>OX639991.1:0-3635000 GCA_951828585.1 Longimicrobiales bacterium
CATCGATTTCGACGACGGCCGCCACGATCATCAGATCGTCGATGGTCCCGACGGTCTGTTCGTACTCGCCTGAGCAGTCTATCGTGCCGTCAACCTCGAAGTCCCTCAGTTCCGTTTCCGCGAGAATCGCCATCCACTGCTGGGCCGCGTCGCGGAATGCCCGTTCCTGGGCGGAGGTCACCTCGGTTGCGAAGACCAGGTCAATGTCGAACGACCCACGGTCCTCGACGGTCGCCCGGAAGGTCTGAGTGGCCGTCAGACCGTCCGGATCCCGGGCGGTTATGGTGATCGTGGCGCTGCCGGTTGCCACCGCCGTGACCGTGACGGTCGATCCCGAAACCGAGACCCTGGCCACGCTCATGTTGGAGGACGTCGCCGTGTAGGTGAGGGCGTCGCCATCCGGGTCGGTGAAGTACTGGGAAGCACTGATCGCGACCGTCCCGCCGGGGTTCAACGTCTGGGCCGGGATGGCGCCCACCGGGCGCGGCGCGCGATTGGCCTGCGTAACGGTGAAGCCGGCACGCTGGATCGCCGTCAGACCGTCCGGATCCCGGGCGGTTATGGTGATCGTGGCGCTGCCGGTTGCCACCGCCGTGACCGTGACGGTCGATCCCGAAACCGAGACCCTGGCCACGCTCATGTTGGAGGACGTCGCCGTGTAGGTGAGGGCGTCGCCATCCGGGTCGGTGAAGTACTGGGAAGCACTGATCGCGACCGTCCCGCCGGGCTCGATGGTCTGCTCTGGAATCGTGCCCACCGGCACCGGCGGCCGGTTGGGTACCGTGGCCTGGAAGGCTTGCGTGGCCGAGAGGCCATCCGAATCCGTGGCCGTGACCGTCACGTCGGTCGTGCCCTTGGCCACGGCTGTAACAGTCAGGATGCCGCCGCCCACTGACGCCCGGACGATACCTGAGGCCGACGATCTCGCCGTGTAGCGGAGAGCGTCGCCGTCCGGGTCTTCGAAGTAGGGCGACAGGTCGACCGTGACCGCCTCGCCGGCCTCGACCGTTTCGTCCGGAATCGTGCCGACCGGTTCGGGCGGCTGGTTGGGGACCACGGACGCGAACGCCTGTGTGGCCGAGAGGCCTTCCGTATCCGTGGCTGTTGTCGTGACAGTGGCCGTGCCCTTCGCGACGGCCGTGATCCTGACGGTCGAGCCCGACACCGAGACCCTGGCCACGCTCGTGTTGGACGACCTGGCCCTGTAGGTGATGGCGTCTCCGTCCGGGTCCGCGAAGTAGGACGACAGGTCGATCCTGATCGGCTCACCGACCTCGACCGTTTCGTCCGGAATCGTGCCCACCGGCTCCGGTGAGCGGTTGGGGACCACGGACGCGAACGCCTGCGTGGCCGATAGGCCTTCCGTATCCGTGGCCGTTGTCGTGACATTGGCCGTGCCCTTCGCGATGGCCGTGATCGTAACGGTCGAGCCCGACACCGAGACCCTGGCCACGCTCATGTTTGACGACCTGGCCCTGTAGGTGAGGGGGTCGCCGTCCGGGTCCGCGAAGTAGGACGAAAGGTCGACCGCGATCGGCCCACCGACCTCGACGGTCTCGTCCGGAATCGTGCCAAAGGGCTCCGGTGAGCGGTTGGGGACCATCGACTGGAAGGTCTGCGTGGCCGCCAGGCCACCCGGATCCGTCGCGGTAACGCGCACGGTCGTCGTGCCCTTGGCGAGCGCCGCCACCCTCACCGTGCTGCCCGCCACCGAGACCGTGGCCATCGCGGGATTCGACGATGTGGCGCCGTAGGTCAAGGCTTCTCCATCCGGCTCGGTGAAGTAGGAGGAAACATCCACCGACTCAGTCTGGCCGACGTGAACCGTGATCGAGGAGATGGTGCCTCGTGGCACAGGCGGCCGGTTCGGCACCATGGCCTGGAAAATCTGCTGGCCCTGCAAGCCGCCCGGATCGGAGGCCGTGACGATCACGGACGCGTTTCCCGGCGCGACCGCGCTGACGGTGACGGTGGTGCCCGATATGGACGCCGTAGCCACGCTCGGATTCGCGGACGAGACCGAATAGGCCAGGATATCCCCGTTCGGATCGTTGAAGCAGGCGATGACCGTGGCTCGCTCACCTGCGTTCACGATCACTTGCGGGACAGGACCGCAAACTGCGGGCGGCTGCGGGTTCTCGCACGCCACCACACCAAGGACGAACAGTGTGGCCGTCGTGGCCCCAAGCCAATGACGAGGCGCGGTTAGGGATCCAATCGTCATCATATCATTGAACCACCGTGCTCCTGGTTCAGTTGGGCGAACAAGCCGCACGATGCGTCCCTCGCCCACGCGGCCGCTACTACCACTGCCCGGCCTTCGAATCGTCGATCATCGTGCGAATCCGAACCCCCTTCACCTGGCCGCCCGAGGTAGCCTTGCTCGCAGGCACGATCAGTTCTGCTTCGCCCTCAATGGTGGCAGACCCACTCGCGGCCGACTCGACGTTGCTTGAGGACACGATCCTCACCCGGACGGACGGCGAGCAGTTATTGCTCCTGTCGGACTCGCCAGGGACGGGATCGAGACAACTTCCGATGTAAGTCGCTTGGGAGGCCGCGTTGTATGGTACGGTAAGCGTGAATATCGCTCTTCTGCTATCCCCTGGCACCAGAGATGGAAACGGCACGCTTGCAATCTGACGGTCGTTGGTGGAGATGTTCGCGTCGGTCGACTGATAGTAGCGTATCGTAGTGGCGGCCGATTCGGCGTCGCCGCTGTTTTCGATTGTGAATGTGACAAGAAAGCTGCTCCCTGCTGACACCACAACCGATCTCGGCGTGACATTTGTGAACTCCAAGTCGGGGCTGCCCGAGCTGGTGACCGTCACCCGGACGGATGGCGAACAGTTGTTGCTCGTGTCGGACTCGCCGGAAACCGGATCTACGCACGATCCACCGTAGAATGTTCCCGAGGCAGAACCGGACACGGTGACGTCGACTGCTACGGTTCGACTAATTCCAGAAGCGAGAGCTCCGAATGGTAAGGTTCCGATCTCACGGTCAGCGGTCGAGATCGTCGAATTGACCGATTCGTAGAAGCGCATCGTTGTGGCGGCCGATGCGCCGTCACCGCTGTTGCGAATCCTGAAGCTGACCGTAAAGGTCTCGCCCGGTGCCACCGTAACCGATCTTGGGGTGACGTTCGTGAACTCCAAGTCTGGCGCGGCGGTCGCTACCACCGTCACCGTCGTCCACTGCGCGGCACTCAAACCATCCGGATCCCGGGCGGTTATGGTGATCGTGGCGCTGCCGGTTGCCACCGCCGTGATCGTGACGGTCGATCCCGAAACCGAGACCCTGGCCGCGCTCGTGTTGGATGATCTCGCCGTGTAGGCGAGGGCGTCGCCATCCGGGTCGGTGAAGTACTGGGAAGCATTGACCGTGACCGCCTCGCCGACCTCGACGGTCTCGTCCGGAATCGCACCCACCGGCGCGGGCGGCCGGTTGGGTACCGTGGCCTGGAAGGTCTGCGTGGCCGACAGGCCTTCGGAATCCGCGGCCGTAACGGTCACGTCGGTCGTGCCCTTGGCCACGGCCCGGATCGTCAGGATGCCGCTGCCCACCGACACCCGGACGACTCCGGAATCGGTCGAGCTCGCCGTGTAGCGGAGGGCGTCGCCGTCCGGGTCTTCGAAGTAGGGCGACAGGTCGACCGTGACCGCCTCGCCGGCCTCGACGGTCTCGTCCGGAATCGTACCCACCGGCGCGGGCGGCCGGTTGGGTACCGTGGCCTGGAAGGTCTGCGTGGCCGACAGGCCTTCGGAATCCGCGGCTGTAACGGTCACGTTGGTCGTGCCCTTGGCCACGCCAGTAACAGTCAGAATACCGCCCGCCACCGATGTCCGGACAACTCCCGGGGCCGACGAGCTCGCCGTGTAGCGGAGGGCGTCGCCGTCCGGGTCTTCGAAGTAGGGCGACAGGTCGACCGTGACCGCCTCGCCGGCCTCGACGGTCTCGTCCGGAATCGTACCCACCGGCGCGGGCGGCCGGTTGGGTACCGTGGCCTGGAAGGTCTGCGTGGCCGACAGGCCGCCGGGATCGGTGGCCATGACCGCAACTGTGGTCCTCCCCTTGGCGACGCCCGTGATCAGAATCGTGCTGCCCGTCACCGAAACCGTGGCTACCGCGGGATCGGACGATACAGCACCGTAAGCCAGCGCTTCCCCGTCCGGCTCGGTGAAATATGAAGATGCATCCACTATTCCCGTCTCACCGGCGGGAACAGTTATCGAGGGGATCGTGCCTCTCGGCAGCGGCGCACGGTTGGGCACCATGACCTGGAAGCTCAACTGCCCCTGCAAGCCCCCCACATCCGTGGCCGTGACCGTCACCGATGCGTTTCCCGGCGCCAGCGCGCTGACGGTGATGGTCGTCCCCGAAATGGAAACGGTGGCCACGGCGGAATTCGAGGACGTGGCCGAATAGGTCAGCATGTCACCATTCGGATCATTGAAACACGCGGTGACCACGGATGTCTCACCCGCGTTGACGGTCACCTGCGGGATCGCCCCACAGGTTGTGGGGGGTTGCGGGTTTTCGCACGCCGCGACCAATGCGACCAGGATCGACGCCTCTAAGCCGCTTCCCAACCGGCCACCACCTCTGGGTCCCTTCGATTTGAAGTTGAACCGCAAGAAGCGGGCAATACTGTAGGCCGCATGAAACAAGGGTTCATCACCCTGCCCGTGGTCAGGTCTTAGTCCTTGTCGCTGTTTTCAGACCCCTTCGACCGATTCCATTGTGCATCGTGGTGCGATCATCCGCAAGTGGCCCCCCTGCCCCCGGCCCCCGCCGGCCGTCCCCACTACCACCTGATTCCCGCCTTCACATAGTAGAATCCCCCGCTCGCTCCGAAGGGCGTGCCTGGGCTGTACAGGTTCCCCGCCCTGGTCGCCTCGGGATTCTCCTCCGGGTACCGGTTGAGCGCATTCTGGGCCCCGAAGGTCAGCCTCGCCGACTCGCTCACCGCGTAGCTCGCCTCCAGGTCCACCAGGTATTCCCCCGGATAGGACCGGTCGTCGCGCGAGTCGAACCACCCGGCGTAGTAGCTCAGCCGGCCGAGCACCGACACGTCCCCCCAGCCCCGCCGCGCCGCCGCCGTCCAGCGCGTCCCCGGCAGCGCGTCCTCGAGCTGCTCGATGCGGGTCTCGTTGAGCACCTCCGGGTTGTAGTCCGTCACCCGGGTGCGCGTGTGGTTGAAAGCCAGGCTCAGCTCGGCGTCACCCCCCGACCCGGCGGGCACGAACGACGCCACCACGTCGACCCCCCGGGTGCGCGTCTCGAACTCGTTGGTGAAGAAGCGGAAGTTGGCCAGGTTCTTCGCGCTCGTGATCCCCTCCGAGATCAGCTGCTCGGCCTCGGCCTCGGTGAGCGCGAAGACCCTGCTCAGCGCCAGACGGTCCGAGACCGCCACGCGGAAGTAGTCTGCCGACAACGAAAACGCCCCCGCGTCCACCACCACGCCCACGCTCGCGTTCACCGATTTCTCCGCGTCCAGCTGCCCTCCCCCCTTGATCGCCGCCACCGGCGAGGTCGACGGGATGGTGCCGTTGTTCACCAGCTCCTGCAGCTCGCGGTCGAACTGGGTGGAGACGTTGAAGGCGTTCTGCTGCCCCGGCGTCGGCGCCCGGAAGCCTGTACTGGCGCTCCCGCGCACCGCCAGCGCGTCCGCAAGTTCGTAGCGCCCGGCCACCTTCCAGTTCGCGGTGGTCCCGAAGTCGTCGAAGCGCTCCCCGCGCACGGCCGTCCCCAGCGTCCAGCGGTCGTCGCGCGCCCTCGCCTCCAGGTCGCCGTAGGCCGCGTAGTTGGTCCGGTGCCAGCCCCCGGCCGCGATGTCGCTGAAGCCCGGGAACCCGTTCGACCCCGAGCTGAACCCCTGCGCGGCGAAGGGACCGATCTCCCAGGACGACGTCTCGCCGATCCCGATCTCGAAGTACTCGTCCCGGAACTCGGCGCCGCCCGCGAGGTTGACCACGTCGCTGATCGTGTAGTTCAGGTCGACGTTGGCGCTCAGCTCCTGCTGCGTGTAGACGCCCGGGTCGAAGGAGTCGGGGGACTCGGGACCCAGCGACGCATTCACCGTGTTTTCGATGAAGAAGTCGACCGCGTGCCGCCCGAAACCGCCGCTCACATCCCATTGGAGCCCGCCGTGCGTGTGGCCCCGCAGCCCCGCCACCAGCGACGCGTCCCGCGCATCGCCCCCGAACTGCGGCGTGAAGCCCCCCGGAAACATCTCCTGGAAGGTGAAGCAGTCGGGATCCCCCAACACCTGGGCCAGCGCGACCGGATCGGGCACATGGTCGGTGATCGTCACCACCGGGCATCCCGCGGAACCGTCCAGCACCCCGTCGCGCGCGTCGAGCACGTCGCCCACCAGCAGCGTCTGCCCCCCGTCGATACTGTAGACGCCCGCGCGCGTGTTGGGATTGCGGTAGAAGAACCCCCCCGTCACCGTCTCGCTCGCGTAGTTGGCGTGCCCGTAGAGCTGCAGCCCGTCGCCGAAGAAGCGCCCGAAGTTGCCCCACAGCTTGAGGTCGTTGTCCACCGTGGGCGCACCCCAGACCTGCGCCGGGTCGCGCACATCCGTGTTCCCCGCCGCGATCAGGGCGGCCGCGTCGGCGCGCTGGACGCTCCGGCTCGTGGGATTCGAGGAGCCATACTCGGCGCTCAGGTTGGCGAAGCCGTGCCTGCCCAGCGGCAGCCCGATGTTGCCCGACAGCGTGTACGCCTCGCCGTCGCGCTCCCAGTACGTGCCGGTGCGCACCTCGAAGCTGCCGCCCGAGGGCGCGTCCTTCAGCGTGAGGTTCATGACGCCCGCGATCGCGTCCGAGCCGTACTGGGCCGACGCCCCGTCGCGCAGGATCTCCACCTGGCGGACCGCGATGGCCGGAATCGCCGAGATGTCGGGCCCCTGGGCGCCGTCCGCGAACCCGCCCCCGATCCACATGATGATCGAGGCCCGGTGGCGCCGTTTGCCGTTGACCAGCACGAGCGTGTGATCCGGGGCCAGGCCGCGCATGCTGGCCGGCCGTATGATCCGCGCCGCGTCCCCCACGGCCTGCGGGTTCACGTTGTAGGAGGGGATGACGGTGCGCAGCAGATCGTTCAGGTCGGTGTCGCCCTGCTCGACGAAGTCCCGCCCCGTGATGGCGTCGATGGGGACGGCGGACCGGGTGGCCGTGCGGGGACGTGCCCGGCTGCCGAGCGCAATCAGTCCCTCGAGCGCGATGGCCGACTCGTGCAGCTCGATGTCCAGGTGGACGGAGCGGCCGTCGGCGATGGTGACTTCACGGGTCTCGGTCGTGTGGCCGATCAGCGAGATCTCGAGGGTGTGGGTGCCGGCGGGGATGTCGGTGATCTCGTATTGGCCGTCCGGGTCGGCGAGGGCGGCGAGGTTGAGGGGGGGGATGCGGAGCTGGGCGCCGGGGAGGGGGGCGCCGGTGGAGGCGCTGCGCACGGTGCCCTCGAGGGTGCCCTGGGCGGTGGCGGGGGGTGGGGTGAAGAAGAGGACCATCGCGGCCGCGATGGTGTACCACGGGGCAGGGCGCGGGTTCTGTCCCGGAACGGCGCCGCGAAAGCGGTTTGGCATTGCAAGTCTCCAGCAAGAACTAATATTGTCGTGATTCCCGTCCTCCCCCCCCAACCCCGGAAAAGAGAACACAATGCCGCAAGCTCCACCACCGCGGATCATGCCGTATCCACCTCGCTCCGCCGCGCGGCTCTGCGCCCTCTTCATGGCGTTGCTCATCGCCGGGGGATGCCAGACCGACGCCGGCTCCACGCCCGACGCCTTCGAAAACAACGTCTGGACGCTGTCGGAGCGCGAGCTCAGGATCGGTTCGGTCGACGACCCCGAGTACATCATCGGATTCATCGGTGATATTGCCCTGGGGCCGGACGGACTGCTGTATACGCTCGAGTGGGGAGAGGGCACGGTCCGACGCTGGACGCCGGAGGGCCAACCCGCCGGCAACATCGGAAGAAGAGGAGAAGGCCCCGGCGAGTTCGAGCAGGCCTCCAGCCTGGGCTTCTTCGGCGACTCCCTGTGGGTCTGGGACATGGACGCCTATCGCGTCAGCTACTTCGACCTGGACGGAGCGTTTCTTGGGTCGGTGTCGCCCAAGGTGGAATTCGGAGGCCCCGGTGGAGCTCCTCCGCGCCCCGGAACGCCGCTGCGCGACGGAACATTTGTCGGCACCGCCCCGATGTGGGCGCACGCGATTGCGACCGGAACGCTGAAGGAGTCGGCGTATGCGCACATGGACGCGGACGGCGCCATCCTGTCGCGCATCTGGGCCATGCCCTTCGAGTCCCACGACATCTTCGCGCTCTTGAACGACGAAGGCACCGGCGGCACGTACGGCAACCAGCCATTCGGCGATAGCTACAGTACGTCGATCGGCGGCGATGGCCTGCTCGTCCTCGAGGCCCGCGCCTGGACCGGCACCGGAGACGCCACCGTGAAGGTCACGAAGTTCGGGCTGGACGGAGACACCGTATTCACCGCGGCGATCCCCTACGACCCCGTTCCCCTTCCGGCCGAGCGTTTCGACTCCGCGGTCGCCGCGATGGTCGAGGATTGGGGAGGTTCTGTCGACGAGGCCGACATCCGCGAGGCGATGTACCGCCCGGCGTATCTCCCGGCGGTGGTTGGCGCCATGCAGGCCGCCGACGGCACCATCTGGCTGCGCCGCTTCGACCCGGTCGAGTCGGAAGATGGGGAATCGATGACGGAATCGTGGGTGCTCGATGCGGAAGGCGTCCCCCTGGCCCGGGCCCTGTTCCCGGCAGGTGTGAGGGTGGCGGTGATCGACGGCGACACGGTCTGGGGGATCGAGATGGACGAGCTGGATGTGCAGTACATCGTGCGGTATCGGTTGGTGAAGGGGGGGTAGGCGGGGCGGTTCCGACCGGGTGTGTAACGATTACACACTACCCTCCAGCTCCGCCAGCTTCGCCCGCGCCTCCCGCGCCGGCTCGAAGATCTCGTCCGCATTCTCCCACGCCGCCAGCGCCCGTTCCAGGTGTTCGACGGCGCCCGCCCTGTCCCCGCGAGCCTCCAGGACCAGCGCCAGCTCCAGGTGCGCGCCCGGCAGTGAG
Organism: Longimicrobiales bacterium; assembly: GCA_951828585.1. Taxonomy (GTDB): domain Bacteria; phylum Gemmatimonadota; class Gemmatimonadetes; order Longimicrobiales; family Gaopeijiaceae; genus Bin94. Next base: position 9,103 of record OX639991.1, read on the forward strand.
GGGTAGTGCCGCAGCGATTCCCGCAGCTCCGCCTCGGCCTCGTCCAGGCGGCCCATCTTCCGCAACGCCCGCCCCGCACCGAGATGCATGTTGCCGAAACCCACACCCGTAAAGCACTCCAACTGAATCGACCCGAGAGCAATCGCCGCCCTGTAGCTCTCCAGGGCGCCCGCATGGTCACCGGCCCGGTCCTGGATCAACCCCAGATCCTCCTTCACCGCCGATCGGGAAAATCCCTCGGACCCCCTCGCTTCCAGCAGCCGCACCCACTCGCCGTACTTCTCGCGGGCGGCCTCCACGCCGCTGGTTTCGAGTGCGATGTGAACCTCCGCGCGCGGCGCGAGGTGGTCGCTGAACCACGGGCTGGTCCGCGCCTTCAACTCCTCCAGGAGATCGGCCGCCTCGCCGAACCGGTCCGCGTCGAGGTAGATGAAGAGGTCCCCGAACCGGACATCGGGAAGCCACTCCGGATTCATGTAAGCCGACGCCTCGACGAGCCAGGCGCTCGCGGCGCGGACCGCGTCCTGCATCTCCCCGCGGAAGTGGTGGTGGCACTTCATCCGCGACAGCGCGTTCGTCTTCTCAACCGGGGTGCGTGCCCGGTCGAGCAGACGTTCGTAACCCGCGCGGGCCTCGTCGAATCGTCCCGTCCGCTGGTCCAGATTCGCGAGGCCGCGGGCGAGGTCCGTCGAAAACGGGTGGAGGAGTAGGCCTTTCTCCAGATGGGTCCGCGCCTGCTCGTACTCCCCGCGCCTTTGCCGGAAACGGGCCAGATTGTCGTAGCCCGTCTCGTCGTCCGGGAACCGCTCCACATACCGGGTCAGAGCCGCCGCCGCGCTGTCGTACTGTCCCAGCTCTTCATGCGGCCCGGCCATCCTCATCAGGACGTCACCGTTGCCGGGATTCAGGCGGTACATCTCGGCCAGCGTCGCCAGCTCCCCCTCCCAGTCGCCCTCGGACATCTGCAGGAGGCTCTGAGCCAGCAGCGCGTCGAGGTCTTCGGGATGGAGATCCAGCCACATGTCCACGATGTCCCGGGCCTTCTCGTCTTCCCCGGTCCGCCCATAGTAATCGGCCCGCACCTCGAAACGGGCGCGTTCCGGAAGGCGGGAGAGGTACTCCATCGCGGCCTGGATCGCCGCGAGCCCCTCGTCGTCCCGGCCGGGACCGGTCAACCGCCAGGACAACTCCAGGTGGGCGGCCGTGAAGGTGGGATCGAGCGTCACCGCGGCCCTTAGGTGTTCAATGCTGGTGCTGCGGTCGGTCAGTCTCATCACGCCCTTGACGAATTCCGCCAGCGCCGCGTCGTCTTCCGTCAGCAACTGGCGGACGGGAGAGTCCGTGACGCCGTCGCGAACGGGGATTCGCAGCGCGCCCTTCACCAGACCGGACATCCCGTCAGCGAGCGCCAGGAGGTCGCTCCCTTCGAAGACGCTGTCGTTCAGGACATTCCCGCCGTTGACCTCATGGACGGCCAAGGTGACTCGGTAGCGGTCTTCGACTCTGTCGATCTCGCCGACAGTCATGAACCCGGCGTAGTTGTCCCGCGCGACCTCGCGCATGAGCGCCAGCGGAATCCCCTGCAAGTCGGGGTAGTCCTCGATAAGGCTCCATCTCAACCTTTCGAAGGTCACGGGCACGAAGAAGTCGTCGGGCATCAGATCGTACTCGATGGCCAGCGGCACGGCGTAGGCGGTCCACAACTCGACCGCTGCGAGGCCGGGACCGAGTTCGAGCGGGAAGAGCGCGGTGCGCTTGCGGAACTCGGGCCTGGTCATCTCCCGAGTGATGGTCCCCTCCTCGGTCTCCACCCTGACCGACCTCGTGGCCGAGCCCAGTTCCTCTCCCGCGAAGAGTGCCCACAGCACGACCGCGCAGAGCACCGCGTTGGCGGGAATCCCGATCTTCTCGGTCCTGGCCAGCGAGTCCCGGTCCCGTCCCGGCTTGCCGTGGAACCATGCGAGCATCAGCACGCTCGGCAGCATCAGCAACAGCGTGACCAGGACCATGCGCGTCCAGTGCGGCGAGAGCAGGAACTCGTCCGCGGCGAAGTCCGTGAACTCGACCAGCGCCCACGAAGCACCCGCGTAGATGGCCACGATGTGGGGAACGCGCCGCTCAATCAGGTAGCGTGTCAGGGGAACCCTGGAGGGCGTTGGAGGGGGATGGTTTTGCGGCGTTTCCATGGGGGAACGCTACCTCCCCCGCTGGGTCTCGGCAAGCCGCCGGGGAACGCCGGTCGGCTGAGAGCAACGCATGGCGTCCGCGGAAGCAATATGTATACTATACATGACACACTGTAATGTGTGATTTACATCGGGGAGGGGCGACCGAGAGGCCGCGAGGGTCCGCGTGAGTCTAGCCCTCCAGCTCCGCCAACTTCGCCCGTGCCCGCCTCGCCGGCCCGTAGTCCTCGTCGGCCGTCTCCCAGGCCACCAGCGCGCTCATCAGGTGCTCGACCGCACCCTCCACATCCCCCCGCCCCTCCAGCAGCAGCGCCATCTCGAGGTGCGTGCGCGGACCCCCCGGAACCAGGCGCAGCGCTTCCCGCAGTTCGGTCTCCGCCTCGTCCAACCGGCCGGCCAGGCGCAGTGCACGTCCCGCGTCGAGGTGGTAGTTGCGGCCGGGATCCGCGACCATGGCCTCCCGGTAGCTCTCGGCCGCGGCCGCGAAGTCTCCCTCCCGTTCCAGAATCCTGCCCATATCCCGCAGCAGAGTCGCATGGAAATCGAGCCCCTGTGTTTCGACCACCTCAGCCGCACGGCGGTGCGCCTCGCGTGCGGCCTCCGGCCCCATCGTCTCCAGTGTGACCAGCGTCGTCAAGACGGGAACGAACAGCTCGTTGAACGGAGGCTGCAGCTCCGTCTTCACCTCTTCCAGAAGGGCGGATGCGTCGGCCACGCGGCCGGCGTTCAGGTAGATGGAGATGCCATCGCCCCGGGACAGGGTGAGCATCATCGGGCTCATGAAGCCGGTGGCCTCTTCGAGCCACGCGTCCATCGCCTCCACGGCCAGCCCGATCTCGCCCCGGCGGCCGTGATAGTTCCTGATCCCTTCCAGCACGTCGGCCTTCTGCGCCGGGGTCCGGGCCGCCTCCAGCGCGCGCCGGTACCCCTCCCTCGCGTTCGTGAAGAGGCCCGCGTCCAGATCGAGCGCCGCGAGCTGGGCCGCGAACCCCGCCGACATGGGCTCCATGAGGATGGCCACGCCGATGTTGTCCCGCGCGGCGTCGTAGTCTCCCAGGCGTTTCTGGAGAGCGGCGAGACTCGCGTACCCGGTCGCGTCCTCGGGGAACCTGTCCACATACTCGCCGAGCGCCGCGAGCGCCTGCTCGTCGTTGCCCATCCCCCGGTGCGCGTCGGCAATCTCCTTGAGCAGCCCGCCGTTGCGCGGGTCCAGACGGTACATGGTCTCCAGCGTCGCCAGCGCTCCCTCCATATCGCCCATGAGGTCCTGCATCAGCCTGCGATAGGTCAGCGCGTACTGGTCGTCCGGGTAGAGCCCGATCCACATCCTGGTGACGGCGTCCGCCTGTTCGACCTGCTGGACCGCGAAGTAGTACTCGGTCTTCACGTACAGCTGGGTGCGTTCGGGCAACCGGTAAAGGTGTTCCATGGCCACCCCGATCGCGGCCACGGCCTCCTCGGACCGGTTGGCGTTGAGCAGGTAGGCGAACAGCGAGTACTGGGCCACGGCGAAGGTCGGATCGCGGGTCGTCGCGGCTGTGGTGAGCTCGATGGCCGCGTCCAGATCATTCTCGACGAATGCCGCTTCCGAGCCCCTGAAGTACTCCTCCACGGCGGTGTCGTCGTCGGAGAGCCGCTCGCGAAGCGCAAGGTCCTCCACCTCTTCCCGGTCCGGAATCCCGACCGCTTCCTTCACCGCCACGGAGAGCTCGTCCATCAGCGCAAGCAGGTCCGTCCCTTCCTGGACGGCCTCGCCCGCCAGCGATCCGTTGTCCACCCGGTGAACCCTGAGCGTCACGCGGTACAGGTCGCCGGTCCGGTCGATCTCGCCGGCGGCCAGGAACTCGGCGTACACCTCCTGCGCGAGCTCCTGCTTGAGGGTGAGCGGCACGTCTCGGAAGTCGGCAAACCCCAGTTCCGTGAGGCGCGGGCCGAAGAGAATGTGGGGCTTCGCGTTGAAGAAGTCGTCGGCCATGAGGTCGAGCACGAGCGCTTCCGGAACCGCGCCGGAAAGCCACGTCCCGTCCTCACCGATGCCGGGGCCGAGGTCGAAGGGGAAGAGCGCCGTGGCCTTGCGGAACTCGGACTTGGCGACCGTGCGCTGCTCCTCTTCCCCCTCCTCGTTCTCCACGGTGACGGTAGTCGTCGCGGCCCCGAGGTCCACGCCCCCGAAGAGCATCCACAGCGCGGCCACGCACAGGACCAGATTCACCGGAATCCCGATCTTCTCGGTTCGGGCCAGCGAGTCCCGGTCGCGCCCCGGCTTTCCGTGAAACCACGCCAGCAGGATCACGCTCGGCAGGAGCAGGAAGAGCGTGACCAGGACCACGCGCGTCCAGTGCGGCGACAGCAGGAACTCGTCCACCGCGAAGCTGGTGAACTCGATGAGACCCCAGGAGGCCCCGGCGTAGAGGGCGACGATGTGCGGAACTCGGCGCGCGAAGAGGTCGCGGACCGGTGCAGCCGGCAGCGGACTCGCGGCGGGAGGATCTGAAGCCATCGGACAACCGTAAACCCGGGCAGGCAGACCGTCAAATCCGCATCGCCGGGGTGTGGACAGACAGCCCGGCCGGGCGGATATTCCCCGCATGATCTTCCGGGGCTCCCAGGTGGCCATCGTGGTCGCCTTCGTCGTGCTGCTCATCGTCGTGGGAACGATCGGCTACGCCTGGATCGAGGGCTGGAACTGGGCCGATTCGTTCTACATGACGATCATCACGATCACCGCGGTCGGCTACCACGAAGTCCACCCGCTCAGCGAGACCGGCCGCGTGTTTACGGTCTGCATGCTGGTGGGCGGCCTGTCGGCGCTGGGCGCGTGGTTCGCACTGATCACCGCGGCGCTGGTCCGGATGGACCTGCGCAACACCTACAAGAGGCGAAGAACCATGAAGCAGGCCGGCCGCATGAAGGACCACGTGATCATCTGCGGCGGAGGGAACATGGGGCAGCAGATCATGCGGGAACTCGACGGCGCGGAACAGCCGTTCGTCGTGATCGAGCGTGACGAGGACGCGATCGGCGCCCTGCGCGAACTCAACCCCGAGGCCGTGATCATCGAGGAGGACGCGACCCGCGACCGGATGCTCCGCGAAGCCGGGATCGAGCGGGCGATGGCGCTCGTGACCTGCCTCTCGGCGGCCACCGACAACCTCTTCGTGTGTCTGTCGGCGCGCGACCTGAACGAGCGCCTGGTGATCGTGGCGCGGGCCGAGGGCAAGTCGACCACGGCGAAGATGTACCGTGCCGGGGCGAACCACGTGGTGAGCCCGAACAAGACGGGGGCGGTGTGGGTGGCCTCGGTGCTGGTGCGGCCCTCGGTGGCGTCGTTCATGGACACGAGCGAGAAGGGACGGCACCTGTCACGGCACATCGACCAGGCGACGGTCAGCGCGGATTCGAAGCTGGTCGGGCGCACGCTGGGCGAGGCGCGGATTCTGGATCGGACCGGGCTGCTGGTGATCGCGATTCACAAGCATGGTCAGCCGTATGAGGAGGCGACGTTCAATCCGGACGCGTCGATTCGACTGGAGGCGGGGGATGACTTGGTCGTGCTGGGGGATAACGCGCAGGTGGAGCGGCTGCGGGGGTATGTGGGCTAGTGGGCGCTGCTGGATTCGAACCAGCGACCTCCTGCTTGTAAGGCAGGCGCTCTGGACCAACTGAGCTAAGCGCCCCGGTTGAACCTACGGGATTCCTCGCGGACCGGGGAAATCAGCCACGGACCGCCGGAAACCGCAGCAGCGCCGCCGCCCAATGGAACCCGGCGCCAAAAGCGGTCAGCAGGACCAGGTCACCGGGCTTGATCCGCCCCTGGTCGCGGGCCTCCCACAGGGCCAGGGGCACGGACGCCGAGCCTGTGTTGCCGTACTCCTGGACGTTGACGAAGACCCGTTCATCGGGGAGGTTCAGCCGCTTCTTCACCGCATCCAGGATCCGCAGGTTGGCCTGATGCGGCACGACGAGCGCCACGTCGTCCATGGAGACGCCGGCCTTCTCCAGCACCTGGTGGGACGCCGCGCTCATGCGGCTGACGGCCTCGCGGAAAACCTCCCGTCCCCGCATGACGACATGGTTGTGGAGCCCCTGCTCGACCCGCTCGATGGTGGTGGGCATGCGCGTGCCGCCCGCCTCCACCCCGAGAATGTCGCTCTTGCTGCCGTCCGTTCCCGCCGTGGCGGCCACGATTTCGACCGCGCCCGGGCCCGGTCCGACGACCGCCGCGCCTGCCGCGTCGCCGAAGAGTACACAGGTGTTGCGGTCCTCCCAGTCCATGAGCCGGGTGAGGAGCTCCACGCCGATCACGAGCACCCGGCGGCCGTCCGCGAGGGCCCGCGAGCGCGCGATGTCCAGCGCCAGCACGAACCCCGCACAGCCGCTGCCGCCCAGGTCGTAGCAAGGGATGTGGCCGGCGCCGAGACGAGTCTGGACGTACGCCGCCGTATCGGGGATGAAGACCTCGGGCGTGTCGGTCGCAAGGACGATCTCGTCGATATCCGCAGGCTCGAAGGCGCCGTCGGCCAGAGCTGCCTGGGCTGCGGCCAGCGCCAAATCGGCCGTACTCTCCTCATCTCCTGCTATTCGGCGCGTGCGTATGCCTGTGCGCGACACGATCCATTCGTCCGAGGTGTCGACGTACTCCGTCCATTCGTCGTTCGTCATGACGCGCTCGGGCAGGTAGATGCCGAGGCCCAACAGGCCGATGGGCTGCGGGCTTAAGGTGCTTGGCCGGTCCCGAATCTCCTGAACCCGATTGCCAAGCTGCATGTGGTCACCTCGTGTGGATCGCCAAGGCAGGCGCTCTGAACCAACTGAGCCAAGCGCCCCGGTTGAACTTACCCGATGCCGCCAGCCGCTGCACCGGCCGGCCCGGAACGATGGGACGTCTGGGGGAATGATCTACCGGGCGACGCAATTTTCCCCTTGGCAGTGCTGCGCGACGGCTCGATTCTGGCCGGCTCTTCCCTGGGCTTCACAAGAAACGACACCGTGGCGGTCGAACTCAGGAATGCGGAGGGCGAATTCAAGAGTTCACTGGGTACGCACCCCGGGCTGGAACGACATATCGATGCCGAAAACCTGACAATCTACGCTGTGATCTTCGGGCGATCGCTGATCAGGGAACCCTGGGGTGAACAGATCGTCGTCAGCCCGACAAATCGCTACGAAATCAAGGTGTTTGCGCAGGACGGCTCGCTGGCTCGGATTGTCCGCCGGGATCACGTGATTCGTGCGCCGACCGCGGCGCATGTCGAGGGATACATCGAGGCGAGAGTCTCCCGGCTCGTGGACTCGGAAGCCAGGGAGAGCGGGCGCAGGGGACTTGAGCCCGTGCCGGTTGGCGAGCACTTGCCAGCTTTTGCCTCCGTCATGGCCGATGCGCTGGACTACCTCTGGGTCGAGGAATTCGAGCCACCGGGTGAAGAACTGCCCGGTGTCTTGTGGAGTGTCTTCGATCCCGACGGGCAGATTCTGGGATTCGTCGAAACCCGGAGGAGTTGGAAGAGGGGTAGGCGATCCAGGAGCGCCCGCTACCGGCTTGCCCCCGGCGCGGCGCAACCCCCAGCTTCGTGTTGATCCCGACTACCTCACGGAGACTCCCATGCACCGCATCGCCACCGCCACACTGGCCCTCACCCTCGCGACCCTCGCCCCCGCCCCCGCCGCCCCCCAGTCCTCGTCCCTCGTCTCCCCCGACGGCACGGTCGACTGGAACCGCTTCTACACGGCCGCCGAGACCAACCAGATCCTGCGCGAGTTCCACGTCCTGTACCCCGATCTCACCGAACTCCACCAGGTCGGCGAGAGCTATCGCGGCCAGCCCCTCATGGTCATCACCATCACCAACGAGGCCACCGGCCCCGCGGCCCACAAGCCCGCGCTCTACGTCGACGGCGGCATCCACGCGGGCGAGCTGACCGCCTCGTCCGTCGCCACCCACCTGATCGGCCACCTCCTCAACGGCTACGGCTCCGACCCCCGCGTCACCGCCCTGCTCGATCTCCGCGCCTTCTACATCCGTCCCAAGTTCAACCCCGACGGCTCCGACCTCGCGCTCATTCACGACCAGTCGCTGCGCAGCACCACCCACCCCGTCGACGACGACGAGGACGGTACCGCCGACGAGGACCCCGCGGAGGACCTGGACGGCGACGGCTGGATCACGCAGATCCGCTACCGCGACGATGAAGGCGACTGGACGCTCCACCCGGACGACGACCGCATCCTGGTGCGCGATCCCGAGCGGCAACTCCCCGGGCCGCGCTATTCGACCATGCGCGAGGGCATCGACAACGACGGCGACGGCGCCATCAACGAGGACGGCATCGGCGGCATCGACATGAACCGCAACTTCCCGCGCAACTGGGAGCGCGTGCACAAGCAGCCGGGCGCGGGGGACTACCCGCTTTCGGAGCCCGAGACGCGCGCGGCGGCCGAGTTCATCAACGGGCACCGGAACATTACCGGCATCGTGCACGGGCACACTTCGGGCGGGTTCGTGTACCGTCTGCCATCCGCGTCCGCCCCGTCGCTCTTCCCGCAAATCGACCTGTCCCTGATCATCCACCTGGGCGAGGAGTACACGCGCTCGACCGGCCGCCCCGTGGTGCCGAGCGCCACGCATCCCACCGAGCACCGCTACGGCACGCTGATTTCGTGGGGGTACTGGGATCACGGCGTGATCGGGTGGGTGCCCGAGCTCTCGCCGGGACCCGAGGCGTGGGTGACCGACTACGACGGCGACGGCGAGATCAGCCAGCCCGAGCAGCACCGCTTCAACGACGAGGAGCTGGACGGACGCTACTTCTCTGACTGGAACGCCTTCGACCACCCACAGCTGGGCGCGGTCGAGATCGGCGGCTGGCACTCGAAGTTCTGGGGACAGAATCCCCCGCCCGAGTTCCTCGAGGAGGAGACCGCGCAGCAGCTGCCGTGGATCCTGTACCTGGCCGAGCAGGGCCCCCTGGTCACGGTGGGCGACCCGGTGGTGACGGCGCTGGGTGACGGCACCTTCCGCGTGGAGGCGACGGTGACGAATACGGGGTTTCTGCCGACCAGCGTGACGGATCGGGGAGCGGTGGGGCGGGAGCGGCCGGATGGGCGGATTGACCGGCAGGTGGTGCGCTCACCGTCGGTTACGCTGACGTATCCGGGGCTGGAACTGGTGGAGGGGACTGCTCGCACGGTGATTCCCCACCTGGCCGGGTCGAATCCGTTCCTGGAGGCGGTGACCGAGTCGTCGCACACGGTGACCTGGGTTGTGCGCGCGACGGGCGGGGAAAGGGCGGTGCGGGTCACCGCCGAGTCGGACAAGGGGGGGACGGTGCGGTCGGGGTGGGTGGCGGTGCGATGAGGTTCCGAACCGCGGCCCGTTTCGCCATGGACTCGCCCCGGCGACAGCCGACCCGCCGAGTCACGCGCGCCATCACCCTCACCTCAATCGCCGCGGCCACTTTCGCCGCCCTTGCACCACCCACCACCGCCCAGGAAGCCCGCCGCCGCTGGGAGCGCATGTGCCAGATCCGCGCCGAGAAGTTCGACCTCATCCTCCCCAAGGCCATGCACGACAACGACCTCGACATGTGGATCGTGGTCATGCGGGAGGGCCTGCTCGACCCCCTATGGGAGGCGCTCGGGCGCGGTTACGTGGGCGACTGGGCCTACTACGTCTTCACCGACCGGGGCGAGCGCACCGAACGCGCCGCCCTGGGAGTCGGCGGCTACATGCTGGAGCAGTGCGGCGTCTACGACCACTTCGGCAGCGCGTCCTCGCTGGCCGAATACGTCACCGAACGGAATCCCGAACGCATCGGCGTGAACATGGCCGCCTCGATCGGCGGCGCCGACGGCCTCTCCCACACCTCATACCTCCACCTGCGCGAGATCCTCGGCGCCCCGTATGCCGACCGTCTCGTCTCCGCCGAGCGCTTCGTCTCGAACTTCCGCGCCACCCGCACCGCCTCGGAGATCGCCGCCTTCGCCGAAGCGGGCGAGATCAGCCGCGAGATCGCCGAGCGCGCCTTCTCCAACGAGGTGATCACCCCCGGCGTGACCGCCCTTGAGGACGTGGCTTGGTGGATGTGGGACCAGTTGCTCGCGCGCGGCCTGGAGTCATCCTTCGACATGCCGTCCGTCTACATCACGGGCCCCGGCGGGATCGAGGCCATCTCGTCGGACCGGATCATCCAGCGCGGCGACCTCCTCATGATCGACTGGGGGGTCGGCTTCCTCGACTTCTACACGGATATGAAACGGGTCGCGTACGTGCTCCGCGAGGGTGAGACCGAGGCCCCCCCGGGGATCCGGCACGCCTTCGAGCGCGCCACGGAGGTGCGGGACATCATGAAGGCGTCGATCAAGCCCGCGCCCACCGCCGCGCAGGCCCTCGATGCCACCTGGGCCGCGCTCGAGGCGGCAGGCTTCAACCGGATCGACTTCAACCAGCCCACCGACGACCCCGAGGTGACCGACGTGGTGCTGGGACCGCATTCTGTGGGCAACTGGGGACACGGCATAGGTCCGTCACTCGCCTTCTTCAACCCGACGCGCATGACCTACGAGCTGCGTCCGGGCACGCTGATCTCGGTTGAGCTATTTGCCTACACGGCGAACCCCGAGTGGGGCGGCGCCAAGGTGCGGATTCCACTGGAGGACGACGCCGTGGTCACCGAGCGGGGCGTGGAGTGGCTCTACCCGGTGACCCGGCGTGTGTTGTTGATTCGGTGAGGGTTAGCGCGATCCATAGATGATCCGCACGTTTCCGGTTTTCATGTCGTACAATCCGATAGGGCCCTGGCCCATGTCGTTGCTCAGGTCGATCACCGGTCCACGGGGCATTGCCGTTCCCGCACTTCCCACATCCGACAGGGAGAATGACTCGGCCTGGCTGAGGTCCACCCCGTACCCGAGGTCCGCGAGCAACTCGATGGTAATCAGACTCAGCGGTTGGGACGTGCCCGTGATGGACGGCGTCATGAGTTCGTCCCCGAATACGGACTGTCTCCAGTGGCTGTCGGAGGATCCGAGCACTGCGCCATTCTCCACAGGGACCTTGGCGCCCTCGTACCCCGTGCCACCGGCGGCGTCAAAGGCGGCTATCGACAAGTAACCACCAAAATGCGTATCCGCTTCAGGGTTTCTGGGAAGCGACGGATCCTTGAGATGGCCATGGACGTCCCAGACCACGGGGTCGAAGCCAAGCACATGCGCCATCTCGTGCAGGACGACGGATCGCAGCACGTCCGGTTCCATCTGGCCCACATCATGCTCGTCAAGATGAATGTAGCCAGTGATTGTTTCCTCCCAGATTCTAGGAGTGGTGCCGTAAGCTCGCAACAGGCAAATACTACTCTCCGCGACAGAGTTGCCGCCGCTTCCACCCGCACCGTCGATCGAATCAATGGTAACGTAGATCCGAAGGTCATCGACGATGTCCGTGGCGACCGACGACCCCGGTCCGCACGGGGGGGATGGGGTAGCGGAGAAGTCGATATCACTAGCTCCCTTGGCGATCACCGACTCCCATCGCTCGAACGCTTCCCTGACGATATCGTCCTGCGCCGTGGTCCCACCGTCGACGAACACGAGATCGATGTTGTAGTCCTCGACGGGCTTGCCCCCGACGGTGACCGTCAGGGTTGTAGGACCGAAAGCACTAAACGCGTGAACAGCCACGTGATAGACCCCCTTCCGGGTCGGCACCACTTGACACTGTTCGTCGGTTGCCGGGGCTAGGCTGACACACCCATACCTGTATTGGTTGTCGGGACGATCGGCAAAATGGACAAACAGGTCGGCGTCACCGTCCCCGCCTGAAAGCTCGGCGTTCAGCGCCTCGTCCGACGCTTCGTCGATCTCGACACGGAAGAGCATGATCTGTCCTGCCGAGGCCGAAGAAAGCTCCAGGGACTCGCCCAGCGAGATCACCTGCTGCCCAACAACAACTATGAGCCCCGCGCCCGAGTTGTTGTTCTCATCCCACTCCTCGATTTCGCCATCGGGGTCCACCGCCAACGCCATCTGGTATCTGCCCTCCGCAAATGGGCCAACTGCCAGCGTCAGGGTCGTGGAACCACCGGGCTGGAGCGCCTCGACGTCGACCGATTCGACCGACTGTCCCTCGACGGTGACCCGTACCGGGAAGGTAGCCGGACCTGTCCCGTCACCGCCGTTGGTGATGACGGCTTCGATCTCGACGGTCTCGTAGATCGTCGCTTCGCTCCGCGAGAAGGAAAGGGACGAAAGGACCAGATCAGGAATTGGTGGGTCGGCCGTCGCCGTGGCACTGAAGCGGGCCGTGGCATCACCCGAAAACGCCACGAGCGACTGCATGCGAGAATCGATCCCCAACGTCCACTCCGTCGACGCCATTCCGTCCGCGTCGGTTTCCACCATGGTCTCGCTGACCGAGCCATGCCCCTCATCCGGCAGGAAGGTGACTGCAACCCCCTCGATAGCGGTCCCGCCCTGGTCTTCAATCCGTACGACCAGCCGTTCGGCCAGTGCAGTCCCCCTGACCGCCTCCTGCTCGTCGCCCGACACCATCTCCAACTTCGCGGGCGTCTGCCCAACCTCCACCGAGGCCGTCCCGCTCGCCTGTCCGGAGGTTGCCGTCAACATTCCGGTACCATTCGCGGCAGCCGTCACCGTCGCGTTGGATCCGCTCCCGTTCACCGAAAAAACCGCCGCGTCCGAACTCGACCAGCTCACGGACGCGTTGGGCATCGCCCTGCCGTTCTGATCACGCACCACGGCTGTGAACCCCTGCGTGGCGTTGATCGAGGTCAGCGTAGCCGACTCGGGAGAGATCTCCACCGTCGTGGGGACGGGATCCTCCACCTGCGTGCCGTCGTCACGGTCACCTCCGCAGCCGGTAATCGTCAGGCAAGACAGCGCAACCGCCACCAGTCCTGCTCTCCGTGTGCCCCTCTTCGTCGTCTTCATCCTGTTGCCTCTCTCCGTGGGTTTCGAAGGCGATGTAAATCACAATTCACAAAATGTCATGTCTACTATACTTTCTGCGACCAACCGGAGGCGGTTGCTGCTCACCACCCCTCAGGATAGATCACCTTCACCACCCGCCCGGTCTTCTGGTCGAGCCCCATCATCGGGATCCGGGCGATATCGTTGCCCAGGTAGATCACCGGCCCGCGGGGCATGGCCATCCCCGCCAACCCCGCACGAGACAGCCCGAACGACTCCGCCTCGCTGAGGTTGATCTCGTACCCGATCTCGTAGAGGGACTCGAGGGTGATGGCGCTCATCGGCTGGGTGCCGCCCGTCAGGAACGGAGTCATCATCTCGTCCTGGAATACCGACTGTCTCCAGTGACCATCCGCTGACCCGCGAACTCCCGAATTCTCGACTGGCACCTTGCCCCCCCCGTACCCGGCACCTCCGGCCCCGTCAAAGGCGGCAATCGTCAGTGGACCGTCGAAGTGCGTGTCCGCGTTTGGCTTGTCGGGAATCGAAGGATTGCGGAGCCTGTCGTGTGCCGGCCAAACCGTGCCGAATCCCAGCACGTGAGCCAACTCGTGCGTGACGACTGAGGGCAGCACACCCCGGCTCTCCATCAAGCTCACGTCGTGTTCGTCGAGCCGTATGAACCCTCTGATGACCTGCCGATTGATGGTGTCACGCTGCCCGCTAGCGGGATCTTCGAATACCACGAGCCTCAAGCTGCAAGGTCCCGCCTGCCCAAGAATGTTCCCGCCGCTGTCACCCCCGCCGTCGATTGAATCAATGGTCACGTAGATGCGAATGTCATCGACCACATCGTTGGCTATGGGTGATCCCGGGCCGCAATTCCCGGCGGGGGCGGGATTCCCGGAGTAGTCGAAGTCGTCGGCCCCCTGGCCGATTACCGCCTCCCACCGCTCTGCAGCCTGCCTCATGATGTTGTTCTGCGAGCTGGTTCCTTCGTCCAGGAACACCAGGTCAACGTCGTAGGTCTCAATATCCTTCCCACCGACCGTGACCTCCAGCGTCGAAGGGCCGAAGGCCGTGTAGGCATGCACGGCAATGTGATAGAAGCCAACGCGGGTCGGCACCAGCTGGCAGAATTCGTCCGACGCGGCGTTGCCGCTGAGGCAGCGGTACCTGTAGTGATGATTGGGTCGCTCTCCGTAGTGGACGAACATATCCGCGTCGCCCGACCCGCCCGAAAGCTCGACGTTCAGTGCCTCGTCGGACGGTTCGGTAATGTAGACGCGGAACAACAGCACCTCGTTCACCGTGCTGGACGAAACGGTGACCGGACTGTCGAGGCCGAGCGCCTGCTGGTTCTGGACCCGAATCGACTGGCTCGACGCGTTGTTGTCCTCCTGCCACTCGTCGACGTCACCGTCCGGATCCAGGGTCAGTTGGATCGTGTGGGTTCCGGCGTCGAACGGGCCTGCCGTGATTTCCAGGGTCGTGGACCCATCGGGTTCGAGTTGGGTCAATTCATGCGTGTCCAGCGCAGTACCGTCCAGGCTGAGACGAGCCGGGAAGGTCGCCGGCGTCGCAGCGTCGCCGATGTTGGTGATCTCGGCGACGATGTCGATCGTTTCGATCGCGCCCGGGTCGTCCCGCGACAGCGTCATGCTCGTAAGCTCCAGGTCGGGAATCGGGTTCTCCGACACCGCCCGAGCCGTGAACTCGGCCGTCGCACTGCCCGACGCGACGGAAACCGACTGCGTGCGCGCGGTCCCCAGCGTCCACTCGGTGGTCGCCATCCCGTCGGCGTCGGTGGTTACCGAGCCCTCGCTCACCGAACCGCTTTCCGAACCCGGGGTAAAGGTGACCTCGACTCCCGCCGCGGCAGTGCTGCCCTGGTCTTCCGCCCGCACCACCAACGGCTCCGACAACGGCTCCTCCCTCAGCCCCTCCTGCCCATCCCCCGACACAATCACGATCCGGGCCGCCCGCTGCTCCACCTCCACCGACGCCGTTCCGCTCGCCTGCCCGGAGGTGGCGGTCAGCGTGCCCGTACCATTCGCGGCCGCCGTCACCGTTGCGGTCGATCCGCTCCCGCTCACCGTGAATACCGACGCGTCCGAACTCGACCAGCTCACGGCCGCGTTGGGCATCGCCTTGCCGTCCTGATCACGCACGACCGCGGTGAAGCCCTGCGTTGCATCAATGAACTCCAGCATAGCCGACCCGGGCGTGATCTGCACCGTAGTGGGGACGGGTTCCTCGACCTGGGTCTCGCCGTCACCTCCGCATCCGGCCATCGCCACCAGTAGCAGCACGCTTCCGGCAAGTCCCGAATTCCGACTGATCTTCGCCACCTTGTTCATCTTCGCTTCTCCGTCAAGGATAGGAGCGTTCATGTATGGCACCTGCCTCAGGATCCCCTCGATCCAGGCAACGCCCTCGCCGGATCACTTCCCCCTCCCCGCCCCCATCCTCAACACCCTCACCGGCCACGCCGCCACATCGTCCCCCAGATCGATCACCACCCCCCCCGCCCCCCTCGCCCCCACCCCCCGCACAACGAACGCATCCGCCGCCCCCAAATTCACCTCATACCCGATATCATACAGCGACTCGATCGTGATCAGACTCAGCGGCTGGGCATCGCCCGTCAGCAACGCGGACATCAGCTCGTCCCCGAATACGCTCTCCCTCCAATGCGAATCGGAGAAACCCGCCGTCCCGCCATTCTCGACGGGCACCTTCGCGCGCATGTATCCCGTCCCCCCCGCGGCGTCGAAGGCGGCAACCGCCAGCGGCCCGTCGAAGTGGGTATCGGCGCCGGGGCTGTCCGGCACGGACGGGTTGCGCAGCCGGTCGTGGCGCTCCCAGACCGCGGGAACGAAGCCCAGAGCGTGCGCCATCTCGTGGGTAACGAAGGACTCGAGCATGCCCGCGGACTCCATCTGCGCGGCATCGGCCTCGTCGAGGACCAGCGCGGCGAGGGTGGGTTGCAGCCAGATCCCCTCCGCCCCCTCGAGCGGATAGGGACGCACCCAGCACGGCCCCGCCTGCGCCATCGTGTTCCCGGGCCCGTCGATCGCGTGGATCGTGACGAACACGCGGATGTCGTCGACCTCGTCGGTCACCTCCGGCGAGCCCGGGCCGCAGGTTCCGGCGGGCACCCGGTCGAAGGCCCCGTGGTCCCAGTCGAAGACGTCGCGCGCAATCACGGATTCCCACCGGTCGGCCGCCCGGGCCAACGCGCTCTCCTGCTCGCCGGTTCCGCCGTCCAGAATCACCAGTTCGATGTCGAACGGATCCACGGGTTTCCCGCCGACGGTCACCGTCAGCGTGGACGGGCCGAAGGGCGTGAAGGCGTGAACCGCGATGTGGTAGGTTCCCGCGCGGGCGGGCGCCATCTGGCACAGCTCGTCGGAGCCCGTGGCGACGCCGAAGCACCGGTACTGGTACCGATAGGCCGGACGCTCGTCGTAGTGCCCGAAGAGGTCGGCGTCGCCGGAACCGCCCGAGAGTTCGATGTTGAGCGCCTCGTTCCCCGCTTCCGGCACCTCGACCCGGAAGAGGAAGACCTCGCCCACCGTCGACGACTCCAGGGTCACCGGCTCCCCCAGCCTGACCTCGCGCTGCCGCACCACCGTCAGGGTCCCGGCGGCCGAGTTGTTCTCCTCCTCCCACTCCACGACCGCGCCCCCAGGATCGATCTCCAGGCCGACCTGCCGCGTGCCCACCTCGAGCGGGCCCAGCGTGAAGGTCACGGTCTCGGCGGTGCCCGGCGCGATCCGGTCGACCTGCACGGTCCGGAGCGTCTCCCCATCGAGCGTGAGCCGCACCGGGAACCTCGCGGGGCCGGCGCCGTCGCCGAGGTTGGAGATGACGGCGCCGACCTCGATGGTGTCGGTGTCGAGCGGATCAAGGCGGGTGAAGTGCAGAGCCTCCAGCAACGCGTAGTCGGGCATGGGAGGGTCGGCGAAGGCCGTGGCCGAGAACTTCCGGCGGTCCAGGCCCACCGAGGCGGTCACCGACTGCCGACGACCGTCCCCGAGCGTCCACTCCGTCGACGCCCGTCCCTCCGCGTCGCTCTCCGCCACGGTGTCGCTCACGGTGCCGCTTTCCTCGTCTGGCGCGAACGCGACCCGCACGCCGCCGGCGATCGTGCCACCAAAGTCCACGACGGTCACCACCAGCGGCTCGGACAGCGTCGTGCCCTGCAGCCCCTCCTGTTCGTTGCCGGACAGGATCTCCAGCCTGGATCCCCTCTGTTGCACCAGCACCGTCACCGTGTCTTCGGCCTCGCCGGCGACGGCCAGAACCCTCGCGGTGCCGTTCGCAACCGCGGTCACGGTCGCGTTCACGGAGTCAAAGGCCACGCTGAGGACCGAAGTGTCGGAGACGGACCAGGATACGGGCGCGGTCATCAGGCTGCCGTTCTGGTCGTACACGGTTGCGCGGAACGGCTTCGCCTCGTTGATGTAGGTCAGCAGCACCGAGTCGGGGAAAATGTCGACCGTCGTGGGGACCGCCGGATTGGGGTCCATGCCGTCGTCCCCGTTCGTGCAGGCGCCGGCCGCCGCGAAAAGCAGCAGCGCCCCGGCGGCTCCCAACCTCCACATCGTTGCCTTCATCTGTCAAGCCAGCCTTACATTTTTGTAAACTGTGATTTACTGCTTGACCGTACCCCGAACAACTTCGGCTTGCAGCCTCTCCAGTCACAATATACACCACGGCCACGCCAGGTACAGGAGGGACAAAGCAAGCAAAGCCCTTCCGGCAACCAGCCGACGCCGGTTGCCGGAAGGGCAATGCTGGTGTCCGGATCCGGCGCGCGGATCCGGCGCCCTGCCTATTTCTTCTTATTCACCGGGCTCTTCGTCACCACCGTCGCGACGCCGCCGTTGTACGTGACGAGGTCGATGCCGTAGTACTTCTTCGGACCACGCGGCCGCGCCGACCTGGCACCAGCCAGCGTGAAGGGATCGGCCGTCATCACGTCGAGTTCGTAGCCGACTTCGTAGAGGGCCTCGAGGGTGATCCGGCTCAGCGGCTGTGAATCACCCGTCACGTAGGGCGTCATGACTTCGTCCCCGAACACGCTCGCTCTCCAGTACACATCGGAAATGCCCTCCATGGCCCCATTCTCGAGCGGTACCCTGGCGCCTGCGTAGCCCTCACCCCCCGCGGCGTTGAAGGCGGCCACCACCAGGGGGGCGTTCATGTGGGTGTCGGCATCGGGCTCTTCGGGGAGCGACGGATTCTGAAAGAAACCGTGTGAATCCCAGATGGGAGGATTGAACCCCAGGGCGCGCGCCATCTCGCGCGTGAACACCGCCTCGAGAACCCCGTCCGACTCCAGTGTGGCGATATCGGCCTCGTCCAGGACCACGGCACCAACCACCGGCATCCCGACCCAGCCGCCGGTGCCTGTCCGAATGACACAGGTCCCCGACATCGCCACCGCGTTGCCGGCACCGTCGAGCGTGCCGATCATGACGTAGATGCTAATGTCATCCACGTCCTGGCTGGTCACTTCGGGCATACCGGGTGCGCATTGGTCTGCTGCGAGACTCACCGACCCATCGAAGTCGCCCAGGCCGATCATCGACTCATAGCGCTCCGCCACCTGCGTGATGATGCCGTTCTGCGACGCGGTACCCTCGTTCACCATGACCAGTTCTAGGGCGAAGTCCTCTGCCGGTGCTTGGGCGGTCGTAACCTCCAGCGTAGCGCCGTCGAAGGCCGCCCACGCGTGCACCAGGATGTGGTAGGTACCCTCTCGCACTGGATAGAACTGGCAGATTTCAGCTGTCCCGGCTGCCCAGCTGTAGCACCGGCGCTGGAAGCGGTCATCCAGGGCGGCCGAGGGACGAGCAACGCTAAAATCGACAAAGAGGTCGCCGTCACCGTTGGGCCCGTTGAGCAGCACGGTGAGCGTCTGGTTCACCTGCTCCTCGACTTCGACCCGGAACAGCTGTAAAGAGCCAAGTGGCCCATCGAAGGTCACGGCATCGTCGAGCGCGATGACCTGCGGGTGCGGCACGGCGGTCACAAAGACCTGGCCCTGGTTGTTCGCTTCGTCCCACTCCTCCAACTCCTCATCCGGATCGATCGCGACCCCGATGAGATGATCCCCAGCCTCGAGGGGACCGGCCGTGACGGTCGCGGTCCCCATCCCATCCGGCTCGATCGGGTCGACTTGGACGGTTTCCAGCTCCATCGCGCCGACGGTGAACCGAACCGTGAACGGTCCCGTACTCGGGCCGTCGCCCAGGTTGGTCATGTGGGCACTGATCTCGAAGGTCTCGGAGTCGAGCGGATCGACGCGGCTGGGCTCGGGGTCGCCGACGAGCGTGTAGTCGGGGGTGGGCGGGTCGCGCAGGGCGGCGGCCCGGAATGATGTCGTCAACTCATCAGCCGTGGCGACCATCCTCTGACGTCGCCCGTCTCCCAGCGTCCACACCGTCGCCGCCAGCCCATCCGCGTCCGTGACCACCTCGGTCGGACTTGCCGACCCGCTGCGCTCATCAGCCGGGGCGAAGGTGACCGTAACCCCCGGGATGACACCACCGGTCTGCTCCGCCACACGCACGACCAGCATCTCCGCCAGCGCCGTCCCCAGGAGCGCCTCCTGGTCGTCCCCCGAGATGACATCCAACTTCGCCGGCGTTTGAACGACCGTCACGGTCGCCGTGCCGCTCGCCTGTCCGGCCGTCGCCGTCACCGTGCCAATGCCGTTCGCGATCGCCGTCACCGTCGCGATAAGACCGTCTCCTGCCACGGTAAACACCGCCGCGTCCGAACCGGTCCAGGTCACGGACACGTTGGGCATTGCCCTGCCGTTCTGGTCGCGCACCACCGCGTTGAGACCCGTCGTCGCGCCGGAGGACAGCAGCTCCACCGCATCCGGCGTGATTTCCACCGTTGTCGGGACGGGTGTCGGTTCGGGTTCGACTTCGTCGCCACCGCAACCGACGATCGGCAGGAGAAGCAACAGCGCCGTTGCCACACCAATCCGTGGTTCCTTCAGAAACATCCTCTCCATGATCAGGCCCTCCACCCTAGGGGAAAAAAATGTGACATCGAAAAAGAAATAGTTCCTGTTGCGGGCTACGTCAATGCCAGTGGCAACCACGATGATTGCCGCCAGGGGCTGTGTTCGTCCGGTCTCATTTCGCCGATCCCTCAAGCCCCGGAGAAACCGGAACGCCGCCCGCGCCACCCCCCCACCGCCGCTCCAGGTGGACCGGCAGATACAACGCGAGGAAGAACACCAGCACCAACACCTCCAACCACAATATATACCACGGCCACGGCAGAAACAGGAAGGGGGAGGCGGTTACCGGCGCTTCGCACAGGTACATGTAGTTGCTGTCCAGCAGCAGATTCACGCACGCGATCGCGGCCGCCACGACATTCATCGCCACGAAGGCCCGAATCAGCGACTTGAACGTCGGCCGCATCCCCAGCCCCCATGTCGCAAAGAGCGCGGCCGCCACGATCCCCCCGTGCGAGAGGAAGTACTGGAAGAAGACGTAGTGGGGGAAGCCCTCGGTCAGTTCCGGGTGACCATCGCGTTGGTGGCGCCGGCCAGGCCCCAGAAGTAGAGCAGCTCGTAGGTGAAGCGCCGACGCCAGAGCAGCGTGGCCACCGACAGCAGCACGGTCATGCCGCAGACGTGAAGCGGCAGGTGTTCACGCACGAAGGTGCTGGCCCCCACGGTTACGTAGCGGTAGCACCAGTAGACCACCTGATTGACCAGCATCACGATCGCGAAGACCACGCACACGACCCGGGTGGCGCGCTCCGAGTCCAGGCGCCGAACGGCCGCCGAGAGCGCGACGGGCACGGCCAGCATGGCAACCATGGCCACGATGTGCGGCGTGCCGAAGAGGTGGAAGGGGGGTGGGGTCATGGTGGTGGTGTCCTCTGACGGGCTAACAGCTTACCATATCGGTTGCCCATCACGCATCACCCCTTCCGGAGAAGCAACCATGAAGGCACGAATCCCGGGGTGCGAACCCGGCACGGCGAGGGCCCCACGCACGCCCACGCTCCTTGCCGCCATCGTCCCCCTCCTCGCCACCATCCTGGCGGCGGCCGCTCCCGCGCTCGACGCCCAGCCGCGCCCCACCCGTCCCGACGGCGTGCGCCTCTTCGCCATCGAGAACGCGCGCGTCGTCACCGTCTCGGGCGCCACCCTGGACGGCGCCACCGTGGTCGTCGACAACGGCATCATCGCCGCGGTCGGGCGCGGGGTCGATCCGCCCGCCGGCGCCTGGGTCATCGACGGCACCGGCAAGACCGTCTACCCGGGCCTCTTCGACGCGCTCACCACCCTCGGGCACGGCTCCGAGGCGGGCGGCGGCTTCGGAGGCTTTGGCGGAGGCGGAGGCGACAGCGAAGCACCCCCGCACTCGTGGGGCCCCGAGGACCGTCCCGGCACCTCCACCTGGCTCACCGCGGCCGACGACATCGACGGCGGCGACGACCGCTTCGCCGAGTGGCGCGACGCTGGCTTCACGACAGTGGTCAGCACGCTTCACGCCGGGCTGGTCCCCGGCCAGGCCGCGGTCCTCAACCTGCGCCCCTTCGACCGCCCGCGTCAGATGGTGGTCGCGACGCCGGTGGCCATGCGGGTCAACCTGCGTGACCGCTCGCGAACCTTTTCCGGTTACCCGGGCAGTTCAATGGGCGTTTTCGCCTACCTCAAGCAGCTCTACTACGACGCCATGCACTACCAGGCGGCGTGGGACGCGTACGAGGCCGACCCGCGCGGCAAGCGGCGCCCCGAGTGGGACCTGGCGCTCGAGCCGATCCGCATGCAGTTCGCCGAGGGCTGGCCCGCGCTCTTCCCCGCCGACAGCCGCTCCGACATCGGGCGGGCGCTCGCCACCACCGGCGAGATGGGCGTGCGGCCGATCGTCTACGGCGCGCAGGGCGCGTACGAGGCCGCCGACGTGCTGGCCGAAAACGGCGTCCCCGCGCTGGTGAACCTCGACTGGCCGGAGATGTCCTCTGGCGGCGACCCAGAGGCCGTGCCGAACCTGTCGCAGCTCCGCCTCTACGACCGCGCGCCCACCACGCCCGCGGCCCTGGCCGGCGCCGGCGTCCAGTTCGCCTTCTACTCCGGTGGCCTGAGTGGTCCCGGCGACGTGCTGCCGGCCGTGCGCCGCGCCGTGGCCCAGGGGCTGGCCGAGGACGCGGCCGTGCGCGCGCTCACCCTCTCCCCCGCCGAGATCTTCGGCGTGGCCGACCGCCTCGGTTCGGTCGAGGAGGGCAAGATCGCCAACCTGGTCGTCGCCGACGGCGGCCTCTTCGACGAGGAGACGCGCGTCGAGGTGGTCTTCGTGGACGGCGAGATGTTCGAGATGGGCGATGAGGAGGAAGGCGAAGACGAGGAGGTCGCGGAAGATGAGGAGGAAGGCGAAGAGGCCGAAGCCGGCCCCCGCGGACGTGGCGGGCGTGGCGGCTTTCCGGGCCGAGGTGGCCGGGGAAGCGACTTCGACGAGTCCGCGCCGCCGGTCCCCATGAGCGCCAACACCGGACCCTACCGCGACGACGCGGTCACGTTGATCCGGAATGCCACCGTGCTGACCGCCTCGCACGGCACCCTCGAGAACACCGACATCCTGGTCCGCGAAGGCAAGATCGCCGAGATCGGCACCGGGCTGGACGCGCCGGGCGGCGCGACCGTGGTCGACGCGACGGGCAAGTTCGTCACCCCCGGGATCATCGACGCGCACTCGCACATGGCCGCGCTCAGCATCAACGAGGGGTCGGTGAACGTGTCGGCCATGGTCACGATCGAGGACGTGCTCGAACCCGAGGACATCGGCATGTACCGCGCGCTCGCGGGCGGGGTCACCACGATCAACATCCTGCACGGCTCGGCCAACCCGATCGGGGGCGGCAACTCGGTGATCAAGCTGCGCTGGGGCGCCGACGCGGAGGAACTGCGCGTCGGGGCGCGCAAGGGCATCAAGTTCGCGCTGGGCGAGAACACCAAGCGCGACCGCAGCCCGGACCGCTACCCCGCCAGCCGCATGGGCGTGCAGGACGTGATCCGGCAGGCCTTCCTGGACGCGACCGAGTACATGGAGGAGTGGGACGCGTACGAAGCCGGGGGGCGGCAAGGGGTGGCGCCCCGGCGCGACCTCAAGCACGAGGCCCTCATGCAGATCCTGAAGGGCGAGCGCTGGGTGCATTCGCACTCCTACCGCGCCGACGAGATCCTGCAGCTGATGCGCCTGGCCGAGGAGTTCAACTTCACGATCCGTACCTTCCAGCACGTGCTGGAGGGCTACAAGGTCGCCGACGAGATCGCGGCCCACGGCGGCAGCGCATCCACCTTCTCGGACTGGTGGGCGTATAAGGTCGAGGCCTACGACGCGATCCCGCACAACGCGGCGCTCATGACCGAGCGCGGCGTGCTGGTGTCGATCAACTCCGATTCCGGCGAGGAGATCCGCCACCTCAACCAGGAGGCCGCCAAGGCCATGAAGTGGGGCGACATGGAAGAGGAGCCGGCGCTGCGCCTGGTCACCCTCAACCCCGCGATCCAGTTCGGCATCGACGACCGCACGGGCTCGATCGACGTGGGCAAGGACGCCGACCTGGCCATCTGGGAAGGCCATCCGCTCAGCATGTTCGGCAAGTGCGTCCAGACGTACGTGGACGGCAGACTCTATTTCGACATCGACATGGACCGTGAGCGCCAGGCCGCCATCGAGGCCGAGAAGGAAGCGCTCATGGAGAAACACGGGGGATCGAACTGATGAAACGCATGATTGACTACGCACTGGCCGTCGCGGTCCTCGCGACGCTGGCCTTCGCCCTCCCGGCCTCGGCCCAGACCTACGCCATCGTGGGCGGCACCGTCCACACCCTGAACGGCGAAACCTTCGTCGGCACGGTGGTGATCGAGGGCGGCCGCATCGTCGCGGTCGGCCCGAACGTGCAGGCGCCGCAGGGCGCCGAGGTGGTCGACGCCGCCGGCAAGCACGTCTACCCGGGCATGTTCGACGCGGTCTCCGGGCTCGGCCTGACCGAGATCGGCGCCGTGGACGTCACCAACGACGCGCGCGAGCAGGGCAACTTCAACCCGCACCTGCAGGCCGCGACCGCGATCCACCCCGCCACCGAGCACATCCCGGTGGCGCGGGCCAACGGCATCACGCTGACCATGGCCGCGCCGCAGGGCGGGACCGTGGCCGGGCAGGCCTCGCTGGTGGGGCTCGACGGCTGGACGGTCGAGGAGATGTGGGTCGATCCCGGGGCCGCCATGGTGATCAACTATCCGAGCCTGGGGGGTGGGGGCGGGCGCTTCGGAAGGCGGGGCGGCGGTGGTGGCGGCGGCGGCTGGTCGGCGGCGCAGGAACGCTACCGCGAGGCTGTCGCCCAACTCGACGACTGGCTCGACGCGGCCCGGCGCTACGACCAGGCCGTGAAGGCCGACGTGGACCTGCCGCGCGACCTCAAGAACGAGGCGATGGCGAAGGTGGTGAACCGCGAGATGCCGGTCCTCCTGTCCGCCAACGGCGAGCGCAACATCCGCAACGCCGCCGAGTGGGCACAGGGCCAGAATATCCGCTTCGTGATCACCGGGGGCCGGGAGGCCTGGAAGATCGCCGGCTGGCTGGCCGAGAACGACGTCGGCATCATCCTATCGGGGACGCAGGCGATGCCCGCCGGGCAGGACGCATCCTACGACGAGGCGTACGCCAACCCCGGCAAACTGCACGCGGCCGGTGTGAAGATCGCGTTTGCGACCTTCAACTCATCCGCCTCGCGGACGCTTCCGTACGAGGCGGCGCAGGCGGTGCCCTACGGCCTTCCCCACGAGGCCGCGCTCGAGGCGGTGACCCGCAACGCGGCCGACATGCTCGGCTTCGGCGACCGCATCGGCACGATCGAAGAGGGCAAGCTCGCCAACATCATGATCACCGACGGCGACCCGCTCGAGATCCAGACGCAGGTCACCGACCTGTTCATCCTGGGACGCGGCGTGAGCCTCGACAACAAGCACAAGTCGCTGTACGAGAAGTACCGGGCGCGGCCCGGCAAGCGTGTGATCAGCTGACCCTGGCCACCGGTGGGGTCCCGGCCAGGGGCCCCACCCAGGTGCCCGTGCCCCGCAGCGCGGTCACGCGGAAGCCGAGTTGGTGGCGCTCCGCGAAGTCGACCGCCTTCATCTGCACCACGTCGCCCCCGATGCGGTTCACGCCCTCCCAGCTCAGGAAGCGGAAGGGGGCCGCGTCGGGCACCAGGCGGGGGTCCTGCGGGTAGATCCCGTCGAAGTCCTTCACCAGGCGGACCTCGGCTTCGAGGACGTGTCCCAGGAAGAGCGCGGTCAGGTCGGAGCCGCCTCGCCCCAGAAGGGACGGCACACCAGTCATGTCCATCCCCAGGAAGCCGGGCAAGACGACCACGTCCGCCGGTCCCAGCGCCGCCATGATCTTCTCCGTGTCGACCCCGACCGGTTCGGCGTCCTCGAGCGGGCCCCGGGTGTAGATCGGCAGTTCGGCCGTCGTGAATTCGGCCGCCCGCACGCCCTTCGCGGCCAGCGCGATGGAAAGGAGCGCCACCGATGCTTCTTCGCCCGTCGCGAGCAGTGACACCAGGAGCGAATGCGGGGGCGCCTGGGTGACGGACCTGACCGCCGCGATCAGCTCATCGGTCGTCTTGCCCATCGCCGACACCACCGCGACGACCTTGTGCCCCTGCTCGATCTCGGCGCAGACTTCCGCCGACACGCACCGATAGTCCTCGGGCCGCTCCAGCACTGACGATCCGAACTTGAGTACGCTCACACCAGTTGACATGCAGCCGCCTCCACACGGCAAAGGGCCCGTTCCAGATCGGCCACGAGATCCGCGGCCGCTTCGATTCCCACCGACAGACGGAGCAGTCCCATCCCGATCCCCGCCTCCGCCTGTGCCTGCTCGTCCATCGAAGCATGTGTCATTGTGGCCGGATGGGCAACCAGGCTTTCCACGCCGCCGAGCGACTCGGCCAGCGCGAAGCATTCGGGCCCGTCGACGAAGGCGTCCACTGCCTCGCGGCCGCCCCGCAGCTCGAACGAGACCAGGCTGCCCCATCCGCTCTGTTGCCGGGCGGCGATCTCGTGGCCCGGGTGTTCGGGCAGGCTCGGGTGATACACGCGGGCGACGGCCTCGTGCCGCCTCAGCGCGGCCACGACCTGAAGCGCATTCTCCTCGTGGATGCGGCTGCGGGCGTGCAGGGTGCGTGTTCCGCGCAGCGTCAGGTACGCGTCGAAGGGAGAGCCCGCCACCCCCGCCGCGTTCGTCCACCAGGCCACCTCCTCCAGCAGGTCCGGATCCGCCGCCACCACCGCCCCCCCGACGACATCGCTGTGCCCGTTCAGGAACTTCGTCGTGGAGTGGACGACCAGGTCGGCCCCGTGGTCCAGGGGACGCTGGTTGACGGGCGACAGGAAGGTGTTGTCGACCACGCAGATCGCGCCGATCTCCCGGCAAAGCCGCGCCCACGCCGCGATGTCGGTGATGCGCAGCAGCGGATTGCTGGGCGTCTCGAGCCAGATGACGCGGGGACGAAGCGCCCGCGCCTCGCCGACGGCCGCCGGATCGGTCGGGTCGATGAACTGCACCCGGTATGATCCACGCTCGGCCTCGGCCGTGAACAGACGGTGGCTGCCCCCGTAGCAGTCGCGGGGCGCCAGCAGCAGGTCGCCGGCCGAGAGCAGCCGCGTGACGACCAAGATCGCCGACATGCCGGACGAGGTGACGACCGCCCCACAGCCCCCCTCCAGATCCGCGATGGCGTCCGCGACCAGGTCGCGCGTCGGGTTGCCGGAACGGGTGTAGTCGTACTTGTCGTACACGCCCGGCGAGTCGAAGAGGAAGTTGGAGGACAGGTGGATAGGCGGCATGACCGCGCGGTGCCCGGTGTCGGCGCCCAGTCCTGATCGGACGGCGCGGGTGACGAGGGAGGGGGATGCGGCAGGGGCGGGGGACCGTCCGCTGGCGGCCGGGGTTCGTCTGTTGACGGGGGCTTGTCCGTTGGTGTGGCCTTGGCGGATCATCGGGCCGCCTCCTCTTCGTGAAGTTGAGCTATTGGGTGTGTCGGCACCGGATCGACCTTCGCTCCGCCCAGCTCCGCTCGCAGCAACCCCGACACGTCTTCGGTCTCCTTGAGGAAGGCGTCGTGGCCGTACAGGGACGGGATCGTGACGTGCCGGGCGGGAGATCGAGCGAATTCCGCGCCGGGTTCCCGCGCCGCCAGCTCGTCCATGAGCCACGGCGGGACCAGGATGTCGGTGTCGAAGGAGACCAGCAGGGCATGCTCCGGTAGCGAGCGGGGACGGGTGCTGTGAAGGTCGATCGATTCGGAGAGGGCGAGGAAGCGCTCGGTGTCGAAGCGGCGGACGAAGTCGGCGCCACGGGCCTCGATGTAGTCTTCGACGGGGAAGCGAGCCGGGTCTCCCTCGGGGGTGCCCGCCGAGAGGGCGAAGGGCGAGAATCGCTCCTCGAATTCGCGCGTGCTGCGGTAGGTGGTCATGGCGAGGGCGCGGGCGAGGGACAGCCCGCGGGCGGTTTCACCCGAGTCGGACCCCAGGGCGACCGCCGCCCGCTGCACCGAACGCACCGCGGTCGCCATGGGATGGGTGCGGTGCGCCGCGCAGAGGATGACCAGCTGGCCGGTCCTCTCCGGGAAGAGCTCGGCGAAGGCCAGCGCGACCATCCCGCCGTATGAGGCGCCCGCAAACGACGCCTGGGCGATGCCCAGGTGGTCGAGTACCGCCGCGATGGCGCGGGCCTGGTCGTGGGTGGTAATGGGGCGGAGGATTTGGCCCGCGTCGGTGGTCCCGCCAAGGTAGTCGACGCCGATGAGCGGCCCGCGTGCCGGGTCGAGGGCCAGACCGCGTCCCACCAGTCCTGGCCACCACCCCGGGTTCGTATCAAATGGCGCCGGTCCAAGGTGACGTCCCGCCGAGATGCCCCCGAGCACAAGCGTCGGGAGGGCGGCGGCGGGGCGTGTTGCTCGGGCCGCGGGTCCGGGGGTTGGGGTGAAAGTGGCGCGGCGAGGGGACGTGGTCCCGATCTTCGTCGCACAGGTGCTTGTCTTCAGATCGCCGTGCAGCTCGTATGCGATGGCGACCTCACGCCCGCCGAGGTGATCGAAGGCGAAGCGGGTGCGGACGCGGCCGCGGGTGGCGGGAGGATCGGAAGGAACGGGTGAAGCCGGGGCATCCGAGGTGCGCGGCGGGTGACCGGAGTCGGCGAGCGGGCGGCGGGGCGCGGACCGTGCGAGCCTGGTAGCCGACCGCACGCGTGCCGCTGGTCGGGACTTCCTGGGAGGAGCCAGGGCGGGCGGTGTCATTTCGATCTCTCCGGATCTCGATGTTGCCTCATCGGACTCCGGAGATTTCGACACCCTGTTGATTCTGGCTGTCGCCCTGGCAGGCGACGGGCGTCTCATCTTTGCGGCGGACATCGTCCACCGCAGGAGTTGGCACCTTTGCGGGAATGCCACTTCCCGCAGGTTGCCCCGGCTTCACAGGGCCTTTCCCTCAGCCGGTCTCGATGAGTTTGTCGTACTGCATGATAGATATGTGGCGAGCCTGACGGTGTCAAGGGATGGAGCGCGGGGAATGGGTGTCGTGGAGCGGGGGGATGGGCGGCGATGGCCGATGTCGAAGCGGCGGTTCCCTGAGGATCATCAAACCGCGCGGGCGGGTCGAATCCCGGGCGTCCCATCCGAGCATGGGGGTGTCCCTTGATTTGCCGCGGCGGCGGGGCACGCTCTCGCAACCTCGACGGCATTTTCCGAGCTCGTGGGGCCCCGCCTTCCCTGAACCAAGATCGCCGGATCGCAGGCGCACCCGGGGTTCACCGTCTCACCAAATCGTCTGTCGCAGGCCCCGCCGAGGATCGCCGTCCCAAGTCCCCGTTGCTCAGTCCCATCCCGGCATCAGAGTCCCAAGTCGTCCGATCTCAGGCCGATCCGACTATGTCCACTTTGAAATCAGCGCTCACATGAAGGCCGGGATCGTTACCACAATGCCCCCCGCAGCCCCCAGGATCGCGCGCGCCGGCCTCGTGACCCATTCATGCCGTCCCCACCCCCCGTTCTTGCCTTCTGAGCCATTCCGAGAGGCCGAAATCACCCCGCATATATTGTAGCCGGGACGCACACCTCAACCCTTTGCCACACCCCTCATTTCAGGAGACCCACACCATGTCCGACGACCTCTTCGAACTCGGCGAACGCATCGCCGCACTCGCCGCCCGCATCAACATCGCCACCTTTGACATGCTCACCCTCGTCGCCGACTTCGACCGGCGCGAAGGCTGGGCCGACCACTTCGCCTCCTGTGCCGAATGGCTCGCCTGGCGCACCGGGCGCACCGTGGCCGCCGCGCGCGAAAACGTCCGCGTCGCCCACGCGCTCGCGGATCTCCCCCTCACCGCCGAGGCCATGAAGAGCGGCCAACTCTCCTACACCAAGGTGCGCACCATGACCCGGGTCGCCACGCCCGGGACCGAGGCCACGCTGCTCAAGTACGCGCACTCCACCTCGGCCGCCCGGCTGGAATGGCTGGCGCGGGGCTGGAAGACCCTGTCGCGGGACGGCGAACTCACGGCCGAAGAGGCACGCCACCGCTGCCGCACCTTCTCGGTGGCGATCGACGCCGACGGAATGTACGTGGTACGGGGACGGCTCGAGCCCGAGGTCGGCGCCATGCTGATGCGGGCGATCGAGGCGGCGAGCGACGCGCTGTACCGGGGAGAGGATGCGGAGGCGCGGCCGCGGGGGCGGCAGCGGCGTGCCGATGCGGCGGGACTGGTGGCCGAGCGGGCGCTGGCGGCGGGGTTCGGGGGTGATGGTGGCCGGGCCGCCGGGGAGGGGGCTGGGGTTGGAGGCGGAGCCGCGGGGAGTGGCCACGGGGTCGGTGGCGGGGAGGGCGACGAAGTGCGCAATGGTGGCCGCGCCGCGCCGCTGAGCGGCAGCCGCGCCGAGCGCTACCAGGTGGTGGTCCACACGGAGGCCGCGACGCTGGCGGAGCGCGGCGAGACGGGACGCTCCGAGCTCGACGGGGTGCGGGTCAGCGCGGAGACATCGCGGCGCATGGCGTGCGACGCCGCGCGGGTCGCGATGTGCCACCGTGACGGCGAAGTGGTGAGCGTGGGGCGGCGGACGCGCACCATCCCCCCGCACATCCGCCGCGCGCTGGAGGAACGTGACCGTGGCTGTCGCTATCCCGGATGCGCGAGCCGCTTCACCGAAGCCCACCACGTCAAGCACTGGGCCGATGGCGGCGAGACCAGCCTGGCCAACACGATCCTGCTCTGCCGCCGTCACCACCGCCTCGTCCACGAGGGCAAGACGCGCATGGCGCTCGACCGTGATGGCAAAGCCGCGTTCTTCACCCGCGCGGGTCAGGTGATCGGGAGCGCGCCGCCGTTGCCGGAACAGTCGCGGAAGCTGCCCCAACCTCCGGCCCCGCCCCCCGACCGCCTGTCCAATGGCGCCCCACGGTTTGTCGACACCGAGGTGCCGCTCTCATTGGAACTCGAGGCCCTGGAGGCGGTCGCGTGAGCGGAGACGGGATCACCCGCCCACACGCCGCCGCGGCAAAACCCGGGACGCGGACATGTCGCAATGGGACAGGACCAAGCCACAGGGGCGGACGACAACCCACCCCCGCGGCAGGCGGCCACCACCAGGTGGGCGTTCATGCATTCACCCCCCCCCCTCACCGCACCTCCCCCGCCCCCACCCGGTACCCCGCCTCCCCCTCCACCACCACCCCCAGATACGGCTCCCGCCCCGGCGCATGTGCCGCCATCGCCGCCCAGCCGTGAGCCGTCGTCGTCCAGCGCGCACCCGACGCGCGTTCCTGCGGCATGTCGATCACGGCCACCGTCCCGTACGCCGCATTGAACACGACGTCGAGATAGCTGTACGTCGCCCCTTCGCCCGGCACGCTGGCCGCGTCGACCACCACCTTCCACGTCCCGGCGGCCGGATCGTGTACGGTCACGACCTCATCCCCAACCGGGTCGCCGTCCACGCGGGCCGCGCGGCACTCGTCCGCCGTACAATCGAAGACGTAAACGTCCAGGTCGACCGGAGCCGCGCCGGCCATCGCCCCGGCCGTCCCCGCTCCCTCGCCGCCCCGACCTCCCTGTCCCCTCACATCCAACGCCCCGACCCGAACCATCAGCGCCTCCGACCCGGGCAGCACCTCCACCTCGTACACATCCTGCTCACGCGCCCCGATCCGGTGAGTCCCGCGCCGCGCACTCCCCGCCGCCGTCGTCACCGCGCCCCCTTCGAAGGCCGCCATCCGGTTCGCGATCCACACCTGGTGCTCGCCCGCCCCCGTCCCCACACCCCCACCCGCCCCACCCTCCACCACCGTCTCCCCCGTCACCACCTCCACATCCACCGCCAGCGCCGAGACCGTGAGCGTCGCCTTGGTCGGCGGCACCGGTTCATCCTTCTTCGCCTGCTCCCAGTCGAAGGTGCGGGTGTCGGCGATGTCGCCCAGGCGCACCTCCCACGTCCCCGCGACCGGACTCGGCACCACCTGCGTGATCCCCGACCCGCCGCTGTTGACCATCTCGCCGCGCTGCCCCCGCGTATCCGGGCGAAAAACGCCCAGCGTGACCGGCCGGTCTTCCCACGACACGTCGACCTTGAGCGCGGTCGCCCCCTCCGGCACGTCGAAGAACAGGCTCTTCATCCCCGGGCGCGGCACCTCGACCTCGTTCTTCGCCGTGAACTCGTTCGCGGCATTCAACGGCTCGGGCGCCACAATGGCCGCATGCATCCTGTGGGCGTATCCCGCGACGTCACCGTGATCCAGCGTGAGGTGGGCCGTGTGGACACCGTGCCCTGCGGGCGTCACCGTGACCGGAAACTCGACCGCCTCCCCCAGCGGCAAGGTCACCGTCAACGGCGACGAGAACGTGCCGTGCTCGTTCCCCTGCCAGGTGACATCGAAAGTCATGTCGCCCGAGGGCCCCGACGTGCGGGTGAACGTCACCGTCCGCTCCCCGCGCCCGCCCGCCTTCCATTCGCTCCTCTCATACAGCCCAAAACCCGTGTTGGGCGTCGGCAGCATGTGACTGTACGGCGTCGCCACCGGCGCCCGCGCCTCGATCTCCACCGCCAGCGCGCCGGCCTCCAGTTGCTGCAGAATCTCCCAGGCCCCCGCCACACTCACCACCCCGTTGCCCTGCTTGTACGCCGCGATGTGTGGCACCCAGCGCGCGCCCCGGGTAATCGCGTACTTGAGCCGGTAGGGGTCGATCGGGATGCCCGCCTGCCGCGCGGCGCTGATCAGGAGCGCGCCGGCCCCGGCGGCCGTGGGGGTGGCCGTCGAAGTACCGCCGGCGATCGTGTAGCCGGGCGGCAGCTGGAACAGTCCGGCCATCGCGCGTCCCTCGATGAACCCCAGCCAGGTGCTCACGTAGTTCGACGGCGAGATCACGTCAGGCTTGAGCGTGCCATCGCCCATCGGGCCGTAGCCGCCGGTGATGAGCAGGTTGTCGTCGTGCTCGACGCGCACGCCGTGGTTGAGAAAGAAGTTGTCCCTGCTCTCGTGGCCGCCGATCCCGATTACGCCCCGCCCCATCACGATGTCGTCGATGGCGCCCAGGATGGGGAAGTTGTGGGTGGGGGAGAAGATCGACGCGCCGAAACGCTCGACCAGACGATCCGCGATCACCGACGGGACGAGGCGGCCGTCGCGGAGCAGGTAGTTGCGCGTGATGTTCGAACTCTGCTCGAAGTACACGACGTCCACATCCGGGTGACTCGCGGCGACGATCGTGGCCTCGGTCTGGCCGTACGCGGATCCGCCTTCACCCACGCTCGCCAGCCGCCCACCCGGGGCCACCCCTTCGAAGCGACCGTTTTCGCCCCGGCTCGCGAGCACCGCGCCGACCACCAGCGTCCCGTGCGACGCAATCCCCAGATTCAGCGCCACCCGCCCCCGGTCACGGTCGATCTGCACCCCGAACCCCACCGATTCGCGAACCCCCGTATGCGGGTCATCCGTCCCGAAGACCCCGAACCCGGGACGCTCGGCATAGTCGCCCATCAGCATCTCGTCGGTGAAGTCCAGATCCTGGTCCGTGTCCACCCAGACGTCCCCCGCCCCCTCGTCCCACAACACCGCGAAGAGCCGGCTCGACCCCTCGGGGTTGCCGTCGCGGTTGACATCGCGCTCCAGGCTGGACCCGTAGACCCCCATCGTGTCGGCCCTCACCTCGTCGAACAGCGCGATCCGGAAGACCCCGTCTCGCGGCGCCGCGTACGCCGAGTCGCGGTACACGAACCCGCCCTCCGCAGCCTCCACCATGTCATCCATGTCCAGCCACCAGCCGTTGTCCTCGATCTCGGGGTCCAGCACGTTGGTGTAGACCGCGATCTTGGGGACCTCCTCGCCGTCCAGGTTTCGCGCCGTCTGCAGCTCGGGCAGCAGCATGTCCGGCAGCATGTCGATCATGGCGACCGTGACGCCGCGCCCGTCCCAGGTCGGGTTCCGCTCCCGCCACTCGAGCGCGCGCATGTCGCCGAGCGGGGAGTAGCGGTTGCTGAGCGGCTGGTCGGAGAGGACGGGCGGCCAGATGGTGTCCCCCGGCAGCTCCGGCACCTCATCCGCCATCCCGAACGACCGCGACCGATTCGTGATCGACAGGTCCACACTGTGAATGTCCGGGTGATCCACCAGCTCCTCAACCCGGTCCAGCGGCACCCACGCCCGCAGATAGTCCACCTCGTCGAAGCGGAAGCCGATGCGGCCGCCCATCCCCTCGACCGCCGCCGCCAACCGCGCATTCCGGCCCGGCATGGCCGCCATCACCAGCACGACCTCGGTCTCGCCGCGGGCCCGTGCCTGCGCGAGTTCCCCGCGCGCGTCTTTAAAGAGGAAGGGACGGCGCGGCGGCTGCGCGGCGGCATCCGGTGGAGTGGCGAAGGACAGAATCAACAGGGTCAGGAACGCGGCGACGACAGTCTTCATGACGGCTCTCCGGGAGGGGGAGGACTGGGATCACCCCAATGTTCGCCCGGCCCAGGGAGAAGACAACCGAAACGCGACCCAATCACGCGGAAGGGGGCAAACGCCCGGGAGACAGGAAGAAGGCGGCTGATCGCCACCCGGCCGCGGGCCGACATCGGGCCCGGCGGTCACTTCGGGCCGGCTACCCGCCCGCTACACTCCTCGATCAACTCGAGGCCGCCGCCGCCGAAGCCGCCGTTTCAAACGCCGTTTCAGCCGCCACAGCCGTGACCACGGCGGCATGGGCGGCATGGGTCCCCTGAATGGCCGCCAGCGTCTGGTGTCTCGTGGGCGAGAGGTGCTTTCCAGCGACCATCTCCTTCAGTCGATCCTTGCGCCGCGACAGCAGCTTGCGATCGAAGTGGATCCCGAGCATGCCGGTCGCGTGTGCCACCGCGAGCACGACACCGAGTTCGGGGGCGACCTGGCCGTCTCCGCCGATCGCTTCGCGCAGCCTCGCAACCAGCGACCGCTCCGGACCGGGATCGAGAGTCGGGTAGGCCCGGCGCTTGAAGACCACCAGCACCGATGACTCCGTCTGGCGCAGAATGCCCCGCCGGCAGAGCCCCCGTGCAGTCCGGTGGTGCAGAAACTCCAGGGTGCCCTTGCGGTCCCTCAGGGCCAGCAGAAGGACCTGTTCGTGCAGGTGGAGATCGTTGCGGGACGATGACATGGCGAGAGTGCTCCGGGGGGTGAAGGCGACGGCTCGGGGCGTGTCTGCCGCCGCTCGAAATGAATGATGCCCAATTAAGAGATACGTCCGGGAAAGAACTCTCCTTCAGGTCCCCCCACCCCGCCCCACTTGTCGGACGCTCTCCCGGCACCTACCGTGCCTTCTCCACACGTCCCACAGTCCCGGGAGCACAGTCCGATGCGCTGCATTCTCGCCGCCGCCGCCATGACCCTGCTGGCCACCCAATCGCCCCTCGCCGCCCAGCACAACACCACCAACCCCTTCCGCCCCATCTACGGCTGGGGCGAGCTGCCCGAAGGCCGCGAGTGGGGCTCGACCAGCGCCGTCGAGATCGCGCTGGACGGCAACATCTGGGTCGCGGAGCGCTGCGGCCGCAACAGCTGCGTCGGCTCCGATGTCGACCCCATCCTCCTCTTCGACACCGACGGTAACCTGCTGCGCAGCTTCGGCGGGGGGCTCATCGCCTGGCCGCACGGCATCGACGTGGACCACGAGGGCAACGTCTGGATCACCGACGCGTGGGCCAACGGCGCCACCACCACCGGTCACGCCGTGCTCAAGTTCTCTCCCGAGGGCGAGCTCCTCATGACCATCGGCACCCCCGGCGAGGCAGGCGATCCCCCCACCCACCTCACCCGCCCCTCCGACGTGGTCGTCGCGCCGAACGGGCAGATCTACGTCGTGGATTCGCACGACCGCACCGTGGGACGCGTCCTCCGCTACGCCGCCGACGGCACGTACATGGAGACCTGGGGCGAGCTCGGCTACGGACCGGGGCAGTTCCGCGACCCCCACGCGCTGGCCATGGACTCCGAGGGGCGCATTTTCGTGGGCGACCGCTACAACAACCGCATCCAGCTCTTCGACCAGGAGGGCGAGTTCCTTGCGATCTGGACGCAGTTCGGCCGCCCGAGCGGCATCTACATCGACGCCGACGACAACATCTACGTGGCCGACTCGGAGTCGAGCCCGGCGCCCAACGAGTTCACCGGACAGCGCAACGCGGGGTGGGAGAAGGGGATCCGGATTGGGGACGCGGAGATGGGGTGGGTGCACCACTTCCTCCCGGACGACCGTGCCAATATCATGGGGTTCAGCGGGCCCGAAGGGGTGGCGGTGGACCGTGACGGGAACGTGTACGGCGCCGAGGTGTCCCAGCGGCGCATAACCAAGTGGGTGAGGTTCAGGAGGTAGGGGATGCCCGCCCACTTCACGCCCGCCACCTTCGCCTTCCTCACGGAACTGGCCGCGAACAACAACCGCGAGTGGTTCCGCGCCAACAAGTTGCGCTACGAAGGCGACGTCAAGGAACCCGCGCTCGGGTTCATCTCCGATTTCGCGCCCCACCTCGCGCGGATCAGCACGCGTTTTCGCGCCGATCCCCGCGCCAACGGCGGATCCCTCTTCCGCATCTACCGCGACACCCGCTTCTCGAAGGACAAGCGGCCGTACAAGACGCACACCGGCATTCATTTCCGCCACGAGGCCGCCAACGACGCGCACGCGCCCGGGTTCTACCTTCACCTTCAGCCCGGCAGCATCTTCGCGGGCGTCGGGATCTGGCGCCCGGGCGGTGACGCGCTCCGCAGCATCCGCGAGGCCATCGACGAGGATCCCGACGCCTGGCTGCGGGCCTCGCGCGACAAGCGATTCCGCGCGTCGTTCGAGCTCTCCGGAGATTCGCTGATCCGCGCGCCCAAGGGCTTCAGGATTGATCATCCGCTCATCGAGGACCTGCGGCGAAAGGACTTCATCGGCGTCGCGCACCTGAGCGAGTCCACGGTCCTGTCGCCTGATTTCCTGACTCGCTTCGCCGCGCTCTGCAGCGATGCGGCGCCGTTTCAGCGGTGGTTGTGCGGGGCCATCGGCGTGCCGTTCTGATGATCAACGTCACCCCCGCCGCCGTGCTGCTGGCCGCTACACTGGCCATGTCGCCCCTCTCCGCCCAGGAAACAGATGGCGCGGCGGGCGCGGCGGCGGCGGAGCCCGGCCAGATTAACCCCTTCGCCGGCTTCGAGACCCACTACCTCGCCAACGGTGTCAAGATCTGGTTCAGCGCCTGGCCGGGGCGCCCAACGTCTCGGTCAGCGTGGGCGTCCCCGTCGGCTCTGACGCCGACCCGCCGGGCAGGGAACAGCTCGCGCACTTTACCGAGCACATGCTCTTCTCGGAACACGCCGGCCGGACCGAGAAGGAGATCAAGGACGCCGTGGAGGGACTGGGCGGGCGGCGCAACGGCATCACCCACCGCGACCACACCTGGTACTATGTGACCATCGCCCCGGAACACGGCCTTTTCGCCATCGAATGGCTGGCCGGCATCCTGTCGCCGCACGCCATGGAACCCGAGGTGGTCGAGCGCGGGCGCCAGCCGGTCGAGATCGAGATCGGTGCCCAGCCGCGCGAGCTCTACGACCACCTGATGGCCGTCCTCAACCCGTCCTGGCTGATCCTCCCGGACTTCTGGGAGCGGGAGTTCGGGATCCGGCGCCTGCGCAGCCCCTTTCCCAACTTCCACAAGAGCCTGCGGCGCATCACCCCCGAGGACTTGCACGGCTTTTTGCGACCGGTACTATGCACCCGGCGTTATGACCGTGACCATCGTCGGGGATCTCGACCGCGACCAGGCGCTCGCGGTCGCCGAACGCACCTTCGGCGTGATCCCCGCGCGACCGGTCCACCACTGGGAGGAAGAGGCTCATCCCCCCGGAATCCCCCGCGTGATCGTCACCTCCGCCGTCCCCTCACCCGGCAGCGGTCCTCCCTCCCAATCCCGAATAATGGCCTGAATCCTTCCAGTGGACGGATCCGTGACCACCGCCATCGCCGGCGCTCCAGAGCGTGTCAGCGTGTCCTCCCCCTCCGGCCCGCTCAGGACGATCCGGTCCAGCGAGTCGGCCCAATCCGCCTTCCAGGGAACAAAGAAGACGAAGCCCCCTCCGCCGTATTCCAGCGGGGTGGGGGTGAACGAAAGCGAGAACTCAGTCCGGCCACCCGCACCCACCCCCTCAACCCGGTAGGGGCCCCCCGTCTCGGGAAGCGCCGGCGGTCCGTCCAGCACGAACGACGGATCCAGCAGCACCCGGCCATCCCGGACCGAGCCCCATACCACCAGCATCTCGCCCCGCGCCCGGCCGCCCGAGGCCGCGCTGCCCCCGTCGAGCCGGACTCCGCCATCTCCGCCGAGGCGGTGGTTGGTCGCCTTGGTGAAATGGTAGTCGCTGATCCACGCGGGATCGCAGTACGACATGATGTCCTTCAGGGCGTTGCGATCCTTCAGCACCTCCAGCCCGACGTCGAATCCCCAGATGCCGATGTTGCCGCTTGGGTAGGGATAGGCGGGGTCCCCGCTCGTCCCGCAGGGGGCGTGAAGGAGGTTCATGTTGTGACCCAGCTCATGCGCGTAGATGTCGTCGTAGGCCAGCCCGACGCTCACCGGAAGACCGACGTAGCCCAGGCCGCCGTAGGCCGGTGACGACACGGCTACCACCCCGTAGTAGTAGCCGCGCCTGCCCTCCTGTTGGTAGAGGGCACGAGTCTCGTTGATCCACTGGCTCCATCCGTTCGTCGTACTCAGATCCGCTCCGGTGCGATACGTCTCGCGGACCTCGAGTTCCATGGATGCGATCGGCATGAGGGTTCGGGCCCGGTACGCCTGGCGGCTTTCAGGAGTCAGGCCGTCGGTCCAGTTGTAGACCGACTCGTTCGGAGACAGCTCCGAAATGGTCGGAACAATGATCTGCCGGAGGAGCGGCGGCTCCACCAGGTTCAGCTCCATGGAGCCTTCGGCCGGGTATCGCATTTGACTGCCCGGCCCCAGGGGAACCAGCCCTTCCGGATCGAGCTCCACCACCATGCTCACCCCGGGCCGGATGAGGGAGCCGGGAATGATGGCGTTGAGCGATCCGTCCATTTCGGATTCGATCACCTCGCTGGGCGTCCGTTCGCTGGTCGGGGCCATCAGCTCGCTGAAGACCTCGGCGTCGTCCTCGAAAAGGGTGACACGGGCACCGGGTCCGTAGTAGCTCGTCTGGTCGCCGACCATGAAGACCCGCAGCAGCGCCGGCCGTCCCGGGAGGAGTGATACGGAGCCGTCCAGGTTCTGCGCGGCCTGGTTCAGATAGATGACCGGTGCGGACAGGACCACCTGGCTCGGGTTGATG
The DNA here is from genome assembly GCA_951828585.1 of Longimicrobiales bacterium. Taxonomy (GTDB): domain Bacteria; phylum Gemmatimonadota; class Gemmatimonadetes; order Longimicrobiales; family Gaopeijiaceae; genus Bin94. The sequence goes on from OX639991.1 coordinate 48,118, forward strand.
CGAAATCGCACCGCATCCACCAACCCGGCCAGCGACACGTGGACGGCCGTTTCCCCACCCTGAAGGGGATTCAGCAGTCCGTTTCCGGCGACTGCCACGACGGATTCCTCCGTCACTCCCCACTCCACAGGCGCCCAGGAAGGGACCTGCATTTCTTCGCCGTTCTGGTCCCGGACGACGATTTCGAGCTGCAGCGGGTCGTCCTCCGCGATGAGGCCGCCGCGGGGCAGGATCTCGATCTCGGTCGGGACCTGGTCGTGCTCCAGGACCAGGTCGGCACAGCCGACGAGGAGCAGGGCCGCAAGACAGGGTGACAGGCGGTTCGTATTCATGATCTTCCTCCCAACGTCGAAAAAACTCGCACTTCGGGTTCCATGGGGTCACTAACTGGTACGTCGACCTGGCTCCGGAGGCAAGGTAGAGTGCCAGCACTTTCTGCTAGCATTGGTCCACCCGCTCGACCTGGATCCCACGCAGGGGATTCCCCAAACCAACCCATTGTGCACACGAATTCGGTGTCTATTGTGTCAGATCAATCGGCACAAATGGCCAGCCCGAAGCTACCGATACCGGCCCTAGCGGAGTGGAGCGATGCCTGGGCAGGATAGGTTCGATCGCGTCTTGGAACGCGATGCCCCCGTAGCTCCATCCCGGGGGAACTGGGCAACCTGGACGGTCTCTTCGCAATGCACCTCGACAACAACGACCTGAGCGGCTCGATCCCTGCATCGTTTCTAGGCCTGCGGAACGTGAGCGAACTGTATCTCCAGGACAACGCCCTGGACGGTCCGCTCCCGGACTCGATCGGGAAGTTGGCGAATCTGCAATACCTGTGGGTCGGCAACAACGCCGGACTCTACGGCCCCGTCCCCACCGGCATGACCAGCCTCCAGAACGCCGACATACCGGCAGCGGTCGTGCGGCCCGGACTGGAGATGGTGATCGAGGTGGATCCGGATGGAACCCTGGACCCGAACCTGGGGATCCCAGCGCGGATACCCGCTACCGGCCGCATGGCGGTGGACGTGGCCGACCTCGTGGATCTCCAGTTAACCCTGATTCCGTTCCTCTACGAAGCGGATCCGGACTCGTCCATACTCGAGACCACCGCGGGAATGGCGGAGGACCCGGACGAGCATCCCATGTTCGCCGAGACGCGGACGTTCCTGCCGATCGGCGGATGGGACATCAAGTTGCACGACCCGGTGGTCTCATCAACCGACAACGGCTTCACGATCTTGCGTGAAACCGAAATGATGCGGCTCATGGAGGGGCGCCCCGGCTATTGGCTGAGCATGCTCGCGCCGGTGAGGGCTTTCGGACTCTTCGGAGTCGCGTACAACATCCCTTCCTGGTCGAGTTTCTCGATCCCGTTGGCACCCACCGTGGCCCGCGAACGGGGTTCGGCACCGGATGCATACGGAGGCCACCGCCGCGTTCGGGACGAAGACCCGATCCGTCCTCATGTTCAGCCGGGGGATTCCGCGGTGAGGGCGCCCCCGTATGACAACCGCGCTTGTCATAATGTCAAGCGAAGTTGACATTTCCGCGGTTGCCCCGGCGAACCGACGGCGGCGCCAACCGGACGAATGCGCACGGATCAGGGGGACCCGGCTTCCGGATTCTCCTCCATCTCCTCCTCCAGCGCCTCCCACTCGGCCATCAGCCGCTCGATCTCCGCCAGCAGCCGCCCCCGCTCCCCCCCCAACCGCCGCACCTCGTCCCGACCGGTTTCCTCATAGAACGCCGCCCGCGCAAACACCGCGTCGATCTCCCCCACCCGTCCCTCCGCCACCTCGATCCGCCCGGCCATCTCGTCCGCGCGCTCCTCCATCTGCCTGCGCTTCCACGCGCTGCGCCCCGATCCCCGCCGCCGCGGCCTCCTCCTCCCCGGCCCCCCCCCACCACCCCTCCCCCCCTCCACCCCACCCTCACCCCCACCCCCCACCACCCTCTCTACATCCAGGTGATCGTCCCCGCAAAACCTCACATACTCCTCATACGTCCCCCGATAGTCCCTCACCCCCTCCGCCGTAATCTCCACAATCCGGTTCGCCAACCGCTCCACGAACCACCGGTCGTGCGACACGAAGACCAGCGTCCCCCCAAACCCCTTCAGCCCCTTCACCAGCGCCTCGATCGACTCCAGATCCAGGTGATTCGTCGGCTCGTCCAGCACCAGCACATTCGGCAACCGGATCATCAGGCTGCAGAGCACGAGCCGCGCCGTCTCGCCGCCCGACAGCACCCCAAGCCGCTTGTCCGCGTCCTCGCCGCCCAGGAGCACCAGCCCCAATTGCCCCCGCGCAAACCCCATCCCCTTCCCTTCGCAGTACCCGCCGATCCACTCGGCGGCGGTCTGCCGGGCCCCCGGCCCATCCATGCCGCTAAGGCCGGCCCGCGCGCCCCCCTGCCCCCCCCAACCCACCACCCCCAGATGATCCTTCGGATCCTGCGCAAAGAACCCCGGATACGCCTCATACCCCCATTCCACTGCCCCCGCATCCGCATCCAGCCGCCCAGTCATCACCTTCAGCAGGGTCGACTTCCCGATCCCGTTCGGCCCCACGATCGCCAGCCGGTCGCCCCGGGCCACCTTCAAATCGACCCCGTCGAGCACCCGGTTCCCCCCAAACGACTTCGTCACCCCCTCCACCTTGACCACCTCTTTTCCGCTCGGCCGCCGCTGCTCGAACCTAAACTTCGGATAGCGGCGCGAGCTCTTCGGAAGCTCGACCAGCGCCTCGGCCTTCTTCTCGATCATGCGCACGCGGCTCTGGGCCTGGCGTGCCTTGGACGCCTTGGCGCGGAAGCGGTCGACGAACTTCTGGTGGTGGACGATCTCGCGTTCGCGCAGCGCGATCTGCTTCTCGCGGCGCTCGCGCTCGGCCGCCTTGGCCGCCAGGAAGCCGGTGTAGTTGCCCGGGTAGCCGAGCACGGTCTCGTAGTCGATGTCCAGGATGTGCGTGGCCACGTTGTCGAGGAAGCGGTGATCGTGGCTGATCACGACCACGGGTCCGCGGAAGCCGCGCAGGAACTTCTCCAGCCAGCGGATCGAGAGGATGTCGAGGTGGTTGGTGGGCTCGTCGAGGAGCAGCGCGTCGGGGGCGCTGGCCAGCACCTGCGCCAGGAGGACGCGCAGGCGGAACCCGCCCGACAGCGTCGAGAGGGGCTGGCGGTGGACTTTGTCCGGAAGGCCGAGTCCTTCCAGGATGGCGGCCGCGCGGGACTCGGCGGTGTAGCCGTCGTGACGCTCGACGACCTCTTCCAGTTCGGAGAAGCGCTCGGCGTCGAAGTGGTCGCCGGCGCGGGCGAGGAGCGCGTCCCGTTCGGCCATGGCGTCCCACAGCTCCCCGTTGCCCATCAGCGCGACCTGCAGGACCTGCTCGTCCTCGTACAGGAAGCGGTCCTGGCGCAGGACGCCCAGCCGGGTGCGCCGCGGGATCGAGACCGAGCCCTCGCTGGCGTGCACGTCGCCCGCGAGGATGTTCAGCAGCGTGGTCTTGCCCGAGCCGTTGGCCCCGACCAGCCCGTAGCGCTCGCCGGGGTTCAGGCGGAAGGAGGCGCCCGCGAAGAGGGTCCGTTCGCCGAAGGATTTGGCCAGGCCGGTGACGGAGATCATGGGAACAATCTAGCCTTTCCTCGACGGGCATTACCCCGCGTCTCCAGTACTACGGGCCTCTCCGCCACCCGGCCTGCATGGTCGCTGAGCCGCCCAAGGCGGCCCTTCTCGCCAGAGTCTTCAGCCCATGTCGTTACCTTCATGAACCGCCCTGGCTGCTACCAGCCGGAGCGCCAGTTGCTGGGTGGGATTCGTACCCACCGGGAAAGCGCGCCTTTCCACGGCGCATTGTAAACTGCACTTTACATGTGGGTTCGCCCAGGAGGCAAAATGAAGGGTTACAGGTTCATCGCGCTCGGTCGATTCGCGGCGTTGTTCGTTGTTGCTGGGGTGCTCGCCTGCGACGGCGGCACGGAGCCCCCGGTCGACCCGAACCGCACCCCGGTCGCGGTCGGTGTCATTCCGCCCCTGACCCTGGTCGAGGGCGAGTCGCACACGGTGGATGCGTCGGAGTTCTTCAATGACCCGGACGGGGACGATCTCACCTATTCGGCGACTACGACGAACCCCGCGGTGCTCACCGTGGCGGTTGCGGGGAGCGACGTGACGGCGTCGGCAATCGCGGCGGGAATGGTGCAGGTTACGATCACCGCGACCGACCCCGACGGGCTTTCGGCGTCGCATGCCGTCGACGTGACGGTCCAGGCGGCGAACCGGGCGCCGGTCGCCGTTGGCGAGATTCCCCCGTTGACGCTGGACGAAGGGGCGGAGTTCACGGCAAGGGTCGACCAGTTCTTCAGCGACCCCGACGGCGACGCGCTCACCTACGCGGCCGCCGTCTCCGATACCACGGTGGCTACCGCCGCGATTTCGGGGACGATGATTACCGTCAATGCGCTGGCCGAGGGGATGGCGAACATCACCATCACCGCAACCGACCCCGGGGGGCTGTCGGCCACGCAGGCCACCACCGTGACGGTCATGGCGGTCAACCAGGGTCCGACGATTGCGGACACGATCCCTCACCAGGACCTCACCGTGGGCGATACGCTCACCCTGGACGGAGCCGACCACTTCACCGACCCCGACGGCGACACCCTCACCTTCACGGCCGAGACCGACGACGCGGCCGTGGCCACGGTTTCGGTCGACGGTTCGATGGTCACGGTCGTCGGTGTCGAGGTGGGGTCCGCCTCCATCACGGTGACCGCCACCGATTCCGGCGGGCTCTCGGCCGCGCAGACCTTCACGGCCAACGTGGCGACCGGCAACCAGGCGCCCATGGCGGTCGGCGAGATCGCGGCGCAGACGGTGACGGCCGGCGATTCCGTCACGGTGGACGTGTCGGGCAACTTCAGCGACCCCGACGACGACAACCTCACCTTCACGGCCGAGACCGACGACGCGGCCGTGGCCACGGTTTCGGTCGACGGTTCGATGGTCACGGTCGTCGGTGTCGAGGTGGGGTCCGCCTCCATCACGGTGACCGCCACCGATCCCGGCGGGCTCTCGGCCGCGCAGACCTTCACGGCCAACGTGGCGACCGGCAACCAGGCGCCCATGGCGGTCGGCGAGATCGCGGCGCAGACGGTGACGGCCGGCGATTCCGTCACGGTGGACGTGTCGGGCAACTTCAGCGACCCCGACGACGACGACCTGACCTACACGGCCGCCTCGTCGGACGAAGACACCGCCACGGTGAGCGTCTCGGGCGCGATGGTCACCGTGACGGGGGTGGCCGCGGGCGGCGCCATCGTGACCGTTACGGCCACCGATCCCGGCAGCCTCTCGGCCACGCAGACCTTCGACGTCACCGTCAACGCGGCCAACCAGGGGCCGGAGGTGAGCGACACGATCCCCGTCTACGACCTCCTGTGGGTGCCCGACACGGTCGACATGACGATGGTGGACACGATGACCTCGGTGGTGCTCGACATGGCCGGCTACTTCAGCGACCCCGACGGCGATGACCTGACCTACACGGCGTCCACCTCGAACACAACCACCGCGAATGTGGAGTCGGTGGAGGGGAGCGTGGTGACGACGGTTGCGGTGTCTTCGGATACGACCTTCGCGCACGATACCACCATGATCACGGTGACGGCGACGGATCCGGATGGGGAGGCGGTGTCGCAGGAGGCGATGGTGTTGGTGGCGAACTCGGATTACGAGCTGTGGGATTTGATCGTGATCCAGGACGACGGGAGGATCACCCTCGGAGGATTGCTCACGCTTGGCGAGTGCATTGACGTCACTGGATTCCCGTTTACCGGCACGGTGTACACAGTCCACTGGACGACGTGGCAGGTGAAGAAGGGAACCGGCTGGGTCAACCTTCCGGGCACCTACAGGGCACAGGGAATCTGCCCCCACCTTGACCTGCCCGACGCCCCGGATGGTACCTACCGGGTAGTGGGCGAACTCACCACCTATCCGTTCGGTGGAGATCCCGAAACAGAGTCCGTCCTCAGCCGCCGCAGATCCGCGGACTACGTCAAGACCAGCAACTGACCCCAGAGCACCCGGGCGGGGGCGGCCCACCCACCGCCGCCCCGCCTTCGGGTCCCACGTAGAGCATCACCGGCGCTCCGCTCGGCCGGAAGCGACCGACCACCTCCTCCACACGTCTCCGCCGCAGCCCGTGCAGGTGAAGATGCCGCCCCGTTCGAAGTCCAGGCTTACCACGAGCTGCCGGCGCTCGTGGTCAAGCAGCGTCCGCTCCACGTACCACGGCCGCTCCAGCTCCAGAATTGAATGGCGGTTCGGCGCCGGATGGGGTCGCCGAAGCCGCTGTCTGCAGGATCGCCCCCGCCCGGCGAACCGGGCGGGGGCGATCCAAAGGCTCTCGCTGGGGTGCGAGAGGTTGAGGGGGGTTAGGTGCTGGTGATCGTGAGGGTCTGCTCTCTGGTACGACCATCCTCCGAGGTCACCGTCAGAGTGTACTCGCCCGCCGACAGGTCGTACTCGGCGAAGCAGCCTTCCGTGCCACCGCCTCCGGTCACTTGTGGATCGACCGCGTCGTCACCCGCGGTGACCGCGACGGACTGCCTGCACGTCAGGCCCTCACCTTCGCCGGTGCCGTCCAGGAGGATCTTCACAATGTCGCTCGTGTTGCTGATCGACAGGGTGAATCCGGCCGTGGCGTCGCCGCCGGTTCCCGGGGTGAAGTCGGCGGCTTCAAGCGTGTTGCCGATCGGTGCCTTGACGGTCACGGCGGTGGCATATCTGGTGTCGTTGTAGCCGTTCGCGGCCGTGGCCATGAACACGATCACATTCGTCGAGTCGACACCATCGGCCGCGGCGTCGGTCGTGTCGCCCTCGAGGGTGCACACGTTGTTGGAGCAGTCCTCGAACGCGATTGTGGTGCCGTTGGTGACCGCGGGATTCGTGATCAACAACGTGACATCGGACATGCTCCACGCCACACCACCGTCGAAGCTGGCTGTGCCGCCGTTGCCGCCATCGTCAGCCACCGCGAACCCGGCACTAGTTATTGTGTCGACAGCGCCGTAGCTCGCGTCGTCGCTGCCATGCTTGTACCCGATCAAGTCGATGTTGTCCTCACTCACGCTAATCACCCTTTGCAAGCTGTTCCGGTAAACGTGCAGCGGACCCAGCGACCGGTTGGGGTCCGGTCCGCGCAGTTCGGCGTTCATCGACGTGGCGACCGAGTCGGTTGCCGCACCGTCATCGTCCGGGTTGCCGAGCGAATCGGCCAGGGGCACGGAGAACTCACCGCTCCGATCGTCGATCATGACGGTGTAGTAGCCTTCCTTCAGGCCGGGCAGCGTGTAGGCGCCGTCCGCGCCGGAGTAGACGCTCTCCGCCATCGTGCGGTCGGCCTCGTCGGCGGCGCATCCCGCGGCCGCGTCAGCGCCCGTGCACCGGTACGCCACGACATGGGCGCCGGACTTCGAGCCGCCCAACACATTCACGGTGCCTTCGATCCCGCCGATGTAGACCAGCGCGAAGTTGACGAGGTTGGGGCTGCCAGCTTCGTCACCGTTCTTCACGTCCTGGTTGACCGCCGCATGGTTCTTCATGTCCCACCTGGGCAGGTCGACACCGGCCGGCACTCCCTGCTCCGCGGCTACCAGTCCCTCGGCCATCTGGGTAAGGGGATCGTCGGCGTCGTCGGTGTTCCGCACCCCTTGGTAGTCGTCCGTCCCCATCACGGTGACGCTGTACATGCCGAGCTCATGCAGGTTGTCGAAGGTGTAGTAGCCGTTCGCATCCGTCGTGGTGGTCACGCCGGTCGAAAAGTACTTCGCGCTGTCGGTGTTAAACCTGCCCAGCTCAAGCTCGATCCCCGCCCTGACCTCGTGGCTGCCCAAGAACCTCTGGTTTTCGTTGGCGTCGTTTCCGACGTAGCCGCGGATGTGGAGGCCCGAAGCGGGCGGATCGTTGTCGGTGACGTTGAAGTCGCAGTCGTCCATGACACCCGCAGTCTCGTTTTCTTCGTCGTAGAAGATGTGGAGCACGTCGTCGCAGGGCGCGTTGTCCACCGTGTACCTGTCGGATGCGGTCGTCAGCGTGTAGGTGCCGTCCTGCAGGTCATCGAAGCTGAATGCGTCAACGGTCATCGCTTGGTCGTTGGCCGCACCGTGATTGCTCGTCTCCGACGTGAGCGTGACGGTCATCTCCACGTCCAGCGAGTCGATGTCGTAATTGGCGTAGCTGTCATCCAGCCTGGCATTGAACTCGCCGCTGACCTCACCGTTCGTCCACTGGTAGCCGTAGGTGGCGCACCAGTCGTCGCTCATGTCGATCACCGAAGCCATGCAGAGCCTGACCTCGGGAACGCCACCGCTCTGGTCACCGAAGGCGCCCACCGTCATGCCGACGCCCAGATCGCTGCCCCAGGGATTGATGTCCCCGTCGGTGGCAGCCGTCACCACCTTGCGGTCGTCGCCGACCTGGAAGCGGATGGTGATTGAGTCCGTAGCCCCGATACCCGAGAAGCTGATCAAGCCGTCTTCCATGTCGAAGTCCGAGGCCGTTACGTCATCGGTCGCGGCGTCCGCGTCGTGATCCCACTCGTAGTCGGCGTAGCGGTTGTCGCCGTCGAGCGCGAGGATGCGAATCGAGCCGACATCGCCGTGCGGACGATGGTCGCCGCCGTACAGCCCGCTCTGGTAGCCGGTGAAGCCGTCTACGTCGTCGGCTTCACGGTAGAAGCCCAACACCAGCGTCTGCGTCGTCCAGGTCACGTAGATCGGACCCAGGTCGTTGTCAGCCGCTTCGTTGTCGGCCGACAGCAGGAGTGGGTTGTGCTCATGCGCCAGCGCAGCCGACTGCTCCCACTGCTCGCCGCCGGTCGCTTCGTCATCCTGCGCTTCCGCCAGCTTGACCTCATACTGCATGCCGGCTATCGCGTCGGCGACACTGAGCCGCCCCGAATAGGACGAGTGGCCGGCGCCGTCGGTGGCTTCACCGTGGTTCGCCGCCCATCCCTCAAGGAAGGCGTTGCCGTCGCGCGCGTCGGCGTCGCTCTTCACCCACCACTGGAAGTTCACCTGGACGTTCACCAGGCGCGCCGCCGCCTCGGCGTCGCTGACTCGGTCGATGGCCACGTACTGAATCTCGATGTCCCGGTTGTCCGAGAGCTCGAGGTCCGCGTGGCCTTCGTCCGTCACCCTGGCATAGACCAGGTGGTCGTTGCCCTGTCCGCCCGGACCGAGGTCCATGGCGCGCGCGAAGTCGAAGGACGCCACGCCCATCTCGTCGGTCGTCGCCGTGCCGAGCATGGGTGTGCCCGCGGCGGCGTGTTCGGCGGTCGCGAAGAGCACCAGCTCCACACCCGCCACCGGCGTCTCGGTGGCCATTGCGGGCGTCCCCATCACCGCTTCGACGTTGATCGTCTGCGTGATGATCTTGAAGGGGAGGTTGTTGTCCGTGTTCTCCTCGGCAGCTGCCACGCTGACCTGAATCAGGGTGGGTCCGGTGTACTCGTAGCCGAGGTCGGCGAGCACGTCCTTGACCGTGGTTCCGGCCGCCGCGTCGACCTCCATCTCGACGTCGATGTTGAGGACGTAGGCGCCCGCCCGCAGGCCCGCGAATTCGTAAGTACCGTCCGCGTTGGCCGTACCGTGCGTGATGTCTCCCAAGTCCGGTCCCAACAGGGTGACCGGGAACGCGAGGTTGTCGAAGCTCAGCACCGGCTCTCCTGCGTCGTGCATGAGGGCGTTCGCCCCGCCCTCGTCGACGAACAGCATGCCGCCGATCGACGCGGTGCGCGTGTGCATGCCCTCGAAGTCCACGATCTTGAACTCGTCGGTGCCGAGACCCGCTACGTCGGTCTCGGTGGTGGCAAACTCGTACGCCGCCGCGTTCCAGCCGGCGATCGTCACCTTGTAGTCGCCGCCCGCCAGGCCGGGGAAGTTGTACTCGCCGTTGGCGTCCGTCATGTCCTCGGCGTCCGCGTCGCCCGAAAGCGTGACCATCACGCCCTGGACGGCATCGCCTTCGGCGTGCACCTGGCCGCTGATGCTGGCCTGCATCAGCCGCGCGCCCGCGAACGAAATACCGGTCTGCTCCTGCCCGACCGACAGGTTCAGGGACTGCGACGTGCCCGGGAAGCTGTACGCGTCGGCATCCGGGTTCGTGATCGAAACCGTGTAGTCGCCCTTGCGAAGCCCGCCGAAGCTGTAGCCGCCGTCGTCGCCCGTCATCATCGTGTTGACGTCGGGCGCGTGGTCGCCGCCGAGCGTCACCTCGACGCCCGCCATCGGATCGTCGTCAACCGTCACCATGCCGCTCACGCTGGCCGTGCGGATGATCGTCGCCATGAAGTTGACCGTGGCCGTGCCGTCGGTCATCACGATGGCCGACTGCGTGGTGGCCGCGAAGGCGTGCTCGTCGTCGTACCCGGCGATCATGACCTGGTACGCGCCCGCCAGCAGCGGTCCGAAGGAGTAGCCGCCGTTTTCGTCCGTGGCCATCGCGCCTATCACCTCGCCGGAAGTCGCTCCGGTCACCCTGATCAGGGTCACCGCGATGCCGGGAAGCGCGTCGCCCTCGACTGTCACGGAACCCATGACGGTGGCCGTGCGCAGGGCCCGGCCCTCGAAGTTTACGCCGGTCCTCGACTCGTCCAGCGCCAGCGTGATATCCGCGGTCGGGGTGAAGTGGTACTCCACCTCGTCCCACCCGGAGATGGTCAGCGTGTAGTCGCCGGCCGCCAGCCCCGAGAAGGCGTACTGGCCGTCGGCGTCCGTCATGCCCTCGCGGCTCTCTTCGCCGGTCAGCGTGACCGTCACGCCGGCCATGCCCATGCCGCCCACATGCACGCGGCCGCTTACGCCGGCCGTACGCAGCAGTTCGCCCTGGAAGGCAACCGTTTCCCTGTCACGCAGGTCCACCGTCACCTCTCCGACCGTCGGGTTGCTGAAGCCGAACTCGTTGGTGTCGTACCCGGAGATCGACACCGAGTAGGTGCCCGCGTGGAGCTCCTCGACCTCGAAATAGCCGTCGTTGTTCGTGGTCCTCGAGTGCTCTTCCTCTCTCGGGCCGCCGCTCACCGTCACCATCACGCCGGGCAGCGGTACGTCGTCGTCGCCAACCGTCACGGTGCCATCGATCGCCGCAGTCCGCAGCATGATGCCGTCGAACGGAACCGTTCCGGTTGACTGGAGCTCGACCGTCACGGTCGCGGAGGTGGCATCGCTGCCGTCCGGGTGGAAGAAGCCGTACTCGTCGTCGTCGAATCCGGAGATCGCGACCGAGTACTCGCCCGCGCGCAGACCCTCGAACGCGTAGGCGCCCATGTTGTCGGTCGTGGCGTCTTCCGACTCGCCCTGGCCGCTGATCGTAACCGTCACGTTCGCGATGGGTCCGACGCCCTCGACCGTCACCGTGCCCGCGATGCCGGCGGTGCGAAGCAGAATGCCCTCGAAGGGAACATTCTCCGTCTCGCCGTACGCCACCGTCACGGACTGCGACGTCACGTCGAAGCTCATCTCGTCGGTGTCGTAGCCCGAGATGCCGACCGCGTAGTCGCCCCGGCGCAGCTCGTCGAACGAGAACTGCCCGGCGCTGTTGGTCGTCACGGACCGGTTCTCGCCCCGGCCCTGCAGGCTCACCGTGATGCCCTCCTGCGGCAGATCGTCGGCCTTGACCTGGCCCATGATGCCGGAGGTGCGCAGATACGTTCCCTCGAAGGAAACGACCTTCGATTCGCCCACCGCCACCGAAGCGGCCGACGAGGTGGAGCCGAAGGCCACGTCCTCGTCGTCGAACCCGCTGATCTCGATGGTGTAGTTGCCCGCGCGCAGGCCCGCAAACGCGTACAGCCCGCTGGCGTCCGTCAGCGTTTCGGAGTCGCTGACGCCCGAAAGCTTGACGGTGACCCCGGGGAGGCCCTCGTTCTCTACCGTTACCGTCCCCGTAATGTGCGACGTACGGATGTACGTGCCCGGGAAGTTGACGGTGACGTTCTCGCCGTCGGTGGTGATCGTCGCCGTGGCCGACGTCTGATTGAAGCTCGCGTCGTCCGGGTAATTGCTGATGGTGACCGTGTAGGCACCAGCCTCGACACCGTCGAAGCGGTACATGCCTCCGTTCGCCGTGATAGCGGAGCCGCCGTTGCTAAGGGTGACGGAAATTCCGTCGATCCCCTGGCCCTCGATCGAGACCAGCCCGTCAATCGAGCCGGTCGGCGGAGGAGGTAGTACCTCGTCTCCGCACGCGATGGGGACCGCAAGCAACATTGCAGCCGCCAGTAGCTTGAGTCTGTTCATTTCGTCGTCCAATCCTTTTGGATGGAAGTTCTCGCTCCGGGCCTTCCCGCCGGCCTGGTGCCGGGGGATCCGGGCGAGTCGGATCTATGGTTATCGTCGGTGGAGGACCGCGTGCGGCCACCCCGGTTGACGTTGATCAGGGATTGTCAATGGTCCGATTGGTCGGACACCCAGTCTTACTGCAAGAGTGGTGCCAGTATGGGAAGGCTCGTTAAAGCGTTGACTATCAACAACTTGGCTCTCCACCACCCGCTGCTCGGGTGCGGGAAATCGGTCTGTTGGTCAGCTTTCAAACCCCCCCGCCCTCTTTCGTCTCAGGTACCGCTCGGCCAGATCGACCAGGCCGGCCGATCCCAGGTAGAGGGGCGTCCGGTCGTGAAGCCCCTCCGGAACGATGTCCAGAACGTCGCGGCTCCCGTCCGACGCCCTTCCGCCCGCCGCCGCGCAAACCAGCCCCAGCGGCGCGGCCTCGTAAAGCATCCGCAGCTTGCCGCCCGGCGACTTCGTGTCGCGCGGGTACATGAAGAGCCCGCCCTGCAGCAGGGTTCGGTGCACGTCCGAGACCATGGAACCGATGTAGCGGGACTTGTAGCCACCCCCGCCTTCGCCGTTCACGCCGCGGAAATGGTCAACCAGCCGCTGCTGCCCCCGCGACCAGCGCGCGTAGTACGCCTCGTTGACCGAATAGATCCTCGCGGGCGGGTCGGGAATGCGAATGCGCGGGTGGCTGAGCAGGAATTCGCCGATCGACGGGTCCAGGGTGAAGCCGTGCACGCCCCCCTCGACCCCGGTCGTGTACACCAGCATGGTCGACGACCCGTAGATGACGTACCCGGCGGCCAGCTGGCGGTAGCCGGCCTGCAGGCAGTCGGCCAGGGCGCCGGGCACGCCGCGGGGCGAGGCGCGGTGATGGATCGAGAAGATCGTCCCGATCGACACGTTGACGTTGATGTTCGATGAGCCGTCGAGCGGATCGAAGAGGAGGACGTAGTTTCCGAGCTCGAATCGCTTCGGGATGGGGATGATGTCGCCGGACTCCTCCGAGACCATGCAGCAGAGGTGCCCGGCGTGGTCCATCGCCTTGACGATCACCTCCTGGGCGAAGGCGTCGAGCTTCTGGACCCGCTCGCCCTGCACGTTGGTGTCGCCGGTGGCGCCCAGGACATCGATGAGCCCGGCCATGTTCACCTCGCGCGAGATGATCTTCGCGGCCAGCGCGATGTCGTAGAGGAGCGCCGAGAAGCGCCCCGAGGCGCCGGGGTGCCTGCGCTCCTGGTCGATGATGTGGCGATCGATGGTGACGACCTTGCTTCGCATGAGGGGGAAGATCGCCGCGAGGGGCGGTGGGGGGCAAGGTGGGGGGGATGCGTGGTGCGCGGTGGGGCGGGTGGGATGACAAAACGGTGAGAGGGGCTATTATGGTTGGAGCGTTTCCGTGGGATGATCGAGCCGCATTGAAGAGGAGGATGAATGGGCAGGAAGCCGGAGTGGTGGAAGGATCCGGTGCTGGTGACGATTCTGGTGGCCATCGTGACGGGCGCATGGGTTGTGAGTAGCCGGATTGGAGGGCTGAGCGAGCGGATTGGAAGACTCGAGATCACGATGACCGAGCGCTTCGGGGCTGTCGAGGCGGAGCTGGCAGCGCAGGCGGCGAGAATGGAGCTGCTGCTGGAGGGGCTCGACATCACTGTGACCCCCCGGAAGTAGCGCGTCGCCACCTACCGCCGAGACCCCTTCACCGTCACCGTCCCGTCCTTGCGCGCCGTGAGGGTGACCGTTCCATGCAGGTCGGTGCGGTAGACGCGCGTGCCCGCACGCTCCAGCCGGGCCAGCACGGCCGGGTCGGGGTGGCCGTAGCGGTTGCGGGCGCCGACCGAGATGAGGGCGTAACCGGGCGATGTGGCCCGCACGAAGGCCTCCGAGGTCGAGGTGCGGCTGCCGTGATGCCCCACCTTGAGCGCGGTGACGCGGCCCTGGCCGAGGAGGCGGTCCTCGATGGCGGCGTCGGCGTCGCCGGTCAGCAGGGCCGAGAACTCGCCGTACGTGACGCGCAGCACGACGGACCAGGCGTTGGGGTCGGGGTGGGCGGGGGAATGGGTGGATGGGCCGCCGGGGCCGGGGCTGAGGACCTCGAAGTCGACGCCGTCGAGGGTCCAGGCGTCGCCGGCGACGGCGCGGCGCCATGGAATGTCGGCGCGGCGGGCCTCTTCGGCGCCCAGCATGTGGCCGCTCTGGCCGACGCTGAAGCCGGGACCGAGGACCGCGCCGGTCCGGACGTTGCGGAGCACGGCCGCGAGTCCCCCCGCGTGGTCCTCGTCGGGGTGGGAGAGGATGACGGCCTCCAGACGGCGGGCGCCCTGGCCGTGCAGATACGGCACCACCCTCGTGAGGCCCGCGTCGGAGCCGCCGAAGCCGCGCGGCCCCGCGTCCACGAGGAGCCAGCGGCCGCGCGGGGTGCGGAGCGCGATCGCGTCGCCCTGCCCGACGTCGATGGCCACGATGTGGAGCGCGCCCCTTCCCGCCAGCGACAACGCCGCCTGGCCGGCCCACAGCACCGCGAAGGCCGAGAGCGCCGAGACGGTGGCGCGCACCGCCGGGCGGGTGCGCCACTGGGCGCCGGTGGCGAGCAGGAGCGGCAGGAGCGCCCCCGTGGTGAGGAGCGCGGCTTCGCGGGGCGTGACCTGCGCCACCGTTCCGGGCAGGTCGCCCAGCGCGGCCGCCACCGATGTGACGGTGTGCAGCAGTCCCTCGGCGCCCGCCCCGACGATCGCGGCGCCGGGAATGTGCAGCATGTCCATGACTATCGTGAGGATCACGCCGGGCACCGCGGCGGCCACCAGCGGGGTGAGCACGAGGGAGGAGGGGAGGGAGAGGAGGGGGATCTGGCCGAAGTGGTAGGCGAGGACGGGCGCGGTGAAGACCGAGGCGCCCAGCCCGGCCGCCACGGGTGATGCGATCCAGGCGCGGCCGCGGTGGGCGGGCCAGTGCCGCAAGATCCAGCGGGTCATGACGAGGATGCCGGCCGTGCCCGCCACGGTGAGCTGGAAGCCGGCGCCGGCCACGACCGAGGGGCGGAGCAGCGCGAGCATCAGCATGGAGAGGCCGAGGGCGCCCAGCGCGCGGGCGGGGGTCTGGCGCAGGCGTCCGAGCACAAAGGCGCTGGTCATCCAGGCGGCGCGCGTGGCCGAGGTGGGGGCGCCGATGAGGAGGACGTAGGCCCAGACGCCGGTCGCCATGGCGGCGGCGCGGGTGCGGGGGGGGCGGCCGGCCAGCGCGATGAGCCCGCCGAGCAGCGCCGCGATCACGCCGACGTGAAATCCGGAGATCGAGAGGAGATGGGCGCTTCCCGAGCGCGCGAAGGCGTCCCAGAGCTCGCGGGGGATGCCGTCGCGCTCGGCCAGCACCAGCGCCGAGGCCACCCCGGCCTGCGCGCCGAGCCTGCGGTCGAGAGCCAGGGCGGCGCGTCCCCGGATGGCCGATCGGACGCGGTCGGTCCAGGGCACGGGGTCCGCGTGGCCTTCGAGTTCCTCAACCGACGACGCGCTCAGGTAGACCGTCACCGAGCCGTCGGGGCGTTCGGAGCGGAACCAGCGCCCTTCCACCGTCACCGGGCGGGCCTCGGGCGGCGCTCCCGCGCGGGAGTAGACCCGGACCGGGGCCCCGCATCCCCCGTCCCCCCCCGAAGTCACCCGCAGCGAGGACGCCCCTTCGGCGCTGGACCGGATGAAGTACCCCGTCACCGACGTTTCGGCACCATCCCTGACGGATGCGTTGCAGGCCTCGCGGGCACGGTGGTCGGCCGTCCCCCACGCCAGCCCCGCCACGAAGCACACAAGCAGCGATATGGCACGGCTGCGCGGGCCGCGCCATAGCAGAATGGGAACCGCCAGGACCAGGAGTGTGAGGAGGGTTCGGTCGAACCCGAGGGCCGTGCTGGCCGCCGCGCCCGCGGCGAAACCGGTGGCCGTCCACAGAATCGGGGGCGCGCCCCTCACTCCAGTCGCATGTCTCCCTGCCCGTGTTCATCGTAAGTCCGGCGGGCCGAACGCTCCGCCAGGCTGTCCCGTTCCTGCCGCTCGCGGAGCAGCCGCCGCACCTTGAGGTCGGCGTTGAGTCCCGCCGCCAGCACCACGCCCATGCCCACCACCATGCCGCCGAACGCCACAAAGGTGACGGGAACGCGGCTCAAGGTGAAGAGGCCCAGATTGATGCTGACGAATCGCCCCGAGTTTCCCATGGCGAAGAGCACGCCCAGCACCAGGACCACCACCAGCGCCAACCACATGGCGAAACGGCGCATCCGGTCAGGCCTCCGGCGACGTTGGGGAGGACGCAACCTTCTCGCCGCCAGGGCGTTGGGCGATGAAGGTGGGCCCCGTGGTGTCGATGAGGCGCACCGTAAGGTAGCTGCCGATTTCGGTGCGCGTCCCCGGAACCACCACGGCCTTGTTGCGCCGGGTGCGGCCGAGCACCATGCCGAAGGACTTGGCCGGACGCTCGACCAGGATCTCCTCCACCCGGCCCACCTCGTCCTGGTTGATCTCGGCCTGCACGAACCGGGTCGCCCCGATGAGCCGGTTCAGACGGTCGCGGGCAACGTCTTCCGGTACGAACCACTCCCTGGGGAACCGGGTCGCGGGCGTGCCGGGGCGCTCGCTGTACCGATAGGTGAACGCCTCGTCGAAGCGGATCTCGGACAGGAAGCTGATCGTCTGCTCGAAGTCGTCGTCGGTCTCGCCGGGGAAGGCCGCGATGACGTCGGTGGAGAGCGCCACGTCGGGGACTCCCGCGCGCAGCATTGCGACCTTCTCCCTGAAGATCTCCTTCGTGTAGCGGCGAACCATGCGCTTCAGCACCGCGTTGCTCCCGGACTGGAGCGGCAGGTGGAACTGCTCACAGACGGCGGGCTCGGTGGCCATGACCTCGACCAGCTCCCCGGTGACGTCGACGGGATGCGGCGAGGTGAAGCGCACGCGGCGGATGCCGTCGACCCGGGCCACGCCCCGCAGTAGACGCGCGAAGGACCAGTCTCCGTAACGGTACGAGTTGACGGTCTGCCCCAGAAGGGTGACTTCGGTGATTCCATCGTCGGCGAGGCCCCGGATTTCGGCGATCACGTCGTCGGGATCGCGGTTCTTTTCCGGCCCCCGCACGTACGGCACGATGCAGAAGGTGCAGCGGTGGTTGCAGCCCCGCTGGACCGGGACCCAGGCGGTCACGCGCGAGCGCCGGCGCTGCTCCAGACCCAGGTAGTTCTCGTCGAGCGAGAGGTCCAGCACCGAAAGACGCCTGCCGGGGCGGCCGGGGCGCGGCACCACCTCCTCCAGCACCCGGCCCAGGTGGCGGTAGCCGTCCGGTCCCATGACCAGGTCCACGGCGCGCACATTGCCGAGCAGCGATTCCCCCATGCGCTGGGCCATGCACCCCGTGACCCCGAGCACCATCCAGGGGCGCTCGCGCCGGAGGCCGCTGAGCTGGCCGATGCGTCCCAGCACCCGTTCCTCGGCGTTCTCGCGGATCGCGCAGGTGTTGACCAGGATGACGTCGGCCTCCTCGGGCGCACCCGCGATCTCGTACCCCTCCTTCACGAGCACGCCCTCCATGAGTTCGCCGTCGGCGATGTTCATCTGGCAGCCGTAGGTCTCGACGTAGGCGCGCTTCCCGCGGTCGTCGTGCGCGGGCGCACCGCCACCGCCGTGTCGGGCGTTCGGTGCGGATGTCGGTTTCTTGTCCATTCGCGTCCCCAGGAACAGGCGTCCTTAATTCAGGGTGTGCGAGGTGGCCGCGTCAATGCGAACACCGGTCCCGTCGCCTGACAGACGACCCCGGTGCAGGACCAGCGGATCCGGCGTACGCGCCGATTTCACCGCGACGCGCAGGTAATCGCCGGTCAGTGCGGTTCCTCCCGTCCCCTCCATCACCACCTCCACTTCCGCTCCTCCCCGGCGGCGGGCGTAGCGCGCGCCCTTCTCCCCGGCCAGGGCTCTGAGTTCTCGCCCGCGCTCGCGCGACACGCGTTGGGGGACCGGACCGGAAAGACCGGCCGCCACCGTGCCGTCACGCGGCGAGTACGGGAAGACGTGAAGGTAGGTGAAGGGCAGTTCCTCGACAAGCGAGAGGGTGCGCGCGTGGTCGCCGGAAGTCTCGCCCGGGAAGCCCGTGATGATGTCGGCGCCCAGCCCGATGGAGCCTACCGCGTCGGCGATCTCGAAGGCGCGGCGGCGGTACTGTTCGCGGGTGTGCCAGCGCCTCATGCGGCGCAGCACCGGATCGGCGCCGCTCTGAAGCGGCATGTGAAGGTGGGGAGCCAGCCGCCCCCCCGAGGTGGACAGGAGATCGATCATGGGGTCGTCGATCTCGGTGGCTTCGATGCTGCCCAGGCGGAAGCGCGGACCCGGGACCTCGTTCAGGAGGCGGCGGACCAGGGCGGTGAGCGAGCCGCGCGGGTCGAGATCGCGGCCGTAATGACCGATGTGCACGCCCGTGACGACCAGTTCGGGGTGACTGCGGGCCAGCGCGCGGGCTTCGGCCACCACGCGGTCCGGGTGTCGGCTGCGGCTCCGTCCCCGCGCCAGCCGGGTGGCGCAGAAGGCGCACTTGCGGTCGCAGCCGTCCTGGACCTTGAGCCAACCGCGGGTGGCGCCGGCGCGGCGCCTGAGCACCTCGGCGCCCACGCCCTCCATGTGGGTGCGTTCGAGTGCGGCGCGGGATCCCAACTGCACGAGCCGGCCGGGTCCCAGCGCGCGGGAGGCGGCGGCCAGCACCTCGGCCGGGTCGTGCCCCTCGACGACCGCGGACACCCCGTCCATGGCCCGGTACTCGCGGGCGCGAAGCACGGCGGAGCATCCGGCCACCACAATCTCCGCGCCCGGGTTGCGGCGCCTGGCCCGGCGGATGTAGCGGCGGGCGTCGGCGTCGGCCCGGTTGGTGACGGTGCAGGTGTTGATCACGCACAGGTCGGCGTCATCGAGGGGCGCGGGGTGGCCGGTGGCGAGTCCCCCCTCGAGGCGTTGGCGCATGCGTTCCGTGTCGTACTGGTTCGCCTTGCAGCCGAAGGTCCTGTAGTGGACGCGCACGGAACGGGGGTCGGAGGCGCCGCGGCCTAGCAGCCCGTGGACAAAGCCGCCCGAGCACCGAGAGCGGCGAGGCGCCGGGCTGGCAAGGCGCGACGAGAGGGGAATAGCAGGGCTATTCGCCCGAGGAGCAACGCAGAGCGAAGCGGTCCAGCCCGGATGCACCGCCGCTCGAATGCCGGGGGGGGTTGTCCGCGGGCTGCCCAGCCCGTGGACAAAGCCGCCCGAGCACCGAGAGCGGCGAGGCGCCGGGCTGGCAAGGCGCGACGAGAGGGGAATAGCAGGGCTATTCGCCCGAGGAGCAACGCAGAGCGAAGCGGTCCAGCGCGGATGCATCGCCGCTCGAATGCCGGGGGGATTCTATCCACGGACTGCCTAGAACCGGGAGATGCCGACGGTGACGGTGGCCCGCCAGAAACGCTCATCCAGGGGGGCGCTCCAGCGGCTGCCCCTTTCGAAGGCCAGGTCCATCCATCCCAGGCGGTTGTCCTCGGTTTCGACCAGGTTGAGACCCACTCCCAACGACCAGATCGACTCCACGGGATCCTCGGATTCGAACCGGAAGGGGGGCGTGAGGCGCCGGTAGCCGAAACGCACCGGCAGACTGCGGGATTGGCCGTCGATGACGTGCCATTCCACACCCGCGCCATAGCTCCACCTGCGGTCACTCGTCACGCCCGCCAGGAATCCATCCGATGCGGCCCAGTCCTGGTAGGCCCCGGAAACACTCAGGGCGAGACGTGGAGACAGACGGCCGGTCGCACCGGCCGAGATGCGCAACGGTACGGAGTAGTGCCCCTCGCCGGGGGCATCGTCCCGCGGAAGCTCCCTGAGGGTACCGGACCACTCCGCCGCCCCCGCAAGATGGATCAGGGGGTGGGGATCGAGATTGAAACCGGCCGATACGAGATACCCGCTGTAGTTCCAGGCATACTGTTCACGGAAGGAATACACCTCCCCGCCGACGGCAAGGGAATCGAGCTCGCGGTCGAACACACGTTCAAGCTGCCCGAGGTAGGAGCCCGCCGACACGCCGAGCGACAGACTCGAACCGATCCGCTGCGCCCATCCCAGACGGAGCACTGAGGTTCCACCGTCGTTCCGGTAATTGTCCTCGACCTCGACTTCGACCTCGTTCAGGATGACGGTGGAATGGCGTTTGGCCACCCAGCGCTGCTCCAGATGACCGGAGAGGGTCGCGGTGACGACGCCGCCCGCCGACCGCACCGGATACCCGATCCCCAGCAGCGGCAAGCGGGTGGTGCGGCTGGTTCCCGACTGGTCGTCCACGTCGAAACTGCCCCAGCTCGGCTGCATGGTGACGCCAAAGGTAGGCCAGAGGAGCCGGGCGGACGCAGCTGGGTCGGTGCCTGAAATCTCCACCCGGGCCAGACCGATCCCGAGGTTGCCCAGGGCGGTGGAGCGCGCATCCAGCGCATGGATGGGGACGCCGAGCGCGCGAAAACCCAGGAACGACTGCGCAGAGGCCGGGGCCGCGGCCGCCAGGACCGGGAGGAGGGCCGCCGCGAGCCGCGCCGCAACCGGGAATGCCGTGGTACCGCCGCCGTGTGCACTGCTCATGTTTCATCGCCAAGCGAGAAGTTCAGAACGATCCGCAACGTAGGCGCGGCCAGCGATGTCGGCCCGTCGAAGGACATGTACTCCACCGACAGCGGCTCGAAGGCGGAGAGGACGGCGATGGTCTTTGAGACCGGGTCTCCGTCAACCGTCTCGCCGCGCAGAAGATCACGTACGAGTCCCGTGACGGGAAGCTCGACGATCTCCCCGGCGGGGGCCTGGAACCACACGTCTGGCACCAGCGTGCCGAACGGTCCCGAGCGGGACGGGCCCAGTGGCGACTTCGGCAGAAAGTCCGGGGCCAGCACCGACCGCAGGTCGAGCGGAAGGGTGTCCGAAGGCGCGAAGGACCGCACCCCCGGGCGCGTGGTGAAGCGCAGCGCCGCGAAGGATACGTGATCGGCGGTGATCTCGACCGGGCACCCCACAATGTCGCAGAGTTCGTCCGGCCGGTTGAGGACCGAGGGAATATCGAGCTCCATGACCGTTCGCCAGGCGGGCACCCCCCCCACCCGCAGCGTCTTCAGGGGAGGGCGGGGCACGGGAGCGAATATGAAGGTCCGGTTCTCGGTGCTGGAGGGCACCTGGACGATGGTGTCCGGATTGACGCTCGGTATGGTCTCGAGCCGAAGCAGCCCCGCGACCACCCGGAGGCGGACGCCCGGCGTGGTCGAGCTGACGAGAACACCCCGGCTGTAGTCGGTGGTGTCCGCCCAGGCGGCGATCCGGGCGGAGTCGACCCGGATCTTGACGCTGTCACCGGTCTCGGGATCCCAGGTGGAGCTTCCGATCTCCTCGACCGCACCTCCCCCGGGCACCGACCAGAGCTCGCGGTGGCCGACCGAGTCGATCGCGTACTCCCAGGTGGCGGTCCTGCCATCCCACGGCTCGGTGACGGCCTGCGCGACGATTTCCACGGGTTTGTCGTTGTGAACGCTCGAGAGGGAGTCGAAGCGCATGACGAGGTGGCCGTGGGTGAAGGTAAGCATGGTGTCCGGCACGTTGGTGCCGGTGGTGTCGAGCACCTGCGCCGACCTGGGATACCGCCCGAAGCGCAGCAGCGACGAGGCCTCGAGCCCCACCTGGCCGCCACCCCCGCCCTCGCCCCGCGAACCGAAGTCGTGCGCCACGAAGCCGGCGCCCAGGTCCGACGGCCGCCCGTAGCCGCCGTACACCCTGGCACTACTCGCGAACTCGTCGTACTCCAGGATCACCTCGGTTGCCAGGCCGGAGCGGACCAGGTCGTCCCGCTCCACGGTGGGCAGGGCCTCCGTGCACGCCCCGGCCGCGGCCAGCAGCGCGACCGCGAGCATGTGGCGGCCAGGCCCGGGCGGGGTCGGCGTCCGTTCGCTCATCGGCTTCCCGCTACCGTGACCCGGACTCCGCGGCCCCGGCGCCATCGCCGCTCGCCGGACCCATGTCCAGCAACTCCCGTCCGAAGTGATCGGGGATCAAGTCCTTCAGCTTCCAATGCATCCTCTCTCCGTTTGCTACGCCGTAGACCACCATGTCGGTTCCGAACTCGGCGAGGACCTGGCGGCAGCGTCCGCACGGCGCGACGGCCCGCTGTCCCCCGGTGACGACGACCAGTCTGCGGAAGCGCCTTCGGCCCCGCGAGACCGCCGCCGCCACCGCATTCTGTTCGGCGCAGATGGTTAGACCGTAGGAGGCGTTCTCAACGTTGCATCCGGTGAAGATCTCTCCGGTGTCCGCTTCGAGGGCGGCCCCGACACTGAAGCGCGAATACGGCGCGTACGAGTACACGAGCATCTCGCGGGCCAGCGCGACCAGCCGATCGAGCGGCAAGGGATCCATCAGCTCTCCATCCGTATTCTGGGCAACCTTCGCGAGAGTCCGGTGAGGACCTCGTGCCCGATTGTGTCCGCCAGCTCCGCCACCTCCTCCAACGTCAGTTCGGTTTTTCCATCTCGCCCGAGAAAGGTAACGACATCGCCGGACGATGTGCTTCCGGAGACTCTTACCACCGTCGTGTCCATGGAGATCCGTCCCACAACCGGGACCCTGTGCCCGCCCGCGAGCCCCCATCCCCGGTTGCCCAGCGTTCGCGGCAGCCCGTCGCCGTACCCTATGCCCACGGCGGCCCACCTTTCCGGCCCCTTCGACCGGTAGGTGGCGCCGTACCCCACGGTGGCGCCGCCGGGCACGTCGCGCACCAAGACGACCCGGGCCCTGATGGCGACGGCCGTCTCCGGCGGCTCCGTGCCGTGCCCCGCGGATCCGCCGTAGAGGCAGATCCCCGGGCGGACCGCGTTGGCGGTTTGTGACGGGAGGCGGAGGGTGCCCGCGCTGTTGGCGCAGTGGAGGAGGGTGCCGGGGCCGATGCCGTCGGCGGTGCGGACGAAGTCGTCGAAGCGCTGGATCTGGCGGCGGGCGCTGGCGAGGTCGGGTGCGTCGGCGGAGTGGAGGTGGGTGAAGATGCCGAAGAGGTGGAGGTTGCGGGAGGCGGCGCGGCGGACGTGGGGCCACCAGGGGCGGGGGGTGGGGGTGGGGAAGCCGGGGGGGGTGGGGGTGGGCGAGGGGGGGTGGGGGGAGTTGGGTGGGGTGGCCGCCGGGTCGGGGGTGGGGGCGGTGTCGGGGGCGGTGGGACTGGCGAGGGAGAAGCCCGCCCGGCCCATTCCGGTGTCGATCTCGATCTGGAAGGGGAGTGGGGGGGCGGGGGGCGGGGTGTCGGCGGCGAGGCGCGTGAGGGCGGTGAGGGCCGGCAGGTCGGAGATGGTGGGGATGAGGTGGGCGGCGATGGCGCGGGGGAGGTCCGATGGGGGGACCGGGCAGCATACCATGACGGGTTCGCGCACGCCGAGAGCGCGTAGTTCGAGGCCCTCGTCGACGGTGGCTACGCCGTAGCCGAACGGGCGTTCCCGAGCGAGCGCCGCGACGACGTTCTTGACCCCGAGGCCGTACCCGTCGCACTTCACCATCGCGATGATCTTCACGTTTGGCCCGACGTGGTCCCGCACGCGCGCCAGGTTGCGGCCGATGGCGCCGGTGTCCACCTCGACCCAGGCACGGTGGCGGGGGTGGGGGTGGGGGGGCGTGGGCGGCATGGGAGGGTTGCGGTGCGGGTGGGGGGGACGGTGATCTGGGTTGGGCCGGAGGCGTTGGCTCGGGTGGCGTCGGGGCGTTGGCTCGGGTGGTGTTGGGGCGTTGGCTCGGGTGGCGTTGGGGCGGGGACTCGGATGGCGTCGGGGCGTTGACCTGGCGCCGGCCGGGGCCGAGGATGCGGTTGGGGTGGGCGGGGTGACGGAGCGCGATAAACGTTACAGCCAAAGGACTGTCGGTGCACGAGACCGAGACCGAGCGGGACCGGGACGCCCTGGCGAGGGCCTTCGACGTGCAGCACCGGGCCAGCCTGGTGGGATTCGACTGGAGCGAACCGGGTGGCGCGCTGGAAAAGGTGAGGGAGGAGGCGGAGGAGGTGGCCGCGCTGATTGGGGGGAGGGGTGGCGGAGGAGGTGGGGAACCTGGTGGAGACCCGGGGGCGCGAATGGGGACGGGGTCGGGGGGCGGGCGGGAATCGCGTGTGGCGGAGGAGGTGGGGGATCTGCTCTTCGCCGTGGTGAATCTGGCGCGGCTCGCAGGTGTGGACCCCGCGGCCGCGTTGTCGCGGGCGACAGCCAAGTTCGAGGGGCGGTTCCAGGAGGTGCGGCGGCTGGCGGAGGAGCGGGGGCTGCCGATGCCGGGGACGCCGCTGGGGCCGCTGGACCGATTGTGGGACGAAGTGAAGGGGCAGGGGAAAGGCCGCCAGGACCTCTGAACTAGCCAGGATTGCTGGCCAGATTGGCCCCGAGGGACTGATCCTGGCCAGAAAATCAGGCCAAATTCAGGCGGGAATGAGGTCCTTGTCGCTGCCTGGCCGCGCGCCGGGCCGACGCGTGACCTTGACGTGCTTGTGGGTGCTGTCGTTGTCGACGACGAGCTGGAGATCCAAACCGGAGAGCGTTACCCGAACAAATACCGAACTATGGTGTATAAGGAGGTGAGACCGTAACCAACCACACCAAAGACTCCGGAACGAGACCCCAATGTCCTCCGACAATACCGCCATCGCCCCACTCCACCCCGCCCCCTTCATCCCCGCCCCACCCCAGCCCAACCCCGGCGACGACCTTCGCCACACCGCCGACACCGGCACGAACGTCCCCGCGGACGATCCTCTCGGCGACCGGATCGCCGCGCTCTGCGCCCACATCAACGCCGCCACCTACCGGCTCCTCACCCTGCTCCGGGCTTACGACGAAGAAGGACTCTGGCAAGGCTGCCGCTCCTGCGCCCACTGGCTCTCCTGGCGCACCGGCATCTCGCTCGGGCCCGCCCGCGAGAAGGTCCGCGTGGCCCACTGCCTCCCCTCCCTGCCCCTCATCTCGGCCGCCCTCGCAAAGAGCGAAATCTCCTACTCCAAGGTGCGGGCCTTGACCCGCATCGCCACCGCGGACAACGAAGCCGAACTCCTGACCTTCGCCGACCACGGCACCACCGCCCACGTCGAGCGTCTGGTCCGGGAGTGGCGCCGCCTCGACCGGGGCGACGACGACCAGGCCGAACGGGCCGACCGCCGGAGCCTCTCACTCCACCTCGCCGAAGACGGCAACTACGAGATCCGCGGCCGTCTCAGCCCGGAGGTGGGCGCGTTGCTGCTCAAGGCGCTCGAGACTACCGAAGACAAGCTCTTCCGCGAGCAGCGCGCCGCCGGAACCGAGCACGAGGCCACGTCCGCGCAGCGCCGCGCCGACGCCTTCGGCCTCTGGCTGGAAGAACGCCTCCAGCCGCGGGTCCAGCTGGTCGTGCACTCCTTCGAGGGGGCGGCCATGGAAGCGCCCTCCCTGGTCACCGAAGAGGGCTCGCGCGTTTCAGCTGAAACGTCTTCGCGGCTCTGCTGCGATGCGGAGGTCGTGCCCATTGCGCGGGGAGCCGACGGCTCGGTGCTCGATGTCGGACGGCGGCAGCGGACCGCGGGCTGGCGGCTGCGTAAGGCGCTCGATGGCCGCGATGGAGGATGCCGCTTCCCCGGATGCGGATCGCGCCTGCGCACCCACGCGCACCACATCACCCACTGGGCCCACGGCGGAGAGACGGCCATGGACAACCTGGTGCTGCTCTGCCCCTTCCATCACCGCACGGTGCACGAAGGTGGCTGGCGGGTCGAGATGAACGAGCGAGGAGTGCCGAACTTCTTCAATCCACTGGGCGTTCGCATGCCCGTGGCTCCCGAGCCACCGGACATCGGCGACCTGGTCCCTGAGGATGCCTCGGCGCAACCACCGGCAGGCGCCTTGGCAGCCGCTCCGGCACCCACTCCGCAGGTACCCTTGCCGGACGCTTCGGCACCCACCTCACCGGACTTCGGCCTCGCCCGCTGGCATGGCCGGGCCGGCATCGGCCCCTGGACGGGAACCACGCGATGGCAGGGCGAACGCATCGACTGGGGGTGGGCCATGGTGTGCCTCTGGGGGGACGGGGGGGGTGGCAGCGCCGACGACCGGGCGGTGTCGGCCACCGATCAGTAGCCGGCCGTCTTGTCGACCAGGTTGCGCAACGCCTCGCCGCGGACGAAGCGGCCGATGTTGTCGGTGATGAGGTCGGTCTCGCGGTCCCAGAAGCGCCGGGTGGTGGCGGAGACGTGGGGGGTCAGGAGGACATTGGGGTGTGCGTAGAAGGGGTGGCCGGGGGGGAGGGGTTCCGTGTGGAAGACATCGAGGCCGGCGCCGCGGAGGGGGCCGGAGTCGAGGGCGTCGAGGAGCGCGGTTTCGTCGACCAGCCGCCCGCGCGCGACATTAATAAGAACAGAACCCGGTTTCATGGCGAAGAGGCGCTGCCGGGTCATGAGTCCCCGGGTCAGCGGCGTTTCGGGGACGGCGAGGACCAGATAGTCGGCCTGGGCGATGACCCGGTCGAGGCCCTCCGCGGCGGACACCTCCCCCACACCACCCCCCCGCCGCACCGCCACCACCCCACACCCCAGCGCGGCCACCCTGCGCGCCACCGCCCTCCCAATCCCCCCATACCCCACAATTCCCACCATCGACCCCCCCAGCTCTGTGACCGGCGCGTCCGCCGCCCAGTACTCCGGCGCGCTCCACCGCCCCTCCCGCTGCGCCCGCACCGCCACGTCCAGGCCGCGGGCGAAGTGCAGCATCATGGCCAGCACGGTTTCCGACATCGGCGCCGCGTGGATCCCCGCCGAGTTGGTGAAGAGAACGTCCCGTTCCAGCATCTCGGGGCCCAGCGACGACCCCACGCCAGCCGCGCCCGAGTGCACCCACTCCAGTCCCGGCGCCGAGGTCAGCACCTCCGGGGGGATCCCGTAGCCCATGTAGACGCGCGCGTCGGCGACCGCCTCGAGGAGTTCGGGCGGGGCGCGCTGGACGCCGTCGCCGGATCCGTCGGCGGGGGTCTCCATGAACTGGACGGTCCAGTCGGCGGGGACGGCCGACAGGATGGCCGCGCGGGACCGGTCGGGGAGCGCCCAGATGGGCCGCCGGTCCATGAGGTCGATGACGAGGGTGGCCATCGTGGGGGTGTCAGGGGGTGGGGCGACTCACGGCGAGAGCCGGTTGATCAGGCGCGGGAATGGGACCAGTTCGCGGATGTGCGGCCGTCCCGTGATCCATCCCACCGTCCGTTCGAGGCCGAGGCCGAAACCGGAGTGCGGGAAGGTCCCGTAGCGGCGCAGGTCGAGGTACCAGTTGTACGCCTCCTCGGGCAGATCCTCCTCGCGGATCCGGGCCAGCAGGCGGTCCAGGTCGTCTTCGCGCTGGCTGCCGCCGATGATCTCGCCGGCGCCTTCGGGCGCCAGCAGGTCGTTGCAGAGCACGGTGCGCGGGTCGTCGGGGTTCTCCTTCATGTAGAAGGCCTTCGCGCCCTTCGGGTAGTTGTATACGAAGACGGGCCGGTCGAACCAGCTCGAGATCGTGGTCTCCTCGACGGCGCCCAGGTCGCGTCCCCATTCAAAGGCGCGGCCCTCGTCGTTGAGCCGCTCGACCGCCTCGCTGTAGCTGATGCGGGGGAAGGGAGGCTTCACCGTTTCGAGGCGGACCGGGTCGCGCTCGAGGAGTTCCAGTTCGGGTCCGCAGCGCTCCACCGCGCGCGCCACGATGGAGCAGACGAAGTCCTCCTGCAGGTCCATGTTGTCGTTCGAATCGTTGAAGGCCACCTCGGGCTCGATCATCCAGAATTCGGTGAGGTGGCGGCGCGTCTTGGACTTTTCGGCCCGGAAGGTCGGCCCGAAGCAGTAGACCTTGCGGAAGGCGGGGCAGGCGCACTCGGCGTAGAGCTGGCCGGTCTGCGCCAGGAAGGCGCGCTCGCCGAAGTAGTCGGTCTCGAAGAGCGTGCCCGCGGACTCGCCGATCGAACCCGTCAGGATGGGGGTGTCGATGCGTACGAAGTCGCGTTCGTAGAAGAAGTCGTGGATCGCCTGCTCGACCTCGGCGCGGACGCGCAGGCCCGCGCGCTGCAAGCTGGATCGCAGCCAGAGGTGACGGTGGTCGAGGAGGAATTCGACGCCGTGCTCCTTGGGCTGGATGGGGTACTCTTCGCTGGCGCCGATGAGTGCGACCGACGACACGGTCAGCTCGTGTCCGCCTGGGGCGCGGGGGTCGGGGCGTACGACGCCGGTGAGAGCGACGCAGGCCTCCTGGGTGAGCGAGGTGGCGAGCTCCCAGACGTCGGTGGGGAGCTGGGATTTGACGAGGACGCCCTGGACCGTGCCGGTGCCGTCGCGGAGCACCAGGAAGGCGACGCGCGCGTGGACGCGGACGGCGGCGATCCAGCCGGTGACGGTGACGGTTTCGTCGGCGTGGCGGGGGAGGTTTCGGACGAGGTATGACATGGGGGGGTTGGGTGGGGTGGGGCGGGTGGTGGGTAGGGGCGGGGGGGGCTAATGATCGCGTGGTTTGGCGAGTGCGACAACCGATGGGGGGCATCGATAGTCATCTCTGGTTGTCATGTTGGAAACTGTGATTGACATGTGGGAGGGGCGAACGGGGGGGTGGGGATGACGCGCGAATGGGTCACCAGGCCATCCGACTCGATCCTGGGGCCTGCCGGGGCCTTTGGGGGGCATCCTGGTGACGATCCCGGACGTTGTGAGAGCACCGATTTCAAACTGTACATAGTCGGATCGGCCTGTGAACCGGCGACTTGGGACGGCGATGTCAGGATCGGCCGGTGAGGATCTCGTCCTCCACGAAGGCGCGCATGACGCGGTCCTTCTCTTCGCAGTTGTTCATGGATACGCATGGTTGCCGGCGCGAGCGAGTGCGTCGATATTCGGCACAAGACTGCAAGACCTGCAGGTCAGACCCGCTACAGCGGTGATCGCCGCGAGGATCCATGGTTTGGATCCAGCTACCGGTTGGAGGCGCCGGAGTGAGGCACCTCTCGGACGTGCGGCCGGGATGGCTGGTGGCCAGCGGACTTGGAGGAGCCGCAGGGGCCGCCTTGTTCGACCCCATCAGTACGGCCGTGAGCAGCGCTTTGGGTGTATTCCCGGCCTCTGCGATGGTCTTCATCGTGGGCGGAATGCTACTCGGGATCGGAGCCGGACAGGGGGTCGTTCTGCGGCGGATCTCGTGGACCCGATCCCTCCTGCTGGCGGAGATGTCGGGCACCGCCCTGGGAGTGGTCGCGGGCGTAGCAGCGTTGGCGGTGTTTCGAGGCGTTGCCGGTCCGGGTACAGTGGTGGCGCTGGTGGTTTCCAGTGGTTGGGCTGCTTTCGCAACCACTCAATGGCTCGTCCTGCGTGGACGGGTCACCTGGGCCCGGCAGTGGGCCCTCGCCAGTGCGACCGGACTGGCTGCCGGTCTCCTGATTGCTGGTATCTTCACATACTTTTTCGGACATCTGATCGGGGGTGTGCTCGGGACACGGTTCGGAGAGGTCGGCGTGGCTCTCTTCAGAGCCATACAGGGTGTCGCCCTGGGGATTGTGTACGGCGGCATCACCGGGTGCGTGAGCATCCAGTGGGGGTCGGACCACCCGGGAGGGTCGGATCCACCGGTGGAAGTCGGATAGCTCAGCCCTGAGGGTGCCGGACCACCGCCCACCCACCGCCGCGGCAAATCAAGGGACACCGGCATGCTCGGATGGGACGCCTGATCGCCCCGGGGCGGATTCGGGCCTCCAGGCTGCCCGTCCTCACCCCACCCCGAACAGCTTCAGCCGCTCCCCGTACCGGCGCTCCAGCACCAGCCGCACCAGCGCGTTTTCCTCCCTGGCCAACTCGGGATCCGCGTCTACAATCCCCCGCGCCCGCTCCCGGGCCGGACCCACCAGATCACCGTGCACCAGGATGTCGGCAAAGCGCAGCCCTGTCCCGTGCCCATGCTGCTCGGCGCCGAAGAAGTCGCCCTGGCCGCGAATCCTCAAATCGGCCGCGGCGATCTCGAAACCGTCGTTGGTGCGGGCGAAGACGTCGAGGCGCTCGCGGGCGGCCGAACCCCCCCCACCCTCCCCCGCCCCGCCCGGGATCACCACGCAGAGGCCGCCCCGGTCCCCCCGCCCCACCCTGCCCCGCAGCTGGTGCAGCTGCGACAGCCCGAACCGCTCCGCGTTCTCGATCACCATCACCGTCGCGCCCTCCACGTCGATCCCCACCTCGATGACCGTCGTGGCCACCAGCACCTGGATCCCGCCCGCCAGAAACGCGCGCATGATGCGGTCCTTCTCGTCGGCCGGCATGCGGCCATGCAGGAGCGCGACCTCGCGTCCGGCGAACTCGTCGCCGCGCAGCCGTTCGTACTCGGTCTCGGCCGCGCGCAGCTCCGCCTTCTCCGACTCCTCGATGACCGGGTAGACGACGTAGGCCTGCTCACCCCGGTCGAGCCGCCGCGCGACTTCGCGAAACACCTTCTCGCGCTTGTCCGGCCCCGCCAGACGGGTAACCACGGGACGCCGCCCGGTCGGCAGCTCGTCGATCATGCTGATGTCGAGGTCGCCGTGCAGCGCCATGGCCAACGACCGCGGGATCGGGGTGGCCGACATGACCAGCACGTCGGGGGCCGGGTCGCGCTCGGCCAGGGCCAGCCGCTGGTGGACCCCGAAGCGGTGCTGCTCGTCGACCACCACCAGGCCGAGCGCGTCGAATTCGACCCCCTCCTGGATGAGGGCGTGTGTGCCGATCACCACTCGGGCCTCGCCGCCGGCCACGCGCGCCCGGGCATCTTCGCGCCGCCGTCCCGTCGCCGACCCGGTCAGGATCTCGACCCCGCAGGGCATCCCCGCCAGGAACTCGCGAATGCGCGCGGCGTGCTGCTCCGCGAGAATCTCCGTGGGCGCCATGAGCGCGGCCTGATACCCCCCCTCGACCGCCAGCAGCATGGCGAAGAGCGCCACCAGCGTCTTCCCGCAGCCGACGTCGCCCTGCAGCATCCGGTTCATGCGGTGGGGCGAGGCCATGTCGGCGTAGATCTCGCGCAGCACGCTCACCTGCGCGCCGGTCAGGGTGAAGGGGAGGCTGTCGTGGAGCGCGCGAATGAGTTCGTTGGTGCGCTGGAATGCGATTCCGGGACGCTCGCGCGTCGCATGGTAGCGGACGCGCGCCTGCAGGAGCTGCAGGTAGAAGAGTTCGTCGTAGGCGAGACGGCGTTTGGCCGCGTCGACACGGTCGACGGAGGGGGGGCGGTGGAGGGTGGACAGCGCGTCCGCGAGGTCGCGGAGGCCGAGGGCGCGGCGGGTGGCGGGCGTGAGGTGGTCTTCGTCGCCGACGTGCCGCAGCAGCCACTCCAGGTTGAGCGAGATGACGCGCCGGAAGATCCACTGGGGGAGGTCCTCGGATGCGGGATAGGTGACGAAGATGGTGGGGGTGGTTGTAGGGGTGGCAGATATGGATGTATGGGTGCCGCTGGTGGCCTGGTCGGGGCCGGCCGCCGGCGCCCGCTGCAGCACCGTGTGTTCGCGGGGCTGGATCTGCCTGCCGTGGAAGAACTTCACCGGGCCGGTCACCAGGATGCGGTCGCCCACGCGCAGGGTGCGGTCCAGCCACGGCTGACCCGGCCAGGCGCAGGTCAGGATGCCGGTCTCGTCCTGCAACACGGCCTGGAAGATGCGCAGCCCCGAGCGCGTTGGGACGATGCCCTTGCTCTTCACCTTGCCCACGGCGGTCAGGTCCATCCCGACTTCGACCCGTGCCAGGGGGGTGATGGTCGACGCGTCGTCGTAGCGCCTCGGGACGTGATAGAGGAGGTCGCGGGCGCACAGGATCCCCATTCGCTGGAACGCCTCCGCCCTGCGGGGCCCGACGCCCTTCAGGAACTGGACGGGCTTGTCGAGCTGGGTGAGGCTCATGGTGCCGCTAAAACCGCTTGGACGAAATCGTCCGGATCGAAGGGCTCGAGGTCCTCGACGCCCTCGCCCACACCCACCAGGCGCACCGGGATCCCCAGCTCCTCGCGCAGCGCCACCACGATGCCGCCCCGCGCGGTCGAGTCCATCTTGGCGAGCACGATCCCGGTGACGGTCGCGAACTTCGAGAACTCGCGCGCCTGCACCAGGCCGTTCTGGCCAACGGTCGCGTCCAGGACGAGCAGGGTTTCGTGGGGGGCGCCGTCGTGCCGCTGGCGAATCACCCGCTCGACCTTGGCGAGCTGCTTCATGAGGTTGCCGTGTGTGTGGAGGCGGCCGGCCGTATCGACCAACACCACGTCCGTGCCCCGGGCGGTGGCCGCGCTCAAGGCGTCGTACGCCACGGCGGCCGGATCCCCACCCGGCTTCCCCCGCACGAAACCGGCCCCCGCCCGCTCCGCCCACCGCTCGAGCTGCCGGGTCGCGCCCGCCCGGTAGGTGTCGGCCGCAGCCACGATCACACTCCGGCCCCCGGCCACCAGACGGTGCGCGATCTTCCCCACCGTGGTGGTCTTGCCGACCCCGTTGACGCCCACCACCAGGTACACGGTCGGGGCCGCACCGGCCACCGCCAGTCCACCCTCCGCGTCACCCTGGAAGACCGCCCGTATCGATTCGGCCAACACCCGCCGCAGCCCCTCCTCGTCCCCCACCCCTTCCCCCCGCGCCGCCTCCTCGACCGCCTCCACGAAGCGCTTGCTCGCCTGGACCCCGAAGTCGGCGGTGATCAGACGCTCCTCGAGATCCTCGAGCGCAGCGGCGTCGACCTTCGGGAAAGATCGCGGGATGATCCGCGCGACGGCTCGCCGCCAGAGGCTCCCTCTCACCGAAGTCCGGCCCGCCGCCGACCCACCCATTCGCAGCACAGCGCCGCCAGGATGACAAGGTAGAGCAGAGGCCAGGTGCGCAGCGGCCGGCCGCCTTCGAACGAAGCGCCACCCGGGGCGGCCCGCACGGTCAGCTTCGCCGGATCGAGGGCGCGGTGCAGCATGTCGCCGCTGTAGGACGTGACCTCGAAATCGCCGCGGGTGGTGTCGGTGGCGGCCACCGTGTAGCCGTACCGGCCGGGAACCAGCGGGGGACTGGTGAAGAAGCCCTGCGCGGGAATCGCCACCGCCGAGTCCAGGACGACGGTCCCGGACCAATCGCTGACCGTGAGCGCCACCTCCTCGCCCTCGTAGCCGCCGCCCCGCCAGCGCAAGGCCACCCCGCGGGGCAGCATGGCCCCGATCGGCCGGACGCCGGGACCGGCGCCGAGCGGCTCGTCGGCCATGAGCCAGCCGCCAACCGCGGCCCACAGGCGGCGGTATTGCTCGCGGGGCTCACCGTCCCGAAAGGCCCAGCGCCAGAAGCCGCGGGCCAGCACCACCGCCGCCCGGCGGCGACCCTGCTGCCGGAGCACGAGCGCCGTCTCCGCGTCTCCCGCCCCTCCCAGGCGGACGTGCAGCGCCGATCCACCCTCCTCGTCGGCCAATGGGAGGATGCCGGTCAGCGGCGGCAACCCGCCGGATGCGAACCGTCCGGCCTCTCCGGCAATGGGCGACGGCGGGGGGTCGTCCAGGTACCACTCGCCGGGCAGCGGACCGCCGGTGGCGACGCCCGCCATGGCCGCCCCGGCGCCGTCGCGGGCGAAGAGCAGGAGCCTGCGGGTGCGCGCGGTGGCCGGTTCGAGGAGCTCCACGGCCGCGGCGTCCACGCCCATGGCGACCACGATGCCGGCTCGTCGCAGCAGGCGCCGCAGGACATCGCCGTCGATCGGCCCGGCGCCACCTCCGGCCGGGACGTCCATGGGCTGAAAGCGGTCGGTTCCGGTGCGCAGAAACCCCCGTACGGGCAGTCCGGTGACCTGGTCGAGGGCGGGAAGCAAAAAGCGCGGTTCCCAGTCCGGGGCGAAGGAAACCAGCAGCACCCCGGTCTCTTCCGGGTCGATCTCCACGATCGCGGCCCGCTCGTCGTCCAGCGGGAAGGCGTCAGGGTGCTCGATGCGGGCCGTGACCCTGTGTTCCCCGGGCCCCAAAGCGGCCGCGGCGCCCAGGTTGAAGTTAGCCGTGGCGATCCCGCCGCCGGGCGCGGCCACGCGCAGGGCCGTGTGGGCCCGGCCGTCCACCGCGACTGCCACGGTGACGGAATCGGTGTCCGCCGTGCCCTCGACCTCGATGGATCCGCGCACGGTTTCGCCGCGCTCGGCCGAGGCCGGAAGAACCAGGCGGGCGAGTGCGAGGTTCGCGGCCGCGCGGGGCAGCGAGTCGACGTCGAGGCTGACACCCAGACGACGTGCGATGGCGGTGGCCGCGACGGGGTCGGCCACGCGGCCGTCGGTCACCAGGGTGATTTGGCGGGCCCCCGCCTCGGCCGCGACCCGCACCGCGTTCGCCAGCACCGACTCCGCCCCGTCCGGTGCGGCTGCGTCCAGCGAGCCGGGGTCCCACGCGGCTGTCGCGGGACCGGCCACGAGAAGGCGTACGCCATCGCCAGCCAGCGCTTGCGCGCGCTCCACCGCCACCTCCCAGAGCGGAGTCCCATCCGCGGTGCCGGCCGACATGGACGCGCTCGCATCCAGAATCACAAACCGCGCGGGGGGGGCACCTGCCGGCGTGGTCGGGATCATCGGATTCCAGATGATCGCCACTACGCCGGCGACCGTCACAACGCGGGCCGCTAACAGTAGGGGCCGGCTCCGCACCGTGAATTCCCGTCGGTAGTAGACCCAGCCGCAGAAGCCTCCGGCCGCGAGGAGCAGGAGAAGCGCGGGTACCGGCGACATGGATCGGGAGGGAGTGGGGAGAAGGAGTTGTTCGATGGCCGGTCCGCCAGGGCGGCCGGTGGGTTCAGCGGCCTCCGCCGTTCAGGCCGGTGGCCGCCTGCTGTACCCGGAATGTCTCGGGACCGATGAGGCGGAGCAACAGGTCCAGGCGTTTGTCACGCTCCCGCCGCCACCTCTCCCGGTCGGCGGACGGAACGGGATCGCCCGCGGGCAGGTCGACCGCGAGCGGATCGATCGGCCGTCCACCCTGGTGCATTTCGTAGTGGAGATGGGGACCGGTAGCCATGCCCGTCATCCCCACATACCCAATGACCTGGCCCTGGGCAACGCTCGAAGCGACCGCGGTGCCGCTCGCCCATGCCCTGAGGTGCGCGTAGCGGGTCAGGTAGCCGTTGGCGTGGCGCACGTCGATGAACCGGCCATAGCTGTCGCTCACCTCCCTCCTGGCAATCACGCCCTTTCCGGTGGCCTCGACGGGAGAGCCGGAATCGGCCGCGTAGTCTACTCCCCTATGGGCACGCCAGGTGCGCAGGATGGGATGGAAGCGCCGGTTGGTGAAGCGCGACGAGATGTAGGCCAGCCGCAGCGGTTTCTTGAGAAAGGCGCGCCGCACGGACTGCCCCTCCAGGTCGTACCAGTCGCCGGAGTCGTCGCCCTCCGGCCTGAACCAGATGGCGTACAGTGACCGGCCCCGGTTGACGAGTTCGGCCGCCAGGAGCCGGCCGGTGCGCATGCTGCCGTCGGGTCGCCGTTCCCGCTCGAAGGCGAACCGGAAGGAGTCGCCCACCCTCAGTTGGCGGGAAAAGTCGATCTGCCACTGGAAGACCCGGTCGAGACGCGCCACGACCCGGTCCCGGTCCGCCGAAGGCGCCGATTCGAGTTCGGCCAGGCTGACCACGGCAGTCCAGAGACTGCTCCGGATCTCCCCCGCGGCGAGGAGCGTGTCGGTCGTGGTGGCGATGGTGACGGTGGAAGACCGCCAGCCGCCGCCCGCGCGTTCAAGGTGGACGGTGCGGTCGCGGTCGAGGCCGACTTCGACCCGGGCGAGGCGTTCGGGGTCCCCACGCCAGCGCATGTGAACCTCGGTCCCGGATCGTATGCGCCGGGGATTGGCCTGTTCGCCGAATGCGAGGAGAAGATTATGGTGGTCCGAGGGCTCCAGCCCCCTGGCCCACAGGATCTGCCCGAAGGTGGTACCCGAAGCGATCTCGTGCACTTCGACCCGCTCCGGAACGCGGGCGTGCACCGCGTCCAGCAGGCCGGCCTCCGGCGTACGGTCGCACGCACCCAGCCCAAGGGCAACGACGAGCGCCCCGGCCGCGCGCGAGGCGACCGGGGGTGCAAAGCCCGTCCATGGGGACACCCTCTCCCCGCGGCGGCGTTTCCTCAGGCTTCCAACCTCTTGATGAATGTGGGCAGCTCAAGCTCCCTGGAGTCCATGACCTCGGAGTGGCCCCGGTGGCTGCCGCCCAGCGACGGGCGCGCGACCGAACCTCCCATGGGGCGCGAGGAACGGCTCGTGTCCATGTTCGCCCGGCGGCCATCCATGCCCATGCGGCTGCCCGCGGCGGCACGTGGTGTCTCCATGTTGGACCCGTGGAGGGGCTGTTGCGTTGGCGCGCCTGCTGCGAACTGCCGGTGTTCACCCCTGTTTGCGCGCTGCCCGATGGTCGGCGTCTGCACCGGGTCGACCCGCCCGCCGCCCACCGCGCGCAGACCCGCCTGCTGATGCCTGGCCGCACCGAATACGGGCTGGATGACGGCTTCTTCCTCCGGTTCTTCCTCGAAGCCGGTCGCGATGAGGGTGACTCTGAGTTCGCCGTCCATGGACGAATCGTGCACGGCGCCGAAGATGATCTCGGCCTCGTCGCCCACCTCGTCCTGGATCATGGTCGAAATCCCGGTCACTTCGTCGATGGTGAGGTCCGAGCCACCGGTGATGTTGATCAGCACGCCCTGCGCACCCCGGATCGAGACGTTGTCCAGGAGCGGAGACGTGACGGCGTCGCGGGCCGCCTTGAGGGCGCGGTTTTCGCCGCGGCCCACTCCGGTGCCCATCAGCGCGGCGCCGCACGAGGACATGATCGTGCGCACGTCGGCGAAGTCGACGTTGACCTCGCCGCTGACCCGGATCAGGTCGCTGATCCCCTGGGTGGCCTGGAGGAGCACCTCGTCGGCCTTCTTGAGTGCGTCCCGGAAGGAGGTGCCCTTGCCGACAACCGAAAGGAGGTGCTCGTTCGGCACCACGATCATGGTGTCGACGGTGCGGGCCAGCTCCTCCAGCCCCTGCTCCGCCTGGCGAAGTCGCTTCTTGCCCTCGAAACGGAAGGGGCGCGTGACCACCGCAATCACGAGTGCACCGAGTTCCATGGCCATCTCGCCGATGACCGGGGCGGCGCCGGTACCGGTGCCTCCGCCCATGCCGGCGGTGATGAAGACCAGATCGGCCCCCTCGATCGTGCTACGCACTTCATCGGCGTCTTCGGAGATGGCCTGGCGGCCGATTCCCGGCCGCGCGCCGGCGCCCAGACCCTGGGTGAGCCGCTTGCCGAGCTGGATGGCGGTCGGGGCCTTCGAAGCGGCGAGCGCCTGGGCATCGGTGTTGGCCGAGATGAATTCGACGCCTTCCAGCTTCTCGTCGATCATCCGGTTGACCGCGTTGCCGCCGGCGCCTCCCACGCCGATGACACGCATCAGGGCCCGGTTTCTCGGGGCTTCGTCGAGTTCGAAAATCATGGTCTCATCTCCTTTGTTGGGACCTGGGTCCCGTGGGTAATCCGCAGTCTGCATCCGTGTTCGAAATCAGAAGAACTCCTTGAGCCACGCCCCCATCCTGGTGACCATTCCCGACGCCACCGTGGAAACGCCGCCTCCCGTATCCATGAAGTAGTCCGCCCCGTGGAGGGCCAGCCCCGCCGCCGTGGCGTACCCGGGCCCGTCCACCACGTCCATGAGCCCCGAGAGGCCCTCTCCCGGCACCCCGATCCGCACCGGCGCCCCGAATGACTTCTTGGCCACCGCGAGGATCCCCGGCGTCACCGCCACCCCTCCCGTGATCACGACGCCCGCGCCCATCGACACCTGCGGAAAGACATCCTGAAGCCTCCGGTTGATCCGCCGGAACATGTTCTCCAGGCGCTCCTCGACGAGCCCCTCCACCATGCCGCGCGAAACCTCGCGACGGCTTCCGTTCGTGCGCGGAAGCTCCACCAGCTCGTCCGGGTCGAGGCCGCGGGCGTGCGCGGCCCCGTGCAGTTCCTTGATCCTGCGCGCCTCGGCAAAAGGGACCGAGAGTCCCCGGATCAGGTCGCTGGTGATCGCGTTCCCCCCGAACGGGAGCACTTCGAGGTGGCGGATCCTTCCTTCGTAGTGAACCGAAAAACCGGTGGTGGCACCGCCCATGTCCACCATGGCCACGCCCAGTTCGCGTTCGTCCTCGGCCAGCACCGCGCGCGAGGCCGCGATCGGTTCCAGCACCGTGTCCTGGACCCGGTACCCCGCCCTCTCCACCCCGCGCACGATGTTGCCCACCACCGCCGAGCAGCCCGTCACCAGGTAGAGTTCGGTCTCAAGGCGCGTGCCCGACATGCCGACCGGGTCCTTGATGCCCCCCTGGTTGTCGACGAAGTAGTTTTGCGGAATGGCGTGCAGCAGTTCCCGGTCCCTGATCACCGGCACGGCCCGCGCCACCGCGTGCACCCGCTTCACGTCGCTGGAAACGATCTCGCGCGCGGCCACCGCCACCACGCCCACCGACCGATTGGCGTCGACGTGTTCGCCCGAGACCCCGACGTAGACCCGGTCGACGCGCATTCCCGCCATCAGCTCGGCCTCCTGGAGCGCGCGGCGGGCGGTGTCCGTCGCGGCCTCGAGGTCGGTCACCTGGTCCTTGCGCACCCCGTCGGTGGGCGTGCGCCCGACGCCCAGCACCTTGACCTCGGGGCGGTGGAATTCCCGCACGCATTCGCCAATGACGGCCCGGGTGTAGGTGGACCCGATGTCGAGGCCGGTCACCAGAATCGATTTCATCCTCCCACACCTCCCTCCGCGGCGGGCAACGCCGCGGTTCGTACCACCACCTGGTCCGCAAAACGGAGGTCGATCTCCCGGAGACCGCGGTCCGGCATCCTCTTGTACGCGTCGTTGATGGCAATGACCGCATCGCGCAACCGCCGCTGCGAGATGGGGGGGCGGTACCGGACCCTGAGCCCCGAGTCGCCGAGCAGGAGCGTGGCTTCCCGGTCCCCCAGGCGGGCCTCCGAGAGGACCGCGAAGACTTCGGGCGCCGCCTCGGCCACACGCGCCATGTCCCGCGCCAGCATGCGCATCCCCCACGAAGCCGACGCCAGCGAGGTGACCACGCGCAGAACGGGCAGATCGAGGAGGGGGTCGGCGGGGTCCAGGGGGAGCACGTTGCCTTTTCGGTCCACCGCCACGACCACCGGCGACGCGACCAAGCCGACCGGGACGGCCTCCTCGACCCTGATCACGAGCGTCGAGGGCAACGCGCGCTCGACGCCGGCCGACTCCACCAGGGGATGATCCTCGAGACGTGCCGCCATGCGCGCCCGGTCTTCCCACACCGAGACGGCTCCCGTCACGCCCGCCGCGGCCCGCACCTCATCCTGCGTGAGGTAGCCGGTCCCCTCCACCTCGACCTGATCGACCCGAAAGACCGGGAGCCGTTTCCCGAAATGGACACCCCCCCAGACCGCGCATACCGCGACGCCCGCCAACACGGCCACCAGTGTCCCACGGCGCGCCAGCCTCTGCGCGGTCGAGCGGCGCGCTGCCAGACGGCGCGAATCGAGGGGGTGCACGGGCAGATCCCGGTGCGGCCAACGGCGGCGGAACCGGCGCCCGCCTTCCGCGCTGGAGCGCGGCGGTGCGACATCCTGCCACATGGTCATGCCGCCTCCTCCCCGCTCCCGTCCCGCGCCCGCAGACGGGCCAGTATGTCGGGTCCGGCGCACTCGATCGAACCGGCCCCCATGACCAGACAAACGTCTCCGGGCGACAGTTCCTCGCTGACCGCGTCCGCGAGCGTAGCGAAGTCGGCGTGGTAGGTCACCCGCTCCCGGGCGCCGGGTACCGCACTCGCCACCAGCTCGCCGGTCACGCTGGGAAGCGGGGTCTCGCGGGCGGGGTACACGTCCGTCACCCACACCGCGTCCGCCGCGCCGAGCGCGCCGCCGAACTCGCGGTGGAAGTCGCGGGTGCGGGTGAAGAGGTGGGGCTGGAAGACCGCGACCAGGCGCCGCCGCGGATTCGCTCCGCGCGCCGCCGCCAGCGTGGCCTCGATCTCGGTGGGATGGTGCGCGTAGTCGTCGATGACCTTCACCCCGGCCGCGCATCCCAGGAACTCGTAGCGGCGGCAAACTCCCCGGTAGGCGGCCAGCCCGGCGCGGATCGCCTCCCACCCCGCCCCGAACGAGCGCCCCACGCCGGCTGCGGCCAACGCGTTGAGCACATTGTGGCGTCCCGGGCCCCGCACGCTCACCTCGATCGCGCGCCGGCCGTTCTCGTATAGCGCGAAGGTGCTTCCGCGCGTGTGCACGTTGATGCGGGCCGCGCGCAACTGCGCCCCCGCGCCGGTACCGTAGCCGCGGGTCCGCCGCCCGGCCTCGACCCCGAGACGGGCCGCGCCGGGGTCGTCGTTGCAGACCCACAGGGTGCCCTTCTCGTCAAGACGGTCGAGGAAACCGGAGAAGGCGGCCCGGACTCCGTTCAGGTCCCCGTAGATGTCCAGATGGTCGGCCTCCACATTGGTGATGACCGCCACTTCGGGAGAGAGCTCATGGAAGGAGCGGTCGTATTCGTCCGCCTCGACCACGAACACATCCGAGCCGCCCGGGCGCAGGTTCCCGCCCCACCCCATGACCTCGCCGCCCACCACACCCGTCGGATCGATGCCGGCGTGCTCCAGGACGTGGGTCGCCATGGCGGTGGTGGTGGTCTTCCCGTGCGTCCCGGCCACGCCGACGACGCGTCCGGCGCCCACCCACTCACCGAGGGCGCGGGCCCGCTTGGTGACGGGGATGCCCCGCGTCCGGGCCGCCGCCAGTTCGGGGTGATTGGAGGAAACCGCCGACGTCGCGACCACCGCCACGGCCGACTCCACGTGCGTGGGATCGTGGCCCCGGCTGAAACCCAGGCCGAGGCGCGCAAGGCGGTCGGCCGCACGGCCCGCCTCCAGGTCGCACCCGGTCACGCTGCCCCCGGAGCGGAGCACCATCTCGGCCAGCGGCGCCATCCCCGCGCCGGAGACGCCGACGAAGTGCACGACGCCCTGGGCCGCGAGGGAACGGAGACCGGCGGGCGCGCTCATGAAGTGGGTCCCGCAGGCCGGGGACGGAGCAGCGCGGCGATGGCGGCCGCGACTTCGCGGGCGGCATCGGGGCGGGCACGCTTCCGGGTGGCCTCCGACATGATGGCAAGCAGGCCGGGGGTGTCGAGGAGGCGCCGCACCTCGCTCCAGAGACGGTCACCGCTCAGGTCGGCGCCGGCAACGTCCCGTTCGGGGAGGTGGACCGCGGTCCCGGCCGCCTCGAGGGCGCGGGCGTTCGCGCTCTGATGGTCGTCGGCGGCGGTCGGCAGCGGTACCAGGATCGCGGGCAGACCCCACGCCAGGAACTCGGAGGTGGCCATGGCCCCGGCGCGTGAAACGACCAGATCGGCCGCCGCCAGTGCCTGGTACATGCGCTCGCCCTCCAGGTAGGGGACGATCGCGAAGCAGTGGCGCGGCACTCCGGCCAAGGCCGACTGTACCGAGTCGTAGTGGGTGCGTCCGGTCACCCATAAGACGAATACGCCATCGCTCGGCATATCGTCTTGCAGTATCTCGATCGTTGCCCGATTCATCTTATGCGCGCCCTGGCTCCCCCCCACCACAAGCACCAGACGTCCCTCGACGGGCACGCCCAACGCGCGCCGGGCGGCAGCACAGCCCCGCTGCGCAACCGGTGGAAGGGGGCGGATGGGGTTGCCGGAGTGCAGCACCCGCTCGCGGGCGCGACCGGGAAGTCCCGCCGCCGCCTCCGGATACGCCAGGTGGATCTGACGCGCCCAGCGCGCCAGGAGACGGGTGGTCTTGCCGGGATGCCGGTTCTGCTCCTGCAGCACGACCGGAAGTCCCAGCAGTCTGCCCGCGATTCCGGCCGGGGCGGCCACGTAGCCCCCGGTTAGGACCACCGCGGCCGCGCCGCGCCGCCGGAAGTCGGGAATCAGACGCAGCACCGCGCGCGCCAGCAGCCACAGTGCCCGCGCATTGGCGGCGACGGACCGGAAAAGACCCGCCAGTCCGTTCGGCCCGCCGCCGCGCTGGCGAATCGCCCCCAGGGGGTTCTGCAGCCCCGCCACCGGCAACAGCCGATACGGGTAGCCCAGCCCGGGCAACTCGGCGGCCTCGATACGCCCTTCGGTGCCCACGAAGTAGGGCTGCACCTCGGGCATCTCGCCCATGAGCGCCTCGGCGATGTTGCGGGCCGGGTGAAAGTGCCCCGCGGTTCCGCCTCCGGAGAAGACCACCATCATGCCTCTCCTCCGGGGGCCTCGCGCGCTACGGCCAGCAACATTCCCACGGCCGCGAGCATGACCACCAGGTTGGTTCGGCCGAAGGAGATGAACGGCAGAGAGAGTCCCGTCGCGGGAAAGACCCCCAGCCCCACGCCGATGTGGAGGAAGGCCTGCAGCCCGATCAGCGACACGATCCCCACCGCGAGCAGCTGACTGAAGAGGTTGCGTGCCTGGCGCGCGATCCGGAATCCCACAACGATCAGCGCCAGAAAGCACAGGATGACGGCCACCGCGCCCGCGAA
This sequence comes from Longimicrobiales bacterium, assembly GCA_951828585.1. GTDB lineage: Bacteria > Gemmatimonadota > Gemmatimonadetes > Longimicrobiales > Gaopeijiaceae > Bin94. Next base: position 91,008 of record OX639991.1, read on the forward strand.
CCCCCACTCCTCGCCGATCATGGCGAAGATGAAGTCGTTGTGCGCCTCCGGCAGGAACCCGAACTTCTGGCGCCCCTCGCCGAAACCAACCCCGGTCACGCCGCCGGAACCGAGCGCCACAAGACTCTGGTAGGTCTGGAAGACGGGCCCGTCGGAGGCGGTGCCCGGATCGAGCAGCAGGGACTTCCACCGGGCCCCGCGGTATCCCGACACCAGCACGGACCCCGCCAGCGGGATGAGCAACAGGCCCAGAAACACGAAGTGGCCGATGCGGGCGCCGCCCGCGAAGACCATGGTCATTCCGGTGGCGGTGATCAGACACGCGGTCGACAGGTCGGGTTCCAGCAGGATCGGCAGCAGGACCAGACCCCAGCCGACCAGGAACGGGGCCAGTCCGCGCCGGAGGCTTCGCAGGTATTCGCGTTTGCGAACCAGCATCGCGGCCGTCCACGCGACGACCGCCAGCTTGGCCAGGTCGGACGGCTGGACCGTCACCCCGACGCGCAGCCATCTCCGGGCGCCGTTGACCTCGGGCGCGATGGCGTGTGTGAAGGGAAGAATGACGACGATCAGCAGGGCCAGCGAGCCCAGCATCAGGTGGGGCGCGAAGCGCTGCCAGTAGCCGGTCGGGACGCGGGCGCAGACGAACATGGCCAGGAGCCCGATCAGCACGCCGGTCGCCTGTCGTCCGACGTAGTGGTAGTGAGGCAGCTCGACCCGCTGCGCCATCACCGAGCTCGCGCTGTGAAGGGTGAGGAGGCCGAAGAGGAGGAGAGTGCCGATGAGGGCGACGATGATCATGGGTTCCCAGCCGTGCCCGAGTCCGGTGGCGGGAAGCGAAAAGCGGGACTTGGGGGCAACGTCCAGCGTCCAGGCAAGAGAGCGCCCCTGGTTCCGGAGATTCCAGGGGGCGACCTGCCGTCGCAGCCGGGTGTTCACCGTCCGCCTCCCGGCGCCAGGGTGCGGAAGGCGTCGCCCCGGGCTTGGTAGTTCGCGAACATGTCGAAGCTGGAACACGCCGGCGCGAGCAGGACCGTATCGCCCGGCCGCGCCGCCGCCCGGCCCGCGGCCACCACCTCCTCGAAGTCGCCCTCGATACGCCTCACCACCACCCCGCCCCCCACGGCCGCTCCGATCTCCGCCCCCGCCCTCGCGCCCGCGGACCCGTAGACCACCACGGTGTGGACCCGCCCCCTCGTCGCGGGTACCAGGCCACCGAAGTCCTCGCCCTTGTCGGTCCCGCCCACCAGCATCACGATGGGGCCGTCCAGGCTTGCGAGCGCGCTCGCCGCGGCGGCCACGTTCGTCGCCTTGGAGTCGTTCACCCAGAGGACCCCGCCGAAGGTACCCACGGGTTCGAGCCGGTGGGGCAGCGGTGGGAAGGAGCGGAGCGCGGCCGGGGCGGTGGCGCTGCCCCCCCCCGAGGCGGCCGCGGCCAGGAGTGCGGCCAGGGCGTTGGCGAGGTTGTGGCGGCCCAGAAGCCGTACGTCGCAGGAGGCCGCCACCCGGCGCGGCCCGTCGCGGTCGCCGCAGTCTAGCATCAGGTCGCCGCCCGACAGGAACGCGCCCGGCGTCTGGGTTGTTTCGGTCGAGAAGGCCAGGTGCGTACCCGGCACGCCCCCGGCCATCGCCAGCACGGCGGGGTCGTCGCCGTTGACGACCCAGGTGGTGTTCCCGTCGCCGGCCTCGAAGAGGCGCCGCTTGTCGCGGTGGTAGTCCGCCACCGTGGCGTAGCGGTCCATGTGGTCGACACCCAGGTTCGTCATGACGCCCACGTCCGGGGTCAGGTCCCGGATGTCCGCCAGCTGGAACGACGACAGCTCCAGCACGATCCGGTCCGCCGCGGGGTCCGTGGCGGCGAGGGTGGACGCGGGCGGCCCCAGGCCCCCCCCGATGTTCCCCCCCAGGGCCACGTCCACGCCCGCCTCGCGCAGGAGGTGGGCGCAGAGCGCCGCGGTGGTGGTCTTCCCGTTCGTGCCGGTCACGATCGTCAGTGGACTCGAGATGAACCGGCAGGCGAACTCAGGCTCCGATACCCAAGCGACACCCCGTGCGCGAAGGGCGGCGAGAACCGGTGCGCGGGGCGGGATTCCCGGGCTGACGACGACGGTGTCCGCCGAGGCGATGGCCTCGATGTCGTGCCCGCCCAGCCGGACCTCGGCACCGAGGTCTCGCAGGGCGGTTCCACGAGCTGCAACTGGGTCCTCGCTGTTCGCATCCGTGACATGAACTTTCGCTCCTTTCAGAAGGGCCAGCCGGGCCGCGGCGTCTCCGCTGGCGCCCAACCCGATCACGGCGACCTTGTTTGTGTCTCTCTCTTCCTTCACCTGAGCTTGAGGGTGGCGAAGCCGACCATCGCGCAGAGGATTCCCAGGATCCAGAACCGTACCACGACCTGCTCGTTCTTCCATCCAACCATCTGGAAGTGGTGGTGGATGGGGGCACATCTGAAGACGCGCCGGCCTTCGCCGTAGCGCCATTTCGTGTATTTGAAGTACCGCCGCTGGATGATCACCGAGGCCGCCTCGGCCGCGAAGACGCCGCCCACGGCCAGCAGCAGCAGCTCGGCCTTGAGCAGCACGGCCATGGCGCCCAGGGCGCCGCCGAGCGCGAGCGACCCCGTGTCGCCCATGATCACCTGGGCGGGCTGCGCGTTGTACCACAGAAACCCCAGCGCGGCGCCGGTGATCGCGGCGGCGAAGACTGCCAGCTCCCCGGCGCCGGGCAGGTAGAACAGTCCCAGATAGGCTGAGGTGTCCACCCGCCCGATCACGTAGGCGAAGACCCCGAAGGCGCCCGTGGCGATCGCCGCCAGTCCGGGCGCGAGGCCATCGAGGCCGTCGGTCATGTTGACCGAGTGGGTTGCCCCGTTGAGCACCACCGTGACCCACAGCAAGTAGGCCGGCGCGGTGAAGACCAGCTGCCACTCGTCGAAGACGGGCAGGTTGGTGGTCGTGGCACCGACCGCGGATGCGGGGGCCTTCAGCACCAGGAACAGTCCCAATGCCAGTCCCAGACCGAGCGACCCGGCCCACTTGTAGCGCTCGACCAGGCCCTTGGGGGTGCGGCGCACCACCTTCAGGTAGTCGTCGAGGAATCCCAGCGACCCCATCCAGAGCATGACCACCAGGGCGATCACGGTGTAGGAGTTCGCCAGCTCCGCCCACAGCAGCGTCGAGAGCGTGGCCACACCGACGATCAACAGCCCCCCCATGTTGGCCTTGGCTCCGTTCCTGTCGTGGTGCCCGTTCCTCCCGGGGACATCGACGATGTCTCGGCGCTTGAGCCAGGCGATCACGCGGCGGCCGAGCAGCAGCGTCAGCACCAGCGAAGTCGCCATCGCCCCGGCAGACCGCACGGTGATGTAGTTGAAGAGGTTGAAGACGATGTGCAGGTCTTCGAGCCTGGGGAGCAGGTGGTAGAGCATCAGCAGTCCGTGGACGAGTCCGCCCGAGCACGGAGAGCGGTGAGGCGCCGGGCTGGCAAGGCGCGACGAGAGGTGAATAGCACCGCTATTCGCCCGAGGAGCAACGCAGAGCGAAGCGGTCCAGCCCGGATGCACCGCCGCTCGAATGCCGGGGGGATCTTGTTCGCGAGCTGCATCAGGTACTCCCTTCCCCAAAGGAGGACTCCAGCACCGGAATGAGCCGCTCGAGACGGACGCCGCGCGATGCCTTGAGGAGGACCGCGTCACCGGGCTCGATCATGCGCGGGAGGAGACGGGCCAGCTCGTGCGGATCCTCGACCCGGTCGATGCGGTCGTCCGCGACGCCCTGGGCCGCCCGAGCGAAGGCGCCGGTCAGGATGATCCGGTCGAGGTCGGTGCACAGCACCTCCGCCAGCGTCTCGCGGTGGATGGCGGCGGACCGTTCCCCGAGCTCGAGCATGGTCCCCAGCACGGCCACCCGCCGACCCGGCGCCTCCATGGCCATCAGGGTGCAGGCAGCGGCCGCAACCCCGGCGGCGTTGGCGTTGTAGCAGTCCACCAGCAGGGTCAGGCCGCCCACGCCGCGGACCTCGCCGCGCATGGCGCGCGCCCGCACCGCCGAGACCCCCGCCGCCGCTTCCTTCTCGTCGACGTGCAACTCACGGGCGACGGCCAGCGCGAGCAGCGCGTTGTAGACGTTGTGCGCACCGGGGATCCCGAGCGACACCGGCTCGCCCTGCCAGGTGAAGGCGTAGGAGCCGTCATGGCGGCAGCTGACGTCGTGGGGCTGGAGGTCGGCGTCCGCAAGGTCGGTCCAGCCGCAAATCCTGGCGCCCGGGTGGATCGTGCGGGCTTCGTGCACCAGTTCGGCGGGATCGTCGCCGACCACCGCCGTGCCTCTGCCGCCGAGCGCGCGCACCAGATCCAGCTTCTCGGCGAGTACGCCGCGCAGATCCGCCAGCCGCTCGGTGTGAGTCTCCGAAACGGTGGTGACCACCGCCACCGTGGGGCGCGCGATCCGGGCCAGCTCCGCGATCTCCCCGGGCTCGTTGGTCCCCATCTCCAGCACCAGGGTTGTGGTGTGGTCCGGCATCGAGAGGATGGTCCTGGGAACGCCCACCCGGTTGTTGTAGTTGGCCATCGTGCCGTGGGCCTGATGGCTCGCCGACACGGTGCCCAGAGTCATGTCCTTGACCGTCGTCTTGCCCGACGAGCCGGTGATCCCGACCACGGGAATATCCGCCTGTTCGCGCCGATGCAGCGCCAGGTCGCCGAGCGCGGTGAGGGTGTCGGGGACGCGATAGACCGGGACCGCGCAGTCGCCCGGATCCCGATGCGACACCACCGCCCCACACCCCGCCGCGACCGCCTGCGGCACAAAGGCGTGGCCGTCGAAGCGTTCCCCCTCGAGCGCGACGAAGACGTCGCCGGGACCCAGGGTGCGCGTATCGGTGGAGATGTCGCGATAGAGGCGAGCGGGATCGCCGCCGGGCAGCCCCAGGGCGCGCCGCACCGACGCGTCGCTCCAGCGGAAGGTGGCCGCGCTCATTCGACCCCCCGCGTTTCCAGGTGGTCGAGCACGATGCGGCGCTCGTCGAAGGGCCGCTTCACGGTGCCCACCACCTGGTAGGTCTCGTGACCCTTCCCGGCCAGCAGCACCGTGTCGCCGGGGGCCGCCGCCTCCAGAGCGCGGTGGATGGCCTCCTGCCGGTCCACGATCTCCACCGAGTCGCACCCGTAGACGCCCGCGGACACCTGCGCGACGATGGTCGCCGAGTCCTCGGTGCGCGGGTTGTCCGAGGTGACGACCGCGAGGTCCGCGTACCGCGCGACCGCGGCGCCCATGGCGGGGCGCTTGGCGGGGTCGCGGTCCCCGCCCGCGCCGAAGACCACGATGAGGCGGCCGGACACGAGGGGTCGCATCGCGGCAAGCACCTTTTCGAGGGCGTCCGGCGTGTGGGCGAAATCGATCAGCACCTGAAAGGGCTCCCGCACCACGAACTCCAGCCGGCCCGCGACCGGAGCCGCCCCGCCCAACCCGTCGGCGACATCTTCGAGCCCGTGGCCGAGCACCAGCGCACACGCGGCCGCGCAGAGCGCATTGGAGACGTTGAAGGCGCCCGGCAGCGGCAGCGAAACCGGTATGGTGCGGCCGTTCCATGCGAGGTGGAAGTACGACCCCCGCACGGACATGCGCAGGTCGAGGGCACGGAGCATGGCCGGACCGAGCCCGTAGGTGATGACGGGTCCACGCGGCCGGAGCGCATTCCATGCGGGGTCGTCGGCGTTGATCACCGCGGTGCACCCCGTCTTGCCGAGTTCGAGCAGGCGCGCCTTCGCGGCCAGGTAGCGATCGACGGTCCCGTGATAGTCCAGGTGGTCGCGCGTGAGGTTGGTGAAAGCGGCCACGTCGAAGCGGAGGCCATCCAGACGGAACTGGTCCAGCGCGTGCGACGAGCTCTCGAGGACGACCCGGGAAACACCCGCGCGCACCAGCGAGGAGAGCCAGCCGGACAGCTGCACCGGGCCGGGTGTCGTCAGTCCTTCGGTCCCCTCCTGGACGCGTCCGTCGGGGCCTGTCACGCCCAGCGTGCCGATCGCCGCGGTGGGCGCCTGGTGCGCGAGCAGGCCGCGCAGCAGCAGGGCGGTCGTGGTCTTGCCGTTGGTTCCCGTGACGCCGACCGTGTCGAGGTTGCGCCAGGGAGATCCCGCCACGAAGCCGGAGGCGACGGCCGCGGCCAGACGGGCGTTGTCGACCTGGATCTGGGGCAGCGGCGCACCCGGTACGGGCCTCTCCACGATCGCCGCCGCAGCCCCGGCGGCCGCAGCCCCGGCCACGTACTCGTGCGCGTCGTGGACGGCGCCGGACCAGGCCACGAAGAGGTCGCCCGGCGCGACCCGGCGGGAATCCTGCTGAACGCCCGCGACCCTCACCCCTTCCACGGCGCCGTCTGCCGGAATCACGGGCCCGACGGCGACTCCTGCACCCTCCAGCGCGGCCACCACCTGGGACACGGACACGGTCACCCTCCCCGCCCCGGTGCTTCGGGCGCGTCCGCCGGAACAACTAAAGTAGCCTCCCGCGTGAGCACCCGGATCGTGTCACCGACAGCGATCGCGACGCCAGCCCCGGGAAGGGTCGCGCGCACCATCCCGCCCCCCTCGAGCCGAACCCGCAGTCCGAGCTTGTGGAGTCTGCGTAGAGCCACCCTGACGGACGCGCCTTCCAGCACGGGGACCGTCATCGCCCCGGCGTAGCCTTCAGGGGCCGGGGAGGCGGGCCAGGCGTCCAGCGGCGCGTCATCGATCGCGGCCGCGAAGCGCACCAGGGGAGCGGGGGAGGCTGGGGGGGGCACGTGACGGGCCGCGAGCGCCAGGGCCTTCCGGTCGATGGGAGCCTGGCGCGCCGAGAGGAGGGTCTCGAGCGTCGCGCGGGTCACGGGAGCCGCCGTTTCGCCGCCGTAGTAGACAGCTTGGGGACGGTCCAGCCTGACGAAGAAGAGCAGTTGCGGATCGTCGGCGGGAAAGATGGCTCCGAAGGAGGCGAAATAGGCGCCCTTAGCGTGCTCGTAGCGCCCGTCCGCCCCCGTGGCGCGCGTCGTCCCGCTCTTTCCGGCCAACCGGAACGTCGACATGCGGGCGCGCGTTCCGGTGCCCTCCTCCACCACATCCACCAGCACCGGCGTCAGCGCCTCCGCAACCGACGGCGGCACCGCGCGGCGCACCGGGCGCGGCCGACCCAGTCGAACGGGCGTCCCGTCATGGTCGCGTACCTCCCGAATGAGGGTGGGCTCCATGAGCAACCCGTCGTTGGCGAGCGCGCCGAAGGCCATCGCCATCTGAACCGGTGTGACCGACAGCTCATAGCCAAAGGACAGCGAATGGGACGACATCGGGGTCCAGTGCTCCGGCCGCCGCAGAACGCCCGATGCCTCGCCCGGGAGCGGAATGCCCGTCGGGGTCCCGAAGCCGAAGTCGCGGAGGCTCGTGTACTGCTGCCCGCTGGACATGAGGCTGGCGAACTTGGCGATACCGACGTTCGACGATTCCCTGATTACCTCGTGAAGCGTCAGCCAGCCGCCGCCGCCGATGTCACTGATCAGGCGTCCCTCGGTCCGCCAGGAGCCGTCACCGGTGTCCACCGAGTCCGAGAGCAACGCGACTCCGTAGCGCAACAGCGCCGCCGTGGTGAAGGGCTTGATCGTGGAGCCCGGTTCGTACGTGGTATTGACGGCCGACAGAGCGGCGTTCGAGCCGTCCACCACCGAGGTCAACGCCAGGATCTCGCCCGTGCCGGGATCGGTGATCACCATGTCGCCACCCCTCGCGCCGGTCGAGTCGATGGCCGCGACCAGCATCTCCTCGGCGATCGCCTGCAGATCCTGGTCGATCGTCAGGACCACGTCCCGGCCCGCGACCGGGGGCTGGACGACCACGACCTGTCCAGGAACCACCCGGCCACGACTGTCGCGCACTACGATCTCCCTTCCGTTCCGTCCGGCCAACACCGAATCCATGGACTGCTCGATCCCTCCCCTGCCGACGCCATCCCGCACCACACCAAGCAAGCCCCGGGCCAAACCGTCACGGGGGTACAGACGGCTCGGTTCATCCTCCAGGTAGACTCCCTTGAGGCCTCGCAGCCCTTCGACCTGGGTCATGGAGTACCGGCCCGGGACAACGTTCCACGAGTCGGTCCCGGCGGACACGCGCCGCGCCGTGGCCGGGCGAACGCCAAGATGCTCCACGAGCCCGGAGACGACTGCCTCGCGGTCCACGATCTCTCGCGGTGCGATCCCGACCGCGGCTCGCATGTGGCTGACGGCCAACTCACCCCCGTTGCGGTCGAGGATCCGTCCACGCGCCGGCGGCACTACCCTGCTCTTCTCGTGCTGTGCGAGTGCCTCGGCCGCCCAGGCGGCGCGCTCGACGAGCTGGACCTCGGCGGCGCGTGCGATCAAGACCGCCGCCACCAGGAGCCACGACACCAGCAGGAGCCTGCGCCGCAGGCGAAGTGCTCTCTCACGGGGTTCGCGCAGACCGGTCATTGCGATCCTCCCGACGTGAACACCAGTTCCTCTTCGCGGGGGGGACGGAGTCCCAGGCGCCGGCCCGCCTCGGCGACCACCCACGGGCGCTGCTCCAGGCCGAGGAGGTCGCGGGCCAGCTCCTCCCGCTCATCGGCGGCGACGGCCAGTTCGCGCGACAGGCGGCCCATCTCCTCCATCGTTTCCCGCGTGGTGGACTGCCGCCACGCCACCACCGTCAGCGCGGCCGCGTACAGCGTCAGCATCAGAACGACCCGGCCCATCCTGGCCCTGGCGGTCATGTCGCGCGTCTCCAGGCCCGGAGCCGTGCGGGCCGCGCCCTGGGGTTGGCCGCGATCTCGTCCTCTCCGGGCGCGACGGGCTTCCGGGTGACGACCGCTCCCAGCGCCTGAAGCTCCGCGACGCGCACCGGCAACCGGCGCGGCAGCCCGCGGGACGGATCGCTCCAATCCCGAAAGGCCCGCTTCACCAGGCGGTCTTCGACGGAGTGATAGGCGATGATGACGAAGGTGGCGCCCGGACGGAGCGCGTCGCGGATGGCGGGGAGGCCTTCGTCGAGCGCTTCGATTTCTCCGTTCACGCGGATTCGGAGGGCCTGGAAGAGACGCGCCTTTTCGGCGTGGCCGGCCCGGCGGCCGAGCACCGCCTCGAGGACGGCCACGAGGTCGTCGCTGGTCCGCAGAGGGCTGGCCGCGCGGCGCCGGGCTACCCGCGCGGCGAGGGCGGCCGCGCGGGGTGCCTCTCCCGCCCTGAACGCCGCCAGGAGCTCGGCCCTGGTCGCCGACGAGAGGAATGCGGCCGCGGTGAACTCCTCCCCCGTATCCATCCTCATGTCGAGGGCGGCCCCGCGGCGCATGGTGAACCCGCGCTCGTCGGTGTCCAGCTGGTGGGAGCTCACGCCGAGATCCAGCAACGCCCCCGCCAGCCCCTCAGCGCGGACTTCAGCGTCCTCTCCCGCGTCCCGGAAGGAGATGTGCGCGAAGCGGACCCGGTCCCCGAAGGGAGCCAGGCGCGCGCGCGCCGCCGCCAAGGCCTCCCGGTCGCGGTCCACGGCCAGGAGGCGGCACTCCGGACAGCGCGCCAGCAGCGCGGCGCCGTGCCCCCCTCCACCAATCGTCCCATCCAGATAGAGCCCCGCCTCGCCCAGGAGTTGCTCCATGACCTGTTCCACGAGGACAGCGCGATGGTATGCGGGGCCGTTCATGGGGTCCCCCCTTAACCGAAGATCTGGGCAGCGAAGCGGTCGTCTTCCGGGTCCGGCTCTCGCAGGTCTTCCTCGAAGCGGGCCGGGTTCCACAGTTCGATGCGGTCCAGGGCCCCCACGAAAAGGACGGTGCCCCCCAGACCGGCCTGCTCCCCGAGCCAGGCGGGAATGCGGATCCGTCCGTGATTGTCCGGTTCCACCTCTACAGCGCTGGACGTGATGCGTCTCAGATAGGCACCGCCGTCCCTCTGCGCTCTCCGGTGGCTCAATAGGTTCTTCCTGATGTCGGCCCAGGTCTCCTGGGGGAACAGGTCAAGGTGGCTGTCCTGCCATTGCAGCAGGACGAGGGGTTTTTCGGACACAACTCGGCGGAATGCGGAGGGCAGGCTGACGCGGCCCTTCGCATCGATCTGGTATTCGTGACGGCCAAGTAGTCCGGGCATGGTAGTTTATCCCATTTTTTCCCACTGCTCCCCACTTTAATACACCTTGCCCCACTCCGCAACCCACCATGTCCCACTATGCCATCGGATGGGACGAGTAGCGCCAAGGTCACGGTTCGATGTTGGCACGGTGCGGCGTGCAGCCGGGTGCAGTCGGGAAGCACGGGGAGAACGGGCAAAAAAAAAGGAGCGCCGCGGGGTTTCGGGAACCCCGCGGCGCTCCGTCAGCCGATCGCCGCTATCCAGCGACGGCCGACCCGTCTAACGCCCCCGCCGAATGATCGTTTCCTGAATCTCGATGAACTGGACGACACCGTCACGCATGCCCCGGAAGCTATTCTGCGTCTGCTCCGGGGCTCCGGCCACCCAGTCGACCACATGGGGATTCGCCAGCAGACGCTGGACCTCCTTGAACTTGTGCAGTGTCAACTGGGCGCTCTCGAGGTTCTGCGGCTTCTCCTCCGCATATCCGATCTGGTAGAGGCACAGCGCCTGGTAGAATTCCAACTGCCCGAGGACCCTCGCCGAAAGTTCGGCCTCGAAGGTCTTGGCCATGTCGATCAGGCGAAGCGCATACTCGTAGTTCTTGGGCCGGATGCCCTCGTTTCCCGCCCTCGCCATAAACATGTTGGCGATGACATCGGCCGGCTGCTCGCCCTTCTCGACGGCCTCTATAAGCACCGGCAGGGCTTCGTCTTCGCGCCCGACCGCGAGCAGCCACTGCCCCTGCGTGGCCTTGAGGTTGGGGTAGTTGGGATCGCGGGCTTCCGCCTCGTCCAGGGCGAGCAGCGCCTCGTCCACCCGGCCGAGCCGGTTGAGGATGTTGCCCTTGAGATACCAGAGCCTGGTTTCCTCGCCGTGAGTGTCGAGCACCTGGTCGGCCAGTTCCACGGCCCGGTCCAGCTGGTTCATCACATAGAGGGCGCTGATCATCTGGTAAAGATGATCGCCGTCCATCTCCGCACCGAGAACCGCGTAGGTCTTCCGGTAGGAATCCGACCCCAGCTGGTACAACACCCCCGCCTCCGCCGACAGGGGCTGGCCCTCCTCCTGCATGGCCTTTCCGGCCGCAATGGCGAACGAGGCGTGCTGGAGCAGCAAGTCGGTGTTGTCGGGTTCGAGCCGGAGACCCTCCTCCACGAGGATCATCGCCCCTTCGGGGTCACCCGCCTGGGCCTGTTCGTAGGCGATCCGCATCCGGATGTTCGCGTCGCCCGGATTCAGCTGAAGATAGGCGTTGTTGTGCGCACGTCCCTCATCCACGCGGCCTAGGGTAGTGGCCAGCCAGCCGGCCAACCGAAGCCCGTCCTCGCTCAGGGGATCGAGTTCGATGACCTTGAGAACCTCGGCGTGTGCCTCTTCAAGCCGGTCGGTCCTGCGGTAGACCTGGGCGAGGATGAGGCGAACCTGGCTGTCGTCCGGCGCCTGTTCGAGCACCCGCTTGCAGTTCCTCTCGGCGCTCTCCCATTCGCCCGTTTTGTAGTAATCGTCGCAGTTGACGGTATCGCGAAGCCGCTGAATGAACTGCCCGAACAACCGCGCGATCTCCTGGGCGGCGGCCTTCTCCTGGTCCTTGGGCCAGGTCTTGTCCGGTATTTCGAGGGGGGCAGCACTCGATGTCGCGAACTGGACCCCGGTCAGGGTGAAGGTCTTCGCCTGCTTGTCCTCGGTGTACTCTCCACAGAAGACGATGTTGGCGCGGAGCTGGCGGGAAAGCTGCAGCGACCGGGTGCAATCCAGCTCATCCATGTCGAGGTCGTACTTCTTGGCCGTGTTCCTGATCTCCTTCTCCTCGACAGCCTGATGGGTGCCGAGATCATTGATGAGATCGCGCAGCTCCTTGGCGAGGTCCTTCCCGAAGTCGTCGTTGGCACCATTCCTGGGAACCAGGTTGGTGACCATCACCTTGCGGCGCTCGGCAACCTGTCCGCTTGCCGGGACCGTCCACAGCGGCCCGAGCATCACGGCAAGCGCTCCAGCTCCCAAGATCCCGATACGCAGCCAACTCCTCATGTTACTCTTCTCCGTTTAGGTTCCCCTGAACTGTCCATACGTCGCCCTCAGACGCGGTACCGCGCGCCCGGGCAGACAAGCTCCAATCATAGGGCCGTCACCTCGGGTGTCGCCAGTTCCACGAAATCTATCTGGGAGATCACGTAATGTACGGATCGCTATTCCGTCAAGGTCAACCTGGGAGCGCAGGGGCCGGATTCTTTCCGAAGCGTGCGAATCCAACGCCCGCGGCGTCGCCGAGGGTGGTCGAGATCCCGCTTCCGGCCACGGCTTCGGGCGGACCGGAAGTGGATCCATATTTGCATACTACCGTGAGAACGATAAAAAGGTCCGCTTCTCCTGGAAAGGCCGTCCACGTCAGATCCACGTCAGATCCTGTCAGATCCTAGATGTTGATGCCGCGCGCGGACGATCGTCCGCAGCACCCCCAACCAGAAGAGCACCGTTGCCGCCGGGAAGGCCAGTGAGCCGTTCACGGGCCCCGCCCACGAAGCGAAGCCGGACCACATGTGCACACCCAGGACCAGGCGGTCGAGCCAGGCGGCCGGAGGCGGTTGGCACGGGGCCGGTCACAGCAGAGCCGCCTCCACGAGGTCTGCGACGCGGGCGGGCGTGTCGGGAGCGTCGGGATCGAGGAACGGCACGGACCATGGCAGGTCCGGACGGTCCGTCACGGCCGCGATCGCCCCCGCGGCCCGCGCCCGCACCGGATCCAGCACCGGTTCAGGTTGCGCCCCCGCGCGGAAGATCTCGACCTTCGGCACGGGGGCCTGGCGAAAGCCCTCGGCCACCACGATCTCCGCGTCGGCGAGGTGGCGCGTCAGCAGCAGATCGAGGAACGGCTCCCCTTCCGGACCCCAGTCGCCCATGAGCACGAACTCCTCCGGACCGACCAGGAGGACGCGTTCGGCGCGGCCCTCGTGCCGGTGCCGCCAGGAATCGGTCCCGCGTGTGTCGAGGCGGAAGCGGTGGCCGTGCTTGACCGACATGACGCGGCGGCCGCGCCGCGCAAGTTCGGCGATCAGGTTGACCGCCAGCGTGGTCTTGCCGGAGTTCTTGTTTCCGATGATGGAGACGGCCGGCGGCGGCAGGTCGGCGGGCCGGTTCACGCTGCGAAACGAGCTGACGGGAAGCCCCGTGTCGACCACCAGCGGGTCGAGCGAACGGGCGAAGGGTCCCGCTTCCAGCTTTCTCCGGCTCAGCGCCTCGGCGAGCGGCGCCATGGTTTGCACCGGATAGATTCCGCACAGGGGATTGAATCCCCACGGCGGTCCGGCTTCGGCGAGCGACACGCGGCCGTGCTCGCGCCATGCGTCCGCCAGGAGACGGAGCGCCCCCGTTTCCACCCACGGCATGTCCACGGCGAGCACCAGCACCGCCGCGTGCCCGTCGCGCAACGAGCGGTCCAGCGCCGCGTCGACGCCCCCCAGCGGGCCCATCAGGCGCAGGCGGTCGGGGAGGGTCTCCAGTTGCACCGTCCGCGCGACTCCGGGGTGGTTGACAATGGCCACCACGTCGTCGCACACCTCCCCCAACCGCCCCGCCGCCACCTTCCACAGCGGCGCGCCGTGCAATCGGGCCAGCGTCTTCGGCGAACCGAAGCGACGGCTGCCACCCCCGGCCAGGATCGCACCCAGCAGACTCATGCCTTCCCCCCCGCCCCGGTGATCCTCTCACCTCCGGCGTACACGTTGTAGCCGCCCCGGTTCGCAAACCCGGCCAGGGTCATGTTGAAGCGGCGCGCGAAGGTCACCGCCAGACTCGAGGGCGCCCCCACGGCGACCACCATCGGAAACCCCGCCATGGCGGCCTTCTGCAGGATCTCGAACGATGAGCGGCCGGAAACGACCAGTCCGAACCCGGAGCCGGGCAGCGCGCGGGACAGCACCAGGGTGCCGATCACCTTGTCGACCGCGTTGTGGCGGCCCACGTCCTCGCGCACCACCGTCACCTCCCCGGCCGCATCGAATAGCCCCGCCGCATGGATACCGCCCGTCCGGTCGAAGACGCGTTGCGCGACGCGAAGCTTGCCCGGCAACGCGCGCACGTCGCGCTCGGCCACCGCCAGCGTCCCCTTGGCGACCGGAGCGCACCCCATCACCTCCACCGCCTCGAGCGAGGCCTTGCCACACACTCCGCACGACGAAGTCACGTAGAAGTTGCGGGTCAGGCTCGATGAGTCGAAGGCGGCCGGGTCCCGGAGCGACGCGGTCACCACGTTGTATTCCTGGGGCTCCACGGACCGGCAGTAGCGCACATCGCCGAACGCGCCCGGGTCGGTCACCACGCCCTCGGTGAAAAGGAATCCGGCCGCCAGCTCGAAATCGTCTCCCGGCGTCCGCATCGTGACCGACACCGGGTGTTCGCGCACGCCGCCCCCGTCCGGCACCTCCAGCCGTACCTCGAGCGGCTCCTCGACGGCTACGCTGTCGCCCCGGGTCGCGAAGCGCCCGTTCCGCATGCGGCCGACGCGGACCTTCGCTGCTCGTCTCCGGCCCGCCATGGTCATCGAGGTCTCCTCCCGCTCCGGTGTCGCCAGGTGTTCGCACCCCGTATAATGCATCCCCCGCGCTTCCATGGCGAAGCTGGTGCGGCCGGGAAAGACACGATGGCGGGCGCGTTGAGGAAAAACAACATATGTTTGTGGCCCGCCAGTCCCAACAGGCTCGGCCGACCCCACCCCACCCTTCACCCCAAACCTCCGGCACGGGATGCCCACGGCGACCAACGACGAACTCCTCGCGCGCTGGAAGGACAAGCCCGCCCCCCTCCTCCCCCTCCTCCACGCCCTGCACGAACGCGACGGGTATCTCTCGGAGGAGGCCCTGCGCGCCGTCTCGGCGGGACTCCGCATCCCCATCGCCGACCTTTTCGGCACGGTCACCTTCTACCACCACTTCTCGCGGGACGCCGACGGGCTCGACCGGCCCCGCGTCTGCGACGGCCCCGTGTGCGGCATGCGGGGCGCCGATGTGCTCATGGCGAGCCTGCGCGCCGCCGGACACGACGTCCAGGCCATGCCCTGCCCCGGCCGCTGCGACCAGCCGGTTCCGGTGATACATCGGGGCACGGTGCTGACCGGACGGACCGCGAGCACGCTGGAGAGCGGGCCTTCGCCTCTGCCACCACCACCGCCTAACGGGTTGGAGGAGTGCGTCTTCGCGGGGATCCGGCGGTCTGGACGGGCCACGCTCGCGGGGTACCGGAGCCACGGCGGTTACGAGGCGCTGACCCGGGCGGTCAACGGGATGACTTCGGGCGAGGTGATAGACATGATCGACGCGAGCGGGCTGGCGGGGCGGGGGGGCGCGGGATTCTCGACCGGGCGGAAATGGCGGGCGGTGGCGGAGGCGGCGGGAGGGCCGAAGACTATCGTCTGCAACGCCGACGAGGGCGAGCCCGGGTGCTTCAAGGACCGCCTGCTGATGGACCACGACCCCCACGGGACGATCGAGGGGATGGCGCTGGCGGCGTACGCGGCGGGAGCGGTGCGCGGGTTCATCTACCTGCGCTACGAGTACCCGGAGACCTTCGACATTCTGGAGGGCGCGATCGCCGAGGCGGAGGCGGCGGGGCTGCTGGGGGACGGGATTCTGGGCACGGACTTCTCCTTCCGCCTGATGGTGCGCCGCGGCGCCGGCGCCTACATATGCGGCGAGGAGACGTCGCTGCTGAACTCGCTGGAGGGCAAACATCCCTTCCCCCGCAACCGCCCCCCCTTCCCCGTCACGCACGGCTACGAGAACCTGCCCACCGTCGTGAACAACGTGGAAACCCTCGCCTCCGCGCCCCCGATCATCGTGCACGGCGCGGACTGGTACCAGGGTCTCGGCCGCGGCGACCACGCCGGCACCAAGGTGATCAGCCTCTCCGGCGACATCGCGCGGCCGGGCAACTACGAAGTCCCCATCGGGCTTCCCCTGCGGGAACTTCTGCACGACTGGGCCGGCGGCCCACCCCCCGGACGCACCGTCCAGGCCGTCACCATGGCGGGCCTCTCGGGCGGCTTCCTGGCCGGCGCCGACCTGGACGTCACCCTCGACGAGCCCTCCATCCGCTCGAAGAACAGCTTCCTGGGCGCGGGCGGGATCATGGTCTTTGACGACTCCCGCGACATGATCGCGGTAACCCGCGAGTCGATGGAGTTCTTCGCTGAGGAGTCGTGTGGGAAGTGCTTCCCCTGCCGCATCGGAACCCAGCGGCTGGTGGAGCGGTTGGAGGGTAGGGGACCTGCAACGGTCGACGCATGGGTGGACGAAGTGATCGACCTGAACGAGGTCATGAAGAAGACGAGCGCGTGCGGACTGGGCCAGGCAGCCCCCCTGTTGACCGAGAGTCTGATCCGGTACTTTCCCGACCGCATTCGGAAACATGTGGCGGACCACGGCGATGGCCGCGGGCCGGCAACGAAAGGCTGACGACGATGAAGCGCAACGGTAGCCCGTCGAAGAACGGCAAGGGCGTCCGGCTCACCATGACGCTGGACGGGGAGAAGGTCACGTTCACCCGCGGCGAGACGGTCTACGAGGTCGCGGAGCGGAACCGCAAGGAGATTCCGACCCTCTGCTACGACCCCCGGCTTGAGCCCTTTGGGGGATGCCGCCTCTGCGTGGTGGAGCTGGAAGGGGCGCGTAACCCGGTGGCGTCGTGCACGATGGAGGCGCAGCCCGGGATGGAGGTGCGCACCCGCACCGCCGCCCTCGAGGTCCAGCGCCGCATCCTCATGGAGATGGTGGCCTCGGAGAACCGCGACTTGGATGTCGACCCCATGCACGGCTACGCGAGCCAGGAGATGGCCGAACTGCTCGACCGCTACGACGCCCGCACGGGCCGCTTCGAGGGCGCGCTTTCGGGCCACAGCCGCGACGACGACGACAACCCCTTCATCAAGCGCGACTACGACAACTGCATCTCCTGCTACCGCTGCGTGCGCGTCTGCGCCGAACAGGAGGGCGACTACGCGATCTCGATCATGAACCGGGGCTTCGACACGCAGATCACCACCGAGTTCGGCGGACTGCTCAAGGACTCCGCGTGCACCTTCTGTGGGCAGTGCATCCAGACGTGTCCAACGGGCGCATTGGGTGACCTCAAGGCGCTGGCCAACCGCGAGGTCCCCGGCGAAACGGAGACCACCCGCACCATCTGCCCGTACTGCGGCGTGGGCTGCTCGGTCGACGTCATGACGCGCGGCGAGAAGATCATCGGCGTCCTCCCCGCCATGGACGGCCCCGCCAACGAGGGGTCCCTCTGCGTGAAGGGCCAGTTCGCCTTCGACTTCGTGGGGCATCCGGATCGCCTGGCCACCCCCTTCATCCGCGAAGAGAAATCCGGCCAGCTCCGCCCCGCCTCCTGGGACGAGGCGCTGGACTTCGCCGCGGGCAAGCTGAGCAAGGTCGTGAAGGACCACGGCCGCCGCGCCGTCTACGGAATCGCCTCCGGACGCGCGCCCCACGAGGCCGCCTACATGATGCAGCGCTTCATCCGGGCGGGATTGGGGACGAATCACATCGACAACTGCAGCCGTGCCTGACACGCTCCCACAGTCGCCGGTCTGGCGGCAACCATCGGTAGAGGCGCCATGTCGAACCCGCTCGCGGACATGGACAAGCCGGATGTGATCTTCTGCATCGGCACCAACATGACCGAATGCCACCCCGTGGCGGCCACGCGGCTCAAGCGGGCGCTCGCGCGCGGCGCGAAGATGATCGTCGCGGACCCGCGGCGGATCGGGCTGGCCGAGATCGCCGATGTTCACCTGCCGATTCGCGTGGGGTCGGACGTGTCGCTTCTGCTGGCAATGGCCCATGTGATCGCGCGCGAGGGGCTGGTGAACCAGGCGTTCATCGACGAGCGCACGGCCCACGGCGAAGACTTCCTGAAGCATGTCGAGCCCTACACCCCCGAGTGGGCATCCGAGATCTGCGAGTGCGACCCCGGGGACATCGAGAAGGCCGCGCTGCTCTACGGCGTGGCCGACCGGGGCGCCATCTACTACACGGTGGGGATCACCGAGCACATCTGCGGCGTCGACAACGTCCAGAGCCTCTGCAACCTGGCGCTTATGACCGGCAACCTGGGCCGCGAGGGAACGGGCGTGAACCCCATGCGCGGCCAGAACAACATCCAGGGGGCGGGCGATGCGGGCGCGCTCCCGAACAACTATCCCGGCTTCCAGAAGGTGATCGAACCCGCCCACCAGGAGAAGTTCCACAAGGCCTACGGACGCAAGGTCGACCTCGAGACGGGGATGACCAAGGTGACCGCTCTGGACCTCTGCGGCGACGGAATCCACGCCATGATGATCAACGGCGAGAACACCCTGGTCACCGACCCGGACCGACACCACTGCGAGCACGCGCTGAAGAGCCTCGACTGCCTGGTGGTGATCGACATCTTCATGACCGAGACGGCCAAGGTGGCCGACGTGGTCTTCCCGGCTACGGCGTGGGCCGAGACCGACGGTGTCTGCACCAACACCGAGCGGCGCGTCCAGCGCCTGCGCGCGGCGGTCCCGCCACCGGGCGACGCGAAGCCGGACTGGTGGATCGTGTCGCGGCTCGCTCAGCGAATGGGCTGGAAGGGCTTTGAGTTCGAGTCGGCCAAGGAGGTCTTCAACGAGCTGTGTTCCCTGTCACCCATTTACGCGGGACTGGACTGGGACCGGATCGACCGGGGCGAGTACCAGTGGCCCGTGCCGGAAGAAGGGCACCCGGGGACGCCGCGGCTGCACGAGGAGCGCTTCGAGAACGGCCGCGGGATCTTCAAGATGCTCAAGTACCGGGATCCCGAAGAGACGCTGTCGGACGAGTATCCGATGTGGCTCACGACCGGGCGCCGGCTGCCGCAGTACCATACGCGGACGCAGACGGGGCGGTCGGACGGGATCGACTACCTGCTCTCGGAGGAGACGCTCGAGGTGCACCCGGAGGATATCGTGCGGCTGGGGCTGGAGGACGGGGGGTGGGCAGAGATGAGCAACCCGCGCGGGTGCCTGCACGTGAAGGTGCGGGCGACGACGAAATCGCCGAAGGGGACCGTTTTTGCTTCGTTCGCGTTTGAGGATGTTCCGGTGAATGTGTTGACGGGGGGAGGGTATGATCCGGTGACGCAGACGGCGGCGTTGAAGGCTTGTCCGGTGGCGTTGAAGGCGGTGGGGGCGCCGCCGGCGGTGGGGGGGGCGGGGGGGCCTTTGGTGGGGCTCGGGCGGGTGTAGCCAATGGCGGAGGACAGGCGGCTGCTGAGGCGGGTGGTCCTGCGCAACTACAAGAGCATCGCGGCGTGCGACGTGTCGCCAGCTCAGTTGACTTTCCTGGTTGGCTCCAACGGTTCGGGAAAGAGCAACTTTCTCGACGCACTCAGGTTCCTGTCCGACTCGCTCAGGCACTCGCTGGATCATGCGCTGCGCGACCGGGGCGGGATCAACGAGGTCAGGCGACGGTCCAGCGGCCACCCCACGCACTTCGGCATGCGAGTGGAGTTCGACGTCGGCATGGCCACGGGCCACTACGCCTTCACGGTGTCCGCCAAGCAGGGGGGCAGCTACGGGCTCAAGGAAGAGGAGTGCGTGGTTCTGCCGAAGGATGACGGCCCGGCGCAGTACTACCGGGTGTCTTCAGGGAAGGTCAGGAGCAGCGTTTCGACCTTCCCTGCGGTTTCACCCCGTCGGCTGGCCCTTGTGAGCGCGTCAGGACTGCCTGCGTTCCGCCCGGTCTACGACGCATTCTCACGAGCCGGATTCTACAACCTGAACCCCGCCGCCATCCGGACCATGCAGTCGCCCGACCCCGGCGACCTCATGAATCGCGACGGCAGCAACGTCGCAAGCGTACTGGACCGAATCGCGCAGCGGTCTCCGGAAGCGAAGAAGATGATCGAGGAGTACCTGGGGAAGGTCGTTCCCGGCATCACCGGAGTGGATCGGAAGGCCGTTGGCCCTGTCGAGACTCTGGAGTTTCGGCAGCGTGTCACCGGGGCGCAGCACCCATGGCGCTTCTACGCCAGCAGCATGTCCGATGGCACGCTGCGGACCGTCGGTTTGCTTGTGGCCCTATTTCAGACGAACGGTAGCCGTATCAGCGGGCGGTCGCTTGTCGGAGTCGAGGAACCGGAGGTGGCGCTCCACCCGGCCGCTGCGGGGATTCTTGTGGACGCCCTGAGCGACGCAGCAGAAGTGAGGCAGATCCTCGTGACAAGTCACAGCGCCGACCTGTTGGACGAAGAGGACATCGGCGGCGTTTCCGTGCTGGCCGTCGTGTCCGACGACGGAATCACGCGGATCGGGCCGCTGGACGAGGTAGGGGCATCCGTCCTCAGGGACCACCTGTACACCGCGGGCGAACTGTTGAGAATGGACAAGCTGGAGCCGGACTCAAGCCTTTCCAGGCCAAGAATCCGCCAGAGCGATCTCTTTGGCCGCCGCAACGGCCCGTAATGAAGACGGTGGCCGTCGTTGTGGAGGGTCACGGCGAAGTCCAGGCAGTACCCGTGCTGGTGCGCAGGATCGCAGCGGAGTTGGGCCACGGGGTGAAGGTGCCGAGACCTGTGCGCATCAGGCGCAACCGGGTGGACCGGGCTGGTGAGTTTGAGAAAGCGGTGGAGCTCGCATCCCGCGACGCAGGCGAAGAAGGATCGATCCTGGTTCTGCTGGACGCCGACAGGGATTGTCCCGCGCAGTTGGCCTCGGCGCTTGCAAGCCGTGCCGAAGCGGTCCGACCGGATGGCATGATTCGCGTCGTGCTCGCCAAGGCGGAATTCGAGTCCTGGTTCCTCGCGGCGGCCGCGTCGATCGGTGGGCGACGTGGCATCTCAGGGTCCGTTGCGTCTCCTGCGGATCCCGAGGCGATCCGCGATGCCAAGGGGGTTCTCAGCTCCTGGATGCCCAGCAACAGGTCGTACCGGCCCAGCCGGGACCAGGCGGCGCTGGCAGCCGTCTTCGATCTTCGCGCTGCTCGCTCGGCTCCTTCCTTCGACAAGCTGTGGCGGGACGTCAAGGCGTTGCTGGAGGCCGCACGGTGAGCCACTACACCAAGGTCGAGGCCCACCTCGCCCACACCGCGATTCACCCCGAGTTTATTTGACTGGAAACCCGCCGAATCGCCTTCGAATCCCGTAAGTCCTTGAATAGCAACGACTTGTTTTCTTGATTGGAAAACGACACCTCCGTCTTTCCGTAGTGTCAACCAGAGTTGACAGGCTGCGGCGGCGTCCGCCGGAATTCCAGCTGGATGGCGCGATCAACCCCCACGCACGATCCGCAGCTGGACCACGTAGGGCACGTCGAACTCGCCCAACGTCACGCCGGTCACGGTGCCCGCTCCGAATACCGGGCAGGGTTTCTTCTCGATCGGAACCGGCGAGGCCACGCGGCCCACATAGTACCCACGCTCGTCAAAGACTTCCCAGGCCCGGGTCGCCCCCCCTTCCGTCTCGATCCAGATCCAGCCGTCGGGACTGGTCCGGATCTGCTCGAGGGCGTGCTTCCATTCCGGCAGCCTGCGCGCGGCGATTCCGGTGGCGGCCGCGATGCTGTCACGCTCCCGCCCTTCCAATCTCGGCGCCTCGCGGTCCAGCCGCACGGTTCGCAGAGTGTCCCCACCGTACGTCGTCTCATGGATTGCGAAAACGGAGGTATTGGCCTGCCAGATGTTCCCGGCGGAGTCCACCGTCCAGCGGATGCGCGGCGCATACGGCATCCCGCGCTGCATGGAAATCCGGCTACTCCCCTCGGTGACCTGTTCCGTGGACACCGCGCGCGTCGGAATCTGCTCCGGCTCCGGAGAATTCGCCAGCGAGTCGAGTCCCGGTCCGGTTCCGTACCTGACGATCCTGTCGAAGCCCGGCAGCCAGAAGTGCAGGCTTCCTCCGGCATCGACCCACATCGGCCACGGATGGCTGGCCGCCCGACCCAGCCGCAAGGGATGTGTCGCCAGGACGGTTCCGAGGGAGTCGAAGACGGTGAAGCGTTCACGGATCGAATCGATCACCCACAGGAATCCGGGCGGCTGCCAGGCGATTCCCGCCAGCAAACTGAACTCTCCGGGTCCCTCGCCGGACCGTCCGATGGTTCTCACGCACTCGCCCCGAGGGGAGAACACCCGGATGTCGCTCCCCTGCGAGTCGGCCACGTAGATCCGGCCGTCGCCGTCCACTGCCAGGGACATCACCCTGCCGAACGCTTCGCAGGTGTCATCCACCGATCCGATTCGCAACACCTCGACGAGCGTCGGGGCTCCCTGCGGACCCGCCTGGGGAGAATCCGGGTTGGATACGACGATCCTCCCGCTTTCGAGGGTGTCCACGCGCACGCGGTCGTTTCGTTCCTGGGCATCGGCCCGGAGGGTCGTCGTCGCGAGGAGTGTTCCGACGGCGATCGCGGAAATGGCGGTGCGGATGGTGATTCGCATGCGGGGTCTCCCTTCGGTTCGTGGCCCGCGATTGTAATGTGCAGTTGACAAAATGTCTATCGCAGTTGACAGATCGAGCTGACGGCTGGGGACTATCCCCCCCGCACGATCCGCAGCTGAACCACGTAGGGCTCGTCCAGTTCCCCCAGGGTCACCGCGGTCACCGTCCCGGCTCCGAAGACCGGATAGTGCAACGGCACCGGTGGGACCACACGGCCCATGTAGTGTCCGCGCTCGTCGAAGACCTCCCAGGCCGGGGTCCCTCCCCTTTCCGTCCCGACCCAGACCCATCCGTCGGGGCTGGCGTGAATGCTCTCGATGGCGTACTTCCGCTCCGGAAGCCTGTGCGCGGCGACTTCAATGGCCGTCGCGATGCTGTCGCGCTCCCGGCCCTCCAGTCTCGGTGCCTCCCGGTCCAGCCGTATGGTGCGCAGAGTGTCTCCGGCGTACGTCGTCTCGTGGATGGCGAAGGCGGAGGTGTTGGCCTGCCAGATGTTCCCGGCCTGATTCACGGTCCACTGCACTCTCGGCGCATACGGCATCATGAAGTCCATGGGCATCCGGATGTCCCCCACATCGATCTCCCGCTTGTAGCTCATCCGCGGATCCGGCGGGATTGCCGGTCGCGGAACGCTCGCCAGAGAGTGGAGTTCCGGGCCCGTGCCGTACGTTACGATGCTGTCGGGACCTGGCAACCAGACGTGCAGACCGCCTCCGGCATCGACCTGGAGCATCCAGGGTAGGCTGGCCGCCTGACCCAGCTCCAAGCGGTGCGTGGCAAGCGCGGTTCCGAGGGAGTCGAAGACCGTAGCGCGGCTTCGCAGCCCATCGATCGCCCACAGATACCCGGGTGGCTGCCACGCGATTCCCACCAGCCAGCCGAATTCGCCGGGTCCTTCGCCGGACCGCCCGAAGGACCTCAGACAATCACCCTCGGGCGTAAACACGCTAATCTCGTTCGCCTGCCGGTCCGCGACGTAGATCCGGCCATCGCCGTCCACGGCGAGTGAAAACACCCTGCCAAACGCATCGCAGGTGCCCTCGATCGACCCGATTCGCAGAACCTCGACGAGCGCTGGCACCCCCTGCGGCCCCGCCTGGGGAGAATCCGGGTTGGATACGACGATCCTTCCGCTTTCCAGGGTGTCCACAGTCACGCGGTCGCTTCGTTCCTGGGCATCGGCCCCGAGGGTCGTCGTCGCGAGGAGCGTCCCGACGGCGATCGCGGAGATGGTGGCGCGGATGGTGATTCGCATGAGGTCTCGTCTCCCTGCTTTCTGTCGCCTGCGGTCCCGGGCCGCGTCACGTCCGAACCCTGCCCGTTTCGACGCCTTCTGGTGGTCTGCCGTTGCCCGCTGCGACCCCGCGTTGCGGCCGGTCCGGGTCACTGCCGGTGCCCGCGCGCAGGCCCGGCCCTCACCCTCATATATCTCCCTCCTCACTTTCCGTATATCTTATTGCTCATTTTCTGTATATCTCCTCGATCACCGCCACGATATCCCCCGCATCCCCCAGGTACCGCTCCCGCGCAACCACCCTCATCTCGCCCGGAATCCCGTGCCGCGCCTCCGCGATCGGGCCCGCGATGGCGGCCACCGTGTCCGAATCGCCGCCGAGCGACACCGCACTCCTGATCGCGTCCTCGAACGAGGTCGACTCGAGCGCGCAGGTGATCGACTCGGGGACGGTCTCCTGGCAGGTCTCGTTGAAGGCGTAGCCGGGGCGGATCTGGTCCACGGTGCGGGTGAGGTCGTAGTCGTACTCGGCGGTGAGGGTGGCGCGGATGGTCGCGGGGTCGGCGCCGTTCAGGGCCAGCCAGATGGCGTGGACGGTCGCACGCGCGCCCTTCATGCCCTCGGGGTGATTGTGGGTGATGGCGGTGACACGGTCGGCGGCCGCGAGGGCGGCGGGTAGGTCGTCCCGGTTGAGGAGCGCGGCGGGCGAGACGCGCATGGCCGCGCCGTTGCCGAAGCTGTTGTAGGGCTCGGGAGACTCTTGATACATCCACTGCCCGAACCAGCCCCCGTAGGACATGGCGGGGTGACGGCGGCACCACGACTGCAGCGTCGGCGCGGGCGGCCGGTCGTGCAGAAGGATGTCCGCCACCGCGGCCGTGCAGACCGAATCGTCCGTGAAATGGCCCCGCTCGCTGAAGAACTCGAAGTCTTTCGTCTTGATCCGGTCCCATTCGTACACGGAACCCACGATGTCGCCGATGACTGCGCCCCACATATGTTTCCCCTTCCGTCGTTGTGACCCTGTCGGAACCCTGCCGCGACTTGCCCCGCGGGCCGGTTCCGCGCCAGACTTCGCAGGCCGTTTTTCTCCCGCCTGCCCTTCCCCAACTCCGCTCCCACCCTGGACACCCATGCTCTCCGACATTGAAATCGCGCAAGCCCACACGATGAAGCCCATCTCCGAGATCGCCGCCACGGCCGGCCTCGGCGAAGACGAAATCCTGCAGTACGGACACTACAAGGCGAAGGTCCCCCTTGACGTGGTTCAGGCCCGCCCGGACCGGGGCGCCAAGCTGGTTCTGGTGACCGGGTGCAGCCCCACGGCCGCCGGCGAGGGCAAGTCCACCATCTCCGTGGGCCTGGCCGACGCGCTCAATCTGCGGGGGCGGAATCCGGTGCTGTGCATCCGGGAGGCGTCGCTGGGCCCGGTTTTCGGGATCAAGGGCGGGGCGGCGGGCGGGGGCTATTCGCAGGTCGTCCCCATGGAGGACATCAACCTCCACTTCACCGGCGACTTCCACGCGATCACATCCGCGCACGCGCTCCTGTCGGCGATGCTCGACAATCACCTCTTCCGGCCCAACAGCACGGGACTGGACCACCGGCGCATCACCTGGGGGCGCGCCGTCGACATGAACGACCGGGCGCTGCGCGACGTGATCGTCGGGCTGGGCGGGCCCTTCGGCGGGATCCCGCGCGAGGACGGATTCATGATCACGGCCGCGTCCGAGGTCATGGCGATCTTCTGCCTGGCGAAGGACCTGCCCGATCTGAAGCGGCGGCTCGGCAACATCATCATCGGGTACACGCGCACACGCGAGCCCGTCCGCTGCCGCGACATCGGTGCCCACGAAGCGATGACCGTCCTGATGCGTGACGCGCTGCACCCGAATCTCGTGCAGACGCTGGGCGGCACCCCGGCCTTCATCCACGGGGGACCCTTCGCCAACATCGCGCACGGCTGCAACTCGCTGATCGCGACCCGGGCGGGACTCAAGCTGGGGGACATCGTGGTGACCGAGGCGGGGTTCGGCGCGGACCTGGGGGCCGAGAAGTTCTTCGACATCAAGTGCCGGCTGGGCGGGCTCAGCCCCGACGCGGTCGCGATCGTGTCGACGATCCGCGCGCTCAAGATGAACGGGGGCGCGTCGAAGGACTCGCTCGCGAACGAGGACCTGGAGGCGCTGGGGGCGGGGATGGAGAACCTGTACGGACACGTCGAGAACGTGGCGAAGTTCGGGGTTCCGGCGGTGGTGGCGCTGAACCGGTTTGCGAGCGACACGGAGGCGGAGGTGGCCATGGTGCTGGACGGATGCGCGGCGCGCGGCATCCATGCGGTCGAGGCCGATCCCCACGGCGGGGGCGGTCCCGGGTGCGTGGACCTGGCCGACGCCGTCTGGGAGATCGCGCACAACGGCAAGGCCAACTTCCGTCCCCTCTACCCGGACCACATGTCGCTCAAGGAGAAGATCGAGACGGTGGCGACCGAGATCTACGGGGCTTCCGGGGTGGACTTCCAGCGCGGTGTGACCGCCGAGCTTGAGCGGCTTGAGTCGTGCGGGCTGGCAGACGCGCCGGTGTGCATCGCGAAGACGCAGTACTCGTTCTCGGATGACCCCGCGCTGCTGGGAAGGCCGCGCGGATTCCGGATCACGGTGCGGGCGGTCACGCCATCGGCTGGCGCGGGGTTCGTGGTCGTGAAGACCGGGTCGATCATGACGATGCCGGGGCTGGCGGCGAAGCCGGCCGCGCTGAACATGACGATCGATGAGGATGGGGTGATTGGGGGGTTGATGTAGGGGGGACGACATGGAGAAGCATCAGCCCGGACCAGCCGCGGACGCCGTGAACCGGCAGCAGCAACCCGGGATGAGCGGGGGCGTCCGGTTCGCGAGATGGTTGGCGGCGGTGCTGATGATCGCCTACGGCTTCGCCAAGCTGAACAGCTCCCAGTTCACCGTCCTCGATTCGGAGGTCACGAAGCCCATGGGCGAGGTCAGCCGATTCTGGCTGACTTGGTACTACTTCGGAGTCTCCACCGTTTACGGCACCGCCATCGCCCTTGTCGAGATCGGCGGCGGGCTGCTGCTCGCCTGGCCACGGACCTCCCTGATCGGCGCGCTTGTTCTGCTGCCGGTCGTGGCCAACATCATCCTCATGGACATTCTGTTCGGTATCGGCGCCCTGCCGGCCTCGGTTACCGTGTTGATCTGTCTGCTGGTCATCGTGCGGCCGCAGGCGCGCCGGCTTGCCGACACCGTGTTGCTCGACGTCGAACCATCGCGAATGGCTCGGGCGGTTCGGAGTATCGTCGTCGCGGCGGTGCTCGCGGGAGCGTGGGGACTCTCGTATTGGGTGGCCAACTACCAGAATCGGTCCCCCACGCCTATCGATGGCGTCTGGTCGGTCGAGGATCAGGCCAGCCCGCTCCACCAGGTGTTCTTTGAATACAATCGCGCCTACATGGCCGTGTTCCGGTTCGACGACGGGGACAACGTTCACCACTTCGAAGTCGGCTCCAACGGTCAGGTGCGCGTGTGGGAGACGTGGCTGGAGAAGGGCCCGCTGATCTATGAGGGGGAGATCGTCGACTCGGGACGGATCGAGTTGCGGTCGAATGGTGACGGCCCCCGAATCGTACTCGTCAGGGACTAGGAAACCGGCAGCTGTTACACCGGAGACGCCATCACCTTGGCCACAACTTGCACATGGAGCACGAATGACCAGAGCTCACCACACCGAAAAGGTCGCCATCGCGACCGGATCGCGCATCAATCCACCCCGCAACGCCACCTTGTGCACGATCTGTCTGCTCTCCTGGGCCGTGCCGTTTCCCCTCACCGCCCAGGCCCCCGTCGTTGAGCTCCCAGCGGAGGATGTCGCGCTTTCCGCCGACTTCGAGGACGTGTTCCGTGTGGGTGGCGGGGGTGACGATTGGGCGTTGTTCACCTCCGTCACCTCCCTGGCTTTCGACGCTGCCGGCAATCTTCACATCACCGATGTCGGACCAGACCTCGGCGACGTCATGCGGATTGTGGTTGTCGATTCCCTCGGAGGACTGGTAACGGATTTCGGCCGTGCCGGGGAGGGCCCGGGAGAGTTTCGGGTGGCCACCTCTGCCGTCACCTTCCGGGATGGGACGATGGTTGTGGCCGACTACGGTCACAAAGCGTACCACGTCTTCCGGCCGGGGGGTGAGCTCGACCGGATGGTTCGCTTTCCCTCGGAACTGGATCAGGAGGTCTCTGGCGCAAGGATTTGCCTCCTGCGAGCGGCGGCTGGCGAAACGCTGCTTGGCTACCCCAAACGTACGGTCACGTTTCATGAAGGTGAGACTCCGGAGGGCGGCGTTTTCGCTTCGATACAACAGCGCGAAGGCCCCAGAGTGCTCGAGCGGTTGAGCATCGACGGGAATCCCGTCCGCGTTGACGAGATCGTGAGGGCATGGGTTCCGGCGGGAGCCGAGCAGGCGAGTCAGGTGCCAGCCTTTACGCCGAAACTCCTGTTCGATGCCCTCCCCGATAGTGGGTTCGTGTTCTCCGATTCCACCGGATATGCGATCAGGTTCGCCAATTCCGACGGGACCATCGTCCGGGTGGTGACGAGACCGATCGAGGCGCGCACGGTCACGGAGGAGATTCGGGAACACTATCGTGAGTTGCGCGTGGCGGAGGTCGAGCGGCGTTTCGCCGACTATCCTCCTGAACTGATGGACCAGATGCGCGAAATCATGAACTATGATGACATGCTCAGTAATGCCCGCTCCTACCCGGTCCAGGGGGAAATCCCGGTGATCGACGACCTCGGAACCACCTGGACGGGTAGCGTCTGGGTGCGGCGCACCCCGGAGGATGGCTACCCCTGGGAGGATCACGTAGCCGGCAGCGTGTTGTCCGGCCTGGCATTCAGCACTTCCCCGGCTCCCGCGTCGGCCATCGACGTGATCAGTGCGGATGGCCGGTACGTAGGCACCTTCTCCCCACAGAGCGGAGCCATGATGTTCGCGGCCTTCGGACCCAACGGGTCGGTCGCTTACGTCGAGAAGGATGAGTTCGATGTACCCGCGGTCGTGGTCAAGCGCCTGCCGCCTGAGGTGAGGTAGTCGTCGACGGCCAGAGGAGCAGCGCCACGCGTCATTTCCGCCCCGGAATCACGCCGCGTGCCACGTTGATCGCGCCCTCGAACGCCCGCCTCTGAATGCCGGCAAACAGCCGCACCAACGGCCGAAGATCCCCGGTATCCCCCGCCTCCAACGCATCGATATAGTCCGCCCGCCCGGCGTCCGTCACCACCAGCGGAAACCACCCCGCCCGGATCGTCACCAGCGTCGCCAGAGCCCTGGCCACACGCCCATTCCCGTCCTGAAAAGGATGGATCTGCACGAACCGGTGATGAAGCCAGGCGGCCTCCACCTCGGGCGGGACTCCCTCCTCCCCATGCTCCCGATGCATCGCCAGCAGCCTGTCCATCTCCGAGGCCACCTGTTCCGGAGGACAGTACTCGTGGACCGAACCGTCCGGGCGCACGGGGTTGTCTCGATCGCCCACTCGCGCTTCAGGCGCTCGTTGAACTCGACGATGGCGGCCTCAGCGCCAATCCCCTCGCGATTCCGGCGCCAATCGTCGGCCAACCGCCGGAGACCGGCATCGGCGAGGTCCTGCCAATCGGCGGGGAGATCCTCGATGGGCCGCCAGCGATGGCCCACCGGGACGTTTCGGGAGTCCTGGGGCATGTCCACTCGTTCTTTAGGGGAAACCGCTGTGGCAATATAGCAGACCGCTACACGCACGACCGCCGAGAACAGCACGTGCTAGAAATGGAAACTATACTTTCCATAATGTAATGTGCGATTGACATAACGACATCCAGAGAGAGCACGGACGGCTGCCGCATCGTGCCAGGCGGCTCATGGGTGCCCGGGGCTGGCGAAGGACACCGCACTGGCCCAAGTTGTGGCCGCATCGCACCCACCCCTCCTCACGTCCCCCAACCCCTCCCCCATGCCCGACCCCAACGCCTACTGGGCCCGCAACCTCCGCTACCTGGCGATCCTGCTGGCGATCTGGTTCGTGGTTTCCTTCGGGTGCGGCATCCTCTTCGCCGACGCGCTCGACACGGTGCGGATCCCCGGCACGGGGTTCAAGCTCGGCTTCTGGTTCGCGCAGCAGGGGTCGATCTACGTCTTCGTGGTGCTGATCTTCGTGTACGCGCGCTTGATGAACCGCCTGGACCGGGAGTACGGGGTGGCGGAGGAATGAGGGGGCCCCGCTAACCCATGGACGTCCGCCTCTGGACCTTCATCCTGGTCGGCATCTCCTTCGCCCTCTACATCGGGGTCGCGATCTGGTCGCGGGCCAGCTCCACCAAGGAGTTCTACGTCGCCGGCACCGGGGTGTCGCCGCTCGCGAACGGGATGGCCACCGCCGCGGACTGGATGTCGGCGGCGTCGTTCATCTCGATGGCGGGGCTGATTTCGTTCATGGGGTACGACGGGTCCGTCTACCTGATGGGGTGGACGGGCGGGTACGTGCTGCTGGCCATGCTGCTGGCCCCGTATCTGCGCAAGTTCGGCGCGTACACGGTGCCGGAGTTCGTGGGGGAGCGCTACTACTCGCAGGTGGCGCGGGTGGTGGCCGTGGCGTGTGCGATCTTCGTCTCGTTCACCTATGTGAGCGGGCAGATGCGCGGCGTGGGCATCGTCTTCAGCCGCTTCCTCGAGGTGGACGTCACGTGGGGTGTGGTCATCGGGATGGGGATCGTCTTCTTCTACGCCGTGCTGGGCGGGATGAAGGGGATCACCTACACCCAGGTGGCCCAGTACTGCGTGCTGATCTTCGCGTACATGGTGCCGGCGATCTTCCTGGCGGTCATGCTGTCGGGGACATTCATCCCGCAGCTCGGATTCGGCGGGGCCGACCCGGAGACCGGCGTCTTCCTCCTCGACAAGCTGGACGGGCTGCACCGGGATCTGGGGTTCACCGCCTTTACCGACGGTACCAAATCGATGATCGACGTGTTCTTCATAACGGCGGCGCTCATGGTGGGGACGGCGGGGTTGCCGCACGTCATCATCCGCTTCTACACGGTTCCCAGGGTGCGGGACGCGCGCGTCTCGGTGGGCTGGGCGCTTCTGTTCATCGCGATTCTCTACACGACGGCGCCTGCGGTGGCGGTGTTCGCGCGCACCAATTTGCTGGACACGGTGGCCGGGCAGCCCTATGAGGAAATGCCCGAGTGGTTCAGCAAGTGGGAGGACACGGGTCTCATCACCTTCGAGGACAAGGACGGGGACGGGAACATCCGGTACGTGGGCGACGCCGACGCGAACGAGTTGACGATCGACCGGGACATCATGGTGCTCGCCAACCCGGAGATCTCGAGGCTGCCGAACTGGGTGGTGGGGCTGGTGGCGGCGGGGGGACTGGCGGCGGCGCTGTCGACGGCGGCGGGGCTGCTGCTGGTGATCTCATCCGCAATCAGTCACGACCTGCTGAAACGGGCGCTCAAACCGGACATTTCGGAGAGGGGTGAACTGCTGGCGGCGCGGATCAGCGCGGCCTTCGCCGTGGTAGTGGCCGGGCTGCTCGGCATCAACCCGCCGGGATTCGTGGCCCAGGTGGTGGCCTTCGCCTTCGGGCTGGCCGCCTCGTCCTTCTTCCCCGTGATCATTCTGGGGACTTTCACCCGCACCATGAACCGCGAAGGGGCGATCGCCGGAATGCTGTCGGGGATTACCTTCACCGCCGCGTACATCATCTATTTCCGTTTCATTAATCCGGCCGCGGACTCGCCGGAGAACTGGTGGTTCGGGATCTCGCCGGAGGGCATCGGCACGCTGGGGATGCTGCTCAACTTCGCCGTCGCCCTGACCGTGTCGAAGTTCACCCCGGCACCGCCGGCGAGCGTCCGTGAACTTGTTGATCGTATACGCATGCCCGGAGGCGCCGTGTAAGGAGGACCCCCATGAGATTGGTCGTTGCGTTGCGCCGCAAGGCCGCGGCGTGGGTGGTGGGAGGAGCCTCAGTAGTCGCAGTCCTGCTGGCCGGACCCGGTCCAGCGCTGGCCCAACCCGAGGCCCATTTCCAGTACGGGAGCCACACCAACCCGTTCACCGACGAATCGCGCGGAACCGTCATCCTGACCATGCAGCACGCGTCGATGTGGAAGTTCGGCGACAACTTCTTCTTGTGGACTTCATCGACGACGGGGGCGAGGACGGTTTCAACGAGAAGGACGCCTACGGTGAGTGGTACCCGAACCTGAGTCTTGGGAAGATCACCGGGAAGGATCTCGCTTTCGGTCCCTTCGCTGATTTCGGGCTGCTCGCGGGCGTGGCGCTCGGGACGGACGCAAATACCGGTCTGCGTTCCACCTCCGCCACCGAGATGGAGAACGGTTACCGGATGGCCGTCGAGCTGCTGAACGAGAGGGGCGGGATCCAGGGACGCGGGGTGGAACTCGTGACTGTCAACGACGAGAGCGACCCGGACGTTGCCGTCCGCCACTACCAGGCATTCGTCCAGCGCTTCGAAGTGCTGCTCGGCCCCTACAGCAGCCCGGTCACGGCGCCGGTGCTCGACGTGACCGAAGCCGCCGGTATCCCCCTGGTGGCGCCGTTGGCGGGAACGCCGACGATCTGGACCGACAAGCAGCAAGCGGGGTGCGCGAGGCCGCCAACACATACGGACTGGAGATCGTCCTGGACCAAGCCTAGCGCTGCGGCCGTGCCCCGTAGAAAACTACCAGTCCGCGCTGGAGTCTTTCGGGTCGGCTGACGGAAGCGCACCGGTCTTTGCGCGGTCGGTCAGAAGATTCTCGAGGAACTGCACCTTTTCCTCGAGACGGTGCACTTCGCCTGCCAGGTCCAGATCCGAAGCTGGCCGCGTCCGCTGGTCCCGGAGTCGCATGACCTCGGCTTCCAGTCTGTTCAGCCGTTCCTTCAGCGGCGTGCCGGCCAGTCCATGGCGAGCAAACAACCATGCGAGCAAGCACCCAAAGCCGGCGGATGTCAAGATCATGATGAGGATCAGGATTGGAAGGACTAAAATGGGTGGCTCCTATGCGTTGGAATACTTCGCCGTCGCCACCCCCGCCACCCCCAACCCCCCCAGAATCACCGCCCCACCCACCGCCAGCCCCGGCTGCGTCCCCACGATGATCCCCAGGATCAGAAGATACAGCACGATCGTCGCTCCCGCCGTCCAGACCCCGCCCGGCACCCGCAGCGGCCGCTCCAGTTCGGGACGAGTCCGGCGCAGTCGGAAGAAGGCCGACAGCACCATCAGGTCCACCGAGATCGCCACCAGCATCATGAACTGAATCAGAAACTCGAGCGCCCCGGTGGAGGCCAGCACGAGAATCACGGTCCCGATCAGCAAGAGGCCCGCGACCGGTGTCCCCCGCGGCGAGATGTACCGGAACACTTTCGGCGCCAGTCCCGAGCGGGCCAGCCCGAAGGCAACCCTTGGCATGCCCAGAAAGTTGACATTCCCCGAACTGACCAGGATGAGCAGGCTGGCCACCACCACGAAGGTCGCGGCGGTGTTCCCGAAGACCCCTTGCACCGCGTCCCGCGCGACGAGCTCCGACCCCGCCATCTCCTGCGGCGTGAGTGCCGCCAGGTAGGCCGTGTTCACCATCAGGTAGAGGACCGCGACGGCGAGCGCGCCCCCGATCAGGATCCTGGGAAGCGATCGTCCCGGGTCGCGGATCTCCTCCGCCATCTTGGCCGCGTCCTCCCAGCCGTAGTATGCGAAGGCCACCGACTGGTACGCGAGCGCTAAGCCGAGCAGCGACGCGTGCTGCACGGTGGGCGGCGCGATCAGACCACTCCCGTCCCCGGCCGCGATCCCCGCGGCCGCGATGGCCGCCAGCACCACCACCTTGATGGCCGTCGTGATGTTCTGGAACGTCGTCCCGACCTTGAGGCCGCCCAGGTGAAGGATCACGTACCCCGCCACGACCCCCACGGCGAGAAGTCGCACAGACCCGCTCCCCACCAGGATGATGATGTACTCGGCGATCGCCACCGCCTTGATCGCGCCGGAGAAGGCCCGGCTGACCAGCAGCTCGGACCACCCCGCGACAAACCCAGCGACGGAGCCGAACGCCTCCTGCGCGTACACGTACTTCCCCCCCGCTTTCGGCAGTGCGGCCGCCATCTCGGCAAGCACCAGCGTGCTCAGCGCCGCGACCACCCCGCCCAGCACCCACACCGACAGGATCAGCCACCCGTTTCCCAGGTACTCCGCGATCAGGCCGGGCGTGCGCAGAATCCCCGCCCCGATCACGATCCCGACGGTGATCGCCAGCCCGTCGCGAATCCGCAGCACGCGCTTCATTTCGCTCATCGGTCCGGTCCTTTCATTGCGGTTGTCTCCTGGCCGACTCCGCTTCCAGTTGCGCGAGGGTGGCGCGCGCGGTTTCGTCTCCGGGGGAATACTCCACCGCGAGTCGTCCGTGGGGAAGCGCCTCCTCGATCCGCCCCGCCTGGGCCAGGGCGATCGCCAGGTTCAGGTGGGCGCGTGAGAACTCCGGGCCAACCGCCACGGCGCGCTCGTAGGACCGGATCGCCGAAGCCAGGTCCCCGCCGCGCAGCTGGACGTTCCCGAGGTTCAAATACGCCAGCGTCTCGTTGGGATTCAAACTCAGCGCACGCTCGTACTCCCGTATCGCCCCGGCCGCGTCCCCGGCGGCGGCGCGCGTGATCCCCAGGTCGACGTGTACCGATGGCTGGACGGGGTCTGCAGCGAGGCTCTCGGTGTAGGCCGTAGTCGCCCGCGAATAGTCGCCGCCGTCGTGGTAGAGCGACCCGAGCGCGCGGAGCACGCCGGCGTCACCGGGAAGCACGGCCCGGGCCCGCAGCAGCAGGCCCTCGGCCGCCTCCATGTCGCCCCCGAGCATCGCGTCCTGCGAGAGGAAGCCGAGGATCATCGCCCAGCGGCGCCGGACGGCGAGCGATTCACCCGAGGCGGCGCTGCCCGAGGCTTCCGTGGAGTCCGCAACGTGGAGCGTCGCCAGCGCGAGCGCTCGCACGTCCAGGTCCGAGGTCGCGGCAAGCCGGTTCACCCGTTCGGCAGCGTCGCCGCCGAGGCCCCCACCCGGCCGCACCCACCCGGCGAGGAATCCGGCCAGTCCCTGGAAACGCGCCATGGCACCGGGCTCGCCAGGGTGCAGGAGCAGGCGGGCGGCCAGCTCCGCCCCGGTGGCGTCGGTCACCGCGAGCAGACCCGCCGACGCCGGATCGAGAGGCTTCGTCGCGCCCCACCACTCGTCCACCTGCGCCTGCAGCCGGAATTCACTCCGGTCCGTGTGGCAGCCGCGGCAGGCGCTCACCAGTCCGAGGCGCGCGTCCAGCTCCGGACGAGGAATTGGGATGGTGTGGTCCGAGCGCGCGAAGGGCACCGCCCAACCGACCCCGGGGTGTTGCAGATAGGGCATGTGGCAGCTCACGCAACGGGCGCCGGGCGAGTCCGGGGGATGGAAGGTGTGCGTCTCCGGAGCCGCGGCCTTGGCGGCGTGGCAGGATGTGCACTGGCGGTCGTCGGTTTCGTCGGCCAGCGGCGCGCGGTTGATGTCCCAGTAGCCGAGTCCGTGGGGTTCGTGACAGCTCACGCAGGTCATGCGGCCATCCGCGTAGCAGGAGGACGCTAGGTGGGTCCCCTGGTAGGCGAAGCTGCTCACGCGCCCGTCCCGCAGATAGATGTCGCCGCCCAGGATGGGCAACTTGAGGGCGTAGTAGTCGGCAAAACGCGTGCCGGGCAGGTGGCCGTCCTGCACGACATCCTTGACGGCGTGGCACTGGAAACACACGCCCAGCGATTCCTCCACCCCGTCGGCAACGCGGCTGGGCAAGCCGATGTCGGCGGGGTCGGCCGTGCCGGTGTCCGCGGCGGTCATCAGCTCCACGTGCCGCCGCGCGGGGCCGTGGCAGGACTCGCAGTTTATGTCCAGCGACGTCCAGTGCGTCTCGAAGCCGGCCCCGGGCTCCAGGCGCGCCGCAATCTGGCTGCCGTGGCAGGACTGGCAGTTCGAGAAATCCTGCAGGGTGCCCAGTACCCGCCTCGGAGGCCAGTCGCCGCAGTCGGCCAGCGTCATCTCCGCGGTGATCGGCGTCCACCCCCGCTGCAGGCGGGTGCCGGTGTTGCAGAACCAGTCGTCCAGCTGCCGCGAGTAGTCAAAGGGGAGAAAACGCGCCGTGCCATCGGCCATACGGGTAACGAAGCCCTGGGTGCCCCCGCCCAGCAGGTGTCCGCCGCCGATCACCCCGTCCACTTTGATGGTGACTTCGGGGCGCCCCTCCTGCCGGACGCGAAAGAGGTAGCGCCCCGCGGAATCGACGATCGGCAGCACGGTGCCGTCCCCGAAGGTGATGGGGGTGCCGTCGAAGGGCGCGATGACCGTTTCCGGGCCGGGTTCGCCACCGGCACGGCCGTGCGTCGACCCGGCCCAGCGCCGGTACTGGTCCTCGTGGCACCCGGCGCAGGTCGCCGAACCGACGAAGTCCGCAGCGGTGATCTGTACGGCGGGTAGGTCCGCAGCGGCTGGAGAGCCGGCGGCGTCCGAAGCGTCGTCGCAGGCCGCAAGTAGCGGAAGGGCCGCGACCAGCGTCCGTGCGCGGCCATTCAGCGCGTGGATGAAGCCGCGTGAGCCCCGAAACCGGCGGGCACGAAGGCCGGCATGTCGCAGCGAAGGAAGGGAGCGCCGGCCCGGGTTCATCGGGCGCTGCGTCCGTCATGAGACCATGCGGGGCCCTGGCAACGGCAGAGGGTGCGCATGTAACGCACCAGATCCCTCTTCTCGCGGTCGTTCAACGAGGCCCCGAAGGCCGGCATGCGATGACTCTTCCCCAGGATCCAGCCCCCCGCGTGTATGCCGTCGTAGAGGGTGTCGTCGGGTCGCAGCGACATCGCCGCCGAATCGCTGTGCGAGGTGGGCGCCACCGGCAGGAAGGGGGCGTTGAAGCCGTCGCCAGCTCCCTGGATCCCGTGACAGGGGGCGCACCGGGCCAGGTAGGTCGCGGCCCCGGGGGCGGTGTCGGGGGGAGGCGGCACCGGAAGGCCGGCCACGGGCTCGCTGCCGGTCCAGGGGGCGCCGCGAAGCAGAAGGTAGGAGGCGACGAGGTCGAGCCGTTCGGGCTGCTCCAGCGAGGCGGGCATGACGGTGCTGGCCGCCAGACCGGCGGGGTCGTGGATGAGGGCCCGCACGTACTCGGGCCGCAAACGGTGCGCGATGCCGTCCAGGCGGGGACCGATGCGGCCGCCATCGTCGCCGAGTTGGTGGCACCCCATGCAGCTCCATCGGTCGCGCAGCAGGGTCTCCGCCTTTCGCATGGCAAAGGGGGAGAGGACGAGGGGTTCCCAGGGGAGCGCGGCCGCATTGGCCGGTGAAGTGATGGGAGCCTCGCCCAAGTCCATGAGGAAACCGGTAATCGCGGTCAGCTCCGCGGGGTCGAGGCGGAAATCGGGCATCTTGCCTCCCCGTCCGGGCTGCGGGCCCGCCGGGCGAATGGTGACCGGGTCGGCGAGGTAGCCGGCAAGCCAGTCTTCGCGCACGCGCAGGGCGGTGAGGCTCAGGTCGGGCGCCGTGACGCGGGGGACGGCCTCGGAATTCAGATGGCAGCCGGCGCAGTTCATTGCCTCGAAGAGGGCTTTCCCCTCCGCGCGATCCGCGTCGGGGTGACGGTCCATCGCCGCGCGAAAGGCATCGTCCACTCCGCGCATCTCCCGGTCGTTGGTGACGAAGAGCGCCAGGGCGACGCGTTGGCGTTCGTCCAGGTCGTAGCTGGGCATCCTGGCCGGAGCGATGCCCGGTTGCACCGTCTGAGGATCGGCCAGGTAGTGGAAGATGTAGGCGGGAGCCAGCTCCTTCGCACCTTCGCCGAGCGGGGGCGCCACCGAGCGGATCGCTTCGCCGTCCGGTACGCCGGCGTGGCACGCTCCACACCCCAGGGACGCGACAAGTTCCCGTCCGTCAGGAGGGGTCTGGCGCGTCCCCGACCAGCCCGCCAGCCCGGCGATCGCGACCGCGCCCAGCAGCAGTGCCGCTTTCAATTGAGGACCAGAAAAACGACGATCCAGTACGGTACAATCCCGCACAAGGCCGTAACGACCGCCCGCACCGTCCCGAAGCCGCACGCCTGTCGGACCGCAACCACCCCCGCGGCCAGGGTCCACGCGTGGGCCACGAAGTGAATCCCTCCCACTACTGGCCCCAGCACCATGAGGATGCCCGGCAACCTCGCGAACCCCAGCGTGCGCATGAGAGCGCCCAGGGTCGCATCTCCGCCGAGCAGGTCGCAGCCGACTTCGTAGGTGATCAATACCCAGAACAGCCACTGAAGCACACTCACCGCCGCCACCCACGCCATCGGCACCCACCCCAGTCCGTAGTCCTGGGTGCTAGCGGCCACGGAAGCGAGTACGACCACCGGAATGGCTTGCACGATCGCCTTGCGGTCCTGCGCAATCTCCGTGTACACGGCGCCCTTGAGAACGGCGGCACCGAATACCCTGGCCAGCAGGCCGCGGTCAATTGCTTCGCTCACGGGCAACTCCATGGTTGGGCTCGAAGACGCGC
Source organism: Longimicrobiales bacterium (assembly GCA_951828585.1). GTDB lineage: Bacteria > Gemmatimonadota > Gemmatimonadetes > Longimicrobiales > Gaopeijiaceae > Bin94. Next base: position 129,364 of record OX639991.1, read on the forward strand.
GGGCGCCCGAAAGATGTGCCGAGCCACCGTCGGGCGCCACGTTCGTCCGTCCCGTCCTGTCAGTCTTGTCCGGTGTTTCGCATCGGCGACACCTTTACGTGCCTGCCTCACCGCCCTCGGTGCGACGCGGGATTTCCACGGACTTCCAGGACCCGAAGACCACGACTACCGATACTACCCTCCCCGACCGGGTTGCCGACCCATCCCTCGCCAACCACATCGCACTTGTGGACGACGACGGACACTGCAGCTACGCCGAACTCCTGGGCGATGCAATGGCGTGGCGCGACCGGTTGGAACCGGCAAAGCCCGGCGACCGGATCGCCTGTCTCGTCCCCCCGGGGCGCACCCATGTGGCGATACAACTCGGCATCTGGGCGCGCAGGGGCATTGCGGTGCCGCTCGCCGTCTCCCATCCCCTCCCCGAGCTCGAATACGTACTGGACGACGCCCGCCCCGCCGTGGTTGTCGCCGACCCCACCCTCCCCCAGGCCCCCCACCTCGAGACCTCCGCCCGAACACGCGGAGCCACCACCCTCACCCCGCCCCCCTCACCCCGCCCAACCACCGTCCCCACCCCCAACCCCACCCGCGATCCCCTCACACCCACCGACCCCGCCCTCCTCATCTACACCAGCGGCACCACCGGCCGTCCCAAGGGCGTCCTCGCCACCCACCGCAACCTCACGGCCCAGATCACCACGCTCACCGCCGCCTGGGCCTGGTCGGCCTCCGACCGCATCCTGCACACGCTGCCGCTGCACCACATCCACGGCGTCGTCAACGCCCTGGCATGCGCGCTCTGGTCCGGCGCCACCTGCGAGTTCGGCACGCGCGCGCCGGCCTCCACCTGGGACCGCCTCGCGTCGGGCGAAATCACGCTCTTCATGGCGGTGCCCACCGTCTACACCCGCCTCATCCGCGCCTGGGAGGCCGCCCCCCCGGCCACCCGGCGGCGATGGTCGAGAGGCGCGGCCCGCCTCCGTCTCATGGTCTCGGGCTCGGCGGCGCTGCCCGTGGACACACTGGAGCGCTGGCGCGAGATCACCGGCCACACCCTCCTCGAGCGGTACGGCATGACCGAGATCGGCATGGCGCTCTCCAATCCACTCTCGGGGGAGCGCCGTCCCGGCCACGTGGGCCCGCCGCTGCCCGGAGTCGAGGCCCGCGTCGTCGACGAAGAGGGCCGGCCGGTCGCCCGGGGTGTCCAGGGCGAGATCGAGGTGCGAGGGCCCCAGGTCTTCCGCGAGTACTGGGGCCGCCCCGGGGAGACCGCCGCCGCGTTGCGCGACGGCTGGTTCCAGACCGGCGACGAAGGGTGCGTCGAGGCGGGCGGCTACTACCGCATTCTGGGGCGCCGCAGCGTCGACATCGTCAAGACCGGCGGGTACAAGGTGTCGGCGCTGGAGGTGGAGGAGGTATACCGCGCGCATCCCGCGGTTCGCGACGTGGCGGTGGTCGGCGTGCCGCACCCCGAGTGGGGGGAGCAGCTGTGCGCGGCGTGGGTCCCGGCGGAGGGGTTCGAAGTCTCGGCAGGCACCGAAATGAGAGCCTGGGGCAAGGAACGACTCGCCCCCTACAAGGTTCCCCATCTCTTCATGGCCGTCCCGGACCTGCCCCGCAACACCATGGGCAAGGTGCAAAAGACGGCAGTCCACCGCATTTTCAGGGAATGATCGACGCCATCCTGGACAACCTGCGCACGTACTGGATCGTCCACGTACTGCTCCTTGCCTACACCGCCGTGCTGGCCCACCACGCCTGGTCCGGCAACCGCAGGACGCGCGGCGTCACCGACTACTTCGTGGGCGGGCGGTCGCTGGGACCCGTCGCCATCGGTCTGTCCTTCTTCGCCACCTACTCCAGCACCAACTCCTTCGTCGGCTTCTCCGGCCAGGCGTATGACTGGGGGATCACCTGGTTCCTGCTGATCCCCTTCGTGATCGGCATGTCGCTCCTGGCCTGGGTGGCCGTGGCTCCCCGGCTCCGGACCTTCACCGAGTCGCTGGGCTCCCTCACGATCCCCGACTTCATCGGGTTCCGTTTCGGGAGTCCGGCCGCGCGCGTCGTGGCGGCGGCGATCGTGCTCTTCGCCTCGTTCTTCTACATGACCGCGGTCTTCAAGGGGATCGGCAACCTGCTGGAGGTCTTCCTCGACATCCCGTACCGGTTCGCGATCATCATCGTCTTCTTCATCGTGATGATCTACACGGTCGTGGGCGGCTTCATCTCGGTGGTGAAGACCGACGCCGTGCAGGGGGTCGTGATGATCGTGGCGGGGGTGCTGCTCTTTCGGGGGACGATGGCCGCGGCCGGCGGGCTCGGGTCCGTCGGGGTGCTCGCCGAAGATCCGGTCACCGAGCCGTTGCTGCGCTGGGGCGGCGGCGTCGCGGTGCCGCTGGCGCTGGGCGTCGTCTTCGCCGGGACGGTGAAGTTCGTGGTCGAGCCGCGGCAGCTTTCCCGGTTCTATGCGCTGGAGAGCCGGGCGGCCGCGCGCAAGGGGGTGTGGGTCTCCACGGCCGCCTTCCTTCTCGTCTACACGCTCCTGATTCCAGTGGGACTCTACGCCCGCAACCTCATGCCCGGCGGCCTGCCCGACACCGATCTGGTGGTGCCCCAGCTGCTCACCATGCCCGAGGTCTTCTCGGCGGGGACCGGTGCCTTCCTGCTGGTGGCGATGGTCGCGGCCGCGATGTCATCGCTCGACAGCGTGCTCCTGGTGATGGCCTCGACCACCCAGCGTGATCTGGTGGGAATGGTGCGCGAAGCCTCGTCCGAGCGCGCGACGCTCAGGGCGACCCGCGTCTACGTGGCGCTCTTCGCCCTGATCACCGCGGTCATCGCGCTAAACCCCCCCGACGGGATCGTGGGACTGACCGCGTTTTCGGGAGCCGTGTACGGCGCCTGCTTCGCCCCCGCGCTCCTCATGGGGCTGTACTGGAGACGGGGGAACGGCCGGGCGGCGTTGGCGTCGTTCATCACCGGGTTGCTGGTCCTGGTGCTATGGAACCGGCTCCCGTGGACGGGCGGCCTCCACCAGATCTTCCCGGGCATGGCGCTCTCGTTCCTGGTGTACTGGGTGGTGGCGCGGTGGACGCCGAGCTACGAGTCGGGCAAGGTGGACCGGTTGTTCGAGGCGGAGCGAAGCGGGGCGGCCGGGTAGCCGCCGCAACGCCGGGCGAAGGTCAGCCCCCTTCTTCTCCCGTCCGATAGACGACTACGATGCGACCGCCGCCGTCGTCGCGCTTGCTGAATTGCAGGACGAGTTGACGGTTCTCGACCCCCCATGCGCCAGTCTCGATCTTCGCCCGCTCGAGCCCACCGCTCCCCGTGCGTGAAGTCACTGTCTCGACACGGCCCTCCAGAGCCTCCTGGTACCAGTCGAAGATCTCCTGCGGGGTGGCGTCGGACCCGAGCTCGGCTCCCCCCACGGAACCCTCGTCGAATTCGGCCGAGAAGAGCCGTTTGCCCATACGCGCTCCGGGGTACACGGGAACCCACCGTGGAAGCGCCGACGACCCGGTTCCGGCCCCGAAGCGCAACTCGTGGTTCGGTGTCGAGATGTCGAGGAAGCCGCCGTCCTCTCCCCCACGGAGCTCCACACTGGTCCTTCCGGCTTCGGTGTCGACGTGGAGGATGCCCCCGGACTCGTCGGCCTCGCCCTCGAAGCGGACACCCTGTTCGGCGGCATCCTGTTCCGGTTCCGGAGACTGCGCCAGGTCCACCGTCACCAGTTCGCCGGCGGATCCAACGCGCAGCACGACCTTTCCCTCGTCCTCGTCGGTGCTGACCACGGTGACATCGTCGCCCAGCTTCTCCGCCATCCCCGCGAGAGTCGCGGCCGGCGCCTCCTTGAAGTCCCCGATCATGACGGAGACCCTCTTCATGAACGCCACGCCGGCCACGGCCGCAGCGATCCCCGCCACAACAAAGAAGCCGCCCCCGATGAGGATGACCTTGGCGAAGGTCGACATCCCTCCCGACCGGCTGTGACGCGTTGCTTCCCTGTACGGATCCGACATCCTCTTCCTCCCTTTCATGAGGTAGGCTGGCTTACGATGTGTGCACCCACCCTACGACTCGCGGGCTCCAGGGTTTCACCGCCATCCCGACCCCGAGGGGATCGCGGCGGCCACCGCGCCCTTTTAGGTTGCGGGGATTCATTTCACGACTCCCGCAGGGAGGTGTGCCATTCCTTATCCCGTCGCCGAAGCACTGGTGATCGTGCTCGTCATCTACGGCGCGGCCGGCGTGCTCTTCGCCATCCCGTTCGCGTTCAAGGGCGCGGGCGCCGTCGACCCCGCCGCGAAGGGGGGGACCTGGGGTTTTCGCGTCCTGACCTTCCCGGGTGTGGTGGCGCTGTGGCCCTGCATGCTCGTGAAGTGGCGGCGCGCGGCGGGGGACGGGCAGCCGTGAGGAGCGGTCACCGATCGGCCCATGTGTGGGTGGTGCTCGTGAGCGCCATCCTTGCGGCCTGCGTCCTCGCCTTGGGGTGGATCGCACGGTCGCGGCGGCCGGTGCCCGAGCCGCTGGCGGAGGCCGGATTGCCGGTCCACCCGCCAGCTTCCCCGGACGCCCCCCCGGGAGCCCCGTCATGAGCCACGTCTACCAGGCGGTGGGCTGGTCCCCCCAGAAGCGGAAGTATGACCTGCTCATCGTGCTGTGCATGGTGGTGTACCTGTGCGGGTTCACGGGCATCACCGTGGCCACCCAGCCGCACGTCACCTTCGAGACGCTGCTCCTGAGGGCCACGGGCAGTCTCGCCTTCCTCATGCTGTCGTTCATTCTGGCCATCGGCCCTCTGGCGCGCCTCTCGCCGCGCTTCCTCCCGGTCCTGTACAACCGCCGCCACCTGGGCGTGGCCACCTTCCTGGTCGCGCTCGTCCACGGAGCCTTCGCCATCCTTCAGTTCCACGCCCTGGGCGACGTAAACCCCCTCACGAGCGTGCTCTCCAGCGACGGGAGCTTCGGCGACGGCGGCGCCTTTCCCTTCCAGCCGCTGGGGGTGATCGGCCTGGGCGTGCTCTTCCTGATGGCGGCGACCAGTCACGACTTCTGGCTCGCCAACCTGACGCCGCGGGTGTGGAAGGGGCTCCACATGACGGTGTACGGGGCGTACGCGGTCCTGTTGGGACATGTGGCGCTGGGTGCGCTGCAGGGCGAAGGGAAGGAGTATCTCTGGCCGGTGGCCGGAGCGGTGGCCGCGACCGTCTTCGCGCTGCAGCTGTATGCCGGACTTGCGGAGCGGCGCCGGGACCGGGCGGCCATCGATCCCTCCGGAGGGCCCGACGACCTGGGCAGCCATGAAGGCACCGCGTCGAGCGGCGCGGTCCCCGAGGGCTTTGTCCGCACCGTGGTCGCCGGCGAGATCCCCGACGGCGAAGGCAGGGTCGTGCCGCTGGGCGGCGAGCGCGTCGCCGTCTTCCGCAACGGCACCGAGATCTCCTGCATCTCGAACGTCTGCCGCCACCAGATGGGCCCGCTCGGAGAAGGCCGCATCATCGACGGCTGTATCACCTGCCCCTGGCACGGCTTCCAGTACGATCCCGTGACCGGATGCGCTCCTCCGCCCTTCGACGACCGGATCGATACCTACGATGTCGCCATCCAGGACGGCTTCGTGTGGGTGAACCCGGTGGCAAACCCCCTCGGCACGGCCTCCCGGACCGCCCGGCTTCCAGTGGTCGTCCAGGCCGCCACACCATCCGGGGAGACCCCATGACGGACTTCTACGTCGGCTATTTCGACCCACCGCCCCCCCGCATCCGCCGCTTCCTGCGCCGGGTTGCCCTGGCCACTCTGGCCTCGGCCGCCATCGCCGCCGCCGTCATCGCCCTCGGCCACCGTCAACTTCCCGCCGCCCACTTCGAGTTCGGCCACCTTCGCACCTTCGAGGGTTTCGTCGTGGCCGACCCCTATCCGTCGCTGCTCGTGCCCGGGGACACGGCGTTCTCCCGCTACCTCCTGACCGCACCGGGGAAGTTCGGCGCGGACGAGCTGGTGGCCTCGGTCGTGGGGAGCCCGGCCTCGTTGCAGGGGACGCTCGCGTACCGGGACGGCCAGGCCATGATCCAGGTCGAGCCGGGCACGGTCGCGCCCCGGGAGACTTCCGAGCCTCCCCCCCAGGTGCCGGAAGTCGACCTGGGGACGCGCCGCGTGGAGGGCGAGATCGTGGGGTCGAAGTGCTACCTCGGCGTGATGAATCCCGGGTCCGGCGTCACCCACCGGGCCTGCGCGACGGTCTGCATCCGGGGCGGGGTTCCGCCGCTGCTGGAGGTGCGCCGCGAGGACGGGGGGCGGGAGGGGATCGTCCTGGCGGGAAGCGGCGGAGAGGCCATCGGGGACCGGCTGGAGGGGCTGATCGCCAGGCCCGTGGGCATGACGGGTCGCCTCGTGCGCAGAGGCGGCACTACCTTCCTGTTCGTGGACCCCGCGGAGATACGGAGGCTGCAATGACCAGGCCCAGAAGAGGAACGGGGTCAACGGGCGAGTCCGGCACTCCCACACCCCGTCGCCGCCGCGCCGCCGGCTTCCCCATCGCCGAGGCGGAACTGCCGCCCGACGTGGTCAAATCGGGTCCCTACCGCCTCACCTTTGCCCGTTCGCTGGAGGACTTGCGCGCGCTGCAGCGGCTACGCTTTGAAGTCTTCAACCTGGAGCTGGGCGAGGGACTGGAATCCTCCTTCGAATCGGGACTGGACGAGGACGACCTGGACCAGGTCATGCACCACATTCTGATCACGGACAGGCGGAGGGGCGAAGTCGTGGGGACCTACCGCATGCAGACCGCCGCCATGGCCGCCGCCAACAACGGCTTCTACACGGCGCGCGAGTTCGACTTCTCCGGATTCCCCATGCAGATCATCGACGACGCGGTCGAGGTGGGGCGCGCCAGCATCGCGAAGGATCACCGGAGCCGCCGCGTTCTGCACCTGCTCTGGCGGGGACTGGCGGTCTATCTCACCCGGACGGGGAAGCACCACCTCTTCGGCTGTTGCTCGCTCACCACCCAAGACGGGCGGGTCGGGAACGCGGCGCACGCCTTCCTGGTCGAGGAGGGACACCTTCACCCGCACGCGCGGGCCTGGCCGCTGCCCGGATTCGAGTGCGGGCTGCACGACCACGGAGACGGCCAAGAGGAACCGGTCGACATTCCGCCGCTCTTCCAGAGCTACCTGAACCTTGGCGCCAGGATCTGCGGGCCCCCGGCGATCGACCGGGAGTTCCAGACCATCGACTTCCTGGTCGTCCTCGACGTACGCGAACTGGAGCGCCATGTCTTCCGAAGCTTCTTTGGGTAGCCGGGCGGAGGAAACGGGGCCCCTGCCACCGGTCGTGCGGGCAGGACGGTGGCCCGTGGTGGTGGCCAAGGGGCTGGCGGTCGGCCTGTGGACGACGCTGATGGTCACCCTGCTCCTCCTCGCGTGGCTCCCCACCATCGCGCGGTCGCGTTGGGGGCCGACATGGAAGGAGAGGGCGCGGCGGTGGGCCAAGCGGGCCTGGGGCAAGGGGATGATGCGGGCTCTCCGCGTCCGGGTGGTCACCGAGGGAGAGCGTCCGCCCCCGGGAGCCCTCATCGTCTCGAATCACCTCGGATACCTCGACATGCCGATGCTCAACTCCCTGATGCCGATGACCTTCGTCGCCAGGGCCGACCTGCGCCATTGGCCGTTCTGGGGTTATGTGTCCGTTGTCGGGGGCACCATCTTTGTTGATCGCGCGACGAAGCGGGATGTCCTTCGCGTGCGCACGGAGATGGGCGAGGCGCTGGCGCGCGGGGACGGCGTGGTCGTCTTTGCGGAGGCCACCAGCACCGCGGGAGAGACGATTCTTCCGCTCAAGTCGGCGCTGTTGGCCGACGCCACCGCGAACGGGATCCCGGTGCACTGGCTGACCGTGTCCTACCGCACACCGCCGGACGGCCCCAGCGCTCGGGACCAGGTCTGCTGGTGGGGCGACACGGACTTCGTGCCTCACGTGCTGGGGCTCTTCGCACTCAAGCGGGTGGACTGCACGGTGCGCTTCGGCGATGCTCCGATCCGCTCGACCAACCGCAAGGCGCTGGCCATCGATCTGCGGCGCGCGATGCTCCGCCGTTTCGAACCCGTCGCCGGGCGGGAAACAGGGCGGGAACCCGCGCGGTGACTTCGAGGCGGGCCGGCCGCCGCGCGAGGAGGCGGATCCGCAAGCGGGTCGTTCTGGTGGTCTACCTCGCGTTGCTGGCCGCCTCCCATGTGGTGCGGAAAGGGGGCCCCGAGCCGGGTCCGCGGCCGGGGTTGTCGCTGCAGCAGGTGGAGGGGTGGCCGAAACCGAAGCGCGGCCCCGTCACGATCGCGTTCCGCGAGTGGGGGACAGATTCTACCCCGAATCTGTCCGGGATCGAGGATTTGGCAACAGACTCCACCCTGAATCTGGCCGGAACCACTGAATTGACGACAGATTCTACCCTGAATCTGTCCCGGAATCTGTCACGGGGTGTCGCCGAGGGCCCTGAAGCCCCCGAACACCCCGTCCTCCTCCTCCACGGGAGCCCCGGCTCTGGAGGGGTGTTCCACCGTCTCGGGTCCGAACTGGGTGCCGCGCGGCGAACCATCGCGCCCGATCTGCCCGGGTTCGGGGGATCGACAACGAAAATCCCCAACTATTCGATCCGGGCTCACGCCGCCATGACGCTCCAGCTGCTGGACTCGCTCACGATCGAGCGCGCGCATGTGGTGGGGTTCTCGCTGGGCGGCGGGGTCGCGCTGGAGATGTACCGGGCCGACCCGGAGCGCATCGAGTCGCTCACCCTGCTCTCCTCGATCGGCGCGCAGGAGTATGAGCTGCTGGGCGAGTACTACCTGAACCACGCCATCCACGGCCTCCAGCTCTTCGCCATGTGGACCTTGCGCGAACTCGTCCCCCACTTTGGGTACGCCGACGACGCCTTCCTCAGCTATTCCTACGCCCGCAACTTCTTCGATACCGACCAGCGCCCCCTTCGCGGCATTCTGAGCCGCTACACCGGGCCGATGCTCATCGTGCACGGCGTCGACGACCCCCTCGTCCCCGCCGCCGCCGCCGAGGAGCATTACCGGATCGTGCCGCAGTCCGAGATGGTGATGCTGGACGGCAATCACTTCATGACCTTCATGGAGCCCGACCGGATCGCGCCACCCGTCGAGGACTTCCTGGACCGGGTCGAGGCCGGGGCCGCCACCGTGCGCGCCACCGCCGACCCGGCCCGCGCCCAGGCCGCCGCCATCCCCTTCGACCCCTCCACCGTGCCCTTGATCACGGGCTTTGCCTTCTTCGTGACGCTGCTGCTCATCGTCGCCGCCACCTTCGTCAGCGAGGACCTTACCTGCATCGGGACCGGGCTGCTGATCGCGCGGGGATCGCTGCCGTGGACGGCGGGGGTGGTTGCGTGTCTGGTGGGCCTCGTGGTCGGTGACCTGCTTCTATATGCGGGAGGACGACTGCTCGGGCGGCCCGTCACCCGGATCGCGCCGCTGAGGTGGATGATCCGCCAGGAAGAACTCGAGCGCGCCTGCCGCTGGTTCACGCAGCGGAGCGCGGCCCTCCTCATCGGCGGGCGCTTCGTGCCCGGTACGCGCCTGCCCACCTACGTGGCCGCGGGCGTGGTGCGGATGCCGCTGATCTCATTCAGCCTCTGGATCCTGGTCGCGGCCGTGCTGTGGACCCCGCTGCTGGTCGGGGGCTCGGCCCTCTTCGGGGCTGCCGCGGCCGAGCGCATCGGGGCATTTCAGCAGCGAGCGCTGCCATGGCTGATCGTGACGGCCATCGTGGCCTTGATCGTGCTTCGGGTCGGGGTGCCGCTCTTCACCGCGAAGGGACGGAAACGGTTCCTGGCCCGCTGGGGCCGCATACGGCGGTGGGAGTTCTGGCCGCCGTGGCTCTTCTACATGCCCGTGGTGAGATGGTGTCTCTTGCTGGCCCTGCGGTATCGGTCCCTCACCGTCTTCACCGCGGCGAACCCCGCGTTTCCGGACGGCGGGTTCGTGGGGGAATCCAAGTCGGAGATCATGGGCGCGATCGGGGACTGGGCGCGGGTGGCGCGGACGGTGGTGACGGGGGAAGGGGGAGAGCTGGCCGAGGCGGTGGGGGGCCTGCCGGTCGTGGTCAAGCCGGACGTGGGGGAGCGGGGGGCGGGTGTGTCGATCGTGAGGAGCAAGGAGGAGCTGAAGGCGCGGCTTGCCGTGCCGGGGCCGAAGCTGATCGTGCAGGAATACGTGCCGGGTGAGGAGTTGGGCGTCTTTTACTACCGGATTCCGGGCGAGGAGCGGGGGCAGATCTTCGGGATCACCGGGAAGCGCCAGCCGGTGGTGACGGGCGACGGGCGACGCTCCGTGGCCGATCTGGTTCTCGACGACAAGCGGCTCCGCTGCCAGCAACGGGTCTTCGCGAGGAGACTCGGGGCGGCGATGGACCGCGTGCCCGCGCCGGGCGTGAAGGTCGTCCTGGAGGAACGGGGGAACCACTGTCACGGCTGCGAGTTCACCGACGCGAGCCACCTGGAGACCCCGGCGCTCGCCGCCGCCATCGAGGAGGTCAGCCGCAGCATTGACGGATTCCATTTCGGGCGCTACGACATTCGGGGCGAGACAATCAAGGACATCCTGGCCGGACGTTTCAAGGTGATCGAACTCAACGGGGTCTCGTCCGAGGCGACGAACATCTACGACCGGCGGAACTCCGTTTTCTCGGCGTACCGCACGCTCTTCCGCCAATGGAACCTCGCGTTCAAGATCGGGGTGGCCAACCGGGCGCGGGGCGCGCAACCGACACGCCTTTTTCCGTTGCTGGGGCGGCTGCTCCGGCACTTCCGCCCCTCCGGTGCCCGGTGGACGCCCACGGCGGGTGTATACGGTTCGCGGTGGGGCACGCGGTCAACCGGCTCGGCCAGGACCGGACGGTAACCGCCGACCATGGCCTGGATCACCGAAATCCCGCGCAAAGAGGCCACGGGACTGCTGAGAGAGGAGCTGGACGCGGCGGTGCGGCGTTCGGGCCGAGTGTGGAACATCGTGCAGGTGATGAGTATCCATGTCGCAAGCCGGCGGGGCGAGTCGCAGCTCCAGTGCGAGCGGGTCTGGAGCAAGAGATGCCGCGTAGCCATCAGGCGGTGGCGGGCGGTTCCGGCGTCCACAGGCGATCCTGCTGCACGAGGGCGTTGGCGAGGACGACGAGCTTTCTCATGACGGCCGTGATGGCGACCTTGGGCGGCTTCCCGGCTTTGACGAGTGCCGCGTACTTCCGTCCGAGGGCGGGATTAGCGCGGATGGCGGCCAGTGCAGGCATGTAGAGCATCCGGCGAGCCTTGTCCCTTCCGCCCTGGATGAAGCTGCGCCCCCTCCAGGTACCGGACTCCCGGGTCACCGGAGCCAGCCCGGCGAGACTGGCGGCCTGGGGGCCGGTCATGGTGCCCAGTTCGGGCATGTGAGCGATCAGGCCCGCAGCGGTGACGCCGGAGATGCCCGGGATCGAGGTCAGGATCTCGCAGCGGCGCTTGAGCGTCTCCTCGCTTTGGAGAAGCTTGGCGATCACGGCGTCGATGCGCTTCAGCTGACGCTCGATTTGCGCCAGACGCTCCTTGTTGACCCGCTTGGCCAAGGGGTGGCGCAAGTGATTGCCGCGGTTGAGAGTACGAGTCCGGTCCGCCACCAGCCCATCGCGCACCAACCTCAGTTCGGCGAGGTCGCGCTCGTTCCCGGACGTTGCCTTGGTCGGGCGGAGATCGTCGATCACGGCGGCCATCCGCGCCAACGTGCGCGCGTCGATCGCGTCGGTCTTTGCGCGTCGCCCCTGCGATCGGGCGAAGCAACGGACCTGGTACGGATTGATGGCATAGAGGGGAAGTCCGGCCCTCAGCAGCACCTCCTCGAAGTCGCGATGCCAGGGCCCGGTGGGTTCGTAGGCGATCCGGCCGGCCTCGGGGCCGATCCAGGCGATCAGCTTCCGGAACCCGGCCGTGTCGTTCGAGAACCGGGCGGCCCTCCCCTCGGGCGCGGCGTAGGCGTCGAGCCAGGCTTTCGAGATGTCGATCCCGACGGTATGCTCGGTCATATTCCCTTCTCCTGTGCTTGTCATGCGAGCCATTATGCTCAGGTATCCATTCAGGACGTTGGGAAGGACGGTGGCGACCAAACTCACTTGCGGCCCCTTACGGCCAAGCCTGAAACGATCCGACCACCGCCCCCCTTCGGCGCCCCGCGGGGCGCCGAAGGGCCGGGTTTTCCCTGCCACCCGGGTCTGAGACTAACAGACAAGCCTGAACGCGCCCGTGCTGAAGACCTCGATGGCCCAGTACGCGGCGATCATGTTCGGGCCGTCGCCCCTCTCGCGCTTCCAGCGGGAGCTGCTCGCCACGGTGGTCTCGGCCGAGCTGGACTGCTTCTACTGAACGCAGGCGCACGCGCATGACCTCCGGGCCGAGGTCGAGGAGACGGGGATGGGCGGGGAGGAGGGGGACGCGCTCGTCCACCGGATCGTGGCCGACTGGCGCGAGGCAGGCCTGTCCCCCGAAGACCGGGCGCTGTGCGGGTTCGCGACCAGGCTGACGCGCAACCCCGCCGGGATGTCCCCGGTGGACCTCGACCGGTTGCGAGCCGCCGGGTTCGACGACCGGGCAATCCACGACGCCGCGCAGGTGATCTCCTTCTTCAACTACATCGCGCGCATCGCGGACGCGCTGGGCGTGGAGCCCGAGGAGTTCATCGACGATTGGGGACGGGTGGATTGACGTCAGTGTCAGTGATTCGACGCCCGGCCGGGCTTACTTTTTCCGTCCATGGGGAGTCTCCCTTTCCACAAGCTCCCACCTGGACCCTCAAGGCTCTTCCGTCGCTTGGCATCACTTCCGGGATGGTGAGCCGCCGCTGGTGGCGGCCGTTCACCCCCCCCGGCTGGACCGGACCCTCCAGACCTTCCGGAGTCGCGGTGTGAGCCTCGCGCTCATCGACACCGCTCCACACGCTTCCGCTGGAGCGCTGGCGGCTTGTCGGTTGGCGGACCTGGTACTCGTCCCGTGCCGGCCATCATCCCCCGACCTGGCCGCCATCGGCGGGAGCCTGGAAGTTGCCGCGCTCGCTCGCGCGGAGGCCGCCGTCGTACTCAACGCCGTGCCGCCGCGCGGATCCCTGGCTGTCGAGGCGGCCGATGCCGTGAGAGGCATGGGCGCTCGCGTTGTTCCCGTCACCCTCGGGGCTCGGATCGCACACGACCACGCTCTTACCCTCGGACGCTCCGCACAGGAATACGCGCCACGCGGGAAGGCGGCCGCCGAAGTGCAGACGCTCTACCGCTGGGCTTTCAGCCAGCTCCACAAGGGGGGAGAGAGAGAATGAAGAAGGGAAGGCTCGCCATGGTGCCCCCTCGTCCGGCCACGAAGGTACACCTGGCCGGATCGGGAAGAAGGGCGTACTCACCCAGCTCGACCAGGACACCGCTCTCCAGGCGCTGGGCGAGGAGGCTTTCGAGGAGCTGCTCCGGCGCTACGGTCGATAAAGGGAGGCGGGCGGCCGTCGAGAAGCTGGCCGGGGGAGATGTCCGCGACCGCCTCCGTTTGGCCCGGACCGCCGGAGACGGCGAGTGGGGACGACTTCGCGGGTCACCGGACGAGGGGGAGAGGTGGAGGTTCGGGCGGAAGCTGCACGGCTCTGAGGTACTCGTTGCACATGGCCCTTGTGTCGATTCCGAGAGCGCAATCGACCGCTTGCCCGAACTGTTCGTAGGCCTCGTAGAACTTTTCGAACGGCCTGTCGAAGTCGATGGGCGTGTTTTCGACCTTCAAGGGGTCCCTGTGTACCCTGAACCGCCTCAGCACGGAAAAGTCGCCGCGCGGGTTCAGAACGACACCGTGAACCCAGTCGTTCCGCTCTGCAACGTCGAACACGCGATTCAGCGCGGTCACCGCCTCCGGCGACTCATCCATCAGCAACGGGGTCAGTCGCTGGCGTTTCCGTCCGCTTGCAAGCTTGTTGATTTCCCGACAGTCCGTGATCGGATCCGTGCCGCGGAGGTTCCAGATGATGGCTTCCATCATCAGGTCGAAGTTACCCCAGAAGGAGAGCCTGTCCTTCCCTTGCTATTCAGCAGGTCACCGGACATATGGGCACCTGCTCGGTTCGCTGACGGACACAGGGTCGCGAACCAGCGGCAAGTGCGGCAAGGGGGTTCATCCGTGCGCGAACCTCCCTTAGCGCTCTCGGCGTGCGCCTTCCCTCCCGGCGCTCCCTGGTCTTTCCCCGTCGCCGCCATCGAGCGCTCGGCCGGGCTCCACGGCTGATTTTCGCCCGGCCTCTTACCCCTCCGGAAGTCGAGATCGTCGATCCTGTGCGGGTTCCCCGAGGAACTTCGGCGACGCTCGCTGCAACCCACAGGAGCGCGTCGGAATCGCTCAGAGCGAGGGCGTAGATGAAGGGTCGTGGGGGCTTACCTGTTCCAGGGTGCGCCAGGTCGTCCCGAGTCTGCTCGGGAAACCAACTTGCCTCGCGCTGAAGCAACTGATGCGGCCGATTCATGTCCCAGAGAGCGATTTCATACCTCTCGAACCCCACGGCCATCCAGATCCGGCGGTCTTGGCGGACGGCTATGGGATGAAGGCCGGGGTTGCCGCCCAGCTCATGCTCGCCCGTCACCGAACCGAACGAGCGGTCGATCTCGCCAGTCTCGATGTTGAACAGATGCAGGGGGAATCCGATCCGGTCCGATGTGGCCAGATCGGCCACATGGATGGCCAGGGGTCCATCCCATGCAAAGGTGCCAGTTCCGTGTGGAACCCATCCCGCCGTCCTGACCTCGCTTCGAAGGCTTCCGGTGTGGTCAAAGTTCAGGATCGTTCCGCGTCCGCGGTCGAGGACCGAGAACTCTCCGTCGCCCGTAACCACGAGCGACGAACCGTCCTCGAGTTCGCCGGGGCCGGAACCACTGCTGCCGATTCGCCGAAGGAATCGTCCGTCCGGATCGAACACCAGCACGTTGTCGATCGGCTCGCCAACGATGTATGTCCGCCCCGAGACATCTCGATACCCCTTGACCCACCCGACCAGGTCGAGGATTCCTGGCCCGGAATCGTCGCCATACTCCATCTCCAGATCCAGGGTGATCCCGCAAGCCTCCTCGCATGGCGCCACGGCGATTGGCTGGGGCACCGCCTGGGCCGCCGCCCGTAGCGGTCCAAGCAGGGAAACCGCCAATGCCGCGTAGAGGAGAACGACTGTGGACGACGAGCCTGGGGGGGAAGGTCAGTGTTTTCCAACCCGGACATGATCATGAACGAGCCGGGGGGGAGGGGCCGAGGTTGGGGGGTGTGATGGTGAGGGGTGGATGGAGGTTGGGATGGTGGGGTGGGGGAGGGGACGGCGCAAGGGCCGCCAGCCCCGAGGCGAGCGGAGCGAGCCGAGGGGCGGGCGGGGCCGGTCATGCTGCGGGGTTCAGCGCCTTGGCGATGAGGTGGAAGAGCGCCTTGCGGGCCCGCTGGACCTCCTGGCCCGCCTTGAGGCTGTCCACGGCGTGCGCCGCGGCGTCAATCTGCTCGAAGGTGATGCCGGGCTTCAGAAAGCCGTCGGCCCCGGGCAGCGATCCGAGCTTTTCGTACGGGGTCATGACCAGCTCCTGGGGGTACTTCCTGCGGCGGTGCCCGTTCGCATCCTCGACCTCGACCGCGAAGAGGCAGGTGCGGTGATGGTTGAGAAAGGGCGAGAGATGGTCGCGCAGGAACGCGTCGGCATCCGGTGCCAGAGACTCCGGGATGTGGCTGCGCCCCAGCCACCGGCGTACGACGTTGCCGTTCTTGGACTCGACCAGCGCGTTGTCGTTCGAGCGCCGGGGCCGCGACTTCGTGAACTCTTCGACGTGCAGCTTGTTCAGCATCTCCGCGACCCGGTGGTTGATGTACTCCGACCCGTTGTCGGAATGGAAGGCCAGGACGCGGAAGGGGAACGCGCCGACGAGCTCCTCGAGCACGGGGACCATGAACTGCTCGGTGATCCGCCGAACCGACGCAAGTTGTTGGTACTGCGTCACTTCGTCGACCATGTTGATCACGTAGGCCCCCTTCTCGCCGTCGCGGTCGCCGCTGTGCACGGTGTCGACCCGCACGAAGCCCGGGCGGCCCTCCGGCCGGGGCCTGCGCCGCTGCCCGATCGGCGACGACGAGCCCCGCGTCGCGCGGTACGTGGTCCGGGCACGCCGGTACGCCCGGCGGGCACGCAGGTTGTAGATGTGGCCGTTCGAAATCCCCGCCAGGCGCTCGAAGCGCTTGTCGCCGAAGACATGGTACATGCGCCACAGGATCCTCTTCGTCGCCGGTCCCGAGAGCTGGCCGAAGGCCTCGTCCACCTCCGCCAGCAGTATCGCGTCAGCGGTCGTGTAGACCGTGGCGAAGGGACGCGAAGGAGGGCGCAGCCGGTGGTCGCGGATGCGGCCCGTGCGGCGCTGCTGCCTGATCAGCCGCGTCAGCTGGGCGTCCGAGTAGCCGGTGACCTTGGCGGCGTACTTCCTGACCAGGCCCTTCCCGGCCCTCGACAGGCCGAAGTGGTAGCGGAACCGGACCAGCGTCCGCTCAATGAACGCGTACGCCGCCTCACGGTCGTGGGGGGCGATGTCCGCCCCCTCGCTCCCGCCGAGGAAGGCGCGGATGTCGTCGACGGTGCGAATCCGTTCGGTGCTGAGTGTCACGATCATGCTCCCATGATCTGCTCGCACCCCCGCTCATGCTTGTCTGTTAGTCTCAGACCCGGGTGGCAGGGAAAACCCGGCCCTTCGGCGCCCCGCGGGGCGCCGAAGGGGGGCGGTGGTCGGATCGTTTCAGGCTTGGCCGTAAGGGGCCGCAAGTGAGTTTGGTCGCCACCGTCCTTCCCAACGTCCTGAATGGATACCTGAGCATAATGGCTCGCATGACAAGCACAGGAGAAGGGAATATGACCGAGCATACCGTCGGGATCGACATCTCGAAAGCCTGGCTCGACGCCTACGCCGCGCCCGAGGGGAGGGCCGCCCGGTTCTCGAACGACACGGCCGGGTTCCGGAAGCTGATCGCCTGGATCGGCCCCGAGGCCGGCCGGATCGCCTACGAACCCACCGGGCCCTGGCATCGCGACTTCGAGGAGGTGCTGCTGAGGGCCGGACTTCCCCTCTATGCCATCAATCCGTACCAGGTCCGTTGCTTCGCCCGATCGCAGGGGCGACGCGCAAAGACCGACGCGATCGACGCGCGCACGTTGGCGCGGATGGCCGCCGTGATCGACGATCTCCGCCCGACCAAGGCAACGTCCGGGAACGAGCGCGACCTCGCCGAACTGAGGTTGGTGCGCGATGGGCTGGTGGCGGACCGGACTCGTACTCTCAACCGCGGCAATCACTTGCGCCACCCCTTGGCCAAGCGGGTCAACAAGGAGCGTCTGGCGCAAATCGAGCGTCAGCTGAAGCGCATCGACGCCGTGATCGCCAAGCTTCTCCAAAGCGAGGAGACGCTCAAGCGCCGCTGCGAGATCCTGACCTCGATCCCGGGCATCTCCGGCGTCACCGCTGCGGGCCTGATCGCTCACATGCCCGAACTGGGCACCATGACCGGCCCCCAGGCCGCCAGTCTCGCCGGGCTGGCTCCGGTGACCCGGGAGTCCGGTACCTGGAGGGGGCGCAGCTTCATCCAGGGCGGAAGGGACAAGGCTCGCCGGATGCTCTACATGCCTGCACTGGCCGCCATCCGCGCTAATCCCGCCCTCGGACGGAAGTACGCGGCACTCGTCAAAGCCGGGAAGCCGCCCAAGGTCGCCATCACGGCCGTCATGAGAAAGCTCGTCGTCCTCGCCAACGCCCTCGTGCAGCAGGATCGCCTGTGGACGCCGGAACCGCCCGCCACCGCCTGATGGCTACGTCATACCTCTGCCCCGGACCCGCTCGCACTGGAGCTGCGACTCGCCCCGCCGGCTTGCGACATGGATACTCACTTCCCGTTGGAAACCGGCTCCCCGCTCATGATCATTTCTCATTGGACAACGCTAGGTCTGGACGAGAACCCCTGTTTCGTCGTACCTTGCGCCGTCCGGTGCACGGTTGGGCCCGTGGCGAACGAATCACCAAGGAGCAGAGTGGAAATGACAGGACAGGGCGGAAGGCGGATCAGGGTCACCATGCGGTGGCTGCAGGTTCTGGACAATCTGGAACCCTTCTTCAAGGAGAAGGGGGAGTTCGTATTCTGGGCGAAGGTCGCCACCGACAACCATGGCGGCCAGGTCCAGGAGACGCGCATGCCGTCCAAGGGGCACTACTCGATATCGGACCGCCCGCGCTGGAACCGGCTCAGGGACCTGGACAAGGTGCTCTTCGAGGGTGAGGTGACCGACCACCTGACGATCGAACTGCGCGGCGAGGAGCTCGACAAGTTCAGCGCCAATGACCAGCTGGACAGCTACCACCGCACCTTCACGGGCCCGATCGAGGACCACGTCGCGGTCATCCAGCCCGGCGACGAGGGTACCGACGACCCCGAGAACATGTCCAACTGGCGGATCGGCTACGAGATCGAAGCCGTCTGACACATTTGGGGCCGGCCGGGCTCCGGGTCAGGCCAGTGAGGCCGCTACCCGCCTGATCTTCTCGACCATCGAGTAGAAGCCGTTGCGCCGGTTGGGGCTGAGCGCCTCTCCCAGCTTCAGGCGATCGAAGATGTCCGACAGGTCCACGGCCAGCGCCTCCTCCGGCGGCTGGCCGTTGTAGACCTCGGCCAGGATCGCGAAGAGTCCCTTCACAATGATGGACTCGGAGTCGCCCACAAAGCGCAGGACCGGGGGATCGCCTTCTTCGAGGCCTCCGGCGAGCCACGCCGGACTCATGCAGCCTCGCACCTGGTTCTCTTCGGTCTTCAGTTCCTGCGGCATGGGAGGAAGGCGTCGCCCCAGCTGGATGATGTAGTGGTAGCGCAGCGTTCGGTCGGCCAGGCTGCCCAGGCGTTTCTCCAGCTGTTCGATCGTCATCCGGGGATGCCCCCTTGCGGGATTCCGAAGAAAAACCGAAATTGGGGCATGCGCATTCTACCTGTCAGGAATCGGAGGACGGACCCGGCCGCGAAAGGGTCTCCCGCGGGAAGCCGACCTCCCATCAAGGGCCGAGGTGTACCTTACGACCCGCCGAACCGTTTCGAAAAGGTCCACGTCGAAATGGACCCCCGGGACCGGGACGGCGAAAGGCCCCGCACCGAGTTCCTGGCGGACGCCACGCGGGCGATCGTGGCCCGAAACGACAGCCCGGACCTGCGCTTCGGCGCCTCGCTGAACCCGTATCGGGGATGCGAGCACGGCTGCGTCTACTGCTATGCGCGGCCCACGCACGAGTATCTGGGGTTCTCTTCCGGCCTGGACTTCGAGCGCAGGATCCTGGTCAAGCGAAGGGCCCCCCGGCTCTTGCGGCAGGCTCTGTCTACGCCTTCGTGGCGTCCCCAGGTCATCGCGATCTCCGGAGTCACCGACGCCTACCAGCCCGTCGAGCGCCGGCTGCGCCTGACCCGCGGCTGCCTGGCGGTGCTGCGGGACTTCAGAAACCCGGTCGCCATCGTCACCAAGAACCACCTCGTCACCCGGGACATCGACATCCTTGCCAAACTGGCCGGGCATCGGTGCGTACACGTCTGGATCTCGGTGACCACGCTGCGTAACGATCTGCAGCGCGTCATGGAGCCGCGCACCTCCGTTCCCGGGCGGCGGCTGGCGGCCATCCGGTGCCTGTCGGAGGCGGGGATCCCGGTGGGGGTGTTCGTGGCGCCGCTGATCCCCGGGCTCACCGACGAAGAGATGCCGGCGATCCTGAAGGCGGCGGCGCACGCGGGGGCGCGTCATGCCTCTTTTCTGCTGCTCCGGCTGCCGATGGGGGTGGCGGACCACTTCACCGAGTGGCTGGAGACGCACTTCCCCGACCGCAAGGAGAAGGTGCTCGGGCGGATCCGGGAGGTGCGGGGCGGCAAGCTGAACAACAGTGAATTCCACCGGAGGTTTCGCGGCGAGGGCGAGTACGCGGACCAGCTCTCGGGCCTGTTCAAGGCCGCGGCGAGGCAGGCGGGGCTGGACGGGGATCCTCCACCGCTGTCGACCGCCGGTTTTCGGCGGGATGGGGGGGTTCAGTCGGACCTGTTTCTGCAGTGATGGCCGGGGCCCGCGTTACATGCGGCTCAGCATGTAGGCGTAGGCGGCCAGCGCGTCCACCTGCTCGTCGGTCAGAGCCATTCCCGCGCGGGGGAGCATCGAGCCGAGAGCCTCGATCGGCTGCGCGACCCCCGTCTTGATCACCTCCACGATCGACGCGTACTCGCCATCGACGTTGAGCCAGGTCTCGTCGGTGAGGTCGGGGGCGAGGGGTCCTCCGGTTGCGTCTTCCATGTGGCAGGAGTGACAGAATCCGCCACCGGTGAAGAGTTCCCTGCCCTCTTCGACCATGGCCACGGTCACGCCCTCGGGGAGGAGCGCGGGATCGATGTTCAGGGGATCGGCGGCCGCAGCCTGGGTCTCTTGTTCCGCTCCGTCCTGATTGTCGGCGGCGCTGGAGGCGGACGAGCCATCGTCGCCCCCGCCGCAGGCCGCGAGGAGGCCCAGCATCAGTGCGAGGATCGCCGCGGTTGGTCCGGTACCCGTGACGAATCGTGATGCAGGCCCGGCACCCCTCCGGCGGCGGTTCAACCCGGCACATCTGGACATGCTCGTCATTATCTTCATTCCCGTGATGGTCTTCCTACTTCTCGTCCACGGAAGCTCGCCATTGAGAGCCGGAACGGTCAACCGCATACAGGGCCCCAAACGGCCACCACTCCACCCGGCATGACCTCCCCTGTTACGCGGGTCGCGATCGTCGGTGCCGGCCCGGCGGGATTTTTCGCGGCGGAGGCGCTCCTCAAGAGCGGAGATCCGGTCGCAATCGACCTCATCAACCGGCTGCCCGCGCCGTACGGCCTGGTGCGGGACGGAGTGGCGCCCGATCACCAGGCCATCAAGTCGGTGGCGCGGGTCTACGCGAAGATCCTCGCCCGCGACCAGGTGCGGTACTTCGGCAACGTGACGCTCGGCAAGGACATCAGCGTCGACGATCTGCGCACCCGTTACGACCAGATCGTCTACGCCGTCGGGGCTCAGAGCGCCCGCCGTCTGGGCATTCCCGGCGAGGATCTGTCCGGCAGCCATGCCGCGTTCGAGTTTGTCGCGTGGTACAACGCCCACCCGGACTTCCGCAACGCGTACTTCGACCTGGACTGCGAGCACGTGGTGGTGATCGGGAACGGGAACGTGGCGATCGACGTGGCCCGGATCCTGGTCCTCTCGCGCGACCGGCTGGCCAAAACGGACATCGCGGACCACGCGTTGGAGCCGCTGCGCGACTGTCGCGTGAAGCGGGTCACGCTGCTCGGACGCAGGGGACCGGCGCAGGCCTCGTTCACGAATCCGGAGCTGCGCGAGTTCGGGCGGCTGGAGGGGGTGTGCGCGGAGGTGGATGGTGCGGAGCTTGAGCTCGACGCGGCCAGCGAGGCGGAGATCGAGGGCAACGCCGTGAAGACGCGCAACATGGCGACGCTGCGCGGCTATGCGGAATCGGGGTGCGGGGACGGGGAGCGGGTGGTGCGGTTCCGTTTCCTGGTGTCGCCGGTGGAGGTGGTGGGAGAGGGGGGACGGGTGACCGGGGTCCGGATCGAGAGGAACCGGTTGGTGGCGCAGGAGGATGGATACGTGCGAGCCGAGGGGACGGGGGAGATGGAGGTGGTGCCGTGTGGGATGGTGATTCGCTCGGTGGGGTACCGGGGGGCGCGGTTGCCGGGCGTGCCGTTTGACGAGAGGCGTGGGATCGTGCCGAACGAGGGGGGAAGGGTGGTGGGGGTGGGTGGTAGGGGGGACGCGGGCGGGGCGGAGGGGGAGGCCGGGGCGAGAGGGGTCGGGGTGGTGCCGGGGGAGTACGTGGTCGGGTGGGCGAAGCGGGGGCCGTCGGGGGTGATCGGGACGAACAAGGCGGACGCGGCGGCGACGGTGGCGCTGATGCGCGAGGATCTTGAGGCGGGGGGGGGCGGGGGGTCGCGTGGTGGCGGCGCGAAGGGGCGGAGGGAAGCGGTCGGGCGTCGTCGTCAGGACGGCGATCTGGCCGATCTGCTGCGGGAGAGGGGGGTGCGGTGGGTGGACGGGGAGGGGTGGGGGCGGATGGACGCGCTGGAGACGACACGGGGGAGGGCGGAGGGGCGGCCGCGCGTCAAGTTCTGTACGGTCGTGGAGATGTTGGGGGCGGCGGGACGCTGACATCGTTGTCCAGCGACAATCAGGATGAGACCGGTGCGACCATCAACGCAGAGCGAAGCCTTGACGCGGGGGGATTTGGTCCGCGGGCTGGTAGGAGTTAGGGGACTTACTTGTCCAGCATGCGCGCCAGGAGGTCCTCGGGAGTGTCGCAATCGAGGATCGCGGCGGCAACCCGGACGCTTCGGTCCCGGCCGGGTCTTCCCACGAGCAACCGCCGCACCTCCTCCGCGGTCCCCTCCCCGAACTTCCGAGCGACCAGATGAATCAGCACCGCCACTTGCCCTTGCTCGATCCCCTGCTCACGCCCCTGCTCGATCCCCTGCTGGATCCCCTCCTGCCTGATGTCCTCCAGGCTGCGCTGGAACTCTGTCATCACGGTGCTCATCGTCATCGCCTCCTCCAATTGTCGGTTGGAAAAACCCTTCGAACGTAACATCGCCTTCGCCCACCGGGCCATGAACCGGTCGAAATCGCTGTCTTCGCAAGCCTCGACCATTTCCCGCAGAACCGTGAGCGCGGGCCGCATCGGCACGGCCGCGGTCACTCCGGACAGCCCCAGAGCGACCTCCGGCAGTTCGTCGGGGCTCGTTGGCCGCGCGTCGGGCGGCATCGGGTCCACGACCCGGTGGGTGTCGGGAGCGGAGTCCTTGAACAGGTCGCTCAGGCGGGTCGCGGCGTTCCAGGGCCTGTTTCCGTGGTGCAGGACGAGCGTCACCACGGCCAGCTCCCGGTCCCCTCGCCGGAGTTCCCTGTCGCGCCGAATCAAGGCTTGGGCCAGGAGGCAACCGTAGATCGTCGTCCTGAGCGCCATGTGCCGCTCTGGTCGGCCCTGGAATTCCAGCAGGAGTATCAGATCCGTCGATCCATCCGTCGTGCGGACCCTCCAGGCCATGTCGGGATAGTGCCGCCGCAGCTGTTCGTCAATGAGTTCGGTGGGGAGCGGCCGGAGGATCGAGTAGTCGATCCTGTCGGCCCATTCCGGGACGTGTCGGCGGATGAGGAGTCTCATCATCCGCGGATCGGAGAAGAGCTTCTTGAAAGCGGCGTCGTCCATCGGACCCGGGGTCGGAATGAGTTGGCGCGGAGCCTTCATCCTCGCGAAGCAAACGGGGCTTCTACATGGCCGGATGGGCCTGAAGTGAGCGCCCGTCCTTCACGGATGCCCGCGAACGCTCTCCACTACAACGCCTCCTGCCCCGACCGGGGTCCGTCGCGTGGGCAGCCGTCTCCGCGGAACCCTACCCGCTCGGTGAACCGCCCGCAGCGAGATCGGACCTGCCCCCGGTCCACGGTGTATCGTCACATACGGGCACGGATCGAGACCAATGTGGACCGATCATACTCGCCGCGCATGTGGAAACAACCCATAAGGAGAGCATGGAAATGACAGAAAGGCCGACCTCCGCCGCGAGGCGGCCGATGATTATCGCGGCGGGAGTGGTGGTGGCGGTGGCTGGGTGCGTGGGGGCTCCGCAGATGCTGAGTCGGCCGGTTACCGCCCCCGCGGGAGGGCTCGATTGTGTTGGCGCGACGCTTGTCGAGCTGGGGTATACCATCACGGACGGGGACCGTGCGACAGGGTTCATTGGTCCTCGCCGGATACGATGCGATCGGAGGCTGTCACTGGATGCACAGCCGCCAGACCTGCGCCACCAGAAAGCACACCACGAATCCCATCACCAGCGGCAGCAGCGCCGACAGCGCCGTCCAGCGCCCGCTCCCGGTCTCCTTATAGATCGTGTAGATCGTCGTCGAGCACGGATTGTGGAGCAGGCTGAACAACATGAGGTTCACGCCGGTCAGCAGCGTCCATCCCCCGGCCGCGAGCAGCCCCTCCACCTCCCCCACCGAGTCGCTCTCGAACATGACGCCCGCGCCAGCGCCCAGGTCGGGATTGCCCAACGCGGCCACGGTCAGCATGAGGACCGTGGGGATCACGATTTCGTTGGCGGGGATGGCGATCACATAGGCGAGAAGGATCACCCCGTTCAGCCCCAGCAGGATGCCGAACGGGTCCAGCAGGCCGATCCCGTGCTCGGCCAGTGACGCGCCACCCACCGAGATGTTCGAGAGCAGCCAGATGACCGCGCCGGCGGGGATCGCGAAGAGGACCGCGCGCCACAGGATGATGAGGGTGCGGTCGATGACCGAGGTATAGAGGGTCTGCAGGACGCGCGGGGGACGGTAGGGGGGGAGTTCCAGCGAGAAGGTGGTGGCCTCGCCCTTCAGCACGGTGCGGGAGAGCCCCCACGAAGTCAGGAACATGAAGGCGATCCCCAGGAGCGCGATGGCGACGACCGCCCCGGCCGAGACCACCCCCGCGAGGTGCGACGGCACCAGCGCCCCGATGAAGATGGTCGCGATCAGGATCTGGGTGGGCCAGCGGCCGTTGCACAGCGAGAAGTTGTTGGTA
The DNA here is from genome assembly GCA_951828585.1 of Longimicrobiales bacterium. Lineage (GTDB taxonomy): Bacteria > Gemmatimonadota > Gemmatimonadetes > Longimicrobiales > Gaopeijiaceae > Bin94. Next base: position 154,042 of record OX639991.1, read on the forward strand.
ATGATCGCGATCAGCCGCTCCCGGGGACTGTCGATCACGCGCGTGGCGACGACCCCGGCCGCGTTGCAGCCGAACCCCATGCTCATGGTGAGCGCCTGCTTGCCGTGCGCGCCCGCGCGGCGGAAGAGCGAGTCGAGGTTGAAGGCGACGCGCGGCAGATAGCCGAAGTCCTCCAGCAGGGTGAAGAGGGGGAAGAAGATGGCCATGGGGGGAAGCATGACGCTCACCACCCACGCGGTCGCGAGGTAGACGCCGTCGAAGAGGAAGCCGCTCAGCCACCAGGGCATTCGGGCCCACTCGCCGAAAGACAGCAGGACGGGGTGCACGTTTTCGAGCAGCAGGGTCGCCAGCATCGCCGAGGGTACGTTGGCGCCGGCGATGGTGAGCCAGAACACGACCGCGAGGATGCCGAGCATGAGGGGGAAGCCGAAGACGCGGCTGGTGAGCCAGCGGTCCAGCCTTCGGTCCAGCTCCGCGCCCGCCCTCCTCGCCCCTTTGCGCACGCATCTGTCCGCGATGCGGGTGGCCTCGCGATAGAGGTTCTCGGCCAGCGCATCGTGGAAGCCGGGCCTGAGCTTCCAGCGATGACGGGTCGCCGCCTTCAATATGCGGGCGCGGCCCTGGGAGTCCGTGGAAGAAATCCCCCCGGCATTCGACCGGCGATGCATCCGCGCTGGACCGCTTCGCTCTGCGTTGCTCCTCGGGCGAATAGCGCTGCTATTCCCCTCTCGTCGCGCCTTGCCAGCCCGGCGCCTCGCCGCTCTCGGTGCTCGCGCGGATTCATCCACGGACTCCTGGGGGATTCCGGTATCGTCGTCATGAGGTGGTTGCGGGCCGCCCGCTCGAACGGCCGCCGCGTGGGCGCCCTCCTTCAAACCCCCATTCAACTGCCCGATCTCGCCCGTCCGCACGGCCTCCGCGACCCGCTCGTCGGCGTTGAGCAACCTCAGCGCCACCCAGCGCGCGTTGGGCAGCTCGGGGAACTCGTCGGCCACCAGCGGCGCGATGGCGTCCACCGCCTCCTCGACCGCCGCGGGGTGCGATTCGATCCGGTGGGGACGGTTCCTGCGGGCGCCCGTGGCCACCTCGGTGGCCGCCTTGAGCAGCGCCTCGATCCCCTCCTTGCGGCGCGCTACGGCCGGGACCACCGGCACACCCAGCTCGCGCTCCAGCCGCTTCGCATCCACCGAGATGCCGTGGCGGCGGGCCTCGTCGACGAGGTTGAGGCAGACCACGACCCGGTCGGTGATCTCGAGGATCTGGAGCACCAGGTTGAGGTTGCGCTCCAGGCGGGTCGCGTCGACGACGACGACGGTCACGTCCGGTTGCCCGAAGAGGATGAAGTCGCGCGCCACCTCCTCGTCGGCGCTGCCGGCGTGCAGCGAATAGGTGCCGGGCAGGTCGACCACCTTGACGCGGCGGCCGTCGTGCAGGAAGGCGCCCTCGGCCCGGGCGACGGTCTTGCCGGGCCAGTTGCCCGTGTGCTGGCGCAGGCCGGTCAGGGCGTTGAAGACGGTGGTCTTGCCGACGTTGGGGTTGCCGGCCAGCGCAATCAGGTGGTCCCAGCGATGCGGGCTCAGGCCCAGGCGGACCAGGTTGCTCGCGCGCCGCGGAGCGCTCGACGGGTGGGCGGCGGCGCGAGCGCTGGTGCTCATGACGCCTTCTTCTCGACCTCGTCGGCGATGTCCACCCGGATGTGGGCCGCCTGCTCATGGCGTAGAGCGATCAGCGCACCGCGGATGTCGTAGGCGACCGGATCGCCCGCGGCGCTGCGCATGCGGGCGTGGATGACCGTCCCCGGCACCACGCCCAGATCGAGGAGGCGGCGGCGCGCGGGGCCGCGGCACGCCGGCGCGATCCCCACAACCGACGCGGAACCACCCGGCTGGACTTCGGCCAGGGACCGCGTCGATCCGGCATCGACCACCTCGGCGGACGGCTCCACGGTGACGTTTCGGGCCAGCGCGCTGGAGATGTCGTAGCGTTCGTCCCCGCTCCGGAAGCGCACTCGGCCCGCAACCCCCTCGAGCCGCTCCACCGGCATCATGAGTCCCAAACCGAGGCCCACGAGTTCGCGGTAGATGTCCTCGGGCTCGTCCTCGAGGTGGGTGATCACGGCTCTCCCGCCGGGTTCAATTGCGGCGAGCGGCACACCGGCACGCTCGGGCATCTCTCCCGCGGCCGTCGGGATCGGGTCACCGTGGGGATCGTAGACGGGGTGGCCCAGCGCGGCAGCCAGGTCGTCGGCTTCGGTCGCGGTGAGGAGATGCTCGCGGGCCTCGGCCTGGACGTGCCAGTCCTCGGGAGGGGTGGCGGTGCGGTCGGCCAGGAAGCGCTCCCACAGGCGGTGCGTGCGCACGATGTGCAGGGCCTGCGCCCGGCCGGGCTCGGTGAGGCGGAATCGCGCGGCCCCGGCGGTGACGAGCTGCTGTTCCTCGAGCCGCTGGAGGAGCCGGATGGCCTGGGAGCGCGAGATCTGCACGCCGCCAGCCACGCTCTCGGCGGTGGCGGGAAGGCGGTCGTACTCGAGCTTGTAGAGCTGTTTGAGCACGTCCTCCATGCGGACACGCTCGGTGAGGCGGGCGATCCGGCCCAGGCGGGAGGCGATTCCGCGGCCGGGCCAGAAGAAGGCGGCGCAGAGGAGGACGAGGGCGAAAAAGACCAGGAGCGCGAGGGCGGGGTCGGGCATTTGTGGAACTCTCGAGAGGTGGCCTGGATGGATCGATCGCAGCTTGCTTCGATACAATTTAGGCAAGCCTAAAAATCTTGGCAAGTCGAAGTCGGCCAAGGTCGTTGATCCAGCGGCCAGCACGGGTGCGGGGCCGCGCGAATGCGGGGGGATTCTGGCCACGGGCCACGGGAGAGCCGGGAATCAGCTACCGGTTCAGCCGATACATCCGCACGTACTGCACATCCAGTTCGTCCCGCCAGACGCCGAGCACGTAGTCGGTTCCGATCTCCATATAGGGCGCCTGATACTGGATGAACCCCCGCTCCAGTCCCGGTGGCAGCTCGACGCTGCCGAGCCAGGTGCCGTCCGGGGCGAAGACCTCGAAGGTGGAGGATCGGCGCCGGCAATGTAGTACGGCGCCAGCCACAGGTGTCCCGTCGCGTCCACATGAACGGAGCGCAGGACGGGAAGCGTCCGGGCCCTGGGGTATTCGCTCCACATCCGCCTGACGAAGTCGACCTGGTCTGCCGGTGCGCCGGCCCCTGCCACCATCCCCACAATGCCCTCGATGTGAGCCTCGTACTGACCCCCTCTCCTGATAGGCGGAAGGTTTTTTCCATCGCCCGGAGAGCTTTTTCCGGGTGGACCGGAAGGTTTTTTCCACCGACCTGTAAAGCCTTGCAGGCGTTGGGATTCCGAACGCCCGAAGCGTCGCGAAGAGGCTCCGGACGGTGCGGGTCGAGCGGTTCAGCCGCTCCGCCAGATGCTTTCTGGACACCCGGCACCTGCCGTTGCGGTCGGTGTAGAACCGCGCAACGACGTAGAGCCGGAACGGCGCGGCGGTAGGCTGCTTCATCAGGTCCCGGACGAAGACCTTGGCGTGACGTTCGCCCGGCTTCGTGAGCGCCTCGGGAGCGGCCCGGAGCACGTCCGGATCAACAAGACCCTTCGCCCGGAGGCTGGCGACATGGGCGGCCAGCGTCTTGGAACAGAACCCGGTGGCCGCCCCCAGTTGCTGCACGGTGTATCGGAGACACGCGGTTGAGCGGCGCGCCGCCAAGAGCCACGCCAAGGCGAGCAACTCGCCGCCGGGCAGGACGGTCAGCCGCTCCGGAATCAGCGCGTAGCTGCACCCGAGCGGATTGCGGGGGTGGAAGTCATGGGAAGGGGCTTGCGCCTCAGGCCGGGCGTGGGTAGCGTTCTTGCGCATCGGAAATCTCTCTTCCGGTGAAGCCGCCGCGCCATGCCAACAGCGCGTCAACGCATTGGAGACCCCCGCCCTCGTGGCGGGGGTTTCCGCGTTTGCGGCGTGTATGGTCATGCGACCGAGCCTAACGCGACCTCGCGTTTCGGGGAAGTCGAAGGGGGTTCAGGAGCCTTGGGGGGATCGAAGGGGAAACCCCTCGCCAGCCCCCGGTTGTTCCCACACGGGGTATGCTGGCTTACGGTCGCCAACGGCGCGGGCCGGGGGTCGCCACCCTCCGCTCGGACTCCCCGCGCCCAACGAAAAAGCTCCCCCGGCAGCCGAAGCCGCCGGGGGAGCGTGAAGTTGTCTCTGACAGTCGTTCGCCCGCGAAACCGGGACGCGCGGCTACCGGGCCGTTTATCTCCCCCGCTTCTTCTGCCGTCGGGCCGCCAGTACCCAAGCCAAGCCCGGTACCGCCAACGCCAGCCACCAAAGTACGCCGGACCGCTCCACGGGAAGGGGTACGCCAGCCGTTCTCATGCCGAGTCCGGGATGCGTGACTTCGTCGAAGCAATTGCCCGCACGCGACCTCAGGATTTCGTGGAGATTATCCCACACTGCGTCGGCCATGTCTCTTCCACGAAAGTAGTTGTCCCGGAGCGAGGCGTGCGCGGCTTCGTGAGTCATGGTTTCCCGCAAGTCCGGTGGCGTGATAACCTGTGAAGCTGCCGGTTCCTGATAGTACTTGCTGATGGCGATTTGAGACCTCCACTCGGTGTGTTCGGAGGCCCCTTCATGTCGCCCCAGTCAAGATTTAGGGCGATGTGGTCGACCCACCAGATCCCGCACGTCGTCCTCGCCAGTTCGGCACCCTCATGTGCCGCCGAGAGCACGTCTTTGCATTCGGCTGGCGCATCCGACACCGCAGCCCCAAGGTTGTCGACCCAGCGTCGTTCCATGCGCGGACTCATTCTGTCCATGCTGCTTCCCCAGCCAGTGTAGCAGCCACTTGGTACATTTTGCGCCGCCGTGCTGGAGGGGAGCCCGCCCAAGAGCGCGGCGAACAGGACGATCACGCCCAGCTTCATTGGGGTTCTCATCGGGAATCCTCAACTTGGTGGATCCTCGTCCACGGCGGCCCTCCGGGGACCACCCATTTCCCATCCTCCAGCCGCCAAGGCATCGCAGAGCTAAACCCGCAGTCCTTTTCCGGCTCCCCGACTCTCCAGCCGCCGCCTTCCAGCAGTTCCAGCGGCATCCTGTAGGCGCAACCGGGGCGAATCCCTCCGTAGCCAATACGAATCGCTGTGGATGGCGTTCCCACGCGCGAGCCCTCGCGCGTGAAGAGATGAATGACCCCGAGGATATACGGCGTCAGGACTTCGTGTTTCGTCCAAGCGGGAAAGGCGATCCCGGCTTCATGGACGTACTCCTCGATCGCCTCCGCAATCTCCGGGCCTTGATGGTTTCTGCTGCGGTGCAGATACTTCCAGGCCCCGTCCCGCACCCTGATATCCGAAGGGTCCTCGCCGACGTGCGCCGCGAAGGTCTCGATGATCTTCTTTCCGAGGTTGTCCGGATCAGCGGCTGTCGGGACTCCCTTCTCTCCGCAGCCCGCGACGGCGGCCAGCAGCAGCAGGGTGGCAAGTGTGGTGGTGGTTTTCATGGGTCCTTTCTCCTTGTCTGGAGGGGGCGGTTTCGGGGTGGGGTTCCCAATGAATACCCCCGGCCTCCGGGTCGGGATAACGAATGTGGACACCATAGTACGTGGCTCCGCATTCGCGCAAGAGGGTACGGCGGCCACCCGGCCGCCTCACGCCTTATACGGTCGTGCGGCTTCACGCAATAGGGTTTCGGGCAGCCCGCGCCAACTCCCGCGCCATGTCCCCGCCACCGCATCGAGGCGGCGGCCTAGTCGATTCCCACGGCTTCAAGGGCGGTGGCGGTCGGGACGCCCGCGCGGACGAGCTTGTCCACGACGGAGGCGCGGGACACCATGTCGAGCGCGTAGGAGTCGTGGGTCAGCGTGACGCCGGTTTCCAGCTTCGCGGACAACTCGGCTTCAACGCACCGCGTGAAGGGTAGAACGAGTTGGAGGTGCAGCCTCCGGAGGCTTTCGCGTTGGCTCGTGCCGTCGGCGTCGCCGAAGAGCAGGGCGGGAGGGTAGCCGAGGCTGGACGCCACGCCTTCGGCGGCTTGGCGGTGGGCGCGGACGAGCGCCTCGTTGAAGGCGGCTCCGAGGCGGTCCGGCCGCCAGTCCCGGTGGGGCGCGGCCCCCGGCCCCGCGCCCATTCCGCCCGCCGTGGTCGGCGGCATGGCCACGCCGCCGCGAAGCGCCGCCACGGCGGTCTTGATGGCCGAGGTGTCTCCGGCCATCTCGGGGACGGGAATTAGCGAGCCCACGGGACCGCCGGCCTCGTCGGCGACGGCCTTTTCGGCCTCGGCGGCCATGCGCGCGGTCTCCGATGCCCGGACGTGGCCGGCAACGCCCCTCCACGGTTCGGCGGCCGTCGAGCCCCAGCGTAAGACGATCAGGTCGGCGGCGGGTACGGCGCGGGTGTAGGATTCGGTGGGGGATGGGGTGGTCACCTTCGCCGTCCACCTCGACGGATCGTCGCCCCTGCCGGTCCAGTCCCACTCGCTGGCGCGTGTGAGCCGAAGGCCTTCGTTCGCCGTCAGGACGTGCAGGGATTCGCCGTGGCGTACGGCATCGTAGGCCATGGCCCCCAGCACGGACGGAGAGAGCGCGCGGCGCGCCTCGTCCGGACCCTCGACCCCGGCGGCGGCCATGATGCGCCCCAGCGTCCCGGCCACGGTTTCGACGGCGAAGCTCTTCCCGGCGTCGGCGACCTTCCCTTCGGCGGCCCCGAGCAGGGCGGTCACGACAAGATCGGTGTATCCGGACCGTTCCTCGGGCCGGCGCGCGGCCTTGCTCCACGGCCACCTCACGGCGCGCCCCCGGCCACGGTGACGGGGTGGACCCGGTAGGGAGCCAGCACCTCGGCGGCCCCGGACTTGTGGAAGGCCCCGGCCATGGTGGACCGGAACTCGTTGTTGCCGGAGGTCCCCATCAGCCATCCGGAGGGATTGTCGCCTCTGGTTTGCTTCACCCATCCGGCCAGCCGGAGCGCGGCCTCGCTCTGCACGTCCAGGGGCGCGGACGGAGCCCAAGCCTGCACCCGGCGGCGCACCGGCAGCCAGACCCGCGCGGCGTCCGCGGCGGACATGCCGAGCAGGGTGGCCACGTCGCCGGACTCGTCGAGGCATAGCTGCGCCGTGGCCTCGTTGTCCGGGGTGTAGTTGGAGCCGAAGAGCGAGGCGGCAAGCTGCGCGGCGGTCGTGATCAGGTTGCCGTCGGAGTCGGTCGCCAGCCTCAGGAGAGCCACGTACGCCCCCTCCCTTCGCCTCGCCGGCGGCGTAGTGCTCGACCAGCTTGGCCACGAACTCCGCCTTCCCGGCCTTCACGCTGAACGGCGGGTTCAGGAAGACCCGCCCCGCCCACGGTTGGGACAGTCCGTCGACGTCGCGGGTGAAGTACCGCTTGGCGCGGACGGTCTTCTGCGCCACCTCGCAGCTTGCCGGGTCAAGGTCGATCCCTCCCAGCGCTTGCCGTGCGGCCCCGACCACGGCGGCGGGGGTGTACCACTCGTCGTCGTTGTTGTGGGTCGCGTTGCCGGGACGGGCCAGCTTCCCGGTCCCGAGCGCCTCGGCCACGCTGCCAAATGTCCCAAGTTGGGACATTTCGGGATACCGCTCGTAGAGCTTTTGAAGTCTATGATCCGTGCTCTTGGCGATCCCCACCTCGGCAAGCCACCTCCGGTAGGTCCCGTGTGGGCTCGCGTCCCTCACCGCTTGCAGGTCGCGGCCCGCCTCCCACGCCGCTTCCACCGTTTGGCGCGCCAGTCCGGAGAACCGGCCCACGGAGGCGACGGCCCGGCGCTTGGCGTCCGCAAGGGAGCGGACGATCCGAAGGTTCGGCAGGCTCAAACGGTCGCCTCCCGCATCAGGTGGGCGACCTTCGCCTTCGCGGCCCGGCGCTTCGCCTCGAAGTCGGACCCGGACGGCCCGCCGTTTCCGGAAAAGCGCGGCAGCACCTCTTTAATGAGACCCTCTACCACGGCGTCGGTCGCTTCGCGGGGCGCTACTTCCCTGCGGACGATGCGTTCGATCGACCCGTCCAGCGGAGACACGAGGCGGACCCGCCAGGCCTCGGTGTCGATGACCGCGACAGCTCCCGCCGCGGTTCCGAACTCCGGCTGGTTGAAGAACACGTAGCGGCCGTCGGACAGGCGGCCGTCCTCGCGGCGCACCAGGTCGACCTCCTCCCCGCCGACCACGATGAGCGACGTGGCGGAGCCGTCCCCCAGGTCGAGCGCCACCAGGCGATAGTCGACCCACCGCACGATCCCCATGGTTGTTCCACCGGCCATTTCGGCGAACCGGACGATCAGGCGGCCGTCCACCACGCCGACGGCGCGGTCCGGCGCCGATCCGCCGGGCGTGGCGACATCGCTCGGAAGCTCGGCCCGAAGGGTGCGGACCAGCCGGCCGTCCGGGTCGAAGATCTGGATGCGCATCAGCACCCAGTCGTAGGTCACCAGCGAGTCGCCGGGCATGGTCGCCACGAAGTCGAGGCTCTCGAACTCGCCGGGCCCCTCCCCTTCCCTGCCGGCGCTCCACAGGAATACCCCCTGCGCGTCGTAGCGGCGCAGCTCGGAAGCGCCGTAGTCCGCGACCACGATGTCGCCGTTGCTCAGGCGCACGGCCCCGACCACGTTGGCGAACTGGTATTCGGGGGCGCCCGAGATGGAGCCGATTTCGACGAAGGGCTCGTCGTCCACGGTCCAGCCTTCGCCGGGGGCCCAGAGGGGGGTGACGGCGGTGGCGATGGGGATGCCGACCGAGTCAGTGTGTAAAGTGTGTGTAATGTCGGGGGCAGAGTCGCAGGCGGTGGCCGCGAGGAAGACCGCTGTCCATGCTGCACGCGTCATCCCCCTCACCCCGGCCACCGCGGAATCGGCCGTCCCGGCGTCCATGGCACGCCCGCGGCCTCCAGTTCTGCCTCCATCTCCGCGAGGTCCCCCTCGACCAGCGCCACCAGCGCCGCCGACATCTCCGCCAGCTGCCCCGACGCCACCGCATAGCTGTCGCGCTGGGTCGTCGTGGGCGCCGAAGTCGACCTGAACTGCGCCCCCACGATCCGCGAGATGCGCTGCATGACCGATGGCGGCGCGAACTCGGCCCGGTCGAGCGCGGTGCGGTCCCGCGACAGCACCCTCCGGATCTCGAAGAGGCGCTCCTCGAAGGCGGTGATGCGGGCTTCGTACAGGGCGGCGTCCAGTCCGGGGGCGGCGCGCACCGCACGGCGCAGGAGGGCCAGCCGTTCCGATGTCTCGCGGGCAGCGCGGTCGGTGGCGATGGCGGCGCGTTGCAGGGCGGCGATTTCGCGCTGGAAAGTAAGCAGAGCGTCCCGGTCGGCGGCGGCCAGCGTGGCCGTGCCGAGGGGTTTGACCGTGAAGGACCGGGTGTCCGTCAGGTCTCGGTACTCGCCGTCCCTCACGAGGACGACGCGCGCCGAATACTCGCCGGGCGCCACCATGGGGCCGTCGGCCTCACGACCGCCGGGCGAAGGTGGCTCCAGCGACGCATACCTCAGGTCCCACGCGATGCGATGGAGCCCGGCCCTTCTCGCGACGGGAACACGCCGCACCACCTCGCCCGCACCGTCCGACACCACCAGGAACACCTCCGGCGGCCGCTCCATGTCTTCGGCGGCCAGCGTGGCCTGGTCGGGGTACTCAATGTCATCGCCCCGCGCCAGCGCTTCCCGTTCCAGCCGCTGCCGCCGTTCCTTCAGCGACTCGTAGCCGTCCCGCAGATGGTAGGTGAAGACCGCCCCGAACGGCGGATTCGGCGCCGTGAAGAAGGCATCCCCCAGCGTCCCCTTCTCCTGGCCTCCGAGCGGTCGCGCCGGGATATACGCCCACGGGTCCTTCACCTCGAACAGGTAGGCCTCGCCCGCCGCCACCGCCTCGTCCATTGCCCTCAGCGGCGAGTAGTCGTCCAAGATGTAGAACCCCCGCCCGAAGGTGGCCAGCACCAGGTCGTCCTCGCGCCGCTGAATCTCCAGGTCGCGCACCGCGATCGTCGGCAGCCCACCCCTCAACCGCACCCACCCCCCACCCCCGTCCCGCGTCACGAACAGACCGAACTCCGTCCCCAGAAAAAGCAGATCCGGGTCGACATGGTCCTCCACCAGCGTCCAGCTCGACTGCCCGGCCGGCACGTCCCCCGCGATGTTCGTCCAGCTCGCGCCCCGGTCGTCGCTCCTGACCACGTACGGCGCAAAGTCCCCCTCCTTGTGGTTGTTGAAGACCGCGTACACCCGGTCCGGCTCGTGCCGCGAGGCCATTACGTCAGCCACATAGGCCATCGACGGCACCCCCGGAAACACCTCCTCCCGCCGCCACTCCCCTCCCCCGTCCCCGCTCACCTGCACCAGCCCGTCATCCGTCCCCACATACAGCAGGCCTTCCACCAGCGGCGACTCGTCGAACGCCACGATCGTCCCGAACGGCGACGTGAACACGTTTTTCCACACGGCTTCCGGCGGCCAGATCCGCCCCATCACAGGCCGCTGATTGCGGTCCAGCCCCCGGCTCAGATCCCCGCTCACCGCCGTCCACGTCTCGGCCCGGTCATCCGAGCGAAACAGCTTCTGCGCCGCGAAGTAGATCCGCCGCGAGTCGTGCGGGCTGATGAGCAGCGGCGAGTCCCAGTGCCAGCGCAGCGCCCCCTCCCCCGCCTCCGGCTGCGGCTGGATGTCCAGCTCCTCACCGCTCGCCCGGTCGAAGCGCACGATCCCCGCATACTGGGACTGCGTGTACACGATGTTCGGGTCCTCGGGGTCGACCTGCACCTCGAATCCGTCGCCCCCGTGCGTGATGAACCAGTCGCTGCTGCGGATGCCGTGCACATTGTCGGTGCGCGACGGCCCGCCCACCGAGGAGTTGTCCTGCGTGCCGCCGTAGACGGTGTAGAAGGGCGACTTGTTGTCGATGCCGACGCGGTAGAACTGGGTCAGCGGGAGATTGGGGACGTAGCGCCAGGTGCGCGTGCGGTCGAAGGTCTCGTAGATGCCGCCGTCGGTGCCGACCAGCATGTAGCCGGGGTCGTCGGGGTCGAAGACGATCGCGTGGTTGTCGACGTGCTTGAAGCGCGAGTTGACGCGCTCGAAGGTGCGCCCGCCGTCCTCGGTGACATGCATGAACACGTCCACCGTGTAGACGCGGTCCATGCGGTGCGGGTCGGGGTAGAGTTCGCCGTAGTACTGGGGGTCGACCACGATGTAGTCGGACATGCGGACCCAGGTTTCGCCCCGGTCGGGGGATCGGTAGAAGCCGCTCCGGTCCTCGGTGGCGGCAGGATTCGCGTAGAGGACGTCGGGGTCGATGGGGGAGACGGCCAGGGCGATGCGGCCCAGATCGCCCGCCGGCAGCCCGCGTGTGATGTCGCGCCAGGTTTCGCCACCGTCGGTGCTCTTCCACACGCCGGATTCGGGGCCGCCCGCGACGAGGATGCCGACATGGCGGCGCCGCTGGAAGGCGACCGCGTAGAGCACGTCCGGGTCGCGGGGGTCGAAGTGGACGTCGGCGATGCCGGTGTGCTCGCTGATCTCGAGGACCGGGGTCCAGGTGTCGCCGCCGTCGGTGGTCTTGAAGAGGCCGCGGTCTCCGCCGGGGGCCCAAAGTCCGCCCATGGCCGCGGCGTACACCACGTCCGAGTCGCGGGGATCGATCAGGATCTTGCCGATGTGTGCGGAGGTGTGCAGTCCGGTGTTGGTCCAGCTGCGTCCCCCGTCCAGGCTCTTGTAGACGCCGTCGCCCCAGCCCACGCTGCGCTGGCTGGTGTTTTCGCCGGTGCCGAGCCAGATGATGTTGGGGTCGGTCGGATCGATGGCGATGGCGCCGGTCGAGTAGGAGGGCTGGTCGTCGAAGATGGGGGTCCAGGTGGTGCCGCGGTTCTCGGTCTTCCAGACGTTCGACGAGGAGGTGGCCACGTACCAGACGTTCCGGTTCGTGGGGTCGACGGCGATGTCGGCGATGCGGCCTGACATGAGGGCGGGGCCGATGCCGCGGAGCTGGAGGGAGGAGAGGAAGGCGGTGGTGATGGCGGGGGGAGTGGGAGCAGCGCCGGACTGGGCGTGGAGGGGGGTGGGAGGGGGGATCGCGATGGGGGCCAGGGCAACGAGGGCCATGACTGTGGCCGCTCGGCGGACGAGGGCGATGGTGGACGGGCAGCGAGTGGTGGCGGGGGCCGCAAACGGCGTTTTGCGAAGGGCGGTGGATGACTTGGGACGGGGCCTCATGGAGATCCTCGGGATGGCAGGTGCTGGGATCGTCAAACTACGGACCCCGCCCGTATCCAGAAACCGGTCGTGTGCCGATCCCTCAACCCGGATCCCAGAATGGTCCCGTGAGCCCCGCCTCCCGCAACATGGCCCGCTTGACCGCGGCCGAGGCGGGTCGCCAATCGTCGCTGAAGCGGCCCCCGTACCAGCCGCGACTGAGCTTCCCCAGCACATCGACCGGCACCGTCGCGCCTGGCCGTCCCCCGCCCCGCCCCCGTTCCCAGGCTCGCGCATCCCCCTCCGACCGGAAGGCCACGATGTTGCGTCAGGTGTAGCCGATGTCGTCCCAGAAGGCGCGCGCGGGAACCGGGAAGCGAACGACGGCGCCAGCCGGCCCGACGCGGCCACCAGCCACGGTCAGTTCGAACGGCACTCCCGACCGGGGGCAGGCCGTGCGCGCAAGGCCACTTGTGCCCAGCAGCAACGGAATCGCGATTGCGTCCCACGCGCAGTTCGCCCGGTACGCCCCGGCCGGGGTCTCGACGCGGTACGGCGTGGGGACGGCCGAGAAGGGGTGGGCCATCCAAACCTCGCCGCGTTCATCCAGGGCGAGGACATGGGCTTCGGCGAGGAAGCGGAGTGCCCCGGCAATCTGTGTCTGGGTCGCGTCAAGGTGGGCGCCAAGCTCGGTGCGCGCCGGTACCGCTCCCGTCTCCCGCGTCCGGCGATAGAGATGCCCGCGGAGGCGCCAGGCTAAGTCTCCCGAGGGTTCCGGCCTCACCCGCGCCGCCGCGCCAGCCAGGCGTCGACACTCAGACCGTCATCCTCGAACATCGCCATCGCCAGTACCAGCAGTATGACGCGCGGGATGACGTGTGTATTGAAGGCGTAGAGCGGCTCGGCCACCAGGTGCCCGAAGGTAACGAGCACCAGAACCGCCCCCAGACCGATCGCGGCCGGAAAACGCTGCCAGCCGACAACCATGAGGGCGCCGCAAACGAGTTCCACGAAGGGGATGGTCGTGCCCGCGACCCACAGCGACCACTCGGGCAGAAAGCTCATCTCGTAGGGCGCGACGAACAGCTCCCGGGCATGCTCGACCGCACCGAGGGAAAACACCTTCCAGAACCCTGCGGCGAAGAAGATCAGGCCCAGAATGACCCGCGTCACGAACGCGGCCCAGCACTTTGGTGTGATCTTTGTGGTCATCTCGCGGGACAACTTTGCTCACGGCGTGCCGCGACACAATGACGGGAGGCGACAACGACATGTTCCAGCGAGACTACATCCTGCGCATGATCGAGGAGCTGGGCGCGGCGCTGATCGCGCTGCGAAAGGCGATCTTCGGGGGGACGGCGCCCGCGGGCGAGGTGGAGGATACGCTGCGCCGGGCGGCGAGCGGGGCAGGCATGGACATCCAACTCGCCCGGGCGGTTTCGGCCGAGGCCCTTCCCGCCATGGTGGCGCCCACGGGTGAGGTGGAACCCGCGCGTTGCTGGGTGCTCGCGGAAGCGCTCATGACCGACGGAGTCTACCAGTTGGAACTCGGGAAGCACGATCCGGCGCGCTCGTCGCTGGCCAAGGCGGCCGTGCTCTTCGACTTGGTGGGACCGGGGGGTGCTTTTCTTACCGGATTCCCCGAGGCGAGGGTGCGGATCGCGGAGATCGAGGGACTGCTGGCGGAGATCGGGGAGCTGCCCGGTGGAATCGGGGACGGGTGACGTGGCCGTCGTCCGGAATCGGCCGCTCGCGCGGGCAACTCTATCAGCCCGTGGACAGAACTCCCGGCATTCGGGCGACTCCATGCACGGACTGCTCTGGGAACGGGTCCGACCGCTATCGGCTAATCGTCAGCGTACACGTAGTCGGCGATCTCGACGCTGCACTCGTCGCTGTTCACCAAATCCGCATTGACCGCGCCGCCGGTCCAGACATGATGGGTACCTGGATGCAGGTCCTCGGCGAGGAGCCTTACGTGTGACCAGTCGCCGATGGTGAGGCGGATGTAGAGCTCCGCAAGACCAACATGGACCGTGAACGGCCCTTCCCAGTCGACCTCGTAGAAATCGGGGTCGTCGCTGTCGGGTTGGATGCTGCAGGTGAAGCTGGCGGTTACGGCGTCCGCCGTGACGACCGGGTAGACGACCGTTTCGCTGGTTCCGTCTGAATCCCTGGCCGTGATCGTTACCCGGGCGTCGCCCAGTTCATGGCCGGTCACCGTGAGCGTGGTGCCGGAGATGCCGGCGGTGACGACATCCGGGTTTGAGCTCGTTGCGGTGTAGGTGGCGCCATCACCGACCGCTTCGAAGCAGACCTCCCGCTCAGCCGGATACCCGGGGTAGGCTTGCGTGGGTCCGGGATCGTCGCAGGTTGCGGGTGTAGTGGGGCTCTCGCAGGCGAATGCCAGGGCTACAAGGGCAAGGAAGAGCGTACTGCGTCTCATTGAGTGGTTCCAGTCTCGGTTGGGGCTGTGTACATCGCAGTTTACAAAATGTCAATCATAGTTGACATCATGCCGTCCCCCCACCACCCCCCGCACCACCTCCGCCGCCCTCTCCACGTCACCCATCGAGACATCGCGGTGCATCACCGCACGCACATCCCGGCCCCCCGCCACGAGCATGGCCACGCCCTCCACCAGACACGCGTCCACGAAATCCCCCGCCCGGCACGGCACCCTGAAACGCAGGATGTTCGTCTCGACGTGCTCCCGCACCAGCTCCACCCCCGGGATGTCCACCAGCACATCGGCCAGGAAGCCCGCCTTCGCGTGATCGTCCGCCAGACCGTCGCGGTGGTGCTCCAGCGCGTACAGCGCCCCCGCCGCGATGACGCCCGCCTGCCGGAATCCGCCCCCGAAAAGCTGCTTGAAGCGTCGCGCCCGCCGGACGAAGGCGGCCGAACCGCACAGCGCCGATCCCACCGGCGCGCCCAGCGCCTTGGAGAAGCACACCGACACGCTGTCGAAGTCGCGCGCGTAGCGGGCGGGCGGGACCCCGGTGGCCTCCGACGCGTTCCAGACGCGGGCGCCGTCGAGGTGGCAGCGCAGTCCGGCCCGTCGTCCGGCGGCGACCACCGCGTCCAGGGTCTCCAAAGGCCAGATGCTTCCGCCACCGCCGTTGTGGGTGTTCTCGACGCATAGCAGAGTGGCGGGCGGGGCAAGGGTTGTGGGGGACCCGGCGTGGGGCGTCGCCAGCGAATCCTCGACCTGGTCCGCCGTGAAGATCCCACGGTCTCCCGCGATCCGTTGGGCGGTGACCCCCGAGAGCGCCGCCGGTCCCCCGCCTTCCGAACGCACGACGTGCGAGGCGGCGTCCATGAGCACCAGGTCGCCGGATTCGGTGTGGGACCGGATCGCAACCTGGTTGGTCATCGAACCGGTGGGCATGTAGACCGCGTCCTCCTTGCCCAGCAGCTCGGCCACGCGCGCCTCGAGCCGCTTGACGGTGGGGTCGTCGCCGTAGACGTCGTCGCCGACGGGAGCCTGCGCCATGGCCTCGCGCATGGCGGGGCTCGGACGCGTGACGGTGTCGCTGCGCAGATCGATCATGGGCTACCTGCCCGAAGCCGTGATATCAACATGATACTGTTATGATATCATGCGGCGAAGCCGAGGTCAGGGCCTGCCGCATGACGTTGCCCGGAAGTTCACGTCCATCACATCCTGGACGGGACGGTACCCGATCGCGCGGTAGATGCGGTTGGAGGTCGGGTTCGCGAGGTCGGTATAGAGGACGCACCGGCGAAACCCCGAATCGAGGATGTGACGGCTCACCTGCGCGACCAGGACGCTCGCATAGCCGCGGCGGCGGTGCTCGTCCGGGGTGTACACGTAGCCGACGCGCACCGTGTTGCGGGTGCGCGCGGGAAAGGCCGCCATCGAGACGGGTTCGCGGTCCACCCACAGGGCCAGGAACCGGGCCGCCACGAGGCGCTCGGCACGTGCTTCGGGGTCGCGCACATTCGGGAGACCGGTGGTCCTCACGAACTCCCGGATCCAGGACCCGACCAGGGCAAGGTCGCCTTCGTTCGCCAGGCGCATGCTGCCCACGGCCTCCCGCGCCGGGAAATTGACCCGCTCGAGGCCGTGGATCCGCTGTCGCGTGCCGTCCACGGCCATCACCCCCTTGAGCGCGGCCCAGGCATCCCCCACCCGGCGGGCAACATCCACTGGCCCAAAGACTGCCGGGAGCGAGTCATATACCTCCGCCACATTGGAAGCCACGAGAGGCGCCGCTTCGACAGGCATGCGGGTGACCCCAACCTTGTACGGCGGCGTGCGGAAGGCGCATCCCTGGACCTCTCCCCCGCGCTCGACGGTCGCGAAGTAGATGGGGGATTGGTAGTCCCGCGTGCTGCGCGAAAGAGAGTCGGCAAGGCCCAGAACGAGGTTGTTCTCGACTTCCCGCTCAAGCAGCCACGGCTCCGCGCGCCGGAGAAAGGCCCGGGCCCCGTCGTGGCGTTCGACCTTCAGCCGTCGCTACCGCCGCTCTTCCTCCGGCGGCAGGAGCTCCTCGGACCGATCCTGGAAGAGCTTCCTGAACAGTGCGCCGAACCCCGTGTAGCCGACGATCAGGCTCGTGTGAAGGTCGTGCACCTTGCCGAAGTTCGTGATGTCGCCGTAGTAGTCGGCGATCTCCAGGTTGAGCAGGAACTTCTTCACCGGAACCTCGAAGCCGACGCCGGCGTGCAGGGCCGCTCTGCGTTCGCCCGAAAAGAAGGGAAGCGGGAAGGCGATGGCCTCGGAGTCCTCGGCGGCATAGGTCCTGAACCCGCCGCCCGCGAAGAGATAAGGCAACGCGTCCAAGCTCCAGGTCGGATAGAGGATGAAGTCCGCGATGACGGATTGGTAACTCTGGATTCCCTGATCCTGAGGCCGGGAAGACACATTTATCCCTGGCCCCTCGCTCCACTCGGCGGTTCGCTCCAGGAGAAGGCGCCCGCCATACCAGGAAAAGGCGGGGCGCATCAGCACCTCGATCCCTGCCGTGGGGCGCTTGGGCAGCGACCGACCTTCCGCGTACTGCCACTTGGGTGCGAGAAACCCGCCTCGGGGCCGGACAATCACCTGCCACTGACCGGCAAGCTTCTCGGCCGGTTCCGGGACCTGGGCGGCGAGCGGCTGCGGCAACGGCAGCGTACAGGCGAAGGCCACGACGGCGGCCACGGTCATTCGAAGCAGGGTCTTCATCTTTCTTCCTCCTTGCCGGTCTCCGGCAGTCCGTGGCGCGCTTTCCACGAGGGGACTTCTCCTTGAAGCATAGGGGAGCGGGACACTCGGTGCAATCGCACGGGCCGCCTGCGCCGCCTCAAGCCAGCGTGAACATCCCGTTGAGCTTCGTTCGCCGGACCAGCCTGTACCCCCGTCCGGTGATCCACGACTGCAGTTCCTCCGGTTCGTCACCGTGCGCGCGCGGCCGGTGCGCGAGTTCGACGATCATGTGGCGTGGCCACCGGCTCCGAGGCGCCCCGGCGAGGTAGGGTCGGATGACGTCGCCTTCGTGCCCCTCCACATCCACCTTGAGGCAGTCGATCCGGTCCAGACCGGTCTGAGCCACTAGGTCCGCGAGGGTCATGACCCTGACCGGAACGGTGGTTTTTCGCGCGCCGGCGGCGCTTCCCGAGTCGGCGGCATTCGCCGTGCCGGCATCCTCCGCCACGGGAGCGCTTTCCGCGATCGGCGTGCTCTCCCCCTCCCCCACCAGCCGGTTCTCACCCGAGTTGCGCAACGCTAGAAGAAGCATCCCCTCGCCCCGCGACCCCGACACGGCCGCCTCGACCACGCGCATCCGCTCCCCGGCCCCGTTGACGCCCACGTTGTAGCGCAGCTGCCGCGCCAGCGCCGGGTCGGGCTCCACCGCGACGACCCGTCCCCCTTCGCCCGCCAGCGAGAGAACCCGGAACGAATAGGCCCCCGCGTTGGCGCCCACGTCCACGAAGGTGAAGCCGGGCTCGATCCACTCGCGGAGCAGCCCCCACTCGACCCGGTCCCACGAACGCGGCAGGAAGAGGATCCTGGCCTCCGAAACGGAACGGTCGGGGTAGAGGCGCAGGCGAAGTCCCCAGAGCCGGGTATCGACAGGGCCGCGCAGCGAGCGACGCGCAAGGCGCCGGGCGAGAAGGGCGAAGCGACTCCAGGGCCATCCCGCCGGGAAGGCCCGCGACACGCGGAGCCAGAATCCTCCCGGGCCCGACGGTCGGCAGCGTCCCCACGGGCTCGCGTGGCTGAAGGGGTCTTCGGTCATGTGAAATCTTTCACAAGCATCTGGCGACGGGGTTCGCGCCGGTTGTGGCGGGGGTTATCGTAGCAGTCGCCATCCCGCCGCCCAACCTCTCCCGGCGCTCGCTTCGAATTCGTCCACGGACTCCCAGCCGCCACCATTCATCCTCCACAACGAAACACTCGATACATGAACGTCGCCCCGGCGCCCACCGCCGGGTATATCACGCGGTTCTGGTCGCCGCTCGCCGCCACCTGGATCATGATGTCGCTGGAAGGACCGCTCCTGGCGGCGCTGATCGCGCGTCTCCCCGACCCCAAGATCAACCTGGCCGCGTACGGGATCGCCTTTTCGATCGCGATCCTCGTCGAGGCGCCGGTCATGATGCTGATGAGCGCGGCCACGGCGCTGGTGCGCGACGGCGACAGCTACCGCCGGCTGCGGATCTTCGCGCATGCGCTGAACGCGCTCTCCACCCTGCCTCTCTGCCTGCTCCTGATCCCACCGGTCTTCGACGCGCTGGTCGGCGGACTGCTCAATCTGCCGCCGGATGTCGCCGGCCTGACCTACGGCGCGCTCTGGTTCTTCGTGCCGTGGACCGCCGCGATCGGGTACCGGCGGTTCGTGCACGGCGTGATGATCCGGGCGGGCGCCACGCGCCGTGTCGCGGCCGGGACCCTGTGCCGCCTTGGGGCGATGACCGGCACCGCCGTCGTGCTGTTCCTCTTCTTCGAGCTTCCGGGCGCGTGGCTGGGCCCGGCCAGTCTGGTGATCGGCGTCCTCGTGGAGGCGGTCGCGGCGCGGTGGATGGGAGCGGCCGCGATTCGCCGCACGCTGGATATCCCGAGTCCCCCGGCAAACAGCGCCGGTTCGCTCACCTACCGGGGGATCGTCACATTCTACTATCCCCTCGCCCTGACCTCGGTGATCGGACTCGCCACGCACCCCATGCTGACCTTCTTCATGGGCCGGGCCCACGCGCCGCTGGAGTCGCTGGCCGTCTTCCCGGTGATCGGGGCGCTGTCCTTCATCTTCCGGGCCATCGGAATCAGCTACCAGGAGGCGGCGATCGCCTTGCTGGGCAACGACCTGGAGCACCGCCGCGTGGTTGGGCGGTTCGCGGCCGGGCTGGCGCTGGCGTGCTCCCTCGGGCTGGCCGTCTTCGCCTTCGATCCCTTCTTCAGCCTCTGGTTCGAGACCGTGTCGGGCCTTGCCCCCGACCTGGCGGCCTACGCCTGGGTGCCCGTCATGCTCCTCGTGCCCCTGCCCGCCCTCTCGGTCTGGCTGTCCTACCAGCGAGCGGTTAACGTGCTCAGGCGCCGGACCAGGCCCATCACCATGGCGACGATCCTGGAAGTCGCCGCGATCGCGCTGATCTTCGCGGTGACGGGTTGGGGTCTGGACCTCGTGGGCGTCACCGCCGCGATGATCGCGTTCCTTGGCGGGCGCCTCCTGTCGAACCTCTACCTGGAAGTCCATGGCGAAACAGCGCGACTGCGGCGGGAAAGACGCGGTGGCTGAACGGCCGGACAGCGGTGCGGCCGGGTCCCGCGGTGGCGAGCCCGGCTGTGGGGCGGGAGGATGTCCGGAGAGGCCGGCGGCCGGAGGACACGGACTGAGCCGACGCCGTTTTCTCGCGGCCTCGGCCGGTTGCGCGGGCTACCTGGCGGCCACGGGACCGCTGCTGTCTCCAGCCGCGCTTGGACGATGGCGTGCACCGCGCCGGCGGATCGTGGCGCAGGAACCGTTCGCGCGCATCGAGGACCTTGGGTTCGGGATGTTCGCCGTTGTGTCGACGCCGCTCGACGGAGACTACACGACGGTCTGCAACGGGGGCATCATCATGGGCCGGCAAAGCACCCTCGTGGTGGAGGCGTTCTCGACGCCGGAAGGAGCGGCCTGGGTGGCCCGGCAGACGCGCGAGCTGACGGGCGGATGGCCGACCCACGTCGTCGTGACCCACCACCACGGCGACCACTCGGTGGGACCGGCCGGGTTCGATCCGGGTGACGGTGCGCCGCCTCCGCTGCACGCCACCGAGGCCACGCGGGACCTCGTGCTGGAGTCTCCCGCCGACGAGGAGGCGAAGGCGGCGTGGGCCGACGCGGTGGTCCTGGCCGGGGATGTGGAGACCGAGATTGATCTGGGGGGACGGGTGGCGACGGTCGTGCCGCGCGGCGGACACACCGTCAGCGACCTGACGGTGGAGGTGGACGGGGGGGAGGGGCCGGTGTGGTGCGGGGACCTGGTGTGGAACGCGATGTTCCCGAACTACATGGACGCGGAGCCGAGCCGGCTGGCGCGGTCGGTGTACTCGCTGCATGCCTTGTCGGCGGATGTCTTCGTACCGGGACATGGTCCGCTGGCCGGGATCGACGACCTGTCGCGCTACATCGCCGTGATCGACTCGGTGGGCGAGTTCGCGCGGGAGGCGTGGCAGCTGGGAGTGGACGCCGAGGAGGCCGCCTCGCGGTTTCGGGTTCCGGAAGACCTGGGCGAGTGGGTGCTCTTCGACCCCGGCTACTATCAGCGGGCGATGGAGGCTTGGATGGACGAGATTGGGGGGTGATTCGAGCGGTACCCGCGCTCAGCGCGCGACGGACACCCTGACGCCCAGTTGCGCCCGCCATTGCGAGGTGGGGAC
Source organism: Longimicrobiales bacterium (assembly GCA_951828585.1). Taxonomy (GTDB): domain Bacteria; phylum Gemmatimonadota; class Gemmatimonadetes; order Longimicrobiales; family Gaopeijiaceae; genus Bin94. Next base: position 175,114 of record OX639991.1, read on the forward strand.
CTCGGGCGCGAACGGACGCGCCCCGCGCACCCTGCCGGTTTCGGGGTCGCGCCGCAGGACCCCGATGTAGCGGGCCACCAGCGGATCCAGTCCCAGATCCTCGTTCTGCCTGCGCACCCGGAACAGCTGGACCACCGGGTTCGCGACCTGCACCACCCCCCAGGACGAGTTCAGGAGGTTGAGGACGTTGAGCATGTCGAGGGTCACCTCGGTCGAGAATCCCTGGGCCTTCACGGTTTGCGAAATGCGCAGGTCGAGGCGGTTCGACCACGGCGTCGAGCAGGTGTTCCGCGCCAGGATCCGGTTCGTCTGCTCCCTGAGGCATTCTTCCTCGTCGAGGAGTGTCTCCCACAGCAACCGGTTGACGATGCTGGTCCTCACGTCGATCGCAAACGGAACGTAGATCAGGTCGTTGGCCAGCCGGGAGGCTCGGGGCCCGTTGAACCCGTCGCCGTTCACGTCGCCTTCGTAGACGTATGAATAGGGGACCCCCGACTGTCCCACGTAGATGGCGCTGATCTCGGTACCTCCCAGGCGCGGCGGAAGCCTCGTCCTCATGCTGGCCACCGCCTTGTGGGGCCGGTCGAACCGCGAGCGCTGGGATGTCGGGTCGTTGGGATCGCGGTTGATGGGCGTTGTCGCGTAGTTCGATGTGATGTCGATCGACAGGAGGTCCTGAAGATCGGCGGAGCGGGTCAGCGAGTAGCCTGTCCGCAGCTCCAGGACGCTGCCGAAGTCCTTGCGGAGCTCGATCGTCGCGGCGTAGGCGTAGTTGCCGTCGCGGTTTCCCACCCGCAGCACCGGTCCGAACAGGTCGGTCAGCCGGCCCCCTGCCCAGAGTTGCTCTTCCAGGTCCTCGACCGGAAGTCCCCACACGTCGCGCACACCGAACCCGAAACCGTTCGTGAACCCGTCTTCCGGCCCCCCGGTGCTGGTCCCCGGCGCAAGATTCTCGTTCGAGATGAAGATCTGCCTGAGCGCCAGATTGCTGATCCAGCTGGCCGAAAGCATCACGCCGCCGGGCAGCCGTTGATCGACGGCGACCATGGTGCGCCAGTCCTGCGGGAAGCGGAAGTCCGGGTCGAAATAGTTGATGATCGGAGGTGATTCACCGACGCCGGGCCCGCCGACGCACTCCGTGGGCGTGTTCGAGGGATCGAAGGCGGGGACCTGGTTGCCCCGGCACAGGAGCGTGGTCGCCGCGAGCCCGTTGTTCTGGAAGGCACTGGCCAGCCAGGAGAAGGCGGGCCGGCCCGTGAAGATGCCCGTGCCCGCCCTCAGCTGCGTGCCCTCGAACAGGCGCCAGTTGAGACCGGCGCGCACCGAATAGGTGGGGCGCTTGTCGGGAAGTTGCGAGGCGTCGATCCCGAGTTCCTGCTCCAGCAGCGGGTTGGCCTTGGGGCGTCCCGTGAAGATCGGAACATCGAAGCGGGCCCCGGCTCGCAGCGTGAGCCGGTCGTGGGCCTCCCACTCGTCCTGGGCGTAGAGCCCGAACTCGCGTACGCCGAAGTCCGGAGCCGCCCCCTGGTCGGTGAGCGGGATGGTGACCTCGTAGCGGTCCGGCCGGTTCCGGGCGAGGTCCTCGAGGCTGCCGAACTCGTAGCTGCCGAGCACGCCGGGCACGAAGCGCCGGTCGAAGTGGAACCAGGCGCCCGACACGCCGAAGAGCAGTTGATGATCCCCCATGTCGACACTGAGGTCGTTGGAGAGCTGGATGATCCGCTGGTCGAGCGCGTTGTCCTGGGCGAAATAATCGGCGCCGGCGCGCACGTCCCGTGTCACGAACAGGTCTCCGACCCTGCCGTCCACGGTGACCTCGACCTGCGGGAAGGTGGACCGCGCGGTCTCGTTGTCGCTGAGGCCCTGGATGTTGGCCGAGAACTCGTTCGAGAACCGGTTGCCGAGCGACGACACCAGCCGGAGCACCGCCGAGTGATTGCGCGAGCGGATCTCGCTGCCGCCCGACGAGAATGCATAGGCTGCGCCGGGCAGCCGGTTGGGGTCGGGGTCGTCGTCGGCCGCGGCGAAGCTGTAGCGCAACATGGCGTCGTGACGGTCGTCGATCTTCCAGTCGAGGCGGGCGAAGAGGTTCGCGAGCTCGTTCTCCAGCGAGAACGAGCCAGCGGTGCCGGGGTCGGCGCCCAATTGCTGCAGCAGCGACTGCATGCGGGCCACCGAATCGGGGACGAGCGACAGGCTCAGGGGATCGGACTCGCCCACATGCAACCCGGTCGGCGGCTCGCGCACCCGCTCCCATTCGCCGGCGACGAAGAAGTGCGCGCGGTCTCGGCGGATGGGCCCGCCGGCCGTGAACCCGGCACGCACGGTCGACAGTTCGGGGACGGTCGAGACATCGTCGACTACCAGTTCACCGACCAGCGCACCGCTGCGATGGAAGCCGAAGGCCGAGGTCTCGAAGTCGTTGGTACCCGACCTGGTAACCGCGTTCAGCGCGCCGCCGGTGAACCCCGACTGGCGGATGTCGAAGGGCGCGACCTCCACCTGAAACTGCTCGACGGCCTCGAGCGGAATGACCCGGGCCCCGGCGCGTCCGCCCGCGATGTTGTTGGTGGAGAGCCCGAAGACATCCTGGTTGAGCGCGCCGTCTATGTTCAGGGTGTTGAAGCGGTAGCTCGCGCCGGCCACCGATACCCCCTCCTCGGAAGTGCGGACCAGGGGGGAGAGCACTGCGAAATCGAGGAAATCGCGCGTCACGGTGGGGAGTTGGCGGAGCACCTCGGAGGTGACCAGGGTGGAGATGCCGATGCGGCCCGGGTTGAAGACCGGATCCGGTTCGACCTCGACGACCAGCCCTTCGATCTCGATGGCCGCCGATACGAGGGTGATGTTCAGGTCGACGAACCGGCCCAACAGCACTTCGATGCCCTCACGGGTGAACTCGCGGAACCCGATGCGCGTCACGGTGACCGTGTAGGGGCCGCCGGGACGCTGGCCGCGCAGGGTGTACCGTCCGTCGGCGACGCTGAGGGCGGTGCTGGCGGCGCCGGTCCGCGTGTGGACCAGGGTGACCAGCGCGGCCTCGACGGGGGTGCCGTCCTGGTCGGCGACCCGGCCGCGCAGTCCCCCGGTGGAGGCGCTCTGGGCGGAGAGGGGGAGGGCGGCCGGGAGCAGGGCAAGGGCCGCGAGGCACGGGACGACCGGTGATGGTATTCGGAGGCGGGCAATGCGTGCCATGACATCTCCTGATCGGGCTGGCGTCGCGGAGGCGACGGCCGGAAACGACAGTCGCCGACCTCTAACCTAATCCAAGCCGGGTGCACTCCAAATCGTAACCCGAACTGCCGGGGTCGGTCGACGCGCGGAGTCCGCCCTCCTGCCGGGCTACAGATCCAACGCCCGGCGCACCCGGTCCCCCAGCCCCCCCAGCCGCCCCACCGGCTCGTTGCTGAAAACGATCCGCACGAACCGGTCCGCATTCTCGCGCCCCCAGTGGGTCATCGGCGTGGCCGCGACCTTGCCCCGCTCCAGCAGCCGCTCCGACGCGGCCGCCCCGTCGAACCCCATCCGACCCGTATCGAGCAACAGAGACCACCCCCCATCCGCCGCCACGAACGGCAGCCCGGCCAGCTCGCTCTGCACGGTGTCGCGCCGCCGCTCCCACTCGGCAACCGCTTCGGCCACACCCGCCCCACCCGGGTCCGTCAGCGCCGCGACCGCACCCGGCTGCGACAGCCCCACCGGGGTCACCACGTTGTAGATGCCCACCAGGCCGATCCGGTCCATCATGCGACGCGGCCCCGCCACCCACCCCACCCGCCACCCGATCATGCGGTACTCCTTCGACACCGATCCCACCGTGATCGTCCAGTCGGCCAGCCCGCCCACGCCCGCGGGATGGATGTACTCGCGGCCACCGAACAGGATGCGCTCCATCGCGGCGTTGTAGAGGAGCCAGATGCCGCGCTTCTCGCACACCCGCGCGACCTCCTCCCAGTCCTCGCGCGTCAGCACCGCACCTGACGGGATCGACGGGTTCATGAGGAAGACGACCCGGGTGCGGTCGCTCACGGCATCGTGGAAGCGCTGCAGGTCGAGGGTCCAGCGGCCTCCCGGCACCACGAAGGGGACGAAGCGCGGTACGCCACCCGCGAGGCGGACGCGCTGGATCATGCCCGCATACGTGGGGTCGGTGACGATGACCTCGTCGCCGGGTTCGACGAGGGCGAGCAGGGCGTTCAACATGCCCTCCGTGCCGCCGGCGGTGATGACGGTTTGCGTGTCGTGGTCGTGGGGGACGCCGCTCAGGCGGGTGACGTGGCGGGCCGCGGCCGCGCGCAGATCGTCGAGGCCGAGGAAGGGGAGGTAGCTGTTGGCGTCGTCGCGTCCCACGGCGGCCCGCGTGGCTGCGATGGCGGTGGGGGGCGGGGGCAGGTCCGTGTCGAGGTTCTCGAGGCGGAGGACCTCCGGGTCCAAGTCGGCGGCACGGGCAACACGGTCGATGGAGAAGCCTTCGATGTCGTCGAGACGGGAGACGGGGCGGGGCGGGCGGGCGCTCACGACGGGGGCGAAGCGGCTCCGGCGACGCGGGCGAGCGCGGCCTGCACGAAGGCGATGACCTCGTCGACGGAGGCAGCGGTTGCGACGGTGTCCGGGAGGTCGCGGGCGCGGTCGAGGTCGCCGAAGAGGACGAGGGGGCGCCCGTAGTGGATCGAGAGCGCGACTTCGGAGGCCGTGCCGGAGCTGCCGGGCAGCGCGACCACCACATCCGAGGTGAGCACGTTGACATGGTTTCGCGAAAACGCATCCGCGCCCAGTTTGCCCAGGTGCGTCCGGATCGGGACCTCGACCCAGGGGTTCGGGTAGTTGCCCCCGGCTCCAGGGCCCCCAATGGCTTCCGCCAGCGGCAATACCCCGATCACCAGTCCCGCGCGGCCCTGCACCTTGGCAAAGGCCCGTGAAACGGACGTCATGACTCCGGACCCACCCCCGGTCAGCAGGTGGACCCCGAGCCGGGCGAGTTGCCGCCCCAGCGGCGCGGCCAGCTCTTCGTGGGCATGGGCTCCCGCGCCCATCACCCCGACGATGGGAAGTCGGTTCAAGGGTGGTTCAAAACCTGCTGACGGAAGAGTTTTCGGTGTCGGCGACCGCCCGCGACGATCGTTCCGGTGAATACTCGCGCCTTTGGAGGCCTCACGCCAATGAATTCCGCCGAAGCGGCGGCCGCCCCGTTGTCCGCAGGGAAAGGCTACAGCCCCTACGCCACCACCGCGGTCGTCGTGGCCAGCATGATCGGCACCGGCGTTTTCACCAGCCTCGGCTTCCAGCTCCTGGACATCCAGTCCACCTTCCCCCTGCTCCTCCTCTGGGTCGTGGGGGGCGCGGCGGCCTTCTGCGGCGCGGTCTCCTACGCGGAACTGGGCGCGGCCATCCCCCGCTCCGGCGGCGAGTACACCTTCCTGTCCCGCATCTACCACCCCGCGGTCGGCCTCGTCTCGGGCTGGATCTCGGCAACGATCGGATTCGCAGCCCCCACGGCGCTGGCCGCGATCACCTTCGGCACATACCTGGCATCGGTCTTCCCCTCCCTTTCGCCCACCTGGCTCGGCGCGGGGCTGGTGGCGGTGCTGACCGGGGTCCACGCCACCACCTATCGCAGCTCCAGTCTCTCCCAGCGTAGCTTCACGACCGTCAAGGTGGTCCTGATCCTGGCCTTCTGTGTGGCGGCGGTCGCGCTGGTGGACCCACCGCAACCGGTCTCCCTGCTCCCGGTTGCCGGCGACGGCGCGCTGGTCTTCAGCGGCGCCTTCGCCGTCGCGCTCATCTACGTCTCCTACGCCTACACGGGGTGGAACGCGGCCACCTACCTGACCGGGGAGGTGAAGGACCCGCAGCGCACCCTGCCCCGGGTGCTGGGCGGCGGCACCCTCCTCGTCATGGTGCTCTATGTCGGGCTGAACTACGCCTTCCTGAAGGCGGCCCCGATAGACGCGATGGCGGGCAGGATCGAGGTCGGCTACGTGGCCGCGACCCACGCCTTCGGCCCGGGAGGCGCCGCGATCATGGGCGTCACCCTCGCCGTGCTGCTCGTCTCTACGGTCAGCGCGATGGTCATGGCGGGGCCCCGCGTGCTGCAGGTGATCGGCGAGGACCACTCCTTGTTCCGGCAACTCGGCCGCACCAACCGGGACGGCATCCCGGCGGTCGCCATCGTGACCCAGGCCGCGCTCTCCCTGGCCTTCATCGTCACCGCGTCCTTCGAGACGATCCTGGTCTTCGCGGGCTTCACCCTGGGACTGAACAGCCTGCTGACCGTGGCGGGGGTCTTCGTGCTGCGGGTGCGTGAGCCGGACACCGAGCGCCCCTACCGGGTGTGGGGGTTCCCCTTCACGCCCCTCGTCTACATCGGTCTGACGCTCTGTACGTTGACCTATATCGCCATGGACAGGCCCACCGAGGCGTTGATGGCGATTCCGTTGATCGGCAGCGGGCTGGTTCTGTACGCGATCGCGGCAAGGGCGCGGCGCGGGGAGCGCGCTTGAGCACCCGCCTAGAGACCCGTGACAGCTATGCGCGGCACCGCTCCCGGTGGTCTCCGGAATTCATCCGCGGGCAGTCGAAGTCCCCCTCAACGCTCCTTCACAATGCGACGCAACTGCACGGTCTCGACATCCCATCCGCCATGATGCACCACGACGGCAACATCACCGTCCACCGCGCGGACCGAGAGCCTTTCCTCCGTCGACACGCGCCCCAAGAGCTCTCCCTTGCGAGAATACACGGTCCAGTCCATCCGAGGGTCGGCACGCTCGGTGTCCAGGTAGTCCAGGACCCAAAAGGCGCCATCAACGACGGTGCTCTTTCCGTAGAAGGGGTAGAACCGCGGGAATTGGTCCAAATCGATGTCGCCGTAACCGGAGGGTCTGCGCTCGCGGGCCTCTGCAAGGCGATCACGGTAATCGGATAGGCGAGCGCGGTCCCTGCGCGAAATCCTCACCGGCTCCGGTGGCGTGTCGGGTCCGATTTCACGGAGCAGAGTCCCGGAAGTGTCGAAAACCGGGATCATCGCCTCCTTGTTGTCAAGGATGTAGTACCCGTCGCCGATCACCCCGGCCGAACTCAGGCGGCTGTAAGGAGGAGGGACACTGTTCCATTCTCCACCGTCTGCGAGAGGTGCAATGAACAGTTCAGCTCCGAGATAGTAGCCCAGACTGTCCACGAAGACCCCGTTCGCGTCATACCTGCCCAGCACGTTGACGCTGCGGCGAAACATGAGAGACCTGGGCCGACTGGCCCGGACCTCGGCCGCGACCAGGAAGGAGCCATCCGCGAAGACGCCCACAAAGTCCGGGGAGCCGTACGCACCCCAATACTCAAAGTCGACTGTGCGTTCAAGCGCACCGGACAGGTCGTGCAGGGTCACCCGTCGGTGATGGGCATCATAGGTATACAACCGGTTCCCCACGCGTTGCAGCGACACGAGCCACCAGTACTCCCCCGGTCCGTCTCCCCGTCTTCCTACCCGCTTGAGAAACTCACCCGTGTGGCGGTCGTAGAAGCGAAGCGAGGCCGAACTCGTCTGCGCGATGATCAGTGTGTCCCCCACAAGAATGACGCCGATGACCTGGTGCAGAGGATCGTTGGGATCGTCGCCGATGGTCAGTAGCGGGACGCTGTCAATCCGGGCCGTCCATTCGACGGCCCCTGCCGACTGGATACGCCCACCGTCCCCGGCATCACCCCCGTATCCGGCCAGAAGCAACGCCAGCCCCATGACTGGAAGGCACGCTCCGGCTCGCCTGCGATTCACCTTCGACATCCTGTCCACCGTCCCTTCCCGTCTCGACGACGCATTCCCCTACTCCACCCCCAGCAACTCGATCTCGAAGACCAGCACCTGGTTCGGCCCGATGAGCGGGGCCCTGCCGTCCGGCCCGTACGCCAGATCACTCGGGATGACCACGCGCATCTGGCCGCCCACCTTCATCAGCTTCAGCGCCTCGGCAAAGCCACTGACGAAATTGTCCACTCCCAAGGTGGTGGGTGCCCCGCGGCTGTGCGAAGAGTCGAACTCGCTTCCGTCCGGTAGCGAGCCACGGTAGTGAATCGTCACGGTCTGCCCGGACACGGGCGATTCCCCGTCCCCCTCCCGCAGCACTTCGTACTGGAGCCCGGATTCGGTGATCATGACCCCTTCCCGGGCCGCGTTCTCCTCGAGATAGGCCGCTCCTTCCGTCGCCCCACGGTCCCTTGCCGCCTCCTGCACCATCTCGTTGAAGGCGGTCATCGCCGCTTCGATCTCCTCATCGGTCAGCGCCGGTTCCATCTCGCTGAGGGCATCGGTGACCCCCATCATGAGCGCTACCATGTCCAGGTGTTCCTGAACGTCGGCCAGGGAGGTCCCGATGTTGCGGCCGATCCCGTAGCTGGCCTTCTGGGCATCGGTCTCGAGGGCCACGTCGGGCAGGCAGGCCGTGGCGGCGACGAGGACGGCGGGGACGATGAAGCGGAGTCGATTGGACATGAACGGTCTTCCTTTGCGGGTAGTCGGCGCCAGCCGGCGGCGGACAGTCGCCGCTAGCGCCGGAAGCAGCGAGTCACCGGGCTGGCAGGGCAGGAAGGTAACGCCGGACCAGCGTCATGCCAGCAGCGACCGGAGTTGATTGAGATGCTCGATGACCGGGATGGGGACCCGCTCGGCTTCGCCCCCCGTCAGCTGCGCCGGGTTGTGCCAGACAACGGGCAGGCCAGCCGCGTGCGCCCCGACGACATCGAAGGGGGAGCCCGCGACGAACAGCACTTCCTCGGGGGGCGCGTGCAGAGCCTCGACACCGGCCATGTAGATACGCGGATCGGGTTTGTAGAAGCCCGCGGACTCGGCGGTGACCACGGCGCTGAAGGGGGCGCCCAACAAAGCGGCCGCCCGGCGACCGAGCACCTCCGAGCAGTTGGTCACCACGCCCAGGGGTCTGTTCCGGGCCAGCCCTCGGAGCACCGATCCCGTGCCGGGCCAGGGCGCCAGTTCGTCCCAGCGGGCCTCGAGTTCACCGGCGAGCGCCCGGGGCAGTCCCCCGGCCTCCGCCGATTCCGCGACGAGGTCCAGGTAGGGGACATATGCGCCCGTGGCGTATGTGCGCTTCAGGTATTCCATGCGCCACCGCCGCCCCGGCCCCTCGCCCCCGGCGATGTCGTCCCACAGCGACCAGGAGTCGAGCAGGGCGGAAAGGAGATCGAAGAGGATGACCTTCGGCTTGGACCGCCCGATCATGGCCGGGGCGGTCCCGAGCCCACCAACGGGGACCGGGCGGCCGTCGCGGCCCTCACGACACCTCCGCCTCGGCCTCGATCTCGACGAGCAGGTCGTCGCCGATGGTGTTGGCGTGGACCAGGGTGTTGGCGGGGCGGATGTCGGCGAAACGCGCCCCGTGCGCGCGCGCCACCGGCTCCCAGTCGACCCCTTCGCGGATGTACACGCGGGTGCGCACCACGTCCCCGAGTCCCGCTCCGAGGGACTGCAGCGACCCCTCGATCTTGTCGATGATGAAGTGGGTCTGCGCAGCCGGGTCCCGTCCCCCGATCACGCGGCCGCCGTGGCTCGCCGTGGTCCCCGCGACATGAATGCGGCCGCCCCTCTTCACCGCGCGGCTGTACCCGGCCATCTCCTCCCAAGGCGTCCCGGTGGAGACGAGCCGGGCCGTGCCGGAGAGCCGGACCGGGTAGGGCGCGGGGAGGTGGGTGAGGTGGTGGCTGAGGTCGCCCGAGGCGGTGAGGAAGGGGGGGCGGCGGTACTCGTCGCCGCAGTCGCCGGGGATCGGATCGAGCGTCGCGCAGGCCTCGTCGAGATCGCGCCGCGCCTCGTCGTCGAGAGTGAAACGGAAGAGGTTCAGGTTGTTCTCGAGGTGAATCCGCTCGCCCAGCCGCGCCCCGACGATGATTCCGGCCACCGCCGCGTGTTCGAGCACGTAGCGACAGGCCACATTGGCCACGGACACGTCAGTGGATCCGGCGGCGCCCTTCTCTTCCGCCAACCCTGACGTTACGTGAGGGTTGGTGTCGGCAAACCTACCCCGCTCGTTCAGCCGCCCGGCCACCCGCGCCACCACCTCCAGCAACCCCTGGAACCGGTCCCATCCCCCCACCTGGTCGATGAAGCGGCGGTACTTCATCTGCGACCAGGTCAGCGACTCGTCAATGGGCGGTTCCGGGCGGCCCAGCCACCGTTCGCTCAGGAAGCCTCCTGCCAGCGTCCCGTAGGCAAGCAATGCCACCCCGTGACGCCGGCACACTTCGGTGATCGCGCCCGCCGCCCGCCGGTCCAGCAACGAGAAGCAGACTTGGTTCGAAACGATCGGCACGCCGCTACGCACAGCCATGTCGAGGTGGACGGCGTCGCAGTTGGTCAGGCCGAGGTGGCGGATCCGGCCCGCGGCCTGGTGCTCGGCCAGCTCGAAGAGGCAGTCCAGCCAGCTCGGATCGGCGTAGTTCCAGGCGTGGAACTGCAGCAGGTCGAGGCGATCGGTGCCGAGGCGGTCGAGAGCGCGGTCGACCGCGGCTGCCACCGTTTCGGCGCTGGCGGGACCCGGTTCCGGCACCCATTTGGTGAGGAGCTGGATGTCGGCGCGGCAAGCCGCCAGCATCCCCGCGATCACCTCGGCCGAGCCGTAGTGGTCGGCCATGTCGAAGGTTGTGAGGCCCGCGTCGGCGTAGCGGCCCATGGCGCGGCAGGCGGAGGCCGGCTCAAGCGCCTCACCACCACGCTCCTGGTCCGCAACCTGCCACATTCCGGTGACGATCCGGGAGATTTCCAGACCCGGGGCGAGAAGGGTGTGGCGGCCGTCTGCGATACCATCTCCCATGCCAGCCGTCACTCCCCCACCGCGATCAGCTTCCGCCCGCGGAGGTCGCTTCCGCCGCCCAAATCCCCGCGCCCTCGGCAAACTTCGTGTAGAGAACGACCAGGAGGCTGGCGCCACGGTCGTCCTCGGTCGCGAACACCGTCACCGACCAGAGATCGAATACGAGCTCGAAACGCCCGATGCCGCCCGAACCCGAAGCGGGTATGTACAGCTTCCGCGACGCTCCGCTTGTGCCGATGCGATCGGCCCATTTGAAGTACCACATCAACACCTCCGCGGTGCTCGCGTCCGCCACGTACCCACCTCCCCCAACGACCAGGTCCTTCGTCTTGGCGGACGTGCTCGCGTTGGAGCGTACGCCGGGATAGACGGGCACCCATTCGGGCGGAGATCCCTCTTCCATGATTCCGGCCCCGCCCAACTCCGCAAAGCCGGCCTCACCGCGCGCCAGCTTGTCGAGGATACCGGTCAGGGTGGAGAATTCGAATTCCATCGGCCTTCCCTTCGGACCGCTCACCTCGAATGCGAACCCGGATCCGTCTCCAGCCGGCGTGACTCTCCACCCGCGACCCTCCAATGTCGAATTCAACGCCGTAGCGATCGCGCCGACCAGCTTCGGAGCCACACTCCGCCGCACGTCCGCAGCCGACTCGTTCTCCTGGAGGCACGCGACCTCCGGCGCGGCCCCGGCCCCTGCCACCAGCAGGCACCCTCCGGCAAGCGCAACCGTGTTGAACCGGAAAAACCCCCTCCTTCGCGACACACCATTGCTCAATGCAACCGACATTCCACAACCCCCTTCATCTTGATATGGACACACTCGTTACGGCCCCGAAGGCCATGAGGTTCACATGCCCGGCGCCCCGTCAGCAACGTAGTGTAGCTCACCCCCGCGGCAACTCCCTGAACACCGCCTCCACATCCCCCCCACCCCGCCTCAGCCGCCGCATCTCGCGCACGAAAATCCCCGACGCCAGGGCCATCACGCCTAACCACAACCAGGTGGAGTGGAAGTACCACGCCCCCACCTCGGCGCTGAGGTCCTTGTGAATGTGCACGACCAGGAACACACCAAGAAGTGCGATCCCAGCCACCCCGGCCACCCACTGTCCAACCCTCCCGCGCAGCACCCGCATCTCGGCCGCTCGCTCCGGATTGCGCCGCGCCAGCGTCAGCAGCGACAGCGACATGAGCAGGAAGTTCACCAGCATCGAGGTGACCAGGATGTCGACGCCGAGAAAGAAATCCCCAGCGAAGTGGCTTCCCAGTATGCCCAAGGAAGCCATGGCCCCGCTCGCCACCAGCGCGACGTGCGGGGTCCGCCGCCGCGGGTGCACGGCCGCGACCCCGCGTGGAAAAACCCCGTCCTCCCCCCACGCGAACATCAGTCGCGACACCGCCAGCAACATCGCCGGCAGATCATTGATGAGCGCCACGGCCGCCCCCGCGACGATCGCCACCGTCCAGCCCACCGGGAGCAGGTAGCCGAGCAGACCCGGCGCGGTGAGGTCGCGAAGCTGCGCCTCCTCGGCCACGAAGCTCCAGGGCACGGCGTGATAGATGGCGGCCGCGAAGAGGAGGTAGAAGGTCCCCACGGTGACAACCGCCAGGCCGGTCGCCAGGGGGAGGTTGCGCGCGGGCCGCCTCGCCTCGCCCCCGGCCTGTGCAATCGCGTCGAAACCGATGAAGGAGGAGAAGAGAAGCGCCGCTGCCGCGAGGAAGGGGCCGATCCGGAAGGGCGCTTCAGGCTCCGGTGGAACCGCCCGCCCCTCGGTGGCCATGAGCGCCGCCGAAAAGTCACCGTGGTCGAACATGAAACCGGCTACGATCACCACGCTCCCCAGCAGGAACATGACGAACATCATCGGCACCAGCGTGAGCTGATAGGCCCCCAGCCCCCGCAGGTTCACCACCACGAAGGTCCAGAGAAAGGCCAGCGCCAGCCCCACGCGTACAGGCCCGGTGCCCAGCGCCTCGGCCGTCCCCACCCACCCCAACGCATCCGCGATGTCGCGCAGGAACGGAATCAGCACGTATGACACGATCCCGATCGCAATCGAAAGCCCGAACCACTGCGAGAAACTCGCCACGAAGCCCCAGTACGGGCTCAGGGAGCGGCTCACATAGACGTAGCTGCCCCCCGCCCGGGGCATGGCCGAGGCCAAGCTGGCGTAGGCAAGCGCCGCCAGCAGGGCGGGCAGCGCCGCGAAGGCGTACGCCGGCAGCACATGGGGTCCGATTCCCGGCACGCTTCGCTGCAGCATGATCGGGATGACGTTGATCGCCGCCCCGAGCATGGCGCAGATGCCGGTCGCGGTCAGGCCCAGCAGGCCGAGGCGCCTGCTCAGTCCGGGTCCGGAGGTCACGTCAGCCCCCCGGTACCTGTCCGGGAAATCCCGTCAAGGACTGCTACCCGTGGCGGTCGTGGCTCTCTTCGTACCGGATCCGCTCGTGCATCCGGTCGCGAGCCTGCGTGGCGTCCCGCCTCTTCGCGGCACGCATGGCCATGTCGTGGGTGCTCGAGGATTTCACCCGGGGCAGCGAAAGGCGACGCTCCAACCGGGTGCTCTCGCAGCCCGGACAGGACGGGCGCGTGCGGCCCAGGACCAGGCGCTCGAAGTCCAATCCGCAATCTTCGCAGGTAAATTCGTATATTGGCATGGCACGAAGGTAAGGCGTCACGCTTGTCCCGTCACGGAACACTGGAACGCAGCTCCCCGCGCCGGGTATTGTCCAGGATACTTTGACGCCCGCGCCCTCGTACCGTAGCTTCGCCGAGCCCATCCTCACGATCCGGAGATCCTGTTCAGTGCGAAAACCACTCGGTGCCGCCCTCGTCACCCTCTGCGCGTGCCTGTTCGCGCCGGCGGACACGTTCGCGCAATCGACGTTCTACCTGCGGATGCTCCCCGAGGTCGCGCTAACGTCCGTCATGCATACGAAACAGGTGACGAGTGGAGCGGGCTCGAGTTCCAGCGAATCCTCGACCGTCACACCGGAGGGGGCCATCAATCTCTACCTGGGGTACCTCAAGCCGACAGCGGGGAACTGGGTGATCGGCGGAGAGTTCCGGGGGACGATCTCTCTCCGGCCAGACATCGATGGCACCACCCCCCTCGCCGGCAGCGGCACTCACAGGGTATGGCCCGGCCCGTGGGACTTCACCAACCGGGTGGGTGTGGGAGTGAACCTCATCGTCGGGCGCGACTTGGCATCCATCAACTCCAGGGGCTTCCTCTTCGCGGGCTGTGCGAGATGGAACTCGGACTTCCGCTCCGCCGGTGCCGATCCCGCGTCCGAGGAACTGATCGATGACGAGAAGAAGACCGGGAGGTGGCCCCTGACCACGGGGATCGGCCTCACCCTTCCGTTCGACCGGCCCCTCGACATCCGGCTGCGCTACTTTCGCTCGGCTACGAGTTGGAGTGTTAGCCGCGATGTCAACCAGGAAGCCCTGGAGTTCGACTATTCCTTCGTCGTAAATGGCCTGGCCCTCTCGGTGGGGCTGGGAACGAGGTGAACCACACCATGACCAAGTCAACCAGTGCCATCCGGGGGACTCTCGCCCCGGGCAGTCGACCGGCTGTGCACCCGTCAATCTGGGTCGTTGCGCTCTGCGGCGCCCTGCTCGCGCCGGAATCGGCACTTGCCCAGCAACTGGGATACTATGTACGCCTGGCACCCGGGTTTTCCCGGACCACGGTCGAACACACCAAAGAGGTGTCCGTCGCGCAGCTAGGCAGTTTCATTTCCTCCGAGTCGACCGCGACCGAGTTGACCATGCACCTGGCGGGCGGTTTTCGGGGGCAGCCCGGGCTCAACTGGTTCCTGGACGTCGAGGTCGAGGCAATCATCTATGCGCCACGCAGCCTCGAAGGCGACATCGAGCCCACCGGCGGCAATGCTCCTCACGATATCGGCGCGGGAGCGTGGGAGTACACCAACAAGAGAGGCATGGGTCTGAACATCGGCCTCGAACGCAAGCTCGGTCCGGGCAGCCGGCGCATGCTGTTCTTCGCGGGGGTCCATCGAATGCAAACCGAAGTCGCGTCGGGGGGCACGGAAAGGACGGGTGCGTTCCGGGAGGACAGGCAGATTCGCAGCCGATGGCCATTCACCGGCGGCGCCGGCGTGGCGTGGGGACCCATGCATTTGCGGGTGAGCTACTTCCGCTCACTCATCCCCTGGGATTTCCTCCAACCGGATCTCGAAGTCCGCTACAGGTGGCGGACAAGCGGAGTGACCGCAACCGTGGGCGTGGAGGCGTTCTAGAACCCCGCGGCGCAGGGGGCGGCGCAGCGCCGCGAGATTCCTGGAGCCGACCGCTACGAGATCTTCTTCGCCTTGACCCCCAGTCCCAGTTCCTTCCCCTTCAGGATCGCCGGCACCCCTTCCTCCATCCAGATCGGGGCCGGCGCGTCCATCAGGTAGTGGTCGAAGAACTGCTGCATGCGGATCGCCCAGTCCTTGCGGTCCGCCTCGCGGCTCAGCCCGTGTCCCTGGCCGTTGTAGTTGAGCATCCAGACCGGCCTCTGAAGCCGCCTCATGGCCACGAACATCTCGATCCCCTGGTACCACGGGACCGCGCCGTCCTCGTCGTTGTGCATCATGAGGAGCGGGGTGTGGATCTTGTCGGCGTAGAAGACCGGCGAGTTGTGGATGTACTCGGCGGTGGACTCCCACAGCGTGCCGCCGATGCGGCTCTGGGTGCGTTCGTACTGGAACATGCGGCTCATGCCCGACCCCCAGCGGATGCCCCCGTAGGCGCTCGTCATGTTGCTGACCGGGGCGCCCGCCTCGGCCGCCGCGAAGAGGTTGGTCTTGGTGATCATGTAGGCGATCTGGTAGCCACCCCAGGAGTGCCCCTGCACACCGATCTTGTCCCGGTCCACGAATCCCTGCGCCACGATGCTGAGCACGCCGGGCACGACCGCGTCCAGCGCGCTCTCGCCCGGGTAGCCCACCTCGTACGGAATGTCCGGGACGAAGACCACGTAGCCGCGGCTGGCGTAGAAAGAGAAGGAGACGGATGAGCCGCCGGGCGTGGGGGGGCGGTAGGAGTGCAGCCCGTCGGAGCTGCGCTCGTAGAAGTACACCATCATCGGGTACTTGCGTGACGGATCGAAGCCGTCGGGCTTGATCAGGATGCCCTGGAGCGGCGTCCCGTCGTTCGAGTTCCACTCGGCGATCTCCGCCGTCCCCCACCGGTACTCGGACTGCTGGGGATTGGCGGCGGTCAGCTTGACCATGTCGGTGATGTCGCCGTCGGTCACCCAGAGGTCGGGGAACTCGCGGAAATCCTGGCGGGTCAGGAGCCAGCGGTCCGCGTCGTCGGCGTGGCCGCCGAAGCTGAAGCGGATGGTCTTGTCGGCCATGATGACCTGCTCGGGGGCGGTCTCCCGGTCCGTGCGTCCGCGGTAGAAGCCGGACTGCTTGTTCGTGTAGTGGAAGGCGCCCCAGAGCGCCTCGCCCTCGGGGATGTGGCTCTGTTCGAAGTCGGTGCGCGTGTAGCGGAAACGCATGTTGCCCGCGCGACCGGCACCGGCGGTCAGGTTTGTGGTCTGGCCGGTGGCGGGCTCGAAGCGCCAGACGTCGTGGCGGTCGTAGAAGAGGAAGGCCTCGTCGCCTTCGGTCCATCCCGCCGATCCGTAGGGGGGCGGCAGGTCGGGGTGGTCGTCGAGCTCGTTCCAGACGGCGTGGGGGACACCCTTGCTCGCCGCGACGGGGTCGCCGCCGGCCAGCGGGGCCACCATCCAGTGCCGGGCCGCACCGTCCCACCAGGAGGCGTAGTCGCCCGAGGGGGACGGGGAGGCGAAGCCCTTGGTCCTCTCCGCAATCTGGCGTGACTCGCCGGTGGAGACATCGATGGCGTAGTAGTCGTTGTAGCGCCCGTCCCAGGAGACGAGCTGGCGGTGCGGGAGGTTCGAGACGCCGAGCGCCCAGGGGGTGTCTCCCTCGGCGGGTAAGCTGACGTTGGGGACGCTTTCGGTGCCGAGCTGGACAAACCTGCCCTCGTCCAGATGGGCGACCGCGGTGTAGGTGCGGTTGCGCTCCTGGTTGGCCTGCACCAGCTGCATGGGCTGCAGGTACGGGTCCTTCCAGTTCCAGATGTCCAGCGTGACCTTGTCTTCGTCCAGCGTCTCGTCCTCCTCCTCGGGCTCGGGTCTGGGGGCCGTGCCGAAGACGAGACGCCCGCCGCCGTCAGAGAAGCGGACGTTGCCGTTCTCGCTGACCCACCAGCCCGCGGGCACGCCCTCGGTGGCCGAATTGGCGACGGCCGTTCTCTCCCAGGCCGGGGCGGCGCCTCGGTACAGGGTGAACTCGGGCTCGTCGGCCTCGTAGTCGTCGCGATCGGAGAGGAAGGCGACCTGCGACCCGTCTTCGGTCACCACCAGCCGCTTGTAGTTCCCCTTGCCCTCCATGACCGCGTGCCGCGCCATGTCGTCCAGGTTCACCACGAAGACACCGTCGCCCTCGCCGTCCTCGGCCGAGGTGGCGTAGGTGAGCACCGCGGCCTCTTCGGCGAAGAAGTACGCGGTCACCTTCTCGTAGCGCATCTCTTCACCGGTAGCCAGGTTGAGCAGGACCAGGGGCGATCCTTCATCCTTCTTCTTCTCCTCCTCCTCATCCTCCTCTTCGCCTTCCTCTCCCGGCTCCGGTTCCGGCTCAGGCTCGGCCTCGGGCTCCTCGGCACCCTCCTCTTCGGCGCCTTCGCCCTCTTCTTCGTCTTCGTCCTCGACCGGGGTGTACGCGACCCAGCTCCCTTCGTCGGCCACCCTGAAGTTCTCCACCGCGCCGATCGTCCGCCCCGCTACACCGTCCACCGTGATCACCCCAAGCGAGTCGTCGGGCAGGTCGTCGCCCCGCTTGCCTTCCTGCTTCAGCGAGTCGACCACCGCCTCGACGGGCGGGATGGAGTAGACGACGAAGCGTGAATCGGAGGTGAAGGTCGGGCGCGTTCCACGGAAGGTGACTTCACCGGCGCCCTCGCGCGCGGCCTTGATCGCGAGCACCGGGTCGCCCTCCATGGCGGCCAGCACGTAGACGAGCCACGCGCCGTTCGGCGACAGCGAGGAAGTCATGATCCTGTTCCAGCGCAGACCGTCGTCGTGGTCGAGGGCGCGTTGCTGCGCGAAGGCGGGGGTGACCGTCGTCGCGGCCAGCAGGATGAGCGAGAGGGCGAAGGCGAAGGGGCGAAAGCGCCGGGGTGTCATGGTCGGGACTCCGGTTCTGGGTGGGAAGCTCAATCACGGGGGAAAGGTTGGGCAGCGAGCGGTGTTGCCGCCAGTAGCCGGCCGGAGTGACCCGCCAGAGGAGCCGCAAGACGGCGGGCGAACCCTTGCCCTGCCGCACCGGACTCGTCTTGTAGGTGCCATCCCTCAGGTCCCGCGACAGTGTCGGTTGCGCCTTCCCGAATTATTCTCGCGGCCTACCGCCTACCCTCGTCACGCGGATCCGCCCCCATCTCCACAGGCAGATCCACCCGGTCCCCCCAGTCACGCCAGCTGCCGTCGTAGAAGTACACGTCCAGCCCGGTCATGCGCGCGGCCATGTAGTCGACGCTGGCCCGCATGCCAATCATGCAGTAGACAACGTGGGTCTTCCCCGCCCCGGCCCCGTGCCGCTCCAAGATCGCGGCGATCTCGTCCGGCGGGCGGAAACGCGTGTTGTTGGCCGGATCCATCAGCTCCTCCCAGTAGAGCTGCGCGGCACCGGGGATGTGTCCGGGCCGTCCCCCATTTCCCAGCCCCCCGTCCTCTCCCGTGTACTCGTCGTCGGGCCGGGCGTCGAGCAGGACCAGCGACTCACCCCCCAGACGCGCATGGATCCAGTCGGCGGAAACGCGGAAATCGACCGGGTCGACCGCGACGACATCACCCGGCTCCACGGCGGCGGCCGGCCCGCTTTCCACCGCACCGCCCACAGCCTTCCACGCGGAGATGCCCCCGTCCAGCACGAACACCCGGTCCCCGAGACCCAGCAGGTCGAAGGTGACCCAGGTCCGCGCGGTCGCGGTCATGCTCTCGCCGTAGATGACGACCCGCGAGTCCCGACCGACCCCGGCGCGCCGAAAAGCCGCCACGATCTCGTCCCGGTCCCGGAACTCGGCGATCCACCCCTCCTCTCCCTCCCACGCGATTTCATCGAAGCGGAGGCGCCGCGCTCCGGCGATGCGTTCCGCCTCGAACCGTTCGGACCTGCGCTCCATGTGCAGGACCACCACATCGTCGTCGTCGATGTGTTCGAGCAGCCAACCGACCTCGACAAGGGGCTCGACGGGTGTGGTCTGGAGGACCGGTGACTGGGCCGTGGCCGCGGAAGACGGGATCAGCGGGACGACCGAGAGAAGGAAGACCGCGACGACGGCCTGGCGAAGGAGGGTGCAGCCCCCGAACACACCCACCCGGGCCATGAGAGCCAGCCGCTCAGCTCTCAAAAGCGGGACGTCACGGTCACCCGGAAGCTCCGCGAAGCCCCCGGATTCCGTTCCTGGATGTCCACGTATTCCGCTTGCAACAGATTGGCGACCTTGGTCTGCACATCCACGTCCATGACCTCGAAACTCAGCCGCAGATCGACCAAAGTCACGTCCCCGCGCTCGTCGAGCGGGTACGCGAGCACCACCTCGGGCCGGGTGCGATAGCGCATGTCGAGGCCGATCGCGTCGTCCCACGCCGACAGGGTGGTGGTCAGGTTGTGACGCGACCGGTAGGCCAGCTGCTTGCCGGATTCGAGATCCTCGGAGTCGAGGAAGAGGTAGTTCGTTTGCAGGTTGAGCTTGTTCGGAATAACGCCCACTCGAAAGCCCGTGTCGAGTCCCCTGATTCTGGCTTCGGAGACGTTGCGGAACTGAAAGGTGAAGAGATCCACGCCACCCCGCGCCGCCGCCACCTCGATGAGACCCGAGTACTCGCTCCAGAAGAGCCCCGCGTCGAACCACAGGCGGTCGCCGGGCGAAGCAGTGGCCCCGATCTCGCCGGCCCAGGCCGACTCTCCGCGCAGCTCCAGGTTCGGGACGACCCGGAACCCGAAGACGGTCGTGGCGGTGAACTGCTCCGAGACGCTGGGCGCCCGGTAGCCGCGGCTGAGCGAGGTTCGCAGACTGAAGCGATCCGAGCGATGGTAGACGATTCCGATCTTGGGATTGAACTCCACGTCGTTCTCCACGAACGACGCCCTGTGCGTGTCGAGGCGAACCCCTATGGAACCGTGGACCCGTTCGGAGAAACCAATCTCGTCCTGGGCGAACAGCGCCAGATCCGTGACGGCGGGGTTCGGTTCGAGGAAGTTTGACGATACACCGGTGTGCGCCGCCTCTCCACCGACCGTAACCGTGTGCCGGCCGCCCGAATACAGGGACAGCTGAAGATCGGTGGCGTAGCGCGTGGAACGGTGGAAGTCGTCGCTGTCGCGAAAATGGTTCTGTGATCGAACATGCTGGACCTGCGGACGCAACTCCAACTTGAGCCGCGACGTGACCAGTGGCCTGGCCGTGAGTCCGACGATTAGATCCGAATCCCGCTTCCAGTCATCCAGATAGTCCGGATTGACCTCCAAGGGGCGCTCCGGAGACACCCACGTGAAGAACTCTTCCAGGTCCTGGAGTTTCCAGCTCGTGAAGAACTCCCACGGCGCGACCGATTCGGCACCGAAGATCGCCTTTGCACGCACGTGCCAACGGTCCATTGCGCCGTTCTGCCGAAAGCCGTCGGATCCCTCGCGCCCCACGAAGGCCGTGGTATGGGCGCTGCCAATCCTCTGGGAATGCTGAACCTGAATCCCCCGCATGCTCAGACGCTCGTCGGAGAAGTCGAGGTGACCGGGGGTATCGAAGAGTCCATAGTACCCGCGCACGACGGTGCGGCTCCCGCCCAGAGGAGGCCGGGTGATCACATTCACGACGCCCCCCAGCGCGTTGGTGCCCCAGAGCGTCGAGTGCGGTCCCTTCACGATCTCGATGCGTTCCACGTCGAGGATCGGCATGACCCCGAAATCGATGGCCGAGGTCACGCCCCCCAGCGTGCGGTGGCCGTCCAGAAGCATCAGCACCCGGCTGCCCACGCCCCGCGAAATGCCGCTGGAGCCGCGGATGTCCATCTCTCCCGCGTTGAAGGTCACCCCCTGGGCGAAGGGCAACGCTTCGTCCAGTCCGGTGACGTTGCGCCGCCTCAGTTCGTCGCCGCTGACGACCGCGACGCTGGTGGCCGCGTCACCCGGGCTGGTTCCGCGGTTGGCCGTGACGGTGAGGTTCGGGATCTCGAAGAAGAGGCGCTCCAGTTCGATGCGGATGGGCGCGTCCTCTGCCGCCATCGGCCGGATCGTCCGTTCGACGGTACGGAATCCGTCGGCGGCCACGACGAGGACGTAGGTCCCCGGGGTGAGGAGAGTGATCTCGAAGCTTCCGTCTTCGCCGGCGGTAGTGCGCAGCGGGGTCGAACGGATCAGGATGCTCGCGCCCGGGAGCGGTTCCGCGGTCTGGCCATTGATGACGATTCCGTGTATGGCGGGCGGTTCCTGCGCACCCGCGGACACGGGGATCAGGAGAAGGGCCAGGTGTGTCCAGGCCAGCGTTACGCATCGACCGGGCCGGCACACCCTATTGCTTCCTCCAGACGGTGGTCGAAACCGCCAACGCTGGCTCGGTGACCACGACGGTCAGGATGTTGTTCTGGAGGGTAAAGGTTCCCAGGGCCTGAAACCCCGTCGTAAACTCCTGCTCCCAGGAGCCATCGAACCGATTGGTGTAGACCCCTTCGTTTTCGAGGGTGGTGCCTGGCCCGGTTTCGCTGGGAAACATGATGAAGAGGTCCAGCGTCCCCATGGCCTCCTGCTCCAACACGCTTGTCTGCACCAGCGTGAACGAGCCGTCGGCCGCGGGCGGCGTGAGCGTGTCTCCCGCGGTAAAGGTGGACGTGAACGAAACGAGAGTGTACGAACCGGACAGGTCGGGGGGGGTGTCGTCCGGTTCGATCGGCTCTTCGCCGCAACCCGCCGCGAGAAAAATCGCGGTGAAGACGGTCGCGGCCAAACGCAAATCCATTCGTCCTGCATCTGGAACCAGCACCGAATCCTCCTATTCAGCGGCGGGATTCGTTCCGGGTGCGCCGCCCGCTGCTCCGCGCACCCTTGGACAACAGGAGGGACATCCAACAACATACGGTTTCGCTTTTGTATACACCAGCAGGAGGAATGATCCCCTGGCCGACACCCCGCGCCTGATCGGTGGCGAGACCGCCGAGGGTCCCCGCGACCTTTTCCGCCGCCTCGACCGACTCGGCATCGCCCACGCGACCATGCGGCATGAACCGGTATTCACCGTGGAGGAAGCCCTTCGGCTGCGCGGCCGGATACCCGGGGCGCAACTCCAAGAACCTGTTCGTCCGCGACAAGAAGGAGCGACACTGGCTGGTCTCGTGCCTCAGCGACCGGAAACTGGACCTGAAATGGCTGGCCGGGGAGCTGGGGACGAAGCGGTTGACCTTCTGCAGCCGGCGGCGCCTTGAAGGATACCTGGGGATCCGGGCCGGCGCCGTTTCGCCCTTCGCGATCCTGAACGACGTCACGGGGGTCGTGCGCGTGGCGCTCGACGCCGACCTGCTGGACCGGGAGCCGCTCAACTTTCATCCCCTGGACAACTCGAGGACCACGACGATCTCCCGGGCCGGACTGCTGCGTTTTCTCGAGGCGGAGGGGCATCCACCCCGGATCATCCGCTTCCCGGCTTGAGTTTCCCGGTGCCTTCCGGTCAGCGGAACGCCGGAATGATATAGTCCACCAGCACGTCCATCGTCTGCCGCTCGTAGCGACCCGCGGACGCGCCAACGCCGCGCCAGTTGTTGGTCGTGACGATCACCAGATGCAGCTCGGGCACAACCACCACGTATTGGCCCCCGAATCCCCACGCGAAGTAGAGCGGCCCGGGAATCCCCGGCACGACCCACCACAGGAAACCGTACGAGATGCCCGTCAGTCTCCCGGAGTTGAAGCGCCAGGCGAAATGCGGGACCGATGAGCGGGCGACCCATTCCCCGGGTATGATCGGACTTCCGGCGCTTTCACCCTGCTGGAGGTAGAGTTGCCCGAAGCGTGCCAGATCGCGGGGACGCAGATCGAGTCCCGCGCCCCCGTTGTGGAACCCTTCGGGGAACGGCTCCCAGCGGCTCCTCGCGATGCCGATGCGGCTAAAGAGCAATTCGTCCGCGAGCTCGGGCAACGGCGTGCCCGTGGCCTGTTCCAGGACCACGCCCACCACGTGCACCGCCCCCGAATTGTAGTTGTAGCGCGTCCCGGGCTCGTCGACGAGGGGTTTGTCCAGGACGTAGCCGAGAGGGTCGTCCGACACAATCCACTCCGTGTAGTCACCAAACCCGCCGGTCTCGTCCCACTCCAGACCGCTGGCCATGTTCAAGAGGTGCTCGATCGTGATCGCGGCCTTCTCGGGTTCCAGATCGCTGACGAGCGTGTCGAGGTAGCCGCCGATGGGATCTTCGACGCTGCCGATGTCACCCCGCTCGATCACCAGCCCGGTAAGCGCCGAGACCACACTCTTGGTCACGGAACGCACATCGTGCAGATCTTCCCCCGCAGCGTTGCCGAAATACTCCTCGACGACCAGCCGGCCGCTCTTCACCACCAGCATGCTGAGCAGCCGCTCGTTGTCGCGCGCCCGCTCCAGACCGTCCTCCACCATTTCGGTGGAACCTCCAACCTGGGCGACCGACGCGGTGGCCCACGGCAACGCCAGATCGATGTTCGGCGACCCGGTGAACTCCGGCGCCACGGTCTCGCCGCCGCACGCCGCGAGAAGGAGTGCGGCGGTCAACAACCCATGGCGAGCAGGCGCACCGGGCGCGGAACGGCCACCGCGGCCGCGCTTGGCGAGGTAAGCGGGAGTACGACGCACGAAGGGGTCTCCCCTGGTCAGGCAACGCGTGCTTGGAGCGTTGAATCTGTAGCCGCCGGGCGTGGGGCGCCAGCGAGCTCTCACCGTCGCTCGGACCCGGGTGCCTCTGGCGCAACCACCCACTTCATGGGAATGTTGGACGCCGCAGGTGGGTTGCCCCGCACCATCCACGAAACCATCGATTCGACCAGGGAGATTGAAGATGAAACCCCCTACACAGATAGCCCGCGGAATGAATCCCTCCGGCATGCGAGCGGCACGGCACACCCGCGGACTCATCCACCTACTGCTGGCTCTGACCGCACTGGCCATCTCCGGCATGTGGAGTTGCGTGTCGTCACAGGTCGCGAACCCGGAAGAACAGATCGCCCAGGCGCTGGTCGCCGCACCGGAGGACAAGGCGGTTGCAGCCCGCATTCTGGGATATGCCACCGACGGCAGCGTGGTCGAACTGAGGGCGGGCACGAACGACCTGGTATGCCTCTCGTCGAATCCGGCCCGCGAGAACTTCTCCAGCTCGTGCTACCACGCTTCGCTGGAGCCGTACTTCGCCCGTGGCCGCGAGCTGGACGCGGAAGGAGCCTCCCGGGAGGACCGCTACCGGATCCGGTTCGAGGAGATGCGGGCCGGGACGCTCCCGATGCCGGTGATGTCGGCCACCCAGTACATCTTCGACGGGAGCTGGGACTCGGAGACCGGCACCGCCGATGGAAGGGTGCGATGGGTGATCTACGTTCCGGACGCGACTCCGGAGAGCACCGGCCTCTCTCTGCAGCCCCAGGAGGGTGGGCCCTGGCTGATGATGGAGGCGACCCCCGGAGCGCACATCATGATCATGCCCCCGCGGGGCGGGTAGGCCAGACAGGTCGAGAGCGGGGGGTACCCCTCGAGGCTGCAACGAGTGAAGAATCCGTGTCATCGCAAGGGTAACACCTTATCCCCGGACTCCCCATCTTGGTAGGCATGTTGGACACCTTCGACGCACTCGCAGCCTTCGCTTCCGCCGCGGCCCTGTTCGTGATCAACGCGGTGTTCGTGGTCTTTGTTCTCTTGCGGCCGCGCGTGCGCCAACCTTCCTCGCTGGCGTGGATCCTGGTGATCGTGGTGGTGCCGGTCGCGGGGATCGTCCTGTACCTGGCGGTCGGCGAGGTGCGGACCGGGAGCAGACGCAAACGACGTCACCGTACGATCCAGCAGAACATCCGCACGGTGGTGCGGAAGGCCTGGAGTGTGACTTCCGGTACCGCGGTGGTCCCCTGGGGCACCGAATCCATCGCCCGTCTGGCGCGGCTCGGCGACGAGACACAACCCCGCCAGGGCAACCGGCTGGCGTTGCTGGCCACCGCCGACAGCTTCGTGCACTCGCTGGTCGCCGATATCGATGCCGCCGAGCGGCACGTCCACCTCCTCTTCTACATCTACCTCGACGACGAGGTGGGACAGGCTGTCGCGGCGGCCCTGATCCGGGCCCGTAAGAGAGAGGTCTCCTGCCGCCTGCTGGTCGACAATGTGGGCTCCAGCGACTTTCTCAAGTCGCGGCTCTCCCGGAAGCTGCGGGACGCGGGCATTCAGGTCGTGGCGGCGCTCCCGACACGGATCACCCAGATCGTCTCGATTCGGTTCGACATGCGCAACCACCGCAAGATCGGGGTAATGGACGGAAGGGTGGGCTATACGGGGAGCCACAACGTGGCCTCGGAGAATTTCCACCCCAAACCGCGTTTCGCACCATGGGTGGACGCGACCCTGCGGATCGAGGGACCGGCCGTGCGCGATCTCCAGGCGCTCTTCATCGAGGACTGGTACATGGACACCATCGAGAACCTCGACCACATGATCGCCTACACGCCGGAGGAACACGCGGACGGGCGAATCGTGCAGATCGTGGGGACGGGGGTGAACTCGCAGAACGAGGCGCTCGTGCGCGTGATCCAGTCCGCCGTCCACATGGCCCGCGAAGAGCTGATCATCACGACGCCCTACTTCGTCCCCGACGAGGGGACCCTGGCTGCGCTCACCACGGCCGCGATCCGGGGCGTACGCACGATCATCGTGGTGCCCGCGCGCAACGACTCGCCGCTCGTGGCGCTCGCGAGCCGCAGCTTCTACGAGACGCTGCTGGGTGCGGGCGCCGAAGTGCACGAGTACACCGAGGGGCTGCTGCACGCCAAGACCATTACGGTGGACCGGGACTTCGCCCTCGTCAGCACCGCCAACCTGGACCGCCGCAGCTTCGAGATCAACTTCGAGATCAGCACCCTGATCTACGACAGCGACTTCGCTTCGCAGCTCCGCCTGCTCCAGATGCGCTACCTGGAGGACTGCGTTGCGGTGGACGCGGCCAAGTGGGCGGCGCGGCACTGGCCGCGCAGGCTGGCGGAGAACGTGGCCGGTCTGGTCAGCGCTCTGTTGTGATACCCCCACGCGGGGACATCGCCTCGCCTGTGGCCGCGGAGTGGGCCCGGTCGCGGACCCGCGGGGAGGCACACCACGCGAAGGACCACCCCCGCGCTCTCGTGCTGGCCGACCCCGCCCCCCACCTCGCCCGCGCCCTGGAAGAATCGGGCCACTCGGTCACCCGCTGGCACCGCTTCCTCACGCCCGGCCAGCAGTGCACCGCGTGGCCCCCGCGCGGCCCCTTCGACGAGGTCTGGGTGCGCATGCCGCGGTCCTCGCTGGAGGCCGCCATGCTCCTGCACGCCGCATCGGCCCGGGTGGAGGACGGCGCCCGCATCCATCTCTTCGGCGCCGGCGACGAAGGCATCCGCTCGGCCGCCAAGCACTTCCCGGCGGGCACCGGCGAGGTCCAAACGGCGCTGATCAAACGACGCTGCCGCGTCCTGGTCGCGGCCCGGGAGGCGTCTCCGCCCCACGCGGACGGTCTCGGCAGCTGGGAAACCCGGGTCCCCATCGACTGGGGCACCGGCGCGCGCGACTGGACCTTCTACCCCGGAGTCTTCGCCCACGGACGGCTCGACCCGGCCACCGCCCTGCTCATCGAATGCCTCCCTCGAGTCCCGGCGGGCGCCCGCATCCTGGACTTCGGCGCGGGCACCGGTCCTCTCGCGGCGGCGGCGCTGGAACGCGGTGGCGACGGCGCCGAAGCCGTGCTCCTCGACGCGGACGCGATCTCGCTGGCCGCGGCGGCGCGGAATGTCCCGGCGGGCAAGCAGGTGCTCGGCCGCGACCTCGCCGCCGTTTCCGGCCCCTTCGACCTGATCGTCTCCAACCCCCCGATCCACACGGGCAAACCCCAAAGTTTGCGCACCGTCGAGGCGTTCATTCGGGAAGCTCCCCGGGTTCTCGCGCGGAGAGGCGAGCTCATCGTGGTGGCCCAGAGGCGGCTGCCGGTCGGAGACCTGCTGGCCCGCTCCTTCAATCGCGTTCGCACCGACGCCGACCGCGGTCCGGTTCGGGTCCGGGCGACTGTCGCCCCCTAGCAGCCCGTGGATAGAGCCGCCCGAGTACCGAGAGCGGCGAGGCGCCGGGCTGGCAAGGCGCGACGAGAGGTGAATAGCACCGCTATTCGCCCGAGGAGCAACGTAGAGCGCAGCGGCCCAGCCCGGATGCATCGCCGGTCGAATGCCGGGAGGGTTTGTCCGCGGGCTGCCCAGCCCGTGGATAGAGCCGCCCGAGTACCGAGAGCGGCGAGGCGCCGGGCTGGCAAGGCGCGACGAGAGGGGAATAGCAGAGCTATTCGCCCGAGGAGCAACGCAGAGCGAAGCCGCGAACGAGCAAGAAAGTATGGTAAACATGACATTTGATAAAGTGAAGTTTACAGAGTGACCAGTTCGAGCGAAGCGGTCCAGCGCGGATGCATCGCCGCTCGAATGCCGGGGGGATTTTGTCCACGGACTGCTAGCCCGAAGTTCTGCCCCGAACGGGGCTGATTTCGGGCCGTAACCCGGTGTGGGGAAGGGACTTGACATGGGTTCGGGTTTGGGCTATGTGTACCCATGTAATGGAGATGCTATTCTATTGACATAATGTCGTTTAGCTGTTACGATTGAAGCCATGTATATCGAACGCGTGCCCAACCGGAAGTCCCCGCCCGCCGTGCTCCTGCGCGAATCCTACCGCGAAGGCGGCAAGGTCAGGAAGCGCACCCTGGCCAACCTGTCGAAGTGGCCCGACGAACTCGTCCGGGGGCTCCGCGTCCTGCTCAAGGGAGGCGTGGCCCTGAAGTCCATGGACGACGCCTTCGAGATCCTGCGCTCCCGCCCCCACGGGCATGTCGCCGCCGTGCTGGGGACGGCCCGCAAGCTCGGCCTCGAGAGACTGCTCGACCGCCGTCCGTCGCGGATGCGGTCGCTCGCGCTGGCGATGATCGCCGGGCGCGTGCTCGACCCCCGCTCGAAGCTCGCCGCCGCCCGCGGCCTCGGCTCCGAGACCCGGACCGACACGCTGGGCGAGGAGACCGGCGCGGCGGACGCGACGGCCGAGGAGCTGTACGAGGCGATGGACTGGCTGCTGCGGCGCCAAAAGCGCATCGAGCGAACTCTGGCGGCGAAGCGCATCGAGGACGGCTCGCTCGTGCTGTGCGACCTGACTTCGGTGTACTTCGAGGGCTCCAAGTGCCCCTTGGCCAAGCGCGGCTACTCCCGCGACGGCAAGCGCGGCAAGCTCCAGATCGTCTTCGCGCTGCTCTGCGACCGGGAGGGTTGTCCGGTGGCCGCCGAGGTCTTTCGCGGCAACACCGCCGATCCCGGCGCCGTGGCCGACCAGGCCGACAAGCTGCGCCGGCGCTTCTCGCTGTCGCGCGTCGTGCTGGTGGGGGACCGGGGATTGCTGACCGACGCCCGCATCCGCGAGGACCTCTCTCCGGCGGGGCTGCGGTGGATCACCGCGCTCCGGGCCCCGAAGATCCGCAAGCTGGTCTCCGGAGGCGACTTGCAGCTGTCGGTCTTCGACGAGCGGGACCTCGCGGAGATCTCCGCGCCCGAGCTCTACCCGGGCGAGCGGCTCGTCGTCTGCCGCAACCCGCTGCTCGCCGCCGAGCGGGCCCGCAAGCGCGAGGCGCTGCTGCGGGCCACGGAGGCGAAGCTCGACCTGGTCGCGCGGGCCACGAAGCGCGAGAACCGTCCGCTGCGGGGCGAGAAGAACATCGCCGTGCGCGCCGACCGGGCCCTGCGCGCCCACAAGGTCGGCAAGCACTTCATGACCGCCGCGACCGACGACGGCTTCTCGTACGAGCGCGACGAGGAGAAGATCGCCGAGGAGGCCGCGCTGGACGGCATCTACGTGATCCGCACCAACGTGCCCGACACGGAGATCGGACCCGAGGACGCGGTGCGGGCCTACAAGAGCCTCGGCCGGGTCGAGCGCGCCTTCCGGAGCCTCAAGGGCGTGGATCTCAAGGTGCGCCCCGTCCACCACCGCCTCGAAGACCGCGTCCGCGCCCACGTCTTCCTCTGCATGCTCGCCTACCACGTCGAGTGGCACATGCGGCGCGCCCTGGCGCCCATGCTCTTCGACGACGACGACCCGGCCGCCGCCGAGGCCGCCCGCGCCTCACCCGTCGCGCCCGCGCGGCGCTCCCCGTCGGCGCGCGCCAAGGCGGGCGGGAAACGCACCCCCGACGGCCTGCCCGTCCACAGCTTCCAGACCCTGCTCGGCGATCTCGCCACCCTGACCCGCAACCGCGTGCGGCCCGCCGTCCCCGGCGCCATGACCGCCGACATCCTCGCCCGCCCCACGCCGCTCCAGGCCAAGGCCTTCCGTCTCCTCGGCGTCCGCCCATGACCCGTACCCAGTAGCGTACACTCCCCCAATCGCACTATGTCACTGCGCCGCAATCACTTGCCCGATTCACAGCCGCAGAACTTCGGGCTAGCAGCCCGGCGCCTCGCCGCTACTTACCCGTACCGCCCCTCGATATAGTCGGCCGTCTTGGAGTGCTTCGGCGAGAGAAACAGCTCCTCCGTGCGACCGTGCTCGATGATCTTGCCCAGCAGCATGAACACGCATTCCTCCGACGCTCTGCGCGCCTGGGCCATGTTGTGCGTGACGATCAGGATCGTGTAGTCGCCGCGCAGCCTCCAGATCAGCTCCTCGACGGCCTCGGTGCCGGCGGGGTCCAGCGCCGAGCACGGCTCGTCCATGAGGAGGACCTCCGGCTTCACCGGGAGCAGACGCGCAATGCACAGCTTCTGCTGCTCCTCCAGCGAAAGTCCGGTCGCGGGCTTGTCCAGACGGTCCTTCACGGTGTCCCACAGCAGGACCTGTTGGAGCGCCGACTCGAGAACCTCGTCCTCCTCCGCCGCAGTGACCTTGCGCAGCCGCGCCTCGTGGAGCCGGAAGCCGAAGAGGACATTTTCGCGGATCGAGATCGGCAGCGGGTTGGGGCGCTGGAAGACCATCCCGATCTGCTTGCGTACCTGCACCAGCTCCACGTCGTCCCCGAAGATGTTGTGCCCAAGGATATTGACGCTCCCCGTCGTACGCACGTAACCGAGCCGCTCGATGATGCGGTTGCAGGTACGCAGCAGGGTGGTCTTGCCGCACCCCGAGGGACCGATCATGGAGGCGATGATCCCGCGCTTGACCGCGAGGTCGACGTCGTAGAGCGCCTGGAAGTCGCCGTACCAGAGGTTCAGCCCCCGGGTCTCGATGGCGAAATCGTCGTGCCGGCCGCTATCCAAAACGTCCCTCGATGTAGCCGGTGGTGCGTTCGTCCTTCACCTTGCCTTCGAAGAGGTCCTCCGTGGCGCCGATCTCCACCAGTTCACCCATCAGGAAGAACGCGGTGCGATCCGCGAGGCGCCGCGCCTGCTGTACCAGGTTGGTGACAAGCACGATGGTCAGCTCGCCGCAAAGCTCCTTGAGTACGTCCTCGATCCGCATGGTGGTGACCGGATCGATCGCGATGGAGAATTCGTCCAGGAGCAGCAACTCGGGCTCCTGCGACAGCGCGCGGGCGATCGTGAGGCGCTGCTGCTGACCCCCGGAAAGCAGGCTCCCGAGCGAATCGAGCCGGCCCTTGACCTCGTCCCAGAGGGCGGCGCGGGTCAGGCATCGCTCCACCACCTCGTCCAGTTGGGCCCTCTTGCGGATCCCGCGTAGGCGCGGGGAGAATGCGACGTTCTCGTAGACCGTCAGCGGGAGCCCCACGGGCAGCGGAAAAACGACCCCGATCCGGCTCCGGAGCGCGTACTCGTTCTGCCAGTCGTTGATGTTCTTGCCGTTGATGCTGACGCTTCCCCGCACCTCCATGCCCAGGTTGAAGGCCTCCATGCGGTTCAGCGCGCGCAGGAACGATGTCTTGCCGCTGTTGGCCGGGCCGATGATCCCGAAGATCTCGTGCCGGTAGATGTCCAGCGTCACGTCCTGCAGCGCGGTCTTGCCGTCGTAGCTGATCGACAGGTCCTGGACCTCAATGATCGGGGCCGCGTCGTAGAGTGGGCCGACGGCTCCGTTCGCGACCTCCGCCGCCCCGTTCCCGTCTACCACTTCTTGAGCCCCCTGAGGTAGACGCGGAAGCCGATCGAGGTCGCGTTCATGGCAAGCACGATTGCAATCAGGACCAGGGCCACGCCGAAGGTGAGCTGCTCGGGCACGTCGGTCGCCTGGGTCGCGGTGTAGTACAGATGGTACGACATGGCCATCGTCTGGTCGAAGACGCTCTCCGGCAGAAACGCCAGGAACGCGGCGGCTCCCGTGAACATGATGGGAGCGGTCTCCCCGGCCGTGCGGGAGACCTCCAGGATCACTCCGGTCAGGATTCCGGAGATGGAGTTCGGGAGAACCACCTTGCGGATCGTCTGCCAGCGCGTCGCCCCCATGTTCCAACAGGCTTCCCTGAACGCGTGGGGCACTGCCTGGAGTGACTCGCGGGTGGCCACGATGACCACCGGAAGGGTCATGATCGCCAGGGTCAGGCCCGCGGCCAGGATGGACTGCTGCATATTGAAGAAGTACACGAATGCACCGACGCCGAAGAGCGCGTGCACGATCGACGGCACCCCGGCGAGGTTGATGATGGCGAGGTTGATCGTGCGGGTGAGCAGGTTGTCCGGCGCGTATTCGCTCAGATAGAGGGCCGCGGCCACGCCGACCGGCACCGACGCCAGGAGCGCGACCACGACGAGCCAGATGGTACCCACCAGGGCGGGTAGAATTCCCCCCGCCGTCATGTTGTCCCGCGGCGCGGTGAACAGGAACTCCCAGGAGATGGCCGGCCCGCCCTTGACGACCAGCGTGCCCACGATGATCAGCACCGGGATCACGAGAGCCACCGTCATCAGGAAGAACACGGCCTTCGCCAGACTCTGGGTGCGGTAGCTGCGCCGGTTGAGGCGGGTTGCAGTGAACATGGCTAGCAGTCCGTGGACAGAGCCGCCCGAGCACCGAGAGCGGCGAGGCGCCGGGCTGGCAAGGCGCGACGAGAGGTGAATAGCAGCGCTATTCGCCCGAGGAGCAACGCAGAGCGAAGCCTGGGAAAGGCATAATGTATACTATACATGACATAATGTAAATTATCATTTACACTATAGACAAGCCAAGCGAAGCGTCCAGCACGGATGCATCGCCGTTCGAATGCCGGGGGGATTCTGTCCACGGGCTGCCCGCAGTCCGTGGACAGAGCCGCCCGAGCACCGAGAGCGGCGAGGCGCCGGGCTGGCAAGGCGCGACGAGAGGTGAATAGCAGCGCTATTCGCCCGAGGAGCAACGCAGAGCGAAGCCTGGGAAAGGCATAATGTATACTATACATGACATAATGTAAATTATCATTTACACTATAGACAAGCCAAGCGAAGCGTCCAGCACGGATGCATCGCCGTTCGAATGCCGGGGGGATTCTGTCCACGGGCTGCCCGCAGTCCGTGGACAGAGCCGCCCGAGCACCGAGAGCGGCGAGGCGCCGGGCTGGCAAGGCGCGACGAGAGGTGAATAGCAGCGCTATTCGCCCGAGGAGCAACGCAGAGCGAAGCCTGGGAAAGGCATAATGTATACTATACATGACATAATGTAAATTATCATTTACACTATAGACAAGCCAAGCGAAGCGTCCAGCACGGATGCATCGCCGTTCGAATGCCGGGGGGATTCTGTCCACGGGCTGCCTACTTTTTCCGGATTCCGCGGACCACGATGTCCGCGGTGAGGTTGATGACGAAGGTGACGACGAAGAGGAGGATGCCCAGCGCGAAGAGAGAGCCGTAGTGATTCCCGCCCTGCACCGTGTCCCCGAGTTCGGCCGCGATCGTGGCCGTCAGTGCCCGCACCGAATCAAACGGGCTCGTGGGAAGGTTGATGGCGTGCCCCGAAGCCATGAGCACGGCCATCGTTTCCCCGAATCCCCTCCCCACCCCCAACAGCACCGCCGCAAGCAGCCCGTTCTTGCTGGCCGGGATCACCACCTTGACGATCACCTCCCACCGCGTCGCCCCCAGGGCCTCCGCCGCCTCCCGGTACGTATCCGGCACCGCCTTGAGCGCGTCCTCCGCAATCGTGGTCATGATCGGCGCCGCCATCAGCCCCAGAATGAGCCCGGCGTTCAGCACGGTCAGCCCCACCGGAACATCGAAGATCTGGATGATCAGGGGGTTCATGATCGACATCCCGACGAAGCCCCAGACCACCGACGGGATGGCCGCGAGCATCTCCACCAGGATCTTCAGCGTCTCGCGCGTCTTGCCGGTGGCGAACTCCGCGATGAAGAGCGCCGCGCCCAGCGACAGGGGCACCGACAGCAGCATCGCGAAGCCCGTCACGCTCGCGGTCCCGACGATGAGCGCCAGCGCCCCGTAGGTCGGGTTGTTCGACGTGGGCCGCCACGCAATCGAGGTGAAGAACTCTCCCAGATTCAATGGCCCGATGACGAAGTCCAGACCCTCCTTGGTGACAAAGACGAAGATCCCGACGATGAATACAATCGCCGAGATGCCCCCGATGAACACGAGAATCCGGGCGGCCCGGTCCACGTACCAGGCCATGTCCCTGCGATCCATCGCACCGGGATGCGCCACGGCGCCGGGACTATCCGCCGGAGTCACTCGTCGTCCCGTACTCCAAGGGTCGTCATCAGGCCCCTGACACGGACATTGAGGATGCGGTACAGTGCCGCCGCCTTCGTCTCAGCGGTGACCCCATCCTCTTCCAGGTCCCACTGGAGGACTGCGGTGCGGTACGGAACTTCGAAGTGTCGGGACGGATCCACGCCCAGTCCCACGATCACATGGTAGTGCGGACCCACGTCGAGCGCCTCGTCGAGGGAGCGGGGGGCGTCACCTTCCGGCAAGACAATGCCCCGCCGCCGACAGAAGCCCAGCAGCTTCGAATCGAAGGCGTCCGCCGGTGCCAGTCCCGCGGAACCGAAGCGCCCGGCGTACGGATAGCTCTCCGCGAGCGCCAACTCCGCCAGCTTGCTGCCCATCGCATGGTCCGCGTCCAGGAAGAGGATCCGGAAGCGTTTCGCCTTCTTCCGCTTCCCCTTTACGGCGAAGAGGGTCATGTCGCAGGTGTTCTCCGCCTGCTCCGCCGTCCGCTGCAGGAGCCGGAAGACCAGCAGGGCCCCGAACAGATCCCGCGCCGGGCAGCTTTCGGATTCGGCAGCCGAGATCAGCACCTCGAAGGCATAGGGATAGACCGCGGCGGTCTGGGTCGCGATTCCGCGGGAGACGCGCGCGCTGTCAGGGTCCCCGTCCAGGAATCCCTGCAGGGCGGTGCCGAGCGCCTTGCCCGCGTGCTCGCCCATCATCCCGATGTTGTGCCGGACGGTATCCGGCAACGGCGACTCCATGTGGCGCGCGACCCGGCAAATGGCGACGGAATAGTCGCCTACGCGCTCCAGCGCCACGGCGAGGCGGAGGGCGGCCGAGATGAAGCGCAGGTGACTCCCGCTCGGCAGGTGCCGCGCCACGAACAGGTGGCACAGGTGATCGAGATCCCGGATATCCTGGTTGACCGCGCGATCCTTGATCAGGGTGTCGTTGGCAAGGCGCGGGTCGGATTCGAGGACCGCCCGGACACCGTGCCTCAGGTTGTCCTCGACCTGTTCCGAGACCAGTCGCAGGCGGGCCCGAATCTCGAGCAGGTCCGCTTCCAGCCGTTTGTCGTAGAAGCTCAAGCACACTCCATTTCGGTGTACGGTGCATATCCGCGCTCGAGGATCAGGCACTGGCCCTCCTGTGAGAGGATCCAGTCCATGTACTCCTTGACCGCGCCCTGGGGCTGCCCCGCCGTGTACATCAGGAGCGGGCGGGCGATAGGATAGCTTCCATCGACGGCCGTGGCGACGGTCGGTGTCACGCAGTCGCCGCCGTCTTCCACCGCAACGCACGGCATGCCCACATGTTCGGTGGCGTAGGCGAGTCCGCTATACCCGATCGCGCACGGTGTGTTCTCCACCAGCTCGACCACATCCTTGGAGCCGTGCATGTCGCGCGAACCGAGCTTGTACTCGCCGTCGTCGCCGAGCACCGTCTCCTTGAAGTACACGTACGTGCCCGAGTTGTTCTGGCGGCTCACCAGCACGATCTCGTCGGAGCTGCACCCCGGGACGCTGACGCCCAGATCCGACCACCGCGTGACAGTCCCCCCCTCGCCGTAGATCGCCCTAAGCTGGGCCAGACTCAGGCCATCGATGGGGTTGTCCTCGTGGAGGTAGACGGCCAGAGCGTCGTAGCCGACGACGAACTCGACGGGCTCGACGCCGTTTTCGCGCGCCGCCCCGATCTCCGAATCACGCATTTTGCGAGATGAATTCGCGATGTCGATGTTCCCGTTGATCATCGCGGAGATCCCGGTGCCGGATCCTCCGCCGGTGACGGCAACAGCCACATTCGCATTGACGGTAGCGTACGCCTCGGCCCATGCCTGGGCGACGTTGAGGAGCGTGTCCGAGCCCCGGTTCTGGATGACCGCCCGCTGATCGCGGTCGCCGCCGCGCCCGCAGGCGATGATGGCCAGGGCGACGAGCGGAACGACCCGTTGCGCGACTTGCTTCATTTCTCTCATTTCTCCGTTTCTCGATGTGGATGACGGTGGGATTCTACCAGACGTTTGTAACGGCGGAGTCACCGTGTGGCGACGACGATGTACCGATGTTTCCCGGCACGGTTGGTTCAATAGTACAGATAGGTCTGAAGCTTGAAGGAGTACTGCATGGAATCGGGCCCGTGGTCGTAGATGTCCAAGTTCGCCCCGATGCGGTTCTTGCCCTTCACGTATAGGAACAGGCCGGGGGTGACGACCATCCCCCTGTCATCCGCGGTGCCCCGGTCCGGATCTCCCCAGCTGACGCGCGCCATGGGCTCGAACCCCTCCATCCGCGCCCCGCCCAGGGGGAAATACCGGCTCAGAATCCCCTGCCACGCAACGAAACGGGGCACCTTGCCCGACGACGACTCGAACCGCCAGTTGGCGCCCCCGACAAGGCCGATCTGCAAGTGGGTGCCGCTCCGAAAGCCCCCGATCTCCAGGTCGCCCCCGAAGGCCGTGGCAGTTTCGGTTACGTCGTCTTCGTCCACGTAGTCGTGCCTTGACACATTGCCCGATAGCACGATCCCGTCGGCCAGACGGAATGAAACGCGGCCGGCCAACGATTTCCGGGAATTCTCGTCCGAGCCCGACGTCCCCGTCCCGTTGGTGACCGTGGCCATATAGCTGACCCGCTCGCCAAGCGACCCATCCACCTTCACCCCGATGTCGCGGTCCGAATACCCCAACTTCTCGGTAAACCGGCTGAGCGTGCATACTCCACCCGGCCCCGCGCACCCCCCCACCCCATCGATCCGACCGGTCCTCTCCACGACCACGATGTCGGTCGAACTGTTCAGCTCGAAGATGTCGAAGGCCCTCTTGAACTGGCCCATCGAGAGCCTAAAAGCGCGATCGAAGCTCAGCCGGAAGTACGCGTCCTTGAGCTCCAGCTCTCCGCCCCCGAAATCAGGCTGAACCCGGGCGTCGAGGAGCGGCGAGACGCGCACGTCGATGGTGAGCCGCGCCCTGCGGGTAAAGAAATCGGTGGACTTTCCGCCGTCCGCCGAACTGGTGGCGAACTGGGAATGGAGACGGCCGCCGAAGCGGATCGCAGCGCCTCGGGCGTTGATCTCCACCTGTCCCGCAAGCGCCTGTGTACCACCCTGCACCAAGCAGAGCAATACCCCGAGCCAACGAAGCCTGGGCACGTATACCCCCCCCCCCCGGATACTGGTATCCACGGCGCGCAAGCGGAGCGTAGGCCGCCCCGGATCGCGCGACTGCGAGGGATCACAATAGGTGGTTCATGTAACAAAACGGTATCCGGGCAATCACGGAACGGTTACACAAGCGGCATTCCCAAGAGGCATGGTCACGGCATGATGGCGAGAAACGGTTCTGGCGCCGTCTTGCGGACGCCGGCAGCCCGTGGAAGAACACTCGGCTGACGCTCTCGAGGCCCATTCTTCCACGGGCTGCCCGGCGAAGGTGATGGGCGGCTATCCCACCTGCGCCTCTTCGCTGCCCTCGCCGACCGCCCGCTGCAGCACCTTCTGGATGTCCAGCCCGAGCACCGAGGCCAGTCCCTCCATCGTTCCGTAGGCTCCCTTCACCCGCTGGTTCAGAGCATTGGACACCCCCTCGCCCTGCCCCCCGTCCATCACCACCACGCGGTCGATGTCGACGCCCTCGACCGCGCCCACGGCGATCTCAAGCAGCTCGGGCAGCTTCTCGGCAATGAAGACCGCGAAGGCGGCATCGCCCCCGGCGCGGACCTCCCCGTACAGTCGCCTCAGCACCTCGACCTGCGCCTTTCCGCGCTCCAGAATCGGCGCGGCCTCCGCTTCGGCGCGCGCGAAGGCGGCCATCTTCTCAGCGTTGGCCGGCTCGACCACATCGGCGCGGAGACGCTGCTCCTCCTTCTCCACACGCCTCATCTCGAGGATCTTCTCGGCCTCGACCTCGGCTTC
This sequence comes from Longimicrobiales bacterium, assembly GCA_951828585.1. Classification (GTDB taxonomy): domain Bacteria; phylum Gemmatimonadota; class Gemmatimonadetes; order Longimicrobiales; family Gaopeijiaceae; genus Bin94. The sequence goes on from OX639991.1 coordinate 212,724, forward strand.
CTGCGCCTTCACCCGCGCGATCTTCTCGGCGGTCTCACCCTCGCGGTCCAGCTCGGCCTGGCGGACCCGCAGCTCGTTCTTCGCCTCGGCCACCTTGATCGCCGCCCCCGCCTCCCGCACCTCGGCGCGCCGGCTGGCCTCGGCCTGCGCCTCACGCGTATCGGCCCGCTTCCGCGCTTCGGCAATCTCCGCCTGGCGGATCGCCTCGGCCGACTTCTCACGCCCGATCGCGGCCAAGTAGCCGCGTTCGTCGCTCACGTTCTGGATCTTGAGCACATCCAGGTGGAACCCCAGCGAGGCCAGATCCTCGCCGGCGTCCTCGGAAAGGGCCTTCGCGAAGCCCAGCCGGTCCTCGTTCACGGCCTCGGGCGTCAGGGTGGCGAGCACGCCGCGCAGGTTGCCGGTCAGCGTGTCCTGGGCCAGCGCCTTGATCTCGTCCTCGGTCTTCCCCAGCAGCCGTTCGACTGCGTTGTTGAAGACCCATTCGGGCTCGGAGGCGATCTTGACGTTGGCGATCGCCTCGACGTTGAGCGGGATGTTGCCCTTCGAGAAGGCGTTGTTGACGGAGACCTCGATCGGGATGGTCTCCAGGTTCATGTGCTGCACCGTCTCGATGATCGGGACGCGGAAGACGCGCCCGCCGGAGATGGAACGGTATCCCACCCTCTCGCCATCCGTGAGCAGGCGGTTGCGGCCGGTCAGTACCGCGGCCCGGTTGGGCGGCGCGATGACGATCAGGCTCTTGATGGTAGCGATCAGCACGGTGATCACGATGACGAGGACAATGCCCGCAACGAGGGCCATTATCGGGGTATCCAATTGATTTCTCCTGTGGGTGGGGGACGTACGCCCCGGTCTTGTTTGGCGATGGGGTTCATTCCTCAAGCAACTTTGGACCTATGGGACTCACGGACGCGATTCCATCCTCCATCTCGACGACCACTACCGGCTGTCCGGCCGCCAGTGCCTCGGCTGCCTGGTAGGTGTCCACCACCTGCGCGCGGATGCGAACGCGGCGGTCTCCCCTGCGCACCGTCACGCTGCCACGGCTGCCGGGCGCGATCTCCATCGAAACCTCACCGGTGAGTCCGAGGAAGGACTGCTCTCCGCGCAGGGTTCCCGACTCGGTGCGCTTGAGGTACCCGAAAACCGAGCTGATCAGCGCTCCCGAGGCCACGCCCATGCCGCCCGCGATCGTCGCGGTCAGAACCGGCTGGCCGCCACCCCAGATGAGGTGTAGCAGGGATCCGGCGGCGCCAAAGCCGAAGAGAGCGTTGATGAGGGCGCGGATGGAGAAGAGCTGCGCGATGCCGCTTCCGTGAGCCAGGGCATCCATATCCGCATCGACATCCACATCGGTATCGACGTCGACATCGCTTTCCATGAAGTCTCCGAAGAAGGAGAGGGCGAGGAAACCGCCGCCGACCGCGAGGCAGAAGATGTAGGCTGTGAGCATTGTTGCGGCTCTCCGTTTCCATTGTCGCCACTTTTCTACGAACGGCGGCGGGTTCATGTTCACGCGTCCACCGGCCCGCAACGTATCTATCATTCCGCGCCGCCGACACCTGACCGGATACCCGGAGTCTGCGCCTTGACCCATCTCCCCTGGCCCCTGGCAATCGCCGGCACGATGTCCTGCCGTCGTCGCAACCCGATGCCTTCCCGCCTGTTGCCGCCCACGGCGTGGACGGCCCTTCTGGCCACCATGCTCCTCGGGACCGCTCCGGCCACCGCCCAGAGTGGCGCCGCCGACGGCGAGTGGCGATACAACGGCGGTGATCCCGGCAGCACCCGCTACGCACCGCTGGACCAGATCAACCGGGACAACGTCGCTTCGCTGGAAGTCGCCTGGCGCTGGAAGGCCGCCAACTTCGGCCCGGCACCAGAGTACAACTACCGCACCACGCCACTCATGGTGGACGGCGTGCTCTACGCCACCGCGGGGTATCGCCGTGCGGCCGTGGCCATTGACGCGGGGACCGGCGAGACACTGTGGACCTACCGCCTGGACGAAGGGGGCAGGTCGGCCCCGAGGCGCAATTCGGGGCGGGGAGTGGCGTACTGGGACTCGCCCGCGACGGGCCCGCGCATCTTCCTTGTCACGCCCGGGTTCCATCTGGTAGCGCTGGACGCGCGGTCGGGGATTCCCGTTCCGGACTTTGGCAACGGGGGGGTGATCGATCTGCGCCGCAACCTGGGTCGCGAAATCGATCTCGAGCGCGCCCCCATCGGATCCAGCTCTCCTCCCATCGTGGTCGACGGCGTGGTCGTGGTCGGTTCGGCGATGCCCTCGGGCGGGCGCCCCCCTTCCCCAGAGATGCCCCCGGGCCACGTACGAGGATACGACGCGGCTACCGGAGAGCTGCGCTGGACCTTCCACACCATCCCCCAACCGGGCGAGTACGGGAACGACACCTGGGAGGACGGTTCCTGGGAGTACACGGGCAACGCCGCCGTGTGGACGGCGATCAGTGCCGACCCCGAGCTCGGCCACGTCTATCTGCCCGTGGAGCTGGGCACCGGCGACTACTACGGTGGCCACCGGCCCGGCGACAACCTCTTCTCGCAGAGCCTGGTCGCCCTCGACGCCGCGACCGGCGAACGGGTCTGGCACCGCCAAACGGTCCGCCACGGAATCTGGGACTACGACCCCCCCGCCGCCCCCGTCCTGGTCAACCTGGTCGTCGACGGACGCGAGATCGAAGCGGTCGCACAGATCACCAAGCAGACCTTCACCTTCGTCTACGACCGGCGCACAGGCCAACCCGTCTGGCCCATCGAGCAGCGGCCCGTCCCTCAGTCCGACGTTCCGGGCGAGCGCACCGCCCTCACCCAGCCCTTCCCCACGAAACCGCCGCCCTACGACCGTCAGGGCGTCGACCCGGATGAGCTCATCGACTTCACCCCGGAACTTCGCGCCGAGGCCGAGGAGATCCTGGCACAACTGCGCCACGGCCCCCTCTACACGCCGCCGTCCCTGGCCGTGGAGGGTGGCACGCAGGGCACGCTCATGGTGCCGGGGTCGCTTGGAGGCGCCAACTGGCCGGGCGGCGCTCTCGACCCCGAGACCGGCTACCTCTATGTGCAGTCGGCGACCGCACCCAGCGTGATCACTCTCGTCCAGGACCCCGACGCTTCCGAGATGGACTACATCCAGGGCCGAGGGGCTCTTCGTCTGCGGCGCGGCGGCGGCCCCCAGGGGCTGCCCCTCTTCAAGCCGCCGTGGGGCACGATCGCGGCGATCGACCTGAACGCGGGCGAGATCGCGTGGAAGGTGCCGAACGGCGACGCACCCGACTACGTGAAGAATCATCCCGCGCTCGAGGGGATCGACGTGGGGAGGACCGGGCGGCCGGACCGCGGGGGCATCCTGGTGACCCGCACCCTGCTCTTCGCGGGAGAAGGGGGTGGGATGTACGCCGCGTTCGGGTCGGGGGGGAACATGCTGCGCGCCCACGACAAGGCCACGGGCGAGGTGGTGGCCGAGATCGAGCTCCCCGCCAACCAGACCGGGCTGCCGATGACCTACATGCACGAGAGGCGGCAGTACGTCGTGGTGGCGGTGGGGGCGCGGGGCCGGGCGGGGGAGTTGGTGGCGCTGGCGTTGCCGGAGGGGTGAGGGAACGCGCTACGCGGCGTGGGGCGGTGAGAAGATCTCGCCGCGCGAGGTGGACGAGGTGCTCATGGACCACCCGGCCGTGCAGCAGGTGGTCACCTTCGCGATGCCGCACTCGAAGCTGGGCGAGGAGGTGGCCGCGGCGGTGGTGCTGCGAGAGGGGGCGGAGGCCGTCCCCGGTGCGATTCGCGACTTCGCGGCGGGACGGCTGGCCGGGTTCAAGGTGCCGCGCAAGGTGGTCATCCTGGACGAGATACCGAAGGGGCCGACGGGCAAGCTGCGCCGGATCGGGTTGGCGGATCAGCTGGGGTTGGGGGGGTGAGGGGGATGAGGGCGACGATCCGGAACACGGGAACGACATCGGCAAGGACCGGCGTAGTGCCCGTGCAGGGGCGCCTGCGATGAGGGTCGCGATCTACGGCGCGGGGGCGACGGGCGGTTATCTGGGGGCGAAACTGGCGCTGGCGGGGGCCGACACCACGCTTATCGCGCGAGGGCCCCACATGGAGGCAATGCAGCGGGATGGCGTGCGGCTCCTGATCGAAGGCGAGGAGTTGGTGGCCCGCCCCCTCTGCACCGACGATCCTGCCGAAGCGGGACCGCAGGACTTCGTGATCGTCACGCTGAAGGCGCACTCCGCGCCCAAGGTCGTGGACGCCATGCAGCCGCTGTTTCGGACCCGAAACGGCGGTGGTGACCGCGCAGAACGGCTTGCCCTGGTGGTACTTCTACAAGGTCGGGGAGCCCTACGAGGGGCTCCAGCTCGAGAGCGTGGACCCCGGCGGTCGCCAGTGGACAGGCATCGGTCCCGAGCGCGCGATCGGGTGCGTGGTCTACGTGGCGAGCGAGATCGCGGAACCGGGGGTGATCCGCCATCTGTCGGGCAACCGATTCACGCTGGGTGAGCCGTCGGGAGCGAAAACCGCGCGCGTCAAGGCGATCAGTCGGGCCCTGATCGGGGCCGGGGTGCGGGCACCGGTGCGCAACATCCGCCACGAGATGTGGCTCAAGCTGTGGGGCAATGTCTCCTTCAACCCCATCAGCGGGCTGACGCTGGCCACCCTGGACAAGGTGGCTACCGAGCCGGGGACGCGAGGCGTCGCGCGCGCCATGATGGAGGAGACGCGCGAGATCGCCGCCGCGCTGGGGGTGCATCTGCGCATTGGCATCGAGCGGCGCATTGAGGGGGCGGTGGCGGTGGGGGCGCACCGGACCTCGATGCTGCAGGATCTGGAGAAGGGCCGCGCCATGGAGATCGACGCGCTCGTGACTTCGGTGCAGGAATTGGGGAGGCTGGTCGGGGTGGCGACGCCCGCGATCGACATCGTGCTCGCGCTGGTGCGGCAGCGAGCGGAGGTGGCGAGGCTGTATCCGGGGTAGCTTCCAGCGACGCTCCGCTCCGCGTGCCGCATGGCCGCATCGTCCTCCAAAGAGTAGTCTGGCTGGCCCTCGATATGGCGCTTCAGGAAGAACAGGAGCGGAGAGCCCTGGAGGGCGAGTTGTGGCTGCTTGAACAGGCCTGGCAGGAAGCGGAAGAGATCGCAGCGATCTCGGACGATCTGCTCCTTCCCGCGAGAACGGACGCCTTCTTCGATCGGCACGGGAAAGCGGCTGACAAGCCCTGACCATGTTTCACCACCCGCGCAACGTTTCTTGTTGCGCGACCTTCGCAGCCCGCGGGCCACCCTCACCCCCCGAACAGCGTTACCTCGAAGATCCGGCCCAGTATCAGGACCAGGCTCATACCCGTGAACACCACGATGCTGATCCAGGTGAACACGCGCGCAAAAGCCGACGGGTAGAAGTGCGGGTCGTCCTTCGGGATCACCTTCAGGCAGTAATGGAAATTCAGGCAGAAGATGACCGGCGCCACGAAGTAGGCCAGCGCAGACGCCACCAGCACGAGGAACACCGGTCGCGGCACCACGGCGATGAAGACCACTGCGGCCACCAGTGAGAACAGCATCGTCACCCGGTAGATATTGTATTCGGAGTACCAGCGGCGACGGTGCTCGATGGTCAGACGGTCCGCCGATGTCCCCGCAAGCGCCGCTGTCGGCCGGAAGAGATTGCGGCAGCACGCCCCCACGATCCGCGGCCAGCCGTCGAAGTAGTTGAAGGCGGTCGAGAAGGTCGCCGCGAAGGCCCCGATCATGAAGATCGTCATCATCCACGGACCCACGCTATCGGTGAAGATCCCCGCGATCTCGCCCATGACCGCCCGTCCCTCGATCGGGTTGGGGTACAGCCAGACGGCGGCCAGCAGCAGGAAGATCGTCGCGATCACGAACGACACCACATGGCCGAGCCGGAAGTCCCACAGACTGATTCTGAAGCAGCGACGGCTGTATTCCAGCGCGCGCGGGGGCAACCGACGGACATCGACGGTCAGATCGCTCGTCTTGGGCGCGAACGGGTCGAAGGTGGGCGCAAGGCCCGCAGCCTCGAGCCGGTCCCGAATCCGTGCCATCCCGGCGCGCTTGGCCTTCCCCCATTCGGAAGCCTGCAGCGACACGTCGATCCCGGTCGGCAGCAGCCCGAGAAAGCCAGCGATCACCAGCCACGACCCCGGCGGTGCGTCGAAGATCAGGAAGTGCTCCAGCTCGCCGATCGGCGCGGGACGCACAAAGTAGACGATCACCGCCGAGACGAAGAGTAGACCGCCCGCGATCTTGGCCCCCGCTTCGAGCGCGGCGTACCGTCCCCACAGCAGGATCGTCACCGACATCACACCGAGGAAGGCCGCCCATCCCCACAGCGGCACCGCAAAGCCCATTTGCCCCGAGAAGAGGTAGTAGAGCACCGCGGCCGCCGCGATCAGCCGGCCCGCCTGCCCCACCGCGCATTGGATGACCGTCGTTACGAGCACGTACCACACCGGCAGCTTCCCCCGCGACGTGGCATACGCCGCCATGAGGCTCTTGCCGGTCGCGTTGGTGAACCGGAAGGCCAGCTCGAAGCCATAGTACTTGAAGACGTACGCCAGCAGAACGCACCACAGCAGCGCGAACTCGAAGCGCCCGCCCGCGGTCGGCGCCGTGACCAGATGGCTGGTGCCGATCCCCGTCATCATGAGAATCATCCCGGGGCCGAACTGGCGCAGCAGGCTGCGCGGGCTCATGTCGGGGATCTTGAGGTCGTCGAAGGAGGGGGTGGAGGGCCTGTCCCCCTCTGGGCCGGTCGCGGAAGTGGAGGATGATTCGGACACGGGGCCTCTTTGCGGGCGTGGATCAGGGGGGACTGGATGACGGTCAGAGTATGTGCGTGGGGACCACGTGGCCAGTGTGGAAAGCGCTGAACGACGGATCGCGGACGGGATATGCGACGTGGACAGTCCTGGCGTGCGAATCTTGCGGTCAGGCGCGAATGCGGTCAGGCGCGAACCTTGAACGACAGCGCCTCTCATGGTAATGTGTAAAGGATTCCTTACTTCACGGAAAAGTTGATTCCCATGTTGGCCAAACTCACCTCCAAGAACCAGCTGACCCTTCCCAAGGCGGTGATCTCCGACTTCGGCGGCACCGAGTACTTCGACGTGACCAACGAGAACGGCCGGATCGTGCTGACGCCGGTGCGGGTCAATCGCGCGGACGCCGTCCGCGCCAAGTTGGCCGAGGTCGGGATCACCGAGGGGGATGTCGCGGACGCTGTCGAGTGGGCTCGCCGAGGCGAATGACCTGCACGTGGCCGAAGGGACGAAGTGTGGTGACCCGCATGTGCCCGGCGGACTCGGGTGCTCTGACTCGCGCGGACGATTCCGCGGCGTGACCTGCGCACCCCGGGGCAGCCGACGCGAGCCATCTTGCAGGTGACTCGCACCCGCTGGGTTCTCGACACCAACGTGCTCCTCTCCGTCCTGCTCTTCCCGTCCGGCAGGGTGACCCGGCTGCGCGACGCGTGGCGATCCGGGGTCATCGTGCCCCTCGTCAGCCGGGAGACGACCACCGAGCTGCTCCGGGTGCTCTGCTATCCCAAGTTCAAGCTGACCCCCAGCGAGCGGGAGGACCTGCTCGCCGACTACCTCCCGTATTGCGAGTCGGTCATCGTGTCCACCACACCGCCCCTCCCCGCCTGCCGCGACCCCTTCGACCGCCCCTTCCTCGAGCTCGCCCTGGCCGCAAAGGCCGACGCCCTCGTAACCGGCGACAAGGACCTTATCGCACTCACCCCCGCCTTCCCGATCCCCATCCTGACCCCCGCCACCGCCCTTGCCACCCTCCCCCCGAAGTAGTTCTTTCGTCCCGGCCTCGAAACGGACTAGATTGCATACATGATTGCATCCATGAAGCCCACGGACACCCGGAACCCCGACCACTACCACCGCGTGGTCGATTGCCAGTGGGGGTGTCCCGCGCACACCGACATCCCCGAGTACATTCGGCTCATCGCGAACGGGCAGTACACCGAGTCGTACCTGCTCAACCGCAAGTCGAACATCTTCCCGGGGATTCTGGGCCGGACCTGCGACCGCCCCTGCGAGCCGGTGTGCCGGCGCGTGCGCCTGGACGGCGAGCCCGTGGCGATCTGCCGGCTGAAGCGGGTGGCTTCCGACCTGCGCGACGACATCCGCCCCTACCTCCCCGAGATCCCCACCGAGAAGAACGGCAAGCGGATCGCGTGCATCGGCGCCGGGTGCGCATCGCTGACCGTCGCCAACGACCTCCTGCCGCTCGGCTACGAGGTCACGATCTTCGAGAAGCTGGCCAAGCCCGGCGGGCTGATGTGGACGAACATCCCCGAGTTCCGGCTGCCCGCACAGGTCCTCTGGGAGGAGATCGACTACATCCTCGACATGGGGGTCGACCTGCGGCTGAACCACCCGATCGACAGCCTGGCGGCGCTGCTGGAAGAGGACTACGACGCCGTGTTCATCGGTTCGGGGGCGCCCAAGGGCAAGGAACTCAACCTGCCCGGGCGGTGGGACTCGAAGCAGATCCACATCGGTATCGAGTGGCTGGAATCGGTGCGCTTCGGGCACATCGACGAGTGCGGCGACCGGGTGCTGGTGATCGGCGTGGGGAACACGGCCATGGACTGCTGCCGCACGGCCCAGCGGCTGGGCGCCAGCGACGTGAAGGTCATGGCGCGGAAGACCAAGCCGTACTTCAAGGCGTCGCCGTGGGAGCTGGAGGACGCGATCGAGGAGCAGGTCGAGATCCTGGAGAACCACTCGCCGTCGCGGTTCATCATCGAGGACGGCAAGGTGAAGGGGATGGTCTTCGACCTGGTCAGCTGGCACCCGTGCGAGAACGGGCGGCTCAAGGCCGAGGTGCACGACACCAAGGTCATCGAGGCCGACGAGGTGATCCTCGCGATCGGGCAGGACACCGCGTTTCCCTGGATCGAGCGTGACATCGGGATCGAGTTCAACAACTGGGACATGCCGATCGTCGACAAGACGACCTTCATGACCTCGCGGGACGGCGTCTTCATGGGCGGCGACGCGGCCTGGGGACCCGAGAACATCATCTGGGGGGTCGAGCACGGCCACCAGGCGGCCATCTCGATTCACGCGTACTGCCACGGCGAGTCGCTGACCGACCGTCCCCCCGAGGGGATGAACCTGATCAGCCAGAAGATGGGCCTGCACGAGTGGACGTATTCCAACGACTACGACGAGGCCCAGCGCGCGAAGATGCGCCACGTGGACCTGCAGGAGCGTTTCAAGCGGATGGACATCGAGGTCGAGGAGGGGTTCGACATCGAACAGACGCTCAAGGAGGTCGAGCGCTGTCTCAACTGCGACGCGCAGACGCACTTCGAGGCGAACCTGTGCATCGAGTGCGACGCCTGCATCGACATCTGTCCCCTGGACTGCCTGACGATCACCCACAACGGCCCCGAAGAAGACCTGACCCAGCGGCTGACGGCCCCGCTGCTGAACTACCCGGAGGAGCCCCTGTTCATCTCCGAGGAACTCCCCCAGACCGGACGGATCATGGTCAAGGACGAGGACCTCTGCATCCACTGCGGGCTCTGTGCGGAACGGTGTCCCACGGCGGCCTGGGACATGCGCAAGTCGGACCTGCTGATCCCGTACGCGGGGCTGGCGGCGGGCGAGCTGCACCCGGGGATGTCGATCATGGACCTGGCCGGTGCGCCCGCGGCAGTCGGCGAATCCGAACTCGCGGAGGCCGGCGCGGTCCGATGACGGGCGACAGCCGAATCTCCGCGAACGGCGGCCCTCCTCCCGCCCTCGCGCGGGTCAACGATCTGGCCTTCAAGATCGGGACGGTCAACGGCACCGGCTCGGCCAGCGCAAACGGACTCCTCAGGCGGGCCATCTTCCGCATGGGGATCCCCGTCTCGGGCAAGAACCTCTTCCCCTCGAACATCCAGGGCCTGCCCACCTGGTACGAGATCCGCGCCAACGCCGACGGCCACACCGCGCGCACCGCCCGCTTCGACCTGGTCGTCGCCATGAACCCCGCGACCTACCAGCGCGACATCGAAGAGGTCACCACCGGCGGCTGGGTCCTGCACGATTCCAGCTGGCCCCTGCCCCGCGACCTCGACCGGGACGACGTGAACTTCCTGGGCGTCCCCCTGGCGAAGATGACCGTCGACAACTTCAAGGGATCGCGCGTGCGGATCCTGATGAAGAACATCTGCTACGTGGGGGCGCTGGCGGCGCTGCTCGACATTGACATGGAGATCGTGCGCGGGCTGCTCAAGGAGACCTTCGCCGCCAAGGCCAAGCTGCTCGACGCCAACTACCTCGCGATCGACCTGGGCCACGACTATGCGCGGGAGCACTTCGACTGCCCGCTGCCCGTGCGGCTGGCGCCGATGGACGGCAACCGGGACTCGATCGTGATCGACGGCAACACGGCGGCGGCGCTGGGGTGCGTGTATGCGGGGGCGACCGTGGCCGCGTGGTACCCGATCACGCCATCCACCTCGCTGGTTGACGCTTTCACCGCATTTTGCCACCAGTTCCGCAAGGATCCGGAGACGGGAAAGAACCGCTTTGCCATCGTGCAGGCCGAGGACGAGCTGGCGGCCGCGGGCATGGTGATCGGGGCGGGGTGGGCGGGTGCGCGGTCGTTCACGTCGACGAGCGGGGCGGGCCTGTCGCTGATGAGCGAGTTCATCGGGCTGGCGTACTATGCGGAGGTGCCGTCGGTGTTTTTCGATGTGCAGCGTGTGGGGCCCTCGACGGGGATGCCGACGCGGACGCAGCAGGGGGACATCCAGTTCGTGGCGTATGCGTCGCACGGGGACACGAAGCACATCGTGATCTTCCCGGCGAATCCGCACGAGTGTTTCGATTTCGCGGTGAAGGCGTTCGACCTGGCGGAGCGGTTCCAGACGCCGATCTTCGTGCTGACCGACCTGGATATCGGCATGAACGACTGGGTGGTGCCGAAGCTGGAATGGGACGACGCGTACCGGCCGGACCGGGGCAAGGTGCTGACGGCCGAGGAGCTGGAAGCGGCGACGGGTCCGTTTCACAGGTATCTGGATGTGGACGGGGACGGGATCCCGGCGCGGACTCTTCCGGGGGTGCACCCAAAGGGGGCTTATCTGACGCGTGGATCGGGACATGACCGTTACGGCAACTACACCGAGGACTCGGAGCCGTACGCGGATGTGCTGGCGCGCGTGGGGAGGAAGATCGAGGGGGCGGCGGCGCATCTGCCCGCGCCGGAGATTCGGGTGCGCGAGGGGGCGGAGGTCGGGCTGGTGACGGTGGGGGGATGCCGGGGGGCGGTGCTCGAGGCGGTGGAGGCGCTGGCGGAGCGTGGAATCGAGGTGGACTACATGCGAATCCGGGCCTTCCCTTTCCACCCCGACGTGGAGCCGTTCCTCGCCGCACACAAGGTCAACTTAGTGGTCGAACAGAACCGGGACGGGCAGCTCAGGAAGCTGCTGATCACCGAGACGGGGGCCGCGAAGGAGTCGCTGGTCTCGATCCTCTACTACGGAGGCTATCCCATGAGTTGCCACCACGTCATGGACGGGCTGGCCGAGCACGTCGAATTGGGCGCGGTCCCCCAGGGAGCCACCCCATGAGCCACATCAAGAAACCCCGCATCCACCACCCGGCCCTGACCCGCAACCGCCTCGGCCTCACCCGCCGCGACTACGAAGGCACCATGTCCACGCTGTGCGCCGGCTGCGGCCACGACTCCATCACCGCCGCGATCATCGAGGCGTTCTGGGAACTGGAGATCGAGCCCCACCGCGTGGCCAAGACCTCGGGGATCGGGTGCAGCGGCAAGACCCCCACCTACTTCCTCCAGGAGGCCCACGGCTTCAACGGCGTCCACGGCCGCATGCCGTCGATCACCACCGGCGCGCACGCCGCCAACCGGGAGCTGTTGTGCATCGGCGTCTCGGGCGACGGCGACAGCCTCTCGATCGGGATGGGCCAGTTCGCGCACGTGGTCCGGCGCAACGTGGACATGCTCTACATCATCGAGAACAACGGCGTGTACGGGCTGACGAAGGGGCAGTTCTCGGCATCGGCCGACGTGGGTTCCACGGCGAAGCGGGGCCAGGTGAACCGGGAGCACCCAATAGACTCGGTGCTGCTGGCGCTCAACCTGGGCGCGGGCTTCGTTGCGCGGAGCTTCTCGGGCGACAAGGAGCAGCTCGTCCCCATCCTCAAGGCGGGCCTGCGTCACCGTGGATTCGCTCTGATCGACATCATCTCCCCCTGCGTCACCTTCAACGACCACCACGGCTCGACCAAGAGCTACCAGTACACGCGCGACAACTACAACCAGCTCGTGTACGCCGACTTCGTGCCGCCCGCGCACGAAATCGCGGCCACATACGACGAGGGCGACGTGCGCACGGTGAAGCTGCACGACGGGAGCAGCATCAGGTTTCGGAAGGTGCCGGGGAACTACGACCCGACGGATCGGGACGCGGTGTATGGGTACATCAGGGAGCGGCAGCGGGCGGGGGAGGTGGCGACGGGGCTGCTGTATGTGGAGGAGGCGGGGGGGGTTGGGGAGGAGTCGGACTTTCATGGGCTGCAGGGGACGGTGGAGGAGCCGCTGGTGGATTATCCGTTTGCGGAGCTGTGTCCGGGGGCGGAGAAGCTGGAGAGGTTGCAGGAGAGGTTTCGGTAGGGGGGCGGGGTCCGGGCGCCAAGGAATCTCCCGTATTCTTCTTGCAATAGCATCAGTGCAAGATTAGCTTGCCTTCATGTCAATGCAATCAGGTGTGATCGGTCTGCGCCTCAAGGCGGCCCGCGAGCGATCCGGTCTGACCCAGCAGGAGCTGGCTGACGCTCTGGGCCTGCGACATCGCCAGACCATCGCCAGCATTGAAGCCGGGGACCGCCGCCTGAGCGCCCGGGAGATGATCGGAGCCATGCGGATTCTCGGTGTCGACCTGGACTACCTCACCGACCCCTTCCGGCTGGTGGGTGAGGGACAGTTTGCATTCCGGACCAACGGTGCCGTCGAGCAGCGGGTGCTCGACCGGTTCGAGGAGCAGGCGGGAAGATGGATCGCCTTGTACCGCGAATTGTCCCGGGAAGCGGGCGATCCACCGCGATGGCTGGGTTACAAGCTGAATCTGAATCCGCACTCCACCTTCGAGGATGCGCAGGCCGCCGGTGAAGCGGCAGCGGATCTCTGGAAGCTCGGTTCCCGTCCTGCGGACCATCTCCGCTCCGTGATGGAGGATCGGCTCCACATCCTGGTCCTGTACGTCGATACGCCCCCGGGAATATCGGGCGCTGCCTCCCGTGTGCCAGGGTTGAACTGCGCGCTCGTGAATCGGGACGAGTCCGAGGGACGAAGGAACTTCGACCTGGCTCACGAGCTGTTCCATCTACTCACCTGGGACGCGCTTCCGCCCGAGCGGACGGCATCGGTCGATGCGTCGCGCCGGGGGAAGCGGTGGCGGGTGGAGAAGCTGGCTGACAACTTCGCGGGGGCGCTTCTCATGCCCGCGGAAGAACTCAGGGGGACCTGGGAGAACACGAGCGGGGTTCGGGAGGTTCGTGCGCGTGTGACGGACGTTGCCGGCGAGATGGGGGTCTCCTCACTGGCCTGCAGGTGGCGCCTGCAGAATCTGGGCCTGCTCTCTCGGACGGATGTGGAAGCGATCGACGACGGGCTTTGGGGTGAGCAGCGTCGCCCGGCGTGCCGGACCCTGGAAGCTCCCCATTTCAGTCGGCAATTCGTGGGCCAGGTTGGGTCAGCCCTGGACGCGGGCCGACTTTCGTTCCAGCGAGGGGCCAAGCTTCTCGGGGTCTCGATGACGGGGTTGGCGCAGATCCTCCAGGCCTATGGTCACAAGACGTATTTCGAGGCTTGAGAGCGCTGTCTCGGTCCCCGGGCAACATCGTGCTCGTCGACACCATGATCGTGATCGAGGCCGTTGACACCGGTTGCTGGAACGCAATCACGGGACAACTGTCCATCGCGACTTCGGTCGAATGCGCGGAAGAGCTGCGAAGAGGAGAAGCGTCCAGGCCCGGATATGTCCGGGTCTCGGAAAGAGACATCCTGCGCGCCACCGTGCTGGACGTTTCCGACGTAGCCAAAGTCGAGTTTGGACTCCGCTACCCAGACGCGCACCGCCTGGACGCCGGTGAACGCGATCTGCTGACTATCGCTGTCGATCTCACGGACAGCTTTCGAATGTGTAGTTGCGACAAGGCTGCCGTGGTGGCTGCTCACACGCTGGGATATCTCGACTCGGTTGTATCACTTGAGCGTCTGGCGGCACGCGTGGGGGTTCGTGGTACGCGGCCGTTCCGACGTCAGTATACCGAGCAGGTGATGCGGAGCTGGAGAACTTCCCTGTTGCTCGGACAACTGCCCTGACGAGTGCCCAACCGCTGATGAGATTGCACCTCTCGGTAGACCCAGTCGGGTGGGTCAAACGGGAATTGGGGCGTCACGAAATCGCTCATACCTCTCCGCGAGCAAATCGATCGCCGGCCTTTCCACCCGTTTCCGCGGCAAGATGATCCGCCGATTGTGCAGCCCCTGAATCGAGTGTCGCAGCGTGGGCCCGTCGTGTTCCCGGAGGACATCGGGCCTGACCTGTATGACGTAGTCCTTCCGAATCCCCACAAAGAACCGGTCGAACGCGGCGTGGTGCAGTCTGCAGAGGGCCAGTCCGTTGTTGACCTCCGGTGCACCATCGGGCTCGGAGTCGGGAATGATGTGGGCGGCGTCGAGCAACACTTCGTGCCGTAGACGGCACAGCGCGCACTGGTGGCGATAGGCACGCAACACCCGCTCCCGGAACTCACCTTGGTGCAAACGACGCTTCACCTCCACGATCGCGTATTCTCGCCGGACTGAGGTGGTCCCGGTTTTTCGGACAGGTCGTTAAGGTGGATTCCACTATGGAACAGGAGGCACCGAGATGGCCAGGAAGAGACGGAGGTTCACAGCGGAGTTCAAGGGCCGGGTGGCGCTGGAGGCGCTTCAGGAGCGCGACAGCGTGCAGGCGATCGCCGTGCGGCATGAGCTTCATCCGAACCAGGTGAGCGCCTGGAAGCGGCAGCTGCTCGACGCCGTGCCGGAGGTGTTCGCCAAGGGCGGGAGCCGGAAGCTCGCCAAGGAGCATGAGGCGAAGGTCCACGACCTGCACGCGAAGATCGGAGAGCTCACCGTCGAGCGGGATTTTTTTCGGCGCGGGTTGAAGCGCTGAGCCGGACGGAGCGCTTCGGGATGATCGAGCCTGATGGACCGCTGAGCCTGTCGAGGCAGTGCGTGCTGCTGGGCGTGAGCCGGTCGTCGCTCTACTACCGGCCGAAGGGAGAGAGCGCGGAGAACCTGGCCCTGATGCGGCGGATGGACGAGCTCCACATGGACTATCCGTTCTACGGGAGCCGGCAGCTGATGCGGCATCTCCGCCGCGAGGGTGTCACGGCTGGCCGGCACCGGATCCGGCGGCTCATGCAACTCATGGGGATCGAGGCGACCTACCGGCGGCCGCGCACGAGCGTGGCGAACCCGGCGCACCGGATCTTTCCCTATCTGCTGCGCGGCCTCGAGATCTTTCGTGCGGACCACGTGTGGTGCGCCGACATCACCTATATCCCTGTGACGCAAGGGTTTTTCTACCTTGTGGCCGTGATGGACTGGGCCACCCGGCACGTCCTCTCCTGGCGGTTGTCCAACACGATGGACGCCTCGTTCTGCATCGGGGCTCTGGACGACGCGCTCATCCGGACGACTCCGGAGATCCTGAATACGGACCAGGGCTCGCAGTTCACCAGCGAGGCGTTCGCCGACCGGGTGCTGGGTGCGGGCGTGGCGTTCTCGATGGACGGCCGGGGCCGCTTCCTCGACAACATCTTCATCGAACGGCTGTGGCGGTCGCTGAAGTACGAGGCCGTGTACCTGCACGAGCTTCGCGACGGCCCGGAAGCCGGTCGGCTCATCGGGACGTGGATCGACTTCTACAACGAGGTGCGCCCGCACTCGGCGCTGGCCGGGCGCACGCCAGGCGAGACCTACCGTAACGGCACGAGGGTGATGTGAACAGCGGATCATTGCGGGGCTGGCGACCGCCCTCGCGAGACAGCGGCGGGGAGCGGGTGATACGCCCATTCTGCGCGCCGCGCGCCACAGGTGTCCAAGCCCCGCTCGCCGGTCGGGTCCCCCTCCCGGCGAGCGGGGCTCATCCTGGCATCCGTCCTTTTCCTTGCCCCAAAGGACCGCAGACCGTAGAATCCCCTTCAAGACAGAACAGCGAATGCTCCCGAGGGCTCCGACAACCAGCCGGAGTCCACCTTAGCTTTGCCCTCGGACTGTCCAACGAAGTAGGACCACTTCAGACCTCCGATCCGACAGCCTGCCACTCCACGGGCGCCAGCAGGTTCGATTCGGCGGCTGCGAGATCTACCAAGAACGTCAGCCGCTCCGGGGCATCACCGACCACGAAAGCGGGCCAGACCGCCAGGTATTTTCCGGGCAGAATGCGGTGAAAATAGGCCAGCGGCAGCCTGTCCCGCATCGCAAGGCGCAGACCGCGGTTGTCCCGGTGATCGGGATCGGTCCCTCGGTATTCGTATTGCAACAGGTTGTCGGAACCGAACGCGTCGCCGTACGGACCGCTCGGCACGGTTGCGATCGACAGGGGCACGGCCATGGCTTTCGGCTTGAAGATGCCTTGGGGCCCGAGAAGCCGGATCCGCTGGTCATCGAGGTCGAATCCATCAGCCAGGAGTGATCTTGGCAGGACCTCTCCATAGATCGAGCATTGGCTCGCGAGCCACTGGAAAGCGGCGTTCCTGATTTGGGTATCGCGTGTTCGGTCGTAGCCGGTCATTCAGGTGTCGCGCCCCCGGCTTCGTCGAGGGCGGGCGTCGGCCTGTCCGGGAGGCGAGCAACCTCCTTCCAGACCGGCTCGCCCACGGTCAACCCCTGAAGCAGTGCTCATTGTGCCATTCGAGGCTGCCCGGGTCGGGTTGAAGAGCCAGATCCACGGGCGCCCACACCTTTCGACCGTGTAGCCGATAGTAGTCGCGACCGTTCTCGTAGTCCTCCCGAATCCGGTCACTCACTTCGAACCTGTGCCCGGGAGTGACCGTCACGTAACCCTTGTCGAACAGGCTGTGAATGTCTCTGCGAAGGAGCAGGCCGTTCGAGATCTCGTGGCTGTGGTCCCTCGCATAGGGCCGAATGTGGGCAGCCTCCAGGGCCGGCAATGTTCTTTCGGCGGTGACGGCGCAGCGTCGCTTGTACACGTCGATGACACGAGTTCGGAATCCCCCCTGCCCCAACCGCGGGCTCACCAGCTGAGGCTTTCCGAACGCCGCGGTTCCGAGGGGATTGTCCGTCGCGCGACGAGAGAGCCGGACCGAGACCGCATCCCACAGACTGCGTCCGTCCGGCTCATCGGAACGGTAGGTCTTGAAGCTGACGATGTTGGGACTCCAACTCGCTGGCACCGGTATCCAGTCCGCCCGATCGAAGAAGAACGGCAGGGCCAGGATGCGGCATCCGACCGAAAAATCGCTGCGATCCTCGAGGGATGTTCGGCGGTACTTGATGATCCTGTCCCGCATCTGCAAAAAGGTTGCCGCGCCATTCAGTTCCCGGAACGTCTCCCAGGCGATCGAGCAGGGGTTCTTCCCCTTTTCTGGTGGGTAGCAGGTCATGTGCGCAGGCCATCGGGGTAGAGGTCGAGGCCGCCGAGGTGGAAGAGGATGGCGTTCGCGAAGCGTTCCCGGTTGCGAAAGCCGCGGCTGCGGACCTTGACTGTCTTGATCCGGCTGTTGATGCCTTCCGCCGGTCCGTTGGTGGCGCGGAGGATGATCGCATTGACGATTCCCCACAGATGCTCCCGGATCATCCGGGCGGTCTTCAGGACCGGCTCCAGATCGCAGTCCGATGCCCACTCCAGCCACCGGTGCCATCCGGCCAGCGCCCAGGTTCTGCTCCGGTAGTTCCAGAGGTTCGCGGCCGCTTCCTTCAGCTCCCAGGCCTGGGCGGTCCGGCGGGTGCCCGCACGGAGCCTCGCGAACGCCAGCTTTTCGGCGTGCGTCTTCCGTCTGGGGCCCTTCAGCCACTGCCACTTGGTGCCCACGAGGATCCCGTTGCCCTCCTTCACCAGCGCCCGGTGCTCCGCCCGCCGGACCTTGTCCACCGCGTCGCCGAGGTGCTTGGCCACGTGGAACCGGTCGAACGCGATCTTCATCACGGCGTCCGGGATCATCGCCAGAGTCGCCGAGATGTAGGGCCCCCACATGTCCATGCTGACGCTCTCGACAGCCTCCCGGTACTTCTCTCCCATGCCCTCGTAGAACGCCAGGAGCACGTCCTTGCCCCGTCCCGGGGCGACATGCACGACGTGGCCCGTCTCCGGATTCGACACCACGGTCACGTACTGGCGCCGGCGGCGGAACGAGGTCTCGTCCACCGAAAGGCGCCGAACCGCCTTCGTCTTGCGGCGCGCAAGTCCCCGCGCCACTGCACGTTGCATGATTCCGTCCACCGCGTTCCAGCTCAGCCGCATCCGGCTGGCGACCGCCTGTACGCTCGCCACCTTGAGCCACCGGATCACCTCCGCCTCGAACTCCATCGTGTACCTCGTGCTCCCCTCCGCCCACGGCACCTGAATCGTGACCACCCCGTGCTCCGGGCACTGGACCCGCGGGACATTGCAGACCAGAAAGGTCTTGTAGCCCCAGGCATCCAGGTTCCGCCACTCGCGGCGGCGCGTATCGTAGCCCGGGCACGCCTCGCCGCAGTGAGGACACCTCAACGGGCTCCCTCCGGTCCGTTGCAACTCCACCCGAAGTTCCTTGGGGTCCCGGGTCGGCTCCACCCTCGTGACCTTCCACTCCGGACCCAGGCCCAGAACGGCGTCCAGCCAGTCTCTTCCGGCCATGTCTGCGAGTTCCCTTCCGTCTCGTTGTGGACACCTGCCGGGAGCGAGCGCTCCGCGGCCTGACCACGCAATTTCCTCCGAGTCTCGCGATCCCGAAAGGCAACCCGCTACTCTCCTCCCCGTTCAGCACCAGCGCCGGTGGCTTCCGCGCCCAACCAAGTCGTTGTGCGAGGAGTGGTCGAGAGGGTCACCCCGGCCGGTCGGCGGCACGTCAGCCTTCGCCGAAGGGGATCGCCCCTCCCGTCGTCTACTACATCCTCGCTGTTCCACTCTCTCCACCCACGCTCATCCCACCGCCGCTGTTGCGAAAGCCCGCCAACCCGCCCCATAATTCGACCCTCCCCCTTGCCCGCCCACCACGACAGGGGAAGAACCCGAGCAGGGAAGCGAAGTGGCGTGCGTGAAGATCCCTCCACCCACGATCTGGTTCCTCGGTGCGTGCAGCTTGAAGAGGAATAGTTCGCCCGGGCTCAGCGCCTTGAAACCGGTGTTGGAAGGAGCCCAGAAATTCACTTCCGGGGGATCGGGAAGTCGACGGAGGTGGTTGAACCAGTCCCAGTCGGTCACGGCGACGACGAGCTTGATGGCCATCCTCACCGCTCCAACTCAAACTTCGGATCCACCCGCGGCCCCTCCACCGCCGCCGCCCTCCCCAAGACCACTTTTCGCACTGACCTGTCGAGCGAGGGATGCAACGAGGATACGCGCCCCACCCCCCCTACCCCCGCCGCAGCACCACCGTCGCCACCGCCCCCGCCACCCCCCACAGCACCACCGACACGACCGCGTCCATCAGCGCCGCGTTCATCGTGCTGGTGTTCATGGTGCCCAGGGTCATGAACCCGAAATACAAACTCAGCAGCAGACCTACGAGCGCGCCGCCCTTGAATCCGTCGGCGGCGTTCTCCGCTCCCTTCCACGAGAGCGCGCAGACCAGCAGCGTTGACGCGCAGAGCTGCCCCACGATGATCTGCCAGAACACCGGCGCCTCCTTGATCACGCCCGTCGCGGTGCCCGCGTTGTCCGCAAAGAATCCGCCCAGCAACGGCTCGTAGGCGACGTAGCCGAGCACAAACATCGTGACGAAGGCGGCGAGAATCGCCAGGATGCAGTTCTTGTTCACCATCGATCATCTTCCCCGGATTGGACCTTGGGCGGCGGCCGGTCCGCAGCCTCGTAGGGAACTTGCGGACGGGGTGAGAAGCGCCGCAAGCCCACTCCACCGGCACTCACAAAACCACCTCATCCCCCCACAACCGCTCCAGAAACCGCTCCCACGGCAGAATCCAGATCCCGTCCGCCGTCCGCCGGATCGCGCTCCCGTTGCACACCATGATCGCCTGCCGCGGCCCGTGCTCGTCGATGAACGCCCGCAGTCCCCGCAATTCACGGGAACCCGGGTTGGTTCCACCCTTCACCTCGATCGCGACGCCCCCCTCCCGGCCCAGCACGAAGTCGCACTCCAGCCCGGACTTCGTCCGCCAGAACCGTACCGGGAAGTCGTGCTCGCGATAGGAGCGATACGCGAGGATCTCCATCAACACGAAGTGCTCTAGGGCCCGTCCGAAGTCGGGACAGGCTGGCCGCTCAATCCGACGACCCGTGACGTAGCCCGCGACGCCCACGTCGAACAGGTAGAACTTCGGCGCCTTCGTGATCACCGCGCGCGAGCGGCGTCGGCTGAACGGCTCCACCAACACGCCGAGCAGGGTGTCCACAAGAATCTGGAAGTACTCCTTGACGGTGTTCGAGCTGACGCCGCAGTCCCGGGCGACGTTGCTGTAGTTCATCAGTTCGCCGTGGCAGAAGGCGAGCGCCTCGAAAAACCGGGCGAAAGCCGGTGCGTTGCGCGTCAACCCCTCCTCGAAGACCTCTTCCTTGAGGTAGTCGTCGACGTATCCCGCAAGCGTCCGCCGGGGTGCGGCGGAGTCGTAGTGTGACGGGATCAGTCCGTGGTTCAGCGCCCTGAGCAGGTCGAATCCGGGAACTTCGGCCCAAGTGAGGGGATGCAAGGCGAAGCGCCAGGCCCGGCCGCCCAAGAGGTTCGCGCGGCCTCTCTTCAACTTCCTCGCACTGGAGCCGCAGAGCACGAAACCGAAGCCGTCTTCCTCGATGAGGCGGTGCACTTCGTCGAGGATCGCCGGGACCTTCTGCACCTCATCGATGAGGATCGGACGCTTTCGCTGGGCGGGAGCCAACGCGCGGACGCGTTCCGGCAGCGTCCACGGCGCCCGCGTAAACTCGAGCATCACCCGGGTGTCGAGCAGGTCGAAGCGCGCCGACAGTGGAAACCGCTGTCTGAGCAACGTCGACTTGCCGGTCTTGCGCGGACCCCAGAGGAAGGCGGACTGGCCCGGAGGCAACTTGATGTTGAGCGTACGGGAGTACATTTCTCGATTTTTTCGTAGATTACTTCGAAATGGATGAACTAATTTGAAGTATTCTACGAATTAGTCAAGTTGAGATCGCCAACAACTCCGCTCCTCGTGAACCGTAGAGCGGTCCTCACCGCCACTCGCTCACATCGTACCAGTCGACCGCGCGCTCTGCGATTCCGTCTGGATCGTCCGGTGCGAGCTGCCGCTCGACCACCACCACCAGCGTCGACCCCAGCAGGTCGAACCCCATGATGCGATCATAGACCCTGACGCTGCCGAAGTATGCCGCTTCGCCGGGCAGGTACACATCCAGGTAGGAGAATTCGTCCCGGTCACGCTGGGTCGCAATCCAGAACCGGCCCTGTTCGTCGAACATGTACTGTCCGAGAAGCAGGTGATAGTTCTTGGGAGTGTTCCGGAACCGGTCCAGCCTTTCCTGATCCAGGGGAATACCGGCAGTGGCCAGCAGGCTCATGCTCTCGGTCCGCTCGGCCACATCGCGGTCATGCGGCAACTCGCCGGTGTAGGTAGGTGCCCGGACCACCGTCGGTTCACCGCCGGCCCCGACGAAAACCAGATGTCCCTCGCAGGCGATGAAGACCCAGCCACCCCCAGGATTGGGGAAACCGCGCAGAATCCGCCCGCATTCGACTTCGGCGTCGACCGGTGGGACCTCTTCTTCCCGCACCAGTTCCGACGAGGCGACATCGACCTCGAACACGGTGAGGAGCCCTCCAGGTCCGGCCCCGGCCCGGATCGCGGCGGGATCGAAGGTCGTGATCGACACACCTGCCAGGGTTTCCGCGAAGCGCCCGACCGGGCTCAGGCCGACGGCGGCACCGGGAAGCGACACCTCGGTCAGGAGGATTCCGGACGCCTCGTACACACCGAACCGGTCATTGCCGAGATCAAGCGCCCCCACGGTACCGTCAGGGCCGCCCAGGACTCTTGAGAGGCGTGCGAACTCGCCGGGGCCTTCCCCCTCCCGTCCAAAAGCTCCAGCAACCGCACCGCTCCGGTCCACGCAGGTGACTTGAACATCGTACGAGTCGATGACGCAGGCGGTGGTCTCATCCGAGAGCAGCGCGACACTCCCGTTCGCGCTCATGGGTACCCGCGCAGTGCCGATTCTCTCAGGGGTAAAGGTCCGGCCGAGGTCTCCGGCATCGGCACCGCCGTCGGTACCGCAACCAAGCGTGAGAGCCAACAAAAGGGCGGTCGTCCAACCTGCGTTCAACCCTCTCATCTCACTCACGCTCCACCGAACACCTCATCCGTCTTCGCCGCCATCACGAAGTCATTCACATGCAGATTCCTGATCTTGTGCGTCCACCACGTTACGGTCACCCGCCCCCATTCCGTCAGCAGCGCCGGATGATGCCCCTGCTCCTCGGCGATCTCCCCCACCCGGTTCGTAAACGCCATCGCCGCCGCGAAGTCCCCGAACCCAAACACCCTCTCCAGCGTGGGAATCCCGTCCCGGTCCACAATCTCCCACTCCGGAATCTGCCCGCTGAACTCGGCGATCTCGGCCTCGGTGGCCGGCGGCGCACCCTTGCGGCACGCCACACATCTCTGCCCGACGAGCTCGGTCATGGCCACAGCCACCCGAAGGTGCCTCCGGTCACCAGCGCATAGATCAGCCCGTCCAGCATGCTGCGGAAGGTCGCGGGCCACCCCTGCGACATCCAGATCGCGTCCTGCGCGTGCGCGAGGGCGTACCCCATGAACGCGGTGGTCGACGCGATCTTGAAGACGGCCATGTAGTCGGCGCCGGGTCCGAGCGCCAGCCCCGTCACGTACCCGGCGAACAGACCCACGACGACGCAGTAGACGAACCACTGGACGAACTGCTTGCCCATATCCGACGGATCGCCCGCCCGCAACACGGTGAAGAATGCGCAGGGACCGCGCTTGGCCCTGGCCTGGAACTCCTCGCTCCGCATGACTTCGCGGCTCTCCGCGCGGGGCACCAGGTAGTTGCCCGGCGGGAGGTCGAAGGCGCGCAGGGCGTCCATCAGGCCGTCCTCGTCGGGGACACCCTGCAGGTCGTTCTTGTGCCAGTTGAGCACCATGTGGATGAGCGAACTCGCGACGAAGACGAGCAGGGCCGACAGCAGGATGGGCGCCCAGAGACTGAGGGCGGATACCATGGCGGGTCCTCCGTGTTGGGGGTGACTTGCCGGGACGCCGTCAAGGATAAGGCGCGGTCGGGGCGCTGACCAATCGCCACCCCCTACCAGTTCGGCTTCTCCAGCCCCTCGATCAGGTCCGCGTACACATGCTGCAGCCCGTCCCCGATGACCAGCGGCATCACGGTGAAGTGGTCGCGGTTGGTGTAAAGTCGTGTGTAAAGGTCCAGGCCGGGATACTCGCGCAGCCTCAGGTTTTCGGCGAGCAGGGTCGTGCGGCTGACCAGGCGCTGGGCGGACAGCGCCGTATGGTTGAGCTCGCCGTCCGCCATGCCGATGAAGACCCTGGCCTCCAGGTCATCGTGGTCCTTCGCGTACTCCGCCTCGAGATCGATCGTGAGCCCGTTGGTCCCGCTCCCGATGATGAAGCGGCCGAAGGCGCCCGGGCGGGCCAGCAACGCGTAGCCTGCGAACCCGCCGCCCGCCGAATGTCCCCAGAGTGTGTGATCGTCGGCCATGCGATACTTCTCGCCCAGCGAAGGACGCAACTGGTCCACCAGGAAATCGAGAAACAGGTTGCCCTTCATGAACGGCGCGGCCATGTCGAAGTCGAATCCCATCCCCTTCATGTGGTCGCGCGCGAGGCCCGGATCCGACCAGACGCTGCCGGGCGGGAACAGGTCGAAGGTGCGGTTGGCGAGTCCCAGCATGCCCGTCTCGCTGCTGTGCCCTACGCCGACCACAATGATCTCCGGGATGCGCTTTCCCACGGTGTAGAGGTTGACGATGCCGGCCGTCACGGCGAAGGCCATCGCGCCGTCCATCGACCAGAGCACGGGATAGCTCTGGTCCGGGGAGACGTGGTAGGACGGGGGAAGGGCGACCAGGATCTCGTGGTCGTGGTCGTATCCTTCGGCGCGGGCGTAGGCGGGCTCTTCCCAGGACATGGCGTAGGGGATGGTCATTCGTAGGCGGGACTTGGGGGACAGAGGGGGGCCACTTCATCTTGCCTGCCGGGAATCGGGGCGCAAGGGTAAGGCAAGCCCGGAAACCGCACCCTTCCCCAGCGAGAGTCCCCATGCGAACCGCCCTCCTCACCGCCCTCTGCCTGTTCGCCGCCTGCCAGGCGCCCGACCTGCGAACCGACGACACTCCCGCCGACACTCCCCTTCCGCCCGGCTCCGACTTCGAGGGCCCCGCCTTCGAATTCGAAGAGGTCGTCCCTGGCATCTACCACGCACGCGGAACCGGCAGCCTCGCGGTGGGCTCGCACGGCGCCGTCATCGTCAACGAAGACGATGTCCTCCTGGTCGAGTCGCACATCTCGCCCGCCGCCGCGCACGCCGTCGTGAACGAGATCGAGGCCCTCACCGACAAGCCGGTCCGCTACGTGGTCAACACCCACTTCCACTTCGACCACGCCCACGGCAACCAGATCTACCCGCCCGACGTCCACGTGATCGGCCACGAGGTCACGCGGGAAATGCTCGTGAACGGGGGCTCGATGGGACGGTCGTACCAGACATTTCTGGGGGGCCTGCCCGCGCAGATCGCCGCGCTCGAGGAGCGGATCGAGGGGATCGAGGACGAAGAGGAGCGTACCGAAGCCGAAGGCATGCTGGCCTACATGAAGAACTACCAGGCCGGGCAGGACGCGACCGTGCCGACCGGGCCCAACACCACCCTGTCCGAGCGGATGACCCTTTTTCGCGGCGACCGCGAGATCCGGCTGCTCTTCTTCGGCCGCGGCCACACCGGCGGCGACGTGGTGGTGCACCTGCCGGCCGAGCGGGTGATCGTCACCGGCGACCTGCTGGTGCCCGGGCTGCCGTTCATGGGGGACGGCTATCTCGACGAATGGGTTCAGACCCTGGAGCACCTGAAGGGGCAGGAGTTCGACTGGGTGCTGCCCGGGCACGGGAGCCCGTTCCAGGACAGGGAACGGATCACGTATCTGCAGGACTACATGCGGGATCTGCAGGCACAGGCGGTGGCCCTGCACGCGGAGGGTTTGTCGTATGAGGAGGCGGCGGCGCGGATCGACATGACGGATCACGCGGAGCGCTATCCGCAGATCACGGGGCCGGGGGTGTCGGCCGTGGCGGTGCTGCGCGTGTTCGAGTTGCTGGACGGGGGGAGCTAGACCCGCTACGCCGCCCAGACCACCAAGCGCAGCTCGCTGTCGTCGATCAGGGTGTACTCGGGCATCCGCCCCGACAAGTCGTCGCTCTCACCGAGGATGATCGGTACTCCATCCCCCCGGCGGTCCATGATGCGTGATCTCCCAAAACTCCCGTCAACCGGCATTTGGCAGCGCGCCAACAGCGAGACGACCAGCTCGTTTCGGCTGTATTGCCGAAGGTGCATGCTGTCCGTCGTGAGCGTATTGGCTAAAGAGCCCGGGACATAGAGTTCAAGGCGGTCGCCGAACATGTGAAGGCGGATTCGCGCACCGGCCATGGAATAGTCGCGGTGGGCAACCGCGTTCGCGAGCGCCTCGAAGACTGCCCTCTCGCTGAATTGAGGGCGCTCGGTCCGAGTCGTCGTTTTCGCGGCTCGCACGAGCATGTTTCGGCGCACGAAGTCCAGCGTTTCAAAGATCTGTTCATCCAACGGACCACTGAAGTCGCGGGCGTCGATCTGGTAGTTCACGTCACGTCGTTCGCCCGCGTAGCTGACTGCTTGAACATACGCGTGAGGCAACCACTGCGTCGGTTCCGCCGTGCAAAGCAGCGCCCCGCTAACCGTAATCCTCGCGATATCGTCTTCGTCCCTTGCGATGAGTCGGAGCTTGGTCAGCGGGGTCTCCCCTGCTCCAGCATCCGGCGCCAGAAAACGCATAACCAGTCGCGATTCGAGATCGTCCGGCGAGGATCCCGGGATCGGCGTCTCGTCGAACCGGATGACGCGAGACTGGCTGCGCTCCTGAAGGAGTCGTGCCAATACCTCCGCAGGGAGTCTTCGCCTGGAACTCCCGATTCGACGAAAATAGCCCCCCGGACTCTCATGCACGAAGAGGCTCCGGGGCACGACGACCTCGATGACGTTGCGAAGAGTGCCGTCGCTGTCTGGAAGTTCCAGTTTGTTGATTTGCGCGTCGAGCGGGGGCTTGATCGAATCGTTGCACATCTCCCGAACCCATGCTTCGACCAGGTCGATTCGATGCAAAGGAATGCCCACGATTTCTCGGGTCCGATCCGCCACACCCAGAACCAGCGTCCCTCCTCGCGAGTTGGCCATGCCGGCCATTTCGTCCGCGAGATCGTCGCGCTTGGGATCGGTGACCCTGTTACCGGCAACGAGGATGCGCTTCAGCTCCAGGGTCGAGTCTTCCCCGAGCCGAATCCGCCTCGCCATCGCATGAGTGTCCCTCATGACACCGACCGATCCAGGGGCATGATCCGCCTGTACCGACTCGCGAAGGCTTCCTGTCCGCCTTCCATGACCTCGCAGATCCTGTCTCTTACCTTCTGTTCCTGAAGGCCACCTTCACAAGCCTTTCGGCTCTGGCCATCTCCGGCTTCCAACGCCAGAACGAACTCGGCGTCGCCGTGCACCACGATGTTCGGATTGTGTGTCACGACGATCACCTGGCGCCTGAGCTTCGTTTCCTTCAGCTGGTTGACCAGCAGATCGTAAATCAGGGTGTTGTCGAGATCGTCCTCCGGTTGGTCGAGAATGATAGGCTCCTCGCCATGGCCCAGAACGAAAGCCAGGAGGGCGGCCGTCTGTTGCCCCGGAGAGCCTTGCCTCAGCGGTCGCCAACCCTTGTTTCGATCCCGAAACGCCACGCGTACGTTGTCATCGGGGCTGTACAGAGCCAGCCGATCTATGCTCTCGGGCGCAACTTTCCTGAGCGTCGCTTCGAAGCGCCAATCCTCCGCTGTCCAAGCCTCTGACTCGTCCGCCTGGAAATCGCGGATGGCCGACACTAGCGAATCGAGGTGGTCCCAACTCCAAGGCTTCCCCGGCCCAAGCCGGATCCTTTCGGAAAGAGCCTTGCGGTCTGCTTCAAACCGATCGGTCCCCAGAATCCCGATCAGTTCATGCGGAAGCCCACGGTGGCTTTCAAGAGGGATCACTTCAACGCGAATGACTTCGCCTGTGGCTTCCGCCGCGAACGCGTTTCTGGCGCTGCTCAGATCTTCGCGCCGCTCGCGATAAAGTCCCAGGGTCTGCTCGGCCTCCCGCCTGAGTTCCCCCGCGCGACTTCGCTCCCGCTCCAATCCCTCGATCTCCCGCCACAGACGGGCTGCATCCGCGACTAGACCCCGGTATTCCCCGGGACTACGGATCCCCCGGTCGGCAAGCTGGGCAGACGCCTCCCGGAACCCTTCCTCGCGGGCCTCCAAGGCCGCTTGCCACCGTAGGACATGCTCTCCCGCCAGTATCTGTTCGATCTGCCGCTGCGCGTCGTCAACGGTGTCGAGTACCCGTCCCCGAAGGCCTGCTACGGCGCGGCTGAGCGCTTCGTGAGCCTTCTCAAGATCTTGCTGTGGCGGATCTTCGTCGGAGCCAGCGGTCCCGAGGTCAAGATCGGCAACCGACAGTTGCTCCGCACCTTCCGCTACCGAACGAACACTCTGCCAAGCCGCCGACACTACAGCTTGCCACGTGTCGTCCTGCTGGCGCCTCCGGCGGTATTCGCTCAGTTGCCGTGCCTGATCACCTTCCTGAAGGAAGTCGAGCTTGTGCTGAGCGTCACTGAGCGCCGCCCGTCGAGCGCTGAGCCCCTCCGCACGTGCCGCGGCCGTACGGGCCTGGGCACGCAGGGACAGATACTTGGACTTGAGGTGAGCGATCTCACGGTCTCTCTCCGTCGCTTGGACGTGAGGGCTCCGATCGATGTCCGTCAGCAGCGCCCCCAGATCCTGAGCCATCGCAAACAATTGTTTCTGGCTGTAAATGCGTACCGGGAACCGCTCCGAGACACTCCCTTCCTCGGGCGTCCGTCCCCCTTTACTCAGGCGACTGATCGAGGGCGTCCCTCCAGCGGGACTCCACGACAACGCGAATCGATCATCGTGTTTGCGGTAGGTCACTTCTATGTGGGTCTCCTCTCTAAGGAGCCCTTCGCGGTCACGCTTTGGTGGGACCCGCACGCGGCGGTCGAAGATCTTTCGTAGCGATCCGTCGTCACCGGTTCCGCTACCGTCCAATTCCGAATCGAGCCGAAGCGTCTTGCGGCAGAAGTCCACGAGCGTGGATTTCCCGGTCCCCCGGCCACCGATAATCGCGTTCAGCCACGGATTGAAGCGAACCACCATCGGCTCCTGCCGTCCCATGAACCTGGCGTTGGAAACGGTGATCTGTTCGATGATCATCTCCCCGTGACGGGAATTGGGATCTCCGGGCTCGGCAGAAGTCGCAGGCTTGAGAGAATCAGGCCCGTCCATCAGAGCCAGACCCAACCCCTCAATGTCGGGACGGGTCATCTTTACCCATGTGAAGCGCCGCCCCAGTTCCTCCAATTCGTGAGCGTCCGACGACCATACTCGTGAGATCCGGCGACCCACCTCCGCTTTGCTACCGTCCAGCCAGCTCTCGTCAACACTGTGGTTGGGATCGATCTCGACGGCAGCCAGGCGTGAGTCCCTCAACACTGCCAGCCTCTGTTGGCCGTCGTGTACGGCCAGGATCCCTTTGGGCCCGTTGGCGTGCGGCCCCAGGATGAGAGAGTCTCCACCCAGTTCCTCGAGAATCTTCTCGACGCTGAGTCCCGACCGCGCGAGTTCGGTCCCTCGCTCATCCACCGCTATTCCTACTCTGGAAAGCAGATCTTCCACGTGCTCTTCGCGGCAAGTCGGATCCAGCAGGACGAGCAGGTGAACCCCGTCGCTGGCCGTTAGTTCTACGCCGGGAAAGAGAACCGGAGCGTCCGGCAGGCTCCCGGCCGCGGACTGGATCTCCGAAATCGCCCCGGCCGTATTGTGGTCGGTGACCGCTATTGCGTCGAGACCGGCCGCAAATGCCGCTGTAACCCAGCCAGGCCAGTCGTTCTCGTCGTCGTTTTCCCTACGGAAGTCCCTGGACCCGGGGGAATGGGCGTGCAGATCCACACGCCACCAACGCGAGCCTGGCCATTCCTGACTTCGGTCCATGGACGTTGCCTCTTGTTCGGGGTATCCGGCCCTACCGACGATTCCGGAATACCTCGGTCGCCGTGTTGGAATATAGGGGGTCGGGCCAAGTCACCAACGTCGGCGGCGGCGATGGCGCCCTTCTACCCCTCGGCCGCTGGCCGCACGCACGGCGGATCGGGAAAGCTAAGGAGGACCAGGCGCCCCACCCCGATCCAGGCCGTACACCTGCACGTACTCCACGCCCAGTTCGTCCCGTGCGACCATGCGGACACCCGCGCTGTCCGTCACGCTGTATCCGGTCGCCGGGGGCAACTCCACAACACCTTCGGAGCAGCCCCAGGCGGCCAGAAACAGCCACCACGCCAAGTTTGATCCGAGGCTGGGTCTCCTATGTGGCGTCGGCGCGTTCATCGAACACTTGTCTCCCAAGTCAGCAACCCCTACGGTGGCCAGCGGTGTCAAAACGTAGGCGGTGGGCCGCTCTCAGCAACACTTTGCGGTTCGAAACCGACTCATTCCTGATGATGCCAACACGGCGGAGGAGATCATGAATCCCCCGGTCAACACGGCCTCGGAATCGGCAGAGCGCCTGTGTCAATGGTCACGGCTCGTTCTGCTCTCCTCGCTTCTCGTCTCCGCTTCATGCGACGACGGCGGGGCTTCCGGCTCAGGTGGCGCGCTCGCAAGTTGGACCCTCTCCGACGAGCCCAGCGTCGTCATCGGCGGCGCCGACGAACGCGAGGGCTATCTCCTCCACCAGATCGTCGGAGCAGCGCGTCTCGGGGATGGCCGCATCGTCGTCGCCAACGGAAGCACTCTGCAACTGCGGTACTACGATCCGAAGGGGACGCACCTCTTCGACGCCGGGGGCGAGGGCGAGGGGCCGGGCGAGTTTCAATCGCTGGTCCACCTGACCCGCCTTCCGGGGGACTCGATCCTTGCTCTTTCCTGGCCATCGCAACTCGTTCGATTCGGGCCCGAGGGCCGGTACGCAGGGTCGAGTCCCTACGAACCGTCACCCTGCCAGGGCTGCATGTGTCACGACGGTCGCCTCTTCCCTGATGGCTCGCTCCTGATGGTCTACTCGCTCTATGCCGGTATCTACCAATCCCGGAGGTGCCCGATCCCCACCGAGCCGCGGCCTTCGGCAGCGATCGGACGATTCGACCCGGCAACCGGGGTGCTCGACACAATCGCCGAGTTGCCGGGGGCCGAGCTGAGCTACCCGGCCGCGGACAGGATGTTTGCCTACCCGAAGAGTCTGGTCCACGGGATCGCGCGGGATCGAGTCTATCTCGGGGACACCGGGTCCGACATCATTCTCGAGATGGGTCTCCGGGGCGACACCATCGCGACCCTTCCCGTACCCTTCGATCCGTTGCCCGTGCCCGCCGACGCCAGGCAACAGCCCAGGGAGCGGGAGTCCCGCTGGACATATATCTATCCGGATCACTACCCCCGCTACGCGCGACTCGTCGCGGCTCCCGGTGAACGGGTCTGGGTGATGGCCTATCCACCTGCGAAGGAACACCTGGATCACTGGGATTTGGAGAGTCCGAGCCAGTTCAGCCGACCGGAGGATGGAGGAGCGCTGTGGAGGATTGTGGGCCGGGATGGATCGTCTGTCGCCGAACTGCGAACGCCGGAAGGCTACTTTCTGCTGGAAGTGGGCGACGATTACATCCTGGGGATCCACAAGGACGAATTCGATCGCGAGAGTGTCCGGCTGTATGGGCTGATTCGGTAAACTCGCGACCTTTTGACATGCGTCGCACCCGGATAGTCAGCTGTACTTGACAAAATGTAATGTGTAATTGACATTCTACTGTCGGTCACCCTGATCCCTTCCTCCTCCGGAGGTGCTGGCGGCGCCGTGGTGGATGGTGATCTGACGGCCGCGCTCCGGCCTTCAGGGCACGCCCGGTTCCACCGCGGGCGAGATCACGCGCCCGGCAGCACCTCGATGTCGGGACACCGCAGGAGCGACCGGTCCGCCGTCACCAGCGTGAGCCCGTGCACCATCGCGGTCGCCGCAATGAAGCGATCGGCCGGATCGTCATGGCCAAGGCGGATGGCGCGGCTGCCAAACGCGATGTCGAGCGTCATCGGGACGGAGCGCATGGGCCGGACGGTCAGGGCGGTGCGGATCCAGCTCCAGGGGTCCGGATCGAGAATTACACGTCCCTTTTCCGCGAGCACCAGCGCCTCCCAGACACTCACGGGCGACAGAGCCAGCGTGTTCGCCGGTTCGGTCAACTGGCTGCGCGCCCGGTCCGAGAGCCGGTCCGGGTCCAGCAGGCTCCAGAGCCAGATGTGGGTGTCGAGGAGGAGATTCATGGACCGTCAACGTCCTTCGGGCGGCGATGCCTGGACCCGGCCGTCTCCGGCCGCAGGACATCCCAGTCGGACGGGTCGGACGCGGGAGAGACGATGTCCCCGACGATTTCGCCCGCATCCCGCATCGCGCCCATCCATGTCGCGTCGGCGGCGTGGGGGTCCCGGCAGTCGTCGGCTTCCCCGGCCATGTCGCTCTCTGCGCCGGGGACGGTCGGGGTCGCTCTGAGGGCGGCGGACATCCGGGCCCGCTCACGCACCACGCCGAGCCCGCGTTTGGGGAGGGCATGGCGCTCCAGCAGATAGCGCAACTCGCCCTCCAGCGAGCGATGGTTGGCCCTGGCCCGTTTCTTGAGTGCGACGATCACTGCATCGTCCACGTTGCGGATGGTCAGTACTCCCACTTGAGTTGAGCTCCTCTTGTTGATGACTGCGAAACGCAGTCGTAATGTAATGGGTTCGCATGCATTATGAAATCTGACCCGCCGCTCCAACCAGGTATGCTGCGACTGCGGCGGGGGCTGCCATTCACGATATGCAGCTCAGGCCATCCACAGCCTCCGCCTCCTTAGCTTTTCATTCACGTCATGAATGATTATCATTCACACTATGAATAATCCAGTTCTCCCGCGCGTCGTCTCCCGGCGCCTCGACGGGACGATGCGCGTCATGCCCGCCGTTGTCGTTTGCGGGGCGCGCCAAACCGGCAAGACCACGCTCGCGCGTGCCATTGCGGGGCGCAGTGCCGGCGGCGGCCGGACGTCCAGCCCAGCCACCTCCAGTCGCCAATACCTCTCCCTCGACGACCTCGATGTCCTCGATCTCGCCCGCCGCAACCCCGACGCTCTCGTCCGCGGCACCCATCCGGTCACCCTGGACGAAGTTCAGCGCGAGCCGAGTCTCCTGGGCGCGGTCAAGCGGGAGATCGACCGGGAGCGCACACCGGGACGCTTTCTTATGACAGGCTCCGCCAACCTTCTCCTGATGCGGAGGGTCTCGGAGTCGCTGGCCGGCCGCGCAAGCTATCTGACGCTCTGGCCCATGACGCGGCGGGAGCAGCTGGGCCTCGGGCGGTGCGGAATCTGGGAGGAGTTTTTCGAGGTTCCCGACCGTGATTGGCTGGATGTCGTTGCTGCCCGGGCCGGGCAGCGGGAGGATTGGCGGGCGTTGGCCCCACGCGGAGGATTCCCGTTCCCCGCCGTCCACCTCGGCGACTCCGCCCAACGCGCGATCTGGTTCGACGGTTACGTGCGGACCTATCTCGAGCGAGACCTGCAGGCGCTCTCCTCGATTTCCGCCCTTCCCGATTTCCGCCGCCTTGTCAGGGCCGCTTGTCTGCGCCTCGGATCACTGGTCAACCAAAGCGACCTCGGGCGTGACATCGGACTGCCGCAACCGACGGTTCATCGCTATCTGAACCTGCTCGAGACATCCTATCTGCTCGTCAGGGTTCCGGCCTATTCGGTAAACCGCACCAAGCGGCTGATCAAGTCCCCCAAGCTGTATTGGAGCGATACGGGTCTGGCCATGCACCTCTCGCAGGAGGAGGAGCCCCGCGGCGCCCACCTGGAGAACCTGGTCCTGCAGGATCTGCTGGTGTGGCGCGACTCGCGGTCGTCCCGGGCCGATGTTCTGCACTGGCGCACGACCACGAATGAGGAGGTGGGTTTCGTGGTGGAAGCGGAGGGAGCGCTGCTGCCGATCGAGGTGAAGGCCACCCGCCGGCCGAGACTTCGAGACGTTGCCCACCTGCACAGCTTCCGGAGGGAGTACGGTAGTGCCGCTCGCCCGGGCTTGCTGCTGCACGGCGGCGATACTCTGGAGTGGATCACTCCCGAGGTGTTGAGCGCGCCCTGGTGGATGGTGATCTGAGCCTGACGGACTGTCCAACCAGCGTGTCAAGAGGACAACGGACAGTTGATCACGTACGTTCCGTGGCCAAGGCGGATCCATACAACCCCGCAGTGACCCCGGCGTGTCCCCTGAACACCGGCCGGGTTTTCCCGATCGGTTCCCGGGAACACCGCCGAGGAGGAGATCATGAAAGCACGGCTGACCGCCCCTGTGGTTCCGTCAGCGCGCCGGATTGCGGTCATGACACCTGCCCTCCTCGCGACCTTGCTCACCGCCGCATCATGTGGCGACCGCGCGGATTCCGGCTCGCCGGACAGCATCGCCACCTGGACGCTGTCCGACGAGCCCACCGTCATCATCGGAGGCGCCGACGAACGCGAGGGCTACCTGCTCCACGAGGTGGTCGACGCGATCCGCCTCGGCGATGGCCCCATCGTCGTCCTGAACGGCAGCACTCTGGAACTGAAGTACTACGATCCGGAGGGGTTGCATCTCCTGGACGCCGGAGGCGAGGGCGAGGGGCCGGGCGAGTTTCAATGGTTCTGGGGCGTCACCCGCCTTCCCGGAGACTCGGTCCTGGTGCTCTCGGGAACGGGGCTCACACGATTCGGGCCCGATGGTCGGTACGCGGGTTCTATCGCCTTCGAACCGCCGCCGCCCGGAGAGTGCAGGTGGAGCATCGAGGGTGGCCAGCACCCGCTTGCCGATGGTTCGATCCTGGCGGTCTTCAACGTCTATGTCGGCATCTACGGCAACTGGAGGTGTCCGATACCGAGCGAGTCGCAGCCTCCGGCTCTGGTCGGGCGATTCATCCCCGCAACCGGGGCTTTCGACACGATCGCCGAGTTGCCGGGTGTGGAGGAGTCGTATGGAGACACCAGGTACGCCCATCCCCGGAACCTCGTCTACGCGATTGCGGACGACGGCGTCTATCTCGGCGACACCGGGTCGGGCACCGTCCTGGCGATGACCATGAGCGGCGACACCATCGCGACGCTGCCCGTGCCCTTCGATCCGGTCGCCGTCCCCGCCGACGCCAGGGAGGCGACGGGGTCCGCGCGCGGCACCATCATCTATCCGGATCACTATCCGCGGTTCGCGCGACTCGTGGCAGGTTCGGGGGACCGGGTCTGGGTGATGGCCTATCCACCGTTGAAGGAACCGGTGCGGCACTCGGATGTGGCGATCGCAAGACAATATCGCCGCACCGAGGACGGAGGGGCGCGGTGGAGGGTGATGGGACGGGATGGACTGGTGGTCGCCGAGGTGCGAACGCCCGAAGGGTTCTTTCTGCTTGAGGTGGGCGACGATCATGTCCTCGG
The DNA here is from genome assembly GCA_951828585.1 of Longimicrobiales bacterium. GTDB lineage: Bacteria > Gemmatimonadota > Gemmatimonadetes > Longimicrobiales > Gaopeijiaceae > Bin94. Next base: position 247,764 of record OX639991.1, read on the forward strand.
CCTGCACAAGGATGAACTCGATCGCGAGAGCGTCCGGCTGTATCGGTTGATTCGATGAGTGAGTGTGAGTGAGGACACCGGGTTCAACGCCCTGACAGGAGTGGAAGCGGCGCTGGCACAGCTTCCACGCGGGGCGTAGCTTCGTCCTCACCGTCGGCGGACGCTGGCGCGATCCTGGTGAGGACCCTGGCTGTGGAGGAGAGAATGAGTGCGAGGAACCACGTATCCCTCATGGCGTCCTGGCGCGGGCTTCCATTCCTGACGGTTGCCTTGATGAGCTCGGTGCTGGGGGCCACTTCCTGCGGCGACGCAATGGGCTCCGGTGCGCAGGGCACAATCCAGAGCTGGAGCCTGTCCGACGAGCCCACCGTCGTCATCGGCGGAACCGACGAGCGCGAGGGGTATCTCCTCCACCGGATCTTCGGAGCGACGCGTCTCGGCGACGGCCGGATCGTCGTTGCGAATGGTAGCAGCCTCGAGCTGAAGTACTACGATCCGGAGGGGAGGCACCTCTACAACGCCGGGGGCCAGGGCGAGGGGCCGGGCGAGTTCCGGACGTTCGGCGGATTCACCCGCCTTCCCGGGGATTCGGTGCTTGTGGAGTCCTGGTTGAAGCTCACGCGATTCGGCCCCGATGGCCGGCACGTGAGCACAAGCGACTACGAATTGCCACCGCGCGGACGCTGCACGAGCCTCGAGGGTGGCCAACACCTGCTCCCCGACGGTTCGATGCTGCTGGTCATCTCGGTCACTGTCGGTCGCGGCCACGACTACGATTGTCTGGAACCCAGCGAGCCGAGGCCTCCGGCGACGATCGCGCGATTCGACCCCGCAACCGGGCTTCTCGACACGATCGCCGTGTTGCCGGATGCGGAGATTGTCTACGGAATCGAGAGCCAGTACGCATACGCGAAGAACCTGGTCCACGGGATCGCGCGCGATCGCGTGTACCTCGGCGACACCGGGTCGGACACCATCCTCGCGATGAGTTTCAGGGGTGACACCATCGCGATCCTGCCCGTTCCCTTCGAACCGGTCCCGGTTCCCGCCGACGCCATGGAGAAGGCGTTCGAGGATCGGGAGTGGACCGGGGGAGGGCAGACCATGACAGAACGGACCACCTTCATTTATCCGGAGAACTATCCTTCCTACGCGCGACTGGTGGCGGCTCCCGCGGACCGGGTATGGGTGATGTCCTATCCCGCGTTGAAGGATCCGGTGATGCGCTGGGTATTGGTGAATCCGCAGTCTTCCCTCCGCTTGGCTGAAGGGGCGTGGTGGAGGGTGGTCAATAGCGATGGACACGTGATCGCCGAACTGCAAACGCCTCCGGGCTTCTTCCTCTTGGAAGTGGGTGACGACCACGTACTCGGCCTGCACAAGGACGAACTCGAGCGCGAAAGCGTGCAAGTCTATGGCGTGATCCGGTGAGCGACCTCGAGCGCGAGAGCGTCCGGATCTTCACTTCACATCACCCGGCCCGGTTCAGCATCCAAGGAACGACTGCATCCGCCGTTTAAGGAGCCCGCTTATCGACAGGAGTTGGTCCATCCGATGGGTACCCACCGCCTGGACGCAGGGGCACGTTGGAGGGTCGTCCTTGGGATACACAGGGACGAGTTGCATAGCGAAGTGTCCGGGTCTATCGCTTGATCCAGTAGGGACACTGGCTCACCGAGATGGTCGGCGCAGGACGCGGACGAAATAGTCCACTACACATGACATTCTTCGAGCCAACGGACCGCCGCCGCACGGCGACGGGCAGGGAGGCCGATCTCACAGGCCGCCTGCCTGCGCCTTGGATCACCGGTCAACCAGAGTGACCTGGGCCGGGACATCGGACTCACGCAACCAACGGTGCATCGCTATCTGAACCTGCTCGAGACCTCCTACCTGCTCGTGCGCGTTCCCGCCTATTCGGTGAATCGCACCAAGCGGCTGCTCAAGTCCCCCAGGCTGTATGGGAGCGACGCCGGTCTGGCCACGCACCTGTCGCAGGAGGAGAAGCCGCGCGGCGCTCACCTGGAGAACCTGGTCCTGCAGGACCTGCTGCTGTGGCGCGATTCGCGGTCCACCCAGGCCGAGATCCTGCACTGGCGAACGACCACGAATGAAGGGGGATTCACTGGAGTGGAGCACGCCCGAAGTGCTGGCCGCGCCGTGGTGGATGGTGATTTGAGGCCGGGTCCCTCCGACGGCGGTCCTTGCCCGCCTCGATCAAACGATCGGTCATGGGCTCGACCGGGCAGGTCGGGTCAGGACGCGCGAATGTGGGATCCGGAGGGATGGATGCGCCCCGTGGCGTTCCAACGACTCAGCGCGCCCCTTCCTCCCCCCCGATCAGCAGCCGTCGAACCTCGGGCAATCCGTGCAGGGCCCTGTTCAGCCTGGCATAGTCCATCGGCGTGTTGCCTTCGTCGTCCACGACGGCGGGATCGGCACCCAGAGCCAGTAGAGTGGGAAACACCGACGGGTTGTGGAGGGCCGCAAGGTGCAGCGCGGACTGGCCCTGCCTGTTTCGCAGCTCCAGATCGGCGCCGGCGCGCACCAGCGCTTCGAGAACGGCGGGTACGGCGTTGAAAAGCGCGGCGAGATGGAGGGGGGACTTGTGACCCAAATCGCCGAAGTTGTGCAACCCGCTCTTCGAGATGGACGACCAGAAAGGGTAGTGCGGCCGGAGTTCGGCGCGCTCCGCGTCGACGATCGCGCCCGCTTCGGCGAGCGTAGCGATTACCTCCGGGTTCCCGTTTCCGAGCGCGGCCAGATACATGGGCGTCAAACCCCGCAGAACCAGACCCCGCGGTTGCATCGCCCGCGCCTCGAGGTCGGCGCCAGCCTCCAGGAGAACCGCCAATACGGCCGGGCTGGTGTTTGCCCGCGCGGCGATATGGAGCGGGGTCTGTCCGTTCGCCTCCCTGGCGTCCACCTCGGCGCCCGCCTCCAGCAGCAGTTCCGCCACGAGCGGATTTCCGTTCCCAGCGGCCGTGTGAAGCGCGGTCTCGTACCCGTATACGCGGGCATTCACGTCCGCGCCGGCCTCCAGCAGAAGGGCAACCGCGCCGGGATCCCGGTTCCGCGCCGCAAGATGCAGCGGCGTCCAGTCCTTCGGGTCCCACGGATTGACGGGCCTGGACACTTCCACGCGACGGTTTGGGTCCGCACCGGCCTCCAGGAGTACCCGCATCGCGGCCGGCGTGCCGGTCGTAGCGGCGGTGTGCAGGGGAGTCCGGCCCTCGCCGTCGGTCCCGAGGAGTGGCGCTCCGGCCCTCATTAGCGCGTGAATCACGCCGGGATCACGCGCGGACCCCGCGGCCACTTGCAGTAGGGATTCCCACGGCAAAGCTCCACCCCGGCGTGTCATGGCTTCGATGCACCTGGTGACAAGATCGCCATCGGTCAGCGCAAAGTAGCTCCGCGCACCGAAGTTCTCGCAGCTCACCGGATCGGCGACCCGGCCCGAGTCGTTGCGCGCGACAGCATCCGCAACCAGCTCCAGCAGGCGCGCCGCGGCGGCGGGATTGTCCAGCGCCACGTGCAGCGGGGTCTGTCCGCTCTCCGAGCGGGCGTTGACGTCGGCGCCTGCGTCAACCAGCAGGGATACCATTTCCGCCGCCGCCGCGTCCTGCGAGCCCCTCCCGGCCGCGGCGGTCTCGTGCAGCGGCGTTCGCCCTTCCCGGCCCTTCGCGTCGGCATCGGCGCCCGCCCGCAGGAGCGCTCGGGCGGCGCCAAGGGAATACTCCGCGCCCCCGCGCCGGAAACTGGCGACCTCGTGAAGCGGCGTGAAACCGAGATCGCTCCTGACGCGCACGTCGGCGCCCGCCTCCAACAAAAGGGTAAGCACCTCGACACTCCCCCCCGGGAGCCAGAATACGGGCGTCCGACCGCGTGGCTCCGGCACCTCCGGGCTCGTGCCCGCGGCCAGGCAGCCGGCTACGCTCTCGACCGGGAACACGAACGGTGAGCCGAAATTCGCATAGTCTCCGGCACTCCAATCACAAAGCACCGCATCGGCACCTGCCGCGTCATCGGGCTCCGTCGTTACGGCTCCAGGCGTCGCCGGGTCCGCAACGGGCGTATCTCCGGGTCCACTCTCCCCGTTCAAATCGGCCCCGGCGTTGACGAGCATTTCGATCACCGCCGTCGTGGCGCCATCGGGCCGGCGATCCCCGGCCAAGGCCAGGGGCGTGTAGCCGTCCGCCGTGCGTTGCGACGGGTCCGCGCCAGCCTCGACCAGCTCCGCCACGCGGTCAGGGCTCCCCGCGTAGCGCAGGACCTGAAGGATCGCACCGTGAAGGGGCGCCCGTCCCTCCGAGTCGAGCCGGGCGATGTCGGCCCCGGCTTTTACCAGTATCGAGATCACGCCCGGCCTCCCGTTGCGCGCCGCGGCGTGCAGGGGCGTGCCGCCGTCCCGGGCCCGGGCATCCGGCTCCGCCCCCGCGTCCAGCAGCAGTCTGATCGCTGACGTGTCCGCCAGGAAGGCGGCGTGATGGAGTACGGTGCGCCCGCTCGCGTCCCGCGCAGCTACGTCGGCTCCCGCGTTCACGCATGCGGCGTAGTCCCCAAGGGCGGGGGTGAACGTTTCTCTCAGCACCATGCCGCGCAACTCCTGTGGGACCGCCGCCACGGCGAAGCTCCGCCGGTGCCAGTTCCGGCAGTCGCCCGGACTGGCCGGTTGGCCGTGGTCGTTGAGCGCCGCGGGGTCGGCGCCGGCCTCCAGCAGGAGGGTGGCCGCGCCGTCGATCGACCAGCCGTAGTGGTCGACGGGCAGGAAGGGACCGGGTTCACCCCAGGCCAGGTGGAGCGGCGTGTTGCCCAGCGCATCGCGCGCATTGACATCGGCCCCGGCCCCAAGGAGCGCCGTGACCGTGGGACTCCCTCGTTCCGAGAAGGGAGACAGCATGATTACGTCGGTTTCGTCGGGCTCTGCCGGCCGCTCGTGGTCCGCCGCGTCGTGCAGGGGCGTGCGGCCGAGCCAGTCCCGGGCGTTGACGTCGGCCCCGGCCGCGAGCAGGTCCCGGATGAAGGATTCCTTCCAGGCCCGCGCGGCGTTGTGCAACGGCGTCCGGCCCAGTTCGTCGGCGCGCGCGTGGAGGTCCTCGCCCGCCTGGAGGCATGCCCGGACCGCCCCCTCTTCGGCGAAATGGAAGAACTCGTACGTACCCCAGTACTGGCAGGCCTCCAGCCCGGTGGGCCGGGCTTGAGCGTCCTGTGCGGACGCGTGGGTCGCGTACCCGGCGAGCAACGTGGTCGCCAGCGCCCAGCACCCTGCGCGGCGTCTCAACTTCACACTACCCAAAGCGGCCTCCCTGGAACTCGCGGGTTCCACCTGCGCCGACCCCTCCGCTCGCCTGCGGCGGCACCCGCCTCGCGACCACCGTCTCCACCCCCGACTCGTCGCGCTCGATGAAGGCCGCCGGACCGCCGGGGCCGAAGGCGTCGGGAATCTCCGCCGCATCCGCACGGTAAATGCTCACGGACCGGCCCGCAATGTCCAGCCCGCCGACGGGACCATCGCCGGCGGGCTCCTCGTCGCGCCGCCGCACCCGGATCATGCTGACGGTTCCACCCGTCCGCCCGATCTCGCGGATCAGCTCCATCCTGTTCCGCCAAGGGGCGTCGCTTCATCTTTACTGTCGGCAGGACACGCGTGGTGAGGACTCCGGCCGCGGAGGAAGAATGAACAGACCCAATCGCATACTCCCGGCGGAGTATGCGCGCCGACCCCTGGCCATGATGCTCATCCTCCTCGCTTGCGCGCTCGCCGTTACGTCATGTCGCGACGACCAGGGTGCCGGTTCGCAGTCTCAAACCGAGACCCGAACTCCGCCCGAGGAGCCGAGCGGCGTAACAGGTGTCGGCGAGCGCGAGGGCACGACCGATGACCGGCGCCCGTCCGAGGGACCCGGTGTCGCCACCGGAGGGGCGGACCAACGCGAGGACCAGGTCCTCCACAGCGATGACGGCAACCCCGATTCGCATGGACCGTTTCCAACCTGGCGTCTATCCGACGAGCCCCATGTCGTGATCGGCGGGGCCGACGAACGCGAGGGCTATCTGCTGCACCAGGTCGTCGGAGCGGCGCGTCTCGGGGACGGACGCATCGTCATCGCGAACGGAGGCAGTCTGGAACTCAGGTACTACGACTCGGAGGGCAGTCACCTCTTGAGCGCCGGGGGAGAGGGCGAGGGGCCGGGCGAGTTGCGACCACCCCTCGAGCACTTCACCCGTCTGGCCGGAGACTCGATCCTGGTGGCTTCGTGGCGGTCGGGATTCATTCGATTCGGGCCCGACGGCAGTTACGCGAGTTCGATTCCGTATGAGTTGCCTCCGCGGGGACGTTGCTGGGAATTCGAGGGCAACGACCTGCTTCCCGATGGTTCGCTGCTGCTGCGCTACTCAGGTATCAGCCGTTTTTCGGATGCCAACGAGCCATGCTCGAGAAGCAGCGCGGTGCGGCCGCCGGTGGTGTTCGGACGTTACATGCCCGGCACTGCCACGGGCATCGATACGATCGCCGTGATGCCTGGGTTCGAGCGGACCGGCAATCCCGATGACTTGTATGCCTACCCGAAGGATCTGGTCTTCGGGATCGGACGCGACCGTCTCCATCTCGGGGACACCGGGTCCGACGCCATCCTGGTGATGAGCTTCAGCGGCGACACCATCGGAACTCTCCCCGTGCCCTTCGAGCCGGCGCCCGTCCCTGCCGACGCCAAGGGGAAGCGGTTCGAAGACGTGACCCTATCGGACCGGGAAAGCACCTGGTCGGAGCGCTGGACCTTCAGGTATCCGGATCACTACCCCCGCTTCGCCCGACTCGTGGCATCTCCCCATGATCAGGTCTGGGTAATGGCCTATCCACCGCTGAAGAACGCGGCATTCCCACAGGAGTTGACTCACGCGACCGTGGCTCGCCGCCTGGACGAAGGGGCGCTATGGAGGGTGGTGGACCAGGAAGGAGTCATCGGCGAACTGCGAACGCCCCCGGGTTTCTTCCTGCTTGAAGTGGGTGACGACCATGTCCTCGGCCTCCACAGGGATGAGCTCCACCGCGAGAGCGTCCGGCTCTACCATCTGGTGCGCTGACGATGCTACACTGTCAAGTCAACTTCACATGACATAATGTAATGCGGAGTTGACAATCCAGCTTGCTCTGTTCCTACGCGGGGCGTCACAGCCTTGTCAAACCGTGAGCTCCACCCCTAATCGTCCTACCCCTTCTCCTTGCGTTCGGGCAGGTCATCGCCCAACCCGGCGTGGCCGCAACGATAGTACTCCGAGTGGACTTCTACGAATCGCTCCCACCGAAGCTCATGGAAAATCTGGGTCTTGAAATCCGCGTCATGGAGCCCGCCGAGCTCAAGCCGGAAGACGCCTTCGCTCTCCTCGATGATCTTGCCGAGCCGGTGCGCCTCGCCGATCAGGTGGCACGCATCGGTGATGTCCAGCTTCCCTTCCGGCAGACGCCCGAGCAGGTACTCAACGACTCGCACGGGATCGACATCGTAGAGGTGAATTGAGCGTAGAACACCGGCTTCGTAGATCCGCATTAACGCATTGAAAGCTCCTTCGTACCGGGTGCGGCGTGGGTTGTCTGGCGTAACCGATCCGGCAATCCTGAAGACGCTGGCGATCCGCCTCGCAATCTCGGTGGAACGCTCTCCATCCATGAGAGGGCTAGCGGTCGCCAAGGCCACGAGCTCCTCGGCGAAGGCATCCAGTGCCGTTTGGGTCCGGCGCCCACCCGACACTATCCCACCTATCGCGGGCCCCGTCCACTGCGTGAGGATTCGGTTGGCGGCATGACTAGCCACCCGGATCCCGTCTTCCTCGGGGAGCACATATGGGTTCAGGAGCATCGGGTCTCCTCCATTGAAAACGGCCAGGACGTTCCTGATCCCGTAGTCGTGGACCGGTGTATCCTGGCCCTCCGCCAACCCCGTGGGAGGCACGAGCAAGCCCGCAGTTGCCAGCCAAATTGTCATGCGTCTCATTGGATTCTCCCTTCGGCGGACCCGCGGCGCCATCCTAGTTCTCGTTCGCCTTGATGAGCTTGTACCACATCCAGGCATTGTTCACGTACGACCATCGCCAGAACCTCGCGATCACGTCTGTCGGATGGTCGACAGCCTGATTCGCAGCCATCATATCCGCGATCGCAGCTTGAACCAGATCCTTAGCATCATCGGCAACCGTAATCGAGTCTCCAGTCAACACATCCAGATCCCCGGAGAGGTTCCGTCCCCCCTTGACCACCCCCTCGATGGCCTCGACGTGCTCCTCCTCATGCTCCTCCATTGCTCCCGGAGCCCATTCGTAGGTATTCGGGTCCGGAGCGCATTCGCCGTTGAGCTTCCACACGGTGAGCACCGTGACATCCGACCCTAACTTCTCGTCGCATTCCTCAATCAGTTCATCGCGCCACTCCAACGGCGTGTAGCCCGAGGGAACGACAGTGGTGGGCACGACATTCGTGGTATCGGGGCGGCGGAACTTCGGTCCGTTCACGTACAGTTGCGGCCGCAGGCTCGACCGGATGATCACCGAGACGTTGATGTTGTCCGCGAAGAAGATGCCCTCCCAGGGGCCACTCCCCTCGGTGATCTTGTAGCCGTTCGCATTGATGATGTCGGCATGGCAGTCCACATGAGTCGTCTGGCCCCAATAGTCCCGGTACCGTTCTTCGGTCCATGAGTTGCAGGCCGGTGAGCTGGCGTCGCCCACACTTGATTGGTACTCCTCTTCCCAATCCAAGCCCCGGTCGCCGACGGTGACCAGAGCGGTTCTGTGAACCGACTGGTTGTACATCACGAAGCCGACCCTCACGGTGGTCGTCTTGACCGCCCTCCCCGACCAAGTGAAGGCGTCATGCGCGGTGCCGGATCCGACGGAGCTACTCCAGTAGATGCCCGACAGCGCATTCTGCGGACCCTGGGTCGTCAGATTACAGGTGACGGTCGTCCCCCGCCGCGGCGAAGCCGGGAGGCATTTCAGTGTCACTTCATAATTCGTCTGGCCACCACCACTGCCGGGAATGACATCGCCGTATTCGTCCAGGCAGAAGAGCTTGGTAATCGTAATGATCAGAATGGTCTCGCCATCATACGTAATCTCGATCCGGTATGCGCAATCGCCGGGCTCCAGCATCTCCGGGGCCACGATGTCGGCCGAGATGTCGGCCGAAGTCGAGTCGGACTCCTCCTGCTCCACATCCAGAATCGTCCCGACCGCTATCGTGTCGTCCTTGAAGATCGTGTCGCCCGCAATACTGATCTCGTCATCCGGGTCAAGCAGGCCTGCGGGGATACGCCCGTAAACGGTGTCGGCAACGCTAGCGGCCGAGTCGGCCGCTGCCGCTCCGTACACCCCCATCTCGCCTTCGCCACCCACCGCTTCCGAAGGTGGCGGAATGGTGGGTGCGTCCGTACACCCCTCCATCAGCAGTACGTTCGCCATCAGCATGCCCCCCCCCAGAAGGAGCAAAGCGCCGTGAGGACGCGATTCCCGTTTCATCGCGGAAACTCCTGTGTTTGCTAGGGAAGAGAAGATTCAATTCAATTGAAGGTAGCCCCGCCGGACCGAGCGTCGCAATATTTCGGTTCTGCTTCGGCCATGCAACAGGTGCTACGTGTTTCCTTTGGCAGCGGTTGACAATCTTCACCGGTACCCAGGGACATCGGCCCCCTCGAGATTCCCCTCAGCCAGCTCACCCCCCCGGCACCCTCACCGCCTCACCCACCGCCGGCCTCACGCCCTCCGCGTAGAGCCGCGCATTCAGCGCCGGCACACGGGACGTGATCAGCTCGTTCAGCGGACCCACCAGCTCTTCCATGACCTCCCACGCGCGTTCGACCTGCCACACCTGGTCCTCGGTCGGCAGCGTGGACGAGCCCTCGATGGCCCGCGCCACCCCCGCGTTGCGTTGCGCCTCCTGCAGGTCGTCCTCGACCGCGTCGAGCGCGGCCCGGATCGAGTCCACCTCTTCGCTGACGCCCTCGGGCGGTTCGGCCGCCGCCTCGATCAGCTCCTCGGCCGCGTCGAGCTGCTCCTCCAGCTTCGCGATCGCGCGGCCGGCCTTGTAGATCGGCGCGGCCAGGGTGTTCAGGCGCATCAGGTAGGACTGGCGCTGCCTGCGGTCAGAGGGGGTCATGGGGCGGCGGGGGTCGGGCTGGATCTCGACCTGGGCCGAGAAGGTCTCGCCGCCGACGGTCATGCTCACGGTGTAGTGGCCCGGCATCACGATCGGGCCATCGGGCGCGCCACCGCCACCCGGCCCCTCCTCCTCCGGTTCGTACGGCGGGTCGTGGCGCCAATCCCAGATGACCTCGTTGATGCCCGTTTCGGACGGGGGCTCCAGGGTGCGGATGTGGTTGCCGTCGGCGTCGGTGATGGTGAGGGCGAAGGTGGCGTCACCGGGATCCTCGCCGTCCGCGCCCGATGACGCTGCCGCGGATCCCGCAGGCTCAACGGCACCCACGTCGCCGCCGTCTCCGGCGCCGGAACCGTCGTCGTCGCCGGAACCGCCGCCCTCTTCCCCACCCCCCTCCTCCGCCACAACCGGCGCTTCCCACTGGTCGCGCAGGTAGTAGCGAATCCTCGCCCCTCGGGGCGGGTTCGGCGCGGAATACGTCGCGCCCTGAAACGGCCAGTCGCCGCGCTCCGCCCACATGATCGACTCGCGCGCGGGCGGGAAGACGCGCCCAGCCTCGGCCAGCATCTCCTCGGACAGGTGCTCGAGCGCGGTCACGTCGGCCAGGATCCAGAACGAGCGGCCGTGGGTGCCCACGAGGAGGTCGTTGTCGCGTGGGTGGATGAGAATGTCGTCGACCGGGACCGTCGGGAGGTTGTTCTTGAGCTGTACCCAGCGCGCGCCACGGTCCACCGACACGAACACGCCGACTTCGTTGCCGACGAAGAGCAGGTTGGGGGCGCGGTGGTGCTCGGTGACGACGTTGACCGACCAGCCGTCGGGGAGGCCCTCGGTGATTTGGGTCCAGTTCTGGCCGTAGTCCTCGCTGACGTACACGTAGGCCGCGTAGTCGCCGTTGCGGTGGCCGTCGAAGGAGGCGTAGACCCGGGCCTCGGCGTGTGCGGACGGCTCGAGGCGGCTCACATAGGTGCGCTCGGGGAGCCCGGGGACGCGGTCCGCCACATTGGTCCATGTCGCGCCGTCGTCGCGGCTCACCTGGACATTGCCATCGTCGGTGCCGACGTAAAGCAGGCCGGGGGTCACCGGCGACTCAGCGAACGCGGTGATATTGCCGTAACCGGAGATCCCGTCGTTGGCGGACATCTGCGGCGCCGAGCCGAGGACGCCCATGATCTCCAGCTCGGTGCGGTCGAACCGGCGGCTGAGGTCGACCCCGCCCACCTCCTCCCATGACATGCCCCGGTCCCGCGAGCGCATGAGGTAGTTGGCGCCCAGGTAGACGATCGACGGGTCGTGGGGCGAGAGCTGCAGCGCCGCGTTCCAGTTGAAGCGGTAGGTCTTGGCGGTGTCTCCGTCTTCGCGGGGACCGGTGACGGGGCGCATGGGGATCTTCTCGCCGGTCACCAGGTCGTAGCGGTTCATGTTGCCGCCCTGCGACTCGGAGTAGACGATGCTGGAATCGGTGGGATCGACGATGGTGAAGAATCCGTCGCCGTACACGGTCTCGTACCAGTCCTGGTGGCGGATGCCGTGGAAGGAACGCGTGTTGGACGGGCCGCACCAGGCGTCGTTGTCCTGGAGGCCGCCGCAGACGTAATAGGGGTCGCGCATGTCGTAGCCGATGGCGTAGAACTGCCCCAGCGCGAGGTTGTCGAACATGCGCCAGTGCGCGGTGCCGTCCCAGGAGGCGGAGACGCCGCCGTCGCTGCCCAGGATGAGGTGATCGGGGTCGTTCGGGTTGATCCAGAGGGCGTGGTGGTCGACGTGGATCTGCGTGGCGCCGTCGCGGCGGAAGGTGCGGCCGCCGTCGTCGGAGACCATGAGCTGGGTGCCCAGGACGTAGATGCGGTCCGGGTTGCTCGGGTCGATGCGGACCTGCGAGTAGTACATGGGACGCGGGTTGGTGTTGGACATGCGTTCCCAGGTGTCGCCGCGGTCGAGGGAGCGGTAGAGGCCGCTCTGGCGTGGGCCGGCGCCACCTCCGCCGCCGCCTCCGGCACCGGGTCGCCGGGGTGTGCGCGGGTCGGCTTCGATGAGCGCGTAGACCACGTTGCCGTCCTGGCGGAAGATGTCGACGCCGATCCGGCCCTTGTCGCCCTCGGGGAGCCCCTCGTTGAGTTCGGTCCAGGTGTCGCCGCCGTCGAAGGTGCGGTGGAGGCCGCTCCCGGGGCCGCCCCCGTTGAACCCCCACCCCGTGCGCTGCCGCTGGTACATCCCGGCGAAGATCGTGTTGGGGTCTCCGGGGTCCATGGCGAGGTCGATCGCGCCGGTGTGCTCGTCGATGTAGAGGACCTTCTCCCAGGTCTCGCCGCCGTCCTTCGTGCGGAAGACGCCCCGTTCCTCGTTCGGACCCCACAGGTCGCCCACCGCCGCCACGTACACCACGTCCGGACTCCGCGGATGGATCAGAATGCGCCCGATGTGCTTCGTCCCCTCCAGCCCCATGTGCCGCCATGTGTTTCCGGCGTCGGTGGACTTGTAGACGCCGTTGCCCCAGCCGGAGGACTGCCGGTTCTGCGGCTCGCCGGTTCCGACCCAGACCAGGTTCGGGTTCGACTGGTCGAGGGTGACGTCGCCGATGGAACTCGTGGGCTGGTCGTCGAAGAGGGGCGTCCACGAGGTGCCGTGGTTCTCGGTCTTCCAGACGCCGCCGGTTCCGGTCGCGATGTAGAAGACCTGGGGCTTCGATTCGACGACGGCGAGGTCGGCGATGCGGCCGCCCATGAGCGCGGGGCCGAGTTCGCGGTACTTCAGGTGCGAGATGGCGGTCTCGAGGGGGGTTTGGGCGGTGGTGGCGGCGGGCGCCAACGCGATGGCCGCAATGCAGAGAAGGACGGAGCGACGGGTGTTCATGATTGTCTATTCCACATGGGTGATTTTCGCGCGCACCACGTAGGGCACGTCCAGTTCGTCGAACACGACCGTCCAGTAGTGGTCGCCGCGGATGACGGGACTCAGCCAGAACACGGTTTCCAGCGGCGCGGGGGCCGTGCTGCCCAGATAGGCGCCATCGGGGGCCAGGACATCGTAGGTGATCCCTCCGCCCGGCGACGAGGTCCGCACCCACAGGTTCCCCTCCGCGGAGGTGACCAGGCCGAGCACCGCGGGTTTTGCATCGGGGATCCGGGACCAGTCGGCGTCGGCCTCGACGCCCCGCTCCCGGAACCATGCGCGCACCTCCGCGATCACCGAGTCACGCTCGGCTGCGGTTACGGGCAGCGGCGGCCGCTGCGTTTCCACGACCAGCAACGTGTCCCCTCCCGGCATCCACTTATGGACCCGGTGCGAGGGGTCGCCGACCGCGGCCGACCACATCGCACCGGACGGATCGAAGGTGGTGGATCCACCGGGATAGAACGGCACCGCTCGAACCTCCCACCCCGTGGCCGACTCGACGAGGAAGATGCTCGGGTCCTCGTCTCCAGCGTTTTCCGCTCTCGGAGGCAGCGAGAGCGACGACAACTCGGTCATCGTGGAATCGAAGACGCGCATCGTGCTGCTCGAGTGCTTGAGGATGCGTCCGCCGGCGGTCATGGCACCCGTCCACACCCAGCCCCGCACGTAGCTCGTGAAGGGAAACGATTCGACAAACCCGTCCGCGGGATCGAGCACGGACATCCGGGCGGCGTACGAGTCCGGCACCCATATGCGCCCGGAGGGGCCGAGCATCAGTCCGTTCGCGCCGATGAACTCGCCGGGGCCCTCTCCCCGCTGACCGTGTGTCGCCAGGTGGGACCCGTCGGCGGCGAAGACCCGGATTTCCAGCGACTGGGACTCGAGCACGGCGAAGCCACCGCCTTCGAATCCCACCAACCCCTTGATCTGTCCGAAGGATTCGGGCCGGTCCGCCTCCACGGTGCCTACGCGGACTTCCTCGACCAGTGTCCAGGTGGGGGCAGTCTGCGGGGGCGGCGTGTTGGTGACCCGCTCCACGCCCGAGGGAAGGGTGTCCCGGACGATGGCCCATTCATCCGCGGGGCTGGAGTCGGAGCAGGCGGAGGCCGCGAGGGCGACGACCGTCAGAATACCGGGGATAGAGCCGCGCGAGCGTCGGGAGCGGCGAGGCACCGGGCTGGCAAGACGCTTTGGAGGAAGAATGGTGGCGCTACTCATGGAAACCTCCTTGCAGTGGCGGGAAACCCTTTGTGGGTGGGACGCACACCGGAACATCGGAACCCGCGCCTCGGTACGAAAGACCATGGCGCGGATCCGAGAGACGCGCCGAACGATTTGGCTCACGCCCCAGCCCCGTGTCCCATCACAAGGAAGAGACCCATGATCGATCAAACCCAATCCACCGGAACGGCAAAGTCGAGCGGTTCCGCCAACGAAGCCTTCAAGCACTCCTTCTCACTCTGGTTCTGGGGATCGATTTCCGCGGCCACGCTGTTGCACTTTCTCGTTTTCGCGTTCTGGCCGTCGATGCAGGTCCTGGCTGTCAACGTCGACACGGGAGAGACGAAGGTGATCAACCCTCTCGCGGAGATCGAGCCTCCCCCGCCCCCGGAAGCCATCACCCGGCCGGTCCTTCCCGTGATCAGCAAAGCCCTGGCTGATGTGGATGTCACGATCCCCGACTTCGACTTCAACGATCCTCCGCCAGCGCCGCCGCCCCCACCCGACGACGTCGATGCGAACATCGAGGACGCCCCCATGTGGACCGACTTCGATGTCTACCCCTTCATCAAGAACCGCGACGAACTGCAGCGGGCCCTGGAGCGCGAGTATCCGCCCTTCTACCGGGACGCGGGCATCGGTGGAACCACCAAGGTGTGGTTCTTCATCAACGAGACCGGCAAGGTGGTGAAAACCCAGATCCACACGTCCTCGGGATACAAGGCACTCGACGACGCGGCACTGAAGGTCTCCCATCTGTACGAGTTCTCCCCGGCCATGAACCGCGACAAGCCGGTTCCGGTCTGGGTTTCGCTCGACATCACCTTCAGGACACGGGAGCAGCTGGTCCCTGGGGACGGAGCGGCTGTCTGACGGTCCGCGGGCAAACCGCCGCAGGCGCCGGGCTGGCAACGGCACGCCCCACCGCTACCGCACCTTCCGCGAGTAGTTCCCGTGCACGCTGAGCCGGTCGATTGCGCCGGCTTCGCGATGGAAGACATACGCCTCGCCCAGCTCGCCGTCGTCCCGCACGCGCCGAAACGTGTCGTCCCTCGCCCGGCGCAGCTTCGTCATCGCCTCCATCGGGTCGTTGGTGGGGACGCGCAGCGCGATCAGGGTGTCGTCCCAGCGCAGAATCACCGTTTCGCCCCACGTCGACTCGTAGAGCCCCTCGTACTCGGCGAGCGCGACCGGACGCGCCGTCCCCCCGCCGGGGTCGCCCTGCACCGTCTCCAGCGCCGCGCCCACGATCTCCATCATCTTCGAGTACACATCGCCCGGGTTCGTCCCCTGCGCGTTGATCATCACTACCCCGGCCAGCTTCTTCGCCGGGACCAGCTGCAGCGTCGGGACCGGGTCGTCCAGCCGCAGCTTGCCCTCGTCGCGCTGCTGCATGACCCCGATCGAGGTGAATCACAATCCTGACACCCCACGAGCGACGCCGCGGTACACGACCGGAGCCGGATCGGTTGATCTCCGGATGCTTCACTTGGGCTGGAGAAATGCGCGAGTCCTGTCGCCTGGGATGACCGAGGGCGAATGTACGAGGGTACCCTGTACCCAGCCAATGACCGGAGGATCGCTCTTTGGACGACCACGTCGGCACCTCAACCGAATCGCGGGCGTTGGTCCGCGTCCCCGGACCGGCTGTCGCCGGACTCTTCGCGGCCCTGATTCCCGCCACCTCCCCGACCCTCTCCGCCCAGCAACCCATCCCCGTCTCCGGCGAGGTCACCTGCGCCGACTGCGTCATCACTCTGGACACCGTCGCCACGATCGGGGGACGCGAGGACTTCGGCCTCCACGTGATCACCCCGTTTTCGCAGGTCGCGGTCGACCGCCGCGGCCGGGTCCTGGTCACGCACTTGAGCTACCCCGAGATCTCCATCTTCGACCTGGAAGGCGACTTCCTCGGGACGGTGGGCCGCGAGGGGGACCTTCCCGGCGAGTACGACGGCATCGCGCACGTCAACGTCGGCCCCCGTTTCGTCCACGTGTTCGAGTTCCACCGGGGGCGAACGATGCTCGACCTCGGCTTCGAGGTGGTGCGGACGGATCGGTCGCTCGGGCAGGTTCTGTCGTCCGTGGTGATCGGCTCCGACGAGGTCGCGTTCGCGGTTCCCGTCCCCGAGCCGGGCGCAGTTGGGCACCTGCTCCGGATCCTTGACGTGCGGGGTAGGGTTACATCGTTCGGTGGTGAGGGTCGCGGGGACCCCGGTCCGCAGTTGCACAGGTTCGTGGTGGCCGGCGACGAGGAGGCTTTCTGGGCCGTGCGCCAGCAGGCGAACCGCGTGGTGCGCTGGAACCTGGAGCCGGAGCCGGTCGTCGCGCGGGTGTTCGACCGGACAGTCGAGGCGTTCGAACGGGACAATCCGTCGGACCAGCTTTGGCCAAGGGCACTCAATGTGGGCGCCATGCTGGACGACGACGGCCTCTGGATCGCGTGGCAAACGCCGGACCCCGAATGGACGGAGAGAATCAGCCCCGGTGGCGAGATTCCCGAAGTGCCGTGGCAGACGGTCCTGGACGGGTGGTTGGATCTGGTCGACCCGTCGACGGGGCAAACGCTGGCGCGCTACCACGGGGACGACGCGGTGCTCGGGTTCGCGCATGGGTCGCGGTACGTGGTCTCGTACCATGAGCCGAGCGAGGGGGGGGCGTATATCCGTCTGCTGGAACCGAAGCTGTCGCGGGGGCAGTCTCCTCACGACCGTTTAAGTAAACTGTGATTTACAATTTGTAAAGTGCGATTGACTTTTTCGAGCAAACGACCCGCTCTCACCGCACCCCACCACGCACCACCAGCCGCTTCACCACCACGGTCTCCACATCCAGATCGTCCGTTTCGATGAACGCGACCAGCCCTCCGGGCCCAAAGGCGGCCGGCATCTCCATCGCTCCCGCGGGAAAGCTGCCCAGGTAGCGGCCATCGGCGGCAACTACATCGATGGACCCATCGCCGATTGGTTCCTCGCCGCGACGCATCACCCATATGTCACCATCAAGAGTGACCGCGAGTCGACGAATCACCGGGATCTCGGTGAAGAACTTCAGCTCCTCGATGCGCTCGCGGTCTTCCTTCAGGTCCTCCCCGGGCTCGGCCCCCTCCTCGAGTTCCGCCAGTCGCCGTCTTTTTTCGCCTCGAATCACGCCGGCCGTGACCGGCTCGGGCCGGACGGGACGCGTCAGGATCCGCACGATGCCCGCCCCCGCTTCGGCGATCTTCACCGTGTACGTCGTGGAGTCCGAGAACGCGACCCTGCCATCCGGAAGGACTCCCCAGTACAGGCGCGGCGCAAATGTGCGCAGCCGCGGTCGCTTGAACTCGAAGCCGTTGGGCATCCGCCCCAGGAACACTGAATCCACCGGGGGGAGCCAACCCACTGCAACGGTGTCCTTCACCGCTCCCATTCCCGCAAGCATGATCCGCTCGACCGCCCGCGAGGTGGCGGGAGCAGGCCGACCGCTCTCGTGGCTCCATTGGGCGGTAAAGGCACCCAGTCCCCCCGTGGACACGGTGATCAGCGCATCGGCACCCGGTTGGGCGACGATCGGCTCAAGGATGGCGGAGCCCGGATCACCTCCCATTTTCACCGTCCCCACCGGGTCCCCGTGCAGGTCGAAGACGTGGAACGAACGACGACCCAGCTCCGCAACCACCACACGTCCGTCCGGAAACACCGCCATCTGGTCGGCACCCTGGAACTCGCCCGGTCCCTCGCCCTTGCGCCCAACGCTGTGGACCAAGGCTCCCTCCGTGTCCACAACGACGATGCGGCCAGCGGCCCATCCCTGCCGGTCGAAGATGTGGAGCCGTCCCGCGGCGTCGAAGGCGACGGTACGCACATTGCCGAACTGTTCCCATTCCTCGCCCGTCAGCGTCCCGACGCGGAACACCTCCTCGAAGTCGGCGTCGAGCCGGCGGTCCTCGCCGGGGAGTTCGATGGTCTCCTGGGCGCTCAGGGCTGCCGTGGTCGGCCAACCTGTCGCCAACAGGCAGGTGATGGGGACTATGGCCCAACGGGATCTTCCGTCGCCTCTCACTTTATTCACACCCCCAGTCAAGCTTCTCGCAAGCTACGATCAACCCTCGCCCTCAGTTCACCTCGCGCGGCACCCGCTTCACCACCACGGTCTGAACCTCCAGCTCGTCCTCTTCAATGAACGCCACCAGGCCGTCTGGGCCGAAGGCGTCGGGGATTTCGGTCGCGCCGAGGCGGTAGCTGCCCACATACCGGCCGGCCACATCCAGCACGTCGATGGGACCATCGCTGTCGGGTTCCTCACCCCGGCGCCGCACCCAGATCATGCCGTTCCAACCCGTACGGAGGTCGCGGATGACGGGGACTTCAGTGAAGAATCGCAGGTCTTCGATGTCCTCGCGCCTGGACTTCCTCAGATCCTCCGCGCCAATGGTGACAAGCTCCCCGTTGAGGACGATTCGGGGCCCGTCCAACTCGTCGTCCGGCGTGTCGGCCAGCTCCTTCAGACGGCGATCCCTTTCCGCCCTGACGAAGCGATCCGTCACCGGTTCCGGCGGGAAGGGCCGCGTCAGGATACGCACGACACCCGTTTCGGCCGCGGCGATCCTGACGGCGTAGGTCGAAGAGTCCGAAAACGCCACCGTCCCGTCCGGGAGTACGCCCCAGTACAGATCAGGGCTGAATTCGGGTGGGCCGCTCGTTCCGCCGAAACTGAAACTCGCTCCTCCGGCTGATCGTGAGACTCCGGATGTCGGATCCGCACTGGCCGGCAGCCACCCCTCCGCGATCGTGTCCTTGACGATCTCCTCGCCGGACAGATCGACACGCTCGATGGGCCGGGTCGTCGGATCCGGCCGTTCAGACGGCTCAGCCCCTGCAACGCTCCTGACCGAAATCGCTACCCTCTGGCCCTCCGCGCTCGTAACCAGCCCATCCGTGCCGCGCTGGGCCATGTGGGGCCCGATGACCGTGTACGTTGGATCTCCCCCAAATCGGACCATCCGCTCGAAGTCGCCGTTGGCATCGAAAATGTGATAGGCGCGGTGACCCATGTCGGCCACCACCACCCGCCCGTCCTCCAGGGCAACGACATCGGCCGGGTTGCGAAACTCCCCCGGGCCCTCTCCCTTTCGCCCGATCTCGCGGATCAGGGCACCATCGGCACCCACGACGAAGATCCGCTCGGCCTGGTCATCGAACACATAGAGCCGGCCGGCGCCATCGAACATCACCCTTTGCACATCACCGAACTGCTCCCACTCCTCACCCATCAGGGACCCGATCCGGAACACTTCCTCGAAGTCGGCGTCGAGCCAGCGGTCTTCGCCGGGGAGTTCGACGATCTCCTGGGCGCTCAGAGATGCTGCGGCCAGCCAACCTGCCGCCAACAGGCAACCGATGTGGACGTTGAACTTATGGAACCAGCCGTTGATTCTCATCCTTCGCTTCCTCTCCGATCAAATCAAGTCTCTTCCTACCCCAGTCTCACCCTTGCACTCAGTTCACCTCACGCGGCGCCCGTTTCACCACCACCGTCTCCACCCCCAACTCGTCCCTTTCAATGAAGGCCACCAGTCCGTCCGGGCCGAAGGCGTCGGGGATTCCGGTGGCGCCGGTGCGGTAGCTGCCTACGTACCGGCCCGCCGTGTCCAGCACATCGATGGGACCGTTGCTGTTCGGTTCCTCACCGCGGCGGCGGACCCAGATCATTCCGTTCCAGCTGGCGTGAAGGTCACGGATAACGGGAACTTCGCTGAAGAACTGCAGGTCCTCGATGTCCTTGCGCCGCTTTTTTCTTCGCTCCTT
Organism: Longimicrobiales bacterium; assembly: GCA_951828585.1. Taxonomy (GTDB): domain Bacteria; phylum Gemmatimonadota; class Gemmatimonadetes; order Longimicrobiales; family Gaopeijiaceae; genus Bin94. The sequence continues at coordinate 267,819 of OX639991.1, forward strand.
CGGGTCACTGGCCACGACCTGCCCGTTGATGACTGTTCGAGACCCGCCCAACTCATCGTCCGGCGTGGCCGCCAATCGCTTCAGCCGACGGTCTTTTTCCGCCTTGATCAAACGATCGGTTACCGGTTCCGGCGGGAAAGGACGTGTCAGGATTCGTGCAACACCCTTCCCGGCTGCGGCGATCTTGACGGCGTAGGTCGTAGAGTCCGAGAACGCCACCGTCCCGTCCGGGAGGACGCCCCAGCTCAATCGGGGCGTGAACACGCGCGGCAGGCTGCTCCCACCGAAGCTCACGCTTACACCGCCATCACGCGATTGGCGAATGCTCGGGACGAGACCGCCCCTGGGCGGCAGCCACCCTTCCGCGATCGTGTCCCTGCCGACCTCCTCGCCGGACAGATCGACCCGCTCGATGGGTTGCGACATCGGATCCGGCCGTTCCGGCACTCCGGAACCGGCCACGGCCTGCACCGTAATCGACATCGACCCCCCCGACATGCTCGTGACCACCGCATCGGTGCCGCGAAGGGGCATGTGGGACCCGACGGCCGTGTAGGACGGATCCCCTCCCATCCGCACCATCCGCTCGAAGTCGCCGTTTGCATCGAAGAGTTGGTAGGCTCGGTGTCCCATGTCGGCCACGACGATCCGCCCATCCTCCAGGGCCACGAAATCGGCCGCGTCGCGGAACTCGCCCGGGCCTTCACCTTTCCGCCCGATCTCGCGGACCAGGGCGCCATCGGTTCCCACGACGAAGATCCGCTCGGTCTGGCTGTCGAACACGTAGAGCTGGCCAGCCCCGTCGAACATCACCTTTTTCACATCGCCGAACTGTTCCCACTCCTCGCCCATCAGCGACCCGAGCCGGAATACTTCTTCGAAGTCGGCGTTGAGCCAGCGGTCCCCGGCGGGGAGTTCGATGGTCTCCTGGGCGGACGCCGATTCCACCATCGGCGTACCTGCTGCCACGATGGCGAACGCCATACCTGACAAACGCTTTGCGAAGCTGCTCATGTTGGTCACTGTCCTCGTATGGTGGTTGTCTTCTCGCGAGTGGCCAGCCGCTGACAGTTGGACCCCCGCTTCAAGCGGATTGGTTGGCGGGGCGCCGACCTTACGAACCGGGGGGCCCCACCACCACCCTCCTCACGACCACCGTCTGCACGCCCAATTCATTCGTCTCCACATACGCCCCCAGGCCGCCCGGGCCGAAAGCGTCCGGGATCCTGGTCGCGCCCGCCCTGTAGCTGCCCACATACCGGCCCTCCGGCGCAAGCAAGTCGATGGGCCCGTCATCGCGGGGTCCTTCGCCACGCCGCAGCACCCAGATCTCCCCGTCCCAGGTCGTCCCCAAACCTCGTATGACCGACAGTTCGGTGTGGAACTGCAATTCTTCGATCTCCCGGCGTCGCTCCCGAAGGTTGGCAGCGGGCGCGGCCCTTTCCTCCAGTCGGCGGAGCCGTCGGTCCTTCTCGGTGCGGATCACGCGGCCGGTCACCGGCTCGGGCGGGAAGGGGCGTGTCAGGATCCGCCCGACGCCCGTCCCCGCCTCGGCAACTTTCACCGTGTACGTCGACGAATCCGAGAACGCCACGCGTCCGTCCGGGAGCACTCCCCAATGCAGCTCGGGGCCGAATTCGGGAAGCAGGCGTGTGGGCAACGCGGCGTAGTTGCGCAGATCCTTCCGGTCCAGACCTTCGGTGTCGATGGGGGGCAGCCACGCTTCCGCCACCGTATCGGTTTCCGACTCGTCCCCGGACAGGGTCGCGCGTTCGAACGCGTGTGAGGTGTCCAGCTTGACGGGTTGGCGAAACGCTTCCTTCCCCATCGTCATTCCCGTCGCCAGCGTGGGCACTCCGATGATCGCATCTGCGCCGGGCTGGGCCACGACCCGGCTGATTCTGACTATCGCAGGCGGTTTGGCCACGCCCACCCAGCGCTCGAACTCCCCGTCAGTGCCGAAGATGTGGTATCCCCGGCGGCTGAGGTCCACGACCACCACGCGTCCGTCGGCGAACACCGCCATGGCGCCCGAAGTCGAAAACTCGCCCGTACCTTCACCCGGCCTCCCCAACTCCCGTATCAGGTTGCCATCAGGGCCCACCACGACGACGCGTTGGGACTGGCGGTCGAAGACGTGGAGGTTGCCCGCGCCGTCGAACGCCACATCCGCGATCTCTCCGAACTGCTGCCAGTCCTGGCCGGTCACCGCAGTGCCCACCCGATACACCTCCTCAATTCCGGCCTCCAGCCAGCGGTCCTCGGCGGGGAGGTCGATGATCTGCTGGGCGCCAGCGGGTCCCGCGGCCAGCAGCCAGACCGAAATGGTCCAGATTTCAATTCGGCCGATTCCGGAACGCCTCATTGTCTGTAGTCCCTGGCGGAGATTGGCGTGGGGTGCGAGCAAACGGCGGACACGGCAGGAGCGCATCACTGGGAAAACCCACACGAACCTATCTCAGTTCACTTCGGACGGCACCCGCTTCACGACCACTGTCTGCACCCCCATCTCATCCTTCTCGATAAACGCTACCAGACCCTCCGGGCCGAAGGCGTCGGGCATCCGGGTCGCGCCGGTTGGATAGCTGCCCACGTACCGGCCAGCCATGTCGAGTACATCGACCGGCCCGTCGCTGACCGGTTCGTCGCCTCGCCGCTGAACCCAGATCCTGCCGTTCCAGCCGGCACGCAGGCCACGGATGACGGGCACTTCGTAGTAGAATTGCAGGCTCTCGATGCGCTCGCGCGCCAGCGCCCTTTCCTCCTCCGGATCTCTGGTGTGCACCCGTCCCTCGATAATGAGACGGCTGCCACCCAGTTCGTCATCGGGCTTCGCCTCGAGCTCTCGCAACCGGCGGCCCTTTTCGGCGTTGCTGAACCGATCCGTCACAGGTTCGGGGCGAAGGGGCCTGGTCAGGACGCGCGTTACACCCGCACCCGCCGCTGCGATTCTGATGTCATAGGCGGATGAGTCCGAGAAGGCCACCGTCCCGTCCGGCAGGACGCCCCAGTAGAGTTCCGGACTGAATTCGAGCCTCCGCGTGGAGCCCGTTTCCGATTCGCCGGTCGGCGGTAGCCACCCTTCGGCAATCGTGTCCCTGACCACTTCCTCGCCTGCCAGAAGAAGCCGCAGAATCGGACGGCTGGTCGGATCGGGCGGTCGCGGCGTCTCGCCTCCACTGACGATCATGCCCGAGAAGGCGATCGTCCGGCCACCCGAAGCCGTAATCAGCGCGCCGGCGCCCCGCTGGGCCAGATGGGAAGAGACCGTCGTGGACGAGGGATCGCCTCCCATGCGGACCATGCGCATGAAGTCGCCATTCGGATCGAAGAGGTGATAGGCGCGGTGCCCGATATCCGCGACGACCACCATCCCGTCCTCCATGGCCACCATTTCGGTGGCAAAGCGAAACTCGCCCGGGCCTTCCCCCGCTCGCCCGATCTCGCGAGCCAGCGCCCCGCCGGTATCCACGACGATGATCCGGTTGGCCTGTGTGTCGAACACGTAGAGGAGGCCGGCGCCATCGAACGCCACCCGGCTCACGCTGCCGAACTGCTCCCACTCGCGGCCCGCCAGGGACCCTATCTGGAACACCTCCTCGAAGTCCGCCTCCAGCCACCGGTCCTCGGCGGGGAGTTCGATCACTTCCTGGGCGTTCAGGGACGCGGCCGCCGGCCACCCTGCCACGATCGCCGACACGATGCAAACTGCCCGGTTCGTCGAGAACTTCATGTTTCCCAACCCTTCCCTTCTGAGAGATGCGAAAGAACACGCTCACCATTATTACGATGTATTTCGTAATAAATGACGATCCGGTGTCCCCGTCAACCCTCGGTCTCAGTCGGAACCGTCAGCCACCAGCCTCCTCACCACCACCGTCTGCACGCCCAATTCGTTCCTCTCCACATACGCCCCCAGGCCGTTCGGGCGGAAAAAATGGGTCTCCCAGCGGTTCAGCGTCGGCTCACCGAACGATGAACCCTTCGCGGTGCGCCGCCCGCGACAGGCGATCGTCGCTACATACCAGATCCAGTTGCTGCGGGTCTTCATCGGCAGCCGCCAGTGCAGCCGCCAGCTGTAGCGCGTCGGCAGCGCGCAGGGGGTGAAGCCGAAGCAGCCTCATCGCGCGCTTGCGAACTTGCCCCAGAGGCTCAATCTCGATCCAGCTCGCGGCCAACAGCCCGAGCTGGTCCATTGACCGGTCAAACCCATCACCTTCGAAGCGGCGCTCCCGCTCCAGGCGGTTCAGGGCCGATGCGCACTCGATCCGGCTTCCCCACCAAGTCACGACCACCGGATCCTCTCGGATCGTCGCCCGGCGCTCCGCGCTTTGCGGCTCCTCCACCAGGAGCGCGACCAGAGCCGAGGAATCCCAGTACTTCAACGGCTCGCCTCCCGCTCGGCCACGATGATCTCGCTGGCACGAGCGCCTCCGGTCAGCCGGGGTACCGGGACACGCAGGAAGCGCTCGACATCGAGGGATTCGCGCGGCGGTGCCGCAACGCCCCGGCTCAGCAACTCGATCATAGCGCGGTCTGCGCCGGGGCCGTCAATGCGACAGGGTTCGATGCGCGCGACGGGCTTCCCCCGATGCGTGATCAACACGGCCTCCCCACGCCGAACCTCGCTCAGCAGTCCACTGAGTCCGTTCTTCGCCTCGCTGACGCTTGCTCGTTTCATCTAGCCATGATGGCCATGTCGCAATGTCCTGTCAAGCTAGCGCGGGGCAGGCGCTTCACCACCACCGTCTGCACATCCAGCTCGTTCGTCTCGATGAACGCCACCAGGCCGTCCGGCCCGAAGGCATCCGGAATCGCGGTTGCCGCCACGGGAAGGCTGCCAAGGTAGCGTCCGTCGACCGTGAGTACATCGATCGGACCGTCGCCGAGGGGATCCTCACCGCGCCGCAGCACCCAGATGTGCCCGTCCCAGGTCGTTGCCAAGCCGCGTATCACTGGGACCTCGGGGAAGAACTCGAGGTTGTCGAGGCGCTCGGCGGGGTCGAGCATGGTCCAGCCCTGCCCGATGTTGTCCGGTTGCTCGCGACGCCGTTCCCGCTCGGCGCGCATCGTGCCGTCTGTCACCGGCTCGGGTTGGATCGGACGTCTCAGCACGCGCACTACCCCCCGACCCGCCTCGGCGATCTTGACCGCGTAGTCGGAGGAGTCCGAATACGCCACGCGGCCGTCGGTCAGCACGCCCCAATGCAGGGCGGGGGTGAAGGCACGCTGCAGTCCCGGGAACATCGAAGGGAAGGCCAGGAACCTGGCACTGACCTGATTGTACTTTTCGGATGCAGCCGCCGCGTTCGCGTTGTCGAGCGGGTAGAGTCGCGGCTTGGCGATCGTATCCGTCTCGGCCCGGTCCCCCGTCAGGATCGTGCGCTCGATCGCGTGGGATGTGGCAGGCGGCGGCGGGCCGCCGGGGCCGCTGACGTAGTAGCTCTGCGACGCGCTCGGGACGCCGATGACGGCATCCACACCCGACCGGGCCACGATCCCCCCACCCCTCAACGTCCCGTGGACAACGCTCATCCGCGACTTGTGCACGGGCTCCCTGTTAGCGGCGAAGACGTGGAAGACGCGGTGCCCGACATCGGACACGACCGCCCGGCCATCCCGCGCAACGGCGAGTGCCGTCGCCCGGGGAGGTTGATCACCTCCTGAGCGTAAGCCGAAGGGGCAAGCAGCAGCCATGTCAGCAGGACCCCGCAACCGAAATGTAAACTATGATTTCCAAAATGGAATGTGTACATTACATTCGATTCAAAAAGGATGCGCCCTCACGACCCCGCCAGCCTTCTTACCACCACCGACTCCACTCCAAATTCATCCCGTTCGATGAACGCGACCAGGCCGTCCGGCCCAAAGGCGGCCGGCATCCTTGCGATCCCGGCAGGGTAGCTTCCCATGTAGCGGCCGTCGAGCGAGATGACATCGATGGGACCGTTGCTCGTTGGCTCCTCCCCACGACGCACTACCCAGATATGACCGTCCCACGTCGTGCCGAGATCACGAACCACCGGGACTTCGCTTCCGTACTGCAGGTTCTCGATATGGCGAAGCCTCCGCCTGCGCACCCTGGCCGGACTCTCCAGGGACACGCCGTCCATGGTGGTGATTCCGCCCAGATCTTCGTCGGGCGTTGCGTTAAGGTCCCTCAATCGACGCTCGCGGTCTGCCTGGATGAAGCGGTCCGTAATTGGTTCCGGCGGGAAGGGACGTGTGTACATTCGGAATACGTCTGTTTCCGCGCCCGCGATCTTCACCGCGTACGTCGTTGAGTCCGAGAACGCCACGCTCCCGTCCGGTAGCACGCCCCAATGCAGGCTGACGCAAGTGGTCGCGGGATCTTCAGTTCCACACCGTTGAACACCATCCCGGTGCTCATGGAATCTGCCAGCGGTGGAAGCCATGCTTCCGCGATGGTGGTGCTGGTGATCTCCTCGCCCGCAAGGTCGATGCGCTCGATGGTGCGTGTGGTGTCGGGCACCAACGGGGCATTGTTGAGGACCTTGACTGAGGTGCCTTCCGTCCCGTATTCGGCCTGGGAGACCAACGCTTTCTGTCCCGGCTGGCCGACGATTGTTCCGACAATCGCGGTCCGTGGGTCTCCTCCCATCCGTACCATGTGAAGAAAGATCCCGTTTGCGTCGAACACAGAGTAGCCTCGATGACCCGTATCTCCCACTACCACACGTCCATCCGTCAGCACCGCCATTGCAGCGGCATCACGAAAATCACCCGACCCTTCGCCCTGCTGCCCGAACTCGTGGACGAAGCCGCCCCGGACATCAACGACGACAACGCGTACGGCCCGTTTGTCGAAGACATGGAGCCGGCCAGCGGCGTCGAAGGCCACTGTATGCACATTTCCGAATTGCTCCCAATCCTCGCCGGACAGAGAGCCAACCCGATAGACTTCCTCGAATACGGGTTCGAGCCAGCGGTCTTCCGCGGGCAATTCGATGACCTCCTGGGCTCCGGCGGGCCCCGCGGCCAACGGCCAAACCAGTGCGGAAATGATCCCGGCGACCGACCCGACCCCGACCGAACTACCCCTGGCTTCGCGCATTCTTCTGCTCATCTTCTCTCGAGTCCCCCAGCTGCTGGTGCCCGCTGGTCGCCTGTTTCCCTCTCCTCCCCCCCCGGTCCCCCTTCAGATCCCCCAACCGCGCCGACAGTTGCCGATAGAGGGCCCCCAACCCCCACCCCACCCCCACAACAACCAGCACCAGCAACAACCACCTCAGCACCACCGCCCAGAACCCCACATCCATCACCGGTCTCACGAACTCGTACGCCCTCAGCACCCCCCACCGCTCCGCCATCCAGTGCAGACTCGTGTGCGCCACCAGCGCCGACACCACGATCGCCCCGATCCGCGGCTTCACCACCTTCGAAAACAGCAGCGCGAGCCCCGGCACCATGAACACCAGCACCACCAGCTGCCCCAGCTCCACCCCCACATTGAACCCCAGCAGCGACGTGAACAGGTGCGACCCCGCGAACTGCAGCGACTCGCTCAACTGAAACGAAAACCCGAAACCGTGCACGAGCCCGAAACCGAAGGCCCACGCCCACCTCCTCCCCAGCGTCTTCCCCACGATGTTCTCGAGCGCCATGAAGACGATCGACGCCGCGATGAGCATCTCGATCAGCGGGGGAAACCATAGCGCGTTGGGCGCCAGCCCCAGCACCGACGCCACCAGGGTGATCGAGTGCGCCACGGTGAAGGCCGTGACCACCGACACGAGCGGCCAGATCCGCCGCAGCGGGATCACCAGGCATAGCAGGAACAGCAAGTGGTCGATCCCGTCCAGGATGTGCGCGAAACCGAGGGCGACGAAACGCAGCAGCGCCTGGTGCCAGCGGGGATCGAGGCGGACGCGACCGGGATTGCCCTGGTACTGGAATACCCTCTCCGCGCCCTCGGGGGTTATGAAGCGCAGCACGGTCGCCGTGCGGATCCCCAGGTGCGCCCACGCGGGGTCGATCGAGAAGCGCGCGTCGGGCGAGGTGATGGGGGTGCGGAGGACCACGTCGAGCATGGCCTGTTCCAGCATGAGTTCGGTGGAGGGGGGGAGGGGTGGGGCGGCGATGTGCGCGACGGCGCGGTCGTAGTCGGCGAAGGAGGGATCGGAGGGGAGCGAGATGCGGGCGCCGGTCACGACCGGGGCGGGCAACCGCACCGCCTCCTCGTAGAGGGTGACGTAGTCCGCAATCCACACCTTCGCCTGGTCGGCCAGGAGCAGCGTCGCCTCCTCGATTTCGACGTACCCGGGGCCTCGCACGGGGAAGTCCACGTCGCGCATCGAGGTGAGGGGGACGCGGACGACAAGGTGAAGCGCCCCTGCCTCGGCCTTCACGAAGGCGCGCACGATCACGTCGGCGGGGATTTCGTGGGGGGCGGGCGGGGGAATGGCGGCAGCGGACGGGGTGGCCGGGCGCGCCGACCGGGCAACCGTGCCGGCGCTGCCCAACCCTCCCGCAGGCGCAACGAGCAGCCACATCGCCGCCGCCAGCGCGACAATCGCACCGCTCCGAAATCTCCGTCCTCTCATCCCACCCCTCCAACAGGCCTGTCGCCGAGGTCCAACCGTCCGCGCCACCTTCCGGGACGGACGAATGTTGGGGGAAACCGGCCGTTGCCCAAGAGGCCCGCTCCACCACCAACTGCTACCCTGGCCCCCCAACCCTTGGCTGACAAGCCATCCGCGCCGTACTTTGCTCCCCGAATCGTCACCCGTGCCCCCCTCACACAGGGAACTCACCATGAAGCGCAAACAGCTTCTAGCCGTGGCTCTGGTCGTCGCCGTCGTGGTCGTCTACTTCGCCCAGAACCGCCTCCAGGCCGCGGCCGACCGCGTCGCCGATGCGCCGATCTTCGAGGTCGACCCGTTCTGGCCCCAACCCCTTCCCAATCACTGGGTTCTGGGGTCCGTCGTGGGGGTCGGCGTGGACTCGCGCGACCACGTCTTCATCGTGCACCGCCAGGCGCCGCTCAACGAACGGACCGAGATCGGCGCGGCCCAGGATCCACCCACCGGCGAGTGCTGCATGCCGGCTCCGTATGTGCTGGAGTTCGACCCGGAGGGCAACCTGGTGAACTCCTGGGGCGGGCCCGGCGAGGGGTACACGTGGCCGCAATCCAACCACGGCATCACCGTCGACCCGATGGACAACATCTGGATCGGGGGCAACGGCGCGGACTCGCACATCCTCAAGTTCTCGCGCGACGGGGAGTTCCTCGCGTCCTACGGCGAGGTGGGCGCCGACATGCCCAGCAGCAACAGCACCAGCTCCTTCGGGCGCGTTGCCAAGATTTCCTTCGACGCCGCGGCCAACGAGGCATACCTGGCCGACGGCTACGTCAACAAGCGCGTGGCCGTCCTGGACATCAACACGGGCGAGCTGAAGCGCTTCTGGGGCGCCTACGGCAACACGCCCGACGACACCCGCATGGGCCCCTACGACCCCGACGCGCCGCTGCCGCAGCAGTTCCGCAACCCGGTCCACTGCGCGGATCCATCGAGCGATGATTTCGTCTACGTCTGCGACCGCCAGGCCAACCGCATCCAGGTCTTCCGCAAGGACGGCACCTTCGTGGACGAGGTGCGGATCGCGCCGCGCACCCTGGGCGACGGGTCCACCTGGGACATCGCGTTCTCCCGCGATCCCGAGCAGCGCTACATGTACGTGGCCGACGGGAAGAACATGAAGGTGTACGTGATGGACCGGCTCAACCTGGAGGTGCTGACCAGCTTCGGCGACGGGGGACGCCAGCCGGGGCTCTTCTTCGCCGTGCACAGCATCGCGACCGACTCGCAGGGCAACATCTACACGACCGAGACCTACGAGGGGAAGCGGGTGCAGAAGTTCGTCTACAAGGGGCTGGGGCCGGTGACGGCGATGAACCAGGGGGCGCCCTGGCCGAGGAACAACTGAGAGAGAACCACCAAATGAGAGGACCGAACACCATGAAGATCAAAGCGATCGCACCCACCATCGTGCTTGCCGGCGCGGTGATGGGAACCACCTGGGCGTGCAGTGGCGCGGAGGGGGACGGGGCCGCAGACACCCCGCAGGAGACCATGACCTTCTTCATCACCAGCGCGGGGCCGGGTGACGGGGCCAATTTGGGCGGGCTCGATGGGGCCGACGCCCACTGTGAGACGCTCGCGGCCGCGCAGGGGGCTGGGGGCCGGGGCTGGATGGCCTACCTCAGCACGATCAACGACGACGGGAGCGCGGCCGTGAACGCGCGCGACCGGATCGGCAGGGGCCCGTGGCACAACCACGGCGGCGTGCTGGTCGCCAACAACGTCGATGAACTCCACTCCGACGCGGCCAACCTGACCAAGGAGACGATTCTCACCGAGATGGGTGACATGGTCAACGGCCGCGGCGACGACCCCAACATGCACGACATCCTGACCGGGTCGAACCTGGACGGGACCGCGTATACCGGCGACGGCTACGACAACTGCGGCAACTGGACCAGCAACAGCGCCGAGGGTAGCGCGGCGGTCGGCCACCATGACCGCACCGGCGGCGGCCAGAACCCCACCTCGTGGAACTCGGCGCACGGATCGCGCGGTTGCGGTCAGGAGAACCTGCAGGGCACCGGCGGCAACGGGTTCTTCTACTGCTTTGCGACCGGCGGGTGAGGGGGGCCATGCGGGCTGCGTGGGCAACCGCGGCAGCGATGCTCGCGGCGTGCGGTCCGGGCGACGAAGGGGCTTCTGCCGACACACAGGCGCCACTATCCGCGGAGCCCCAGGAGGTCAACACCGTCTTCGTCGAGGAGATGACGTGGACCGAGGTCCGGGACGCGATCGCCGGCGGCGCTACCACCGTGATCATCCCCACCGCCGGGACCGAGCAGAACGGGCCCCACATGGTGACGGGCAAGCACCGCTACATCATCGAGGCGGCCAGCGACCGGATCGCGCGGGAGCTGGGCAACGCGCTGGTGGCGCCGGTCGTCACCTACGTGCCGGAGGGGAACGTGGATCCGCCGTCGGGCCACATGCGCTACGCCGGGACGGTCACCCTGCCGAACGAGTTCTTCATGAAGCTGCTCGAATACGCGGCGCGCAGTTTCCGGGTGCATGGATTCACCGACATCGTCTTGATCGGCGACAGTGGGGGCAACCAGCGTGGGATGGAGGAGGTCGCGGGCCTGCTGAACGGGGAGTGGGGGGGCGAGGGGGCACGGGTGCACTTCATCGGGGACTACTATGCGGCGAACGGCTACCGCGAATGGCTGGCCGAACAGGGAGAGACCGAGGAGAGCATTGGGCGGCACGCGGGGATCACCGACACCTCGCTGCTACTCTACGTGGCACCGCAGCACATCCGGCAGGACCAGCTGGCGCCGGGGGGCGGATTCGAGGGCAGCGGCGTCTCGGGCGATCCGACACGGGCTTCGGCGGAATACGGCGAGATGGGGATGGAGTTGCGGGTGGGTGCGGCCGTAAGGCAGATCCGGGATGCGGTCGGCGGGGGATAGGGTGGTGATGATGCGTTGCGCGGCCCACTGGGCGACGGTTGCGGCTGTCGTTGCACTCGTGGCGGTGGGCACGGGGCTGAGCGAGACAACCACCCAGGAACCCCCTCCCCCCACCGACACCGCAACCTTCACCCTGACCGGCGAGATCCTCGACGGGCTCATCGACGTGCCGGTGATCGCCGCGGTCATCAAGGTCCCCGAACTGCGCCGGTTCACCTTCACCGACGTGAACGGGCGCTTCCACTTTTCCGACTTCCCCGAGGGCACCTGGGAGATTATCGTCGAGCACCTTGGCTACAACACGGTCGAGGGCACGGTCACGTTGACCGAGGGGAACGGCCTCTTGCTGCGCATGACCCCCAACCCGGTGGCGCTGGAGGGACTCGAGGTGATGACGCGGTCGGACCGGCTCCTGGCCGAGAGGCGGCAGCGCTTTCCCTTCCGGGTCACGAGGATCTCGCCCCGGATGCTCGCCGAGGCGATCAACGCCGACCCCACGGCCATCTTCCGGCGCAATTCGCTCTCGTACATCGCCGCATGCCCCGCACCGCCGACTCGCGCAACCGACTGGATGACTCCCGATTGTGTGATGAAGAGCGGGGGCGCGGCCAGGATCCGCATCTACCTGGACGAGTTCCCCATGGCGGGGGGGATGATCCACCTGAGCGCGATGGCCAAGGAGATGATCCACTCCATGGACTGGATCCCGGAGACCGCGCAGTTGCGGGTCTACACGAAGGCGTTCATTCAGCGGCTGGACGAGGGGGCGTACAGCCTGGAGCCGCTGATCTGGGAGTAGCGATCTGCTAGCAAAAAGTGCTGGTAATGTCTGGCGTTGCTAGCAGGTTTTGCTGGCACTCCGGGGGAGGTCCCCTATCCGGAACGTTTACCGCGCCGCAGCCGGTACATCGTCAGGGCAACCGAGAAGCCCGACCACGCCATGATCACGACCGCGAGCGCGAAGAGCCCGGCCAGCGCCTGCCCGGCAAGTCCCCAGTACTCCCCCGTGTGTGCGTAGCGGAGAAACTCCTGGGCGCGGTGGCCCGGTGTCCCGTCCCGGAATAGTTCTGCCGAGGCCACGACGCCGGTCCCCCGATCGACCATGAGGACGACTGCCTTCTGCGGCTGTCCGGCGCGTCCGGTGCGCACGTCCACCCGTATCTCCATCGCCTCTGCGCGGGGAAGCGTGAGCGCGATGCTTCGCCACCCCGGAATCCGGGCCTCGGCGGCCGCCAGGGCCCCGGGGTGGCCCTCTCCGCCACCCCCCCCTCCCCCTTCCACCTCATCCCCTCCCCCCCACAGCACCACCCCCACGACCGGGTACACCCTGTCACCCACCGCCGGATACGACAGCACCACCCCCGTGACCGAGATCGCCATCAGCGGAACCATCGACCAGATCCCGACCACGTAGTGCCAGTTGAGTCGCCGCGCCACCCCGCGCACGCCGCGCCGGAATACGAGGTTCTCGGTGACCGCCCTCTTTGTGATGCGCCGCGGCAGCCACAGCAGCGGCCCGGTCAGCAACAGGAACAGAAACGCCACGTTGGCCGCGCCAGTTACGGCCCGGCCCTTGCGCACCCCGCCCCCCGACGCGCCCAGCCAGCGGTGCCACCCGCGCACGCCCTCGAAGAAGCCCTCCAGGAGCGGGAAGCCCTCGCCCAGCACTTCACCCGTCCAGGGGTCCACGAAAACGCGCCGGTCCCGTCCGGCGTGCACCTGCACGGCCGCGCCGGAGCGGTTCCGGTACTCGATGGAGGTGGCCGTGAAGGGGCGGTCCGTTCCCGCCCCCCAAGCCACCGCCGCCTCCACGATTTCGTCGGGAGATAGGCGCGGGGCACCCTCCCGCACGACCACCGACAGGCGACGCTCGGCCAGCGACATCAGCGCGTCCTCACACACCAGCACGACCCCGGTCACGGCCATCGTGACGATGAAGAGGCCGGCGGCGAGGGCCACCGACAGGTGCAGACGGAAGAGGACCGTGCGGATCAGGTTCCGGAGCCGCCCCGGCGGAACGTTGCCCTCCGCAGCCTGCGGAGCACGGCGGCGACCCACCGAGCGCGGCGAGGCCGGGTCTTCTCCCACGGACTGGCGCGCAGCCCGCGTAGAGCTAGTTGAGCCTGACGTAGCGCTCCAGGCGCGCGACTTCCTCTTCGTCAACGTACTTCCCGATCTCGCGGCGGAACTGGTCCATGTCCACGTACGGGCGGTACTCCTCGAACTCGTGCGCCATGCGGTCGCCGACGCCGGGGATCAGGAGGATTTCCTCGGTGGAGGCGTCGTTGAGGCTGAGGGGCAGCCAGAGCCACTCGTAGGCCGCGAGCGCCGCCTCCTCGCCGATGGCGCCGACCAGGACGGCGTGGACGTCGACCATGTTCGCGAACGGCCGCGCATCCATGAGGGCCACGACCGCTCCTTCGGTCATCCCCGCTACGGCGCCGAGGGTCTCGCCGGAGGCCTCGTTGGGGTTGAGGAGCATGTTCCCGTCGGCCGCATCGGCCGCGGGGTCGATGGTGGCCGCCTCCATGGTCGCCACTGGAGCGGCTTCCTCGGCCTCGCCGGAATCGGTGTCGCCACCGCCGCATGCGAGTGCAACGGCCGGCAGGAGGAGAATGCCAACGGGAAGCAGGGGTCTCTTGGAGCGCATGTTTGCCCTTCCTATGGATGATTGGGGACACCGACAGATCGAATCTTCGAACGTCTTCCACCACGGGAGCGTTCACGACACCCGAGATGGACACCCAACATAGGTGGGCCCTCCGGGCCGCGCTACTCGACGCAACCCTCACGCTCATCCGCAGGGCGGCTCGGCCCGCCGTCGACCTGGCGGCCAGCCGCCCGCGGAACAGCTGTGCGCTCACCGCGTGCCGCTCATCCGCGCCACGCGGTGCTTGACCAGCCCCGGCTAGTTTCCGGTCGCGGCGGTGTCGGGCTGTTCGGCGTCGGGATCCTCGTGCTCCTCGCCCTCCTCGCCTTCCTCCGCCTCGCCCTCGGCACCTTCGTCCATGTCGCCTTCGGTGGAGGCTTCTTCGAGCGGTGTCGCCTCCATGGTCTCGGCCTCTTCGGCGGGAGCGTCCGCGTCCGCGGAATCGGCGTCTCCTCCGCCACAGGCAAGCGTGAGTGTGGGAACGAGAACGAATGCAAGCAGCAGGGCCAGGGTTCTGTGTCGCATCATTCCTCTCCTCTCGGCGAGTGGTGTGTCTGCATGAGCTTCGGGATGCAAATCTGCATACCGAGCTTCACCTTAGGCGACATAATACAGGCGCGGGGGCGCCCGCGCCAACGAACCAGCCCTCCGGGGTGTCTTATACGCTGTCAGAGGGAAGGTGCGCTTCCAAAGCTCCCCCCTTTCAGCCGAGCTCCTGAAGACGACGCCCAAGGTGTACGACAAACTGCCCCGATCCTCCCTGCTCTTCCTGGGCGCCCTGTTTGCCCTGCCCGCCTGCCCGATCGCTTCGCAGGAGTCGAACGGTGCGGACAACGGGGCGGTGGCACTGGTGGCGTTTCCCGTTGCCGCCGAAGTCATGATTCAACTCGACGGCCGACTCGACGAGCCGCTTTGGCAGAACGCAACCGCCATCTCCGACTTCACCCAGCAGGAACCCGTCGAGGGCGGGGAGCCCTCCGAGCGGACCGAGATCCGCGTGGTCTTCGACGAGGACCACCTCTACATCGGCGCGATCCTGTACGACGATCCCGCCGGGATCCTCGCCTACCAGCGCCAGCGCGACGCCAGCTTGGGCACCGACGACCGCTTCATGTGGATCCTGGACACCTTCCTGGACGGGCGCACGGGGTACTTCTTCGAGATCAATCCCGCAGGACTGATGGGGGACGGGATCCTGACCGGCGGGGGTCGGGGTGGGGGCGGCGGGGGAGGCGGAGGCGGCAAGGCCTGGGACGGAATCTGGGAGGCCCACACCGCCGAGCGTCCCGATGGCTGGTCGGCCGAGATCAGGATCCCCTTCCGAACGCTCAACTTCAACCCCGATCTGGACAGCTGGGGCATCAACTTCCAGCGCACCATCCGCCGCCGCAACGAGGAGATTCTGTGGCGGGGCTTCCGCCGCAACGAGGGACTGTTCAGGCCGGTGTACGCTGGGCGGCTCACGGGCCTGCGTAACCTGTCGCAGGGGCTGGGGCTGGAGGCCAGGCCGTCCGCCGTCGCGAGCTGGCGAAACGTTCCCGACAACACCGATCCCACAACGTTCCCCCGGGACATCAGTCTGGACGTGAACTACAGCCTCACCTCGAGCCTGCGGGCGTCGGCGAGCATCAATACGGACTTCGCCGAGGTGGAGAGCGACCAGCGGCGCGTCAACCTCACGCGGTTTCCGCAACGATTCCCCGAACGGCGCGACTTCTTTCTCGAAGGATCGGGCGTCTTCACCTTCGCCCCCCGGAGCGGTCCGTCCCCCTTCTTCTCACGGCGGATCGGACTCAGGTCGGGCGAGCAAGTCCCCATCCAGTACGGGACGCGCCTCACCGGGCAGGCGGGGCGGTACGAGCTGGGGTTCTACCAGATCGGGACCAGTTCGCATACGTACTTCCCCTCCGGGATCGATGCCGAGACCGTCCTTCCCCGCGAGAGCTTCACGGTCGCGCGCGTCAAGCGCTCGATTCTGGAGCAGTCGACGATCGGCGCAATCTACACGCGCGTGTCCACCGTGGCCGATCCCTTGGGCTACGCCCCCGAAGTCGGCCACACGGTGGGCTTCGACATGCAGCTCAATACGCGTCGGTTCCTGGGCGACAACCGGGCCGAAATGGAGGCCTTTTTCGTCTGGAACTCCAACCCGGATCCCACGGTGGACCGTTCGCTGGGCGACCTGACGGCGCGTGGCTTCCGCTTGAACTTCCCCAACGACGTCTGGCAAGCGCACCTGTCCTACAGGGAGTTCGGCGACGACTACCAGCCCACCCTCGGGTTCGTGGCCAGGAACGGGTTCCGCCGGGTGGAGCCGCGCATCGGCTGGGCCCCGAGGCCTGCGAGCATCGACTGGATCCGTCAGCTCGAATTCGCGATCCAGTTCCGCAACCTGACCCAGCTCGGCACCGGGATTCTGGAGGAACGGGAGTGGCAGCTCGACCTGTTCGACATCGACTTCGAGAGCGGCGACAACTTCGAGGTCCAGGCCACGCGTACGCTGGAATTTCTCGACAACGGCTACGAAGTGAGCGAAGGCATCGACATTCTGCCGGGCGAGTACACCTCGTGGGAGTGGAGCATGCAGGGCCGTACTGCGTCGCGAAGGCGCGTGTCGGGGGGCGGCAGCGTGAGCCGGGGCGGGTTCTGGGACGGAAACCGGACCCGCTTCGACCTGCGGGCGTCGTTTCGGCCCAACCCGGGCGTGAGCATCTCGGCCAACTTCGAGCACAACAAGGTGACGCTGCCACGGGGCGACTTCGACGCCGACGTCTACGAGATCGAGGGCGAGTGGAACCCCAGTCAGTGGGTCAGCCTGACCAACCAGGTCCAGTACGACAACGACAGCGACATCGTGGGACTGTTCGCGCGCCTGCGATGGATCGTGCGGCCCGGAAACGACGTCTTCCTCGTGTACACGCACAACTGGCGCAACCTGGGCCTCGACATCCTCGACGATCGGGATCTGGTCACGCTGTCGCGCGGCGGCGCGGTGAAGATGAACTACACGTACCGGTTCTGAGGGGGAGTGGAGCCAACCGGGATCGAACCGGTGACCTCTGGCTTGCAAAGCCAGCGCTCTCCCAGCTGAGCTATGGCCCCGAGGGTCCGGCGTGAGGCCGGAGCACAGTGAAGATAGCGCCGGGGCGGAATGGTTCCAAAGTGGGTGCTGGCGCCAGCCGCGCTCCCGGTCCGCCCTGTCGTTCCCCGCTGCGGGAACATTTGTGCTCGCCGCACGCGATTTCGGTTATATTGGGCCATGAGACAACTTGCGGCGGGTCTCCTCATCGCTGTCTTCCTGGCGGGGTGTAACACGGGCGACGACGTGTCCCGCCAAACCGAGGACGCCGCCGAAACTCCGGTGGGGGGCGCCAACCCCGCCCCGGAGCCCTCGTCTTCGGTCTCGGCTACTCCGGTCGAGGAGATTCCGGTCGAGGAAACGGCGGTCGAGGACGAGGACGAGTCCAATCCGGACCCCGACCCCCTCACCCGGGCACCGGCCGATGGTGCCATCACCCCCGGCGAGCGCACCTTCTTCTTCTTCGAGCGACCCGAGCACGTGCGCGGACTCTATGTGAACGCGTGGTCCGCGGGGTCGCGGCGGCGCATGGCCGCACTGATCAATCTCGCCCGGCGCACCGAAGTCAACAGCTTCGTCATCGACATCAAGGATGCCACCGGCTACGTGAGTCACCGCACTGCCGTGCCCATGGCCCACGAGATCGGTGCAACCGGGGAGGTCCGCATTCCCAGCATGACCTGGTTGCTCACGCAGCTCGAGGAGGCGGGTATCTACCCCATCGCGCGCATCGTCATCGTGAAGGATCCTGTGCTCGCGGCGGCGCACCCCGAGCTGGCGGTGCAGGACACGTCGGGCGGGGTGTGGGAGGACAACAACGGGACGGTGTGGCTGAATCCGTTCAACCGCGGGGTCTGGGACTATCACGTCGACCTCGCGCGCGAGTTGGCGGAAATGGGCTTCGCCGAGATCCAGTGGGACTACGTGCGATTCCCGGACGCGCCGGCGTCGGCGCTCGGGCGCGCGGACTTCCCTGGCCGTGACGGCCGACCCCGCACCGAAGCGATCCGGGAATTCCTCGCATACAGTCGCGAGGAGCTTTCCGAACTGGGGGTGGACGTCACCGCCGATGTCTTCGGGGTGACGACCACGGCCACACACGACGTGGGAATCGGGCAGGTGTGGGAGTCGTTCATCGACGTGGTCGACGTGGCGCTGCCCATGGTCTACCCGAGCCACTACTGGAAGGGCAGCTTCGGCTACCAGAGGCCCAATTCATACCCGTACGAGATCGTGCGCCACGCGCTGGAGGACGCGATTGAGCGGTCGGCCGGGTTGGAGGATGCCGGCGCCACGCGGCCATGGCTCCAGGACTTCACCCTGGGTGCGCCCCGCTACGAGGCACCGGAGGTCCGCGCCCAGATCCAGGCCACCTACGACGTGGGCATCGAGGAGTGGATCCTGTGGAATCCGGGCAGCCGCTACACGGAAGCCGCGCTTGAACCGGCGGAAGGGTTCCTCGAGGAGCCGATGGTTCGGATCGCGAACGAGATCATCCCGGTTTCGAGGCGCTTCGAGTTGTTCGATACGGTGACGGTGGTGGTGGAGGGAGAGGGGGATGCAGCGGCTGACAGTGCGCGGGACACGACGGTTGCCACCGACACGACCGGGGTGGGGAGGGGGTCCGGCCGGTAGCGGACCGATTCCGCGGCGCCTGCGGGCCGTGCACCCTTCAGGTCCCCGTCCCGCTCAACCACCTCTGTTCGGTTCCCCAGGTGTCCCCCGGCTCAGCCCAGCGCGGCCGCATAGCTTCGCACCACGTCCCCCGCGGACTCGATCGCCGAGATCCCGGCCACGCTCTTGCCCGCCTGCCACAGCTCCTTTTCCTCGTCGTGCAACGACCGTTTGAGCTGCCAGAAGGACTTCACCGAGTAGGCCAGGCGCATCCAGTGCTTGGTGCGGTTGCTTCGCAGCAGCTGCTTCGCCAGCGGACCCGCCTTGAGACCCATGCGGCGCACGTACGGGGTGTGCAGCAGGGAGACAGGCACCCCCGTCAGCCTCTCCGAAAGCACCACATCGCCCTCGCCCGCCTCCAGGATGGCGCGCTTGTAGGCGTCCGAAGCGGTGCATTCGTGCGTGGCGATGAACCGGGTCCCCAACTGAACACCCGCGTAGCCAAGCTCCAGCGCCCGGGCAAACTCGCGCGGCGTCCCCACCCCCCCCGCGCACACCACCGGAACCTCCAGATCGCCCACCTCATCCAGCAACGCCTCCACGCCACGCGGACCCGCGTGCCCCCCCGCCCGGCGATTCACCGCAATCAGCCCGTGCACCCCCGACTCGAGCCCCTTGAGCGCCCACTTGCGCTCCGTCACGTCGTGGTAGACCACGCCCCCGTGCGGCTCCACCCGCTCCACCACCCACCGCGGCTTGCCCAGCGACGTGACGAAGAAACGCACCCCCTCCTCCAGCGCGATGTCGATCCACTCGATCATCCGTTCGTGGTACTTCTTCGATGCCTTCTCGATCAGCGCGTTCATGCCGATTGGCCTGTCGGTCAGGGTGTGAATGTGGCGCAGCCCCTCGCGGAAGTCGTACCCGTGCACCCAGGTCAGGCTGACCGGCTGCACGATCCCGATCCCCCCCGCCTCCGACGCCGCCGCCACGAGCTCGGGATTGCTGCACGGGTACATCGCCCCGCAGATGAGCGGCACCTCGATTCCGGCGTGCGCGGTGAGCGGAGTGGCGTGGGTGGTCATGTTAGCTTCGTAGTCGCGGGCATATCCATTCCTGAACCTCGGGCTCTCCACGCGCAATGGCATCCGACGACCGACGCCCCCCTTCCCGCCGGTACGGCGACGAGGCCGTGCGCCTCCTCCTGGAGCTGGCCACGGAGCTTCAGGACGAGGAGGCAGGGCACGGTCGCGGCAAACACCACGAAGGACTCACGCTGGCCCAGATTCAGGAGGCCGCGGCCGAGGTGGGGATCGATCCGGTGTTTGTCCAGCGCGCCGCGGCCCGGATCGATCTATCCGCTACCTCGGAGCCGGAAGTGTGGTGGGCGTGGCTGGCAGGGACACCCCTGACGATCCGTACGGAGCGGGTCGTGCCGGGTGAAATCACCAACGATGATTTCCGACAGGTCCCCGCGGAAATGGATGCGAAGCACACTTTCCTCGGACCCGGCAGCGTTTCGACGACCGGCCGCACGCTCACCTGGAAGTCGGCGCAAGAGGGGAATCGCTCCATCCACGTCGCCGTAGCATCACGGATGGGAGAAACCCGCATTCACGCCTCGGAGGAATTGCATTCGGTGGCCGACAATCTCTTCGGCGGCATAGTTGGAGCGGGAGGACTGGCAGTGGGGCTGGGCGTCGGCATCTCCGTGGGCGGAAAGATCCTCGGGTCCACACTCTTTACCGTGCTGTTCCCGCTCGCCCTGATCGGTGGACTCTACTTCGGGGCCCGGCGCATCATGAAGTGGATCAGCGCGAGGCGCCGCCGGATACTGGACGCCCTGGCAGATCGGATCGCCGACTACGCGCGCCCCGATGACGACACCGAGGCGCAGGAGGACCCGAGCCCCCCCGCCCTACCAGGATGACTTGCGAACCCCCGGGATCAACCCGTGGAGGGACATCTCGCGAAAGGCGATCCGGGAAATGCCGAACTTGCCGATGAAGCCGCGGGGCCGCCCGGTCATCTGGCAGCGGTTGCGGAAGCGCACGGCAGCCGAATCGCGGGGAAGCGCCTGCAGCGACGCCATGGCCTTCCGTTTCGCGTCGGGCGAGGCCGCCGGATCCTTCATGATGCTCGTCAGTTCCAGCCGCTTCTCGGCGTACCTGGCGACCAGCTCCGCGCGGCGGTCGTTCTTCTGCAGTTTGCCCTTCTTGGCCATTCGGTGATTCTCTGGGGGGTGGGGGTGGTGTCTGGAGTCGACATGCACCGTAGCCTTTAATTGTCGCCAATTCGGGGAGGGGAATCAAGGTCATCAGGCGGGCTCGCTCACCCCCAGCCACCTTCCCCCCCTCAATGCGGCCGATACGCCTCCACCCGAGCCCGGTCCGTCTCCAGATACGGCCCCCCGATCAGGTCCACGCAGTCCGGCACCGCCGCGAACACCGCGTCCAGACACTCTCGCACGGCCTTCGGCGACCCAGGCAGGTTGATAATCAACCCCCTCCCCCGCACCCCCGCCACCTGCCGCGACAGGATCGCCGTCGGCACATGGGGACGCGACACGGCGCGCATGGCCTCGCCAAACCCGGCCAGCTCCTTGTCGAGCACGGCAGCCGTCGCCTCGGGGGTGACGTCACGCGGCGCGGGCCCGGTCCCCCCCGTGGTAATCACCAGACAGCACCCCAGGTCGTCCACCAACTCCACCAGCGTCGCGCTGATCAGCTCCACCTCGTCCGCAATCACCCGGCTCTCGGCCTCCCACGGAGTCACCAGCACCTCAGCCAGGTACTCGCGCACCGCCGGCCCGCCCCGGTCCTCGTACTCTCCGCGGGACGCACGGTCCGACACCGACACGATGCCGACGCGCACAGGTCTCCCGCCCGAACTGCCGTCCTTGTCGCCCATGTTCGACAATATGGCCCGTTTGTGGCATTTTTTCACGGCACGGACGGAACCGCCGCCCACCCCTCGCCAGCCCCTGCCCATGAACGACGACATCCTCGCGGACTCCGCCAGCGCTCTTCTCCCCGCCAGCTACCGGGGACTCGGAACACTCCAGACGGAGTTCCAGCGCTACCAGGAGGCCGCCTTCCCCCACCGCCCACCCCGGTTCTTCGCCCTGGAACTGGCCGGCGAGACCGGGGAGCTCGCCAACTTGGAGAAGAAGGTCTGGAAAGGCCGGCATGTGGACGAGGCGGACTTCGTGGACGAAGCAGCGGACGTCTGCATCGCCCTGCTGAACTTCGCCAACAGCCGCGGCATCGACCTGGCCGCCGCGGTTGAACAGAAAATGCGACACATCGACAGGAGACGACGCGCCGAGCCGGAAGCTCCCGGCGCCCCGAACGACATATGAACGGACCAGTTGAAACCGCCACCCTGGCCGACGTGCAGGCCAACCCCGACGGGCGCCGTGTCCCCATCGCGAAGGTGGGGGTGCAGAACATCCGCTTCCCGATCGCCGTGAAGGACCGGCAGAAGGTGGCGCAGCACACCGTGGCCACGATCGACATGTCGGTGGACCTGCCCCACCACTTCAAGGGCACCCACATGAGCCGCTTCATGGAGATCCTTAACTCCCACGATGGCGTCGTGTCGGGGGACGCGCTGCCGGATATCCTGCGTACCATGCGCGAACGACTGGACGCCGAGACCGCGCACCTGCGCGTTTCCTTCCCCTACTTCATGGAGAAGCGGGCGCCGGTCACGGGCGCGGCGGGGCTGCTGTCGTACGACTGCGCCTTCGACGCGTCGAGCGGCATCGAGGACGATTTCGTGCTCACGGTGAAGGTCCCGGTCACCACGCTCTGCCCCTGCTCGCGCGAGATCAGCGCCCGTGGTGCCCACAACCAGCGCAGCATGGTGACCGTCCAGGCGCGTTTCGACGGCGAGCTGTGGATCGAGGACGTGGTCGCGCTGGTGGACGAATCGGCCTCGTGCGGCCTGTATCCTGTGCTCAAGCGCGCCGACGAAAAGTGGGTCACCGAGCAGGCCTACGACAACCCGCGTTTCGTGGAGGACCTGGTGCGCGAGGTGACGCTGGGGCTCCGCGCGATGAACCAGGTGACGTGGTTCAGGGTGCACGTGGTCAACTTCGAGTCGATCCACGAGCACGACGCGTACGCCGAGGTGGAGGAGACGAAACGCGGGTAGCGGGGCTGTCTTGCGCCCCGGAGGAGGTCCGCGAGCAATTCGCGGACGGGCCCGCTATTCCTCTTCGGACTCCTCCTGGATCCCGTAGCGGCGCTGGAAGCGCTCCACGCGTCCCGCGGTGTCGAGCAGCCGCTGGGTGCCCGTGTAGAACGGGTGCGACGACGACGAGATCTCGAGGGTGACGAGCGGGTACTCGTTTCCGTCCTCCCACTCGATCTTCCGCTTGGTCGAGACGGTGGAGCGGGTCAGGAAGGCGTAGCCGGTGGAGACGTCCTGGAAGACGACGGGCCGGTATTGGGGATGAATGTTCTTTTTCACTTCGGGTATTCCGGGTTTCGCTCCGCGGCGTCCGCGTGCGCTGGGTTCGGTAACGGCGAACATACAAGCTATTCCGACTGGACGAATCCGGTCAACGGGCTATCTTAATTGGCGGCCCACGGCGGACCCGGCGAGCGCCGGGTCGAGGAAGCGGGTGAATGCACGGGCCAACGAAGGAGAAACCATGGCGAAGTCCGGCAAGGGCCCTCGGGTCACGATCAAGATGTCGAGCACCGAGAGCCCGCATCGCTTTACCACCACGAAGAACAAGAGAAACCACCCCCAGCGTCTGGAACTCAGGCGCTACGACCCCGTCCTGCGCCGCCACGTCCTCTTCAAGGAAGAAAAGTAGGCTCGCGCGGAATCATCCACGAACTCTAGGGGTACAAACGGAGGATCACGATGTCCCGCAAGTGCGACATCACGGGGAAACGGCCCCTGGTCGGGAACAACGTCTCCCACGCTCACAACAAGACCAAGAAGCGGCAGCTGCCGAACCTGCAGAAGAAGCGGATCTTCGTCCCCGAGCTGGGGAAGAGGGTGCGGATCAAGGTCTCCACTTCCGCCTTGCGGTCGATCGACAAGATGGGGTTGGCGGCATTTCTGCGGAAGAACGGGCTCTCGCTCAGCGACGTTACCTAGCGGTTCTGGTCGCGTCCTGCGCCCTCCTGGCGGGCGCGGAGGCGGCTCTTTGCCAGGAGGCCGAGTTCGACGACTCCGCCACGATGTCCCTGGTGCGTCTCGCACGCGCAGTCAGAGCTTCCGGGACCTCGTTCGGCCACACGATCGCCTACGCGGCCCGCGCCGAAGGGCACATCTACTTCTACCTGGAGCGCGACGACGGGGGTGACCCGGTGCCGGTGCGGGTGGACCAGGTGGCGGTCGACGTCTACAGGAGCGGCGACGGGCGCACCCGCCAGATCATGCGCGGGCTGCGCCGGAAGGAACTCCTGCCGGCCAAGGACTTCCGCTACTACATCGACCGGCTGACGGCGGTCCAGAACGGCTTCGGCGATCGGATTGCGATCGGCCAGGGGCGCGATGTGCGGGATGTCCCCCATCCGCTCGGCATTGAGGGCGAGGCGCTCTACCACTACCGGATCGTCAACACCCTGCAGCTCACCGTCCAGACTCTGCCCGCCCCCATCCGGGTGCACGAGGTGGAGGTGCGGCCGCGCCGCGACGACGTGCCGGCTTTCGTGGGCAGCGTCTTTGTCGAGGAAGGGTCGGGAGCGCTGGTGCGGATGATATTCGGCTTCACCCCGGCTTCCTACATCGACCCGCGCACCGACCGGATCAATGTCCGGCTGGAGCACAGCCCGTGGTTTCTTCCGGCGCGGCAGACGCGGCCGGAGTTCCCCAACGACGAGGAGAACAGGTACTGGCTCCCGTACCGGCAGGAGGTGGAGGTGCGGCGCGAGATGCCGGAACTGGACCTTCCGGTGGGGACCGTGATCCGCGCCCAACTGCTGGTGACCGGCTACGAGTTCGACCCCGAATTGGAACCGGGCTTTTTCGCCGGGCCCCGGGTAACGACGGTTCCGTACGGCACAGCCGACTCCAGCGCGTTTCAGGAAGGCCTCCTGGACCGGATGGCCGAAGAGGGTCTGTCACCCGTGAGCCTGGCCGGGCTCGAGGCCGAGGCACGGCAGATCGCGCGGGAGCAGCTGGTGAGCGGACTGCCGAAGACGCGGCTCTTCGCGGACCGGGTTTCGTCGGTGCTGCGGGTGAACCGGGCCGAGGGGGTGCACGTCGGGATGGGGGCATCGTTCGCGCCCCGGCCGACTCTCAACCTCAACGGGCTCGTGGGCTACGGGTTCGCGAGCGGGAGGCCTTCGGGGACGGTGCGGGGGCGGTGGAGCAACGGCGGCGGCACGACCGCCACGGTGAAGCTGTTCGGCTATGAGCTGCGCGATCCCGGTCCCCGGCCGGGGGCGTCGGGGGCGTTGAATACGCTCTCGACCGTGTTCCGCAACCTCGACTACAGCGATCCCTACTTCGCGACGGGCGCACGCCTCGGGGTGGAACGCCGGCTTGGAGACGGCAGGGCAAGCCTTCATGTGGAGGTGGCGTGGGAGGACTTTGACGGGGTCGGAGAGCCGTGGTCAACGGGGCTGGGCTCGGGTGACAGCCGGCGACCGCTGCGACCGGTGGGGGAAGGCGCGTTCGCGAGCGGCGGTGGCGGGCTTACCATGCGGTGGGCTTCGGTGCCCGCCTGGAGCGTGGAGACGAGCCTGAGGGGAACCGTGGGCCGCTGGGACGGAGAGGGCAGCGCCACCGTCGCGGCGCGGGTGGAGGCACGGCTGGCCAATCAGGACATCACGCGCAAGGCCAGCCTGGCCGTGGAGGCGGGCGCGGTCCGGGGCACCCTGCCCGACCAGCTGCACTTCTTTCTGGGTGGGCGGGGGACCCTGCCCGGCCACCCGTTCCGCGCATACGGCGGGCGACGTTTCGTGCTCGCCCGGGGTCAGGCGTCGCTGAGCGTGGTGCCCATGTGGCTCACGGCGAGGCTCGTGGCAGGCGCCGGAGCGGTCGGAGCCACCCCCGGAGCGCTCGCCGACGAATGGGAGGTGGCCCCAACTGACGGATTGCGCGGCTACCTGGGCGCCGGGCTGTCGACCCTGCACGACATCCTGCGGATCGACGGCGTGTGGGGACTGCCGGGGGGCGCCTTCGAGCTGGTCTTCTCGGTGGACCGGTGGCTGCGGCCCTATCTGTGATGCTCAGCAGTCCGTGGATGAATCCGCCCGAGCACCGAGAGCGGTGAGGCGCCGGGCTGGCAAGGCGCGACGAAAGGCACGGGCTGTCAGGCTGCGCGGCCTGCCTTCACCGCGCTCTCGTAGGTGTACAGGAAGTTGGTGAAGCCGCGGTCATAGTCCGACAGGCCGTTCTGTCCCGTCAGCTTCATGCGCGAGTCGTACAGCTCCCTCATGGCGTTCGAGAAGGTGCCCGCGCGCTGGTCCGGGGGGCGCAGGCGAGCGAAGTCGTCGAGGACCGGTCCGTCGAGGGGCGTTTCCGCGAGGAGTTCGCCGTAGCGGGCGGGATCGTCGTTGTCGAGCACGCGAAGGTTGCGGTACACGCGTTCGGCCAGCGCCGACTGGCGCAGCTGCGGGTCCCGGGAGCGCGACAGCGCCAGGTAGGCGAGCGCCTGCGCCTCCAGCTCCTTGAGGTAGCCCTTCCGGTGGCAGAACTCGTGGGCCAGGATGTGCGGCTCGAAGATGCCGACATTGCGAAACACCGCAATGTCCCCCGAAAGGACGTCGCAACTCCCCGATGCGAAGGGCATGATGAGCCGGGCCAGCGTCATCTCGCGCACGGAGCTGCTGGTCTCCACGCGCTGACCGGTAATGCCCGCGATGTACGTCGTGAGGCGCTCGTTGATGTCCGCCGCAACCACCTCTCGGCTGCGCACGACCGGTTCATGGATCCTCATCAGCTCTTCGCTGTAGCGCTGGACGTCCTCCTCTCGCCGCGCCACCGGCATTTCGTCCATGTGCTTGACGTCGGCGCCGTAGGTGCCCAGAAAGTCGATCTTGCGCACGCCGCGCCGACTGGCCCAGTCGCTGAGCACGCAGCCCGCGTACGCACCGGCGGCCGCGGCCTGCACCAGGCGTCCCGGCAGCGTCGCCCCCAGGAGGAGGCGCGTCGCCAGCGGCGCCGCGAACATCAGGTCGGTGAGCGAGACGGGTGAGTACGTCGCGCTGTTCGGAATTCGAATCGTCTCCATATTTCTATCACGGCGCCGGGCGAGGGTTGGTTTCCCGTCCGGAGTGGACGGTGGGCCAACCGTATGTTGGGTCGCCGTGCCTCTAATGAAGCGTCACCCTACATACCCCAGCAAGGGACAACGATCCACCGTGTTCCAGAAAGAACCCGGGACGACGCAGTCTGGCGGCGCTCGATCGTGCGCCCCGGACCCCCCCGGTGGCGCGTCGGCCGATTCGCGCGGGGAGGTCGCCGTCGCGCCCCTCGCGGGGCTGCGCGTCCTCGACTTCACGCAGAACCTGGCGGGCCCGTTCGCGACGCAGATTCTGGGCGACCTCGGCGCCGACGTGGTCAAGGTGGAGCCGCCCGGGGGCGATCCGGCCCGGAGATGGGGACCCCCGTTCGTCGGAGGGAACAGCCATCTCTTCCAGGCGGTGAACCGCAACAAGCGCGGCGTGGTGGTGGATCTGAAGACGGAGCGGGGACGTGAGAGGGCGCTGGAACTGGCGGCAGGCGCGGACGTGGTGTTGCAGGCGCTGCGGCGGGGGGTGGCGGATCGGCTGGGGATGGGGTACGAGGCCGTGCGCGCGATCAACCCGGAGGTCGTCTACGTGTCCGTGACGTCGCATGGTACCGAAGGCCCGCTCGCCGACGACCCGGGGTACGATCCGCTCATGCAGGCGCGTTCCGGGCTGATGTCGGTGACGGGCGACCCGGAGGGGGATCCGGCCCGCGTGGGCACTTCGATCGTCGACCTGGGGACGGGGATGTGGACGGCGATCGCAGTGATGGGCGCGCTGATGGAGCGGGAGCGGAACGGACGCGGCTGCCATGTCACCACCTCCCTGCTGGACACGGCGCTCGCGTGGATGTCCTACCACATGACCAGCCATCTCGCCACGGGGGTGTTGCCGGAACGCATGGGGACGGGGCTCGCGATGATCGCGCCGTACCAGGGTTTTCCCTGCACGGACGGCAGCGTCATGATCGCGGCGGGCAACGATGTCATTTTCGGGCGGTTGTGCGATGCCCTCGACCTTGAGCTGGTGGAGGACCCCGACTTCCGGTCGAACGCTTCGCGGGTGGAGAACCGGGAGAGGCTGGCGGGGATTATCGCCGAATGCACACGGCGGTTTTGTATGGAGGCGCTCCTGGGAGTTCTGCGGCGCCACCGGGTTCCCGCCGCCCCCATCCACACCGTGGCCTCGGCGCTGGCGGATCCCCAGACGGCCGCCACCGGCATGCTGCGCCGCTGCGATCACCCCGGCATCGAGGACTACATCGACGTTGCGATGCCGATTCGGTGGAATGGAACTCGGGCGGCGCTTCGCCGGTATCCCCCGGAGGTGGGTGAACATCAGGGTGAACTGTTCCCAGGGGACCTGTGATGCGGCCTGGCAACCGGTGGAGGAGCGCGTGGCGGTCGGCCGCGGGCGCGCCGGGGATCGCCAGGGACTGGCGCAAATGTTCCCGTGAACGAAACATTTCAGTGGCCAGGAGAGTACCGATACCCAACCGCGTACGAGCGGTGAAGGAGGTTTCGGCAATGAGCAAAAGGAATGGAGTGCGCTTCGCGACCCTGGCCGCGGCCGTGGTGCTTGATGTCCTATTCTTCCGTCCGATCGGCGGTCCGGCAGCGGTGGCACCCGGCCTTTTCGGCTTTGCGCACGGCGACTTCGCGGCTGCGATAGCGGTTCAGGAGAGTCACAATCAGGATCTGCTGGGCATACCAGGGGTGGCGGGCACCGCCGTGGCGATCGGGAGCAACGGCCTGCCGGTCGTCAAGGTCTTCCTGGCGCACGCCGGCGTCCTCGGCCTCCCTGCGAGCCTGGATGGCCACGCGTTCGTGACCGAGGTCACCGGCGAGTTCCGCGCGCTGGGCGACATGCAGCTGCCCGCGAAGGCCGACGGAGGTCCCGCGGCCGCCACCGCCACCGCCGCCGACGAGACCGACCCCAAGCGCTCGTTCCCGCGCCCCGTGCCCATCGGCGTCTCGACCGGACAGGTCGACGTGACGGCCGGCACCATCGCCGCCCGGGTTGTCTCGGGCGAGGACGTCTTCGCGCTGAGCAACAATCACGTGTACGCCAACCGGAACGCGGCCAAGCTGGGCGACCACATCCTCCAGCCCGGCACCGTGGACGGGGGCGTCAACCCCGACGACGCGATCGCCACCCTGCACGACTTCGAACCCATCCGGTTCTGCGCCCCCTTCCCGACCTGCCCCGAGAACCGCATCGACGCGGCCATCGCGGCCACGAGCACCGACCGGCTCGGCAACAGCACCCCGTCAAACGGCTACGGCACCCCCCGGAGCGCGACCGCGACGGCCCGCCTGGGCATGGAGGTCCAGAAGTACGGCCGCACCACGGGTCACACCACCGGCAAGGTCACCGGCATCAACGCCACCATGAATGTCGGCTTCCGCGACGGCACCGCACGCTTCGTCGGCCAGATCATGATTTCGGGGACCGGGTTCTCGGGGCCGGGGGACTCGGGGTCGCTGATCGTGGCGGGCGGCGGCGGCTCGAACGCCCGCCAGCCTGTGGGGCTGCTCTTCGCGGGGAGCCAGAGCAGTACGCTGGCCAATCCGATCGACGCGGTGCTCAAGCGCTTCGACGTCACCATCGACGGGAATTGACACCGTGCGGGACCGGTTCGAGGACGCGTGCAAGAAGGTCACCCGCAGAGTGATCGGGATCGAGGGAGTGGCCGGGACGGCGATTGGGCTGAAGGGGGGGAAGGCGTGCGTGAAGGTCTATCTGGAGCGCGATGATCCACGATTGCGGGCGAAGGTGCCGCGGTCGGTGGACGGGGTGAGGGTCGATGTCGAGGTGACGGGGAAGGTGCGGCGGTGGTAGGGGTTGGCTAAGCGCTAGCCACCCAACCGCCAGAACCGCGCCTCGTAGCTGAACACCGTATACGCCAGCCACTTTCCCGTCGGATCATAGGCCGGCTGCGTCTTCCGCGTGGGATCCATGGTCACCTGCTCGGCCACCCCTCCACCCAGCGACACCCGGTACACCTGGAAAAACCCGGCACTATCCGGCCCGATGTACGCGACCCACGCCCCGTCCGGCGACACCGCGATCCCCGAATGCACCTGGTCCGAGGCCCATTCATGGAAGCGTTCGGGGGTGCCGCCCTGCCGCGGAACCATGTAGAGCGCCTTCCTGCCCGCCCCTTCCGCCGCTTCGAACACCAGTCCCTCCGAGTCCGGAGTCCACTCAGCCTGGAGCGCGTCGTGGCGGAAGTTTCCCAGATCCACCGCTCGCTGTGGCAGCGTCTGGCCGGTCTCCTGGTCCGCCGGGATCACGTAGAGGAAGCTCTTGCGCGCGCCGGCCGCGTCGCGGGTGTAGCTGGGGAAGACGATCCAGCGGCCGTCGGGTGACCAGCGGGGCCAGCCGGTCTCGTGCCCCTCGGCCGAGATGATGCGGGGGTCGGAGGGGTCGTCGGCGGGAATGAGATAGATGTCATCGGTACCGCCGATGTGGCTGTGATAGGTGATCCAGCGGCCGTTGGGGCACCAGTGCATGCCTTGATCCTCGGACCAGGAGCTGCGAACGATTCGGTCGGGCGCGCTCCTTGGCGACGACGAGGCCGCGTCCACGATGCCGATGTGCTGGTCGATGTCGGGGTATAGCACATCGTCGGTGGCGACGCGCCAGCGGCCGAAGGTGAACGAGACCTCGGTGCCGTCGGGACTCCAGGTCGGGGTCTCGGACTGGAAGGTGGTGATGCGTCTGGCTGGACCGCCGTCGGCGGGGACCGCGGACAGGGAAACCATGTAGTGCTGGCTGCGGTAGACGATGTCTCCGTCGGCGGTTACGGCCGGCCCGTATGCATCTCGCTCGGCGACGGCCAGCTGCCGGGCTTCGCCGCCCCCCACGGGCCGGGACCAGAGTTCGAGGACCCCGTCGTCATTCGGTGCGGCGTAGTAGATCTTTGCACCGTCACGGGAAAACGCGACGTGTCCATACGGCTGATGGCCGTCCAGCCAGTGGACCCGCGGCTGCGCACACGGGTAGCGGAGGTGCTGCACGCCCCCGTACCGCTCGACGCACGCCACCTCACCCGTGGGCGCAACTACGGGGTAGGAAAGGCTCAGGCTCTCGGCCACAACCTCGCCCGAGGTGCCATCGGTGCCGATTCGCCACACCCGGGAGACCCGTGCGTTCCTGACGACACCGACCAGCGACTGCCCGTCGGGCGCCCAGCTGAGTTCCAGCAGGGTGGACGGTGGGGGCAGCTCGGAGGAATACCCCGTGCCCCACATCGTCCCCTTGGCTCCGCTCTCGAGGTCGTAGACGAACCACGCCTGCCGGCGCCGGTTGAAGGAGCGCTCGTGCACGAGCAACCGGTCGCTGTCCGGGTGCCAGGTGACGTAGCGGAGCTGGCTGGGGGCGAGGCCGAGACTGCGGACTTCGTCTGTAGCGAGCTCCCGTACCAGCAATTCGCGGCCCTGGGTGTAGGCGAGGAAACGCCCGTCGGGGGAGATTCCGCCCGCCGGGTCCCGGTACGCCACCGGGCCCATCTGGTGGGCCGTGGCGAGATGGCCGGGCTCGGGACCCGGGTCGCATACCGTGACGGCTCCGGTCGCCAACACGCACAGGGTGGCGGCGACGAGTCGGTGCATGCGGGAAAGGGTCATCGGGATCTCCAGGCGCAGCAGAGTCATGGCCATTCAAGATGACACGATCCGGGACATCGCGCCTTCGGCTGCACGTGGAACTCTCCAGCTGGAACCTGCGTTTCGCCACACAGACTCAGGGACGCGGCGGACGGCCCGGTCACCTTCGAGCCCACCGTCGTCTGTGACCACATCGGCATGATCTGGTGGGCTGGCGTGCCTGGTCCGATTATTGTGACGGGTCATTCGGAATCGCGGGCCGAAAGTCTGCCGCGCGCACGCCCCCGCAACCTAGGAATCGAAACATGATGCACGCCCGTCTCGCTGGATTCTACGCTTTCACTCAGGTGGCACTTCTGGTCTGCACGCCGTCGACGGCCGCCGGACAGACGAGTGCCGGCCCCTTTCCGGCCGCGACCGTCGCGACCGCGTTTTCAGCCAGGATCGTCGTACAGGGGAACGAGATCTTCGTGGGGCGGCCCGGCGGGCTCGCGATCTTCCCCATGCCGGGGAACCGCCCAGGGGGGGTTCACATCTTCACCCGCACGGATGACGGATGGACGGAGACGGCGGCGCTGCCGGCGCCTGTGACCGAGGCCGCCACGGGCTTCGGCGAAGGGCTGGACGTGGGCGGCGACATGTTGGCGGTTGGCGCACCCGGCGAGGGGACCGGAGCGGTGTACGTGTACCGACGGGGGGACGGCGGGTGGTCGCTAAGTGACCGCCTCGCCTGGTACGACGCGGCGGCGGGCGCCCGTTTCGGGGCCGCGGTGGCCACGAACGGGAGCGACATCCTGGTCGGTGCGCCGGGGGCCGACGAAGGACGGGGTGCGGTGTTCGTCTTCCAGCCGGGTGCGGCGGGTTACGAGTTGAGCGGAGCCCTCCAACCCGCCGACCTTCCCGACGGCGCGGGATACGGCACCTCGCTCGACATCGAGGACGACCTGCTGGCGGTCGGTGCTCCCGGCGGGGCGATTTCTCTGATCCCCGGCACGGGCGTTCCCAATCTCCAACCGGGGTTTGTCTACCTGTTCGGCGGGGAGTCGGGGACCTGGACACCGCTCGTGCGCCTTGAATCGCCCGAACCTGTTCCGGCCTCCATGGGAGCCAGCGTGGCGGTATCGCAGGGTGAGGTCTTCGCGGGTGCGCCTCTCGGTGGACAGCTGAGCGGTGCCGTCTACCACTTCATCCGGACCGGGGAAGGCACGGGTGCGGAGTGGTCGCACGCGCACACGATCCAGCCGGTCACTCCCGAGGCGGCGTCCGGGTTCGGCATGGCGATCGCCGCCTCCGGGGACGACGTCGTCGCCGGGATGCCGTTGGTCGGCGGCGGCATCGGCGGGGGATTCGCGTTCCGCTGGGATGAGTCCGGGCAGTGGCGGGAGGTCGCCGAGTTCGGCCCCGGCGGCCCGTTCAACTTCTACGGCCTCGCCGTCGCCCTGGGTGCCGATGTGGCCGTGTTGGGCGCGCCCGGTGCCGACTTCTTCGAGGGGGTGGGGTTCCTCTTCGGCCGCACCCCCGACGGGTGGGAATCCGAAGGCAGGATCTTCGACGAGGGCAGCGAATTCGAAGCGCTGGTCGGCGGCGAGGTCGGGTGCGAGGGGGGTTCGGCGGGCGGATTCGGGTGCGGCGAAGTCGACCTGGTCGCCTTTGTGCCAACCCATGACCTGGGCGGTGAACGGGGCGCGATCGCCAACGACCTGTGGGGGTGGACCGACCCCGAAACGGGGCGCGAATACGCGATCATGGGGCGGTCCGACGCGACGACCTTCGTCGACCTGACCGACCCCGCCAACCCTGTCTACCTGGGCGAACTGCCGCTCACCGAAGGGGCGACGCCCAACATGTGGCGCGACATCAAGGTCTACCGCGACTACGCCTTCGTGGTGGCGGACAACGCCGGGCGCCACGGCGTACAGGTCTTCGACCTCACCCGCCTTCGAAATGTGCCGGATCCTCCCGCGACCTTCGAACCGACAGCGCATTACGACGGCATCAACTCGGCCCACAACATCGTGATCAACGAGGAGACGGGCTTCGCGTACGTGGTTGGAGCCTCGGGGGGTGGGGAGACCTGCGGTGGAGGCCTTCACATGGTCGACATTCGGGACCCGCGCAGTCCCGTCTTCGCGGGCTGCTTCGCGGACGCCGGTACGGGGAGCGCGCGCACGGGCTACAGCCACGACGCGCAGTGCGTCCGCTACCGGGGCCCGGACGAAAAGTACCGGGACCGCGAAATCTGTCTCGGAGCGAACGAAAACGCGCTCTCGATCTCGGACGTGACCGACAAGGAGGCGCCCGTTGCGCTGTCCAGCGCCGGGTACCCCAACAGCGGATATCTGCACCAGGGTTGGCTGTCCGACGACCACCGCTACTTCTACATGAACGACGAGACCGACGAGCTCGCCGGGAACGTGTCCCGCACACGCACGCTGGTGTGGGATATCGGCGAACTGGAGGACCCGGTGCTCGTCACGGAGCACCTCGGGACGACCACCTCATCGGACCACAACCTGTACGTGCTCGGCGACTTCATGTACCAGGCCAACTACCTGAGCGGGCTGCGGATTCTGGATATCTCGAACCCGGAGGAGCCCCGTGAGGTGGGATTTTTCGACACCGTGCCGTTCGGGGAGGACAAGGCCGGATTCGCGGGGGCCTGGAGCGTCTATCCGTACTTCAAGAGCGGGGTGATCATCGTCTCGAGCATCAAGGAAGGGCTCTTCGTTCTGAAGAAGCGGCTGCCGGCGGTGTCGTAGATTGGCCGTCGTGTCTGACCCCCGACCACGCTCGGGCAGCCCGCTCGTCGCGTGCCATTCATCCCTCGATCTCGCTATGATTGACTGTTGTGCCGGATGCGGGCGGGAACTTCGACTGCCCCGTGATGCCGTGCCAACCGGCTGCGATCGGCGCGGCCGGACAAACCCAGGAGGTGATGATCATGAGGCTGTCCATTCTTCCCCTGTTCGCATCGCTGGTCTTCTTCTCGCAACCGTCGCAGGCCGCGGCGCAGGGTTTCGGGAGCTCTGCCGCTCTGAGCGGGGACGATGTGCTTGTCGGGGAATCGCTCAACGAACGGTACCCGGGGTACGTGTACGTCTACCGCAAGAACGGAGGCGGTTGGACTGAAGTGCAGCGTCTTTCCGCCTCGGACGCTGCAGCCGGGGACCACTTCGGGCGGGCGCTGGGGGTGGTGGGGGACAACCTTCTGATCGGATCGACGGTCATCGACGACACCCGGGGCGCGGTCTATGTCTTCCGGCGCAACGACACTGGGGTCTGGACCGAGACCGCCAAGATCTCCGCCAGTGACGTGATCGCGAGTGAAGCCTTCGGGCGTGCCATGGCGGTCGGGGACGGCGTGGCGCTCGTGGCCGCGTGGGGGCACCAGGAGGGGCGCGGCGCCGTGTACGTATTGGCGCGCGACGATTCCGGCCAGTGGAGCGAAGAGGCCAAGCTCATGGCGAGCGACGCCGAGCCGCTGGACTGGTTCGGGAGTGCGATGGCCATCGACGGGGAATACGCGCTGATCGGGACGATGCGGAAAAACCAGCGCCAGGGCGCCGTCTACGTCTTCCGCCGCGGGGCCGACGGCAGCTGGTCCGAGACGGCCAAGCTGGAACTCGAGGAATCCGGACCGAACACCCAGTTCGGGTCGGCGGTGGTGATGCGCGACGGTATGGCGATGATCGGAGCAATGGGTCAGGACGGGTTCGCCGGGGCGGTTCATAGCTACGTCCTCGA
Organism: Longimicrobiales bacterium; assembly: GCA_951828585.1. GTDB lineage: Bacteria > Gemmatimonadota > Gemmatimonadetes > Longimicrobiales > Gaopeijiaceae > Bin94. Next base: position 303,232 of record OX639991.1, read on the forward strand.
CGAATCGTCGGGCGAGTGGCGCGCAGATGCGGTCTACAAGCCATTCGACGGGGACTACGGGACCCGGTTCGGCAGCGCCGTTACGATCAGCGGCGAAAGCATCTGGATTGCGGCGCCGGGAGCCGGAGGTTTCGAGGGACGCTACTACGTGATGTCGCCGGAACCCGGAGGCGCCGGTTGGGGCGCGATGACGAAGTTCTCCGTGGACGAGCTGTCCCCGGGTGACCAGATGGGGTCGGTCCTCGCGCTGGGCGAGAATGTCGGGGTCGTGGGGGTGGGGGGAGACGACTACGGACTGGGCACCGCCGCGATCATCGAGCGGCAGGGAGACGACTGGAACGGGGGGGTTCGGGTGGCCAGCGAAGTCGTCGGCCTCGACCCGATCACCGGTGACGAGGTCGCCTGCCAGGACGGGTCCGCCGATGTCTTCACCTGTGCCAACGTCGACATCGTGTCGTTCCTTCCGGTGCATCAACTGGGTGGCGCGCGCGGCGTCGAGGTCAACGACGTATGGGGGTGGACCGATCCGGTCATGGGGACGGAGTGGGCGATCGTGGGCCGCTACGACGGTACCTCCTTCATCGATCTCAGCGACCCCGCACACCCCAGAAACGCCGGCAATCTGCCACTGACCGAGGGGGCAAGCCCGAGCACGTGGCGCGACATCAAGGTCTATGCCGACCACGCCTTCATCGTTTCCGACGGCGCAGGCCGGCACGGCGTGCAGATCTTCGACCTTACGCAACTGCGCGACGCCACCGGCGAACCCGTCACCTTCGAGGAAACGGCGCGCTACGAGCAGATCCACAGCGCCCACAACATCGTCATCAACGAGGCCACCGGCTTCGCCTACTCGGTGGGATCCAGCGGCGGCGGCGACACCTGCGGCGGCGGCCTCCACATGATCGACATCCGCGATCCACGGAACCCCGTCTTCGCGGGGTGCTTCGCCGACGCCGCCACCGGGCGGGCAAAGACCGGCTACAGCCACGACGCCATGTGCATCATCTACGACGGGCCGGACACGGAGCACCGCGGCAAGGAGATCTGCTTTGGGTCCAACGAGACCGCGCTGAGCATCGCCGACGTCACCGACAAGAGCGCCCCAGTGGCGCTGGCGATGAGCACCTATCCCAACGCCTCCTACTCCCACCAGGGCTGGATCGACGAAGCCCACGAGTACTTCTACATGAACGACGAGCTCGACGAGCTGAACGACATGGTCTCCAACACCCGCACCCTGGTGTGGGACGTGAAGGACCTGGACGACCCGGTCCTGGTCAAGCAGCATTTCTCCGAAAACACCTCCTCGGACCACAACCTGTACATCCGCGGCGACTTCATGTACCAGTCCAACTACGTGAGCGGCCTTCGCGTGCTGGACATCTCCGACCGCGAGAATCCGGTCGAGACCGGTTTCTTCGACACGGTACCGTGGGACGAGGACGCGCCGGGCTTCGACGGGTCGTGGAGCAACTACCCGTACTTTGAGAGCGGGATCATCGTGGTGACCTCGGGCAAGCAGGGCGTGTTCTTTGTGAAGCGGGCGCCGAGGGTGCTGATCCCGTAGCGGCCCTCAGCGTGGGCCGTGCAGGCGCGTGGCCAGGTACAGCGCGGCCTCGCCCATGCGCGGGCCCGGCCGGCCGAAGAGCGATCCGTCGACCGAGATGACCAGGCCCGCCGTCACCGCCGGCACCGCCGCCCAACCCGGCCACGCTTCCAGACGCTCGATCGAGGGATCGCGGTAGCCTGGGCGCACCTCCGGTGTGCCGTAGCCCTGAACCGGCACGATCACATATGCGGGATCGCGCCGCACGACCTCTTCCATGCTCACTAGTGGCCAGGAACCCACGATGTCGCTGAAGGCGTTGACGGCCCCCGCTACGCCGAGCAGCGAATCCAGAAAGGTGCCGGGCCCCACGGTCATGGGCGGTTCCTGCTGCACGACGTAGACGACCTCCACCGGGTCCAGTCCCGACCACGACTGCGCCGCGGCCTCGAAGTCACGCTCCACCCGGGCGATCACGGAGTCGGCCGCAGCCGGGAGACCGACCAGACGTCCCAGGTTGCGCGCGTGCCGGTGGAAGTCGTCCACTGTCTGGATGGCGGCCGCGTACCAGTCCAGCCCGATCCCGTCGAGCCGGTCCTCCAGCAGAACCCCGTTCGCCCCGGAAGCCCACAGCACGACCAGGTCGGGGTCGAGCTGCGCCAGAAACTCGAGGCTCGGGTCGATTCCGCCCCCCACCGAGGGAAGATCCGCGAGCACGGGATCTTCGTCATAGCGGGTGCGGGCGACCAGTCTGTCCGCCGCACCGATGGCCACCAGCGTCTCGGTCACCGCGGGAATGAGCGAAACAATGCGGGTGCGGGGGACGGACGGATTCTGCATCCGGCCCCGATCGTCCACCAGGGCGCCAGCGTCCCCCGACGCCGGTTGACCGGGCTTGCAGCCCCACATTGCTGCAAGGAAAGCCAGAGCCGCCAGCAGTCCGCGGACAAAGCCCCGAGAGCGGCGAGGCGCCGGGCTGGCAAGGCGCGACGAAAGGTGAATAGCAGGGCTATTCGCCCGAGGAGCAACGCAGAGCGTAGCCTCGGGGTGGAAGAAAGTATACCATACATGACATAATGTAATGTTGTCTTTACAGTGCAAATAGGCGAAGCGAAGCGGCCAGCGCGGATGCATCGCCGCTCGAATGCCGGGGGGATCTTGTCTACGGGCTGCTAGATGGGGCGGAGGGTGCGCGTTGTGGACGGTGGGGTGCACGCGATTCACCATGCACCAACGGGAGATCGACCCCCCAAGGTCAACCGTAGCGACAACCCGCCCGGAATGGGTACCGGATTCCAGATGTCGGTTTCGATTGCCAGGCCGATCAGCGATCCGATTATACCACCCAGCAACCCGATCCCAACGCTGTATACCACGACAATAGGCAGGTCGGAAGCATCACAGTGTACACTAGCACATAAGATCCCCCAGAACGTGCCCGACGGAATCGCCCCGGCCACGAACCCCAACATGAACCCACGCCCGGGATGGTTCCGGGTACCGCCCCATACTTCGAGACTCCGCATCGCGGCGTAGGGTACTTCGAGCCTCCGCATCCCGGCGTACGGTGGATACGCGGAAGACAGGAGCAGCCGGGTGCTGTCAGCGTCGACAACCACCCCGACCAGTTCGCCCGACACCCTCACACTGTCGCCCAGTTGCTGACCGGAGACTGAACTGGCGGTCAGGAACAGAAACACCCCAGCCGACCCGCACCACGGCCTCACGATTCGCCTACCGACTATCGTCGCCAACGACGCATTCCTCGTTGTCGTCCTAGGATTCCTTGTCATCTTGGGATTCCTTTCCTATGACGAGGACGTGGGGATGGCGGGTGTCGTCGTGCGCGACGATCAGCGCCTCGTGGCCCTCAAGCCCCGACAAGCCTAGCGGTCCCGAGTTCGCGACTCAAGCCCTCAAGAAGTCGCCAAACGGCGGGAGTCAAAACAACGCGGACCCCCCGCGTCACAACAGCGCGTTCGCCGCCCATGCCCCCACGTACGCCAGCGTCAGCATGTAGAAGAACTGGAGGATCGGCCATCGCCATCCCCCTGTTTCGCGCCGCATCACGGCCACCGTGGACATGCACTGCAGCGCGAAGACGAAGAAGATGAGCAGCGCCACCGCGGCCCCGAAGTCCAGATCCTGCTGCAGGGCGGCGCGCAGTTCGAAGTCCTGATCGTCCTCCGTCTCCACACCGTAGATCGTGCCAAGGGCGCCCACGATCACCTCTCTGGCAGCCAGCGACGTGACAAGGCCGATCCCCACTCTCCAATCGAAGCCCAGCGGCTCGATCGCCGGCTCGATGACCCGACCCATTTGGCCGAGCGCGCTGTCGCCGATCTCGGGTGGCGCCCCGGCGGGCGTCCTGGGGAACTGGGCCAGGATCCACAGCACGACGGTCACCGCCAGGATGATCTTGCCGGCCCGCCGCAGGAAGACCTTCGTGCGGTCGAGCAGGCGCGCCAGGATCGAGCGGGCGCTGGGCCACCGGTAGGGTGGCAGTTCCATGACGAACGGCATCGACCGGCCGCGGAGCAGCGTGCTTTTCAGGAGCGCCGCCGTCCCGACCGCCGCGAGCAGTCCCAGCGCATACAGACCGATGAGGACCGCGGTGCGGCGTCCCAGAAACGGTCCGAGCAGCGGCCCGGCGGGGATGAAGGCCGCGATGAGGAGCGCATACACGGGCAGCCGCGCCGAACAGGTCATGAACGGCGCGATGAAGATCGTCGCGATGCGGTCCCGATCGTCTTCGACGGTGCGCGCGGACATGATCGCCGGAATCGCGCAGGCGTAGGCGGAGAGCAGGGGCAGAAAGGACTTGCCCTGCAGTCCCACCCTGTGCATGAGGCGGTCGGCAATCACCGCCGCGCGGGCCATGTAGCCCGAGTCCTCCAGGATCGCGATGAAGAAGAAGAGAATGAGGATCTGGGGAAGGAAGACGAGCACCGACCCCACCCCGGCCCAGACCCCGTCGATCAGCAGGGCGCGGAACCAGGAGTCGGGCAGCACGCCCGTCACGAACTTGCCCGATGCACCGATCAGGGATTCGGTGCCGTCCATGAGGGGAACCGCCCAGGCAAAGATGGCTTGGAAGACCAGTCCCACCACGACCGCGAAAACGAGCGGACCCCACACACGGTGAAGCACGATGGCGTCGAGCCGGTTCGTGAAGCGCGACGGCCGCGGGGCCCGGAACCCGGCCGAATGCCCCAGTTCCCGGGCGCGCTCGCGCCGGGCGGCGAAGACATCGATCACGGGCAGGGAGCGGCCCGACGGATGGCCCTCGAGGTGGTCGGCGGCGGCCACGATCGGACACGCGCGGGCCTCCTCGCCCCCCGTGTGGAGAGCGGTGAGGAAGCGGCGCACGGGTTCCAGGGTGCCGACGTCCCGGGCGTTCACCAGCGCCACCTCGACGCCCAGGTCCCGCGACAGCCGGGCGCTCTTCAGCGCGCCGTCGCGGCGGTCCAGTTCGTCGGCCATGGTGAGGACGACCAACGTCGGCAACCCGAGTCCCAGTACCGGCTCCGCGACCATCAGGTGGGACCGGAGGCGGGTCGCGTCGAGCACCAGCACGACCGCGTCGGGCCTTCGATCGGTCTCCAGCTCGCCGAGAAGCGCGTTGCGGGTGATCGTCTGATCCAGGCTGCGCGGAGAGAGGCCGTGCACACCCGGGAGATCGATCATCTCAACCGGACCGGCGTCCGAATCGGCCACGCCGGACCGGCGCTCGACCGTGACCCCCGGGTAGTTCGCAACCTTCTGGCGCAGTCCCGTAAGGTTGTTGAAGAGGGTGGACTTCCCCGAATTGGGGGGACCTACCAGAGCGACCAGAGGGTGGTTGGCGTCCGCCGAGGTTCTCTCGGCCGCCTCCGCCGGCAGCGTGGCGGACGCACTACCCGGGTTCAATTCGAGTCGAGAACCCCCGCGGCTTCCAGTGCACTGCGCACGCAGAGACAGGACGCGGTCTCTCTCCGGAGCGCGACGAGGGCGCCGTCAACGCGATAGACGATCGGGCCCCCCGCGGGAGAATGCCGGACCGGACAGAGCTTGCACCCCGGCACGATGCCCTGCTCCAGCAACGGCACAACGTCGTCGCCGGCCACGTCCATCCGCACCAGGACAACTTCCTCTTCCAGGGGGACATCGGCCAGGACGCGCAGGGGCACTTCCCTCTGGGCATCGTCGGGTCGCCGGGGGGCGGAGTCGCCTGTCCGTTTCACACTCTACTCCCTGGAAGAGTCATGTTGCAGGGTCACGTTGCTCGATCCGAGCCACGCGATAGTAGAGTAAGGTGGTGTTCCCGAAATGGAAAGTCCTCTTCACACCTCTTCACACCTCTTCGAACGTGTCCGGCCATGCATACCTACCGCGTCCCCTCCGCAGTCGCCGAAGTCGAGGACGTCATCCGGCGGAGCCGGTTCGTGACCCGTGCGGGGCGGGCCTCCGGCCGGGAGGAGGCCGCGCGGTTCGTTCAGGAGACGCGTGAATGGCTTCCCGGAGCGACCCACTACTGCTGGGCCTACAACGCGGGTCCGCCCGGATCCACGGCACAGGTCGGCATGAGCGACGCGGGGGAGCCGCACGGTACCGCGGGGAAGCCCATGCTGCACACCCTGCTGCACTCGGGGATGGGCGAGGTGGTGGTGGTATGCGCCCGCCACTACGGAGGGGTCAAGCTCGGTACGGGCGGGCTCGCGCGGGCGTACGCCGCGGGTGCGAAGCGCGTCCTGGAGGCGTGCCCCACAATGGAGCGGGTCGATCGGACCCCGGTGGTGGTCACGGTCGACTACCGCAGCACAGACCGTGTCGACCGCGCTCTCGATGCTCTCGGGGCCACCGTTACGGAGCGCGTCTTCGGCGCCGATGTCCGTTATCGAGTCCTGGTCCCGCGCCACCGCCGAGCGGATCTCGACAGCGCGATTGCCGAGATCACGGGAGGGAAGGGCCGTCTGGACGACGACTCCGGGTGACCCTGGCGGACTACCCCGGCATCCCCACCAGCCAAAGCGCGAGAACGGTCGCCAAAGGGACGGTGAGATTGTCGTCGATACCGCTGGGCACAACCTCCGCAACGGCCACCACCAACGCGGATATCAGCGCGGCCGGGAGACCCGCAAAGGGGGTCAGTACAGCCACCGCGACCAGGAAGAAGATCCCGGTGCCTTCCCAGCTCCCCTTCCCCAGTTTGTGCCTCCCCCACAGCCGGCCGATCACGCTCGCGGCCGGATCGGCGAGCGCGAGGACCAGCATGGCCGGCGCAAACAACGGATGGGGAGCGACCACAAGGACAGTCAGGGCTCCGATCAGAAACCAGGTCGAAGATGCGAGCCTCCGGGCCTCACGCGGCGACGCTAGCGCGGAGAACCAGCGGAAGAAGGTGGTGTTGGCCACGCGCGACCGCAGACGGACCCAGTCCAGCAACAGCGCCGCGGCCAGCGCGCCGGCCAGGGTGGCAAACGGCACCATCGAGGCCGGTCCCATCCAGTGGACGAAGGCGGCGATCCCCACGCCGCCCCCCACATGAAACAGTCTGCGCCATGGTTGCACACCTTCGGTTCCCCGCACGGCGGCGGCGAATTCCGAACCCCCGGAGCGTTCCGCATCGCCGGTCACGAACACAACTCCCTTCTCCCGACCGGGAGCCGGGCTCCTCGGGTGATGTAGCCACTTCCGAGCCGGAGTCGTTTCATCCGGGTTGCCTGGTCCTCACGCCGACGTTGCCGGCGACATGCAACTTGAGTTCGTACGCATACCGCGGATCATACACCGAGAATCGAGGGTGGCAAGCTGGAACGTTCGGCTGGACGGTGTGGACCAGAGACTTTTCCTGGCGATCCTGTCCCTGCAGACCCCCTCGCTGAATCGGATCATGAGCCGCGTCACCGTGGTCGCGGATCCGCCGGTGAGCCAGGTCTTGGGTACATTCTCGGTCCAAACCGGCTGCTACGTCCGGCTTTCGCACGCGCGGAAGGCTTTACAGGATTCGGCTATTCAAGGATGTTCCGGAAAGGAACGGCGGATTCAAGATCTTTCGCTACTACGACGAACACCCCGAAATCGTGATCGACGAGGCGCGGTCGGCGATTGGGGAACCGCCTCGGAGGGAGCGAGCATGAGACCACTCCCGTCTACATCGGGCGCCGTGGCCGGCGTGGGGGCGGCGCGGGCCACAGACAGCGACGCGACCAGAATCTCTCCGCGTGTATTGGTCGTCGAGGACGAGGCCGAGATTGCCGCCCTGGTTGCCTACCAGCTGACCCGCGAGGGCTACCGGGTCGAGACGGCCCTGAGCGGCGCGGCGGCGCTGGACGCCCTGCACCGGAACTTGCCCGACCTTCTCGTCCTCGACAGGATGCTCCCGGAGGTGTCCGGAGACGACGTGCTCAAGGCCGTGCGGACCGACCCCGCCACCCGGGCGGTGCCGGTACTGATCCTCACCGCGAAACGGGACCAGGCGGACCGGATAGACGGTCTGGAAATGGGGGCCGACGATTACCTCACGAAGCCCTTCAGCCCCCGAGAGCTCGTGCTGCGGGTGGACGCCATACTTCGCCGCGCCCAAGGCGAGTTGAAGGCCGGCACCGGCGGTGGCCGCATCCTGCACGCCGGGCCGCTCCGGGTGGACGTCGGCGCACACATCGTGACCCTGGACGACATGGAGGTCCAGCTCACTCCGACCGAATTCCGCCTCCTGCAGACACTCATGGAGCGCCGCGGCCGCACCCAGAGCCGCCATCAGCTCCTGACCGAGGCGTGGGATGTGGATCCGGCCGCGGCCAGCCGTCTGCATACCCGCACCGTGGACATGCACGTGCGGCGTTTGCGGGGCAAGCTTGGTCTCGCGGGAGAGTGGATCGAGACCGTCCGCGGTTTCGGGTACCGGTTTCAGCACCCTGTAGGATGACGGGATTGTCTGCTAGCACAATCTGCTAGCACCAACGCGCCCTCTGACCGACCCTACCTTTTCGACCGACGGCTTCCCCCGTTCCCCCCGATCGGGTCCCCGGCCGGCAGCTGCAGCGACGGCGTCGGCGTCGTGTTCTCGATCCGCTCCTGCCAGCGGCGAATGTCGGCCGCCACCAGGCGCTGGTGCGCTGACGCCGCCATAAGCGCCTCCAGCTGGCCCGCCAACCGGTCCAGCCGGTCCGAGAGCACCGCCCGTGCCTCGGTCATCGTGCCCGCGCTGCCCGCGTGCCGCATCATCCGGTCCACCACCGCGCGCTGGATGACGTCTTGCACGCGCGTCCGGTATTCGTCGGCCTCCGGAGGCGCGCGCCAGGTGGCCTCGACGAGGCGGTCGACCACCTCTTCCAGGTCGGGGTTGTCGTCCATGCTGCCGTACACGACCAGCCGTGCCATGCGGGCCGGGTGCAGAATCTCGCCCACCGTGAAATCGGCCGCCCCCTCGGCCACGCCCAGCGGGTCGAAGAGCTGTTCGGTGTGGCCCGGGAAGACTTCGCCCTCCTGGTGCCTGAACGCCCCCGGCGGAATCATCGCGATCACCGCCTCGGGCAGCGCCAGGAACTCCACCGTGAGCGCCGACAGGATCGTCTCGAGGGCGTCCCGCTGCTCCTCGCCCGGCACAATCGCGACCGGAACCTGGCCGTCGCCCCGCACGGCGTAACTGTAGTCGGCCCCGCCCAGGCTCTGCGCGGCGGCGCGCAGCTGGAAGCGGTGGTGCATGTAGAGCGGCAGCAGCACGTACTCCAGGTCCGACAGGGGACGGCCCGCGCGGATCATTTGCTCGCCGAACCCCCTCATCCCGATGTTGCGCACCCGGATCTCGTGCTTGAGGTGGTCGACCAGGTTGGCGCCGTTGTCCCAGACGCCGGCGTACGGATGGCCCGCGCCAATGAAGTTGTTGTTGGTGTGCGACATGAAGATCAGTCCGTCGCGCATGCCCTGCGCCACGATCTCCTCGAGCGCGGCGGCCTCGTCGGCCCCCTCGGGGAACTCCCGGTAGAGCCAGTTGACCGAGAGCTTGTCGTACTCTCCGATCCTCTGCACGTAGGCGTTCGACAGGTCCAGGTTCCCCGCGCCGTCGATCTCGACGTACGGGGCCGGATAGTCCATCACGCTCTCGCGGCCGTAGGTACTGGCCAGGTAGTTGTGGGGGAAGCCGATCGTGTGCCCGACCTCGTGGGCGGACAGCTGTCGCACCCGGGCAAGCGCCATCTCGACCGCGTCGGAGTTCTGCGCCACCTGGGCCAGGTACTCGAAGCCCGGGGCGGCCGACAGCGCGCACGACATCGGGTCGATCGAGGCGTCTTCCTCGCCGTCCACCGTGCCCGCGAAGGGCGACACCATGCCCTTGCCGAGCAGGTAGTCCTGCCGCAGGCGCAGGCTGCCCAGGTTCACCACCCCGCGGATGATCTCACCGGTGCGCGGATCGATGACCGTGTTGCCGTAGGAGTACCCGCGCGTCCGCCGGTGCGTCCAGTGGATCATGTTGTAACGGATGTCCTGCGGATCGATGCCCGCGGGGAGCACTTCCACCCGGTAGGCGTCGATGAATCCCGCGGCCTCGAAGGCTTCGCCCCACCACGCGGCCCCTTCGATCAACGCGCTGAGGATGGGCTCCGGCGTGCCGGGATCCACGTAGTAGACGATGGCCTACACGGGCTCGGATGGTTCCGGGCCGGGGTTGCGCTTCTGCAGACGGTGGCGTGCGGCCAGGCGGAGGCGCAGGTCCTCGTCGATCGGGGTGGCGTAGTCGAAGATCGTCGGTCCGTTGACTCCGACACGGGGGTCGGCGACGCGGGTCCGGTAGCCGTCGTCGGGGAGCTGGATGAAGGAGTGGTGCTGGCGCAGCGTCACCGCACGCGGATTCACGGCCACCCCGCTCACGAGTCCGCCAGGGTTGTCGCTGGTGAAGGTCAGCATCGCCTCCACCTCGGTGTTCTCGGGAAATGACCGCGTCGCGGGCAGATGAATGGCCGAACGGGACACATCGAGGCGGAAGTTGCCCTCGCCGCGCTGCGCGATCTGACCGATTACGTTGCGCGCGTCGCGCACGAAGAAGGGGGTGGCGTCGACCAGAACCCTGTCCCCCGTGCGCGCCACGATGTCGAACCCCCAGTAGACCGAAGGCGCGAAGGCGTCCCGCACCGCCTGCACCTCGGTCGCGTTGTCGCTGCGGGCCTGGAACTGGTAGTTGGGCTGCATGAGGAGGACGCGGGGGCCGATCTGAGTGGCCTCGAGGACGTGGGTGCCGCGTAGCTGGCCGCGGTCGATGCCGACCGGATTGGAACCCAGGCCCGAGCCCATCGAGATCTGGTAGAGGAATTCGCCCGACGTGAGGTCCATCTCCCAGTAGAGGGCTCCGGCGGCGGCGTCCCAGTAGAGGTTGAAGAAGCCCTCCATGGCGGTGGTGCCCTGGGTCCTGTCGGCGATGGTGGGGAGGGGTTGTTGGGCGGTGGCGGGGGGTGTGGCTGGAAGGGTGAAGGCGCACAGCAGCGACAGGGAGAGCGCCGTCCAGAGCCGGTGGTTGGGTCCTCCCGAGCGGCGAGGCGCCGGACGGGCCGGGCGCTGGAAATTTCGTCCGGGAGCTGATGGGCTCGAGGACGTGGCACTACGGGTTTCCGACGTGGTGAGTGGAGCAAACATTGCGCTGCCTTACCCGGACTGTGGCCGGTGTACGGGGTGATTCGGGGTCGCACGCTGAGTGGACTGCGGGCGCTGGTGCCTTGCACGCGGGAGACTGGGAGCGGTGTCGGGCCGACGCAAGGGGGGACTTGGTGGCAGGGGATTTGGTGGCAGGGGATTTGGTGGCAGACCCCTTTGAACGCGCCGCTGGTCCAGATTGCACGTTTTCGGGTCCGAACCTGTCAGTACCAGTAGAGGCGGCGATTTCAAACGGTTTCGATTCGCTCGACATCAGCCGCGAGATCCTACGGATCAGAATGAGTAGATACACATGGCACATCCTGTACGCTTCCCGGAAGCACCCACAACGGAGAGGCCTTCCCCCAAGCCGGAGACTTGCAGCTTGAGCGCGGCAAAAGGATCCCGCCCGGCACCGTCCCTCTCGTCGTCGCGCCCGCGACAGTTGTCGGAGGGCACGGCCGCCTCGGAATTCTTCGGTCACAGGAAGAGAGCCTTCACCGGGGCCGACCGCACGCACGACGGCATCATTCTTACAGCCCACCGATCCCGACCGGTAATCTTCCTGGACGACGTGGGCGAATGCCCGCCCAACGTTCAGGCGAAGCTCCTCACGGTCCTGGACGACGGTGTCTTCCGCCCCGTCGGTTCAGACCAGATGGTGTCGGTCGGACTCCAATCCGAGCGGCGTTTCCAAACCTACGCGTCGAGCCAACCCAGGTCGCTGGCGAAGCTCCGCGTGGATCTTCTCGAAAGGTTCAACACGGTCCTGGTGCGGATGCCGCCCAAGGAGGGTATCGTGTTGGAGATTCTGAATCGCACCCTGACCAAGCGAGTCCGACTGGAAGACTCCGGCGCTGTCCGTCCGGCTTCCGTCGCTCGGCGTCTCGCCACCGCCATCCCCACCACCATTGCCGGATTCCTCGTCGTGGCGGCCGTATCCGGCGCTTCCCCGGATCCAAGAGGGTACGCCGACGAGGGTGCGACTGACTCGTTATTGTCCTCGGTAGGGATAGCGCTTGATGAGGTTCTGGCCCAGAGGTGCCTCGTGTGCTATCCGTGCGGAAAACGTGGCCACAGGGTAGAAGAGCGGAGCCCCGCACCCGGTCGGGGCGGTCACATGGCATTTCACTTCACGGGAAACCATGCCTGGAAGATGTCCCTGAAGTCGCGATTGCTAGCGACCGGCGCATTTGGATGGTCAAGGGGCCGATGGACAAGTACGAAATCAGTTTGTGGAACGGGAATGAGCAGCACCTGCTGTTGCGGCGCGATACACCATGGTTTCCGGACCGGCCCAGTGACACTCCCCTTCCCCATGGCCCCGAGGACAAACCGGCTTCAGCGATCAACTATCTCGCTGCGAGCGACTCGCTCCTCTGGGTTCTGGCAACGGTGGCAGACGATAACTGGCAGGAGGCCACAAGCTATAGGGACAGCGACAGACGCTTCGACGAAATCCTGGAAGCCATAGACCTGCGCTCCAACCAAGTCGTTGGGAGCCAGCGCTTTGACAGACCCTTCGCCAACTTCGTCGAGCCCGGAGTGGTCGGCAGGGTCGAGATTACCGGAAATGCCTCCGTCCGGTTTCGAGTGTACCGGGTTGTACGGGAGACGGAAGGTCGGTAACGGCGAAGGGTTGACCGGGCGTGTCGGGCCGAGAGCCCCGGAAGCCCCACCCCACCGCCAGCATTTTTCTTGGCAGCCCCGGCCTATCGCTCGCCGAGGCCATCAGTTTCGGCCACACCAACCGCCAGTTCATCGTTCTCGCCGTCATAGACGGGCGCAAGTCGGACGATGGTGCGCAGGACGTACCGCCCGGTGGCCATCGCCCCGATCAAGGAGACCAGCGCGCCGGTGACGATCACCGCCGGGATACGGATCACCGCCGACAATCCTTCGAACCACGTCGAGATCCACAAGACGACCACGAAGGCCAATCCAGCGTACACCAGGATAGATCGGGCCTTCTGGCCCGAGTACCTGTACTGAAACGCGATCACCACCAACGACGCCAGGAAGACGGCCATTCCCATACCGATCCCGGTCACGACCGGCCCGCCGGGAAGGGACTCCAGCTGGAAAAGCGGTAGCGTCGTGGCCAACCAGATCACCAGGGGCGTTGTCAGGGCAGCGGTGGCCAGAACGCGGCTCGCGGCGTGTTCCCGGCCCGTGACGGGAAGCGAGGAGAGGAAGCGGAGTGAGCCATCGATCTTCTCCTGCGTCATGTTCAAGGCCAGGTTGACGGGCAGGTAAATGAGGAAAGCAGCAAACAATCCCACTATCGTGCTCGGGTTGAATTCGCCCCTGGAGAGGACCAGAATCATCACACCCGCCGCTAGCCCCCGGGCGTGAATCTGCCTGAGCGCTTCGTTGCGGGCAACCGGGTCGAGGCCAGCCGTGGGCTCGTCGAAGAGGAGCAGCCTGGCTCCCTGGCCCAGGGCCCCGCAGAGAGAAACCTTCAGGCTCTGCCCGCGAGAGAGCTCCCGGAGCCGGTAGTCCAGCTTGAGGTTGAGTGCTTCGGCCATCTCCAGCGCCTTTGTCATGTCCCAATGGGAATAGAAGTGGGAGAGGAAGTCGAAGTGCTCGCGCACCGTCATCCAACGGAGCCCCAGTAGCCGGGTTGGAACGATCGCCACGTGCTCGCGGATGGTCGGATCGACCTGGTCCCGGTTGATTCCCAAGATCCGCGCCGTACCCGCCGAAACGACGCGGTGGCCGGAGAGGATGCCGAGAAGCGTGGTCTTTCCCGCGCCGTTGGGTCCCACGAGCGCTACCGCGGCGCCCGGGTCGATCTTCAGAGTGAGCGGCCCCAGCAGGAACTTCGGATACCGAAACTCGATCGCCCGAAAGTCTACGAGCCCGGCGTCCGTCCTGACTCCAACTCTCTCCACTTGTGGCCTCCCAAAGGAACAAATTAGAGAAAAATGGCGCTAGAACTTCACCTCCACAACGCGCAGTGTTGGAACCCCGGCGGGCCACCTGATTGGCCCGCCGGGGTCCCCCTTCAACCAACTTGACCGAGTCAAGTGGACCATGCTTCAACTACCCGACCACGCTTCACCGGATCTCTAACTCTAACACTAACAGCCAGTTGTAGTCATCCGCACGTAGTAGTACCCCCCTGATATGGAAGGGCCTCTGTCAAGTTAGGTCTCGTTGTCTTTGGTGAGCCGAAGGGAGAGGTCGTCCGAGGTTCGCTTCGACGGTGAATCCTCCTGATATACGCCGGTTAGCCGGGACCAGAGCGGCAAGAATTCGGATTCGTCGGGAGCTGGCTCGATCTACCTTGCGTGGGTCTCGGGTCCGTCGCCGGCACCGGCCACATAGGGGGGTCGAGCGTTCTCCTGCCGTGCCTTGAACGACCTCTTCCTTCAGCATTTCGCGATACAGTTCCTCGTCTATGGTCTCAGGCGGCTTTCCGCCCCGCTTCGTGGTCCGGCGCGCAATCCTGCATCAGCGCCCAGATGAACCCGGCCAGCTCCCGCGCCACTGCCACCGCCGCGATCTTGTTGTTCTTCCGAAATGCCAGCCGCTTGTACACCTTGTGAAGCCGGTGCTGCGCCTTCCAGCTGTGCGCGACGGCATCCGGTGGCTGGCCCTGCTGACGACGCTTGAGCACCGCGCTCAGCCGAGGCGGGAAGCGGTAGTTCCACGCCGCTTGGACCAACACATGACGCACCCGGCTGTTGCCCGCCTTCGTGATCGAGCCCTGCCGTCGGCTTCCTCCACTCGAATGTTCCGTCGGCACCAGGCCGACGTAGGCCATCAGCTTGCCCGGATGCTCGAAGCGCCGGAAGTCCCCGATCTCCGTCACGAGCACCATTGCCGCATGGGTCGAGATTCCCTTGAGGCAGCACAAGCGGCCGATCGCTTCCTTGTAGGGCGGCTCCAGCGCCAGAGCCTCGATCTGCCGGTCCAGCTCCTCGCGGCGGCCCAGCTTGTAGTCCAGCAGCGCCAGATACTCGCCGAAGGCCACCTGGTCCTCCACCTCCAGCACCCCGTCGCGCTGAATCGCCCGCAGCCAGGCGAAGTGCTTCACCGTCCAGTTCCGGCCCTCGCGGTACACCAGATCCCGCCGCGCCAGGAACTTCAGGATGTAGTGGCGCGACTGCAGAGCCTCTCTCTGTAACGTCTCCCGGCAGCGCACCAAGTCTCGCACCCGCTCCTCACGCTCCGCCGGCACCCGGATCGTCACCAGTTCCCCCGCCCGGTACAGCCTCGCCAGATCCTCGGCATCCTTGCGGTCGTGCTTGCGGCGCTCCCCCGGCCGCCTCGGAATCAGCGACGGGGCCACGATCTCGCATTCGTGGCCCCAGCTCCGGATCTTCCGCTCCAGCACATAGCCCGCGCCGCTCGCCTCGTAGCACGCGCGAACCTCGTGCTCCCGGGCCAAGCGGTCCAGCAACCGCCTGATCCCCCGCGGATCGTGCGACAGCCGCTTCACCAGCGTCGGCTCCCGCGCTCCCTCCGGCAGCACTGCAATCATCACACTGTCCTTGTGGACATCCATCCCGACGTACACCTTGGTCCCGTTCTTCATAGGGCCGGTCTCCTGTTCCGGTTGCGACCTCAAGCGTCGCATGTGGCTCTGGCACCTCCGCTCACCGGGGCGCTAACCCACGGTAAGCCGGCAGGGGCCGGCCCTTCCATATTTTCTACCCCGGCCCCTCGCTCAACTCCGGCGCCACCCGCGCCATCGTGGCCTGCTCCAGGTCGTACGCCCAGGCCAGCAAATCAGCGTCGCTCCAAAGGTCTCCGATGAAGGCGAGCACGAAAGGGGTCCCGTCGGCGTAGTAGGCGAACGGCACCGTGACGGTCGGCAGTCCGATGTCGTTGATGATGTTGCTCGGCAGCTCGGCGTGATTGTTGGGCCGGTATTCGGGGCGCTCGGGATCCTCGACGAGCGGCCGGATGGGTTCGCCCGCCTGGGGAAAGAAGAGTCCGTCGAGTTCGTGGGCCGCGAGGACCTCGCGGAAGAGGGCGCGCATCTCCATGCGCCATGCCTGGAAGGCGTCCCCCTCCTCGGTAGCCGTGGGCGCCGCCGGATTGCGGGGTCCCCGTCCGCCGCGGAAGGTCCTCCCGGACAGCTCCTCCCACTCCTCGATGGTGTGGAAGGCCGCCTCCGGACCGAGTCCGCGCATGTAGACCAGCAGGTCGTGCGTTCCTACCGAACGCACCCGGGGACGCTCCCCGTACAGCTCGACCCACCCGCGCCCGGCGAACGGATCCTCCACCACCTCGGCCCCTTCGGCCTCGAGCACCGCGATCGCATCGGCGTACATCGCTTCGGTCTCCGCCGCCAGCGGCAGGAAGGAATCGCGCCACCCCACACCCACGAGTCCGAAGCGCCTGCCCTCGAGCGCGGTTGTGGTCAGCCCGGCCGCGTAGCCCTCCTCCGGGATGTGCCCTGTCGCGGCGTAGGTGGCCAGGTCCTCGGGCGTGGGACCCGCGATCACGTCGATGACCAGCGCCGCGTCTCGAACGGTGCGCGCCAGGGGGCCGACAACGTCGCGGTAGGTGGCATCCATGGGGAGGACCCCTTCCAGCGGGACCAGCCCGAAGGTCGGCTTGACGCCCACCAGCGCCTGGGCGGCGGCCGGGTTCTGGATCGAACCGCCGGTTTCGGTGCCGAGGCCGAGGACCGCGAAGCTGGCGTTCACCGCCGTCGCCGTGCCGCCGCTCGATCCGCCCGGCACCCGGTCGACCGCATACGGGTTGAGGGTCTCGCCCGCGACCGAGCTGCGGGTGCGGGTGCCGTGCCCGGCGAAGTCCGGCATGTTGGTCTTGCCCAGGATGACCGCGCCGGCGGCCCGCAGGCGCTCCACGGCGGCCGCATCGTCCCCCGGAATCATGTCGACGCCTCCTGTGGCGGCGTTGAACCCGTCGAATCCCGCCGTGGTGACCAGACCCGCGTAGTCGAGGTTGTCCTTGATGACGACCGGGACACCATGCAGGGGGCCGCGGGGACCCGTCGTGAGGAGTTCCTCGTCGAGGGCGGCCGCGACGGCGAGGGCATCCGGGTTCATCGAGATGAAGGCGTTGTAGTGGTCCTCGTAGCGGGCGATGCGGTCGAGAAAGGCATGAACGAGTTCGGTGATGGTGTAGCGCGCGGCGAGGAGGTCCTGGTGGATCTGCACGGCGGTGAGTTCGACGACGTCTATTGTGTCGGCGAGGGCGCCGGGTGGAGGGAGCGGCGGCCCGGACGGGGCCACCCCGGGATGGGATGCCGTCTGCGCGAGGATCGCGATGGCGAGGACGGGCAGGGCCAGGTGGCGTGGTAGTCGCGGGGTTCGGGGGTTTCGAGTGGACACGCCTTCGCGCCTTTCCAGCGGCAGGGAATCGGAGACCGGTGCAGTATAGGGAGCCGGGTAGGTGTGGAAAGGCAACCCCGCACGCGGCATCATCGCTGACCACCACCCCATTCCACCCACCCCCCCAATGCACTATCCTCACCCCATGCCCAAATCCACCGACACCCTCATCGCCCTGCTCGATCTCGAACGGCTCGAGCAGAACATCTATCGCGGCCACAACCGCGATATCGGCTCGGGGCGGATCTTCGGCGGACAGGTGCTGGCCCAGGCGCTGGTCGCGGCGCGGCACACGATCGAGCACGAGGACCGGGCGGCGCACTCGCTGCACGGCTACTTCATCCTTCAGGGCGACCTGAGCATCCCCGTGGTCTACTTCGTCGACCCCACACGCGACGGCAGGAGCTTCACGACGCGCAGGGTCAAAGCCATCCAGCACGGCCGGGCTATCTTCACCCTGTCGGCCTCGTTTCACCGGACGGAGACGAGCCTGTCGCACCAGGTCCCCATGCCCGATGTGCCCCCGCCCGAGGACCTCGCCTCCGAACTCGACGTCCTGCGGGAGCAGGCCCACCTCCTCCCCGCCCATCTGCGAACCATCCTCACCCAGGACCGCCCCCTGGACTTCCGCCCCGTCGAACCGATCACACTGCTCGATCGCAGCTTCCGCGACCCGTTCCGCCACATCTGGATCCGTAGCGCCGGCCCCATGAGCGACAACCTCGTTCACCACCAGGCCGCGCTGGCCTACGCGTCCGACTATGGGCTGCTCTCGACCGCGCTGCAGCCGCACGGGCGCACCGTCCGCGACGAGGACATCATGGCTGCTTCGCTGGATCACTCCATGTGGTTCCATCGTCCCTTCCGGGCGGACGACTGGCTGCTCTACTCGATCGAGAGTCCGGTCGCCCATGGCGCGAGGGGGTTCGGCAGGGGAACTTTTCATACCCGGGACGGACAGCTGGTCGCGTCGGCGGCGCAGGAGGGACTGCTTCGCACGGGCATCAGGCCCCGCGCCAACCCCCGGTGACCCTCGGGGCGGCCGTCCGGACCGCGACGACCTTGCATACCCCATCACCCCACACCAATACCAGGCACGCGTCCACCCATGCGCAATCGTTTCGAGTCCGCCCTTCCCTTCCCCGACTACCTTGAGACCGTCCAGAAGAACGAAGCGCTCTGGCGAGGTGTTTACCAGCGCGCCCGCGTCCCCGACGCGGTTGTCAACGAGGCCCGCGCGCTCCCCGGCACCTGGCATCTTCTCGCGCTGAGCGAAGACTGGTGCGGGGACGCCGTGAACATCCTACCGGTCGTCGCCCGCTTCGCGCAGGCGCTGCCGAACGTCGAGTTGCGGGTCCTTCTCAGGGACGAGAACCTGGACATCATGGACGCGCACCTGACCAACGGCCGCAGCCGCTCGATCCCGGTGTTCATCCTGTACGACAAGGACTTCCGGAAACGCGGCTGGTGGGGCCCGAGGCCCAGCGGGCTTCAGAAGTGGGTGATGGAGGAGGGGATGAAGATGGAATCCGAACCCCGCTACGCCGAGACGCGCAGGTTCTACGCGCGGGACAAGGGAAAGGCGATATTGGCCGAAGTGCTCGAACTGCTCCGATCAGCCGTCAATGACCAGTCAGACTAGTGAACCAGCCATGACAAACCCGATCCGCCCATGCGTCCGCTGGGCCGCCCGCCTGTCGGTGGCGGCCCTGCTCACCCTCCCCACCGCCCCCCTCCACGCCCAGACGCGCGATTACCATCCCGAGCGCCCCTTTGGCACGCTACGCGAACAGGCCCGCACCCAGCAGGCATGGCTGCGCGAACGGCTCGAGAAGAACCTCCCCATGCTCATGCGGAAGCACGGCGTGGACATGTGGGTCGTTACCATGCGCGAGTACAACGAGGACCCCGTCTTCCGCGCCCTGGTGTCGCCGACCACCTTCGCCGCGCGGCGCCGCACGATCTACATCTTCCACGATCGCGGCCCGGACGAGGGGGTGGAGCGGCTGGCGTTGGGCGGCACCTCGCAAGGGGGCGTCTACGAGGCCGTGCGCGCGACCGTGCAGGCTCCCGACGGCCGCGCGGCCGAGCTCTGGGGCAAGGACCAGTGGAACCTCTTCGCGGACATGGTGCGCGAGCGCGACCCGCAGCGGATCGCGGTCAACATCTCGCACGACCACAACTTCGCCGACGGGCTCAGCGCGGGCGAATGGGAGCAGATGGAGGAGGCGCTCGGGCCGGATCTGGTGGGGCGCGTGGTGCGGGAACCGCTGCTCGCGATCGACTACCTGGCCATGCGCGTGCCCGCCATGACCCCGGTCTACCGCAAGATGCAGGCGATCGTGCACGAGATCATCGCGACGGCGTTCTCGGATGTGGTGATCGAGCCGGGCCGCACGACCACGGCCGACGTGGTCTGGTGGATGCGGCAGCGCGTGCACGACCGGGGGCTGGGTTCGTGGTTCCAGCCGTCGGTGTCGGTGCAGCGCCGGGGCGAGTCAATGGCGGGAGTGGCCGCGCCGGTGATCGAGCGGGGGGACGTGCTCCACTGCGACTTCGGGATCGTCGCGCTGGGTCTCACGACGGATACTCAGCACATGGCCTACGTCCTCCGTGAGGGGGAGACGGAGGCGCCGGAAGGGCTCCGGAACGCGCTCGCCAACTCGAACCGCCTGCAGGACATTCTGCTCGAGGAGACGAAGGTCGGCCGCACCGGCAACGAGATCCTCGCGTCGGTGCTGGAGAAGATGAGGGCCGAGGGGCTGAACGGGACCATGTACACGCATCCCATCGGCGACCACGGCCATGGTGCGGGGCCCTTGATCGGACTTTGGGACTACCAGACCGGCGTGCCCGGCCGCGGCGATCCCCCTGTGATCCCCAGCATGTGGTTCTCGACCGAGCTGCAGGTCACCACGCCGGTCCCCGAGTGGAACGACCAGCCGGTGCGGATGGCCCAGGAGGAAGAGGCCGAGATCACGGCCGACGGGGAGATCCGCTGGATGCTCAGGCGGCAGACGGAACTGCACCTGGTGAGATAGGGCTTCGCGAGCGCGGCGGCGGGCGCGCCGCTCACGAATCGGAGGGCCCGGCAACCGTAGCCGTGGGCCATCGCCCACCACCAACTGCCGGACCGCTACCGCGGCACCTCGACCTCGTACACCTCGATGAACTCTTCGCCGAGTTCCCCCGTGCGGAGGACAGCGACAAGGCTCCCTGCCACGTCCAGCAATTCGTGCCAGGCGCTTGGAATCGTGCTTTCGAGCTCGACGACGCCCCACCCGGTGATCGACCCATCTCTGATCTTCAGCAACTCCGGGCGGTAGACGGGAAGGTTCAGCATCCCCAATGGAGTTCCGTCCGATCCAAGCACCGTCCACCGACGCTCCATGTCCTCGAGCCTGGCGTAGCCTCCGATCCAGATTCCGCCATCGGCGCCCACCTTGAGCGCGCCGAAGGCCGGATAGGTGTCCCGCACCTTCGATTGTTCCAGCACTTCGCGCTGTGCCGGACGCACCGCTTCCGGGTACATGTCGAGAGCGAGTTCGAGCCAGGCTTCCTTCTCCCGGGAGGTGACTTCGCGGGGCGAATGTCCGCCACGGATCCGCGTCAACGGTTCCGCCCCCTCGTACAGGGTCACGTCCAGTGAATCGGTCGTGGCCACGGCCGCATGGGAGCCTCGTCCCGCGTAGAGCGCGGTGGCGGCGAACCCGACCCTGATCATCCGGCCGGGCGTCACAAAGCGTTCCTTTCCGTCCCACCGGCCCAGGGTATCCACAACCGCCCCCGACTGGTCGCCGATCACCAGAAAGAGAGGGCCCCGCTGAAACCCCAGGGGACGGAAGGGGCGCGTCTCGAGCACGGCAAGAAACTCCCCGTCCGCGAGGTGAACCAAAGGGGCGATTGCGTGGGTCATGTCGAAGCGCTGAACCCCGGTCACCCGTCCCGAAGGTTCCAGGAAGGTGAATCGCCCCAGGCCACCGTCGTACACGGAGAGGTTGCCACCCGCACCGACCCCGATCCATTCGATGTCTACGTACTCCCCCGGCCCCTCTCCCTCCCGGCCCAAGCGCTCCCGGACGCTCCCGTCCTGAGCGAGGAGGATGACCTGAGACGACCCCTTGTCCGCAATCGCGAGCGACGAATCGGGGAGGAATACGGCGCCCGCCACGTGATGGAGTTCGAGGTCCGCGGAGGTGGAATAGAGCAGCGGCCTGTTCAGTTCCGGCAGGTCGAGGGCGTTCAGATCGGAAATGCGGACGATCTTGACGCCCGCGGAATCGGTAACCGATATGGTCGGGGAATCGGCCACATCGTCGGAGCGGTCCGTCCCTTGAGAAGCCTCTCCGCACCCGAATCCCGCGATGGACAGGGTCGCAGCCATGAGACACCGAACGCCGATGTATCCGTGCCGGGCCGCTTCTCTCAACCGATCGCACTGTAAAGACAACATAACATTATGTCACTTATAGTATACAGTTGTACTCTCTCCAAGGCTTCGCTCCGTCGTACCGATACGTGTCGGGCACCGCTACAGTTTCGGAGCACCGTCGGCACTCGAACGAGCCCGCCCTGGCCAAGGCGCCAGACCTCAACCAGTCCCTCGCCGGTACTTTGCGCCAGAGCACCCGGCACCTTAATGTCAGTTGGTCACCCAACTCTTTTCGGCGCAATGTCAAGACACCATCTCATCGCGTGCGCGGCCATCGCCTTCACCCCAGGCCTGGCAACCCCCGACCCAGCCACCTCCCAGGTCCCGCTCGGCATCCGCACCGCCAGCGGGCTCACCATCACGCCCGTCTACGAAGGCTGGTACGAAAACGCCGACGGCACCTTCAGCCTCTCCTTCGGCTACTACAACCGTAACTTCGAAGAGGTCGTCGAACTCCCGCACGGTGCAGCCAACCAAATGGAGCCCGCGGACTTCGACGGCACCCAGCCCACGCGCTTCCACCCGAGGCGGCACTGGGGCGTTTTCGCAGTCCAGGTCCCGGCCGACTTCGGTGACCAGGCGGTCGTGTGGACCATCGATTTCCGCGGCGAGCGCTATGCGATCCCGGGCACGCTTCACGCGGACTGGCAGATCGATGCGCTCGAGGGTGAAGCGGGGTCGGGCAACACGCCACCGGTTCTGTCCTTCGACGATGGTGCGACAGAGGGTGCCGGGCCTGCCGGAACCTGGGGCGGACCGATCGAAGCCAGGGCGGGGATACCCGTGGAGCTGACCGTGTGGGGCAGCGACGACGGGAGCGTCCGCATCGGGCGGCGTGCGCAGTCCGCGGTAGCCCTGAGGTGGTTCAAGCATCAGGGCCCCGGCGACGTGACCTTCGGCGAGGAAAGCGGCGAGGTGCCGATCGAGGGTGGCGCCATGACGACCATGGCCATCTTTGAAGTGCCGGGTGAATACGTGGTTCGCGTTCGCGCGAACGACTCGTCCGGCGTCTCGAGCGGGGGGCACGCCCAGTGCTGTTGGACCAACGGATTTGTGAGAGTCAACGTCATTCACTGACGCCCAGGAGGAAATCGCATGCGCGGTAACAACTTCATTCGCGGACCGGCAACCATGTTCTTCGCGCTTGCGTGCGCGATCATGGCCCGTCCGGCGCTGGCGGACGCCCAGGAGGAGCTGACCTACGCCAAGCACGTGGCGCCGATCCTCCAGGAGAATTGCCAGGTCTGCCACCAGCCCGGCTCGATCGCGCCGATGTCGCTCATGACCTTCGAGGCCGTGAAGCGCTATGCGCCCAGGATTCGGGAAAAGGTGTCGCAACGGGTCATGCCCCCCTGGCACATCGACCGGTCGGTGGGTGTCCAGGAGTTCAAGAACGACCGGGGTCTGACCGACGAAGAGCTGGAAACGCTGGTCGCCTGGCTCGACGGTGACATGCCCTACGGTGACGAAGCGGACCTTCCGCCCGCGCCCGACTTTCCGGACGGCAGCGAATGGCAGTTCAAGGAGCAGTTCGGCAGACCACCGGACCTGGTCGTGAAGTCCGACCCCTACACGCTGGCCGCCAAGACCCAGGACAAGTGGTTCCGTCCCCTGACGGAGACCGGACTGACCGAGGAGCGGTGGGTCAAGGCGATCGAGATCCGTCCTTCCTGGCCGGACGGGCGCAGCGTCGTGCACCACACCCTCGCCTTCCTGGTCCAGCAGGAGGATCCGGACGAGATGAGCGAAGCGACGGCCGCGCTCGCGACCAGCAGCCGTTCAATGGGAGGCCCCGGACTCTTCATGGAGTGGGCCGTCGGCAAGGTCGGCGAGATCTTCCCCGACGGGGCCGGCAAACTGATGCTCCCGGGGTCCAGGATCAGCTGGGAGGTGCACTATCACGCGATCGGCCGCGAGGTCGAGGACAGCTACGTCGAGCTCGGCCTCTGGTTCTATCCGAAGGACGAGGTCCCCGAGAACCGGACCCGCCTGCGGTACTTCAACGCTACCGGAGACGACCTCGACATCGCCCCCGGCAAGATCGCCGTCACCCAGGACTTCTACACCCTCAGATGGCCGGCGCGCCTGGAGAACTTCCAGCCGCACATGCACATGCGGGGCAAGGCGATGTCGATGACGGCCATCTATCCGGACGGCCGCAAGGAGATCCTGAGCCAGGTCAGCAATTTCCAGTGGAACTGGCACGTCAACTACATCTACGCCGACCACGCGGCACCGCTCCTGCCGGCGGGGACGACCCTGGCATTCACGGCGTGGCACGACAACACCCCCGAGAACCCCAACAACCCCGATCATACGCAGTGGGTGGGCTGGGGAGACCGCACCATCGACGAGATGGCCCACGCCTGGGTGGACGTCACCTACATCACCGAGGAGCAGTACGCGGCGGAGATTGCCAGGCGCGAGGCGCTGGCGCAGGAGCAGGAAACAAAGGAGGGTGGAAAGCGGTAGTTTAACCGCGAAAGCCAGCACTGGACCGCCGCTAGCGGCACATCCGAAGCCGGTCGCCATCGATATCGAGACGACCGGCTTCGGTGCGCATGGCAGAATCGGGGCACTCGGGGCGGTCATCGGCTCGCTGGCGGGATCGCCTTGGCCTGGATTAACACGAACCGGGAAAGAACGGAGGGGATTAGCCCAGGTGGAGATCGCACTGCTGACATCGGCCTTCGTGGCCTCGGTGGTCAGCGGGTTCATCCCGTTTGTGAACGCCGAGGTGGTGGTCGCAGGCGCTGCCGTGGCAGCGCCGCCCGGCTACATGATCCCGGTCATCCTTGTGTGTTCGATCGGGCAGATGCTCGCCAAGGTGGCCCTTTACGCGGGGATGCGCTGGCTGCCCGAGCGCCTGCCCGCGAAGGCGACCAAGCGCCTTGAGCGCGCATCCGAGAAGGTGAAGAAGCTGGAGCAGGCCGGACTGACGCTCGTCCTGATCAGCGCCATCGTGGGACTGCCTCCCTTTTACCTGATCTCGCTGGCGGCCGGCGCGATGAGGATCAACCTGGCGGGCTTCATCGTGACGGGCACGGTGGGCCGGGTCATCCGGTTCGCGATCATCGCCTACGGGGCGGTGGCGGCGGGCGACGCCATCCAGGGGACGCTGTGAGCGGCGTCGATCGCGCGGGATCCGGGACGGTCGTGGCGCGGCGGCCCCAAACCGTTGCCGACCCGGGGTTGTCCGGTCCCGGCGATGCGCGGATCACGATCCTCGTCGATTCGGCGGCCTTCCGGGAGGCGCTCCGCACCGACCTGGCCGAGGCTCGCCACTACGCATACGTCCAGACCTACTCTTTCGAGGGAGACGCGGTGGGGGAAGCCCTCACAACCGAATTTCTCTCCTCGAAGGCCTCCGACCGCAAGCTGCTCATCGACTCCTACACCCGCATCAACCAGAGCGATCAGTGGATTCCGGCGCCCGGTTTTCTTTTCAACCGGGAGTTGCGCGAGGAGGTGCGGAACACCCGGCGCCTGGTCGCCTCCCTCCGTTCCGACGGAGTCGGCGTCCGCTACGGCCGCCCCTTCGGCTTCCTGGGACACAGGATCCTGCGGCGCGACCACAAGAAACTCATCCTCTTCGACGACCGTGTCGCCTACGTGGGCGGCATCAACTTCTCCGAGCACAACTTCGATTGGCACGACTTCATGGTGCGCATCGAGGATCGCAAGGTGGCCCGCTTCCTCAGGAAGGACTTCCTTTCCTCGTGGGAGGGACGGTCCGAAAGATCCTCGCAGCGGTTCACGGGATTGGGACTGGATCTGCACGCATTGCCGGGCAGGGGAAACCGCGAGGCCTTCGGTGGTCTCGTGGATCGCATCGAGGGGGCCGAGCGTTCGATCCAGGTGATCAGTCCCTATTTGGGGCCACCCTTTACGCGGCATCTGGCGGCCGCGGTGAATCGGGGCGTGAAGGTGCAGGTCGTCAATCCACTCGAGAACAACCTCGGCTACCTTCAGAGGTATCTGTTCGCGGAAGCGGCGCGCTTCGGCTTCGAGCTACACCTCTATGAGGACCGCATGATCCACATGAAGAGCATGCTGATCGACGACAGCGTGCTCGTCACCGGCTCTTCCAACTTCGACCTGCTGAGCTACCACGGATTCCTGGCAGAGGTCGTCGCGGTCATCCGTTCGCCCTCCGTCATCGATGCCTTCCGGCGGCGGGTGCTGGAGCCGGCGCTCGCGGGATCGCGGCACTTTGAACCGGGGGGCGTGCGCGGGTCCGGTCCAATGTCACGATTGTGGATCACCGCGGCGATGGGCGGGGCCAACCTGCTTGCCCGGGCACTCAACCCACCCGTGAAGCGAGAACCGCGTGGCCGTTGAGCGCCATGCCAGCTCACGGGGCCGCACCATCGGCCTCTGGCTGGGGCTGACCGCTTTCCTCCTCCTGATGATCTTCCCGGTCGACCCCGGGAACGAGTCGGCCAGCCGCCTCGCCGCGGTCGCGCTGCTGATGGCGATATGGTGGGTCACCGATGCGATCCCGCTCTTCGCCACCGCGCTGCTCCCGCTGGTCCTCTACCCGCTGCTGGGCATCATGGCGGGGCGCGAAACCGCGCCGATCTACTTCAACAGCACGATCGTGCTCTTTCTCGGCGGGTTCATGATCGCGCTGACCATGGAGAAGTGGAACCTGCACCGCCGCATCGCGCTGAACATCATTCACGCGGTGGGGGGCGGGCCGGCGCGCATCGTGCTGGGGTTCATGGTCGCGGCCGCCTTCCTCTCGATGTGGATCTCGAACACCGCAACCGCGGTGATGATGGTCCCGATCGGGCTCGCCATCGTGCTGCAGATCGAGGGCGAGGCCGGGAAGGAAGCCGCGCGCCACTTCTCGGTGGGACTCATGCTTGGGATCGCCTACGGGTGCACGGTCGGGGGACTGACCACCCTGGTGGGCACGCCGCCCAACCTCTCCTTCGTCCGCATCTTCGAGATCCTCTTCCCCGACGCGCCGTCCATCGCCTTCGGGCAGTGGCTCATCATGGCATTGCCGGTGGGGGCGATCATGCTGGTGGCGGCCTGGTTCATGATTACGCACGTCTTCCACCGGGCGCCGGAGGGGCTTGCCGTCGACCAGGAGGTGGTCGCCACGGAGCGCGCGCAACTGGGCGCCGTGTCGTTCGAGGAACGGGCGGTGCTGGGGGTCTTCGCGGCCACCGCGCTGCTGTGGGTCTTCCGCGTGGACCTGCAACTGGGGTTCCTCACGCTGCCGGGGTGGTCGCGCCTGCTTCCCAACCCGGGCATGATCGACGACGGCACGGTGGCGATCACCCTCGCCTCGATCCTCTTCCTCATCCCCACGCGCAACCGTGAACAGGGCTTCACCCGCGTCATGGGGCCGGATGTGATCCCCCGCCTGCCCTGGAACATCGTGCTGCTCTTCGGCGGCGGCTTCTCGCTGGCGGCTGGCTTCCAGGAAACCGGACTGGCGCAGATCATCGGCAGCCAGTTCGAGGCGTTCGGGAACCTGCCCGTCTTCGTGATGATCCTGCTGGTGTGCGTGGCCCTCACCTTCCTCACCGAATTCACCAGCAACACCGCCACCACCGAGATGATCCTGCCGATCCTGGCCTCGGTGGCGGTGGTGACCGGGACGCACCCGCTGGTGCTCATGATTCCCGCCACGCTGTCGGCCTCGTGCGCCTTCATGATGCCGGTGGCCACGCCGCCCAACGCGATCGTCTTCGGCAGCGACCGGATCACGGTGGGACAGATGGCGCGCACGGGCATCTTCCTGAACCTGCTTGGGGTCGTGGTGATCGCGACGGTGGTGTTTACGGTGGGGTTGGCGGTCTTCGACATCGATCCTTCGGTGGTGCCGGAGTGGGCGCGGTCGATCTCGGGGGGGGCGCTGGAGTAGCAGTCCGTATGCATCGCCGCTCGAATGCTGTGGAAATTTTGTCCGCGGGCTGCCAGGGGCCTTCATCCTTAACGGTTTGCTTGACAGCGAGCGGTCGGCCACCCCACTTTGTTCGGCAGCCGAACAAAGTCGCGCGAGGTGTTCCGTTGCTCCGCAGGTCGCCGGGCTCCGGAAGTACCCGAACAAACTCGGGATGGAAGGATGACAGCGAGCATGTCAACCGGGGACCCGCAAGTCCACCGACACCGCCGGGAAGCGGGGCCTGCCAGAGTCCTTTGCGGCGAAACAGCCGCGACAGCCGCAATGCTGCTGCTCTGCGCCGCCTGCGGGCGCGACCTCGACCTGCTCGAGCCGGCACCCTTTCCCGCCGATCCGGAGGTCTTCTACGACGACTTCGGGCCGGGGGTTCAGTACGCCGCCTTTGCCGGTTCCATGGTGGACGCGCTCGACATCGAGTACGAGGAGGTCTACCGGGGTACGGCCGCGCTCAAGTTCACCGTCCCTTCGACGGACGATCCGTCGGGCGGGTTCGCCGGCGGAGCCTTCTTTTCCACGACTCCCCGCGATCTCACCGGCTTCGACGCACTCACCTTCTGGGCCAAGGCCACCACTGCCGCCCCCCTGAACACCGTGGGGATCGGCAACGACAACACCGGTACCTCCCGCTACCCGATCACCATGGATGGCCTCCCGCTGTCGACCCGCTGGACCAAGTACGCCGTCCCCATTCCCCTGCCCTCCAAGCTGTCGCAGGAGCGGGGCCTCTTCCAGCTCGCCGACGCCACCGAGTTCGACGTGGGCTACACGATCTATCTCGATGACGTGCAGTTCGAGCGGCTGGGGACCATCGTCAATCCGCGGCCGGCCATCAACACGGAGACGGTGTACGGCGAGGTCGGCGGCACGCTGGTGATCCGTGGCACGCAGGTGACCTTCGACGTGAACGGCGAGGACCGGACCGTCTTTGCCTCTCCCCACTACTTCACCTTCACCTCGTCGGACAACAGCGTGGCTTCGGTGGGTCCCACCGGCGAAATCACGCTCGTGGGCACCGGCACCGCCACGGTCACCGCGGCGCTGGGGTCCACCCAGGCGAGCGGATCCGTAACCGTGGTTGCGACCGAACCGCCGCGGGAGGCGCCGCCCACCCCGACGGTTCCCGCCGAGGATGTGATCTCGCTCTTCAGCGACGCCTACAACGACGTTCAGGTGGACACCTGGTCGGCGGAGTGGGACGTGGCCGATGTCGCCGACGTTCAGGTCGCGGGTAACACGGCCAAGAAGTACACCAACCTTTCCTTCGCGGGCGTCGAATTCACGTCGCAGCCCATCGACGCGCGGGGAATGACCCATCTGCACATCGACCTCTGGACGAACGATCCGTCCGCCTTCCGGATCAAGCTCGTGGACTTCGGGGCCGACGGGGTCTTCGGCGGCGACGACGACAGCGAGCACGAGGTCACGCTCGACCCGGGCTCGACACCTCCGATCGAAGCCGGAAGATGGAACGTCCTGGACATTCCGCTCTCCGCCTTCAACCGGCTCGCCGGCCGGAGTCACCTGGCCCAGATGATCATCTCGGGGGCGAGTCCCACGGTCTACCTGGACAACGTCTTCTTCTTCACGAACCGGCTCACCGGGCCCGAGGTGCCCGCCCCGACGCCCACGCACCCGCCCGCCAGCGTCGTTTCGCTCTACAGCGACGCCTACGCGGACGTCGCGGTCGACACCTGGTCGGCGGAGTGGGACCAGGCCGATGTGGAGGATGTGGAGATCGCGGGCGACGCGGTGAAGAAGTACACGAACCTGGTCTTCGCGGGAATCGAGTTCACGTCGGAGACGGTGGACGCGACCGGCATGAACCATTTCGGGATGCACATCTGGACCCCGGACGAGACCGCGGCGGCGGCGTTCAAGGTGAAGCTGGTCGACTTCGGCGCGGACGGCGCATTCGGAGGCGGCGACGACAGCGAACACGAAGTCACGATCACGGCCGGAGAGGGGCTGGCCACTGCATCGTGGGTGCGCCTCGACCTGCCCCTGTCGGACTTCACCGGTCTTGCGGCACGCGGCAGCCTGGCCCAGCTGATCATCTCGGGCGACCCGAACACCGTGTTCGTCGACAACGTGTACTTCTTCTCGGCAAACCCGACCGCCCCGACCCGGCCCGCACCAACCCCGACCGACGCCGCGGCCGACGTGATTTCGCTCTTCAGCGACGCGTACACGGACGTCGGCGTCGACACCTGGTCGGCGGAGTGGGACGTGGCCGACGTGGAGGACATCGCCGTCGCGGGTGACGCGGTGAAGAAGTACACCAACCTCGCCTTCGCGGGCATCGAATTCACGTCGTCGACGCTGAACGCCGCGGAAATGACGCACTTCCGGATGGACATCTGGACACCGGACGAGACGGCGGCGGCGGCGTTCAAGGTCAAGCTCGTGGACTTCGGCGCGAACGGCGTCTACGACGGGGGCGGCGACGACAGCGAGCACGAGGTGACGATCACGGCCGCCGAAGGGCTGGCCACGGGAGCGTGGGTGCGCCTGGACCTGCCCCTTGCCGACTTCACGGGACTCGCCGCGACCGAACACCTTGCGCAGATGATCATCTCGGGGGATCCGAACACGGTGTATGTGGACAACGTCTACTTCCGGCGACCCGCGTCCGCGGCCCCATCCATGCAAACCATCGACTCCAGCAACCAGTAATCCAATCGGAGAGAATCCATGAATTCGCGAAGCCATCGTTCACTTCCCGTCCGGCGGTCACCGGGATCTCGCAATCGCCGCCTCTCGTTCCCGCGATCCTTGCCCGCCGCGTCCGCTGCTCTCGTTACGTGTGCGTTGCTGGCGTGTGGTGGTGATGACCCGATGCCCCCGGAACCGGACCCCGTGGCCACGACGGTCGAGGTGACGCCCGCGACGTCCACTCTTTCGGCCCTGGGCGAAACTGTTCAGCTGACCGCCACCGTCAGCGACCAGAACGGCAATGTCATGTCGGGTGCGTCCGTCACCTGGTCCTCGGGGGACGTGTCGGTTGCAACGGTCAGCGCTACCGGTCTCGTCACCGCGGCGGGCAACGGCACGGCGACGATCACCGCGACGTCCGGCAACGCGAGCGGCACCGCAACGGTTATGGTGGAGCAGGCAGCCGCCGCCATCACGGTTGCGCCCGACTCGGTGCTCCTGACCGAACTCGGGGAGACGGCGCAGCTCACGGCCGAGGTGACGGACGCGAACGGGAATGTGATCGCGAACGCTACTGTGAGCTGGTCCTCGGGGGACGAGGCGGTCGCGACGGTCGACGCGACAGGACTGGTCACCGCGGTGGCCAACGGTTCGACAACGGTCACGGCGACAGCTGGCGACCACAGCGCGAGCGCAACCGTGACGGTCATGGCCCAGTCCGCACCGACCGAGGGACCACCGACGCCCACCCACGCGGCCGAAGACGTGATCTCGCTCTTCAGCGGCGCCTATGACGACGTGACGGTCGACACCTGGTCGGCGGATTGGGACCAGGCCGACGTGGAGGACGTGGACATCGCGGGCGACTCGGCCAAGAAGTACACCAACCTGGTCTTCGCGGGGATCGAGTTCACTTCCGAGACCGTGGACGCCACGAACATGACGCACCTGCGAATGGATATCTGGACACCCGACGAGACGACGATGGCGGCGTTCAGGGTGAAGCTCGTGGACTTCGGAGCGGACGGCGTCTTCGGCGGCGACGACGACACCGAGCACGAGGTCACGATTACGGCCGCCGAGGGGCTGGCCACGGAAGCGTGGGTGCAGCTGGACCTGGAACTGACGGACTTCACCAACCTCACGACGCAGGAACACCTCGCGCAGCTGATCATCTCCGGCGATCCGAACACGATGTACGTGGACAACGTGTACCTGCGGGAAGGCGAACGGCCCGATGCGCCGACCGAGCCGGCGCCAACGCCCGCCGACTCGGCGAACCAGGTGATCTCGCTCTTCAGCGACGCCTACGACGATGTGACGGTGGACACCTGGTCGGCGGAGTGGGACGTTGCGAACCTGGAGGACGTGGAGATCGCGGGTGACGCGGTGAAGAAGTACACCGGTCTGTCGTTTGCGGGGATCGAGTTCACGTCGCAGACCGTGGACGCGGCCAACATGACGCATTTCCGGATGGACATCTGGACGCCCGACGAGACGATCGACGCGGCGTTCAAGGTGAAGCTGGTGGACTTTGGCCCCAACGGCGTATGGGACGGGGGCGGCGACGACAGCGAGCACGAGGTCACGATCACGGCCGCGGACGGGCTGGCAACCGGAGACTGGGTGCAGCTGGACCTGGCGCTTGCGGACTTCACGAACCTCACGGCGCAGGAACACCTCGCGCAGCTGATCATCTCGGGTGATCCGAACACGGTCTACGTGGACAACGTCTACTTCCGGGGCAGCGACGCGCCCCCGCCGCCGGATGCGCCGACTGACGCCGCGCCGACGCCGGAGCACGCCGCGGATCAGGTTACCTCGCTCTTCAGCGGGGCCTACACGGACGCGACCGTGGACACCTGGTCGGCGTCGTGGGACCAGGCCGATGTGGAGGACGTGGTGATCGCGGGCGACACGGTGAAGAAGTACACGAACCTCGTCTTCGCGGGGATCGAGTTCACCTCGGCAACGATCGACGCCAGCGCCGCCACGCACTTCCACTTCGATCTGTGGACCCCCGATCCCACGGCGGATCCGGCGGCGTTCAGGGTCAAGCTGGTGGACTTCGGAGCCGACGGCGCCTTCGGCGGAGGCGACGACACGGAGCACGAGGTCGGGCTGACCGCCAACTCGGATCCCGCCCTGGCTACCGCCCGGTGGGTCAGCTACGACCTGGCGCTGGCGGACCTCACGAACCTCACGGCCCGGGAACACCTCGCCCAGCTGATCATCTCCGGCGATCCCAACACGGTGTTCCTGGACAACATCTACTTCTACGAGGCACTCACCGAGCCGAGCGAAGCGGCACCGACCCCGACGGACTCGGCCAGCAAAGTGATCTCGTTCTTCAGCGACGCGTACACCGACGTGTCGGTCGACACCTGGTCCGCCGACTGGGACCAGGCCGACGTGGAGGACGTGCAGATCTCGGAGAACGCCACCAAGAGGTACACCAACCTGGTCTTCGCCGGCATCGAGTTCACCTCGGCGACGGTGGACGCGACGGAGATGACCCACTTCCGCTTCGACTTCTGGACCCCGGACCCCACGGCCGACCCGGCGGCGTTCCGCGTCAAGCTGGTGGACTTCGGAGCCGACGGCGCCTTCGGGGGAGGCGACGACAGCGAGCACGAGATCACACTGACGGCGGCCTCCGACCCGCCACTCGCCTCGGGTGCGTGGGTGAGTTTCGACGTCGCACTCTCGGACTTCACAAACCTCACGGCGAGGGAGCACCTGGCACAACTGATCATTTCCGGCGATCCCAACACGGTGTTCCTGGACAACGTGTACCTGCGCAAGTAGCCGCAGGAACCGGTGTCTCGTTGGAAGGCCGTGCGGTCCCCGGAAGCGCGATGACGACTGCGTGGCGGGCCAAGCAGTCCCGGCCGGGTGCGGCCCGGGAGGGGGGACTGATTACTGAGGTCCTCGAGTTCGTGTGGCGGCGGAAAACGGTCTCCCGGGCCGAGATCGCGCGTCACACGGGGCGCTCCCGGTCGACCATCTCCGCGGTGGTCGGGCGGCTCCTGCCGACCGGGTTGATCGAGGAGGTGGGGAGCGGGGAGAGCCGAGGGGGACGGCGGCCCATCCTCATGCAGTTTCGGGACCGCGCCAGCGTGATCCTCGGGGTGGACATCGGTGCTGCGCATGTCTCGGTCGCGCTGACCGACCTGCGCGGCCGCACCCTCGAGTGGCGCGAGGAGGACCATCCGGTTCAGAGCGACCCGCAGGGCACCGCCGACCTCGCGGTGAGGCTGGGCAAAGCGTGCCTCGCCACACGCGGCAACGGCGTGCCCGCGCCCATGGGGATCGGCGTGGCGGTCCCGAGTCCGGTCGACCCCGGGTCGCCGTACCGGATTCTGGAGCGCATCCTGCCTGCCTGGCACTCCTTCGACCTGCTCGGAGTGCTGCGCGACCACTTCGAGGTACCGGTCTTCGTCGACAACGACGCCAACCTGGGCGCGCTCGCGGAGCACCACTGGGGTCAGGCGGTGGGGATCGACGACTTCGCGTATCTCAAGGTGGCGACCGGGATCGGCGCTGGGCTGATGATCGACGGAGAGATCTACCGCGGCGCCACCGGCGTAGCGGGCGAGATCGGCCATGTGGCCATCGACCCACGCGGACCCGAGTGCGTCTGCGGCAATCGCGGCTGCCTGGCGACCTTCGTTGGAACCGCGCCGCTGTTGTCACGGATTCAGGCCCTGCTCCCCGATTATCCGCAGAGCGTCCTGAACGGCACGGTAGCCGACATCCGGGCCCTCGAGGACGCCGCGCTAGCCGACGACCCGCTCGCGCTCATGGTGGTGGACGAGGCCGCGCGCAACCTGGGCATCGTGATCGCGGCTGTCCTGAACCTCATGAACCCGGGCTCGGTCATCCTGGGCGGCAGTCTGGCCCGGCTCGGAGAGCGCCTGCTCGTCCCGCTGAGCGAGGCGGTGGCCAGCCGGACGTTGGTCGCGTCGGCGGCGGCCTCTGAAGTCCGCACCAGCGAACTTGGTCCCCGGGCCACCGCATTGGGGGCCGCCACGCACGTGCTTGCCGCCGCCCTGGCCGATCCGAGTCTCTTTCCGGGCGTACGAGCATCGTGAACTTCACCCGACCCGCCCCTGCCCTCCCCGTCCTCGCACCCCTGCTGCTCGTCCCCACGATCCTGTGCGCCTGCAACGAAGACACGGGGAACACCTGGACCGAGGTATGGAGCGACGAGTTCGACGGCGCCGCCGGACAGCTCCCCAGCGCGGCCAACTGGACCTTCGACATCGGCACCGACTGGGGCAACGCGCAGCTGGAGTACGACACCGACCGCCCCGAGAACGTCTCCCTCGACGGCAACGGCAACCTGGCCATCACGGCCAGGAGAGAGTCCTACATGGGAAGCGCCTACACCTCGGGACGCATCAAGACCCAGGGACTCTTCGACCAGGCGTACGGGCGCTTCGAGGCCCGCATCAAGCTGCCCACCGGGCAGGGGATCTGGCCCGCCTTCTGGATGCTGGGCAACGACTTCGAGACGGTCGGGTGGCCGCAGTGCGGCGAGATCGACGTCATGGAGTACCGCGGCCAGGAGCCGAGCGTCGTGCACGGCACGATTCACGGGCCCGGCTACACCGGCGCCGGTGGCATCTCGGGCCGCTACACCCTGTCGGTTGGCCGCTTCGACACGGACTTCCACGTCTTCGCCGTCGAGTGGACCGAAGCGGGCATCGAGTGGTTCGTGGATGACCAAGTCTATCACCGGGTCGACCGCGACGAACCGAGCGGCGAGTGGGTCTTCGACCACCCCTTCTTCATTCTGCTGAACGTAGCCGTGGGTGGACACTTCGTGGGCCCGCCCAACGCCTCCACGACCTTCCCGCAGGCCATGCTCATCGACTGGGTGCGCGTCTACCGCGCCGAGTGATCCGTGACCCACCGGACCGCCCCCCAGGACCGCATCTCCTTCCCGCACAAGGTCGTCTACGGGATCGGCGGCTTCGTGAACAACCTTCTGGCGCAGGGCATCGGCAACATGATGGCCGTGCTGACCCTGGCGCTGGGCATGGACTTCCGGGCCGTGGGCCTGCTGGGAAGCCTGCCCCGCTTCTTCGACGCGCTGACCGATCCGCTCGTCGGCTTCGTGTCGGACAAGACGAAGTCGCGGTGGGGACGGCGGCGGCCGTTCCTCTTCGTGGGCGCGATCGCGGCGGGGATCATCTTCGCGCTGCTCTGGCAGATGCCGGCGCCGACGCAGCTGCGGCTCAAGCTGGTCGACTACGGGGCCGACGGCGTCTACAGCGGCGAGGAAACCGGCGAGCCGGCCGGGTTGGTGGAGGGTTTGGGGGAATCGCTGAAGGGGATCGTGACGGTCGACGCGATCGACGATGTCGAGGACGAAGTCGCCATCCGTCCCCCGACGCTGTTCACTGGCGGCTGGGCAAGCGTGGACGTGCCGCTCGGCGACTTCGAGGGACTCTCCACCCGGGAGCACCTGGCGCAGATCCTCATTTCGGGTGACCTGACCGAGGTCTATGTCGACAACGTCTATCTCTACCGAAGCGACGACACGAGCCCGGCGGAGCCTTCCGGACAGGACGCCGAGGGACTCGACGCGCCCACCACCGCCGCACCGACGCCCACCGTCCCCCCCGAGGACGTCATCTCGCTCTTCAGCGGCGCCTACGAAAACGTCCCCATCCAATCCTGGTCCACCGACTGGGACGAGGCCGAGGTGGGGGACGCCGAGGCCGGCGGGGACGAAGTCAAGCACTACACCGACCTCCGCTTCGCCGCGATCGACTTCGGCGAAACACCCGTCGACGCCCGCGGGATGACGCACGTCCACCTGGACATCTGGACCCCGGAGCCCACCGGCGAAGGCTGGAGCCAGAGCGCGTACTTCTGGTACTTCCTGATCGGCTCGCTCGTCTTCTTCCTCGCCTACACCGTCTTCGCGACGCCGTGGGTGGCGCTCGGATACGAACTCACTCCCGACTACAACGAGCGCACCCGCCTGATGGGCGTGCAGAACTTCGTGTCGAACACCGTGTTTGTGATCGGCCCCTGGTTCCTCGTGATCGTGACCAACGCGGCCTGGTTCCGAAACCAGATGGACGGGGCCCGGTTCCTCGCGCTGGCGATCTGCGTGACGACCATCGCGCTGGGCGTGCTGCCCGCGATCTTCCTGCGCGAGCGCGTGCTCAAGGGCCGTGGTGCGGAGGACGCAGAGGCGGACGGCCCCACCTTCGGCGAGAGCACGATCGAGTTCCTCCGCGGTCTCTGGCAGACCCTGAAGACCGGTCCCTTCCTGGTGCTCTGCGTCGCGACCTTCCTGATGTTCAACAGCTTCATCATGATCTCGCAGTTCCAGTTCTGGGTGTTCGCCTACTACGTCGCCGGCGGCAACGTGGCCGAAGGGGCGGGCCTGGCCGGCGTAGTCGGGACGCTGGGGACCGTCACCGGTTTTCTGGTGATCGCCATCGTGACCTGGCTGGGGACCCGGATCGGAAAGAAGAACGCCTTCTTCGTCTCGACGAGCATCTCGATGGTGGGCTATGCGCTGAAGTGGTTCTGCTACACCCCCGAAGCGCCCATGCTGGCGCTCCTCCCCGCCCCGTTCCTCGCCTTCGGCCTGGGCGGGCTGTTCACGCTAATGGGATCGATGATCGCGGACGTGGTCGACCTGGACGAACTCCATACCGGCGAGCGGCGCGAAGGAATGTTCGGATCGGTCTTCTGGTGGATGGTGAAGCTCGGCCAGAGCGGCGCGATCCTGGTCGGCGGGTTCCTGCTGTTCTCGACAGGGCTGGATCCGGCGCTGGGCGCGAACCAGCCGGAGGGGACGATCTTCTGGCTGCGCATTTATGATGCGTTCGTACCGCTGGTGGCGTCGGCGATCGCGATCTATGCGGTGTATCTGTATCCGATCACGGAGGAGAGCGCGGGGGAGGTTAGGGCGGAGTTGGAGAGGCGGCGGGGGGTGGGGGTGGTGGGGTAGTGGGGGGAAGCGGAAGAAGCGGGGTTTCGTGCTGAGCAGTGTAAAGTGGAGATTACATTAAGTATATTGTGATTTACATTCGTGAGGGTGGGAAGCTTCGGCAAGAGTCGTAATCGAGGTTACGGCCAGGGGCAGCCAGATTCCGCGTGAGGGATCGCGAGATCGGCGGACCAGGTTTCGAAAGGGCTACCTTCCGGGGCGTCGTGGTTCGATGGTTTCAAGCGATCCGCGCCGACCTCACTTGATGATCGCGTCAGCTTGAGGCCGGAAGCCGACCACGCCCTTGTCGAGTACCGCTGGCAGCGGCGAGTGTGCCCTTAGCGTCGCAGCCAAGTCGCGGTTGATCCAGACTACGGTTTCGAGGATCTCCTGATGGGTTCGGTTGAGATTCCGGTCCCAAACGGCCTCATGGTGAGAGACGCGGTTGCGCAGGTCGCGGAGCCGATCCAAGGAGTGGAATATCTGGCTGCGTGTGCGCTTGGCTTTGGGTAGATGCGGGAATCCCCTCCTCGCCAGTTCGGGCCAGAGGCGCGGCCCTCCGGTACGGCCCTGCTCATATTGCCTCTTACACATGCTCACCCAGAAACCAAACCCCAGGACCGAGACCAGCCTCCCCTCGGTCATCGGACTCCCCCGGAGCTTGATGGTGGCTTTTGCCTGCTCGACGTTCTGACGCTCGCGATCAGCAAGGAGCGAGGGTCGAGCATCGAGCCAACACGGAACCCTATGGAACCTGAGCGTGGTCTCATCCACGATCCTTCTGGAAACCTTGAAGAGGTGGTTCCGGACGGTGACCTCAAGGGTGTGAAGCGCCGGTTGGAGGGCACTACACAGCGCCAGGTTCCACAGATACCTGGCTACGCTGTCGACGTCGTCGGTGTCCGTGGGCAGGGCGTAGGCGCCTAGCCGTTCCGCTGAAAGAGCACTTCGAAGGCTTCTGATGGATAGCATAGTGGCTCCAGCATAGTGGCTCCATGTGTTGCGTGCCGGATGGGAATCGACGATACTCCTAGGGTAATTCCTCAGACCGTCCTCTACTGCACACGCCTTCGGGCGCAGCAAGACGCTGAGGTGGGAGCCCCGAGGCGGTTTCGTCCTCGGGGCTTTCGCGTTTCAGGACGTTCCGTACAGCATCTGGACCGCGACGTTCGTTGATGGGGCGGTCCCACGAAGAATTGTTCCCGACACCCGCCCTTCCCCCTCAGTCTTGCGCGAAGTCCCTAAAATCCTAATCTTATAGTTGTTTCTCAAGTCGACGGGGCAGCGGGACACCGGGGATTGGAAGACGCTCGCCGAGAAGGCCGGCGTGGGCACCTTGGTTTCGTACGAACGCTGCCTCGGGGACGAAGCACCGAGACGAAGGCCGGAGGAAGACATGAGATTCGCATACAGACCGACGGACGCCCTACGTACACCGCTGTCGAAACCGATGCTCGCCGTTTTCTGTCTGGTGCTCTGCGCCGCCTGTCGGGAGGAGCCATCGGACCCGGGGGCCACGGGTCGCGCGGAGGCCGCGGACCTGTTCTCCGAGTGGCCAGGCGACGAGTCGTTCCGGATCGCCGCGGAACCAAGCCTGGTGGTGGGGTTGGACGATTCTCTCCCGCTGGGCTGGGTCTCCGGAGCGGTCTTCTTCGGCGACGGCGTGGCTATCGCGGATAGGATGGCGCACGAAGTCCTGATCCTGGATGCTGCGGGCCGGCTGCTTGCTCGGCAAGGCAGGAAGGGAGAGGGTCCCGGCGAGTACATGAATCTGAACGCGATCGCTCGCCACGCGGACGGACTGGTCACCTGGGACGCATACCACCTGCGAGTAACCCGGCTCGACGCGTCCGGGAGGCACATCGGGGAAACGAAACACACACTGGTCGGTCCTTATCTGATGAGCAGGATCGTTGGAGCCTTCGGAAACAGCGCGCTGCTCGAAAGCTGGGAGATGGGATTGAAGGGCGCGCCCGCCGAGCCGATGGAGACCCGGCAGACGGTGACATATGAGATCGTTCGTCTTTCTGACGGGGAGGTCGTCTTCGAGGGCACCCCTCCCGGTGAAGAGTGGTGGGCGGCGAGCGAGCTTCTCAGCAACGGCAATCTAAGCTGGGGCTGGGAATCCGTGACCTTCGGGCGGACTGCCGTCTCTGCCGTCACCGATCGCTACGCCTACCTGGCGGATACCGACTCGATCACGATCACGCGCTACGACGAGGCCGGGACCGCCGTCGTAGTCTCATTCGAGCAGCCCCGGCAGAGCGCTGAGGCAGACTGGGCGCGGTTCGTCAGAGATACCCTGCGGGCGAACCCGTTCATAAGGGAGTTTGGTCTCCGCCTGCTCGAGGACCTGCCGACCCGCCCCACCCTTCCCGCTTTTTCCGCCATGATGGGCGGCGCCGACGGCCTTCTGTGGATCCGGGAGTATCCTAACCCGCTTCAGGACCAGGTGGTCTGGGTCGGTTTCAGCGAAGCGTGGGAACGGAAGAAGCGGATCACGATGCCCGTGCGCCTGCACGTTCTGGATATTTCGGGGGACCGGGTACTCGTCCAGGCAAAGGGCGCCCATGACGAAACTCTGATCGAGGTCTACCCGATCGAGCGCTGATCACGGTGGTGATCGTAGTAAGAGCGAAAAGGCCTGGACGGCAGTCAGAACCCGGGCGACGGTCGTCATCGAGATCAATAACCATGCAAATCACGCACAGTATGTTATATTTGCATGGTTATGACAAATTCAGCAGCTGATTCCCGGGAAATGTCGGCCAGGACGCCGCCAAGTGCCCACCTCGCCCATCCGGATCGCGTACCGTTCTGTTCCGTGATTCCACGGGAGGCGAGGGCTCGCGTCGATCGCCTGTTGTCGCGCGCGCCCGCCGTGGTTCTCACCGGACCGCGCCAGGTCGGCAAGACCACGCTTGCCCTCGAGTTCGCCCGGGAACGGAACGCCGCATACCTCGACCTGGAGGATCCCCGGGATCGCACGAAGCTGGCGGACATTCACAAGTACTGCGACCACAATTCCCACCGTCTCGTCATCCTCGACGAGATCCGCAGAGTCCCCGGACTCTTCGAGCCCTTGCGGGGGATCATCGACCAGCGCCGCCGCGAGGGTCGGCGCACCGGTCACTTTCTGCTCCTCGGTTCAGCTTCGATCGATCTCCTGCGGCAGACCGGAGAGACGCTCGCAGGCCGAGTCGCGTACTGCGAGATGCAACCCCTGAACATTCGGGAAGCAGCCGGCCTGGACGCGGACGATCTCTGGCATCGCGGCGGAATGCCCGACAGCCTGCTGGCGACGAGCGACGCCGACAGCTTCGAATGGAGATTCGACTTCGTTCGCACCTACCTGGAACGCGACATCCCAGCCCTCGGCCCAAGGATTCCGGGGGAGACGCTCCGTCGCTTCTGGACCATGCTGGCCCACGATCAGGGACAACCGTTCAACGCCGCCATCCTGGCCCGGTCGCTGGGACTCAGCGGCCGCACCGTCGGACGCTACCTCGACCTGATGGTCGACCTCCTCCTCGTGCGGCGCCTGGTGTCATGGCGACGAAACGTGGGCAAGCGCCTGGTCAAGGCCCCCAGGAGCTACCTGCGCGACAGCGGGATCTGCCACGCGCTCCTGGGAATCGAGTCGTTCGACACACTGCTCGGCCACCCGGTTGTGGGCGGCAGCTGGGAAGGGTTCGTGATCGAGAACATTCTGAGTGGCGTGCCTGCACACGCGTCGTGCTCGTACTACCGGACGGTGGGGGGGGCGGAGATCGACTTGGTGCTGGAGCTGGGGGCGGGGGAGGTGTGGGCGATCGAGATTGAGCGGAGTTCGGTTCCGAAGGTATCGCGTGGGTTTCGTATTGCTTGCGAGGATGTGAAGCCGAGCCGGAAGCTGGTGGTCCATGGTGGTAACGAGGGCTACGGGCTGGGGGGTGGGGTGGAGGGGGTGAGTTTGGGGGGGATTTGTGGGGAGTTGGTGTCTTGATGGCGACCGTCCCAGCCCATCTGCTGCACCGTACGCGTTCCGAACGACTCGTATGGGGACGCCCCCTGGTTGGGCAAGCCTGATTTCCGAACCGAGTCGATGGCAGTCTGGTCAGGTACTGTCGTATGTCCGGCCTCTTGATGCGGCGTATGTTGGCCGCGGGCCCGTATGGTGTTCGTGAGATCGGATCCAAATCGAGAAAGCGGGCTCGAAGCCCTCCGCCGTTTACTGGCTTTTTCCGACCCCGTCTTGTCGACCGTTTGCCCTTACCCCGTTTCGTGCGTCCTGCTGCCCACATCTCCCTGGGTAGCTTCCTTGCCTGTCGCTTCTCTCCTTTCGCGGTTCCGTCAGGCGGCAGCGCGGATCCGGTAGGTCTCCCCTCTCGTGCTCAGCGCCCAGACCACCCGCGCCGTTCTGTTGGCGAGCGCCACCGCGACCACCTTCTTCGGCTTGCGCGCCAGCATCCCGGCCAGCCACGGATCCGCGGTCTCGCCGCGCCGGGCCGCGTGCCGAATAACCGACATGGCTCCCGTGACCAGGAGCCGCCTCAGATCTTGCTGGCCCATCTTCGATATCCTGCCGAGCCGCGGCTTGCCGCCGGTCGTGTGCTGCCGAGGTACGAGGCCCAGCCAGGCCGAGAAGTCGCGCCCGCGCCGGAAGCTCTCCATCGGCGGTGCGAAAGCCTGCAGTGCCATCGCGGTGACCGGCCCTACTCCTGGGATCGTCATCAGCCGCGCCGTCTCTTCGTTCTCCCGGGCGCTCGTCTGGAGCTCGCGGTCGAGCCGGTTGACTTTCTCATCGAGCTCATCGATCC
This sequence comes from Longimicrobiales bacterium, assembly GCA_951828585.1. Lineage (GTDB taxonomy): Bacteria > Gemmatimonadota > Gemmatimonadetes > Longimicrobiales > Gaopeijiaceae > Bin94. The sequence goes on from OX639991.1 coordinate 345,462, forward strand.
GTCCGAGCAGCAGCCGGCCCAGTTCCACGACCGCCTCCGGCAGGCCACAGTCCCCGTCTTCCAGCACTCCGACCAACTCCCTGATCCGGGCTCTGCCCTGCGGAGCAACCACGCCGTACTCGGCCAGGTGACCCCGAAGCGCATTGATCGTCTGCGTGCGCTGGCGCACCAGCAGGTCACGCGTGCGACAGAGCATCCCCTGCGCCTGCTGTGCCTCGGTCTTGACCGCCACGAAATGCATGGTCGGACGCTGCGCCGCCTCCGTGATCGCCTCCGCGTCCGCCGCATCGTTCTTGTGATATGTTGCGGCCCGGATTATGTGGCGGAGCGCCCGGACGTCCCGTGGAAGCATGAGAAGTCTCCGTGTCTCCGCAACATAATCTCCTTCACTCAGAGTGCAGCCAGGAAGGCCATCAGCCCCTTGTTGGCCTTCCACGGGCGATCCGGCCCGGGCCCGGCGGCATCGCAGAGCGCCATTGCCTTTGCCTTCATCTCCATGTCGATCTCGGCGTAGATGTTGGTGGTATCGAGGCTGGCGTGACCGAGCCAGGCGCGGATCGTGTTCAGGTCGACTCCGGCCTGGAGAAGGTGGCAGGCACTCGTGTGGCGGATCGTGTGAGGCGTGATCCTTCTTCCGGCGAGCGATGGGGCGCGGGCCGCACAGCGCTCGACGAGGCGGTAGACCCCGAACCGCGTGTAGGGCCTTTGCAGCCGGCTGAGGAATACGGCATCGCCGGCTGCCCGTCCCTGCACGAGGTTGTTGAGCACGGATTCGGTTCGCGGCCACAGCGGACACTGTCGTTGTTTTCCGCCCTTGCCATGGATGTTGACAAGCGCGTGTCCGCCGTCGCGCCGTCCGGTCTGCAGGTCTCCGGCCACGAGTCTCGTAGCTTCGGAGGCGCGCGCCCCGGTGTTGTAGAGGAACAGGAGGAGTGCGTGTTCGATCCGGCCTCTCGGCGTCCGCCGGTCCGGGACATCGAGCAGATCGTTCACCTGGGTCTTGCCGAGCCAGCCGATCGGCTGCGGTGTCGCCTTCTTCGAGGCAATGGCGCGGATGCCGGCGCTCCACTCGATGTGTACGGGATCACGGCTGGCAACGAAGCGCGCGAAGGAGCGGATCGCCGACAGCCGCTGGTTGCGGGTCTGCACGGAACAGGCGCGGTCACTTTCGAGATGGTCGAGGAACTGCCGCACGCGCCGGGCCGTAAGATCGTGCAGCGCGAGCCGGTCGACCGGCTTGCGGGTCCTGGCGCGGACGAACGGGAGAAGGAGGGCGAAGGTGTCGCGGTAGCTCTTCTGGGTGTTGCGGGCGAGGTTGCGCTCGGTGACGATGTGCTCGGCCAGGAAGCGGCGGAGCCAGGGGCCGAGGGTGCTTGGATTACTCATGGTCTCCTCCGTTGACGTAGGTGTTCCGTATTCCGCCGATGCCGATCACCGATTCCGCCATGCCGATCACCGATTCCGGGGCATGCCGATCACCTTGGAGGAGAGCGGAGGTCCATAGGGGCGCTGGGGTCGGGTTACGGGTTTGAAGTTTAGGGGTTGGAGGGGGTAGTCGTCGAGTGTGAAGGGACCGTTGGCAGTGTGTTGCTGGGACGGCCGGCGGGCCGGTTTTTCCGGAGGGGTGTAGGTAGGGCGAAGGTCTTCGGACGGCCTCTACGGCGCTCTGGAGAGCGGTTTTGCGAGGGAACCGGGCCATTTGTCCCGGATTGGGGGGTGCGGACGGATCCGGGCCGGCCGCAACGGAACGCCCGGACGGCCGCACGGCCCGCTCAGAGCTGTCTTTCCGTCTTTTCACCCCCGATCGCAGGGAGAGACGCGCTTCCAGAGGCATGCTTGAGCCCGGTCTCTCGGCGGATCAGGCGTCGCCGGGGACGGCGTCGGCTTCCTTCGTCGAGTCGTAGAGCCTTCTCATCGATCCGCCCTTGAGGGCGATGCGGTGCGCGTTGTTGAGCAGTCTGTCGAGGATGGCGTCGCCGAAGGTGGGATCGCCGACGACCTCGTGCCAGTGCTCGACGGGGACCTGGCTGGCCAGCAGCGTGCCGCGGCGGGCGTAGCGGTCGTCGAGGACCTCGAGGAGGTCGTGCCGTCCCTGTCCCGAGAGCGAAGCGAGCCCCCAGTCGTCGAGGACGAGGAGCCACGTCCGGGCGAGCCTCTGGATGACCTTGGGATACGACCCGTCGCCGCGGGCGAGGGTGAGTTCGTCAAGCAGGCGGGAGACGCGGTAGTAGCGCGTCGAGATTCCGGCGCGGCAGGCCTGGTGGCCCAGCGCGCACGCCAAGTAGGATTTTCCCGAGCCCGTGGCACCGCTGACGAGCACGGTTTGGCCGTCCCGGATCCACTGCCCGGAGGCGAGGCGGAGCACGAGGGATTTGTCCAGTCCGCGAGGGGCCTTGAAGTTGATGTCTTCGATGGTCGCGTCGAGGTGGAGCTTGGCGTGGCCTTTCAGTCGCTGGTAGCGGCGCTGCTTCCGTTCGGTCTTCTCGCGTTCGAGGAGCAGGGAGAGGCGGTCCTCGAAGGACAGTTCGGCGATGTCGGGCATGGCGGCCTGTTCCTGGAAGGCCTCGGCCATGCCGGAGAGCCGGAGTTCGTGAAGCAGGTCGAGGGTGGGTTGGCGAAGCATGATGGTCAGGACTCCTTTCCATTCTGGGGAGTGTAGTACCCGGGCCCGCGGATGTTGGCGTGGTGGCCGGGGAGGGAGAGCGTGTACTGCTGGTCGTCGGCCTGGTCGAGGCCGGTCGCGAGGATGGACTTGACGTATGTGGACGCCCCGTCGTGAGCAAGCTTGATTTCCGAACCGAGTCTGTGGCAGTGTGGTCAGGTACTGTCGTATGTTCGGCCTCTTGATGCAGCGCTTGTTGGCCGCGGGCCCGTATGGTGTTCGTGAGATCGGATCCAAATCGGACTTGCGGGCTCGATGGCCCTCCGTCAAGTGCTGGTTTTTCCGATCCCGTCTTGTCGACCGTTTGCCCTTACCCCGTTCCTTGCGTCCTGCCGCCCACTGTCTCCCGGCAGCTTCCTTGCCTTTCGCTTCTCTCCTTTCTTCGCCCGCTCAGGCCGCGGCGCGAACTTCGTAGGTCTCCTTCTTCGTGGCCAGCGCCCAGACTCTCCGCGCCGTCCTGTTGGCGAGCGCCACCGCCACCAGCTTCTTCGGCTTGCGCGCCAACATCCCGGCCAGCCACGGATCCGTCGTCTCTCCGCGGCGGACCGCGTGCCGGACGACCGCCATGGCTCCCGTGACCAGGAGCCGCCTCAGGTCTTGTTGGCCCATCTTCGATATCCTGCCGAGCCTCGGCTTGCCGCCGGTCGTGTGCTGCCGAGGCACGAGGCCCAGCCAGGCCGAGAAGTCGCGTCCCCGCCGGAAGCTCTCCATCGGCGGCGCGAAGGCCAGGATAGCCAGGGCGGTGACCGGCCCGATGCCCGGGATCGTCATCAGGCGCGCCGTCTCTTCACACTCCCGCGCGCTCGTCCGGATCTGCCGGTCGAGTCCGTCGATCTTCTCGTCGAGATCCTCGATGCGCCCGAGTAACAGCCCGCCCAGTTCGGCGACAACCTTCGGCAGCCCACAGTCCCCGTCCTCGATCACCCCGGCCAGCTGCCCGATCCGGGCCCTGCCCTGTGGAGCCACAATGCCGTATTCGGCCAGGTGGCCCCGAAGCGCGTTGATCGTCTGCGTGCGCTGGCGCACCAGCAGGTCACGCGTGTGAAAGAGCATCGCCTGCGCCTGCTGGGCCTCGCTCTTGACCGCAACGAAGTGCATGGTCGGACGCTTCGCCGCTTCCGTGATCGCCTCCGCGTCCGCCGCGTCGTTCTTATGGCGCTTGACGAACGGCTTCACGTAGATCGGTGGCACCAGCCTCACCTCGTGGCCGAGCGCACCGATCTCCCGGCCCCAGTAGTGCGCGCTGGCGCATGCCTCCATCGCCACCGTGCTTCGCGGTTGCGACGCGAGAAAGCTCAGCAGCTTCCCCCGGCTCAGCTTCCTGCGGTACGCCACCGACCCGTCCGCCTTCGCCCCGTGCACCTGAAAGCTCCGCTTTGCCAGATCGATCCCGATGATGCTAACCTCTTCCATGTGGATGTCTCCTCCCTCAGATGGTCGACTAATCGCTCAGTACCATCTTGGCACATCGCGATGCTGCCGGGAGGGGGCGTCCACCCCATCGGACTTGTAGCTCAGCGTGCCGATGTCCAGCGCGTGGCGGCAGGCGGCCTCCAGGCGCTCGGCGCCGTAGGCCCGCAGCAGTGCCTTGAGCCCGAGGCAGCTGCGGTAGCCCTGTTCGGGGTGGGGCCGGCTGTCGAGGAGTTGTTCGACGAACGCGGCCGTGTGCGATCCGGTCCTCTGTCCCCAGGCGATCAGTCGGGACGGCGTCCAACCCGCATGGGCGCGGTGCGAGGCGGGCATGTGCGACGGTTCGGTCGCGTATCCGCCCTTCCTGTGGACCCGTAGGTGCGCGGCCACCCGGCGGTACTTGTGGAAGATCTCGACGGTCTGGGCCGTGAGCCGAACGTCGACCTCGCAGCGGCCCAGCGGGTGGGGGACGCTGTAGAGCGCGTGCTCGACCTGGATGTGGTAGTCGATGTTGACCCGCGCCTTGCGCCACTCCGCGTATTCGTAGCGCTCGGCCGGAAGCGGCTTGAGCGCCGGCCGGTCGAGATCCTCGAACCAGCTGCGGCGGCTCCCATCGGTCTTGTCGAACGGCCGCTCGTTCAGCGCGGCCAGCAGCGGCGCGATGGCGTCGCGGAGTTCGCCGAGCGAGAAGAACGTATGGTTGCGCAGCGGCGCCATGACCCAGCGCTCGACGTGTTGGACTGCGGTTTCCGCCTTGGCTTTGTCCCGAGGTGCCCGGGGCCGCGCCGGCAGCACTGCGGTTCCGTAGTGGGTGGCCAGTTCCTGGTACGTCGGGTTCAAGTCCGGCTCGTAGCGGCTGGCCTTGTGGACCGCGGCCTTCTCGTTGTCCGGGATCACGAGTTCGGGCACCCCGCCCCAAAATTCGAACATCCGGACATGCGACATCGTCCAGTCCGGCAGGGACCGGCTCCGGGTCACGTCCACGAAGGTGTAGTTCGACGCGCCGAGGACACCGACGAAGACCATGACGTCCCGCGCCTCGCCGGTCTTCCGGTCCACGACTTCGAACTTCGGGCCCGCGTAGTCCACGAACGCCTTTTCGCCCGCCCGGTACACCTGCCGCATGACCACGTCGATCCGTCCCCGCCACGCCCTGTAGCGCTCGCAGAACCAGCTGTACCCGTAGCCGTTCGGATGCGCCGCCCGGTACTCCAGCCACAACAGCTGCAGCGTCACGCCCTTGTGGCGTTGAAGCTCCCGGTGAACCTGCTCCCAGTTCGGCTCCGGCCGGGGAACCCGCGACGGTGGCAGGGGCGGGAACAGCGCCGCCTCAAGCGCGGCGTCGTCCAGCCCCTCCGGCAACGGCCAGGAGAAGCCCCCGGCGCTTGCCCGCCGCACGTAATCGCTCACCGTGCTGTTGGCGATGCCGAGCGATCTGGCGATCTCCCGGTGGCTGCGCCCGGCCTCGTACTTCAGACGCAGCACTTCTCGAATCTTCCGCATGGACAACCTCTTCTGTGACACCCTCTTTCTCCTCGTCTCAAGGAACCTCTGGCGAGGATGGAAGAGGGTGTCGCTACAGCAGGTTCTCCAGCGCTCCTACTCGCTCACTCCAAGGTGATCGGCATGCTCTGGAATCACTGATCGGCATACTCTGGAATCGGTGATCGGCATGAAATGGAATCACTGATCGGCATGGGCCGGAATCAGCAGGTGTCGAAGCGGACCGAAGCCTGATGCAGCAGCTCGGGCGTCATGGACAGATAGACTTGGGTGCCGTTGAGATCGGCGTGGCCGAGCCAGGTGGCGAGCACCGGCAGCAACCGCTGGACATCGGCGCCCTGCCGGTACCAGGACTCCAGCCGGTGGACGGCCGCGGCATGGCGCAGGGAGTGAAGGCACGGAGCTCGCCGTCCGTCATTGGGAGCACCGATTCCGGCGGCTTTGAGCAACTGGGCGAACGCGCCGTGGATTGTGCTTCTGACCAGGGGCGTGCCATCCCGGTTGGCGAGGAAGGTCGAAGCCGTGCCCTTGGGCAACGGGCGCTCTGCGCGCCTGGCGGCATAGGCCCTCAGCGCATCGGCAAGTTGCGGGGCGACAGGAACGAGGCGGGCCTTGTGGAACTTGGTGTCGCGGATGGTCAGCAGCGTATCGGGCAGGTCGGCATCGTCGAGGGTCAGGCGCTCTGCCTCTCCCAACCGCAGCCCCGCGCCGTAGAGAAGCAGGAGCAGCGCCCGCAGGGTGTCGGCACCGAGCTGGACCGAACGCTGCCGACTGGCATCGATGGCGCCGAACAGCCGCTGCAACTCGTTGCGGGAGTATACGTAAGGCGGTGCCGGCCGCGGCCGTCGCGGCTCAGCATCGCGTGCCGGCAGCGGCGAGCCGGTCGCGTAGCCGCGGCTGATCGCGTAGCGGTAGAAGCCGGCCAGGGCGCTGTGCTTGTTGGCCCGACACGCGGTGAGTGGCCCCTTGCCGGAGAGGAAGCTGAGAACATCCGCTTCAGCGATGGCGTCGCAGCCGGTGTTTCCACCGGCATGCTTGCAGAACTGATGCAGGAGGTACGCGCCAGCGACGAACTTCGCGCCATGTGCCCGGCGCCAGGCGATATAGTCGTCAACCGCATCCCGGAGACTCATGCCAGGCCCTCCAGGTCGATGTCGGCGACCTCGCGGAGGGTGCCGAGCTGCACCTTGGCGTATACCGCGGTGGACGAGATGCTGCGATGGCCGAGGTAATCGCCAACCTCCTTGAATGACACGCCCTGGTCGAGCAGGTGCTGCGCGGCAGCATGGCGCAGCGCGTGCGGACCGCGACGCTTGCCGGTGATCCCGAGGCGATCGAGGCGTCTCCTGACGACCTGTGACATCGCGCCCCGGCCCAGCGGAAGGATCGGAGCTCTCAGCGTGAGGAACAGCGTCCTGTGGGGCCGTTGGGGACGGACCTCGGTGAGGTAACGCACGATTGCCTGCCCGACGCCGCGCGAGAGCGGGTAGTGGTGTGTCCGCCCCGGCTTGGGACAGCGTACCCGCAGCGTCTCCTCGGTCCAGTCCACATCGTCGAGCCTGAGGCCGGCGACCTCGCCCGAACGCAAGCCATACGCGATCAGCACCATCAGGATGGCGCGGTCGCGCACATCGGCCGGCCGGTCGCCCTCGGAGGTTGCGAGCAGACGCAGCACCTCGTCCCGGTCGAGCCCCTTCGGAACCGTCTCGCCGGGGTGGAAGCCCCATTCGCCAAGCCAGTCAACGAAGCGATCGACCGTGCTCTGGCAACCGGAGATCGTCTCTTCGGAACACCCGCGCTCTTTACGCATCCACGCCCCGAACACCGCAACCTCGTCGGCGTGGGCGTGCCGCACCTTGCAAGGCTCTTCGAGTAGACCGGCGAAGCGCAGCCACCGCAGGGCGTGGCCGACGAAGCACCGACGTGTCTCGGGCCGCACGCGGCGGGCGAGCAACCGGCACCCACCGCGCTGCGCCCACTGCCTGGCCACCGCCTCGATCCGGGGCATGCTGACACGCTCGGCCTCACGCAGGTCCAGAAGCCGAACCAAACTGGTTTGAGCAGCCGCGATCCTGCGCAATGTGGATGGCCGTGCCCCCGACTGCGCACTGTGCCTGAGGTAGCGCAGCCGTTCCTCAAGCAGAGGTGCGGACCAAAGATTGGCTTTGGTGCGCGGGTCGACGAACAGATCCTCGAACATTGATCGTGCCTCCTTGTGTCGGTGGAGACATGATCATGGCAGACGAGGGCGTGTCAGAAAATCATGTCGCGGAGACACGGAGACTTCTCATGCTTCCACGGGACGTCCGGGCGCTCCGCCACATAATCCGGGCCGCAACATATACCACAAGTTATGTTGAATTCAACATAACTTGTGGCGTTTGACGAAGGGCTTCACGTAGATCGGGGGAACCAGCCGCACCTCGTGGCCGAGCGCCGCGATCTCCCGGCCCCAGTAGTGGGCGCTGGCGCACGCCTCCATCGCCACCACACAGCGCGGCCGGGCGGCGAGAAACCCCAGAAGCTTCGCCCGGCTCAGCTTCTTGCGACACGCCACCGATCCGTCGGCCTTCGCGCCGTGGACCTGGAAGCTGTTCTTTGCCAGATCGATCCCGATGACGTTAGCCTCTTCCATTGGACGCCTCCTCCCTCAGATGGTCGGTAAGTGCGAAGTACCATCTTGGCACATTACGATGACGTCGGGAGGGGGCGTCCATTCCATCACATCTGGCTCCACGGAGACCCGCAAAACGCGGGCCAGCGGGCGGCGATCAGCCGCCCGCCCCCCGGGGCAGCCACGGGCGGTTGCCCCAGGAGCCATGATCGCGCCCTCGGCGCGGGAGCGGTCGAGGTCCTGCGGGACCGCCCGAATCATGCGTACGCACCCGCCGGGAAGACGGTTCGCGCCACTCTGGAAGTAGCGACGGCCGCTGCCCCGGAGGCCTGATCGTGCCCTCGGACGCGGGAGCCCGACGCGCCGCGTCCCAGGTCGCAGGAATCGCCATCACCTACAGTCAGGGGACCGTTGGGGGCGGTGTCAACAACCGCCGAAACGGCGATGTCCAACGGGTTCCAGGCCGTCCCGAAGGCGAGCCGGTCGCCGCCAGCGGTAGCCTCCGCCGCCGGCGTCCAACCGGTGCTCGATGTAGTCGGGGCCGGAGGTCCAGCGCCTCGTCCTGTTGCGCGCGCGGCATGACCCCGGAATTCGTGAAGCGTCATCCGAATCGCTCGGCTTGCCCGGCTTCCGAAACGCGCCCTATGGAGTGGTGACCAGGGCTGGCGAGGGACTCCCCCCCCTCGAGCCCCAACCGACCCGCGCTACAGATTATCGGGGGACACCGCCTCCCGAACCCGTTGATGGCGGTGTGCTCGTGCCTGTCGCGGACACTTCCGTGGGCTATTACGCCTCCGCGTCCCGCGACGGGGCTCGGCGGCCATTGTCTGCGAGTTCCGGGAGTTGGCGGGTAATCTGGGGCCGTAGAATCGCCCAGGATCGACGGATCTCGTGTCTCCGAGGGGTACGGGCAGGGTGCAAAACAGCGGCACGGCCAGCAAGCCGCGCCATTGGCCGGGGGGTGATGGAGTGCCCGCCGCCCTCGCCGTGACTGACGTCCGCAGGTGCAGTCTCACGACCGTTCCGAGGCGCAAGCCAAGTCCGCGACTTCCGTGGATTGGCCGACGGGCCGCACCGCGGCTTCTTCGGTGATGTCCCATGGAGCCAAGGCAGAGGGGGGTAGGAAGGAATCAGTTTTCGGCTCCCCACTCCCCGACGAGGGGCTTGAGGAAGTTGGTGGAGCAGGTTTACGACATACCGATTGACTCCTCGGGCAGCCCCAAGAGCACGGAGCCATCATCCGAGATGCTGACCCACAGTAAGCCGGCAGGGGCCGGCCCTTCCATATGTTGGATCTGGATGCGTTCTACGCGCCGTACGAGGGAGACGGGCGGCGGAACTCGCCGTACGATCCGCAGATGATGGTGAAGGTGCTGGTCTACGGATACGCGACGGGCACTTTTTCGTCGCGGAAGCTGGCGACGAAACGGTGACGGACAACGCGAGCGACCAGGGCCAGCTGGTCCCGATGGTCGACGCGGTGGCGCAGACATGTGGCGAGACGCCGGAGCAGGTCTTGGCGGACGCGGGCTATTGCAGCGAACCGAACCCGCAGGCGCTGAAGAAAGGAGCGGGGACATCGACGGCTATGTACCGCTGGCCCGTGAAGGCAAGACAGCCGCGGACCCCGATCCGAAGGAGTATCCCGCCAAGGCCCGCATGCCTGAGAAGCTGGCAAGCGACGAGGGCCGAAAACGGTTACGCACGCCGCAAATGGATGGCGGAGGCGCCCGTTGGGTGGATCGAGGAGGTGATGGGATTTCGAAGATTCAGCTTCCGGGGCCTGCGGAAGGTCGAAGCCGAGTGGACCCTCGTGTGTTCTGGCCGTTAACGTGAAGCGGCTGCATACCCTCCAGACGGCACGAGGCGGCGTTCGTTGCCCCGCAACTACGCCCACCGGGGCTCCCACGGGTCTCCTGGGCCCCGATTCGGCACTGCGCCGCCCTCCTGTCCCGTCAGCGGCCCGGGTCCCCCATCCACTTACCCCCGAGTCTTTCGATCCTCCAGTGCCTTTCCCAGGTTCCCCCGTCACGTCCGTTACGCTTCTGCGGCGCAAGCTCCTAGCGTCCATGTCCTTTCGAGTCATCATGGCAAAGCGGGCTCCCCGGGGGGGTGTAGGGTGGCGTTGTGGAGTCTGCCGGACACGATGCGGGAAAGGGGACGGCACCGCAAGGGACGGAGCGGGACGGCCCCGAGGAGGAGCCCCGAATGATCCCAGACGCGGATCGACCTCCAGCAACGGCCCCGCCGTCGCGTTCCAGCAGTGTCGGCACTGGTCAAGACGCCTCTTTCGCGCGAAGTTTCGTGCGCGCAGATCGTGCAGTCCGTCAATCGGGAGGAATCGAATGATGGCACGCACGAAACGAAGTCGGCGCAGCCGGAATTGGCCCCGCAGAGCACACAAGAGTCAATTGCCTTCGACGGCGAGATACTGAACGGGAAAATGGAGCCCAGTTGTCTTGTCGCGACTGACCGCCAAGACGTGAAGACGACCTTGTGGATCCCTCCACGCTTGAGTCGGCCGCACGTAGAACGAAAGGTCCTTTCGTTCCATGACGCTCCCTTTGTCGTCCAAGACGATCAACTCGGAATAGAAATCCTCGGCTTCCGGGAGTAGGCCTTGTACGGTTGCCGGCAACCGGGCAATCGTCGCCAAGAAGCAACCACCTGAACCTGGGAGTGGCACGAACGAGGCCAGACTTGGATGACGCCAGCTAAACTTCCATCCACCGGATTCCAGCGGGGTCGCCACCTCAGCAACATAGTCATAGAGGATATCAGTGTGCTTCCTCTGGTGGAGAAGCTCCGACTGTCCGAAAAGCATGAATTCGAACGGTACTCTCCGAACGTAAGCGAGCTTCCCGGCACCGGCTTCGGCAACATAACCATCGCTGTACCTCATTTGAAGGATGGGTTCCTCGAGATCCATGCGGATTTGTCCTAGGCCCCGCAGGTAATGTCCGTCCGAGCCATACACGTGTATGGCGTGATCCGACAAGGCGACGGTCCCGGCAACGACAAAGTCACCGTTATTCAGAACGAGAAAGTCCCTTCGCGAGGTGGGTGCAGGTTGCAATCGAACAGTTCGGTTCACGATACCAGTAGTATCAAACACATTAATACTTGCAGAATGATCAAGGACGGCGAATTCATTCTTCCTAGCACGCACGACAATTGGTGTCCCAAATTCACCGGGTCCTTCACCCCTCCTTCCGATCTGTCGGATGAAACCACCATCAAGACCAAGGTGTACTATAGAATTGCTCATCGCGTCGGCCACATAGATGCCAGCAGTGGGGTGCCGGGTGGCCCAAACCGCCAAGGCCATCAGTCGATCAGAGGCGGCGGTTTCAGGCGGCAAGTACCGCCATTCCTCGATCAGTTCGACCTCACCCGTAATCCCACATTCATCCAAATCCCCAAGCGATTCCCCTCCAAATGACACCGGAAACGCGAGAACCACGGCGCCCATCGGCGTGGCCCACACCCACGATCGCGTTTTCTTCTTAGTGGTACGTGACATCGAAAAACACCTCCTGACTGAAGTTCAGAATACGTGATATCGGATTAGGCACTCTAGCCGTTGCCCCTAAGACGGGGGCGGGTGCGGGCGGGGGCGGTGGATGCCCACAGCAGAGCTTCCACCGCCCCCAGGCACCGCAAGGGGTTCGGACTCAAGAGCCTATCTTGCCCGGCACAGAAGATACAGGCTTCGACCGTGGGAGTGACGTCCCAACACGTCTGGCAACCTTGAGCTCGAGCCGTATCCGGCGTGATCGAACACAGCGCGAAAAGCGCCATTGACGTTGAGAGTGCTTTCAGCAAGCGCGTAAGCATGGTTCATCTCCTTGTTGATTGAACCGTGATACTGATTGACGAGCCCCAATCAAAAGCCCTCTGGACCGCCCACATCGGAAGTGAGCGATCCGGGAAGATGCATGATCAATAGGCATCCCACATTCCGCAAGGTCCCTACCCTTCAATGTTGCAAGCAAATGGGGTGGCCGATTCCGCCGCGACGCTCCAGAGGAGGTGGCGGGGTGGCAGCAGTTGCGCTGGGGTCACCGCTGAGATGGAGATTCTGTAAGGGGCCGCACCCGGAAACACTCAAGGCCCGCTCAAGTCGCCCTCTCCGCTCGCGGCAAGACCCCGCCAATCTGTGAGATTCCATTTCGAGGGTCCCTCCTTCGCCCAAGCGCTCGGCTCACAAGGGCCCTGGGCGGCCATCGCGTGGATCACATTGGCAAACCCGGCGTGATAGTCGCATCCCGTAGCTGTTTGCCCCGAAGGTTGGCGATTTGGCAGCGGGGGAGCAGCCGGGTCGGCATGGCGGCAGCCCTGACCTCGTCGTGCAGGGATTTCGCTGAAGTGCTGTAGCGCCGGTTGACTTGATCGTAGCTGGAAGGAGAGGAATGGCGCCATGGCTCCGCTTTCACGGACGGTTAGCTTTTGGGGGTTGATGGTGTCTGATAGTGGTTAGCGACCCCGACGAAGCGAGCAGGCCGGAGAAGCCCGGAGAGCTTCCGCCGCCCAAGGCCTCTAACAGGATGGGCGGGTGCTCATCATCCCTCGCCCCGAAGATCTGGAACTCGGTGGAGGATGGCGAGCTTCGCCTAGCCCCAAAACAAGCGAGTTGGCCACGGGCGGCGGTTTTCGGTTGTTCGGATGGGTAAAGGGCGGACTTGGAGGTGGCATGGGGGGCGGTGTCGCGGGGTTGCAGGACGATGAACAGGGACTTCGGGGCCGGTTTTCCCGGCTGTTCCGAGGTCATTTTGGCTGCGGGCGACACCGGTCCCAGTGGAGGTGCGGCGGGGCGCGCGGGGAGGGTGGATAGGCTGCGCGGCGTCAGCCGAATCCGGTCTGGAACGCGGTCCGTTCGATCGTTCGCCATGCGCTGAACAGCCGGTCGGCCGAGGGCTGCCAGCCGATGATGCGGAGCGTCGTCTGCCGGGCCCGGCGGATGACCTGGCAGGGCAGCAGGATCATTTCGCGAACGAACGTCCTGAACTCCATGGCGACGTACTTCTTCCGGTCCGCCTTGAAGTGCATCATCAGGGCGAACCAGCTCTTCAGGTTCCACGCCAGCGCCGCCATCACCATGTAGGCCCAGTTGCTCACCAGGTCGTAGACCGGTACCCGCATCGCGCCGACCCCGCTCTTCAGCTGGGCCACCACGTTCTCCTGGTCGCAGCGGGCGTTGGCCAGGCGGACGACCTCGGCCGCGCTGATGTCCCTCCGGGTCGTGATGTAGAAGAAGTACCGGAGCTCGTCGATCAGGGCGTTCTCTCCCCTCATCCTGCTGATGTTCTTGCGCACGACGACCATCCGGTACGTCTCGCGGCACTTGCCCGGCCGGTATTCGTACTCGCCCACATGCTCGCAGTTCAGCCTCCTGTTCAGGTAGCCGCGCTCCCGCACGATCCGCTCCTTCACGTCCTCGCGCCTGCGCCGCGCCTTCCCCGTCCGGGAGGTGTAGCGCGGCCGGCGCTCCAGAGGCTTCCAGTCGCCCTCCTCCAGCGCCTCGGCCCGCTTCACCATCCCCGGCTGGGCGTCGTAGCCGAAGATGAAGTCCGCCTCCTCGCTCCAGCGGTCGAAGTGGGCCGTCAGCGAGAAGTCCGTGTCACCGCGCACGCACACCCGCTCGGCGTGGGGCGCCACCAGGCCGACCGCCCGGTCGATCCACTCCGCGGCGCCCGTGTGGCTGGGGACGTTGCCCGGCCGGTTCACCAAATAGAGCACCTCGCTCGTGTTGGCCAGCGAGACGATGAGCGGGTGGTAGCCCCACACCCCCTTGTAGGACATGTCCATCCCCTCCTTCTTCGTGCCCAGCGTGGGCGCCAGCGTCCCGTCCACGTCGATGTAGGCCACCGGGGCCAGCAGATCCCGGCCCCGGCCCAGCCACAGTTGCGGCCGCACCGCGTTGAAGGCCTCCTGCAGCTCGAGGACGTCCGCCTCGTCATAGCGCCGCGTGAAATCGCCCGCCGCCGTCGGGCTCGGGATCACCTCCGCCCCCAAAGCATCCATGTAGGCCGCGTTGTCGCGCAGGCTGCCCAGGTCCTCCAGCCGCGTGCCCCCGCACAGCAGGTTGTAGGGCGATGTTCAGCACATGGTCCGACTCGTGGTACGGCAGGTGCCTCTTCAGCAGCCCCAGGCGCCCGTTGATCTCGCCGGGCAGCCCGAGCTTCGACACCAGCCGCCGAACCACGCCGATGCCCCCGTAGCTCATCGCGTTGATCCGCGCCCCGATCTCATAGCGGATCTTGCCGGACCCGAACACCGGCTTCGGCCCGGTGCCCCACCGCCTCCCTCTCGCGTGCCGCGCCTTCACCTTCCGCTTCCGCCGGGCACTGTTCCTGCGGCTCTGTCTGTGCGATATTGTCTTCACCGGAAAGGCCTCCTGGTTGCGTCCAGCGATATACGCCGGATCGTTCTAACTACAATCAGGATAAGCCTTTCCGGTACTTATTAGCAGACCCAAGGCAAGAACGTCCTTGTATTGGGACTAGTGTTATGTATCATAACTCTTTGCGCAGTGGATCGTCGTGTGGTATCCTTCTCCCGTAGCCCTTCATGGAACCTCAATGGGAGAATGCGACGTCATGGCGAATCACCACACGCGAGCGGTCCCGGAGATTGAAGACGGACAGCGGGAGGAGCTCGAACGCTGGCTGCGGCGGTCCAAGACCGGACAGGCCCTGGCGCTGCGCGCCCGGATCGTGCTGGCGTCGGCCGAGGGGGAGAGCGACATGGGCGTGGCGGCCCGGCTGGGCACGACGCGCGAAACGGTGGGCAAGTGGCGCCGGCGGTTCATCGAGAAGGGATGCGACGGGCTTCTGGACGAGCCGAGGCCGGGCGCCCCGCGCACGGTCAGCGACGCGGACGTCGAACGGGTGGTGACGATGACGCTCGAGGCGATGCCGCGGGGCGCCACGCAGTGGAGTACGCGCTCGATGGCGAAGGCGTGCGGCATGAGTTCCGCGACGGTGAACCGGATCTGGCGGGCCTTCGGCCTGCAGCCGCACCGCATGGAGACCTTCAAGCTCTCGGCCGACCCGCTGTTCATCGAAAAGGTGCGCGATGTCGTGGGGCTCTACATGGCCCCGCCGGAGCGGGCGGTCGTGCTCTGCGTGGACGAGAAGTCGCAGATCCAGGCGCTCGACCGCACCCAGCCGATGCTTCCGCTGCGTCCGGGGACGCCCGCCCGCCAGACCCACGACTACAAGCGCAACGGCACCACCTCGCTCTTCGCCGCCCTCGACATCGCTACCGGCGAGGTCATTGGAAAATGCTATCCGCGCCACCGGTCCGTCGAGTTCAGGAAGTTCCTCGCGGTCATCGAGAAGGCGGTGCCGAAGGAGATGGATGTCCATCTGGTCCTCGACAACTACGGCACCCACAGGACCGCGATGATCCACAAGTGGCTTCTCAGACACCCCCGCTTCCACCTGCATTTCACCCCGACCAGCGCGTCATGGCTCAACCAGATCGAACGCTGGTTCGCCGAGATCACCAACAAGCAGATCCGGCGCGGGAGCTACCGGAGCACCCGCGAACTCGTGCAGGCCATCGAGGACTACCTGGCCGTCCACAACGAGGATCCCAAGCCCTTCGTCTGGACGAAGTCCGCGGACGACATCCTGGAATCCCTGAAGAGCTACTGCGAACGAATTACCGATGCGGAACACTAGCACGATGTCGTCGGCGATCCCACCTTCGGCGACGCCATCCTCGACCGACTCCTCAACAACGCCCCACTGCATCACCCTCAAGGGCGCCTCGATGAGCAGGCTCTACGACTCGACAAAGACCGACTCCACACCCTAAGCTCCAACCCTCAACCCCCTCGCCCAGCGCCCCTATGGACCTCCGCTCCTCCAAGATGATCGGCATGACCTGGAATCTGCGATCGGCTTGCCGGAATCGGTGGTCGGCATCGCTGGAATGGGCAGAACAAGGGCTATCGACTGGAGCGAAATCCTGCACGACGAGGTCATGGCGCCCGCCCGCCTCGGCCGGATGCTATCGACTTAGTGCTCGGTTGCGTTACATTGGTTGGGTCATGGATACCGTCTCCGTCAGAGGCTCGCCCGGATCTGGGTGGTTCACGAATTACGGATTCGCGAAGTTGGCGAGTACGTGGTTCGCTGGGCTACTCGGGCTATACGCGGTCTATGCGCTGATCGCGTTCTATGGGTTGCCGTCTCGGTTCCCAAGTGCGGACAGGGCAATCATGGTATTGGGACCCAGTACGATAGCGTTGGCTCTTCTCGTGTCGGCCGCGACATTCGCGGCATCTGCGATGCGGTTCCACCTGCTGACGGCGAGAGATGTTGAGCGTCGACGCATCTACTGGGCGCAACTGGGGTTGTTTGGCTTGGGAGCCTACTTGCTGGTGGCCATTGGGGCACCTTTGGTCAGATCCATGTTGCCTGGGGGTAGTGATCTCCCGGCCGAGACTTTACTGCCATTCGCCGATAGGTTGAGTAGTTTGCGGCTAGTGGTCCCGATAGCGTTTGGTGTGTTTGCCGTGCTGTCTGGGGTTGCGGGTTCTTTGCTCGGGCGAACGATCTCACGATCGGTCCTGAAGTACGCTGGGACAGTACCCTGGATGGTATGCTTCGGCTTGGTCGGTACCTTCGCGGCGTCGTTTCTCGGCGCTGCGAGTCTGGCCGCGCAGCACGGCTTCCCATCAGTGTCGATCATCATTGTCCCTCTCATTACACCCCTAATCGTGGTCGCGGCGTTGGCCCGGCGTGAAGACTCCGGTTTTCGATCACACTTTCCACTAGGCAAAGAGCCATTTGATTCGGCTCCATTGGATCCGTCCACTGTGGATGAGATCCTCTCCCGAATGATCGAAACCCGGCCCACCGAGGACTCAGGGACAGCGACCACCATTACTGTAGAAGACGATGTGGCCGACTTGATTCATAGCATCCGACGCGTGGCTGGATCACGGCCTATGATGTCCCCGGCCCAAGTATCGGACATAGTGCAACACTTGGCGACAACGGATACTGAGGGGACGCAACCGGTCGCCGAGTCTTCCCCAAAGCACCTCTCTGCAGTTCGCATGGCCGAGTTCTCCTGTGCGTCTACTTCCCTTACCGCTGGTTTCCTGGTGATTGGTTCGATGGGTGGGCTCGTGCCGAGCATCTCGTCCGCCGCTATTTCCGGGATTGTCGGCGCCGCCATCGTTTTCTTCGTCCTTCCGCAATTTGCCAATCCTACCGTTACATGAGGGCACCTCGAAAAATAACTTCTTGCGCATGTTCAGAGACAACCCGGGGAGGGTTTACAAGACGGGCTTCCGGTGCGATATTGCATAAGGTATTCTGACAGCGTGGAACGACACCGGAGACCGGGAGAAGACAAGTGGCACAAGCGCGCGATGGCAGTCAACTGAGTTTTGCGGATGTGGCGGCCGAAGGCAGACGGCGGAAGCTGGGGGAGAAGCGGGGCAGGCATCTGGCGATGATCGGGGAGCTGGTCCCGTGGGAAGACTTCCGGCCCGTGCTTGAGGCGGTCTGGCGGAAGGCCGGGGACGAGCGCAAGTCCGCGGCGGGCCGCAAGCCGTGGGACGCCGTGCTGATGTTCAAGGCGATCGTCCTGGGCGCGCTGTACAATCTGTCGGACGAGGCGCTCGAGCACGAGATGGGGGACCGGCTGACCTTCATCCCCCCTTATTCACGAATGGCCGGGAGGCGAGGCGACGTGAGGCGGCAAGTGCTTTAGATTCAGAGTGTTAGAAGGATCGCGAGCACCTGCCAGCCATCACGTCGGGGGTGAAGATAATGGATGCGCCGTTCAGCTTCAACAGGTCGATCAGGATTGGGTCCGGCCGGGACCGGATCACGGGGGATTCGGGGGCTCTGACGGGGCGCGAGCTGCTGCGGCGCAGCAGGGTGGCGCGGTTTCTGGCGGAGGGGCTGCCGGACAAGCGGGACGGGCGCCGGATCCGGCATTCTCAGAGGCGGCTGGCGCGGACGCTTCTGCTGCTGGCGGGGCAGGGCCGCCGGGACCATGGCGACGCGACGGAGCTGCGCGACGATCCGGCGCTGCGGCTGGCCACCGGCGACCGGGCGGGCACGGCTCCGCTGGGCGAGGGCGGGTGCCTGCCCTCGCAGCCGACGCTGTCGCGGCGGGTGGCGGCGTGGTCGGCGAAGGAGGGCGTCGAGGTGCTGCGCGAGGGGTTGCAGCGGCTGGCGGGGTGGCGGCTGAAGGCGATGGGCGGCCGGCGGCGTCCGAAGACGCTGGTGATCGACATCGACAGCCTGCCGGTCGAGGTCCATGGGGAACAGCCGGGCAGCGCGTGGAACGGCTACTATCACCGGCGCGTGTATCATCCGATCGTGGCGGCGGCGGGGGAGACGGGCGACATCCTGGATCTGCGGCTGCGCGAGGGGCAGGTGCACACGGCGGACGGCGGGCTGGAGTTCGTCCTCGAGGTGCTGGAGCGGGCGGAGCGGCATCTGTGCGGGAAGGCAGCGGTGCGCTTCGACGCGGGATATCCCGGCGAGCCGCTGATGGCGGCGCTGGAGGAGCGGGGCACGCACTACGTGGCCCGGGTGCGCAACAACGCCGTGCTGAAGCGCCTGGCGCTGCCGGCCATGGACGCCGTGGTCTGGGATGCGCTGAACAACGGGGCGCCCGGCGGCGAGCCCCGCACCTGGGTTTGCGAGTCGTC
Source organism: Longimicrobiales bacterium (assembly GCA_951828585.1). Lineage (GTDB taxonomy): Bacteria > Gemmatimonadota > Gemmatimonadetes > Longimicrobiales > Gaopeijiaceae > Bin94. Next base: position 364,338 of record OX639991.1, read on the forward strand.
CTACCGGGCCGGGTCGTGGTCCCGTTCCCGCCGGGTCGTGCAGGTCGTCGTCGAGCGGCCGGGCGAACTCATCCCGCGCTGCTTCTGGCTGCTGACCTCGATGCCGTCGGAGGAGATGTCCGGCGAGGACCTCCTGGCGCTGTACCGCAAGCGCGCCCGTGGCGGAGGGCCACCTGGGCGAGCTGATGAGCGTCGTCTCCCCGGCCCTGTCGTCCACGTCGCGCCGCAAGAGCCACTACCGGGGCAAGAAGATCGCGAAGCGCGAGAAGGGTGTGGACCCCTTCGCGTGCAACCAGGTGCGCCTGCTGCTCGCCGGCTTCGGCTACCAGATCATGCACGTCCAGCGCGCCGTGCTGGAGCGCATGACCGGAACCGGCTGGAGCCTGCGGCGTCTCGCGGACCGCGTGCTCCGCACCCCGGCGCGCTTCACCGTATCGGGCCGCCGGATTACGATGACCATCGGAGGCGCGTCGGCGCACTGGCGCATGCTCGCCCGCGGGCTCGCGACCCTGCACGGGCCCTCCGGATAGCGCGGGCGCCGCCAGGCGCCGAACCCTTTCCCGGCCCCGGCGGCCGCAAGGACGCCGAGGTGTCTCCAAGCGCCGGAAACCGGCTCGGTTCGGTCGAACAAACTAACCTTTTCGGACTCGAAACGCCTGTTTTTTGCCCCCGGAACCGCCCCCGACCCGCCATCGGGGTTGTGAGAGGCCTCTCAGCCCCCTACCTTGCCCTCGACTCGCGAATTCATGAATAAGGCAGGTTCATGCAGTTCCTGGGCCTGGGACTGGAGGACCGGATTCCGGACGCGACGACCGTGTGGCTGTACCGGGAGCGCCTGGCGAAGGCGGGGATCGTGGAGAAGCTGTTCGAGATGTTCGACGCCTTCCTACGGGAGCGGGGCTACCAGGCGATGGGGGGACAGATCATCGACGCCTCGATCGTGCCGGTGCCGACACAGCGCAACAGCAAGGAGGAGAACGCCGAGATCAAGGCGGGCGATATTCCGGCGGGTTGGGTGGAAGGCTCCGCTAACGCTAACAAGCTGGCTCAAAAGGACTTGGACGCACGGTGGACGAAGAGGAACGGGGTGAGCCACTACGGCTACAAGAACCACGTCTCGACGGACCGGCGCCACAAGCTGGTGCGCAGCTACGCGGTGACGGACGCGGCCACGCACGACAGCCAGGTGATCGGGCAGGTTCTGGACCCGGACAACACGGCCACCCCAGTGTGGGCCGACAAGGCGTACCGCTCGGAGGAGATCGAGGCGTTGTTGGAGGAGCTGGGGTACACGAGCAGGATCATGCGAAAAGGGTCGGCGACTAAGAAGCTGACCCGGCGCGAGAAGCAGGGCAACGGGACGAAGGCGAAGGTGCGGGCGCGGGTCGAGCATGTCTTCGGGTCGCAGGCGAACGACATGGGCGGAACGCTGGTGCGCAGCATCGGGGCCATGCGCGCGCGAGCCCACATCGGCCTGAAGAACCTGGCCTACAACATGCGGAGGTTCACGCACTTGGAGAGCGCGGCCTCGGCTACCGCGTAGCCACTCGCTTCCCGGACGGGTCCGCCGCGCTGAGTGCCGACCCCAAGGACGGTGCCGGATAAGATAAGCGGAATCGCAGCCTTCACAGTCGTCTGTTGCAAGCTTTCCGGCATAACGTTGGCGGGCAGTATTCGAACCTGTCCATTCCCCGTCTCCGACCAGCAAACCCGCGTGGCGTTACAAATCCGCATTCCGACGATTCCGATCACCCGTTCCGGCAAAACGATCACCGATTCCAGAAGATTCCGATCACCTTGGAGGAGAGCGGAGGTCCATAGGGGCGCTGGGGTCGGGTTACGGGTTTGAAGTTTAGGGGTTGGAGGGGGTAGTCGTCGAGTGTGAAGGGACCGTTGGCAGTGTGTTGCTGGGACGGCCGGCGGGCCGGTTTTCCGGAGGGGTGTAGGTAGGGCGAAGGTCTTCGGACGGCCTCTACGGCGCTCTGGAGAGCGGTTTTGCCAGGGAACCGGGCCATTTGTCCTGGATTGGGGGGGTGCGGACGGATCCGGGCCGGCCGCAACGGACATCTGGACGGCCCCACGGCCCGCTCAGTGCTGTCTTTCCGTCTTCTCACCCCCTATCGCGGGGAGAGACGTGTTTCCAGAGGCATGCTTGAGCCCGGTCTCTCGGCGGATCAGGCGTCGCCGGGGACGGCGTCGGCTTCCTTCGTCGAGTCGTAGAGCCTTCTCATCGATCCGCCCTTGAGGGTGATGCGGTGCGCGTTGTTGAGCAGTCTGTCGAGGATGGCGTCGCCGAAGGTGGGATCGCCGACGACCTCGTGCCAGTGCTCGACGGGGACCTGGCTGGCCAGCAGCGTGCCGCGGCGGGCGTAGCGGTCGTCGAGGACCTCGAGGAGGTCGTGTCGTCCCTGTCCCGAGAGCGAAGCGAGCCCCCAGTCGTCGAGGATGAGGAGCCACGTCCGGGCGAGCCTCTGGATGACCTTGGGATACGACCCGTCGCCGCGGGCGAGGGTGAGTTCGTCGAGCAGGCGGGAGACGCGGTAGTAGCGGGTCGAGATGCCGACGCGGCAGGCCTGGTGGCCGAGCGCGCACGCCAAGTAGGACTTTCCGGATCCCGTCGCCCCGCTGACGAGTACGGTCTGGCCGTCCCGGATCCACTGCCCCGGGGCGAGGCGGAGGATGAGCGAGCGGTCCAGTCCGCGGGGGGCCTTGAAGTTGATGTCTTCGATGGTGGCGTCGAGGTGGAGCTTGGCGTGGCCTTTCAGGCGCTGGTAGCGGCGCTGCTCCCGTTCGGTCTTCTCGCGTTCGAGGAGCAGGGAGAGGCGGTCATCGAAGGACAGTTCGGCGATGTCGGGCATGGCGGCCTGTTCCTCGAAGGCCTGGGCCATGCCCGAGAGCCGGAGTTCGTGAAGCAGGTCGAGGGTGGGTTGGCGAAGCATGATGGTCAGGACTCCTTTCCATTCTGGGGAGTGTAGTACCCGGGCCCGCGGATGTTGGCGTGGTGGCCGGGCAGGGAGAGCGTGTACTGGTGGTCGTCGCCGGCCTGGTCGAGGCCGGTCGCGAGGATGGACTTGACGTTCTTCTGCCGGGTTCTTCCCCTTTTCTGGTGGGTAGCAGGTCATGTGCGCAGGCCATCGGGGTAGAGGTCGAGGCCGCCGAGGTGGAAGAGGATGGCGTTCGCGAAGCGTTCCCGGTTGCGAAAGCCGCGGCTGCGGACCTTGACTGTCTTGATCCGGCTGTTGATGCCTTCCGCCGGTCCGTTGGTGGCGCGGAGGATGATCGCATTGACGATTCCCCACAGATGCTCCCGGATCATCCGGGCGGTTTTCAGGACCGGCTCCAGATCGCAGTCCGATGCCCACTCCAGCCACCGGTGCCATCCGGCCAGCGCCCAGGTTCTGCTCCGGTAGTTCCAGAGGTTCGCGGCCGCTTCCTTCAGCTCCCAGGCCTGGGCGGTCCGGCGGGTGCCCGCACGGAGCCTCGCGAACGCCAGCTTTTCGGCGTGCGTCTTCCGTCTGGGGCCCTTCAGCCACTGCCACTTGGTGCCCACGAGGATCCCGTTGCCCTCCTTCACCAGCGCCCGGTGCTCCGCCCGCCGGACCTTGTCCACCGCGTCGCCGAGGTGCTTGGCCACGTGGAACCGGTCGAACGCGATCTTCATCACGGCGTCCGGGATCATCGCCAGAGTCGCCGAGATGTAGGGCCCCCACATGTCCATGCTGACGCTCTCGACAGCCTCCCGGTACTTCTCTCCCATGCCCTCGTAGAACGCCAGGAGCACGTCCTTGCCCCGTCCCGGGGCGACATGCACGACGTGGCCCGTCTCCGGATTCGACACCACGGTCACGTACTGGTGCCGGCGGCGGAACGAGGTCTCGTCCACCGAAAGGCGCCGAACCGCCTTCGTCTTGCGGCGCGCAAGTCCCCGCGCCACTGCACGTTGCATGATTCCGTCCACCGCGTTCCAGCTCAGCCGCATCCGGCTGGCGACCGCCTGTACGCTCGCCACCTTGAGCCACCGGATCACCTCCGCCTCGAACTCCATCGTGTACCTCGTGCTCCCCTCCGCCCACGGCACCTGAATCGTGACCACCCCGTGCTCCGGGCACTGGACCCGCGGGACATTGCAGACCAGAAAGGTCTTGTAGCCCCAGGCATCCAGGTTCCGCCACTCGCGGCGGCGCGTATCGTAGCCCGGGCACGCCTCGCCGCAGTGAGGACACCTCAACGGGCTCCCTCCGGTCCGTTGCAACTCCACCCGAAGTTCCTTGGGGTCCCGGGTCGGCTCCACCCTCGTGACCTTCCACTCCGGACCCAGGCCCAGAACGGCGTCCAGCCAGTCTCTTCCGGCCATGTCTGCGAGTTCCCTTCCGTCTCGTTGTGGACACCTGCCGGGAGCGAGCGCTCCGCGGCCTGACCACGCAATTTCCTCCGAGTCTCGCGATCCCGAAAGGCAACCCGCTACTCTCCTCCCCGTTCAGCACCAGCGCCGGTGGCTTCCGCGCCCAACCAAGTCGTTGTGCGAGGAGTGGTCGAGAGGGTCACCCCGGCCGGTCGGCGGCACGTCAGCCTTCGCCGAAGGGGATCGCCCCTCCCGTCGTCTACTACATCCTCGCTGTTCCACTCTCTCCACCCACGCTCATCCCACCGCCGCTGTTGCGAAAGCCCGCCAACCCGCCCCATAATTCGACCCTCCCCCTTGCCCGCCCACCACGACAGGGGAAGAACCTTCTGCCGCTTGACAAAGGGCTTCACGTAGATCGGGGGCACCAGTCTCACTTCGTGGCCGAGCGCCGCGATCTCCCGGCCCCAGTAGTGGGCGCTGGCGCACGCCTCCATCGCCACCGTGCATGGTGGCTGCGAGGCGAGAAAGCCCAGCAGCTTCCCCCGGCTCAGCTTCCTGCGGTACGCCACCGACCCGTCCGCCTTCGCCCCGTGCACCTGAAAACTCCGCTTTGCCAGATCGATCCCGATGATGCTAACCTCTTCCATGTGGATGTCTCCTCCCTCAGATGGTCGACTAATCGCTCAGTACCATCTTGGCACATCGCGATGCCGCCGGGAGGGGGCGTCCACCCCATCGGACTTGTAGCTCAGCGTGCCGATGTCGAGTGCGCGGCGGCAGGCGGCCTCCAGGCGCTCGGCGCCGTAGGCTCGCAGCAGTGCCTTGAGCCCGAGGCAGCTGCGGTAGCCCTGTTCGGGGTGGGGCCGGCTGTCGAGGAGTTGTTCGACGAACGCGGCCGTGTGCGATCCGGTCTTCTGTCCCCAGGCGATCAGTCGGGACGGCGTCCACCCCGCATGGGCGCGGTGCGAGGCGGGCATGTGCGACCGTTCGGTCGCGTATCCGCCTCTCCCGTGGATCCGGAGGTGCGCGGCCACCCGGCGGTACTTGTGGAAGATCTCGACGGTCTGGGCCGTGAGCCGAACGTCGACCTCGCAGCGGCCCAGCGGGTGGGGGACGCTGTAGAGCGCGTGCTCGACCTGGATGTGGTAGTCGATGTTGACCCGCGCCTTGCGCCACTCCGCGTATTCGTAGCGCTCGGCCGGAAGCGGCTTGAGCGCCGGCCGGTCGAGATCCTCGAACCAGCTGCGGCGGCTCCCATCGGTCTTGTCGAACGGCCGCTCGTTCAGCGCGGCCAGCAGCGGCGCGATGGCGTCGCGGAGTTCGCCGAGCGAGAAGAACGTATGGTTGCCCGGGGCCGCGCCGGCAGCACCGCGGTTCCGTAGTGGGTGGCCAGTTCCTGGTACGTCGGGTTCAAGTCCGGCTCGTAGCGGCTGGCCTTGTGGACCGCGGCCTTCTCGTTGTCCGGGATCACGAGTTCGGGCACCCCGCCCCAAAATTCGAACATCCGGACGTGCGACATCGTCCAGTCCGGCAGGGACCGGCTCCGGGTCACGTCCACGAACGTGTAGTTCGAGGCGCCGAGGACACCGACGAAGACCATGGCGCCCTGCACCTCGCCGGTCTCCCGGTCCACGACCTGGAACTTCGGGCCCGCGTAGTCCACGAACGCCTTCTCGCCCGCCCGGTACACCTGCCGCATGACCACGTCGATTCGTCCCCGCCACGCCCTGTAGCGCTCGCAGAACCGGCTGTACCGGTAGCCGTTCGGGTGGGCCGTGACGTACTCCAGCCACAACAGCTGCAGCGTCACGCCCTTGTGGCGTTGAAGCTCCCGGTGAACCTGCTCCCAGTTCGGCTCGGGCCGGGGAACACGCGACGGCGGCAGGGGCGGGAACAGCGCCGCTTCCAGCGCGGCGTCGTCCAGTCCCTCCGGCAATGGCCAGGTGAAGCCGGCCGCGGCCGCCCGCCTCGCGTAGTCGCTCACCGTGCTGTTGGCAATGCCGAGCGACGTGGCGATCTCGCGGTGGCTGCGCCCAAGCTCGTGCTTCAGCCGCAGCACTTCTCGAATCTTCCGCATGGACAACCTCTTCTTTGGCATCCTCTTACCCTCCTCGTCTCAGGGAACCTCTGGCGAGGATGGAAGAGGGTGCCGCTACAACAGGTTCTCCAGCGCTCCTACTCGCTCACTCCAAGGTGATCGGAATCAATCGGAATCACTGATCGGAATCCGTCGGAATGGGTGATCGGAATGAATCGGAATGGGTGATCGAAATCCGTCGGAATCCGCAACAAATGCCTCGGTCGCCGCGAAGCGGCCATTATTCGAGGTGCCCATGAGTGGCCGGAGGCTCCCACGACTAAGTGGGGGCACGCGACCCGAGGTACCGTGGGGCCCCTTTACCGGCAATCCGCGTCAACCTCACAGTCCCACCGGAAGAAGCAACAGTTCTGGCAACAATAGGGACGGTTCTCAGGGGTCTTCTTGCAACACGGGAAGTAGAAGCTGCTCGATTGCTCCTCACCCGCATTTGCCGGGCTTGGCGAGCTTGCCAGCAACAGGCCGAGATTGGTCAAGCAGGCAATCAGGATGATGACGGTTTTGGGTTTCATTGGCGGTGGTCTTCCTTCGAGGGGTTTGAAGTACGTGGATCGATTGGATTCCCAGTTGGCTTGTTCGCGTTCGTGGTGACCACAGTGCGAGGTGTGGTCGAGGTGGCGAGAAGGTGGGACATAGTGTCGCGTGGACCGGGGTCTTTGGTCCGCACTCTAGGATATTCCGAAAGCTGGAGGAAATGAGAGACCGCCGCTTCGACGTGATCGAGCCTGCTTCCGTGGCCATGTAGACGGAGTACTCCATGGGAATCCAACACGAACACCCACGGCGTTCTCGATACCAAGGCGTACTCTCGCTGCAGCGGCGTCAACCCGGCTAGACTCAGGGTTTCAACCTCCCAGCCAAAGTAATCGACGAAGGCCAGCGCCGACGAAGGGTTGGCCAGCGTCACCGCAAGCCGCCGGATGCGGGCATCGGTTGAACGGACCTCGTTGAAGTGGCGGGCCCAGCTGGATCCCAGAGTACGGCTGTGCAGACAGTCCGGGTGGTAGCTGTACACAACCGTAGCCAACGTCTGGTCATGATCCAGAAAGACGGTGTCCGGACGGCTAGGTTCGGTGTAACCGGTCACAAGCCGGAGGGTATCTCCCACGTCAAGCGAAGCCGGTGGACCAGATCGCAATTCGCCTGCGGGAGCGAGACCTGTCACCATCCAAATCTGCACTACGATACCACCGATCATCAAAGCCAACAACAAATCCGGCAGTCTCTTCATGCTGGTCGGCACCCGACTTCGTCTACGACGAAAGCTGCCACACTGTCGTACCCGTGGAACAATTCGCACCTTCCGTCTTCGTATTCGTGGATTCTGTAGTGCTTTCCCAGACGCAGGTCGGGGCACCCTAACCTTCCGATGTCCAGTTGCTTGCCCTCGCACAGTATACGGTTTCCGTCGCAGACTCGGACTTCATGCTTCAGGCAAGACACCAGTTCCATCGCCGTCGCTTGGAGCTTTGGGCCGAGTGCAACGAACGCATCGGATGGATCACTGGGCTTGGCAGCCCGGAACTCGTTGAACATCGCCCAGAACCGGGCCAAGTAGTCATTGGCCGGTTCGATTTCGGTAATCCCTTCCCGATCCAGCTCCAGTGGGAGACGACCGAGTAGGGTCCTGAAGAGCCGCGCACTTCGCATCCGGACCCGCAGTTCCGGCCGCGCCACCTCAATGCCCACCTCCGACATCGCTCGTTTTACCTGAGGCTTCACGCGCCCTCCAAAAGCTGTTTCCCGGGCGCTGAGGCGACCGGGGAGGGCGAGACCACAGCTGAGTCTCCCAAAGAGACCTCTCTCCAGTGTCTCTCTGATTCCCGCGAAGATGGACCAGATCCCACGCTCCTCCACGAAGGACCCGGAGTGTATTCGGCCTGTGGCATCGTCCACAAGCAACAAGAGGTCCCAATGGTGACCCGTCGCCCATTCGTTCCGCGAGGCAACTAGGCCCAAAACAAGGACGTTCTTGCCCAGGGTCTGTTAATAGTTACCGGAAAGGCTTATCCTGATTGTAGTTAGAACGATCCGGCGTATATCGCTGGACGCAACCAGGAGGCCTTTCCGGTGAAGACAATATCGCACAGACAGAGCCGCAGGAACAGTGCCCGGCGGAAGCGGAAGGTGAAGGCGCGGCACGCGAGAGGGAGGCGGTGGGGCACCGGGCCGAAGCCGGTGTTCGGGTCCGGCAAGATCCGCTATGAGATCGGGGCGCGGATCAACGCGATGAGCTACGGGGGCATCGGCGTGGTTCGGCGGCTGGTGTCGAAGCTCGGGCTGCCCGGCGAGATCAACGGGCGCCTGGGGCTGCTGAAGCGGCACCTGCCGTACCACGAGTCGGACCACGTGCTGAACATCGCCTACAACCTGCTGTGCGGGGGCACGCGGCTGGAGGACCTGGGCAGCCTGCGCGACAACGCGGCCTACATGGACGCTCTGGGCGCGGAGGTGATCCCGAGCCCGACGGCGGCGGGCGATTTCACGCGGCGCTATGACGAGGCGGACGTCCTCGAGCTTCAGGAGGCCTTCAACGCGGTGCGGCCGCAACTGTGGCTGGGCCGGGGCCGGGATCTGCTGGCCCCGGTGGCCTACATCGACGTGGACGGGACGCTGGCGCCCACGCTGGGCACGAAGAAGGAGGGGATGGACATGTCCTACAAGGGGGTGTGGGGCTACCACCCGCTCATCGTCTCGCTGGCCAACACGGGCGAGGTGCTCTATTTGGTGAACCGGCCGGGCAACGTCCCCAGCCACACGGGCGCCGCGGAGTGGATCGACCGGGCGGTCGGCCTGGTGGCGCCCCACGCCGAGCGGGTGTGCGTGCGCGGCGACACGGACTTCTCGCTGACGGCCCACTTCGACCGCTGGAGCGAGGAGGCGGACTTCATCTTCGGCTACGACGCCCAGCCGGGGATGGTGAAGCGGGCCGAGGCGCTGGAGGAGGGCGACTGGAAGCCTCTGGAGCGCCGGCCGCGCTACACCTCCCGGACGGGGAAGGCGCGGCGCAGGCGCGAGGACGTGAAGGAGCGGATCGTGCGGGAGCGCGGCTACCTGAACAGGAGGCTGAACTGCGAGCATGTGGGCGAGTACGAATACCGGCCGGGCAAGTGCCGCGAGACGTACCGGATGGTCGTCGTGCGCAAGAACATCAGCAGGATGAGGGGAGAGAACGCCCTGATCGACGAGCTCCGGTACTTCTTCTACATCACGACCCGGAGGGACATCAGCGCGGCCGAGGTCGTCCGCCTGGCCAACGCCCGCTGCGACCAGGAGAACGTGGTGGCCCAGCTGAAGAGCGGGGTGGGCGCGATGCGGGTACCGGTCTACGACCTGGTGAGCAACTGGGCCTACATGGTGATGGCGGCGCTGGCGTGGAACCTGAAGAGCTGGTTCGCCCTGATGATGCACTTCAAGGCGGACCGGAAGAAGTACGTCGCCATGGAGTTCAGGACGTTCGTTCGCGAAATGATCCTGCTGCCCTGCCAGGTCATCCGCCGGGCCCGGCAGACGACGCTCCGCATCATCGGCTGGCAGCCCTCGGCCGACCGGCTGTTCAGCGCATGGCGAACGATCGAACGGACCGCGTTCCAGACCGGATTCGGCTGACGCCGCGCAGCCTATCCACCCTCCCCGCGCGCCCCGCCGCACCTCCACTGGGACCGGTGTCGCCCGCAGCCAAAATGACCTCGGAACAGCCGGGAAAACCGGCCCCGAAGTCCCTGTTCATCGTCCTGCAACCCCGCGACACCGCCCCCCATGCCACCTCCAAGTCCGCCCTTTACCCATCCGAACAACCGAAAACCGCCGCCCGTGGCCTACTCGCTTGTTTTGGGACTAGGTGGAGCAGCATGCCTTCGCGCGGCCTCTGCGGGATGGGTTCCCGTTGGGCATCTCCCCTCGGGCGTTCCAGCGCGCCATTTCGCACACGCTTCTCCACGAGACCAGCAGCCTGAAGGACGTCCTTGACCCAGGAATAGGACCGCGTGCCACCGTGTTCGCTTCGATACTTCTCGTAGAAGTGCCGAACGCTCCAGCCAGTGTACTGGTCCGAATACAGTGTCCCCAGGCTGGCGCGTTCCCCATCAGGTACGCGGCGGTTGGGGGTGGGACGACGGTAAGGTCGATCTTTGCACCACCTAGCACCGCGGGCGCGAAATCCGGCTACATGGCGGCGAAACGTCCGCGCTGCCATTCCCAATCGCGCTGCCGCAGCAGTCTGGGTCACTAGTCCTTGGGACCACTCTTCGTAGACCGATTGGAACTCCGCCTCTTGTATCGGGGCCGGCATGTCGGGTCTGGACTCTCTGGGCTGAGGAAACACCTTGGAGACCTGAATTGCGACTTCCGGTCTCCTGCTCTCTGTATTCCCTAGATGCCAGGCCAGGCGGTCGCGGAGGGGTCATTTTGCGAAACTGCAGGGAAAGGGCCCGTTCATCCCCCCGATTTCGCCGCGGGATGGCGCCTTTGGCCCTCCGGTTCGCTCGCCGGTGTGGTTTCGTCCGCGCCCAGAGGTCTGCCGGGATCCGTCGACTCGCCCGAACCGAAACCCGTGGCTGGGGATGGTTGTCCTGCTGGCAGGTAGCCGCCTGTCGTGCTCCCCTACACCATCCAGTCCATAGCCAATTGCTGGACTTCCCGCATGCGCCTCAACCGGAAGATGGCACGCGCAACCAACGATCGCGTGGCTTCGCGGCTCAGCCCCAGCGCACGTGCGGTCTCCGCGGTATCCCTTTCTTCGAGCATCCGTAAAACGATCGCGTCCCGTTCCCGTTTAGGAAGTTGCCCAAGTGCGCGATACAGGGCATTGCGACGTTCACTCAGCGTCACCTCTTCTTCGGGATCCGGAGCTGGGTCCACAACCTCATCGGGCTCCTCAAGGCCCACTTCCCGCCCGCCGGCGCGTTTCGCCTTGCGGAGCTGCGCCAGGCATACGTTCTCGCTGACGGCAATCGCCCAGCCGACGAACGACCCCCGCCCACCATAGCGGTCGAGCCGCTCGAGGATGGCCTGCCAGCAGCCCTGCACCAACGCATCCGCATGGTCGTCGTCACGCGCGTAGCGGCGAATCGCCACCCAGATCCGGGAACCAACCTTCTCCACCAGTCGCGCCAGCAGAACCGGATCACGGGCTGCAAGGCGTGCTAGGTCGATCGGATCGGTAGGATCGGTGGGGTCAGTGGCCATTGAAGTGGTCCTACTTCGTTGGACAGTCCGAGGGCAAAGCTAAGGTGGACTCCGACTGGTTCTGAGAGCCCTCGGGAGCTTTCGCTTGGTTCTGTCTTGAAAGGGATGTTAGACGCTGAAGTCCTCTCCGGCAAGGAGAAGGACGGATGCCGGGATGAGCCCCGCTCGCCGGGAGGGGGACCCGACCGGCGAGCGGGGCTTGGACACCTGTGGCGCGCGGCGCGCAGGATGGGTGTATCACCCGCTCCCCGCGACTGTCTCGCGAGGGTGTCCGCCAGCCCCCGTGGTGATCCGCAGTTCACATCACCCTCGTGCCGTTGCGGTAGGTCTCGCCTGGCGTGCGCCCGGCCAGCGCCGAGTGCGGGCGTACCTCGTTGTAGAAGTCGATCCACGTCCCGATGAGCCGACCGGCTTCCGTGCCGTCGCGAAGCTCGTGCAGGTACACCGCCTCGTACTTCAGCGACCGCCACAGTCGTTCGATGAAGATGTTGTCGAGGAAACGGCCCCGGCCGTCCATCGAGAACGCCACGCCCGCACCCAGCACCCGGTCGGCGAACGCCTCGCTGGTGAACTGCGAGCCCTGGTCCGTATTCAGGATCTCCGGAGTCGTATGGATGAGCGCGTCGTCCAGAGCCCCGATGCAGAACGAGGCGTCCATCGTGTTGGACAACCGCCAGGAGAGGACGTGCCGGGTGGCCCAGTCCATCACGGCCACAAGGTAGAAAAACCCTTGCGTCACAGGGATATAGGTGATGTCGGCGCACCACACGTGGTCCGCACGAAAGATCTCGAGGCCGCGCAGCAGATAGGGAAAGATCCGGTGCGCCGGGTTCGCCACGCTCGTGCGCGGCCGCCGGTAGGTCGCCTCGATCCCCATGAGTTGCATGAGCCGCCGGATCCGGTGCCGGCCAGCCGTGACACCCTCGCGGCGGAGATGCCGCATCATCTGCCGGCTCCCGTAGAACGGATAGTCCATGTGGAGCTCGTCCATCCGTCGCATCAGGGCCAGGTTCTGCGCGCTCTCCCCCTTCGGCCGGTAGTAGAGCGACGACCGGCTCACGCCCAGCAGCACGCTCTGCCTCGACAGGCTCAGCGGTCCATCCGGCTCGATCATCCCGAAGCGCTCCGTCCGGCTCAGCGCTTCAACCCGCGCCGAAAAAAATCCCGCTCGACGGTGAGCTCTCCGATCTTGGCGTGCAGGTCGTGGACCTTTGCCTCATGCTCCTTGGCGAGCTTCCGGCTCCCGCCTTTGGCAAACACCTCCGGCACGGCGTCGAGCAGCTGCCGCTTCCAGGCGCTCACCTGGTTCGGATGAAGTTCATGCCGCGCGGCGATCGCCTGCACGCTGTCGCGCTCCTGAAGCGCTTCCAGCGCCACCCGGCCCTTGAACTCCGCTGTGAATCGTCGTCTCTTCCTGGCCATCTCGGTGCCTCCTGTTCAATCCTGGAATCCACCTTAACGACCTGTCCAAAAAACCGGGACCACCTCACATTGCATGTCAATGCCGGAAATAGTGAATGGTACCCAACACAGCGGATTATCAGGCGCACCCTCTACCGCCTCCGACCACCGGAGCGGTTCAGCCAACTGGATGTGTGTGTTTGGCGAGTTGGGAACCGAGCATCAGCCCCCCACACGCTTGAGAATGACGTTCGCTATGTAATCGCTTCCCCCCAATTGGTGGATCTCCGACGGAGCATATCCGAGGATTCCATGCACTAGGCGCCGATAGTTGGACCGATCCCAAAACCCGATTGCACGGGCGACCGCGCTGAATGGCTGGTGGCTCCATTCGGCAAGCCGGTGGACGGTGAAGATGCGAGCTAGAGCGATGAGGACCCTAGGGGGAGGGATCCCCAGCCCCACGCACCGGAGTTCCAGGGTGCGCCTAGTCCGACCGACACGCGCGGCAAGATCGGGTACGGCACAGGGTCCTGTCGCGAGGTTGAGGGCGTGATCGAACATTTCGAACGCAGCGGGGTCTGCCGCTCTCTTCGTGTGCTCGCGCAGCCGGTGTACACGCTTCGCGTCGACGTTTCTCAGGATTGCTGCGTCGATGGCCAGAAAGTCGTCGCCGCCTCCGGGGAGCAAGTTAGTCTCGAGGGTAATACCTGCCCTACTCAGCTGGCGTCGGTTGGCCCGGTCGAATGGTGCGTACCAGACCACCGTCAGCCACGGGTGGTCAGCGGTGTGCACGCCCGCCATGTCCTCCGCAGGCCGCGTTGGGCTCTCCCACAATGTGTCGATCACTGCCGGGGATCCCGGGTGGTATGCAGCCAAGGAGCGCAATTGACGCCAATTGGTTGCCGCAATCACCTTGCCAAGAACTTGTGACGAGGCACCCATGCTAAGCGCGAGCTGGATCCGGTCGCGAAGCCGGGGATTCGCAAGCAGCGTAAGGAGTGGTGGCTTAGGCGAGGCTGTCAAATCCATGACCGGCCATAGCGGATCCGCGCTGTTAGGGCCCCTACCTGGGCGGTCGCCGAAGAACCCGGTGCAGGCGCACGATGGGCGATGCCGCCGATGTGGGGCTTTGCTGGCAATGATCCTGCCTCCGGTATTCCAGAGGGTCGGTGTTCGTGATCCGGCACAGCACGTCCTGGAAGATGTGGTGGTTGTTCCGGTTGTTGAACCGCCAACCGAACTCTTCGAGGTAGCGGTCGAGGTGCTTCGCGCTGACCTTGTGGAAGGTGCTGATGGACCGCTTGAACAGACCACACGCCCTCGACAGAGTTTGGGTGGCAGTCGCCCACCACCCACTCTGAGGCGTGAGGAGGTTTCCTCTCACGTTCAAGACGATGAAACAGGTCCACGCCCGGGGCTCTGTTCCAAGGTATCCCTTGGGTCGCACCCCGTTGGTCACTGACCATCCCATGGGTACCGGACAGCATGGACCGGCGTTCAGTCCTGGCCACCGGCTCGGTTGCCGCTTGGTATAAATGAAGCTGCTTGCTTGGTCGCTGCCCGGTGCGGGCGGGCCGTGTCCCCACGGAGATGAAGGCGCAGGGCAGGACATTCCGCGTCTGTTCCCACCGTGTCACGCCTTCCCGCCTCCCCTGCGCCGGTTCATTCGTTGCCAATCTCCAGTCGTGTTCCTCATGCGGGGGAGTCCCGTTTTTCCGCTCTTGGCGGCCTCCGTTGGTCGAACTCATATGAGAAATATCGTTGGGGCGCGTCTGGCCCCGCAATGGGAACGACGGAGCCAGAAGGTGGCAGAAGGGCTCATTTGGAGCCATTCCAGCAGTGGTAATCCGACTGGTATGTGATAGGACGAGAATCGTGAAAACGCCAGCATTTACGGGACTTTTCTTTGTATGTAGCCGTTGACACCATGACAGCGCCCGGCACCGATGACCGAAGGCTGACGACCAGGTGCTACCGTAGTCGGCCCGACCACCACCGGACCGAGAGGACTGACCGGATGACCAAACGCCCCGCCGCCGCCGAAGTGCTTACCTTGTTGCGCGCGATCCTCGCCAGGATCGTGTTGCTCGACGCCAACCTGGAGCGGATCGTCGACCACTTGACCGAGCCACGAAGGGGCGGCCACAACCCCAACGGAGGAAGAGAATGACCGAGGCGGAGCAACTCGCGCTGTTGGCAATCATGGAGGAGGCGGTACGAGCCGGGAGGGATCACCCGAAAGCAACCCCGGAATGCGTCGCGTCACGCTACGAGACGGAGATCGAGGCCATGTGGCGCGCTGCGACGGCCGCCGTGACCGACGTGTTGCAGGGCAAGGCGAGGCCGGATGACTACACCGACGAAGCCTTTACGGTCGCTGCCGCGCGGGCTGCGGTGGCGCATGTGCTGGGGCGAGGTGTAGGCCATGGGGACCCCTGAGCGATCCCCGACCCCGTGAGCACCGGGGCATGATCCCGCCCTGTAGATTTTTCTGATTGAGCCCCTTTCCGACCGCCTGCTGGCCTACATCGGCGGCCTGACGATCTCGCAGGGCGAGGGCGTGGGGAAACCCCTTCAGGTGATGCCATGGGAGGCCGATTTCGTGCGCGGGGCGTGTCCAGGTGGCGGCGCTGACGGTGGCGAGGGGCAACGGGAAGACAGCGTTTTGCGCGGCCATCGGGGCGGCGGCCAGTTCTCAACCAGGCACGCGTGCTGAACGATCACGTCCGGGCGTTCCTGGAGGCGAAGCACGGCAAGCTGACGAAGGCGAACGGCTGGCGGTCGGTGGACAGTCCGAACCTGGTACTCACCGCGAACCTGGACACCGGCGCCGACTCCGGGCCATTGCCAGCAATCCGGCCCGAGCTCATGGCCTCGCGCCGTCGCTGGTGTTGGTGGATGAGCCCGCGCAGCATCCCCGGTCGGTTCGCGACCGGCTGGTGGGCCGCGCTGGCGACCTCGCTCGGGAAGATGCCGGGCAGCCGCGCGATCGTGCTTGGGACGAAGCCGGTCGCCGGGGCCGGTCACTACTTCACCGAGATGCTGGAGGGCGGGGCCGACTACTTGCAGGTGCATGACGCGCCCGCCGACGCCGACCCCCAGGACGAGGCCGCTTGGCTGGCCGCCAATCCGTCCCTGCCCCTACTTCCCGGCGCTCAGGGCGACGATCGCGCGGGAGGCGAGGCGAGCGGCGGCGAATGGCGAACTACTCCTGGCGTTCCGGGCGCTACGGTTGAACGCCGGCGTCCCCGACGTGGACTCCTCCGAACTGGCGAGCGCCGCCGCGTTCCAACGGTGCATCGGCGCTGGACGTGATCGCGGCCTTCCCGGCGGTGCCGGACCTGGCCGAGCGGGGCCGCAAGGATGGCGTGGGGGACGCCTACGTGCGGATGCGGGACCGGGGGGAGCTACGGGTCCACCCTGGCCATACGGTGAAGCTGGAGGCCTTCCTGCGTGATGCCCTGGAGCGGTTCGGGGTGCCGTGCCTCCTCAACTCCACCTTCGCTTTGGGCACGTCGGCGGCCTCCAGCGTCCATTAGTATTAGTTCGGCCCGGCGGTGGTAGTCCGCCGCGATCAGGTCCGGCTACAATGACGGAGCCGAGGACGTGTCGCGCTTTCGCCGCGCGGTGCTGGACCGCCGGGTCGTTGTGGCCCGGTCCCTGCTGCTGGCGACGGCCATCGGCCAGGCGCGGACCGTCTCGAACGCTGGGGGTTTGGAGAAGCTCGCGAAGGCCAACGAGGGCATCCGCCGCCAGTTGGCCCGCGACGATGCAGCGGCGGCGGCCACCGTGGCGGTTGGGATCGCTGAGCAGAACAGGTCGAAGCTGGAGCGCCCCCGGATCCGGTGGGCGGTGGCCGGGTGAGTATAAGCTTTAGCACTTGTCATAGCATAGCACTGGGATTAGCGGTACATGTACTGCTCCGGCATAGGACCGGGGCAAACCCTCAAACAAAGGGAGTATACAATGACTGACCTAAAGACGTTGGAGAACCGCGTCCGTCGGACGGCGAAGCGCTTGGGCTACGAAAAGGTACGCAAGTCGCGTCGAACCGGCCTGTGGTACCTCTATCACACGCACGGCGCATGGGAGGGGAAGGATCTCACGCTGGACGATGTCTGCCAACTCCTTGAGGCCGACCTCGACGCGGAGAAGCAGCGCACGGAGGACGCCGCCGAGGACCTGATCCTGACTGGAGCCGAGAGGTACCCCCTCCTGCTGGGCTAGGTAACCAGCGAAAATCCAAACAGGCCCCGGATCCGGCAATGGTCTGGATCCGGGGCCCTGTTTTGGTTTGAATCCATTTCAGAAAGGAAAGGTTCAAGATGAGCCGCCATCACGCGCGGTGGGCGTGGCACCGCGCCTCGAAGGCCGCGAAGGTCCGGGCGGAGATCCGTTGTGAGAAGTGCGGGTGGGCTGGCCGCCTCCAGACGCACCACAAGCGCCCGAAGTGGAAGGGCGGCGACGATTCGCCCGAGAACCTGATCGTGCTCTGCGGGCGGTGCCACCTGGCCGCCCACCGGAGACTCGGGGCCTCGAGGCCTCGGGATCCGGGCCCGAAACCGGCCTCGGGGGTGCGGAGGGGGCTGTCTCCGGAGTGGCGCGACCTCGTGGACGAACTCGGTCGCTGAATCGCTGGCGGCACCGGGGGACGGCGGGGCGAACCCGGCCCGGCCCCCGCCGTTGGGCGTCCGGCCCTCCCGAGTGCGTCAGAGGCGGTTTCTCGCGTTTTTCGGGCGCGCGGCCACCTCGACAGCCCGAAACCGGGGGATCCGCCCGAAAACGTGGCCGTAGGATCGCCTGTAACGCACGATCTCGACCCCCTGAGGGGTAGGGTACACCCCCGGATACGTGTACTCTTGGACACTTGCGGGTTAGGTTCCAGTCGTGCGCCTTAAGCCACTCGGCCACCCGTCCTTGGTTGCCGGCCCTCGTGGTACCAGCTTCCGGCTTGTAATCGGGGCGCCCGAATTCGAACCGGGCACCTCTGCGACCCGAACGTAGCGCTCTACCGGACTGAGCCACGCCCCGCGAAACTGACCTTCCCCGTCCTCGGGTCAATGGAGCGAAACGGGGGACTTCTGAGCGGAGGCGTAGGGACTCGAACCCGCAAGGTGCCAATATGGCAGACTCCCGGGAAACTGCGGTATGATATGTTGAGTGATAATCGACAGATTGAGTGATGTCCTAAAGCGCTTTGTTGCAATGAGTTATATTCGCATGTATGAAAGAAAATGCAGGTATTGTACATGGCAATCTCCAATGGGATGCCCGGCGCGGCGGTGAAGCTACCACATTCGGAAGATGCGCCGGAGAAGGCGGTCCGGTCCAGTTTCCCTACCTGACCTCGCCCGGCAGACCCGGGCGCGGCGGCGCTCCGAGTACGAAGTCCCGCCGGTAGTACAGCGTGCCGCGCTTCACCGTAAGCTCCACCGAACGAAGGCTCTCCGGGCCGGCCAGCGGGTCCTGCCGCAGGAACACGATGTTGGCGTGCTTGCCGGGCTCGAGCGTCCCGATCGTTTCCTCCAGCCCCAGCGCGACGGCGCCGTGATGGGTCGCCGCCGTCAGGACATCCATCATCGTCATGCCCACCCACTCGTACTAGGGAGGGGCGCGCGAGCAGGCGGAGGCCGAGGCCTGCGACGCGCGCTGGCAGGCCACCGAAGCCGGTCAGGTTCGGTGAGTCGGGCACGGCCGCGCCGGCCGGGGACGAGGCGGTCGGACGCGTCTAATGCCGGGGAGCCAGGATACTCCCCGTGGCCACACTTCGCGTGTCCCCAGGAGAGGCTGGCGGGGGGCCGTGCCCCCTCTGACCCCCGAAACGGAAACGGCGCGCCGTGAGCGCCGGACGCGCCGTTTGGGTGAAGGTCCGCGCCAGCGAGGCGGAGCGTGCCGAGTGGCACGCCAAGGCGCGCGCCGCTGGCCTCACGCTGTCGGATCTGGTGCGCCGGTCGGTGGGCCGGACGCGCACCTGGACGGTGGCGCACGCCGAGGTCGAGCGCGAGCGCACCCGCCAGATCGCGCGGATCGGGAACAACCTCAACCAGATCGCTCGGTGGGCGAACACCCACCGGGGGTCCATCGAAGGCGTCGAGGTGATCGGCCACCTCATCGCCATCAAGCGGACGGTCGCGGCGCTGGCTCCCGTCGAGAGTTCGGACGCGGATGCTGGCTAAGTTCCTGGCCCGCGGAACCAGCTCGGCGCGCGACGCGGCCGACTACCTCCTCGGGGAGCGGGACGCGGCCGGGAAGCCGCGCGAGGGCGTCGAAGTCCTCCGGGGCGATCCGAACGAAGTGGCCGCCGTGGCCGACTCGCTCGACTTCGAGCACAGGTACACGTCCGGCGTGATCGCGTGGGCGCCGGAAGACGAGCCCACCGACGCCGAGATCGAGACGGTCCCGGATGCCTTCGAGGACATAGCGTGGACCGGGCTCGAACCCGACCGCTACGCCTGGGCGGTCGTGCTGCACCGCGAGCGCGGCGGTGGCGCTCACGTCCACATCCTCGCCGCGCGGTGCGACCTGGAGACTGGGCGAAGCCTCAACATCGGGCCTCCGGGATGGCGGAGGACGTTCGATCCGCTCCACGACGCCTTCAACCAGCAGATCGCTCGGTCATCGGACGCAGGCGAAATAGCTCGCAATGCGGCTGACGGTCGTTGGGATCTGCTTGATTGCGGTCGCGGCCTTGGGTGCGGTCATGGGCCTTCTCACCTCGCGCCGTTTGAGGCCGAAGACCATCGCACACCTCGGAGCCGTGCGGGATCACGATTGGACGGAGAACCAAGCGCGGCTAAACAGGTACAGACACACGGCTCGGAAGGCGGCCAAGATGGCTCCGGGATCCGTCCGTCACGTCCCCATTGCGGACCGCCGCCTCGACTCGATGCCTTGGATGGGTGTCCTGGTACAGCTGCTGCTGGATTTGCGGGAGGCCGAATGGTCGCCGACCGCCCATGGGCTGCACCCGACCGCGTTGCGATCCAAGGGTCTGAGTCCCCGGAGTCAGTCGCCAATCGAAGGAAGCGCGATGACCGAAAGTTACGTTTCGAAGCTCGAACCAAGCCCGCGTCATGATCGGTATCGGTCGCGACAAAGTCGAATCCAACGACATCTCGCTCGCGCTCAGCACTCCGCGGTGGCCATGCCATTTGCTCCTAACAACGGGTTGCGCAGGGCGTCTTGGAACGCCATATATGTGCCGCGTTAGCGTGATCCGATCTTTTTCCGGGCAAGTCGGATCGCGAAGAGACTGAGCCCAATGGGGCTTTAGATCACTGACCCGGTTTCGGAAAGAGGATGACCATGAGCTTGTCCAGAGTATTTCCACAGGCAGCGTTGATTGCCAGCGTTGCCACTCTCCTAGCGTTTTCCGCGTGGCCAGCGCCGATTTCCGCTCAGGGGTGCGGTCGTTGTTACTCTCACGTTCTGTTTGACTACGAATTCTACAGCTTCAGCGCTTGGGGTAGCCCCCTGCCGACGCACCTCTGTGACAATACGGGCGGCTGTCATGTTTGGCCCCACCCGGGTCCTTGCGACGACTACCACCTACGTTGTTACCTCGCGGAAGTACCGAGCGCCGAATCCGCAATCGTCGAAGGCAACGCCGTGAATCTGAAGGAAGTCCTTTCCAGTTCGGACAACTGGGATTTTGCGGCGGCAGACCGTGCCCTCTCATTCACATGCTCGCGTTACACTGTGGCCAGGTACGTGCTCCCGGAAGAGTTGGCTAGGGTGGCGACGAACCTATCGCCAGGAATAAGAGCTGACGCACAGCAAACCGGCGCGGAACCTCGACGAGACTGAAGATTACCGAGCATGAACTCAGCAACGGACGTTCCATTGGTGTCCTCTCTGCCGACTGCGGCTACGACTACTGGCGCGGCAGGGAGGGCACCGTGCCTAGCCGGCGCGGCCCTGTTGTCACTAGCGTCGGTGTTCGGCTCAGGAGTTGCCCAGGAAGTAGTTGAGATTGGCGATCGGATCACCTGTCCCAGTTGCGTGATCGAAGTAGGAACGCCCATAACTCTCGCTGCCCCGACGCAGCATGTGTATTTCACGAGTCTTCCGCCCCCTATTCTCGCGCGCGACCGCGAGGGCAACTACATCGTAGCTCGCGTCGGCGGGGACGCGGTGGTCGCCGTGTTCGGACCGGACGGCAGGTTTAGGTCATCGTATGGAAGGTTAGGCGAGGGTCCGGAAGAGTTCGCCGCCGTTCCGATGGGGATAGCAGTCGGAGAGAGAGACGTTATATACGCGATTGATCCACAGCATCTCCACACGCTCGCCCCCCAAGCCGAGCGCGGCCTAGATAAAGTCCAGGTGCCTGTCTTTGCAAATGCCGCCGTGGTCTTGGAGAGCGGAATCGCGGTTCAGGCCACGCTCCGCACAGAGGCCGGAATTACGACCGTTCAGATTCTTCAGCCAGACGGGACAATTCAGGCAAGCATTGGAATCGCTGAGACAAAGGACGAGGCGGATCCGCAGTCGGAATCTATCAGCCTGCCGCGCGTCCTGGGGAGATCGAACGATGGCGCTGATGTCTGGATTGGACCCTTAGACCGCTACCAGATCATCCGCTTGGGTCCTGACGGAGGAGAACAGACTCGCATCGAAAGGGTTTCCGAGTGGTTTCAACCTTACTCCAACACACCAGGGGCACCGTTTCGCGCGCCTGCGGGACCGAGGCTAGGGGGCATCCATCAGGATGCGGAAGGGCTGCTCTGGACTGCAATCAGTCGGGCTCCTCATGACTTCTCGCCCGCTAGTGAAACCCCGTCTGGTGTCGAGGGACCGCGCCTGGGTCCGTTCATTGACATGAATCGGTTCCTGCACGTCACAGTGGAGGTACTTGATCCGGTAACAGGGGAACTGATTGCGCGCCATGCCTTCGACGAGTTTGTCCGGTTCGTCAGCACGCCAGATGACGATGTCCTAGTATACTCGCTTCATCCGGATTCGCTTGGCAATATCGACTGCGTCATCAGGCCCTTGAAGCTCCAGCGGCCGTAGCTGGGTTGGGATTCCCGTGCTGACCCATCTTCGTGATCCGCCCCCAGCCGCTGGCGGCCATTCTGTCGAAGGGTAGCTATGGACCTCCTCGGAGTCCGGCTCCGGCCGGCGGGGCCGAATACGGTAAGGAGCCTCGAATCCGCAACACACGACCTTCCGGGAGAGGGTAGGTGATGTCTAGTCCCAAAACAAGGACATTCCATGAGCCGCCGCCGACGCTCGAACAGGTACGTGCGTCGGTACGCCGCCTCTACTTGGTTGCGAACCACATGGGCCAACGCCGCCTCGGCAACCTCGCGGGGGTGATCGGTCTCGTCGGCGGCCCAGTCCCGGAACGATGACCGGAAGCCGTGGGGCACGGCCCCGAGCCTCTTGAGCAGAAAGACAAGTGTATCCGAAAGCCGAACGACATCAAGCAGAACCCCCCTTCGGTCCCCCTGAATCTACTCGGAAGGCAACTCTGAATAGACCTCTTCAGACCTCACTTCCGAGTAGCCGCAATCCGTACCCCCAGGGAAAGAGCACCTCCCCCCCCACCCACCCCATCCCCAACCGCCCCACAAAGTCAAAGTCCCCAAACAACACATCCGCCACCCCACCCCCCTCCGACCCCGGCAGCCACGCCACCACAAACCCCGCCGACGCGGCCAGCTCCTCATCCACCACCAGCGGCCGCCCGGAAACCAGCACCGCCACCACCGGTATTCCCCGCCCACTCAGCCCCCGAATCGTCGCCAGATCCTCCGGGTGCAGCGCCGCCAACTCCAGCGTGTCACCATACGGCTTCAGCACCCCCGCCCCCGCGGGCAAGTGATTCGTCCCCGGCCGCACCGGACTCTCCTCCCGAATATCCCCCAGCCCCTCGGCATACGGACGCTCCCCGATCACCACAACAGCCACATCAAAATCCCCCTCCTCGCCCTCGCCCTGCGTCCCCCCTACACCCTCCTCCTCGCCCACACCCTCAACATCCCACGATCCCCCCACCCCCCCCAACACCGCCCCAGGCGCCACCGCCTCAATCCCCTCCCAAACCGAAGTCCCCCCCTCAATCCGGTCATTCCCCAACACCCCCTGCCACTCCACCGTGAACCCCCCACACAACCGCCCCCGGTCATGCGCCCCCCGCCCCGTCACCAGAATCCGCGCACCCTTGTCCAACGGCAGCACCCCACCCTCGTTCTTCAACAACACCAACGACTTCCTCACCGCCTCCCGGGCCACCTCCCGGTGCTCACGCGACCCAAAGCTGCTCCCATTCGCCCCCCGCCGACCCCACGGCCGCCCCCGCTCGAAAAGCCCACTCACAAACTTCACCCGGAGAATCCGCTCAACCGCATCGTCAATCCGTTCCACCGGCACATCCCCCCGCTCCACCCTCTCCCGCAACGCCGCGATGAACGCCTTCCAAGCCTCCGGCACCATCACCATGTCGATCCCGGCATTCACCGCCATCGCCACCGCATCACCGTAGTCCTCAGCCAGCGGATCCAGCCCGTTCCAGTCCGATACCACGAAACCCCCGAACCCCATCTCCCCCTTCAGCACGTCCTGGATCAGGTAGCGGTGCGCGTGGCATTTCTCGCCATTCCAGCTGCTCAGCGACACCATGACCGTCATCGCCCCGGCCTCCAGCGCCGGCACATACGGCGCGATATGCACCCGCCGCAGCTCCTCCTCGTCCACGACCGTGTCGCCCTGGTCCACGCCGTCGCGGGTCCCCCCGTCCCCCACCCAATGCTTCGCACAGGCCAGGATTCCTTCCGGACCAAGCCCCACGAAATCGCCCACGCCCCCCGCACCCACCACACCCCCACCCTGCAACCCCCTCACAATCCGCCCCGCGTATTCGCCCACCACCCCCGGATCCTCCGAGTAGCTCTCGTACGTCCGCCCCCAGCGCGGGTCCTGCGCCACCGCTAGCGTGGGCGCGAAGGTCCAGTCCACACCCGCCGCCCGCACCTCCCGCGCCGTGATCCGCCCGATCCGCTCGATCAGCTCGGGGTCCCCCGCCGCGCCCAGGCCGATGTTGTGCGGGAAGATGGTCGCGCCCAGGACGTTGGCGTTCCCGTGGATCGCGTCCACGCCATAGAGGACCGGGATGGCCAGGTGGTCGTCGTCCTCCTCCATCGATGCGGACCAGTAGGCGTCGTTCATGGCCACCCAGTCGACCGGGCGGTTGTCGCCCGGGCATGAACCGCCGCCGCTGAGCACCGAGCCGATGTGGTACCGCTTGACCTCGGAGGGGCTGACGTGCATCCGTTCCGGCTGCGTCATCTGGCCGATCTTCTGGTCTAGGGTCATGCGGGCCAGCAGCCCGTGGACAAGTCGCGCCTTGCCAGCCCGGCGCCTCGCCACTCTCGGTGCTCGCGGGGCTTTATCCACGGACTGCGAGGAGCTCCCTCACCCGCTCCTCGATGTCGGGGACTTTTTCGGCCACGGCCTGCCCGTAGCTTGTGAAACCGTTCACAAGCCGCCTCCTGTTCGCGGATCGCGCTTCGAAGCTCACGGGTTCGCGGTCTCCGCCTACAAACCGATGTGCAGGTACGTCCGGATCTCCCACTCCCGTCCGTTCTCGCTGCCGAGGTTGGGGTTGCACGCCATCCGGCCGAAGTCGTCGGGGCTCATCGCTGGACAGTAGCGGGGCGAATGCTCGTTCAGGCTGCGCACGGTGGCGCGGACGCCGAAGCGCGTCTGGGGCAGGTCGAACCACTGCGGCGGCCCGAGCGAATACGAGATGTCGCCCATGAGTTGCAGCGGGAAGGTCAGGTTGAAGTCGCGGTGGTAGTCGTACGGTCCCCAGTCATTCACGCGCACCATTCCCTGGAACCGGGCCGGGCCGCCGATGAGGCGCAGGTCGATTCCGGCGCGGTTGATCACGCGCTCGTCGTCGCCGTTGGGCTCGCCCTTCCCGGCGAAGATGTTGGCGATCATGCCCGCCGCCGGCGAACGCTTCGACACGATCCGCGCCTTGAACTCCCACAGGTCGCGCGCCGGGGGAGCATTGGGGAAGGGGAAGGTGGTGCGGCCGTCGGCGAAGATGCCGATCGCGGCGTCCTGGGTGGTGGGGAAGTTGAAGTAGACGAAGCCGAGCGAGGCCGCGAAGCTCGCGTCCTCGCGCACGTCGCTGTCCCAGTTGTACATCCAGGTGGCCGGGGTGGGGTCGTAGGTGACGAGGACCTCGGCGGCGCGGGTCTCGCGGTTGCCGCGCACCGCGAAGGGGTCCTCCAGGATGTTGCGGGGACGTCCGGGCGCGGGCACGCCGGAGGGAACCGGCCCGATCAGCGGCTTGCGCCAGAGGAAGTTGGGCGCGATCTGCCAGTTGCCCGCGAGGAAGGTGAAACCGGTGATCAGATTGCGCTGGTTGCCGCTGCCGGTGTCCTTCAGCGTCCATCCGGTGTAGGTCTGGATCTGCGTGAAGCCGCCGTCGGCCACGAGCCCCATTGCGGCGCCCTGCAGGTACCAGTTCAGACGCCCCCGGGTCAGGGAGATCTTCGCCTTGGCGCCGAGGGCGTCGGACGGCTTGATCTCGTCGGCGAGCACCTCGTAGCTGCCCGGCTCTCCCCTCACGACCTGGAAGGGGTGCCCCTCCTTCGTGCTCCCCGACCAGATCCCGCCGACTTCGAAGGTCGCGCCGCCGCTCGTCGCCGCGAGGTGCAGCGTGGCCTTGCGGGTGGGGGGCAGGGGGATGGCGAAGGAGCTTGCCGCCGCGCTGCCCGCCGCCGCGAGGTCCTCCTGGAAGATGGCGGTGGTCTCGAGGGGACCGAGGGCGGCCTGGTACTTGGCCAGCACCGCCGGATTCGCTCCCCACCACAGCTCCGGCCCGATCGCGACCTTCAGCCCGTTCAGCCCGAGCTTGCCGGTGAACTCCATCCCAACCGGCGCGAGTCCGTTGTAGACGTCGATGTTGGGTCCGTAGTTGGCCTCCTGGTACAGCCCGAAGAAGTCGCCTTCATAGCCCCAGTGGTAGTGTCCGGTGCGGTAGAAGCCCTGCAGGTTGAACCACTTGTCGTCCCACGAGACGTTTGCGTTGTACACCTTGAGGCGCTCGATGTCGTGCAGCGCGACATCCCCGCCGTCGGTCCTCACGCTCTGCGGACGGCCCCGGTTCTCGTAGAAGATCTCGTCGACGGGGTTCGTGGGGACGTCGCCCAGGATGTTGAACGAGACGGTCGCGAGCATGTTCTTCACGGGCTGCGCCGTCACGTCCGCGTAGAAGGACTGCATCTTGTCGAAGCCGCGGAAGCTCGGGTAGGAGGGGTTTCGCTCGGGCGCTTCCTCGGGAGTGCTGACGAGCGAGCCGCCCGTGCTGAAGGTCTCCAGTTCGATGCGGACGCCGCTCAGGTGGACGCGGTCGCGGGCCATGGCCAGGAGGGCGGCACGGTCGCCGAGTGCCTGCAGTCCCATCTCGGCCGGCTGAATGGCGGCGAAGTGTTCCTGGACAGTGGCCAGGCCGGTGCCCGGTGCGTAAGGATCGAGGGTGTAAGCCTGCTGGAGCGCGTAGTAGGCGGCCCTCGGATAGAGCTCGTAGAGCCTGTTGTGGTCGGGGGGTCCCTTGGCGACGATCCCCCACCACTCTTCGTTCATGTTGTTGCGGCCCTCGACGAAGTCCTCCACGTAGCCGCCGTTCGCCCACGAGGCGTTCGTGTCCTGGATGTCGAGCCGCGACTCCTGCCCGAACTTCCACCAGCCGTCCGACCACTGGAAGGTGAGGCCGCCGATCGAGTTGCCGACCAGACCCTTCCCCGCCGACTGCTCGTAGATCTCGCGCCACTGCCCGATCAGGTACTTCGCCTGCGTGACCTGGTCCTCGCGCATGTCCTTCGCGTTCCACACGTCCGCGCCGAACTCGGTGAACATGACGGGGCGGCCGAGCTTGTCATGCACCTCCTGGAAGAGCTCCCCGAAGGAGATGCCGCGGTAGACGTTGGTGCCGAAGACATCCAGGTCGG
Source organism: Longimicrobiales bacterium (assembly GCA_951828585.1). Classification (GTDB taxonomy): domain Bacteria; phylum Gemmatimonadota; class Gemmatimonadetes; order Longimicrobiales; family Gaopeijiaceae; genus Bin94. The sequence continues at coordinate 391,336 of OX639991.1, forward strand.
GGACCTCCTCGGCGATGATTTCGAGGTGCCCGAGATCGCCGTTGGCCATCGCGACGGGGCGGGTGGGGTCGATCTCCTTGATGCGCGTGGCCGCCTCGCCGAAGAGCGAGTACATGTATCGTGCGCGGACCGCGTCGGCCTCTTCGGTGGGCAGGTCCTCGGTCTCGGCGGAACTCCACACCAGCCCGTAGTTGTTCTCGTTGCCGAGCAGCCACATCAGGAGACCGGGCGTGTCCCTGAAGTCGTCCGCCATCTCCTCGATCTCGGCCATCACCTGCGCCCGCGCACCCGGGTCCGAGTAGTCCGTGTTCGCGCTGAAGACGCCGTCCACCGTGATCCCGTAGCGCGCCATCGCGTGGTTGAGGATCGTGTAGATCCCGTAGCGCTCGTAGATGTGCCTGACCCACTTCGGCGTGATCCCCACATACGTGCGGATCGCGTTGCCGCCCATCGCCTTCAGGAGCGACATCTCGCGCTCCAGCGCCGCCTCGATGATGTGGTCGGGCTCGGTCCAGAAGCTGTAGTTGTAGGTGGTCCCGATCGGGAAATAGTCCCAGTTGACCCCCTGCACCATCATGTCCTCGCCGTCCACCCGGAGGCGGGTGCCGGAGTCGTCGGTGACGAGTTCGATGACGGGCATGCGGGGTGCTGCGGTTTGCGCCGCCGCGGAGGGTTGCGCGAGGACCGGAGAGAGTGCCCACAGGGTGGCAAGGACCTTGGCGAACCGGCGGCCTTGCCTGCGGATCGAGCTCATGATGGCGTCCTTCCTTATGGGCCCCAAAGGACTTTGTTCGGCTACCGAACAAAGTGCGGGCGCGGTGGCGCCGTGTCAAGAAGCGGGAGGGACTCGATCTTGTCCTGTCAGGCTTGTTGGCTCTTCCGGGTGGGCGTCGACACTGATTCGCCCGCCGGGGTCATCAACTGACGCCGTGACGCCGATGTTTCATTTCGGCGGATCGCACACGTGGTCGAAGACCGCGACCGCCATCCTTCCGCAAGCGGCCTTCACCTGCGCCCAGTCCTGCCACTGCGGCGCCAAATCCCTGTACTCGGAGAGATCCCGGGCGGCCAGGTCGTAAGGAAGCGGGTTGGCCAACTGAGCCTGGAGTTGCTGGAGGGCGGACTCACCGCTCTTCTGGGGATAAAGTTGGTCGAATGACCGCAATGCCTCGCCGGTCGATTCGGCTCCCATGTGGGTCGCCAGTGCCACGAAGTCGAGGTAGTCCCTGGTGGCATTGCGTTTGAGGATGAGGACTCCTTTGATGCGGAGTATCTCCGCTTCGGTCGGGATGGTCAGTGCCGCTCCCTCCCAATCGAGTGTGGTCGTCTCAAGCGGTTCCGTGCGGATCAACTGCCGCACTCCCGTCTGGACCCCATCCAGACTCCCCAGTATCTGTACAGGCCGCGCCACCCGGGCGGTCCTCCAACCAGCGACGGATTCCAGTTGCTGGCATACCTCGTCGAAGCGCACCCTCTGCTGGAGACGCGCCGCCGAAGAAAGCAGTCGCTCCCACTCAGGAAGGTGTTCGAGATTGACCGGCATACAACCTCCAGAAATGATGGCGCTGTGCGTGCGGATCCCGCTCATACCGGGCACACACCCGCTCAATCCTGTCCAGGACGGACGGATCCCGCCGGGCCGCCTGGCGAAGGTCGGCCCAATCGCGCCACTGCCCCCGCCCGATGATATCGTCGATCGCGGCGAGGGTCAGCCGGCTGTGGTTGAGGTGGCGGTGGCGCATGCTTCGCTCATGGATATGGCACCCGGACGCCAACTCCGTTGGGGAGGACGACCCGCGAAATGCCGCTCAGTACTTCAAGGTAACATTCGGGGGATGCTCTCCAGTCTCCCGGCGTCAGTCACCGCCTCCACGCATCCGGACCGGGAATCCCCCGACTTGTCCACACTTCGAGCCCCGGCAACGGGAAATGCCCGCCAACCGCCGAACCACGCAGAATCCCACGAACCTGCCCCGAACGCGGATCGCGCAGGATGACCACCGGCCGATCGGTGTCCACATCCAGCGTCGCACTTCCACCCGGCCCGGACAGCGTGATACTGGCGAGCTGATCCCCCCACCCCACTTCCACCGGAATGGCAAGGACGAAACTCGACCCACCGTCGCCCCGGTCCACCTCCGGCATTCCCAATCGCAACGAGAACAACTCGTCACCGTCGGCGGTCCTGCCCGTGATCTCGTGGTCGCTCCCCGGGGGAGGCGACGCGGGCGGGGCGTCGACCACGAAGGCGGGTTCCAGGTACGGCGCCCCGTCCGCGCCCGCCCCTCCCCACAGCAGGAGTGACCGGGTCGAGTTCCCTGACCCGATGTCCGCGACCCCTGCATCGATCCGGCGAAACCTGGCCGCCTTGGCGAAATGGTAGTCGCTGATCCACCGCGGGGCTTCGCACCGGGACATCAGGTCGAGCGTGGTGGGCGAAATCAGTTGGCCGGCGCGGGCATCGTAGCCCCACGCACCGGTCGATCCGTCCTGGTACGGGTAGTAGCGGTCCCCGTGCGCTTCATCGCAGGGGGCAAAGTGAAGGCCCGAGAGACCACCGACCGCCTGGGCGAAGCCGATGTCGTCGGGAATCGCAAAGGCGACTCTGGCTCCGCCGTAGGATTCGCTTCCGCCCTCGACGGACCCCGACATCATGCCTGTGTACCGGCTCAGTCCGGCAACGTAGCTGCCTTGTTCGAAGATTCGAATGACGGCTGTCTCGGAGAACAACTCGGTCGCAACGTTGGTCGAAGTCCAGACTGGCTCGTGGACTGCGGCGGTGACTTCGGTGACCGGCAGCGTCGCGCGCATCCGCGAGAACATCTCGTGACTCTCGGGACGCTCGGCCATCTCTTCCACCAATCCCAGGATCGCCGAATCCGGATCCTCGCTCCACAGGAAGGGAACCAGCGTGAGTGGCAGGTCGGGAACGTCCACCACCCGGACCGGGAGGCGGCCACTCTCCGGGATCCGCCTCACAACGCCCAACTCGGGCTCGAGTGTCCCCTCGGGGTCGATCTCGATCACCACTTCAAGCCCCGGCTGCACGACCGACCCCGGGATATCCGCGTTGGCCGATGTCTGAAGGGACCCCTCGTCGATGGTGACAGGAATCGGGGTGGACTTGCCGGGGATCTCCACCTGGTGCGTCTCGGTCCCATCGAGGTAGAAGGTGGCTCGCACGGGCGGGAGGCCCGCCTGCGTCGCGCGCTGTGCGGTCGGGAAGACACGCAGAAGCGCATCGCCACCCGCAACCAGGGGGACCGGGAATTCGCGCGACTGCACGGCCTGGACCAGGTAGGCGGCCCACAATCCACACGAAGGCAACCTGTAGGTGAGCACTCCCCCGAGCCAATCCACAACGAGGGGGTCGGCGGGGGCGCAGAGGTCCGTGTCGTGGGTGGCCAGTGTTTCGAGCTCGGAAAGCCCCGTCCAACTCAACGGAATCTCGCCCGACAGTCGCGGGTTCCGGCGCAGATCGAGCCGCGCGAGCCGACGCAGGCTGCCCAGTTCCGCGGGCAACGGGGCCGTCAGATCGTTGTCTGCCAGGTACAGCTCTCCGAGGTTGTGGGCGTAGAGCAAATCGGTCGGAATCGGACCGGTCAGGGAGTTCCCCGAGAGCCGCAACACGCGCAGTTCCCTCGGGCTCAGGATTTCGGGCGGAATTGGCCCCGCAAGATTGTTGTCGGACAGATCCAGGGCGCCAAGGCGTGCAAGTTCGCCAAGTTCGGGCGGAATGGAACCATCGAGGTCATTGTTGCTCAAGTCGAGCGAGCTTATGTAGACCAGATCACCGAGTTGGCTGGGAATCGGTCCCGTCAGGTTGTTGTCGCCAAGGCTTGGGTAACGGGCAGCAGTCCGAGTTCGGGTGGAATCGAGCCGGTCAATTCGTTTTGCTCGAGTCGGAGGGTTGAAAGATTGGGGGAATAGCCCAGCTCCGCCGGTAGCGGCCCGGTCAGCCGGTTGCTGATCAGGTTGAGCAGAATCAGGCTCGGGAGCCCGCCCAGTCCCACCGGTATCGACCCCGTCAATCGGTTATGACTCAGATGCAGGTTCCCGAGCCCGGTCATATCACCCAGCTCCGCCGGTATCGACCCTGTTAGTTGATTGTTCCGAAGATCCAGGCGGTAGAGGCTGGTAAGATCGCTCAGCTCCGCCGGTATCGACCCTGTTAGTTGATTGTTCCGAAGATCCAGGGAGTAGAGGCTGGTAAGATCGCCCAGCTCCGCCGGTATCGCACCCGCCAAGTCGTTGTCTTGCAGCGCCAGACTGGTCAGGGAGGTGAGGTTGCCCAGCGCATCCGGAATCGGACCCGTCAAGTCGTTGTCTCGCAGCTGCAGCCAGGTCAGGGAGGTGAGGTTGCCCAGCGCATCCGGAATCGGACCCGTCAAATGGTTGCTTGAAAGGTCGAGGTGTGTCAGGGCGGACAGGAGGCGGATCCTCCCGGCAATGGAGCCCTCCAGCTCGTTTCCCCGGAGGTCCAGATAGTTCAGCCTTTTCAATCCGAAGAGGGCCGACGGGATCGGCCCCGACAGCTTGTTTCCACTAAGGACGAGCACCCGCAGACCGGGAAGCTCCCCGAGGATCGGGGGAATCGTGCCCTTCAGGTTGTTCTTCACAAGTCTCAGGCCGGCCACGCGGCCTGTCGCATCGACCTCAACCCCCTGCCACACGTCGATCGGTTCGTCCGTCAGCCAGTTGTCCTTGCGATACCAGCCGCGTCCATTCATCGCCTCGAAGAGGGAGACCAGCACGACCCAGTCGGCATTCCTGACCGTCACCTCGAACTCCTGGGATACCACAAGTCCGTCGGGATCCGTGGCGGTGACGTAGATGGTCGCCCTGCCTTGCGCCACCCCGTGCACCGTGAGTCGGTTCCCGGAGACCCGGGCGGTCGCTACGGCGGCGTCCGAACTTCCGGCGTAGAAGCTCAACGAGTCTCCATCCGGATCGGCGAAGTACTCCGAGACATCGATCGTGTCCGCCGTGCCGATGACCACATTCAGATTGGGCATCGCCAGCGACACCTGCGGCGCCTGGTTGCGGGGCTCGACGGGGCCGTCTTCCCCGCAAGCCGCGAACCAGAACGCGACCATCAGGAGGAATACCGAGGTGCCGCGGGCCCTCCAGGCTGACTTCGAACGTTCGGAGTTTCTTCGATCGAACATGCGCGGCTCCTCCGCATCCCACGACTTGCCCCCGGGTCGCGCTTCGCCGGTGGATGGGCTGGGCTGGGGAGCGGCTGCGCGGGTCGGGGTCGCCATGGGAAGACAATATTGCGCCCGTTTAACTCCTACAGAAAATCCGGCGCAATGTTCCGTGTGGGAACCGGTTTTCTTCGATGGGCTACCCTCGGAATGCGTTCGGGTACGCCAGTCGCATCCCCCCTCAGAACGCCTTCAGATACGTCAGCTTGACCACGCCGGTTCGGCGCTGCCACCGCTCCGTTCGGGGATCCAGCAGGTCGCCCGTCAAATAACCCGTATCGAAGACCACGAAGAGGTCGCTGCCGGGCGTATGGATCCAGTCGATGCGGACGTTGGCCTGCATCACGTTGGAGACATCGTCGTACTGGATCAGCGCGTTGGCGAAGAGCGAGCGGCTGATTGCGCCAAGGATGGTGACGCCGGTGAGGCGGGTGGTGAAATCGCCGTCATCCACGGGGAGGCCGACGTCGTTCCAGGTGTAGTCTCCCCCGATCGTGAGGTGGGGGCCGGTCTTCCACATCAAGCCGCCCGACAGTTGGGTGCGCGTGCCACCCCAGAACTGTCCCACCGAGAACCCGCCGCGCCCCGAGAAACGGCGGCTGTCGTTGGTGTTGAGGCGGAGCTCCGCGCGGTTGAAGGCGTAGTCGCCGGCGGAGAGTTCGCGTCCCTGGATCCGCACCGGCCCCTGCAGGGCCTCGGACCGGCGGCTGAGGGTCAGCACCGCGCGGTCGCCGGTCTGGAAGGTCAGCATGTTGCGCGAGAGCAACACGGTGCTCTGCTTGACTCCATCCAGCCCCGCGATGTGCTCGCCGTACGCGACCGCCAGCAGCTGGCGCGCCCAGCGGCTGCGCTCGAAGCGCGGAAAGACGGCCAGCGAGCCCGCGGCGCGGCGCATGTCGCGGCGGCGGACGAAGCCCAGGGCGGGGTCGAAGCCTTCCGGGATCCGCGTATAGCCCGCTCCCACGGACAGCAGACTGTTGCGGAGGTCGGCTTCGACCGAGGCCGCCGTCGCGCTCGAACCGGACAACGAATCGGATGCGTCCGCGCCACGCGAAGAACGGGCCACCCAGCCCTGCAGGAAACTGGAGCCCCCGAAACGGACCTGGAGATCGCCCCCCACCACCCTGCTGGTCCGCGCATCGCTATCCAGCGAGGTGACGATCCCCCCGACGGTGGTCCGCGGCAGCGGGTCGGCGCGCAGCCGCAGCACCGAATTGAGTCCCCCCGGGAGGGTCTGGCCGCCGGGACCGGTGGCATCGTCGGTGAACAGGCTCAGCGCCCCCACCGAGACCGGCCCGGCCTGCCCCGTCAGCCGGCCGCCCCCGACGATGTCGTTCGTGATCCCGATCCGGCGGCTGAAGAAGACCTGCGTCTCCTCCGCGTCGCCGAAGTCGAACAGGCCCGCCCGCTCCAGGAAAAACTCGCGTTTTTCGGGGAAGAAAAGGCTGAACCGGGTGAGGTTGATCTGGACGTTGTCGGCCTCGACCTGGGCGAAGTCGGGGTTGAGGGTCGCATCGAGGGTCAGGTTCGAGGTGATCGAGTACTTGAAGTCGAGGCCGAGGTCGTTCAGCGTTTCGGTCGCGCGGTCGGACGCACCGTGGGCACCGATCACGGAGCGCCCGGCGATGGCGAAGGGCTTGATCTCCATGTAGCGGCCCCGCCGCAGCCCCTCCAGCCCGGTCAGCGTGGCGTACTGGGAGACCTGGGTGAGGCCCTGCCGGAACTCCTGGCCGATGTGCGGAAAGTACACCATCTCGTTCTTGCGGCGGATGGTGCGCTCCATGAGGATCCCCATCTCGGGCGCTTCGGAGTCGGCGAACCGGATCGTCGTGAAGGGGACGGCCGCTTCCACGACCCAGCCATCTTCGGTGATCCGGCCCTCGCTCTCGTAGACGCCCTCCCACCACCAGTCCGAGAGCGTCATGGACTCGTCGGTGATTAGCGCGTCGCCCTGGGTGCCGAAGGGGTTGATCTCGAAGATGTAGGCGTTGCGCTTGTCGTTATAGGTGTCGAGACCGATGCGGATGTTGTCGTCCTGGTCGATGCGGCCCTCGCGGTGGAGAATGCTCTTCCGGATGCCGCCGGGATCGGAGTCGTGGAGAACGACGGCGAAGTAGAGGTTGTTGTCGTCGAAGGCGACGCGCAGCTCGGTGCGTTCCGACGAGGGCGCCCCGTCGACGGGGACGCGCTGGCGAAAGTCGGTGACGGGATCGATCTCGTGCCAGAAGGCCTCGTCGAGGACGGCGTCGATGGTGGGGGGATGGGGGGCGCGGACCGCACGGATGGTGGGAGTCGCCGGGGACGATTCGGGTGAGTCGACAGTAAGCGTATCCTGACGCGCCTGCTCCGCCGGGAAGGCCACCCCGGATGCGAAGGGATGTGCCGCGCAAGCCGGCACGGGTGACAGCACAACAGGTGACAGAACCGCGGCCAGCGCGGTCAGGAAGGTCCCGCGGATGTTCCGGCGCGAGGTCCACCGGGGAGTGCGGGCCAGACGCGTCAGACCGCCCCCCGCCGGACTATTCGTCGTCGTGATCCTCGACGACCTCCGCCTCCATGTCGCCCCCCTGCCGGCAGCAGCAATGGCCGCAGGTGCAGCCGCAGTCGCCCGTCCAGTCGGCGCAGGCGCTCTCATCTTCCTCGCCGCAGGACCCGCACGACCACATCCAGCAACACCCCTTCCCGCACCCCTTGGCGCCGCCCTTCTTGCGCAGCCAGCAGATGATGAGGATGACAAGCAGGATCTGGGGAAGGCCGATCCGGAAGGCGGAGCCCCAGAATTCCGCCATGGAGGTCATGTACCAGCTGAGTGCGTCTCCGAACATTGATTTCCGTCCTCCGTTGGGCAGTTGTGGTCGCAGCTTTGGTTACGTGTGACGACCCCGGCTTGTTTCGTCCGCGCGCGCCGCACGAGAGTCCCGCGGGTGGAACTCCCCCTACATCAAGGAATCGGCACGAAGGCGATAGATGGCAAGGCCCGTCCAGGCCCCCAGCACCCCGCCCCCGACCGTCGCCCACATCGTAGGCGGGAAAAAGATGCCCGACCCCGCGAGTACTCCCAGCACGAGCGCCCCCGCGGCGCAGTAGATCAGCAGCGTCACGATCGCGCGGCGGCGGGCAGGCGTCATTGCCGGTTCCTCACCAGCGCGATCCGCGTCCCGTCGGCGCTGACCGCGATGCGGGAGATGTCGCCCCCTGCCGCCTCGTCGAGATGCGCCACCTCCCACCACCCCGCATCCGCCGACCAGGCCAGGAGCCTGGCGCCGTCACCGATGATGATCTCGCCTTCCGGCGTCCACGCGTAGTCCTCGCGGCCGGCCGGCGGCGCCACCAGGCGCGTCGTCTCCCCCGTCGCCGGATCGAGCCGCTCGATCCACCACTCGTCCTCGGCGACCTTCCGCACGAACGAGATGTGCTGCGAACCCGGGATCCGGTGGATGGAGCGGCCGGGGTTCTCCGCCACGACCCGAACCTCGCCGGAGAGCGCGTCGCCGACATGCAGCGTGGCGGGATCGCCGAGGACGAACATGGCCGCGACGGTCTCGTTGGCCCAGGCGTGATAGCCGACCGGCTCGACGGTTGCGAAGATGGGACCCAGGTCGGAGCCGTCCGCGCCGTAGCGCCACAGGAACTGGCGCCCGCGCTCTTCGCGGATGGCGGAGAAGGCGTCCTGCGCCGGAATGGGCGATGGTGAAAACTCGCTGGCTCCGGAGGTGTGGGTGACTTGCTCGGCGGCGCCCCCGTCGAGGGGGTAGCGGAACGTTTCGGTCTGGGTCGAGTCGACGGCCGAGGTGTAGTAGAGGGCCGTGCCCGAGGGGTCGAAGGTGGGCTGGTTGTCGTAGCCGCCGCGGTCGGTGGCGTTGACGAGGTCCCGTAGCTGGGGGGCGCCCCCGGGGGTGCGCTCGATCCGGCCGACCCAGATGTCGGTCGAGGGGGCGCCGGCGGCGGTGGGGCGGTAGTCCGCGGGGGCCGGGCCGATCTCGGGGACCGGGCCGTCGGCGGGGGTGGCGGCGAAGGGGTCGGTGGGGGGTGGGGGGGTGTCCGCGCCGGGGTCGGGGGCGCAGGCGAGGGACAGGGTGGCGGCGAGGAGGAGGGCGGTCGCGGCACCGGAGACGGCCTGAACGGTGTCATCCTTTCCGACCGCCTTCGGCGTGGGCTGCGGGGCCAGGGCAGTCGCAAGCGCGTTGGCGTTCAGTCCCCAATCGTGCAACGCGGCCGAAGACCGCGGGCCGCCCGCGCGCGCAACGCCCAGTAGCAGGTGGGTACTCGTGGTGGCGCCGGGTTCCGCCGCGGCAGCCACTCTCACGGCAGCCGCAAGCACCTCGTGAGCCGCGGGGGTGAAGGGAAGGTGACCCTCGTAGGTCTCCGGGAGGTTGCGCAGCGACTCGGGGAGCGTCTCGGGGTCGAGGTCGAGTTGCGTGAGAATGTCGAGGAGGTTGGGGTCCGCCTGCGAGATCGTCCCCGCGAGGATGTGGCGGGGTGCGATCGCCTCGCTAGCTTCGCGCGCGGCCGCGGCGGCGGCGCGGTTCAGCGCATGGACGGCATCGTCTTCCAGGTTTATGGCCATGATGAATCGCCGGTCGAATGCCGGGGGTTTTCTCCGCGGGCTGCTAGTGTCGTGTCCCGGAAACTTCTTTGCTATTCGAGCACACGAACTTCTGGGACACAACACTAGTTGCCGAACAACCAGTGCAACATGCCCCGACCGATATCGGCGTTGAAACCCGGAGCGTGCGACCCACCCTCGATCGTCCAAAGCTCCAGGGCGATCCCGTCTCCGCAACCGGCCGCGTACCGGGTGGGGTGCGTCTCCGCCTCGGGAATGTTGAGAACCAGCTCGAGCGACTCGAGTTCCGCGGCGGCATCCAGATCGCACCCCGCGCGACCGGCCCAACGTTCCACCGTCTGGGCGGCCCCGGGATAGTGGATGTTACCGGTGGCCGATCCGCGGAACCCGCCCCCGTACCAAATGGTGCCGTCGCTCGTGCCATGCAGGTGCAGCACCGGAACCGGCGTGGCCCCCTCGCAACGATTCGGGTCGTAGAACGTCGTCCCGGCCAGACTCACGATCCCTTTCAGTTCCGGCATCGACTCGCAAACCATACGGTATGCCATGAAGCCGCCGTTCGAGTGGCCGAGCAGATACACGCCGTCGGTGTTGACGTAGGCGGCCGCCTCCTCATACAGGCTGTTCAGGTAGCCCGCGTCGTCGGGGTCGGTGTTCCAGAAATCGCAGCAGTATTCGGTGGCATTCCAGAATCTCTGCCCGTTCGGGTTCTTGGAGCCCTCCGGAAGGATCACCGCGAATTGATCGTCGTTTACCCGTCGCGAAATCCCGAAGTACCGATTGATGGCTCCCGAGTGGCTGTTGTATCCGTGCAACAGGATCACGACCGGAATCGGCGTACCGGCGACGTAGTCCGTCGGGCGGATCAGGGTCGCGGGGCGCAGGCCGCCGATCGTGAAGATTGACTGCCCGGGTTCTTCGGTTGGGGGCAGATCGGATTCGCACGCCAGTGGCAGGAGCGCCAGAGGCACCAGAAGCAACCTGAAGGATCTCATGAGTCCCCTCCTTTCGCTGTCAGCCCGCTGCAGCTCCCCGGCTGCCTGTTCGCGCATCCGGGCTGTCATAATCATGAGCGCCACCTTCATTCGGTAACATACTGGTCCAATACGTCCTCGCGCACCCTCTCAGGGTTTCGATCGCGCGGATTCCCCAGCCCCCCGCCACCCGGCGTCTCCAGAACGAGCCTGTGCCCCGGCGGCACCACCTCCCTTCCCTTCACCCGCAGCTCCCCCGCGCCCGGCACGTAGACCTTCCCCGGAGCGCCCGCCCCGCCCCCCTCCCGCCCCCGCGCGGCGTTGCGCACCCGCTCGAACATCTTGGACACGGCGAATGGGGCTCCATCCGCATGCGACACCTCCATGACCTGGCCCAATCCGCCCCGGTACTCACCCGGGCCGCCCGAGTCCGCAATGTACTCCTTTCGCCAGAAGATCAGCGGCGCCACCGTCTCGGTGATCTCGATCGGCGTGCTCCTCACCCCCGACGGGAACGAGGTCGCGCTCAACCCGTCCTTCCCCGGCCGCGCCCCCGTGCCCCCTGTGTGGAACGGATTCACCACAAACGCCTCCGAGTCCCCGTACGCGTACCTCCCCGTCAGCCCCGGCCCGCCCATGAAGACCGGGTTCCAGAGACACGACGCCCCCTCCGCCGGGACCGAACCGGGCGGCATGGCCTGGCCCAGGCAGCCGAGCACGACATCGGGCAGCATCTGACCGATCGAGTGGCGGGCTGAGACGGCGGCGGGCGGTGGCGCGTTGAGGAGACAACCGGCCGGCGCGGTGACCTCGATTGTGCCGAGCGAACCCGCGTTGTTGGGGACTTCCGAGCCGACGACACACCGCACCCCGAAGGAGCCGTACGCCCGCGTGTAGGTCTCGGGGACGTTGATCCCGTACGGTGACATGGGCGAGGTGCCGGTGAAGTCGATGTGGATGCCGTCGCGCGAGACGGTGAGGGCGCAGACCAGCTCCAGGTCCTGGTCGTAGCCGTCGATGGTCATGCGGTGGCGGTAGGTGCCGGGTTTGAGCGCGCGGATCCGCTCGAGCATGGCGCGGCGCGATGCCGTGAGGATCATCTCGGCCAGTCCGTCGAGCGAATCGAGTCCGAATTCCTTCATCATGGCGATGAGGCGCTCGCAGCCGGCGCTGTTGCACGCCGCCAGCGAGTACAGGTCGCCCTGGGCCACGTCGGGGTCGCGCACGTTGGCGCGTACCATCCGCATGAGGGTCTCGTCCACGCGGCCGGCCTTGATGAGGTGGCCGATGGGAATGCGGATGCCCTCTTCGTAGACCTGGTTCGCGTCGGCGCCGAAGCCGCGCCCGCCCACGTCTGCGATATGGCTGGTGGCGGCGAAGAGCGCGACCGGGCGGCCGTCGAGGAAGGTGGGGGTGACGACGGTGAAGTCGTTGAGGTGGCCGGTGCCCTCCCAGGGGTCGTTGGTGACGAGGACGTCGCCTTCGGCCAGGGTCTCGACGGGGTGGTCGCGGAGGAAGAAGCCGACCGAAGCGGCCATGGCGTTGACGTGGCCGGGTGTTCCCGTGACGGCCTGGGCCAGCATGCGGCCGGAGAGGTCGAAGACGCCGGCAGAAAGGTCGCCCGCCTCGCGCACGGGGGTGGAGAAGGCGGTGCGTACGAGGGTGCGGGCCTGTTCCTCGACGACCGAGAGGAGGCGGCTCCACATGATCTGGTCCTGCAGGGCGGAGACGGCGGTCCGGGCGGTCGGGCGAGCGTGCCGTTCGGCGAGCAGATGGCCGCCGGGGAGGACGGTCGCGTGCCAGCCGGCGGGGACGACGGTGGTGGTCTGTTCCTCGGCGATCAGGGCGGGGCCGTGGACACTGCTGCCCGCGTACAGATGGTGCCGGCGGTGGACTGCGGCGCGGACGAGTCCTTTGTCCGTTCCTTCGAATAGCCGGGTCCAGGCGGTTGGAGGGGGACGCCGCGCCTGGGGCGCCGCTGGTTGGGCGGCAGCGGAGTACCCGGGCTCCCCAGGCCCGCGGTCGGCAGCGGCCGACAGGTCGCCGGGCTCGCCGGGCCCGCCGGCAAGGGAGGCCACGGGATCTCCCGGTGGCGCCGAATCGTCGTCCACGTCAGGCGCAGAGCCTCCGGGCACCGCGGGGTCAACGCCGTCGGCGTCAAGCGCAGATCCGTCGGAGTCTTCCACCATCCGCGCCGGCGCCGACACCACCAGCGTCCAGCTGAGCACTTCCACGTCCAGCCCCGGAATCGTGCGTCCGTACACCGCGCGGTAGGCACGGTCGAAGGCCGCCCGGAGCGTGCCAACCGCCTCCGAGTCTCCTTCAGACCTTGCCTCAGGATTCACTTCAGAGTCCACTTCCGAGTTCGCTTCAGACCTCCCCTCCGACTTTGCCCCACCCCCACCCCTCACCACCTCGCGCGGCAGCTCCACCCCGATCTCATGCCCCTGTCCCACGTAGCGCATGTATGCGTGGACCCGCTCGGTCGTGGCCGCACCCGGAGCCCCCTCCCCCACCACCGCCTCCGCCTCCCCCCTCATCCCGTCCAGCACCTCGCGCACCAGCCCGGGATCGTAGCGCGACAACCGCATGTACCGGCTCCGCACGACCTCGTACGAGATCGGCGCCAGCAGGAACCCCACCGCCGATCCCACCCCCGCATCGCCCGGCACCAGGAACCTGTCCAGCTCCAGCTTGTCCGCCAGGCGGGCCGCGTGAATCGGCGCCGATCCCCCGAAGGCGATCACGGTTCGTCCCCCCAGCCCCTTCCCCCACTCGATGGCGTGGGTGCGGGCCGCGTTGGACATGTTCTCGTCCACCATCTCGCTGACCCCCAGCGCGGCCATGCGCGCGTCGAGTCCCAGCTTTGCCCCCACGCGGCCCTCGATCACCGCCTCCGCCCGCCCCCGGTCCAGCCCGATCGCGCCCCCGGCGAAGAGCTCCGGGTCGATCCGGCCCAGCACCACATCGGCATCGGTCACGGTGGGCTCCTCCCCGCCCCGCCCGTACGCCGCCGGACCCGGCTCCGACCCCGCGCTCTCGGGCCCCACATGGATGCGGTCCATGTCGTCCACTCCAGCTATTGACCCGCCCCCCGCCCCGATTTCGACCATCTCGATCACGGGGATTCGCACGGGAAGCCCGCTGCCCTGCTTGAAGCGATAGCTGCGCGCCACCTCGAAGGTGCGCGAATGCAGCGGCTCGCCCCCGTCGATCATGCAGAGCTTGGCGGTGGTGCCGCCCATGTCGAAGGAGAGCACGTCGCCCAGGTCGAGTTCGCGGGCCAGGTGGCTGGCCAGGATCGCGCCCCCGGCCGGGCCCGATTCCACGAGGCGGATCGGGGCCATGACCGCGGTGTCGAGGGTGGTGAGGCCGCCGCCGGAGGTCATGAGGAAAAAGGGGCAGGCGAGGCCGCGCTTCTGCAGCGAGGCCGCGAGACCCGTGAGGTAGCGGGCCATGAGGGGCTGGACGTAGGCGTTGGCGCACGCGGTGGAGAGGCGTTCGTACTCGCGCACCTCGGGGCAGACGGCGGAGGCGAGGGTGACGGCGAGGTTGGGGCGTTCGGCGGCGAGAATTTCGCCGATGCGCTGTTCGTGGGCAGGGTTGGCGTAGCCGTGGATGAGGCCGACCGCGACGGATTCGACACCGTGCTCGTCGAGGACGGGGAGGCGGGCGTGGATGGTGTCCTCGTCGAGGGGGACGAGGACACGGCCATGGCGGTCGACGCGTTCCCGGACGGGGAGGCGGAGGCGGCGGGGGACGAGGGGGGGCGGGCGATCGACGCTGATGTCGTACTGCTCGAAGCGGTTCTCGTGGGCCATCTCGAGGGCGTCGCGGTGTCCCTCGGTGACGATCAGCGCGGTGCGTGCCCCCTTGCGCTCGATGATGGCGTTGGTGGCGAGGGTGGTGCCGTGGATGACGAGCCGCACGGCCGAGGGCGCGACCGACGCCATGTCGAGCACCTTGGCGACCCCGTCGAGGACGCCCCGCTCGGGTGCGGCGCGGGTGGTGAGGACCTTGGTGGCGACAAGGCGCTCCCCTGCTTCGAGGGCCACGTCGGTGAAGGTGCCGCCGATGTCGATGGCGAGGCGGGCGGGCATGTCAATGGCCCTACGCGCCATCTTCCCGCAGCGGCACGGTGTAGTTGAGCGACAACCGCCCGCCATCCGGGTAGATCGTGTCACCGGTGATGTACGACGCGTAGTCCGAAGCAAGGAAGACAGCCACGGTCGCCACCTCCGAGGGGTCGCCGATCCGGCCCATCGGCGTCCGGGAGAGAATCGTGCGCCGCGCCTCGTCGTTGGCGATCACCACCTTGAGCATGTCGGTCAGGATCGTCCCGGGACCGATCGCGTTGACGCGGATGTCGTGCGGCGCGAGCGCCATCGCCATCGCCTTCGTCATCTGCGCGACGCCGCCTTTCGAGGCCGCGTAGGCGAGCTGTTCGGGGATCGTCACCACGGCGTTGGTGGAGGACATGTTGATGATACACCCCCCGGCGCCGCGCTCGACCATCTGCCGCGCGACGAGGCGGCCGAGCAGGAACGAACCGCGCAGGTTCACGGCCAGCACGCGGTCGAAATCCTCGACTGCTGCGTCCAGGATCGATCCCGCAACGATGATTCCGGCGTTGTTGAGGAGGATGTCGCAGCCGCCGAAGCGCTCCGTGCAGGCGGCGAGCAGGGCGGCGCATTCATCCGGGTCGCTTACGTCGGCGCGAACGGCCACGGTGGCCGCGCCGGTGTCGGCCGCGATGCTCCGGGCGGTCTCCGCGCACACGTCCTCGATCACGTCGCCCATCACCACGTTCGCTCCGTGCTCGGCGAAGGCGCGCGCGCAGGCGGCGCCGATCCCCCTCGCCGCGCCGGATACGATTGCGGTCTTCCCCGCGAGAGAGATCAACGTGTTCGGGCTCCGTGGCAACAGCAAGAGGCTCCCCCGATCCCACCCATCCCCACCCAGGCTCGTGGAGGACCTCCGCGCATTGGCGCGGGGTCATCCAGGGCCCGCTGGGAATCTCGCACGATTGGCGATGGCTGGCGAGGCGGAGACCGTGGAGGCGTGGACATCGATGGCGTCCAGCCAGTTCCGGCACCCTTCGTCGCCGGTTGCGCACGGATGCGTGCCGGCTATTCTCCGATGTCGGTTGTGATGGACGGCAGCATCCCCGGGCACGGCTCGCCGTTGACCCGTCGCAGCGGGTGAAGCGATACCCGGTTGGCCGCTCCGTAGAGCATGGTAACGAGCCGTCCATTCCTGTTCTGCTGTTCGCTCTCGCGGCGGAGCACGAGCACACTATCCCTGTAGATCCGTGTGGCTCTGAGGCTCGCGTCCGGGTTCGTGGCCCGGATCACCGCGTAGCAGCCTCTCCCGGGATCAACGATCGCCCCGGGGGTCGCCACGTCGCGGCCCAGCAGGACAACGTTGCCCCGGTCATCAAAAAGACAGGTCGAGACGCTGGTTCCAAGTTGGACAGGGGGCGTCCCGGATCACACGGCCCGCGGGGGTTCCTCGTTGCCGCCTGCACCCCGCCCGTTCATCGGTGTACTCCGCGGGGACATCGAGATGGCTTTCCCTGCCGTCCAGGTGATACACGGACACGGAATCGGGCGCTCCTTCGTAGCTCCACACGACATACGCCGCATAACCCGAACTCCGTCAGGACCGTATTCGCACCTGATCTCGGATTCGGTGATTGTTGCCCCGACCTGGGTGCCGAATATCCCGATCCCCTCCTGGTATGTGATCGTTCTGGTGTACTCGCGGGTCAGGTCGCAGGTGATGTCTACGCAGTAGTAGCCCCAATCGAAGTACCAGCACTCCGTCCCGGTAACGATGAAGTCCGCGCACTCGTGGAGCAAGGCGTCCTCTTCGGTGGCGCATTCCGGGGGAATCCCGGCCTCGCTGGCAGGTGGCGGCGGCACGAAGGCCATCATTGCTTTCTCCTTCAATGGAGTGAATGGGTCCGAGGGGCGAATCCTCTTGGAATCCCGGTTGCGCCGTGTTTCGGCGCCCTCACTCACAGACCAGTTCCCAAACCGGAAGCGTGCAATCAGTCCGCAAGCGCCGGCAACGTGTCTCCAGTCGGCCACACCCGTACTTTGACCGACCGTTGTTTGACGGACACTGCCTCGCGCCTACCTTCCCGCCCATGCGCACCCTCCGTTTCGCCCTCCCGTCGCTGCTCGGCGTGGCGATCTTCCTCGTCCCCTACCCCACCGCGGACGGCGTCAACATCGGGCTGGGGATTCTGACCGACGCGACCAAGGCGCTGCTGGGCGACTCGTTGCGCATGATCGTCGGCGTGATCGTTTGCGTCTCGGCGGCCCTGTCGCTGTTCGTTGCAGTGGCGCGGCCCGCGTGGTCACGACGGCCGGGCGGACTCGCCGCGGTCCTGGCCGGATCCGGGACTTCGGTGGCGGTTCGCGTCGTGGCCGCAGCCGTCGCGTGCATGATCCTCTTCGGCGCGGGTCCCGCGTGGATCACCTCGGCGGACACCGGCGGGGTCATCCTGAACGACCTCATGACGGTGATCGTGGTCGTCTTCGTGTTCGCGTCGTTCCTGCTGCCGGTCCTGACCGACTACGGGCTCATGGAGTTCATCGGCACGCTGGCGCGGCGCGTCTTTCGTTCCCTGTTCCGGCTTCCCGGCAGGGCGGCGGCGGACGGAGCGGCCTCGTGGTTCGGCTCGTCGATCGTCGGACTCGTGATCACCACGGAGCAGTACGACCGCGGCCACTACACCGAGCGGGAGGCGCTGGTCATCGCGCTCAACTTCTCGATCGTGTCGGTTGCGTTCGCCAAGGTGGTGGCCGACTTCGCGGGAGTGGGCGAGCACTTCCCCGCGCTCTACGGGGCCGTGATCGCGAGCGGGATGGCGGCGGCGGTGATCATGCCGCGCATCCCGCCTCTGTCCCGCAAGGCGGACCGCTTCGCGGCCACGGGACCCGCGCCGGAAAGACCGATCGACCTGGATCGCAGCCGGCTCTCGCAAGGACCCGAACGGGCGGGCGAACACGCGGCCACAGCCCCGGGGCCGCGTGTTCGACCGCAACCCGGCGTGCTGTCGCGGGGCCTGAGATTGGCCACGGAGCGGGCGGATCGAGCCCCCGGCCCCCGCGCACTGCTTCGCCACGGCGTACGTACCACCTGCGACATCTGGTTCGGCCTGCTGCCGCTGGTCATGGTAATCGGCACCTTCGCCCTCGCCGTCGCCAACCACACCCCCGTCTTCACCTGGCTGTCCTACCCGCTGGTACCGTTCGCCGAGCTGCTGCGGCTTCCCGAAGCGGCCGCCGCGGCCCCCGCGCTCCTGGTGGGCTTCGCCGACCAGTTCCTGCCCGTCATTCTCGGACAGTCGATCGAGAGCGAAGTCACCCGTTTCGTGATCGCCTGCGCCTCGGTGACGCAGCTGGTCTACATGTCGGAGGTGGGCGCGTATCTGCTGAAGTCGACGCTGCCGGTCAGCCTGCTGGATCTGTTCGTGGTCTTCCTGCTTCGGACGGTGATCACGGTACCGGTCTGCGCGGTCATCGGGCACCTGCTCTTTCTGACTTGACTAACTTACTTAGTCAACTTCATGGTGGCCGCGCCGAAACGTCCGGCGAAAGCCGCCAAGGGAGGCGCTCCCCCGGCAGGTCACCCGTAAATCATACTGGGCACCTTCCCCAGAAGCCGCGCATACACCGTCAGCGCCCCACGATGGTGCGCCGTGTGATCCACGATGGGCCCGACAATGGCGGAACGGGGCGCGCCCCGCATGATGCGTTCATCCGGAATGGTCGCCGCGAGGTCTTCGGCGGAGGCCGCCCTGAACGTCGCGATCGCCTTCTCGAAGGCACGGTTCAGCCACGCGGTGGCCTCTTCCAGCGTCTCCACCGCCCTGGCGGCGGCGATCAGGCCCTCGAAGTCCATGTTCCACCCTTTCCCGAAGGCGCCTTCGACGAACCATTCGACCGAGTCCGCGGCGTGGGCGATGTGGCCGGCGACCGTGTAGAGTTCGGGCTGCGGGGCGAACCCGGCGTCCTCCTCTTCGAAGATCGAAATCGTGCTCTTGATGTACTTGTGGGACGTTTCCAGCTGGGTGACGAGATCCGCGGCCTGCGACATGGACGTCTTCCTTGGGGTTGGGTGGCTTCGTTGTGATAGGGGGCGGCCAAGTCTAGCTTGGCGATCAACGCTTCTCCAGCCCCAGGGGCAACTCATGCGCTTCGCCTCGTCCTCCACACGTTGGACCACCGCCCTCCTCCTCCTCACCGCCGCCCTCGCGTGCGGCGCACCCCCAACCGGGGAACTTCCCCGCGTCACCCCCGCCGACGCCGGCTTCGCCTCCGAGCGGCTCGAGCAGCTCGGCACGGTACTGGAAGACTATGTCACCAGCGGCAGCCTTCCCGGCGCAGTGGTCATGGTCGTTCGCGACGGCGCGGTCGCCTACGAGGAGGCGGTCGGCTTTAGCGACGCGGTCGCGGGCACACCCCTGGCAACCGACGCCATCTTCCGCATCGCTTCGCAGACCAAGGCGATCGTGAGCGTGGCCGTGATGATGCTGCAGGAGGATGGCGCGCTCCTGATCAGCGACCGGCTGGGGCAGCACCTCCCCGCCTTCGATTCCACCACCGTGGCCGTGCCCCGCGAGGACGGCGGCTACGACGTTGTCCCGGCCAACCGTCCCGTCACCATCCGCGACCTCCTCACCCACACGGCCGGTATCGGGTACGGATACGGCCCCGGCGGCGATCGCTGGGCGGAGGCCGGCATCACCGGCTGGTACTTCGCGCACCGCGACGAGCCCGTGCGCGCCACCATCGACCGCATGGGAGCGCTGCCCTTCCAGGCGCAACCCGGGGAGGGCTTCGTCTACGGCTACGCCACCGACATTCTGGGCGCACTCGTCGAAGAGGTCTCGGGACAGACGCTGGATGACTTCCTCCGCTCCCGCATCTTCGAACCCCTCGACATGCGGGACACGCACTTCTACCTGCCACCCGAGAAGGAGAGCCGGCTGGCCGCCGTTCACGGCCACAACCGCGAAGGCGACCTGATCCTCTCTCCCGAAGGCCCCGGCATGAACACGCAAGGAGAGTACGTGAACGGGCCCCGGAAGAGCTTTTCCGGCGGCGCGGGCCTGCTCTCCACCGCCCGCGACTACGCTCGTTTCCTCCAGATGATGCTGAACGGCGGCACCCTCGGCGACGCGCGCATCCTGTCGCCCGCAAGCGTGGCGCTCATGACCGCCAATCACGTGGGGGACCTGATGGGTGGCGCAAACGGCTTCGGCCTGGGGTTCCAGGTACGCCTCGACCTGGGCGCCGCCGGCCAGCCCGGCTCCGTCGGCGACTACGGCTGGGGAGGGGCCTATCACACGACCTACTGGGTCGATCCGGCCGAGCGCATGGTGGTCGTCTACTTCACTCAGATCAGCAGCTTCCGGCCGGTCGACGACCATGCGAAGTTGCGGGCCCTTGTCTACGGCGCGCTGGAGAGCTGAAGGCAGGGACCGCCGTGTCCCGCGGCACCCTGTCCTACTTGGCGTCTCCACACCAACTTGCCAGATTGGTAGACCGTAACTTGGCAACCCGCGGAAGGAATCCCGCCGACATTCGGACGGGTTCTTCCACGGACCGCGACACGACAGCGAGGCCCTCAATCCACAAGGCTGCACGTTGATACTGATTGACCGGCACACGCGTGCCGCCAAGGGCCCCTTCCACGCCACCCTGCGGATCAAGCCCGCGGCGCGCGTCGAACTGATCGATGTTCGCGGCAAGCTCCTCGAGGAGTTCGGCGACGAATTCACCCGCTACACCCGCTCGTTCTACATCTCGAACCACACCACCGCGGGGTTTCTGGACCAGCGCCTGGCCGAGCTTCTGGAGCACGACGGCCGCGGCATCAAAGGCTATCTCCAGCTCTTCCAGGAACTCTTCCCCCCCGGTGCGGACTACGTGCACGACTCGATGCCGTTGCGGACCGAACTCACCGAGGAGCAGCGGGCCCACGAACCGCTGAACGCCGACTCCCACCTCACCTTCATCGGAGCCGGTCTGCACAACTCGGCCTCCTACGAACTGAACGGCGCCGAGCCCGTCTGGTTCGTGGAGCTGGACGGGGTGCACGTAGGCGGAATCCGCCACCGGCGCACCACGGTGGTCGCCTACGACCACGAGGAGGAGGTCGAGCAGCGGCGGCTTCGCATCCCCTCCTCGCCCCATCCGATCGATGCGCAGAACCTGCGCGACCCGGGCCTCGGCTTCCTCGGCGTACTCCAGCGGATGGTCGAGGAACACCAGGTCTCGTTCGGCCGCTTCGACGTCTCGCTCCCCGACGAGGAGGAGCACGCGGGCCTCACGGTGAACGAGTACGAACCGCTGCTCATGAACTACGATCTGCGCAATGCGCTCCGAAACCCGTTCCGCTTCATGGCCCGGACCGGGAAGGAGGTGCGGCACGCCCTGCGCGATCCCCGGTCGATCCCGGCCAAGGCCATCAACTTCGCGCAGTTCGACGCGGTCCAGGTCCTCAACCAGGTGCTCGACCGCGTGCGGCTCCGCGATTCGGTGGTCGAGCGGGTGGTGAACAGGGCCGTGGCGCTGCCGGTTTCGCACTTCCTCCGCATGAAGCGCGCCTTCAGCTTGCCGGTGCTGGACCGCAGCGGCGACGGTTCGGGCGAGATCGGCTGGGGGACGTACCAGAGCCCGATTCTGGTGCAGTGGAAAGGGGCGGCGGAGAGCACCAGGACACTGGATGTGAAGCTGGTGAGGTTCGTGTAGGGGGGGCGCGTGAAATAACCCACGTTGCCCTCTTCCTACCCATGGGCGAAGTTGCCAGGCATGCGTGAATTTAACACCGCAGGTCCCGTCCACCGGGACAGGCACTACTGCATTCCGCCGCTGAACCGCCTGAACCTGGCCGAGGTCCTGGCGCTGATCCGCGGCCAGCAGTACTTCGTGCTCCACGCCCCACGCCAGACCGGCAAGACCTCGGCGCTTCTGGCGCTGCGGGACCTGCTCAACGGCGGCTCGACGAGATCGACGCACTCGTGGGCGACTCGCTGCTGTCCGTGCTGCGGCAGCTCCGGGCCGGATATATCAATCGCCCGGAACGCTTCCCGCAGAGTGTAGTCCTCTGCGGCGTTCGCGATGTTCGTGACTACCGTATTCACGCGAGCTCGGAGAAGCACGTCATCGCCGGCGGCAGCGCTTTCAACATCAAGGCCAGGTCGCTGCGCCTGGGCGACTTCAGCGAGAACGAAGTCCGCGTGTTACTTGGCCAACACACCGCCGCCGCCGGCCAGGAGTTCTCCGCGGCAGCCGTCATGGCGGTGTGGGAGCAGACCCGTGGCCAGCCGTGGCTTGTCAACGCGCTCGCAAAGGAAATGTGCTTCGAGCACGAGGCGATCCGGACGCGCGACAATCCCATAGCCGGACGGGACGTCTACAGTGCCCGCGAAGCACTGATTCAACGTCGCGAGACGCACCTGGACCAGCTCGCCGACAAGCTCCGGGAGCCGCGCGTGCGGCGGGTCATTGAGCCGCTACTGAGCGGTGGCGACGCCAAGTACTCACTCCGGGACTGGGAGTATGTGCGTGACCTGGGCCTGGTCGCCGCGGACGACCCGGTGCGCATCGCCAACCCGATCTACGCCGAAGTGGTGTCACGCGAACTCACCGAGGTGCTTCGCCAGGCGCTCCGGCAGGAACGGGCGTGGTACATCGACCCCGACGGCGGCCTGAACCTCGAAAAACTCCTGGCCGCCTTCCAGCAGTTCTTTAGGGAGAATTCCGAGCACTGGGTGGAGAGGGCGGACTACAAGGAGGCGGGACCGCAACTGGTGTTGCAGGCATTTCTCCACCGGGTGGTCACATGGACTTGTCAGGAGCGGACTCCGGGCACCTGGTCGTATTCGACATGCGCGAGGGGAGGAGTTGGGAGGAGCGGGTCTTCCGGGAGGAGCGCACCCGGGACGGGAAGCGGATCACGGTTTGGGGGATGTGATGGGTCGAATCGATGTGTAATCTCTACATTACATAATGTAAATTACACTTTACATTTGGCCGCGTGGGACAGGTCCCGTTACACCAGCGACCTCCCCTGCGCCCCGTCCACCGCGATGCACGCTCCCGTGATCAGGCTCGCCCTCTCCGACGCCAGGAACGTCACAACGTCCCCCACCTCTTCCGCCCGCCCAAACCGCCCAAGCGGCAGGTTGGCTCTTACAAACGCCCGCATCCCATCCGGGTCGGCCTTCACGCGCTTGTCCCAGCTGCCCCCCTCGAAGCGGATCGACCCCGGCGCGACACAGTTCACGCGAATCCCGTCCTTCGCCAACTCCAGCGCCATGATCCCGGCGGCGGAGATCAGAGCCGATTTGGTCGTGTTGTAGATCGACAGTCCCGGTCCGCCCTTCTCCCGCCCGAAGACCGATGAAACGAAGACGATCGAGCCGCCGCCCCGCTCGCGCATCATCGGGATCGCGCCGCGGCTGGCCCTGAACCCCGCCAGCACATTCAGCTCGATGATGTCGAGCCAGTCCTGGTCGCTGGTTTCCTCGAACTGGCCGCGACGGTTGCCGCCCACGTTGTTGACGAGAATGTCGAGGGCGCCGTAGCGGTCGCGTACGGCGTCGAGCAGCGTGTTCGCGCCGTCCGCCGCCGCGATGTCGCACTGCACGGCCAGCACCTCGGCGCCAAGAGCCCGCAGCGATTCGGCGGCCGCCTCCAGCCCCTCGGCACCCCGCGCACAGATCGCAAGCCGCGCCCCCTCGCCTGCCAGCGACCGCGCGCTGTAGTAGCCCAGGCCACGACTGCCGCCCGTGACGACGGCGACCTTGCCTTTCAGTCCGAGATCCATGGGTTAGCGTCCGGCCCCCGCCGAAGCCCCACGGTCATCGGCCTGACCCGCCCCACGCGCCGCGGCCGACCCACCGCCACCATCCGAGATATTCGCCCGCAGCAACCGCTCCAACGTCCGAATATGCCCCTGCAACGCCGTGTTCAACTGGTCGTAGCGTCTCACTGCGTCCTCGCCCGGTTCCTGGTCGGCGCGGGTAAGGTTGCCGTACAGGTACTGCAGCTGGTCGACCAGCATGGGGCGCGAATAGCGCCGCGGCTCCGTGACCATTTCCTTCTCCACCGCCTCGATCTCGGCGGCGAGCCGGCCCCCGCCCCGCTCCCGCGCCTCCTCGATGCGGTGCACGGCCAGCCGCGCCTCGCTCAGCGCGTCCCGCACCTCGAGCGCGAAGTCGACCTGACGACGCACAAGCCCCTCGTCGATCCCCTCCGCCGCGACGCGCGGGTCTAGCATGACCTCGAAGGCGTGGCTCGCGCTCCAGTCCCCGGCCGACAGACGCGCCGTGTATGTCCCGGGCGGAACCATGGGGCCACCGCGCCCCGATCGTCCCGGGTTGGGGGCCCACGGGCCCGGATGAGACAGGTCCCAGGTGAAGCGGTGCGTCCCCGCGCCGTCGGGAAGCCGCGGCGTTCCGAAGCGCTCCAGGCGCCACTCGCGCATGCCGGGCTCGGCGGGGACGGTGTACTCGCCGGGCCCCTCGTTCGAGAAGGAGCGGACCAGGACGCCCGCCGCGTCCACGATGTCCAGGGTGAGCGGACCGGTCACGGCGTCGGACAGCGTGTAATCGATCTGGGCGCCCGCCTGCGGATAGCTCGGCCGGGCCCCGCTGCGTCCCCCGAAGCCACCGCCGTAACGCAGCCTGTACACGTCGCGCACCTGGTAGAAGTGTGCGCTAGCGCTGGCTACACGGTCGTCCAGTTCGTGGAGCGGCGCGAGGTTGTCGACGATCCAGAAACCCCGGCCCATCGTCGACAAAACCAGGTCCCCGTGCACGACCTTCATGTCCGTGACGGGCGTCACCGGAAGGTTGAGCTGGAAGGGCTGCCAGGAGCCGCCGTCGTCGAACGAGACGAACATCCCGAACTCGGTGCCCAGGTAGAGCAGGCCCTCGCGGTCGGGATCCTCGCGCACGACGCGCACGGGATGGTTGCCCGGGACGCCGTTCTCGCCGGTCGTGATGCGGGTCCAGGTCGCGCCGTAGTCCTCGGTGCGGTAGGCGTACGGAGCGAAATCGCCCAGCTGGTAACGGAGAATGGCTACATAGGCCTTCGCGGGATCGTGATGGGACACCTCGATCGTCTGCACGCGTCCGTACGGGTCCATGCCGGGGGGCGTCACGTCGGTCCAGCTGGTGCCGCCGTCGCGGGTGACGTGCACGGGACCGTCGTTGGCGCCCGCCCAGATCACGCCGGGCTCGAGCACCGACTCCTGGATGTCGTAGAGGACCGAGAAGTGTTCCTCGCCGGTCACGTCGAGGGTGATCGGATGTCCCGAAATGACCTGGGTTTCCGGGGTGAAGGCGGTGAGGTCGTCCGAGATGGTCTCCCAGCGCTGGCCGCCGTTGGTGGTGACGTGCACGAACTGCGAGCCGTGGTAGACCTTGTTCGGGTCGTGCGGCGAAACATGGATGGGGACAACGCGCTGGAAGCGGTACTCCAGGTCGCGCGGGTTGTGCCCGTAGAGGTTGGCCATGCCCACGTAGTAGTGCTGCTCCTGTCCCGTTCTGCGGTTGTAGAGCCCGAAACGGCCCTTGCAGTTGGCGTAGACGATGTCGGGATCGCCGGGCTTGGGGACTACCGGGCCGGTTTCGCAGCCCCCGTGCGACTCCCAGGCGGACTGCGGCCCGCCGGGCTCCGAGCGTTCCGGCAGGCTGGGCACCGAAATGGTGGAATTGTCCTGCTGGCCGGCGTAGAGGCGGTAGGGGAAGTCGTCCGAGACATCCACCTGGTAGAGTTCGGCGGTGGGCTGGTTCAGCTGGGTGGACCAGGTCTGGCCCCCGTCGATCGAGACGTTGGCGCCGCCGTCGTTCGACTGGATCATGATGTCCGGATTGTCCGGGTTGATCCACAGGTCGTGGTTGTCGCCGTGGGGGGTGCGCCGCGACTGCCAGCTGCGGCCGCCGTCGGTGCTCATCCAGTGGCCCTCGGCCATCCCCCAGAGGATGTCGGGATCGGTGGGATGACCCTCCAGATTCATGTAGTAGAAGGGCCGGTTGAGGATCGGCTGGAAATCGGTGACCTGCCGCCAGGTGGCGCCCCGGTCGTCGGAGCGGTAGACGCCGCCGGTGTCGGGGGGCGCCTCAATGAGGGCGTAGACGCGGTCGGGGTCGCCGGGGCTGACCGCCAGGTCGGACTTGCCGCGGAGGCCGGTGGGCAGCCCGTCGGTGGCCTGGTTCCAGGTGTCGCCGCCGTCGCGCGAAATGTAGATGCCGCCCTCCAGCCCCCCCGAAATGATCGTCCAGGGCTTCCGCTCGCCGCGCCACATGCTGGCGTAGACGGTGTTCGGGTCGTCGGGGGCGAACTCGAGGTCGACCGCACCGGTGCTGTCCGAGACGAAGAGGACGTTCTCCCAGTTCGCGCCGCCGTCGCGGCTGCGGTAGACGCCGCGGTCGGGGTTGGGGGCGAAGGGGTTCCCTATGGCCGCGACGTAGACGAGGTCGGGGTCGTCGGGATGGATGAGGACCGCGCCGCTGTTGCCGGTGAGCTCCAGGCCGAGGTGCTGCCAGGTCTCGCCCGCATCGGTGGACTTGTAGACCCCGTCACCGATGATGACGTTGCTGCGGATCCCGTCCGACCCGGTCGACACGTAGACGATGTCCGGGTCCGAGTCCGCCACCCTGATCGCGCCGATCGAGCCTGTCCCGAAATAGCCGTCGGAGATATTGCGCCAGTTGTGGCCGCGGTCGGTCGTCTTCCAGACGCCGCCGCCGGTGGCGCCCATGTAGAAGGTAGAGGGGTGGGCGCGGTGGCCCGCGACCGCCGTGACGCGGCCGCCGCGCGAGGGGCCGACGTAGCGGTAGCGGAGGCTGCCGAATAGGTCGTCGGAGAAGCGGGGGGACGCGGTCTGGGCGGTGGCGGGGGTGGGGGGAGCGAGGGTGGCGGCGGTGAATAGCACCGCGATCGCGGCAAACGTGACCGGAGACAGGCGCTTCCTGGTCATTCGTGCATCTCTTCCTTTTGGAGGTGGTGTCTGGTTTGCGTGAGCGCACCGTTGGCGCGACTCGGGTTCAACATATCGCGTCGGGGGGGAACCGGAACAGCGAGCCTGCCGATATTGCTCCGCCCGTCCCCCATTCCTATGCTCCCCCCTGACTCGCGGACGTCACCGGTCACTCGGGCGAAGAGGAGCGAAGGATGCAGCTGCGCCACTACCATCGACTCATGGGGGGGCTGGCCCGTGGACAGAATCCCCCCACCAGCCCGACGCCTCGCCGCTCTCGGTACTCGGCCGACTTCGTCCACGGACTGCTCGCATGCACCCTCATGTTCGCCGCGCCCGCGTCGCCCCAGGAGGCCGACCCGGACACGACCGCAGCACCCCCGGACACCGCCGACGCACTCCCCCTCCAGACCACACGAACCATCGCGTTCACGACCGACGAGGGCACCTGGATCGATCTGGACGTCAGTCCGGACGGGCGCACGATCGTCTTCGAACTGCTGGGGGATCTCTACACGATCCCGGTTTCCGGGGACGCGGCCACGCGCATCACGAGCGGGATCGCCTACGACGCGCAGCCGCGCTTCTCCCCCGGCGGCGACCGGATCGTCTTCGTCAGCGACCGCAACGGTGGCGAGAACGTCTGGCTCGCCAACGCCGACGGCAGCGAACCCGAGATGCTGACTAATGGGATGACTAACCGCTTCCAGTCGCCGGAGTGGACGCCCGACGGACACATCGTGGTGTCGAAGGGGCAGGGCAGTTCGAGGGGTGGCGGGTTTCCTTCGCGGCAGTACGACCAGCGTGCCTACGACATCATGCTCTACGATCTGCGGGGTGGAAGGGGGATCAAGCTTGACCTGGGGGAGACGACGAGTCTCCTCGGAGCGGCTTTCGGCTCCGACCCGCGCTACCTCTACGTGAGCTCCGACGGTCAGCCCCGCCCCGGCGGATGGAGGATACTCGTCCTGGATCGGGAGACAGGGGAGACCACCCCCGTCGCGAGCAATGCGGGCGGCGCGCTCCGTCCCGTGGTCAGTCCGGACGGCCGGTGGCTCGTGTTCGGCGCGCGCGACGAGCATGGGCAGGGGCTCCGCATCCGCGATCTGGAGACCGGGGAGGAGCGCTGGCTGCACACCGACGTGCAGCGCGACGAGCAGGAGGGGATCTTCTCGCGCGACCTGATGCCCGCCTCGGCCTTCACTCCGGACGGCGACGCGCTGATCCTTTACGCCAGCGGGAAGATCCGGCGCATGGCGGTGCCTTCGGGCGAGATGACCGAAATCCCCTTCACCGCGGACATCGAGCTACCCGCCGGACCCCTGGTCCGCTTCGACTACCGGATCGAGGACGACACGGTCGAAATCCAGCAGATCCGCGGCGCGCGCCCCTCTCCCGATGGGACAAGGCTCGTCTTCACCGCCCTCAACAAGCTCTGGCTGATGGATCTGCCCGCGGGCGTACCCCACCGTGTCACCGATGCCGCCGGAGTGGTCGAGCACGACCCGGTCTGGTCGCCGGATGGTCGTCACATCGCCTACGTGACCTGGCGGGGAGGAACGAATCCGGAGGGGACGGTCCAGAATGTGGCCTTGCCATCGGGGACGGGGCCGGCCTCGCCCCAACGGCTCACCGAGGAGCCCGGCTTCTACGAAAAGGCGGTCTACTCCGCGGATGGCAGCCGCATCGTGGCCGTGCGGCACTCGGTCTACGACCGGGCGCAGGGAAGCTTCGGCGGGGACGTGGAACTCGTGTGGCTTCCCGCCGCCGGTGGTTCCGCGACGGTGATTGCCAAGGGGCGCGGCACCCCGCAGTTCACCGACGACACGTCGCGGGCCTGGGTCAACGTCGGCGACAGACTCGAGTCGATGGAGTGGGACGGGAATGACCGGCGCACCGAACTGACCGTCTCCGGAGTCCAGCAACTCCTCATCTCGCCCGATCGGCAGTACGCATACGCGCTGGGCGGCGGAGGGCCGCAGGCCTATCTCGTCACGCTTCCCGGGGTCAGCGGGATCAGCGTTTCGGTGGCCAATCCCGCGGGAGCGTCCGTCCTGGTGAAGAAGATCACGACGATCGGGGCCATGTTCCCCGGTTGGTCCCACGATTCCGGGAGCGTGCACTACTCGCTGGGGCGGTCCTTCTTCACCCACGACGTCACCGCGGAAGATTCGGTAGCGACGACGCGCACCGATGTCGTGCTGCGCGTCCCGGCCGACAAGCCCGGCGGGACCGTCGCCCTGCGCGGAGCCCGCATCCTCACCATGAACGGGCGCGAGGTCATCGAGCGGGGCGACATCGTTGTGACCGACAACCGAATCGTCGCCGTGGGGAGCAGCGGAAGCGTGGACATCCCCACGGGAGCCCGCTCCATCGATGTCTCCGGCAAAACGATTCTGCCGGGCTATGTCGACAGTCACGGACACGCCGGCGGCTTCGGGCGAGGCGAGGTCATGCGAGACCGGGATTGGACCTTCATGATCATGCTCGCCTACGGGGTCACGACGATTCGGGATCCGTCGACGGGCACGGACGTCTTCGGCTACTCCGACCTGCTGAGGGCCGGAGAGATGATCGGTTCGAGGATGTACGCCACCGGTCCCGTGCTGAGCGGCGGCAACAACATCACGAGCCTCGACGACGCGAGAGACGTGGTCGCCCGCTACGCCGACTTCTACAACACCCGATACATCAAGCAGTACGGGGCCGGTGAACGACGCGTGCTCCAGTGGCTCCTGCAGGCGGCGGCGGAAAAGGAGGTCACGGCCGTCACCGAGCCCTACTACGATGTGAAGAAGGACGTGAACGATGCGCTCGACGGGTATCCGGAGATGGGGCACGGCTGGCCCATCTACCCCGTCTACCGGGATCTGTCCCAACTCCTGGTGCAGACGGGCCAGGTGCACACGGCCACCCTCACCACCACCTTCGGCGGACCGAAGGGACGCACCTACTTCTTCACCCGCAGGGACTTCCACGACGACCCCAAGCTCCGCCGCTTCATGCCACACGCCGATGTCGACCGGGCGTCCCTGCGCCAATCGAACTGGT
The DNA here is from genome assembly GCA_951828585.1 of Longimicrobiales bacterium. GTDB lineage: Bacteria > Gemmatimonadota > Gemmatimonadetes > Longimicrobiales > Gaopeijiaceae > Bin94. The sequence goes on from OX639991.1 coordinate 421,143, forward strand.
ACGCCTCCGGCCAGTACATCTTCGTCCAGCACGCGGAGGGGATCCGCACGATGATCGAGGACGGGGTGAAGGTCGCGATGGGCGGCCACGGGGACTTCGACGGCCTCGGATTCCACTGGGAGCTGGAGATGCACGCGATGGGGGGCGTGCCCGAATGGGAGATCCTGAGGGCCGCGACGATCAACGGGGCCGAGGCGATCGGGTTCGGCCGGGACATCGGATCGATCGAGGTGGGGAAGCTGGCGGACCTTCAGGTGCTCGACCGAAACCCGCTCGACGACATCCTCAACACGCTCGCCATCCGCTACGTGATGAAGAATGGCCGTCTCTACGAGGGCGATACGCTGAGAGAGATCTGGCCGAGGGAGATGGGCGCGCCCGCGCTCTGGTGGTGGTAGGGGCTGCTCTCCCCTCCCGGCGATCACGGCATCATCGTCGGTGAAACCCGGCCGTTTGCGCCGCCGTAGTCGAGCCATCATGGAACACCCACCACCTGACGCCTGGCGGCCAGACGGTTTGCTGCGCGCACTGCTCCTGGCCGTTGTGTTCGTTCTTCTCAGGTTTGGCGAACCTGATGGCCTTGGCGACCAGATCGGCGTGGTAGCCGGCATCGGAATCTGGTTCTTGCTGCCGCATGCTCTGAATCCCTGGAACCTCGTCGCGGAGTGACGCGCCGTTGGCGTTGCGGGAGGGCATCAGTCGGAGGGTGTGACTCAAGGCGTAACCGCTGCATCCCTTCGTAGCTCACCAGGCGGACTTGCGGCACGTCAAGCGCCGACTAGCTTCTCCCCCCGGCAGCCAGTCGGCCGCCGCCCGGCATACCCTTCAGCCCACCACAACACCCATGCCCACCACCCCCCCATTCAAAGCCCTCCTCACGACGGCCACCGCCCTCTGCACCGCCACCCTTCCCCCCACCCCCCTCACCGCCCAGACCTTCCCCACCAACGACCCCGTCATCCAGGCCATGTGGGCCGAGGGCATGGGCGACGGCAGCCAGGTCTTCGCACTCTCCCAGGCCCTGCTCGACTCCATCGGCCCGCGCCTCATGGGCACCCCTGCCTACGCCCGCTCCGCCGACTGGCTCATCGCGAACTACGAGCGCTGGGGAATCGCCGCCGAACGCCAGAACTACGGCACCTGGACGGGTTGGAACCGCGGAATCACCCACATCGACCTCATCGAGCCCCGGATCCGCACCCTCGAAGGGATGATCCTGGCGTGGAGTCCCGGCACCGACGGCCCCGTCGAGGGCGAAGTCGTCGTGGTCCCTCCGATGTCCAGCGCCGAGGAATTCGAAGCGTGGCTTCCGTCCGTCGCTGGCAAGTTCGTGGTCACTACCTTCGCCGAACCCACCTGCCGCGAGGACCAGTCCTGGCAGGACCACGCCACCCCCGAAACCTTCGAGCGCATGACCGAGGCCCGCAATCAGGCCCGCCAGGAGTGGTCCAGCCAGTCCCAGCGGTGGCTCGGCGGCGGCGGCACGCAGCGACTCGAGGAAGCCGGCGCCCTCGGCCTACTCACCGGCCGCTGGTCCCGCGGCTGGGGCGTCGACAAGATCTTCCGGTCCCAGACCCGCGAAATCCCCTCGGTCCACCTCTCCTGAGAGGACTACTCGCTGGTCTTCCGGCTCGCCGAGCACGGCCAGGGGCCCCGCATTCGCCTCGACGCCGACGCCGAGTTCCTGGGCGACGTCCCCGCCTTCAACGTGGTCGCGACCATCCTGGGCACCGAACTCCCCGACGAATACGTCGTCCTCAGCGCCCACCTCGACTCGTGGGACGGCGCGACAGGCGCCACCGACAACGGCACCGGCACCATCATGATGCACGAAGCGATGCGCATCCTGAAGGCCACCTACCCGAACCCGCGCCGCACCATCCTGGTGGGGCACTGGGGGGGTGAGGAGCAGGGTTTGATAGGCTCCACCGCCTTCGCCGCCGACAATCCGGAGGTGGTCGAAGGGCTTCAGGCCGCATTCAACCAGGACAACGGCACCTGGCGGATCGACTACATCCGCATGCAGGGGTTCCTGGGCGCCGGCAAGCACTTCGCCCGCTGGTTCGAGATCATGCCGCCCGAGATCACGGGGCACATCGAACTGGACATCCCCGGGGTCCCCGAAACCGGCGGCTCGGACCACATGTCCTTCATCTGCAAGCCCGCGCCGGGGTTCCGTCTCCAGTCCAACTACCCGGACTACCGCCAGTACACCTGGCACACCAACCGCGACACCTTCGACAAGATCGTTTTCGACGACCTGCGCAACAACGCGACGCTGGCGGCCATGCTGGTCTACGCGGCGTCGGAGGATCCGGAGCGGCTGGACGTGACGCAGCGGGTGCTGCCGGTCAACGCGCGGACGGGTCAGCCGGGGACGTGGCCGCGTTGCCGTCCGCCGAGGAGGAGCGCGGGGGGGTAGCGGCCCCCCTTACGACACCGGCCTCCTCCCCCGGTACTTCACCACGAAGAACCCCTCACCCCCCGACGTCACCACCACGATCCCCGACTTGAAGAAGGGATAGTTGCTCCACGACCCGTTCATCGACGGGGAATCCTCGCCCGGGACCGTATCGAAGAAGCCCACGGGCCGCGGGTTCTCACGGTCGGCGATGTCGAACACGCGCAGCCCGCTGTTGTAGTTCGACTGGTACATCAGGTCGCCCACGATGTAGAGGTTGTGGTCGCTGGAGGTGTTCTCGGAGAAGTGCTCCTTGACGAGCAGCGGGTCGTCGAGGTCCGCGACGTCGTAGATCAGGGTGCGGGTGTTCGACACCTGGCCGCCGGTCTCGTCCAGCTCGTCGTTCATGTAGAACCAGGCCTGGTCCTCGGTCAGCCATCCCTGGTGCGTGTACCCGACGTTGGGGTACTCGGCCATCGACAGCGCGATCGGGTTCTCCTTGTCGGTGACGTCGGCGATGCTCAGCGCGGTCTCGTTGGAGCCGAAGCAGATCTCCTTGCCGTGGTGCTCCTCATCGGGGCCGCTGTAGACGACGCACTGGGCGTCGTGGGAATAACCGGTGCCTGAACGGCCCGTCCTCTCGTCAGCGAAGCAGCCCGCGAAGGTCGGATTTTTCGGGTCGCGGATGTCGATCATGTGGAGGCCGCCGCCGCAGGAATCCCCACCGCCGCTGGAACCCACCGCGTAGGCGAAGCCGGTCTCCTCGTTGATCACGATGTTGTGCACGCTGCCGACCTCGTCGTAGAGCGCGTCCTCGGTGAGCGCGAGCGGCTCCCCGGCGTACTCTCTCAGTCTGGAGAGATCGAAGACCTGCACGCCGTGTCCGGGCGCGTTGTCGGAGACTACGAAGACGTGGTCCTTGTAGACTTTCATGTCCCGCCAACCCGATCTCGGCGCCCCTTCCGTCCTGGGCAGGTTGCCCACGAGGAACGGGTTGGGCGGATCGGTGACGTCCACGAACGACGTGCCGTCGCTGCGCCCCACGATGGCGTAGTCCCGGTTGGTCTCCGGGTCGGTCCAGCCCCAGATGTCGTTGACGCGCACCCCGCGCGCGCCACCCAGCTGCGAGACCGGCATGTAGGCCACGAGATCCACCTCGTTGCAGCCGAAGGCGGTGGCTTCGCCCCCGGCGCAGTCGACCTGGCCGCCCAGCACCGCCTCGATCTCGTCCACGTCCTTGAACACGGTTGAACCCTCGGACCAGTTGCCCGGGCCGCCGTCCATGATGAAGGCGGTACCCAGGCCGTTGTCGGCCCCGGGGTTGCCCGCGACGAGCACGCCGTCGGCGTAGGCGAGGCGGGCACCCAGCTGCGACCCGCCGTCCGCGCCGCCGCGCACCCTTTGGACCGGGCCCCAGCCGGTGTCGTCCAGGACGATCTCGTAGATCGCACCCCGTTGTTCGTCCAGACCGGGGGCGCCTGCCCAGACCATCGCACCGTCGGTGATCAGGGTGGAGCCGAACCGGTCCCGGGCGGCGCCGTCGGGCGCCTGCACGCGGCCGCTCTCGATCCACCCTTCGCCGTCGCGCTCGAAGGCGAGGACGCGGCCTGGCTGCGTCGTCGGGTTGCCGGCCGAGACGAGGATCCGGTCACCCGCGACGGCCACGGCGGCACCGAAGAACGAAGCGGGTCCGTCCGGGCTCGTCAGTTCGCCGGCGACGCTCCAGCCATCCGCACCGGGCTCGTGGACAAAGGCGGCACCCGCGAGCGCTCCGGCCCGGGACGCGCCGATCACCAACATGTCGTCACCCAGGGCGAGCGAGCTTCCGAAGCGCGACCGCCGGTTGAAGGGAGACTCCAGCATGGCTTCCTGGACCCACCCGTCGCCCGTGTCGCGGAAGACCAGAACCGGGCCGTCGGACGGCCGCGCGGGCGGCTCCGGGCGCAGGGAGACGGCGGCCGCGGCCAGATTCCCGCGGAGCACCACATTGCGCAGCAGCGCACCCTCGGGGAGGCCTTCCGGCACGATCGTGCCGTCCGTGGTCCAGCCGTCCGCGGTCCTGGTGAAGACGTAGATGCGCCCGGCTTCCCCACTGTCCGCATTCGCCGCAACCACCAGCAGGCGTCCCTCCGAAGCGGCCAGGCCCGTGCCGAACCCGTCGCCGATGGCCGCGTCCGGACTCATGATGGTGCCAGTCTCCGTCCATTCATCGCCGTTCTTCGCGTAGGTGTAGACGCAGCCCCCGGCCACCCCGCTACAGCCCGGATGTCCGACCACCACCTCGCCGTCGGCGACCGCAACCACTCTTCCATAACCCTGCGCGAGTGCGTCCGCCCTCGACAGGCCGACGAGGGCCAGGCTCATCAGGAAAGCAACTCCAGTCACCGTCTTCATGTTGTTCGCCAGGTTCATCTGCACGTTCTCCATCTTGCTCGGGATTCCGTTTGGAGGGGGGCGGTGTGGCCGCACCCCCGTCAGTTCACCAGCCGCAGCTTCAACACCCCACCCCCCGTCATCGACATCGACGCACCCATCATATCCACCGATCCATCTATGGTCCGGACCAGGTCCGCGACGGCTACCAGTCCGCGCTCGGCGTCCCAGAGGACGTACCCTTCCACGGTGTTGATCATGTCCGAGCCGACCGGTTCGCCGCCCTGCTCCAGGGAGGGCCGCTCGGTCATCACGCCGCTCACGGTGATCTTCTGGAGCGTCCGTCGATCGACCAGGGTGTCTCCGACCAGTGCATAGGTGTAGACGGTCTTGGTTTCCGAGGTCCCGGTAACCGGAACCGGCAGATCGAGCCCGCCCACGTCCGCCGAAACGGTCACGGTATCGGCCCACGTGTCGCCGGGTTCGAGCGGACGGCCGGGGAAGCGGGGCAGCAGCGCCCGCGGGTCGAAAGAGATGGGTGTCGCCGGCATGACACCGTCCCCGGGGACTTCGGGTGTCGATATCATCTCCACCTCGCCCAGCGGACCGATCACGAACTCGAGACTGCCCGTTACGCCGTCGCCACCCATCTCGATGTTGCCCATCATGGTACTGGCCATCGTCGACGAGTGGTCCGCCACTGTGCCGGTTGCACGCACGCCGCCGGAGTCCGCCGCAAACGTGAGCTCAATCGTGGTGGCGGATGAGATGGCCATATCCATTTCGCCCTGGGGCATGGTCATGATCGTGGTCATGGTGTCGGCCAACTGGTAGGTGGCCGTGGGGGGCGCCGGGACATCGTACCGGAACGGATTGTCAGCCGGCGCCTCGCCGGGGGCGGGTCCGCCGGAGGCGCAGGCGCTGAGAAGTGTGGCGGCCGCGGCCGCGATGAATGGCGTGTGTCGCAAGGGATCGTTCCTTTCGGTTCAGTTCAGTTTCGATGGTCAGGTTTCACGGCCGCGATGGCCCCTCCGTGGATCGACTCCACGAAGTCCCGCACCTCCCCCTCCCGCCACGGTTCACGCTCTATGACCGCCTGTACCCGCGGGTCGGCCAGGATGTGACCGGAAGGGTAGGGCCGCCCGAACTCCACGGCCACCTCCACGAACCCCGCCGCGGCCACGTCGGCCTCGTACTCCGCCACCTCCCAGGTTCGCGCCATCGGGGACGCGGTCGCGCACTGCCGCACGCCGTTCGGTGGCGTCGATGGTCATGCTGGACTCGCTTTCGCGGCGGGCGCCCTGGGGTCGTGTACCCGCTGCAGCAGCACCAGCCCAATCAGGAATAACCCGGTGAGCACCAGGAATCCGGGGCGCTGGTTGCCCCCCGCCAAATAGGTGACCCCGCCGAAAAGAAGAGGGCCGAGAACGGAGGAGGATCTTCCGCACAGCGCATAGAAGCCGAACAGTTCGGCCTCCCTGCCATCGGGAATCAGCGAGGCCATCAGCGCCCGGCTCGCCGACTGCACCGACCCCAGACCGAACCCGGCGGCGACGGCCAGCCCGTAGAACACGCTCGAACTCTCGACGAAGTACGCGGAGATGCCCGCGGCGACCCAGAGGAAGAGCACCCCCGTCAGCACCTTCTTTGGCCCGACCGTGTCGGCGGGTTTGGCCAGCGCGAACGCGCCGGCGAGGGCCGAGAACTGCACGATGAGGAAGAGGATGATCACCTGCTGCTGGTCGAAGCCGAAGGTGCCCTGCGCGATGATCGCAGCCATCACGATGATGGTGAGGACCCCGTCGATGTAGAAGAAGAAGGCGAAGAGGAACCGCCTCAGGTTCGTGTAGCCCCAAACCTCGGCGGTAATTCGCTTGAAGTCGGCGAACCCTTTCGATGCGGCCTGCACGATGCCCATCCCGCCCTTCCGTCCCTTCGGCAGAAACAGGAAGCCCGGGATCGAGAATACGGCGAAGAACGCGATGACCGTAAGCCACACGAGTTCAAAGCGCTCCGCCCGTGCGAAGCCGATCACGAGCAGCAGGCCAATCGCCGATCCCAGGTATCCCAGACCGTAGCCGTGGCCCGAGGTGCGGCCCAGACGTTCGGGCGGAACGATGTCAGGGAGATACGCGTTATAGAAGACGTTCGCGCTCTCGAATCCGACGTTTGCAATGACGAAGAAGAAGAAGCCGGCGACGATCATCCCCGGCTCCAGGGTGGTCATTAGGGCCACCCCGATCAGGCAGGTGACCACATAGAAAGCCAGAAAGCGCTTGCGGGCACCGCTGCGGTCAGCGATAGTGCCCAGAAGCGGCGACGTAAAGGCGACGATGAGCGCCGAAGCGGCCACCGCCCAACCCCACCAGAGTTCTCCCAGTCCCCCCTCCCCGCCGACGATCCGTCCGCGGTAGAAGATCGGGAACACCGCGGTCGTGACGACCGCCGGGTAGATGGAGTTGGCGAAGTCGTAGAGGACCCACACCCGGACGGTTCGCTTGTCGTGGCTCACGGGGGCTGCTCTCTGAATGGTTGCCGGAGGCTGGTGGAACTCCGCACGGGGTCGACGCCGGCTACTTCCCCCTCGCCTGCTTGATGCCGAACGCCACCCCCGAGCCGATGCCCGCGCCCACAATCACTGCCGGCAGCAACGTCACCACCGGCAGGGCAGCTATTGCAACGGTAGCGACCGCACCTGTAGCCAACCCCATCCCGCTCGCCGACTTCTCCGCAACTTTCGTGTACCGCAGCTTCCGGCGCACGAAGTCCTTTGTCTTTACATGTCCAAACAACCCCGCCGCTCCCGCCACTCCCAGTCCGATCGACTCGAGTATCATTTTTCGTTCCTTTCCCGGGGCGAACCCCGTTTTCCATTTCCTACGTCGTTCGGCGGCGCCTCGTTTCCCCAATCACGACTGGTGCCCCGCCTCGGCCCGCGCACGGGTCACCTGGGTGGAGACATCCTGAAGCGCGAAGATCGACGCGGCGTCCAGCTTGCGGCTGATTTCTTCCCCCAGGAGCCTCCGCAGGAAGCGCAGCGGCACGGCGAAATCGGTCTCCATGAGCGGTGGGGACCCGCGGTTCAGGTTCTCCAGGATCCGGAACGCCAGGTAGGTGTCGTCCAGAAGTCCGGCCATTCCCTGGGTCATCTCCGGTATCAGGTCCACCGGGTTGATGAAGTAGCGCGCGGCGTGGTCCAGTATGGGCATGACCACCGTCGTCAGGCGGTGCTGCTCGGCGGCCTGCGCCGCGCAGGCCAGCACGATCGGCACCATCTCGACCACCTCCACGGCAACCTTGGCCGCATCCTCGACCTCATCTTCGGTCGAAGCCGGCGACATGCGCCGGATGAACTCTTCCAGCTTTCCGTCGTCGCGCACCTTGGCGCTGTCGATCACGGCCTGAATGTCGTCCAGATTCACCGCGCACCCCCCTCCGTTCCGAGAAAAACGACCAGCCCGCCCCCGTTCCCTCCCACAACCAGATCAATGTCGCCGTCACCATCGATGTCCGCAAACGCCGGAGCGGTGTACGCAGGTACCTCGGGTCCGAACGGCTCGGTTTCGACGAAGACGGGCTCCTGTCGCGTTCCCTCATTGAGGTAGATCCGCAGACCCGAGATTTCCGACCCGACCGCCAGATCGAGATCCCCGTCCCCGTCCAGATCAACCAGGGTGGGAACGCTGCGGCGGCCGACGTCGATATCCTGGAACTCGTCCGAGACGAGCTGGAAGTCCGGGGCGCCAGGGCCACCGTCGTTCCGGTAGTAGTTGAGCGCGCCCGACGACTCGCCGACAACGAGGTCCAGGTCGCCGTCGCCGTCAAGGTCACCCAGCGTGGGGGTCGTGTTGCGGCCGCGGGTCAGCGTGGCGGCGGCGGAGTCGACCAGCGTCCAGCGCGGCAGAAGATCGTTGCGCGAGAACATGCTACGCCCGTCGTTCCGATAGTACGCCATCCGGTCCCGCCACTCGCCCAGCAGCATGTCGTCGTCGCCGTCGCCGTCCAGGTCGCCGAATGCGGGAGCGAAGTGGTATGCGATGGGAAGGTTCGGGACCTTGCCGCGCGCGTGGAAGGCCGGAGCGGTCGCGGTGCCGGTATTCTCGAAGACGTAGAGCGCGCCCGTCTCGGAGTCCTCCGGCTCGATCTTGTTGGAGACGAGGAGGTCCAGGTCGCCGTCGCCGTCCAGGTCGGTGAGGGCGGGGATGGACTCGCTGCCCAGGTCGACGGTGCGGATCAGGCGGGAGGTGACGGCCGTGAAGTTGCCGTCGCCGTCCTGTACGAACTGGTGGAGGTTCTCGACCGCGGTGCGGGCCGGGCCGAAGGCGCCGCCGAGGACCCCCATGATGAGGTCCAGGTCGCCGTCCTGGTCGATGTCGCCCAGGGCGGGGGCGTTGTAGCCCGAGGTGGCGACCGGGTCGCCGGGGGGGAAGGGCTGCGGGGTGCCGCGCAGCACCGGGCGGCCGCAGGTCCCCGTGTTCTCGATGAAGAGAAGGCCGGCTTCGAAGAAGTCGCCCCAGAAGAGGTCGTGGTCGCCGTCCTGGTCGACGTCTCCCAGCGCCATGGTGTTCGCCCCGTGACGGAGCCCCTGGAAGGCGGCCACGATCTCGATGTCCTGGAAGGAATCGGTGATGTGGCGGAAGCGGGGCACGCCGTTCTCGTCGGTGTCCTCGGCCTCGTAGCGGGTGATCGTTCCGGTGAGGCGGCCGATGAGCAGGTCCAGCTGGCCGTCGCAGTCGATGTCGGCCGCGTTGGGGATGTTCTGGCGGTCCGAGAAGATGGGTTCGCCCGCGACGTCCTTCAGGGTGTCGGCCGCGAGGACATAGGCGGCAGGCCCCGAACCACCGTCGTTGCGGTAGTAGCGGATGTAGCTGTAGGGCTCTTCGGCCAGCAGGTCGAGGTCGCCGTCCAGGTCCACGTCGGTGAACCGGTACCATTCCCCCACCGAGAGACCCTCGAAGGCGTCGGTCATCCAGCGGTAGTCGCTGGCGCCGGATCCGTCGTTGCGGAAGAACATGATCCGGTCGGAGTGCTCCTGCAGGAACAGGTCGAGGTCGCCGTCGCCGTCCGAGTCGGCCAGCTGCGGGCGCGGCAGGTTGAAGCCCCCCAGGAAGGGGTGGTCGATGAGGTCGCCGGCTTCGTCGCGCACCTCGATGCCGTAGATGATCCGTTCCCACCGGGCGTCTGCGGGGGATGACTGGCCGGCCGCGCCGTCCGCGGCGAAGGCGAGGAGCCCGCAGAGCAGCGACACACCCGGGAGCCAGTGGATCATTCTGCGCGAGTACCGAGTGCCGCCGGGCACCGAACTCGCTGCAAGCGCGCGGCCCGCCGCAACGATGGACCGCACACGAGACACGCCATTGCGCGCCAAGGAGTTCTCGACCGACACCGTCCTACCCTGCCGGCCCAATCGAAATGCCTGCCGGATAGGCGCCCACTTCGATCGTCTGCACGACCTCGTAGGTCTCCGTGTCGATCTTCACCACGGTGCCCACGTCGGCGTTGTTCTCGACCTCACGGTTGGGCGTGTAGGTGCCCTTCAGGTTGCGGTTCGACACGAACAGGTAGCGCCCGTCGGCGGTGACGGCGCTACCGTGCGGCTCCACGATCCCCGGCGCGGTGATCCGCTGCACCACGGTCCACCCGTCGGTCTCGACCACGATCACGGCGTCGTCGTCCTTGGCGCCGAAGTACACCCGGTCGCCGTCCGGCGAGAAGACGGGGTGCCACGGCTGCGTGCCCACGTCCACCTCGGCCACGAGCCCGGCCGCGGGGTCGGCGGCGTCGAAGACCAGGAGCTTCCCGGTCAGCTGGGCCGTCGCGACGAGGTGGCGGCGGTCGGGGGACAGCGCGAACTGCACGAAGGTGTGCGGGGGACCGTCGACGTTGACAAGGTCGAGCTGGCCGGAGCTCTCGCCGAGGACCGCGAAGCGATTCTCGACCAGGGAAGCCGCGAAGACGCGCTCCGTCCCCGGGTCGACGGCCAGGGCGTGGGGACGCGGGAAGAAGACATCCAGCTCCTCGATGCCCATGTCGACCGGGTGGATCACGCCAATGCGCTGCGGGGGGTTCACCGCCATCATCGAGCGGCCCACGTAGAGCTTCCGGGACGACGGGTCGACGGCCAGCAGCCCCGGCGTCTCGAAGGGCGCGCGGCCGACCAGCTCGTTCTCGGAGTTGAAGCGCAGGACGTGCCCCCCGCCGATCAGCGACACGTACCAGTGCCCGCCGTCGGGATCCACCGCCGTGTGATGGGGACGCGAGTTGGCGTCGAACCCGTACTGCATCACGTCGATCGTCGCGACCACCTCGCCGGACCCCGCGTCGATCACCGAAACGCTCGCTGAGGACTGGTTCGCGACGTAGACGCGTTCGGCGGCCGGGGGCGGCTCGGTGGACGGGGCCTCTTCATCGGCCGTACACGCCACTACGCCAATCCCGGCCAGCAGGAGTCCTCCCAACATCCATTTGCCATGCATCGCCATGCCTCGTTTCAAGACGTTGTCACCTCTCATGAGATGGGGGTCCGCCCCCTCTTCTTGACGATGAAGAGTCCTTCCCCCATCGACGTCACGACCACGATCCCGGACTTGAAGAACGGGTAGTTGCTCCACGAACCGCGCATCGCTGGCGAGTCCGGGCCCGGCAGCGTGTCGAAGAAGCCGACCTCGCGGGGGTTCTCCGCGTCCGAGACGTCGAACACGCGCAGCCCGCTGTTGTAGTTGGACTGGAACATCAGGTCGCCCACGATGTAGAGGTTGTGGTCGCTCGACGTGTTCTCCGAGAAGAATTCCTTGGCGAGGATGGGTTCGTCGAGGTCCTTGACGTCCCAGATCAGCGTCCGCGTGTTCGAGACCAGCTGGAACTCGTCCGTTTCGTCGCCCATGAAGAAGTAGGCCTGGTCTTCGGTGAGCCAACCCTGGTGGGCGTAGCCGATGTTGGGGTAGGTGGCCACCGACAGCGCGAAAGGATTCTCCTTGTCGGTCACGTCGGCAATGCTGAGGGCGTTCTCGTTCGCGCCGAAGCAGATCTCCTTGCCGTGGTGCTCCTCGTCGGGCCCACGGTAGAGGACGCACTGCGCGTCATGGGTGTACCCAGTTCCCGACCGTCCGGTGTTCGCGTCGGCGAAGCATCCCGCGAAGGTGGGGTTCTTCGGATCCCGGATGTCGATCATATGGAGGCCACCGCCGCAGGTGTCGCCCCCGGCGCTGCTGCCCACGGCGTATGCGAAGCCCGTCTCTTCGTTGATGACGATGTTGTGGACGCTGTTGATGCGGTCGTAGTGGGCGTCCTCGTCGAAGGTGAGCATGGTTCCCGAGAACTCGCGCAGTCGCGTGAGGTCGAAGACCTGCATCCCGTGATTCCCGGAGATGTCCGACACGACGAACACGTGGTCGCTGTACACCTTCATGTCGCGCCAGGAGGTTCCCGGGATGCCTTCGGTCCTGGGCAGGTTCCCCACCACGACGGGGTTGGCCGGGTTCGTCACGTCGACGAACGAGGTGCCGTCCATGCGCCCCACGAGGGCGTACTCGCGCTGGGTCTCCGGATCGGTCCACCCCCAGATGTCGTTGAGGCGGGTGCCGCGCTCGCCGCCCAGTGCGCTGACCGGAAGGTATGCGACGAGATCCATGTCGTTGCAGCCGAACACGGAGGCCTCGCCTTCCGAGCAGTCGAGCTGCCCTCCGACGACCGGGTCGAATTCCGCGATCTCCGTGAAGACCGACGCGGCGGGGCTCCAGCCGTCTCCATCTCTTTCGAAGATCTGGGCCGTGCCGGCGCCGTAGTCGGCTCCGGGCATGCCGGACACGAGGACATCGCCGTCCTGGGCGACTACTCTTCCCACTCCGTCGCCGGCCCGCGGGTCCGCTGTGGTGATCTTGCGGACCGAGGTCCAGTCGCCGTTGGCATCCGTCGCGAATTCGTAGATGGCTCCCCGGCGCGAGTTCACGCCACCGGCCCCGATCCACAGTGTGCCGCCGTCGCTGGCCAGGGACGAGCCGAACATGTCTCCGACGCCGCCGTCAAAGGCCATGAATGTCCCCGTCTCGGTCCATTCGCCGTCCTGGCGGGCGAAAGCGGCAACGGTGCCGGCGGTCTCGCCGAACGGGTTGCCCGCCGCCACCAGAATGCGGTCCCCGACGACCAGAGCCTCGGTGCCGAACCAGGCCCCCGGTCCATCATCGGACGTCAATTCGGCGGTCATGGTCCAGCCATCCGCTCCGCGCTCGTAGACGTACGCGGCCCCCGCCGCCGAATCGGCCTGGGTCGCGCCAACCACCAGCAGGTCGCCCGACAGGGCCAGAGTAACGCCGAATGCGGTGCGTTCCTCTCCCCCGGGAGACTCGAGCACAGCCTCCTGAACCCAGGCGCCGTTCTCATGACGGAAAACGAGTACGAGGCCGTCTCCCCCGCGCGGTGCAGCCGCATTCAGGGCGGCCCGGTCCCCGCTGAGCACGACGGAACTCCCTACGATCATTCCCTCGGGCAGGCCTTCGGCGACGATCATTCCGTCTTCCCGCCACTCCGACCCCGTCCGTACATAGACGTGGACGGCGCCACTCGCCGGCGGGAAGGGACTGAAGGACGTGACGAGCAGACGGTCTCCCGATGCGGCCACGTCGTTCCCGAAGCCGTCTCCCTCGGCGGGCTCCGGAGCCGTCAACCTGCCCGTCTCCATCCAGCTATCGCCGCTCCGGGTGTAGACGTACACCACACCCCCGCTCGGGCCACGGGTCGCGGCCACGAGGATCTGGTCTCCGTTCACGACCACACCCTCACCGAAGCCCTGGGCGCTCAGCGCCCCGGACAGCAGGCCGATACCGGCCAGGGACACGAACGCGCCCCGGAACACTCTCTTCATGCTCGTTTCCTCGGAACTGTTGAAGGACCTGACAAAGCGTTGCGGTCCATGGGGAACCGATACCGTCCGAACCGTGGACCGCCAGTAAGGCTGGCACGTTTCCAGCCGTCGGACAAGGTTGGCGGGTGCTGACTGACAGGTTGGGGGGTGCCGGCCTTCCGGTACGGGGCAGCGATCCGCTCAGAGGCACCTCAACTCGACGTTCACGGGAATGGGGGACCGATCCCCCCGGCTCCTACCCGGCTGCTGCCACCCCTGTGACATCGTCCAGAAGCCTGCTGGCCTCCGACAGGCCCTCGACGACCTTGTTCGTCTGGCGCCGGGCTTCGGTCATCACAAAGAGGAATCGATCCGATTCCGCCTCCCGCAAGGGCTCCAGCTCGGGCACCCTGGCCAGCTTGGGAAGCGGGGCGCGCGGCGTCGCCGGATCGTGTTCGAAACGGGCACCCTCCGCGTATCCCAAGTGGACCAGAATCCGGCCCAGCCTGAGAAGCACTTCATTCGCGGCGGCGGGATCCAGATGCCCCTCCTCGAGGTTCTCGTAGAATGACTCCACCCGTTGCGAGAGGGCGTCGAACGCGGCACGGACGGGAACGAGGTTGAACCCTCTTTTTCCGAGGTCCTTGGTGATGGTGGCCTCGTAACCCTCGAGCGCTTCGTTCAACTCGGCCATCGTTTCGCGGAAATCCAGAGGGATGATCTCGTCGTCCAGGAATCGCAGGATCGCCGTGATGTACACACGCAGGTCGCGCTCGAGATTGTCGCGGTCGGCGACCTCAAGCCGGTCCGCCTCGGTGTGCCAGGCGATGTTGCCGCCACACCCTCCGACCGGGTAGAACCCGAGCCGCTCCCGCTCCTCGCGCGGCATGTTCGACAGGAGCATGAAGAAAGACGAGATGCCCAGCTCATTAAAGGAGTAGTCCCCCGCCCTGGGGGGACGCTCGTGTCCGGCCTCGACGCCCGCGACGGACTGGATCGAGGTGCGGCAAGCCTCTCCGGCCTCGGCCATCCATGCCACCTGGTCGTAGTTCGTAGCGCCCCGGCAGCCCGGCGAGTCGATGTTGACGGTCGCGACGCAGTGCCTGGACAGCTCGAGCCCGAAGTTGTCCGCGTACCAGGCGGATCCGCCGTAACGCCCGGTGGAGTGCGCGGGCCACCAGGCCACTCTGAGGGAGCGGCGCAGCTCGTCGCGATGTCCGTGGAAGATGCGGGCGAGTTCCAGAAGGGTCGCATCGCCGACCGCATTGTCCCCGATACCGATGTCCCACGAATCGTAGTGCCCGTGCGCGAGCAGGAAGTCCTTTTCGAGGCCGTCGATACGGGCGACCGGGAGGGGGCAGTCGAACCAGCCTTCCTGCAATTCCGTGTGCAGCGTGATCCGGTCCAGCCCGTCCTCGATGGCCTGGATCAACTGGTCGCCGTCCGGGCGATTGATAGCCGCGACGGGCGTGGTGGGCTTCAGGTGTCGCTGGGATTCCCCCGGTGTTCCCCAGATGGTGGTGCAGATCCCCCAGTGGATGCGGCTGCCCGGGTTGATATAGACCTGGCCCACGGCGCCTGCAGCCTCCAGTTGCGCCACCGAGACAGGCATCGGATAGCCCTCGGTAACCACGATCTTCCCGGCCACTTCTTCCGGCAGAGTGCCGAGGGTGGACTCGAAGAGGGTGGATGTATCCGAGACCTCCGCGGCGGGAACGTGGATGGGTTGCGCCGAGAGACCCTTCCGCGGGGTCGAGACGGCGAAGGACGGTGGCTTGGCCGTCAGGCTCGCACCCGCCACCTCGACGGAGGCGCCGCGAGGAATGGAGAGGTACAGTTCGGGCTCGTAGACCGTGTGCGGAATCTCCATGGCCTCGAGCCGCGACACGATGAAGTGCGCGCCCGCCCGCTCATCCGCCGACCCCGACTCCCTGACAAGGACCGCGAACCGTTCGAGAAGACTCCAGCCCAGGTCAAAGGAGACATCGGCCAGCAGGGCTTCGGCCAGGTTCGTGGGGGATTCTGACATGAGGGGTGGGGGGAGGAGGGAGGCAGGGTGCGCCTACTACTATAACGGGGGGCGCAATAGGCCTCTTGTTGCCGTGGGGACTGCCCTCCGGCCCCGGGAGCAATGGCTCCTCGTGATGGTCGACGCCGGGAGCCCGCACGCTGAGTTCCTCGACCGTTTCTCCGCGTTGTCGGACGAGGCGGAGGTCCTCCAACTCCGGGGAGAACCTCCGCGGTTGCTTCCCTGTGGCCCGGGGGTTCGGACTCAACCCTGGTTCACCGTCGACGAATGCCCCTCAGTCGAGCGGGAGTCGAATCCCGGCCCCTTGCCGCCACGTCACAGGGGTCTTGCTCTCGGTTGTCGCGTAGTGATCCGTCCCTATCTGGACGCATCGGGAGTTGCGCGCATCGAGGTCTTCTGGTCCCACGCGAAGGCTAGCAGGTCAAGATCTTAACAGCACAAGAGAGCCTGTCCAACTTACGGCTTAGCCAGCATGCAGCATGCAGATACCACGGGTTGCGATCGAGGCAATCCTGGTACTCCACTTCGGCCGTCGCAAGGCACGACTTCACGCAATAAGGTACCTGCGCAGACACAGGATGGCCGAATACCGCCTCCGTGATGGTCACTCCGACACCATCACGGTGGGAGCCGGTCATTGGCACGATTGCCGGAGACACCGCCAGGATTGCGATCGCTGCAGTCGAAGCCAAGCACTGGACGGATCCGAACCTGCCATGTCTCTTTTTCCTATTGTCCATCATAATATTACCTCCCAATAAGGGGGGTGGAGGATGATTCCGGCGGACTACTCCGCCGGTCCGCGTCTCAGGGACGCGTCTTCGCCAACCGAGGCTTCCGGTCCAGCACAGCCCGGCCTGTCCGGATGGTGCCCGGTGCCGTGGCAAGTCCGCTGCCAGAATCGAGGGGCGGCCTTTCTCGTGGCATCGAGGGCTGTAACGGCGGTTGCCCCATCCGGACAATCCTGGGTGTGGACGGTCGCCTTGATCAGGCAACTCCATCCTAACCCGCTCTTGCGGGCGCATACATGTCGGTTTGGGACCGGTTTCCGCGCACCTGTCATTGGGGGGTAGGCACTCTCAACGGCGGAGGTCCTCCAATCCCCGGAGAACCTCCGCACTTGCTTCCCCTACGGACCCAAGGGCCCCGAGCTCGGCTCGGGCTCACCTATCGTTAGGTGCCCTCAATGGGTGCCGGGACGGACCCCGACTCCTGCCGCCAACCCGCAGGTTCGTCGTCTTCATGGTTGCGGCCAACGTGATCCGAACCGTTCGGAACCCTTTGGCGTTCTCCACACCAGATCCTGGTCATCCCGTGATGACGTCACCCACCAACCCTGCACCGCAAGCCGCAGAGTCCACCGCCACGGCCGCCCAGCACATCCACTCTCGCCACCATGGGTGAAAATCGGCGCACTGAACATAATTGTCGTCGGCGGCATTCATGCAGTGTCCGAATTTCTCCGTGGCCGTGCACATCCGCGGGTTTCCATTCCTGTCCGTACACTCCTGTGCGCTGACGAATTCGCCGAACACCGCTTCCGCGATGGCGAGCCCGACGCCGTCCAGGTGGGAGCCGGCCAGCGACACAATCGCCGGTGACACCGCAATGACTGCGAAGGCAGCAACTGAAGCCACGAGCCGACCGATTCCGAACCTGCCAATTCTCCTTCTCCTATCGCCCATCATGATCTTACCTCCCAAAAAGGGGGTGTCGGATAGTCCCGGCGGACTGTTCCACCGGTCCGCGCCTCGTGTGCGCGTCTTCGTCGACCGAGTCTACCACTCCGCCACGCGCCAGCTTGTCCCACAGCTGCCGGTGCCCTGGCCCAGCCAATAGCGGATCCGAGGGGCGGCTTACCTCGTGACCTCGCGGGCTGCAACAGGGCGCATGACCTGCACAATCCTGATGCAGGTGGTCGCTTCGATCGTACAACATCATCGTAGGCCCCTGGCGCGGGCGCATACATAGTGAATTGGGACTGATTCCCCCACATTCATGGACTGCACCCAGGTTCAGGCAAGCCGCACCCATGCGCCGCGCGAGAAAGCGCGTCGAATCCCAAGGGCTCCAACGCCAACCCAGGCTGCGGCATAGCAGAGGACCCACGCGAGTGGACCAAGTAGTGACTCGAGTTCCATTCCCTCCGTCGCCCGCAGTTCAATCAGAGGGGTCAATGGAAACAGCATCATGTCCACCAGCGGCGACCTGAGCCAATCCATCGCTGACGGATCCGGCAGGACGAACGCCTCCCTGACCACTGTGACGCCCACCAGAGCCAGTGCGGCCAGTTTGCCTCCTCGGGGCAGAGTGGCACAGAACCCGAACCCCACCGAAGCCATGACGAACGCGAGCAGAGCATCGATTACGACGGGACGAAGCGGGTGCGTAACCGGCTTCCACCCCGAACCCAAAGCCACCGCGATGAAGATGCTTACGACAACCACCGACAACACAACCGAAGCCAGAGCACCCTCGGCGAACCTCGCCAGGTGGAAGCGCACAGGATCCACGGGTTTCTGAACCCACAGCAATGCCACCCCCTTCCTCAGGTTGGCTCCAACGGTCGTGAGCACCAGCGGAACGCCCATCACCACCACGACACGAGCAGTAGTACCTTCAAAGTTACCGGCCCTCCACTCGAGAGCCGACATCGCGGCGGCCGCGAGGGCCAGAATGAAGAGTGCGCCGCCCCGGGATCGAAAAAGGATGGTGATTCGGCTCGGCAACGGCAGCAGTTGTCGTGTCATCTGTTAGTTATCCATCAGTTCGGCTTCCAGAGAAGCGCCCGCCGACTCCCCTTCGCCCCACGGGCTGACAGGTCGCGCGTTCCCGCCCTGGAGAATGAAGGCTCGGTCTGCCAACCGCTCGACCTCCAGGACTTCATGGCTGGCAAACAGGACGGTCGCCCCCCGGTCGCGCGCGGCAACCATCTCACGCCGCAACCTCGCCCTGGCACGCACGTCAAGCCCCGAGAACGGCTCGTCGAGTAAAACCAGCGCAGGGTCGCCGGTCAGCGCGTACGCAAGGCCCACCGCTCGCTGCATTCCCTTCGAGCACTTTTCGACCAGCTTCGACAGCGTCGCGGAATCGAACCCGGTGCGGGCAACCGCCGTCGCGAAGAGCTCGGTGGAAGCTTCCGAAGCCGACAGGTCGGCACCCCGGGCCAGCAGAGCCCGGACCGTCCATCCACGAGGAAATACACTGAGCTCCGGCAGGTAGCCAACGCCATGGCGGCACCGGTAGTCTGAAGGTCGCAACCCGCCAACCAGGCACCTTCCGCGGTCCGGGCAGAGCAGCCCAAGGATTGCCGAGAATAATGTAGTCTTCCCCGCTCCATTCGGACCCACAATCGCGGTGATCATCCCGGGTTCGGCCGAGAGATTCACCCTCTTGAGCACCGTGTGTCGTCGGAAACCCGTCCCGTACGACGCGACGAGGTTGTCGACAACCACCCTGACCTCTTTCACAGGGTCCGCGGCCGACATCAAGAACGATCCAGCTTCCGGACCGCAATCCGCATTCCCGCAATGTCCTCCCACCACAAGAGCACCGAGTCGTCGGCAGCAAACATCCCATCGGCAACGGGCAAGGGAAAGGCGAGCGCCTCCCCTGCGGGCCCTCGCGTGACAAGGCGGAATGTTTCAATCGCTTCAGGGACCGGGACCTGATACGCGAGTTCACCGCCAGCCGAAAAAACCTGAATGAACGGTGGCAAGCGATCCAACTCGATCAGTCGAAGCCCACTTTGGCGGGCACGCGCTTGCAGGCTGGCCATCCGGCCTCCCAGAGCCTCCGGGATCGGCAGGCGCTCGATCCAGTCGTGACAGACCTCGCCCAATTCCTCGCCCTGCGGGCTGAACAGATCGAGACAGTCGTTACCCGCCAACCCGAAGACGAATCCTCGCGGGTGCGCACCGAGGACGGCGTTTGCCATGGTCACATCCACGACTCCGGGATCGCTGGCCCGAACCACCATAGTCTGGGAGGCTCCCTTGCTGTTCTCGAGAATGACCGACCATGCCGTCCTGTCGGACGCCCTGCAGTCCACCAACAGAAGCAGGCCCGTCGGCTGCGACAGCAGATCTCGCGCCGACCCGTTGGCACAACCGCCCAGGCGCACTCGTCGGTCCTCCAGATGATCCCCATCCAAGTCGTACAGGTGGAGGTCTCCACCGTCCAAAACGACCACGGTGTCTCTGTGAAGGGCAATCGCCGCAGGGCCGCGAAGCTCGCCCGGGCCCTCACCCTTGCGGCCAAAACTCCCCAGCAGGGATCCGGACTCGCTGATGCGGTGAACCTGTGCACCCCGACGATCCAGGACGAACCAAACGCCGCGGTGCAGCACGGCGTCGGAAACGGAGAACACCGCTCGGTACAATCGCGCCTCGGGCGGTGCAGCGGTCAGTGTGCCCGCAGGAACTTCCGTGTCGGTGGCTGTCGGCCGGGCGTCAGTCCGCGCCCGGGTCATCTCGAAGATGCCCCAGACCAGTATGACAGCCGCCGCGAAGGCGCCTACCACCGTCAGCCACGTACCCAGCCCCTTCCGGGGTGCTTCCGGATGCACAGTCACTGATCCGTGGAAGCTGCACGGGGAGTACTTCCATGACAACGGAATTCACATGGTGCTACGCTCATCAGCATTCTCCGGGATTGGAAGGGTGGTCTCGCGATCAAGCCGGACCATCCTAAACGCCCGGGACGGGCGCATCCATGTCAATTGGGGACACACTTGTCCGAGGCGGTCTTCCGAGCACTTCGAGGACACCATGACACCCCCCTACAACCCCCTCAGCACCTCCAGAATATCCTCGTTCGTCGGGCGCACCTTGTAGTCCACCTCCACGAAGCGGTACCGCACCACCCCCTCCTTGTCGATCACGTATGTGGCGGGGTGCGGGAACGGTCGCCGGCCCGGCGAGTCCTCATTGAACAGACCATACCGGTCGATCACCGCGTGGTCCGGATCCGAAAGCATCACGAAGTCGGGCAGGACTCCGTCGTCGTCGGAGATCTCGTCGATCATCCTCTTCATCCCCTCCTGGTCGTCCACCGAAACGGTCACGACCTCCGTCTGCTCCTTGAGTTCGTCAGGAAGAAGGGCTCTCAGCTCGCCGAGCTGACGGGCGCAGTAGGGTCACCAGTGGCCCCGGTAGAAGACCAGCACCACGAACTTCTGCCCCCGGAAGCTCGCCAGCTCCACCGCATCACCGCCGTACGACGCCAGAGTGAAGTTCGGCGCCTCGCCGCCCACGGCCACCCGTTCCAGGTCGGCGCGGGGCAATTCACGGCCGTCCGCGGGTCCAAGATCCTGCGCCTGCGCGTTGGACACGGGCCCGACCGCAACGAAGAGGGCGAGCAGCACCAGGGTGCCTGCAGTCATCAGGGATTGAATCGAAGATCTCATGGGTTGCCGTCCGTTTCGCGGGGGCGGTTGTCGTCCGTGCGGGTACACCGTCGATCGGTGACGCAGGTATCTTAACGCCATGTGCTCCGTCCTCGCCATCCTGGGACTCGATCCCTCCGAGCCGATTCCTCGCGAGCGGGTCCTGGCGCTCTCCCGGCTCCAGCGCCACCGCGGTCCGGACTGGTCCGGCGTCTACGCCCACGAACGGGCCGTTCTGGCCCACAACCGGCTGGCCATCGTGGATGTGGAGAACGGGGCCCAGCCGCTCCGCAGCCCCGACGGATCCCACGTCCTGGCCGTCAACGGAGAGATCTACAACCACCGCGACCTCGAAGCCGGCCTCACCCGCCCCTACGAGTTCCGGACCCGCAGCGACTGCGAGGTCATCCTGGCACTCTACGCCGAACAGGGCAGCGGCTTCCTGGACCGCCTGAACGGGATCTTCGCCTTCGTCCTCTACGACGCCGACGCCGACCGCTACGTCATCGCGCGCGACCACCTGGGAATCGTCCCCCTCTACACCGGTCACGACGACGAGGGCCGCCTCCACGTCGCCTCCGAGATGAAGGCGCTCACCCCCGTCTGCCGCACCGTCTCCGAGTTCCCCCCCGGCCATGTCCTCGATTCCGCCGACGGCACTCCACGCCCCTACTACCACCGCCCCTGGCGAGACCACGCCGCCGCCACCGCCGACCCCGACACCGCCACCCTGCGCGAAGCCCTCGAAGCCGCCGTCCACCGCCAGCTCATGTCCGACGTCCCCTACGGCGTCCTGCTCTCCGGGGGACTGGACTCGTCCATCATCGCGGCCGTCGCCCAGCGCTACGCCCGCCACCGGATCGAGGACGACGACCGCACCGAGGCCTGGTGGCCCCGCCTCCACTCCTTCTGCATCGGCCTGGAGGGGTCGCCCGATCTGGCCGCGGCCAAACTCGTCGCCGACCACATCGGCACCGTGCACCACCAGTTCCACTTCACCGTGCAAGAAGGACTCGACGCCCTCTCCGACGTGATCCACCACCTCGAGACCTTCGACGTGACCACCGTGCGCGCGGCCACCCCCATGTACCTGATGGCACGCCGCATCCGCACGCTCGGGGTCAAGATGGTCCTCTCGGGCGAAGGGGCGGACGAGATCTTCGGCGGCTACCTGTACTTCCACCGCGCCCCCGACCCCCGCGCCTT
The DNA here is from genome assembly GCA_951828585.1 of Longimicrobiales bacterium. Classification (GTDB taxonomy): domain Bacteria; phylum Gemmatimonadota; class Gemmatimonadetes; order Longimicrobiales; family Gaopeijiaceae; genus Bin94. Next base: position 443,377 of record OX639991.1, read on the forward strand.
CCACGAGGAAACCGTGCGCAAGCTCGACCGCCTGCACCAGTTCGACTGCTTGCGCGCGAACAAGGCGACCGCCGCGTGGGGCGTCGAGGCCCGCGTCCCCTTCCTCGACAAGGAGTTCCTGGACGTGGCCATGTCGATCGACCCGGCCGCCAAGATGCCCGCCGGCGGGATCGAGAAGCGGATTCTGCGCGAGGCTTTCGCCGACTACCTTCCGGACACCGTGCTGTGGCGCCAGAAGGAGCAGTTTTCGGACGGCGTGGGGTACTCGTGGATCGACGCGCTCCGGGCGCACGCGGCGGCAGTCGTCGCGGACCGCCAGATGGCCAATGCTCGCTTCCGCTTCCCCCACAATCCGCCCGCGGACAAGGAGGCCTACCTGTACCGGCGGATCTTCGAGTCCCACTTTTCGCTCGCCGACGCGGCGCGGTGCGTTCCGGGCGGGCCGAGCGTGGCGTGTTCGACTCCGGAGGCGCTGGCGTGGGACGCGGAGCTCTCGAGGACGGTGGATCCGTCGGGAAGGGCGGTGGCGGGGGTTCATCGGGCGGCTTACTGATAAGAGGGTGAAGCCGGCTTGCTTGCTGGCCTCGTTAGCGCGCGCGAGTGAGGCAGCGCTCGCGTTCAAGACGGGCGCCAGGGAAAGGAAGGTTGTGGATGACCATGAGGAGAGTGGGATCTCGATTCGTTCCCTCATCGATCCACGGGACTGGAAGGGGGAAGAGAGGCTGTGCCGGGCTCCATCTCGCCGGCTTTCTGGTCCTGACCGCCTCTGCCTGCTCCGAGGGCGCGGAACAACCCCCACCACCCGCCTTCACCACCACCGACAGCGCGGGCGTCCGCATCGTGGTGAACTCGGGCCCGCAGTGGGGCGAGGACGAGGGATGGCAGGTGACGCCAGAGCCCGTGGTGACCCTGGGAACCGTCGACTATCCCGTCGAGCAGCAATTCCAGCGCCTCGGCGAGGTGACGCGCCTGAGCGACGGCACGGTCGTCGTGCTCGAGATCGAGGATGCGCAACTCCGTGCCTTCGACCCCGCCGGCGCCCTGCTGTGGACCGCCGGCGGCATCGGGGACGGCCCCGGCGAGACAAGGCCGTACGACGATACACGCGCGGTGCTTACGAGGCTCCCGGGCGATACCCTGCAGTTGCAGAACGGCCAGGCCCGCGTGCGCTTCAACTCCGGCGGCGACCTGCTCGAGCATGTCAGGGTGGACTACGGGCGATTCCGCCGGTGGGGGCAGATCTTCCTGCAATACTGCCCGTTCGATGCCTATTTTCTGCAGGATGCGATCGTGTTTTGCGACACCGCCCTGCTATCGGCGTCCGGCTCCGACAGTCCGACCCGCGAGCAGACGATCATGCGGATCGACTGGTCGCTGGACAGGCTCGATACGCTGGGCACCTTCTTCCGAGCGGTCGGAGCGTCGGTGGAGATGGACTATTCGGCGCTTTTCGCCGGCCCTGAATACGACCTGGTGAGGGAGCAGTTCGGGGGGCGCAGGACCCGCAGGGTCTCTTCTCCGCTCGGCCCAAGGGGCATTCTCCGGGTTGGCGTACGTGACCGGCCCTGGCTCCTTTCCGCCCGCAACGACAGATACCGGATCGAGGTGTGGGACATCCTGACCGGCGCGCTGTCCATGGTGGTCGAGCGGCGAGCCCCCCGGAGGGCCCGGACGGAGGAGGAAGCGACCCGCGTGCTTCAATGGGGAGTGGTCATGCTACCCGGGAACGACCGCTCGGATCTGGATCCATCCGACGACCGCTGGTCGGCGCTCGATTCCGTCTCCATCGCCGAGGGATTCCTGCTCGACGATCTCGGTTTCCTCTGGGTCCGCCGGGGCCCGTCTCCATCGGAGGGTGACTCGGGCCTGACCAGCGAATTCACCGACTACACCGGCGAACAGTGGACGATTCTGCGCCCCTCCGGTCTCCACGATGTCTTCCGTCCGGATGGCGTGTACCTCGGCACCGTGCAACTCCCGCATGACCTTGAGGTGATGGAGATCGGCGAGGACTACGTGCTCGGCAAGACGACGGACGACCTCGACATCGAGTACGTGCGGGTTTACGGGCTGGACCGCACCCCCTTCAGATAGTCCAGCAACAGATTCGTCATCGCCCGAATCCCAACCGGCACCGCCGAGTTGTCCGCCTGGAAATCCGGTGTATGGTGTCCCCCCGAGCTCCCCCCGGGCAACACCTGACCCAACCGGAAGAAGAACCCCGGCACTTCATTCGCGAAGTACGCAAAGTCCTCCCCCCCCATCGTCGGATCCAGCGCGACCACGTTGTCGGCCCCCACCACCCGCTCCAGCGTCGGCAGCATGCGCGCGCCCAGATCCGGGTCGTTGATCGTCGCGGGGGTGCCGCGGTCGTAGTCCAGTTCGAACGTCCCGCCCCCCGCCGCCGTGACCCCCGCCAGGATCTCGCCCATGCGCCGCTCGACCGCATCGCGCACGTCGGGGTTGTAGGTGCGCACCGTCCCCTCCAGCTCGACCTCGTTGGGGATGATGTTGAAGCGATTCCCGCCCCGGAAGATCCCCACCGTCACCACGCTGGGCTCGAGCGGAGGCAGGTTGCGCGACCGGATGGTCTGAAACGCGGCCACCGCCTGCGATGCCATCACGATCGGGTCGATCCCCAGGTGCGGCGCGGCCCCATGCGACTGCTTCCCTACGATGCGGATCCGGAAGTGATCCACCGCCGCCAGCGCCGGCCCCGACGTGAACCCCACCTTCCCCACCTCCATTTCGGCGAAGCTGTGCAGCCCGAAGATCGCGCTCGGCACGGGGTCGTCCCCCAGCACCCCCTCCGCCACCATCAGCTCGGCACCGCCCTCCTCACCCGGCGGCGGCCCCTCCTCGGCCGGCTGGAAGATGAACTTGACCGTCCCGGGAAGCTCGTCGCGCATCGACGCCAGCACCGAAGCCACCCCCAGCTGCACCGCCACGTGTATATCATGCCCGCACGCGTGCGACACCCCCACCTCCTGGCCCGCATACGTGGTCCGCACCGTCGACTTGAACGGGTACGGCGTGTCCTCGGTGACCGGCAGCGCGTCCATGTCGGCCCGCACCGCCACGACCGGCCCGGGACGCCCACCCCGCAGAATCCCCACCACCCCCGTGTGCGCGATCCCCGTGTGCACCTCGTCGAAACCGAGCGAGCGCAGGTGATTCGCGACCAGCTCGGCCGTCTTGAACTCGCGATTGCCGAGCTCCGGGTACTGGTGGATGTGTTCCCGCAGCCGGATGATCGAGTCCTGGACGCTAGCAAGGACCTCTTCGATCTGCGCCTCCTGCGTTTCCTGCGCGTGGAGGGGCGGTGCGGGGGCCGCGGCCGCGATCGCCACCGAGGCGGCGAGTGCGGTGATGGCGGCCTTGCGGAGGCGGCGGTTGCGGCGGGTGTGGCCCCTGCGATGGATGGCTGTCATGATTCCCTGTTCGTGAAGATTCTCTGGGTGATGTGTAAAGTGTGGGTTACAATTTGGAATGTTTACATTACATTGTGAATCTTTTCACAACCTCCTACGACCCCACCAGACTCCGATAAACCGCCCGCACGAACCGCTCCGGATTCTCCCCCCAGACCGCATCCAGATCCCCCGTCGGCCCCGCGGCCACAACCTGGTCCTCCGTCCGCCCGTTCGCTACCAGCCCCGCCACACGCAGCCGCACCGTCTCCAGCATGTCGCGGTATTCCCGCAGATGCTCCGGCGACGCCAGTTCGCCATGCCCGGGAATGATCCGCGTCCCCTCGCTCGAGCGCTCCAGCACGAAGTTGGCCGCCGCGATCACCCCGTCCACCCCGCCCCCGCTGTCCACGTCGATGAACGGGTAGCGGCCCCGGAAGAAGGTGTCGCCCATGTGGAAGACGTTGGCGCGGGGGAAGTGCACGATCGCGTCGCCGTCCGTATGGGCAACTCCGACGTGGGTGACCTCGATGTGGCGCCCGTTCCAGTGAAAGCGCACCCCCTCGTCGAAGGTGACGACGGGCAGAGCCGCGCGCGGCGCCTGGCCCGAACGGCCGACCAAGTCCGCGAACTCGGCCGGATTCATGCGACGGTACACGTTCTCGTGGGCCACGATCATGGCGCCGGCCTTTCCCAGGTTCTCGTTGCCCCCGGTGTGGTCGCCGTGCCAGTGCGTGTTGAGAACCCAGCGGACCGGCTGGTCGGTGACCGCCGCGATCGCGGCCAGGATCTTCTCCGTCAGCGGCGCGAACTGGTCGTCGATCAGGAAGGCCCCGTCATCCCCCACCGACAGCCCGATGTTGCCGCCCCGGCCCATCAGCATGAAGAGGTCGCTCTCCAGTTCGATGGTGGTGATCTCCACATTCGACATGTCCTGCTGGCCGGTGAGCGAGCCGACGGCAGCGCCGGCGCCCAGCAACACAAGAGCGACCAGCCCGGCAATCCGCACGAAGCTGCTCCGGTACGAAGTCCTCATTCTTGATTCCTCTCGATTCCGTCGGGGGATTGTGGCGAACAGCGCGCCCCATCCATATGAATAAGGTCACCGTCACTCCCATGGAGAATACCGAAATGAGACGCCTGCCTGCCACTGCACTCCTCGCAGTCCTCCTGCTGCCCGCCTGCGGCGACGCCCCGCCGAGGGAGGCCGCCGCGCAGAACCCCGCTGCCAACCCCGGCGCCCCCACCCAGGACCTCCCCCCCGCCATCATCGGCGAGGGCGGTGCACTGGAGGGCTGGGACCACCGCTACGTCGACGGCGACACCCTCACCACCGGCTACCTGGCCGTCCCCGCCGGCAACGGCCCCTTCCCCGCCCTGGTCATCATCCACGAATGGAACGGCCTCCAGGACCGCGTGCGCCAGCTCGCCGACGACTTCGCCGACGAGGGGTACGTCACCCTCGCCGCCGACCTCTTTCAGGGCCGCACCGGCTCCAACCCCCGGGAGAACATGGCCCTGGTCCGCGAGGCGCAGGCCGACCAGCCCGCGATGATCGCGAACCTGAACGCCGCCGTGGCCTATCTGAAGAGCCGATCGGACGTGACCGGGCGGGTAGGGGCGATGGGGTGGTGCTTCGGCGGCGGTGTCGCCCTGTCCTTCGGCCTCGACGGCGTCAACCACGAGGCCACGGCCATCTTCTACGGCCGCCTGGTCGACGACCCGGAGGTGCTGGCCGCCATGGACCACGAGGTCTACGGCACCTTCGCCGCCCTCGACAACGGTCCATCCCCCGAATCGGTGGCCGCCTTCGACACCGCTTTGCGCGCCGCCGGCATCGAGCACGACCTGCACATCTACGACGATGTGAACCACGGCTTCTGGCTGCGCGTGGACGGGGACCCGGAGGTCCGAACGGCCCCCGCCGCCGACGCCTGGCAGCGCCTGAAGGCGTACCTGGAGCGTACGCTGCGCTGACCGCGGTTGGGGACGAGGCGGCCCGGTCGTTCGGGTCGATGGTCGCGAGCCTCGGGGGACTGGTCATGTGCACCGCCGACGAGGACCACCACGCCCGGGTCTGCCGCATGTCGGACCGGTTGCGCCACGAGAAGCTCACCTATGTTGACGCATCGAGTCTGGTCCTGATGGACGAACACGACATCAGGACGGCGTGGTCGACGGACCACCGGCTGGGACTGACCGGCGCGGAGGTGTTGCCGCGGCTGTAGTGCAATGCCGCGCCCCGCTGCCTGTCCAAAAAGGGTGACGCACCTGTCACCCTGCGGTGACTTCGATTCCGCCGCGAACCACCGTTACCGGAGCCCGATCCCCCGCAAATCCCCCCAGATCCCTGCAATCCGCACGGTTTTCCGAAAGCGGCACGGGTCTTGCCAATGAAGTTCCACAGACCCCAGCTTAGGAGACCGAAATGTTCAGCCACATCGGGAGAATCAGAAAGATGCGAGCCCTCTGGATCGTCCCCGGCCTTGCATTGCTGGCGCCGTTGAGCGCCCCGCAACTGAACGCCCAGCAGCGCGACTTCCTCCTCAAGAAGCCGCAGGTGACCTTCTCGATCAGAGGGGGATACAGCGTTCCGCGCGCCGGAAGCGGCGATGTCACGGAGAGTCTGTGGGACTTCACCCGCAGGCACCTGACGGTGGAAACCGGCGACTTTGGCGGGCCCTACGTTTCGGCGGAGGTGGGGATCCGGACTTCGGAGCGCCTCGATTTCGTGTTCGGGCTCGGGTACAGCGCATCCTCGACCCTGTCCGAGTTTCGCGACTACGTGGGGGAAGACGATCTGCCCATTGCACAGACCACCGAATTCACCACGGCACCGGTCACGGCGGGCCTCAAGGCCTACCTGCTGCCCCGCGGCCGGTCCATCGGCAGTTTCGCCTGGGTCCCCCGGAACTTCAACGCCTTTGCGGGAATCGCGGGCGGGATGGTCTGGTACCGCTTCGAGCAGTACGGCGAATTCGTGGACGAGGGGACGCTCGACATCTTCGTCGACAACTTCAAATCGGTCGAGAAGGCGCCGACCCTGCATCTCTTCACGGGATTTGACGTCAGCCTCAACAGGAGCCTGATGCTGACCGGGGAAGCGCGCTACGGATTCGCGACGGCCCCTTTCCAGCGCTTTTACGACGGTAGCGCCGATTTCGTGAACTTCCCCGAACTGGACCTGACAGGTCTGACACTGAGCTGCGGAGTGAGCTTCAGGCTCTGAGGGCGATAGACAATGACGACTATACACGGACGAAACAGAACGATCTTCGACGCGGAGGAAGCAATCATGGGTATGAAGAAAGCAGGAATCGCCTTGCTCGCCGGACTGGGCGCGGTGGTCGCGATCGCCGGAATCCACGGTCCTCTGGCGGCACAGGAGGGTGACCTCCGAGCTGGCTGGCAGCCCTACCTGGGGTGCTGGGTGTCGGTGGAGGCCGAGGAGGACCAGGGTGTCCTGTGCCTCGTCGAGGACGGCCAGGACGTGGAGATGCTGACCATCGTCGACGGGGCGGTAGCGTTCAGCGAGCCCCTCGTGGCGGACGGCGGCACCCACGATTTCGAACGGGACGACTGCCAGGGCACCGAGTCCGCCCGCTTCTCCGAGGACCGGCGGCGGCTGTACACCGCGTCCCTGGTGAACTGCGACGGCGAGCCCCCCCGGCGGAGCACCGGAATTATCTCCATGCCCGGTCTGGACGAGTGGGTCGACGTGCGGGCCATCGAGGCGAACGGTGCGACCACCGTCTGGTCGCAGCGATACCAGCGCACGAGCCACAGCGTGCTCAACCAGCTGGGACTGGCCGACCCGGTCGCCCGCCCCAACCCCTTCGCGCTGCGCGGCGGGATCACCTACGCGACGGCCGCCATCACCATCGACGACGTGATCGACGCCTCCCGGAACGTCGACACCGACGCGGTCAAGGGGTGGCTTGCGTCGGTGGAGCAGCAGTTCGAGGGCCTGAGCGCCGAGGACCTGATCCGCATGGAAGACGCCGGCGTGGCTACAGCGGTGATCGATGTGGTGGTCGCGGTCTCGTTCCCGGAGCAGTTCGCCCTCAACGAGGAATTGGACAGTCCCGACCGGAACAGGTACATGTACGGATGGGCGGATCCGTTCTACTATCCCTATTACGGCTACGGCCGCTACGGCTACGGGGGTTATTATAACCGTTACTATCCCGGCTACTACACTCCGGTCGTTGTCTCCGTACACCGGCGGGGCGATGGCGGCGGCCAGGCCGTCGCGGGCGGGGGCTATCGCCGCCCCGGATCCGCCACCAGCAGTTCCGGCTACAGCGGCGGCTCGTCATCGGTCGGAAGCAGCGGCAGTAGCAGCAGCGGTAAGTCCACCAGAACCAGCACCGGCCGCAAGGCCGTCCGGCGTGGCGGCAAGTAGCACCTCCACGTTCTCAACATTCATGGCCGGGGCCGGCGACCTCTCGCCCGCCCCGGCCATGCTTTCGTTCGTACAGGATTCGGCAGGGGGGCTCTCCGAGTCGCTCGCCTCCAGCCCTTTGCTGGCCGTGGCCGTCCTCTTCGGAGCAGGCGTTGCGACCAGCCTGACCCCCTGCGTCTATCCCATGATCCCCATCACCGCCTCGGTGATCTCGGGGACTGCGCGGGACGGGCAACGGTGGAGCCGCACCCTGGCACTCACCATGACCTATGTCACGGGCATGGCGCTGCTCTACGCCACGCTCGGGTTGTTGGCGGGACTTACCGGCACCCTCTTCGGCACGGTGAGCGCGAGCCCCTGGGCGCTGCTGGCCATCGGCAACCTGTTGCTGTTCTTCGCGCTGGCCATGTTCGACGTGATCCCGATTCGGGTGCCGCAGCGTCTCATGGCGTGGGCGGGCGGGCGCGAGGGGGGTTCGTACGGGGCTGTCTTCGTGCTGGGGGCTACGTCCGGGGTGGTGGCCGCGCCGTGCGGGGCGCCGGCATTCGCGGCCGTGCTGGCGTGGGTGGCCGCCACGCGGGCCGGTTTCATGGGATTCGTGTACCTCTTCGTCTTCTCCATTGGGATGACCGCGCTGCTGGTGGCGGTGGGGCTCTTCTCGGGAACGATTTCGCGGCTGCCGAAGTCGGGTAAGTGGATGGTGGCGGTCAAGCGCGTGGCCGCGGTGATCATGCTGGGTGTCGCGCAGTATTATTTCATCCAGGCGGGGTATAATCTGTAGCGCCCGGTCCTGCCCCTGAGAGGTGACGCGGCTGTCAACCTGCGGTGACTCCGACTCCCCCGACAACCGCCCTTGTGCGGTCTCCGAGCCCCGAAAACGCTCGCTGACCCTTCAATCCGCACCGAAATCCAGGACGGCACGGGTCTTGCTCATCATGTTCAGCAAACCGCAACAGGGAGGCCGAACATGTTCAGCCAATTCAGGAACTTCAAGACGATGCGGGCCCTCTGGATCATCCCCGGTCTTGCCGTGGTGGCACCGGTGGGCGCCGCGGAACTCAACGGCCAGGCGCCCGGCTTTCTTCTCCACACGCCGCAGATCACCGTCGTGGTCAGAGGGGGATACAGCGTGCCGCGGCTTGGGGGAGGCGGCGACGCTCAAAGCCTGTGGGACTTCACCAAACAGCACTTGACGCTGGAAAACCGCGATTTCGCGGGCTCCCACATCATGGTCGAAGTGGGGATCCGGGGATCGGAGCGTGTCGACCTGGTCCTGGCGCTCGGGCACAGTCCCACTTCAGTCGTGTCCGAGTTCCGCGAATGGGAGGGTGGCGATGGCCTGCCCATCACCCAGACCACCGACTTCACCACCACGCCGCTCACCGCCGGCATCAAGGCCTACCTGAAGCCCCGGGGCCGCGCGATCGGCAGTCACGTCTGGGTGCCCCGCGCCTTCAATCCGTTTGTGGGGATCGCGGGCGGGGGTCGGCAGGCCCGGTCAGGTCGTCGCGGGCAAGGGTTACCGCAAGCCCGAGTCCACCAAGTCCTCCGGCTGCAGCAGCGGGGGCAAGTCCTCCTCTTGCAAAGGCAGCACCGGTCGCAAGGCCGTACGGCGTGGCGGCAAGTAGTGGTCGTGGTGTAACATGCAGGGGATAGTCTGACCATCACCTTCCAGAAGGACTTCAGCCGTGAGCACCCAGCAACATCTGCCCGGCACGCCCACCGCTGCGTGTTTCGCTCTCGCCCTCGCCCTCGCCGCTCCTACCGCCATCACCGCCCAGGAGCCGGAGGACGGACTGGGTCTCCTCGCCGGCACGCCGGCCCCCGACGCACAGGTAGAGGACATGGAGGGCAACGAGGTCTCGCTGCTCGAGGTCATCGGCGGCCGTCCCGCGCTGATCGAGTTCTGGGCGTCGTGGTGCGAGCAGTGCGAGGCGCTCCAGCCGGAGATCGACCGTGTGCAGGAGCGGTTTGGGGAGGAGGTGGCGGTGGTGGCGGTGGCGGTGGCCGTTTCGCAGTCGCGGCGGAGGGTGCGCCGACATGTGGAACGGCACGCGCCCGGGTACGACTACGTCTACGACGCAAACGGCGAGGCCGTGAGAGCGTACAAGGCCCTCACGACCTCGATCGTGGTGCTGGTGGACGGGGAGGGGCGGGTGGTGTCGACCGGCGTGGGGCCGGAGCAGGAGCTGGTGAAGGCGCTGGAGGCGCTGCTTCAGGACCCCTCGTCCGGCTCCGGCGTCACCTCGTCGATCGCGGCGGCCAGCTCCTCGTAGGCGGTCGGATCCGTCTGCCGGAACTGCGGGATCACCTTGGCCACGCGGCCATCCGGCCCGACCACGATCACGGCGCGGCTGCCCACCATGCCGTTGTCCCGCAGCGATCCGCCAAACGCCGCGAAGCTGGCCCCGTCGGCGTCCGAGCCGAACAGGTAGGGGAAGTCCTCGTCCTTCAGCCATGAGGCGCCTTCTTCGGGCGAGTCGTTCGAGATCGCCATGAGTACCACGTTGCGGCCTTCGTTGAACAGTTCTGCGTACTGATCACGGTACGCTCTCATTTGAACCGTTCAGCCACGCGTCCTGACTCTGAAGAAGAATGCGAGGACCACCGTTTCGCCGCGGTAGTCGCTCAGCTTGACCTTGTCGCGGAGGACCCCGTGACGGGTCGCGCCGGTCAGCTCGAAGTCGGGGGCCATCGTCCCGACCTCGATGAGGCTTGTTTCCTGGGCGGTGCCCGGGTTCGGCGCGGCCATTCCGACCGCTGCGGCCAGCGCGGCCGCCACCAGAAGTCTCCGTATCATTCGTTCTCTCCGTTCCGGTTCAACATGTGCATATGAGTATATGAGTATATGAGCAGGTTTCCTCAGTTCCCCGCCCCGATCGCCGCCCGAATCGCCTCGACCGTGCGGTCCACGCGGAAGCCGAGCAGCTTCCTGCCCGTCTCGATTGTGGCCTCCAGGTCGGCGATGCTGAGCCCGTTGATCGTCGCCTTCCCGGCCGCGACGCGCTGGGCGTGCCGCACCGACTCCGGATCCACCGCCGTCATGATCGAGGTGATGACGAAGTCGTCGTGGAGGCCGTCGTTGGTGGGCTCGGTGATCCCCAGTTCGCTCTCCATCCACTCGAAGACTTCGCGGTAGCGGTAGAACTCGGGGACGTAGTGGGCGCGCGCGCCGCCGCGCCACCGCTCGTTCAGCGCGGCCGCCACCGCCGCCATCCCGCCCTGGTTCCCCCCGCTGTCGCCGATGAAGACGATGTTGGTGAAGCCGTGGGCACGCAGACTGCCGGCCACGTCTTGGAGCACCGCCCTGAAGGTCTCCTCGCGGAGGCTTATGGTGCCCGGGTAGCGCATGTGCCCCGACGGATTATCGATCCCGCCTTCCGGAACCAGCTTGATGACGGGGGCGCAGAGCGCGTTGCCCAGCTTGCGCGCGATCCCCTCGCACGCGCCTTCGAGCACGTAGTTGTGCTTGCCCGTTGCGAGGTAGGGCCCGTTCTGCTCGATCCCGCCGGTCGAGATGATCGCCGTGGTCTTGCCGTCGCGGAGCGCGTCGCGGACCTCCATCCAGGTGAGTTCCTCGATCCAGACCGAGTTGAGGGCCTCGATCGGGCGCTCCATCTGCATGTCGGCCAGGAGGGCCTGCGCCTGGCGCGCCATCATTTCGGCGCGCCGTTCAGCGGTCATGCCTCCGCGGCCCTGCTGGGCTGCGGCCGGTATCGGGGCGGCCAAGGTGAGCGCGGCGGCCGCGAAGATCCATCGCCGGTGTTGCATGGTCATTCCTCCATCGTGGGGTATCTGCTTGCGCGCAACATTGTAGCGCGGGGCTGGCGCCAAGGCGACCTTTCCACCGCCACCTCGCGCACTTGCGTCGCAACACCCCCAATGCCGAGGATCACCCGCATCGCCCCACACGCCCAACGGCCATCAACCCCATGCGATCCACCACCCACGCCACCCTGCTCCCCGCCCTTGCCGCCGTCGCCCTCGCGTGCAACCCTGCCGACGACCCCGAGCCTGCCCTCGACACCTCAGCCCCAACCACACCCCCCGCCCCCCTCCCCACCGCCGACCCCCACGCCCGCGGCTACACCGACGACGATTTCCCACGCGTCCAGGAACTCGCCCCCGGCGTCTACTCCTACGAACAACTCCGCTCCGCCGGCGACGAACGCTTTACCACCGTAAGCATGTTCGTCGTCACGGATGACGGCGTTCTCGTCGCCGACGGCCAGGGCAGCCCCGCCGAGACCCGCCGCCTCATCGAGACCATCGCCACCGTCACCGACCACCCCATCACCCATGTCGTGATCTGCTCCGACCACGGCGACCACACCGCCGGCAACGCCGAATTCCCGTCCACCGCCCGCTTCTACGCCCACCCCACCTCCCACGCCGTGCTCCAACGCTCCGCCAACAACCCCGACCGCCCCACCACCGCCCCCCCAATCATCGTCCCCACCAACCTCGTCCCAACCACCGAGACCCTCCACCTCGGCAACCGCGAGATCCGCCTCCTCTTCCTGGGCCGCGCCCACACCGGCGGCGATCTCGTGGTTCATCTCCCGAAAGAAAAAGTCCTCTTCATGAGCGAGGCCTACCTGCACCGCGTCTTCCCCGCCATGCGCTCCGCCTACCCGAGCGAATGGGTCGCGATGATCGAAGCCGCGCAGGCCCTCGATGTCGACACCTATGTCCCCGGCCACGGCTTCGTCGACTCCCCTGAAGTTCTCGCCGAGGAACTGGAGACGTACCGCCAGGCCCTCGTTCAGGTCATCGACGAAGCCACCCGCCTCCACACCGCCGGCCTCGCCCTGGAGCAAGCCATCGACCAGGCCGACTTCGGCGACCTGGAAACCTGGTCCCTCCGCGCCAGCCAGGCCCCACGTGCGATCGGCCGCGTCTACATGGAGTTGAATGGCGAGCTGCCGCCCGCGTGAGAAGCCGCGGGACTCGGTCCGCCTCCCACCACTGGCCCCACCACCCCGCACCCGCGTATTCTCATCCTTGCTTTCCCCGACACATCATCCCCCCACCCATCCCGGATCCATCCTGGAGGACCATGTGAAACCGACACTTCGGGCGGCCGCCCTCCTCGCCGTTGCGGCCGCGCTGGTCACGCAGACCCTCACCGCCCAGCAGCCCCAGTGGCGCTACTGGGGCGCCGACGCCGCCAGCACCCGCTACTCCCCCCTCGACCAGATCGACGCCTCCAACTTCGAGCAGCTCGAGGTCGCCTGGATCTGGCGCGCCGACAACTACAGCCCTTCGCCCGGCGAAATGCTGCGGGCCACGCCCATCTACGTGGACGGCACGCTCTACTCGGTGGCCGGCAGCCGGCGGACCGCGGTCGCCATCGATCCCGCGACCGGCGAGACGCTCTGGACCTTCCGCGAGCCCCCGACCAAGCGGTGGGAAGACTCCATGCGGAAGAACTACGGGAAGGGCGTCGCCTACGCGGAGGTCGGCGGCCGCCCCACCATCTACCTGGTCACGCCCGCCTTCCACATGCACGCCCTCGATCCGGAGACCGGCCGCAAGATCACCTCCTTCGGCAAGGGCGGCTCCGTCGACCTCTTCGCCGACCTCGGCCACTGGGACCCCCACCCCACCGACGGCCTGCCCTTCGAGGTCGGCTACATCACCAACTCGTCGCCGCCGATCGTGGTCAACGACGTGGTGGTGGTCGGCAATTCCCATGAGCAGGGCTACTACCAGTACCTGCAGGAGAACGTGCCGGGGAACATCCTCGCCTACGACGCCGGGACCGGTGAGCACCTCTGGACCTTCAACGTGATCCCGCAGGAGGGCGAATTCGGGAACGACACCTGGGAGAACGACGCCTGGAAGTGGACCGGCAACGTGTCGGCGTGGGCCCCGCTCTCCGCCGATCCCGAACTAGGCCTGGTCTATGTCGTGACCGACCCGCCGCCCGTCGACTACTTCGGCGGCTTCCACCCGGGCGACAACCTCTTCGCGACCAGCATCCTGGCCCTCGACGTGCGGACCGGCGAGCGCCGCTGGCACTTCCAGACCGTGCACCACGACGTCTGGAACTACGACAACCCCACCGCGCCCAACCTGGTCGACATCACGGTGGACGGACGTGACATCAAGGCGCTGGTGCAGGTCACCAAGCAGGGGTGGGCGTACGTGCTCGACCGCGAGACCGGCGAGCCCGTGTGGCCGATCGAGGAGCGGCCCGTGCCGCAGTCCGACGTGCCCGGCGAGAAGCTGTCTCCCACCCAGCCCTTCGTGACCCGCCCGGCCCCCTTCGAGATGCAGGGCATCACCGAGGACGACCTGATCGACTACACCCCGGAACTGCGAGCCGAAGCGCTGGAGATCGTCAAGGACTACCGGCTGGGTCCGCTCTTCAATCCCCCCGCGGCCGGCGAAATCCCCTCGATCCACTGCCCGGGCGCCAACGGCGGCGCCAACATTCCCGGAGGCGCGGCCGTCGACCCCGAAACCGGCATCCTGTACGTCGCCTCGACGCGGGGATGCAGCGCGCCCCGGCTCTTCCCGGGCGTCGAGCGCGATTCGACCGCGAACGTCGACTGGGTGACCTACGGCCCCGGCGGCGCGCGCGGCCCGCAGGGTCTGCCTCTGGTCAAGCCTCCCTACGGCACCATCACGGCGATCGACCTCAACACCGGCGACCACATCTGGCAGATCCCCAACGGGACCACCCCCGACAGAATCCGGAACCACCCGGCGCTCGTGGGCGTCGATCTCGGCAACACCGGCGCTGCGACGCACGCGACCAAGCTGGTCACCAGGACCCTCCTCATGTACGGCGAGGGGCGGCGTGGCGCCCCGATCTTCCGCGCTGTGGACAAGATGACCGGCGAGGAACTGGGCGCCGTCGAACTCCCCGGCGACACCTATACCGCGCCGATGACCTACATGCACGAAGGCCGGCAGTACGTGGCCGTGGCAATCCGCCTGCCGGACGGCGAGTACGGGCTGGTCGCGCTCCGGCTGCCGGAGTAGAGGCTCGCAGGCGCCTCGCGGAAAGCTGGCGGTAAACCGGACATTACATTTTGTAAAGTCGAGTTGACATGGGATCAAGGACGATGACCCGAGCGACAGTTGTGCTGACCGCGCTGACCGGCCCCCTCCTGGCCACGGGATGCCTGCGGGATGCCCCGCCCCCCGACCACACCGCCGTCTTCGATGGCGGCGCGGGCGAGTGGATCGAACTCTCCCACGCCTTCGGCCCCTCCACCATCTACTGGCCCACCGACACGGCCGGCTTCCAGCTCACGGAACTGGCGTACGGCCACACGGAGGCGGGGTTCTTCTACGCCTCGTACGCCTTCGCCTCGGCCGAACACGGCGGCACCCACCTCGACGCGCCCATCCACTTCGCCGAGGGGCGCATGACGGCGGACGAGATCCCGCTGTCGAGCCTGATCACGACGGCGTCGGTGGTCGATGTCTCGGTTGCGGCGGCCGCCGACCCGGACTACCAGCTGACGGTCGAGGATCTGACCGCGTGGGAGGCGGAGCATGGTGAGTTGGCGGATGGCACGGCGCTGCTGGTGCGCACGGGGTGGTCGTCGCGCTGGGGGGACCGCGCGGCCTACCTGGGCACGGATCTGACCGGGCCCGAGGCGGTGCCGGAACTGCACTTTCCGGGGATTGGGCCGGAGGCGGCGCAGTGGCTGGTGGACAATCGGGGAGTGGCGGCGGTGGGGATCGATACGCCGAGTATCGACTATGGGCAGTCGAGTGATTATCGGTCGCATGTGATTCTTTACAGCGAGAACATCGTGGGGTTTGAGAACTTGGCGAACCTGGAGAGGCTGCCGGCGACGGGGGCGGGGATCGTGGCGTTGCCGATGAAGATCGTGGGGGGGAGCGGGGGGCCGTTGAGGGTGGTGGGGTGGGTGGCTTCGGGATGACGAGGGGTACGGTCCGGGTGCCGGTCGTCCTGCCGGGGAGGGTGGTGCCGCGGGCGGACTTCTGGCCGGAGATCGAGCCGTCTGGAGCCGGCCGCCGCGCGGGACAGAAGACCCGGTGTCGGGGATTGCGATCGCTCATGTCGGGTCTCGCTACACCGATGTCGGCATCAGCGACAGCACACCCTCGCAAAGGTCGCCGATCTACACCAACGCCCGTCCCCGCGGATCGTCGTGTATTTCGTTGTCTTCCAATCACTTGGAGGCCTGGAAGATGCTGATGCTCGCCGTCGTGAGCCCATTGGAATGGTTATTGCTTGAATGAGGGATGTCCGTTTTGTCACAAGAGGGCTTGACGTGGCCTCACTTTGAGGTGGTCCCGGTTTTTCGGACAGGTCGTTAAGGTGGATTCCACTATGGAACAGGAGGCACCGAGATGGCCAGGAAGAGACGGAGGTTCACAGCGGAGTTCAAGGGCCGGGTGGCGCTGGAGGCGCTTCAGGAGCGCGACAGCGTGCAGGCGATCGCCGTGCGGCATGAGCTTCATCCGAACCAGGTGAGCGCCTGGAAGCGGCAGCTGCTCGACGCCGTGCCGGAGGTGTTCGCCAAGGGCGGGAGCCGGAAGCTCGCCAAGGAGCATGAGGCGAAGGTCCACGACCTGCACGCGAAGATCGGAGAGCTCACCGTCGAGCGGGATTTTTTTCGGCGCGGGTTGAAGCGCTGAGCCGGACGGAGCGCTTCGGGATGATCGAGCCTGATGGACCGCTGAGCCTGTCGAGGCAGTGCGTGCTGCTGGGCGTGAGCCGGTCGTCGCTCTACTACCGGCCGAAGGGAGAGAGCGCGGAGAACCTGGCCCTGATGCGGCGGATGGACGAGCTCCACATGGACTATCCGTTCTACGGGAGCCGGCAGCTGATGCGGCATCTCCGCCGCGAGGGTGTCACGGCTGGCCGGCACCGGATCCGGCGGCTCATGCAACTCATGGGGATCGAGGCGACCTACCGGCGGCCGCGCACGAGCGTGGCGAACCCGGCGCACCGGATCTTTCCCTATCTGCTGCGCGGCCTCGAGATCTTTCGTGCGGACCACGTGTGGTGCGCCGACATCACCTATATCCCTGTGACGCAAGGGTTTTTCTACCTTGTGGCCGTGATGGACTGGGCCACCCGGCACGTCCTCTCCTGGCGGTTGTCCAACACGATGGACGCCTCGTTCTGCATCGGGGCTCTGGACGACGCGCTCATCCGGACGACTCCGGAGATCCTGAATACGGACCAGGGCTCGCAGTTCACCAGCGAGGCGTTCGCCGACCGGGTGCTGGGTGCGGGCGTGGCGTTCTCGATGGACGGCCGGGGCCGCTTCCTCGACAACATCTTCATCGAACGGCTGTGGCGGTCGCTGAAGTACGAGGCCGTGTACCTGCACGAGCTTCGCGACGGCCCGGAAGCCGGTCGGCTCATCGGGACGTGGATCGACTTCTACAACGAGGTGCGCCCGCACTCGGCGCTGGCCGGGCGCACGCCAGGCGAGACCTACCGTAACGGCACGAGGGTGATGTGAACAGCGGATCATTGCGGGGCTGGCGACCGCCCTCGCGAGACAGCGGCGGGGAGCGGGTGATACGCCCATTCTGCGCGCCGCGCGCCACAGGTGTCCAAGCCCCGCTCGCCGGTCGGGTCCCCCTCCCGGCGAGCGGGGCTCATCCTGGCATCCGTCCTTTTCCTTGCCCCAAAGGACCGCAGACCGTAGAATCCCCTTCAAGACAGAACAGCGAATGCTCCCGAGGGCTCCGACAACCAGCCGGAGTCCACCTTAGCTTTGCCCTCGGACTGTCCAACGAAGTAGGACCACTTCACTTGTGGACGGCGACGATGCCGTCGTGATGCGAAAGTGCGACCTGTCGGTTGTCGCCCCGATTCCCGGCCACCAGGTCCCGCACTTGGATACAGAAAGCGCCTTGGCGACGGATCGCGCATAGAGGGGAGATTGATGGCAACCGCCAATAGATCGTCGGCGCTGCTCCTGGTCATGGTACTGTCCGGGGGCATCGCCGTTGCGTGCGGTATGGATCGGAACGCCGGATCCGAAGCCGACGAGGCACTGACCGAGGCTCCTCCAACCTGGATGACCGAGGACGAATACCGCTTCGGAGACTCTGCCGAGGAGGAGTTGTTCTTCACGGCGCCCGTGGTACGGGCTGATCCCGCCCGAGGTCGCATCTTCGCCGTTGACCGTCGCAACCATCAGGTGAGCGTATTGGCCCTTGATGGCACGCTCCTCTTTCGCGTGGGCCGGAAGGGGGAGGGTCCCGGAGAGTTCATCAACATGCGTTCTCTGCGCATCGAGCCGGATGGCGCCTTTGCTGTTCAGGAATTCGGACGGGGTAGGTACGCACGCTTCACGGCACACGGGGAACTGGTCGGTACCACACCGGGCCCTCAATCCAACGCCCTAAGTTACCAGGGCCTGCCCGTCGACCTTCATTGGCCGACGGGAGGCTCCTACCTGGGTACTGCCCGTATCCCCAACGAGCTGGAAGCTGGATGGGGCGGGTTGGCACCCGTCACCCGCATGCCCGTCGTGCGCATCCGAGATCTGGGCAACGGACGCTGGAGTGCTCCAGAACCTTTGCTGTGGATGGACATCAGCAACAGGATACACTTCAAGGTGCTTCCGGGGGATGGGCCGGGCGACACCGTATGGGTGACCGGATCGCAGCCGTTCGGAGATCCGGATTTTGCGCAGTTCGAGCCCGGTGCGGTGGTGGTGTTGCGTTCGAAGGGCGATCCGGGGACGGTGGAATTGGTCGAAGTGGATGCGGGAGGCGATACGACCTGGCACCGGCGAGTGGAACTGGCGGCTCCGAGACGGCTCACCTCTGCGATGGTGGACGAGCGTGCGGAGATGTGGGTGGCAAGCATGTCAGGGGAAAGTCGGCACCCCCCGGCACGGCTTCGCGAGGCATACTTCGATGGGCTCTACCAGCCGGAGTACATTCCTCCCTCGGAAGGACCTCCGGTTTTGACGGCATCCAGGGAAGTCTGGATCAGGACACCGGAAATCCTGGACACCCTGAGGGTGTACTACGCGGTGCCGAGGGGTGATCGGACCGGGGTGCCCCGGCGTGTACTCGTGCCCGCATCGCTATGGGTCACCGACGCGACGGCGACTCACGTCTGGGGTACCCGGTGGGATTCGTTGGGCATGCCCCACATCATCGGACTACGGTTGGTGCCGCCGGCGGGGTAGTCGGCCGGGCAAGTCGCGGAGGCATCCGATCCCGCCCACTTGCTAGCTCTCGGCAATTCGCCCATTTTGAATACGCAATATGCCAAAGGAACCCATGACATCCCAAGTGCTCGCGGACTACCTGGGCGGCCGCCGGGCGCTCGGGCGCGAGATCCGCTCCGACTTCGATCTGGACGACGCGATTCGAGAGGGACTGCCCTTGTCGGCCATCGAATCCGTCGTGCGGGGAGGCGCCCTAAGTCCATCCGAACTCGACGCGCTCGTGATTCCCCGCCGGACGCTCGCCCACCGCAAGCGGTTGGGAAGGCGGCTGAGTGCGCGCCAGTCGGATCGTCTGACCCGCGTCGTGCGGGTCGTGGCCAGAGCGGAAGAGGCGATCGGGGAATTCGCCAAGGCTCAGCGCTGGCTTCGCAAGCCCAACCGCGCGCTCCGGGGCAAGCGGCCGCTCGACCTCGCGGCCAGCGACGTGGGGATTCGTGTCGTCGAACAGCTCCTGGGGCGTATCGAGCACGGCTTGGGCGCGTAGCCAGCCATGCCCAGGTAGCTCACCCCGTTGCAGCTTTGGCGCCTCACCCGGGAAGCTCACGCCTCCCTCGACGGCGAGGGTGGCCGCCTTCACGGCGCCCGGTGGAACTCCAGGGGAACCGCAGTGGTCTACGCGGCATCTCACCTGTCGCTCGCGGCGCTGGAATACCTGGTGCACATCGACCCGGAGGACGCACCGGACGACTTGGTCGCGCTTGGCCTGCACGTCCCGGACGATGCCACTGAGCTGGTACACCGGCCATCCGGGCTGCCCGCAGGATGGCGGGACACTCCCGCGCCACCCGAATGCCAGGCCATCGGCGACCGCTGGGCCAGGAACGGCGAACACCTGCTGTTGCGCGTTCCATCGGTCCTCGTGCCGGAGGAATCCAACGTGCTGGTGAACCCGGCCCACCCGGAGGCGTCGCGGGTTCGGGTGCTGGCCACCCGTGCCTTCTCCTACGACCTGCGGCTGGTCCCCTAAACCGTCCCCCTCGGCACCACCCACTCCACCGCCTGCTCCGTCACCGCCGCGATCCGGTCGAAATCCGCGTCGTAGTGCAGAAGCACCATTCCTGCATGTTCCGCGACCGCCGCGACGATCAGATCCGGGAGGGGGACCCGGTGGTGCCCCCGGAGCGCCAGCAGCCCCTGAACTTCGATGGCACGCTGGAACATCGCTTCGGTCAACTCCACGTGACGGTAGGCGAGGGCCCTACGCTTGCGCGTTCGCGCGTGGTCGTCCGCGTTGCGTGTGGAGTAGAGGACTTCCAGGTCGATCATCGCGCAGGTGGCGGCCTCTCCGTCCTCCAGGATGGGCACAAGTCTCGCCTGTACCTGCGGGTGGGGCATGCGGGCCAGTGCGCTCTTGTCGATCAGGTAGGGCATTGCCGTCGTATGGCCGCCGCTAGTAGCGCCACGCCCTGGCCACGACCTTTTCGTCCCTCAGGTCGAGGCCGTCCATCTCAACGAGCGCCCTGATCTCCTGCCGCCTCGCCTCCCGGCGCTCGACCTCGAGGAGTGCCTGGTGGATGGTCTCCTTGATCGACGATGTCCCGAGCAGGATCCGCACGCGGGCGACGAGCTCGTCGTCGATATGGACGCTGGTCTTCCGCATTGATATCCTCTTTGATCGTCAGTCATCCATATTGGAAAACACTATTGATATATCCAAAATACCTTCTATGGTATATCAACGCAATCCGGCCCATCTGGACGCGCCACAGTTGCGGGTCTCCGCGTCCCGTGCCGTCTCCTATGACCTCCGGCTGCTGGAGCGCGGCAGAGCAACCGGTCAGGTAATGCTGTCGACCTTTTGAACTCATTGCCTTTGTCCTCCCTTCCGTTGACCCCGGTTGGAAAAATAGGCGGTGGTGACACCGTGCATGAAGCCACCCATCAGCCAGAACGGGATCGACAGGCTTTCCAGGGAACCTGTCGTCAGGCCAGTCATCCCCCTGTAGAAGAGCAAGCTTCCAGCAAGCCCAAGAGCGGATCCACCAACCGCTCTCAGGAACCCGCTTCCGCCCAGAGTAGCGGCGCCAGCCGTGGTCAGGGTTGGTACCAGCAGGAGAAAGACCGATCCCACAAGGTCACTGTGGTCGTCAAGGAATGGACAACGGCTCCCGCGCGGGCCGGGCGGAACGCCGACTACTCCCGGCCAGCCGGGCCCCCGTGAAGCGCCCGGGATCCCCCAGTCGACCTGCTTGACACCGAAGGAAGAAAGCGGCTGCCACGTGACTGGCGACAGCGCCCAACGCCGTCATCCCGACCAACCTGTTTGTGGACGTCCCGGCCTCCTGGGCACCAGTGTTCGGAAGACCCATCGACAAGCCTGCGGTTGGACCCTGCGCTGCACTCGGATACCCCGCCGCCGAGAGAAGGAAACCTTGGCCGGGCGGCCCAAGGGGTGTGCGGTGGACGTGAAACGGACTGCGCAGCACTTCGCCGACTGCTTCCGAGAGGGGGCGCTCAGGCGTGGACCGCGACTGGGCCGACGTCTCGATCGAGAACCCCGCGAACCCCACCAACAACACACCGAGCAGGATGAACGATCCTCGAAGGTGAACCGCTTTCATGATTCCATCACCCTTTCTCCCAACGCGCGTCGTGTCCAGACCGAACAACCGGAGGAATTGGAGAATCATCAGCAAGACACCTGGACGCAAGCGTGCCGTCGCCGCCCACAGGTATGGATTACGACCCCCGCCAAGCTAGATTGTTCCCCAACTACCGGAACCAACACGAGGTGCCATAGAAATGAAGACCGCAACCGCCGCCCCCCACCACGCCGCCACCGACATCGACCGCCCCCCCTTCAAGGTGGCCGACCTTTCCCTGGCCGAATGGGGCCGCGACGAGATCCGCCTGGCCGAGCACGAGATGCCCGGGCTCATGGCGATCCGCCGCGAATACCGCGACAGCCGCCCGCTCGCCGGTGCCCGCATCATGGGCTCGCTGCACATGACGGTGCAGACGGCCGTCCTCATCGAGACGCTGGTCGAACTCGGCGCGTCGGTTCGATGGGCTTCCTGCAACATCTTCTCCACGCAGGATCGCGCCGCGGCAGCCGTGGTGGTCGGCCCGGACGGCAGTGCCGACGATCCGCGCGGACCCGCCGTCTTCGCGTGGAAGGGCGAGACCCTGGAGGAGTACTGGTGGTGCACCGAGCAGGCGCTCACCTGGCCGCGCGGCTTCGGCCCCACGCTGATCGTCGACGACGGCGGCGACGCCACCCTGCTCGTCCACAAGGGCGCCGAGTTCGAGCGCCTCGGCAGGGTCCCCGCCTTCGACCCCGCCGCCGACAGCGAAGAGTACGGCGTGATCCTCGATCTGCTGCGCGCGCACCAGCGCATCGACGACCAGCGCTGGCAGCGCATCGCGGCCGACATTCGCGGCGTCTCCGAAGAGACCACCACGGGGGTCCACCGCCTCTACGAGATGGCGAAGAACGGCACCCTGCTCTTCACCGCCATCAACGTCAACGACTCGGTCACCAAGTCCAAGTTCGACAACATCTACGGGTGCCGTCACTCGGTCATCGACGGGCTCAACCGCGCGTCCGACGTGATGCTCTCGGCGAAGGTGGCCGTGGTGATGGGGTACGGCGAGGTCGGGAAGGGGTGCGCGCAGGCGCTCCGAGGGCAGGGCGCGCGCGTGATCGTCACCGAGATCGACCCGATCTGCGCGCTCCAGGCGGCGATGGAGGGATTCCAGGTCGCGCGTCTGGATGACGTGGTCGAGACGGCCGACATCTTCATCACCGCCACGGGCAACCGCGACGTGGTCACGATCGACGACATGCGCCGCATGAAGGACAAGGCGATCGTGGGGAACATCGGCCACTTCGACAACGAGATCGACATGGCCGGGCTGGAGGGATCGGAGGCCGCGCGCAAGACGATCAAGCCCCAGTTCGACGAGTGGACCTTCCCGAACGGCCGCAGCATCCTCGTGCTCGCCGAGGGGCGCCTGATGAACCTGGGGTGCGCGACGGGCCACCCGAGCTTCGTGATGTCGGCCAGCTTCTCGAACCAGGTGCTGGCGCAGATCGAACTGCACCGCCGCGCCGAGGACTACGAGCCGGGCGTGCACATGCTGCCCAAGTCGCTCGACGAGAAGGTGGCGCGGCTGCACCTGGACCACCTGGGTGTGCGCCTGACCGAGTTGACGGCGGACCAGGCGGACTACCTCAACGTGGCGGTCGACGGTCCGTTCAAGCCGGAGCACTACCGGTACTGATGCGCGCCGGGGTTCGTCCACCGACCGTTGCGGCCTCGGCCGGCCCGGCGCCTCGCCGACGAAGGGTTCGCGGACCTGTCCTGGGGCTCCTCGCCCTCGTCCCCGCCGTCCTTTCCTGCGGCGAACCGCCCGAGCCCCTGCTGGGCGAGTGGGTGTCGGTCGCGGCGGAGACCGGGCAGATGACCTACATCTTCGAGGAAGACGGGCAGAGCCGGTGGGTTCTCGAGCTGGAGACGGGACCCGACACCTTCGCGGTCGCCTACCAGGTCGACTACAGCCGGAGTCCCATCCATCTCGATGTCGGCCCCTGGTCCACCGGGCCGCTCGCGGGACGCACGCTGTTCGGCATCGTCGAGATGCAGGGGCCGGATCGCTTCGTCGTCGACTTCGAACCCGCTGATCCCGACGGGGACGGGACCGCGCGCCCGTCGAGCTTCTCGAATCAGTCGGTGACGTTTGTTCGCAAGCTGAACTGACGACGCAGCAAGAAGGGCCCGGCCACTCTCGGCCGAGCCCCTCGCCGTCCCACTGGGTGCGGTCGCTCGTGTAGAGCCAACCACGACGGTCCTCCGGATTAGTACTAGTGTCATGTCACACGTGATATGTCGTAAGGATAGTGTTAGATTCCTTGCCAGTCCACGATCACAGGGAGGCTGGCATGAAACGGTATCTGGTGGAGCTGGAAGCTGGGGAGCGCGCGGCGCTGGAGGCGATCACGCGCAAGGGCTCGCATCGTTCGCAGAAGGTGCTCAACGCGCTGGTTCTGCTCAATTGCGACGCGGGCGAGTTCAACGAGCGGCGCGCGACCGGCCGGGAGATCGCCGGGGTGTTGCGGATCAGCGCGCGCAGGGTGGACCGGGTCAAGAAGCGGTTTGTGGAGGACGGTCTGGAAGCGGCGCTTGGGGCCCGGCAGGGTCGTCGAGCGAAATACCTTCGCAAGGCGGACGGGGAATTCGAGGCGCGCCTCGTCGCGCTCAGCTGCGGCGATCCGCCCGAGGGGCACTCGCAGTGGTCGCTGCGCCTGCTGGCGGACCGCGCGGTGGAACTCGGCTACATCGACAGCGTCTCGCACGAGACGGTGCGGCGCGTGCTAAGAAAAACGCCGTCAAACCGTGGCGGCGCGCCGGCTGGGTGATCCCGCCGCAGCGCAACGCCCACTTCGTGGCGGGGATGGAGCGGGTGCTCGACGTCTACCGGCGTCCGTACGATGCGGACTTCCCAGTGGTGTGCATGGACGAGACGCCGCGCCAGCTGATCGGCGAGACGCGCACGCCCGTCCCCGCCGGCGCCCGGACGGCCGGCGCGCGAAGACTACGAGTACCGGCGCCTCGGCCTTCGGCAGGCGGACCGTCAGGAGCCCGTAGTCGAAGTCGGCGGTGATGCCCTCGCCGCGGACCGTGCGCGGCAGGGTGAAGGAGCGGCGGAACGATCCGAAGCTGCGCTCCACCAGGTGGTACTTGCCACCGTTCTCGCCCTCTTCCCGCGCCTCGCGCTTCTCGCCCGAGATGGTGAGGACGTTGTTCTCCAGCGTGATCTCGACCGCGTCCTCGGTCATGCCGGGCAGCTCGGCGGTGAGAAGGATTTCGTCGCTCCGCTCCTCGACGCTCACCGGGGGCACCCAGTTGGCGCCGTAGGTCAGGTTGCCGAGACCGGAGTCGGAGAGGGTGCGGGACAGCCGGTTGGCCAGGACGTCGAAGTCGCCCCAGGGGCTGGCGCGGTGGTTGTGCTTGGTCAGAGACATCTTGTGATTCTCCTTGGTGTGTGGTTGTAAGCAGCAGCACGTTGTGTGCGGCCGAGGGACTCGATTGCAGGCTATGTGCCAGCGTGGATCTGCCACACTGTCAACCGTGGATGACACTACCGGTCACATGCCCCGTTTGATTTCCAGCGATCCGTACCCAAGATTTCCCCAATCGTCCGACGCTGCCGCCAGTCAGCCGACGCCACAAAGCGACTTGCACCAAAGGAGGCTCCAATGACTACCCCCCGCCCCTTCCCCACCACCCCCGCCCTCCTCCTCCTCACGATCGCCCTCGCGCCGCCGGCCCCCTCCACCGCCCAACAGCCCAGCGGCCTCCTCGACATGGACACCTACATGGAGATGGAATCGGTCGGCAGCCCCAGGATGTCCCCCGACGGCAACCACATCCTCTTCACGCGGGGCGGCGTGGACAAGATGAATGATCGCAGCAAGAGCGAGCTCATGATCATGGACCTGTCCACCCGGCGGATCAGCGAGCTCGAGACCGGGAGCTTCGAGGTGTCGTCACCCATCTGGTCGCCCGACGGAACGAAGATCGCCTTCCTGTCCGACAAGAGCGGGACGAACCAGATCCACGTGATGTGGCTCGACACGCGCGAGACCAAGCAGCTCACCAACCTCGACCGGTCGCCCGGCGGGATCCGATGGTCGCCCGACGGAATGCAAATCTCGTTCACAACCTTCATCCCCGAGACTGGGTCGCCGCTGCCCATCAAGATGCCCGCCTTCCCGCGGGGCGCGAAGCTCGCCAAGCCGGCCGTGGTGGAGGACCGGATCGCCTGGCAGCGGGACGGGCGCGGCCTCACCCGGAAGGGCAACACCCAGATCTTCATCGTCGACGCCGACCTTGGCGGCACCCCGCGCCAGATCACCTTCGGCGACAACTCGCACGGCAACCCGCGCTGGTCGCCGGACGGCACCAGGCTCTACTTCAGCGGCGACCTCATCCCCGAGGAGGGCTACGAGCGCGGCAACTCCGAGGTTCACGCCATCGACCTCGCCACGCTGGAAATCACCACGCTGACCGACCGTCTGGGCCCCGACAACGGCCCGAACCCGTCGCCCGACGGGAGCATGATCGCCTACACCGGCTACGACCAGAACGACAACTACAGCAACCTGTCGAACCTGTACCTGATGGACGCCGACGGCGGCAACCCGCGCATGCTCGCCGGCAACCTCAAGAACTCGCCGAGCGGCGTCACCTGGGCGCCCGACGGCTCCGGCCTCTACTTCACCCTCGGCGAGGAGGGCTCGTCGAACCTCCATTTCGTCTCCACCGGTGGTGACCTCAGGAAGGTGACGGACGGCGTCCACTACATCGCGGGCGTGTCGATCGCGGACAACGGCCGCGTGGCCGCCACCAACTCGACCTTCTACCGTCCGAGCTACCTCGTCACCTTCGACCTGGACGACCCGGACGAACTCACCACCCTGGTCGACTACAACGAGGACGTCCTGGCCAATATCACGCTGGGCGAAGTCGAGGAGATCTGGACCGAGTCCTCCGACGGCTGGCCGGTGCAGGGGTGGTTGATGAAGCCGGCCAACTTCGAGCCCGGCAAGAAGTACCCGCTGCTGCTGTGGATCCACGGCGGGCCGGTCTCCATGTACACCGTTCGCTGGAACTGGAGCTGGCAGAACTTCGCGGCGGACGGCTATGCGGTCCTCTGGATGAACCCGCGCGGCAGCACCGGATACGGCCAGGATTTCGTCAACGGCATCAACTACCTGTATCCCGGCAACGACTTCCACGACCTCATGGCCAGCGTGGACGCGGCCGTCGACCGCGGCTTCGTCGACGAGGACAACATGTTCGTCACGGGGAGCAGCGGCGGCGGCGTCCTCACCGCCTGGATCGTCGGCCACACCGACCGCTTCCGCGCCGCCGTGTCACAGCGGCCGGTCATCAACTGGCACTCCTTCGTGGGGACGACCGACGGGTCGGGCTGGTACCGCCGCTTCCGCTCGATGCCCTGGGAGGATCCGCTGGAGTACGCCGAGCGCTCGCCGCTGCACTACGTCGGCAACGTCACCACCCCGACCATGCTGCTTTCCGGCGTCGAGGACCTGCGGACCCCGATGCCGCAGGCCGAGGAGTTCTACCGCGCGCTCAAGGTGCTGGGCCAGGAGACGATGCACGTCAAGATTCCGGACGAGTACCATGGCTCGCGGGCGGTGTCCCACCGGATCATGACGCTGCTTTACCTGAAAGCCTGGTTCGACAAGTTTCGGAGCACGCCGGTGGCCTGAGGAAGTAGGGAGGAGGGGACGAGCTACATCCACGTACCCCTGTCGGCCATCCCGTTCAGGACCTTCTCGATCTCCTCGAAGGTCCGGCCGGTCGCCAACACGCCCTGGGTGATCGTGAGTTCCCCGCCGTTGCCCATCGCAGCCCGCAGCAGCTGCTGGCGCAGGTTCAGGGGCGGGGCGCGTTTGGGTTCCGGTTCGCCCGCACCGATCTGGGGCCGGTCGAGCGCCAGCTGCCGCGGATGCGGAATGCGTCCTTCGCGAATGTTGGCGTCCCGCACCAGCGACTTCATTCTGATGAGGTCGAGGATCTGGCCGATGCCGAACAGCCCTACGGTGAGCAGCCACAACACGCCTGTGCCGACCTTGCCCAGGTAGAAGCGGTGGATCCCGCAGACCCCCACCAGACCGGTGCAACACAGGCCGTAGCCGAGCGCGGTCGAGTACGGTTCCTCGTAGTCCGCCTGCCGCGCGGCCGGAACATTGACGTTCACGTTGACCGAGAGATTCTCGGGTCGTTCGCTCATAGTGGGCCTCTCACCTGGCGGTACTCCCGCGTTCCCAAGTCGAATCTGTCGCGGGACTGCGACTGAACCGCTCGGCCGTGGAATTCGACGGTCGCCGAAGACACGCTGAATGTCAACTACGGATGAGCATCGCGAGTGATTCAGGGCGGTAACCGGAGTCTCACCCTCGAGAGCTGGAGGCGTGCAACGCGTTTCTGGATTCGGATGAGACGGAGGCGGAGGGGAAGCGGCTGCGGATGCCGGGGTAGGCGCTATGTCTCGTGGCGTTTGGTCCACGGTCGGTCTTTCACCAGGGCACAAAGGAGACGCGAAGCGATGACGCTGGAACCCAGGTCATTTCGGGTTATGATCCTACAGGATGTCTGTTGAAATGTCCATGGATGACCGACTGTATCGTGAGATGACTAGTTTGCTAACAGATTGATAGTAAATGATTTATGAACTGCACTGTATGAGGATGTGGGATTATGGTTGACGGTATGACTATCAGAGTGTCCACAGCCATTGGGGCGAAAGGCGAGCGGAGAAAGGTGTGCAGCCGGGTTGGGTAGGCTGGCGCCTCGACGCCGATCTCGGGTGCCGCCGCGGCGAGCACGAGCTCTTCACCAGCGCACACTCGCGTCGCTCGATGGTATCGCAGAGGTATCGAGTCACTCAGCGGCTTGACGCTCGCTCGCCGACGAAGCGCCGGAGCGGATGTCGCCGGTCGTCCTCTCGACCTCCGCTTCCGCCAAGACGGGTCGTCCCTCTCGCGGCACGACCTCGGGTGCATTGGCGTGCCCGATCGAGGACATTAGACTCTCCGGAAGTCTTCGCGAGGTGCGGGTCTATGACTATGTAGACGACCGCGTGCCGGTGCTGCAGCGGATGAGCGAGAAGCGCGTCCGGGGCTACGCGAACCTCGGTTACACGGTGGAATCGAGTGCTTTGGCGGACTCGTGCGGGGCGGGGTCGCTGAACGTCGGTTCCGAACGTTCAGGTTGAGCGGGGCGGAGCCGATGTCTCGATGAGCGCCCCGTACCCCACACATGGTCGCCGAGACCGGGGCTCGTCAAAAGGAATCGCAGCTTCGACCGAATCGCGAATCGGACCGGCCCAAGAGGTCCCGATCGGCATTGACGGAACCTTGACGGCACCGTTGTACCATTTCGCCCCGGAGGTCAGGTTCGCGCACCCGAGAGCGGGGAGGTATGATGTGTCCACCATGCAGACCGAGACACCGACAACGTGGGAGGATGTCCTGCGGATGCCGGACGACGGCAACCGCTACGAGTTCATCGGGGGGCGCCTGTACGTGACGCCGGCGCCCGTGACCAGGCACCAGCGCGTCCTGATGCGACTTTGGTCAGCTATTTTACCGATCCTCGTCGACTCCGGACGCGGAGAAGCGTTCTGCGCCCCACTCCTGGTCCAGTTCCCGGGAACCGACGATCGGGTCCAGCCCGACCTTCTGTTCGTGTCCAACGAGAGGCGGGCGATCATCGGCGAGAAGCAGGTTCTGGGCGCACCCGACCTCGTCGTCGAGATCCTCTCGCCGTCCACCGCGCACCGCGACCGCGGGATCAAGCTGGATCTGTACGCGCGTCACATGGTGCGGCAATACTGGATCGTGGATCCGGTCGAGGATTTGGTCGATGTCTGGCGCTTCGGGGACGAGCCGGGGCACGAGCGCTTCTCCGGCGAGCTCCCCGTCCGGCTTGGTCCCGAGCGCTTGGGCCTGATCGACCTTGACGAGGTCTTCTCGCGTCATCTGGATCTGTGGGAGAACGGAACATAGGGTCTCGATCCCAATACCCGGAGCGCGCCCCGGACTACGTCGTAGGATGACTGACGCATGCGGTGTTCGGGAGTGGAACCCCGGCGCCAATAGACGCCCCGAAACGACTTGTGAAACGGGGGTTCTACCGCTACACGCGCAACCCGATGTGCGTGGCGGCGCTGACCGTGGTCATTGGGTGGGCCACCCTCTTCGGAGCCGCCGTTCTCGTAGGGTACGCAATCGTGCTGTTCGTCGTTTTCTCCCTCTTCATCCGGCTCTATGAAGAACCGCGCCTCGCCCGGGAGTTCGGCGAGGAATACGCGACGTACGTGTCGCAGGTCGGGCGCTGGCTGCCTCGTCGCTCCCACGGGCGAGCGCCTTAGTAGTTCATGTGGAGGAACAGGAGGATAACGCGATGAAGCAACTGACATGGGTGGTCGCCGTCGAGGCCATGCGGCCGCGGGTCATGGGCACCCACGGGGTCATCTCTTCCGGGCACTACCTGGCCACGCAGGCCGGCTACGACGTGCTCAGGGCCGGGGGCAACGCCTTCGACGCGGGGGTGACCGCGGGGATGGCGCTCAAGGCGCTCAAGATGGACTACGCGGGCTGGACCGGGGTCGCGCCCCTCATCGTCTAGAGCGCCGCGGAGGACCGCGTGATCGCCCGGGTCGGGGCCGGGATCTCGCCCGCGCTCGCTACCCTCGACTACTTCCTCGAACACGGCAAGTCGCCCGTCAACAACGCGCGCGACGTGGACCGCTTTTTCCGCGAGCCGGGCGGGATCGTTCGCTACGAGGATCTGGCGGGGTACGAGAGTCGTTGGGAGGAATCCTTGGGCACGAGCTTCCACGGCTACGACGTGTACACGTGCGATGGATGGAGCCAGGGGCCGCGCATCGTCCTGATGCTCAACATGCTCGAGAACCAGGAGCCGCGCGCGCTCGGCTACAACACGCCGGAGTACATTCATCTCGTGTCCCAGGTCATCAACCTGGCGATATCGGATGCCCACAAGTACGTCGGCGATCCGGACTTCGCGCCTGCGCCGGAGGGGCTCTACGGGAAGGATCACGCGCGTGCGCAACGGGCTGATCGACGAGAAGAGCGCCTTTCCCGCATGGGCCAGTTCAACCTGGACCCGGAGCTGGCCAACGTGATGGCGCCCGGCAAGCGCCCGCGCCCGGCCTCGGGCAGCGAGGTGAACCTCAGTCCCGCGGTGCTCCGCCTCGAGGACCGCATCCCGACGGAGACGGCGGAAGCGCTGTGGGCGATGGGGCACGACGTGCAATCCTGGGGCCTGTGGAACTGGCGCGCGTGCGCGCCCACGGTGACCTGGCGCGATCCGGAGACGGGCTTGATGATCGCGGCCGGTGATGTCCGGCGGGAGACTGCGTCGCTGGGATTCTGATAGATCCCCACCACCTGAGAGGCAATGTACCGGACCTGCATGTTCTGCAAGAAGCCCCTCGGCTCCAACGAGGTCGTGGAGGCCTTCCCGGTCGGCCGTCGTCTTGCCTTCGATCCGGCGAAGGGCCGCCTCTGGGTGGTTTGCCGCAGCTGCGAGCGCGGGCGCGGGAGGAAGGTCCGGCTGTCCGGGCCCGGATGGGTCCGTAAGATGCCCAAGCCCACGTGCCTCGCGCTGGAAATGGCGCTCCACGAAGAGCAGGAGCGGCGCGCGCTTGAAGGTGAAGTGGCGCAGTTGGAGCAGGCGTGGCGCGAAGCCGAGGAGATCGCGGCGATCGCCGACAACCTGCTCCTTCCCGAGCACACCGACGAGTTTCTGGACCGCCACTCACGTCGGGAGGGGTCCGGCGGGCCTTCCTGATGAGGCGCACCAAGGGCAGGCTGCGTGTTCTGTCAAACGCGGCAGCCATCAGGCAGGAACTCCCGGCTTGCGCGCAAATCTCTATCCTTCCTTCGCGAGCCGGGCACTCAC
This sequence comes from Longimicrobiales bacterium, assembly GCA_951828585.1. Classification (GTDB taxonomy): domain Bacteria; phylum Gemmatimonadota; class Gemmatimonadetes; order Longimicrobiales; family Gaopeijiaceae; genus Bin94. The sequence goes on from OX639991.1 coordinate 474,848, forward strand.
CAGGCGATTCATGCTCACTCCCTGCTCCGCCGCTCGAATGGCCAGGGAGCGGTGCGTCTCCGGCGGCACCCGCACCAGGAACTTCCCGCTATAGGCCCGGTCTGCCATCGGCTCTGGGACCGCCTCGCCATTGGTGCGCATGTCGGCCAAGCAGTCGGCCACGAGGCGCTGGATGCCCGACAGGGCTTCTGCCGGGGTAGCCGCCAGCCAGCTCAACGACGGGAACTCGGCGCAGAGGCCTACATGTTCCCCGTCCTCGGCTGACCATGTGATGCGGTAGGTGTAGTGGTCGCTCACTGCATGTCCTCATGTCTTTCGACTGCCCGTATGACCTGGCGCACCTGTTATGCCTTCGCCATTCCCTTGGCGTTCTGAATGTTCACGCGCGGATTTCCCGGCCACGGCGTCCGGTACACTCGGTGGCCACCGCTCCGGTGCCGTGGCTCCCCGAAACATGCGTCGCACACCCTCGCCAGATCCCTGAAGCGAACACCCGCCGGGTTCCTGCGGAATTCGTCGAGGGCGGCCAGCAGCTTTCGTCGTTTCATAATAGCATTATTGATACTACTCGCAAGATAGGAGCGACGGTTGAGGACTTGAGAACCGACTTGCGGAAGTCGTCGCGCATGGAGTCTCCGAGATGGTGGGGACTCCAAGGTGGGGTAGAGCCGCGGGCGAACGGATGGCTGGATGGGCCCCTATTGCCTTCGACTCCGCGGGAACGCATCTCAAGACCGAGGCCGACCGCGGCATTCCCAGCACCGGCCCGCGCCTGTGGAGAACATCGGTCCCGCTTGCCGGGGGACGCGGGTCGATTGCCCGCTGGGAGAGGCGCGATATCATCCAGAACGTTGGCAACGACCGCTACCTGGAAGGCAGCCGGGGCCACCGTGCCGTGATGTCGGCCGGAGCGGTCGACGGCACCTACGGACAGCGGCTCAACGCAATCGACTGGGGCCTTCTCTACGCGGCCCGCGACGGCTACGTCATGTTCGAGGACGTCCGGGCCCAGTGGCAGGCCGCCGACTTCGACTACGTCCTGCTCGATTCGCGCACTGGGTTCACCGATGTCGGCGGAATCCGCACGCGGCACCTGCCGGACGCCGTGGTCTCCCTCTTCCGCCCCGACGACCAGAGCCTTGGCGGCACGGCGCAGATGGCGGAAGCCATTCGCGCCGAAGTCCCGACTCCCAGGCGGGCCAACGACATTGAGCAGCACTTCGTGATGGCCGGGATCCCCGACGCCGACGATGAGCACGGTCATCTAGCGCGGAGGCGGAGGGTCTTTGTGGACCGGCTCGGCATTCCCCGCCACGACAGGCTCACGGAGATCAGGCACTACTCCAGCATGGACCTCCTTCACGCAGCCGATCTACACCATGGAACGGCGGGGGACGAGACTTACGAAATCGTACCTGGCACTCACGCGGAGGATTCGGGTCAGAAATGTCGGCGACCGTGACGGCGTGCTCGACGGCCTCCGGGACCAGCACCTTCCGGCTGGCGGACGCCATACCGACTACCTCGGCCGCGTCGGGAAACGCTATGGGGATGACTCCGAGGTCCTCGCGATGGTGGCCGAGGCCTACGAACGCGAGGGTGACCTTCTGGAGGCGGCACGGCTGCTGGACAAGGCGTCTCGGATCGGTCAATTGACCCTTCGGCAGCTTCATAGCCTGGCTCGCGGCCGACACCTGACCGGTGACGTAGAGGGTGCGCTGCAGGCACTGAGATCCTTCTTCGATGGTTCCGCTGAGCCAAGCGGGGAAACACCTCGTGCGTTCGTGCTTGCGGCACTCAACCTCCTTCAGCTGCTTGCGGGAGAAGATGCCAGCGGCATAGTTGCGGACAGCCCAGTCATAGCCGGTGCTCCGCCCTCAACGCGTGCGGCGGTCGCGCTTCGACTGGACCGGTCGGTGAGCGAGTGTCGAGCGGCCATTGCGATCCTCGAAGAGCTGATTGCGGCCGACGACGCGGCTGCCCGCGAGAGGGACTACTGGAGCAGTCACCTCGCGTTTGCCCGCATGGCCGTTGGGGACGTTGACCGCGCTGCTGCGTTCTATGAGGATGCAATGGCGGATTCTCGTCATCGCATTGGCGTCTCCACCGCATTCAACGCGGCCATGGCGGATTGGGCGACCACGGGAGTTTCTTCCGGAGACAGTTTCCGCAAGGTGCTTGAACGTATTGACGCGGATACCGACAAAGCGTGGATGCTCGGCAACGCCAACGCTCTTCAATCAGTTTCCGTAGCCAGATGGTTCGCCGGACGCGATGACGACGCCGGCAGGAGCTTGGAGGAGGCCGAGGAAGCCGCTGGCCGCTACGAAATCAGTTGCTGGTCCTACACGCGAGTCCCGCGGAGGGCGTTTCTCGGACACTGCGCCGAAATCCGCCGTCTGTTCGACGGGGAGGACGTCATGCCGGCATGTGTTGGACGCTGAGCGAGTACCCAGTCAGCCCATCCGCACGCGATCGAGGAATTCGTCTCCCGTGGCGCATTCGACCAGGGCGTCGGTCACCTTGTCGATGTCTTCGAGACCAGGCAGTTCGTCAAGCAGGTCGAACAACTCCCCAGCCGTCGCCTCGCCGAACTTGCGGTCGGCCATTCGGCGAAGGACATGCACCTGACCTTTGCCGATGTCAACTGCGCTTTACATTGTGTCAATCATAGATGACATTGGGGATTGCGCCGCGTGCCGGTCTTTCGGTTTTCTTGCTTGACGCTCATTCCGATCACTCGTAATCGTGATTGGCCGCGCCCGATAGACGTCACCCCCGCCCCTCACCTGAGCCCCACCCCCCATGCCCCTCCGTAATCCCACCTCTACTCCTCGCTCTGGAAGAGCTGCGACGAGCTGCGCGGCGGAATGGACGCGTCCCAGTACAAGGACTACGTGCTCACGCTGCTCTTCATGAAGTACGTCTCGGACAAGTACGCGGGCGACGACGAGTTCGCCGACATCACCGTGCCGCCGGGGGGAAGCTTCGCCGACATGGTCGCGCTCAAGGGGACCAAGGAGATCGGCGACCGGATCAACAAGGTCATCGGACGGCTCGCCGACGCCAACGACCACCTGCTCAAGGGCGTGATCGACCTCCCGGACTTCAACGACGAGACGAAGCTCGGCAAGGGGAAGGAGATGCAGGACCGTCTCACGAAGCTGGTCGGGATCTTCGAGGGGCTCGACTTCCGCGCCAACCGCGCCCATGGGGACGACCTGCTCGGCGACGCGTACGAGTACCTCATGCGGCACTTCGCCACCCAGTCGGGGAAAGGGGCCCGCGAAGAAACCCCCACGGCATTCGACCGGCGATGCATCCGGCCTGGATCGCTTCGCTCTTCGTTGCTCCTCGGGCGAATAGCGCTGCTATTCCCCTTTCGTCGCGCCTTGCCAGCCCGGCGCCTCGCCGGTCTCGGTGCTCGCGCGGGTTTATCCACGGGCCCCCGAGCAAGGGGCAGTTCTACACCCCGGCGGAGGTGTCCCGCATCATGGCCCGGGTGATCGGGATCGGGGCGGACGCCAGGCTGGACCAGACCGTGTACGATCCCACGTGCGGTTCCGGGTCGCTCCTCATCAAGGCCGCCGACGCGGCGCCGAACGGGTTGACGATCTACGGGCAGGAGAAGGACGTCGCAACCTGGACGATGGCGCGGATGAACCTGATCCTGCACGGTCGCGAGGCAGCCGAGATCGGGCGCGACAACACGCTCACCGCCCCCCAGTTCACCGATGGGCCGGGGCGCCTCAAGCGCTTCGACTTCGCCGTCGCCAATCCCCCGTTCTCCGACAAGGCCTGGACGAACGGCCTCAACCCGGCCCACGACGAATACCGCCGCTTCGACCACGGCGAGCCTCCGGCCAAGAACGGAGACTACGCCTACCTGCTGCACCTCGTCGCGTCGCTCAGGAGTACCGGCAAGGGCGCGATCGTCATGCCGCACGGCGTGCTCTTCCGCGGCAACCGCGAGGCGGCCATCCGGCGCAATCTCGTCAAGCGCGGCTGGATCAAGGGAGTCATCGGGCTCCCGGCCAACCTCTTCTACGGCACCGGGATCCCGGCGTGCATCGTGGTGATCGACAAGGAGAACGCGCTCGGCCGCCAAGGCATCTTCATGATCGACGCCAGCAAGGACTTCCGGAAGGACGGCGCCAAGAACCGGCTGCGGGAACGCGACATCCACCGAATCGTGGACGTGTTCAACGAGCGGAAGGAGATCCCCGGATACGCGCGCATGGTGCCGTTGGCCGAGATCGCCGGCGAGACCAACGACTACAACCTCAACATTCCGCGATACATCGATTCCAGCGACGACGAGGACCTGCACGACCTGAGCGCGCACCTGCGGGGCGGCATCCCGAACCGGGACATCGACGCGCTCGGCGATTACTGGGATGTGTTCCCGGGGATCCGGTCGCGGCTGTTCTCGCCGAACGGGCGGGAGGGATACAGCGACGTGCGCGTTGAGGCGGACGAGGTGCGCACGGTGATTCTCGAACACCAGGAATTCGAGGCGTACGCGGGCCGGATCCGGCGGGTGCTGGATGCCTGGCGGCGGGAGCATGCCCCCCGCCTTCGCCGGCTCGCAGTGGGATACTTGCCCAAGGCGCTGATTCGGGAATTGTCGGAGGATCTGCTCCACCGCTTCGCCGGTCTTCCGCTACTCGACCGCTACTCCGTGTACCAGTGCCTGATGGACTATTGGGACGAGGTGATGCAGGACGATGTGTACCTGGTGGTGACGGAGGGGTGGAGGGAGGCCGCGCGGCCGCGGGTGCTGGCGCCGGTCAAGGGCAGGAAGGCCGCCGAGACGCCCGACATGACGGTGAAGCGCAAGAAGTACCGCATGGACCTGCTGCCCCCCGGGATCGTCGTCGCCCGGCATTTTGCGGCCGAACAGTCCGAGGTCGACCGCCTGCGGACGAAGGTGGAGGCGGTGACTCGCGACTTGGAGGACTTCATCGAGGAGTACACCGGCGAAGACGGGCCGCTCGAAGGCGCCACGAGCGATTCCGGTAACGTGACCCAGGCGGCCGTGAAGGCGCGATTGAAGGAGGTGGCCGACGATCCCGAGGGCCTTGACGAGCGCGATACGCTGGAGGTGTGTCTGGAGTTGATCAAAGCCAAGGCTGCGGCGAAGAGGGCGGCCAAGGCGGCTCAGGCCAAGCTGGACGCGAAGGTGCTGGCGCGGTACCCGACGCTGACCGCCCCGGAGATTGCCGAACTCGTGGTGGACGACAAGTGGATGACGAGCGTGGAGGCGGCTATCCGGCATGAGGTGGAGCGCCTGACGGGCGGGTTGGTGGATCGGGTTGGCGTGCTGGAGGGGAGGTATGCCAAGCCTCTGCCGGAGCTCGAGCGCCGGGTCGAGAAGTATGCGGCGAAGGTCGAGGACCACCTTGAGCGGATGGGGGTGCCGGGATGAGTGGAGGATTCGATTTCGAGCAACTGGTCGGACTGTGCCGGCGGACCCACGAGGAGACGCGGCGTTCGGCCGCGCGGGCCATCGACCGATCGCTGGTCGTTGAATCCCAAGCCCCCTCAAAGATTCGGCAGACGGCGTCTGTTGAATCCCTCGAACCAGACCTGGCCATCCCATCCCTAGCGGACCTTGCCGAACGATTCCCCCTCGGCTGGTCCCACTACGTCACGCTCCTGTCCGTGACCGATCCCGAGGCGCGCCGTTTCTACGAGATCGAGGCGGCGGAGAACGGCTGGAGCGTTCGCGAACTCAAGCGCCAGCTCGACAGTTCCCTGTACCAGCGGCTGGCGCTCAGCCGCGACAAGCACGAAGTCCGCCGCCTGGCCCGCGAGGGGCAGGCGGTCGAAAAGGCGTCGGACCTGATCAAGGACCCGGTGGTGCTGGAATTCCTCGGCCTGGAGGAGACACCGGCCTACTCCGAGAGCGATCTGGAGACCGCGATCATCGATCGGCTCCAGCAGTTCCTCCTCGAACTCGGCAAGGGATGCGAAGGCTCGGCGGGAGGTGGGCCGTGGTACTGGAGAGAGCGATGAGTGAGGATCGGGTGAGCGGAGCGGAGCGGCATGCGAGGCTGCGGCAGGAGCCGGAGCGTCGGGTCGAGACGTACGCGACGAAGGCCGAGGGCCACCTTGATCGGATGGGGGTGTTGGGATGAATCGGCAGGTCGCTCTCGAGCCATTGGTCGAGCTGCCCCGGAATCCACCGCACCTCCGCCACCCGAATGGAGTCCTCTCTCCACATCCGCCGACACCGCCCGGCCGATTGGTCCGACACCGTTGGACCAATTTCCGAAACACTGTCTCGGAATTCTGGCAGCCATCCGGTCTTCGGCATGATTTCGCGCATGGCGATGTGCCACGGCGAGGGCTGCAACGCGCCGTCGAAGAGGCGGAGCCCGATGCGACAGGAGTGACGGGAGGGTCCGCGCGGTACGATCGGGTCGTTGAAGAGATTCGGCAAACGGTGTTTTCCGAATCTTCCGTGGCGAGCGTGACCGGGCGGAGCTCGAAGGTTCAGATGCGCTCCGGGCAGGTTCCTGTGGCGGTTTCTGGTCGGAGCCCTGAATTCCGCAGACGGCGTCTGCGGAATTGGAAGCAAGGGCATTGAGCGACCCTGGCAGCCAACGGTTCGAGGAGGCGACCGCCCAGGCGGCGGTGCGGCGGCGGGTTGCTGACCCGATGCGTCAGAGGCGGTTTGCGGGCGAGTGGGAGGTGGAGCGGCTAGGAGACTTGGGGATGTTCTGCAAGGGCAAGGGCATAAGACGAGATGACTTGGGTGACACCGGGGTCCGCTGCATCCGGTACGGAGACCTCTACACCCAGTATGAGAACTATGTGGTCAGGCCCGCGTCCCGGATACCACAACACGTCGCGAACGCGGCACAACGGATCCAGCATGGTGACCTGTTGTTTGCCGGCTCGGGAGAGACGGCAGATGAAATCGGCATTTGCGTTGCGTATCTTGGCGACGACACTGCCTACGCCGGCGGGGACATCATCATCTTGAGGGTGCCGGGACAAGATGCAGTCTACCTTGCGCACCTTCTGAACTCTCCGGTCGTCGCCCGTAAGAAGGCTCGGATGGCTCAGGGCGACGCTGTCGTTCACATACGCGGCGACCACCTGGCTGAAATCGAAATCCCCCTTCCACCCCTCCGCGAACAACGCGCCATCGCCGCCGTGCTCCGCGATGTGGACGAGCTGATCGGGTCGCTGGAAGCGCTGATCGCCAAGAAGCAGGACATCAAGCAGGCCGCAATGCAGCAACTGCTGACGGGTAGGACGCGGTTGCCGGGGTTTGGGGGGGAGTGGGAGGTCGTCACGTTGGGCCAAATCGGTGTCATCACAGGTGCGGGCGTGAACAAGAAGCACGCGCCATATGAGCAAACCGTCAGACTGCTCAACTACCTTAGCGTTTACAGAGAGCGATTTATTTTCAGCAGACACCTGACGCAGACGGTAACGGCACCAGAGCGACAGTTGAGAAAATGCGCCATCCGAGGAGGCGACGTCTTCTTTACCCCCACGTCAGAAACTCCTAGCGACATCGGTAATGCGGCGGTCGCGTTGGACGATATTTCGGACGGCGTGTACAGTTACCATGTGGTTCGCTTGAGATTGCATGTGAACTGGGATCCTCGTTTTCCGGCATACGTGTTTGACACCGCGTCTTTCCGAAACCAAACGAGTAGGATGGCCGAGGGCAGTGGAACTAGATACGTCATAACGCTGCCGAGATTTCGATCCTTGACGGTGTGTGTCCCGCAGGACCTCCCCGAACAACAAGCCATCGCCACCATCCTCTCCGACATGGACGCCGAAATCACCGCTCTCGAACACCGCCTCGACAAGGCCCGCGCGATCAAACAGGGCATGATGCAGCAGCTTCTCACCGGTCGCATCCGGCTGATTGACCCGCACGCTACGCCCGGCAGGGAGACCGCCCCATGACTCCGATCCGCATCTTCATCAGCGGTGTCCAGCGCGAGTTCGCGCGCGAGCGGGAGCAACTGCGCGAATACCTGCGCGGGGACCAGCTCATGCGTCGTTTCTTCGAGGTGTTCCTTTTCGAGGACGTGCCGGCTTCCGACCGGTGGCCCGACGAGGTGTATTTGGACGAGGTCGAACGGTGCGAGATCTACGTCGGCCTCTTCGGCACCGACTACGGGTTCGAGGACGACGAAGGGATCTCGCCCACCGGGCGCGAGTTCGACCGTGCGACCGCGTTGGACCGACCATGACGCCTGACGCCCGGCCGGTCGAGCGGAAGCGGTCATGGCGCGACGAGCATCTGGACTGCATCTGCGGGCTCGCCAACGGGCGGGGCGGTGTCCTCGAGATTGGGAGAGTGGGCCGGGGCGAAGTCGTCGGGGTGGCCGATGTCCTTCGTCTGCTCGACGAGATCCCCAGAAGGGTGCGGTCGGTCCTCGGAATCGTCGTCAACGTGGACATCGGGAGAGACTGCGGGCGCGACTACCTGCGCATCGTCGTGCCCTCCCATCCGACTCCGGTGGGCTTCCCGAGGGAGTCCCGGCAGCCAGTGGACGACGCGCCTCGGGAGTCCCGGAGACAACCAGATGATTCAGCCAGAAATCAACCAGAACGCCAGAGTCAGCCAGAAAACCGCCAGAAGACCGCCGACCGCATCATCGCGATCCTGCGCGAGAACCCGCACGCCAGCCGGCGCGGCATCGTTGCGGCGCTCGGAGACGTCACCGAGGGCAGCGTCCGGTATCAGCTGGACAAGTTGAAGGCAGCCAAGCGGTTGCGGCGCGTGGGACCGGACAGGGGAGGACATTGGGAGGTCATGGAGGGCGTGGACGCACTCGACCCAGGCCAGAATCCGAGGTCCGACACCGGTGCCGGAAATAGCCAGCGGACACGCGCGGGACAGGCTACCCAGAACCCGCAAGCAACCAGAAAACAGCCAGAAAACCACCAGAAGACTGCCAGAAGCTACGATCAGCCGCCTGATTCCGCGCCCCTCGCCGAACGCATCCTCGCACTCCTCCGCCGGAATCCATCGGCAAGCCGCCGCAGGATCGCCGCCACTCTCGGCGCCACCGAGTCCACCGTCCGCTACCGGCTGGACAGGCTGCGCGCAGCGGGGAAGATTGCCCGGGTCGGCCCCGACAAGGGCGGCCACTGGAAGGTGCTCGACGGCGCTGCGGTCCCCGAGTCCGATCCTAGGCCTGCCCGAGACCCCGCGGAGACCCGAGCATGACGCCCGAAACCCAGAACGTGGAGTGGAAGCGCTCCTGGCGCGACGAGCATCTGAAGTGGATCTGCGGATTCGCCAATGCTCAGGGCGGCGTCCTCGAAATCGGGAAGGACGACAGCGGCGAGGTCGTCGGGGTGACGGGCGTGCTGCGCCTGCTCGAGGAGATCCCCAACAAGACGCAGTCGCTGCTCGGGATCGTGGTCGACGTCAATCTGAAGACCGAGTCCGGCCGGGAGTACTTGGAGATCGCCGTCGAGCCGCATCCGAACCCGATCAGCTACCGGGGCAAGTTCCACTACCGCAGCGGAAGCACCAAGCAGGTGCTGGAGGGCGCCGCGCTGACCCGCTTCCTGCTGGACAAGTACGGTCGGACGTGGGACGACGTGGCTCTGCCGGACATCTCGCTCGGCGATCTCGACGGCCGGATCTTCGACGAATACCGGCACCGGGGCGTCGAGAGCCAGCGACTGCCGCCTCAGGCTCTGAACGATTCCGACGAATCCGTGATCGAGCGTCTCCAACTGCGGGACGGCAGCCGCCTCAAGCGAGCCGCGGTGCTGCTGTTTCACCCCGAACCGCACCGCTTCTTCACGGAGGCCAGCGTCAAGATCGGCGCGTTTCGTGGTGCCGAGCTGTTGTATCAGGACGTGATCGAAGGCGATCTGTTCACGCAGGTGGACCGCACGCTCGACCTGCTCTACACGAAGTACTCGCGCGGCCTCGTCTCGTACGATGGCATCTACCGCGTCGAGACCTTCCCCGTGCCGCGCGCAGCCATGAGGGAGGCGGTCATTAACGCCATCGTCCACCGGGACTACGCGACGCCGGCGTCGACGCAGATCCGCGTCTACGACGACCGCATCACGCTGCGCAACGCAGCCCAGTTGCCACCGGACTGGACCGCCCCGGTCACCGGAGGGTTGCAGTCGCGACCCCACAACCCGCGCGCAGCTCACGGCTTCTACCGGGCGGGAATGATCGAAGCCTGGGGGCGGGGGGTCCGCCGCATCGGGGAGCTCTGTCGGCAAGCGGGGAATCCCCAGCCGACGTGGACGCGCGAGCCGGGCGGCGTCCTGCGTCTGCGCTTCCCGTTCTCCGAGGCGTATCGGACTGCCCACCGGGAGGCTCACCGCACTACACAAGAAACTACACATAAGACTACACAAGAGACTGCGCAAGAAACCTCGGAGGCCACTCAGGAAATCGGCGATGCTACCCCGGTCACTACCCCGACTACCCCAATTGCCCCAATCGCTGGACCAATGACTGGCCCAATGACTGGACCAAAGACTGGCCCAAAGATCGCCCGAAGTACTGAACCAGGACCTGCGGCGGACCGGATCCTGGCCATCCTGACAGCGGAGCCCGGGATCACCCAGTCTGCGATCGCCGAGCGTCTCGGGCTGACGGTAAAGGGCGTGAAGTACCATTTCCGCAAGCTGCGCGATGCCGGTGCAATCCGGCGGGTAGGTTCGTCCAGATCCGGCCATTGGGAGGTCCTGAAACCTTGACCCCCGTCGGCGAACTCGAAGCCCGCACCCAGCAGCGCGTCGTCCGGCATTTCCAGGACCAGCTCGGCTACCGCTACCTCGGCAACTGGCACGAACGCGACGACAACCGGAACATCGAGACCGAACTCCTCACTCGGTTCCTGAAGCGCCAAGGCCACTCCCTCACCCTCATCACCAAGGCGCTCGACAAGCTCGACAAAGCCGCCGCGCTCGGCGGGAGCAAGACCCTCTACGACGCCAACCGCGAGGTCTACAGTCTCCTTCGCTACGGCGCCCGCGTCAGCCCCGGTGTCGGCGAACACACCGTCACCGTTCACCTGATCGACTGGGCGAACCCCGCCGCCAACCACTTCACCATCGCCGAAGAGGTCACGGTCACCGGCAAGAACACCAAGCGGCCCGACATCGTGCTCTACGTCAACGGGATCGCCATCGGCGTGCTGGAACTCAAGCGGTCCACGGTCTCGGTCGCGCAGGGGATCCGCCAGAACCTGGACAGCCAGAAGAAGCACTTCATTCAGCCATTCTTCAGCACCGGAACCTGCCAACGACGTTGAGACACTTTCCGATTCAGTTTAGTGAGCCCTCCTTTCCCCCGTTGGCCGGCTCTGCTCCATCGGCTGCCGTGACGGGGAGTGCGCGGTTGATCCAGACCTCCACCGGGAGTTCCGCAGCTCTCGGCGGGCCACCGACAAAGCGGTCGGGCCGGGCGGCGTAGGCCGCAGCCAGCACCTTCTGTCTGTGCTCGATGACCGCGGGGGCGCGGCCGAGATGGACCTGTTCCGGCGTCAGCAAGCCGATGCCGCCGTGCCGGTGCTCGGTGTTGTACCACTGGAAGAACTCCCGGCAGAAGTCCTTCGCCTCCTCGATGTTGCCGAAGCGACCCGGGAAGCCCGGATGGTACTTGACGGTCTTGAAGTGCGCCTCCGAGTAAGGGTTGTCGTTCGAGACCCTGGGGCGGCCCAGCGACTGGGTGACGCCCAGGTCGGCCAGGAGCTGCGCCGTGCACTTGGCCGTCATGGGAGATCCCCGGTCCGAGTGCAGCGTGAGCACCCGGGGCTGCACACCGTGCTTGAGGCATGTCTCCCCGATCAAGTGTCCGGCCAAGCCGGCGGTCTCGCGCTCCGCCACCATCCATCCGGCGGCGTAGCGGCTGTAGATGTCCAGGATCACGTACAGATAGAAGTACTGCCACTTCTCCGGCCCCAGCAGCCGGGTGATGTCCCAGGACCACACCTCGTTGGGTGCCCTGGCCACCACCTCGGGCTTCGGGTGGTTGGGATGGCTACGTTGCGCCCGGCGCTCGCGGACCGCCTGATTCTCGGCCAGGACGCGGTACATCGTCCGCTCCGAACACAGATAGACGCCCTCGTCCAGCAGCGTCGCGTACACTTCCGCGGGAGCACGGTCCGCGAAGCGCGGCGAGCACAGCACACCAAAGACCCCCGCCCGCTCCGTCGCGTCCAGGGCCCGGGCAGGAGCCGGCCGGGGCTGCCACTGCCCGGTCTTCGGCCTCCGGCGACGGTAGAACGTGGCGCGCGCAACCCCGAGGGCTTTGCACGCCGCGCGTACGCCCACGTGCCCGGCCAAGCCTCTGGCCGCGCTCAAGAGCGCTTCCCGTCCCCGGGGCTCACACCCAGCAGCCCCGCAACTTTTCCCTGGACATCGATGATGATGCGCGCCTTGCGAAGTTCCTCGCGCAACCGCGCGTTCTCCCGCTCCAGCTTCCGCACCCTCTTCGCCTCACGCTTCCCGCCGGACGGCCTCGGGCCTCGCTTCTTCGCCAGCCTCCGCAGCGACCCTTCCCGCGCCGCCTTCCGCCACGACGACAAGTGCGAACTATACAGTCCTTCGCGCCGAAGCAGCTCTCCGATCTCGCCCGGTGTATCGCAGGCGTCCGCCTTCTCCACGATCGAAAGCTTGTACGCCGCCGTGAACCGCCGCCGCGTCGTCTTCGCCGCAACCTCCGGATCCGGCCGGGCTGCCGCGCTTCGCTTGCCCTCCCCCGTGGAGAGGGGCGTTCCGTTCACCTTCATTCCTTCTCCTCGTGCCATCGTTCAACTCTCTGCCTCGCCCTACTCTAATCTCTTTCTCCTCTCGTGTCTCGCGTGTGTTGGCAGAGAGGGCACCGTGCAACTCGTCATGGCGGGCAACGACACCGAGGGGCTGCGCTACGGCGTGATCGAGACCCCGGAGAAGTATTGGCTCCGATGGAAGGAAGCCGATGCCCCTGACGCCGCCGCCGCCACCTCCCCCCTCCTCGCCGAACTCGGCCACCTCTGCACGCCCAGCCGCCTGCTCGAACTCATCCACGATTTCGTGGTCTTTGACGCCGGCGTCAAGAAGATCTGCCGTCACAACCAGTACTTCGGCGTGAAGGAGGCCCGGAAGCACGTCGGCCGGCGCGACGGCGGGATCATCTGGCACACCCAGGGCAGCGGCAAGAGCCTCACGATGGTGTGGCTGGCGAAGTGGATCCGCGAGCTCAAGGGCGTGGACGGCCGCGTGTTGATCGTCACCGACCGCACCGAGCTCGACGAGCAGATCGAGATGGTCTTCAAGGGTGTGGACGAGGACATCTACCGCACGAAGAGCGGGGCCGATCTGGCGAAGGCGCTTCGCGACCCCGTCAACTCGCTGATCTGCTCGCTCGTTCACAAGTTCGGCAGCTCCGAGGAAGGCAACGTCGACCAATACGTGAGCGAACTCCGGAGCCACATCTCGGGTGGCCTGCGACCGCCGGGCGAGATCTTCGTCTTCGTGGACGAGTGCCACCGGACCCAGTCGGGCAAGCTTCACAGGGCCATGAAGGCGATCCTCCCCGGCGCCACCCTGATCGGGTTCACCGGAACGCCGCTGCTCAGAGCCGACAAGCAGCGCAGCATCGAGATCTTCGGCCCGTACATCCACACCTACAAGTACGACGAGGCGGTCGACGACGGAGTGGTTCTGGATCTGAGGTACGAGGCGCGCGACATCGACCAGGACATCACCTCCGAGGCCAAGATCGACCAGTGGTTCGAGTCGAAGACCAAGGGATTGAGCGATCTGGCCCAGGCGCAGCTCAGGCAGAGGTGGGGGACCATGAAGAAGGTCACGAGCTCCCTGCCCCGAATCCGGGAGATCGCGGCCGACATCCTGATGGACATGGAGACGCGGGACCGCCTGAAGAGCGGGCGCGGGAACGCCATGCTCGTATCGGACAGCGTCTACGCGGCCTGCCGCTTTTTCGAGGCGTTCAGCGAGACCGAACTGAAGGACAGATGTGCCATCGTCACCTCCTGCAGCCCGGCCGCTGGCGACATCAAGGGCGAGGAGACGGGCGAGAAGCTCACCGAGAGGCTCCTCAAGTTCGACACCTACCGGAAGATGCTCGCGGACTACTTCGACGAGCCTGCGGACAGGGCCATGCACCGGACCGAACAGTTCGAGCAGGAGGTCAAGCGGCGCTTCGTGAACGAGCCCGGGCAGATGAAGCTCCTGATCGTCGTGGACAAGCTGCTCACCGGCTTCGACGCCCCGCCGGCCACCTATCTCTACATCGACAAGAAGATGCAGGACCACGGTCTCTTCCAGGCGATCTGCCGCGTCAACCGTCTCGATGGGGAGGACAAGGAGTACGGCTACATCATCGACTACAAGGACCTGTTCAAGTCGCTGGAGGGCGCGATCCAGGATTACACCGGCGAAGCGTTCGACGGCTACGACCGCGAGGACGTCAAGGGACTGCTGAAGGATCGCCTGGAGCAGGGGCGGAAGCGGCTGGAGGAGACCCGCGAAGCGGTCAAGGCGCTCTGTGAACCCGTCGAGCCGCCCTACGACTCGGACGCGTACCGGCACTACTTCTGCCACGGCGGAAAGGGTCTCGCCGCCAACGAACGGAAGCGGCTCACCCTGTATCGTGCGGTTGCGGCCTTCGTGCGCGCATACGCCAACCTGGCCAACGAGATGATCGAGGCGGGCTACACATGCACCCACGCCTAGTCCAGCTCCGCGCGCCACACCTGCGACGGCGGTGGCGGCTACAGCGCCGCCCCCAGAGGCTGGTCGCCCAGATCCCCCGGCAACGGCCAGGACACTCCGGCATCCAGCGCCCGCCGGACATAACTGCCGACCGAGTCGACGCTGCCGACTTGACTACTTTAGCGGGCTCCGACCACCTTTCGGTGGATCGGCACGGCTGTACCGAGGCAACCAACTCCCAATACGGTGGAGACCGCAGGGAATGACCAAGACACGCTTGACGAAGTACAGGGGTGACCTTAGCCCCGCTCAGATCGCACACGGCATAAACGCCGCGCGTCGAAACGCTCGTCGACTCGCGGACGATGCCAAGCTGCTTCTTGATTCAGGTCGCTACCCCACGGCCGCCGCAATCGCGGCACTATCCGTTGAGGAAAGCGGGAAATCCAGTGTGCTCCGAGGGCTCGCTCTTTCGCCGAACGTGGATGTGCGACGCAATGCCTGGAAGGATTATCGGTCGCACCGCAGCAAGAACGCAGCGTGGATACTCCCAGAGCTGGTTGCAAAGGGAGCACGAGACCTTGATTCACTCAGGCTCGCAGCCGATTCTTCAGCGGAACACACTGCGATACTGGATCAACTCAAGCAGATCGGTTTCTACACCGATTGTTTGGGCGACGCGCATTGGAGTGAGCCGGCAAAGGTCATCGATGAGAACTTAGCGAGAAGCCTAGTCGGCATTGCCAACCTACTTGCACGTGAGGGGACAGTCACGGAAAGAGAGATGGAACTCTGGGTGGAGCATATGCGGCCTGTTTACGGAGCACCGCCCATTTTGATGAACACCGCATTGTTGAATTGGTTTGCCGCGATGCGTCAGAACGGTTTGTGGGAGGACGGTGACATCGGCGTGGACGCGTTTGTTTGGGGCAAAGCCACGCTCCAGATGCTACTCGACTTCTGGGAGGGATTCGCGGCGTTTGTGGCCCGTGAGGGCGAGATCGTGACCAGCATCAACGCGCTCAGGCCACAACATTGGTTGGGAATCAGCGGAGTGGGTCGGCCCGGGTTCCACCTGTATGGGGTGATCTGCACATGGTCACCGAGTGGCGGTCATGAACTGAGCTGAGGGCAGAACTCGTCATCAACGGCCACGATGCCGATCACTACTTCGATCTGCTCCACGCCGATCGGCAAGATGTGGAAGAGGAGCACGACTTCAGCGACGAGATGGACTGGTACAACCCCGCTGGTGTCCAGCAGGGGAACATCTATTGGCGCCTTCCGACAGACTTTGGAGATCGGGAGCTGCGTACCGGCCAGTACCGCTGGCTGTTGGAACGGATCGAGGCGCTCCACCGCATCCTGGCACCTCGGGTGAAAGCGCTGCCGGTGCCAGAGTAGCGAGGTCGAGCAACGTTCCTCCAGATGACGTCAAGCTGCATCGACATTTCAACGGCCTGGCCAGCCGCGCCAGCAACGGAGTCACAAACGGGCCACGCGTAAACCCGGTTCGTCCACCGGATTCTGGCCCACCTCCGGTCAAATTGATCGATCACCTACGGCCGCGCAAATCGGCCCGGACCCTGGCATTCACCCAGTCAGCGATGTTGCCAACTGTCGCCGAAGTGATCTTCGCTGCTTGTACAAGATTGCCGGGCAGCCGGTAGAAGCCCGTGGTATGGTATTCGAACGCTTTTGCCTTGTAGTATGGACCGATCATGGTGATGATCTCGTCGGTACCGGGCTCTTCCAAGTTGTCGAGATCACCAGGGAACTGTGTTTTCGTCTGTCTCCTGCACTTGATCAGATCGTGCCCGATCTTCTTCAGGCTGCGTTCTGTGGCTCCAAGATTCACCAAGATCGACTTGTAAGCGAGTTCCAACGCATGTCCGATCAGGAACAAAAAGACCAAACTGACCGGTGATAGCCCTTCTTTCGTGACCAGGTGTTCTGCGGCTTCCGAGAATTCTTTTGCACGCCGCGCCAAGCCAGTGCCGGTGTTTCTTCGTGCTTCGCTCATACGCCTTCCTTCTCTTGTTCACTATGCCAGCCTATCGGTTCGGCAAGACACGGGTTCCACGCGATCTACACACACGCGAGTTCCTTGTACTGCCGGTGGCGCTTATCAAATCCGTCGAGCGCAGCGATGCTCCGCTTGACCGAATCCGCCCACACCGTCACCCACCCCCCGCCAACAGCCGCTCGATATACCGCCCCCCGTCATCAGGAAACAGAATGTGCCGCCGCGCGAAGTCCTCCCGCGACCACCCCCCGTCCCCATACTTCGGCTTGAGATCGCCATACGACGTAGCCGACACGATGTACGAATCAAGCCTGACCCGCCCCCCCACCCCACTCCGCCGCGCGATCCCCTCCGCCAGCCCCGGCAGCCGCTCATGCAACCGCGCCTTCTCGTCCTCCTCGTACGCCTTCGCGTGCAGCATCCCATGAGGCTCGATGAACACGACCCGCTGCGCGTCGCCGGTGATCATCCACAGAATGAAGTCCGGGTAGAAGCCGCTGCCGCCGAGCGAGAATCCCACCCCTCGTCCCCGCCCCTGGTTCCGCAGCAGGAAGATCTGGGTGTCGGGGTGGCGCTGGCTGCCGTGGTCCCGCCAGTAGTCGCGCAGGTCGCTCACGAACCGTCTCTCGCTCTGGTTGAGCGGCGGGGGAGATATGGTCACCGGCGCGTCGGGGTCTTCGAGCAACAGCGGCTGGTATAGGTGCCGGTCGAAGTGGATGCGGAACAGGGCGCCGTGCTCCTGCTCGTAGAGTTTGTCCTGCTGCTCGATGAGCTCCTCGATCTTCTCGCGAAGTCCGATGTCGGCCTGTGGCACGCTGACGACGTAGTGCGATTGGCGGGGCGTGTCGGGTGTCGCCGCCTCCGCGGGATCAACGTTGAGCAGCAGATTGGGATCGTCCTCGTCCACCTCGCGGTAGTTCATGCGCTCGGCCTCCCACAGCCGCCGCTCGGTCGCCCAGCACCTGTCCGCGCACTTGCGGAGCACGGTGTGGACGATCTCCTGCAGGTCCTCGCGGTCGCGCCAGGCGCGGGGCTGGAAGATGTGGTCGTCGGCCGAGACCGTGACGTTCGCATTCTCGACGAACGACCGCAGCGCTCCGGGCCGGGGGACGGCCAGGGGACGCATGCCCTTGACGCGGCGGTGTTCGATCAGGTCCAGGTACGCCTCCTCCCAGTCCACCAGCCCCAGCGGCAACTCGCCGGCGGCGCGGTCATGGCCGGTGGAGCCCTCGGTCGCGTGCGCGTTGGCCCCGCTCTCCCACGAGGACGCGCGCGTGGCGCGGTCGATCCGCACATGAGTCACGCCACTCGCGTCGAGCGTGAAGTTGGCGTCCGTCTCGAAGTCGCTGCCGTCGGGAACGGCGGGAACCACCAGCCCCCGGCCCAGAAAATCCTCGTTGGCCCGCACCGGCACCTTGAGCGGCACGGGATCCTGCGCCTCCAGGCCCTCGCGCTCCAGGTACTGCCGGAATTTGTTCATGTAGTCGGCGCGCAGGGCGAAGATGTTGAGGGTCTCCAGCAGGCCGACCTTGTCCGGGTGCGGGCCTTCGAGGTGCGTGCTGCGCTTGAGCGACATGCCCCTGCCCTTGAGCCTGACGCCGCGCCCGAAAAGCTGGATGATCTCGGAGCCCTCGCCCGTCCCCACGTTCATGAGCCCCATGTTCGACACGCGCCACGAGTTCCAGCCCTCGACGAACTTCTTGGCGCCGATCAGCACGTTGACGGTCGCCCCGGCGTCGTTGACCCGCCCGAACATGGACCCGCCCACGGCGTCCTCCTCCATGACGATCCCGGCGTCGGCCCTGAGCGCCAGCTTCTTGAACCTCGGAGTGTCGCCGATGTAGGTGAGGCCGAAGTAGTGGTCCGACCCGGCCGCCTTCAGCCCCAGCTCGCCGGGCGCGCCCCGGATGTCGCAGAGACGCAAGCCGCCCGGGCCGTCTGTGTGGAAGAAGGTCTTCAGAAGGTCGCGGTAGATCGCCTGGGGGGATCCGCCGGACTTGGCCAGCTCATCGAAGCGCCCGGCAAAGAGATCGACATTCCAGGCCGAGTAGAGACGCGATTCGCCCCGCAGGAGCCTCGCGATGGCGTCCTCGGCCCAGGCGGGCTCGCCCAGCACCCGGTGGAGGAAGAGCTGCACGTCGAGCACGTCGCTGGTGTCGCGCCGGTTGCGCCGGTAGACCGCATTGACGCTGCGTCCCACAAAGACCCACAGCGGCGGCTCCAGGTTGTAGGCGCGCAGCGCGGCCGCGTTGTCGCGGTGCGCGCAGAGCTGTTCGTGGAACGAGAGCAGGTTGCCGAGGAGGAGCCGGTCGGTGAGCTCGCGCGGCGGATCGGCGCCCGTGACGTTGAGGACGCGGAAGTCCTTCCCGAACCCGTCGCCATGGAAGTAGCGGTAGGAGTAGTCGAAGACGATGGACTTTCCGTAGTCGAGCGTGAGGCGGTTGTCGCCAGCCGCGGCCAGCGCCTGGCCGAAGGTTGCGCTGTATTCGAAGGTGAAGCCGCGCGCGGCCACGGCGTCCCGCACCGCTCGCCAAGCCTCGCCGCTCGCCCCGCGGTGCCCCTCGTCGACGAACACGAGATTGCGGTCGCCGAGCGCCTCCACCTCGATGCTGACGCCCGTCCCTTTCCCCTTCTTCCTCTCGACCAGCTTGGTGATCTCGGTCACCCGCACGGTCCGGCGGTGGCCCGCCAGCAGCCCGGTCTCCCCGAAGCGCGCCGACGGGATGCCCGAAGCCTCCATCTCGGCCATGTGCTGGGCGCTCAGCCCCTCGTTGGGCGTGATCAGGATGATGTTGTCCAGCCCCTCGGCGCCCCCGTAGTGCAGGAACTGGAGGTAGTTGAGGTGCATGATCAGCGTCTTGCCGCTCCCGGTGGCCATCCAGAACGCGAGCTTGTTCAGGTCGGCCGGGGTGATCTCCCTGACGGGATACGTAGGCGGCACCTTCTCGCGCACGTAGCGGTCGATGTCGCGGGCGAGCGCCTCCGGGGCCGCGGCCCGCCGGTCGAGGAAGAGTTCCGCGTAGAGCGCGGCCAGCTGCTGGAAGTACCGCAGGGTGATCGGCTCCCGCCGTCCCGCGTTCATGGACGCCAGGTGCCGCCTGACGTTGTCGTCGTAGCGGGCCAGGTCGCCGGGGGGAACCAGGCAGCCGTCCTCGCTCGCGATCTTGCGGCCCACGTGACTGCGTCCGTCGGCGTCGTACCCCTCGGCCGTCCCTTTCATCTTGTTGAACAGCGCCCGGTTGGACTTGAAGCCGAACTGCAGGTTGGCCCAGCCGAGAAGCATGAGCCGGGCTTCGAGCCGTTCGAGGGTCCGGGGCCGGGACGTGGGGGACATGCGCGCGAACCCGTCCCGTCAGTCCGTCGCGGACGCGAACATCCGCTGCTTGAAGAGCGTGTCCAGCGGCCGGGCGCCCTTCACCATCGTGTCCCCGTTCATCCAGATGTCGTCGGCGCCCGCCGTCATGTCGTTGGCCTCGACGAAGTCCCGGTCCCGCTCCCGGTCCTCCGGCGTCCACCCCTCGGTGTTCCGCCAGATGACGACGGCTTCGCGCTTGTCGCGGGTGCGCCCCGTGTAGACGAGGTAGCGGCGGCCATCGTTGTCGTAAACGCGGCGGGTGCGTACCGCGAGACCCAGCAGGTAGTTGAAGGTCTCGGGGAGGTCGACCTGCACGTCCTCGCCGTCGGCGTTTCCGTTGAGCCGCAGCTTGTAGTCGAAGGGACGCTCCAGCCCCACCACGTTCAGAAGCGTCGCGCTCCCCTTGGTTTCCCACTGGAGCATGTAGCGCAGCATGTAGTCCTCGACGCCGAACAGATCCTCGTCCGGCCGCTCGAATTCGATGTTGTTCAGCGCGTCCTCGTAGCTCTCCAGGCGGAAGTACTTGATGATGCGGGGGCCGCGCTTCGCCTCCTCGGGGGTCGCCTCGCGAACCGCCTTGCCGTTCTTCCACTCGGGGGAGAAGGCGACCTTCTTGAGGCGGGGCATGAGCACGGTGTCGAAGTGGTCGCCCATCTCGACGAGGATGAACTTGCGGCGGCCGCCGTCCTCGCGGTTCAGGTTGATGACGGCGTGGCCGGTGGTGCCGGAGCCGGCGAAGTAGTCGAGGGTGGTGGAGGAGGCGTCAGACACAATCCGTACAGAATCCTCGACCGTGTGAACTGACTTCGGGTACAGATCGTCTCTCGACTTCAGGCCGAGGTTCGTCAGCCACTTCGTTCCATAGTCTCCAGCGATATAACGGGGATCGTCCCACACGGTCTTGATCGCTGTCTCCGTCTGGGCCTTGTGAATCTGGATTTCACCAGACTTCGTTCTGTGGACACGAAGCAGGTCGCGAATGCCTTCAACGGTTTGACGGGCGTACCTCCATTTCCGCTCAAACCCCTTGGAGTCAACCGGATATACGCCTGCCTTATTCATGAATTCGCGAGTCGAGGGCAAGGTAGGGGGCTGAGAGGCCTCTCACAACCCCGATGGCGGGTCGGGGGCGGTTCCGGGGGCAAAAAACGGGCGTTTCGAGTCCGAAAAGGTTAGTTTGTTCGACCGAACCGAGCCGGTTTCCGGCGCTTGGAGACACCTCGGCGTCCTTGCGGCCGCCGGGGCCGGGAAAGGGTTCGGCGCCTGGCGGCGCCCGCGCTATCCGGAGGGCCCGTGCAGGGTCGCGAGCCCGCGGGCGAGCATGCGCCAGTGCGCCGACGCGCCTCCGATGGTCATCGTAATCCGGCGGCCCGATACGGTGAAGCGCGCCGGGGTGCGGAGCACGCGGTCCGCGAGACGCCGCAGGCTCCAGCCGGTTCCGGTCATGCGCTCCAGCACGGCGCGCTGGACGTGCATGATCTGGTAGCCGAAGCCGGCGAGCAGCAGGCGCACCTGGTTGCACGCGAAGGGGTCCACACCCTTCTCGCGCTTCGCGATCTTCTTGCCCCGGTAGTGGCTCTTGCGGCGCGACGTGGACGACAGGGCCGGGGAGACGACGCTCATCAGCTCGCCCAGGTGGCCCTCCGCCTTGCCGCGCTTGCGGTACAGCGCCAGGAGGTCCTCGCCGGACATCTCCTCCGACGGCATCGAGGTCAGCAGCCAGAAGCAGCGCGGGATGAGTTCGCCCGGCCGCTCGACGACGACCTGCACGACCCGGCGGGAACGGGACCACGACCCGGCCCGGTAGGACGACTCGCAAACCCAGGTGCGGGGCTCGCCGCCGGGCGCCCCGTTGTTCAGCGCATCCCAGACCACGGCGTCCATGGCCGGCAGCGCCAGGCGCTTCAGCACGGCGTTGTTGCGCACCCGGGCCACGTAGTGCGTGCCCCGCTCCTCCAGCGCCGCCATCAGCGGCTCGCCGGGATATCCCGCGTCGAAGCGCACCGCTGCCTTCCCGCACAGATGCCGCTCCGCCCGCTCCAGCACCTCGAGGACGAACTCCAGCCCGCCGTCCGCCGTGTGCACCTGCCCCTCGCGCAGCCGCAGATCCAGGATGTCGCCCGTCTCCCCCGCCGCCGCCACGATCGGATGATACACGCGCCGGTGATAGTAGCCGTTCCACGCGCTGCCCGGCTGTTCCCCATGGACCTCGACCGGCAGGCTGTCGATGTCGATCACCAGCGTCTTCGGACGCCGCCGGCCGCCCATCGCCTTCAGCCGCCACCCCGCCAGCCGCTGCAACCCCTCGCGCAGCACCTCGACGCCCTCCTTCGCCGACCACGCCGCCACCCGCCGCGACAGCGTCGGCTGCGAGGGCAGGCACCCGCCCTCGCCCAGCGGAGCCGTGCCCGCCCGGTCGCCGGTGGCCAGCCGCAGCGCCGGATCGTCGCGCAGCTCCGTCGCGTCGCCATGGTCCCGGCGGCCCTGCCCCGCCAGCAGCAGAAGCGTCCGCGCCAGCCGCCTCTGAGAATGCCGGATCCGGCGCCCGTCCCGCTTGTCCGGCAGCCCCTCCGCCAGAAACCGCACCACCCTGCTGCGCCGCAGCAGCTCGCGCCCCGTCAGAGCCCCCGAATCCCCCGTGATCCGGTCCCGGCCGGACCCAATCCTGATCGACCTGTTGAAGCTGAACGGCGCATCCATTATCTTCACCCCCGACGTGATGGCTGGCAGGTGCTCGCGATCCTTCTAACACTCTGAATCTAAAGCACTTGCCGCCTCACGTCGCCTCGCCTCCCGGCCATTCGTGAATAAGGGGGGATACGGCGAGACGTTGTGAGAGCCCTTCATCCGCAACGTTGGAACCAACGGGATGGAAGTCCTCCGCACAAACATCGCCGAACCCCACGATCTCCTCGCCCTCCACATGAATAGGGTAAAAGCAATTCCGTGCGGTACTGCGTTCCGATTCCCGTCCCCATTTGCGAAGATTGTCGTACTTCCACTCACTCTGCGACACGGGTTTTCCAGGGATTCCGGCACGCGAGCGTGGAATGCAGAAAAACGCGAAATCATGATTGTAAGAGAAATAGTTGCCCTGGATGCCCTTTTTGTTGTGGATAACGCTGACACATATCTTATTGTGTTCTGGAAAGTGAAGGGACAGCAAGCGCCCGAGAACCTCTTGCTCGTTCTCGTCGATAGCAACTATGTGCGATCCGTCGGGGGCAACAAGCAGCCGACTGAGCAACAGCCGATCCGCCATCAACGACAGCCAGGAGGAGTGCTTGTAGGTGTTCTTATAGAGTATCTCGGAGGTCTTTGAGTTGTACGGTGGATCGATATACACGCACGCCAGCTCCCCACGGTGGCGCTCCCCCAACAGATTGAGGGCCTGCCAGTTCTCGCTCTGGATCGCCAGCCCGTCCGTCTGGTCCCCGATGTCGTCGATCGCGGCGAGCAGGTCGTCGATGAAGTGCGGTTCGAAATGCCGGGTGTCGAGGAGGAGTCCCGGATTGCGCTCCAGAAATCCGAGCCGCGCGTCGGGCCCGTCGTCGCCGCCGAACAGTGAGTCGTCATCAACGACACATCCCAGTCCACGCCACT
Source organism: Longimicrobiales bacterium (assembly GCA_951828585.1). Taxonomy (GTDB): domain Bacteria; phylum Gemmatimonadota; class Gemmatimonadetes; order Longimicrobiales; family Gaopeijiaceae; genus Bin94. The sequence continues at coordinate 498,511 of OX639991.1, forward strand.
CTTCCCACTGCGCCTCACATGCCACAACCTGGGAGAGAAGCCGCCCGGGTATCAGCCGTGCCGCCACGCAGTACCGGACATCCACCGCGAGCTTCCGCTTCTCCCACAGCATCTTCTGGAATCCCTCGATCTGCGCGAGGAACTCGATCACGTTCGTGCCAACCTCCCGTATGATCCGCACCTTGTCGATCCAGGCGTCCGCCCGGGCCTCGCCACCTGCGACGAGCGAGCGAAGGGCAAGGACTTCCGACCTGAGATAGTAGTCCAGCTCACGTGCGAGGAACGCCCTGAGGTCCCGATGAATAAAGAAGTCGGATGTCCGCTTGCGTGCGAAGCGGCGGGCGTGGTGGGTGAAGAGGGTGGGGGCATTGTCGTCGCCCGTGTGGCCATCCCAGGCGTCAAGCAGCGCCTTCGCGGCCTCGGGAGTCGTGGCCAACGCTTCGGACACGGACGCCTCCGCACGCTCCAGGATGGCGTCCTGCTGACCGGTCCTCTTGAGCTCTTTCGCCTCGGCCGGGGTGGGGAGGCGATGGTCGAAGCGCACTTCCAGCGCACGGCGCTCTGCGTCCCAGGCCGCCTCATCCAACAGGGGGAAGTAGAAGCGAGTCTGTCCCTTGACGTCGTTCTGCTCGACGTTCGCCGAGCGCACCGAGAATCGGACCGACACGCCCGAGCGCGTCCGGTACCGGTAGTCGGTGAAGTGCTGCGCGGCCTTCACGTAGTACTGGTCGCGGTTGGCCCAGTGGAAGTGAACCTCCTCGCCGTGGTAGGGGACGACGTAGGGGTGTTCCCACGAGTAGCGCCGCTTCGGAACGAAGTCGCCGTCCTGGTAGTACCGCCGGAAGAACGCGTGGAGGTGGTTGTAGATGTCCTGGCGCACATCACCGGCGGATTCCGAGTGGCGCGCCCGCTCGCGCCAGAGGTTGTATTTCTGGCCGAGGGGAGTCTCCTGGTACTTCACGAGTTCGCCACTCGGCGCGATGGCGTCCTCGCCGAAGACCTCGATCATCTGGTCACGAGTCTCCTGGAAGATGCTGGCCCTCTTCGCTTCCGTGTCGATCGCTCCCTCTCCCACGGCCTTCTCGATCGCGCCGGGCAGTTCCCGGTCTATGTAGCGATCGACGACCTCGCGCTTGTGGTTCATGATCCGGTAGATGCCAAAGTCCAGATCTGAGCAATCGAACTGGAAGAGTTCGCGGAGGAGAGCCTGGAACTTGACCAGTTCAGGTGAAGGCGGGGGCGGTTCCGCTTGGGCGGTGCGGCCCGGAGCGTACTTGATGTGGAAGGGGGTGACCATGGGGTCTACCGGTTCGGGGGGCGGCAGCAAGACATCCCCGCGTCACTCCGGCCAACGCGCCTCAGATCCATGCTATCGATGCTGGGCCGCGATCGGAACGCCCGCAACCTCGGTCCGTCATGGCCCCGCGCCCCATGGGCACGAGCACCAGCGGGCCCCGACCCGCTTCGCTAGCACCTGCGGACAGCAGCAGACCCTGTCTACGCTCGCCGGTCGCAGAGCATCCGCTCCGCGATCCCGGTTGGCAACAACAGAGATCGCACCTGTGCGAGCTACTACAGTCGAGAGAAGTTATATGCATCTCTGATCTCTTGGTTGAAGTACTTGCCCCTTGACTCGCATTGCCGAAACTCATCGAACACCCACTCGTCCACAGCGTCATACACGTACGTCGCCCCTGTCTTGAGAAAACGTACATGCAACTGCCTCGCGTCCTTGTCGTACCCCACCGCTTCAATGTTCGACGACTCCACATAATGCATCTCAATCATGGCTGTTGTTACCTTCCTCGTTGTTATGGTGTGATTCACCATTAGGCACGGTTTGTTTTCTCCATCCAGCTACTGCGTCTGAATATAGTTGTCGATCTGGCCTGGCGCCCTCCTGCCACACTCCCGGCAGCCTTGGGTCGTCACCAACCGGTTTGTGTCGTGCGCGGCGAATCCGTACTCGCGATGGTATCGGCATCACTGCGCCCACGAACAATCCTTCACCCGTTCGCAACGATGAAAGTTGCTGTACAAGCCCACCAAGCTCGTCAGGTAACGACGCGCCCACGATTCCCCTGTCAGCGCTGTTAGTAGTACGCAAGGCGACGATTGATCCGCATTGACTCAATGCAGCACGCGCAATGTCCGACGGTCGCTGGGTGACCAACATAAGGCCCGTACCGTATTTCCTGCCTTCCTTCGCAATCATCGACACAGTACGATGGGCCGGTGACTCCTTCCCCCGCGGCACAAACAAATGTGCTTCATCTAGGACAACCAACAATGGCTGCTCTCGGCCACCAATTGCGAGGTTTTGACCCCAGAACAGAACATCATAGACAATCCGCAGCACGGTGCCGACAATTGTAGGCAATACTTGCGACGGGACAGCTGACACGTCCAGTATCGTGATCGGACGACTGTGCCCTACCCACGCTGCCACCAGCGCGTCGATATCAGTCTCTATCTTGCCATCACGATCCGGCGAAAAGCCGCCGCCCGGCCTGAATAGAAAGGAATACCGATTGTCCCGTAACCGACTGCGCATGAGATCGAGGTGCCGCTCGATGTTTCGCTTCTTTCGATTCATGTATGGCGACTTGTTGTAAGGACTGGCAGCTGGATAGACGTCGGAGGTCAGCGTCTGCGGGTCGCCCCGCCGTTCGCGCTCGCACGCGTTGTCATCTGATTGATTATTCGACTGTGTAAACGTGCGCCTTTCAAAACTATCGAGATCATACCACAGTGTCTCGATGCTAAACGGTATCGGCGAGTCGGCAGTCAGCGCTTCGACGGGGGGTGGTATTCGCAGGAAGCTGGATGCCTGAGTCTTCATGTCAAGGATCTTGTCTCTAATAGCTACTTCGTGGTTTGGCTGGAGTTCTCCGAGCGTAAGCATCTGCAGCTCGCGAAAGGGAAGCGCCCAGAACGGAACACACAATGACCGCTTGCCCGCTATCTCCTCAGGCTCAACGCGGAACACCTTTGCGTAATCGTCCAACGCAGCACCGTATTCTCCGTGCGGATCAATAACGAGTGCCCGAGCCCTCGGGAGGCTGCTGTCCGCGACAGCCTCAAGCAATACAGAAACCAGATTCGATTTCCCGGCGCCCGTGGAGCCCACAATAGCGCAGTGGCGACTTACAAGACCCGCAATGTCGACATCTGCCGAAATGTTCGATGTTCCGGCAATGGTGCCTACGGAGATTCCGCGCTGCGAGTCCTGCCTTGAGCCGTAGATCGTTCTCGCGTCACGATTGGTCACAATGTGGACTTCATCGCCGACAGTAGGATACTGGCTCACACCCCTTTCAAACTCTCCACCAAGCGCTTCCCCAAACAACATTACGGTCATCCAGCGGTACCCCGTGAGCTCCCGCTCCAGTGTAGTGTCAGCCAACGATCCTTCAGAAACCGCACCGGCAATGGCTGCTGGTATCGCATCGGCGCCAGTCTGCGTACACACTGCGTAAATGTCTGTGTAGCCGATCGGCAGGCGTACAAAACTGCCAATTTGACCAACGCGATATGACTCGCCACCGACCAATAACAGAGTGGACGGCATGTCGTCACGCAATCGAACACGAACCGTTGCGCCGGCAACTGACGCGACTCGACCTATATATGTCGGAGCAGAGAGCGACATCTCAGTCCCTTTCTGTTATGGATTCAATGAATCGACAGAACACCGCAAAATCTCCGATCCTCACCTCAACTTCGGTCGAAGCGTCTGAGCCGCTGGAAGACTCGATGACGTTAGATAGTATAGCTGGCACTGCAGAGGAGTGCCACGGAGCGTGACGCCCGCTGAGTACGCCCGTCTGAGGGCCAATTACGATCAGATTACGATGCCTGCGTGCTTGTCTGAATAGATGACTATCCGTGGGCTCCTCCGCGAATTGGAGAGCATAGATGTGGGTTCGCGGTCGATTCTTCAGTGCCGTGAACATTAGGTCGTTGATGTGTTCGTCACTGAAACTGAATCCACAGATGACCAATACAGCATCTTGTTGGTTCAAGAACCAGATAAGGCGATCGCGGAAAGCCACATAGGGCTGTTGTCGCGACTCGTCGTACTTCTGAAACGACGGATAGATCATCTCCCCGTCGCCTACAGTCCCACCCCGTACGATGACAGATCGATGCCCGCAAGTTATTCGTCGCCACGCCACAGATCCATGCATTTTCCACAACCTGGACCACATGGCACCCGGCTGGGCCTCTGGGTCTCTAAGGCTCTCGGGGAAGAAGAACGGCCGGTGGCTCCCGACAAAACCGTCATGTAATGGAACACGCTCCAATTCCATTCCATGTTCAAGCAACACGTCATAGTTTACGGTAAAGACTTCGACCGGCCGACGGTGCGACGATCGCGATATCCACTTGGCAAACTGCCGATGCGGGAAGCTTTCCGGAATCAAGGAGATGTCGGGCGTGACAATGCGGGCAATCGCCTTACGCGTAGCGCAGTCTAGCTTCTTGACATCCTCTCTATTCAGTCCTGACAGCTCATCGGAATCACTCATAGCATCTATCATTGCATATAGACGCGACAAGATGTCCTCGATATTGCCCTCACGGCAGTGACTGGCAATCGAGTCCCATGCGTGGGCAAATTTGTTGCCCAGCGCTTGAGCGGCATTCTTACACGTCGCAGTCATCCCTTTAACGGTTGGAATGAGTGCGACATCGTCCACCCGCACACTGGATGATGTGCCAGCTCCGAAGAGGAATGCGATGGGCTTGTCGTGCAGCGCCAGGTGATTTCGCAGTTCGTCTAGCGTCTTGACGGGATCGTGTGTCACCCCCCTCACCCCCCCACCCCCTCCGACCACCTCTCAACTGCCCCCCACCCCACGCTCAGACCACCCCCCCGCACCTCCCTCACCCACCCCGCCCCGGCTACCATCACCACGCTCATTCGGCCTCTCCACCCCCGTCACTTAGCCACCCCCCTCGCATTCAACACCCCCCAAACCCGATCCGGCCGAATCGGAATCTCCATATGCGTCACCCCCAGGTGCGCCAACGCATCCACCACCGCATTCGCAATCGCAGGCGGCGCCCCCACCGTAGCCGACTCCCCCACCCCCTTCGCCCCCAGCGGATGATGCGGCGACGGCGTCACCGTATGCCCGGTCTCCCACGCCGGCGTCTCCACCGCCGTAGGCACCAGATAATCCATAAACGACCCGGCCAGATTATTCCCGTCCTCGTCGTAGGTCATCTCCTCATACAGCGCCGGCCCCAGCCCCTGCGTCAGCCCCCCATGGATCTGCCCCTGCACGATCATCGGGTTGATGATGTTCCCGCAGTCATCCACCGCCACGAACCGCCTCACGCTTACCTCGCCCGTCCCCCGGTCGATGTCCACCACGCAGATATACGTCCCGAACGGGAACGTCAGGTTCGGCGGATCATAGTAGTTCGTGGCCTCCATCCCCGGCTCCATCCCCTCGGGCAGGTTCGTATACGCCGCGAACGCGCAGTCCTGGATGCTCACCGACTTGTCCGGCGCACCCTTCACCGAGAACGTGCCGGGCTCCCACTCCAGGTCCTCCTCCCCCACCTCCAGCAGATGCGCCGCGATCTTCGCCGCCTTCTCCCGAATCTGCCGCGCGGCCATCACGCCCGCCGCGCCCGCCGTCGGCGTCGACCGGCTCGCGTACGTCCCCAGCCCATACGGCGCCGTGTCCGTGTCCCCCTCCTCCACCTGAACATGCGCCGCCGGCAGCCCCAGCTCCTCCGCAATAATCTGCGCGTACGTCGTCTCATGCCCCTGCCCCTGCGACTTCGTCCCGAACCGCGCGATCGCCTTCCCCGTCGGATGCACCCGCACCTCGGCCGAATCGAACATCTTGATGCCCAGGATATCGAAGTCCTTCGACGGCCCCGCCCCCAGCACCTCCGTGAAGCTGCACACCCCGATCCCCATCAGCTCCCCCCGCTCGCGCTTCTCGGCCTGCTCCCTGCGCAGGTCGTCGTAGCCGATCATCTCCTTGGCCTTGTCCATCGCGGCCTGGTAATCACCGCTGTCGTACTCCCAGCCCAGCGGCGAGTGGTACGGGAACGCCTCCTTCGGAATGAAGTTCTCCTCGCGCAGCTGCGCCGGGTCCTTCCCCACCTTGTGGGCCAGCGTGTCCACGATCCGCTCCAGGCAGTGCACGGCCTCGGTCACGCGGAACGAACAGCGGTACGCGACGCCCCCCGGCGGCTTGTTCGTGTAGACCGCGTCCACCTCGGCGTAGGCATTCTCCATGTCGTACGAACCCGTACAGATCGAAAACAGGCCCGCGGGGAACTTCGACGGGGCCGCTTGGGCGTCCGCGTAGCCGTGGTCCGCCAGCGTCTTGATGCGTAACGCCCGGATCTTCCCACTCGCGTCCGCCGCGACCTCCGCGTCCATGTGATAGTCCCGCGCGAAAGAGTCCGCCTGCAGGTTCTCCATCCGGTCCTCGATCCACTTGACCGGCTTGCCGAGCACGACCGACGCCGCGATCGCGATCACGTAGCCCGGGTACACGGGGACTTTCCCCCCGAACCCGCCGCCGATGTCGGGCGACACCACGCGGATCTTCTCCTCGGACAGCCCCACGTGCCCCGCTACCAGGGCCAGCACGGTGCGGATCGCGTGCGGGGCCTGCGTGGTCATGTACACGGTCAGGTGTCCCTCGACCGGGTTGAAGTCGGCCAGGCAGCCGCACGTCTCGATCGACGCCACATGAATGCGCGGGACGTGCATCTTCTCGCGCACCACCACGTCGGCCTCGTCGAAGATCTTGTCCGTCGCCTCCTTGTCGCCGGCCTCCCAGTGCCAGATGAGGTTGTCCTCCTGGCCCTCCTTGTCGGTGCGCAGCACGGGGGCGTCGTCCTCGAGCGCCTTGAAGGGGTCCATGACCGGGGTCATCGCCTCGTATTCGACCTCGACCGCGGCCACGCCGTCCGCAGCCGCGTAGCGCGACGTCGCGATCACCCCCGCGACCTCCTGGGCCTGGTACATGACCGTGTCGGTCGGCAGCACCATCTGGGTGTCAGACATGAGCGTCGGCATCCAGTGCAGGTTGTAGGCCTCGAGGTCCTTGCCCGTGAGCACGGCGAGCACGCCGTCGATTTCGAGCGCCTTCGAGGTGTCGATGTTCACGATCTTCCCGTAGGCGATCGGGCTGCGCACGATGTCGAGCCACAGCATTCCCGGACGCGTGAAGTCGTCGATGTAGTTGCCCTTGCCCTGCAGGAAGCGCGGGTCCTCCTTGCGCTTCATGGAGTGGCCCATGCCGCAGATCTTTGCGGAAGTTCTCGGTGCCATCAGTTGTCCTCCCCCGCGCCGTCGGCGGCGGTTTTGGCGGCGGCGTACTGGACCGCCTTGACGATGTTCACGTATCCGGTGCAGCGGCAGAGATTCCCGGAGATGGCCTCGCGGATCTCGGCTTCGCTGGGGTTTGCATTGGCGGCGAGCAGCGCGGTCCCGGTCATGAGCATGCCGGGGGTGCAGAAGCCGCACTGGAGGCCGTGTTCCTGCATGAAGCCCTCCTGGAGCGCGTTCATACCGTCGGCGCCGGCGAGCCCTTCGACCGTGCCGATCTCGGCGCCGTCGGCCTGGACCGCCAGCACGGTGCACGACTTGGTGGGCACGCCGTCGACGAGCACGGTGCACGCGCCGCAGTGCGTGGTGTCGCAGCCGATGTGGGTGCCGGTGAGCGCGAGTTCGTCGCGGATGAGGTGGACGAGGAGCAGTCGGGAGTCGACCTCGCGCGTGTGCGCCTCGCCATTGACGGTGACGGTGACGTTGTGTCTGGCCATGTCCCTACCCTCCTGCCGGCGTGCGGGCGGCGGCGCGCTCGAGCGCCTTGTGGATGGCCCTCGTGGTCAGCACGCGGGCCATGTTTCGCTTGTAGTCGACCGAACCGCGGCGGTCGGCGACGGGATCGGTGGCGTCGGCGGCGGCCTGGGAGGCGGCGGCGATCAGTTCGTCGTCGGAGGGCGTCCTGGCGATCGCCTCGCGGACGCGCCGGAAGGCGCCACGGAGGCCGCTGTGGTCGCCGAAGTGCTGTCCGGTGAGCACCTCCTCGGCGGCCGAGGCCCGGATGGGCGCCATGCCGAGGTTGGTGAGACCGATGCCGGCCTGGGTGACAGTGCCCTCCTCGTCGAGCGTGAGATGCACGGCCGCGCCCGCGACCGCGTAGTCGCCCACCTTGCGTTCCAGCTTGAGGTAGGCGCCGCCGGAGTGTTGGCCGGGCGATGGAATACGAATTTCGGTCAGGATCTCGCCGGGCTGAAGCGCAGTCATGAAGAGGCCGTGGAAGAAATCGTCCACACCGATGCTGCGCTCGCCGTCCGGGCCGGTTGCGACCATGGTGGCCCGCAGCGCGATCATGGTGGCCGGGTGGTCGTTGGCGGGATCGCCGTGCGCGACGTTGCCGCAGATGGTGGCGCGGTTCCGCACGAGCGGGTCGGCGATGACCTTGGCCGTGTCGAGGAGGATGGGGTAGCGCGCGGCTACGGTGGCGTTCTCCTCGAGGGCGGTCTCGGTGACGAGCGCGCCGATGCGCAGGTATCCGCCCTCTTCGGAGATCGAATCCAGGCCGGGAACGCGTCCGATGTCCACGATGTTCGCGGGCGTCGCCAGCCGCAGCTTGAGCATCGGCAGCAGGCTCTGGCCGCCGGACATGACCTTGGCGTCGTCGAGCCGGCCAAGGAGCGTGAGCGCCTCCTCCAGGCTGCCGGGAGCGTGGTAGTCGAATGGTGGGGGGATCATTCGTCGACCTCCATGTAAGGTAGAGATTACATTATGTCAAGTACGCTTTACATCTCTCACGACTATGAAGCCAGTTCCTTTTCCACGATCTCCGTGAACTGCTTGAACATCCTTTTGCTGACGTGCTGCATCATGCCGCGCCCGAGCTGGGCGAGGATCCCGGTCACGGCGACGCTCGCCTCCACGGTCACCTCGGTCTCATCCGGCCCGAGGGCCACGACGCTGCTCGTCATCTGCATGTCCGCGTTGCCCATCCCGGCCTTCCCCTGCCCCCGCGCACGCACCGAAGCGGACCGGTTCTCCTCGTCGAGCATGAACTCCACGGTCCCGTCATACGCCGCCGACACCGGTCCCACACTCACCCCCATGCCACCCTTGTACGTGTTCTCGTCGACCTTTTCGGTGATCTTCGCGCCGGGCAGCGCGGCCGCGACGCGTTCGGGGTCGATCAGGAAGGCCCAGACCTCGTCGGCCGGGGCGTTGACGGTGAACTTCTCCTGAATCTTCACGAGTGCTCCAACATCGGCAGCAGAGCCTCCAGGGACTCGAGGTTGTGAGCCGGTACCAGGTTGTCGATGTGCGGCAGCGCGGCCCTCATGCCTCTGGCCTCGGGGCGGTACCGCGGATCGCCCATGAGCGGGTTGAGCCAGATGACGCGGCGCGCCCGCCGCCGGATCAGCAGCAGGGCCTCTTCCAGTACGTCCGTGGCGCCCCGGTCGAGGCCGTCGCTGAAGATCAGGACCGATGTATCACCCGCAACCACCTGGCGCAAGTAATGATCGGCGAATTCGCGCAGGCACTCGCCGATCCGCGTGCCGCCCGACCAGTCCTCGACGTTGCGGGCAAATCGCCTCAGGGTGGCCGCCACGTTCCCCGCGGTGATCCAGGGGGTGAGCCGGGTGAGGGAGGTGTTGAAGGCGAAGACCTCCGTCCTTGGCGCAACGCCGCCCAGCGAGAGCACGAAGGTCAGCAGAAAGCGCGTATAGGGGTCCATCGAGCCACTGGTGTCACAGAGAACAACCAGATGGGGGCGTTCCACCGCCCGGTCGCGGCGCGCAAGGTCGACCAGTTCGCCACCCCGGGCGAGCGAGCGCCGGAAGCTGCGCCGGATGTCGACGATCCGCCCCCGCCTGGACGGCGCCAGCCTACGGCTCCGCCGCGTTGCGATTCTCCTAACCACTTGTGAGAGAAGCCGTTCCATTTCGGCCAGCTCATCCTCCGTACAAGACTCGAAGGACTTTTGCCGCAGCACCGCGCGGGGGCTGTAGCCGGGGCGTCCATCGTCGGACTGAACCGGTTCGTCAGCCTTAGCCGCCCGCTCTTCCGCCAGCCGGCGGCTCAGCGTCTTCAGTGGGTTGCCGTTACCGGGCCAGGTGGGGGGCGCGCAACGGGGGCTGCGCGGTCGGCTGCGTTGCCCGGAGGACTTCCCCAGCCGCCAGCAGCGTTCGAAGGCCGCGTCGAAGATTTCCCAGGCCCGGCGTTCGATCTTGAGACTGGCCCGCAACCCCACCCGGACCTCCTCGCGGTCCCCGATGTCCACATGCCCCAGCGCCGCCGCGGCGTCGATCTCGTCGCCGGGGGTGACCGGCACACCCGCCTCTCGCAGCTCGCCCGCGAATCGGGCAAGATGGGCGACCAGATCGCGGGCGCCCCCTTGCGGGGCGGCAGCCCCGTGTATTAGCTCGTTGGGGACCATGTTACGTTTTTTGGAGAATCTGAGCGTCGCTCACCAACGGCAACCCGGAAAGGATGGAACCATCATGGATCACAGCACATCGGTAAGATACTCCTCACTCAGACGTCCCGGAGGAGTGGGACGCTTCCTGTCGCTGACGGGAATCGTACTTATCGGCGCGCTCGCGACGGCGTGCGATGAGGATCCGACGCCGCCGGTCGAGGGGTCCGTCAGCGGTACGGTGACGCTCGAGGGAGCGGCGCTTGGCGGTGTCACCGTCGATCTCTCCGGCGTTGGCGGCAACCAGTCCGCGACGACGGGCGGAGACGGCAGCTACAGTTTCTCCAACGTGATCGAGGGATCGTACACGGTCACGATCAGCGGCTACCCGTCGGACACCGAGTTCGCCGAGCCAACCGCGTCGGTCAGCATTGCTCCTTCTCAGCGGAGCCCGACGGCGGACTTCGCCGGAACGTACATCCGGACGGCGAGCGTGATGGGCTCGGTGACGGTCGAAGGCATGGGACTCGGCGGAATCATGGTCGCCCTGACCGGGACGGAATCCCAGACCGGGACGACCGCCGATGACGGCAGCTTCTCGTTCAGCAACCTGCGGATGGGCGAATACACGGTGGAGATGTCGGGATGGGATCCGGCCCGTCATGTGTTCGACAACACCACGGAATCGTTCTCCGTCAGCGTCGGCCAGCAGCAGATGGTCGACTTCATGGGAACCAGGAGGGAGTACGGCTTCCAGGTCATGATCGAGAACGTGGCGGTGCCCTATCCCTTCTCCGCCAGCGGGCATTTCGCGGTTCCGGTCGGCGCGATGGAACCCGGACCCCTCCTGCCGGGCAACGCCTACGCCTTCGAGTTCGAGGCGGGACCGGGAAACAACCTGTCCTTCGCCACCAAGATGGTGCATTCCAACGATCTCTTCTACGCGCCGGGTCCAACGGGCATCCCCCTCTGGGACGGCCACGAGCAGATCACCGGCGACATCACCGACCAGATCCAGCTGTGGGACGCCGGCACCGAAATGAATGAGGAGCCGGGAGAGGGACCGAACCAGCCGCTGCAGGGCGGACCCGATTCCGGAGAGGCCGACCCCGACCCCAACGTGCGACTGGCCGACGATGAATGGGAGACCCTCCCCGACGTGGACTCCGTCATTCGTGTCACGCTCGAATCCACGGGCCCCACGACCTTCCGTGTCACCATCGAGAACGTGAGCCTCGATCATACGCTGGTTACGGTCAGGGGCCTGTGCCTGGAGGTGCCGCTCCTACCGGGCGTCTTCGTCGTGCACCGCGATCCCAATCCGCTCTTCACGGTCGGCGAGCCCGACAGAGGTGACGGACTGGAGGGTCTGGCCGAGGACGGCAACATCGACATGGCCGCCGAGGCCGTACAGATGAGCACCGGGCTGTTCAACCTGATCGCGCCGGGAATCTACGCCTCCCACGCCGACGCCGGCCTCCTGTTCCACCCGGGAACGACCGCGAGCCCCGGCGTCGAGGCCATGGCCGAAGACGCCGACCCGGCCATTCTGGATGCCGAGGTAATGGCCGCCGGTGGATTCCGGACCGCCGGCGCCTTCACCGTTCCGGTCGGCGGCATGGCACCGGGGCCGTTGGACCCCGGTGGGACGTACGCGTTCGAGGTGACCGCCGTGCACGGCGAGTACCTGTCGTTCGTCACCATGCTGTTCCAGACCAACGACCTCTTCTTCGCCCCCCCACCGGAGGGCATAGCCCTGTTCCCCGACGATCAGCCGCTGAGCGGCGACGTTACGAGCATGGTCATGCTCTGGGACGCGGGCACCGAGGTCAATGAAATGCCGGGCGTCGGGTTGTTCCAGGCCCCCAGGCAGCTGGCGCCCAATACGGGCATGGACGAGATGGGCATGGTCCGGCTCCTGGACGACGAGATGTTCACCTACCCCGAAACGGGCCACGTGATCAGGGTGACGGTCACCCCGATCGGCTAGGCAGAGACGAGGCCCCGCGGAGGCTCGTTGACGCGGGGAAGCTGGAGGTGGTCGGTGAAGGCCGGGCCACCCGATACCGCGTGGCAGGCGGGGAATCCGTCCTGGCACATCCTCTTACGCCCGTCCATCTCTGCCCGCAGGCAGGATATATCCCGTACCTGCAACCGTTCGCGGACGTGAACAAGGCCGATCTGGCCCCGGTGTCCTAAATCCTCCAGAGAAGCATCGCCGCCCAGATGGTCGCGGCCAGGGCGCCGCCGTAGCACGGCACCTTGAGCAGTCCCGAAAAACGCCTGAGTCCCAGATCCATGAGCGTGTGGCGGATGCGGTGTCCGCAGTGGACGAAGGAGAGCGCGAGTACGCCGAGCAGCGCCAGCTTCACGGGCCACCACCCCACCGCCGCCGCAAACTGCGCCGTCCGCTCGGCGGCCACCGCCTCGTCGCCGGCGGGCAGAAGAAACCCCGTCACCAGAACGAAGGCCGGCACGAAGAGCGCCGCCATCACGCCCCCGGCCGAAAACAGGGCCCACCAGAACGCTTCGCCGGAACGCTTCATCTGAGCACCCACCAGACGATCACGGCCGTCACCGTAAGCCACGGCCCGTACCCCATGACCACGGCGGCGAGCGGCGCGGGCAGCCTTTTCTCGCCAAGGTAGATCGGCATCGCCTGCGGCACGGCCGCGAACCAGGTGATCGAGTGCCACGCGGCCGCGACCAGCGCGATGACGTGCGCCGCCATCCAGCCCGGCCCGCTCACAGCGCCCAGCCATTCGGCGAAGGCCGCCTCGCCGCCCCCGAGTCTGCCCAGCGTAACGAGGAACACGATCAGGTAGCCGGCCACGAAGAAGCTGGTGAACTCGCGCACCATGAAGCGCACGTAGCCCGGACGTTCGAGGAACCAGGCCCAGCCGTGGGGGCGGTGGTACTGCCCGCTCACACGCCCGCTCCTTTCGGCGCGACAAACCGCTTGAAATACTCCTGCGCCCCCACCGCCTTCGCCTGCTGGATCGCGCCTGCCGGGTCCACGTGCTTCGGACACACCACCGTGCACTCGCCCACGAACGTGCACCCCCAGATCGCCTCGCCCACCAGCATGACGTCGAGGCGCTCGGACTGGCCTTGGTCGCGCGAGTCCTTGTTGTAGCGGTGGCCGAGCGCGAGCGCGGCGGGCCCCAGGAACTCGTCCTCGTGGCCGGCGACGGGACAGGCCGCGTAGCAGAGCATGCAGTTGATGCACATCGAGTACTGCTTGTACTGGGCCAGCTCGGCGGGGGACTGCAGGTACTCGCCGCCGGAAGTGTCGTTCACGTCGTCGCGGATGATGTACGGCTTGACTGCCTCCAGCTTCTCCATGAAGCCGTCCAGCGAGACCACCAGGTCCCTCTCGACGGGGAAGTTCACGAGCGGCTCGACCTTGATCGGGCGCGGGTAGTAGTCCTTCAGGAAGGCCGCGCAGGTCAGCTTCGGGTCGCCGTTGACCATCATACCGCAGCTTCCGCACACGCCCATGCGGCAGCTCCATCGGTGCGTGAGCGACCCGTCGACGTGGTCCTTGATCCAGTTGAGGGCGTCGAGCACCACCCAGTCCTCGTCGTAGGGGACCTCGTACGCCTGGAAGCGCGGCTCGTCGTCGGTCTCGGGGTGGTACCGGAAGACCTCGATCGTCATGGTTTGTTGAGCGGACATGGTCATGTGGATTCGCTCTTCTTGAGTCCCGAGCCGGCTCCGTAGGTGCGAGCTCCAGGCGGCCACTTGGTGATCGTGACGGGCTTGTACTCGATTCGCGGTGGCGATCCGTCATTCTGGTGGAAGGCCATCGAATGGGCGAGGAAATCGTCGTCGTTGCGCTCGGTGTGGTCGAGGCGCTGGTGGGAACCGCGCGACTCGGTGCGCTCGACCGCCGAATGCGCCATGGCCTCGGCGACGTCCAGCAGGGATCCCAGCTCGAGAGCCGCCGTGAGTTCGGTGTTGAAGCTGTTGGTGTGGTCGTCGAGGGTGACGTTGCGGTAGCGTTCGTGCAGGTCGGCGATGGTCTCGCACGCGGCTTGCAGCGAGTCGGCGTTCCGGTAGATGCCTGCGCCGTCTTCCATGGCTTCGTGGAGTTCGGTGCGGAGGGTGACGATGCGTTCCCCGTCCTTGCGGGAGGTGTCGAACCAGGCGCGGCGGATGCGGGCGCCCTCGTCCTCGGCCTGGGCCTCCAGATCCGGTACGTCGTAGTCGGGGTTGTCCATGGCGAAACGGGCCGCGTGCCTGCCCGCCTGCGCGCCGAAGACCAGCAGCTCGGTGAGCGAATTCGAGCCGAGCCGGTTCGCCCCGTTGATCGAGACGCAGGCGCACTCGCCGGCGGCGTAGAGCCCCGGCACGCTGGTGGCCGAGTTGCTGTCGACGTCGATTCCGCCCATCACGTAGTGGACGACCGGGCGCACGGGGATCGGCTTGTACACGGGATCGATCCCGGCGTAGTTGCGCGACAGCTCCCGCACGAACGGGATCTTCTTGTCGATCTTGGCCTCGCCCAGGTGGCGCAGATCGAGGTGCACCACGTGCCCGTCCTTGGTCTCGATGGTGCGGCCCGCCCACCTTTCCTTGATGAAGCACTGGCTGAGCCGGTCGCGTGGCCCCAGCTCCATGGCGCGTTTCTGCGGGTGCCGGGGATCGCTCACGTCGAGCGCTTCGCCCAACTCGTAGTCCTGCAAGTAGCGGTAGCCGTCCTTGTTGACCAGGATGCCGCCCTCGCCGCGCGAGGCCTCGGTGATCAGGATGCCCGTACCGGGGAGCCCCGTCGGGTGGTACTGGATGAACTCCATGTCCTTGAGCGCGACCCCGGCCCGATACGCCATTGACATCCCGTCCCCCGTCTTGATCGACCCGTTGGTCGTGAAGGGGAAAACGCGCCCGGCGCCGCCCGTGCAGATGATCACCGCCTTGCCCAGAATCGCCCGGACCGTCCCGGTGCGGAGCTCGATCGCGGCGCAACCGCGGCAGCGCCCGTTGCCGTCGATCAGGAGCCGCGTTGCGAAATGCTCGTCGTAGCGGACGATGTTGCCGTACTTGAGCGTGGTCTGGAAGAGCGAGTGCAGCATGTGGAAGCCGGTCTTGTCGGCCGCGAACCAGGTCCGCTCGATCTTCATTCCCCCGAACGGGCGAACCGCGACGGACCCGTCGGGCTCCCGGCTCCAGGGGCAGCCCCAGTGCTCCAGCTGGATCATCTCGGTCGGAGCCTCGTTGACGAAGTATTCGACCGCGTCCTGGTCGGCGAGCCAGTCGGCCCCGCTGATGGTGTCGTAGATGTGGTCTTCGAGGCTGTCGTTCGGCTTGATCTTCGCCGCGGCCCCGCCCTCGGCCGTAACCGTATGGCTGCGCATCGGATAGACCTTCGACACGCAGGCCACCGAGAAGTCGGGGTTCTCCTGCGCGATCGCGATCGAGGCGCGGAGCCCCGCCCCGCCGCCACCGATGATGATCACGTCGTGCTCGTGGGTGGTTCCGTGAGCCATCGTGGGGGGGTTCGTCCTGGTGGCGGGGTTGGAGGGGGTCGTGGTTGGAGAAGCGCGGCTTCCGACGCTATGCATTCGACGAAGAGCCGAAACAGGTTAGCGCCGGAGATAGCCGGGATCAAGGTTCCGCCATCGCGCCGTTTGTTGAGGGGTTGCCTCGGTCTACCAGAGCACATCCGCCGTGTAGGCGGCCATCCGTCGATCCCGGCTGACCAGCGTCATCCTCTCCGCGATGGCCTGCGCGACCAGCATGCGGGTGTCCCTTGACTTGCCGCGGCGGCGGGTGGGCGGAAGGTCGGGCGGGCCGCAGACCGCGGGCCAATCTGTCCGTCTTCGAGCAACAGCGTGGCTCCAAGCGGGTGACCGCCGATCGGCCAACCGTCGATCGCCCGACCGTCGCCGCGGCTGGCTCTAGTCGGCGCCCCCACCGCCAGCACTACCGGCCAGCACCTGGGGCCCAGCCCCCGCCACCTCCACCAGCGCCCCCACCTCCCTCCCACCCAGTTGCAGCATGTCATGCCGATCCTTCACCAGGCACCCCAGGGTCTCGGTCGCCGTCTCGGCGTCCAAACGATCCCTGTGCAGGGTGATCAGCGCGCGTGCCCAGTCCAGCGTCTCCGCGACACCGGGCGGTTTCATCAGCCGAAGCCCCCTCAACTCCTGCACGAAGCCGGTGATCTCGGCGGCCAGCCGATCCTCGATGCCCGGCACCTTCGCGCGGATGATCTCGACCTCCTTCTCGAAGGGCGGATGTTCGATGTACAGGTAGAGGCAGCGGCGGCGGAGCGCGTCGCCGATCTCGCGGGTGCGGTTCGAGGTCAGAACCACGAACGGCCGGTGGGTCGCCCGGATGGTGCCCAGTTCGGGGATGGTGACTTGGAAGTCGGAGAGAACCTCAAGCAGGAAGGCCTCGAAGCCCTCGTCGGCGCGGTCGACTTCGTCGATGAGGAGAACCGGGGACTTGTCCGGGACGGTGATGGCGCGCAGCAGCGGGCGCTCGAGGAGGAAGCGGCGGCTGAAGATGAGGTCTTCAAGGTCGTCGTGGGCCGGCCTGGTGCCTCCGTCGGCCGATCCAGCCATTGACTCGCCCGCCGCAGGGGCGCCCGCACCACGCCCGCCCTCCTCCGCCGCAATCCGCAGGCTGAGCAACTGCTTCTGGTAGTTCCACTCGTACAGGGCCGTGTTCACGTCGAGCCCCTCGTAGCACTGCAGCCTGATCAGCTCGGTGTCCAGCACCCCGGCCATGACCTTCGCGATCTCGGTCTTCCCGACCCCCGCGTCGCCTTCGACCAGGAGCGGTTTCTCCATTGCGCGGGCAAGGTGGACCGCGGTGACGATCGACGGCTCGGCGACGTAGTCGAAGCCGCGCATGTCGGCCTGCAGGCGCGCGATCTCGGGTCTCATGGCCGGCCGAGCACCCTGACGGGCCGGGGACCACTACACATACGCCGCCGGATCGGCCTCGAAGCGTGCGCGACACCCGGGGCAGCAGAAGTGCACGGTCTGGCCCTGGTAGGTGGATGAGGGCCGCGACCCATCGGCGGGGACGGTCATGCCGCAGACAGGGTCGGTGGCGGTTGCAGTTGCGCCTGCGGGAGTTTGGGCGTCCTTCCCGGCGGCCACCTCCCCGGCTCGCCACTCTGCGGCGCCCTGCTCTGCGGCGATCGGCCCTTCCCTGTCCGTCGCTCCCGCCCGCGGTTCTCCCGCGCGCGGCTCCTCCGTATCCGGCTCGGCCACACCCGACCCGGTCCTCGCCAGCGCCACGATCTCCGCCAGAATGCTGATCGCCACCTCTTCGGGACGCACGGCCCCGATATCCAGCCCGGCCGGGCCACGCACCTTCGCGCTACGGCTGCGGCACACGCCCCGGGCGGCCAGGTATTCGCGCACCTGGCCCATGCGCTTCGGCGAGACGACCACGCCCAAGTAGTCCGCGCGCGCGGCAAGAAGCTGCTCGACCGCGTCTTCGTCGCCCTGCCCCATGGTGGCCACGACGGCATACAGCGCGGCCCCGGGGGGACGCGCCGCGTACCGGGCGGCGAGCTGGCCATCGAGGGTCTCGACGCGGGTCCCAGTGGGGGCCTCACCCGAGTCCGCCGCCGCGGCCGCGTCTCCACCACCCGCCACCACGACCCGATAGCCCATTGCTTCGCCCAGCCGCGCCACCGCGTCGGCGATCGGCGAGGCGCCGGCCACGACCAGACGGGGAGCGGGATACACCGGATTGATGTGCACTTCGACCTTCCCTTCGCTGCCGCAGGACATGGGGACGGAGATGATGTCGCCGCGTGGTTCCGGAGAGCCGCCGAAGGCCAGCAGGCGCGGTTGCCGGTCCGCGAGCGACGCCATGGCGTGGCGGGTCACCTCGGGCAGGGTGCAACTGCCGCCGATCCATCCGTGGACGGTCCCGTCGGCGGTGACGACCGCGGTGTTGCCGGACGCCGCCGAGCTGGGGCGTTCCCGCCGGACCACGGTCGCTATCGCGTAGGGTGTCTCGTCGTCCAGCAGGCGCGCCGCGAGGCGGAGCAGGTTGCTATCCATGGCTCGCGAGTGCTTCCCGGATCCACTCGTAGTCGGCGGGGTGGTCCAGGTCCCGCGCGGCCTCGGCGGGCCACTCGACCTCGACCGCTTCATGGCGGTGGCGCCGCACGACCTGGCGGCCGCAACGGGCGTCCATGTTCTCGAGTTCGGCGAAGAGGCGGCGGTCGTAGAGGATGGGCGGGGCGTTGACTTCGCCGCCGTAGCGCGATGCCACCACCGGCGCGCCGGACTCGAGGTAGCGTGCGGTCAGCGTGCGCAGCATCGAAGGCGTGACGAGGGGCATGTCGGCCAGCATCACAACCGCGGCCGCACACGCGGTCGGTTTCACCGCCCCGATCCCCACCGCCACCGACGTGTGCGTCCCGTTCGCGTGCTCGCCATTAAAGACGCTTCGGCACTGCAAACCGTGCAATTCGCTCTCCACCTCATCGCGCGCATGCCCCATCACCACGACCACCGGATCCAGCCCGGCCTCAATCGCCGTGCGGGCGGCACGCCGCACCACCTTCTCCCCGTTCAGCTCCAGCAGCAACTTGTTGCGCCCCATGCGCCTGGAGGAGCCCGCCGCCAGAACCACGGCCGCGATGTCGAGCGTGGCCACGCCGTCCCGTCGACCGGCTGCCACGGCCCTCGCCGACCGTACCCGGCCGTTCTTCACCCGCCGGCTCCGCCCCGCTCCAGCGGCGATGCGCTCTCCACCCACGCCGACCACCACAGCGACGCCAGCATGCGCGCCCCCGCGGCGATCCGCTCCGCCGCGAAGTCACGGGCGGCGGGGGCGGCGGGCTGCTCCGGGTCGAAGCCCACGTCCCGGTCCAGCCGGTAGAGCGTTTCCACCTCGGCGTGCGACTCGAGGATGTGGCGGCGCACGGCCTGGCCGATCTCGCCGGCCACCGACGCCGGTTCTCCCGCTGGCATGTAGCGGGCCAGGTCGGCGTACTTCACATGCGCCTCCACGAAATAGCGCTCGAAGCGGGCATGGAACCCGTTGTCGCGGGTGTATCCTTCCGGGTTCGGGGTGTCCCGGTCCCAGCCGTTGAAGTGGATGGTGGTGTGGTGGGGCTGGGAGGCGTCGGTCACGTAGTGCCCCAGGATTCCGGCATCGTTGACGATCCGCTCTGCGATCCATCCGCGCCGCTCTGCCGACCTCTCCGCGCGCCACATCCGAAATCCGTTGACCGTGCGCTGGTACAGCTCGGTGATCCGGTAGGGAAGGAAGCCCGCGTCGCGTTCGGGACGCTCCAGACCGGCTTCGTAGAGCCGCCGCAGATAGGAGAACCGGTCGGGCGCATCAAGGGCGCCGTCGGGCACGTTTTCCAGGTCGATGTAGTGGTCGTACTGGAACGCCTGGTCCATTTCGCGCTGCTCGCGCACGCGCCAGCGGTCCGGTTCCGGGTTGAGGTGCACCAACTGGGGACCCGCGTCGCGGAAGAATGCGGGCATCTGCGTGGGAAGCGTGGCGGCGGCGGCCCGTGCAGCCATTTCATGGCCCACGAATCCCCAAGGCGGCGAGGACCCGGAGTCAAGCGACGCCGAAGAGCCGGTAAGGAGCAAAGCCAGGCAGCTCGCCCCTCCCAACGCGGTCATTCGCATCAACCTCATCGGTCCACCTCCTCCCGCGCCATCACGAACGGCGATCTCTGCACCGTCGGCATGATCAGCATGTTCAGCACGTTCACCCTCTGCCTCTGGTTCAGCACATAGTACACGGCGTCGGCGATGTCCTCGGGCATGAGTGAATCCACCCCTTCGTAGATGGTCTTGGCCCGCTCGGCGTCCCCCCGGAAACGGACCAGCGAAAACTCCGTCTCCACGAGCCCGGGATCCACCGAGGACATGCGAACCTTCGTCCCTACCAGGTCCAGATTCGTGGCGTCGGTCAGGGCCCGCACGGCATATTTCGTTGCGCAGTATACGTTCCCCTTCGGGTAGACCATGTGCCCCGCGATGCTCCCGATGTTGACCACATGGCCACTGTCGCGCGCGATCATTCCGGGCAGGATCGCGCGGGTCACGTTGAGGAGGCCCTTGATGTTTGTGTCGATCATGTCGTCCCAGTCCTCGTGACTTCCGTCGTGGAGGTCGTCGAGGCCCCGGGAAAGTCCCGCGTTGTTGAGCAGGATGTCGACCGTCACGCCCACGTCCTCGAGCCAGTCCGTGAACTTCGTCACGCGATCGCGGTTCCTCACGTCGACCGCATGCGTGAGGACATCGACGCCGGTCGCATCAAGCTCCGTGGCCAGCGCGCGCAGCCTGTCGCCCCGCCGCGCTAGGAGCACGAGGTGGACGCCGGCCTCGGCCAGGGTTCGCGCACATGCCTCGCCGATTCCGGCCGTGGCGCCGGTGACCATCGCCATCTTCCCTCGGATTCGGTTCATGTGGTCGGGTGGGAGTTCGTTGGCGGGGAACGTGAAAGGCTCAGTCGGGACGCTTCAAGGCCGCGAAGTCCGACGCGGGATGCGTCGGCGGCCGCCGATGCAGGCCCATTCTAACCGGGCGGAAACGGGGCCAGCAAGGCCGGGAAACACCAGGAACGGACCATCGGCGTCGAATCCGGGAACCAACTGTCAACTGTAGATTACATAATGTTATGTTGCCACCTTGTCCCGCGGGTCGATCCAACGTTCCCGCACCCCTTTCTCCGCCAACCGTTTCGCCAGGAGCCAACCGTTGAGCAACGCCAGGGTCACCCACTACCGCGTCGCGGACCAGCCGACCGAAGAGCTGAACCCGCTGATCTCCCGCAGCCTGATCACCGGTGAGCGGGCCATGCTCGCGCACGTTTACCTGAAGAAGGGCGCCGTCGTGCCGATGCACTCGCACGACAACGAGCAGATCACCTACGTCCTCGAAGGGGCACTCAAGTTCCGCATCGGCGACGGGGGGCCGCAGGATCTGGTGGTGCGTACAGGCGAGGTGCTGCACCTGCCCAGCAACGTCCCCCACGAGGCCGAAGCGCTCGAGGACACCATTGATGTGGACGTGTTCACGCCGCCGCGGCAGGACTGGCTGGACGGCACGGATTCGTACCTGAGGGGTGGCGACACCGGGGGGAAGGAATAGTGGGAATGGCCGGCAGGCTGGCGAGCAGCCCCTGGATCTGGAAGGACGGAGAGTTCATCCGCTGGGAGGACGCCAACGTCCACATTTTGAGCCTGGCGGTGCAGTTCGCGGCTTCAGTGTTCGAAGGCGTCCGCTGCTACGAGACGCCCAGGGGACCGGCGGTCTTCCGCCTGCACGACCACCTGCGCCGGCTCATGACGTCGAGCCGCACCTACCGGATGCAGCCGGACTACACGATCGACGAACTGGTGGATGCGACGCTGGCGACGATCCACAGGAACGAGCTCACCTCGTGCTACATCCGGCCGATGGTGCTCAGGGGCTACGGGTCGTCGAGCATGCACCCGGAGCACAGCCCGATCGAGACGTATATCCCGGTGTGGCCCTGGGGCGCGTACCTGGGCGAGGACGCGCTCGAGCGGGGCGTGGACGTGTGCGTGTCGTCGTGGAACCGGCCGCGGCCCAACACGATCCCGAGCGGGGCGAAGTCGTCGGGGAACTATACGCTGTCGACGCTGATGGTCACGGAGGCGTCCAGGCACGGGTACGCTGAGGCGATCGGGCTGGGGCCGAGCGGACTGGTCAGCGAGGGGAGCGGCCAGAACCTGTTTCTGGTCGTGGACGGCGAGGTCGTCACGCCGATCCTGGACGGGACTTCGCTGTCGGGGATCACCCGCCACACGGTGTTGAAGATCGCCGAGGAGCTGGGCTACACGGTGCGCGAACAACTGGTGTCGCGTGAAATGCTCTATGGCGCCGACGAGATGTTCTTCACCGGAACCGCTTCGGAGGTGACTCCGATCCGGTCGGTTGACGGGCTTGAGGTGGGCGAGGGGCGGCGGGGGGCCGTGACAGGGGCAATTCAGGGGAGGTATCTGGAGCTGGCGAAGGGGGAGGGGCCGGATCCGTGGGGGTGGGTGAGGTATCTGTAGGGGGTTACCCCACCCCATCCAGCGCCAACACCGCCCCGAGCAGCACATCCGCCCCGCGGGCGATGTCTTCCGGGGCGGTGTATTCCTGCGGTGAGTGGCTGATCCCATCCCGGCTCGAGACGAAGATCATCCCGACGGGACCGAGTTCCGCCATGCTCTGAGCGTCGTGTCCGGCGCCGGACGGCATGCGCACATGTGTGTATCCGAGCGCCTCCGCCGACGCCTCGATGATGTCGCGGAAGCGGGGTTCGGTGGGCGCGGCCAGGCTCTCGTAGAAGCGGTCGAGTTCGATGGTGACTTCGTGGTCCTCCCCGACCTGGCGGGCGCGGCTCTCGACCTCGTCGAAGACCCGGCCGATCTTCTCCATCTCCAGGTCGCGAATCTCGAGCGTGGCGCGCACCTCGCCCGGCACGACGTTGGGCGCGCCCGGCACGGCCTCGATCCGGCCGACGGTAGCTACCTGCCTCCCCTCCGTGTTGGTGGCGACATCGTTCACGGCGCGGATGAAGTCGGCGGCAGCAACGAGCGCGTCGCGTCGCTGGTTCATGGGGGTCGTCCCGGCGTGGTTCTGGGCGCCGCGCACGGTGACGTTCCAGCGCCGGATGCCCACGATGCCCTCGACCACGCCGATCTGGATGCCGGCCGCCGCCAGCACGGCGCCCTGCTCGATGTGCAGTTCGAGGAAGCCGGCCATGGAACCGGGGTCGCGCCGGGCCTCGTCGAGTCGCGCGGGGTCGCCGCCGAGGCGGGCGATGCCGTCCCGTATGGTGAGGCCCGAGGCGGTCACGATGTCGAGTTCGTGCGGTTCGACGCGGCCGACGAGCGCGCGGCTGCCGGTCTTGCCGCCCTCTTCGTTCTGGAAGATCACGATCTCGAGGGGGTGGCGGAGTTCCACGCGGTGGTGGTGCAGGGTCAGGGCGATTTCGAGGGCGCTGGCCACGCCCACCTGTCCGTCGTAGCTGCCGCCGCCGGGTACGGTGTCCATGTGGGAGCCGATGATGACTGGGAGGGCTTCGGGGTCGGTGCCGGGACGACGACCGATCAGGTTGGCCGCGAGGTCGGTCGATACTTCGAGGCCGCTCTGTTCCATGGCCTCGGCGGCGTAGCGGCGGCCCGCGATGTCCACGGCGCTGTAGGCGAGGCGGGTCGTGCCGCCGTCGTCGGTGCCGCCGAACTGACGGAAGACGCCGAGGATGGCGTTGAGGCGCTGGCCGTCGACGCGGGGGGGTTGGGGGAGTGGGGGGGTGGGGGCGGGGGGGGTTGGCGAACGGACGGAAATCCGCGAGGGAAGCGTGGCCGCCAGGGCCGCCGCAACCTTGAGGAAGCCCCGGCGCGGGTGCGGGTAGCCGGAATTCAGTAGCGGATCGAAGGTCATTGGTCGTATCCTGGCAGGCCGTGAAGGGCGGTTCCGGGGGCGATCCGTGGCCGCGCGGAGGACGGGCCGTCGGCGTGATCGCAAGACGCCCCGGGCCGTGCTCACTTGCTTCCCTCCAGAATAAGGCAAATCGACCCCGTTGCACGAGGACATCTTCGACTTTGACGGCAACTACGGGGAGCGCTACGAGGCGCTCGCCCGTCGGGTGATTCCCGGGTACCGTACGCTGTTTCCGATGTTCACGGCGCTGATCGAGCCGGATCTGCCGCGGCGCGGGCGGGTGCTCGTGGTGGGCGCGGGAACCGGTATCGAGATCGTCCACCTCAAGCGGGCGCGGCCGGATCTGCGCGTGCACGGGGTCGATCCGTCGGACCACATGCTGGAGCTGGCCGAACGGCGTGTTGCGGAGGCGGGCGTGGGTGACGGGGTGACGCTTCAACTCGGTTACGCGACCGATGTGCCCATTGACCCGCCCTTCGATGCCGCTACCCTGATCAACGTCCTCCACTTCGTCCCCGACGACGGGGGGAAGGCCGGGTTGCTGGCCGACATCGCGCGGCGTCTTCGGTCCGGCGGCGTCTTCGTCTTCTACGACCTGCACGGCGGCGACACGCCTGAAGAGCACGAGCGGTATCTTGCGGCGTGGCGGCGCTACTGGAAGATCCGCGACATGTCCCCCGAAGAGATGCGCGAATTCAACGACCGGATCCGTGAGGGGATTCACTTTTCGCCGGCGGCGAGGAGCATCGAGCTGGCGCTGGCGGCGGGGTTTGAGGAGCCGGAGCGGTTCTACAAGAGTTTGTTGTATGGGGGATGGACGTTTCGGCGGAAAGGACAGGGCGTATGATGGCGGCATTCGGTCTGGGAGACCGGCGCGTTGTGGGTCAGGTGAGAACGGGCATGGGCTGGTTCGGGATGGCTCTCGCGCTGGCAGTGGTCACGTGCGGTGAAGATGCAGGCGATCCTGGTTCGGGTTCGGGGGGCGAATGGGATCTCCAACCCGAACGCCGGTGGCAGTTGACCGAGAGTCTGCGGATTGGAGAACTCCTCGCGGAAGGGCCGGCCGCATTCGGAGACGTGCGATGCATCGCGGTCGATCCGATGGACCGGATCTGGGTGGTCGATGAGTTGGCCCAGGAAATACAGGTGTTCGGAGCCGATGGTGCGTACGTGCGCACGGTGGGGAGGAAGGGGGAGGGGCCGGGGGAATTCCGACGCATCGGGGACGTGTTTCCGGGACCGGGAGCGGAGATCTGGGTCGAGGACCGGGTTGGCAGACGATATGAGATCTTCGACACCGCCGGAGACAGGATCGGCGGCCATCCGACTGTTCTCGCCAACGTCGGCAACGCGCGACGAAGCTGGACCCGGCAGGGGCTGCTGGTTGTTTCGGATCCCGTCTCGCGAACGACAAGGTTTTTCGAGCGGGTGGAAGGGGAGCTCCGGGATACGGGGCGGGAGGCGGTGCGGCCTAACAGGGAATCTCCGGAGCCCTTCGGATCCATGCCGGCGCTGCGATTCGAGTTCACCGGACCCATCCCGGGGTACACCAGCGGGCAGGTTCCGTTTTCGCCTCGATCTCGCGGTTTCTTCGGCTCCGACCTCGACCGCTGGGGGGCGCGCCAGATCGCCGCGGATGAGTACGAGGTCCGCCGGACGAGCCTGGAAACGGGCGACGATCTGCTTGCGATCACCCATCGGTACGAACCGGCTGCGATTCCCGACTCGTTGCGCAGGGCCGCGGCGGACTCGGTAGTCGAGAACTACACGCAGGGCGGCAGCAAGTTGGTCACTGACTTCGACTGGACAATGGTCCCGCGCCACTACCGCGCGTTCGAGGGCCTGCATGTGTCGGCAAGTGGGGAAGTGTGGGTTCGTCGCACACTCGCCGGGGGCATCGTCGGATTCGATGTCTTTGCGTCCGATGGCCGGTACCTGGGACAGCCGGGGGTGCCGGCGAGTTTCGTCGCGACGATGAACGTGCAGGTGATCACTGAGAGCGGTGTCTACGTCATCGACACCGACGACGTTGGGGCGCAATATGTGGTTCGATTCGATGTCGTGGGGGCGGGTGGAGGGCGTACCAGAACCGGCGTCATCACGGGGTGCTGAGAACGGGAAGCCGCGACCCGGGACTCTGCTGACCAGCCCCGTCCGCGTTGCTTCGGCGGGGACCGGCCCGCCCCGGATCACCCCCCCGGCCCCGTAATCCTGTACTCCTGCGGCGGCTCCACCCCCAGCAGGTGCTCGACGAAGTAGTCCCACGTGCGGCGCACCGCGTACGGCTCGTTGGCGTAGCCGTGGTTCCGGTTCGGCAGCACGAACATGTCGAAGTCCTTGTTGTGCGCGATCAGTTCGTCGATGACGCGGATGGTCAGGTTGGGGTGGACGTTGTCGTCGAGCGTGCCGTAGTGCAGCAGCAGCTTGCCCTTCAGGTTCGCGGCCAGATCCTGGTTGGCCTGGCTGTCGAAGTTGTCGCCGCCGTCGGGGTTCTTGACGAGCTGACCCTGGTACTTCTCGCCCCAGGTGTAGAAGTAGCCGCGGTTGTCGTGGTTGCCGGCTCCCGAGACCGCGACCTTGAAGAAGTCCGGGTGTCTGAGAATCGCGTCGGTGGACGAGAAGCCGCCTCCGGAGTGGCCGAAGATGCCCACGCGGCCGAGGTCCATCTGGGGATGGCGTCCCGCGAGTTCCTTCAGCGCCGAGATGTGATCGGGGAGGCCGTTGTCGCCCATGTTGCCGTAGTAGGCGTCGTGGAAGGCCTTGGAGCGGAACGGGCTGCCGAAGGCGTCGACCTGGAAGACGATGAAGCCGAGTTCGGCGAGCGCGGCGCCATTGCCCCGCCCGGAGGTCGAGAAATCGTACAGGGTGACTCCGCCGATCTGGGGGCCGGGGTAGATGTAGTCGACCACCGGGTAGGTCGCTTCGGGGTCGAAGTTGGAGGGGAACCAGAGGAGGCCGTAGACGTTGGTGGTCCCGTCGCGGCCCTTGGCTTCGAAGGGGACAGGGGGGACCCAGCCGGCTTCCTCGAGGCGCGAGATGTCGGCGGTTTCGACGGTCTGGACTGTGCGGCCGTTGTTGTCGCGCATGACCGCGATCGGCGCCGTCGTCGGGGTGGAGTACTGGTCGACGAAGTAGCGGCCCGAGGGCGAGGGCGTGATCTGGTGGACGGCGTCTTCGGGGGTGAGCAGGCGGGTCTCCGAGCCGTCGAAGCTTGTCCGGTAGAGGTGGGCGTGATAGGGGTGGCGGCCTTCTTCGCGGCCTATTCCAATGAAGTAGACCGCGCGGTTCGCGTCGTCGACGTGCATGACATCGAGGACGAGCCACGGGCCGGAGGTGACGCGGTTCTTCAGGTTCCCTTCGCCGTCGTAGAGGTAGAGGTGGCCGAAGCCGTCGCGCTCGGACCACCACAGGAACTCGGAGCCGTCGCCGATCACGCGCCACGCGGGCTCGTAGGACATGAACTGGTTGAGTTCGAGGTAGGTGGGGCCGGTTTCCTCGAGGAGCCGGGTCGCGGCGCCGGTGGCGGCGTCGACGCGGTAGAGTCTGTACGTCTTGAAGTCGCGCGCGCGGTGGGTGTAGAAGACCTGGTTGCCGTCGGCGGTCCACTGTACCGCTGCGTAGGTGGTGTCGCCGCGGGTGTAGTCGCCGGGGTTGGGATCGACCTCCGCGCGTACGCCTGAGCGGCCCTCCACGTCGAAGATCCACAGCTCCGAGGTGGGGATGATCGAGTCGCCGGGGAGCGGGTAGGCCCATGAATGCAGGATGGGGCGGTCGTTGGTAGCCTCGAGGAGGTGGAAGCGGCCCACCTCGCGTTCGTCGTAGCGGTGGGTGGCGATGCGGCGCGAGTCGGGTGACCACTTGAGCACGGGTGAGCGCTCGCGACCCTCGCGGCGCACGGTGATCTCCTGGCAGCAGCCCTCGGGGATCGCGCCGTAGCCGTAGTCCTCCTCGCCGTCGTGGCTGAGTTGGATCTCGTCGCCGGTCTCGGCGTCGCGCACCCAGAGGTTCTCGTCGCGCGTGAAGGCGATCCAGCGGCCGTCGGGCGAGGGGCGTTCGGTGGGGGATGGTGCGGGCGTGGCGCTGGGGCCGGCGCAGGTGTAGGCGGTGATATCGCAGTGCCAATGGACGGTGTCGGCGAGGTGGAACTCGATGGCGCGGCCGCCGTCGGCAAACTCGAAGGTGCTGAAGGGGAGTTTGTTGCCTTCGTAGGCGGTGTCGGCGGCCAGGGAGAGGGCGGCCGCGAGGCGGGCGTGGTCGAAGGCGAGGGCGCGTGAGGGGGCCGACGGGTCGACGACGATGAACTCGTGTCCTGACTCGGTGCGGCTGCGGAACCAGAAGCGGTCGCCGTCGAAGAATTCGGGCTGCACCTCGTCGCCGGATACGAGTTTGGTCGCGTGCCAGTGCAGGAATTGCTCGGCGCGGGCGTAGTCGCGTGCGGTGACCTGTTGGGCGGGGGCGGGGGTGGTGGACGCGAGGGCGGCGGCGGTGGCCGCGAGGGCCGCGACGAGGAGGGGGACGGGTGGGGGAGGGGCAGCGACGGTGAGTGGTCCAGTCAGCTTGCGCGGGAGTGGGCGAAGGAATGTCGCCATGTGGGCCTCGGGGTAGGGGGTGTCGGGGCTGCCGGGCATCCCGGAATCTGCCGGGAATCGTGCGACGGCGGGATTTTGGTTGCCCGGTTGTACCGCCGATATTCTGGCCCAGCGCAGAGTCCTCTGCCAGACCTGTTCACCCTTTCGCGGCCAAGGAGCCGTCTCGTCATGCGGCGTGTCCCCTTCCCGCTGATCCTGTTGGGCGTGCTCGCTCCGCTCCTTCCAAGCGTCAATGGCGATCGAGCCCTTCATGCCGCGAGCCGGCGATACTTCCAGGAGCACCTGTTGGGGGCTGAGAGAGCGTGAGCGGGGAGTGATTCCGTAGGCTTGGCCGGACCCCCCCGGCAGCCCGTGGAGAAACCCCGCATCGCACCGAGGGCGGCGAGGCGCTGCGCCGGTAACGCGCGACGGAGAAGAGCAGCGCCCTTCGACTGAGGAGCAACGCAGAGCGAAATTCTTCAGAAGAAACGAGTATAGTACAGATGACATTTTGTAAATCAAACTTTACAATACGAATGAAGCGAAGTGGGCGCGGTGCGGATGCCGGCCTCCGCGTCCCGAATCGCCGGTTCACAGGCCCGTTCGAGCATCAGTGTCCCAAATCGCCGGTTCTCAGGCCGATCTGACTATGTACAGTTTGAATTCTCCGCTCTTGCAACGGCCGGGATCGCTTCCGGGATGCCCCCCAGGCCCCCCCGCAGGCCCAGGACCGCGTCTGCCGGCCTCGTGACCCATTCGTGCCATCCCCACCCCCCGTTTGCCCCTCCTGAGCCATCCTGAGAGGTCGAAATCACCGCGCATATATTGTAGCCAGCGCACACCTCGCGCCGCACTTAACCTCTTGTTCCACTTGCATTTCAGGAGACTCAAGACCATGTCCGACGACCTCTTCGAACTCGGCGAACGCATCGCCGAACTCGCCGCCCGCATCAACATCGCCACCTGTGACATGCTCACCCTCGTCGCCGACTTCGACCGGCGCGAAGGCTGGGCCGACAACTTCACCTCCTGCGCCGAATGGCTCGCGTGGCGCACCGGCCGTACGCTGGCCGCCGCCCGGGAGAATGTGCGGGTCGCTCACGCGCTCGAGAAACTCCCCCTCACGGCCGGGGCCATGAAAAGCGGCCAGCTCTCCTACACCAAGGCACGCACCATGACCCGTGTGGCCACCCCCGAGACCGAAGCCACGCTGCTCGAGTACGCGCAGTCCACCTCCGCCGCGCGGCTGGAATGGCTGGCGCGGGGCTGGAAGACCCTGTCACGGGACGGTGAACTCGCGGCCGAGGAGGTACGTCACCGCAGCCGCACCTTCTCGGTGGTGATCGACGCCGACGGGATGTACGTGGTGCGGGGGCGGCTCGAACCCGAGGTGGGCGCCATGCTGATGCGGGCGATCGAGGCGGCGAGCGACGCGCTGTACCGGGGGGAGGATGCGGAGGCCCGGCCGCGGGGGCGGCAGCGGCGTGCCGATGCGGCGGGACTGGTGGCCGAGCGGGCGCTGGCGGCGGGGTTCGGGGGTGGATCAGGCAGCCGCGCCGAGCGCTACCAGGTGGTGGTCCACACGGAGACCGCGACACTGTGCGAGCGCGGCGAGACGGGACGCTCCGAGCTCGACGGGGTGCGGGTCTCGGCGGAGACCTCACGGCGCATGGCGTGCGACGCCGCGCGGGTCGCGATGTGTCACCGTGACGGTGAGGTGGTGAGCGTGGGGCGGCGGACGCGCACCATCCCCCCGCACATCCGCCGCGCGCTCGAGGAACGTGACCGTGGCTGTCGCCATCCGGGGTGCGCGAGCCGCTTCACCGAAGCCCACCACGTCAAGCACTGGGCCGATGGCGGCGAAACCAGTCTGGCCAACACGGTGCTGCTCTGCCGGCGCCACCACCGCCTGGTCCACGAGGGCAAGACCCACATGGCCCTGGACCGGGATGGCAAGGCGGCGTTCTTCACGCGGACGGGTCAGGTGATAGGGAGCGCGCCGCCGTTGCCGGAACAGTCGCGGAAGCTGCCCCAACCTCCGGCCCCACCTCCCGACCGCCTGTCCAACGGCGCTCCCCGTTTCGCCGACTCCGCGGTCCCGCTTTCGCTGGAACTCGAGGCGCTGGAGGCGGTGGCCTGAGTTGGAGGGCCAGGCTGGCCGGCGGCTCGGGCCCACCGCGGCATCTTTCGACCGCGCCCCGCCCTACCCCGCCGCCGCCGCCGCGGCAAGACCCGGGACACGAGCATGTCACAATGGGACAGGGGCCGGGACGGGGCGCCGCCGCGGCAAAACCCGGGACGCGAACATGTCACAATGGGACAGGGGCCTTTCGTGGGGCTGAAGAGCAGCAGGTGTCGATCGCCAGCGCGCACGGGCGGGTAAACGGATCATCAATGAGCAGGCCCGGTGCCAGTCCGAACCTTCCTCGATGAGATGAAGAACGGCGCCCGGAATACAGGACGGTTTCTCTTTTCGGACTTCGCCGGAATCTGCCGGCTCGCGCAGAGCCCCAGGGGAGCCGAACGAGAGTGTCGGCAATAGGGGGCTTCGCTACAGAGGATTCGGCACGGAACCCGTCGTGGACTGGTCGCGGAAACAGCTTGCCAGCCCGATCCCTCACCGCTCTCGGTGCTCGCGCGGCTTTGTCCACGGACTGCCACTACCAATCCGTCCCAACCTACGATTCAGGCCAGGAAACCCGATTCACGCCCCCTGAACTCGCTTGATTTCCAGTACGACAATCCGTCGTTTTCTCTACGCAAACGCCCTGCGAAACGACTCCTCGCCGCCGGGCCGGAGTCCTTCGATCGCGCCGGATTCCAGAGCCGCCAGGGCGAAGGTCTCCCCGTAGCCGCGGGCGAAAGTCATCACCACCAGGTCGACCGCGAAAGTGACGATCTGACAGGGTACGTGCAGCACCGGTCCCTGGGTGAGGAAGGGGGTGGCGCGGGCCGGGTCGAAGAGGTCGAGGGGAGTGAGGTG
This sequence comes from Longimicrobiales bacterium, assembly GCA_951828585.1. GTDB lineage: Bacteria > Gemmatimonadota > Gemmatimonadetes > Longimicrobiales > Gaopeijiaceae > Bin94. The sequence goes on from OX639991.1 coordinate 529,898, forward strand.
CTCCAGTGCCTGCGGGACGCCGGGGCCGACGAACGCCAGCATGCAGTGGCCGTCGGTGGTCTCGGTGAAGCCGGTTTCGGGTGGTGTGGATGGCGGATCTCCATCACCCAAGTGCCAGATGGCCACCTGGGTCCGGTTCAAGCGGTTGATGACAAGCGGGCCGTGAACGCCAACCGCGCCAATTCGCTCGGGAACGGGCAAGTCCATGGGTGTTTGAGCCCCGATGTCCCGGTCCTGGAAGTCCCAACGTCGCCGGTGGCTTAGATCGACGAGCCACGGACCCGGATGGTCGTCCTCGCCTTCGTAGCGCAGAACCACGGTCCAGCCATCGCGCAGTTCGGTCTCGGGCGGGGTGGCAGGGAAGGCGACGGGAGAACGGCGGAAGCGGATCCGGTCTCCGGGCCCGGTGGAGAGCGGTTCACCACCGCGGCCGCGGATCACTGGAGTGGCCTCATCTTCATGAACGCAGCCTCGTCTGCGCGAGCGCAGCCCTCAATCTTCACGCGCGCAGCCTCCTTCCCCCGGGGTCGTAGAAGGGCGTCGGGACGACCGTGGCAGAGCAGGACTCGCCCCGGCCCGGTGTCTCTTCCTGCCGGATGTGGGTCCTGCCCCCCCTCACGGCTACCCCCTCACGCACCATCGCCATCCCATACTGCCACCCCAGCGCCTCGCTGCGGCGCGTCGTGCACACGTAACCGACGATTTTGGCGCCATCGACGACCACCGCCCCGTCGCGGGGCGATCCCGACCCTTCGTCCACCCGGAATCCCACCAGCCTCATGCGGCCCGGCTGTTTCTCGCAGGCCCGCAGTGCCGGCGCCCCCACCTTCTTCGCCGCCGTGTCCCCACAATCCCAGAGCCACCCCATCCCGATGTCCGTCAGGGTAACCCGCGCTTCCGACTCGGCCCCGATGATCACATGTCCCTTCTCGGCACGGAGGCAGTACTGCGCCTCCAGGCCGAAGGGTCGAATCCCGAAGTCGGCACCTGCTTCAACCACCAGGTCCCACACGAACTGGCAATAGCTGGACGGGACATGCAGTTCGAAGGACAGCTCGCCCACGAACCCCAGACGCAGACAGCGTGCCTCGACCCCGTCCGCAACGGTGATGCGCCGGCATCCCAGATACGGGAGCACCTCGTTCGAGACTTCGTCGTCGGTCACCCGCTCGAGCACCCTGCGCGCGTTCGGCCCCGCGATGTTCAGCGAACCCAGCACGTCGGTGAGATTGACCAGGTTGTAGTCCCAGCGGTCGTAGCGGGTGTGATAGCGGAACCACTCCACCGTCGAGCCCGCGCGGCCGGAGCTGGTGGTGAAGTAGTACTCGTTCTCGCCTTCCCTGATCACCACACCGTCGTCGACAAGCTGCCCCATGTCGTTGCACATCGCCGAATACTTGCAGTGACCGCGAGGGGCCTTGCGCATGTCCGAGATGTAGACTCGCTGCAGAGCCTTGAGCGCATCCGGACCGAAGATGCGGAACTTTCCGAGCGGCGAGCTGTCCAGGATTCCCACGTTGCGGCGCACGTTGCGGATCTCCTTGCGGCAGCTCGTGTCTTCGGAGAAGTAGCGGGGACGCAGCCATGGCCCCGCCCGGCGGAAGATTGCCCCCCTCGCGGCCAGCTCCCCATGCAGCGGCGTGCGCTTGTGAACGTCGTGGCCCGGGCCCGCCAGCGTGGCCAGGCTGGGAGGAACCAGCGGGGGCCGTACCGTGGTGGGGGTGGCGGTTTCGACCGGATCGCCCCTCAAATCGGCCATGATCATCGCCAGATTCTGTCCCGCGACGCGGTACTGGCCCGGACCGAGCCCGAAGCCGCCGAAGCGTTTTGCGAGTTCCGGCACGTCGAAGCCCTGCGCGGCCGACTCGACGACATTCTTGTAGGTGCCGTCTTCGTCGAAGTCCACGAAGGCCTTCGCGCCGCGACCGATGTCGGGACCGTGGCGGATGTCACATCCCGGGGCCGGTTCGGGGAGGGACTCGTCGGGGCCCGGGGCCGACCCACCACACGATTCCACCGCCCGTTCCCCCGCAAGCCGCCCCGACGCCTCGATCGCGCGGGGATCGCGCAGTCCGGTCATGCTTCCCGCCGCGAAGACGCCGCCGGGCAACTCGACGGGCTGGTAGGTGTGCGTATGTCCGCAGTACGCAAGCCGTGCTCCAACCGTCGCCAGCGCACCGATCCGCGGCTGCATCCCCGCGTTGGCAACCACCAGGTCGCACCCGAACCGCCGTGACGCCTCGCCCTTCAGGGCCCCCAATTCGCACCCCTTCACCTGCTTGCGTCCCATCACCCGCGACGCAGCCCATCCCGCCAACACGGGGATCCCCCGTTCCTCCAGCGCCGTCACCAGCGCGGCATCCTGCCGCACGGCCTCTCGCGCATCGGCAACGGCCCGGATCTTCACGCCCAGATCGGCCAGATCTGCCGCGGCCTCCAAACTCAGGTCGTCTCCGACGCTGAAGATGGCCACTCCACCAGGCAGGACCGCATACGTCCGCGCCAGCCGCCAGACCGCGCCCACCTGCATCACACCCGGACGGTCGTTGTGATTGAAGACGAGCGGCCGTTCCATGCACCCTGCGGCCACCACGACCGTCTTCGCGCGGCACTCCCAGTGGCACTCGCGGAACAGGTCCCCCTCGGCCCCGCTTGTGAAACCGGTCACAAGGTTCTCGCCCCACACACCGGTGACCGGCGAGCTTGTGAAGACTTTCACATTCTCCGCCGCGCGCAGCCGGACGGCCAGCTTCTCGGCCCGCCGGTGCAGCGGCTCCCCCTCGAAGTCGCGCACCCGCCAGACCAGGTGTCCTCCCAACCAAGGTCGCCTCTCGAACAGGCAGACTCTGAGTCCGCGTTCCGCGGCCGCCAGCGCCGCCGACATGCCCGCCGCTCCGCCGCCGACAATCGCCACCTCAGCGTTCAGATACCGCTCCGCGCGCACGTCGCTCCCCATCCGAGCGCCTTCCACCTCAATGCCGCCCTCCACCCGGATACCGCCCTCGCCCCGGATGCCCTCCTCGAGCCCCCGCCGCGGATCCAGCACCCCCGTCCCCGCCATGCGCCTCAGCCCGTTCTGAAAGAGCGGCCAGAGCCGGTACGGACGATGGAAGAGCCGATAGTAGAACCCCGCCGGCATCATTCGGTCGAAGCGGTCGATGAACGCGAAGCGATCGGTTTGGGGGTCGCCCCGGACATTCTGGGCCCGAACCGACATTCCCGCCTTCAGTTCGGTCGTCTCCGCGCACTCGTTGGGTACCTTGTCGATCGCCATCAGGGTGTTCGACGACTCGCCCTCCATGCTGTACAGACCGCGCGGGCGGTGGTACTTGAGGCTGCGGCCGAAGATTCGGACTCCGCTGGCGTAGAGCGCCGAGGCCACCGTGTCCCCCGCGAATCCGGTCACCGGCCGGCCGAGGAAGGAGAACTCCAGCGGTTGCGACAAGTCGACCCGGCAGGTGGGTCCCGGGGGCAGGCGGCCCTCCGGCAGGCGGCCGTGGGAGGGTGGGCGCCGACAGTCCGGCCTGCCGACCGAAGGATCCGGGCTGCCCCGGTCAGCCAACCCTCCGCCGGTCTTCGCCCCTGCGTCAGCCACCACCGCCCCCCTCCACCTCCCGGTTCGTCCCCGGGTCCCTTGTCGTCCTGAACCACACCCCACACCCCTGCCCGTGATACCACCATTCCTCCTGCGGCGCAGCCCTGTCCCCCTCCCGCACCCCGCCACCTTCCCCACCCTCCCATCCCCCCGGAATCATCCGAAACTGCACCCACCGGAAGTGCTCCTCCGCACTCAGCCCCTCCTGCGCCGGACGCGGCCCCCTGTCCTGCCCCCCGAAGGTGAACTCATACACATCGCGCTTGCCGCACACCGGACAGGTCAGCCGAAAGGTCATGGGCCCGATCCTTCGCGGGCGGGCCGCCGAGCGGATCGAAGCCGGAACCTGGGGGCGGACCGCGTCATGCCATCAATCCCAATGCCCGTACTTCATGACCGCCGCCGTCTCCCCCGAGTAGCGATTCTCCAAAAAACGTTTCAGCTGAAACGCCTCGAGGATCTCCGGCCGCTCGCCCGTCGCCATGTACTCCGCCATGTACTTTCCCGCCACCGGCCCCGACTTGAAGCCGAAGTACCCCCAGCCGGCGTCGAGAAAGAGGCCGTCGTAGCCGAGGTGTCCCTCCATGATCGGCGCCATATCCGGGGTCATGTCGGCGAGGCCCGCCCAGATGCGCATGAAGCGGACGCCGCGCAGGGCCGGCATGAGGTCGACGAGCGCCTCGGCCTGGTGCTTCAGGTAGTACGCGGTCGCGTCGGTCGTGTAGTTGACCTGCGGGTCCATGTGTGCGCCGGTCGCGATCTCGCCCTTGAGCGTCTGGTTGGCGTAGACGTGGTACGCGGTCGAGCTGAAGACGTGGTGCAGGAAGGGCTTGAGGGGATGGGTGACCATCGCCTGGATCGTGAGGGGGTGGATGGGGAGTTCGATCCCCAGCATGGCGGCGATGGCGGAACTGTACCCCCCCGCCATGATGCCCAGACGGTTGCAGCCGATGTCGCCCAGGCTGGTGCGGACGCCGGTCACGCGACCGCGATCCGTGTCGATCCCGCGCACCTCGCACCCCTGGTGGATATGCACCCCGTGTGCCGCGGCCCCCTTGGCGAGCCCCCACACCACCGCGTCGTGCCGCACGATCCCGCCCGGCGGATGGTAAAGCCCCGCATGGATCGGGAATGCCGGACGGTCGGAGATGTCCAGCCCCGGAATCACCTCGGCGCACTGCCGCGGGTCGAGCAGCTCCGAATGCACCCCCATGAAGTTGTGCGTGCTGGCCGCCATCCGGAACGCGCCGACCGAGGCCTCGCTGTGCCCCAGCAACAGGCTGCCGCAGTTGAAAAACATGAGGTTGAAGTCGAGTTCGTCGGTGAGGACGCGCCACAGCTTCAACCCCTCGTCGTAGAGGCGGACGTTTTCAGGGGTGCGCTGGTTCGCGCGAACGATGGCGGTGTTCCGCCCGGATCCGCCGAAGCCGAGGTACTGCGACTCGAGGACGGCCACGTCGGTAATACCAAAATCGCGACTTAGGTAATACGCGGTCGCCAGCCCGTGGACGCCGCCGCCGATGATGATCACATCGTAGTGGCGCTTGAGGGGGGTGGGGCGCCAGAGGCGGCGGAGTCTCACCCGATCACCGAATACGACGAATCCGGATTCAGCGACCTCCGCCGGCTGAAGAAGCCGATGTCGCACGCCCTGCGCGTGTACTTGAGCGGCATCGTGACCGGCTCGGCGTCGTGGTCGCGTCCCCCTTCAACCCTCTCGATCAGCTCCGCCATCAGCTTCCCCGCCACCGGCGCGTTCTTGAACTGGTTCCCCGAAGTCCCCACGGCCATGTAGAAGCCCGGCAAGTCCGACTTGTCGTAGATCGGGATCCAGTCGTCGGATACATCGTACAGGTCGACCAGCCCACCCGTCTGACCGGGAATCCCCAGCCCCTTCACCCGCTGCGCCTCGCGCATCACCTGGGTCTCCCACTGGTGGGTGAAGCCGGTGTTGTAGTCGTCGGGATCGTCGACCCACTCCAGCACGTCGCAGGGCGGGTCCTCGGAGCCGATGAGGATGTGATTGCCGGTGGTCGGGCGTGAGTAGCAGCCGATGTCACCGTCCGAGATCAGGGGGGCAATCTGGTGGTAGTCCATTTCGGCGGGGGCCGGCACGTAGCAGACCTCCTGCTTGAGGGGACGGGTGGTGATGTTCATTCCGTCGAGGACGCCGGCCATGCCGTTGATGATGGCGGAGTGGGGGCCGCCGACGTTGACGACGATGGGGGCGTGGAGGGTGGCGCCGTCGGCCAGCCGCACTCCAGCGGCCCGTCCACCCTCCTTCAGGATCTCGACCACCTCGGTCTTGAACCGGAACTCGCCGCCCCGCGCCTCGCACGCTCGCTGCACGTTGTGGCAGGCCAGCGTCGGGTCGTCGATGTACCCGGACTCGGGGATGTAGACGGCGCCGCGGATATGTCCGCCGGTGGGCGTGCCGAAGCGGTCGTTATCAAGGGTGACGGGGGGACCGTAGGTGCGGGTGTCAAGCCAGGGAAAACGGGTCGCGACCTCGGCTGCGGTGAGGTCCTCGTAGGCGACATGGAGCTCGTCGAGGGCCGCCATCACGTTCGCGAGATCGTGGTTGCGGTCGTTCTTGACCACGAGGCACCCCGTGTTGACGTACTTCGCCAGCCCCATCTCGTCGGGCACGCCCAGGTACCGCCCCCAGTCGAGCCAGTAGAAGTAGCTCTCGCGGGCCATCGCGCAGCCATCCGGGGTGGAGTAGTGGAGGCGGATGATCGCGCAGGTGTTGCAGGTCGAGCCGGACCCCGCGGCGGGCTGCTTGTCCACGTTGAGGGTGCGGTAGCCGCGCTTTGCGAGTTCGAACCCGGTGCAGACGCCGATGACGCCGGCGCCGATGATGATTGCGTCGTAGTCGTGGTTCATGATTTCACGATGTGCGTACCAGACGCAGTCCGGATCGGCCCCTCGTCCACTCGCTTACGCACCGCGTACCAGATGCCCGAGTCGTCCTCCCCCGCGGGGCGGAACCAGATCTCCCCGTTCGACATGGGACGTATCCCGAGGGTCGCGGGCCAGTACCCCGGGATGATCATTGCGTCGCGAACCGCGTCCCTCTTCTGCGCGGCAGTGCCATCGGCGAGAAACGGTGCAAACTCATCGACCGCTGCCTCGATTTCGTCTTCCGTCACCGCGATGGGCGGCAGGTGGATCTGTCGAGTCCACAGCGTGTCGCCCGATATGGAGACTTCGATGAGTTCCAACACAACCGGGGGCGGTCCCGGCGAACGGCTGAACACCACGCTGCCGTTTCGGGGGTCCATGTCAAACTCGTCGGGCGAAACAAACGGCTGCCTGACCGCAAGGCTTCCCTGCGAGCCAAGCGTGAGCCATGCATCGCGATAGCCCAACAGGCCGAGGGTGTCGACTCCGAAGGACCCACCGTCCCGTGTGATCCTGACTACCGGATGGGCATCTTCGGACAACTCTTCGGTCATTGAACCGAACCACATCTGAACAGCCGATGGGACCGCCCCTACGCTCCGGTCGTCGAACATAGCGGTGGCATGATAGCGCCTCCCGAAGGATGCGCTCCCCGATGGGTACGGGTTCATCGCGCGCTCGAGCCCATCAGCCCGGACAAGGCCGCCGTCGAGCGAAAACGTGGTGATCTGGCGCTCCTCGGCCACCTGGAACCCGTCATCGAAAAGAAAGAGACTACCCGGTCTCATGAAGTCGCCCGGTCCGTCCCCCTCGCGGCCCACTCGTCCGATCAGGGTCCCATCGGGAGTCCAGATCGTCACCTCGAACGCTTGCCGGTCAAGGACATAGACCCTCGATCCGTCGGCGGTCGGCACTACGCTGGAGATCCGGCCAAACAGAGCATCGCCCTCCATCTCATCGCCGATTTCGTAGTCCGGCTGGGTGGTCCACTCCTCAACGGGGGTAAGGGTTGGGATGGTGGTGTCATCCGCGCAGGCGGCGAGCGTGCACGCGGCCAGCGTTGCGAGTGCGGCGATCTTCTGCTTCATGGGCGGTCTCTTCTCCATGCGGAGGCTGGTTCCATTGCGGACCCGCAGGGAACGCCGAGGATGATCGTGCCTCGAATGGAGGCGCGTCAAGCGCTATTCCCTGCTCCCCGCTCCAGCCGAAACCCCGCCACATACCCCACCTCCATCTCGTCGCGCCGCACCCCCCACACGTGGGTGGCGTTCACGTCCAGAGGCCTGAACCGCTCGGGCAGGACGACACTCCGGATCGGCCCTTCGTCCTCCCCTTTGCGCACCGCGTACCACATGCCCGGATTCTCGTGTCCGGCCGGCTGAAACCAGATCTCCCCGTTCGACATGAGCCGGATCTCGCGGGTCGCTGGCCAGTGATCGGGAATGATGAACGCGTTGCGAACCGTGCGCCTCAGCAGCAGCGGCACGCCGGCGTCCTCATCCTCGCCGAAGAACGGTGCATGGTCATCCACCGCGGTCTCGATGTCGTCCTCCGTGACCGGGATGGGCGGCAGCTGGACCTGGCGAGTCCACAGGGTATCGCCCGCGATCGAGACCTCGACGAGTTCCAGCACGCCCGGTTGCGTTCTCAGCGGACGGCTGATCACCGCGCTGCCGTTCCAGGGATCCATCTGAAAGTGGTCGGGCGGAATCCACGGCTGCACTACCCTACTGTCACCGTATTCCGGATGAGGAAGCCACCCATACGCATCCTGAAAGCTCAGCAGGCCCAGCGTGTCGAGTCCCCAGTCCCCGCCGTCCCGTGAGGCCCGAAGCACGGCGACGTCCGCGGCATCCCCCTCCGGGACCTCTCCGTCCTGCAACCACCATGGCAGGCCAAGCGCCCCAACGCTCCCGTCGTCGAACATCGCGAAGGCCTGGAACGGCGTGAAGACCCGGCGGTACGTGGCCAAGTCCATCCCGGGCTCCAACGGACCGACGCCAAGCGGGAAGCCATCCGTTCTCACGACCTCGCCTTCGAGCGTGAACGTGGTGTATCGACGCTGGGCGTTGTCACCTACCTGGAGGCGGTCGTCATGGAGGAAGAGCGGACCGGGATCCGTGAACTCCCCGGGGCCCTCGCCGTGCCCGCCCACCCGTCCGACCCGGGTGCCGTCGGGAGTCCACATCGTCACCTCCGCACTCTGCGCGTCGAGCACGTAGATCGTGGATCCATCGGCGGTGGGACGGACGTCGCGGATCCGGCCGAAGACCGCGTCGCCCTCCATCTGGTCGCCGAATTCGTATTCCGGCGCGGCGATCCAGTTCTCGATGGGTGTGAGGCTGATGAGGGTGGTGTCGTCCGCGCAGGCGGTGAGGGCGCAGGCGGTGAGTGTGAGGAGTACCGGGTTCTGGTTCTGCATGGCCATCCTGTCTGTCTGCGGGCCTGTCCACCCGCGCCGAATCCGTCAAACTAGTATCTTAGTACCCTGGCCTGGGGCGGGTTGTTCCATGCGGCTCGCGAAGGCATTTCGGCCCGGGTGCCCGGTGGCACGGAAATCACCAATCGACCTCGAGCAGTCGCCGCCACGGGACCACCTCCGTCCCACCTCGCGACTGGCGCTGGTCGCCCCCGTACACGAGACGTTTCTCGACCGCGAGTCCGGCGCCCTCAAGCTCACCTGCCAGCCTGCCGATCCCCCCAAAGAAACGAGGCGTGATCGTACTCCCCGCCTTTGCCTCGGCGAGGACGAGCCGCGTCCTCTGGTCCACCACCAGATCGACTTCGGTGCCGGCAGCCCGGTAGTGGCTCAGCCGGGGTTGCTCTCCACGGTGGGTCACGGCCTTGAAGACTTCGGACGTCACCCAGCTCTCGAAGACGGCGCCCCGCAGCGGATGGTGGCGCAACTCCTCGGCGGATCGGATTCCGAGCAGGTGACAAGCCAGCCCGGAATCCGGAAAATGCAGCTTCGGCGCCTTGATCTGCCGTTTGCGCACGTTGCTCCGGTACGCGAGCATGCGGAGGACCAGGAAGCTGGCTTCCAGAACCGTCAACCATGCGCGAATCGTGTTGTGTCGCACCCCGACATCGCTCGCCAGCGCGGAAAGGCTGACTTCCGATGCGGTGCGTCCCGCGGCCGTCCGGACGAACGCCGAGAAGGCCTCGAGATTCGTGACATTGCGGAGCGACCGGACATCACGCTCCACGTAGGTGGCGAAGTAGTCGCGCAACCAAACGTGCGGCGGGATGCGGCGGTCGTGGATTCTGGGATAGGCGCCGGTCCAGAGCACTTCCAGCAAATCGCGTGGCGGCGCTTCAAAGCGCGCCAGCTCGTCGAGGCCGGGCGGCAGCAGGTACAACACGCCCACGCGTCCCGCCAGCGACTGGCTCACCGCCTGGCTGAGCCCGAAGTGCTGCGAACCGGTCAGGACGAAACGGCCCGGCTGCGGGTCCTCGTCCACCACCTCCTGGAGTAACGCTTACAGATTGTCAATCGAAATGACAATTGGCAAGGATTTCCCCGGGATGGACGGGATCGCGAATCATGGACGATAGTTATAGCGGATACCGATACACGGCAACTCGCCATCAGCGGATCACCACTTGACCGCCCTCACCACCCCCCTCCCCGCCCTCCCCCTGGACATCGCCCGCATCCTCATCGGCGCCGTCCTCTTCTTCTACTTCCTGAACGCGCTCAGACAATCGCGCGACTTCAGCGATCCGGACGGCCTGATCGACCACCGGCTCACCACCCGACTCCTCCCCCCCACCCGCATCAGCCTGTTTCAGCCGGGCTTGCCCGGCATCCTCTTCCGCGCGGTCCACCTGGCCACCTGCGCCGCCTCGCTCCTCGTCATCACCGGCTATCACCCCCGCATCGCCGCGCTCTTCCTCTTCGTCGCAGCGGTGTCGACCTACCGCTGGAACGTGCTCGTCGCCTACCTCGACGACGCCATGATCCACATTTTCTGCCTTTGGCTGGTGCTGCTGCCGGTCGGACAAACGCTGACCCTGCCGCAATTGCTGGCGGACATGGGCGGCGACAGTGTCGGCACCCAGGCGTGGCTCACCGCCACCGTCCCCGGCCTCACCCCCCGCGTCTTCCTTGCCAACATGGCCCTCGTCTACCTGGTCGCCGGCGCCTACAAGTTCACGAGCCCGATGTGGCGCGACGGATCGGCCATGCACGCGGCGCTCCGCATGCCGATTGCGCGCACCCCCGGCTTCTGGACCCTCCGCTGGCGCACGCCGTTGCGCCTGGTCACCTGGGCCGCACTGGTCATGGAGCCCCTCTTCGCGCTCATCTTCTTGCTTCCGGCCGGGTCGCTCCTCAAGTGGCCGCTGGTGGCGGGGGCGCTGGTCTTCCACCTGGGGATCGCGCTGACGCTCAAGATTCCGTACTCGAATGCAGTCATGCTGGCGGCAATGGTCATCCCCTTCGGGCCGGAGATCTTGCAGGGGGCGCTTGGAGTCGCCCCGCTGGAGGGCGTCGCCGCCACCGGGCTTGCGCCTCTGGAGGTTGTCGCGATCGTCCTGGTCGCGCTGATCGCGGTCAATCTCGTCTGGGAGGCCGCGAACACGGGTCTGCGGCTTCACGAGCGATACTCGTCGACCGGCTGGGACAACCCCGCGCGCGCCCTCCTCTGGACGGCGGGCATCTTCCAGAGCTACCGGCTCTTCGACTGGGTCGACAAACGCAACTATCACCTGCGCTTCGAGGTGACGGCCACCGCAGACGACGACGCCACGATCACCCTCGACCCCGACGCGCTCTTCCCCCGGACCATGCGCCACCTGCTCCTCCAGTCCTACCTGGTCGGCAACATCTGGCTTCGCATGAGCCCCGACAAACTCGAGGCCGTCCGACGCTCCCTCCTGTTCCGTCACGCCCGCCGCTACGCCCGCACGCATCCCGACGCGGGCACAGTCGACGTGGTCGCCATCGTGCAGCGCATCACCGAAGATAATCTTGAGTTAACCCAAGGCGAGCGGCGGCCGCTCATGCGCTTTACCTGCCGGGGTGGCGACGCGGTCATGCATTTTCCGGAAGAGGAGTAGAGGGCGAAGATGTGCGGCATTGCAGCGATTCTGTCCCAAGACGGGCCGGTCGACGCGGCTGCCCTGCGCCGCGCCACCCAGGCACTGCGGCATCGTGGGCCGGACGCGGAGCGCACCTGGGTTTCGCCGAGCGGCAGGGTGGGGCTGGGCCACACGCTGCTGGTGATCAACGACCCCCAGGGCCACCAGCCGATCGCCAGCGAGGACGGGCGGCTGCAGATCATCGTCAACGGGCAGTTCTACGATTTCAAGCGGATTCGGGCGGAGTTGGAGGCGCGGGGGCACCGCTTTCGCACCCGGTCGGACAGCGAGATTGCGCTGCATCTGTATGAGGATCTGGGCGCGGGGTGTCTGGAGCAGCTGCGCGGCCAGTTCGCGTTCGTCATCTGGGACGAGGAGACGGGGCGGCTGTTTGCGGCGCGGGACCGGTTTGGGCTGAAGCCGTTCTTCTACGCGGAGCACGAGGGGGTGCTGTATCTGGCGTCCGAGGCGAAGGCGCTGTTTGCGGCGGGGGTGCCGCGGGGGTGGGATGAGCGTGGGGTGTACCACTGGCTGCTCGCGTGTCCGGATGAGAGGCTGTCGCTGTTCAAGGGGATTCGGCAGGTGCCGCCGGGGCATGTGTTGAGGGCGGGGGGTGGGGGGGTGCGATTGGAGCGGTACTGGGACTTGCCGGCGTCGCCGCGGCGGCGGAAATCCCCGGGCGCCCCGCCTGCGGCCGCGAGCGCCGAATTCGACCGCGTCGTCGAGCGCACCCGCGAACTCACCGAGGAAGCGGTCCGCTTGCGTATGGTCGCCGGGGTTCCCGTCGGGTGCCTGATCAGCGGCGGGCTGGATTCGTCGTCGGTACTGGGGATGGCGGCCACCTGCACGGACGGCCCGGTCGCCGCGTTCACGGTTGGCTTCGAGCGCCGCGAATTCGACGAGAGCGCGGGGGCGCGCGAGATGGCCGCCGCCGCGGGCGCCGACCACACCGTCGTCACACTCAGCGACGCCGATCTGGCCGACCATTTCGCCGACGCCGTCTGGCACGCCGAGACCCTTCAGTACAACACTCACGGCGCGGCGCGCTACCTGCTCAGCCGGGGCGTGCGCGAAGCCGGCTACCGCTCGGTTCTCGCGGGCGAGGGCGCCGACGAGGCCTTCTTCGGCTACGAGTTCCTGCGCGCGGCGACGGGAGCGTCCCGTGGCGGCCTCGGACCCCGCAAACTGCTGCGCATCCTGTCCGGACTCCTTCGCTCCCCCAGACGCCACCACCCCACCCTGGCCGCCGTCTCCCCCTGGCTGGCCCGTCTCGCGCTCCTCCTCCCGGCGGCCCCGTCACTCTTCACCCGGCTCTCCGGCGGCCTCGGCCTCATCCAGTCGGTCTGCTCACGCGACTTCCTGCACGGCTTCGACGGCTACGACCCCTACCGCACCTACTACCGCCGCTGCAAGGAGGCGGCCGACCTCTCCCGTCGCGAACCGGCCCGGCGGCTCCTCTACCTCTGGCAGCACTCAATCTTCGCCAACTACCACATGGCCGCCGACCGCCTCGACATGGCGCACGGCGTCGAGGTCCGCCTCCCGTTCCTCGACCACGAGCTCTTCGAGTACTGCAACAGCCTCCCGCTCGCGGTGCTGACGGATCACGCCCGGGAAAAGCACCTGCTGCGCCAGGCTGTTCGGTCCTACATCCCGGACTCGGTGTACGGGGCGGTGAAGCGGCCGTTCATGGCGCCGTCGGCGGTTGGGGTGGAGGGGCCGCTGCATGATTTTCTGCAGGATACGCTGCGGGGTGAGGCGATGAAGGCGGTGCCGTTTGTGGATGCGGGGGCGGTGGGGGGGGTGCTGGATGGGCTGGGGGGGTTGGGGGAGTGGGATCGGGGGTCGGTGGATTCGCTGCTGTTGATGCTGGCGTCGGTGGCGGTGTTGCAGGGGCGGTGGGGGTTGGGGTCATGAGCTCAACGGGCCAGAGACATTTCCTGCGTGACGCCGACTGGTGGCCCGAAGACAACGACGTGGACGAAGCCGGGCGGATGTGGTTATTCATCAATCAAATCAAGGAGGAGTCATGGAAGAATCACGCGTCGCCCGCGCTCTTGGGGCACTGACCGTTTTCACCGCCCACGTCCTCCTTACAGCGCCCGGTCCCGCCCGCGCCCAGGAAGTCACCATCCTCGTGGAAGACCTCTGCGAGACGTGCTCGATCGAGATCACCCCCGATGTCGTGCTCGGCACCGACGGCGAATCCGTGACCGAGTACGCGCGGGACCTCCATCGGCTCGCCGATGGCCGTTTCGTGATGACCTTCCAGATCCATTCGGGGGGCGAATTCACCGTCTTCGCGGCCGACGGGTCGTCGTTCCGCCGGATCGGGCGGCAGGGAGAGGGACCGGGCGAGTACCAGCGTGTATACCGGGTGAGGGATCACGGCAGCCAATTCCACGTCTTCGACATGTTCAGGCGAATGACCGTGCTTGACGCAGACTTCAAGGTCGTTCGAACGGCGTTGGTGCCTTGCCTGGAGTGCACCGGCCGGGACATGGAGATCCTGCCCGACGGATCGGCCGTACTGAATTCCCTGGAAGCCCGGAAGGGGGAGCCATGGGCGACCGCCCGGGACTGGTTCGCCATCCAGGTCGTGGGCCAGGACGGTGAGTTCCTCCAACAGCTGGACCCGGTTCCCGTTGTGGGTCCCGCTCACCCGGTCGAGGAGTTTCGGCGCCATCTCGAGGTCGCGCCGGACGGTTCCGTCCTGTCGGCCCACGTGGAGAGATACAGAATCGATCGCTGGGATCCGGAAACGGGGGAGCTGCTCTCCGCCCATGCCCGCGACGTCGCCTGGTTCCCCGCCCCGGACCCGGATGGGATGCGCGGCCCGCCCAACGATCCTCCCCGGTCCGTAGTTAGGGGAATGGAACCGGACGCGGAAGGAAGGCTTTGGCTCAGCTTCTTCCGGCCGGTCGCGGACTGGCGGGACCGGCTGGAACGGCCCGGGCGCTCCAGGAGTCCGGAGGGTGGAGGGGGAGGCTGGCAATACGGTCCCGGCTCGTGGGAGAGTGTCCTGGAGGTGCTCGACCTCGACTCGGGGCGCGTGCTCTTCTTTGGGGTCCTGGAGGTGCCGGGCAGTCCGTACCTGATCGCCCCCGGCTGGCTGGCCGTCTACGACGATGAAGCGATCGTGCCGGCTTACCGGATGTACCGCGTGCAGCTGGTGGGGTTGGAGAAACACTGACGCGGCCAGCAGTGCGTACCGTTACAATGACTCCCGCAATGAAGCCGTTTGTTCCCTTGGCCTTCCTGGCCCTGACCGGCATCGCCTGTGCCGAATCGGGCGATCCCGCACCCGCGCCTCCCGCGGAATCGGTGCCGGACTTCGAGATTTCGGACACCGCCGGGGTCGACATCGTCGAAAACGCCCGCCCGCCCGCCGACTCAAGACTGGATTGGCGGGTCGGCGAACAACCCGTCCTATCGATCGGGGAGATCGACGGACCGGACCCGTACCTGCTGGACATTTCCGATGTGCTCCGCATGCCCGACGGCCGGATCATCGTGGCGGACCGCGTTTCCCGCGAGCTGCGGGTCTTCGACACCGTGGGGGGCCACCTGGCTACCTGGGGTGGCGCGGGAGAAGGACCCGGGGAGTTCACAAACCTCACAAGTCTCGACCGCTGGCCGGGGGATTCACTCGTTGCCCGTTGGTCGCAGGGCAATCGCCTGACCGTCTTTGACTCACAGGGCAACTACGGGCGCGTCTTCGGGATGCAGGACCGGGACCGCATCTATGTCGAAACTGTGCTTCCGGACGGTCTGGTCCTCGCTTCAAGAGCGGTTTCCTCCGAGTCATCCCGGAACGGGCTCTCGTCTCCTCGAACGACGCCTACGAGTTCCGGGTCTACTCGACTGACGGGACGCTGAAACGCATCGTCCGCAGAAAACACGATCTCGTCCCCACGACGCCGGCGCACCTTGACGCGTATATCGAGCGCCGGGTGGCGGGATCGCCCGAGCCGGAACGGGCGGCGAGAAGGCGTGAGGAGCAAGATCGGTACCGGGACGTGCGCCTCCCGGACACCCACCCGGCGTTCCGCAGAGTCCGGGCCGACGAGCTGGACCACCTATGGGTTCAGGAGTACATCCTGCCGGAAGAAGCGGGGCCGAATCCAATTTGGACGGTCTTCGACCCCGAGGGACACGTCCTGGGCTTCATGGAGACCCCCGCCGGGCTGCGCATCTTCCAGATCGGGGCGGACTACATCCTCGGCTACGCCACGGACGAGTTGGGTGTGGAATACGTTCAGGTGTGGTCGTTGAGCCGGTCGGGGGGCTAATGCATTCCGCAGATAGAACATCGCGGATGCCTTGTCCCAGCCGTGGCAGCTTCCTGCTGGACGAATGAACGTAAGCCGCTTATGATAAGTGCATGGACACTGCAATCCAGCGCTACCTGGCGGAAATCGGCCGCAGAGGGGGCAGAAAGAGCCGCCGCAAGCTGGACCCCGAGACCGCCAGGGCCATGGTTCGAGTTCGCGAGGCAGGGCGGACGTATCGGAAGTTCTACGCCATGTGTTTCTGGTCCTACCGCAAGGACCTGGAAATCGGGCTGGCCGATGTGGACTGGGTGGTGGAAACGCTGAAGAAGAACGGTGACATGAGGGCGTGGAAGGCGGCGGAGCGACTCGTCGGAGCCGGAGATCAGACAGCGCTCATTAACTGGAGTCACGACCCGACTTGGTGCTTCATGCCCCCGGTGTCAGACGAGAGGTGCGGCGTAACCCTCCACGAAGTCGACCTCGTCATCAACAGGGTCCTGACTCTCGCGGGTCGCGACGAGGCGCGCGACTTCGTGGACACCCTCCACGCGCATCGGCACATCCTGCCCCTGGGCGCCATGATCTGGGCAGCCGTCGCGAAGGATCCGGGGTTCACTCCAGCCTCGCTTCTCGAGCAGCTGAAGCGCCGGGGTCGATACCAGCCGGAGGATATCGCCCGGCTCACCCTTGCCGCACCCCTGGATCTGGTCGAAGTGAAGGAGACCTGGCGGGCCGCGCTCTCCGACGCGGACAAGTTCATTGGCGAGCGGCCCCACGAAGAGGTCGGATGCCTTTACTACTCTCCGAGCCGTGACTGTTTCGTCGCCCCGTCACCAGGCATTTGCCTGAAGGAACAGGGTCTGGTCCCCCACTTTGGACGATCTGAAGGCATTCTGCCGAAGGTTGCTGAACTGAAGTGCTAGCCTGGCTCAGCTCAGCGAGACCAACTCAGACTGGTAATCTCCCCTCAGCTCGCCACCGCCCTCACCACCACCGTCACCTTTACATCCGTCAACAACCCCCCATCATCCGCCCGGCCACGCAGCAAATACGTCCCCGGCCGGTCGAACGTCACGTTCACCGTCCACCGCCCATCCTCGGGCAACTCCGGTGGCACCCATAGCGGCGCCCACGGCGAGTTCGCCCCGGCGCGCGTGTCCTCCCACACCTTGACCTGCGGAGGATCGAAGGCCACCGCGCCCGCGGCGCCTACATCCCCTGCACCACCCACCCCCTCCCCTCCCCGGTACAGGAACCACGACATGAACAGTCCGTTCACCTTCTGCACGGTGATGCGGGTCGGCGGAGTCAGCTGACGGCGGCTGAAGGTCGGCGGCGCGTTCCAGATCGAGTCGGCGCGCGCGGAGTCTGCGGCGGTTGCCAGGCGCGGGGGACGGGGGCGGCGCGCTCTCAGCAGCCCATCGTCCTCGACGAGCACGGTGAGAGTCACAGGGCTGCCGACCGTCGTCTCCCGCTCTGCGGGGCCCTCGAGGGTGATGGTCGGGAGTTCGTTGGAGCGCGTTTCCGCATTGCTGTGCCCCGCCCCGAGTGCCCCCGTCTCCGACATGAACACCATGTTGTCCACGATGTAGTCGGGCCTGAGCGATGCATAGGCCCGCTCGGTCACGCCGTTGGCGGTCAGCGTCCACACCAGCTCCTGGTCCCCCCAGTCGGCCGGCACGCGGACCTTGAAGACGAAGCGGTTGCGGCGCGGCAGGAAATGGGTCGGCTGGCCGCGGTCCGCGGGTCCGGGAGAAAAGCCGTTAAGCTCACCGACTGGCACGTCGAGCTCTTCCAGCCAGTTGCGGTTCATGTAGCCGAAGAGGAAGCTGAACGAGCCGTCCTCGTTGCGTTCCCAGCCTTCGAAGGCGGGGGCGACGCTCTGGCCGCGCTGGTAGGTCTGGGCGGCGGCCTGGCGGGAGGCACCGGCGGCGATGAGCAGGAGGACCACGCACAGGAGGGCTGAAGTCAGCTCTAGCAGTCCGTGGATAAAGCCGCGCGAGCACCGAGAGTGGCGAGGCGCCGGGCTGGCAAGGCGCGACGAAGGGCGAATAGCACCGCTATTCGTCCAAGGAGCAACGCAGAGCGGAGCCGCGAACGGGCGAAAAGTACAGTAAACATTACAAATTATGAAGTACAGTTTACAGTGTGACCAAGTCGAGCGAAGCGCCCAGCGCGGATGCATCGCCGCTCGAATGCCGGGGGGATTTTGTCCACGGGCTGCCGGGGGCTGCGACATAATCCGCGAGCGGTGAAACACGGGTCCCCTTCGACGGCTTCCCATCCCCCTACCGCCCCCCCCGACCACGCCCCACCCCCGTCGAATCACCGGCTTGGTCGCCCGACCCGGTTTTCCCATCCCCATCCCCCGCGAAATACCTCGGATTCCCGTTCGCCGGGATCACCATGCAGAGCGGACACCCTACCACATGATCGTTTACCCCCAGCGCAAGCCGCTCCCGCCTCAGAGCCATCTCCTCGACGAACTGCTCGTCGGTGAGCGAGACCCGCATGCCGAGGTCGATGAACATGTTCGCCACCGAGCGGTTCCCCGAACCCTGCCAGTTCCGCGTGTCCGGCACGTTGCGGTTCGCGTCCGAAGTGTCCATGTAGCCGATGATGTGCAGGATCGTGCCCGCGGGCAGCAGCGGCTGGTGGTCCTGCGCGTAGGTGTAGCCGCGCACCCAGTTGTGGTCGTAGCCGACGCAGTTGATCGTCTCGACGTTGAAGCCCCAGATCGCCTCGAGGCACATGCGCATTCCGGGCGCGTGCAGGTGGGGTTCGAAGGTGACGATCTTGGTGTGCTGGTTCAGGACCTGGTAGGCGTGCAGTTCCTGCCCCGCCTCGCCGGCCCGGATGTCGATGTCGCTGCCGTTTCCGAGCCCGAAGGACGTGCGAAGGTACCTGGGCTCGTAGTCTGGCGGGTGGAAGCGGAAGCCGATCTCCAGGTGGGCGCGGGTGTCGCGGCCGTTGGAGTGGAGGTGGAGGGAGTTGGAGTAGATGGACGAGTTCGCGCGGAGAAGGCGGCCGGCCTCGTCATCGAAGATGTCGGGCTCGCGGCCGACTTCGTGGACGGGCCAGGTCACGCTCCTGGGGCCGTCCCCAGCCTGGGCGCGCGGGACGACCGTGCTCCAGATCATGTGGTGGACGACGAAGCGGCCTCCGACGGTGTGGCGGCCTTCGTGTCCGCCCTCCGGGTTGCGGCCGACGTCGTTGACCTCGCGGATTTCGACGGACTTTACATAACGATCTTCGGTGAGGCCGGTGGGGATGGGCTCGATGTCGCCCCACCAATCGGGGACGTCGCCTTTGACGAGCACCTCGGGGAAGCGGATGATGAGGTCGGGTTCGCCGGCGACCCACACGACGTCGTCGTTGAACTCGAGGGGGGGCGGAAGGTCGGCGGGGTCGCCCTCCGGCGTGCCGGCGCGCCACCAGCGTTCCAGCGCGTCGATCTCCTTGTCGTCGAGCGACATGTCGTCCTTGAAGTGCTGGATGCCGATGTCCTTCTCGACGTACCAGGGGGGCATCGCGCCGGCCCGGTCGCGAATCCGCGTGCGGCGGACGATCCGGGGGGCGTATTCGCGCACCTGGTGGAATTCGGTGAGCGCCATCGGGGCCACGCCGTTGTCGCGGTGGCAGCGGACACAGGCGCGCTGGAGGATGGGGGCGATGTCGCGGGTGTAGGTGACTTCGTCCCTATCGGCGCCGTTTGGGGCCGGGGCCGTCTGGGCGGCGAGGCCGTGGGTTGCGAGGCCCATGCCGGCAAGTCCAGGCAGGGTGAGGGTCATCAGCAACAGTGGCAACCTGGTCGGCTTCATCATCGACATTCGGCGAACCTCTTTTCGTTGGGGGACAACTCGCCCGTGGTCCACAGTCTACCCGGCACGCTCGCTGTGCGCAAAGCACCGGGTAGCCATAGGTTGCTTTGCGTCATACCACATCCCCGACACCCCCACAGCCCCCCAGCCACCACACCCGCATGCGCCACACACCCTCCCCTGCACAGACCGCGAGCCCCGCTCCCAGACTACGCCACGCATGGTGGGAAGCCATCGCCACCACCGCGCTCTTCGCCAGCCTCCTCAGCACCTGCGGTCCTGCGGACAGCGACTCAAGCGACGCTCCCGCGACCCAGTCTCCAGGCACGATCACCCCTGCCCTTCCCGGGGGCGCCGAGGCCATCTCCCTGCTCGGCACACCCCTCCACCCCACCCCCCCTCCCCCCGACGTGGCGGCCCAGCGCGAAGCGGACATCGCCGCCGCCCTCGCCGACTACGAGGCCGACCCCGACGACGCGGACGCGATCATCTGGCTCGGCCGCCGCATCGGCTACACGGGACGGTACCGCGACGCGATCGAGGTCTTCTCGGAGGGAATCTTCAAGCACATCGACGACGCGCGCATGTACCGCCACCGCGGCCACCGCTGGATCAGCGTGCGCAGATTCGACCGGGCAATCGAGGACCTGTCCCACGCGGCCACGCTCGTCGAGGGCGAGCCGGAAGAGGTCGAACCGGACGGCCAGCCGAACGAGCGCGGCATCCCCACGAGCACGCTGCAGTCGAACATCCACTACCACCTCGCGCTGGCCCACTACCTGAAGGGCGACTTCGAGGCGGCGCTCAAGTCGTACGAAGACTACTTCGCGGTCACCACCAACCCCGACCAGCTCGTCGCGATCTCACACTGGTGGTACATGGCGCTGCGCCGCCTGGGGCGCGACGAGGAGGCCGCGGCCGTCCTGGAGCCGGTCACCGCGGAGCTGGACGTGATCGAGAACACCAGCTACCACCGCCTCCTCCTGATGTACAAGGGGGAGATCGAGGCCGACGAGCTGTGGGACCCGGAGAGCGAGGACCCCGCGGGCGTGGCGATCGCGTACGGGGTCGCGAACTGGCACTTCTACAATGGGCGCGCGGAGCAGGCCGAGGAGATGTTTCGGCGGATTCTGGAGGGGTCGGGCTGGGCGGGGTTCGGCTACATCGCGGCGGAGGCTGAGATCGCTCGGCTCGGCGGCTAACGCGCCACCGTCACCCCCGTCAACTGCGCGATCGCTGCCAGCGTCGTCTGCGCCGCGTTCAGCCCCAGCCGGAAGTCGTCGTCCGTGTAGGTCGTCCAAACGTCTGTGGGCTGGTGCCAATTCGGGTTCCATCCGGCACCCACCTGCGCCCCACGTTCATTCTCCCGCAGGCTGATCGCGGCGACGATGTTCATGAAGGGCGTGGAATCGGTGTTGGTCATGTGCGGGCCCACGGTGGCGGGGTAGTCGGTGGCGTAGCGCTCGTTGGCGGCCTTGAAGAGGAACGCCAGGTCCATCGATTCGCGCGCCATCTCCGAGTTGGATTGGAACTCGATGTTGACGTCGGCCTCGGGACGCTGATTCCGGCTGACGCGCCCGTCGGGGCCCGGCGCGCCGTGATCCCAGAGCATCATGTCGTGCTGGATCATCCCCAGCCAGCGCGGTTCGGGGTATTGCCCGGAGCCTGGCGGATCTTCCACCCCCTGGAGCTCCTGCCGCTGCTCCACGTACGCCCGCGCGCCGTTGAGCCCCGTCTCTTCGTTGTTCCACAGCACGAAGCGGATCGAGCGTTCGGTCTGGACATCGGGGGAACTGAAGATGCGGGCGAGTTCCATGACCAGAGCGGTGCCGGAACCGTCGTCGTCCACGGCCTCGTTCACGCCGTGTCCGTCCATGTGCGCGCCCACGATGTACATCTCGTCGGGGTTCGTGGTGCCGATCTTGGTGCAGTAGACCTGCGAGCGGTCTCCGTCGACCGGTTCCTCGCGGTTGAGCTCGCGGATGCGCTCGTCGGGCTGGGCCATGAGGTCGCGGTTGACGCCGGTGCGGGCGCGGTAGCCGAAGATGACGCTGCCGCCGGGACCCGATCCGCGGCGGCCGACGCGTCCTCCGGTGGCCGTGGTGAGGTCGTCGTCCTGAGCGCGCGGAGGCGGACGGCGGACGGGCCCGCGGGGCTGGGTTGGGGCACGCCGGGGCGTCTGGTCGGTGCGGGGCGGGGGGAACGTGTAGAAAATGCGTTCGGTGGTGGTGCAGCCGAAGTCCTGCAGGGTGGATTCGATCCAGTCGACCGCGTCGCGGTTGCGCTGCGTGCCCTGGCGGCGGTCGCCGAATTGGGTCAGGCCCTTCAGCGTACCCTTGTAGTTGTCGAGAGTGAGGCGGGCGACGAGCTCGGCCACAGGGTCGGCAGTCTCCTCCGGCTCCTGGGCGGGGAGCGAGGAGAACGCGGCCGCCGCGGCCAGCAGGGCGACCGGCAGTGCGTGGACGAGTCTCCGTGAGCGGGAGCTTTGAGACGCCGGTTCGGCTCTTCTTCCGCGGACCGTCAATGGGCCCGTGATCCCCGTCACTGCGGCAGTGGAACGCCTGAACATGAATTCCTCCCGTGTCTGGTTCCGGGCGGCGGCTCCGGCCGTCTCGCCTCGGATCGTGATTGCGCAGCCACCGTAGATCTCCAGGGGAGCGACCGCAAGCAACCGGGCGGGAAAACCGGGATACGCTTAGCTTAAGCGGCGCTGTTTCTCGACCACACCGCTCTCCGGCGCAGGCGAAACGAGGGCGGTCCGTTCCCTTCAACCACAATTGGAGACAGGAGGTCACGAATCCATGCAGGTGTTCCAGCAACTTGGTGAACACGACTACGAGAAGGTGGTTTTTTGTAACGACAACGACTCGGGACTCCGAGCGATCATCGCGATACACGACACGACTTTGGGACCGGCGCTGGGCGGCGTCCGCATGCTGCCCTACGCCACGGAGGAGGAAGCGCTTGAGGACGTGCTGCGGCTGTCCCGGGGCATGACCTACAAGGCCGCGATCAGCGGCGTCGACCTGGGTGGCGGCAAGTCCGTCATCATCGGGGACGCGAGGTCCGGCAAGAACCCGGCGCTGCTGCGGGCGATGGGCACATTCGTCAACACGATGGCGGGCGAGTACATAGCGGGACAGGACATCGGCACGAATTCGCACGACATGGCGGTGATTCGGGGGGCGACCAGGCACGTGGCGTGCGTGAACGAGTCGGCCGGAGGGGCGGGTGACCCGTCGCGGGCAACCGCGTACGGGGTGAGCTGCGGGATCCGGGCCGTGCTCAAGGCGACCAACGGGAGCGACTCGATCGGCGGGCGGCACATCGTCGTGCAGGGACTCGGCAACGTGGGGTACGCGCTGGCCAAGTTCTGCCACGAAGCGGGCGCACGGCTGACGGTCTCCGAGATCTACAAGCCGCTGGCGAAGAAGGCGGCCCGGGAGATGGGCGCCGAGGTGGTGGACGCGGACGCGATCTACGACGTGGAATGCGACGTCTTCTCACCCAACTCGATCGGCGGTGTGATCAACGACAAGACGATCGCGCGGCTTCGCTGCAAGGCGGTGGCCGGGGGCGCCAACAATATCCTGGCGGAGCCCCGCCACGGCGATGAGCTGATGCAGCGGGGGATCGTGTATGCACCCGACTATCTGGTCAATTCCGGTGGCTTGATTCGTTGCCAGGAGGAGGTCTTCGGGCGACCCACGGAGGACTTCACGATCTACTCCAAGGTCACGCAGATCTACGACCAGACGCTGCACGTGATCGGTCTGGCGGAAGAACTGGGGATCAGCACTGCAGCTGCCGCGGACTGGATGGCCGAGGAGAGGATCGCGGGGGCGGGGTAGCAGTCGGCGGGCTACACCTTCTGCACATGCTCCGGCCCGGGGAATTTCCCCTGGCGCACCTCTTCGGCGTAGCTGGCGACCGCCGCCAGCACCTCGTCCCCCAACTCGGCATAGCGCTTGACGTGGAGTGGGGCGTGGCCCCCCAGCCCCAGCATTTCGTGGAGCATGAGCACCTGCCCGTCGCAGCGGGGACCTGATCCGATCCCGATCGTGGGCACCGAGGCGGCTTCAGTCAGCCTCCGGGCGATGACCGCGGGCATCAGCGCCAACACGATGGCGAACACCCCGGCGTTCTCCAGCGCCTTGAGTTCGCGGATGAGCTTCTCGAACGCACCCTGACCCCGGTCCCGCACACGGCCAGCTCCCATTCGGTGCACCGACTGGGGCGTGTAGCCCAGGTGACCCATGACGGGCACTCCCGCGGTGACCAGTGCTTCGACGGCGGGTGCGACCGCGGCCCCGCCCTCGAGCTTCACCGCGCCGGCACCCGTCTCCTTGAGGATCCGTCCCCCGTTGCGCACCGCATCGGTGGGCGAGACCTGGTAGCTCAGAAAGGGCATGTCCACGACGACCAGCGCCCGCTCCGTGCCGCGCTGCACGATGCGCCCGTGGTAGATCATCTGATCGACGGTGGCGCCGAGCGTCGTCTCCTCTCCCGCGAGCACCGTCTGGAGCGAGTCCCCGACCAGGATCGAGTCCACACCGGCGGAATCGGCCAGCGATGCGAAGAGGGCGTCGTAGGCCGTGATCATGACGATGGGCTCGCCCGCCTTCTTGCGGCGCGCGAAGTCGAGGGTGGTGACCTTGTCCGTTCCGGCTTTGTTCATCTTCACACCTCGTAGGGTTTCCCCGTCGCGGCGTCAATCACGCTGATCGCCGCGGTTGGGCAGTTCTCGGCCGCTACAAGTATATCCTGCAGCGCGTCCCCCTCGGGGTCGATGACCTCGGACTGGCGGCGCGCGTTGAGCTGGAAGACACCCGGCGCGAAGGTCAGGCACATGCCGTTGCCCACGCAGCGGTCGTGGTCGACCTCGATGTGCAGCTGGGGCGGCGGACGCTTCATTCGCGGCACCTCTTGCCCGCCACCCGCGGGGCATACGCGGGTCGGGGATTCACGGAGAGGTCACCGAAATGATCTGCGCACTGTAAGCTGTAGTTTACATTCTGTAATGCCTGCATTACATCCGGCCGGCCCGATCGCCGCTCTCCACCCGGGTGAAGCGCAGATTCTTCACACGCCCCGCGTCCAGCATGAACGACGAAAAGCGGCCCGCGGCAAGGTTGCCGAAGCGGAAGGTCAACACCCCACCCCGCAGGACCCCGTCGTCCACCTGCGCGAGCGTGATGGGATCCCACCTTCCCGCCGCCACGGAGAGTCCCTCGGCCCCGGCTGCGCGGATGTGATAGGTGACGTCCAGTTCGGGGCTGTAGTACGACCCGCCGTACCGGTCGCGGCCGGCCACCTCTTCGCTCGGTTCGACCCGGTCGGCTTCCTCGGATCCGGTGCTCGCAGCCGTCGCCTCCCCGGACTCGCCGGCCTCTTCAACCGGCGCCATCCGGTCCTCCAGGTAGACCTCCGCCGTGGCGGCAATGAGGCCCATCGGATCGATCTGCGAGCGGTTGCAGAGGGCGACGAAGGAGTAGCCGGTTTCGGGATAGCGGGTCATTCCGGCCCGGTATCCGACCCAGGCGCCGCCGTGGCCGACGGTGGCCAGTCCACGGTGCTCGCCGTGGGCGATGCCGAAGGCGTACGGGATCGTGTCGCCCGAGTTGAGCACGCCCCGTTGGTGCATCAGCGCGACCCAATCGGGTCCGCCCACCGCGCCGGTCTCCAGATTGCTGTCCCACGCGACCCAGTCCTCGACCGTGGTGAAGACGCCGCCGTCGCCGACCATGTCCAGGGTGGTGACGTTGATGCGGAAGCCATCGTCGGTGGGGGAGTATCCGGTGGCCCGGCGGGCGACGACTTCGTTGTGGTCGTCGTGGAAGTGGGTGTGGCGCATTCCGAGCGGGTCGAAGAGGTGGGTCCGGGCGAATTCGCGGAGCGACTGACCCGAGACGGCGGCCACGATCTGGCCGAGCAGAAAGTACCCGGCGTTGCTGTAGAGGTATTCCGCGCCCGGCTCGAAGTTGAGCTCGCGCTGGCGGTTGATGGCGGCGATGACCTCGTCGTTGGTGAAGTAGTCCTGGGATCGGTTCCCGGCCAGCGACATGAGCCCGATGTAGTCGCGCACCCCAGACGTGTGGTGGACCAGGTGGCGGACGGTCGGGGGATCGGGGTGGTCGGGGAAGTCGGGGAGGTAGCGGCGGACGGGCGCGTCGAGGACGAGGTCGCCGCGAAGGGCCAGCAGGGCGATCGTGCCCGCCGTGAACTGCTTGGCGACCGAACCCGTGCGAAAGACGGTGGCGGGGCTGTTGCGGATTCCGTGGTCCAGATTGGCCATTCCATAGCCCTCGGAACCGATGAGCCGGCCGTCCTGGATGACACCGACCGAACACCCGGGACCGTCCGCGCCGGCGTATTCGGCGAAGATGGCGTCCACGGCGGCAGGGAGGCTGCCGGTTCGGTCGAGTTGGTCGGGAGCCGCGCAGCCCGTGGCCAGCACGGCGAGCAGGCCGGGAACGAGTACGCGCCGGCACCGGGACCGGCAAGGCGCCGGGCTGTCTCCTTGGGCGGCCAGGGCGGCTGCCATGATCGGTTGCCTTACTTTCATGGCATGGAATCTGGAGATCATCACCGCTCGCCGCCAATCGCAGACCCTACCGCGCTTTACCGGGACCGCGCCGACCGCTTCGACCGGGAGGCGGCCACGAGACTCGGCACCGTGCGACTGTACGGCCGCCTCCGTCTCGCCCTCTTCGCGGCCACCGTCGCCGGCGCCTGGATCCTCTTCGCCGCGGGGCAGGGCGCGGCCGCCTGGGCACTCATGGCCGTCGCGGCGGCGACCTTCGCGTTCCTGGTCGCACGGCACCACGTCGCGCAAAGACGCCTCTTCCGCGCCCGGTTGATGGCCGGTTTCAACCGGGAAGGCATCGCACGCATCGGCCGCCGCTGGTCCGAGTTGCCCGCTCCACCCACCACCCCGCCCCAGAACGATCACGACTACGCCGACGACCTCGATCTCTGCGGCCACGCGTCGCTCCTGCACCTGGCGGGGGTGTGCGGCACGGCCCCCGGGAGGACGACACTGCAGCGCTGGCTGTTCGGGCGCGCCGACCCGGAGACCATCGCGCGGCGCCAGGCAGCGGCGCGGGAGATGGCCGGCGCATACGATTTTCGTGACCGTCTCGCGGCCGAGGCCCGGATGATGGAGGGCGGCGGGGAGGGGGATGGAATCGACGGATTCCTGGCGTGGGCGGAAGGTGGGGCGTGGCTGGAAGGCCGTTGGTGGGTCCGGGTTGCGGGCATCCTGCTGCCGGCCGTCAACCTGACCGCCATTGTTCTCTATTCCATCGGTCTGGTTCCGGTTCCAGCCATGGTGTGGCCACTCGTCGTCTCGACATTGCTGTATACCCGGCTCCGCAAAGGCCTCAACCCGAACTTCGACGAGGCGGATGACGGGGAGTCCGGGGTACGGCGCTTCGCTCCGCTCCTCACCGTCCTGGCCAAGGCACCTCTGCAGTCGGCCTACGCGGTGGAGATTCTACGGCGATTGGGGGCGACCCCGGCCAATGACCAGCAAGCGGAGCAAGGGCCCGCCCGCCACCCCTCCCCCCGTACCGCCCCCAAAGAGATCGCCACCCTGCGCCGTCTCCTCGACCTGTCCGATGCCAGGCGCTCACCCCTCTTCCACCTCCCCGTGGCCATCGTCCTGTTCTGGGATGTGCACGTGCTGGTCGCGCTTGAACGCTGGAAGACGCGGTCGGGCTCCCGCGTGCGCGGCTGGCTCGAAGCCGCCGGCGAGGCTGAGGCACTGGCCGCGCTGGCAGCCCTCGCCGCCGATCACCCCGCCTGGACCTTCCCGGTGATCGATCCGGGCGCGACCACCGTTCGTGGCAAGGCTCTCGGTCATCCCCTTCTCGAGTCCGCCACCTGCGTGCGCAACGACGTCGAGGTCGGCCCCGCCGGCTCCTTCCTTCTCGTCACCGGCTCGAACATGTCCGGGAAGTCGACGCTGCTGAAGGCGGTCGGCATCAACGCGGTCCTGGCCCAGGCGGGCGGGCCGGTGTGCGCGCGCCGCCTGCGGATGCCGCCCCTGCGAATCGTGACGAGCATGCGCATCGAGGATTCGCTGGTGGACGGAGTGTCGTACTTCATGGCCGGCCTGCAACGTCTCCGACACGTCGTGGACGCTGCCCGGGAGCGGGGCGCCCTCTACCTTCTCGACGAGATCCTCCAGGGCACCAACAGCGCCGAACGCAGGATCGCGGCACGCACCGTCCTGCGGCACCTCCTCGCCACCGGTGCGATCGGCGCCGTGACCACACACGATCTCACCCTTGCCGACGCGGACGACCTGATCGAGCGGGCCGTGGCCGTGCACTTCACCGAGTCGGTGGGCAGCGACGATGAGGGGCTCACCTTCGACTACCGGCTACGCTACGGGATCGCCACCTCGACGAATGCGCTCAGGTTGCTGGAGCTAGTGGGGCTGGGGGATGGGGGGTAGGACGCAGGACACAGGAGTCAATCCAGGGTCCGGGCGACTCGAAACCCGAGGTCCTTGTTCCGGATCCCGGCAGGGACACCGAAGCGGAGCGCGGATCGGAGGAACCTCGGTCTGAGGTCGTAGGAGCCGCCGCGCACCACAATCCGGGAACAGTCCCCCTGCAGCCTGGCACTCCCATCGGCCGGCGCACCCGAATGGTCGCCATTCCAACAATCCCCCGTCCACTCGAAGACGTTGCCCAGCATGTCGTACATCCCGAAGCGGTTCGGCTCGAACGAACCGACTGGGGCCGTATACACATTGCCATCGGAGCAACCCACGAAGAATGAGTCCGCAGCACTGGGATATGCCTCATGTGCTGTCGCATCCGCACCATTCGCATACTGGCACTGCTCCCTCTCGCCCTCCCCCCAGTATCGCGCCGTCTGCGTACCCGCTCGCGCCACGTACTCCCACTCCGCCTCGCTCAACAGCCGGTACTGTGCCCCCGTCTCCCCAGACAACCACCTCACGTACTCCTGCGCATCCTCCCTGCTCACATTCATCACCGGACGGCTTCCCCGGCCCCACACCTCGTCGCGAGGACGGAATCCTCCGCACCCCCCCGCCTCCACACAAGCGTCCCACTCCGCGAACGTCACCTCGTACACCCCGACAGCGAACGGCGAGCCGATCGTCACCAGGTGCTGCGGCCCTTCGTCGCCCTGCCTTTCCTCCTCCGATGACGGCGACCCCATCGTGAAGCTCCCCTCCGGCACCACCACCATCTCCGGACACGACGCGCAGTCTCTGAACCGCTCTCCAGGCTCGCGGCCGGCCCCTTCCTGGGCCTCCAGGCGGGAACCTCCGGCCAGCAACAGAATCCCTGCCAGCGCGCTTCGTGTGATCGTCTTCATCAGGGGCCTCCTTCGAGCCGGAGATCAAACGGTGTGGTGGGATGTTGCTGACAGTCTACGCAGGAGGCGCTGGCTGCGCACTTCGTGGGGGGGCGGTCACCGTAGTGGCAGCGGCGCCCTGACCACATACTGGACATCCAGTTCGTCCACCACCCAGGTGTAGATGTTGCCGTGCTGCACCCAGAGCACTGTGTTCGGTGCCGGTGTGAACCCAAGCCGGACGGAATCCAGGTAGTCGCCGTCTTCGGAGAACAGGTCGTAGAAGGGTGAAGCATCGTTCGGGACAACTCGTCTGACGATGTACTCCCGGTAGACGTCCTCACCCATGTAGACCGAATCCACGCCACCGGTGGCCAGGTCGTAGGACTTGTAGTAGCTGCGATACTCGTGGTTGAACAAGCCGGTCGCCTGCTCCCGGCGCGCGTCCATCACCTCGTCCGCGTGTCTGGTTGTACCCCCGGATCCAGACGGGCTTGGTGAACCGGCGAAGCTCATTCTTGTCGGGATCAACCCCGATGATCGTCCACTGCCGGGTCTCGTTCACCCTAAGCAGAGTGTCGCCCGACAGGATGATTCCGTTGGTTCTGAGGATTTCTCCCTCCCCGCGCCGGACGATCGTGCGCAGGTATTCCCCCGCGGACGAAAACACCCGGACCTCGAGCGCCTGGCTGTCCGCCACGTACATGGTGCCGTCGCTCGCGGCCTGAATGCCCCGGAGGCCCCGTCTCGGGGTCCAGAAGGTAGGTGCGCACCGCCTCAACGTGCTACCGATCTCCGATGCGCTCGTATTGCAGGACGACATGGCCCGACTGTGTCGATCTGTAAATGAAACCTGGGAGATTGCGGAGCAGGCCGGGAATGAGTCACATTGTCGTCGCCCTTCATCGCTCCCGGACGGGAATCGTAACGCCCGCCAAGACCTTGAGACGGATCCATGACAACAGCGCAGAATATGGACACGACTCGTCGGCGGAGGAATTGGACCATCCTGGCGCTCGTCACGGGCGTTGTTGTCGGCTTCGTCCTCGGTCGTCAGGGGCTCTTGCCGATCCCCGAAGTACGCTGGCACCTTCCGGCGCGGGCGGCAGGCGAGTACGCGCCGGCTCGCTCCTTGAGCGCGGGTCCAGAGGTTGCCTTCGTCTTCGTGGGTTCTTCGACCTGTGGCTGGTCGAACGTTCCGGAACTGCCCGACCTGATCAAGGAACTGAAGCGGGAACTGAGACAGCGGGCGGAGAATCTCGGTATGTCCTTTGCGGCGGTGGGAGTCGCCCGCGACATGGTGGCTGCGGACGGCATTCGGCATCTCGGGAAGTTCGGCGATTTCGATGAAGTCATGAGTGGGCGGGGCTGGGCAAACATCGGCGTGCTGAAGTACGTCTATGACGAAGTGTCGGCAGGTTCCGGCGTGACACCGCAGGTGCTGGTTGTCGAGCGCTCGCTGGATGACTCGGGCGGGCACGTGGCACTTGGAACCGACCGCGTTGTACTGAGAAGAGCTGGACTCGACCAGATCAAGCAGTGGGTGCGCGCCGGGGCGCCAACGCAATTGCTGGGTGACGGTCCGCGCGTGATCGACTCAAGATGAGGTGCTCGATGCGAATCGGAGGACGTTTGAGGCGACATGTGGTGGGAGCCTCCGTGGTCACGGCAGCCTTGCTTGCCCCCGCATGTGAGACCGAGCGGCTGGAGTTGGGCTGGGAGCTTCACCCCACGGAGGAGAACGCCCCGCCGCCGGACGCGATCGCGCTCACCGACGACACCGTACCACCCAGCCTCTCGGGCGGGCCGCTGGAGAGGTGGCTGAACGCCCGGGAACGCCTGACGGGGGCGCGCACGGTCGCACGCTTCGGCTCGGAGGAAGAGGGGCCCGAATTGTTTGGCGAGGTCAGGGACGCGCGGGTCGATCAGGACGGGAGACTCGTGGTGCTGGACTACCAGGCCCGTTCCGTCAGGTTCTTCGGGCCCGGCGGCGACTATCTCCATGGCTTCGGCGAGTACGGCGAGGGTCCAATGGAGTGGAAGACTGCATACGGCCTCGAGCTTCTCGGTCCAAACCGGCTGGCCGTGTTCGTGGGCGGGCGCAGGGCCAAGGTGTTCGTCCATGAAGCGGGCGAGTGGCAGCTCGACAGCATCGTGGGATTGCCTGTCTCGATGAACGACAACTGTGCGCTCGGCGACAGGCTCTTTCTTCACGGATTCCTGGCGCGTCCCGCCGACGAGCACACGCTGTTCTATGAGATCAGCGCACTCGGCAGCCCCAATATCGTGCGCCATGGAAGAGGATACCAGGATGATTTCTTCATGGTGCGAGCGGGTCTGTCGGAGGGCGGGATCGCCTGCGTGCCCGCACTCGATCAAGTCGTCTTTGCGTTCCAGATGCTTCCGTCGGTGCGGTCCTACTCGGGCGCGAGCGGCGAGTTGCTCTGGACGGCCTACGTCGAGAACTACATCCAACAGGAGATCCACGTCGATCCTGCGAAGGGCGCAATGAAGTTCTTTCACGGCCTGCCCAACGACTATCTCGCAACGGTCCTGGCCATGCGGTCGGGCCACGTCGTCCTCCAATATCAACGCTATGGGGAGATGTCGGATCTGAAGGCCGTGCGCACCTACTTGCTCGACCCCGCAACCGGACGGGGCTCGCTGATCAGCGAGGATCTGCCCCCGATCGAATCGTTCTACGAGGGCGGATACGTCGCCTCGTTCGAAGATCCCCATCCGCGCCTCGAGGTACGGGCGTTCCAGTAACGCGAATGAAACCCGGGAAGGATACTTGATGAAGATTCATTGGAACCGAGTCGCGGGGACCGCTGCATGGCTCGCAATTGGCGTTTTGGCCGGTGGAGTCGCCGCCGCGGGGTTCCCGGGCGAACGGCGTCCCGCCGCCATGACCGGCTACTGCGAGCATAATGTCTGCAGCGCAGGCGCTTGCAAGGATACCCGCCCTCCTGTCCGGTCCAACTGCAATATGCAGGAAGGTGGCGGGTGCACCAACTACCCCTGTCCGCCCGAACTTCCGTTTCCGGATCTGGTCAACTTTGCCGAGCCCGAGAGCCGTCGCATGCTCATGGAGTCCGGCGTGCCCGGCCTGCGCACGCTGATGGACCGCATGCGAGCCCGGCAGCAATACCAGCAGGCGAACCAAGCCCTGGAGACCCTCGCCGAGATGGCCGACAGGGGCTGGTTCTGGCGCGACCACGTCGAGGAAGGCGACTGGAAGGGCATGCGCGAAATCGCCACAGCCTACCTCACCGCGTCGCCCCCCTATCTGGACGCCTTCCAGCGGGCCGGCACGATGACGGCCGCCATCACGCTGGCGTTGGCGATGCGGGACTCGCTATTGCCGGAGGAAGACAGGGAGTCGCTGACTGAGCAAGTCAGGCAACTGGTGGCGAACCGCGATGCCGTGTTGGAACGTGTGAACGGAGATTCGTCGCTTGCCGACCAGGTGATTCGGCACGCAACCGAGCTCCTCGGCAACTGACGGACGAGAATGGTCAAGGTGGGATCCCTTGAGCCACGGAGGCGTAGTCAATGCTGGACGAGATGAGAAACAGGACCATCCGCACGGGTGCGATCTCGCTGCTTCCACCGAATCGCGCGGCTCTGTTCAGGATTGCTTGACCAGCGATTCTCGTGCTCCTATTCGCCGCCGCATGTGAGACCGACCTGGCCGAAGTGCGCTTCAGGAGTCACCCCACGGAAGAGAACGCCCTCCCACCCGACGCGATCGCGCTGACGGATGACCCCCAGCCGCCCGGTCTCGCGGATGAGCGGTTGGACCGATGGCTGGCGGCTCGAGAGCGCGTGATGGGAGCGCGCACGATCGCAACAGTCGGATCCAATGAGGAGGGCCCCGAGCTGTTCGGCGAGATCGCGGACGCGAGGGTCGACGAAGCAGGCAAGCTCGTGGTGCTGGACGAGCAAGCCGTCGCGGTGCGCGTTTTCGGGCCGGACGGCACCTATCTCCACGGGTTCGGCAGGAAAGGCGAGGGTCCGCTCGAAATGATTCAGCCGTTGGGGCTTGAGCTGCTCGGTGGAGACCGTCTGATTGTGTACCACGGCCTCCAGGCCAAAGTGTTTTCGCGGCCCCGGGATGATTGGCAGCTCGACAGTATCGTCTCTCTGCCCACCCGAGTCAAGGAAAACTGTGGGGGTTCTTCCCCTGTCGTGGTGGGCGGGCAAGGGGGAGGGTCGAATTATGGGGCGGGTTGGCGGGCTTTCGCAACAGCGGCGGTGGGATGAGCGTGGGTGGAGAGAGTGGAACAGCGAGGATGTAGTAGACGACGGGAGGGGCGATCCCCTTCGGCGAAGGCTGACGTGCCGCCGACCGGCCGGGGTGACCCTCTCGACCACTCCTCGCACAACGACTTGGTTGGGCGCGGAAGCCACCGGCGCTGGTGCTGAACGGGGAGGAGAGTAGCGGGTTGCCTTTCGGGATCGCGAGACTCGGAGGAAATTGCGTGGTCAGGCCGCGGAGCGCTCGCTCCCGGCAGGTGTCCACAACGAGACGGAAGGGAACTCGCAGACATGGCCGGAAGAGACTGGCTGGACGCCGTTCTGGGCCTGGGTCCGGAGTGGAAGGTCACGAGGGTGGAGCCGACCCGGGACCCCAAGGAACTTCGGGTGGAGTTGCAACGGACCGGAGGGAGCCCGTTGAGGTGTCCTCACTGCGGCGAGGCGTGCCCGGGCTACGATACGCGCCGCCGCGAGTGGCGGAACCTGGATGCCTGGGGCTACAAGACCTTTCTGGTCTGCAATGTCCCGCGGGTCCAGTGCCCGGAGCACGGGGTGGTCACGATTCAGGTGCCGTGGGCGGAGGGGAGCACGAGGTACACGATGGAGTTCGAGGCGGAGGTGATCCGGTGGCTCAAGGTGGCGAGCGTACAGGCGGTCGCCAGCCGGATGCGGCTGAGCTGGAACGCGGTGGACGGAATCATGCAACGTGCAGTGGCGCGGGGACTTGCGCGCCGCAAGACGAAGGCGGTTCGGCGCCTTTCGGTGGACGAGACCTCGTTCCGCCGCCGGCACCAGTACGTGACCGTGGTGTCGAATCCGGAGACGGGCCACGTCGTGCATGTCGCCCCGGGACGGGGCAAGGACGTGCTCCTGGCGTTCTACGAGGGCATGGGAGAGAAGTACCGGGAGGCTGTCGAGAGCGTCAGCATGGACATGTGGGGGCCCTACATCTCGGCGACTCTGGCGATGATCCCGGATGCCGTGATGAAGATCGCGTTCGACCGGTTCCACGTGGCCAAGCACCTCGGCGACGCGGTGGACAAGGTCCGGCGGGCGGAGCACCGGGCGCTGGTGAAGGAGGGCAACGGGATCCTCGTGGGCACCAAGTGGCAGTGGCTGAAGGGCCCCAGACGGAAGACGCACGCCGAAAAGCTGGCGTTCGCGAGGCTCCGTGCGGGCACCCGCCGGACCGCCCAGGCCTGGGAGCTGAAGGAAGCGGCCGCGAACCTCTGGAACTACCGGAGCAGAACCTGGGCGCTGGCCGGATGGCACCGGTGGCTGGAGTGGGCATCGGACTGCGATCTGGAGCCGGTCCTGAAAACCGCCCGGATGATCCGGGAGCATCTGTGGGGAATCGTCAATGCGATCATCCTCCGCGCCACCAACGGACCGGCGGAAGGCATCAACAGCCGGATCAAGACAGTCAAGGTCCGCAGCCGCGGCTTTCGCAACCGGGAACGCTTCGCGAACGCCATCCTCTTCCACCTCGGCGGCCTCGACCTCTACCCCGATGGCCTGCGCACATGACCTGCTACCCACCAGAAAAGGGGAAGAACCACTGTGGGTTCCCGGATCGGTTCTTCCTCCACGGAACCGTTCACATGTCAACCAACCAACGCCCCGACGCCGTTCGCGTGCTCGACGACTATAGCGTGTTCTATGAGGTGGAGGCGCTCAGCGATCCGCCTCGCGTCACTTACGGCGGGGCATACCGGGATGCGTCCTGGATGATTCGGAGCCGCCTGTCCATGGGCAAGATTGCGTGTGTGCCCAAAGTCAGCCAGGTGGTATACGCTGTTGAATTCCGGCCTCTGGTGAGGTCCTATTCGGCCACGACTGGAGATGTGGGCTGGTCGGCCTACGTCGAGAACTACGTGCAAATGCGATTCGAGGAACAGCCCGACGGGGGATTCAGGATGTACAACGGCTTGGCCAATGACCACCTGATCACCGCCTTGGCCATGCCGTCGAGTCACGTCGTCCTGCAGTACCTGCGGGTGGGATACATGCGGCAGTTCGTGGCCATCCGCACCTTCCTTCTGGACCCCGAACCGGGTCACGGCTCATTGATCAGCGAGGAGTTGCCCCGGATCGAATCGTTCCATGAAGGCGGATACGTCGCCACGTTCGAAGATCCCTTCCCGCGGCTCGAAGTGCGGGCGTTCGAGGGGGGGCAGGAGTTCGCCTGCCTCACTTCGCTCGGGAGCCGACCGGGGCACCGCCGGTTCGCCTTCGCCCTGCTTCAGCGACGGACTCGGCAACCCGCTACTTTCAGCTTGGCGGGGGGGCACGCGCCGACCTGCGCCTGGGGAATTGCACGTTCTGGCGTTTCAGCTTGTTTACTCAGTAGACGGGAAATACATGCCAGGAGACACGGAAGAGACACATGATATTCGAGCGATGGATCGCCAGGAGAGGTCAACGCAACAGCCGGGTTGGATCGATCCGGCATCGGCTCGTAGCGCCCGGCATGGTCCTGCTTTGCCTTGCGACTCTCGCACTGGGCGCCTGCGATTCACCCCCGGAGTCCCAGACCACGATCAGGACCGATTCCGCTGGAATCCCCATCACCACCGCGCTGGCCCCCCAGTGGGGATCCGGTGAAGGCTGGACGATCAGCGAGGAACCCCTCCTCGAAATCGGCGCCGTAGACGGACCAGGCGAGTACCTGCTCCACGGCGTGATCGGGGCTGTCCGCCTGAGCAACGGCGACATCGTGCTCGGAGAGTGGGCCAGTGGCGAACTGCGCCGGTACGACCGGAACGGCACATTCATGTGGCGGGCGGGCGAACAGGGCGAGGGTCCCGGAGAACACGCCTTCCTGACCTTCGTGGGGTTGCTGCCAGGCGACTCGGTGGTCACCTACGACGGTGCTCTGCGACGTGTGCAGGTGTTCGGGCCCGATGGCGTCGTTGCCCGGACCATGAGCATCGAATCTCCCTGGTCAGGATTCCCGCCGGCCAGCGTCGTCGGCGTGTCGGAGCGCCGTCTCGTCATGACCTTCCAGGACCAGCAGGGGGAGATTCCAGTCGGAGTCGTGCGGTGGCCCGGCATCCGGATCACGACGCTTTCCCTGGAAGACGGGGCTGTGGCCACGGTGATGGACATTCCCGGAGCCGAGCAATACATCACTCGGACGGGGTCGAGCATCAGCTATCGCGGGTACGAGTTTGGAAGGGGACCCAAACTGGCGATGACGGGCGGGCGGCTCGCCGTGGTCGATACTGAGGTGTTCTCCGTCCGGTCGGTTTCCCTCGACGACGGCGCCACCACGGCGATCCTGCGGCGGGATGAGCCGGCCCGGGAGGTGACATCCGAGCATGTGGAGGCCTACGTCGAATGGATGGCCAGGCGGAACGTTGCCTACGGAGGCTATTCGGAGGAGCAGGCGGAAGCGAGCAAGCCGGTCTGGCGCAATGAACCGATGGCTCCCACCCTCCCGGTCCTCGCGTCGATCCGTCTGGACGCAGCCGGAAACCTCTGGGTGGAGCCATTTGCCGTCTACGGTTCCGAAAGGTCCCCCTTCGAGGTCTACACACCGGACGGCACCTGGCTGGGGTCCGTCGCCACGCCACCGGGGCTCATTCTGGCCGTGGGAAGGGACAATACCGGCCTGGAAATCGGTGAGGACTACGTTCTGGGTGTGTGGAGCGGGGAGCAGGGGGTTGAATACGTGCGGATGTACGGGTTGGAGAAGTAGGCGGGGGGCGGGGCGAGGGCTCGATGAGCCGAATCGAGACCGCTTCCTACATCCCCCCGCCAGTCCGCAGAGCATCGATCCGAATGGCCGTCTGGTGCTCGTACCCGTTTTCCTCGAACCCCTCGCGTCTGTACTGGATAAGGCCGTCGGGGTCCAGGAAGAAGGTGGTCGGGTAGCCGAGGATCTCGAAGTCCACCGCTTTGCCTTCGTTGTCAAGGAGGACCGGGAAGGTGTAGCCGTTCTCCGCGAGGTACTCCTTCAAGCCCTCGCGGGGGGAGCCCGCCGTCGCGACGGTGAGGAACACGACCTCGTCGTCGTCTTCGTACTTCTCCAGCAGCTTCACGAAGTGCGGGAATTCGGCCAGGCAGGGCCCGCACCAGGTTGCCCAGAACTTGAGGACGACGACCTTGCCGGTGAGGTCGCGGAGCGCCCACTCGACATCGTTCTGGTCGGGTAGGGCGAGGTCGGGAGGATCCAGTTCGAGACGCGCGCCGAGGGCCCGTGCTTCCAGCTCCGCCTGCACAACGGGTTGCCGCACCGCCAGTCGTTCGTCGACGACCTCGACCGGCAGACCGGCGGCTGCGGCGGCCTCCTCGGCGGTCCGGCGCCAGCCTCCACCGTGGGCGAGCGCCTCCACGAGCATGTCGAGTCCCCGCTCCGGCTGGCCGGTGCGCACGAGGTGTCGGCCGAACTGCGCGAGCGTCTGGCTGCCCGGAGACTCCGTCGCAAGCTCCTCGAACAACTCGCCCGCCGCTTCGGTCTCGCCCAGCTGAGCGAGCGCGCGCGCTTGAAGGACGCGTGCCGAGGCGATCACGGACTGCCTGGAACTCTCCCGGGCCTCGCCACGGCTTCCGGCATAGAGATAGCCCGGGCGGTCGGCGCGTAGCGCTTCCTCCAGGTTGATGGCCTCCTCCAGTACCCTCTGCGGTTCGATTCCGTAGTGGAGCAAACGGCTCAGCGATGAAGTGGGCGCCACGTTCTGCCAGGCGATCTCGTCCATGACGGCCTCAAAGAGGGGTTCTGCGTACTCCGGTGCGAGCCCTGGTCGGCGCGGCTCCGCCGCCATCGATCGGGATTCGTCGCCCGGCGCCGGTTCGTCGGCCATGGCTTGATCGGCCATCGCCCTGACGAGCGACTCGCGGCGGTTTACCCAGGCGCCGCGGTGGCTCAGCGTCGACGACTCCATGCCCTCTTCCACGATTCGCATTGCCTGGTCCATGTCCTCCGCGGCCCCCGGGCCGCCGCGGGGAATCTGAAACTTGAGGACCAGATCCCAGTAGCGCAGGTCGTCCGCCAGGACTCCGCGGTCCGGAGCCGCCAGCAGCCGCGAGAGCCAGATGTCCTTGTTGGCCGTCAGCTCCTTCGCCAACTGGACATCCGCCTGCGCGCCCAACCAGAGGTAATCGTAGCCCGCCGCCAGCCGGTAGAGGATCGGCGCCGCGATCTCGGCGTTGTCCCTGTTCCTCTCGGCCAGAGCGTCTAGCTCCGCGCGCATCGAGTCCTTCAGGACCTGGCTTCGGTCACCCTCCTGCAGTTCCGCAAGCGCCAACTGCGCTTCCCCCAGGTGCTGGAGAAATACGGGATTGTCGGCCTCCGATTCACGACGGTCGTTGAGAACGGCATGGTATGCTTCCAACTGCCCCACGTCCGCCGCCGCATCCTGCGCGTTGTCGTAGAGTCCCGGTCGCCGGCTCGCGTTTCGCAGTGCGTCGGGAAGGAGTTGCATCAGCTTTTCGCCGTACCTGCGATCCGTCTCGAAGATGCCCGCCCAGCGCAGCGCATGGAAGTAGCCGTCCCACGCCGCCGCGTTCGCCGGCTCGAGTTCGAGGACGCGCTCCCAGACCTCGGCCGCCTTCGCATACAGTTGGAAGTAGGTGGCCATCTCGGCGTACCGGGAATGCGCCTCCGCGTCTTCAGGCATGGCCGTGCGGGCCGAATCGAAGCGGTGCATCGCGCGCTCGAAGCGGATGGCGTCAACGTCGGCGGCCGCGTCGACCATGAGGTCGGAATGGGGGCGGATGTCGGCGCACGCGGACGCGAGGGTGAGGGCGGTCAAGGTAGGGAGGACGGGGTTTTTCATGGGGCTGCCTTCGTGAGGTTCGTTCCCACGCGAGCGAACAGCTCCGCGTCGCTGTCACAATCCATGATCGCGTCGGCTACCTCAGCAAGCTGTTCCGGATCCGCCATGTCATCCAGGACCCGGGACAGTTGCTCCGCGGTCTGCGCTCCGAACTTCCTCGTCGCCAGACGCCCCACGAGCGCCCGCCCTTCAGCGCGCCCGCGCTCCAGACCCTGCTCCAGACCCTTCTGGATACCATCCCGGTGAACCTGCTCCCGCATCTCCCTGACTCTCTCGTACATCGTCTCATCCTCCGTCAACGTCTGCATCTTTGCCAACTCCTCTTTGGGAATCTGCCACGCTTCCGCGGCACCCGCCACCCACGAAAACAACGCCTTGCGGAGCTCGGCGAACCCCGCCCCCCGAAACCGGCCGGTCAGATCCCGCATGACACGCTGCAGGTTCTCGGGCGAGGGTTCCCGCTCCATCTTGCCGAGCGAGGTCACCAGATCCGTTGATGGCGGATCTTGCGCGCCGATCCTCTGCAGGTCGAGCAGGAGAAACTGCGCCCGCGGCAGAAAGCGCGCCAGCTGCGTCGGCACCCGGGCTATGAGCTCCGAGATGTCCGTTGAAGCTCGCCAGCGGGCCTGGCCGTTGTAGATCGTGACCGGCAGGACCGGCGGCAGCTTGTCGCTTGCCTTCAGTTCCCTTCGACGGACCAATTCTTCGTAGGTAAGACAGATGTAAGTCAGAATGCGAAGAGCCATGAAGTAGTCGCTCTCCGACTGGAATTCGAGAAGGATCAGCAGGTAGAGCCAACTGCCCCGAAAACGAATCTTCCAGAGCAGATCGACCTGGCGCTGAACCAGGCCGCCGCTGATGCGGTCGGTCGGAAGGGCCTCGAGCGTGCCGAAGTCGAGTTCGTCGGCGAGATCCTCGCCCACGAAGTTGCGGACCAGTTCTTCGACCGCCGCGCGCTGGGAGAAGATGAACTTGTAGGTCTCGTCGTGTTTGCGGGCCAATCCGGGCTCCGGCGAGGGGTGTTTGCGTGATGGCAGGAGTTGGGCGGACACGGCGCCGCCTGCCATCTGAAGTATCGGTTGGTCCATGGGGCTCATACATGGTGAAATGGGACGCCCCGGGAGACCTGGGCCCAGTCGGGGACGGTGAGTCCGCCCGCGCCGTAGACCTCGGGGAAAGTCGGTGGTCAGGGGGTGACGCACACGACGCCGACCGCGCCGGACCCCAGCGCGGCGAGCGCGGCCATCGCAGTGGGGGTGGTAGCCATCCACGACAGTAAAGCGAAGTTTACTGTTTGGAAAGTGGAGTTTACAAAATTGTTCTCACGAAGCGTCCCCCACCAGTTCGTACACCACGACATTCTCCACATCCATGTCGTCCAGCTGGACGCCGAGCACGAGCCCACCGGCCACGTCCAGGATCCGGAACCGCGGTGGAGCCTCAACCGTGCCCAGCCACTCGCCGTCGGCGGAGATGACGGTGTAGTGTGGTGTGCCCTCGGTCTCGTCGCCAGGCCGGTAGGATGGCAACCACACCCTGCCCTCGGAGTCGCCGAAAGGGGTGGTGAAGAGAGGCATCGGATCGCCGAGGACCGCCCGGTACCGGGCCATGTTGTCATTGGTCATGCGTTCGATGTCGGCCTCCCCCGCGCCCGGGTTGGCCAATCGGTTTCCCGCCCGGAATCCCTCCTCGATACCTTCGAGCAGCTCCTCGGTCGGGGGAGCCGCCGCGGTCTGCCAGCGCACGATCTGAGTGACGGTTCCGTCGGGACGATGCCAGGTGACCTGCGGCCGGTCGGAGCGTGCGTAGACGAATTGACCGGCGGCGACCGCAACCCAGCCGGCCGCCCCGATCGGGTTCCACCGCATTCCCGGAGGAGCCCGCGCGAGCAGGTCGTAGGACACGACCGTGTCGACGATGCCGGTTTCCATGTCGAATACGGCCATATGCCCCGGAAGCCACTCCTCTTCGAAGTCGGGTGTGAGCGAATTCGCGGTTCCCAGCAGCTGTCCGGATGCGCCGACCCCCAAGACGCTCAGCCCGTCCGCGTGCCGGATGTCCACCGTGCGTTCGACCGAACCGCCGGCGAAGATGGTAAGGCGGTCCAGGAATATGTCGACCGCCAGAAACCTGTCCTGCTCCAGCGCGAACGTGGCCCCCACGTAGCTCACGTCTCCCGGTCCCTCCACGACGACGCTGTGAGCATCCGTTTCGCCTCTCAGCAACCCGAGGACGAGCCCGCCGGCCACATCGAGGATGCGAACCCTCGGCGGGGCCCCGACCGTGCCCAGCCACTCGCCCTCGGCCGAAATCACCGTGTAGTCCGGCACGTCGAAGCGCCAGCTTCCCGGTCGGTAGGCAGGCAGCCAAACCCGCCCCTCGGCGTCGCCGATGGGGTCATTGAAGAGGGGCATCGGGTACCCGAGGGCGGCGCGATAGGGGGCCAGGTCGGACGCGGTGATTCGCTCGATGTCGGCTTCCGACGCGCCGGGGTTGGCCCTCCGATTGCCGACTCGATATATGGCCTCCAGACCTTCCAGCACCTCCTCTGTCAGCGGAGCCGGCTCGGCCTGCCATCGGACGATCTGCGCTATTGTGCCGTCCGGCAGCCGCCACGTGATCTCGGGCCTGTCGGTCCGGGTGTAGACGAATTGACCGTTCGCAACCGTGACCTGGCCATCCGCTGCTATCGGGTTCCACGCGGCTCCGGCGGTGAGGCGAGACAGGTGATCGTAGGAGGCAATCGTGTCCAGCGCGCCTGTGTCCATGTCGAAACGGGCCATGTGCCCGGGGAGCCAATCCTCCTCAAAGCCCCAAGAAAACACCCCGGTGGTCAGCAGCAGGTGGCCGGAGGAACCGATTCCCCGCACCCCAAGGCCATTCGCGGTCCGTATATTCACGGTGCGGGCGACCGAACCACCGACGAAAAGGGTCACGCGGCCCAGGTTGCGATTGGCAACCATGATACTGTCCTCACCCAGCGCGTACACG
The DNA here is from genome assembly GCA_951828585.1 of Longimicrobiales bacterium. GTDB lineage: Bacteria > Gemmatimonadota > Gemmatimonadetes > Longimicrobiales > Gaopeijiaceae > Bin94. The sequence goes on from OX639991.1 coordinate 571,941, forward strand.
GCGCTGACCGAGTTGTAGTCGCCCGGTCCTTCTCCCTGCCAGTCCAGCACATCATGCGTCGTACCGTCTTGGCTCAACACGACCAGCTCGATGTTGTGTGCATCGGCGACAACGGCCCCACCGTCGGCGAGCAGGGTACCCGCGTGGATGTAGCGGAACCGGTAGTCGCCCGGGCCGGCGCCGCCCGGTCGTGGGCAAAGCCGGAGGGGTTGCCAGAACCGTCCTCAACCTCTTCTCCAGCCGCCTCGAATCCAGGCAACTGTCAGCCGTGCTCGCCAGCGCCGGTGCCCGCGGGATCGGCACAACCGACATGACCTCGACCACGCCCAGCAGCGACCTGGCGTACCGGTCTCGCGTCAACCTCGAAGCGGAGACAGCGAGGATATCGCAGCTCGACTCCTCCGAGGACCTCATTCTGCGCTTCACCCACCAAGCGACCGGATTCCACCAGTAGGCCGAGCACGCCAGCAGTTCCACCCCTCGCACCAGGTAGTTCCGGCGCCGCACGTGGGCCAGTTCATGCGCCAGCACCGCGCGAAGCTCCGTCTCGTCGAGTTCGGCGAGGAACACCGAAGGAATCAGGATCCGGACGCGGCCGCCCGCCCACCACACCAGAGGACGCAAGCGCGCACCGGTCGCGTAGACTCCAGGCACTCGCTGCAAGCCCAGCGTGTCGCCGATTTCAGCCGCGAGCCGTTGCAACTGTGGGGCCGACCGGGCGGCCCTGGTAAGCATTCGCTGAAAACGCACCGTCCGCAGCACGGTCCACGCGAAGAAGCCAGCAGAGCCGATAAGCCACAAGAGCGCCGCCAGCGGCTTTCCGTTCTGCGCGAGCCAACCCTTGGGGCCAGCTTCGTGGCGCCGATCTGGAGCAGGATATCAGTCATTTCCACTCCTCCAGAATCCTGCGGAGCCGTTCGATCTCCTCCTTCGGCAACCTGTCCGCCTCGAGCAATTGCGTGATAATCGGAACCACCGAGCCCCCGGTCAGCCGACCGGCGAGCGCATTGAGACGCTCACTCGCGTACTCCTCGCGGCTCGGGACCGCGAAGAACAGGTAAACACCCACGTCGCGGTTGCGCACCACGAAGCCTTTCCGCATCAGGCGTTGCAGCAGGCTCTGGACGGCGCCGTGCTGGGACCGGGCCGAGTCCGGGTAGAGTCGTTCGAGAATCTGGCGCGCGGACAGCCTGCCCTTCCGCCAGAGCAGCTCCATCACGGCCAGTTCGGAGTTCGGTATTCTCGGCAAGCCCATGACTGTGTCTTCCGTGTTCCAGGATCTGATGGATACGGCAACTTGCCTTAAGACTACTACAGCTCGCCGTATTGCGTCAAGGGGACGGTTCCTGGAGGTTGGCTGCGCCAATCGATGTCGTCACGATGGACGGGCGATACCTCGGGCGCTTTCATAAGTGCCCCCGATTTGCATGTAGCCTCGTGGATACGAAGTTCTTCGTGAATCCGCTATCTTGAACGCGGTGGGAGGGTCTATAGTGCCAACAGGAGAAAATGCCCCATGAAGAGAAGAGCAACGCATTCCAGCGTCGGAATCGTTTTCTGCAGCGTGGCGCTGGCAGCCGCGGCGCCAGCATCCCCCCAGGAAACCATCACCCTCCCCGGCGAGGACCGCTGGCTGGAGCCCCGGTTCGAGGAACTCTACCGCGTCGGATCCCTGTCCGGTGCGGACTGGGAGCAGTTCGGCTCCATCCGCCGGGTCGCCTTCGATGAGGCGGGACAGTTATACGTTTTCGACAGTCAGGCCGACTACATCTTCGTGATAGCCCGGGGCGGCGAGCTGCGGCGCACAATCGGCGGGCGGGGCGATGGCCCGGGCGAGTTTCGCAACCCGGACGGGCTCGCGGTGATGCGCGACGGGAGGTTGGCGATCCTGGACACCGGCTACCCCGGGTATCACCTCTTCAACGCGGACGGGGAATACGAACGCAGGGTGCGCCTGCTGCCCGGGCCGGGCCGCATGATGCATATGGACTACCTGCCGTACCCCGGTGGCGACGCCGTCGTATCAGCGGTGGGAAGTCTGCCGCTGGTCATCCGGTTCTACGATGGCGCGGATGACAAGTCGCACACGTGCCGGCCGGTCGAACGCCTCATCCTGACGGGCGACGTGGTGACGAGGGACACTGTCGCCGAGGGCTGGTTGCCGCCGGGCGGAGAGCCGGTGACCAGTGGTGAGCGGTCGGGGAAGGTCTTCGGGCCGAGGATGCTTCTGGGGGTGCTGCCGGACGGGAGCGTGGCCTTCTCAGACTCGTCGGCTTACGCAATCAGGATTGCACGACCGGGCACCGGTGTGTGGCGTGTGCTGAGACGCCCGCTTCGGCCCATCCCGGTAACGAACCGGATGATCGATGCCGAGAAGAATCGTCAGCTGGCGAGGCTCGACAAATCGGAGGGGTCGATGCATCCAACCCTCATCCGGATGGGGCGCGAGCGAGTCGCCAAACTGGAATTCTTCGAAGAAGTCTCGATCCTTCGTGAAATGAAGACGGGCTGGAGCGGCGAAATCTGGGTGCAGAGGCGTGGGGAGGAGCCGCTCGACGATGAGGGGCCAATCGATGTCGTGACTATGGACGGGCGATACCTCGGGAGCTTTCGGGTCGGCACCATTCAGCTGCCTTCCGCTTTCGGCCCGGACGGCCTGGTGGCATTCATCGAGATGGACGAGCTCGGGGTGAACACGGTGGTCGTGAAGAGACTGCCGGAGACGTTGAAGTGAGCGGAGCAGCTTTTCGGAATGTAAAGCGGAAATTACATATTGGAAAGTGTCGTTTACATAGTAAGTCCCCAATTTGCCTGTCCCTCCTGCCAACAACGATCCTCTTCACCCTCGCAGCCTGCGCCGACAACCCCGACGATTTCTCAACCCCCGAGCCACAGTCCCAACTGCGAGACAGCGCCGGCATCCAGATCGTCGAGAACTCCCGCCCCGCTGACGGCTCGCGGCTGGACTGGCGCATCGGACCGGAGCCGGCGATCTCGATCGGCGTGCTGGAGGGCGAGGACCCCTACATGCTCTTCGGCGTACGGGACGCGGCAATGTTGCCTGACGGGCGGATCGTCGTGGTGAACGCCGGCACCATGGAGCTGAGGGTCTTCGACGCTCTGGGAACTCACCTGGCGACCTGGGGCGGAAGGGGCGAAGGGCCGGGAGAGTTTCGCAATCTTGTTCGCGTCGAACCCTTCCCGGGTGACTCGATCGTCGCCTGGGAGTGGCTGGCGAAGAGCATGAGCGTGTTCGATTCGCAAGGAAATTTCGTTCGGACAATCCGCCTGGCGAGAAGTCTCGACGATCGCCATGACCTGGGCCCGGTGACGGTCCTGCGCGACGGCACGATTCTGGCCAGCCAGGACCCGATCTCCGTCGACCCCGTCGTGGTTGAACTCTGGGATGGGGACGGAGAGCTTCGGAATTCCCTGGGAACACACCCCGGTTCGGAGCGGCACTTCATCCAATCATTCACCAGAATGTACTTCCCGAAAACCTTCGGCCGGACCCTTGAACTGGGCTCCTGGGGCGAACACGCCGTCGTCAGCGGGACCGACCGATACGAAATGAAGGCGTTTTCGACGAACGGCACGCTGGCGCGGATCGTCCGTGCCGGTAGGCGAGCACCTCCCGGCCTTTTCTTCCATCATGTCCGATGCCCTGGAACACCTCTGGGTCGAGGAATACGAAGCCCCCGGGGAAGAGCGCCCGGGCGTACTCTGGACCGTCTTCGATCCCGAAGGGCGGGTGCTGGGGTTCGTCGAAACACCGGAACAGTTGGAGATCTACGAGATCGGAGGGGACTACATTCTGGGCAAGGCGGTGAGCGAGGAGCTTGAGGTGGAGTCGGTACAGGTGTGGCCGCTGGAGCGGCGATGATTGCACGGTTTGGCGTCTCGGCCGGTTGTAGTGGTGGAACGGGCCCGAATCCGGTGCTAGAGCTTTCCGCCGATTGGCGGAACACCGGGATGCCGGGGCAATCCGTTTCCGGGATTCACCATTCCCAATCACAATCACAGGAAGTGGCACATTGAAGATCCCGTCGCTGAGGTTCCTGGCTGGGGCTGCAGCGCCGTTCCTGGCCGACCGCCCCCGTCGTTCCAAACTCACGCGGCTCGTGGCCGCTGTCTTCTTTGGGGGACTCGTAGCCCCAGGCCTACCGACCGCCTTGGCCGGGGGACAGGAGACGCCGGTGCGCACATTGCGTGCGAGCACCGAACCCGTCCTCTCCATCGGCCCTGGCCAAGGGGTGGATTCGCCCTACGAACTCTTTCAGGTGGATGGAGCGATGCGTCTTCCCGACGGCAGTGTCGTGGTGATGGTCCGAGGCCACTACGAGGTACGCAGATTCGGGCCGGACGGCACCCACCTGTGGAGTAGGGGGCGTCATGGCGAAGGCCCGGGGGAGTTCGAGTTTCCGGTACTGCTGACCACCTGCTCAAGCGACAACCGGATCGTCATCTACGACCGTTCCCAATACCGGGTGACCATCCTGGACAACGATGGCGAGCTGGTGGACGACTACCTCTTCGATTTCGGAGACCGGACACCCTATATCCTGATCAAGTGTGCTCCGTCGGGGCGGATGGTCTTCACTCCATACGCAGACCAAAGTCAGATGCCGGACCGTGAGGGTCCCTACCGATGGGTTGCGGATATCGTCTACCACGACGGTGAGGGGTCGAGTCCCCGAGTATTTCGCCAGGGGATCCCCGGGGCCGACCGGATGCTGTATTTCCTGCATGGCGTGCCGTCCACTGCGTTGCCGCTGACGTGGGGACGCGCCCTGTCCATTGCCGCGACCGACGAAGGCGCCTGGATCGGAACGGCCGACAGTCTCGTGATCGAACTCGTTGACTGGACAGGAACCACGATCGACCGGATTCGGTGGGATGGCCCCGACCTCGAGGTCACGGACGACCACCTTGACGCCTATCGCGACGAGTTGTACGAGGCATACCGAAACCAGGGACGTGAGGATTGGCAGCAACGGTTCAATAGGATGTGGGAGGGTCGGCGTCCCAACTTGCCGACCAGGTTTCCCGCCTACACCGATCTCATCCTCGCCGATGGCTTTGATCTGGGTGCGGCACTTTCGCCCACCCGGGCAGACGGACCAACACTGGCGGGGCTTCGACGACGATGGGACTCATGTCGCCACGATGTTCCTGCCAAGCCGCATGAAGGTCCAGGACCTCGGATCCGATTGGGTTCTGGCCGTCCTGACCGGCCCGCTTGGAATTGAGCGGCTGGTCGTCCATCAACTTGAGAGGAACGAGCCATGAGGACGAGGATGAGAAAACGGGCGCGCAGCCTCTGGGGCAACTCAATCGTCCTGGCCGCAATCTACGCGACTTGCGCGGACACCCAACACCTGTCATCCCAGCAGTTTGTCTCCGTTACCGACAGCGCCGGAGTGCGCATCGTGGAAAGCAGCGCACCGGCGTGGGCTGCCGGTGGCGGATGGAACGTCGGAACCGAACCCGTCTTGACCATCGGGAAGGTCTCTGGTGATCCGGACTACCTCCTCGAACGGGTCTCGCATGCGCTTCGCCTGGAAGACGGAACCATCGTCGTGGCCGACCGCGGCCCGAACCAACTTCGCGTTTTCGACGCCGAGGGTGTGTTCATCCGGAACCTCGGTGGCAGCGGCGAGGGTCCGGGCGAGTTCGCGCTGCTGAGCGAGGTGTGGGCACGGGGTGACACAATTCTGGCTTCCGATGGCTTTCGGGGCCGGATTTCCGTCTTCGGTCGCGGTGGAGACGTGCTAGAGACCTTTCGGGTCGAGGTGGCGGAGGGAAGGGGGGGGTACCGGTCGCCAACAAGACAATTCACCGATGGAGCCATCCTGGTCTTGAATCCACCATCCGGCGGCGTTGGCATTGGCGGTGGCGACGTAATCCCCGGAGCCGTCTGGAGGCTCGACCGGTATTCCCGGGCCGGCCGGTTCATGAACGAGATCTCATCGGTGCAGGAGTCTCCCAGGTGGGAACACGGCATCTACGAGCTTCCTCCAGGCCTGTATCTGCCGTTTTCCCTGGGACTTCCCTTGTATGCGGCCAGCGGGGACCACGTCTACACCGCAGAGGGAACCGAGGCCAGCATCCAGCGATGGAAGAGCGACGGCGAGCTGTCCCACGTATTCCGGTGTACGATCCAGGAGCGGCGCGTTTCCAACGACGACAGGAGACGGTGGCGCCAGGCTAATTCCACCACGCCCCAGGGATACGATCCCACCGCCTGGGCCCGCTATGTACGCGAGATACCATTCCCCGAGCGGATGCCCGTGTACCGGCGCCTGCAGGTCGACACACAGGGCAATGTCTGGGCGGAGCGCTTCTCACCCCCGTGGGAAGAGGACTCCTCGTGGTACGTGTTCGATGAGCAGGGCGTGTGGCTTGGCGAAGTCTCCACTCCCCCCGGTCTCGACATCTTGGAGATCGGCGCGGACTACGTGCTCGGGCTGCGCCGGGACGAACTCGGCGTGCCGTTTGTCGTGATGGTGCTGCTCGACCGGAGCGGCTCCGGCCTCTAGCGGGCCAACCGGATCCCAAGGGATTCGCCCCTCGGACCCATTCACTCCATTTCAAGAGGCGGGCATCATGGAAGAGTTCTCACGAGGAGCTGCGCCCCCCATAGTGGAGCCACTCTCGGCAGCGGTCGCCATTTTCGCGCTGGCGACCACTCCCGGCTGCGCACCGGACGTGGCCGGTGTGCCCGAAGTCATCGAGCTTCTACCCTTCGCCTCGAATGGTGCCCCGTGGGCTTCGACATCTTCGGCTCGACCCTCGTGACCCTCGTGGAGCGCACACTCGGTGAGGACGGTATCGGTGAGCGGGCGATCGACTGGTACGATCTCGGCGAGGTTGGCGATGGCCGGTAGTCGGCGGCTCAGCGCCTCGCCGCGTTCGCCCGATCCCGCCATGTGATTGCACACTTGGGCCTCTCAACCTGTTGTAGTAGTAGAACGGGCCCGAATCCCGTGCCAGAGATGGGACAGCCCGCGACTCCCGCGTTACTGTCGGCAGACAGCAGCAAGGAATAACGAAATGCGAAGCCGTACCCACCTCATCCTCGTGCCCATGGCGCTCTTCGCCGCTTGCCAGGGCGACCCTGGGCCCACCACGGACATCCCGGTCCAGGTCGAAGACAGCGCCGGTGTGCGTCTCGTCGAATACGCGGGCACCCCGGCTGCCGACGCTCCCTTCCGCTTCCGCGCCGAGCCATTGTACCGCCACGGCGCCAACCCGGGCGACTACGCTTTCCAGAGAATCGATGTCGGCCGTCTTTTCCCGGACGGCAGCGCCGCGGTCTCGGATGGGGGCAACGACGAACTCCTGGTGTTGAGCCGGGACGGCAAGACGTACGAGTTGCTTGCCGGGCCTGGAGAGGGACCGGGCGATCTCAGCTACGTCAACGCCGTTTTCGTGCTGGGCCAGGACACGGTTCTGGCAACAGACCGCGAACTGCTCCGCGCGACCGTATTCGCCGGTGGGTCGGTCGCCCGCACGGTGGATACCCGGCATCTGTACGGTCTCGGCGTCCAGGGTATCGGTTCTGCCAGCCAACTGCTAATGGCCAGGGATGGGTTCCGGTCCGGTTTTGAGGAGGAGTGGCTCGCTGGGCACATGGCCCGGTTCGACATGGACACCGGAACGCTGGACACGGTCGCATCCTACGACTTCATGTCGCATACCCGCCGGGGCTGCGGTTCAACCCGATCGGAGCGTCGGGCAGGGTAACCGTCGCGGACGGCCGGTTCGTCTACACCAGGTCCGACCGGCCGGAGATCACCTGGCGTCGGCCCGACGGCACGGTAACGCAGATCGTGCGCTGACAGGCCGCGCAGACTCCCCTGACGGAGGAGTTGCTGCAAGGTATCGAGGCCGGAATCCGGGGGCGCTACCGTACAGCCAACCCCGGCGCGTCGGATGCTTGCTGAGGGACGAAATGAGCGTGCAGATCGTGGCGGTGTACGAACTGGTGGCACTTGCGAACCCGGCCGGATCCGGTCGATAGTCCCCATTGGACACAGGAGCGGCAATATGAAATGGATGAAGTACTGGATGTGGTACGCACCCTGGGCTGCGGCGCTGGCGGCCTTGATACTGATCGCGGAGACCGATGCGTCCGCCACGAACCAGGAGCCGACCAGCTGGTGGGTGGATATTGACGTTGACCACGCGGCCGACACCATGCGCAGTGCCTATTCGCCCCCCGCAAGCGCGCCGGAAGCGCTTGCCGACGCCGAGGGCGACTTCCAAAGTGTCATCCGGTATCTCTGCCTCAACGCCGAAGAGCGGGAAATGGGGATCGTCGCCCCTGCCCACCTTGTGTTCCGGGAACATCCGCGCCCGACCGCGCGGGCGGTTCCGGGGTCGATAATGACGGAACCGCTGGAACTGCGGACCACCTGGGGCGAAGAGACCGTCGTATTGCAAGCTCGCGCGGTCCCGGTTCGGAACCGGATTTACCTCGACCGGGACGACGCCAAAGACAGGAGCGCGGGCGAGAGTTCGGATTCCGAATTCGTGAGGCGTCTCCTTGAAAGCCCTTCCAACGCGAGCGACTCCCTGGTGATCGAACTGAATTGGGAGGAAGTGGGCGCCGTCCGCTATGCCTACTCCCTGGAGGGCGCGGCTAGCGCCATTCGCGAGGCGGGGCGTCCGTGTGGGGTCGGGTAGGAACGACCTGGACTTCGCCGACCCGCGCGGACGACGGCGCTGCCTGCCGCCTTAGGCCCCAACGGCTTGACCGCCTTCACCGAGACGAACCAGCTGGACGTAGAGACGGTCGTGGCGAAGCGGGTGGTCGGAAGTGGGGCAGACGGAATCGAAAGGCGAGGATGGTGAGAGACATGACTGCGCTGGACGCCGAGACGCTGGTCACAATCCGGCCTGGACCCGCTCACGAAGCATCGGCGACTGCACGTTTTCTCGCCAACAACTGTTGGTAGGGTGACGATCAGAGGGACATGCAGATCGACGACACGCCGGTGCTCACGGACTACGGGCTCATTCTGGCCGAGACAAGCACTCACTCGCTGCGGTTCTACAACCGTACGACCGGTGCGCTGATACGTGCGGTCGGCCAGAAGGGCGAAGGCCCGGGTGACTCGGGAATCTCAGCCTGCTGCACGACGCCGACAGATTGTGGGTTCTGTTCCGCATGATGCGCGACGGCTGGGAGCGACACTACGAGCCGCAAGAATATCCCGACGGCCTGGTCGGTATTCGTCAGCTGCCGAGCAGCCCGTCGGACTCAATCTACGAATCAAGGCTCGATGTCATCGATCTGCAGTCAGGCATGGTGGTCGTCAGAGCACAGTTGCCGGGTCTTTTCGAGCCCTTTGTGGGCGACGGGTGTATGCCAGAAGCCCGTCGGGGACGACGTTGCGTCGCCGTCGGCCTGCTCCCCTGAGGTGCTGGCTTGCGACCGCTACCGGTCATAGGCCGGCCGACGGACCGTCTAACTCGCGGTCAGTCTGGCAGGGAGGCTCCGCCCCCTTAACCTCGAACGGTTCTTCCCTCTCTTGTGACCTGGTACCTCCTGAGGCTCGCTGACAGCCCGCGGCGCCCCTGATTCCACCAATGATATGATAGTTGCACGCTTTGGCATCTCAGCTTGGAGTAGTGGTAGAGCATTGGCCCAGTCCTTCCGCGTTCTCAGGAGAACCGCAATGATCCCTCGTCCCTTCCACCTCGCGGCGGCCGCACTCCTCCTCGCGTCATGCGTGTCGCCCGACAACCCTTCCTCGACCATCGTTCGCGACAGCGCCGGTGTTCGGATCGCCGAGAGCCCCCTCGAAGCCTCCGGCGACCAATGGCGGCTTCAGCTTCCCCCCGTCCTCCAGATTGGGCGAAACGAGGGAGGGGATGACGGGCCGGACCTCTTCGGACGCATCATGCAAGTCATACGGCTATCGAGCGGGGACATCGCCGTGGCAGAAGGCTTGGCGCACGAGATCCGCATTTTCGACGATGGCGGAGGGCATCTGCGCACGTTCGGGCGAAGCGGTGAAGGACCCGGAGAGTTCACAACCCTCTCGACGATCGCGGAATTGCCGGGCGATACGATTGTGGCGGTCGATCCCCGGGGCGGGCGGGCTTCCCTGTTCACATCCTCCGGAACGTTCGCTCGGTCATTTCTCATTCCCCGGCTTCCGGGCGCGGCCGCCCCGAACGTGATTGACTGGCTCGACGACGGCACCCTGCTTATCGACGCCCTCACTCGATCTCCCTCGCGGGATACGCGTGACCAGTCCACGCACTTCCTGTACGCGGTTGACCGTGATGGCGAGGTTCTGGGGACCCTCGGCGAGTTCGCGGGCCAGCAGTTGGGCCGCAACGGCTATGCAATGGCCTTCAGCGGGCGGGCGGAGTTCGCGGCAGGCGGCAACCTTGCCTGGTATGGCCATTCCAGCCGATTCGAGTTGATCGGCCATGACCGATCGGGATCCGTAGGCAGGATCGTGCGCATGGATCGGGTCCCAAAGGCGGTGACACAAGCCGAGATCGACGAATCGCGGGCTGCGGCCGAGGAGAGCCTCCGGGGAATGTCGGGCCCTGCCGCGGAACGAATCCGCGCGACTGAGTTCGCGAGCACACACCCGGTCCACGATAGAGTCCTCTCCGACAAAGCAGGCAACCTGTGGGTGGAACGGTATCCAAGTGACGCGATCGAGGATTCCGGTGACCGAGAGTGGGACATCTTCGACGACGAGGGCAGGCTCATCGGCTATCTGGCGACTCCTGGCGACTTCCGGATCACCTGGATCGGCGCGCAGCTCGTCCTTGGGGTGCATTCTGATCCGCTCGGCGTAGAGACGGTCCGGATGTACCGATTGGACCGGTGACCAGGTCTGCTCACTCCACCTGTCCATCACCTCCTGGTGACTCTGCAGCAGGTCGGAGTGCGGCATGCTTCTCGGCGCCCACGCCACCCTGGCTCTTGGAAGCAATCGGCAAGCTCCAAGGCGAAGAGCCATGCATGCCTTGGCGGTTCCATCACACGCTCCACCCCGGAAACCTCCACCGAATCGGCAGCGTAGGCCCGCTTGACAGCGTACCTTGACGCGTCGAAGATGCGCGCGCTCACCTGACCGCTCACCATCGCGTTACCTACCGTCCCCCCCTGACACGGCTGCCCCCAATGCTAGCAATCAAGAACCTCGTCAAAGTCTACCCCGGTCCCGTCGCGGCGCTGCAGGGCGTCTCGCTCGAGGTCCCGCAGGGCATGTTCGGTCTCCTCGGCCCCAACGGCGCGGGCAAGACCACCCTGATGCGCATCGTGGCCGGGCTGCTCGAGCCCACCTCCGGCACGGTTCACTTCAACGGCGAGGACATTGTCGCCGATCCCCGCCGCATTCGACGGCAGCTCGGCTACCTTCCCCAGGACTTCGGCTTCTACCCGCACCTCACGGGGGAGTCCATGCTGAGATTCCTGTTGGTCCTCAAGGGGGTGGAGGCACCGGATGGCGTGAAGCACCTCGCGTCGGAACTGCTCGACCGGGTCAACCTTTCCTACGCCGCCAAGCGCAAGGTGAAGGGTTATTCGGGCGGGATGCGGCAGCGGCTGGGGATCGCGCAGGCGCTTGCGGGAGACCCGAAGCTGCTCGTGGTCGACGAACCCACCGCGGGTCTCGACCCCGAGGAGCGGCTCCGCTTCTACCGCCTCCTAGCCGAGCTGGCCGAGGACCGAACCGTGCTGCTCTCCACGCACATCGTGGACGACATCTCGGTGTTGTGCCCTCGCATGGCGATCATGTACGATGGACGCTTCGTGGCCGACACGACCCCGGCCGAGGCGCGCGGCCGCCTGGCGGGCACGATCTACCAGGGCGTGGTGGAGAAGGATGACCTCGAGCGGATCGATCGCGACTACCGCGTGACGCAGGCGATCCTGTTCGAGGGGCGTAACGAAGTGCGGATCCACCTGGAGGAAGGACCGCCGCCCGACGGATTCGAGGCAACCGAGCCCACCCTGGAGGACGCATACCTGCTGCTGGCGCAGGCGAACGGGTCGGGGAATGCGAGTGCGGTCGGCGAGGAGGCCGGCTCGTGAATCCTTTCACAAGATGGTGGGAAGTCACGCGCCGGGAGTTCCTGGCGGGACTGCGCCGTCCAGCCAACTGGGTACTTCTTGCCATCGTGGGCTTCATGGCCTGGGGCCTGTCGGAGGGTTCCGTGACCATCGGGACCGGCGGGTCGGGAGTGGACGCGGAACAGCCGCACATCACGTCGGTCTTCAACCAGAGCATGATCCAGTGCGTGATCATCATGGTGATTGCGGCGTGGTTTCTGGCCATCTCCTGCGGGATGGTGGTGATCCGCGACCTGGAGCTGCGGGTGGTCGAGGTCTTCCATTCGACCCGTTTGACCCCGCGCGAGTACGTATGGGGCAAATTCTGGGGGCCGGTGGGCGTGTTCGCGGTCATCTGGATGTTCTTCCTGGCCTTCTCGATGTTCATGGCACACGTCGTCAGGGGAGCGGGAGCTTCCGATGTGGTCGGCGACTTCGCGCTGGGCAACTACCTGGTCCCGACGCTGCTCTTTGGGCTGCCGCAGATCCTGCTGTTCGCGGGCGTTCCCTTCTTCCTGGGCACTTGGACGCGCCGCCCGATCCTGGTCTTTGCCTTCCCGTTGGCGTCGATCCTGGTGACCATGACCTTCCTGTCCACGTGGTCTCCGAGCTGGCTGTCGCCGGATGTCAACCGACTGCTCATGCTCTTCGATCCGTCGGGCTTCCGGTGGCTCAACGAGACGTTTCTCACGGTGGACCGGGGGGTGGAGTTCTACAACACTGCCTCCCTGCAGCCCGACGTGGGGTTCGTGCTTAGCCGCGTGGCGTTCGCGCTCGTGGGACTGGCTGCCGTGGTGGCTGCGGCTCGCAGCTACGCGCGCAGGATGCTCGCGGGCGGCATGGAATTGCGGTTTCTACGGTGGCTGCGGCGGCTGCGGTGGCTGCGGTGGCTGTGGCGGCGCCGCACACCGGTTTCGGCTCCGGCGACCACCTCGAAGGCAACCGTGGCCGACCTGGGGATGACGACCCGGCCGATCGGCTTCTGGAAGGCCGCCCGCGTGATCGCGCGCAGCGAGATCCGGGACCTCGTGGTACGGCCCGGGATGTATCTCTTCGTGCCGCTCATCCTCTTCCAGGTACTCAGCACGACGGTCCTGGCCATCGGCCCGTTCAATTCGCGCATTCTGCTGACTTCGGGCGCCCTCGCGGTCAACCAGCTCAACACGCTCAACCTCCTGATCTGCTTCCTGCTCCTCTTCTACACCGTCGAGTCGCTGCACAAGGAACGCAGCCGCCGGCTGCACGAGATCTTCAGTTCTACTTCGGTCGGGACCGGGGCCGTGCTGCTGGGCAAGACACTCGGGAACAGCGTCGTGGCGGGTTTCATCCTGCTCGCCGCGCTTATCGGCGATGCGGTGATGATCGTGTGGCAGCAACTCTTCGGGGGCAGCCCCGTCGGGTTCGATGCCTTCCCCTTTCTAGCGACATGGGGACTGGTCCTCATCCCCACCTTCATCTTCTGGACGGCCTTGGTCACGGCGCTCTTCGCCCTCTTCCGCAATCGCTACGCCGTGTACGGACTTGGAGTGGGACTGATCATCTACACCGTCTTCGATCTGCAGACGGGCGGTTCGCTGACGTGGGTGACCAACTGGCTGGGGTGGGGCGTTATCAACTGGAGCGACATGGGCCCCTTCACCCTGCACGGCACGCCGCTGCTACTGAACCGTCTTCTCTACCTGAGCCTGGTTCCGCTCCTCGTGGCGCTCTCGGTGAAGTGGTTCGGCCGGCAGGACTTCGACGCCATGGGAATCATCCACCGCATCCGTCCCAAACCGCTATTGCTCGGCACGCTGCGTCTGCTTCCCTTCGCGGCCCCCGCGATCATCCTGGCTTCGTTCCTGGCCATGAAGGGCGAGTCGGGCTACGAGGGCGACGCCGCGGACGAATGGGGCGAGGACTACTGGAGGAAGAACACCGCCACCTGGACCGATTTCCGCATGCCGTCGGTGTCGCACGTGGACATCGACCTCGACTTCGAGCCCGCCGAGCGGTCCGTTGCCGTGGAGGGCGAGTACACCTTCTACAACCACCGCGACTACCCGTACGAAAAACTGCCGATCACGGCCGGGCCGTGGGATCCGATCGAATGGACCATGGACGGCGAGAGCTACGTGCCCGACGACCGCGCGAACCTCTTCGTCTTCACCCCGGACGAGCCCCTGGAACCCGGCGACACCCTCACGATCGGCTTCAGCTACGACTTCGTGTTCATGGAGGGAATGAGCAAGTATCCAAGCGGTGCAGGGGAGTTCATCCTGGAGTCCGGGATCGTGCTCACGGCCTTCAATCCCAGTTTTGCCCCGGTGCCGGGATACCTGCCCGGAATCGGCGTGGACGGCGACAATTCGTCCGAGCCGCGGGACTACGAGGACGACTTCTTCGAGGGCGAGACGGAACCGCTTTTCGGCTGGGGCGGCGCGCCCTTCACCGTGCGTACCCGCATCACCACGCCCGAGGAGTACATGGCCAACGGAGTGGGGCAGAAGGTCAGCGACGAGGTCGTGGACGGACGGCGCACGGTGGAGTGGGAAACCGATCACCCGGTGAGTTTCTTCAACGTGATTGCGGGCAAGTACGCGGTGAGCGAGGGAGAGGGCACGGCGATTTACTATCACCCGGAGCACGACTACAACATCGAGGAGATGACGGCCGCCCTGGACGCGGCGCGCAAGTACTACTCGGAGTGGTTCTATCCCTTCCCGTGGGAGCTGCTGAAGATTTCGGAGTTTCCGGCGTACGCGGGCTACGCGCAGGGCTTTCCGACGAACATCTCCTTCAGCGAGAGCATCGGGTTTCTGGCCAAGAGCGATCCGCTGTCGCATGTGGCCTTCATGGTGGTGGCGCACGAGGCGGCGCATCAATGGTGGGGCAACCTGCTCACGCCGGGTGAGGGGCCGGGGGGGAATATTCTGTCAGAGGGGATGTCGCACTACGCCACGACGCTACTGCACGAGCAGGTGTACGGCGATCGCTACCGGATGGAGTTCAGTAAGAGGCTCGAGGAGTCGTACGGCGACGGGCGCTTCGTGGACTCGGAGCGCGCGATGGTCAAGACGGACGGGACGCGGAGCGGAGACGGAACCGTCACCTACGACAAGGGCGGCTGGGTGATGTGGATGCTGCAGCAGGAGATGGGGCGGGACAATATTCTGGCGGGACTACGCGCGTTCATCGCGAAGTACAACCCGGACCCGGATTTTCCGGTCATTCAGGACATGCTGGCCGTGCTGAGGGACTTCGCGCCGGATACGACCGCGTTCGACGACTTCGCCGCGCAGTGGTTCCACGCGGTGGTGGTGCCGGAGTACGAGTTGTCGGATGTGACGAAGGTGCAGGAGGGGGAGGGATGGGTGGTGCGGGGGACGGTGGTGAATGCGGGCACGGGGAGGATGAGGGTGGAGGTGGGGGCGGTTGTGGGGGGACGGTGGTCGGATGAGGGTGATGATCGGGGGCGGACGGTGGTGGCGGAGGGGTACCGGGATGCGCGCGCGGTGGTGGAGGTGGGGGCGGGGGAGGCGGCGGAGTTCGTGATCCGCGCGGGGTTCGAGCCGGAGCGCGTGGTGATCGACCCGGATGTGCTGGTGCTGCAGCTGAACCGGGAGGCGGCGGTGTTCGAGTGGTGAACGGACGTGCGGGCGTTTCAGCTGAAACGTGAGGTGGAGAACGGTCGCTTGGGCTCAACTCCATCTTCCTCACACCATTTGAGGTATTCGTCAACTGACTGTTCAAATTCCCCCCACAGCTCCCTGGCGTCTGTCGCCTCGAAGGTCGCGATCGGATAGGGACCGCTGTTCACGATCCGTCCGTGCAGGACATCGATGGAGTCGTCGAACTCCACCGCGGCGACGTATCCCTTGTACTCCATCACTTCAGGTTGCTCATCACGTCCTACTTGACCGACGGCAGCATTCCGGGACACGGCTCACCGCTGATCCGGCGTAGCGCGTGCATCGCCACCCCCTCTCTGCCAACACACGCGAGACACGAGAGGAGAAAGAGATTAGAGTAGGGCGAGGCAGAGAGTTGAACGATGGCACGAGGAGAAGGAATGAAGGTGAACGGAACGCCCCTCTCCACGGGGGAGGGCAAGCGAAGCGCGGCAGCCCGGCCGGATCCGGAGGTTGCGGCGAAGACGACGCGGCGGCGGTTCACGGCGGCGTACAAGCTTTCGATCGTGGAGAAGGCGGACGCCTGCGATACACCGGGCGAGATCGGAGAGCTGCTTCGGCGCGAAGGACTGTATAGTTCGCACTTGTCGTCGTGGCGGAAGGCGGCGCGGGAAGGGTCGCTGCGGAGGCTGGCGAAGAAGCGAGGCCCGAGGCCGTCCGGCGGGAAGCGTGAGGCGAAGAGGGTGCGGAAGCTGGAGCGGGAGAACGCGCGGTTGCGCGAGGAACTTCGCAAGGCGCGCATCATCATCGATGTCCAGGGAAAAGTTGCGGGGCTGCTGGGTGTGAGCCCCGGGGACGGGAAGCGCTCTTGAGCGCGGCCAGAGGCTTGGCCGGGCACGTGGGCGTACGCGCGGCGTGCAAAGCCCTCGGGGTTGCGCGCGCCACGTTCTACCGTCGCCGGAGGCCGAAGACCGGGCAGTGGCAGCCCCGGCCGGCTCCTGCCCGGGCCCTGGACGCGACGGAGCGGGCGGGGGTCTTTGGTGTGCTGTGCTCGCCGCGCTTCGCGGACCGTGCTCCCGCGGAAGTGTACGCGACGCTGCTGGACGAGGGCGTCTATCTGTGTTCGGAGCGGACGATGTACCGCGTCCTGGCCGAGAATCAGGCGGTCCGCGAGCGCCGGGCGCAACGTAGCCATCCCAACCACCCGAAGCCCGAGGTGGTGGCCAGGGCACCCAACGAGGTGTGGTCCTGGGACATCACCCGGCTGCTGGGGCCGGAGAAGTGGCAGTACTTCTATCTGTACGTGATCCTGGACATCTACAGCCGCTACGCCGCCGGATGGATGGTGGCGGAGCGCGAGACCGCCGGCTTGGCCGGACACTTGATCGGGGAGACATGCCTCAAGCACGGTGTGCAGCCCCGGGTGCTCACGCTGCACTCGGACCGGGGATCTCCCATGACGGCCAAGTGCACGGCGCAGCTCCTGGCCGACCTGGGCGTCACCCAGTCGCTGGGCCGCCCCAGGGTCTCGAACGACAACCCTTACTCGGAGGCGCACTTCAAGACCGTCAAGTACCATCCGGGCTTCCCGGGTCGCTTCGGCAACATCGAGGAGGCGAAGGACTTCTGCCGGGAGTTCTTCCAGTGGTACAACACCGAGCACCGGCACGGCGGCATCGGCTTGCTGACGCCGGAACAGGTCCATCTCGGCCGCGCCCCCGCGGTCATCGAGCACAGACAGAAGGTGCTGGCTGCGGCCTACGCCGCCCGGCCCGACCGCTTTGTCGGTGGCCCGCCGAGAGCTGCGGAACTCCCGGTGGAGGTCTGGATCAACCGCGCACTCCCCGTCACGGCAGCCGATGGAGCAGAGCCGGCCAACGGGGGAAAGGAGGGCTCACTAAACTGAATCGGAAAGTGTCTCAACGTCGTTGGCAGGTTCCGCCTTGGGCGAAGACCCCACATTCCAGGAGGTGGTATCGCGCTTACCATTGCGGATACGCTCTACGGGTCGGTTGTGGTACACGAGCACGCTGTCTGCGTGGACCGCAACCGGCGTATACCTCGAGAATGTCGTGGCGTGAATCAATGCGTAGCAACCGGTCTCGGGATCAATGATGGCACCGTAAGTCAGCATGTCGGTGCCAAGCATTACGAGATTCCCTAGGTCGTCGAAGGACAGTTGCGTTCCCCAGCTCCAGTGAGGGCAGGGCCTGGTTTCGGGACCAACCCCTATCTCGCACTTGGCTCCCGGCACCGCACCTTCAAGCGGAACCGGCACCGTGTCCACTCCACCATCAGCATGGTATGCGAACACAGTGTTCGGCCCCTCGTCGTAGTAGGACCTCGACACGTAGGCCACGCCATCAAGACAGGCGATCCGGGCCCGCTGAAGCTGGCTTGCCCGCTTGGCTTGCTGTGCGGCCATCTCGGCTGTGACCGCACCTTCCCTCGCCACACCGGGCCCCATCAGCTCAATCGTGCCGTCAGAAATGCGTCTGGCCACTCCCCCTTGGGTTGGGACCACTGGAGCGCCGCCGAGGGCGCACACTGCCTTGGACATCGGTCCTCGTGGAGTCCAGGAGTTGACCGCGAACCCTTCGGCATCATACTCAATGACCCTCTGTAAACCCGACACGTACAAGCCGCCACCCGGCCTGAGAGCCATCCCGGACCGACCCCAAGGAAACTCGTAAGGACCTTCGCCTGTCGGCGTTCGTATCGTTCGGAGCCACTCGCCAGTCTCAAGTGAGAAGGCCATGATCCCATCTGGCTCCTCGTCGTCGTCGGAGTAGAGAATGCCGCCGTGCCAGTCCACAACCACCAAATGGTAGCCCAGGGACCGGAACTCATGATCAATGATGGTGCGGCCGCTGTCGAGGTCGATTTTGAGTGCTTGCTGGGCATCAGCCGGAGAAACCGCCAAGATGGCGAAGCCCACAACCCAAGGGGGAGCTAGTCTGTTCATGGTTGGCCTGCTAGGGTAAGAGCCGTGAGTCTCTTCATGAGGCTACCTCTGTGGAGTGGTACCGCGAAGACGCTCTCCAGTACCTTACGGTGCTTGGAGTTGCCCCGCTATGACGGACACCTTTCCATTGGGTTCAACCAAGGAGGTGAGTCATGGCGGGAAGAAGACGAGGGCGGTATCCGCCCGAGTACAAGGAACGTATCGTCGAGCTGGTGAGAGCCGGGCGTAGTCCGGGGTCTCTCGCACGCGAGTTCGAGCCTTCGCAGCAGACGATCCGGAACTGGGTCAAGCAGGCGGACCTGGACGAGGGCCGGCGCAGTGACGGTCTGACGACGGAGGCACGCAAGGAGATGAGGGAGCTGAAGCGGGAAGTCAAGCGGCTCAGGATGGAGCGGGACATCCTAAAAAAAGCCGCGGCCTGGTTCGCGAGGGAGAGCGAATCGATCCCTGGCGGGGGTATGCGTTCATGAAGGCGAACCGGGCAACCTTTCCGCTTGCAGCCATGTGCCGGGTGCTGGGTCTCTCCCCCAGCGGGTACTACGGCTGGCTGAACCGTCCGCCCTCGGCGCGAGCGGGGCGAGACTCCGAGCTCAAGGTCAGGATCAAGGCGATCTGGCGCGACAGCGACGAGACCTACGGCTGCCCGCGGATCCACGCGGCGCTCTTGGCCGACGGCGAGCGTGTGAGCCGGAAGCGAGTGGCACGCCTGATGAGGGAGCTGGACATCGAGGGCGTGACGCGGAGGCGATTCAAGACGGGCACGACGAAGAGGGACGCCAAGGCCGAGCCCGCGCCGGACCTGGTGAACCGGGACTTTTCGGCCAAGGGTCCCGACCAACTGTGGGTGGCGGACATCACGTACGTGCCCACCTGGACCGGCTGGCTGTACCTCGCCGTGGTGCTCGATGCCTGGAGCCGGCGGATCGTCGGCTGGGCGATGGCACCCCACATGAAGGCCGAGCTGGTCGGGGCCGCGCTGGAGATGGCGGTCCGCCGCCGCCAGCCGAGGGGTGGAGTCGTCCATCACTCCGACCAAGGCTCGCAGTACACGTCGCTGGCGTTCGGGGAGCATTGTCGCGAGGCGGGCATCGCGCAGTCGATGGGCTCGGTGGGCGACGCATACGACAACGCTATGTGTGAGAGCTTTTTCGCCACGCTCGAGTGCGAACTCATCGACCGGCGGCGTTTTCCGACGGTGGCCAAGGCGCGGCGTGAAGTCTTCCAATTCATCGAGGGCTTCTACAACACCCGCCGACTCCACTCCGCGCTCGGCTACGAATCGCCGGCGGACTTCGAGAAACTCAACCATGCGGCCTGAAGCGAACCTGCAGCTCCGGGGCGGCCGAAGCTCTCCGGGCTTCTCCGGCCTGCTCGCTTCGTCGGGGTCGCTCGTTACCCCTCTCCACCGTTGAAAGAGCGAGAAAAAGAAACCATTATCAGACACCATCAACACCAAAACATAACCGTCCGTGAAAGCGGGGTAGGTCCAGCTTGGTTCTGACATGGTAAGGTACCCGGACAATGGTACCAGGTCGAGTACCACAATGAATCGCTCGCCGTGATGCGGATCGATCCGTCCGGTTCTACCGCCTCAACGCAGTTCCACGTCCCAGATATTGATCAGCGGGTCGCCGAGGCGCCCGTAGAAGAGTTCGGAAACCTCTACACTCGCGCCGTCCACGAAGCCGCTCAGGACGCCCTCTCCGTCAAACCACCGTGATCCCAGCATGGTACAGGCGACCGGATCGAACACATCCAGGCGGCTGCGGTAGAGAGCCCCGGGATCGTCCCAGGGCCATTCCAGCGATGTGGTGCCGTCCGGCCTGGTCACCTCGGTCACATGGTCCCGCCAGTCCTCCTGGCGAATCTGCACGATCACCCACAGGCGCCCGTCACCAGTGACCTTGAGGTCTCGAACCCGGCTCCACGGCGGATTCTCCAGTGACCACGAGCCATCGGGAGTGCGGAGTCCGTCGTCGAGGTCCGGTCCTTCGAGTCTTCCGCTTCTGGTCCCGTCCTCGGTCCAGGACTCGATCACGTAGTCCCAGAACGGCACCGCGAAGACATCCCAGGAACCGCTGGTGCTCAGCCAGCGTTCGGCCGTGAAATAGTCCGTGACGCTGTCCTGGCCCGGGACGATTCCGAACGACTGGACGATGTCGCCGTCATCGAGGACATGAAGGGGAAGCCCGCTCCTGTTTTCTGCTGAGACAAAGGCTGCAAACACGTAGCGTGCGCCGTCGTCGAGGGGCGCCATGGTAATGCCGGGGTAAGCAAACCTCATCTCTCGGGCCAACTCGAAGTCCTCCCCGATTACGGAGATTCTCTTGAGAAGGTCGTACACATGCACGTGACCCGCGCTGTCCAGATGAAAGGGGTGGACGTGGCCGAACTCCATCGGTCCTTCGCCCGCCCGCCCGACGGTGGCGGCGAACTCCCCGTCGGGCCCGAAGACCTTGATCTCCGTATCCTGGCCAACCCAGTACCTTCCCCGCGCGTCCCGCACGATGTCGCTGACTGTCGTGGCGCCGGTCAGAAAGCCCGGCCCGGGCTCGGGCCCCTCTGCCCCGAGCCGCGTCGAGTGGGTGAAGTCTATGGCATCATCCTGTGGCTCGATCAACGTGAAGGCGCACACCCCGTCGGAAAGCGACCCGGGAACGACCGTGCGTTCGGCGGGCGGGGAATCGGTGGGTTCGCCGGGTGGGGAATCGCACCCGGATCCTCCAGCCAAAACAAACGCGGCGACGATTGCGAGAACGACGGGGACAGGCGGGTAAAACGGTCTATTCATTCTTCTGTCGGATTGGTTGCGACGACGCTTCTGATCTGATACCCATACCCTCTGGTGGCAGCATGGTTTCGGTAGGGTGGCCGCCCGGGATTGGCGTGGGAAAGTTACAACATCGCGGAAACCCGGCCTGCCCCACCGGCGTAGAGCCCCCTGACAACCCCACCCCAGCCTGTCGAAAGCAGGGCTTGATGGTCGACCAGCCCGTGAAAAACGCCAGCCTACTCCGCCCCTCTCGCCGCTCGTCCGGGCCCGTCCAGTGTCAAGTCAGCCGGCAGCCCCGCTTGTGAACAGTTTCACAAGGTGGCGTGAGGTCGCCTGGCGGGAATTCCTGACCGGAGTTCGCCGCCCCGGCTACTGGATCCTACTCTTCCTCATGGGGTTCCTGGCGCTCGGCCTGTCCGACGGCTCGGTGACCATTGCGTCGGGCGGCGGCGAGGCCGGAAGCCCCCACTTGACCTCGGTCTTCGGTCAGAGCCGGGTCCAGGCCGTCCTGATCATTTCGCTGGGCGGACTGTTTCTGGCGATCTTCTCCGGGCTGACGGTGATCCGCGACATCGAACTCCGCGTCGGGGAGGTGTTCCATGCGACGCGCCTCACCGTCCGGGAGTACCTGTGGGGCAAGTTCTGGGGGGGCGTGGCCGTCTTCGTCTTCATCTGGACGCTCTACCTGTGCGTGTCGATGGGCTTCAACCATGTCCTGCAGAGCGGGAAGGACCACATCGGCTTCTTCTCGCTGGCCAACTACCTCTTCCCGACGCTGCTCTTCGGGGTCCCGCAGATCCTCCTGTTCGCGGGCGTCCCGTTCCTGATCGGCACCTGGTCGCGCCGTCCGATCCTGGTCTTTCTGTTCCCGCTGGTGACGCTCCTGCTGACGTTCACGGTGTTGACCACCTGGTCGCCGGGCTGGCTGTCGCCGGAGCTCAACCGGGCGTTGATGCTGATCGATCCGTCCGGCTTCCGCTGGCTGATCGAGACGTTCCTCAAGGTTGACCGCGGGGTCGACTTCTACAACACGTCGCCGCTTCAACCCGACGTGGGTTTCGTGTTGAGCCGGCTGGCGTATTGCGCCGCCGGGCTGGTCGCGGTCTCCGGGGCCGTCGCAAGCTACACACGCCGTCTCCGGGCGGGAGGCTCCGATTCGCGCTTCATGCGACTGTTCCGTCGCCGCAGAGTTTCCGTGAAGGCCAAACCCGCGTCAGGGACGCCGCTCAAGGATCTGGAGATGGCGACCCGTCCGCTCGGCTTCCTCCAAGCCACCATGGCGATCGCTCGCAGCGAGGTCCGGGACCTTGTGGCCCGTCCGCCCATCTACTTCTTCGTGCCGCTGATCCTGCTGCAGGCGATCTCGACGACGGCGCTCGGCTACAGCTACTTCGGGTCCCGCATCCTCCTGACCCCCGGCACCATTGCCGAGCAGCAACTCAACACCCTGAACCTGCTGATCTGCTTCCTTCTGCTCTTCTACACGGTCGAGTCGCTCCACAAGGAACGCAATCGGCGCATGCACGAGATCTTCAACTCGGCGCCGGTCGGCACGGGTGCGATGCTGCTGGGCAAGACAATGGGCATCGCGGCCATGGCCGGCCTGATCCTCGTTGCCGCGCTGCTGTCGGGCGTGGGCATCATCCTGTACCACCAAATCGTCAACGACAGTCCGGTGGGATACGATCTCTTCCCGTTCGTCGCGGTCTGGGGCGGCGTGCTGCTGCCCACCTTCGCCTTCTGGACGGCGCTCGTGACGGCGATCTTCTCCCTCCTGCGCAACCGCTACGCGGCGTACGTGGGCGGGCTCGCGATCCTCGTCTACACGATCTACAAGCTGGAAACCGAGGGGACCCCGGGCTGGCTGACCAACTGGCTCGGGTGGAACCTGGTGCGCTGGACCGACATGGGTGCCTTCAGCCTGCACGGCACCCCGATCCTGCTGAACCGTCTGCTCTATCTCGCCTTCGTCCCGCTTCTCGTCGCGCTGTCGGTGCGGTGGTTCCCGCGCCGTGCCTTCGACGCGACGGCGACGCTGAACCGCATGCGTCCCAAAGCATTGGCCCTTAGCGCGCTACGCCTTCTGCCCCTCGCGATCGTGCCGGCCGTGCTGGCGTCGATGCTCTACTTCGGCGGCCGTTCCGGCTACCAGCGTTCCGGCGTGGGCGAGTGGAGGGGCGACTACTGGGAGCGCAACTTCGCGACCTGGAACGGCTTCGAGATGCCTTCGGTGTCGCATGTGGACCTGGATCTGGCGATCGAGCCGGCCGAGCGATCCATCGCCGTCGAGGGCGCGTACACATTCCTCAACCACCGCGACTACCCGTACGAGGAGCTACCGATCACGGCCGGGCCCTGGCATCCCATCGAATGGACGCTCGCCGGAGAGGCTCACGAACCCGAGGACCGCGACAACCTGTTCGTCTTCACGCCCGCCGAGCCCCTGGCCCCCGGCGATACCGTCACCATCGGCTTCAGCTACGATCTGGTCCGGCTCGAAGGCATAAGCCGGCGACCCGGCGGCGCCAGCCAGTTCGTCCTGGAATCGGGCGTGGTGCTCAACGGCTTCGAGCCGACATTCGCGCCGGTTCCGGGCTACGACGCTTCGATCGGGTCGCCGGGCTTCCGCCGACGCGAAGTCGAGGACGACTTCTACCTGGGCGAGACCGAGCCGCTGATCGGGTGGGCGGGGAAGCCCTTCACGGTTCGCACCCGCATCGCCATCCCGGAGGAGTACACGGCCAACGGCGTGGGCCAAGTGGTCAGCGACGAGGTCGAGGACGGCAGGCGCACGGTGGTGTGGGAGACCGACCACCCGGTGCGCATGTTCAACATCATCGCCGGGAAGTACAGCGTGATCGAAGGGGACGGGACGGCGATCTACCATCATCCGGCGCACGACTACTACGTCGAGGAGATGTCGGCCACCCTGGACGCGGCCCGCAGGTACTACTCGGAGTGGTTTCATCCCTTCCCGTGGAGCGTGCTCAAGCTCTCGGAGATGCCGGCCTTCTCCGGAGGCGCGCAGGGGTTTCCCACCAACATCACCTTCAGCGAGGAGATGGGATTCCTGACGCAGCGCGACCCCCGCTCCCACCTCGGGTTCATGGTGGTGGCGCACGAGGCCGCGCACCAATGGTGGGGCAACCTGCTCGGGCCGGGCCGGGGTCCGGGGGGCAACATGCTGTCGGAGGGGATGTCCCACTACGCGACGACCCTGCTGCACGAGCAGGTCTACGGCGACCGCTACCGGATCGAGTTCACGAAGCGGATGGAAGAGGAGTACGTCCAGCGGCGGCGCGTGGACACGGAGCGCGCCATGGTCAAGTCGGAGGGCGGCGCCTACAACAGGGGCGCCTGGGCGATGTGGATGCTGCAACAGGAGATGGGGCGGGACAATATCCTGGCGGGACTAAGGGCGTTCATCGGGAAGTACAGGGAGGACCCGGACCATCCGGTGATTCAGGACATGCTGGCGGTGCTAAGGGACTTCGCGCCGGACACGGTGGCGTTCGACGCGTTCGCCGAGCAGTGGTTCCTCGAGGTGGTGTTGCCGGAGTACAGGTTGTCGGATGTGACGAAGGTTCGGGAGGGGGAGGAGTGGGTGGTGCGGGGGACGGTGGAGAATGTGGGGACGGGGAGGATGAGGGTGCAGGTGGGGGCGGTGGTGGGGGGGCGGTGGTCGGATGAGGGGGATGATGGGGGGCGGACGGTGGTGGCGGAGGGGTATCGAGAAGCGCGCGTGGGGGTGGAGGTGGGGGCGGGGGAGGCGGTGGAGTTCGCGATCCGGGCGGGGTTTGAGCCCGAGCGCGTGGTGATCGACCCGGATGTGCTGGTGTTGCAGTTGGGGCGGGGGGCGGCGGTGTTCGAGTGGTGAACGGATGTGCGGGCGTTTCAGCTGAAACGTGAGGGGGCGGCCTCCGGGTTCTGAAGGACCGCAGCTGAGCGATCCACTCGCGGTACGGCTCTCAGGAACAACACGATGTATCGGACTTCACTCGGTGCGAATCACGGCCCGATGCTGATTCCGGCCCATGCCGATCAGTGATTCCATTTCATGCCGATCACCGATTCCAGAGTATGCCGATCAGTGATTCCAGAGCATGCCGATCACCTTGGAGTGAGCGAGTAGGAGCGCTGGAGAACCTGCTGTAGCGACACCCTCTTCCATCCTCGCCAGAGGTTCCTTGAGACGAGGAGAAAGAGGGTGTCACAGAAGAGGTTGTCCATGCGGAAGATTCGAGAAGTGCTGCGTCTGAAGTACGAGGCCGGGCGCAGCCACCGGGAGATCGCCAGATCGCTCGGCATCGCCAACAGCACGGTGAGCGATTACGTGCGGCGGGCAAGCGCCGGGGGCTTCTCCTGGCCGTTGCCGGAGGGGCTGGACGACGCCGCGCTTGAGGCGGCGCTGTTCCCGCCCCTGCCACCGTCGCGGGTTCCCCGGCCGGAGCCGAACTGGGAGCAGGTTCACCGGGAGCTTCAACGCCACAAGGGCGTGACGCTGCAGCTGTTGTGGCTGGAGTACCGGGCGGCGCATCCGAACGGCTACGGGTACAGCTGGTTCTGCGAGCGCTACAGGGCGTGGCGGGGACGGATCGACGTGGTCATGCGGCAGGTGTACCGGGCGGGCGAAAAGGCGTTCGTGGACTACGCGGGCCCGAAGTTCGAAGTCGTGGACCGGAAGACCGGCGAGGCGCGGGACGTCATGGTCTTCGTCGGTGTCCTCGGCGCGTCGAACTACACCTTCGTGGACGTGACCCGGAGCCGGTCCCTGCCGGACTGGACGATGTCGCATGTCCGGATGTTCGAATTTTGGGGCGGGGTGCCCGAACTCGTGATCCCGGACAACGAGAAGGCCGCGGTCCACAAGGCCAGCCGCTACGAGCCGGACTTGAACCCGACGTACCAGGAACTGGCCACCCACTACGGAACCGCAGTGCTGCCGGCGCGGCCCCGGGCACCTCGGGACAAAGCCAAGGCGGAAACCGCAGTCCAACACGTCGAGCGCTGGGTCATGGCGCCGCTGCGCAACCATACGTTCTTCTCGCTCGGCGAACTCCGCGACGCCATCGCGCCGCTGCTGGCCGCGCTGAACGAGCGGCCGTTCGACAAGACCGATGGGAGCCGCCGCAGCTGGTTCGAGGATCTCGACCGGCCGGCGCTCAAGCCGCTTCCGGCCGAGCGCTACGAATACGCGGAGTGGCGCAAGGCGCGGGTCAACATCGACTACCACATCCAGGTCGAGCACGCGCTCTACAGCGTCCCCCACCCGCTGGGCCGCTGCGAGGTCGACGTTCGGCTCACGGCCCAGACCGTCGAGATCTTCCACAAGTACCGCCGGGTGGCCGCGCACCTACGGGTCCACAGGAAGGGCGGATACGCGACCGAACCGTCGCACATGCCCGCCTCGCACCGCGCCCATGCGGGTTGGACGCCGTCCCGACTGATCGCCTGGGGACAGAGGACCGGATCGCACACGGCCGCGTTCGTCGAACAACTCCTCGACAGCCGGCCCCACCCCGAACAGGGCTACCGCAGCTGCCTCGGGCTCAAGGCACTGCTGCGGGCCTACGGCGCCGAGCGCCTGGAGGCCGCCTGCCGCCACGCGCTGGACATCGGCACGCTGAGCTACAAGTCCGTCAAGTCCATCCTCGCGACCGGCCTCGACCAGGCCGGCGACGACCACCAGTACACGCTCTCCCTCCCCGGCCACCACGCCAACATCCGCGGGCCCGGGTACTACACTCCCCAGAATGGAAAGGAGTCCTGACCATCATGCTTCGCCAACCCACCCTCGACCTGCTTCACGAACTCCGGCTCTCCGGCATGGCCGAGGCCTTCCAGGAACAGGCCGCCATGCCCGACATCGCCGAACTGTCCTTCGAGGACCGCCTCTCCCTGCTCCTCGAACGCGAGAAGACCGAACGGAAGCAGCGCCGCTACCAGCGACTGAAAGGCCACGCCAAGCTCCACCTCGACGCGACCATCGAAGACATCAACTTCAAGGCCCCTCGCGGACTGGACAAATCCCTCGTGCTCCGCCTCGCCTCCGGGCAGTGGATCCGGGACGGCCAAACCGTGCTCGTCAGCGGTGCCACGGGCTCGGGAAAATCCTACTTGGCGTGCGCGCTGGGCCACCAGGCCTGCCGCGCCGGAATCTCGACGCGCTACTACCGCGTCTCCCGCCTGCTTGACGAACTCACCCTCGCCCGCGGCGACGGGTCGTATCCCAAGGTCATCCAGAGGCTCGCCCGGACGTGGCTCCTCGTCCTCGACGACTGGGGGCTCGCTTCGCTCTCGGGACAGGGACGGCACGACCTCCTCGAGGTCCTCGACGACCGCTACGCCCGCCGCGGCACGCTGCTGGCCAGCCAGGTCCCCGTCGAGCACTGGCACGAGGTCGTCGGCGATCCCACCTTCGGCGACGCCATCCTCGACAGACTGCTCAACAACGCGCACCGCATCGCCCTCAAGGGCGGATCGATGAGAAGGCTCTACGACTCGACGAAGGAAGCCGACGCCGTCCCCGGCGACGCCTGATCCGCCGAGAGACCGGGCTCAAGCATGCCTCTGGAAGCGCGTCTCTCCCTGCGATCGGGGGTGAAAAGACGGAAAGACAGCTCTGAGCGGGCCGTGCGGCCGTCCGGGCGTTCCGTTGCGGCCGGCCCGGATCCGTCCGCACCCCCCAATCCGGGACAAATGGCCCGGTTCCCTCGCAAAACCGCTCTCCAGAGCGCCGTAGAGGCCGTCCGAAGACCTTCGCCCTACCTACACCCCTCCGGAAAAACCGGCCCGCCGGCCGTCCCAGCAACACACTGCCAACGGTCCCTTCACACAGTGTTTTCCAACCCGGACATGATCATGAACGAGCCGGGGGGGAGGGGCCGAGGTTGGGGGGTGTGATGGTGAGGGGTGGATGGAGGTTGGGATGGTGGGGTGGGGGAGGGGGCGGCGCAAGGGCCGCCAGCCCCGAGGCGAGCGGAGCGAGCCGAGGGGCGGGCGGGGCCGGTCATGCTGCGGGGTTCAGCGCCTTGGCGATGAGGTGGAAGAGCGCCTTGCGGGCCCGCTGGACCTCCTGGCCCGCCTTGAGGCTGTCCACGGCGTGCGCCGCGGCGTCAATCTGCTCGAAGGTGATGCCGGGCTTCAGAAAGCCGTCGGCCCCGGGCAGCGATCCGAGCTTTTCGTACGGGGTCATGACCAGCTCCTGGGGGTACTTCCTGCGGCGGTGCCCGTTCGCATCCTCGACCTCGACCGCGAAGAGGCAGGTGCGGTGATGGTTGAGAAAGGGCGAGAGATGGTCGCGCAGGAACGCGTCGGCATCCGGTGCCAGAGACTCCGGGATGTGGCTGCGCCCCAGCCACCGGCGTACGACGTTGCCGTTCTTGGACTCGACCAGCGCGTTGTCGTTCGAGCGCCGGGGCCGCGACTTCGTGAACTCTTCGACGTGCAGCTTGTTCAGCATCTCCGCGACCCGGTGGTTGATGTACTCCGACCCGTTGTCGGAATGGAAGGCCAGGACGCGGAAGGGGAACGCGCCGACGAGCACCTCGAGCACGGGGACCATGAACTGCTCGGTGATCCGCCGAACCGACGCAAGTTGTTGGTACTGCGTCACTTCGTCGACCATGTTGATCACGTAGGCCCCCTTCTCGCCGTCGCGGTCGCCGCTGTGCACGGTGTCGACCCGCACGAAGCCCGGGCGGCCCTCCGGCCGGGGCCTGCGCCGCTGCCCGATCGGCGACGACGAGCCCCGCGTCGCGCGGTACGTGGTCCGGGCACGCCGGTACGCCCGGCGGGCACGCAGGTTGTAGATGTGGCCGTTCGAAATCCCCGCCAGGCGCTCGAAGCGCTTGTCGCCGAAGACATGGTACATGCGCCACAGGATCCTCTTCGTCGCCGGTCCCGAGAGCTGGCCGAAGGCCTCGTCCACCTCCGCCAGCAGTATCGCGTCAGCGGTCGTGTAGACCGTGGCGAAGGGACGCGAAGGAGGGCGCAGCCGGTGGTCGCGGATGCGGCCCGTGCGGCGCTGCTGCCTGATCAGCCGCGTCAGCTGGGCGTCCGAGTAGCCGGTGACCTTGGCGGCGTACTTCCTGACCAGGCCCTTCCCGGCCCTCGACAGGCCGAAGTGGTAGCGGAACCGGACCAGCGTCCGCTCAATGAACGCGTATGCCGCCTCACGGTCGTGGGGGGCGATGTCCGCCCCCTCGCTCCCGCCGAGGAAGGCGCGGATGTCGTCGACGGTGCGAATCCGTTCGGTGCTGAGTGTCACGATCATGCTCCCATGATCTGCTCGCACCCCCGCTCATGCTTGTCTGTTAGTCTCAGACCCGGGTGGCAGGGAAAACCCGGCCCTTCGGCGCCCCGCGGGGCGCCGAAGGGGGGCGGTGGTCGGATCGTTTCAGGCTTGGCCGTAAGGGGCCGCAAGTGAGTTTGGTCGCCACCGTCCTTCCCAACGTCCTGAATGGATACCTGAGCATAATGGCTCGCATGACAAGCACAGGAGAAGGGAATATGACCGAGCATACCGTCGGGATCGACATCTCGAAAGCCTGGCTCGACGCCTACGCCGCGCCCGAGGGGAGGGCCGCCCGGTTCTCGAACGACACGGCCGGGTTCCGGAAGCTGATCGCCTGGATCGGCCCCGAGGCCGGCCGGATCGCCTACGAACCCACCGGGCCCTGGCATCGCGACTTCGAGGAGGTGCTGCTGAGGGCCGGACTTCCCCTCTATGCCATCAATCCGTACCAGGTCCGTTGCTTCGCCCGATCGCAGGGGCGACGCGCAAAGACCGACGCGATCGACGCGCGCACGTTGGCGCGGATGGCCGCCGTGATCGACGATCTCCGCCCGACCAAGGCAACGTCCGGGAACGAGCGCGACCTCGCCGAACTGAGGTTGGTGCGCGATGGGCTGGTGGCGGACCGGACTCGTACTCTCAACCGCGGCAATCACTTGCGCCACCCCTTGGCCAAGCGGGTCAACAAGGAGCGTCTGGCGCAAATCGAGCGTCAGCTGAAGCGCATCGACGCCGTGATCGCCAAGCTTCTCCAAAGCGAGGAGACGCTCAAGCGCCGCTGCGAGATCCTGACCTCGATCCCGGGCATCTCCGGCGTCACCGCTGCGGGCCTGATCGCTCACATGCCCGAACTGGGCACCATGACCGGCCCCCAGGCCGCCAGTCTCGCCGGGCTGGCTCCGGTGACCCGGGAGTCCGGTACCTGGAGGGGGCGCAGCTTCATCCAGGGCGGAAGGGACAAGGCTCGCCGGATGCTCTACATGCCTGCACTGGCCGCCATCCGCGCTAATCCCGCCCTCGGACGGAAGTACGCGGCACTCGTCAAAGCCGGGAAGCCGCCCAAGGTCGCCATCACGGCCGTCATGAGAAAGCTCGTCGTCCTCGCCAACGCCCTCGTGCAGCAGGATCGCCTGTGGACGCCGGAACCGCCCGCCACCGCCTGATGGCTACGTCATACCTCTGCCCCGGACCCGCTCGCACTGGAGCTGCGACTCGCCCCGCCGGCTTGCGACATGGATACTCACTTCCCGTTGGAAACCGGCTCCCCGCTCATGATCATTTCTCATTGGACAACGCTCACACTCGACGACTACCCCCTCCAACCCCTAAACTTCAAACCCGTAACCCGACCCCAGCGCCCCTATGGACCTCCGCTCTCCTCCAAGGTGATCGGCATGCCCCGGAATCGGTGATCGGCATGGCGGAATCGGTGATCGGCATCGGCGGAATACGGACCCGAAGGCATCTGGATCCAAAATGCGATCAAGGGCCCGTGCCGTGTGGACGACCCGCAGGATCGTGATAGGCGTAGTCTCCCAGTCGTAGAGGACAATCCAGCTGAATACCCGCCACCACCGGACCCGGTCACCTGTGATTCGGCCGCGTTTCCACCCGGAGCCCGGCATCTCGGCAAGGTGCTCGAAAGCCTCGACGAATCTGGCGTGAACATGCTGCGCGCGATTGGGTCCGGACACTTCCAGGACCCATTCGAGGATTCCCTCCAGATCGTCCTCGGCAGTGCGGCTGAGCCGGTAGCCCGGCGGCACCGTCAGGACCGCTCCTCAATACGTTCTCTCAGCCGGTCCATGGTCTCTGGCCCATCGGACACGTGGTCATCCGCCACTTCGCGAAGAGCATCGTTCGCAAGTCGGCGGAAGTGGGCTCTCGCGCGGTCGAGAAGCTCGGGCGGGATCCTGTCGCGTTCCTCGTCGAGTAGACCTTCAAGCATCCACTTCTCGAGCAGCCTGCGGTGCTCCGCTTCCTCCAGCAGACGCAATCCGTGCCGCATTACTTCGCTGGCCGTACGGTAACGCCCACGCGAGACCAATCGTTCCACGAAGGCGTCCTGTTGCGGTGGTAGTGAGATGCTTCGCGTTTGCCGTATAGCCATGTCAAGAAGATCGCAGGGATTGAGTGCTGTGTCAATTATTGCTACAGTGGCCTCGAACGCCGTCTTGCAGGGCGAAGCAAGTTACTGTCACAAACAAGGCATCGGAACCTATGTTGACACCGGCCGGTGTCTGCCCGGCCCGCGATCGGGGCAGGGTTTCTGGCAATGTGCCGCCCTACCCGGCCCGCGAACCGGTTTCCTGGCAATGTGCCACCCATGAAGGGAGTTGCACGAACGATGAGGAATCGACCACTCCTGGTTTTCGTATTGTTCGGCGCGGCGGCGTGCCAGCCGAATCAAGAGGACGGATCCGGCCTCGCCACCGCGACCCGCGACAGCGCAGGCATCCAGATCATCGAGAATGCGAAGCCGCATGAGGGATCGCGAGTGTGGCAGGTCGGACCCGAGCCGACCCTTTCGATCGGGGACCGGGAAGGCGAAGACGCCTACATGCTCTACCAGGTCTCGGATGCCATGAGGCTCCCCGACGGACGGATTGTGGTTGCGAGCAGTGGAGACAACGAAATGCGGGTCTTCGACGCGTTGGGGATACATGTGGCGACCTGGGGCGGTCCCGGTGAGGGGCCGGGAGAGTTCCAGTACCTGGAGGTTGTCGAACCCTGGCCCGGTGACTCGATCATCGCGTGGTACGGGCCCCGCAATGGTGTACTGGTCTTCGACTCCGAGGGGAATCTCGGCCGCGCCTTCACCCTGGAGCCAACCGTCGAGCGTCCGTTTGCATCCGTGCGTGCGATGGCGGTGACCCCGGGCGGCACGATCCTGGCCGGACACCACCCGCATGTCCTCGACCCGGTAGTGGTCGAAATCCGGGACGCCGAGGGCAGGCTGCGCAGTTCACTCGGAGAGCATCCCGGTGACGAGCGCCACATCACCCCGGATGGACGTCGATCCGATCCGATCTACAGCGCGACAGCAGTTCAGGTGCCGTGGGGTGACCTGATCGTTCACAACATGAACAATCGCTACGAGATCAGAGCGTTCGCCGAGGATGGGTCGCTGGCCCGGATCGTGCGGCGCGATCATGTGGCGCGTCCACCAACCCAGGCAGAGGTCGACGCCTATATCGAGGAACGAGCCTCCTGGTTGCCCGTGGATCTGACACCAACCCAGATCGAGGAGTACCAGGCGGAGGTGCGCCAGAGGCTCCAGTCCGTCCCGGTCGCGGAGCACATTACGGCCTTCTCGTCAGTCATCGTCGACAGGCTGGACCACCTCTGGGTAGAGGAATTCGAGCCTCCGGGCCAGGCGCGGCCAGGGTCACTTTGGACGATTTTCGACCCCGAGGGGCGGGTGCTCGGGTTCGTGGAGACGCCGGACAGG
This sequence comes from Longimicrobiales bacterium, assembly GCA_951828585.1. Taxonomy (GTDB): domain Bacteria; phylum Gemmatimonadota; class Gemmatimonadetes; order Longimicrobiales; family Gaopeijiaceae; genus Bin94. The sequence continues at coordinate 605,122 of OX639991.1, forward strand.
CTGGAGATCTTCGAGATCGGCGAGGACTACATCCTCGGGCGTTCGTGGGACGAAATGTACGTGGAATACGTGCAGTTGTGGGCGTTGGAGCGCTGAGAGAGCGAGACTGGCTACGGACGGGAGGAGGGAACGCACGATTTGGGCCAGATGTCAATTGCACTTTACATAATGTCAATTACGCATTACATGTTGTAATGTAGCATTGTGTGTTTGGTTCCCTGACATGCGCTGACCAACAGGAGCTCCTCATAAACACCCGTCGGGTACGGCATCCCCTCCTGTTCCTCCTTGTCGGTCTGGCCACGCCCGGTTGTCAGCCGGACCTGGATGAGCAAGACCCGGACCCGACCGACCTGTCCGTTTCGGTAACCTCCGACAGTGCCGGGATCCGGATCGTCGAAAACGAACGGCCTCCAACGGGCTCCCGGCTATGGCAGGTGGGATCCCAGCCGTCAGTCTCGATCGGCGAAGTCGAGGGCGAGGAACCTTACATGCTCAGCGGCATCCGGGATGCCATGAGACTGGCAGACGGGCGCATCGTCATCCCCAACAGTGGTAGCAACGAGGTTAGAGTCTTCGACGCTTCCGGAGTCCATCTGGCAAGCTGGGGCCGTTCGGGCGAGGGGCCCGGCGAATTTAACGCCCTGGTGGAAGTCGAGCCCTGGCCGGGGGACTCGATCGCCGCCTGGTACGGACCCCGGCGCGGCGTCTCGGTGTTCGACCTCGATGGCAACTTCGCGCGCGAGATCACTCTGGAGAGAGACCCCGACGACCCGAGATCACGCTATGTCCGCCCGGGGGCGGTGACGCGTGACGGCTTGATCCTGGCTGGCGTTGATCCGCACAGCGACGTTGAAGTGCCGGTCGAGATACGGGATGCGGACGGCCGGCTGGCGAGTTCACTGGGCACGCATCCGGGTCAGGTGGTGCTCATCGACGGAAGCGCAACTCCGAGGATTCTGGGTTGGAGAGTCGTCCAGGAGCCGTGGGGAGATCTGATTGTCCACAGTAGGACGGAGTGGTACGAGATCACCGCGTTCGAGAGGGACGGGACGATCGCGCGGATCGTCCGCCGGGAACATGAATCCCGCGCTCCGACGAGGGCGGAAATCGAGGCCTATATCGAGGAACAGGTCTATTATCCGCCGGAGAGCTTGACGAGCGAAATCGAAGAGGAGCAGGAGCGGGAACGCCAACGATACCGGGACTATCCGGTCGGGGAGCGCATTCCAGCATACGCCTCGATCATCGTCGACAAGCTCGACCACCTCTGGGTCGAGGAATACGAAGTCCCCGGCTCGCGGCGGCCCGGCGTGCTCTGGACCGTGTTCGATCCCGAGGGACGGGTGCTGGGGTACGTGGAGACTCCAGAGGGGTTGGTGATCCACGAGATTGGCGAGGACTACATCCTGGGGCACATCTATGATGAACTCCATGTGGAGTATGTGCAGTTGTGGCCGCTGGAGCGTTCGGGAAGCTGACAACGGGAGGTTGGAGACATGAAGATTCGCATCCTCGCGGCGGTCGCGGCCATCGCCGCCCTGGGCACGTTCGCCTGCCAGCAGGATCTGGATCAACAGGAGCCGGCCCAGGGCGCCGACCAGCCGACCTCCGAAATCCGCGACAGCGCAGGCATCCTGATCACCGAAAACGCCCGCCCTGCCGACGGCTCGCGCCTCGGGTGGCGAATCGGGCCGGAACCGACTGTGGCGATCGGCGCGGTCGAGGGCGAGAAACCGTACCTGTTCGACATGGTCCGCAGCGCCTTCAGGTTGCCGCACGGACGCATTGTGGTACCGGACCTTGGCACGGACGAGATGCGGGTCTTCACCGCGACCGGGAACCATCTGATGTCCTGGGGAGGGAAGGGACCGGGTCCCGGGGAGTTTTCCGGTCTGTTCGGTGCGGGACCGTGGCCGGGGGACTCTATTGTGGCCTGGTATTCGGGCAAGGAAGGGATTTCGTTCTTCGATGCCAACGGTCGCCACGCGCGCTCCATTTTCCTGCGGGGTAACCACCCGGAACAGTCGTGGGCGAACCCGAGACCCGTGGCGGTACGCCAGGACGGAACGATCCTCTCCGTCATGGGGGAGGAGGTCCTCGGCTCGATCATCGTCGACGTTTGGGATGGGGACGGCGGACTTCATGCTTCGCTTGGTCACTATCGGAACAGCGAGATGATCACAAGGAGAGATGTCGACGTCGACGGGGAGACCGAGACGGTGGAGCCCGCCTACAGCCGGAAACTGGTGACGACAACCTGGGGAGATCTCATTGTCGCCACCTGGAACAAGCCTTACGAGATCAGGGCCCTTCATGCCGATGGCACACTCGCACGCATTGTCAGACGTGACCACGTGCCGATGGTGCCGACCGAGGCTGATCGACACCTCTTTCTGGAAGAGCGCAAGGCCTCCTTTGGCACGTTCGTCAATTCGAGCGGACAGCTGATGTCGGAGGCCCAGGTGGAAGAATGGATCATGCCATCGTTGGAATCCTTGCCCCTCGCCGAGCATTTCCCGGCGTTTTCGACGGTCCTGGCCGACGACACGGGCCACCTGTGGGTCCGCGAGTACGACCTGCCACAGGAGCAGAACCCGGCGCCGCTATGGACCGTGTTCGATCCGGAGGGCCGCGTGCTGGGATTCGTCGAGACGCCGGCGGGCTTCGACATCCTGCAGATCGGCGAGGATTTCATCCTGGGGCGGGTCAAGGACGAGTTCGAAGTGGATTATGTGCAGTTGTTGCCGCTGGAGCGGTGACCAACCAGGCAGAGGAGCCCGACGAAACATGAAGATCCGCATTCTCACGATCCCGTTACTCTTCGCGCCGCTGGCGTGCGCACCCGATCGCGACGGTACACCCAGCCCCCCCACCGTCACCCGCGACAGCGCCGGCATCCAAATCGTCGAGAACGCCCGCCCCGCTGACGGATCCCGCCTCCCCTGGAGCATCGGACCCGAGCCCGCGGCCTCCATCGGAGTCCTCGAAGGCGAAGAACCCTACATGCTCCACCGCGTCATGGATGGCACGAAACTGCTCGACGGGCGGATCATCGTGGCGAACAACGGGACGCACGAGCTACGGGTGTTCGACGCTGCGGGAACCCACGTGGCTACCTGGGGGGGAAGGGGCGAGGGACCCGGCGAGTTTCTCGAACTGTGGCAGATCGAGCGTTGGCCGGGCGATTCGATCGCGGCCTGGTACGCGCCCCGCCTGGGAATGTCGGTCTTCGACTCGGACGGGAACTACGGGCGCACCTTCTGGCTGGAGGAGGTCGGCGAGCGGTTCACCTTCGGCGACCCCGCAGCGGACGGCTCGGTCCTCGCAATCCACAACCCCGAAGGTGGAGATACCCTCATCGTCCAGCTCAGGGATGCCGAGGGCCGGGTCAGGAGTTCCTTAGGCACGCACCCCGGCGGCGAGCCGTTCCGCAAGACTGTGGACGGGCGCAGGATGCTGTTCTGGACAATCCTGGGACGGGATCCGGTTTGGGCGCCGTGGGGCGACCGTGTCGCGATCGGTCACACGGGACGGTACGAGATCAAGGCCTTCCGCGCGGACGGTTCGCTGGAGCGGATCGTCAGGCGCGACCTTGTTCGACGGGTGCCGGCGCAGGCCGATATCGTGGCGGACATCGAGAAGGGGTTGCCGATCTACGGACTGTCCGAAGCCGAAGCCGACGCTGTGCGGGCAGAGGCGATGCCCCGGTACGAGGGGGTGCCGGTGGCCGATTACCTCCCCGCCTTCGCATCGATCATGGTCGATCGGGTGTCCCACCTCTGGATCGAGGAATACGAGTCGGTGACGGACGACTTTCCCATGCGTCTCTGGACGGTCTTCGATCCGGAGGGGCGGGTCCTGGGCTTCTTCGAGACGCCGAAGGACTGGCGCATCTTCGAGGTTGGAGAGGACTACATTCTGGTTGGCGTCCGGGACGAACTGGGGGTGGAGGGGGTGGAGGTTTGGCCTTTGCAGCGGTCGGGGGAATAGACGGTGGAACCATGTTGACGAAATACCGCCGTGCCGTGGTCGTCTTCACGGGGCTGTCGTGCGCCGCCGTCCGCGCACTTGCTGTACGCTGTGGGGCCCGCTTCCGGACGGCGCCTTCCTCGGCTCCTACTCCGACATGATTCCCCTTGCCGGAAGCGGGACGATCCGGGGCTCCGTGATGGCGGCCATCGTCCCCGATTCCGGCGGCGCACCCGAGTCCGTGGGCGTCTTCAAGGGAGGACAGTACGACCTTCTCGAAGGAAGTGTCGCGGAACCTCAGTTCCAGTTCCGGTTCAGCATGGCGGTGGGACCGGACGGCTACTTCGTCACGGAGGGCGACTCGTACTCAATCGATGCCTACGACGCCAGCGGGCGCCTGCGGCGAATCTTCCGGCTCGCTCGTGGACCTCGCCCGGTCACGGATGAAATCAGGGCGGCGCACGAGGCCCGGCTTCGCGAGCAGACCTCGCCCGAAGACGAGGAGTGGCTTCAATGGCAGCTTTCCGTCCCCTACCCCTCCCATCTTCCCACCTTCGAGCGGCTACATGCGGACTCGGAGGGGAACGTTTGGGCGGGTCAGGAGAAGTATGGCGCCGACGCCGGCGTGGCCGACCCCGACATGTCCGAGTTCTTCATCTTCCGAGCCGACGGCCGGCACCTCGGCGTCGTCGAGTTGCCCGCGAATCTCGAGGTGCTGCAGATCGGGGCGGATTTCATCCTTGCGAAGGTGCGTGACGAACTCGATGTCGACTACGTGCACCTGTATCAAATCGAGAAGTGAGCCAATTCCTCCACCATCCCCCCCAGCCCCACAGCCTCCACGCCGCCCGGCAGCGGATAGCGCTCGTCACCACCGTACACCACAAACGCGCGGTCGGGACCGACATCATCCAGCGCAACCCGCAGCGACCTGGCAGGCGCGGTGGCGATCCCCCGCTTGATCTCGATCGCCCACACCGCACCACCCGGCAATTCCAGCACGAGATCGATCTCGACTCCCGTGGCCGTGCGGTAGAAGCTGGCCCGGGTGCGGTCCGGGGCCGCACGGATGAGCGTTTCGACGACGAAGCCCTCCCAGCTGCTTCCGGCGACCGGGTGCCCGAGCACATCGTCCCATGTGTCGAGGCCGAGGAGGGCGTGGACGATGCCGCTGTCGCGGATGTACACCTTGGGCGACTTCACCAGCCGCTTGCGCACGTTCATGTGAACCGGCGGCAAGCGGCGCACCAACAGCAGGTCGACCAGGAGGTCGAGGTAGCGCATGACGGTCTTGCCGTCCACGCCCAGGCTGCGGGCCAGGACCGACGCTTTCCAGAGTCCGCCTTGCGAGTGCGCCAGCATGGTCCAGAAGCGGCGCAGGGTCTCGGCGGGAATGCGGGGTCCCAGCATGGGAATGTCCCGCTCCAGATAGGTGCGGATGAAGTTTCGCCGCCAGAGAGCGCTCGCCGCGTCGCCCGGGGCGAGGAAGCTGCGGGGGAATCCGCCGCGGATCCACAGACGGGTCGGGTTGTCGGGTGCGGCCTCGCGAATGTCCAGGGGATCGAGGGCGAGGTAGCCGATTCGGCCCGCGAGGCTCTCTCCAGATTGCCGCATGAGGTCCATGGAGGCCGAACCGAGGATGAGGAAATGGCCGGCGGCTTCGCCATCGCGGATGCGGTCGTCGATGATGCCGCGAAGCACCTGGAAGAGCTCGGGGACACGGTGGATTTCGTCGAGGACGACCAGCCGGTCGCGCACCGAGCCGAGGTAGCCGCGCGCGTCCGAGAGCCGCTCGAGGTGGGCGGGGTTTTCCAGGTCGAGGTAGAGGCCGGGTGTGGGTGAGCAGGCGGCGGTTCCGGGGGGTGCGTCGGCGATTGCGCGAGCGAGCGTAGTCTTGCCGACCTGCCGGGGGCCGAGAAGGGCGACGGCCGGGAAGAGGGCGAGGTGGTCCTCCAGGGTGGACCGGAGGATGCGGGGAATGATGGGTGGGTTCATGGTTTGGAATATCGGTATACTATACCTATTTTGCAAGAATAGTCCACAAACGACAGCACCAATAGTATATTAGAATTAGACATGACATTATGTAAAGTGTGATTTACAGAAGGGCTGGGATGGAGGTCAGCGGGCCTCTCGCCCAGGTCGGCGGTCGTCGCTCACTCAACCCGGGCTTCCATCTCCGCAAACGCCTCATCCCGGAAAATCGTGTCGGACAAGAGCGGCGACTCCCGGTCCCAGGTCTCCCGCTCGGTTCGTGACCTCAGGGCCGGGGCGTCGTAGACGAAGCGGCGGTCGTAGATGGCGTACAGCCTCTGGAACATCCGATTGTAGTCGAGAACCGATCCGGGGGAGGGATGGCCTGAGTACACGCCGCAGTTGTCCGGGCCACCTCTGGACTTCACCAGCGTCAGACCGCACGCCTCGTAGCGAGAGGGGTGATCTCGCAGGTCTTCCCGGTCGGACAGGCGCTCCAGGGCGCGCCGGTAGCGGCGAATGGGTTCCGCAAGCACCCCGGCGTGGAGCACGGCAACATCCTGCACATTGTAGCGACCGTCCTTGAGGCGAAAATGAGCGACCGGAGCAGGGTCATCGGCTTCATTGGCGCGCAGGACATGCCAGAAGGCGTAGACCAGTGCAGGATACGACATATGGAGATTGGTGCAGTCTCCGGCTGCTTCCTCCATACGGTTGGTCAGGTTGCGGAACGCGTTGTGGCTGCCCTTCAGGGACACTGCGAGGGCGGGTCCGATTGTCGGAATCGCCACTGTCACATCCAGCCGCTTGGTCTTCAGCCCGCCGAGTATCGTCCGCTCGCCCGGTTTCGCGGCGCCGGGATCATGGTGCAGGAAGGTTCCGTACCGCGTGCGCTCCACTGTGATCGGCGGCCGAGGCCGAATCCTGTCCGGATCGATTCCGCCCTCGATGACCAGCCGGCAAGCCACATACCAATGAAGCGCAAGGATGTGCCGGCTTGTCTGAACACTGGAATCCGGAAAGGCGAACCGGACCAGGGCATCACCGAGACTGGTGAGCGCCGGCGCCTCAGGCGGCACGGCAATGCCTCCACCGACGAAGCTCCGCGGTCCCGCGACGCAGAATCTCCTTCTGTTCCTCGGACAGGTCGAGATCGGGCGCCAGGAGCACGCGGCGGGCTTCCGCGGGCTCGATCTTCAGGACACCGCCTCCCAATGCGTGTCCCTCCAGTTCGCAGGACAGAGTCGTGAGTTCGTTCCGCCAGCTACGGACATACCGCATGACGTTCGCGCCGTTCACGAACTGGACCGCGTGGACCGAGTTCGTGCAGGTCACACCGGCCGAGTTCCCGACCAGTCTCGGCCCGCGGCCGGACATGATCGAGAGGAATGCGTGCGGGGTGCGTACGTCCGGCACCGCGAACCATGGCTTCCGGTTGCGGCACTTGTAGGTCCGGCTCGCGGAGAGTCCCTCCGGGGATGCCAGGTAGGCTTCCACTGACCGGGGCAGCTTCGTCACTCCAGCCAGATCCAGCAGGAGAACCGGGCGGTCGGCCGCGATCCATGTCTTCACCACGTCCCCGCGGACATCGTCAACGGCCAGATCGCGGTTGGAACGGACACAGACTCGGAGCATCTCCCTCGGGATGCCGAGCGCGGCCGCGGCGCTCGGGCGCAGGTGAAAGAAGTCGTTGGCGCCCGTGACATAGCCGATCCCGACCCGTGCCACATTGCCCAACCTGCGGGCTGCCGCGTGAACCGCGATTTCCCGGTACGCGGATCGGATGGCCGAAGGCACCAGAAAGGCACGCAGCCGGTAATCCCATCGGTCGAGATCATCCACCGAAACCGGCTCGAAGACCCAGGAATCGTCACCCACCCCGAGCGAATCGAGTCGAACGAAGTGGATCGCTTCGGAACGTCCGCCGAATCCGGAAGCACGCAGGAGCCAGCAGTCTTCCGAGAGATCCGGGAACAGCTTTTCGCGAACCGCAACCACTTCGACGCGTGCGAACGACCGCAGGAGATACCGGACTACATCCCTGGCGTACACCGCATGTCCGATCTCCGCGGGAATTACGAACGCGAGGCGTCCTCCCGGTACCAGGAGGCGGGAGGCCCCAACGACGAACGGCGCCCACGAGGAACTCAGCCCGGACAGCCTGACACCTTGGGCCGCGCAGAACTCCAGCGCTCGTCGCCGCCTGCGGCCGCTGAATCGCTGGTAGCGAATGAAGGGTGGATTGCCGACGACCGCGGTGAACCGGCGATCCGTGCCGGCTGCCCATGCGAAGAAGTCGGCGGTGACGGTCTCGGCTTGCGTACGCCGGGAGGCCTCGGCGGCAGCCGCGGGATCGATGTCAACGCCAACGGCATCTTTCAGACCCGCGAGGAAGCGCCCGTCACCACACGAAGGATCGAGTACGGGGCCGTCCGGATCTTGCTCCGTCGCCCAGGAGACCAGCGTCCGCACGACCTCGGGCGGAGTGTAGTAGGAGCCAAGATCCTTGCGGCTCGGGGACTCGCGCATGAAGTGGGGCCCGTGCTGGAGAGGCTGCCGATGCAATCTCCCAAGGTAACACCGGAGCGGTGGGGGAGCCCCCCTCAGATCTCCCCCCGCCGCGCCGCCCACACCGCGTAGTGACTCGCCCGCGCCGCGAACGCCATGTACGTGATCGACGGATTCTGACACCCCGACGACGTCATCGCCGCCCCGTCGACCACGAACAGGTTGGGCACGTCCCACGCCTGGTTGTGCGCAGTGAGGATTGAAGTCGCGGGATCGCGCCCCATGCGCGCCGTCCCCATCTCGTGGATGGTCAGTCCCGGCGGCGTCATGTCGCTGTCGATCGAGATGTCGCGTCCGCCCGCCGCGTCCAGCATTTCGGCCGCCTGTTCGGCCGCGTCGAGCATCATGGCGCGCTCGTTGTCGCTCCACTCACAGCTGATGCGCAGCGTCGGAATCCCCCACTTGTCCACCTGCTCGGGGTCGAGGGCGACGTGGTTCTCCTCGCGGGGCAGACACTCGCCGAAGCCGGTGATCCCGAACGACCAGGGACCCGGACGCATGAGTTCGTGCTTGAAGTCCGCGCCGTATCCCGCCATTGAATTGCCCCGGCCCCAGCCCGCCCGTCTGGCCGACCCCTGGTAGCCGTAGCCCCGCAGGAAGTCGGCGGCGGGCTCGGTGACGTTGCGGAAGCGGGCGATGTAGATGCCGTTGGGGCGGCGACCGCGTGTGGTGCGATCTTCCCAGCCGTCGAAGCTGGCCCGGGCCCCGACACCCATGGTGTGGTCCATGAGGTACTTGCCGAGCACGCCGCTGGAATTGGCCAGGCCGTCCGGGAAGTCGGGTGATTTGGAGTTGAGGAGGATGCGCGCGGATTCCAGCGCGGAGGCGGCGAGGAAGACGGTGCGGCCGTGGAATTCGAGCTCGTCGTGCGACTCGGCGTCGATCACGCGGACGCCGGTGACGCGGCCCGCCCGCGGATCCCAGATGACGCTGGGCACGACGCTGTTGGGGCGCAGCGTGAGCCGCCCGGTGGCCTCGGCGGCGGGCAGCGTGGAGTTGATCGAGCTGAAGTAGCTGAGGGTGCGGCAGCCGCGCTCGCAGGGGCCGCAGTAGTGGCAGGCGCTTCGCCCCTTGTGGTCCTGGGTGAGCACGGCGGTGCGGCCGATCGTCATGCGGCGCGTTCCGCCGAAGGCCTGGTCGATCGCGTCACGAACATGTTCCTCGACGCAGCTCATCTGCATCGGGGGAAGGAATACGCCATCGGGAACCTGCGGGAGACCCTCGGCGCGTCCGCTGATCCCCGCGAAGGCCTCGACGTGGTCGTACCAGGGGGCGAGGTCGGCGTAGCGGATCGGCCAGTCCACGCCGTGTCCGTCCCGCGCGTTGGCCTCGAAGTCGAGATCGCTCATCCGATAGCACTGCCGGCCCCACATGATCGACCGTCCGCCCACCTGCCGGCCCCGGATCCAGCGAAACGGCTTGTCCGGGTCGGTTGTGTAGGGATTCTCGATGTCGTTGACGAAGAACTTGCGCGCGACCTCGTCGCAGGCGTAGCACTCGCGCTGGACGGGCTGCGTGGCAGCCAGCGCCTTGCGGTCGTTCCAGCCGCGGTACGGCATCTCGTAGGTGGGCAGATGCTCGGCGTAGTCGCGCTCGGGGACGATCATGGGCCCGGCTTCGAGGACGAGAACGCGGGCGCCGAGTTCGGTGAGTTCCTTGGCGGCCCACCCGCCCGACATGCCCGAGCCGACGACGATGACGTCGTATTCCTGGCGGCGGGGGCGGATGTTCATGGGCCGACCTCTGCGGGCGTCAGCGGCACGCAGCCCTCGAAGGTGCGGAAGGACGTGCGGTGGCCCAGCGCCGCCAGTCCCACCTCTGAGGTGAAGTAGGCGGTGATTGTGAAACGTTTCACATCGTGGAAGAAGTACCGGGAGACGCTTGCATCCGGGTCCTCGCGCAGACGGGTGAGTTCCGCGTCTAGTTCGCCGACGTATTCTGACTGCTGCTCGGCCGTGCAGTCCGCGAAGTCGGCGCCGAAGCGTTCCCGGGCCGCGGGGTCCACCGTGTCGAGCCCGGCCAGGAACCGGTCGCGGTGGTCGTCGTCGAGCCACCCGTCCACGAGCGCGGCCACGAAGTCGGTCACGCCGGCCTCCGAGGCGCCGGGGGTGTCCGTTGCGGGGATGATGACTTCGGCCAGCGCGGCCAGGACGCGGGTGCGGGGAGGGGTGAAATGGGAGGGGGATGTTGACTCCGTGCGGGACCGGCGGACGCGTCGGCTCCAGTCCAGCAGTTCCGCGAAAGCGGCCGAGGGCATGACCAGTGGCCCGGCCGCGACTCCCCCCAGGACGCCGATGGCTTGCCTTCGCTTCATGCGCTACCGTACCCGTCGATTGGGACTGCCGGACCGCCGTCGTGAGCCTTCACCGCATGGGATGAGTCACTACAATGCCGAACCTTACACGTCGCCAGGCCCTCAAGGCAACCGGAGCCGCCTCACTGGGGCTGATCGCGGGAAGCGCCGGAGGGCGAATCAATCGGCAGATGGGCACGTCGGGACCAGCGGTAGACCGGATTGGTGCCCGCGGGCAAGTCAATAGCAAGACAGGTCGTGCTGCTGCCCCCCAACCCGGCCTCACCCAGTCGGTCGCGCGCTGGTGCTTCTCGGGAATCCCCCTGCAGCCGTTCTGCGCCTCCGTCGCCGACCTCGGCCTGACCGCCATGGACCTCCTCAAGGTGGACGAGTGGTCCGTCGCGCACGACCACGGCCTCACCGTCTCCTGCGGCGATGTCTCGGCCGGAACGATCGAGGACGGGCTCAACGAACCCGCCAACCACGCCACGATAATCGGGGCCTTCGAGGCGCACATCCCCCGGGCCACGCGCGAAGGCGTCCCCAACGTCATCTGCTTCTTCGGCAACCGACGCGGCATGGCCGACGGTCCCGCGATCGAGAACTCGATCCGCTGCCTGCGCGAGTGCGCCCCGATTGCAGAGAGCGAAGGGGTCACCATCCTGGTCGAAGTGCTAAATTCGAAGGCCGGCGGGCACGTCGACTACATCGGCGACCACATGTCGTACGCGCTCGAGGTCATGCGCGCGGTCGATTCGCCCCGGGTGCGCATCCTCTACGACATCTACCACATGCAGATCATGGAGGGGGACATCATCCGCACGCTGACCGACGCCCGCGACTGGATCGGGCACTACCACACCGGGGGCGTGCCGGGGCGCGCCGAGATCGACGGGACGCAGGAGCTGCACTATCCGGCGATCGTGCACGCGATTCGGGAGACAGGGTTCACCGGGTTCATGGCCCACGAGTTCATTCCGCGGAGCGGGGATCCGTTGCGGTCGTTGGCGGAGGCGGTGGAATTGTGTGCGGAGGGGTGACGTGATCCGGGTGGACGGATGCTAGCACTTTCTGCAAGCAGTCAGTTTTCGTCCTCTTTTGGCCCCACCGCCGCCGGAATCACCACAAACCCGGTCACCGCAGCGTAAGCCGCCCCGAAGACCGCCCCCCCCACCCCACCCCCCGAATTCTCGCCCAGCGCGATCCCGCTCAGACCCGTCGCCACGACCGCCGCGACCACCGCGGCCACGCTCATCCACACAAGTCTGCCCGCTTCCGGAACCCGTCCCCGCAGCAACAGCCACTGCATCCCTGCGAACACGGCCAACCCGACGACCACAGCCGCGGCCACCGCCACCCCACCCCCACCCTCCCCACCCATCCCCTGCAGCACGCCGAACGCCGCCCCACCCCCCACAATCCCCCCACCGATCATCCCGGCTGCCAGCCACCCCGCCCACGCAACCCGCCGCCTCACCACCAGCCACTGATTCATCGCGATCCCGGCCATGATCCCCCCCAACGCCACCGCACCAATCACGATTTCGGCCACGACCGGCCCCAACTCCCAAACGGAATCACCCGCCCCCATGCTTGTCCGCACCACGAGCGCGAACACGAATCCGCCCATCGCGCTGCCCACAATCCAGCGCAGCCAGAGCCCTCTCGTCTCCGAATTCGACTCAGTCATTTCTCTCGCTCTCGTTGCGTGAACGCCCGCGGATGGAAACCGGCCGCTTGCCGGGAACCTCAACCACGCGCCCCTACACCGGCGCCTCCCCCCGAATCGTCACCCGATACCCCGACCGCGTCTCCGGAAGGAGACGTCGGAGTGCCACTGCTCGCCGGTTGCGCGCACGGAGTTCTTGTCGGCGTGGATCGGCATGACCTCGGGGTGGCCGTCGACTCCGGGGTCGTTGGGGTGGGAGACGAGGGCGCCGAAACGGGCGCCGAAGGCCTTGTGGCTCTGGATCGAGATGTCCTGGTCGCGGAAGAAGAGGACGCAGTGGGTCATGAGGGCGTCGCGGATGACGGCGAACTCGGCGTCGGTGAGGCGGGCCAGGTCGACCCCGAGGATCTCGGCGCCGATGACGGGCGTGACGGGGCGGATGGAGAGGGGTGGGGTCATGGAGAGAATCTATTGGGGGGGACGGTGGGAGAGAATCTCTTGTTTGTTTCGTTGACACGGGGATTGTCTGCGCCTATCGTGTTACTAAGAAATTAGGATTATGAAGATCAGGAGATCCGGCTACGGCCGAAATGGAGGGGCGATGGCTGGTCAGAAGGGAACGATGCGCAGCGAGGTTCTGCGGTTCCTCGCGAAGCGGTTCCCGCACGAGCGTTCGGACCGTAGACCGCTGCCGAAACCGCTGCTCGCCGTTTCCTGTCTGCTCCTCTGCGCCGCCTGCGTGGGCGACGCATCGGACCCGGGGGCCACGGGTCGCGCGGAGGTCGTGGACCTGTTCTCCCCGTGGCCTGGTGACGAGTCGTTGCGGACCGCCGCGGAACCAAGCCTGGTGGTGGGATCGGACGAGTCTCTCCCGCTGGGCCGGGTCTCCGGAGCGGTCTTCTTCGGCGACGGGATCGCTATCGCGGATATCCTGTCGCACGAAGTCCTAATCCTGGATGCTGCGGGCCGGCTGCTTTCTCGGCAAGGCACGCAAGGAGAAGGTCCCGGCGACTACATGAATCTGGCCGGGATCGCTCGCCACGCGGACGGATTGATCACTTGGGACGCATACCACGCCCGAGTAACCCGACTCGAAGCCTCTGGGAGGTACGTCGGCGAGACCAGGCTCCGAAGGCGTGGTTATGTAAGGTACGAGATGGTTGGAGCCTTCGGAAACAGCGTGCTGCACGACATCCGGGATTCGGGATTCTCGGGCTCCGGGGCCGTCGAGCCAATGGAGATCCGGCTGCCGGTGGCCTATGAAATCGCTCGTCTTTCTGACGGGGAGGTCGTCTTCGAGGACACCCTTCCCGGTCGAGAGGAGTGGGCAGCGAGGGAGAGTGACGGCGCAGGCGGGTACGTGCATGGCGGGGAACCCGTGATCTTCGGGCGGACTGCCGTCTCTGCCGTCACAGACCGCTACGCCTACCTGGCGACGACCGACTCGATCACGATCACGCGCTACGACGAGGCCGGGACCGCCGTTGAAGTCTCATTCGAGCAGCCCCGAGAGAGTGCGGAGGCAGCCTGGGTGCGGTTCCTCAGTGATAGCACACGGGCGTATCTCGAGAGTAGAGGTCCGGGCCAGCTGGTCATCGACGGAAGGAACTTCCGGGAGGCCATGACGGACTTCCGCCTCCGCCTCCTCGAGGATCTGCCGGCCCGCCCCACCCTTCCCGCTTTTTCCGCCATGAAGGGCGGCGCCGACGGCCTTCTGTGGATCCGGGAGTACTCCAACCCGCTTCAGGACCAAGTCGCCTGGGTCGGGTTCAACGAGGCGTGGGAACGGAAGAAGCGGATTGCGATGCCTGCGAACCTGCACGTTCTGGATATTTCGGAGGACCGGGTACTCGTCCAGGCGAAGGGCGCCCATGACGAAACCCTGATCGAGGTCTATCCGATTGAGCGCTGATCAGGACTATGAATCGGAACCCGGCTACGGCCGAAAAGGAGGGGCGATGACCGGCCAGAAGAGAACGATTGTCCTGGGGCCTGCAGCCACCCTGGCGCTCGCTGTGGTAACCGCCGTCGGCCCGGCAGGTGGCCATTCCGACGCTTCGGCGCAGGTGACCCGGGACAGCGCGGGCATCCGGATCGTCGAGAATGCCCGTCCCGCGGATGCCTCGCGGCTGCCGTGGCGAATCGGGAGCGAGCCGGTAGTCTCGATCGGCGAGGTTGTCGGCGAAGAGCCGTATCTCTTGGACCTGGTGAGCGACGCCATCGTCCTTCCCGACGGGCGCGTTGTCGTTGCAAACGCGGGCACGAACGAGCTTCGGGTGTACGATGCCGCGGGTGTCCACATGGCTACCTGGGGACGCAGGGGCGAGGGCCCGGGGGAGTTCATGAACCTGGCGGGAGTCGACGTCTGGCCGGGAGACTCCGTCGTTGCCTGGGATTGTCGGAACCGTGCGATCTCGGTCTTCGATTCCGGAGGAACGTTTGGTCGCTCGTTTGTCCTCGAATCTGGAACCGACCGTCCGCTCGAGCCCCGGTTCGCGTTGCGTTGACAAGGGGGGGATGACCGGTCAGGGATCGGATCCCCCTGATACCCCCGCCCGTCGGTTGATGAAGTCCCTCGGCGCAACGATCGGAATCCCGCAGAACGGTGACATCGCCAGGAGATCCCGGTCACCCGTGATCAGACAATCCGCCTCACCCATCAGCGCCGTCTCGAGGATCTTGTCGTCATCCGGATCACGGCAGCCCAGCTTGGCGCCCACGATCGACACCCTTTCCGACACGGCCATCAGCTGAGCCAGGAAAACCATTCGGCCCTCCATTCCGACGTATGCATCGAACTTCGGACGGAGGAGACGACTCTGGAATTCCTCGAACGACTCTTCGGAGAAAAGCAGTACTCCGTTCCCCAACCGCACGCCATCCAGGACGCCGCGCGGCGGGCCGGTCGGCCGAAGTGCTGCGCTGATCAGGACATTTGTGTCGACAACGACCCGTTCAGCTTTCATCGGCCAGAAGCGCCTCGAGCCTGGCGTCGGTCAGTCCCTTGGCGGTGGCTTCTTCTCCCAGCGCATCCAATGTGCCTGCCAGTTGCTCCCAGGCCGCACCTCGAAGGCGCTCGAATTGACGCACGGACATCACCACGCCGACCGGTCTGCCGTTCCGGGTTACGCGCACCGGCGTGCTCTGGATGATGTCCAGCAACTGTCCGAAGCCGTTCTTGGCGTCCTTGGCGGTGATCTCTTTCATGGGGACTATAGTAGCTGGAGTGGCTCTAATGGGCAACGCGAGGTGTCGCCTTGACATCGGGATCCCGGAGGCCCGCGCCTACCGATCCAGCCTGGGCAGTACATCCTCCTGCAACCGACACATCTCGTTTACCAGGCCGACTGCCTGCCGATAGGACTCGGTCGTCGGATCCAGCAGCAGGGCCTGAAGCAGGGTGTGGCGGGAACGGTCCCTGAACGCATCCACCAGCAGGCGGTTGATGCTGGTCTGGGTCCTCAGCAGTGCGAGGATGGCCTCGGGGAGGGGGTCCATGGTGAAAGGATGGAGGCCGGATTCGTCCACAGTGGCGGGGACCTCGACGACCGCACACCTCGCGAGGCCCGGGACGTTGCCGGCGTTTGGGACATTGACCGCGTCCAGGTAGCGTTCCTCGCCGCACAGGACGCCTTCGAGGAGGGGGATGGCGAGTTCGCCGGATGGGGTGAGTGGAGTGGACGGACCGGATTCGGGGGACACGTCGGCCTGGCTTGATCCGGATGGCTGGTCAACGCCAGCCGCCCGGGCCGCCTCCCGCTCTTCACGCGTGTCCCGCGCGCGCCCTCGCCGCCGTTCGGGAAACAGCGGCGTATCGGTCGGGTGGTCGCCCAGGTTGTAGATCCAGGTGGGGACTTCGCCGGTCTCCCACGGGTGGCCCTCGGCGGGATCGTAGAAGAACTGGATCGCGCTGCTGGCCAGGAAGTCGCCCGCCCAGCGGATGTACTCGCCGATGTGGTTCGCGCCGGGGCTCGGAAAGCGGCCGAAAACGCGAAAGAGGATGCGGCTGAGCGCGATCTCGTCCCAATCGTGAAGCCAGTCGGCGGCGCGCTCCCGTTCGCGCAGTCGGGGGTAGAGGTCCTCGCCGGTCTCGTGGTCGGTGACGGTGTCAAACCAGGTGAAGTGGTTGAGCCCGCTCGCCCGCGCGTCGAGGCGGTCGGGGGGCAGCTCCAGGATCCGCGCCATCTGTTCGATGCCGTGGAAGACGCCGTGGCAGAGGCCGACGACGCGGATGTCGGTGAGGCGGGTCGCCGCTTCGCAGAGTTTGGTCAGAGGGTTGGTGTAGTTGATGAGCCAGGCGTCGGGGCAGTGGACCTCCATCGCGCGGGCGATGTCGACGGTGGGTCCCATGTTGCGGAGCGCGTGGAAGAGGCCGCCGGGGCCGCCGTTCTCGCCGTAGATCTGGCGGAAGCCGAAGGCGCGAGGGACGTGGAAGTCCTGCGCCCAGTAGAAGTAGCGGTTGATCTCGATGGCGACGATGACGGCGTCGGCGTTGGGGAGGGCGGTGGAGAGGTGGGTGGTGTGCGAGATGGTGGCCGGGCGCTGGAGGCGTGCCGCGACGGATTCGGCGTAGGCGTGTGTGCGGGGGAGGCCGGAGGGATCGGTGTCGACGAGTGCGATCTCGATGCCGTTGTCGCAGAGGGGGTCGCTGAGGAGGAGGTCGCGGATGGTGGCCGGGCCGAATTCGCGGCTGCCGGCGCCGACGAGGACGATCTTCATGGGGTGGGGTAGGGGGATGACGTGTCCGCGTCCGCCAGCCGCACGGTCAGGATCCCGGCCGCTATGGAAACCGCCACCAGCAGTGCTCCGACCCAGGCTCTTCCCGTCAGCAGGCAGCCGATCCCGAGAAGACTGCCGTAGACGAAGAGCGCGCCAAGGCCGAAGCCGGTCCACATGCGGCTTGCCGGGGGATCGGCGGAGACGACGCCGGTGCGGGCGGCCACCGGACCCCACCATCCCCCCGGACGCACTCGCCGATGGAACCGGTCCAGCACTTCATCCCGCTCGGACTTTGTGAAACGAATCACAAGCAGCCAGATGAGCGTGCAAGTAACGAGGATCGCCACGGCCCGCACCAGATCCATCTCGGGCGCGTAGAACCGCTCCGCCATCGAGAGCAGTCCCGCGGGCAATGGAATGGTCGATTGGGCCAGCCCGACCAGCACCCGGCCGTTCGCCAGCACCACCGAACCCACCATCGCCGCGATCTCCGCCCACGCGTTCACCCGCCACCAGTACCACCTGAGCAGCCACACCACCGCCACCCCCGCGGTCAGCTCGATGATGTAGATCCACCCGCGCTGGATCGACTCCATCTGCCACGCAACCAGGGCCGCCAGCACCGCCAGCCCCACCACCGCCCCCCGCGACACGGCCACGTAGTGCCGCTCGGATCCGTCCTTCTTCACAAAGCGCCGGTACACGTCGTTCACCATGTACGACGCCCCCCAGCACAGATGCGTATCCATGGTGCTCATGAACGCGGCCAGGAACGTCGCCACCATCAGTCCGCGCAGTCCCACCGGCATCAGTTCGCGGATCATCATCGGGTACGCGAGTTCGGGGTCGGCCGCGAGCGCCGGGTCGATTCCCGCGCCCGCCGGGAAGACCAGCAGCGACCCCAGCCCGGCCACGATCCAGGGCCAGGTCAACAGCACCGTCCCCGCGAAGGCGAACCAGAGCGACGCCATCACCGACTGCCGCTCGTCCCGGGTCGCGAACAGGCGCTGCGCGACGTAGCCGTCACCCTGCCCGCTTCTCATCCAGAGCACCAGGATCAGGCACAGGAAGGACAGCACCTCGAGCGACGACGCGTTCGCCGCGCTCGGCACCAGGTCGAGCGCCCCCGCCGGTGCATCCGGCGCCTCGCGCACCGCCGCCGCCATCCCCCCCGGCCCCCCGAACCGCGCCAACACGATCCCCGCCAGCGTGATCGACCCCAGCATCCCGGCCACGAACTGCAGCATGTCCGTCACCACGACCCCCCAGAGCCCGGACGCCACCGTGTACACCAGCGCGAGCCCCACGCACACCGACAGCGTCAACGCGGCGTCCCATCCCAGCAGCACCTGGCTGAACTTGACCATGGCCAGCATCACCCACCCCATGACCACCGCGTTCTTCACCAACCCCTGATACACCGCCGAGAACCCCCGCAGGATGCGCGCGGGAGCACCGCCGTAGCGCAGCTCGATCACCTCGGCGTCGGTGAGGACCCCCGCGCGCCGCCACAGCCGCGCGTAGAAGAAGGTCAGCATGAGGATGCCGGCGGCTTCGTACCACCACAGCCAGTTGCCGAAGACGCCCTGGCGGCGAACGAGCGCGGCGGTGGCCAACGGCGCGTCGCTCGCGAACCAGGTGGCGGCGATCGAGGTGCCCGCGATCCACCAGGGCAGCGACCGGCCGGCGATGAAGTAGTCCTCGACGGAGCGTCCCGCCCGCCGCGCCAGACGGAGGCCGATGGCGAGGGTCAGCACGCCGTACGCGGCGACTACGATCCAGTCGATGGTGGTGAGGGTCATGGGTCGGCTGGCGGGTTCATCGGGCCGGCGGGCGAGGCCATAGCAGATTCGACAGGATTCGATATGCGCCCGGCACGCCGTAAGGCAGCTGCCGATGCAGGGCCAGCGCCACGTAACCGTACCGCCCCGCACCGACCTCCGCGGTCAGCCAGATCCCCCGTTGCGGCTCCTGCCCCGTGTCGTGTGTCTCCACCAGCGGCGTGTACGCATCGTCCCACTCCGTGAAGAACTTCGACCCGCGCTGCTCCAGCCAGCCGTCGAAGTCCGCCTCGGTGATTCGGTTTGGAGTCGCCAGCAGCGGATGCGACGGCGCCAGCAATCGCACCGGCGCATCCTCCTCCGAGACCTCCTCCGCGCCACGGGGCAGGGAGGCCGGCCAGGGCGCCATCTCGCCGGGGACGAACTCCTGCGTCTGGTAGAGGACGACCAGGTTGCCGCCGCCGCGCGCGTAGTCGAGGAGCCGCTGATTGTTTTCGAGCAGGTCCCGCCGCACGGCATACGCCCGCGTCCCCACGACAACGGCGTCGAAGGCGCCCAGATCGCCGCTGGCCAGATCCGCCTCACCGAGCAGCCGCACCGACGCGCCCAGCGCCTCGATCGCGGCGGGCACCTCGTCCCCCACACCCATGACGTAACCCACGTCCAGCCCGTCAAGCGGCGCCACCGCAACGGAACGAATCGTGGTCCGAGCCGTGGTTGCGAGCCGTGCCAGCGGCAGATCCCGGTGGTTGATCGTCCGGTACCCGGCGCGGTACTCGCGAGCCTGCCCATGGAGGGTTGCACGCGCGACCGCCTCGACGACGACATCGCCTTCCCACGCCCCGGGCGCCTGGATGGAGAAGGAAGCGTCGGCCATCTCGCCGCGGCCGCGGAAGTCGTGCCGAACCGAAGCCGGCGTCGCTGTCCAGCCTGCGGGGAGTTCGAGTTCCGCGTTGACGGAAACGTCCGGGGCGTTGGCCTCCATCCGGACGAGTACGTCGATGGTGCGGGCACCGTCGGCGCGCCCACCCCGAGGCACCACCAACACCGCAGGCGCGACCGACACCGACACCGCCGGCAGCACTTCCACCCGGCGCGCCAGCGAGCCGTATGGCAGCTGCGGCACCGACCCCGTGACAGGCAGCGTCATCGACACTTCGGCTCCGTCCAGCACCAGGTCGACCACCGCCAGGAACCGCGGTCGCTCCCACGGCAGATGAAGGTCCACGGAATCGGACACCTGGTAGTGATTCTCGTGGATCCCGGCGCGGGAGAAATACGGCTTCGCGGTTGGGGCGTTACGGGGGATCCGAACATTGCGGTGCCCCGCAGCTGCGTCAGTCACCATCGGACCGCCCCCGGGAACCACGCTCACCCCCACCACCTCGACCCGGCCCGGAATCGCGCTCTCGACACTCACGACCACCCCCACCTCTTCACCCGGCACGACCACCGCACCCCCGCCCTCCACCTCGGCCAGCACCTCCACCCCCGCCGCGGCGACGATCGCGTCCTCGAACTGCCGCTCCTTCACGGCCAGGTGGAAGCCCGTCTCCGGCGGCACCCCCGCCCCTGCCGTCACGGCGCGCAGCATGGCGAGGCCCCGCGCGAGCCCGGCCACCGAAGCTTCCGGCGCGGTGAAATCAAAGTCGCGGACCACCCCGTCGATCGCTTCGTCCACCTCGGCCAGCCGCCCGGCCACCCCGGGACCGACCTCTTCGCCCAGGAGCGCAGGCAGTCCCGCGAGCCTGGTGTCCAGCCCCGCGAGGAAGTTGTCCGCCACTTGCGGCCCATAGTGGCCGACAAACCCGGATTCCTGACCGTTGTCCGCCACTTCGGGCTCATAGTGGCCGACAAACCCGGATTCCTGGCCGTTGTCCGCCACTTCGGGCCGATTGTGGCCGACAAAACCGGCCTCCCGCGGGTCACGTGCCCCCCGCTCGGCCTCTGCGAGCCGTTCATACCGGTACACCTGCCCCCCGCCGCGCCTCATCCGCCCGGACGTCTGCGACCGCTGCAGGCTCAGTCCCATGCTCGCCCACCGCTGGTGGGTCGTTCCGAGCGACGGGCTGTAACCGTTCGCGTCCACCGCCACATGGTACGGCTCCCCTGGCCGCACACCCCCGCGATAAACCCTCGGTACCCGCCACGGGCGCAGGCCCTCGCGGGTGATCTGCTCCGGGAAGCGGGTTGGGTCGGCCGCCGCCGCGACCGCCTCCGGGGTGAGCACCCCTGCAGCATGATGGTTCCCGTGACCATCGCGCCTCGTTCCGTGGAAGCGCGACACGACCACGAGCGGGCGGTTGAGGCGGATCACGCGCACCATGTCCTCCAGCACGGCTTCGCGATCCCAGCTGCGGAACGTCTCCTCCACCGACTTCGAGTAGCCGTAGTCGACTGCGGTGGTGAAATAGAGGTCGTCGAGCGCGTAGTAGCGGCCCGAGAGGACCAGTTCGCGGGTGCGGATCAGGCCGAGGGCGTCGAAGAGTTCGGGGCCGATGGCGTTGGCGCCGGCTTCGCCTCGGTTCAGGCTGAGCAGCGCGGTGCGGGCGCCCCAGCCGCGGCTGGCCAGGGTGAGCATGCCGGAGTGCTCGTCGTCGGGGTGGGCGGTGATATGGAGGATGCTGGCGGTGGTGGCGAGTTTGCGGATCCGGTGCCAGGCGCCGGTGGCGCCGCGGTCGGGGTGCAGCGACTCGCCGGGGATGGGGACCGGGAAGGCGAGGACGCGGTCGAGGGGGGGTGGGGATTGGGCTGAAGCTAGTGCGGTGAAGGGCGTGGGCAGCCAAGCGGCGGTGGGGGTGCCTGCCAGGGCGGCGAAGGCGAGCGTCAGCCCGGTCACCATCGCACGACGACGGGGGGACGACCACTTGGTGCCCACCCCCGCCCATAGCGACACCGTCGCCGCCCGAGTCGCCATCCGCTGACTCCCTCCCTACTGGGCCATCGGGTTCAGCCGACGCCCGCCCATGAGGTGGAGGTGCAGGTGATAGACCTCCTGCCCGCCATGGTCCCGGCAGTTGATCATGACCCGGTAGCCGTTGTCGGCGATCCCCTCCCTGGCCGCGAGGTCGGCTGCCACGCGCAGCATCCTTCCCAGCACGGGCTCGTGGTCTTCCGAGACATCGGCCAGCGTCGGGATCACCTCGTTGGGGACGACCAGGATGTGTGTGGGCGTGAGGGGCTGGATGTCCCGGAATGCCGTAACCAGGTCGTCCTGGTACACGACATCGGCGGGAATCTCGCCGCGAACGATCTTCGAGAAGATGGTGTCCTGGGCCATGTCGGTGACGGGTTGGGTGGTGGGGGGAGAGGGGTTGGCGCGGGCTGGTATCGTAGCACATGGCATACGGCCCGGACGAGTCCCCCCCCTTTCGGGCTGCTTCGCCATCGGGGCTACCTTGTGGCGCGCTGCCCACTCCTGCCCGGTCAGCCTAGCTCTTGCCCCTCCTCACCAGGTAGCAAATCGTGCCGAAGCGCGTCATCTTGGTGGCTGCGATCCATCCGACCTTGACGGAGACCCGAATGGCCGAACGGCCGCATCCCCTTCTGAAGGCCATCACCATTGAGGGCTTTCTCTCATTTGGGCACGGTACCGGGGACTTCCCGTTGGCGCCGTTGAATGTCGTCATCGGTCCGAATGCGTCTGGCAAATCCAATCTCGTTGAAGCACTGTCCGTCCTGCGCGCCGTGCCCCGAGACCTTCCCCGACCGATCCGACAGGGTGGCCGCGTACGGGATTGGCTCTGGAAACCCGATCCTTCGAGCACGGAAGCTGGTTCCCAGGTGGCCTCTCGGTCCGCCCGTATCGAGCTGGTGTTCACCGAAGGCCGAATAGTACGACATCGTTCTGATCCGGCTGTTCGGTATCGGCTGGTCTTCGGGGCCCAGGGCGATTCGTTCGTGGTGCTGGACGAGCGATTGGAAAATGCCGAAAAACCGCCGAACAAGGATAAGCCATACTTCTACTTCGGGTACGAAAATGGCCGCCCCATGCTGAACGTACGGGATGGCGGGAGCCGGGAGCTTCGAAGGGAAACCCTCGACATGACCCAGTCCATTCTGTCCTAGCGAAGGGATCCTGAAGCGTATCCGGAGCTGGGCGAACTGACGGATGCCCTGGCGCAGATCCGGATCTACCGACGGTGGCAGTTCGGTCCGGACGCGACCGTCAGGGAGGCTTGCCCCCCGGACGTACGGTCGGATCATCTGTCCGAGGACTTCGACAACCTCCCCGCACGGCTTCTCGTGCTCAAGGCCAACCCTTCCGTCAATCGCCAGTTGCGCGATCTGATCCGTGAACTGGCCCCGGGATTCAGCGATTTCGCGGTAGTTCCCGAAGGCGGAGCCCTGACGCTCTACCTTACAGAGGGCAACCTGTCCATTCCTGCGCCCCGCGTGTCCGACGGGACACTCCGCTTCCTTTGCCTACTGGCAATCCTGGTCGATCCGCAGCCCCCGCCGCTCATCGCCATCGAGGAACCGGAACTGGGGTTGCACCCGGACATCCATCCGCAATTGGCGACACTCCTGCTTGACGCGAGCAAGCGTACGCAGCTCGTCGTGACCACCCACCCGGACATACTGGTCGATGCGCTCACGGAAACGCCCGAGGCGATCATCGTCTGCGAGAAGATTCGCGGCTGCACCCAGCTGGAGCGCCTCAACTCCGAGAAACTCAAACCGTGGCTCGACAAGTATCGTCTTGGGGAGTTGTGGGTGCGGGGAGAGATAGGAGGCACCCGTTGGTGAGCATCACGCTCTACGTGGAGGGTGCTTCTCGTTGATGCGGAGGGTACCCTGAGTGCGGAGAGTCCATGGGATCACGTTCTTGACCAGGACGGTTGGGATCGCCCCAATGGCGCGGGCGATCGCCATTGCCACCTGATGGTCCAGATCATGGAATCATGGTTCCTGGCCGACAGGTCGGCCCTGGTGTCCTTCTACGGCCACGAGTTTCAAGAGGGAGCACTCCCTGAGAACCGTAGCGTCGAGCAGATCAGCAAGGCTGACGTTCTGCGCGGGCTCAAACGTGCCACCAGGAACAACACGACGAAAGGGCGCTACCACAAGGGATCGCACAGCTTCACGATCCTGGGCAAGATCAACCCGATTGTCGTGGAGTCCGGGGCACCGTCCGCCAAGCGCTTCCTCGACGTGTTGCGTGCCGGGGGACCGGGCCCGGCGCGATGAGCAGTCCAGCTCGTCGTCGCGCCCGAGAGCGCTTGGGCACGGCTCTCGGCGCTCGTGCGGATTTGTCTGCGGACGCCTACCGCCCGTAACGGCTCCGCAGCGAATCCAGCCTCTGCCGGTAGCCCGCGTACCGACCGCCGCAGGACTGGTCCGGGGCCGAGTCGTCACGCCGCCCCACGGGTTCCGCAAACGCCGTCAGGTGAACGACCGTCCGGCCGGATACGAGCGCGCCCGCAACCAATCCTTCACCAACCACCCCCACATCCCGTCCCAGCCCGACCGCGGCGTGATCGTCGTACGTGCCCTCGACGATCCGGTGCAGGAAGCGCCCCGCCTTGCCTTCGAGGGACCCGTTGGCCTCAGGCCGCCTCCTGCCCAGAACGTCGATCGCGTAGCTGCGCACCAGCTTCGGCAGGAACGCAGCGAAGGTCGCCGGCCGGTCGAGGAGATCCGTCCCGTAGCGCCGTCCTCCGACGACGAACACGGCGCCCAGCTGCCTGGGACTCGCCTCCACCGCACTCACGTAGTCGTCCAGACTGTCCTTGTGGCGCTCGAACATGGCCCCCATCTCGCTCGTGGGGGAGGCCGCGCCCAGAGAGGCGGATTCCTCCTCGATCGAGTCCCACACCCAGCCCTGGTCCGACCGCCGGCTGCCGTGCTCGCGGATCGAGTGCCGGACGCTCTCGAGCTTCTCCGCCCGCCCCCGCGCATTCTGCACGCGGTCGCTCACGTCGAAGTCTGGGGTCCGGTACGACCACCGTCCCGCCTCGACGCACGACACGGGAATGACCGTGGTGCGCTCGGCCGGAATCAGCATGGTCAGGTTGGCGACCCGGTTCTGCTTGGCGCCGACGAGCTCCTCGCTGTCGACGATCAGCACGGGCAGGTCGGCCCGGTTCCGCACCGTGAGTTCGGGGACGCTGCCGCCCTCGGAGACCTCGCGGATGGTGACGAGCTCCTTCCGCAGCCCGTCCTCCAGCAGATCGCGTACTACGTGCAGGAGGGGCTGCTTCCGCGGGTGGGCCGGCGCGGACCGCGGACCCGGTATCCCGGGCTGGTGCGGGACCGGTTGCTGTTCATAAGGCGGGTGCGGGAGGCGGAGGAGGCGGGTGAGGTGTCGGCGGTGTCGCTGAGCGACATGCGGGTGGTGTTCGAGCGGGTTTCGCCGGGGCTGATCGCGCGGGTGGCCGATGGGGAGATCGCGGTGACTCCGGAGCTGGTGGAGCGGGCGTCGACGGCGTTTCGGCTGCCGGAGATGCGGCGGGCGGTGTTGGCGAGGCGGGTGATGGCGCGGGAGGGACGCGCGGAGGAGCCGAGGCTTCACGCGCCGGTGGAGACGAAAGAGGACCTGCGCGATGTCCTGAGGGAACTTCAGGATCGGGCCCGGGAGCGAGTCGTGCGCTCGCGCTCGTCGATGGACACCTGGACCCGGATCGAGATCACACCCGAGATCGAGGTGTCGGTGCGGGGGATCACCGATGAGGATAGGGGGCTGGTGGAGAGAGTGAGGCGGGCGATATGGCGGTTGGTTGGGGAGCGTGGGGCAGAATGAAGTGCTAACATCACGTTTTTCGCCCTGTTCTCCGTTTTATATTACAATAATTCTCACCCAAGTGCCCAGCGGACCCGCTATCGACCGATAATTCCCATGAACCGCGTACTGAACGACATGCCCGAGGCCTTCGTGTCTCATACGTCGATCAGCCGGGCCGTGTCGCGGGCGGTCAAGGCCGGGAAGCTCCGAAAAATCGCTTCCCGCCTCTACACCAGCAACCTGGATGACGCTCCCGAGGACATCGTGAGGAGGAACCTCTGGGGCATCGTCGCGGGGTACTTCCCCGGGGCGCTGATTGCGGACCGCACCGCCTTCGAAGCGGCTCCCGCATCCGACGGCTCCCTCTGCCTCGTCAGCGAGCGGGGGCGCGGGGTCGAGTTGCCCGGCGTCGTGCTGCGGCCGCGGCGGGGACCCGGGGCGATCGGGTCGGACATGGCGTTCGTCAGTGGACTGCATGTCAGCTCCCGGGCCAGGGCCTTCGTGGAGAACATGCGTCCTTCACGCGCCCGGGGAGGTCGCGCGCCGCGCACCTTGAGGCGCGCCGAGCTCGAGGAGCGCCTGGATCGACTGATCCGCACCGCCGGTGAAGAAGGCGTCAATCGACTGCGGGACGACGCCCGGGCCATTGCGGCCGAACTCCGCCTGGAGCCGGAGGCCGCCCAGCTCGACGCCCTGATCGGCAGTCTGCTCGGGACCCGCCCGGGCCGCCTCGATTCACCGGTGGCCATCGCGCGCGGCCGGGGACGTCCGTACGATCCGGATCGGATGGAGCTGTTCCACAGGCTGCATCGATCACTCCGCGATCGCCCCCCCAGCTTCCGGCCGGCCCCGCCGCGCAACGCAAGGGGCCGGGCGACGCTGGCGTTCTTCGAGGCCTATTTCTCGAACTTCCTCGAAGGGACCGAGTTCCTGGTGGACGAGGCCATCCGAATCGTCTTCGACGGCGAGATTCCACGAAACCGGCCGGCGGACGCCCGCGATGTGGCCGAAACCTGGCGTATCGTGTCCGATGCGCGGGAGATGGCCCGGACGCCCGGAGACTTCCGCGAACTCGCCGGCCTCCTGCGAGCGCGCCACCGCAGGATCATGGCGGGACGCCCGGAGGCGCTGCCCGGGGAATTCAAGGCGGAAGAAAACCGTGCCGGACTGACCGTGTTCATGGCCCCCGATCTGGTTCCGGGCACCCTGGCCGAGGGATTCGCCCTGTACCGGAGCCTGGAGTCGCCCTTCGAGCGGGCCGTCTACATGATGTTCCTCGTCAGCGAGGTGCACCCCTTCGCGGACGGCAACGGAAGGATCGCGCGCGTCATGATGAACGCGGAGTTCGTTGCCGGGGGAGAGGAGCGGATCGTCGTTCCGACCGTGTACCGCGGCAACTACCTCGCGGCGCTGCGGGAGCTGTCTCGAACCGGGCGGCCGGAGCCGCTCGTGCGGGTCCTGGACTATGGGCAGCGGTGGACCGCGGCGGTGGACTGGAGGTCGCTCGAGGTGGCGGAGCGGGAGCTGGAGGCGTGCAACGCGTTTCTGGATTCGGATGAAGCCGAGGCGGAGGGCAGGCGGTTACGGATGCCAGGGTGAGGGCGCGGGGGAGCTGGGACTGCGGCACGATCAACCAATTGCCGGACGATGACGTCTTCCACGTAGTTCGCCCCGCCGCGCTCGCGAATCACCGAGGGTGGAACGCCGACGCGCCGTCGCGCAAGCCGGCGATAGTTCGCGCGGTGGGAAAAGCCGAGGGCAAGGGCCACGGCGCCCCCTGGCTGCCCGCTCCAGTCGGCGAGGTGCTCGACCGCGAAGATGCGCGCCAGCGACAGGACGGCCCCGGGAGCGGGTATCCCGAGTGCGTTGCAGCGGCGGTAGAGGGTGCGTTGCGCCAGAGCGAGCCCGCTGGCGGCCTCCAGCACGGTGGAAGCGCCGAGCGACCGGTGCAGCGCATGTCGCAGGAGCCGGTGGGCGACCGGGTGCGCGTCGCGTCGTACGCGTTCCAGCAGTTGGTCCACGCGTCGCGCGTCAATGCTCCGGAGGATGGCCGTGTCCAGGGAAGCGATGTCGTCGTCTACGCCCTGGCGCAGTCGGGCCGTGAACGGGGCTGCCGGACTCGCCGGGGTAGTTTCCGCCGAGTCGGTTCCTCCATAGTGGATGAGCGGGGTGTCCGACCAATCCCGGGAACCGGCCCGGCGCGCGTTGGTGGAGGATGGCCCGTTGGTGCGTTCAGAAGTCGCGTCTATGACAGCGGGCGCCCCCGGATGTAGCTCTCCGAGCTCCGCGAGTTCCTCCCAGTCCGCCGCACGGATCATCGGGCCGATCACGCGGGCGGAATCCCCCATGCGAAGAACCGTTTCGATTCGAACGGCAACCCGGGACGTTGGGTTCAGAGCAAGGAGCGGGGGCGTGGTTTGGCCAGTCACGTGCTCGCCGTCGCGGCCAGCGTCGGACGGCGGCTCGCAATCCAGACAATCGCTGCGGATCCCACGAAACCCACCGCCACGGCCGAGACGACGCTCATCGGCACTCCGCCAATCGGGCTGACGAGCAGGAGCCCTGCGGCGAGGCAGGTCCAACCGGTGTAGAAGCCGCCGATACGGGTCAGCTCGAGTTGTAGCCTCTTCCATCCGGCAGTCCTCGGCTCAGCTGCGGCTGGTGCTGTCTGCAGGGCTTTGACGATCTCCTTGGCCTTGCTCTCCGAAAGGGTCGCCGCAGGTGCGGCGATGCGGCGAATGGCGCTTGCAAGGTGCGCCATTTCACGTTCTTGCCGGGTGAGGGCCACGGTATCGAGGTCCAATTCCGAATCCTGGGCGACGGCGGAGACGATGCGATCCAACGACTTCGGGTCCACCGAGTCCGCCGCGCTCGCGAATCCCCGACCGATGCGGATGCCCAAGGCGTGGCGTTCCCGCCAGGCCAGGAGGGCGGTCAAGAGGGTCGGCAGGAACAGCGGACCCAGTATGATCCATGCGGCCGAGGCGCCGCGGTTTAGAATGAAGCTTGTCGCAATCAGGAGCGGCAGCAGAAAGGAAGCTACCAGAGCCAGGCATGCGAACCAGTGTGCGACATCGCGGTTGCGGGGACGCCACCCCCTTGTGACATGCCCGACCAGCGCACCCGCGCATCCCGCGACAAGGGTTAGAAGCCCCACGGTGACCGGGAGCGCGAAGCGAACCAACTGGAGGGTTCTCGGCGTTGCCCGTGCCGGTTCGGGCGGTGTGCCCTGGCCCGCTTCCACCAGGGATTCGGTGATGGTCGGGCCAAATGCGGCGAGCACATATGCAGCCAGCGCGAAGGCGACCACGAGAACCCACTGACGGGCTCGGGTTCCCGGCGTCTGGCAGCCGGTCAGATCGAAGCGGTCCCGAGCGGCGGCGAATACCGCCGGCGCGATCAGGAGCGACAGCGCGAGCGTCATGGGGCCAGCCACCATGACCAGCCTACCCAAGGTGGTCGTTTCTGCTCGCAATCCAACGAGGGCGGTCCACATGTAAAGCGCATAGAGCCCGGACAGTCCCAGGAACCAGGTTCCCGCGAGACGGGCGAACGCCGCGACCGGGGCCCGTTTGGCCGATCCGGGACGACGGGGGGGACCCTGGGAGGTCATCATGGATAGCTGGAGTCGGGGGTGCGGGAGGGTGGTCTGTCAACGGGGAACGATCAATCCAAGGATCCCAACTGGCTCACCAGCTCAGGCTGCGAGCCAGATTGAGGATCATAGCTTAGCTAAGTCAGTCCCGGATTCGCAATCTCACCAGCGATGTGACGCCGAGGGCATCGTACCGCGTGGCGAGTAGGTCCCCATTCGAGCACTGGAACCACGGCTCATAGAGGACCGCATCCGACCGTTCTTCGGCGGCCAGCGTACCATCGGCATCAAACAGCTGCCAGATGGTGTGGCGCAGTGCGGGGTCGGGATTGGACCGGGTGATGACGTTCAGGACCCTACCATCGCCGAGCCCAAAGACGCCCCGTGATTGCGGATACCAGGCTCGGAAGCTGGTAACAGGAACTCCTTCGTCGTTTACCTCTTTGATGAGAATATCGTCCCCGGGGGACTTCAGCAGTCCTTCGATGGCTGCGATCTTATGGGCTTCGGGGGCTGCGGTCGTGAGGGCCGGGTCTTCGTATTGGATGATCTCATGCGGCGCTGCTCTTGAGTAAAGGAGGGAGCCATCCGCCAGGGCATCGAGCGCCCCGCCTGTACCCGCGAAGCGGGCCATCATGTCCTCGGCTTCCATCGGTGCGCCGAAACTGCGAATGTAGGCCCCGTCATCCCCGAACTGGTGAATGGCGTAGGGGGTTCCGAACACTCCGCCGCTGATGGCGAAACCGCCCGAAGGCAGGGCTGCAAATCCCTTGATCCATCCGACCTTCAACGGGAGGGTGATGCGGCGAACCGATTCACCGGCGGGAGTGAAGATCTCGATAGCATTCCGGCTCATATCGTTGACGGCGATATTGCCATTGGGGAGGATGTCGATCCGGTTGATCCCGCGTACTTCGCCGGGTCCGTCCCCTTCCCTGGCGACGATGTAATCATCCTCCCTGGTTCCGTCCGGGTCGATGACCCACACCTCGCGAACGTCCGCAATCCAGATTGTGCCCATGGAGGTTTCGATAGCTGCCCGGATCCTCGAGAGTCGGTCCAGCCGGGAGTTGCCGTCGAGTACCCATACCTCGGTGACGGAAAGCCTGCCTACGGGGGTTTGCTGGCCCCAAAGGGGAGAGACGAGGGCCAGGGCCGTCCACCCGGCGAGCGCCGCGGCCCGCCGGGTGGACTGAGGGGTCCTAACCGTCAATTGGTGCCGCCGCACGGAGGCGGTCGTTCAGCATGTGGACATATTGGGTCAGGGAATACCGGAGTCGGTAGGCATCGAATTGCTCCCCTTCCACGCGATCAAACGTTCCGTCTCCGATCGCACGATACGCTACCGTCAGTTCTCCGTTTCCGCAGCCCCATGTTCCGAACACATCTCCTTCCAGTCTCGCGACCACCACGCCCTCAGCTTCGCCGGTTTGCTCGGGGGGGACCAACTGCATGTCCCCGTCTTCGAGGTTCAGGGCAAAGGTGGGGTTGCAGATGTCGCCGGCGAGTTGGCAACATCCGTTGTTGGGGTTGTCCGGGTCGGTACCGCCCATGTTGCAGGAGGTGGACCCCCACACCGAACGGTCGCAATTGGCGCAGTCCGTGCAGGTCATGCAGCGCTCCGGCAGCGGCGGTCCGCCTCCATCTTGGGCGCTGGCGACACCGGATGTCGCGAGTGAGAGGGCGACCGCGATGAACGCGATCCCGAGTTTCCTGATTACCTCGTTCATGAGGGGTTCTCCTTGTGTAGGAGGGTGAAGGGCGGCTGGGACGCGTATCGTCCCTGCCGCTGGCGGGTCGGATTTCCCGACCCTATCGATCACGCCATCGGCCCTGGGTTCGTGTCCTCCTAGGGGGAGGCGGGAAATGATTGGAGACTTACTGGCTCTCGTCTGGTCTCTCGCAATCCTCGGTGGTCAGACAGTTCCAGACGAAGAGGCAACACCTGTCACAGCAGTAGGGCCGCCCGGATGTCGTCTTCTTGCAACAATGGAAATAGAAGGCGCTACGAGCCTCCTGCGCCCTGCCCTCCGAGGCTCCTGTCACGAGCGGTAGGAGTGCGAGGTTGGCGAGGAACGCGATTAGTATCCAAGTGGGTTTGTTCTTCATGGCTTGAGTTTTCCTCGGTTCGTGGGCCACGCTTGGCGCGTGGCTGGGATGGTGGATGGTGATCGTGGGCGTTGACGGGCGAAAGGCGGAACAAAGACGGTCGCGAGGCGCTGCAGGCCACCGGTGTCGGCGACCACTCCGAAGGCAAACGACTCGGTAATGCGGTGTGGGATGAAACCGGCGGGGAAAACCACGCGTGAAAAGGCCGGGGACGTTCGGTGAAAGCTCACGGTCGTCCACAGGGGACCATAGCCGAGAGGATGAGATCCTTCGAAGCTCTGGATCCAGACCAGGTTCGGGGCACACTTGAGGTCGACGGCGATTGGCTTTTCGGTTGCAAACAGGTCGGCGAAGTTCGCGGCCGCCTCGGTCGCAAGGCTGGAGATCTCGGTCTCCGAGGCACTCCCTCGCTCGATCTCGGCCCGGACTCTCGACATCATGTATGCAATCCGGGCGTCGCTGCCCAGCGGTTCAGAATGCCACGGCAGGGCAAACGCCGCGCGCTCGTTTCGAGCCGGATCCAGCATGAAGAGCGCTCGGGAAACGGGATCGAGAACGGCAATCCGCCCATCCGGACAACCGTCCCAAAGGGGCACGGGCGCCAGGAGGCTGGCGGAGGGGAGGTGCGCGGCTCCGGGCAGATCCGTGGCGAAGTCAAACAGCGCTCTTGGGTCACCGCCGTCGTCGGGAATGCGCACCAGTCGGCCGTTCCACAGGTCGCTGCCGCGGTTGACCCCCGAGTCGTAGCTCGCCACGACGAGACCGCCGGGCACGGGAACGGCCCTAAATGGGTCGCCGAAGGTGACGGTACCGATGTCCGACCGGATGGCTCCCCGAAGGGGGGTGCGCGAGGAGGAGAGCAGGGCACCGCCGGTGGAAAAGGTGAGAGCCGCGAAGGATCCCGAATCCCACACGGTAAGGGAGCCGCTGGATCCGCCGGGCCAGATGGCTGATGGAAAACGGAACTCGCCGGGTCCCTCTCCGACACTTCCGAATCTGGCCGTCAGCTTCCCGGTCGGTCCGACACCATGCACGTGGGGCGCGGACGCAGTCAGAGCCCATATTGTGTCATCAACGACCAAGACATCCCTGACATCCCACAATGCGTCCTGGGCGGGAGACAGCACGGTGAGCGACTGCGGGTCGATCGGAATGACCGGCATATCCACGAGTTGTGGCCCGTCGCATGACGAAATGGCGAGTATCGCTGGAAGCGCGAGCGAGCATGGGAGACGTGTCACTTCTCTCATCTCGTCGACTCGGAGCGTCGTGCCGCCGCCGACACGGAGGTGATTTCAGCAACTGCGTGGTCCACGCGCTCCAGCTCCGCTCCGTGACCGTGGAATCGGAGGACGCCATCCGGGTCGAAGACGTAGACCCAGGGGGTTCTCGATACCAGGAAGGCCTCTGGACTCGTTTCCTCGAAACCCGATACGCTCAACAAGTCGATGTTCCAAGTGAACCGCTCGGCGTAGGTTGCGGCGGGCCCGGGGAGCTCGCGGGTTACGGCAATCCTTCGAACGGGAGCCGCCCTTGAAACACCCGTAGCGAAGTGGGCGGCCCATTCGGGGGCCACCGTGTCGCAAAACGCGCACTCGGGGTGGAAGGCGTAGACGACCGTCGCGGTGTACGGGGCGGTATCGAGGAGGACCGTCGTCAGGACGCTGTCTTCGGTGTAGCCGTTCAGCGATGTCACCGTGTCTCCGATCAGCACCGTCGGTGCCGGTGCCATCGCATCGTCTGCGGGCTGGGCGCGGACAATGACGTGAAGAGTCTGCGCAATGATCGCCAAGACCAGAAGGAACAACGCCACATCCTGATACCGCTTCATGTCCCATCAACTCCGGTTCGGGTTCACCAAATGCTTATCGCGCGGCAACTCGCGCAACGGCGGCGAGAGTGCGGCATATCCTGTTAATGCGGGGGACCACGGTTATGGGGGGTCACTTCCTGCCATTTGGCTGTTTTCGCTCCTAAACGGCCCCAATACGGCCCAATACCAGCCCATCCACTCCGCCAACAGCCCCCGCATGCGCTTCAACCGGATCATACCAACGTTTTCAGGATTGAGCGGACGGCATCTTTGGCTCACCGCAGGATTTCGTCGGTGTCCTCGGTGGTCTTCCCCCGTAGCAATCCCAAGATCGCGTGCCCGTTCGCGGTCGGGGAGCCGGAAACCGGTCAGCGCCTCCGTCGCGTTGGATGCTCAGCGAGCCTCGCCACCCGCTTCCTCTTCCCTCCTTTCTCTTCCGGCGGCCGCGTCCTGTCCATATCCTCAACGTCGCACCCCCCGAAACGCCGGACACGCTTCGCTCCTGCGGATTCCGACGGATTTCGATCACCCATTCCGATTGATTCCGATCACCTTGAAGTGAGCGAGTAGGAGCGCTGGAGAACCTGTTGTAGCGGCACCCTCTTCCATCCTCGCCAGAGGTCCCCTGAGACGAAGAGGGCAAGAGGAGATGCCACAGAAGAGACATCATGGATTGACCTGCCCTGCCGCGGGTAGCGGGAGCTACGCTCAAGGCAGGGGAACCTCATCCGGCGCAGAGCCACAGCAAGGAGGGCGGGGCAATGGCCGAGTACAGGGCGTACGTGGGGCTGGACATTCACAAGGAAACAATCGCAGCTGCGGTTCGCATGGCCGGACCGGGAAGAGCCCGAGTACCGGGGGGGTCCTTCAGAACCGGCGCCGGGCGTTGCAGAAACTCGTCCGTGGACTGCAGGGCGCGCACGGCGAGGTGCTGAGCTTCGCCTACGAAGCGGGTCCGTGCGGCTACGGAGTGTACCGCGAGATCACCGGGACCGGCCACGACTGCCAAGTTGTGGCGCCGGTCTCATCCCGCGCAGGCCCGCCGATCGCGTCAAGACGGATCGCCGAGACGCGCTGACGCTGACGCGCCTGCACCGGGTCGGCGAACTCACGCCGGTCGTGGGTGCCGGGTCCGGATCAGGAAGCGGTGCGCGATCTGACCCGAGCACGCGAGGACATGAAGGCGGTCGAACTCAAGGCCCGGCAGCGTCTGGGGGCCTTCCTGCTGCGTCATGGTCGGGTCTATGAGGGCAAGGCCCGATGGACGCAGGCTCATTCTCGGTGGCTCGAGCAGCAGAGATTCGATCTGGCAGTCCAACAGACGGTCTTTCAAGAGTACGTGGACGCTGTGGTCGCGGCCGTGAAGCGAACCGACGGGATCAAGGCCCAGATGCATAAGACTCTCCGCACCTGGTCACAACGCCCGGCGGCCGAGGCTCTGATGAGTCTGCGGGGCGTGTCGACGATCACCGCGATGACCATCCTGGCCGAACTCGGCGATCTGACGCGCTTCGATTCCCCGTCAGCTGGTGAGCTTCCTCGGTCTGGCCCCTGGGGAACGCTCCTCGGGCTCTCGGCGGCGCCAGGGGGCGATCACCAAGACCGGCAACGGTCACGTTCGCCGGGTGCTGACCGAGGCGGCATGGGCCTATCGCTTTCCGGCCAGAAAGACTGCTCACCTGCGCCGCAAGGCAGCCAATGTTCCGGACCGGGTCCAAGCGATGTCTTGGGCGGCCCAGAAACGGCTGTGCCGTCGATATATGAGGCTTCTATCAGCGCGGCAAGGTCAAGAACAAGGTGATCACGGCGATCGCCCGCGAGCTCGTGGGCTTCATCTGGGCCATTGCGTGCGAGGTGCAGGGTAAGCCTCACGGCACCCGGATGACCACCTGAGCTGGGAGACGACACACAGACCACCAACAACATTCACCAAGAGAGGCTGTTACGGAAAATCGGGATATGGGCGGCCGGTGAGGA
The DNA here is from genome assembly GCA_951828585.1 of Longimicrobiales bacterium. Classification (GTDB taxonomy): domain Bacteria; phylum Gemmatimonadota; class Gemmatimonadetes; order Longimicrobiales; family Gaopeijiaceae; genus Bin94. Next base: position 640,316 of record OX639991.1, read on the forward strand.
GAACCCTCGAGACAACCTGGTGACGCCGGCCCCCTCCCGGGCAAGGACGACTCACGAAGAGAGAGAATGAAGAGGCAGCTCCGCGACGAAGTGAAGTCAGGTGGTAGACAACCCACGGATATCAGAGTGATCCACCGTCGCAACAAGCTGCCCGCATCCCGAGGCCCTGAAGCAGCCAGAGGAAGGAAGCCGATCAGATAACCAGAAAGACAGGCACGAAGCGAAACGGGTTGACAGATCAATCCATATCAGGCTGTCCATGCGGAAGATTCGAGAACTGCTGCGTCTGAAGTAGTACGAGGTCGGGCGCAGCCACCGCGAGATCGCCGCGTCGCTTGGAATCGCCAACAGTACGGTGAGCGACTACGTGCGGCGGGCAAGCGCCGGGGGCTTCTCCTGGCCGTTGCCGGAGGGACCGGACGACGCCGCGCTTGAGGCGGCGCTGTTCCCGCCCCCGCCGCCGTCGCGGGTTCCCCGGCCCGAGCCGAACTGGGAGCAGGTTCACCGGGAGCTTCAACGCCACAAGGGCGTGACGCTGCAGCTGTTGTGGCTGGAGTACCGGGCGGCGCATCCGAATGGCTACGGGTACAGCTGGTTCTGCGAGCGCTACAGAGCGTGGCGGGGACGGATCGATATGGTCATGCGGCAGGTGTATCGGGCGGGCGAGAAGGCGTTCGTGGACTACGCCGGCCCGAAGTTCGAGGTCGTGGACCGAGAGACCGGCGTGGTGCAGGGCGCCATGGACTTCGGTGGTGTCCTCGGCGCCTCGAACTACACCTTCGTGGACGTGACCCGAAGCCGCGCCCTGTCGGTCTGGACGATGTAGCACGGCCGGATGTTCGAGTTCTGGCGCGGGGTGCCGGAACTCGTGATCCCGGACAACGAGAAGGCCGCGGTCCACAAGGCCAGCCGGCACGAGCCGGACCTCAACCCCACGTACCAGGAACTGGCCACGACCAGACCGACGACCAACAGTACACACTCTTCCCTGCCCACCCAGCACGCCCACATCCGCAAGCCCAGGTACTACACACACCACCTCCCCAGAACGGAAAGGAGTCCTGACCATCCATGCTTCGCCAACCCACCCTCGACCTGCTTCACGAACTCCGGCTCGCGGGCATGGCCAAAGCCTTCGAGGAGCAGGCCGCCATGCCCCGACATCGCCGAACTGTCCTTCGAGGACCACCTCTCCCTGCTCCTCGAACGCAAGTAGATCAAACGGGAGCAGCGCCGAGTAACGCGCGCCGCCGAGCAACAAACCCATGCCCGGTAGCTCGTCTTGGTTTCCTTAATTCCTGCCTTATTCATGAACTTACTCAGGGAAGGCAATCTGGGGGGTTGACGGGGCTTCGGCAGACGGGAGGTCCGCCGAACGGGGTTTTGGGGGCGGTGCGAGCGGGGGCCGGGGTCGGAACACGCAGTTCATCCGGCGCGGATGGGCGATTTTCGGCACGAGGAGACACCTCGGTGCCGTGCAGGCCGCAGGGGGCCGGGAGAGGGGTCGGCGTGGCTGTTGTGGCCCCGCTATCCGGAGGGCCCGTGCAGCGTCGCGAGCCCGCGGGCGAGCATGCGCCAGTGCGCCGACGCGCCTCCGGTGGTCATCGTGATGCGGCGGCCCGATACGGTGAAGCGCGCCGGGGTGCGAAGCACGCGTTCGGCGAGGCGCCGCAGGCTCCAGCCGGTGCCGGTCGCGCGCTCCAGCAGGGCGCGCTGAACGTGCATGATCTGGTAGCCGAAGCCTGCGAGCAGCAGGCGCACCTGGTTGCACGCGAAGGGGTCCACACCCTTCTCGCGCTTCGCGATCTTCTTGCCCCGGTAGTGGCTCTTGCGGCGCGACGTGGACGACAGGGCCGGGGAGACGACGCTCATCAGCTCGCCCAGGTGGCCCTCCGCCTTGCCGCGCTTGCGGTACAGCGCCAGGAGGTCCTCGCCGGACATTTCCTCCGACGGCATCGAGGTCAGCAGCCAGAAGCAGCGTGGAATGAGTTCGCCCGGCCGCTCGACGACGACCTGCACGACCCGGCGGGAACGGGACCACGACCCGGCCCGGTAGGACGACTCGCGGACCCAGGTGCGGGGTTCGCCGCCGGGCGCCCCGTTGTTCAGCGCATCCCAGGCTACGGCGTCCATGGCCGGCAGCGCCGGGCGCTTCAGCACGGCGTTGTTGCGCACCCGGGCCACATAGTGCGTGCCCCGTTCCTCCAGCGCCGCCATCAGCGGCTCGCCGGGATATCCCGCGTCGAAGCGCACCGCTGCCTTCCCGCACAGATGCCGCTCCGCCCGCTCCAGCACCTCGAGGACGAACTCCAGCCCGCCGTCCGCCGTGTGCACCTGCCCCTCGCGCAGCCGCAGATCCAGGATTTCGCCCGTCTCCCCCGCCGACGCGACGATCGGATGATACACGCGCCGGTGATAGTAGCCGTTCCACGCGCTGCCCGGCTGTTCCCCGTGGACCTCGACCGGCAGGCTGTCGATGTCGATTACCAGCGTCTTCGGACGCCGCCGGCCGCCCATCGCCTTCAGCCGCCACCCCGCCAGCCGCTGCAACCCCTCGCGCAGCACCTCGACGCCCTCCTTCGCCGACCACGCCGCCACCCGCCGTGACAGCGTCGGCTGCGAGGGCAGGCGCCCGCCCTTGCCCAGCGGAGCCGTGCCCGCCCGGTCGCCGGTGGCCAGCCGCAGCGCCGGATCGTCGCGCAGCTCCGTCGCGTCGCTATGCTCCCGGCGGCCCTGCCCCGCCAGCAGCAGAAGCGTCCGCGCCAGCCGCCTCTGAGAATGCCGGATCCGGCGCCCGTCCCGCTTGTCCGGCAGCCCGTTCGCCAGAAACCGCGCCACCCTGCTGCGCCGCAGCAGCTCGCGCCCCGTCAGAGCCCCCGAATCCCCCGTGATCCGGTCCCGGCGGGACCCGATCCTGATCAACCTGTTGAAGCTAAACGGCGCATCCATCATCTTCACCCCTGGCGTGATGGCTGGCAGGTGCTCGCGATTCCCTGTAACGCATTGAATCTAAACACTTGCCGCCTCAACGTCGCCTCGCCTCCCGGCCATTCGTGAATAAGGGGGGCTAATGCCGAATCACCCGCAATGCGGTCATTACTGGTACATCAAGCGCGTCCAGGGTCAACACTACAACCACGTCATCGCCAAGAAACGCGACAGGGAACGGAGAATCGGGTGGGAGGGTACCCATATACTCCCCATCTGCTCCAAACACATCCACGTTGTTGGGTTCATCCGACACTCTTCCCCGCTGTATCCATATCTCCTCTCCATCACCCGACATCACGACTCCTGACACGGCCTGCAGGTGCTCCCCGAACCCGAGACCATCAACTACACGTGCAGCAGGAAGACTGCTACACCTGTGGCTAACCAACTCCGGTCGTGCTACAACCTCCCGCCTAGCCATGCTAGCACTCACCGGTCGCGACGATAAGTCACGCTCGATTCGAAGTATCACGTCCTCCCCGTCAAAAACATGAATGACATAATCACGATCTTCGGCAATGACGATGCGACTGCCCTTCGCATCCCATGCTAGTCGTGGCTCGAAAATCTTGGGCATGTATGTACCAGTGAAACCGCAGGAGGGAAAATCAACTGGCGCTCTACTTATCTCCAAACCCTCGATCAGCGTAGTCGTCTCTGTCTCCGTCGCACGTGCTACGTGGTGCCTTCCAACCAATACGTCATCGTCGCCGCCGCGTGCACCTCCAAGCATCTTGAGCCCCAGAAACACCGCATTTCGGTCGTATACATGCAACCCCCTTGCGTGCCCAAATGGCTCTGCGAGTCTGAGCGGATCCATCCCGGACCACTCGCCAAACTCGCCAACACGCCACCGAACTATTCGGCCACGATCAAAGACACTCAGCACACTGTCTCCAGTTAGGCCCAGTGCCAATGGGTTCAACATTTCTCCCGGACCTTCACCACGCCTTCCAACTGAGTCTACGACCAATCCCCCGACAACGACAAGCACCTTCTGCCGCCGCCGGTCCAGGACAAATACCCTGCTGCCATGCGAATCCGCGTCGACGTGCGCGGCGGTCAAGAAAGGAATGCCGCCAATGCGGGTGTCGGCGATACCTCCGACCTGCCATTGTGGCTCGAAAGTCCAATCCAGCTCCGTGTCTTCACCTGTGTGTTTGACTAACACTGGGGCAACCTGTGCCTCCTGGGCCGCTACCGGTCCCGGACGTGCCAGCTTGTCCACGAACTGCGAGATTGCGTTGATCCCGCTTTCCCTATTGATTCGCGAGAGCGATTCCACCACGAATGCGCGCATTTCTCGAAGGCCGATGTAGCCCTCCACAAGAAAACCGTCTACAATGTAGCTCGGTGTCCCCCTTAGGGGTACGCGAGAATAGCCAAGGCTAGGACTCGGCGGCCGGGCAGATTCGATACAACCAGCCAAGGGTTCAGCGCGGTCCGCGAATCGTCTATCGATGGCCTTGTCCCATGTCGCGACAACGAAATCGCTATAGTTGGCGAACAGGAAATCCTGGACATCAGTGAACCAACCCATCGTATTCCCACAGTGTAGCGCACGCTCTACTAAGTCGGCTTTCATAGTGCCGAATGGAAACTGGTGGTAGACGACCCTAAGATCCTGTGGGAACTCAGCTCGCAACGCGCGCAAGTCATGAACCGCATCAGCACATGGTCCGCATCCATAGTCAATGAACACAACCACAGTGACATCGGCATTCTCAGGCCCGTGCCGATAGCCAGTAGCCGCCAGCGCCTCCCAGCCTTCCACTTGCTCAGCGCCGGTGGTCAGCGTTGGGTCCGACAGTGCACATCGAACAACAAGCAGAGCGGCAATGACCGTTACCGTGAGCGCAGTGAGGTTCGCACCAACCAATCTGTCTGAGACCCTGGATACTATCATGGTCGCGTCTCTTGTTGGGGTTTCCAAAAACTCTTATCGCCGGATTGAGATGAAACGGAGGAAAGCCTCGTAAGGGGCCGGGGAACCCCCTGAGTCACTCGCAGAACCTGAAGGAAAGTCTTGCTCATGGGGGTCCCCGGCCTCTAACACGGGTGCGTTCAGCTCGGACCGCCGACTACATCGTCGGGTGGGACGTTCGTCGTACACCGATGGTCCCCTGGGTCGTACATCCAACACCTCTTTCCGCAACACAACTGTGGGTCGATTCCATAGCAATCAGACCCGTCGGTGAGACACATGGGACGTGAGACAGCTCTTGTGGGGCCGGCGGACATGGCGGCTAGTGAAATCGTCACAGCCATGAACATGATCCAAATGCGGCGCATCGGATACCATCCTTTCGGTGGTGGTTGTGTGGTGCCCGTTCGCAGACAGTTGCGACGGGAATGTCAACGTGAGCGATGAATATGGGGCGTGGCCGGATGGTCGTCAACTGTGGGCGAAGAAATAAATCGAAATCTGGCCGGACTTGTAGCACGTAACCTGGCCGTGTTCGCGCGCGGTCGGTGGACCCCACCGGGCGCGATACTATATCCCCCTGTGTTGCAGGGCGGTCGCTGGGGGCTCCCAGGAGGGTGTGGGGGCGCCGGTCGGGCGGTCTGTGGGTGCTGGTGGGAACGGGGTGCGTGGGGGGCCGGGGAGTGGGTTGCGGATTCCGATCACTGATTCCGATCACCGATTCCAGGGTATGCCGATCAGTGATTCCAGAGCATGCCGATCACCCCAAGAGTGTGAGCGAGTGCGAGCACTGGAGAACCTGCTGTAGCGACACCCTCTTCCATCCTTGCCCGAGGTCCCCTGAGGCGAGGAGAAAGAGGGTGTCACAGAAGTTGATTGCAAACGAGATGAACACAACTTTGGCTCACCTCCAGGCATCCCCCCCGCATATCGAGTCATCCCGTTCCACGGTGAGTCTCTCAACCTCCTCCATCAGCTCAGAGATCCTGGTGTCCTTTCTTTTAATCTCGGTCTTCAGGAACGCAACCTCGCTTCGCAGTTCGGCCACCTTCGATCTCTCTTGCCGCTCTTCGCCCCCCGCCTTGCCCGCGTTTTCTCGAGCCTTCGCCGACGCGCCCTTCCTCGCCTTCGCCGCCAACGATCGCAGCGTCTCAGACCCTGTGGCCAGCGCCGCCCCGTGCCCAGCCTGAATCTGGGCCTTCACCCGCTGAATCGTTCTCTTGCTGACGCCCGCCCGAGCAGCTGCGGCGTCATTGGATAAGGGTGACACAGTGTCACCCTTATCCTTGGTCGCAGGTCGATGAGCCGGCATCCAGTCGGCCGCGAGCATCACGACCGCCGCCCGCTGCTCCGCCGTCATGTGCCGACGATGCGCGTTCTTTCCCAGGACGTACCCCACCAGTTCCGTTTCTTCCGGAAGGGCTCGCGTCTTCGGTTCAAGCTCCAGGAGCTGGCACGCTCGATACCGATGCCAGCCATCTACGATTTCGTCGCCGACCAAATCGATCGGCTCAAGCTGTCCCTGCTCTCGAATATCATCGACCAGGGCCTTGAACGATTCAGCATCCATGTCACCACAGAGTGACGAAAGAGAGTGGCGGGTGAATACTCGATTGGCCATTCCTTCCTCCGGTTAGGGTTCGCCGAGTGGCTCATCGCGCCGACTGGCCCACCAGCAATGACGAGGAGCGTTTCCATTCTCCTAATGCCGAGGTCCACGGATTTGGGGGGTCACTTTCTGCCAGTTCGCCGTTAGTGGCCTGCAATCACCCGAAAAAGCCCTAATCCCAGCCCTTCCACTCTGCCAGCAGCCCCCGCAACTCCTCCATTCGCTTCAACCGTGTCATTCCACGGTGCAGGATCACCCGGACGCCAGCTTCACTCACCTTCAGGATCTGAGCGGCCTCCGCCGTGGTCTTCCCCTCGAGCAATCGCAAGACGATCACCTCCCGCTCACGGTCGGGAAGCCGGGCCAGCGCTTCGTGGGCAACCCGCTCCCAGCGCAGTTGTTCCGATTCCCACCCGGCCGGTGCTCCGTCGTCGCCGAGATTGCTCCAGGTTTCCTCGTGGAAATCGACCTCCACCACACCTGCCCGTTTCCTGTCGCGCAGGTTCGTCAGGCAGACGTTCTGGCTGACCTTCGTCGCCCATCCCGCGAAACGACCCGACGGTTCGTACTGGTCCAGCCGGTCCAGAATCTGCACCCAACATGCCTGGAGCAGGTCGTCCACCTCCTCGTCGCTATCCGCAAACGGGCGAATCGCCACCCGAATCCGCGGACTGAGCTCCCGCACCAGCTCCGTCAGCAGCTCCGGGTCACGCGCGCGTAGGCGCTCGAGGTCGGGCGGGTCGCGAATCGGTCAGCGCCTTGCTCGCGCGGGATGCTCAGCGAGCCTCGCCACCGCCCCCAACCTCCTCCTCCGGCGGCCTCGCGCGGCTCATCCTCAACGTCGCGCCCCCCCGAAACGCCGAACCGCTCCGCTCCACCTTGTGATTCCCATCGTAGAGGTAATCCAGAATCGCCTGGTCCCACGACAGGCCCGCCTTGGCCACCAGTTCCATCCACGGACCGTACGCGGTTTCGTCGGGTGCCTCGGTGATTCCGCTCCAGATGGTGATCCGGGGACTGAAGCTGCCGCCGCCCCCGAATCCGGGCGAACCCTTGAGCGGCATGTGGATCATGACGCTGTCGGTCATCGGCAGCCGGAAAACCTCGGTGTCGAAGTCGGCGCCGTAGCGGCGGTAGCGGTCGTAGTTGCGCTGGTTCATCTCGAAGACGTCGCGGTTGGAGTTGATCCCCGCGGTAATGTAGTCGCGGATCTTGAAGGCGGCGTCCTTGTGGCGGGGTAAGGACGGATCGTCGATGTAGCTGAAGCCGGGCATGAACCAACCCTTGTTGAGGCCCCAGTTACGCTCCGTCACGCGTCCGCCGCGCACCAGTCCGGAGTACTCCGAAAAGAGCTGGACGACCTGGTGGCTCGGGTAGCCATGGGGGTTGAGGAAGATGTCGGGAAACCACCGGTCCCAGAGTTTGCCGCGCACCTTCGATTCGGGATAGATGGGGAACGATCCGCCGCCGCCCACGCCCGCGCCGAGCGATCCCAGGTAGCCCGCGTGCAGGATGTAGTCGGGGGTGATCCGGAAGAGGTCATAGGCGAGCTGGGCGCCGTCCGGGTTGGTGAAGGGATGAATGACCACATTGACCTTGTCCAGCCTGGCGCGCTGCACCGAATCGGCAAGGAGGAGTTCGGCGTGCCGCAGCACGTGACTGGTGGACGAGACCTCGTTGGCGTGCTCGCGTGCGGAGTAGATGACGGTCGGTTTGAAGGTGGTCGCCTTGACGCGCGACCAATGGGTTGCCGTGATGGGCGACATGAGGTCCATGGCCCAGATCTGTTTGCCCAGGTAGCTCTCGCCGACGTGATACATGTGGGCTTCGTCGAAGGCGTGACTCATCTTCGCCGTCATCTCGTGGCCCTCGGGCGGGGGGATCGGGGTCTCCCACTGGACGATGCGTTCGCCCTGGTAGCTCCACCCCTCGGGAACAAGGTCCGTCCACACGGGGAGCGGGGCGGGAACCCCGTTGTGGGGGAGGATGGCGGTGACGTGCGACGAGTCCTCCTCGACCTCCAGCGAGTCCTCCTCCATCCCCAGCGAATCGACCTCCACCTCCAGAGAGTCCTCCTCCACCTCCAGCGATTCCTCCTCGTCGTCGTCGCCCCACTCGACCCGGACACGCATCTCGCCGACGTCGTGGTAGGCGAGCGCGTCGCGATACAGGCCCGCATCGCGAAGGGCTCCGAGGTTGGCCACGGTGGCCGTGATCTGCTCGGCCGACACCCAACTCCGGTCCACGAATTCCGCGGACGCCAGGGCCACGAGGGAGTCGCGCAGGTTCTTCTCGGAGTCGACCTCGAGGCGGAAGTCGAGACGGGGAATGGCTGGCTGGCTGGATCCGGCCGGTTCGCCCCCCGCCGATGCGATCACCGCGCGGTAGAGGCTCGGGCGCTCCATCGAGACCTTGGTGATGTCGCGCCGCAGTTCGCCGCTTGTCCCGTCGCGGGTCTCGTAGCGCACGATCACGGTGGGGCGGCTGGCGGCGAAGCCCGTCATCGTGATGTGGCCACGTCCGGGCGCGCCGTCACCCTTGGGCCGCATGACCGGGATGATGCGTCCCGGATAGGAGAGGCCGCCCCCCTGCGCATTCCGCCCGGTCATCGTGAAGAACTCGATGGTGCCGAAGTAGAACTCCTCGTGCAGCGCGTCCATAGGCGCGATGATCTCGTTGTCGATGCCGAGGCGGTAGTCGGGCTCGCTCAGCTCCAGGTCGATGGTGAGGGTGCCGAAGAAGGGCGCGTCCGGGCCGCCCCTCGGTTTCGCGTCGTGGCGGTCCATGACGTAGTCCCAGATGGCGGGCAGGGTGCTCGCCTGGTAGCGGTCCCAGACCCATTCGGGGTCGGTGACGATGCGTTGGTGGGCCAGGGTGTCGGCGCCGGAGGTGGCGGTGACCCAGCCGGTGGTGACGCGCACCTGCTCGTAGTCGCGGAAGCGGTCGAAGTAGGGGCGCAGGACCCAGACGGGGTCGAAGGTGTCTTCGAGGAGGGTGCTTCCGTCGGGGGCGGTGGCCGTGACCCGGTAGATGGGGCCGTTGTCCGCCATTTCGAAGCGGATCTGGCCGAGGTCGAGGCCCAGGTCGGCCACCAGGATCTCGTCGATGGGGAAAATCTCGTGCAACCAGCGGAGCGGCGTGTGAATGGACTGATGGGGCCACTCCTCGGGCGGGTCGTTGCGGAGGAACTCGATGACGATATCGCCGATTTCGTGGCCGGCCAGCCGGGGCGCGACCGATTCGCGCAGCCAGGAAAAGCCCTGCTTGAATGCGGACAGCACCTGGACGGTCGTGGCATCGGGATCGGCGCCGGCGTCGATGAGGCGGCGGCGGGCTTCCGCGGCGACGCTCGCGCGGATCTCGGGTGGCTCCGAGAGGCGGGCTTTGAGGCTCACCGGTTCCCCGTTCGCGACGCCAGCGACGATGCGTTCGTCGAACACGGACCAGAAGCGGTCCACTTCGGAGGGGACTTCAAATTGGTCGTCGATGATGGTGGCGGCGTTCTGGACGTCCCGGTTGTCGATGGTGACGGTGATGTCCGGAGCGGATGCGGTCGAACCCCGGAAATGGGCGACGGCCCGGTCACGCACGAAATCCGCGATCCCGTCGGAGGATTTCTCGAGCGACATGAGGATTTCGGCACTGGCGATCTCCTCACCCTCGGCGGCCATCTCCTCCGTGAGCTCGGCGAGCACTAGATCCAGTTTGTAGAGCCCGAAGGCTGCCTGTCCCGCCGGCGTGTAGCCGGAGAGGGTGGCCCAGAGCTCCTGTTCGATGTCGTCGAAGGTGGGGGCTCCGTCGCCGCGGACGCTGACGTTGGGGAAGACTTCCGCCAGGCGCTTCGTCGCCGCGGTGGCGCCCTCGGCGTCCGCGCCGGTGACCACCAGGGCAAGTTTGCCGCCGAAACCGTCTGGCACGACTTCGAGCAGACCGTGGCCGGGAGCGAGATCTTCGATCGAAATGGTGCCGGAATCGACCAGTTCGGTGATATGGGGGTTGTCGCTGCCGACCAGCACGGCGGTGGGTTCGCTGGGTGGGGATTCGATTTCGTCCAGCCCCCGGACGATGGGCACGGTGAACCCGGTGGTCTCCAGCGCCATGCGGGCGGTCAGGTCCGGGACGCCCTCGGCGCCGCGGCCCGGAACCACGACCACGTCGACAGCGCTCGGGATCTGCCCGCCGCCCAGGAATCCGGCGGTGGTGTACAGGTTGGAGAGGTCGAGGCCGCTCTTGGGAGCCCCGCGTGGACGGGATCCGGGGCCCCCGGCGGGTGGCGTCACGAGCGTGGGCAGGACAACCTGGCGTTCCGCAGCTTCGAGGGTGAGCGAGGCGAGGTTCCGAAAACGCAGGTCGTCGGAACCGGGGCCGTCCGCATCGTCGCCGCGCCGCTCCCACGCCAGGAGCTGCACGCGGTCGAGGGCGTAGCGGGCCTGGGTGGCGCCGGGGTCGTCGGCGAAGGCGATATCGGCAATGAGATGGACGTGGTTGGTGGTGTCGGGGAGGGTTGCCCGGTGGAAGGCGAGGGTGGGGGTGGGGGCGGTGCTGTCGGTGCCGGCGAGCCAGGTACCGAGTTGATGTGTAACTTTCTTCAGAGATGGGCCGGAGAGGTTACTAACGTGTGGCAGGGAGCCGGCGAGGTGGCGGGCGGCGCGGAGGAGGGCCCGGTCGTCGCCTCCGAGGACGGCGACCCACCGCGCGCCATCGGGGGTGGTGAGGGTGGCGACGGTGGGGGGTGGGTCTGCGGGGGGTGCCGGGACGGAATCGGGGTGGGGGGGGATGGTATCCGGGTCGGGGGTGGGATTCGGATTGGTCGGGACGGTATCGGGATTGGGATCTGGGCCTGCGGCTTTGGCTTCCGCTTGAGGGTCGGGGGGATCCGGCGGTGCCGCGATGATCAGACCGACGTCGGAAGGCGAAAGGCCTGCCGTTTCGAGGGCGCGGGTGCCGATGAGGATGCCCACGCGGCCGGGCTGCAGGCCGCGCCGCACGGGGAGGTCGAGGGACATGGTCTCGAATCCCAGGCGGGCGGCGATCTCGGCGGCGGCGGCTCGTTCGGCGTCGGTGGGGTCCGGCGGCAGGACGATGGACGCGCCGAGGCGGTCGGGCACGCCGTCGCCGTTCTCGTCGAGGAGGAGATGGCCGAGATCGAACAGGGTGGCCAGGTGGAAGGGGGGTGGGGTGGCGGGGGTCTGGGCGGTGGGGGGTTGGGCGGTGAGGGGGGGGGCGAGGAGGGAAAGGGCGAGGAGGGGTGGCAGCGTGATGGGGGGGCGTTCTGGCTTGATGTTTCCGGTTGGCTTGAGCCGCATGGGGGGGGCCTCCCTTCCTCGGGTCGCAGGACGCCGGGATGGAGCGACAGCGTCGCCTGTGGTGGGGGTGACTGAAGTAGCGTGGGGTCGGTGAATTGGGGTGCTTGCGTTCATCGCGGGGCTGATGAGGGTGTTCGGGGGTGGTGTGGTTCAGGGGAACATGCTACCGACGATGGGGTGGGCCAAGGTCGGGGACGACTTCGGGAATCGCGTCTTGCGTCCCATACGAGCATGCGGGTGTCCCTTGATTTGCCGCGGCGGCGGGGCCTGTTCGCAACCTCACTGGCCTTCCCTGAACTCGCCGAACCCCGCCCTCGCTGGCCCAGGATCGTCTGATCGCAACGCATCCAGGGTTCACCGTCTCGCCAAATTCGTCTGCCGCAGGCCCCGCCGAGGGTCACGGTTTCAAATCTCGTTCGGCGGGCTCACCGAGGATCGCCCTCCCGGATCGGGTGTTCGACAGTCCCGCCGAGGATCGCCCTCCCCGGATCGGCGTTCGGCAGACCCCGCCGAGGGTCGCTGTCCCAGGATCGGCGTTGCAGGCCCCGCCGAGGGTCGTCCGTCCCGGATCGCGTTCGGTGGACCCCATGCGTGCATCACCGTCCCAAATCCCCGTTGCTCAGTCCCGTCCGAGCATCACCGTCCCAAATCGCCCGATCACAGGCCGATTTGACTATGTCCATTTTGAAATCAGCGCTCTTGTGAAGGCCGGGACCGTTACCACAATGCCCCCCACAGCCCCCCGCAAGCCCCAGGACCGCACGCGTCACCCTCGCGACCCTTTGATGCCCCCCCCACCCCCGGTTTTCGCTTCCTGAGCCATCCTGAGAAGCCAAAATCACCCCACGTATATTGTAGTCGGGACGCACACCCGTGCCCCCCGAAACCCCTTTGCCACACTACCAATTCAGGAGATTCAACCATGTCCGACGACCTCTTCGAACTCGGCGAGCGCATCGCCGAACTCGCCGCCCGCATCAACATCGCCACCTTCGACATGCTCACCCTCGTCGCCGACTTCGACCGGCGCGAAGGCTGGGCCGACATCTTCACCTCTTGCGCCGAATGGCTCGCGTGGCGCACCGGGCGCACCCTGGCCGCCGCGCGCGAGAATGTCCGGGTCGCCCACGCGCTCGCGGACCTCCCCCGCACCGCCGATGCCATGAAGAGCGGCCAGCTCTCGTACACCAAGGTGCGCACCATGACCCGGGTCGCCACGCCCGAGACCGAGGCCACGCTGCTCAAGTACGCGCACTCCACCTCCGCCGCGCGGCTGGAGCAACTCGCGCGGGGCTGGAAGACGCTGTCGCGGGACGGCGAACTCACGGCCGAAGAGGCACGCCACCGCAGCCGCACCTTCTCGGTGGCGATCGACGCGGACGGGATGTATGTGGTGCGGGGGCGGCTGGAGCCCGAAGTAGGCGCCATGCTGATGCGCGCGATCGAGGCCGCGAGCGACGCGCTGTACCGGGGGGAGGATGGGGAGGGGCGGCCGCGCAATCGGCAACGGCGGGCCGAAGCGGCGGGACTGGTGGCCGAGCGGGCGCTGGCGGTGGGGTTTGGGGGGGGTGGTCGCGGCGGGGCCGGGGAGGGCGATGACGTGCGCGACGGTGGGGGCGGGGCGGTGGGGAGCGGCAGCCGTGCCGAGCGCTACCAGGTGGTGGTCCACACGGAGGCCGCGACGCTGGAGGAGCGCGGCGAGACTGGACGCTCCGAGCTCGACGGGGTGCGGGTCTGCGCGGAGACATCGCGGCGCATGGCGTGCGACGCCGCGCGGGTTGCGATGTGCCACCGGGACGGCGAAGTGGTGAGCGTGGGGCGGCGGACGCGCACAATCCCCCCGCACGTCCGCCGCGCTCTCGAGGAACGCGACCGTGGCTGTCGCTATCCCGGGTGCGCGAGCCGCTTCACCGAGGCCCACCATGTAAAGCACTGGGCCGATGGCGGCGAGACCAGTCTGGCCAACACGATCCTGCTCTGCCGCCGCCACCACCGCCTCGTCCACGAGGGCAAGACGCGCATGGCGCTCGACCGTGATGGCAAAGCCGCGTTCTTCAGCCGCGCGGGTCAGGTGATCGGGAGCGCGCCGCCGTTGCCGGAACCGCTGCGCAAGCTGCCGACTCCCCCCACCCCACCCCCCGACCGCCTGTCCAACGGCGCCCCACGATTCGTCGACGCCGAGGTCCCGCTGTCGCTGGAACTCGAAGCGCTGGAGGCGGTGGCGTGATCACCCGCCCGCACGCCGCCGCGGCAAAAGGCGGGACAGCGGCATGTCGGAATGGGACTACCCTGGCCCACGGGACCACCCTGGCCTCGCCGCCGCGGCAAAACCCGGGACCTGAGCATGTCGGATTGGGACCGTGTGTTCGGGGCAGGATGATGACGGCTTCGCCGGGCGGCAGGCTACAGGCAGGCGGGCGCGCAAGCTCGCCAAAAGACACCGTCACCCCCGCCCCCCCGCCTCCTCCCCCGGCCGGTACCGCCTGATCGCCGCGGCCCGGATCTCCACCTCGGTCCACGCCACGCGCTTCAGTTCACCGCGCGCGAACATGGCCGCCTGGTCCGCGTAGTGGGGCGCCCCACTCCTCGCCGTCTGGCCGTATGCCAACACCGTGTAGGCCCTCGGCACGTCCCCGAATTCGACCAGCAGCACCCACGAATCGCCCCGGTTCGCCGCCCTGCGCCCATCCTCCGTCGGCTCGAACATAAGGACCCGGAAGCAGCCCAGCGTCGGCGGGCATCCCGAAACCGGCGCGTTGACATTGCCGCGAATGACGCGGTGGATGTCGCCCCAGGGTGCATCCAGGGGAATACCCTCTTCCCGAAGCGAGCCGACCGCCCATCCGAGGGCCTCCACCGCCGCCCCCTCGTCACCCAGTCCGTTCGGCGTCGTCACCGGATTCGACGGGTCCCACGGCTCCCGCCAACGGAGCGAGTCGGCCACCGCCGCGAAATACGCCGCGGCCCATCGCTCGAATAGCACCGCGCCCCGGCTGTCAGCGGCCGCCCTCCGGTCCCAGGCCTCGAGCACGGCCACGGCTTCGGCCAACCCCGGATCCGCCTCACCCCCCGCCGCCGTCACCAGCTCATCCACCACCCTCTCCGCCATCAGCACACGCGGCGAGTGCTTGAGCTCGACCACATCCTCCAGCGTCAATCGATCGCCCGCCCGGGCCGCCAACTCCAGCGACAACTGGCTCCTCAGCCTCAGCCGCCGCTCCGGCAGGTTGTGCGGGACCGTGTCCCGGTCCAGCGGCACGTTGAGATTCGTGTAGTCCGGCGGATCGTTCGCCTGCTGCACGTACCCGCCCGGCGGATTGATGTAGAGGGGAAGCGTCGCCCAGGGGACCAGCTCGGACCAGATGTCTGCGGAAGTAACCGCGACCGCGGCCGTGTCGCCGGTTACCGGGTGGGGCAGCAGCGGGAGCCGCGCGTTGTAGTAATGCGCGATGTTCCCCGCGCGATCGGCATAGGTGAAGTTCGAGGTCGGGTGGGCGCGCATCCTCATCACTTGGAGCCACTCGTCGAAGGTGCGGGTCATCATCATGCGCAGAAACTGCTCGCCGCGGCGGAACTCGCCGTCCCGGGGGTCCTTGAGCAGGTAGACGTGCTCGCCGGTGCGGTGAATGACCGGACCGTGCGGCGTGCTCCAGGAGGTCCTGGTTTCGAGGGCCGTGGCGCCGTCGTCCGCCAGGTAGTCGACGGTGCCGGAGGGGCGGGAGAGGAGGTCGTGGTCGCCGTCCCAGCGAAGGTGCGGGTTGCGGAGCAGGATGGTGTGGCCGGATGCCGTGCGGGTGCCGTGGAAGGCCCAGGCATTGGAGCCGTCGAGGGTGAAGGACTGCTCGGGTGGGGGACGGATGGCTGGATCCCGGTTGGCCTCCGGCGCGTCGAACTGCGCCACGAAACGTGCAGCGTCGCGCCGGCTCCAGGTCTGAACGTCGCGGGCCAGCGCGTCGATGCCGGTGAAGTCGGGGGTCACCCAGGACGGGAATGCATCGGGGTGAAGACGGATGTAGTGGTTGACGCCCTCCGCGAAGCCGTCATACACATCGCGGGTGCGCGGGTCCAGGCGGTGGAAGGTAGCGACGGCGCGGGCGTGGACATCACGGGCGACGAAATCGGCGTCGAGTTCGTCCGCGCCCAGGTGTCGGGCCAGGGTGCCGCGGCTCCTGATCATCCCGACGGCGATGGAGATGCTGTAGTCCTCCGACTGGACGTAGCCGAGGCCGAAACCCATCGCCTTGAGGTCGTCTGCCAGGATGTGGGGGACTCCGTACGCGGTGCGGACGATTTCGACGCGCTCGGCGAGGACGTGGATCGTATCGGTGAGGGGGCGCGAGACGACGGTCCCGGAGGGGGCGGGCCGCCAAGCGGTGGCCGGAGTGACCGCGGGAATCGCCGAGGGTTGGATGGCCAGCGCGAGCAGCAGCGCCCCGATCATCGCGCGACCACCTCCGCGCGCTCGATCACCCCACCCTCCTGTACCGCGTCCACGATCTCCATGCCTTCGACCACCTCGCCGTAGATGGTGTAGTTGAAGTCCAGCCGCACATTGTCCACCAGGTTGATGAAGATCTGGGCGTCGCCGGTGTCGCGGCCGCGCGTGGACAGGCCGACCGTGCCGCGCCAGTGGGGATGGTCGCTGATCTCGTCGCGGCTATACAGGCCGTCGCCCATGTATTCGTTGGCGTGGGGACTGCCGCCCTGAATGACGAAGTTCGGCACGACGCGGTGGAAGGTGAGGCCGTCGAAGTAGCCCTCGCGGGCGAGGCGCGCGAAGCGGTCGGCGTTGGTGGCGGCAAGGTCGGGGCGGAGCTGGATCACGATCTCGCCCAGACCGGCCATGTGGAGTACGACCTGGGAGCCGGCCAGCGTGGCGATCCGGGCCGCGTCGGGGGGTGGGGTGCGGGGGAGCCGCTGCGGCGCGGCCTCGTGGACCGATCCGGTCGACTCGGTCAGCAGCGCGGCGGCCAAGTCGGCCACGACGGGATCGAAGTCGGTGAGGTACGGAGTGAGGTCGTCGCTGGGAAATCCGCCCACCTCGCCGATCCCCTCGAGAAGGGCGACGCGGACGTCCCGTTCGGTCTCGCGGCGGGCGGCGGTGAAGCGGGCGAGAGGGGCGAGCAGAGCGGAAACAAATGTTTCAGCGGCAGCGTGTTCAAGCAGCAGCCGGGTCGCGTTCATCACCAGTTGCGGATCCTCGCTCTCCAGAGCAGACAGGTAATGGTCCACGCCCCCACCCCCCACCCCCGCCCCCAGCCCCTGCAGCGCGGCCTCGCGCACATTCGGATCCTCGTCGCCGCTCAGCCCGTTCAGCACTTCCACCTCTCCCGCCCGCCCCGCCGCCCGCGCCGCCCACGCCCTCACGAACGGGTTGCCGTGCCGCGCGTACCGCCGAATCTCCTCCCCCGCCCCATCCGGCGCGATCCCCGCGACGGCGTATAGCGCCCGCGACTGCAACCGCCAACCGTCCCCCTCCTCTTCCAACTGCCTCACGCGGGTCGCGAGCACTTGGCGCTGGAGTTCCAACTCCCTCTCGGGGCACGGCTCCGCCGCCAGACCGAGGGCGGTCGCGGCCACATGCGGGTCGGGGTCGCCCACGGCGGCCAGGATCCCGCGGCACCCCTCGGCCCCCAGACGGATCCACCGGTCGTAGGCGCGGATCGCCTCCACCCGAACACGCGGGTCGGGGTCCCTGAGACCGGTGCGGATCATCGCGCCCGCGTCCGTCCCGTCCCGAGTCGCCCAGATCATCGCCTGGCGGCGCACCCCCCGGTCTTCGTCCTGGAACAGCGCGGTGGCGTGAGCGGCCGTGAGCGCGTTGGTGTGGATGAGCGCCGCCGTCGCGAGCCGTCTGACGCGAGCCGCGGTCAGGGGGTCGGCCGCCGTGGATGCCGTCGTGGACAGCTCCGTTGCCGCGGCCACCAGCTCCGCCGACAGCGAGCCGTCCGTCCCGCCACCACGCGCAAGAGCTTCGATGCCGCGCGCCAGACCCAGCCGCGCAGCGAGTCCGGCGTCATCCTCCAACTCCGCCTTGCGGGCGATGCCCTCGATGGCTGTTGCCGCCGCCTCCCGCTGCGCACTGCTCCCAAACGCCAGACGGCCCAGGTGCACCGCCAGCGCTCCGAGAACCGCCGGATCGGTCTCGCTCCCGACCCGCCCAGCCAGCGCCGGCAACACGTCCCCCGGATCCCGCCCGTAGACGGACTGCGCCATCGCCCCAGCGGCCGCAATCCTCACCACGGCGTCCGGATCGTCGAGCATCCCCTCGATTCGCCCGATCCGTTCCGCCTCCTCCAGCCTCCCCAGCGCCCGCACCGCCTTCCCGCGAACCACCGGATCATCACTCTCCAGGTGCGCATGAACGCGATCCAACCCGGCTTCACCGCGTGCGTCCTCCTCCGCGACGATTTCGGCGTAGGCCACCCGCGCCTCTGAGGTCGGCGACGGCGCGTCTGCGCAACTCGCCAGCAACCCCGCGAGCGCGCCCGCCATCATCCTCACCCGTACGGATCCCAACCGAACTGTTCCCATGAAGCTTCTCCAAGCTCGTCGAAGACGATGCCTTCGCGCTCCAGCAGCGCTCTCTGGCGCTGGGCCAGGCCACTCGCGCGCGAAGTCGAAATGGCACCCCGGCGGTTGACGACGCGCCACCAGGGCACGTCGGTGTCGGGGGGCAGGTGGCTGAGCGCGTAGCCCACGCCCCGTGCGGCGCGGGGCTCGCCCACCATTGCGGCTACGCTCCCGTAGTTGATGATCCGACCGTTGGGAATCCGTCGCACGCAGGCGTATACTCGTTGGGAAAACGCGCTCATTGCGGCGAAAACCTATTCCCGGCCGCCCGGTCGCGCTACGATCAGGTAAACGGGAGTATACAGATTGTAAAGCGCAGTATACAGTCACGACTTCGGAGAGATTTACATGCTCAGATCGGGAAACGGGTTGCTGATGAAGAATGACCCGCGGGGCCGGGGAACACTTTCCGGGGTCGCGCTGGCCACCCTCCTGTTCATGGCGGGCTGCGCCGGCAGCACCTCACGGGCGACGATCGACCCTTCGCGACCGCCTCCCCCCTCCGAGCCTCCTTCCGCCGAGCCCGTGGTCCAGCCCGAGACTCCACCGCCGGACAGCACCGCCGCCGAAACCCCCAACACTCCCGCGCCCACTCCCGGGTACACCCCCGCCGTCCAGATCGGCGCCCGGGTCGCGGTGGTGCGCACCGAGCCGGCCGAAGTCGTCGTCGAAGTCGGCGATTCGCTCGAGATGGGCGAGGACCTCGACCTGGTCGCCTACGACGCGGCGGGCAACCCGGTGCACGGCGTCCGGATCCTTGCCAACATCGATTCCCGCTTCGCGATTCTGGAGGGGGGGTATGTCATGGGACTGGGGGAGGGGGAGGCCGAGCTGCGCATGTCGATTCAGGCGCCGCCCGCCAGCGGCACGGGACCGCCCGAGATCAAGACGTTCAGCGCATCGCTGACCGTGGTCGGACCCCCGGTTGTAGACGTCGAGATCGTGGATCCGGGCGTGCGCTTCCTCACGGGCGCGCTGGTCCGGCTCGAGGCCCGGGCCCTTACCGCGGAGGGTGGCGTGCGGCGGCGCGTGGAGGTCGAGTGGACCAGCAACAGGCGGCGCCTTGCCACCGTCGACGCGCGCGGGTTCGTGACGGTGCTTCGCCCCGGCGAGGTGACGATCAGCGCCACCGTCGACGACGAGATCACGGGCACGTACTCCTTCGAGGTCAAGGAGAATCCGGTCGAGGCGGTCGAGGTGACGGGGCCGTCGCGGGGACGGACGGGGGACGTGCTCCGCTACTCGGTGGCCGCGCGCGACGCGGGGGGCGGGGTGGTGGAGGGGGCGCCCGTCGACTATGCGGTGGCGTCCTTCGAGACGCGTACCGACATGGGGGCATCGATCTACCCGGACGGGGCCTTTGTCGCCGAGCGCCCGGGTCTGTACCGGGTGACCGCCAACGTGGCCGGGCGGACGGGCCAGGCGCTGGTCGAGGTGGTCGAGCGGGGGATGGAGCACGAGGTCGTCGTGACCGGACGGGGCCTGGTGGCCGACCGGCCCACCTCGGACCTGTGGGCCTTCACCGGCAACGACGGGCGCGACTACGTCTACACGGGAACGCACCTGGGCGGCCAGCGCATGCTCGCGTGGGATGTCACCAACCCCGCGAACCCCGTCCTCACCGACTTTGTGGAGGTCGACGCGCGGGTGGTGAACGACGTGAAGGTGAACCACGATGCCACCGTGGCCGCGATCACGCGCGAGGGCGCGTCGGACCGCAAGAACGGGATCGTGGTTCTCGACCTGACCGATCCGGCCCACCCCGTGATCGCCGACACCTACACGAAGGACCTGAGCGGAGGGGTGCACAACGTCTTCTTCTGGGGTGACTACCTCTACGCCATCCACAACGGGACCCTCGACGTGCACATCCTCGACATCTCCGACCCCAGCGATGTGGAGGAGGTCGGGCGCTGGGGGATCGACAAGCCGGGCAAGTACCTGCACGACATCTGGATCGCGGACGGGCTCGCCTACGTCTCCTACTGGAACGATGGCGTGTACATCCTCGACGTGGGCGACTTCCGCTGGGGCGGGACGCCCACGGTGCCGGTCGAGGTGAGCAGCTTCGCGTACGAAGAGGGCAACACGCACGTCGCCTTCCCCTACACCAACGCCGACGGTCACCCCTATCTATTCGTCGGGGACGAGATCTTCGACTGCGAGGACTGCATCTCGCGCAACGGCGTACCGGGCGACGGATCGCGCGGGTTCATTCACGTGCTCGACATGGAGGACCCCGAGAATCCGCGCGAGGTGGCGCGCTACGAGGTCCCCGAGGCGGGCGCGCACAACCTGTGGATCGAGGACGACAGGATGTACGTGGCCTACTACCAGGCCGGACTCAGGGTCGTCGACGTGTCGGGCGAACTCAGGGGCGACCTGTACAGGCAGGGACGCGAGATCGCGTGGTTCCCGACGGGGACGCCGGACGGGCACGTCGTGAACTCGCCGATGGCGTGGGGACCGCAGCCGTTCAAGGGTCACGTCTTCGTGTCGGACCTGAACTCCGGGCTGTGGGTGGTGCGGGTGGTGCCGAAGAAGAAGGCTCCGATTTCGTGAGGGTGACTTCGTTTCGGCTGCTGGCCATGGCGCTCGCGCTCCTTGCGGGGGGCGCGCTGGCCCAGTCGCCCGTATACCGGGTCTACGTCGCCAACGAGTCCTCCGACCTGATCAGCCGGGTGGCCTTCACGCCGGGCGAAGGCGCCGTGATCGAAAACGAGATCGCCGTCGGCGTCATGCCCGGCGACAATGATGGCGCGCACGGGCTGAGCGTGTCGCCGGACGGCCGTTACTGGTACGTGACCATCGCCCACGGCACCCCGTACGGCTACGTGTGGAAGTTCCACGCGGGCCCGGACACCCTGGTCGCGCGCACGCGGCTCGGGCTCTTCCCCGCCACCATGGGCATCACCCCCGACGGGCAGTTCATGCTGGCGGCGAACTTCAACCTGCACGGCGACATGGTCCCGTCCGACATCTCGGTCGTCTACACACCCGAGATGGTGGAAGTCACCAAGGTGCGCACCTGTCTGATGCCGCACGGCAGCCGGGTGCGGCCCGACGGCGCGAAGCAGTACTCGGCGTGCATGCACTCGGAGCAGCTGGTCGAGATCGATGTGAGCACCTTCGAGGTGAGCGGCCGCTTTGGGGTCGCGCCGGGACACGAGGGTGCGATGGCGGCGGATGGGGGCGGTGGCGACATGGCGGAGCACGGAGGGGATCAGGTGTGCAGCCCGACCTGGGTCGAACCGGGGCAGGGGGCGCGCGCCAACCGGGTGGTGTACGTGGCGTGCAACAAGAACCGGGAGATCCTCGAGGTCGATACGGACAGCTGGGAGGTATCGCGCCGGTTCGCCACCGGTAAGGCCCCCTACAACCTGGAGGTGACCGCGGACGGCGCGCGGATGGTGGCGACGCTCAAGGGCGAGCAAGCGGTGGCGGTCTTCGATCTGGAAAGCGGTGAGGAGATCGGACGCGTGGGGACTTCACGACCGGTCACGCATGGGGTGGTGGCCAGTCCGGACGGCCGCTACGCCTTCGTGACGAACGAATCCGTGGGGTCGGTGCCCGGCACCCTGGACGTGATCGACCTCGAGACGCTCGAGCTGGTGGCCACGGTGGAGCTGGGACACCAGTCCGGCGGCATCGACTTCTGGCCGGGCCCGCCCGCTTCCGGCGGGGTTCGTTGAGGGGTCGACTACGCAGGGCGAGGCGGCGGATGGTGTGCCGCCACATCAAGGGGCGCGGGATCTCCGATCCGCGGGTGCTCGAAGCCATGGCGGCGGTGCCGCGCGAGGCGTTCGTCGGGGCTGTCCAGGCCCGCCGTGCCTATGCGGATGGACCGCTTCCGATCGGCGAGGGGCAAACCATATCGCAGCCGTACGTGGTGGCTTGGATGGCGGAGGCGGCGGAGGTGGGCCTGGGGGACCGGGTGCTCGAGGTGGGGACCGGCTCCGGGTACGCGGCCGCCGTGCTGGGCAGGCTGGCGGACGCGGTCTACACCGTCGAACGGAACGCGGTGCTTGCGCAGGCGGCGGCTGAGAGGTTGCGGGAACTGGGTTGCGACAACGTGAAGGTGCGGCACGGGGACGGAAACCAGGGCTGGAGCGAGCACGCACCGTACGACGCGATCGTGGTCGCGGCGGCGGGCCCGGCCGTGCCGGGCGCGCTCAGGGCACAGCTGCGAAAGGGGGGACGCCTGGTCATCCCGGTAGGTGGGCGGTGGGCGACGCAGCGGCTGGTGCGGGAGCGGCGTAGGGAATCGGGTGAAATCACATGCGAGGAACTCGGCATGGTCCGGTTCGTGCCGCTGGTCGACGAGGTCTGCTGACAGTGCGTGTTTTCGGCTACACCAGAACCCGCAACACCCAGACCACCAACTGGAAGCCGAGCAGAATCATCGGCAGGACCAGGGTGAGCCCCACGGAGAAGATCAGTCCCGCGCGGAACAGGTGCGGTCCGATCGGCAGGACCTCGCGACCCCACAACTTGTGGGCCAGGCTCTCCACGATCGGCCCCAAAGTGTAGCAGGCGTTCGCCGCCAACAGAACGGGAATGACCGGAGTCAGAATGAACGCCAGCGAGACGGAGTTGCCCTGCAAGAGGAGCATCAGCCAGAGGCCGGAAAGGGAAACAGCGCCTCCCACCGAGATGATCGCGTTGTAGGCCAGCCGCCTCCGCTCCCACCACTTGAAGATGGCGCCCACGGTGCGCCGGGCGGGCCTTGGGTAAAGAAAATCCGCGAGTGCAGACCGGGATCGGGACTCCTCGCTGTCGGCTTTGAAGATGGAAAGCGGCATATCAGTGAGACGCATGTTGGGGTGGCCTGGTTGCCCTCCGTGCAGTGCTGGCCTCGCCGGCTGCTCCGGCCATACCTTCCCGCATGACCCGGCAGCGACTCCTTCTCGAAGAGATGACCTGGCCCGAGGTGGAGGCGTCCATCGCAAGGGGGTTCACGTCGGTCGTGGTCGCCGCCGGGGCGGTCGAGCAGCACGGCCCGCACCTCCCGCTCCTGGTGGACGCGGCCCGGGGGGACCGGCTGGCGCTCGAGGTTGCGAGGCGGTTGGGGAAGACACTCGTGGCCCCCACGATCCGGGTCGGCTGTTCGGAGCATCACATGGGGTTCGCGGGCACCCTGTCGCTGCGGGACTCCACCTTCAAGGCGATCTGCACGGACTACGCCGTGAGTCTGGCGCGCCACGGCTTCCGCGCCGTGCTCTTCGTCCCCTCCCACGGCGGCAACTTCGAACCCCTGGCCACCATGCTTGACGATCTTCGGGACGCGGTCGCGCCCGGGTGCGAGGTCCGCGCCTACACCGATCTGCACGGCTTCGTCGCGCTCTGGAAGGAGGCGGTGGCCGAGGTGGCCCCGGAGGTGGTGGACCGGGTGGGTGGGCACGCCGACATCGCGGAGAGCTCGGAGATGCTTTGTATCCGGCCCGAACTGGTGCGGGACGATCTGGCTGCCGCCGGCTACGTTGCCGGTTTCGACGAGACGGTGGCCGAGCGAATCTTCCGGGACGGTTTCCGCGCCGTCACCCCGAGTGGAGTGCTGGGCGATGCCCGGGGCATGAGCCGCGCGATCGGCGAACGATGCATCGCCCGCGCCGCGGACGGCATCGCGGCCGCCCTGCGAAGCGCACCGTGAAGCCGGTCGTCCCCATCGGTTTCGACGCGATCCGGGCCGCCCACTCGCGCATCGCCGGGACGGCCATACGGTCCCCGCTCCTGCCGCTGGACGTTCCCGGCGCGCCGGCCGAGGTGTGGGTCAAGCTGGAGTGCCTGCAGCCCATCGGGTCGTTCAAGGTCCGTGGCGCGGCCAACGCCCTGGCGCTGGCGGATCCAGCCGTGATCGCGCGCGGCGTCTACACGGGGAGTGCGGGCAACATGGCGCAGGGGCTGGCCCTCTCGGCCCGGCGGCTGGGGGTGCCGTGCCGCGTGGTCGTGCCGGAAACCGCGCCCCGCAACAAGCTCGAGGCCATCGCGCGGCTGGGCGCGACCGCGGTGCCGCTGCCCTTCGACGAATGGTGGGCCGTGCTGCGCGACCACGGCCACCCCGCCGAGGATGGGCACTTCGTGCATCCCGTATCCGATCCGGCGGTGATCGCGGGCAACGGCACGGTGGGGCTGGAGATCGCCGAGGAACTGCCGGATGTGCGCGCGATCGTGGTGCCGTACGGGGGCGGGGGGCTGTCGTGCGGGATCGCGGCGGCGGTGGGGGCGGTGAGGCCGGATGTGCCGGTCTTCGCATCCGAGATCGAGACCGCGGCTCCCTTCGCGGCGGCGCTGGGGGCAGGGCATCCGGTCGAGGTCAGCCACACGCATTCCTTCGTGGACGGCATCGGCTCGACTCGTGTGCTCGGCGAAATGTGGCCGCTGGCCCGAACGTCCCTCGCCGGGTCGCGGGTCGTTTCGGTGGCGGAGGCGTGTGCGGCGATCCGGTTGCTGCTCGAACGTGGCCGCGTGGTGGCGGAGGGGGCGGGGGGGACATCGGTCGCGGCGGCGCTGAAGGGGTTGCCGGGAATCGACGCCGGTCCGGTTGTCGCCGTCGTCTCCGGAGGCAACATCGATGCGGCCGCGCTACGGGCGATCATGGACGGGCGCGTGCCTTGACCGCACGCGCATAGTCTGGTGTCGGCCGTCCAGTGCCTCCAGAGGTGACGTACCGGATCTCGCAGGTGTCGACGTCCCCCTTGGTTCAACGGAGATTTCGGCGAATTCATCCTGGCCGGCCGACACCTCCGTGAACACATATACGCTCGTCGGCGACTCCATCGTGGATGGACGCGCACTCACCGGTATCCGGATTTCCGGAGTGACAAAGTCCAGGGGAGCCTCGAACTTGGGCGGATTGTCGATCGTACAGACCCTTGTGGGTTCCTACACGGGATTCCTGCTCTGGAACCCGCAACGCAACGCAGTCCATTCAATCGAGAGCAAGAGCGACTACAACGGCACGTTCAGCATGCCGATGGGAGAGTTTCCCACGGCCGGTTGGGCCACTTCTCGCCTATCAGTCCGTGGTTAGAGCCGCTTGAATGCCGGGGGGATCTTGTCCACGGGCTGCTATGGACGAAGAACTGAGCCGGTGGCACCAGAGGGTCCGGTTCCGACGCACCCTCGCAACCCCCTGGATGGGTGTTCGCGGGCACCGGAGGCAGTGAGGAACGTGGCGCGCCCGCCGTCCCCTGCGGATCGTGAACCCGCCCGACTCGCCCCCGGGCGCCTCAGACCGTAGGTTGCCCGTCGGACGCGAACCGGTCAACCAGGCTTCCCGCAACCCAGAGGTGCACATGTCGACTCCCAAAGGGATCGAGTTCGAACCCGGCCTGTTCCCAGGCCATCCGAGGGGACTGCCCACGCTCTTCTTCACGGAAATGTGGGAGCGCTTCTCCTACTACGGGATGCGCGCGCTCCTCACGCTGTACCTGACCGGAGTGACGATCGGCACGAACCCGGGGCTCGGATTCGATGTCGTGACCGCGGGCGCCATCTACGGACTGTACACGAGCTTCGTCTACCTGCTCGCTCTGCCGGGCGGCTGGGTCGCGGACCAGTTGTGGGGGCAGCGCAAGGCGGTCTTCGTCGGAGGCTGCATTATCGCGGCGGGTCACTTCAGCATGGCGATCCCGACTCAGTTCACGTTCTTCCAGGGATTGGTCCTGATCGTCATCGGCACGGGGCTGCTCAAACCCAACGTGAGCGCGGTGGTGGCCGACCTCTACCCGGAAGGCGGGGCGCGGCGCGACGCCGGGTTCTCGATCTTCTACATGGGGATCAACGTCGGGGCGATGCTCGGGCCATTCCTCTGCGGCTTGCTGGGTGAAAACTACAACTGGCACCTGGGCTTCTCGTTGGCCGGGATCGGCATGGTCGCCGGCCTGATCCAATTCCGGCTCGGCTACCGCAATCTGGGGAATGCCGGGATCCTGCGTACCGACAAGACTCCCGAGGCGGTGGCCCGCACCGGCCGGACGTTCTTCGGTACGTGCACTGCCATCGCCGTGGCCCTGGTCGCATTCGGACTGCTGGTGTCCAGGGGCACAATCCCCGTGGGCCTGGCCGATATCGCCGAGTACATGACCTACGGGATTCTGGGCATCATGGGAGTCTATTTCCTGTACGTCGTGTTCTGGGGTGGCCATGACTCCGAGGAGCGAAAGAAGGTCGTGGTGATCTTCTGGCTCTTCCTGCTGGCGGCGCTTTTCTGGTCCGGCTTTGAACAAGCGGGGACTTCGCTCAGCCTCTTCGCTCGCGATTTCACGGACCGCACGATTGGATCCTGGGAGTTCCCGGCCAGCTGGTTTGCGTGGGTGAACGCCCTCTTCATCGTCATCCTGGCACCCGTCTTCGCGTGGTTCTGGGTGTGGCTGGCCAACCGTCAGGCCAACCCGTCCGTGCCGATGAAGTTCGCCCTCGGACTCCTCGGCCTCGCGGCCGGTTTCTTCGTGATCGCCTGGGGCGCCGCCAACGCGACGCCGGACTCTCCGGTATCGGCTTCCTGGCTGGTCGTCATGTACTTCCTGCACACTGTCGGCGAGCTCGCGCTTTCTCCGGTCGGGTTGTCGGCGATGACCAAGCTGGCTCCGCGCACCCGGGTCGGCCAGATGATGGGCGTCTGGTTTGTCGCGGCGGCTCTTGGGAATCTTATCGCCGGACGGGTGGCCGGGCGGCTCGAGGGTCTCGAACCGTCACCGCTCTTCATGTCCGTCGCTCTGATCATCGGTGGAGGCGGTCTGGTCGCGATGATCGTCAGTCCCTTCATGAAACGCCTGATGGGAGACGTGAAGTAGATGGCGGTATCTTGGTCCGCACCACGGAATCCAATACCTTGTAACGAACACCCACAGGCCAGCGTAGCGGGTTCGCGCATTCCCGGATCAGTACGGTAACCTTCGTCCATGTCACTATGGAACAAGATCTTCGGCGGGCCCGGAAGGGCCGCGCGGATCGACTACTATGAAGAGGGTCTCCTCCTTGCCCAGGAGGGCAAGTTCCACGAGGCACTCACCTCGTTGCGGCTGGCGCTGAAGGAGACGCCGGGCGACCCCATCGTCCTCCAGCAGATCGCCATCGCGTACACGCGCATCGGTATGGAGGAGGAGGCCATCAAGACCTACCGGCACGTCCTGCACAGGAATCCGGATGCCCCCGGGGCGCACTACGGTCTGGCGTTTCTGCTGCTGCACCGCGATGCCTCGTCCGAGGCGGTTGAGCATCTGGAGGCGTTCCTGTCCAACGCCCCGACCGATGCGGAAGCGCAGGACTATGTGAATCACGCGCGCCGGACGCTGGCGGAGCTCAAGGGTGGGGCGGAGGAAGAACCGGAACCCGTCGAGGCCTGAGCAGCCCGTGGATACGAAATGAAGGCGGACAAGGAAGTTCGGCTTTCCTGGACCGGCTCAGGCCTGGTCTTCGACGGAGGTCCGACCGGCGGCCCGCAGCTCGTCGTGGACGGCGACTCGGCCACCGGTCCGTCCCCGATGGACCTGGTCCTTTCGGCCGTGGCCGCCTGCATGGCGATCGACATCAAGGTCATCCTCGAAAAGGGGCGCGTCCCCTTCGACAGCCTGGATGTCACGGCCCGCGGCCAACGCCGCGACGAGCCGCCCCGCCACTACCGCGCCGTTCAGCTTGTGTTCTCTGTCACGGGGGTGCCGCCCGGAAGCCGTTCCAAGGTGGAACGCGCGGTCGAGCTCTCTCGCGAGAAGTACTGCTCGGTCCTGTTCTCCCTGCGGAGGGACCTGGACCTGGAGACCGTCATTGAAGGGGGTTGAGCGGCCCGTGGACAGAATCCCCCCGGCATTCGAGCGGCGATGCATCCGGGCTGGACGCTCCGCTTCACCTGTTCGCGATGTAAAGAGAAGATTACATTATGTCATGTGCAGTATACATGTCGTCAATCGAGAGCTTCGCTTCGCGTTGCTCCTCGGGCGAATAGCGGTGCTATTCCCCTCTCGTTGCGCCTTGCCAGCCCGGCGCCTCACCACTCTCGGTGCTCGGGCGGCTCTATCCAAGGACCGCTGACAATGCCCGACACGATCAACTACTATGCGAACCCGGCCGATGTCCCCACCGGCACTCTGGTCGAACTCTTTCTCGACACGGTCGACAAACACGGCGACCGCGAGGCCTACAACGTCACTGGAGCGGCGGCGCGCACCTTCACCTACAACCAGGTGCGCGACGAGGCGCGGCGGGGGGCGGCGGCGCTGGCCCGTTCGGGGCTGAAACGCGGTGACCGCGCGGCCATCCTGGCGGAGAACCGCGCCGAGTGGGCCCTGGCGGACTGGTCCTGCCTGTGCGCGGGTGTGGTCGACGTGCCCATCTACAGCACGCTGCCGGCCTACCAGGTCGCGTACATCCTGGAGGACTCGGGGGCGGCGCTGGTCTTCGTGTCCGATGCGGAGCAGCTGGCCAAGGTGCGCGAGGCGGCGAACGGGCTGACCCGCGAGGTCGAGGTCGTCGTCTTCGACGGTTCGGCGGCGGGTGACGGCGCGGTCTCCTGGGACGATTTCCTGGCCCGGGGCGACGACGCAACTGAGGACGATTTCGTCGCCGGGGCGAGGGCGGCGGGGCCCGGCGACGTGGCGACCATGATCTACACCTCGGGCACCACCGGCAGGCCCAAGGGCGTCATGCTCACCCACGACAACGTGGCGTCGAACATCTGGGCCTCGGGGCAGATCCTGGAGGTGGCCCCCGGCGACGTGAGCATCTCGTTTCTGCCCCTGTCCCACGTTCTGCAGCGCATGGTGGACTACATGTTCTTCGTCGGCGGTTGCACCATCACGCATGGGGCGATCGACACCGTGGCCGAGGACATGAAGGTGCTCAGGCCAACCGTGCTGGTCTCGGTGCCGCGCCTGTACGAGAAAGTCTACCAGAAGGTCGTCAGCGCGAGCGGCGTGAAGGGGAAGCTGGTGGCGTGGGCGACGGGGGTGGGGCGGCGGGTCGCGCTTCACAGGGAGGCGGGGACGGCGCCGCCGTTCCTGCTGAAGCTCAAGTACGGGCTCGCCGACCGGCTCGTCTTCACCAAGATCCGGGCGGCCGTGGGCGGACGGCTGCGCTTCTTCGTCAGCGGCGGGGCGGCGCTGGCGCCCGAGATCAACCGCTTCTTCCTGGGTGCGGGAATCACGATCCTCGAAGGGTACGGACTCAGCGAGACCTCCCCCGTCACCAACGTGAACACCTTTGAACACTTCCGGGTGGGGACCGTGGGCAAGCCGGTCCCCGGTACCGAGATCAAGATCGCCGGCGACGGCGAGATCCTGATCCGGGGTCCGCAGGTCATGAAGGGCTACTACGGGCTGGACGAGATGACGCGCGAGGTGATCTCGGACGACGGCTGGTTCAGCACCGGAGACATCGGCGAGCTGAGCAGCGACGGCTACCTGAAGATCACGGACCGCAAGAAGGACCTGATCAAGACCTCGGGCGGGAAGTACATCGCGCCGCAGCTGATCGAGAACCTGCTGAAGAAGAACGCCTTCGTCGACCAGGCGGTGGTCATCGGCGAAGGCCGCAAGTTCGTGTCGGTGCTGGTGGTGCCTGCCTTCGAGCGGCTGGGTGGCTGGGCCGGAGGAGCCGGGCTGGACGCCTCGGACGGAGCGGGTCTGCTGGAGGATCCGCGATGTCAGGCCCTGCTGCAGGACGAGTTCTTTGGCGAACTCCGCGACCTGGCGCGTTTCGAGACGCCGAAGAAGATCGGGCTGATCGCCGAGGCGTTTACGGTCGAAGACGGCACCCTCACTCCGACCCAGAAGGTGAGGCGCCCCGCGGTGACCGCCAAGTACGCCGATCTGATCGATTCGTTCTATCGTCCCGAGTCCGTCCAGCAGACGATGTTCACTGTGTGATATCAGTATGATATTATTGTGATATCAAGTGGCGATGCGGTGGTGACGGTGCTCATGACGGCGCCCGGAGTGGACACGGCGGAGCCGGTCGTCCGAAGTCTCCTGGACGAGAGGCTGGTCGCCTGTGGCAATGTGCTTCCAGGCGCGGTGAGCCTCTATCGCTGGGAGGGGGCGGTCCATCGCGAGGAAGAGGTGGTGGTGATCCTGAAGACGGTCCGGCGGCTGGTTCCGCAAGTCATCGAGCGTGCACAGGCGCTTCATCCGTACGAAGTCCCCGAAATGCTCGTGCAGGAGGTGGTGGATGGGAATCCGGCGTACCTGCGGTGGGTGGAGAAGGAGTGCGGCGGGGGTCGCCCATGATCGACCGAATCAAGTCCTTTTTCTATCGTGAGATGGCCCCGCCGCCGCACGATGACGAGGGCGGGCCGGCTCCGGCGGAGCTGCGTATCGCGGCCTGCGCGCTTCTCCTGGAGGTAGCAAACGCCGACGACCATTTCAGCGAGGGCGAGCGCAAGCACATGCGGGGACTGGTGCGGCGCCACTTCGGCCTGAAGAGCGACGCGGCCGACGAGCTGATCGTGCTGGCCGAGGACGAAAGGCGGGGAAGCGTGGACCTGTGGGGTTTCACCAACCTGATCAAGGCGCACTACTCCACGGGACAGAAGCTGGTGCTGGCCGAAGCGATGTGGGGCGTGGTGCTCGCGGACGGTGAGTTCGCGGCGCGCGAGGACTACATCATGAGGAAGATCTCGCACCTGGTCGGGCTCGAGACGGGCTACCTGGCCGAGGCGAGGAAGCGCCTTGAGTCGGGGGATAGCGGGGAGGAGGTGGAGGGGCGGTGACGATCACCATCGGCAAGATCCTCATCGGGATCCTGGCTGTCGTGCTGGGCATCGTGCTGGGCCTGCCCGGGAGGGGTGGGCCGGTCGCCGCGAAGGGCCGAAGGTGGAAGGTTCACACCTCCGGGCGTTCCTCCGAAGTGCACGACGAAGGGGAACTGGACCAGCTTGAGCGGGATCTCGGGCGTGCGACCACGATGAGCGGGCGGGCGAAACGCTACTTCACGCCCCTCGGCTTCCTGCGAAAGGAGCCGCGCGCGTCCGACCGCCGCCGCACGCGGCGCTACTTTCACACCGCCGCGCCGACGAGGAAGCCTCCGAGCAGCGCGGACAAGCCCCCCGCGCCTACCCGAAAAGGGAATCGACCACCACCATGATGCCGCCGATGGTGGCGCCCAGGGCGTAGCCGAGGTAGATGATCATCCTCAGCTCCCGTTCGGTGACCCCGCGGACCATCTTCTCCATTCTCTCGACCGGCAGCTCCAGCACCTTCGTTTCGACGCGGCCGGCCACGTCCAGCCGCTGCACCACGGACGGGATCTGGGCCTGAAGCCACTCCCACAGCGGCTCGCTCAGCGCCCGTTCGATCTTCGGGACCGCGCCCTCGGGCAGAAACCGTCCCGGCCGCCCCACGGGCCGCTCCAGAATCGCCGTGGCCAGCGCGCGAGCCCCTTGCCGGTACGCCTTGTCGGCGATCTCGCTCCGGGCCGCCCTCACTACCCACTCCGAGATCCGTTCGGGGGGGATGCTGCCGAGCAGGTCGCCCCAGGTGCCGCTGGAGGCGCGTGACAGCCCCGCCTCGAGCCTGCGCGACACGAAGTCCCGCGTGTCCGGGTCGCGCGCCAGGTCGACGATCCACGACTCGATCGTATCGCAGGCCCTGATCACCGCCTCGTCGTCCGGATCGCCGAATACTTCGTTCACGGGGCGGTTCAGGAGGTCGGCGATGGCCTCGCCGATTCCGGTGGCCATCGCTTCCTTCAGCGGACGTTCCCCGAGCATCTTCCTGATCCGCTCGGCACCCTCCACTTCGAGGGTCCGGAGGACCTTTTTCACGGTGTCCTCGGTCATCACCAGGCGGGCCACGACACGCTGGTGGAACTTCAAGTCGTGCATGAAGCGGTGAAGCACATCCTGCACGGCGCGCTGGAGGCGTTTGCGGGCCTCGGGCCTGTCCAGCACCGACCCCAGGCGCTGGATCGCCAGCGGCACGTAGCCCTCGACCGCCCGTTCCAGCGTCCCGGCCACGCCCGGCGGGAGCATGTCCTGGATCGTCCGGTCGGCGGTGAGCAGCGTTTGCGAGCCGCGCCGCACGTACTTCCCGACCATCTCGCGGAAGGCCTCGCCCGTCACGGCGCCGTCGATCCACTCCTCGGCGGACTCCGTGATCCGGGCCTCCCGCGCCGGGGTGAGGAGGTCCCCGACCGGTTCGTCGGCCAGCACCTCCGCCAGTGCGCCGGCCCTCCCCTCGACCGATGTCTCGAAGGCCTCCGAATGCACGAAGCTCCCGACCCTCTCCGCGGTGTGATCGAGCACTTCACCGACGATGTCGTCGACTTCCTTCATGACCTCCGGCCCGAGGAACTCGCTGAGCGAGCCGCGCTCGACCTCCAGCAACTCATACAGAAAACGGGACAGCCCCTCGTCAAAGGCGTCGCGGAATTCGGGCTGTCCCAGCACCTCGGTGAGGTCGTCCTCGGTGAGGAGACGGGTGCCCACCGCGCGACCGATCGCCGAGGCGAGCCGGGGCTGGTTCTTGGGAATGGCGCCGTGGAGGAAGCGGAGACGACGTCCGGCCACCGACGGGGGACGGTAGGGGTGGAAGAGCATCCAGATCGCCACCGTGTTGGTGAGTCCCCCGGCCACCGCTCCGGCCAGCACCGTGACAATCGCCTTGATGATCACTTCGCTCGTCATCGCTGGAAGTGGCGCAGGAAACCCTTCACGTCCACCCGGGTCTCGCCGACGGTAACCTGTCCGGCCACTTCGTAGATCCCGAGCACGGGAAGGATCGGATCCTCCCCCGGGATGGCCTGCAACTGTTGGCTCACGGGCTCGACTTCACCCATCAGTTCGCCGTCGCTGGATCGGAACCGCCAGAGCAGCGGAATGTCGCGGCGGGCGTGCTCGAAACTCCGCGTTTCTCCCCAGGTGAGGGTCACGGTGGGCCAGGACGTCTCTTCCGAATCCCGCATCCCCCAGGCCCGGGCCGTTCCCGTGCCGTCGAGGTCGGCGAGGAACAGGTAGAGAGGACCGTCACCGATGAGCAGTACCCACTCGGAGGGCCGGTCGGAACCGTTGGTGCCCGGCGTGTACACGTCGACCACCAGCCCCGGGTACTCCACTGCGGAGAGCCTCGCGACGCCGCTGAGGAGCCGGTACGTGTCGCCCCGTTGACCGCTCCACTCGGCGATAACCTCTCCGGGCCGCACCGAGAGGTCGGCGATGCCTTCCCTGTAGTAGATCTCGCGCAGTACGTCGTCGAGCCCCATCACCATGCGCGTGGCTCCACGGGGGAGGATCCGCCAGGGTGTTCGGGTCAACGGCGTAACCCACTGTTCGTCGGCGAACCGGGCCCACTCGCCGCCGCGTCCGAGCCAGCCCCGCAGCACGTGCCGGACGCTGTCGGGCTCGGTGCGGTTTTCAAAGTCCCAGGGAACGAACATGGTCTTCTCGTTCGAGACATCGATGAAGACCAGGGAGCGCTGATAGATGGTTCCCGGAGCAATCTCGGAACCCGTGGTCTCCCCGCCTGCCGTTCCGGAAGCGGTGGAGGCATCGGCGTTGCCGGGGTCCGATCCGTCCTGCGAGCACGCCGCGACGGAAAGAACCACGGAGATCACGAGCGGCATCACCCGTATCATGCGTGTCCCCCGCCGCGCGTCAGGCCGCATGCCGCGCCGACGACCGTGGTTCCAGGATCTGTCCGGGCCGGGCATCGAGCGAGAGGTCGAGCGAGCGAAAGAAACGCTTGATCCTCCGGTGGTTCACACCGAGGTCTCCCCACCGGTGGTTGCCCAGGGCCGACATGTCGACGCGCGTCTGGCCGTTCGGGTCCAGGATCACGGAGACGAGCACGTTGGCCTCCAGCGGGAGCAACGGGCCTCGCACATCGGCGCGGATCACACCCAGCTGGTCGTCGGAACTGACCAGCGTCCACCCCTTCAACCCACCGCTGGAAAGTTCCAGCGCGGCATTCCACACGGAATCGAAGGGTATGGCGTAGGTGCGCCCCGCCAGGACGGGGTCGTCACTGTCGGGGCTGGTGCGAGCCGCGCGTTCGGTGAATCCCTTCCACATGTCTGGAAGCTGTCCAAGACCCGTATCGGAGGTCAACCGACGGAAGGGATTTCGTGGCGCTCTCAAAGTGTCGGATCAGTAGCGGGTTCTTTCCCCGCGTGACGGGGTATGGCAATCTTGAAACGGTCTTGCGGCGCGATTGCGGCGGCGGTCGGGCCGGCCGCGCGGCGGGGCCGCCGGACCTGGCCAACATAAAGATCGGAGCCACCATGGATGACGTTCCGCTGATTCACGACTGGAATGTAGAGGAGTTCGAGACGCTGGCCTGGGGCCGTCACGTCGAGCTGGACGACGAGACGCTGCGAGACGGCCTGCAGTCCCCGTCCGTCACCGATCCGCCGGTCGGCGCCAAGATCGAATTGCTTCACATGATGAACCAGCTGGGGATTCACACCGCCAACATCGGCCTTCCCGGCGCGGGTCCGCGGGCGGTCGCCGACATCACCCGCCTCTGCGAGGAGATCCGCGACGCCAACCTGTCGATCACGGCCAACTGCGCCGCGCGCACCGTACTGGCCGACATCCAGCCCGCGGTGCGGATTTCCCAGCAGACCGGCGTTCCCATCGAAGTGTGCGCATTCATCGGCAGCTCCCCCATCCGGCTCTTCGCCGAGGAGTGGACGATCGACGGAATGCTGCGAACGGCCGAGGAATCGGTCTCCTTCGCCGTACGGGAGGGCCTGCCGGTCATGTTCGTCACGGAGGACACGACCCGGGCGGATGGGGAGACGCTCAAGGCCCTCTACGGCAACGCCATCCGCTGGGGGGTCCGTAGAATCTGCCTCTGCGATACGGTGGGCCACGCCACGCCTTCCGGCGTCAGGGCCCTGATCCGCTTCATCAGGCGGGAGATCGTGGACCCTTCCGGCGCCAATGTGAAGATCGACTGGCACGGCCACCGCGACCGGGGACTGGGGCTGGCGAACGCCCTGGTGGCCATCGAGGCCGGCGCCGACCGCATCCACGCCACCGCGATGGGTATCGGCGAACGGGTGGGCAACGTCCAGATGGACCTCCTCCTGGTCAACCTCGCGCTGGCCGGGGTGCACGACGCCGACCTCACCCGGCTGGCCGACTACTGCGAACTGGTCGCCCGCGAGTGCGGCGTGCCCCTGTCCCCCAACTACCCCGTGCTCGGGGAGGATGCCTTCCGCACGGCAACCGGCGTGCACGCGGCCGCGATCGTCAAGGCGCAGGCCAAGGGGGCGAACTGGCTGGCCGACCGCGTCTACTCCGGAGTGCCGGCCGCCATGGTAGGCCGGCGGCAGGAGATCGAGATCGGGCCCATGTCGGGAATCTCCAACGTCAGGTACTGGCTCGCTCAACGAGGGTACGATCCGGACGACACGGCGCTCTGCCAGCGGATCTTCGCACGGGCCAAGAACTCGGACCATACCCTGGCCGAGGATGAAGTGCTGAGCATCGTGAGGGAGCCGGCCGCTTGACACCGGATACGCCGCTGGCCGGTGGGATCCGCCTCCGGCCTCAGCTATGAGGATTCCGCTTCGTTCGGCGGTGTGGGCCCTCGGGGGCGGGGCGGTGGTTCTGGTCGCGGCGACTGCGTGGGGGGTGGCCCGTTGGGCGGCGGTGGAAGCCATGTACGAACAGGGTGAGAGGCGCCTTGAGGCGGCCACGGCCCTGGGAGCCGAACAACTGCGCGCTTCCCGCGGCCAGCCACTCGACAGCGTGGCCGGGGCCCTGGCCCTCGCTACCGGCTACCGGGTGAGCGTTTTCGACTCCGAGATGGCGCTGCTGGCCGACTCGGATCTCGGCCCGGCCACCCTGGACACCTTGGCGGACCGCACGCGGCGCAGCGAGGTGGAGGGGGCTCTGCTTCGCGTCAGCGGCTCGTCCCGGCGGAAGAGCCTCCCGGACGGACAGAGCTACCTCTTCAGCGCGACCCGCCTCTACCGGGGGGAGTCGGTGGTGATCCGTTTCGGCGACCCCGTGGAGCCGATGCAGGACGCGGCCGCCCGCGTTGCGCGTCAGGTGGGTGCGGGCATTCTGGCAGGGGGACTGATAGTACTCATCTTGATCCACCGGGCCGCGGGTGTGGTCACCGGATCGCTCGGCGAGGTCAGGCGGCTGCTCATTCGTTTGGCGGCAGGCCAGTCCCCGGGTCCGCGGATCAAGCTGTCCGGTGTCACCGAGCTTGCCCGGCTGGCTTCGTCGGCGAACCGGGTCAGGGCCGAACTCGAGGAGCAGGTGGCGCGGGTCTCGCGGGAGCGTGACGAACTGGCGCAGCTCCTGGACGAGGTGGTGGAGGGACTGATGGCGCTGACCAGCGACGCCCGCATCCTGCTCATCAATCCGGCCGCGCGGGAACTCCTGGGGCTGGGCAAGGTGCCGGCCTTCGCGCCGGTCGGATCGATCGTGCGCGATCCCGTGCTGCGCGACCTCCTGGAGGCGTCGGTCGTTCGGCCGGAGGGCCGCCTGGAGGTCAGGATCGGAGGTCGCGAACTGGAGGTGCGCACCAAGATGGGCACCGGGGGCGGGTCGGTGGTCCTCCTCGTGGACGTGACCGAGATGCGGCGTCTGGAGGCGGTCCGCTCGGACTTCGTGGCCAACGCGTCGCACGAACTCAAGACGCCGCTGACCGTGATCCGCGCCGCCGCCGAAACGGTCATGGACGAGGGTCTTCCCCAGGGGCTTCGGCGCAAGTTCCTCAATTCGATCGAGGGCAACACGGTGCGGCTCCAGCGTCTGGTGGACGATCTGCTCGACCTGTCGCGCTACGAGTCGGGCGAGTGGCGCCCGGCGCGGGAGCGGGTCGAGATCGATCGGGTGGCGTGGGCCGCGTGGCAGGAACAGGAGACCACCGCGGCGCGGCGCGGGGTCGCGTTCGATGTGGCGGGCGCGGGCGAGGCGGTGGGGGACGAGGCGGCGGTGTACCAGATCTTCCGCAACCTCTTCGAGAACTCGCTCCGCTATGTGCCGGAGGACGGGGGGCGGATCGGCGTGGAGATCGGTGCCCGCGGCGGCTTGGCGGTGGTGGCCGTGAAGGACAACGGCGCGGGTATTCCGGCCGCGTCCCTGCCCAGGATCTTCGAGCGCTTCTACCGGGTGGACGCGGCGCGGTCGCGGAAGGAGGGGGGGACGGGGCTGGGGCTGGCGATCGTGCGCCACCTGGTCTCGAGCATGGGGGGCGAGGTTTCGGCGGAGAGTGTCTGGGGATCGGGGACGACCATCACCTTCAGCGTACCGCTCCACCGGGACGCCGTGGCGGGGGTGGCCGCGACATGATTGCGATCGGCCCCCGGTCCGGTTCGCGCGAAGGCCCGGCGCGTCAAACGCCGGGAGGAGGGCTGCTTCTCCGGACTGCCAGAGCGGTGACTCTCCTTTCCGCGCTCCTGACGGGGTGTTCGACCGATGGGGGAGACGGTGGATCCATCCTGATCGTGGGCGGCTCGAGCAGCCTGTACCCGCTCTCGGAGGCGGTGGCCGAGGACTTCGCCCGCGAGCACCCCGGATCACGCGTCGTCGTCCGCGTGTCCGGCACGTCGGGGGGACTGCGGCGTCTGTGCGAGGGTGAAATCCACATCGCCGGCGCCTCGCGTCCCATGACATCCGCCGAAGCGGCGCGCTGCCGGAGCAACGGGATCGGATACCTGGCTCTGCCCGTCGCACGGGACGGAGTCGCCGTGGTCGTGAACGCCGACAACGTTGCGGTGGATTGCCTGACCCTGGCCGAACTCAGACGGCTGTGGGAGCCGGGCAGCGCCGTCTCGACCTGGCGCGACCTGAGACCGGTGCTGGCCGCCGAGAGGATTCGTCTCTTCGGACCCGGCACGGTTTCGGGCACCTACCACTTCTTCACCGCGGTGGTCATGGGACGCGCCGGCGCCAGCCGCTCCGACCACTATCAGACCGAGAACGACCATCTCATCGCCCGCGGCGTGGCCGGCAACCGGTGGTCGCTGGGCTACCTGGGGTCGGCCAGCTACGCGGCGAACGAGGACCGTGTGCGCGCGCTCGAGGTGGACACGGGGTTCGGCTGCGTGCCCCCCACGCCCGCCACGATCGCAGACGGCAGCTACGGTTCGCTGGCGCGCGACCTGTACATCTATGTCTCCGATGTGTACAACAAGATGTACAATAGCCTGTACAACTTTGCGATTCACTACGTCTCCGTCACCCAGGCGCTGGCCGGCGAAATGGGCTACGCGCCGCTTCCCGCCGGGGAGTACGAGCGGAGTCTGGCGCGGCTGGCCACGGCGTCGGAGGGCCCGTCGTGACGGCGGCCGGGATCTCCGTGACCCGCCGCGCGCCGCGCAGGCTCGCCGACCGGCTGGCGCGGCCTGCATTCCTGGCCTGCACGGTGCTGGCCGCCGCGACCCTCGTCGCGGTGGCGGGGGTTCTGGGCGTGGAGACGGTGCGCTTCTTCGGGACCGTTTCGCCCGTTCGCTTCTTCACCGAGGTGGACTGGACCCCCTTCGCCGAAGAGCCCCGCTTCGGCGTGCTCCCCCTGCTCGCCGCGACTGCGCAGATCACCGCGGGCGCCGCGTTCTTTGCGGTTCCGGCCGGGCTGATGACCGCGGTCTACATGGAGCACTACGCCGGCGTGCGAACGGAGCGTGTGCTGGCGGGCGTGACCGGTCTGCTGGCGGCGGTCCCGACCGTAGTCCTGGGCTACTTCGCGCTCACCTTCGTGACCCCTCTGCTCCGCGCCCTCTGGCCGGGGACGGAGGCGTTCAACGCACTGTCCGCCTGTCTCGCGGTGGGCCTCATGATCCTTCCCACGGTGATCGTCTTCACGCGCAACGCGCTCAGGTCGGTGCCGGCGGCGCTCATGGAGACGGGGCTCGCGTTGGGGGCCGGCCGTGGCCGGGTGGTGGCGCGGGTAATGGTTCCGGCGGCGGCCCCCGGGATCGGCGCGGCAGTGTTCCTCGCGATGGCCCGGGCCGCGGGCGAAACCATGATCGTGACCCTCGCGGCGGGCAACCAGGCGCAGCTCACCTGGAGCCCGCTGGAGGGGCTGCGAACGCTCACCGCCTACATCGCGCAGTCGAGCCTGGGCGACGCTCCCTCGGGCACGGTTCAGTACGGGGCGTTCTTCGCGGTGAGCGCGGTCCTGTTCGCGGTCACCTGGGGACTGCACGCCACGGGAAGATTCCTGATGTCGCGCCGCAGCCGGGGGGGTTTGGGGTGAGGGGCCGGACCGTCCCCCGGGACCGGGTCGGGATGGCGTGCGGTGTGGCCGCCGCGATGGTCGCGGCCGCCTTCCTCACCATGGCCGTGGTTCTGGTCGCCAAGGCCTGGAGCGCAGCGGACCTCGGCTTCCTGTTCGATCCGTCCTCGCGCGTGGCGGACCGCGCGGGGATCGGTCCGGCGCTGGCGGGAACGCTGTGGCTCGCCGCGTTGACCGTGGCCTTTGCCTTTCCGGTCGGCGTCGGTACGGCGGTCTACTTGGAGGAGTACCTGCCACCAGGCGGGGTGGCGGTGGTGGTGAGCGGGGCCGTGGCGAACCTGGCCGGGGTGCCCTCGGTGGTGTACGGGGTGGCCGGGCTCGCGCTCTTCGTCAGGGGCATGGGCATGGGTCCGACTTTGCTGGCCGGCGGTTGCACGCTGGCCGCGTTGGCGCTTCCCACGGTGATCGTGACGTCGCGCGCGGCCATCCGCGCGGTGCCGCGCGGGTTGCGAGAGGCGGCATACAGCCTGGGCGCGACGCGGTGGCAGGTCGTCCGCGGCCAGGTGCTTCCGGCGGCGGCGCCCGGGATCGTGACGGGCAGCTGCGCGGCCTTCATCCGCACGGTCGGCGAGGCGGCGCCGCTCCTGGTCCTGGGCGCCGTCTCCGTCATGACCTTCGCCCCGCGCTCTCCGGCCGACCCGCTGACCTCGCTGCCGACACAGGTCTTCGCGTGGAGCACGCGCTCTCAGCAGGACTTCGCGGCGGTGGCGGCGGGCGCGGGTGTCGCCCTTCTCCTCGTGCTGCTCGTCATGAACCTGGTGGCGCGGGTCGTTCGCCGCCGTCTGCAGGGAGTGTCCGCGTGAGCGTTCCAACCACCCGCGCGGCGGTCCCCGTCCTGGCCGCCGAAGACCTCACGGTACGGTTCGGCCGCAGAACCGCGCTGGCCAACGTCACTCTCTCGGTTCCCCGGGGGCGGGTCGTCTCCCTGATTGGTCCGTCGGGGGGTGGAAAGACCACCCTGCTGCGCGCCTTCAACCGCATGAATGAACTCGTGCCCGGGGTGGCGACCACCGGGACGGTGCGCTTCGACGGGGTCGACCTGCACGGAGACGAGGTCGACCCGGTCGAGGTTCGCCGGCGCATCGGCATGGTGTTTCAGCAGGCCACCCTCTTCCCCCGGTCCATCTTCGAAAACGTCGCCTTCGGCCCCCGGGCCAGCGGCTACACCGGCGACCTGCAGGAGCTGGCGGAAGAGCTGCTCGCCGCAGTCGGCCTGTGGTCCGAGGTGGCGGAGGATCTGGACCGGCCCGCCATGCAGTTGTCGGCTGGGCAGCAGCAGCGTCTCTGCATTGCGCGGACCCTGGCGCTGAGACCCGAGGTGCTGCTGCTGGACGAACCCACCTCGGCCCTCGACCCCGC
Source organism: Longimicrobiales bacterium (assembly GCA_951828585.1). Lineage (GTDB taxonomy): Bacteria > Gemmatimonadota > Gemmatimonadetes > Longimicrobiales > Gaopeijiaceae > Bin94. The sequence goes on from OX639991.1 coordinate 681,266, forward strand.
CGCCACGGCGCGCATCGAGTCGCTCATCCATTCGCTCAGGCAAGACTACACGATCGTGCTCGCCACGCACGGACGCAGGCAGGCCGCGCGCCTCTCCGACCTGACCGCCTATCTGGCCGGAGGAGAGCTGATCGAGTACGGTCCAACCGAGACCCTGTTCACCACCCCGCGCGATCGTCGCACCGAATCCTACCTGACCGGCCGGATCGCATGACCGACCCCCTGCCCGTTCGCGGTCCCTTCGAGGCCGAGCTCGACCGCCTGCAGCAGTTGCTGCTGGAAATGGCGGGCCGAGCCGAGGAGTTGGTGCGTTTGGCCATGGAAGGACTGGCCGCAAGGGACCCGGAAATGACGCGGCGGGTGCGCGGGGCCGACGACCGCATCGATGAGCTCGAAGTCGAGATGGACGAACGGGTGATCGAGTTGCTGGCGCTTCGGCACCCCATGGCGGGTGATCTGCGGTTGGTATTCGTCGCTCTCAAGGCCTCCAACGACATCGAGCGCATCGGGGACCACGCCGTCAACATCGCCAAGGCGAGCCTGCGCATGACACGTCATCCGCCGCTGCCCGACTTCCCCGAGATCGGCGAGATCGATGACCAGGTCCGCAGGATGCTCGGCAGCGCGCTGGACGCCATGGTGAACCGGGACGCGGACAAGGCCAGACGCGTCATCGAGCGCGACCAGCGCGTGGACGACCTGCGGCGCTCGGCCTTCCGGATCATCGTCTCGTACATGCTGGAGCAGCCGCGCTACATCAGTCCCGGGCTCGAGATGATCCTGGTGGTGCAGAACCTGGAGCGGATCGGCGACCTGACCACGAACATTGCCGAAGACGTGGTGTTCCTCGTGGAGGGAAGGTCGATCAAGCACATGGCGAGCCCGGCGTGAGCGAGTCTCCGGAAGGGGCGGCGCAGACGTCCGGCGGCCAGCCCGGCATCGACGAAGCGGTCGAGGGACTGCTGACCCGCATGGAGACGGGGACGGCTCCTGGGATGGAGGCGGAGAGCGAGTCGCTGCGGGGGAGGGTGGCGGTGGTGACCGGCGGCTCCAGCGGGATCGGGCGGGCCATCGTGGTGGCCTTCGCGGAGAGCGGCGCCAATGTCGCCTTCAACTACCTGGACACCGGCGAGGAAGGCCGGCGGATGGCGGAGGAGACGTGCGAGATGCTGCAGGGCAGGGACGTGCGGGTCTTCGCCCGGGCCGCCGATGTGCGAGACCCCGAGGAAGCGGCCGCGTTCGTGGCGCAGGCGCATGACCGGCTTGGCGGGCTCCACTTCCTGGTCAACAACGCGGGCATCGGGCGCGACCGCGCGCTGTGGCGCATGAGCGACGACGAGTGGCGGTCCGTGATCGACACCAACCTTTCGGGGGCGTTCTACTGCACCCGCGCGGCCGCTCCGTACATGCGCGCCCAGGAGTTCGGCAAGATCGTCAACGTCTCTTCCGTGCACGGACTGTCCAGCGAATTCGGACTCGTCAACTACTGTTCGACGAAGGCGGGCCTGCTAGGCTTCACGCGCAGCGCGGCGCTGGAGCTGGGGTCCGCGAACATCAATGTGAACGCGGTGGCCCCCGGATACATCCGCACCACGCAGCTGACCGAGCGGGTCCCGGCCGAGATCCTGGACCGGGCCCGCGAGCGGAGCGTGCTCGGCCGGCTGGGCGACCCGCAGGACGTCGCCTCGGTGATCCTGTTCCTGTGCTCCGAGGCTTCGCGTCATATTACGGGAGCGGTGATTCCCGTCGACGGAGGATACCTGATATGAAGAAGACCGCCGGCCCCGATGCGGCCAGCGTGCAGAAGACCAATCGCGAATGGCGCCAGGTACTGACGCCGGAGCAGTTCAAGGTCACCCGCAAGGGCGGGACCGAGCGCGCCTTCACCGGCGCGTACTGGGAGCACAAGGAAGACGGAACGTACCTGTGCGTCTGCTGCAAACAGGCACTCTTCGAGTCCTCGGACAAGTTCGACTCGGGCACCGGGTGGCCCAGCTTCACCCGTCCCGCTGCCGGGGGACATGTGGGCGAGAAGGACGACCGCAGCTTCTTCATGCGGAGGACCGAGGTGGTCTGCGCCGGTTGCGACGCGCATCTGGGGCATGTGTTTCCGGACGGACCGGGACCGGAGGGACTGCGCTACTGCATCAACTCGGCGGCGCTGGATTTCGAGGCGGAGGACGAGGGGTGACCTGCACACATGCACATATACTCATATGAGTAGGTCCGTCACCGTCATCCCCGGCGACGGGATCGGTCCCGAGGTCACCGCCGCGGTGCTGCGGGTCCTCGACGCGGCCGGCGCGCGGCTCGACTACGACGAGCAGGTGGCGGGGGAGACCGCCCTCAGGTACCAGGGCAGTCCCCTCCCGCAGGAGACGCTCGACTCCATCGAGACCAACCGGGTCGCGCTCAAGGGACCCCTCACGACGCCCTCCGGCTCCGGGTTCCGCTCGATCAACGTCGCCATCCGCAAGGAGTTCGACCTTTTCGCCAACGTGCGGCCGGTCCGCACCATCCTGCCCGGCGGCCGCTACGAGGACATCGACCTCGTGCTGATCCGCGAGAACACCGAGGGGCTGTACGTCGGGGTCGAGCACTTCATCGGCATGGAGAACGACCCCAAGGCGGCCGCGGAATCGGTCATGATCACCACCCGCTACGGGTCGGAGCGGATCGTTCGCTTCGCCTTCGACTACGCGGTCGCCAACGGCCGCCGCAAGGTGACGCTGGCGCACAAGGCCAACATCCTCAAGCACACGCAGGGGCTGTTTCTGGAGGTCGGGCAGCGCATGGCGGACGACTACGCGGACAGGGTGGCCTTCGAGGACCGAATCATCGACGCGACCGCCATGTTCCTCGTGCTGGACCCGTACCGGTTCGACGTCCTGGTCATGGAGAACATGTTCGGGGACATCCTGAGCGACCTGATGGCGGGGCTGGTGGGGGGGCTGGGGTTTGCGCCGGCGGGGAATATTGGCGAGACGCATGCGGTTTTCGAGGCGGTGCACGGGTCGGCGCCGGATATTGCGGGGCAGGGGGTGGCGAATCCGACGGGTTTGCTGCTGTCCGCGTGTCTGATGCTCGATCATGTGGGGCAGGAGGGGGTGGCGGGGCGGATTCGTGGGGCGGTCAGCGCGGTGATCAGGGACGGGGTGGCGCGGACGCGCGACATGGGGGGGACGGATGGGACGGCGGCGTTCGCGGAGGCGGTGGTGGGGGGGGTGGGGTGAGTGGGTTGGGGGGTGGGGTGGGGGGTGTGAGGGGGTTGGCGGCGGGGTGGGCGTGATGTGGTGGGGGAGGGGGTGGGTGTGAGCGGGGCGACTGGCGGGTCCGGGCTGGATCTGCACTGTTCGCGGTGCAGGCGGGTGTGCCGGGGGAACGAGCTCGACCGGTTGCTGTGGTGCGAGGGGTGTATCGCGCGGGCGAAGGCGCGGGCGAAGCGGGTGGGGTGGATGTGCGGGGTGGTGCTGGCGGCGGGGTTGGGGGCCTGGATCCATTTCGTGCAGAAACCGTCCGCGGCGTTGCTGGGCGGCTGGATCGGGATCGTGCTGGCGGCCTTCTGGCTGTGCGCGCGGGCGGGGACGGAGCTGTGGTACGGGGTGCTTCGCATCCGGCACCGGCCCGGTGGCCAGTAGAGACTTACTGACGGCGGTTTCACCTCCTGGAGAGAATGCCAATGGCGGCAAGGTTCGAAGGAACTGACTTCTACGACATCGACGCGCTCCTGTCCGAAGAGGAGCGCATGGTCCGCGACACGATCCGCGAATGGGTCGAGGACCGGGTCATCCCGATCATCGGCGACGCGTACGTGGACCGGCGCTTCCCCACGGAACTGATCCCCGAAATCGGCGAGCTGGGAATGCTGGGTGCCAACCTCCCGGCCGAGTACGGTTGCGCGGAACTCAACAATGTGTGCTATGGCCTTATCATGCAGGAGCTTGAACGCGGTGATTCGGGGGTGCGTTCCTTCGTGTCGGTACAGGGCGCGCTTGTCATGTACCCCATCTACGCCTTCGGGAGCGAGGAGCAGAGGCGCGAGTGGCTTCCGGGGCTCGCTTCCGGGGAGAAGATCGGCTGCTTCGGGCTGACCGAGCCCGACTACGGATCGAATCCGGCCGGCATGATCACGCGGGCGCGCGAGACGGCGGACGGTTGGGTACTGAACGGGACCAAGATGTGGATCACGAACGGGTCGATGGCGGACGTGGCGGTGGTGTGGGCGCAGACGGGGGAGGCGGGGGATTCGCGGGGGATTCGCGGGTTCGTGGTTCCGACGGACACGCCGGGGTTCAGCGCCCGCGACCAGAAGGGCAAGCTGTCGCTGCTGGCGTCGGATACGAGCGAACTGGTACTCGAGGACGTGGAGTTGCCCGCCGATGCGCTGATGCCGGGGACCACCGGGATCAAGAACCCGCTGATGTGCCTGACCCAGGCGCGCTACGGGATTTCCTGGGGGGCCGTGGGCGCCGCCATGGCGTGCTTCCACGAGGCGGTCAGCTACGCGGGCCAGCGGGTCATGTTCGACGGGGTCATTGCGGGCAAGCAGATCCAGCAGGTGAGGATCGCGGACATGCTGACGTGGATTACGCAGGGGCAGCTGCTGTGCCTGCGGCTGGGGCGGCTGAAGGACGAGGGGAAGATGACGCCGCAGCAGGTCAGCCTGGCGAAGCGGGCGAATGTGAACATGGCGTGCGACATTGCGCGCGAGGCGAGGCGGCTGCTGGGGGCGAACGGGATTCTGGCGGAGTACGCGTCCATGCGGCATATGGCGAATCTGGAGTCGGTGTATACCTACGAAGGCACGCACGATGTCCACTCGCTGATCCTGGGGCATACGGTTACGGGGATTTCGGCGTTTTAGGGGCGGCGAGACTCCCACTTCGACCCATAGCGAACAAATCCCGAATAAACTACATTTGGAGCACCCAATTCACCCGCCTCGGAGGATCCATGCCCGACCGTAGCGCGATCGAATGGACCGATGCGACCTGGAACCCGACGACCGGATGCACCCGAGTGTCGGCCGGGTGCGACCACTGCTATGCGGAGCAGCTGTCGAGGCGGTTGCTGTCGACAACCTATCGCGCGCGCCTTCCGGTTGTGGACACGCCGGACAATCGACGAGACCCGTTCGCGGTGCGGGTGTGGCCCGAGCGGCTATGCGTGCCCGAGTCGTGGAGGGAGCCGCGCCGCGTCTTCGTCAACTCCATGTCGGACCTGTTCCACAACGAGGTCCCGGAGGACTTCGCCCGCGAGTGCTTCCGGGTGATGCTGGAGGTGGATCGCCATGTCTATCAGGTGTTGACCAAGCGTCCGGCGAGGGCTGCCAGGTTTGTCAGGCGGCACGCGGACCTGTTTCCGGGGGGGCTCCCGAGTCACATCTGGATCGGGACCTCGGTGGAGGACCAGTCGGTGGACTACCGGGTTCGCCACCTATTGGGGGTCCCTGCCGCTGTTCGGTTCCTCAGCTGCGAGCCCCTGATCGGGCCGCTGGATCTGAGCAGGTTCCTCAACGGGGCGCTCGCCTGCGAAGGGCTTCACTGGGTGATCGTGGGCGGCGAGAGCGGGATCGGTGCCCGACCGATGGATGTGGAATGGGCGCGGGTGGTGCGGGATGAGTGCCGTAGGGCCAGGGTGCCGTTTTTCTTCAAGCAGTGGGGTGGCCGGACGCCGAAGGCGGGTGGGCGGGTGCTGGATGGGGCGACGTGGGATGAGTATCCGGAGTCGGGATTGGTTTCGGCCGAGGAGGGGTTGAATGGCCGCGCCTAAGGGAACACTGTGGCCGCGCGAACCCCACACGGAAGGCAAGCACCTTGTGCTGGAGAACTACCTGAAAGCGTGGTTTCCGATTCTTGGCATGGGCGAGAGGAACCGCCGGATTCTCTTCATTGACGGGTTTGCCGGGCCGGGAAAATACGAGGACGGAGCAGAGGGCTCCCCGGTCGTTGCCATGCGGGTGTTGGCTGAGCATCCCGCCGAGATCAAGGCCGAGGTAGTGTTCTTCTTCATAGAGAGGAAGCGTGATCGGGCTGACCACCTGAAGCGTCTGGTCGCGCAGTGGCGTCCAAGGTTGCCCGCGACTGCGAAAATACACGTGCGGGAGGGCTCATTCGATGCCTCCATGACGGACGTTCTCGACGAGTTGGAGGTACGTGGGCGGAAAATGGCTCCGGCTCTCGTCATGATCGATCCGTTCGGTGTGAAGGGCATGCCGATGTCGGTGATCCGTCGGATCATGGCTAACCGGAACTGCGAAGTGTACTTGAGCTTCATGTGGGAGGCGATGAACCGGTTTGTCTCGGAGCCGGAATTCGAGCCTTCGATGGACGAACTGTTCGGGTCGCGGGAGTGGCGCAAGGCAAGGAACCTGGCTGGGGGCGAGCGGAGGGCTTCCCTTCACGGTTTGTATCAGAAGCAACTGAGGGAGGCGGGTGCAAAGCAGGTCGTTCAGTTCCATCTCTTTGCCGGAAATCGACTCAAGTACTCCGTTTTCTTTGGTACACGCCATCCCTTGGGATCGGATCGCATGAAGCAGGCCATCTGGAAGGTGGCGCCGTTCGGAGACTTCAGCTTTCGCGGCGGAGAGCGGGCTCAGACCAGCTTCCTCGAGCCGGACTTTGCACCCTTGCAGGAAGCCCTTCAGGAACAATTCGAAGAGGCTGGGTGGGTCTCGATCGAGAAGATCAGCGAGTTCGTGCGATCAGATGCGACGATCTTCCACACCGGGCAGTTGAGGTTGCAGGCATTGATTCCAATGGAGCGAGCAGGACGAATAGAGGTGAAAGTGAACGACAGGATCCGGAAGAAGGGCTCCAACTACCCGAAGAACTGCCTGATCAACTTCCGCCCTGAGGCACCTCGTTTCCTGTAATCCGGAACCGATTCTGTTGGTCCGCGCGGGCCTCCAATCGTGCGGTTCAATTGGAATCGCCAGAATCGAACACATTCCCAGGCCATCGCGACACCGAGGCCTGCACAGGCCGCTCTTGAGCGAGCCGGGATCAACCCCCGGGAAAGGGAAGCGTGATGAGGTTCCACCGAACACCCCTGTCCACGCTGTTGGCGCTGGCCACCCTCCTCATCACGGCCTGCCGGCCCGACGCCACCCCCTCACCCGACGCCTTCGCCGCCGACCCCTGGACCCTGTCCGAACGCGAAGCGAGGATCGGTTCGGTCGACGACCCGGACTACATCTTCAACCCGATCACCCACATGGCGCTGGGTCCGGACGGGCTGTTGTACACCACGCGCGCGGGAAGAGGGCACGGTACGCCGATGGACCGCGGACGGAGCTCCCGCCGGCTCGCTGGGTGGAAGGGGAGAGGGTCCGGGGGAGTTCCAGTATCCCTACGGGCTTCGCCACCGGCTGATGAGGGACGGGTAGCCCCCTACGGCGAATCCATCGTCCGCAGCCTCCGCACCGACAACACGAACAGCACGACCACGACCACCACCGCCGCGACGGCAGTCAGACCCAGCGCGGTGTGCTCCGAGTCCGCGAACCGCCGCTCGTCCACCCCGTGCATGACGGCGATCGCGTGGCTGCGGATGCTGAAAAAGCGCACGCCGTAGACAAAGCGCGAGAAAAGCCCCTCCCACACGACGATGTAGGCGAGCCCGATGCCGACGGCGTGGTGGGTCAACAGGTCGAGCCATGTGAAAACGGAGCAGTAGAGCACAACCGCCACCACGGCGCCGACGGTCACGGCCCAAGTGGCGGACAGATCGGCCCCGTAGCCCATGTAGCTGGTGAGACACGCGCTGACCGGCATGACCAGCACGGGCACGGCAACGACCCCCAGCAGCTTCGGAAGGACGATCTTCCACCGGGGATACGGAGTCAGCGTCACGTTGGCCAGAGTACGGTCGCTGATCTCGTCCCCGAACGCCGCTCTGGCCGTGGCGAGGGTGGCGAGCGGTATGATCGCTCCGGCGAGCAGCGTGTTCAGGATGTTCGTCTCGAAAATTCCCACTGGCGGTGCGTCCGGGATCAGCAGGATCAACGACGTGACCGCGAAGGGTGCCAGCGCGAGGCCCCCGATCATCAGGAGGCGCGAGGGGGTAAGGACCCTTCGCAGCGTGAGCAGGAAGAGTGACTTCATCGTTCCCCGCCATCCACCAGGTAGCCGAAGACGCTCTCGAGGGAATCGTCCAGCGGTACCACCCGGCGCAGGGTGACCGAGGTCCGCTGGGCCAGCCTGGGAAGCTCGATCTGCAGGTCGAGCACGTTGCGGCTGAGGATGACGATCCTGCCGTCGGGATCCAGCTTGACGGCCTCGACGGAGTCCAGCTGGACGACCGCCGACGCGAGTTTCCGGGGCGCATCGCACGCCACGAGCACATGGTAGGGACGCTCGTTGAGCGCCGCCCGAATCGCTCGGAAGTCCCCCGAGGCGGCCAGCTTGCCGTTCACGAGAAGGAGCACGGTGTCGGCGATCCGTTCGACCTCCTCGAGGACGTGCGAAGAGACCACGATGGTTCGCCCCTCGCTCGCGAACCTCTTCAGGAGCCGCTGGAAGTGGATGCGCTGCTTCGGATCCGCGCCGTTGAGCGGTTCGTCCAGGAGGAGGACCTCCGGATCGTGGACCAGCGTCCCGGCAAGGCGGATTCGCTGGCGCATGCCGCGGGAATAGGTGCGGATCTTCCGGTCGGCCGCATCCTGGAGTGCCACCTGATCGATGGCCCGCTCCACGGCCTCTCCGAGGGGGGTCACCTCGCGCAGTTCACCCATCAGTCTCACGAACTGGCGGCCGGTGAGGAATCCGTACACCGTCTCGTGCTCGTGCATGACCCCGATGCGCCTTGAAAGCGGGGGGTTGTTGCGAACGGGCTCGCCGAAGAGCGTGACCGAGCCGCTGGAGGTCCGGGCCAGGCCCGCCATCATGCGGATCAGGGTGCTCTTTCCGGCTCCGTTCGGACCGAGCAACCCGGTAATCCCGGGGTGGATGTCGAGGGTGACTTCGTTGACGGCCACGATGTTGCCGAACCACCGTGTCAGCCGTTCGGTCCGGATCACCGGAGTCGGGGTGCCGGAGGTCATAGTCTCAGCCTGCGGTAGTACATCCACAGGATTGCTCCCGGCGCCAGGAGCCAGCCGAAGTACGCCGCGAGGAGAAAGGCGGGCGAGAACCGGGTCGGGGCGGAATCAAAGTCTTCCAGTGCCTCGAACGCCTGCTCCACCTGCGTGCCGGCCTCCTCGGCCTGCTCGACCCCGTTGAAGATCAGCTTGTTCGTTTCCCCGAGGATGTCGCCGAGGCTGAAGACCGAAACCCACTGGAATTGCGGGTTGAACGCGAACGGTGCGGTCACCGCGTTCGGAATCACGAACAGCGCGATGAGGAGCACGGAGGCGTAGCCCCGCCGCGTGACGAGCCCCGAGGCGAGCATGGAGACGGAGGTGACCATTGCGGCCATGGCGACCCCGGCCAGGAGAAACTTCGGGATGTCGGTCCAGTTCGCGTCCAGATAGGCCAGGGGTTCCGGATGACCCAGTACGCGGCCGGCGAGCAGTACGAACTGCGGCACCCACGCGACGAGCACCATCACGGTCAGGAATGCGGCCCATCGTGCCTGGACGTAGTCGGTGGCGGTGAGCGGGCGGACCAGGTACAGGTGAAGGGTCGCGTTGCGGCGGTCGGGACAGAGGAGCCTCGGGGCCACGAGCGCCGCGAATACGAAGAGGATGACGAGGCCGAACGTGTAGTAGAAGTAGTGGGACGTTCCCGGAACCATCTCGGCCCCCGCATCTCCCAGGGCACGCTGCCCGAACCCGGCCATGGCCGACATGATGATGCTGATGCCGACCATGACCAGAATGCAGGCCCAGGGAAGCAGCTTCGCCTTTGCCCCCCGCCCGAGACCCAACACCTTGCGGAATCCGTCCTTGTAGACGGCGAGCCGGGCGCGCCGCCGGCCCTCGCGCGGCCCCGCGTATCGCTGATACCCGATGTCGAAGACAACACCTCCGGCCTTCGGATCGCCGGCGGTCTTCGCGGTGGTCGCGTCGGCCATCAACCGGTCTCCCCGGGTTCGTCATGATCCTCGTCAACGCCGGTGAAGAGTTCCGCCAGTTCCCGCCGGCGGGGCGCCATTCGGCGCAGCGGCGCCTCCGCCTCGACCAGCGCGTCCCTTACCAGGTCGCTGAGATCCTCGTCGGACGCCTGGACCGCCACGCCACCCTTCCCCACCCCGACCGCCACCCCCCGCGCCTTGAGCGCCGCCACGAAACGCTCCCGGTTTCCGTCCACCTCGACGAACAGGGTCCGCGTCTCGGCGGTGTATTCCGCAACCGCTCCCGACTTCGCGACACGCCCGCCCTCGAGAACCGTGATCCGGTCGCAGGTGCGCTCGACGTCCGACATGAGGTGCGAGGAGAAGACCACCGTGATCCCGAACTCGCGGTACGTCTTGCGCACCAGGTCGAGCATGTCGTCGCGGCCCGCCGGGTCGAGTCCGGCCGCGGGTTCGTCCAGGAGCACGATGTCCGGATCGTGCACCAGCGCCTGGGCGAGCTTTACGCGCTGTTTCATCCCGGTCGAATAGGTGCCCATGGGGCGGTGGCGCGCCTCGAAGAGACCGACGTGCCTCAGGGTGTCGGCGGCCCGCATGCGGGCCCTGGCCGCGGGCAGTCCGCTGACTTCGGCCATGTGGCAAAGGAACTCGGCGGCGGGCGCCTCGAAGGGAAGACAGTCGTGCTCGGGCATGTATCCGAGCCTGGTGCGGACGAGAGGATTGCGGGTCACGTCCTCGCCCAGCACCCGGACTGAACCGGAGGTGGGCGGAACCAGGCCGAGGAGGATCTTGATCATCGTGCTCTTGCCGGCGCCGTTCTCGCCGAGGAGGCCGGTGATCCCCTCGGTGAAGGACAGGTCCACCTCGTGGAGGGCCACGACGGCGGGGTACTGCTTGGTGACGCCGCCCAGCGTCATGAGCGCGCTGGCTTCGGAGATCGCCGTCATGTGGAATCCGGTGGGGGCGGGGGAGGAGGCGCGCACCCAAGCCGGTAGCCGAGCCTGCAGGCCAGGAAGAAATAGCGCTCCGCCTCGTCGTCGTCCCGCTCCACAATGGTCCCGGACTGGTACATCTCGGCGAGGCGGTAGCAGCTCTCTCCGTCCCCCCTGTCCCACCAGCCCTCGCCGCAGGCCCGCTCATACAGCTCCAGGGCGCGTTCGGGGTCCTCGGCCACGCCCTCGCCGTCGGCGTAGAGCCGGGCCAGCTCCCCGCAGCTCGCCTTGTTCTCGGCGTCGCAACCCCGCTCGAAGAAGGAGGCCGCCTGACCCGGATCAGGGGCGATGCCGGTGCCTGACCGATACAGACGGCCGAGTCTGAGGCAGGCTTCGGAGTTTTCACTCTCGGTGCAGGCGGGCTCATACAGTTCCGCCGCCGCGGCAGCGTTCTTCTCCCGCCCCTCCCCTTCCTCGTAGGCGATGGCCAGGTTCACGCACATTTCCGACAGACCCATTTCGCACGCCTTCTCGAAGTAGTCCGCCGCCCGCGTCATGTTCTCGGGTACTCCGCGGCCGGTCTGATGGAGATAGCCCAGCGCGGCGCACCCATCACCGAAGTCTCCCTCGCACGCCTTCTCGAAATACTGCGCAGCCTGCCCCAGGTTTTCGTCCACCCCGTCCCCCTCCCGGTACGCCGTGCCGAGTTCGAAGCACCCTTCCCACCGGTCTCCCTCGCACGCCTGCTCAAGGAAGGGGATTGCGTGGGCCTCGTCCCGAAAGACCCGGTCTCCACGGATAAGCTTGAGGCCGATCTCCTCGCAGGCGCTCACGTCTCTATCGGTGCAGGCGGAGCGCAGCTGCCGGGTACGCTCGGCTTCGGCAAGTCCGCACCCCGGTTGGGTGGCCAGGATGGGGAGGAGGAACAGGAGGGTGGGGAGCGGCGGGAGATGGGGGGGGTTTCTGGGCATGGGGCTCCAAAGTACCCACGGGGTGGAGGTCGTACAAGCTGGAGTGCGGACCGAGGAGAGACCCTCTCCATCTGATTGCCGGGTTGCCGAGTACGCAATTCCGTGCGGCGCATGGTGCTAGCAGTTGCTGCCAGCTATCCGGCAGCTGGATTCCAACGCCCGCGAAGTCGGTTGCCACTGGTTGAGCCGTCTGGAGAAAGTCCCAAAACACCATTCCAGCGACCCGCCCGGGGCGTGAGCTTCGAACCTCAGATTTGACGCAAACCGAGGTCGGAATCATGATTGAATCCATGTACGGGATGGGGGTGGACACGTTGAAGGCAGCGCGGGCGCTGGAGAGGGCCGGCTTCGAGTCGGCACAGGCGGAGGCTTTGGTCGCCGCCTTCGGTGGGTCTGTGGCCGGTGGCGCCGCGACCAGGGAGGATCTGCGCGATCTGCGCAACGCCAGTCGGGAAGACAGCCGAGAGTTGCGCGCTGAACTGAAGGAAGAGATCGCGGAGGTGCGCACTGAACTGAAGGGGGATATTGCGGAGCTGCGCACTGAACTGAAGGGGGATATTGCGGAGCTGCGCACCGAACTGAAGGGGGAGATCGCGGAGCTGCGCACCGAACTGAAGGGGGAGATCGCGGAGCTGCGCACCGAACTGAAGGGGGAGATTGCGGAGCTGCGCACCGAACTGAAGGGGGAGATTGCGGAGCTGCGTGAAGAGACGCGTGCAGGGTTCGCCTCGGTGCGCGAGGAGATGGATGTCGTGAAAGCCGACATCGCCGAGCTCAAGACTGAAATGGTCAAGGTTCGCAGCGCCGGCCACGACGACATCAAGAGCCTCAAGGCCCAGATGTATGGGCTGCTCCTGGCGCAGGCAACGCTGATCGTGGGTCTGATCGTGGGATTGCAGCGGTTGCTGTAGCGGCGTTCGCCCTGCTGTCCCTCCCTACCCCGCCAACCCCCTCTGCTTCCTCCCCAGCCACAACGCCACCCCCATCCACACCACCGAAACCGGCACCATCGACCACGCCATCGCGGCCGTCCCCAGCCCGAGCTTCCCGAACCCCGCGAACGACCACGCTCCGATCTGGTCGCCCGCACGGTAGACGAAGGTGTCGTTGAAGTTCTTGGCCTTGTACTTGTCGCGGCGGGGCAGCACGGTGTAGAGCACTTCGCGCGCAGGGACCGCGAGCGCGAAGTTCCCGGCACGCCTGAGTACCTGGAAGGCCACGAAAACCACAAAGACGGGTGCCGCTCCCAGAGCCAGGAAGCCGACGATGCTCAGAAGCGGCAGAAGCGCCAGGGTCAGCCCGACGCCGAAGCGCCGCATGATGCGCCCGGTCAGGAACAGTTGGGTCAGGAGCGTCAGGATGTTGACCGCCAGGTCGATCTGGGCGAAGACGGACGTGCGTTCATCGGGGTCGGCGAAGGTGCGCTCCATGACCGCCGCCTGGATGTTGTACAGGAAGGTTGACCCGATGGTGAAGAGGAGCATGAAGGCGCAGATGCCCAGCAGATAGGGCGAGGCCAGCACGTGCTTGATTCCGTCCAGCGGCGACCCGCCGATCACTTCGTCGTCCGGTGGGGGCGAAGGCGTATCGGACATCCGGTTCCTGGTCTTGCGGTCCAGCCCCTTCACACACGCCACCGCGCACTCGAGTAGCACGATCGAGAACCACAGCAGCGTTGCGGGGCTGAGGCTCTCGATCAGGAACGCGGTGATCGACGATCCGACGATCGCGCCCAGGGTGCCCGCAACGCCGATCAGGCCGAAGAGACGGCGGCCCTGGCGCTCCCGGTAGATGTCGGTCATGAAGGACCAGAAGACCGACACCACGAAGAGGCTGAAGACGGCCGTCCAGATGAAGAACAGCCGCCCGGCCCAGATCGCCGCGGAATCGCCGGGCGGCAGAACGTTGAGTACGACGTAGAAGGCGACCAGACACAGCATGAAGAAGCGGTAGGTCACGGTGACGAACCGTCTCCTCGGCCACCGCGACACGATCGCGGCGAAGACCGGGTGCGCCAGGAGCACCGCGGCCAGGGTGCCCGTGAAGAGCCACGGAATGTTCTCCACGCCGCCGGCCACGCCCATCTCCTCGCGGATCGGCCGGATGACGTAGTACGCCGACAGCACGAAGAAGAAGTAGGCCGCCGACAGCAGGACCACGCCCGCCTCTTCCGGGCGGACTCCGGTCAGGCGGGCGACGACTTCCCGTGGGGTGGTCCGTGACTTGGAGCTCATGGAGGGGAGCTTTGGGGGACGCGGGGCGAGTGCACGGCTCCTGCTTGCTTCCGTTGAAGGATGGGCTTCTTTTGCGGAACGTCAATCCCGGGCGGCGGTTGCCGAACCGGATCGTGACCCCGAGCGCCGGCTGCGGCAGAGGAGGAATCACAGTGGCGGTACATCCATGGAACGCCGCGGTCCGACTCGTGAGCCGGCTGGTCAACATGCGGCGCGGCGAACCCCCCCTCGCCGCGATGTCCGCCCTCTTCTTCTTCACCGTCCTCTGCGGCTACTTCTTCCTCCGCCCGGTGCGCGAGGCCATGGGGGTCGCGCGGGGCATGGACGAGCTGCGCTGGCTCTTCGCAATCAACTGCTTCGTGTCGCTGGGCGCGGTCCTCGCATTCGGCGGGGTGGTGGCGCGCACGAATCGGCGCCGCTTCATCCCGGTGGCGTACCTGTTCGTGATCGTGTGCCTGATCGGGTTCTCGGCGCTGCTGATCCAGGATGTGAGGTCGGGGGGCGGGCTGATCGGGACGGATGCGCAGACCGCGCTGTCGCGGGGCGTGGGCTACTCCTTCTACATCTGGCTGACCGTCATCAACCTGTTCACCACCAGCGTCTTCTGGGCGTTCATGGTGGACGTCTTTGACGTGGACCAGGGGAAGAGGATGTTCGCCTTCGTCGGGATCGGGGGGACGCTGGGCGCGATCGTGGGAAGCTGGGCGACCAACTTCATCAGCGGCCGGACCGAGAGTGCGTACCTGCCCGCGGGTCTGATGCTGATCGGGGCGGGTTTCTTTGCGGTGGCGATCGCGGTCATGCTGGCGCTGGAGCGGATGGCGGTGCGGTCGGAGGCGTCCAGGATGGAGGCGGTGGGGGGTGGGGGGACGGAAGGTGGTGAGGGCGAGGACGCGGGTGGAGCGATCGGAGGGACCTTCTGGGACGGCGCGCGTGCGGTGGCGACGTCTCCGTACCTGCTCGGGGTCGGCCTGTGGGTGGTGTTCATGGCCGTGTCCAACACGCTCATCTACTTCACCCAGGCCAACATCATCCTGAGCGACTCGGACACCTTCAGCCAGCTGCTCGGCAACTTCGCGCAGTTCGACAACATGGCGCAGGTCGCGACGCTGATCACGCAGATCTTCATCACCACGCACGTGATCCGGAAGCTGGGCGTGGGGTGGACCCTGGCGATCCTGCCGATCGTGACGATGGCCGGGTTCGCGGTACTCGCGGTGTGGCCGGTCTACGGGGTCATGATGATCTTCCAGGCGGTGCACCGGGCGACCCGTTACGCCATTTCACGGCCCTCGCGCGAGACGCTCTTCAGCGTCGTGACGCCGGCGGAGAAGTACAAGGCCAAGCCGGTCGTCGACGTGTTCCTGTACCGGGGCGGCGATCTCGCGGGCGCCGGGATCGACGGGCTCTTTGCGTTGCTGGGGCTGGCGCTGGTGTGGGTGGCGGTGTCGACCGGGCCGCTGGCCGCGATGTGGATCGTGCTGTCGATCGGGATGGGGAGGGCGCAGGGGCGGCGGGTGGGGGGGTGACTTGGGGCCATTCCCCGGGCATCGCCGGCCCGGCTGCTACCGCCGGCCGGCCGCCCCCCGGGACAGACGCGGCTCGAGCAGGTGAATGTAGGGGACGCCCGCATCCGTCTCATGGTAGGAGTAGAAGTAGCGTGATTGTGATCCGAGCACGAACGTCTGGAAGGCACCCTTGTCGTAGTGGCGCGCCAATGTCTTGCCCGTCGCGGGGTCGATCAGTTCCAGCCGGCTGTCCCACTTCACCTGAGGCTGACCGGTGACCGGTCTGCTTTCTTCGGAGGGGACGCCCCCCCAGTCGGGGTCGGGCGTCCGCCAGATGATCCACAGCCCGTTCTCGTCGAGCATGGCGCCGGTGTTGAGCGGTCTCGGGGAGGCGAATCCCGTGGGTCCCCGGTCGTGCCGGTCCCACTCTTCCACGGTGCGGTCCCAGATTCGCCCGACGGCCGGTGTCGGCAGAAGATCCCAGCGGGTCACCCGGGTGGACTCCCCTGCGACAGTCCACAGCGACCTCCCGTCGCCCGTGACGAAGTGTGAGCTGGCCGCCCACGCCCGGTACGCGGAGTCGGTGGCGCCGTAGGATTCCAGCTTGCCGGACGGGGCGAGGAGATGGAGCTCATGCCCGACCGCGTCCGGAGTGGGGATGGCGCCCGCCAGGGCGACCACGTCCCCATCCATCATGAACGTGGGCAAGGACCGGCCGGCAAAGCGGTCGCGCCTGACAAACGTGAAGTCGTGGTCGAGCAGCGTTCGTCCGCGGTGGTCGAAGACGTGGATGTACCGGGGGCCGACGTTGACCTCGGAGATGAAGAGGTACTCTCCCGGTCCTTCGCCGCCTCGCCCGACCGTGCTAAGGAACCCGCCGGCCATGTCGAATACGAAGATCCGCGGAATGCGGGGTTCGGTCACCAGGATGCGGTCCCCGGGGCCGATGGCGACCAATGCGGTGTACAAGATCACTTCCGTGCCGTCGCCTTCCAGGCCGCCGAGCGTCACCACGGTGTCGATCGTGATCACGCAGTCGCCGCACACGACCTTGCTGGAGACTCTTACCGGCTCCTGGGCGGTGAGGTCATCAGCGGCCGGACCGGCGTAGGCGGCCAGCCACGTGAGGGCAACCGCCCGCGCGAGTCGTGTCATTCGGAATGTCGCTTCCCTAGTCAAGCGCTTCGGTGGCAAGAACCCGGGCCTCTTCGAGTAGATCCCGGGGGACCGGCACATGTGCCGCGATGGTTGTGCCGTCGCAGCCCGCGACCTGAATCGCGCCGCGGCCAAAGTTGGCATGCACATCCGGGAGAGCCAGGAGCATGGCCAGAAGCGGAGCATCTTCCGCGGCCGCGGCCCGGACGACCGCGTCGGTCAGCTCGCCGGCAATGGACTGTGCCATCTGTGGGCCGCCGCCCCCGGGCACGAAGACACAAATCCAATGCGAGAAAAGGCACGGCAGTCCCTCTTCCCATTCGGCATGCCATCCGTGTCCCTTGGCGTCCCCGGAGGCGGGCAGTTCGTCAGGGTATTCTATGGCGAAATGTAGCCGCTCTCCCGATCGGTGATCCACGCATACGCCACAGTTATCGGAAATGCCGAATCCGCGGCTGGCCTTACGCGAGGTCCCGCCGCCGAGAATCGACAGCGCGCGATCCAGGGCCGCGGCCTGGTCCGCATGCAGGCCGGCGAGATCGAGAGCGGCCGCCGGGGCGTCGCCAGTCGCGCCGGTTTGCGAGGTCGGCGGTGTCTGCCCCTCCGTAAACGCCAGGCACAGAGCAGCCACCACGAAGGCGACGGACCTGGCGCGAGGCGAAACGAACCAGCTACGCGAGCTGGAGTGGGGGGTGTGAATACACATGTGTTCCTCCTTGGGAGTGAGGTGGTTCCTCCCAGGAGATGCCTACACCGTTAACACTATCTGACCGGTGTTGTCAAGACTTGTTGCAGAGTCACGTTGGAAGCAAATGGAATGTCCGGTTCGCGTCGCTTCGGCACTCGCCCCGGAATTCAGGGCGACACCCCCGCAGCCGAGGCCGCCCCCAGGTGCCGCTTGAAAAACTCCACCATCCGCCGAGCCGCGTCCACAGCGCTCGCCCGTCTCCACAGACTGATCACATGCCCCTGGTCCAGGTACGATGCCAGCTGCGCGGGCTTCCCCAGCCGGCGTAGCGCCGTGAACATCTTCCCGGCGTCGTGGTAAGCCATGTCGGCGGTCCCGTGCACGATCAGCACCGGGGTCGTGATCCTGTCCGCGTTGTAGTAGGGCGAGTTGTCGAGGTAGCGGCGCACGTTGGCCCACGGGTGGGTTCCCATCCGCCCCTGACCGCCCTCGCTCCAGGCCTGGAAGAACCCGTCGCCGTCGGGGTCGATGTGACCGTAGTTGCCGAAGAGGTCGAAGATGCCGGAGATGGGGACCGCAGCCCGGAAGACGTTAGTGCGGGTGACGATCGAGGCGGTGCCGTACCCGCCGTACGACTGCCCGGTGATCGCGAGGCGGTCGAGGTCCACGTAGCCGAGTTCGGCGGCGCGGAAGACCTGGGGCAGCAGCACATCGACCATCTCCTGGACGGGATTGCCGGCTTCCCCGTTGGGCCCCAGCGCCAGGTGGCAGAGCACGACGGCAAAGCCGCGGCTGGTGAAGACCAGGTTGGGGACGGTGAATACGCTGCCGCCGCCGAAATCCGCGGCGCTGCGGGTGACGTCGCCGCCGGGATACATGGTTACGACAGCCGGAAGACGGTCACCCCGCTTGGCGCCGGGTGGAAGCAGCACGGCGGTCTTGACCTTCGCGAGCGTGCCGTCGTGGAGGGGGACGGTGGTCTCGAAGGTCTCCGAGGTGCCGACCGCCACGTCGTCGAGGCGGGGGTCGATGTGGGTGACGCGCTCCCGGGCGGCGAAGTCGGCGTCGAAGCGGTAGATGTTCGGCGGCGTCGCCATGTCCTCGTACTGCGCCAGCATGAAGTCGTGACGGCCGCCCGAGGTGAGGTTGCCGAGCTTGCCGCGGGCCTTCCACAGGATCCGGCTCCGGCCACTGCCGGGGTCGTAGCGGACCACGGCCTTTTCGCCGGTCGAGCGTTCGGTGAGGAGGACCGAGACCGAGGCGCCGTCGGGCTGCCACAGGGTGCGTTCGTCGGCTTTGAGGATGCGGTCGTAGGCCCAGCGCTCGTTGTCGAAGGTGATCGCTGTGGGCTCGCCGCCGTCGAGCGGGACCAGGGCGAGGCCGCGCGGCCGGGGATCGCGATAGCCCCGGTCGTCGAATATGTCGATTCCGAGTACCGCGGACTCGCCGTCGCGCGTGAACCCGAAGACGGTCGCGGCGACATAGCCGAACTCGGGGGCGAGCGCCTGGGGGAAGGTGGGCGTGCCCGAGCGGAGATCGGTCAGGTACATCCGCTTGTCCTCGATGAACATCAGCCGGTCTTCGGTGGGGTGCCAGCTGTAGCTGTAGTTGAAGTAGCCGCCCTGGGTGAGGGGGACATTTCGCACCACCACGATCGGGTCGCCTCCGGACGTGGGGACGACGGCGAGGTCCATCACGGTCTCCTGCGACGTTTCGGAGACGGCGCGAAAACCGGACAGGTACGCGAGCCACCTGCCCGAGGGTGACAGACGGGCGACGCCGACCGAGATCTCGGCGTCGTGCGGCACCAGGGTGCGTGTGCGGCCGGTGGCGACATCGACCGCCTTGAGGGTGACCAGGTGTTCGCGCGCGAAGTGGTCCTCCATGGGGGTGGGGGGCGGGGCGTCGTGCGGTGCGGCCGCCTCTTCGCTGCCGCTGCGCAGGACCACCACGCCGGCCGGGTTCGTGGCCTCGACCTGGGGCGGGCGGACTGGGCTGCGGTACTTGCCTTCCGGGGCGAACCCCGCGTACAGCGTGGAGCCGTCGGGGCTCCAGCGGGGCTCGTCGCCGTCCCAGAGCTTCGGCTTGACGGGGTCGTTGGAGAGTCGGCGCGATGTCCCGGCGGCGATGTCGTGAACCCACAGGTGCGGTGCGCCGTCGGCGTCCGAGAAGAGGGCGATCGCGGTGCCGTCGGGTGACCAGGCGGGGCGCCAGCACGCGCCTCCCGGGCAGGCGTGGACGGTCCGGCCCGTGGCGATTTCGGTGTAGTAGAGCGTGGTGCCGACAGCCGAGGACGGGGTGCCGTTGGGCTGGTAGCGCTCGTCGCGGTTGATGGTCGTGTCGGGGGGCGTGTGGACGCCGTGGGCGACGAAGCGGCCGTCGGGCGAGACGAACCAGCGGGAGTCCCAGGGGAAGGAGGACATCGCGAAGGCGAGGTCGTAGGGGAGGGCGCCGGGGGGGTCGGTGGGGGAGGGTTGTTGGGCGGTGGTGGGGGTGGGGACGGTCAGGAGGAGGACGAGTCCCTGCAGGGCGGTGAGGAGGCGGGAAGCACAACGCAGCTGGTTCATTTGAGTCACACGGCGAAGCCTGGGATGGAGGAAAGTATACTATACTTTATATAATGTAATGCTGGCATTACAGTCTGGGCAACTGGAACAGAGCCGCTCGGCTGCGATGCATCGCCGCAGCGATGCCCGGAGGATCCGTCCACGGATTCCTACGCTTCCAGCAGACGGATCGCCACGCCGCGCGCCTCGTCCATCGTGTCCACCACATGGTCCTCCGACAGGTCCCGCAGGATGTCCAGTGCGTGCAGCGTGCGAGCGACCTTCCCGGAAAGTCCCATCACGATGCACTCGGTGTCCTCCTTGCCCGCGGTCGCGAGCAGCCGGCTGATCATCATGGCGGCGCTGTCGTCGATGTAGGTGGCGCCGGTGAAATCGAAAATCACCACGTCGTGGTCCTTGATGTCACCGCCGATCACACTGTACAGCTTCTGGGAAGACGCGACCGTGAAGCTGCCGTTGAGTCGCACCAGGCCGGTCCGGGCCGAATACGGGTCCATCGTACGCGCCTCCTCCTGTCCAGCGAAGAAGACGTGGTCCAGGATCGGCACCGACACCACGCTGTCGAGTTCCAGTCCTTCCAGCTGCCGCGCGTGCACCATCCCCGCCGCGATCAGCCCGATGGCCACCGCGGTGACCAGGTCGACGAACACCGTCAGCCCCAGCGTGAGCGCGATCACGAACAGATGTTCCCGCCGGATGCGGTGAATCCGGGTGAGAAGCGGCCAGTCGATGATGTCCCACCCCACCTTCATGAGGATTCCGGCCAGGACCGCGTGGGGAATCGGTTCCACCAACTGCCCGAGCCCCAACAGAAGCGCAAGCACCATCAGCGCGCGGAGCGCCCCCGAGATCTGCGTCGAACCCCCGGCGCGGATGTTGGTCACCGTGCCCATTGTGGCGCCCGCTCCCGGCAGTCCCCCGAACAGGCCGGACACAATGTTGCCGACCCCCTGGCCCACGAGTTCGCGGTTGGGTTTGTGCTGCGTCCCCGTCAGGGAATCCGCGACCAGCGAAGTCAGCAGGCTGTCCACCGAGCCGAGAAGCGCAAGGATGAGCGCGGGCTGCAGTGACGTCACAAGAAAGCCGAGGGTCGGGAGCTCCAGTTGCAGCGAAGGAAGTCCCCCCGGTATCTCCCCGATGACCGGTACGTCGGTCAGCCACAGCACGCCCAGCGCGGTGCCGGCCAGCAGGGCGACCAGCAGCCCGGGCAGGAACCGGGCCAGCCGCCGCGGCCAGAGCGCGGCCACGGCCAGAGCGACCACGGCCAGGCTGAAGGCGCGGCCGTTCATCCCCAGGACCGCTTCCGGGAGTGCCCGGATCGCACCCATCGGTCCGCCCGGGGCCGGCGGCAACCCGAGGAATGGCAGGGCCTGGATCAGCATGATGATGAGGCCCACGCCAGACATGAACCCGGAGATTACCACGTACGGCGTGTAGACGACGAAGCGGCCCATCCGCAACACGCCCAGCAGCACCTGGATGAGCCCACCCAGCACGACCACGGTGAGCGCTTCGGCGAGGGTGGACGCGTGAGTCGTGATGATGACCGCCATCGCGATCGTCATCGGACCGGTGGGGCCGGAGATCTGGGACTTGGTGCCACCGAAGACGGCCGCGAAGAAGCCGACCGCGATCGCGCTGTAGAGGCCGGCCGCGGCCCCCATCCCCGACGCCACACCGAAGGCGAGGGCGACGGGGAGGGCCACCACGGCTGAGGTGAGTGCGCCGAACAGGTCGCCACGGAGGGATGCGAGGTCGTAGTTGAAGCGGGGTGGCTTCATGGGCGGTGCGACTCCCTCAACTGCGAGACCAATGCGTTCGGCAGGCAGTCCGCGTTCGCAGGGGCGAGCGTTTTCCTCCAGCTCACGGGCGGGGTGCGTAAGGGACTGCTACGGCAACTGACACCGGCGCACGAACGGCGTCAAGATACTACGGCGCCTCCGGGTCGAAACCGCCGGGCTTGGTCCGACGGCGAGCGGAAGCGATGCAGCCGGACCAACTTGCGGAGTCCGGTCGCGTTGCGTGCGGTCAGCGCACCGTCCCGGGAAGCCTCCGTACCACCACGCTCGCCACGTCGAATTCGTCGAACTCGATGAAGGCGGCCAGCCCGTTGGGGCCGAAGGCGTCGGGCATCGTGGTCGCGTCGGTGGCGAATGTACCGAGGTAGTGCCCGACGGAGGCAACGACATCGATCGGCCCGTCGCTGCCCGGTTGGTCGCCTCGGCGCTGCACCCAGATGCGCCCTCCCCATGTCGTGGAGAGGGATCGCAGGACCGGCACTTCGGGGTAGAACAGTCCGCCCCGGCCGACATTTCGTCTCTCCTGGTATTCCCTCTTGATTGCGTCGGTCACCGGTTCGGGCCGCAGGGGCCGCCGAATGACGCGCGCCACCTCCCCGGCGTCTGGAGGCGTGATCTTCAGGGCGTACGCGGAAGAATCGGAGTGGACGATGCTCCCGTCCGGCAACACGCCCGCCAGAAGCGGCGGCTCTAAGATGGGGGGCGGGGAGAGGAGGCCGCTCATGGCAGCGCCCAACGCTCTGGCGTTTCCCGAACCCCTGATGTCTTGTGGCACGTCGATGTCCTGGTCGCTGCGGGGAGGCAGCCAGCCTTCGACAACCGTGTCCGTCCGCACCTCTTCCCCGGCGAAATCCAGATACAGAACAGGACGGGATGTGGGGGGGTCGGCCGGAGTCGCTTGGCCGGACGTGGTGTACGTCCTCGAGCGGCCGGTGACCGCGGGAAGGTCTCCGGTGAAGACGCCTCCGCCACGAGGGTCGGCGAGCAATGTGTTCCAGCCCTGGACTCCCCGAACCATGCGCTGGAATTCGCCGTTCGCGTCGAAGAGCTGGTAGCCGCGGTGCCCAAAGTCCTTCACGACCATGGTGCCGTCGCGCATCACCGCGAACCCGGTGGGCCACTTGAACTCGCCAGGCCCTTCTCCCGGCGAGCCGAACTCGCGCACGAAGCTGCCTGATGCGTCGAACACCAGCACGCGAACCCCCCCGCCACTCATCATGGCCCTGACATTCCGCATCGCCGCCTCCAGCCTCTCCTCCGGGGATCCGGAACTAAGAGGTTAGGCGGTTTTCGGGAGCGGATGGGTTGTCCGCGGCCGCCGCAGGATCCGGCCCTTGAATTGAAGGAGTCGAGAAGGATCGTCAAGCAGGGCATCGGATTCCTCCACCGGTGGGACCTCGGCGGAATACCTGTCGATGGCCGGGCTGCGTGCCGCCTGTGACGTGCGCCAGTTCCTGCAAACGCCACGCGCCAGTGTGACGACCCAGCCTCTCAAGGCCCCCAGTTCCCGGTAGTGTTTCCCCCGGGTCAGCAGGCCGATGCACACTTCCTGGTACATGTCCTCCTGATCGTCCCCATCCTCGCTGTACGTATTGGCGACCCTTCTGATCAAGGGTCCGAATCGCTTGAGCACGATCGCGAAGCCCGCCGGATCGCCCCGTCGATAGCCCTGGTTTCGATGGAAGCGTCGTCGGCAGCTGCCTTGGTCGGCTTCGAAGCGGAACCAACAGGGAGCACTTCCCCCAAGCGCGGCGTTCCGGGAACCGCGGAATCACTCACCCGTACCTCCGCCTGCGGACCAGGTAACCGAGAATGAGGCATTCAGCAGCGGGGAGCACCAGCGGTGCCCAGGCGGCAGCCACGCCCGATCGCATCGTGCCGTCCCGCAGGAACGGCTCGATAGGTCCCGCCAGAACATAGCACGCGTAGAATGCCAATCCTCCCAGCACACCAATCGCAATACGGGCGTTTCGCCGACTCCCACGGGCCAGAACGACGGTCAGTTTGGCCGAGAGTACCCCCAGGATTACGTTGAAGAGCCCGAATACCGCCAGGGCCACCGGCGAATGCAACGTCCAGCGAAGCACGTTCGGAGGGATTCGGTGTGGAGCGCCCGCCCGCAAGCTGTACTCCTCGGGAGGATTGGCTTCGACGAAGCGGAGGTTGCGCACGAGTCCGACCGGGGTCCGTGGACCGAACCGACGCATGTCTTCCGTCGTGGCATCCCGGCTGGCGAGATACCGATCGTCCAGCTCAGGTGCCAACCACGACCCCAGCAGGTAGGAGGCCGCAACAACCGATATCCCGACCAACACCCCGACTCGAAGGACTCGCCGCGAGTACCCCAGCTTCCGCGTCAGTGCCACCCCGGCGGCGAAGAGCAGGAAGGGGAAAACGAAGGCGGTGAGCTCCGTGAACATCCACATCCAACGCAGGAGCGTCGCCTCCCCCTCCAGCGGCGGCCATATGAGGAAGAGATTCCCGACGACAAGCAACAGAAGCCAGGGAAGCATCGCTCCCGCGACCGATCGCCATATGCGGAACCCCCGATGCTTCTTCATCGCAGGCTTGGCGCTCCTCGCGCTCATTCGGTATCGGCGGTATCGGACCTATTCGGCGTCGCGATGTTCACTGGGAAAAGTACGACAATTGGTGTTCGCAAGATGGCCTTCTCCTTCTCGGGCTGACTGGGTGCGACCGCTGGGGGACCTGATCTCTCCACTAACAGACCAGTTGGTTGGGCAAGAACGTGCAATGCGGTTCTACCGGGTACGATGGTGGCGGATGGTCATGGTTGCCGGCTCGCTGAGTGATTCGGACCATGGCGGGGTTGCCGTCACTGGTAACGAACACCGCCACCTCCGTAGTCCATGCGTGGAGCCGGGCATGGGCTCGGCGCCAAGAACCGCCGCGAAGAAGCCGACCGCGATGACGCTGTAGAGGCCGGCGGCGGCTCCCATCCCCGACGCGCGGGACTGCTATGGCGACTGACACCGGCGCCCGTCACCACGCAACTGGCATTCTGGTCGCTCGTCGAGCAACCATGCTGACTGCTCGTGGTGTCTACGTGGGAGAGTACGGAGTGAATCCACAGCAGAGGAGTCCAATCAGATGAGGTCTGTTCGATTGACTTGTGCGACGCTGGCGGTTCTGGCTTTGGGCCGGCCGCTGGAAGTGAGGAGTCAGGATGCTACAATCACCGATTCTGCTGGAGTGCGGATCGTCACCAGCCCCGCGAGTGACGCGACCTACGCGCGCTTGGCCGTCGAGCCGGCGCTGAGCATCGGTGTCGTTGAAGGACCTGACGCGTTCTTGTTCGACCAGATCGTGTCGGTGGCCCGGGACGGGGATGGCAATCTGATGGTCGTTGACAAGGGGTGGGGCGAGATACGCGTATTCGATGCTGGCGGTGAACATGTGCGGACGGTCGGAGGAATTGGAGAGGGCCCTGGCGAGTTCGAGGACCTGACTGACGCGTGGCCCAGAGCTGGGGGCGGCATCATAGCGGTAGACGGGTGGCGGCGGCGGATCACGGAATTCGGACCGTCCGGAGAACCGGGAGGGAAGGCGACGAGCCTCGCGGGAGCGTCGGATGAGGATATGCATCCAGAAAGGCTTCAGCCGCGGGGCCATTGGGGTCCGGGAGCTGTGTTGAGTTCGATGTCGCACGTTAGCAATGTCGATCTGGCGCCTGGCGGGACGACTCGTTTCCCCGTCTGGTTCGTAAGGCACCGACTAGACGGAACGGTCCTGGACACGGTCGCCCGGCTTCCAGGCCGGACCGTGTCGGTAGTCCGGTCAGGTGGGAACACCTCCAACAGGTTTGTTCCGTTCGTGTCGGGGCCTACCGCGACTGGTGCTACGAGTGGCATCGCGGTCACCGGCGGCGATGCATACGAAGTCCACCTGATCGACGCGACGGGCTCTCTCAGCCATGTAGCGAGACTCGCAGAGCCGCCGCCTTTCCGTTCGGACGAACATTTGGATGCGCTCTTGGCCAACTGGCCGGGAATGAACGCAGACCCAGACCCGGCGGTGATGCGACGGATGCGAGCAATGCTGGAAGGCTTTCCCTTGCCGGCCACTATTCCGGCCTACACGGACCTGGTGTTCGCCGACACCGGGGAGCTGTGGGCACAGCGCTACCACCTGCCGGGCGCGTCGATGCTTCGCTGGGACGTGTTCCATCCGGACGGCCGGTACCTCGGCCGGGTGGACGTTGCGGCTTCGTTCGAGATTCACGCCGTCAGCGAGGGCCAGCTACTCGGCGTACACGAAGACGAGTTGGGAGTGCAGCGTGTGCAGGTTCGGGATCTGAGGCGGGGTGGCGCGGAGCCATCATACGGAAAAGAAAACACCCCCTGACCACCTCCGAGGTCTGTTGAGGAACCCACAAGCAGGATGACTGCTACGCTCCCACGCACCCGCCCTCAGAGCGAAGCGGACCGTGCACTGACTTTGATGTGGATGCTGCTAAGGATGGACGACCCCGCCGGACTGGTCTGACGGCAAGTGGAGGCGATACAGCTGGACCAACTGGATCCCGAGTTCGGTCTCGCGAAGCAGCAGGACGTAGTCGTTCCCGAATTCCCAGACGGCACCGGGGAGCGGGGCCAGGTGGCAGACAAACTCGCCGCCGGGGTTGAAGCCCAACCACGCTCGGTCCTCGCGCGGCCGGTCATACTGGCGGACCCAGATGCGCCCGTCCTTGCCGACCACGATGGTGGAGATCGACGGAAAGAGTTCAGCCACGGGACGATTGGTACTGACGCGGGCGTCGTCGAACCGGCTCCAGGGCACGGACGCGGGTTGGCTGCGGCTCTCGATGTAGTCTTCGCGCCACGCCCGCACATCCGCGCCGGTCACCTCGCGATCGGGCTCGACCCAGCGGATGATCGTGCGGAGGTTGAACTCGTCGTCGAGAACCCGGACCTCGGTGTCCCGGCCGTGCGCCAGCGCGATCGTGGATCCGACGGCGTCGACCCAGGCGAACGACTGGAAGAGGGGGTAGATCCAGAAGTCCGGCACCTCCTTGACGGCCCCGCTGGCCCGGTCGGGCATCCGCGCGAGCGTACCGACGAGCTGGCCGCCGGGGTCGTGGACCTGGACGAGCAGCGTGTCGGGGTTGCTGAAGTTCTCACGGCGGGCGTCCTTCGACTTCGAATTCACGGTGTAGCCGTTGTCGAGAACACCACCCTGTACGGATGCGTTCGGGAATACCGGCGTCAGGTTCACCTGCCGCACGAAGTCGCCCAAGGCGGTGAAGAGGTTGTAGCGCCACGGGGCCATGGCATCGCCCACCCAGAGCGTGTCGCCGCCGGCCACCCAGAGCTGGAAGGGATCGTCGAACTCGCCGGGCCCCTCGCCCTTTCGGCCCATCGACCTGAGGTGCCTGCCGGTCTCGTCGTAGATGCGCACTTCAGCAGTCGCCCGGTCCGCTGCCACGATGGATCCGTCGGACAGCCTTCCGGCCCCCCTGATGTAGGAGAACCACTGCCGCTCGTCATTCTCGTCGTCTCCGATGACGAGGCTCGGCTCTACGCTGATCGTGCAGGCGGCGTCCGAATTCGAGGGGTCGCTTTCCACGATCCTGACACCGGCACTGTCGATGGGAAGTGTAGGGCTGTGGATTTCGGCGCCCTGGTCGCAGGACGCAAGGAGGAGAGTGGAAAGGATGACGGGAATAGGACGGCATCTTGGAGCGGTCAGCATATGGATCACCGATTCGAAATTGAGGAAGAAAACGCGTGATCCGCCCTACGGGCTTGCTGATCGGCAGGTTGCAGTGTCCCGGGCTTGGGTGGACATGTTTCCTCGGAGTCGGGTTGCGCTGCGTGCGGTCAGCGCACCGTCGCGGGCAATCTCCGTACCACCACGCTGGCTACGTCGAATCCGTCGAGTTCGATGAAGGCGGCCAGCCCGTTCGGACCGAAAGCCTCGGGAATCCTGGTTGCGTCGGTGGCGAATGTCCCGACGTACTGCCCGTCGGCCGTAACGACATCGATCAGCCCGGTGCTTCCCGGCTCGTCGACCCGGCGCTGCACCCAGATGCGTCCTTCCCATGTCGTGGAGAGGGACCGCAGGACCGGGATTTCGGGGTAGAAGCCGCTCATGGACCTGCTCAAGGCCCGCGCGGCATCCCCCGGCAACCTGAAGTTCCCCGGAACCTCGGTGTCTTCGTCACCAGCGGGAGGCAACCAGCCTTCGACAACGGTGTCGGTTTGCACGTCTTCGTCCCCGAAATCCAGGCGCAGTATGGGACGGGATGGAAGACCTCCTCGAAGTCGGCGTTGAGGTGCTGGTCCCGGCGGGGGAAGTCGATCATTTCCTGGGCGGGGAGGGGGAGGGTGATGGTTACCAGTGCGAGCCCGATAGCGGTGATGGTCTTGACGGACATCTTGGGCATCTCCTTCCGGGAGGGTAGTGGGGGGATAACCCTCGAGGGTGGACGGGTTGTCTGGACGAATTTCCCACTCAGGTGTAGTGCGGGACTGAACGTCGAAGCTGGTCCATACGCCACTCTTGGTCGCATCTTCCGAACGCGGCAGCCTCACCTCCGCCCAACGCCACCGACCGGAGAGCCCTTGTACCAGACCTGCATCCATTGCAAGAAACCCCTCGGCGCCAACGAGGTCATCGAGACCTTCCCCGTTGGCCGCAGGCTCGCCTTCGACTCGGCGAAGGGGCGGCTCTGGGTCGTCTGCCGGAAGTGTCAGCGCTGGAACCTGACCCCTCTCGAGGAGCGCTGGGAGGCGGTGGAGGACTGTGAGCGCCTGTTCCGCGACACGCCGATGCGTGCGTCGACCGAAAACATCGGGTTGGCGCGCCACAGGGAGGGGCTGGACCTGGTGCGGATCGGAGAGCCGCCGCGCGGGGAGTTCGCGGCCTGGCGCTATGGGGACCAGTTCGGGACGCGGCTCCGCAAGCAGCTGGTCTGGGCCGGGTCGATGGGAGGCTGTTTGCTGGTTGGCGCCTCGGGTGTGATCTCGGTGTCGGTCGTTGCCGGCTCCGCGATTGCCATCGGGGTCTACCCGGTTCTCGCCTGGGAGTACCTGCGTCCTGTGGTAAAGGTTCGTTTGGAGGGAATCGCCGACGGGGGCCCCGCGGCGCCGGATCAGGTCGCCAGGTTCAACCGTCACAGACTTCGTTCCATCCGGCTGCTGCCCGACGACGATGAACCGGGATTCAGCGTCGAGGTATCCAGGGGGACGCGGAAAGCCCGGATCCCGGGCGAAGGGGCCCGTCGCGTGGCCGCCGCGCTCCTCCCACACGTCAACGGAGGGGGCGGGTCTAGGATATCGGTCCAGCGCGCCGTAAACGAAATCGAAGCCGAGGGTCACGCCGGGCGTTTCACTACCCACGCTGTCAGACTGGGCTACCGGGACTGGAGGGGCCGGTCGGGGAACATCGCGAGCTTTCCGCGCAGCACGAGGCTAGCGCTCGAAATGGCGCTCCACGAAGAGCAGGAACGCCGGGCGCTGGAGGGGGAACTTTGGCTTCTGGAACAGGCGTGGAAGGAGGCGGAAGAGATCGCGGCCATCTCGGACAGTCTCCTTCTGCCTGCGGGAACCGACGAGTTCTTCGAGCGGCACGGGGAGGAAGCTGGAACATGAGAAAACGGATTGCCGGACTGACCCTCCTGGCGGTGCTGGCCTCGTCCGCCCCGCTGGCCTCTCCGCTCGCCGCCCAGGCCGTGTCCGCCGGGGCGCAAGCACCCACCCGCACCATTTTCGTGGGCGCAACCGTCATTGACGGAACGGGTGCCCCAGCGCTCCCCGGGATGGCCATCGTCGTGGAGGGGGACGTGATTGCCGGTATCCTGCCGGTCGAGGACCTGGCGGCGGACGTTCGCGAAGGCGCGGAGATCGTGGACGCGAGTGGTTGGTTCGCGATTCCCGGCCTCGTGGAGGCGCACACGCACCTGGCCAGCGTGGCGGACCGGGCGACCGCGGAGTTCATCCTCAACAGGCAACTCTTCGCGGGCGTCACCACCGTACGCGACATGGGGGGCGATGCCCGCGCGCTCATCGATCTCCAGCGCGCTTCGCTGGTAGAGGAAATTCCCGCGCCGGACCTGCACTTCTCCGCACTGATGGCGGGTCCAGGGTTTTTCGGCAATCGCCGCGCGGCCCTGGCGGCGGCGGGCGAGAGGACGGGAGCCGTTCCCTGGCTGCAGGCGGTGACCGACGAGACCGATCTTGCGGAAGCCGTAACCCTGGCACGCGGGATCTGGGCAACCGGGATCAAGGTCTATTTCCCGTTTGAGGGCGAGCTCCTGGGCAAGCTCGTGCCCGAGGCGTCCAGGCAGGGGATTTCGGTTTGGTCGCACGTGAGCATCGGTCCGGCAAGGCCCCTGCAAGTCGCCAGAGCCGGCGTCCGGTCGATGGCCCACTCCTGCGGCATCGTTCAGGCGGCCATACCCGACGATGTGTATCGCGAGGGAGAGGAAGGGACGCGCAGCGGGGTGGTGGAGGTCGACCTGAACGGCCCCGAGGTGGACACGCTCTTCGCGACCATGAAGCGGAACGGCGCGGTGCTCGACCCGACGCTTCGTGTGATGGTGCCGCGCCCATGGCCGGGAGTGGCGGAGAGCGACACGGTGGGGCCGGAGGTGCCTGGGGTCGCCGACACGGCCCGCGGGCCCGGCGAAGCCGACAACCCCGACCCGGAGCAGCCGCCCCCGCCTCCGCCCGCCAACACCCGCCCCCGAGGCGTCGTGGCAGACTGCGGGCTGGAGGAGGCGATCGAAGCCACGCGGCTGGCGTACGAGGCCGGTGTCATGATCGCGGCAGGCACGGACGGAACGTCCCCGCCGGATTCGGTTTTTCCGGCACTGCACGAGGAGATCCGCTACCTCCACGAGTGGGTGGGCATGACGATGATGGATGTCCTGACGGCGGCGACCCGTCACGGCGCCGTCGCGCTGGGACGGGAGGACACGATCGGGACGCTCGAGCCCGGCAAGCACGCCAACATCGTGTTCCTGCGCCAGGACCCGCTGGCCGGCCCCGGAAGCCTCCGTTCGGTGGAGCTCACGGTGAAGCGGGGCAGGCTGTACTACCGGCGGGACTTCGTACTCGGTGCGCCGCCGCGGCCGGGTTTGCCGGGCGAGGTGAGGTAGGGAGACTGGACCGGACCGCGCTCCCCGGCGCATCTTCCGAGCTCGGCACCTGCACTGCCGCGCCAGGCATCTCACCGGAAATCCCGTGTTCAATACCTGCATGTTCTGCAAACGGCCCCTCGGCGCCAACGAGGTCGTCGAGACCTTCCCCGTGGGCCGCAGGCTTGCCTTCGACGCCGCCAAAGGCCGCCTCTGGGTGGTCTGCCGAAAGTGCCACCGATGGAACCTGACTCCGCTCGAGGAGCGCTGGGAGGCGGTGGAGGACTGTGAGCGCATCTTCCGCGAGACGCGCACGCGCGCCTCGACGGAGAACATCGGGATTGCGCGCCACCGGGAGGGACTGGATCTGGTGCGGGTCGGGAAGCCGCCGCGGGGTGAGTTCGCTGCGTGGCGGTATGGGGACCAGTTCAGGAAGCGCATGCGGATGGCGATGCTCGGCGTTGCCGGTGGCGTGATGGGCGGGGCCGCCCTGGTGTCCATGCAGGTCGCCTGGCCCGTCGCACTCGGCTGGCTCTCCTCGGTGGGCGCATGGCCATTCATCGCCTGGGGCCATATCCGCACCCTTGCCAAGGTTCGCGTTGGCGGAAAGGCCGACGATGGTTCCGTCACTCCGGAAAACGTGGCGAGATTCAGACAGTCCGACTTGAAGGCGGTTCGCGTATTGCCCAACGACGACGACCCTGGTTTCGCGGTCGAGATCAAACGGGTGTTGCGGAAGGCCTGGTTCGAGGGCGAGGACGCCCGGCGGGTCGGGGCTGCGATCGTTCCCCATCTGAACGGCTGGGGCGGTTCCCGCCGCACAGTCCAGCACGCGGTACACGAGATCGAGTCTAGCGGGCATCCCAGCCGCTTCCTGACCGCGTTGGCCAACAGGGAACACCGCAAGGGCAGCCAGGGGTACGTGTACAACATGCCCAGACCCACCCGCCTCGCCCTCGAAATGTCGCTCCACGAGGAACAGGAGCGCCGCGCGCTCGAAGGCGAATTGTGGATATTGGAACAGGCGTGGAAGGAGGCGGAAGAGATCGCGGCCATCGCCGACGATCTGCTCCTGCCCGCGCGCACCGACGAATTCTTCGACCGTTACGGAGAAGACCCTTGAACCCCCGCCACGTCTCCCAGGCCGCCATCCTGCAGACCACCATCGTACCGGCCACCATCCTGTTCGCCCTCCTCCTCCCCGCCCCCACCACCGCCACCCCCCAACCCCCCGACGCCTACCTCGACCAAACCGCACGCCACCTCGTCACGGGCGCCCGCGCAACCCTCGCCGCCACCCGGCAAGCCATCACCACCCACCGTGCCCTCGTCCACGAACGCCTCGCCTTCAACGCCCCCACCGGCCGGCGCGACCGCCCCTGGATGCGCGGCTCCCGCGTCGCACGCGCCAACTGGTCACGCACCGCCCCCCCCGCCGTCGACATCCTCGACCAACACTTCCGCCACCCCGGCATCGGCCCTGGCCAACCCCGCTACTTCCAGGGCCTCCGCGACGACCACCTCCCCATCGACCCCCTCGCCGACCCCTTCACCCTCGGCCTCGCCCCCTTCATGGGCGCCGACGCGGCCGCCGCCGCCATCCACAGCCCCCTCGGCCCCGATGCCGAACGGTATTACCAATTTCGCTCAAACGGTATTACCACCCTCCAACTGGACAACGGCGAGACCATCGAAACCATCCCCGTCACGGTCATCCCCCGCTACCGCAGCATCCGTCTCGTCGCCGCGATCATGTGGATCGATCCGGAGACCCACGGCCTCGTGCGCGCCGCCTACCGCCCCGCCAAGCGAATCGACCACGAGGTGGCCGGAGTGCTCCGCGAGGCCGACGGCTGGTGGCTGGGCCTCGACATCGCGGTCGACGACGGTGACGCCGACGCGGACCCGCCCGCCAACCAGCCCGGCTGGTTCGGACAGCTCATCAACGAGACCTTCACGGCCGTGCTCCTCGGCATCGAGACCGACATCTCGGCGGCCATCGTCGATCTCGCGCCCGCGCAGCCCGGCCACTGGCTGCCCTGCCGCGTGCAATGGACCGGCTACACCGGCATCGAGAGCATCACCGCGACCGGTTCCGTCGTCCCCACCCTCCCCTTCGTCATCGAATGGACCCAGGAACCTTCGGACGGCGGCGAAGAGGACACCGGCCTGCTGCCCACCGGTCGCCAGTGGAACCTGGAACGCGCCCGCGGCAACGCCCTCGGACTCGGCAACACCCTGGCCGCCATCGGCAACGGCGACGCGGGCGACACCAACGAGGCCGCCAGCCCCTGGTACCTCTACCCGCCCATCTGGACGCTCAACCTGGTGCGCTACAACCCGGTCGAGGGCGTGTCGATCGGCGCCCAGGCCCGGCGCGACTTCGGCTGGTGGCGATCGCTCCTCACCGTGCGAGCGGCCACGCGCGAGTGGAAGGAGATCCCCGACCTCGACTTCACGCTCCAGCGCGACCGTCCCGGCCACCGGATGCAGTTCTCCGTCTACCGCTCGCTGCGCACCGGGGCCCTCGGCGCGGGCGGCATCGACGGATTCCCGCTCCCCGTCATCTTCGAGAGCGACTCCCTCGATTTCCACCGGTCGACCGGGGCCGCCATGCGCTTGCTGTCCGG
Source organism: Longimicrobiales bacterium (assembly GCA_951828585.1). Lineage (GTDB taxonomy): Bacteria > Gemmatimonadota > Gemmatimonadetes > Longimicrobiales > Gaopeijiaceae > Bin94. The sequence continues at coordinate 714,864 of OX639991.1, forward strand.
CAGCGGCGACCGCCTCGGTCTTTCGCTCAGCCTCTTCGCCGAGCGCGACGAAGTGGTCGAAACCGGCGACAAGCATGACCATAAGGACGAGACCGGCACCGAACACGACCATGCGGCAGCGGCCGGGACCGACGACGACGAGACCGGGCACCAGCGGAACCGGTTCGGCGCCGCCCTCGAATGGAAGCCCTGGTGGGGCGGAATGGGCCAGGAGTCGATCGGCGCGGGCGGCACCGTGAGCGTGCGCGGATCGGCGGGCGACCACGCCCACGTGAGGACCGTGGTCGAGGGCGCGCTGCTCCTCCCCCTGGCCGCGCGCATCTCCCTGGGCCTCCAGGCCGGCTTTGCCAACGTCTCCGGCGACCCGGCGCCGCAGGATCTGTGGGATCTCGGCGCCACCGGAGCCTTCCTCCGCGGACTCGACGAGGCGGTCGAGACCGACCGGGCCTGGATGGGCCGCGCCGACCTCCAGTTCCCGGTCCGCTACGCGCGCCTGTCCCTCTTCGGCGACTGGGCACGGGCCGAGGGCGGCGACTACTACGCCGCCGGCGCGGGCCTCGTCCTGCTCGACGGGCTGCTGCGGGTGGATCTTGCGCAGGGGCTCACCGCGGAACGCGAAGGCGTCCCCGAACAGGGCCTCCGCATTCATGTGCTGATGGACAATCTGTTTTGATGAGCGCGGGCATTTCATGAATCCATCGAAGCGGCGCTGCCGGCGCCGATACTGGCCCCTGCCGGCAATGATCCTGGCTTTCACCTCACCCGGCCACCTCATCGCGCAACCTGCGGCAGCCCGCGGCGGAAAGCCCTGCTGCATTCGACCGGCGATGCATCCGGACTGGACCGCTTCGCTCTGCGTTGCTCCTCGGGCGAATAGCTCTGCTATTCACCTCTCGTCGCGCCTTGCCAGCCCGGCGCCTCACCGGTCTCGGTGCCACGCAGGGTTTCACCACGGACTGCCAGACCCCGTCGCGGCAACCCCCGCCCGGGACGCCTATCTCGACGAGACCGCCCGCCACCTCGTGCTCGGCGCGCGGCACGCCCGCGACACCGCCCGGCTCGCGATCGGGTCCTACTCGGCGGTCATCCGCGAACGGGTGGGCATGGTATTCCCCACCTTCCAGCGCGACAGGCCCTGGGTGAACGGGGAGCGAGTGGCGCGGGTGCGCTGGTCGCGCGATGAGGCCAACACGGTCGACGTCGTGAGTGCCCGGTTCCGCCGCAACGGCTTGGTCCCCGGCCGCCTTGGCCGCGCCTTCCCGGAAACCCGGGCGGAGCACTTCGCGGCCGACCCGTACGGGAATCCCTTCGTCTACGGCTTCCGCCCCCCGCTCGGCGCGACCCTCACGGCCGCCATCAACGTGCGCGACCCGCTCGGCGCGGACGCGGAGCGATACTACCAGTTCCGCTCAGGTGATACTACGCAGATCGCGCTGGACGACGGCCGCACCGGCGACGCGGTCCCCGTCACCGTTATTTCCCGCTACCGCAGCATCCGCCTAGTGGCCGCGATTCTGTGGATCGAGCCGGAATCGTTCGGCCTGGTGCGCGTCGCCTACCGCCCCGCCAAGCGCGTCGACCTCGAGATGCGGGGACGGGCGGTGCACGGCGGCAGGTGGCAACCCCGCATCTGGATCGACGGCGGTGAAGGCGGCGGCGCGCCCGGCGACGACCCCGCGACCCCCCCCCCCCGGGCCTCATCGCGCGGCTGATCAACCTGTCCGCCTACCGCATGGCCGCGAAGCTCGAGGTGGACCTTGCCGCGGTGGTCGTGGACTTCGCGCCGTGGGACGAAGGCACTGGTTGCCGCGGCGCGTGCGGTGGGATGGGCACATGGCCTGGGAGATCGTAAGCGCGACGGCGTTTGTGCCGCCCGGGGTGCCGTTCAGTGCCGACTGGGCGCTGGAGATCGAGGATCTTCGCGCGCCCGGAGAGGGGCTCGCGTCCCTGCCGGCCGATCCTGCGGAACCAGCAGATCCAGCCGATGCGGCTGCTGCTACCGACGCGGCCGCTCCCAGCGACCCCGCCGCCCCCGACCCCCTCCCCCCGTCCATCTGGCGCGACACACTGTCCGTGTGGCGGGACAAGTCGGCCATCTCGGAGGAGCTGGCCGCCATCGGCACCGGACAGGGCCCGGCAACGGCAAGCGCAACCGTTTGTCGCTAAGCGTCTTCGCCGAGCGGGACGCCGACATCGACACCGATTCGACGCGCAACCGGGTGGGTGGCGCGCTGGAGTGGAAGCCGTGGTGGGGCGCCTTCGGGGACGGGACGTTGGGCGGGGGCGGCACCGTGATCGCGCGGGGATCGGCGGGTGACAATCCGCATGTGAGGACCCTCGTCGCGGGTGCGCTGGTGGCTCCGCTGGCCGGGGGTCTGTCGCTCGGTTTGCAGGCGGGCATGGCCGGCGTGTGGGGCGACCCCGCGCCGCAGGATCTGTGGGAGATCGGCGTGACCGGGAACTGGATCCGCGGGCACCTGGGCACCGTGGCGACGTCGCGCACCTGGATGGGCAGGGTGGATCTGCAACGGCCGGTTCGCTTCTTGCATCTATCCGTGTACGGAGACTGGGCGTCGGCCGAAGGCGCGGACTACTGCGCGGTCGGGGCGGGGCTCGTCTTCATGGACGGATTGCTGCGCCTCGACCTGGCGAAAGGACTGGACTGTGGAAGAGAGGGATCATCGCGGGCCGGGTGGAAGTTCCACCCCAGAGGCTTCACCTTCTTCTGACCTGGTCATATCATCTAGTCAACTCTGGCAGCCCGTGGACAAAATCCCCCCGGCATTCGAGCGGCGATGCATCCGCGCTGGCCGCTTCGCTTCGCCTATTTGCACTGTAAAGACAACATTACATTATGTCATGTATGGTATACTTTCTTCCACCCCGAGGCTACGCTCTGCGTTGCTCCTCGGGCGAATAGCCCTGCTATTCACCTTTCGTCGCGCCTTGCCAGCCCGGCGCCTCACCGCTTTCGGTGCTCGGGCGGCTTCATCCACGGACTGCTAGCGAATGCTCCGCCCCCTCCCCGCCACCCTCCCCCTCCTCCTCGCCGCCACCCTGCACGGCGCGGCCGCGGCGCAGACCCCCGACACCCTCCCCCCCGCCCCCTACCTCGACGAAACCGCCCGCCATCTCGTCCTCGGCGCGAAGGCCGCCCGCGACACCGCCCGCCTCGCCCTCGACGCCTACACGGCGGTCATCCGGGAGCGCATGGCGATGGAGGCGCCCAGCCTGCGGCGCGACCGCCCCTGGGTGAACGGCGAGCGCGCGGTGCGGGTCAGGTGGTCCCGCGAGGAGCCCAATGTCGTACACGTGCTGGGCGCTCGTTTCAATCGGCCCGGCCTTGCCCCCGGCGCGTCCGAGTTCTTTCCCGGACTGCGCGCCGAGCGCTTCACGGCCGATCCCCTCGGAGACCCCTTCAACTTCGGCGTTGCGGTCTTCGCCGGTGCGCGCGACGCGGCCATCACCGTCCGCAGCCCGCTCGAGCCCGAATCGGAGCGCTACTACCAGTACCGCTCGGGAGACACGCTCACGCTGCGGCTCGAAGACGGCCAGGTGGTGCGGGCGGTCGCGGTCACGGCGATTCCGCGCTATCGCAGCATCCGCCTCGTTTCCGCGATCATGTGGATCGACCCGGAGTCCCACGGGGTCGCGCGCGTCGCCTACCGGCTGGCCAAGAAGGTGGACAGGGAGTTGTCCTGGAGGGTCAGGCTTGGCAGAAGCTTCGGGTTCGGGGTGAACGTGCGGGACAGCGCACTTGCGTCGAATTCGGAGAGCGGTCCCCCCGGCTTCTTCGACCGGCTCCTGAGCGGTGTGGTCAACGAGATGATGCCGCGGATGGAGATGGACATCACGACGGTTGTGGCGGACTACGGCCACTGGGACACGCGGCACTGGTTGCCGTGGAGCGTCAGGTGGAAGGGGTACATCGGCGTGAGCGAAGGCATCGACGCCGCCAGTATCGTGCCTCCCAGCGCCCCGGTGACCATCGACTGGACGGTGGAGATCGAGGAGATCCTCGAGCGCGGGGCGGAAGCGGCCGCGGGAACGCCCGCCACGGCCGCCGAAGCCCTGCGGCTCTGGAGCCAGGAGGGCGACAGCATCGGCGGCGACGTGGAATCCGGCGATCCCGCCGAGATGGTCACCATCACCCCCGCCGACCGCGAAGCGCTGACCGCCAGCGACCTGCTGCCGCGGTCGTTCTGGGACGAGGACCGCGCCTTCGACGAGGCCACCCTGGCCGGGATCGCCACTGAACTGGAGGCCATCGGGACGGGCGAAGGCGGCAACGCCGAAGAGGCCGCGAGTCCCTGGCTGTTCCGACCGCCCGGCAAGACGCTCAGGCTGCTGCGCTACAATCCGGTGGAGCGCCTGTCCGTCGGCACCCGTCTGAGCCGCGACTTCGGTTGGGGCACCGCGGTGCTCACGGCGAAGGTCGCAACCGGAAGCTTGGAAGTGCCGGACCTCGACCTTACGCTGCGGCGCAACCATCCCCGGCGACGCGTCCTGTTCTCGGTCTACCGGGCGCTCCAGAGTGGCGATCTCGGCGCGGGAGGCGACGATTCACCCGGCCTATACGTGACGGGTGACGCCGCCGATTTCCACTGGTCGCACGGCGCGGCCATCCGCATCCTGCCCTCGGCCGGCGACAGGAACTGGCTCTCGCTACGCCTTTTCGCGGAGCAGGACGCCGATGTCGTCGGGGACGCCACGCGCAACCGGATCGGGGCATCGCTGGGATGGAGGCCGTGGTGGGGTGGGGTCGAGTCCGGGTCGGTGGGTGGAGGCGGGAGTGCGAGCGTGAGGGGGTCGGCGGGCGACAATCCGCATGTGAGGGCTCTGGTCGAGAGCGCGCTGGTGGTCCCTCTGCCGCGTGGCATGTCGCTGGGCATGCAGGCGGGGGCGGGCGGGGTGTGGGGTGACCCCGCGCGGCATGACCTGTGGCGCATCGGCGGGACGGGCGACTGGCTCCGGGGGCAGGAGGAAGCGGTGCGGGGGTCGCGGATTGTGATGGCCAGGGTGGACGTGCAGCGGCCCGTGCGGTTCTTGAGGTTGTCGGTGTTTGGGGATTGGGCGCGGGTGGATGGGGAGGGGTTCCGGGCGGTGGGGGCGGGGTTGGTGTTTATGGACGGGTCGCTTCGCGTGGACGTGGCGAGGGGGTTGCGGGGGGGGAGGGTGGGGGGTGGGGCGGTGCTGAGGGTGCATCTGTTGGGGGATGCGTTTTTTTGAGGGGGGTGGGGGGTGGGTAGGTCGTCGCCGGTGGTGACGAGCGGCCCCAGGTCAGCGTAGTAACGACATTGTTCGACAATGTTATTGTTCGACAATGTTATCTCTTGATCTCGACGAAAAAACCGCTAATATGGAGTATGATTCACAGTATCTCGGTATCCAACTACGGATCGATACGGGACACGGCGACCCTTGATCTGCGGATTCGGGGCACGGCTCCGGACTTGGCGTGCTTCCGCCACAGCACGGCCAAACCGGACCTTCAGTTGCCCACCGTCGCCGTCCTCATGGGACCCAACGGGTCTGGAAAGACTACCCTCCTGCGTGCCTTGGTGGACGTGGCGCGTTACGTCTCCTCCTTCAACGAGACCATCTGGCTGTTCCCTTTTCTGAGCGAAGAGACCCGTTGCGAACCGACTCGGTTCTCGGTGGAGGGTGAGTGGGACTGGTTGTCGCCCGGGAACGGCTCGCAACGATTCCGCTACGAACTGGAGGTCGGACGGGAGCCGTCCGGGAGCGGATCCGAACACCTGTTTGTGATCCGGGAAGCGCTCCTGCACTTCCCCAGGGGGCGGAAGCGGAGGCTGTACGAGAGGAATGGCCAGGAAGCGCCTGTCTATGTGTCACGCGACTTCGGAGTCCGGCCGTCGGACGACCGGCTGCGGGGGCTCGGTCCGACCACATCGGTGATCGCCATGTTGGCCATGTTCAACGTGCCCCTGGCCCGACGCATCGCGGCGTGGATGCGGAGCTGGCTCGCCAATACAACAAACGTGTTCGGCAACGACACTCGCTCGCTGGACACCGAAACGGCGATCGGATGGATCGAGGCCAATCCCGACTCGAGGCGTTGGGCGGAGACCCAGCTCGGTCGCATCGATACGGGAATCCGAGCCCTTGAGGTCGCTCGGGACGGGGATGGGACCAGGTTCGTGCGGTTCGAGCACCGTGGGTTGGACGCTCCTGTCGTCCTCAACCTGGAGTCCAACGGCACCCGGCGCCTGTTCCACCTGCTGCCGATGATCAAGCACGCGCTCGATGTGACCGGCCTGGCGGTTCTGGACGAGATTGACGGTGACCTTCATGTGGATCTAGTGGCGGAGCTACTACGACTGTTCCGCTCGCGCGAGAGCAATCCCCGGGGTGCGCAGCTTCTCGTGACATCGCACCATGTCGGCCTCCTTGACGAGCTGGAGAAGGAGGAGGTTTTCATCGTCGAGAAGGATGCGGGAGGCGCGACACAGGTGTATGGCGCCCAAGACGTTCGAGGTCTTCGCCGCGATGTCCGGCTGTACCCCAAATACCGGGCGGGAGTGCTCGGCGGCATTCCTCGGATCGGGTGAGGCGATCGCGGCAACGGCGAGACGTGCCACGCAGGCGCATCGTGTTCGTCGGGGTTGAGGGGAAGAGCGACCGAGCTTTCCTGCGGTTTCTCGGCCTGCTGTGCGATCGGGCGGGTCTGCATGTGCACCTCGATGTCAGGCCTTGCAATGGCGGTGACTCGCTGGAAGTCGTTAGGGAAACCGCGCGTCGGCTGAGGCGGCATCCCGATAGGCGTGGAATAGCGGCGCGTTTGGTGCTGCTGGACCTGGACCGCATGCAGGCGGATCAAGCTGCGGGCCGCGATGCGCTCGCGGAGGCTGAGAACCGCGGGCTGGAGCCGGTGCTCATCAAACCGAATCTCATTCGGGAATCTTGACGCCCTGCTTATCAGTCGTGCGCGGTCGCCAAGGATAGTGCTCTCCATAGGGGAAATTTGGTGTCACATTGGTCAACCCCTCCCGGCCACTGGCTGCATCCGGCGGTTGACACCAACGAAAAATACGCTGTAGGATGATGTACAGCGTCAATTATGCGACTGCCAACCTGCCAGTGGACATGCAAATGGGGAAGAAAACGCCCTTGGAATCTCAGCGCCCGGTCAGACTGCGCGACATCTGCACGGTCCAGATCGGCTACACTGTCCGCCGGCGAATTAGGCGAACGAAGCAGGACGGCATCCTCACCGTCCAGCTCCGCGACGTCCCCCCGGGCGGTAGCGTGGATCCCGCGGGCTTGACCCGTCTGCAGGTTGGAGCCGTGCCGGAGCGATATCTGGTCGGCGCGGGTGATGTCCTCTTCCGCTCCCGGGGTGAGTCGAACACGGCGTGGACGCTTGACGACCGGTTTGAGGAACCTGTCCTGGCGATGCTGCCGTTCTTCATCCTTCGCCCGAACCGGGATGTCGTGCTGCCCGAGTTCGTAGCCTGGGCGATCAACCAGCCGCGCGCCCAGCGTCACTTCGATCGCTTCGCCCGGGGCACCAACATGCGGATGATCCCGCGAGCGGTTCTCACTGACCTCGAGGTCACCTTGCCCGGCCTGGATGTCCAACGCACGGTCGTTGCCCTGGACGCCCTGGCCCGACGCGAGCGTACGCTGTCCATCCGCGCGGCCGAAAAACGTCGCCGGCTGTACACCCGAATTCTCGAAGACCTCGCAACAGGGCCGGATTCGTCCGGTACCGGGTTTCCCTTCCTCTGCGACAGTCTTCGGCTTAGTTTCGGTATCCCGAATTCCACGCGAACATCGGCAACACGGAGCATGCCGCATGGGCCAGCGGACATCGATTGAGTGGACCGAGGTCACGTGGAACCCGACGACCGGGTGCACCAAGGTGTCGGAGGGGTGTGACAACTGCTATGCGGAAACGCTGTCCCGGCGGCTGGTGAGCAGGATCTACCGTCGGCGTTTGCCCGTGGTGAACACTGCGGCCAACCGTGCCGATCCGTTCGCCGTGAGGATCTGGCCGGAGCGGCTGGGCCAGCCGGCCGGATGGAAGGGGCGGCGCCTCGTGTTCGTCAACTCGATGTCGGACCTGTTCCACTGTGACATCCCCGTGGACTTCCTGCGGGCAATCTTCGAGGTCATGCTTGATGTGGACCGGCACACGTACCAGGTGCTGACCAAGCGGCCGAGCCGGGCGGCGCGTTTCGTGCGGGGGAATGGGGACCTGTTCGGCGGGGGAGGGCTGCCGCCGCATATCTGGATCGGGACGTCGACGGAGAACCAGAAGACGGCGTACAGGATTCGGCATCTGAAGGAGGTTCCGGCGGCGGTGCGGTTCCTGAGTTGCGAGCCGCTGATCGGGCCGCTGAGCCCGTGCAAGGTGCTGAGCTCGGGGGGGATTCACTGGGTGATCGTGGGGGGGGAGAGTGGGGTGGGGCGGAGGCCGATGGAGGGGAGGTGGGTGGAGGATCTGAGGGACGAGTGTGTGGCGGCGAATGTGCCGTTTTTCTTCAAGCAGTGGGGAGGGAGGACGCCGAAGGCGGGGGGGAGGGAGTTGGGGGGGAGGGTGTGGGATGAGATGCCGGGGTGGGGTGGCGAGGGCCCGAACCAGATTCTGGGAACACAGCCAGAATTGAACTGAGGCGACACGATGGACTACAGCCCGTACCAAGACTTGCCGACATTCTCTCAGCGAACCGGAATTCGAGAGATTCCCGGGCCTCCGCGATTGGACGAGATCAGTGAGCGGGCGCGGAACGAGATCTGGGATACCCTGTGGAAACGGCTGCAAGCCCAGACGAAGGTTGGCCGCGACCAACTCCTCTCCCTCTCTGCCAACACACGCGAGACACGAGAGGAGAAAGAGATTAGAGTAGGGCGAGGCAGAGAGTTGAACGATGGCACGAGGAGAAGGAATGAAGGTGAACGGAACGCCCCTCTCCACGGGGGAGGGCAAGCGAAGCGCGGCAGCCCGGCCGGATCCGGAGGTTGCGGCGAAGACGACGCGGCGGCGGTTCACGGCGGCGTACAAGCTTTCGATCGTGGAGAAGGCGGACGCCTGCGATACACCGGGCGAGATCGGAGAGCTGCTTCGGCGCGAAGGACTGTATAGTTCGCACTTGTCGTCGTGGCGGAAGGCGGCGCGGGAAGGGTCGCTGCGGAGGCTGGCGAAGAAGCGAGGCCCGAGGCCGTCCGGCGGGAAGCGTGAGGCGAAGAGGGTGCGGAAGCTGGAGCGGGAGAACGCGCGGTTGCGCGAGGAACTTCGCAAGGCGCGCATCATCATCGATGTCCAGGGAAAAGTTGCGGGGCTGCTGGGTGTGAGCCCCGGGGACGGGAAGCGCTCTTGAGCGCGGCCAGAGGCTTGGCCGGGCACGTGGGCGTACGCGCGGCGTGCAAAGCCCTCGGGGTTGCGCGCGCCACGTTCTACCGTCGCCGGAGGCCGAAGACCGGGCAGTGGCAGCCCCGGCCGGCTCCTGCCCGGGCCCTGGACGCGACGGAGCGGGCGGGGGTCTTTGGTGTGCTGTGCTCGCCGCGCTTCGCGGACCGTGCTCCCGCGGAAGTGTACGCGACGCTGCTGGACGAGGGCGTCTATCTGTGTTCGGAGCGGACGATGTACCGCGTCCTGGCCGAGAATCAGGCGGTCCGCGAGCGCCGGGCGCAACGTAGCCATCCCAACCACCCGAAGCCCGAGGTGGTGGCCAGGGCACCCAACGAGGTGTGGTCCTGGGACATCACCCGGCTGCTGGGGCCGGAGAAGTGGCAGTACTTCTATCTGTACGTGATCCTGGACATCTACAGCCGCTACGCCGCCGGATGGATGGTGGCGGAGCGCGAGACCGCCGGCTTGGCCGGACACTTGATCGGGGAGACATGCCTCAAGCACGGTGTGCAGCCCCGGGTGCTCACGCTGCACTCGGACCGGGGATCTCCCATGACGGCCAAGTGCACGGCGCAGCTCCTGGCCGACCTGGGCGTCACCCAGTCGCTGGGCCGCCCCAGGGTCTCGAACGACAACCCTTACTCGGAGGCGCACTTCAAGACCGTCAAGTACCATCCGGGCTTCCCGGGTCGCTTCGGCAACATCGAGGAGGCGAAGGACTTCTGCCGGGAGTTCTTCCAGTGGTACAACACCGAGCACCGGCACGGCGGCATCGGCTTGCTGACGCCGGAACAGGTCCATCTCGGCCGCGCCCCCGCGGTCATCGAGCACAGACAGAAGGTGCTGGCTGCGGCCTACGCCGCCCGGCCCGACCGCTTTGTCGGTGGCCCGCCGAGAGCTGCGGAACTCCCGGTGGAGGTCTGGATCAACCGCGCACTCCCCGTCACGGCAGCCGATGGAGCAGAGCCGGCCAACGGGGGAAAGGAGGGCTCACTAAACTGAATCGGAAAGTGTCTCAACGTCGTTGGCAGGTTCCGCTTACCCTGGCGAGAGATGTTCGTACACGTGCATCGAGAACTGCTCGTCTCGCCGCTAGAGGATTTCAGCACGTCGGCATCAGACTGGATAGATAAGTGTCGGGGCTTCCTGCTCAAGGGCTCATATTCCGAGTGCTTCGATCTTCTGGAGTTGCTCATGCGACACCCGAAATGCCCGATCGAATTTACTGAGGAGATCAAGGACATCTTCCACCACCGGTTGGCCTACCGGATCGATACGAGCTCGATCCCCACGATCGTCCCGGCAGCAACCGCACAGGAAGGCGACGCCCTGGTCGGGGCGATTCAGGACCTTGAAGGCGGTGGGTTGGGGGGCGCGGCAGAGCATCTGCGGCAGGCAGGTGAGCGCATCCTCGATGAGGACTGGGCCGGGAGTGTTCGTGCGAGCATTGATGCTGTCGAGTCTGTGGCGAAGCAGGTTGCTCCTGGTAGCGCCGGGACGCTGCCCAAGGCGCTAGCTGCGTTGGAACGACGGTCGGGTATCCATCCAGCCCTGAAGAAGGGTCTGAATAGGCTGTATGACTACACTTCCGACGAACCCGGCGTCCGCCACGCCTTGCTGGACGATGAATCGAAGGTCACCCAAGACGAAGCCATCTTCATGATCGGAGCCTGCGCCGCATTCTGCAGCTACCTCTGGCGAAAGTTCGGTCCCCAAGGCGCCTCGTCACCCACTCAGCCGCACCCATGACCCAAACCCAGGACCAGGTCAACCAGACCGCGTGGGCCGCCTGCGACACCTTCCGCGGCGGCGTCGACGCCGGCCAGTACAAGGACTACATCCTCGTGATGCTGTTCCTGAAGTACATCTCGGACCTCTGGGACGACCACGTGGAGACCTACCGGAAGCGGTATCGCGGCGACGAGGCCCGCATCCGCCGCCGCCTCGAGCGCGAGCGCTTCGTCCTCCCCGAGAGCGCCCGTTTCCAGACCCTCTACGAGCAGCGCAACGAGCCCAACATCGGCGAACTCATCAACATCGCGCTGGAGAGGATCGAGGACAGGAACCGCGCCAAGCTCGAAGGGGTCTTCCGGAACATCGACTTCAATTCGGAGGCGAATCTCGGCCGGACCAAGGACCGCAACCGCCGCCTCAAGAACCTCCTGGAGGACTTCGCCAAGCCCGCCCTCGACCTGCGTCCGTCCAGGGTCACGGGCGACATCATCGGCGAGTGCTACATCTACCTCATCTCGCGCTTCGCCTCGGACGCCGGGAAGAAGGCGGGGGAGTTCTACACGCCGTCCGCCGTCTCCCGCCTGCTCGCCAAACTGGCCGCCCCGAAGGACGGCGACACGATCTGTGATCCGGCGTGCGGCTCGGGCTCCCTGCTGATCCGCGCGGTCGAGGAGGTCGGGTCGAAGAACTTCTCCCTCTACGGGCAGGAGGCAAACGGAGCGACATGGGCGCTGGCCCGTATGAACATGTTCCTGCATGCGAAGGACGCGGCTCGCATCGACTGGTGCAACACGCTGACCGGCCCCACCCTGATCGAGGACGACCGGCTCAAGACCTTCGACATCGTGGTCGCCAACCCGCCCTTCTCGCTCAAGAAATGGGGTGCCGAGAACGCGGCCAACGACCCCTACGACCGCTTCTGGCGCGGCGTTCCCCCGCCCTCGAAGGGTGACTACGCCTTCATCACCCACATGATAGAAATCGCTGAGCGGCGTAGCGGGCGCGTCGCGGTGATCGTCCCCCACGGTGTGCTCTTCCGGGGCCATCGCGAGGGCCGCATCCGGAAGGCGCTGATCGAGGAGAACCTCCTGGACGCGGTGATCGGTCTGCCCGCGAAGCTCTTCACGACCACCGGCATCCCCGTCGCGATCCTGGTCCTCGACCGGTCCCGCGAGCAGGGCGGTGCGAACGAGGACCGCCTCGACGTGCTCTTCATCGACGCGAGCAAGGAGTTCACGCCCGGCAAGAAGCAGAACGCGATGGAGGAGGAGCACATCGCGAAGGTGGTCGAGACCTGGCGGAATCGGGAGACGGTCGAGCGGTACTCCCACGTCGCGACGCCCGACGAGATCGTGGAAAACGACTACAACCTGAACATCCCGCGTTACGTGGATACGTTCGAGCCGGAGGAGGAGATCGACATCGCCGAGGTGCAGCGGGAGATCGACGGGATCGAGGCGGAGCTGGTGGAGGTGAGGGCGAAGATGAGGGGGTATTTGCGGGAGTTGGGGGTGGAGGTGTGAGCTGAACAGGTTCGAATCCGCGACGAGTCGTTGGATAGGCTTCATGCTATCGTTACCTTTTCGGGATGGGACGACGGAAGATGGCCGCCGGGGCTTCGAACGAATCTGGAGGACGTAGACATGCCTGATCCTAGTGTGGTGCGGAAGAGGTTGCATAGTATCGCCGCTGAACTCGAGGCGACTGGAACCTCACGACGGACGAGCGTCCGCAACCTGCTATCGTGGTTCGACTTCCAACGACGAGGGGAATGGGTCGTCTATACCGTGCGGCAGGCTCTCCAGGAAGCCGGCCTTCGGACCAAGCCCGATTTCGCTGATGTCGACGATGTGGGCTTCGACTCCTTCGTGGAGTTCGAGTTGGATCCCTCCGAGAACGCCCGCCAGGATGGCCAACCGGAACGGCAAGAGGAGGTGGACGGCGAGACTGAGCCAGACGGCCTCGACACGACTGCTCCATGGATAGACTATCCCCTTGATGGATTGTTGATTCGAAGCGAGACGCGCACCGTGCATGGTGTTTTTCGGTGGATAGAAAAAGGATTCTACGTGATGAATCCCGATTTCCAGCGCGACTTTATATGGAAGATTGACAAGCAGAGCAGACTTATCGAATCAGTCATCATGCGAATTCCCCTTCCGGTGTTCTATCTTGCAGAAGATGACGAAGGCAAGATGATCGTCGTAGATGGGCTTCAGCGACTGTCTACGTTCCAGAGATTCCTCAACAATGACCTGCGACTGCGGCTTCCGAACCAGGAGGAACTACACGGCAAGAGGTTCTCGGATTTGGGTCCGAAACTGCAGAACCGAATTGAAGATTGCAACCTTACCTTCTACATAATGGATGCAAACGTCCCAGAGAGAGCCCGCCTCGATATCTTTGAGCGAGTCAACGCTGGCGAGCCTCTTAGCAGGCAGCAAATGCGCAATTGTCTATATAATGGCAAAGCGACTGTTTTCCTGCGAGACGAGGCGCACTCGGACCTGTTTCGAAAGGCTACAGGAGGGAGTCTACGATCCGACACAATGCGAGATCGTGAGTTTGTGAATCGGTTTTGCGCTTTTCAGGTCCTGGGTGTGAACCGTTATCGCGGCGACATGGACCAATTCTTGGCCGATGCCTTACGCACGATGAATTGCATGCAGGATAGTGAGATCGTCGAACTCCGGCGCGCCTTTCACCGGACGCTCCGAAACAACTACAATATCTTCGGGAAGCACGCTTTTCGGAAGCAGCGCCGTGGAGTAGCCAGGCGTAGCGTGATCAATGCGGCATTGTGGGATGTAATGGCAACGGGTCTCTCACGCCACGATGAAGACTACATAGGCTCCATTGGCGATGACCTTAAGGTAGCTTTCCTGGAGTTGCTTGACAACGAAGAATTCCAGACAGCAGTGACGCTGTCGACCAATGACGACAAGAGAGTGAGGGTCAGGTTCGAAATGGCGCGGCATATGTTCGAGGAGGTGCTTGGGTGATTACTCGGCTTGACCTTCGGCATTTCAAGTGCTTTAGGGAACTGAAACTTCCCCTTGGTTCGCTGACGCTGCTATCGGGGGCGAATGCGTCCGGCAAGTCCTCGGTTCTGCATGCGCTGGGGCTGCTACAGCAGACGATACGCGAGCACGAGTGGTCGACACGCCTGATACTGAACGGGGTTTCGGCGCGGCTGGGTGTAGTGTCGGACGTGGTAGACCAGGTCTACGGGCGGCGGGAGTGTGAGATTGGCTTGGTGTATTCGGACCGTGAGTATCGATGGCGATTTCGTGGGGAACGCTCGGAGATGGCCATGGAAGTTGCATCCGTCCGGGCGAAAGGTGAGGAAATCGACGAGCCGAAGGTGCTACGGCGCCTGATGCCCGTTCATATCGACGACGATCGGTTGGCGAAACACCTTGAGAGCCTGACATACCTTACGGCAGAGCGGATGGGGCCGAGGGAGGTCTACCAGTTGGACGATCCGCAGGTCGCCCCAGTTGTTGGGCCGACCGGAGAGGATGCTGTCAGCGTTCTCCACCTGGGTCGCGACGAGATGGTACTTCCTGCGTTGCGACTTGCTGGTCGCCCGCCTACGAGGTGGTGGCAGGTGACGGCACGGATGGAGAACTTTTTCCCGGGGTGCGGACTGTCGATCGAAGCAATCCCGCACGCCAACGCTGTTACACTTGGGCTCCGCACTTCCGCGAGCACGGAATTCCATCGTCCGATCAACACAGGGTTTGGCCTGACGCAGATCCTGCCATTGATCGTCGCCTCGATCTCTGCGAAAGAGGATGACATGCTGCTGATCGAGAATCCAGAGGTCCATCTTCATCCTGCAGGCCAAGCGGCGATGGGCGAGTATTTGGTCGAAGTTGCGGCTGCGGGAATTCAGGTACTCATCGAGACTCACAGCGATCACATCCTGAACGGTGTTAGGCGGGCGGTGAAGAACGGAGTGCACCCGCCAGATGACGTGCTCCTTCACTTTTTCCGGCCGCGGGATGAGTCGGAGGGGGGTGGGAGACCGCAGGTCGAGAGCCCGGCCATCGACGCGGCAGGGAACGTGGATGCCTGGCCGGAGGGTTTCTTCGACCAGTTCGACAAGGACACTAGCTTCTTCGCTGGTTGGTGATCGAATTGGAGATCTTCCTCAACAACCAGTCTCTCCACGGGCAGTTCCGTAGCGGCGCGGCCTTCCGGGCGGCCCTCGACCGGGTCATGGCCATGCGGCGTGTGGCGCGGCAATTCGAGCGGGACATCCACTGTGACGGAGGGATCCTGAGTCGAGACGCGTCACCGGACGACCCGGTGCAGAATGCGATTGCTTGGCTCTCGCCGGACCAAAGGCGTGCAGCAATGCAATGGTGGACCCGCGGCGGCCCGTTTTGGGATGCCGATCGCCGACACGGCGTCGACGACTGGTTCGAGTGCCAAGGCGAGATCGTTACGGACGATGCGCTCGGTGAGGCGGCCTACCGCAAGGCGTTGGGTCTCGAATGCGACACAGTCAGCTTCACGCCCTCGGACTGGACTCACTCGCCCTTGATGGTGCGTTGGCGGCGCAACGAGGGGTTCACAGACCTTCGCCTCGCCCTAGAGAACTACTGGGAAGAGGCGGACCTTCGGGCGCGACTGCGGAGCGTGGAGCCGCCGATCTCCTCGTGGAGCCAACTCCGGGAATGGTCGGAGAGGCACTTTGCGAACCTGCGTTTTGGCCCGGAGTGCTTCCGTCCGCTGCGCGGTCTTCCGTTTTCCAATGCCGGAGCGACGAGAATCCGTGCGCTGCTTAGCATTCTCGATCAGTTTGCGGTCGCGTTCGAGCCGGACGGTCGTCGGAGCGTCGAAGGTCAGAGGATGTTTCAAGACTACTTCACCGGCAGGGATGGGAGCGAGCTGTTCTCCGATTCTTCCGACAGAGAAAAGAGCCGCTTCGCGAAGCACCTGAGGTTCCCGCATCCAGACAAGCCGAATGAGACGATTCCATGTACCTGGCACGGGAAGGTGAGCCACATGTTCCTGAGAGTCCATTTCTCGTGGCCGGTTCGAGCAGGCAAACCGGTGTACGTGATGTACATCGGCCAGAAGATCACTCGCCGATGAAAAAGACAACTACAGTTGACCAAATGTTATCTGCGCTTGACACTGTCGAGCAAACAGCCAGCGGATTAGCCCGCCTTGGGGTAGAGGCGAGAAGGGCTAGGGTGCGGCCCGTAAGGGACCAAGAAGGGACCAAGAAGGGACCAAGTCGGCACCAAGCGGGGATTCTTCGTAAGTCCTTGTCCGCGCGGCTCATCGCGCAACTCGCCGGGGTGGTGGGGAAAGAGGAACGCACCAGGGTCAGGCACCAGCTTCTTAGACCACCGTTGGGTCTCGAAGGGATCGTGAACCCATGAGCACCACCGGATTCCAGCGCGCCCTCAACCACATCCGTTCCGTTTCTGAGATCGAAGCCCAGAAGGGCCGTCTGTTCGAACGGCTCATGCAGGCGTACTTCCGCGAGGATCCGCTGTACCTGGAGCGGTTTACCCAGGTATGGCTCTGGAAGGAGTGGGTTCCGCGGTTCAACGAGGAGGAGACCCGCCAGGCCGCCCAGCGCCCGGAGTCCGCGTCGCCCCTGCGGTTCGACCTGAACGACACCGGCATCGACCTCGTGGCCCGGGAGCGCGATGGAGGCTGGTGCGCGATCCAGTGCAAGTGCTACGCACCGGGAACGCGACTCGCCAAGAAGCACCTCGACTCCTTTGTCTCGGCCTCGGCTCGCGACCCCTTCACCTCCCGCATCTTCGTAGACACCGGAGACAGCTGGGGCCCGAACGCCCTCAAAACTCTTCGTGGCCTGAAGCCCGCCTGCATCGTACTCCGCTTCGGCGATCTGGCCAGCCGCCCGTTCGACTGGCCGGATCTGGTGTCGCGGGACCCCGAGGACCTCCGCTACGTCGGCGAGCCGTTCGAGCTGCGGCCCCACCAGCGCGAGGCACTGGACGATGTGCTGGCGGGATTCCGGGACCACGACCGCGGCAAACTCATCATGGCCTGCGGTACGGGAAAGACCTTCACTGCCCTCCGCATTGCCGAGGCGGTCGCGAAGACCGGAGGCCGCGTTCTCTACCTGGTGCCGTCGATCTCTCTCTTTGCGCAGTCGATGCGCGAGTGGGCGACCCAGAAGGCGCTTCCGCACCGCTACGTCGGGATCTGTTCGGACACGCGCGCGGGTCGGCACGACGAGGACGCCTCGCTACTCGAGCTGGAAATCCCCGTCACCACCGATCCGGCCCGCATCTCGGCGGCGCTGCGAGAGACCCGCCCCGGCTTCATGACGGTCGTCTTCTGCACCTACCACTCCCTTCCCATCGTCGAGAGTGCCCACGAAGCAGGAGCGCCGCCCTTCGACCTCGTCCTCTGCGACGAGGCCCATCGCACCACCGGGGTCGACCGCCCCGGCGACCGCACCTCCCCCTTCGTGCGCGTCCACGACGGCGAGCGCATCCAAGCGCGCAAGCGTCTGTACATGACCGCGACCCCGCGCATCTACACGGAGAGCTCGAAGTCAAAGGCAGCGCGGCACGATGTGGATGTCTTCTCGATGGACGAGGAGGCCACGTACGGCCCCGAGTTCCATCGCCTCCCGTTCTCCCGCGCCATCGAGCGCAACCTGCTCTCGGACTACCAGGTGGTGATCTTCACCGTGGCCGAGTCCGGGGTGGAGCCCACGCTTCAGGCGCATTTGGGCCAGAGCCGCAGCAGTGAGATCAACATCACCGACGCGGCCAAGATCGTCGGTTGCTGGCGTGCCCTCCAGGGGCGGAGGGTTGGACGTAGAGAAGCCGGGCCGCCAGACCCGAAGGCAGATCGGGGTCGGCACACGAACGGCGCTCCGGCGGGCGGCGAGACCTCTCGTCCGCTCGTCCGCGCCATCGCCTTTGCCAACACCATCCGGGACTCGAAGCGGCTGGAGGCGCATTGGGACCGTGTGGTCCAGGAGGCCGTCGCGATGCTTCCGGAGGAAAGGCGCGAGGGAGCGTTGCGGTGCTCGACCCTGCATGTGGACGGACAGCACAACGCGCTTGAGCGCAAGGGACGCATCGACTGGCTCAAGGGCAGGGAGGACGGCGTCTGCCGCATCCTGAGCAACGCCCGGTGCCTCTCCGAGGGCGTCGATGTCCCCGCCCTCGACGCCGTCTTCTTCATGGCGGCGCGCAAGTCGCCGGTCGAGATAGTGCAGGCGGTCGGACGCGTCATGCGGAAGGCGGCGGGGAAGAAGTATGGCTACATCGTGCTGCCTGTTGCGATCCCGCCGGGGGTCGCCCCCGAAAAGGCGCTGAACGACAACAAGCGCTTCGGCACCGTGTGGGGGGTTCTCCGCGCGCTCCGGTCCCACGACGACCGCTTCGACGCCGAGATCAACCGCATCGACCTGAACGAGCGGAAGCCGGACCGGATCATCGTTGACGGCGACATCGACCCCGGTGGGGACGACCAGTTGCCCTTCGACTTTCCGCCCCTCGACCTCTCTCCCGACGCCATCTACGCCAGGATCGTCGAAAGGTGCGGAGACCGAAAGTACTGGGAGACCTGGGCCAAGGACATTGCCGACATCTTCGCCCGTCTGGTCGAGCGGATCGGCCGACTGCTCGAGAATCCGGCCAACGAGGCGCTACTGGAGTGGTTCGAGGGCTTCCACGAGGAGTTGCGCGGCTCGATAAACGAGTCGTTGACGGAAGACGCGGCCATCGACATGATCGCGCAGCACATCCTCACCGTGCCCGTCTTCGAAGCGCTCTTCGAGGGGTACGACTTCGCGAGCGGCAACCCCATCGCGACAGCCCTGGACGAACTCCGGCGCGATTTCGGAGAGTTTGGTCTGGAGAACGAGATCCGCGACATGGCCCCGTTCTACGAGAGCGTCCGCCGACGGGCACGGGGCCTCGATAACAGCGCCGCCCGACAACAGGTGCTCAAGGAGCTCTACGAGCACTTTTTCCGTGTGGCGCTCAAGAGGCAGGCGGAACGGCTTGGGATTGTGTACACGCCGACCGAGGTGGTGGATTTCATTCTGCGCAGCGCCGACCATGTTCTGCGCGAAGAGTTTGGCCGGGGGCTCACCGCCGCCGGAGTCCATGTCCTCGACCCCTTCACGGGAACCGGCATCTTCCTGGCTCGTCTGCTCCAGCTGGGGCTGGTGGAGGAATCCGACTTGAAACGCAAGTTCCGTGGCGAGCTCCATGCGAACGAGGTGGTGTTGCTCGCGTACTACATCGCGGCGGTGAACATCGAAGAGGCGTACCGGGGGCGGCGCGGGACGGATGCCGCCTACGAACCCTTCGGCGGGATCGTGCTTGCCGACACGTTCAACCTGAACAATCCCCAGACGGGCGTCTTCCTGTCGGAGAACAGCGAGCGCGCCCGGCGGCAGGAGGAAGTGCCCATCCAGGTGATTGTGGGGAATCCACCGTGGTCGGCTTGGCAGAAGAGTTCGGCGGACGACAACCCGAACGTGAGCTATCCGGAGATGGAGGGCCGCATCGCGGAGACCTACGCGGCGCGCTCGACCGCGACGCTGAAGAGCAGTCTGTACGACACGTACAAGATGGCCATCCGCTGGGCTTCGGACCGGATCGGAGAGCAGGGTGTGGTCGCGTTCGTGACCAACGGCTCGTGGATCGAGGGGAACGTGGATTCGGGGGTGCGCGCCTGTCTGGCGGAGGAGTTCACGTCCATTCATGTGGTGAACCTGCGGGGCAACCAGCGGACGCAGGGAGAGCGGTCCCGGCAGGAGGGTGGCAAGGTCTTCGGACAGGGATCCCGGGCGCCAGTAGCGATCACGGTCCTGGTGCGCAATGCGGCGAGCCGGCACGCAGGTTGCCGCATCCTGTACCACGATATTGGCGACTACCTGAAGCGTGAGAAGAAGCTGGGGATCTTGGGCGACGCGGAGTCGATTGCCGGGATCGCCCGGGCCAACCGGAAGTCCGGGTGGCGCGAGATCATGCCCGACGAACACCACGACTGGGTCGGGCAGCGGGACGCGGCGTTCCAGGATTTCTATCCGATTGGCACGAAGGAGGCGAAGGCGGGCAAAGCCGATGATGCGGTGTTCCGGCTGTACAGTAGAGGGTATGCGACGAGTCGAGACAGCTATACGTACAACTTCTCCAAGAGTTCCTGCGCCGGGAACGCCCAAGCGATGGTAGACGACTACATAGGTGCTATGGTTCTTCGGGAACAGCGTCCAGACTATTCGGTCGATGATGCTGCAGACGTGCATTCATCGCATGTCAGGTGGGATCGCGAGCTAAAGAACAACCTGCGGCGGGGCAGGAGTACTTCGTATTCGGCGGACAGGATCCGCCGGACTCAATACAGGCCGTTCGTGCGATCCCACTGTTACGTCGACTATGTGTTGGTCAACAACAAGTACCAACAGGATCGTATATTCCCTCTCGGCGACCGCGCCAACCGGGCCATCTGTATTTCCGGTAAAGGCTCCACCAAGCCTTTCTCGTCCCTGGTCGTGGACCGCATGCCCGATCTCGAAGTGGTCTCGAAGAGCCAATGCTTCCCCCGCTGGCGCTACGAACAGCAGGACGCCCACCAGCGCGATCTGCTCACCGGCCACCAGGACCTCGTCCGGATCGACAACATCCCGGAGACTGCCCTGCGGCGGTTCCGCGTCGAGTACGGCGACCGTTCGATCACCGGAGACGACATCTTCAACTACGTGTACGGCGTCCTCCACTCGCCTCACTACCGCGACCGTTTCGCCAACGACCTCGCCAAGGGCCTGCCGCGCATCCCCTTCGCACTTGACTTCCGCGCCTTCGCCGACGCGGGAGCGGTGCTCGCGGAGCTACACCTGAACTACGAGGACGCCGACTTCCCTGAGCATTCGCTCGAAGTGGTGTCTTCGACGGGTCTGCCCCTTAAGCCCGACGACTACCGCCTGGGAACCCGTCCCATGCGCTTTGCAGACAAGGAGCGGCGCGACACCTTGATCGTCAACGACCGCGTGCAATTGGCCGGCATCCCCCCGGAAGCCCACCGGTACGTCGTCAACGGACGAACGCCCCTGGAGTGGCTGATGTACTACTACAAAGAGGCCACCGACAAGCGTAGCGGCATCGTGAACGACGCCAACGAGTGGTTTGCCGACCCGCGCGACCTGGTCACGACGATCCAGCGGATTGCCTACCTTAGCATCGAGACCGCGAGGATCGTGGATGGGCTGCCGGATCCGCTTCCGGAGGAAATGACGGAATTCGCGTTCGAGCTGGGAGACGGGTAGCCGCCATGTACGTGAAGAGGATTCGGCTCGAGAACTACGGTCCCATCCCGAACTTGGATATCCAGCTTCCGTTCGACGATGACCGTCCGAAGCCCATCGTGCTGGTTGGTGAGAACGGATCAGGGAAGAGCATCGTTCTATCCCATATCGTCAACGGCATGCTGGAGGCCAAGCATGTCGCGTACCCAAGGTCCCGCGAACTCGACGAGGACGTGGTCTTCAAGATGCGAGACGGCAAGTATATTGCCGTTGGCTCTGACTACTGCTTCGGACGCGTGGACTTCGAACAGGGTCAGTTCATTCAGGAACTGATTCTGCACCAGCGAAAGGACAGTGAATCCAGCCCGCCCATGGAGAGCGGAACACCGGCGCACTCCATGTGGGATTCCCTGAAGCTTGGCCGCCCCGACAACTACCAACCTAGCTTCACCACCTCAAGATCTGAGAAGGGACGAATGGTTGCCTCCGAGTTGGTTGCGGCGAATTGTCTGCTCTATTTCCCGCCCAACCGGTTCGAGGAGCCCGCGTGGCTGAATGAGGACAATCTCCGGGCCAAGCCCAGCCAAAGACCCGTCACAAGGATTGCCGGGCAGACAGATCGAAGGGTCCTTGCGTATTCGCCGCTCTTGAAGCTCCAGAACTGGCTGTTCAGCGTGGCCTATGATCGGGCGGCCTTCGAAGCTAAGACCGTAACCGCTCCGGTCCCCGTGGGTGGTACCGAGCGTCCGGTGCATGTGCCGCTCTGGCTGGGATATGAGGGTGATGCCACGAAGGTCTATGAAGAAGCGCTGAAGATCGTAAGATTCGTGGTGAACAAATCGCCTCCTGTTTCCCGGATGGGAATCGGAGGACGGCATGACCGCAGCCTCGCCCTTATGTCGGGCGATGACACTGCTGTTCCCAGCGTCTTTCAGTTGTCCAGCGGCGAGACCGCGCTTCTGGCTCTGTTTCTGTCCATCATGCGCGACTTCGACCTCCGGGAAGATCGAACAGTACCCTTCACCGGTGTCAGCGATGTGCGGGGTCTAGTCGTGATCGACGAGGTGGACCTCCACCTTCACGCGAACTACCAGGACGAAGTCCTCCCAAAGCTGATCCGCATGTTCCCACGCGTACAGTTCGTCATGACCACCCACTCACCTCTGTTCGTTCTCGGATTGGGCAAAGTGCTCGGCGAGGAAGGATTCGGCCTCTATGAGCTTCCGTCAGGCTCTCCGATTGCCGCTGAGGAGTTCAGGGAGTTCGGCGAAGCGTATCAGGCGTTTAGGCAGACTAGATTGTTTCGGAGCGATGTACATAGACACATCGAGGAAGCGCAGCGCCCAATCCTGTTTGTCGAGGGATCAACCGACTGCGAGTATCTTCCCAAGGCTGCGGACCTCCTCGGGAAGAATGAAATCCTTGCTCGGTTTGACCTCAGACCCTCGGGCGGGAGCCAACTGGGGAAGATGTGGAGCCCGCTGGAAAGACTGTCGAAGGCGGGAGCGATGCGGCACATGGTGGTGCTTCTGTACGACCCGGAGTCGGAAGCTAAGCGCAGTAGCCGGGGGCAAGCCCAGCGGCTCATCATGCCGAAGTGCGCTGAGCACCCGATCGCCAAGGGCATAGAGCACCTGTTCGACCGGGACACGTTGGCGAGGGCCCGCGAACACAAAGTGGCATTTATCGACATCGAGAATGCGCATCAGAGAACCGACCGGGGTAAGCCCAAGACGGTGCCAGAAAAATGGAACGTCAACCCGGACGAAAAGACCAACCTCTGCAACTGGCTCTGCGAGAACGGAACTGCAGAGGACTTTCGGCACTTCGAGGCGATCTTCGCCATGCTGGAGGAGGTGCTCGCTGGATCCGAGGCGACGACAAGTGCCGAATGCTGAGACACCCATGACCCCCTACTCCGACCTGGACCTCGAAGCCATGATGGCCGACCTCGAGTCTGAGCTTGTCGAGCGCAAGGAGTCGCTCAGGAAGGCCCCGCCGGGTAGGGACGGTCCCATCGAGAGGATCCGGCAGGCGGTGTGCGCGTTCGCCAACGATCTTCCGGGACACGGACGCGCGGGCGTCGTCTTCGTGGGCGCTCGGGACGATGGCACGCCATCCGGTATCCCCATCACCGATCGACTCCTCCAGCGTCTGGCCGACATCAGGAGCGATGGGCACACGCTGCCGCCGCCGGTCATGTCGGTGGCGAAGCGCAAGCTGGCGGGAAGCGAGGTCGCGGTGTTGACCGTCCACCCGTCGGACGCGCCACCGGTGCGCGCCCGGGGACGGGTGTGGATCCGCGTAGGATCGCGCCGGGCGATCGCGACGGCGCAGGACGAACGCATCCTGAACGAGAGGCGGCGGCACCACGACGCGCCCTTCGACGCATGCCCCGTGTCGCGTGCCACCCTCGCGGACCTCGATGTTCGGCGATTCGAGGAGGACTATCTGCCGCGGGCGTTCGACCCCGAGCTGCTGGCCGCGAACGACCGGACCGCCGAGGAGCGTCTCGCCGCAACCCGGATGATCGCATCGGTGGACGAGCCCGTGCCCACGGTCGTGGGGATGCTGGTCTTCGGGCGCAGCCCGCGGGATTTCATTCCCGGCGCGTACGTCCAGTTCCTGCGGATGGGCGGCACCGAATTCCCGGGCCCGGTGCTGGACGAGGCCCGGTGCACGGGACCGATTTCCACCCAGCTGGAGCGTCTCTTCGGCAAGCTCGACTCCCACAACCGCACCGCGGTCGACATCACGTCAGGACCTGTCGAGGAGCGCCGCTCGACACATTCCGCGGTGGCGCTGCGGCAGATCGCATACAACGCGGTCATGCACCGGACCTATGAGGCCACCAACGCGCCCATCCGGGTCACTTGGTACGACGACCGGGTGGAGATCATGAGTCCGGGCGGAGCGTACGGCGTGGTCACGGCCGAGAACTTTGGCCAGCCGGGAGCGGCCGACTACCGGAATCCGAGCTTGGCCGAGTCCATGCGCGTCCTCGGTCTGGTCCAGCGATTCGGCGTCGGCATCGGGATCGCCCGGGCGGCTCTGCGGCGAAACGGGCAGCCGGAACCCCTGTTCGATGTGCAGCCCAACTGGGTGCGATGCGTTCTGAAGGCCAGACCGGATGGTGGCGTGGGGGTTCCGTGAGCGAAGGACGGCGCCTCGAATTGAAGACCTCGTGGCACGACGACTACCTGAAGTCGGTGTGCGCATTTGCCAACGCCGCCGGGGGCGGCGCTCTCGAGGGTGGTGTCGACTTCCTGCGCATCGTCGTTGAGCCGTATCCGGTGTCGATCAGCTGCCGCGGGGTCTACTACCAGCGTAGTGGAAGCACGAACCAGGTACTCCAGAGTCCTGCGCTGGACCGCTTCCTACTCGGAAAGACCGGCAGGTGCTGGGACGGGATGCCCGACCCGAGGGTGGCGCTGGAGGATCTCGATCCTGTCGCAATCCGAGAACTGATTCGCTTCTCATCTCTCGGGGTCCGGTCCGACGATGTTCCATGTATGACGTAAAGCGCATTACACTAAACGATGCCGATCTCATGGAGCAGCTCCTCCCCAAGCTCCGCGATCGGGTCTTTCATGTCACGACTCGAGAAGCTTGGCCCTGCATTGAGGCGTCAGGGCGAATTCTGGCCTCTCCTCCTGAAAGCGTTCCCCGGTGCGACAATGCAGGGTTGCGACATATCGGCCACGTGTCCCTGTGCGACTTGCGGTCGCTGGCGGAAGGGAATCTTCAGCACGCCTTGGACGCGTACTATTTCCTCGATTATCGGAGGGAATCACGCGGTCCCGTCTTCATGTTTCTCACAAAGTCTGCGATAGAAGACGTGGTTTCCTATCAAGAGTTGAAGGACAGGATCAACAGCCTCAAGAAGCTGATCGTACCCTTTGTCGAAGCAGGTCATGCGGGCGATCTACCGCTTGAGAAGATTGCCGAGGTGCTGGTGGTGGAGGTCGTGAGAAGCCCCACGCCTGCTTACCCTGCGGAACTGTAGATGGTTGTACTGCGGGTTGCTCATGGTGATACGGCGCGGGCAACCTAAGAATGGCCGGACGAATGGAATCCCCCCACCCCCCCACCCTCCCCCTCCTCGCCACTCTCGGCTACACCCCACTCTCCCGCCGCGACGCTCTCCACCACCGCGGCGGCCGCCTTCGCAACGTCCTCCTGCACGACATCCTCGCGGACCGCCTCCTCGCGATCAACACCTTCTCCTACCGCGGCCGCCGCTACCGCTTCGACCTGGAAGACGCCCACGAAGCCATCCGTCGCCTCCACCCCACCCCCGACCGGATCCGGGATCTCCACCGCACCAACCAGGCGATCTACGACCTCCTCGTCCTCGGAACCACCATCACGCAGAACATCGGCGGTGACTCCAAGTCATACCCGTTCCGCTACATCGACTGGGAAGACCCCACCAACAACGTCTACCACGTCACCGCCGACATGGAGGTCGAACGCACGGGCAGCTTCAGGACCCGCCGCCTCGATGTCGTCGCCTTCGTCAACGGCATCCCCTTCATCGTCATCGAGGACAATCGAGCGACCGAAAGCGGCCTGCAAGCCGGAACCCAGCTGATCGGCCACCAGAGCCGCGAGAACATCCCTCACCTCTTCCACTTCGCCCAGCTCCTCGTCGCGCTCAACGGCAAAGAGGCCCGCTACGCAACCGTCGGCACCCCGAAGAAGTTCTGGCACCGCTGGCGCGAGCCGGAGCCGGAAACCGTCCGCGCCCCCCACCCCTTCCACGCGCTCTGCCGCCCCGACCGCCTCCTCGACCTCGTCCGCCGCTTCACCGTATTCGACGCCGGCACCCGCAGGATCGCCCGCCACCACCAGTTCTTCGCCGTCCGTCGCGCAATCGACCGCGTCAAACAAATCGACCCCGCTGGCAAACGCCAAGGCGGCGCAATCTGGCACACCCATGGCTCGGGCAAGTCCCTCACCATGGTCATGCTCGGCCGCGCACTCGCCCTCGAAAACGACATCGTCAACCCCCGCATCCTCATAGTCACCGAACGCACCGACCTGGACCACCAGATCCGCGACACCTTCAAGTCCTGCAAACTGGAACCGGTTCGCGCGCGAAGCGGTCGCCACCTCATCACCCTCATCCGCAACCGCGTCCCCCTCGTCACCACCCTCGTCAACAAGTTCGACACGGCTCTCAGGTACTCCGTCAAACCCGACGACGACCCCAACCTCTTCGTCCTCGTCGACGAGAGCCACGGCTCCCACACGGGACCCCTCGGCGGCCACGGCCAACTCGCCACGAAGATGCGCCGCCTCCTTCCCAAGGCCTGCTACCTCAGCTTCACCGGAACCCCCCTCCTCACCCGCGAAAAGAGCACCTTCTCCACCTTCGGCGGCCTCATCCACCGCTACGCCACCGACGAGGCGGTCGACGACGGCGCCGTCCTACCGCTTCTTTGCGAGGCGCGCTTCGTCGACCAGCAGGTCACCGCCCAGACCATCGCCCGAGACATCTCCGAACACTTCCGCCGCCACTGGCAGGGGACCGGCTTCAAGGCCCAACTCGTCGCCCCCTCCAAGGCCGCCGCCATCCGCTTCAAGGAGATGCTCGACGAGATCGGCGACGTGACCAGCGAGATCGTCATCTCCGCTCCCGACGACGGCGAAGGGAACGAGGAGGTCGACAGGGCGTCGAAGGACCGGGTGCGCGTCTTCTGGGACGAAACGATGGCGCGCCACGGATCCGAGACCGAGTACAACCGCCGGGTCATCGACGCGTTCAAGGGTCCGGGCCACCCCGAAATCCTCATCGTGGTGGCCGCCAGGCTGCTCACCGGGTTCGACGCGCCCCGCAACACGGTGCTCTACGTCTGCAAGGCGCTCAAGGAGCACAATCTGCTGCAGGCGATCGCGCGAGTGAACCGGCTGCACGAGGAGGGCGGGACCGAGAAGCAGTTCGGGTTCATCATCGACTACCGGGGTCTGCTGGGCGAACTCGACTGCGCCCTGACCACCTACAGCGCACTGGAGGGTTACGATCCCGAAGATCTGGCCGGCGCCGTCCACGATGTGCGCGAGGAAATCGGGAAGCTCCGGCACTACCACGGCCGGTTGTGGGACCTCTTCCGGCCGGTCCCGAACAGGAAGGACATGGAGGCGGTGGAGCAGTTTCTGGCCGATGACGCCCGCCGGCAGGACTTCTACGGGCGGCTGCGCGCCTTCTCCCGCTGCCTGCACATTTCGCTTTCGTCGGAAAAGGTCCTCGACGTGTTCGACGAGGCGCGGATCGCGGAGCTGAAGCGCGACTGGCGGAGCTTCAGCGAACTTCGTCGTTCGGTCCGGATCCGCTACCAGGAGGCCGTGGACGTCACGGTGTTCGAGCCGAAGATCAAGCGCCTCCTCGACGATCACGTCGCCGCGATGCCGGCCGAGACCGTGATCGAGCTGGTCGACATTCACGACACGGGGATGCTGAAGGCGGTCATCGAAGAGACCGGGGTCACCGCCGCATCCAGGGCCGACCGCATCGCGAGCGCCACACGCCGGGCCATCACCGAGCGCATGGACCGGGACCCCGCCTTCTACGAACGCTTCTCGAAGCTGCTTGATGACACGATCAAGGAGTACCGCGAGAAGCGGAGGTCGGAAGGCGACTACCTGGACGGCGTGGTCAGGATCGCGTGGAAGGTGGCACGGGGGCACGAGGAGCGCGATGTGCCGGCGGCGCTCGGTGGAAACCGCCACGGGATGGCCTTCTACGGGATCTTCAAGGGCGTACTCAAGGATCCTTGCGGCGAACCGCTGGGAGACGATGAGACGGCCGAGGTCGCGCTGTCAGTCATGGAGATCATCCACGAGCGCCTCATCGTCGACGTGTGGTCCAACGAGACGGCTCAGAACGACATGCGCAACGCCATCGACAACTACTTCTACGACGTGCTCCGCGACGAAATGGGGATCGAGCTCACCGAAGGGCAGATGGACGATCTGCTGGCGCGGATCATGAGGCTGGCTCAGGCGAGGTTTCCGCAAGAATAAGCGCTGTAGGTAGTTCTACAGAGCGTTTTCATCAGTCCCGTGGCATCACCCGTTTCAGGTATTGATCGAACAACGGCACCGTGAAGGCGGTGTCGCCGTGGGCCGGACTGTATACCATGCCCTTCTTGACCAGTCTCGCTCGAGTTGGAGCCACTCCCTGGACCGGCCTGCCCAGCGCCGTCGCGATGGCTCCCGATCTATGAGGACCGGGACCCAGTTCGGCCATGGCGCGGAGGTAGCGGCGCTCGAACGGCGTCGTGCGCTCCAGCCGGACCCGGAAGAATGTCGAGTCCAGCTCACGCACGGCGACAGGCGTCGCAGCCTCGACGTCTGCGATGGCGATGTTCGGCCCGCTGGCGACTCTCCAGCAGGCGCTACCCCATTCCTGAAGGAAATACGGATAACCTTCCGTAAGCCTCAGGATCTCGTCCAGCGCGCCACTCGTGTAGGACACGCCAAGCTTGTGCGCGGGTGCCTCCAGTGCCCTGGCCGCCGAATCTCCGGCCAGGGGTCCGATCTCAGGGAACGAGAACATTCGCTCGGCGTAGGACTTGGCCGTTCCCACATGGCCCACCAGTTGCGGCAGACCCGAGCCGATCAGAGCGACCGGGAGTCCCAGCTGTGCCGTACGGTGCAGCGCCCTGATCAAGGCGGCCAGCTGGCGTTCCTCCACGTACTGCATCTCATCGACGAACAACACCAGGGCCGTGGCCCGTGCGCGTGCGGCTTCTCCCACGACCTGCATGAGCATGGTGAGGTCGGTGTCCAGGTCGCCGCTGTCCGCGACGCCCTCCTCCTTCTCCAGATCAAGGGAGAACGCAATGTCGTCGAAGGTGAGCTTCATCGCCCCCACGAACCCCGCCAGGGCTCTCCGGGCACGCTTTGCCAGTTCCCTGGCGGCGGCGCCGCGGCTCATACGGATAAGAGCCGAGTTGAGCGGCCCCGCCAATGTGCCCGGCAGCGAGCGGTCCTCCGGAGCCTCGATCAGAATACACTCGAAACCCCTGCCGCCGGCGTCGACGAGAAGCCGGTTCAGGAGGACCGTCTTGCCGACCCCTCGCAGGCCGACCATGAGAAGGCTCTTGGCCGCGAGCCCGTTGCGGAGCCGGTCAAGCGCGATCTCGGCGTCCTCGATCAGCTCGTCGCGGCCAACCAGTTCGGGAGGCGGTGTGCCCGCGCCAGGCGCGTAGGGGTCGGTTCGGCGGTCCATTTATATCGAAGTTATCGAGGTTTATCTCGATAGACAACGACTTGGAGCGACTCCACCGGCGTCGGAGCCATCACGCTCAGGGGCCATGCAGCCACACTGTCATGAGCGTCGCTCGATGATCGGAGACATCCGCGACGACTCCTGGTTTCGCACAGGCGGCGACTTCCGGAGCCGCATCACGGGGCGGCGTTCTACAGGTTGCTGGACCGGGTCATGCCGGACTGGGCGGGGCGGAAGGGGCGGCTGGAGGAGCGGATGGCGTAGTCAGTCCCAGTAGCTCTTGCCGATGGCCTGGAGTAGGTGGTCTTCGTACGTTCCCAGGTTTTCTTGCAAAGCGTTTTCCAAGATTGCTCGCAAGGAAGAATCATCCGGTTCTGGCGTCGGCTCCAGCGGCCAATGTTCTTCGAGGTAGGCCGTCAGGGCCGTACGATAGATGGTGGAAGCAAGGGACAGCAACGGAGGAGCTTCGTCGCCAGTCGTCAAGAGGAGTTTGGCCGACACCTTGCCTCCGTGTACGAACGAGCTTCTCGCATCGTACAAACGCAAGAAGATTCTCTTGGCAAGAGTCATATGGCTGCGGCCTTGCTTGGTCTTCACCCAGCATTTCCTCCACCTAAGTGCAGGGACCGAGAACTCGTGTTGTCCGATGAGCCGCGTGCAATGCCATTTGCTCACTCTGCCCTTATCGGGGGATGCGAGGACTTCAATAGCGGTCGCCCACGGCACGGCATTCAGTCCGACTTCATTCAAGGAGGAGTAGCTCCGGAATCGGATTCCCAGTGCTTCATAAGCCGTTTCAAGAGACCGGAAGACCCTCGCACTCTTCCGTTTCTCCCTTCCTCGCCTATACCGAAGATACCACACTCGCCCGAGCCGCTCGGCCAGCCGTTCATCCACGTGACGAAGTTCGGTTCGAGGAACACGCAAATCGGGTGTCAGGGAAAGGCCGTCCAAACGAAATCCCATGGAGTTGAGCGCGGGCGTCCAGGAATCGAACTTCGTGCCGTCGAGCCGAAGCTGAGCCGGGTGGTAGTCGAAGCTCTCGGACCAGGACACACCCGACCAGCCATCACTTTGCCATTGCGCCCTGAAGGGCAAGATGGAAGCAATGGCAGCGGCATTGCGGAAGGCGATCACGGGCTCGGGGTTCCCGACAATGTCCGAGTGCCAGTCCTCTCGGACGATCAAGGCAGCAGGCTGAGTTTCCCTGCGATTGCCATCGTGGAACGAACCGAGAAACCGCCTTGCAGCCTTCGACCACTCCGCTATTTCGGCTACCCGTGGATCCGAAGCGGGCACAATCGCGATCCCCTCAAGCCCAAGGGTAAGCTCCGAGGGAGAAAGCTCGTGCCGCCCCAGACAGAGGTTCGGTAACACAAAGGCAAGCTGCCAGTCCGGTGCTGTGGACACTACGGAATCCCGCTTTCCCGGGAATGAAGAAAAAGACGTACGCTCACCGATCGGGACGCTTCCCAAAGAGTCGATGAAGCCAAGTCGTCAACTCAACACAGGTAGCCACCTCAACGTCCAGATCCCCCGCCCCGATAGCCAGCCCCATCGGACGGGGCCGCTCCCTCGCCGCCAGCCAAGCGTGAACTTTGGCTCGCAGCTCCTTCTTCGACCTGAACAGCCTGCTCTCGGCGGGAATCCCGTCGATATAGGCCTTGGACAGAGGCCAGACGGAATCATCGCGCGGAATCATGGCCGCAATGAAGTCCTCAAGCTCACCCTGGGATCGGTTGTCGGGCATGATCCACACGCCGACATCCGGGTCCGGTGGAACAGCACGTATGACGGTGCCCCCGGGACCTCGGTTGTCGGTTTCGATCCCGGCTCGCCGCAGCCGATCCGCCACGGCTGCCCACCTAACCTCGATATCATCGTTCGCTTCAACCATGATCCCGACGGCCCGACGGCCAGGAACCTTGAGTTCCGACCCGATGGACGACATGAGCTCGTCCAAGCCTCCTTTTTCCACGATCTGAAAGTTCGATTCACCGCGGCTACGTCGACGGATGTGATCCACGACATGCCGGTCATCCCGGCCCTCAACGAGCAAGACACGGTCGGGTACCGGGCCCGTCAGCAAGGCCATGCCGGGCTATCTGACCTCGATGCCCTGCTCGGCCGCAACGGCCAAGTCTTCCCCATCGTACTCCACCGCCCGAAGTCGGCCATTGGCCCCCTCGAGGCGTACCAGCACGCCCTCCAGGCCCGTGGCGCCTGCCGCCTTCGCGAACCCGCGGACACAGTCCCAACTGTGCGTGGTCGCCAGAACCTGCACGCCGTCGCGGTGCGCGGTACGGAGGACCATCTCCCACATGGCGGGCTGGACGGAATGGTGGATCCCGTTCTCGGCCTCGTCGATCAACAGGAAGCCGTCTGCGGCGTTGGCCAGAAACATCGCGATTCCGAATAGGCGTACCGCTCCGTCGCCGAGACTCTGCAGGGAAACCGGGCTGCCGCGTCCCTTGATCCGAACAGCGACGCGCCGCACATGTCGGTCGGCTCGGCCACCGCCCAGCATTGCCACGCGTTTCACCTCGTCCCCAAGCACGAGGTTGAGTGCGGCTACCGCGAGGTCCTCCTGTTCCGTTAGCGCGATGTTGTCCCAAAGACGCGCCGCGTCCTCGGCTGTTAGCGATTCCGGCCCGATGGATTCGCACTTGGCCGCTGGAGGAAAATCCTGTCTGTCGTCGAAGCTGGGGCGGCTAAGCAGGGTCGGGTTCTTCATCCAGCCTTGGTTGAATTCGGCCGTGTACAGCGAGTCGATGCAATCGAGAAAAGAGACCTCCAGGACCTGAGTGGTGCAGAAAGAGGCCAGCTCAGCCACTCCGGCTGAAGAAAACCCTCGACCCCTGGGTTTCTCTTCAATCCGGAGTACTTCGTCGTCGCCAACCGGCCCGACCCGGATGGGAATCGTGTCATTGCGGTTCCCTCTATGGAACAGGGTACTGAAATCGAGCGGTGCCACTGCGCCACCGGCGCCTGGCAGCGGTCCGGCCAGAACCTCGCGGCGCTCGATGAGCTGGGCCAGCGCGTACCGATGGCCCCTCGCGGCATAGAGGCGGACTGCGTCGAGCACCGTGGTCTTTCCCACCGCATTGCGACCCGCAAAGAGGGTCACGCGCCCCAATCGCGGGATGGTCAGCTCCCCGATCCCGCGGAAACCACGGATCTGGAGGTCCGGCAGCTGCGACGCGTTGGGTGACGGCTGCTCAGTCATCGGCGAAAACCCGGAATCCTCTCAAGCGAAAAGGTCCCCGCTACCGCAGTGGGCGGGTGGCTGCATTAGGGTAATGCCCCCAATTCGCCACGTGAAGTCCCTCGCCCCAGCGCGAGCAGGGTGCTCCGTCGGCTGAAGGTGGTCCGAACCGTCTTGACCAGTTTGACCAAACCCGTCGTCCGAGACCGGGGTCCGGCAGCTCGCCGAGGAGGGCTCCTATTCGGGTTCGACGGGTCGTTGTTGCCACGGCCATACACTACGGCCCGCTCGGCCTCGTCGAACGACCGGTGCTCCCCGGGTGCGTCGTTGGCTCCGCCGACGAGGGCCAGGTTGGCTAGCCGGTAGCGCCATGCCAAGTGCTTTTCCTCGAAGGGTCTGATCGTCCGCCGGAGGAGAAACTGTGGGGATCGCTGTCGCCGTCGGGGCTGCTGCTGCTCAACCGCCGGCTCATCGAGGCTCCCGTTAACACGATCGACTAAGTGATCGCGCACGAGCTCTGCCACATGGCCGAGCCGCATCACGGCGCGGCGTTCTCAGGCTGCTGGGCCGGGTCATGCCGGATTGGGCGGGGCGGAAGGGGCGGTTGGAGGAGCGGATGGTGTAGGAGCTGGGCAGGCTTCCCGAGGAAGTCGGCTCAGTCCGGCGTCGCCGCCTGGTCGATCCGTTCGTACCGGAACCACACTCCGTCCAAATGCTCGAAGTCGCCATCCGTTGACAGGAGAATCGCACCGCTGGCGTGCGCCGTAGCCGCGATCCAAAGGTCGTTCTTCCCCATCGGCATCGCTGGTTTGGGTGGAGGGGCCTCGCCGGGGGCGGGCACCGACTTCCCAGAGCTCCATGCGTCGATCAGGGCGTATGCGCGCAGGATGTTTGGATCCTTGATCGGAAGGTCAGGAAACTCGCGGAGCATCCGCTCGAGTGTCGTTCTCTTCTTCGGGCCCCATCCATTCCTTTCTGCGATCGCGAGGATCTCGCCCTTGCAAACAACGGACGTGAAGGAGATCGCGTCAGGGTCACCCAGATGGAATCGGGTGTACGTCCAGCGTGCCCAACGGGCTTCGCGGGTGAGGCCCAGCAGTATGTTCGTATCCAGCAGGAAGCGTCGCATGAGGCTAGGTGATCAGTCGAGCTGAGCCAGCAGTTCTTCGATCGGCTCGTCACCGGGCCAAGTGCCCCACAGGATCATGGGATCCACATGGCGCATCGCCTTGCCCAGGGTGCCGGCCACGGGGCTGGAACGCTCCGGTTCCATCACCGCGTCGGCCATCGTTCGAACATCGATTTCGACCTCCGGCATCGTCTCGAAGATCATGTCGCCCTTGGTATGCGCGCTTATCCGGCGAGCCACGATCAAGCGCGCTTGGCCATTGGACTTGAAGTGGACGACGCCCTGCACCGTGGCCAGTTTGCCCCAGAGCGGGCGTAGCAGCTCCACATCGAGATAGGTGCGGTCGAGTCGACCGGGCAGGGACCCTCCGTCCAGCAAGAGTTGAAACCGTCCCAACCCATGTCCGATCTCGTCAAGCCGACCACTCACCACGAAAGCACGCGGGGCAGGAATGAGGTGGAGACGTTCCTCGATCTCCGGGCAGGTCGACGCGTCAAGGGCGAAACCGATTCCTGCTTGGTCCTCCGGGATCAGTTCGTACCGGACTCCCGGGGTTCTGACGGCTCTTCCGAGCCCGAGAATCGCTCGGAGGACATTCCTGTCGAAGTAGTCTCCGGGTGCTGCGGAACTCTGGACCTCTGCCGTCGCACGCGCGCCGAGATCTAGCGAGGTGTCCTCCGTGCTCGGCTGCGCAAGCCACAGGTCCTGCTGCGCAAGATCGAGATCCAGAACGTCACCCAGCCGGGGAGCATCGATCGTGAGAGCCGTAGAGCCGGCCTCCAATCCCGTAACGGTGAAATCGAGAGCTGCCTTGAGCCAACGCGGCTTGGCCCCTCGTCCGCCGCTACGACCCGTGGCCGCCAAGCGGGTAGCGCTCTCGGCAGTCTTCACCAAGGCCTTCAACGCCCGGATCAGAGAATCCACCCTGATGTGCCCTTCGGCCTCGTCGAGGCCGCAGAGCCGGAATTTGTACGATTGCTTGATCAGTGGGCGATCTCCTGGGTTCATTCCCGCAGGCCGGAGGAAGGTGGCTGGCCTCCACTGCGGAGGCGGCTTGGGACAGTACGTCGGTGAGCCACTATGGTCCAGCTTCCCGGCACGGCGTCAGCGATCCAACAAGACCATCGCATGAGCGGTAATAGTCAAGCAATGTAAACACTGGTTTACACGATGACAACCGGAGTTTACAGGGATGCGCTCGGTCAAGAGGGCTGCGCGGCCCGGCCCGTCGTCCCCATCCTCGTCCTCTGTCAGCGCCTCAACTGACGCGGACCCAAGCGCCACCGAGTGTCTGGAGGCCGCACCGAACCGTCACCCCTTCGACGACTGCTCGATCCGGGCCCTCCAGACTGGCGGTTTTGGACGACGGACGGGATTGGCAACTCCAAGTCCCGCGAGATCGTCACCCGGGTCGTGGTCGGTGGTGAGCCGGACTGCGACGAGGGCGAGGTCTCTCGCGGCTCTCCGATCGGCTTCTGTTCCGGACTCCCACCGGCCCGCGCGGGGAGAGGAAGAGTTCGATTTCGGACTGCCCCCCCTCACCTCCCCGGCGCCATCAACCCGTGCGCCTTCGGCAGAAACTCCGACATCATTCTGGCAAAATGCCGGTAGTACTCGTCCCAGGACATTCCCTCGAAGTCCCGCGGATTCGCCTCGATGTTCCCCTGCAGCCGCCGCGCACACAACGCTTCCGCCACCACTTCCGCCAACAACACCCGAAAATGAAGCTCATCCTGCCCCGGATACTGCTCCGACTTCGGTCCCAGATACCGCTTGAGCGCCGGGTGCCGCGCTCCGATCTCGAGAACGTTCTTGTTCCACCGATACCGCAGCGCGCCATGGTCCACGTCTTCCAGCTTGATGACGATGCCCGCCCCCGCGGCAGGCGCGGCCCGCAGTTCAGTCTCCGCCTCGTGGTCCCCGAGGCGCGCGATCAACCTGGTCGGCGCGGCGTCATCGTCCAGCACTGCCACGGTGAGCTTGCACACGGCAACCCCGAGGGTGGCGCTCAGGACCAGCTTTCTGGCCCCCGAGATACGGAAGTCGTCCGAGGACAGCTCGAGATCGAACTCGCGGCCGGCCGAGCGGGCCAGCGCCGTCGGGGCCAGGAGCCGGATGCTTCTGCGGGAGCCGCCACGGATGCGATAGCGTTTGCGCTCGAACTGGAGCTCCGTGACGTCCGTGTACCTCTCGGCCTCCGAAGCGAGCACCGCGATCGTCGATTCCGCCTTGATGGGACCGACACGCGCTTCCAGGCCGGTTGCCGACGTTTCCGTCAGCGCCTTGACCGACCAGGTCGCGCGCAACGCACCCTCCTGTGCCTCGACGGGTTGCAGTGGGACGTTGGGACGCTCTGCCTGGATGTCGTCGGTCAGGCACTCAACCTCCACGAGCTCGCCTTCGCCGATCTCCGGGAAGGCCTTGGACCGCACCGTAAGCCAGCACTTGAGGGATTGCTCCCGGACCACCTGCGCGTACTGCGGGCTGAGCGAATACCCATGGATCTGAAACTGGCTTCCCCTCTCCTTCCGTTTCGGATCGCGGGACATCTCCTCGTCGGAGTAGTCATCCATGAACTGATTCGCCGCCCTTTCGAGGGCGTCGAGGCGCTTGCGCGTCTTGTGGCTCTCGACGGTGCGCGCCCGCTCGCGTTGCTCCCGGGTCCGTTCCTCTTCGACCAATGGGCGGAGCAGTGTGAGCGCCCGTTCGTAGAGGGCCGCCACGAAGGGGTGGTCCGGGATCAGGCCCGACTTGCGTGAGGGGTCCAGGATTGGAACCGGGTTGTTTTCCGGATGCCGCTTGCCCCGGGCTTGGCGTTCGTCGTATTCGTTCCACAGATCGTCAATCGCTTCGCAGGTGAGCCGGCCGTAGAACCACTGCGCGTGCGCGTCCCATTCCAGACTCCGGTCGAAGAGCGTCGCCTCGTGAATCGCGTGCCTCGACTTGACCAGTATCCCCCCGAGCCGGAACCGGTTTGTTCCCGACTGGAATTTCCTTCTCGCTCGATGGATGACCAGCTTGGCCTTCGCACCGGGATACCCCGGCACCGCGAACGTCCTGGAAACGCGCCTCTTGCCGGCGGGCCGGTGAAGACTGACCACGCGGTCCTTCCCTTTCTTCAGGCCCCGGGCCACCAGCGTGGTCTGCTTCTGCCAGACGATGTCGCGAAGGCGCACCAGTCTGGCCACATTGGGCACGAGCGTGTCGATCTTGGGGATCCGGTGGCTGGGATCAATTTCGATCGTCACCACCGTGCCGGTGCCCTCGCCGATCCCCAGGCGCTTTCGGACTGCCGAAGTGACCTTGCGCGAGTTGTCGGCCTCGTACTCCATGTTCGGAAAGATCCGGCAGGTGTGCATGCGCCCATCGCCCGCGATCGACTCGAAGGTGACCTTTCCGAGCGCCGCGATGTCCTTTGCGCCGCGGGAATTGGTGCCGCGTACCGCCTTCCCTTCCTCCATTCCGCTCACCCGTCCGCCGATCCGGCCGAGCTTGCGGTTCATCTGCCCGGTGGTCATGCCGTCCGCGAAGTCGCGCACCCGCAGGATCGACGACCGGCCCCTTCCCCGGCGTCCCAGTTCGATCTCGACTCGTCCCGAAGACCCGAGAATCTGGTAGCGATCGTCGGAGTTCGTGACGAGCTCCACGATGGCGTCATAGACATCCCGGATGGCCAGCTTCGCGTCCTGAACGACGCGTCTGGACGCTACTTCCAGCTGTCTTCGCTTGACGGCGGCCATGGGTACAAGGTCGGAAGGCCGTCCGCCGTTTTCAAGCTGCGGATGGGTGAGGGGCAAATGAGTGGGGTGCCTTGAACCACGACCGGAACACCTCCGCCGACGCGTTAGCTTTCTCTGCATGACGACTCCCCCGGACACCGGAGCAAGCCGCTTGAGCGAAGGACAGCACCTCGAGTGGAAGACCGCCTGGCGCGACGACCACCTGAAATCGCTGTGCGCCTTCGCGAATGCGGATGGCGGCACGCTGGAGATCGGCCGTGACGACGACGGAAATGTCGTCGGAGTCGCCGCCCGGGAGCGTCGCCGATTACTGGAGGAGTTGCCGAACAAGCTCCGCGACCTCCTTGGCATCGTTGCCCCGATGGACGTTCGCGAGGATGACGGTGTCCCCTACCTGCGCATCGTCGTCGAACCGTATCCGGTGGCGATCAGCTACCGGGGCGTCTACTACCAGCGCAGCGGAAGCACGAACCAGATGCTCCGCGGCCCCGCCCTCGACCGCTTCCTGCTCGGAAAAACCGGAAGGTGCTGGGACGGGATGCCGGACCCGCGGGTTGCGCTGGATGACCTTGATCCAGCCGCGATAGCGGGGTTTCGCAAGCAGGCAGGCAAGGAGAAGAGGATTTCGGGCGACGCGCTCGACGAGGACAACGCCGGTCTCATCGAGAAGCTGCGTCTCACGCACGGCGACTACCTGACCAAGGCGGCTATTCTGCTGTTCCATCACGATCCGGAGCGGTTCGTGGCGGGTGCGCACGTGAAGGTCGGCTACTTCCGAAACGACTGGGACGTGCGCTTTCACGATGTGATTTCCGGCGATCTCTTTGCCCAGGTCGACAAGACCATGGAGCTGCTGCTCTTCAAGTACCTGAAGGCGGGCATCGGCTACGACGGAATCTACAGGGTCGAAAGCTACCCGATGCCCGAGCCGGCGCTGCGGGAGTCGCTCCTCAATGCAGTCGTCCACCGGGACTACGCGGTTCCCGCCCCGATCCAGATTCGCGTGCACGATGACCGCCTGCGCATCTACAATCCAGGCACACTCCCCGAGGGTTGGACACTGGAGAAGCTGCTCGGCCCGCATCCGTCCCAGCCCTACAACCCGGACATCGCGAACGCGTTCTTCTGGGCGGGTAAGATCGAGACTTGGGGACGTGGGATCGACCGCGTTCTTCGCGCTTGCAGGAGGGCCGGGACACCGGAACCGGAGATCCGATTGGAGCCCGGCGGCCTCTGGTTCGAGTTCAGGTTCTCGGATGACTACCTGGAGAGCGTGGGCGCGAAGCGAGAGCGGGGCGAGGATTCGGGCGCAACCACCGAGGGACCGGGTCGGGACCAGGTCGGCACCAAGTCGGCACCAAGTCGGCACCAAGTCGATATTCTCCGTAAGTCGTTGGCGGCGCAGCCCATCACGAAACTCATGGCGGTGGTGGGAAGAAAGGACCGCACCAAGTTCAGGAACCAGGTTCTCAGGCCGTTGCTCAACGCTGGATGGATCGAGATGACCATTCCCGACAAGCCCACGAGCAGGATGCAGAGGTATCGGACCACCATCGCCGGGAGAGAAGTGCTGACGGCGGTGGAGGGCGGTGGGGAATTGGGACGATACCCGGTGCGGGGGACTTCGGGGGACGAGGGGCTGCCCATGGTGAGATCGTCGCGAAGAGAGTGGCCCGATGAATAGCGGTGCTCCAGGAAGGGAGAGACCTGCCTCCGACCGATGACTGCCTCAGGCGATGGATCAAACGAGCAGCGTAGTGGACGCGGACAGACCGCATGACCCCGGCGGAGAGCCGCGCCCCGTGGACGATCCGGCGGGTGGGCTGCCCCTCTTCGACCGCCGTCTGCGCATCGAATCCCTCACCGAGAAGCTCAACGGCCTTGTGGATGACCTCGAGCAGCGGAGCATCGCGACCCGGACCCGGCGCGATGTCGCGGACGGCGTCCTCCTCCCTCTCCTGCGGCATCTCGGTTGGGATGTCGCGGACAACACGGCGGTCACGCCCGGTTTCAAGACCCCGGCCGGCGCCGTCGACTTCGCACTCTCCCATCCTACCGGCGATCCACGGATTCTCATCAGGATCGGAGAACTCCCGGGACCGGCGGCCACCCCCGGCGATCATCCTTTCGACGACTTCTCCATCCAGGCCGTCCAGCTGGCGGTCTCGGAGGACGGTCGCGGCTGGAGATTCCATTTCCCGGCGGGCCGGGGGAGCATCCGCAACCGGGAGTTCGCCCGCTTCGACATCGTGGCCGACGCGAACGAGGCCATCGCCGAGATCCTCGACGCATACCTGTCGTTCCACGCCGCCAAGTCGGGACAGAATTTCCGCGAGGCCGCATGGGACTACGGCAAGAGACGCTTTCCGGCCGAGGCTCACCGGGCGTGGCGGCGTTCCGTGGCCGGGCGCGAGGTTTGGCGCCGCTTTCTGCGGGAAATGGAGGAGACCATTGGCGTTCCAGCCGACCGAAGGCGGGCTATGGGCTTTGTCCGCGGCCAGCTCAGCTCGATTCTCTGGCCGCCGGACCCCCCGGATGCGAAACCCGCCCGCCGGGTCGGGGTGGGCGACAGGGTGTGGGTGTACGACTTCGAGGCCCGTGAAATCATTGTCCGAGTCGTGGTTGGCCGGGAGCCGGACTGGGAAAAGGGGGAAGTCTCTCGCGACTCCGCCGTCGGCCATGCGCTGCTCGGGGCCCGCGAGGGAGAGGAGAGGGAAGTCGTCCTGCCGGGCGGAGACGCCACGCGCATTCGAATCGTTCTGATTCGGGGTTGAGGGAAGCAGAAGTAGTCCTGCCAGGCCGCGAGTGGCGACTTACGGGCCATGCGCCCTCATCACCCACCCACCACAATCCGAAACCGCACCACCCGCTGCACCTCCAGCTCATCCCGGGTCACGCCCCAGACGTAGTCACCGTCGAAGACCGAGAGCGAGACACCGCCCGGCGGCGCCACGGCCCCCAGGTAGGTCCCGTCGGGCTCGAAGACATCGAAGCGCAGCGGCGTTCTCCACGACACGGGCACCGAAGAGGGATCCTCCGGGTCGTGATCCTCGTTGTCGACCGGGTATCCTTCGGCCGCCACCCTCACCCAGATGCGTCCGTCCCGGCCGGTCAGGAGTGCGCTGAAGAACGGCTTGTGATCCGGTACCGCCGGACCGCTCCAGCTCCAGTCCGGGTCCCTCTCGCGCATGGAGCGCTCCATCTGTTCTCGAGCGTAGGCACCCTCCTCCTCGAGGACCGGGACCGGATCCACAGCGCGTTCGATTCGGAGCACGCCGTCGTCCCGGGCAAGGTCGATCCGGTACTCGGAGGGCATGCCGGTGAGGAAATGGCCGCTGGGGTGGACCGTCCATTGGAACATGGGGCTGAAGGGCCCGAACCCGGTCGTCGATGGGCTCGTCGGTTGAGGGAGCGTGTCCACGGGAGTCCCGTCCGGGCCCAGCACGAGCAGTTGCGTGACGAGACTGCCGCCGCCGGAGGACGGGTACCGGGATCGGTCGACTATGGACACCATCGTACGACCGTGCATGTCCGTGTACAGCGGTGTAACCGAGTGCAGGCCCCCCGCGGGGTATCCCCACTGCTCCGTGTGGCCGGGTTCCGGACCGAAGACCTCGATGCGCTGGTTGCCGGGATTGCGCACCACCAGCCGCCCGTCCGGCAGCATCGCGATGGCCTCGGCGCGGTTGAACTCGCCCGGTCCTTCACCCGGCCTGCCCAGCGTCTCGACGTGATTCCCCTCAGCGTCGTAGACGCCGACATGCTGGGCCTGGTAGTCGAACACGTAGACGTTGCGATCATCGTCCACCGCGATCGAGAAGATCCATCCGAAGAGATACTCGTCGGGGCCGTCGAGTTCGCCGATCGAGACCTCGGGAACCAGGGTCGCCTCCGCACCCCACACGCTTCCCGACAGAGTGCGGACCACGGTCGTGTCGCCGATGGTTTCGATGACCACGTCCGGTCCGTCCGCGGAAGGGTCCGCGTCGGATGCGCAAGCCGCGAGAATGAACGGCGTCGTCAAGAGCAGGAAATGGGTTCTCATCGTCCGGTCCTCCCTTTACCAGGTGAACTGTAGTTTACATTATGGAAACTGTGGTTGATGTTTTCGGGTCCGCCGCTGACCGTCCGGCAATTCCGCGCGAACCCGCCGCTCCAGCGCCCGTTCGAAACTGACCAGCCGGCGGATGAGCGCATTGTAGCGGGAATGCGCGTCCCCGGGATGGTCGGCGCCGATGGCGAGGTAGAGCGATATCTCGGGTGGGTGCGGCAGCGGTGGCGCGGGAGGAATGTCCAGTCCCGCCGCCCG
The DNA here is from genome assembly GCA_951828585.1 of Longimicrobiales bacterium. GTDB lineage: Bacteria > Gemmatimonadota > Gemmatimonadetes > Longimicrobiales > Gaopeijiaceae > Bin94. Next base: position 756,860 of record OX639991.1, read on the forward strand.
CAGCCGCGTCGCTCCCACGGAGACGAGGAGCGCCTCGACAGTCGTTTCTCCGCTACGCAGCGCCCGGATCCCCTTGGCGACGAGGTCCGCGCCCGGTAGATCGCCGGGAACGGCCGCCGCAGCCGTCGCCGTGCGGCCGGCCGCCGCATCGCCCGTGGACGTCATGGCCGGATCTCCGCGATCGCGCGACTCACTTTCAGCCGAAAGCTGGGCGGGTCAATGGCGGGGTAACGTTCGAGATCCGGGTAAATGGCGTCGAACAATTCCGCCAATCGCCCCGGCTGGATCAAGCTCCGGCGCGCCATCTCGCCGACATCGAAAAGGTCCAGTTCATGTCCGCGCTCGATCTTCGCGAGAGCCTGCGCATGGAAGTCATAGTGATAGTAGTCGACCCGGCCGTGCCTGACGATGAACCGGCTCCGCTCCCGCCAGCCCGGAAGCGCGGGGATGAAGTCGTCGGGGGCGGCAAGCTCGATGTTGATGGCGAGCGCGTCCTTCGCCCGCGCGATCGCGGCGAACACGCCGGGCGGTTCGGGGTCGAGCTTGAGGTCGATGTCCACCGTGGTCTCCCTCCACCCCAGCAGCACTGCCGAGCTGCCCCCGACCAGGTATATCCTGCCCTCCCCGCGGGCGGCGTTCCCGAGGCGCCGCATGAGAGTGCGCACCTTCTCCGCGCCGGCAGGGGGGCGCATGGCTCGGTGTCTGCCCATTTGCGAATGCCCGGCACTGGTTTGCTTGCACGTCCCCTGGCTACCAGTCTAGCAGGAATCGCGAGTTGCCGCGCGGATGCCGTCGTGCTTCCTCTTCTGCGGCATCTCGGTTGGGTTGCCGGGCCAGGGAGAGGATCCTGGAATCGGGGCGGTGGCGGGATCTCCGCTTCGTGCGCTTCCGGGATCGTTTTCGTTTTCGGGCCAGCGTGCTCAGCCCCCGCTCACCACAATCCGAAACCGCACCACCCGCTGGACCCCCAACTCGTCCCGGGTCACCGCCCAGACGTAGTCCCCGTCGAAGACCGGTTCCACATAGGGCGTGAAATCGTCCGGCGGCGCCACGACTCCCAGATAGGTCCCGTCGGGCTCGAAGACATCGTAGCGTACCAGTTCTCTCCAGAACACGGGAATCGAAGAGGGATCCTCCGGGTCGCGATCCTCGTTCTCGACCGCGCGTGCCTCGGCAGACAGCCTCACCCAGATGCGTCCGTCCCGGCCCGCCAGCAGTTCGTGAAAGAACGGCTTGTGATCGGGGATCGGCGGGCCGTTCCAGTTCCAGTCCGGGTCCACGTTCCGCATTCCCCGCGTTGTGCGTTCGCGTTCGGAGGCGCGCTCCTCGTCGTTCACCGGAACCGGATCCGCGGCGCGTTCGATCCGGAGCACGCCGTCGTCGCGGGCGAGGTCGATCCGGTATTCGGAGGACAGACCGGTCAGGAAATGGCCGCTGGGGTGGACCGTCCAGAGAAACACGGGGTTGAACGGCACGGGTGTTGTCGTCGAAACATGCGTGGGTTGTCCACTCGCGTTGACACCTCTTCTCTCGGCACTCAGCATCGGGGGCTCATGGGTGCTCGAGGGATCCGGGAGGGAGTCGACTTGCGTTCCATCCGGTCCGAACACGATGAGGTACAGTCCGTCGTCCCGAGACAGGACGCCGGTACGCACGAGCGTGCGTCCGTTCACGTCGGTGTACAACGGGAAGGACGAGTGTAATCCACCTGCGTTGTACCCCCATTGTTCCGACTCGCCGGTGGCGGGAACGAAGACTTCTAGCCGCTGGTTTCCGGGATCGCGCACCACCAGCCGGCTGTCCGGCAGCAGCGCGATGGCCTCGGCGCGGTTGAACTCGCGCGGACCCTCTCCGCGTCTGCCCAGCGTCTTCACGTAAACCCCGGCCGAGTCGAAGACGCGCACCTCCTGAGCCTGGCCGTCGAACACGTAGACGTTGCGGTCATCATCCACCGCGATCGAGAAGATCCAACCGAAGAGATATTCCTCGGCCCCGTCGAGTTCACCGATTGAGACGTCGAGGACCAGGGTAGCTTCCGTGCCCCAGACGCTTCCCGACAGGGTGCGCACCACGGTGGTGTCGCCGATGGTTTCGGTGACGACCTCGGGTTTGGCAACGGGAGGCACCGTTTCGGCTTCGCAGGCCGCGAGAATGAACGGCGTCGTCAACAGCAGAAAACAGGTTCGCATCGTCCGATCCTCCCTTCACCAGGTGAACTGTCCGGGCCCGGCTCACCATGACGCACCCGGCCCGTAGTACTTGACCCGTTCTTTCTCCAGAATCTCGCGCAAGCCGCCGGGAGTACTCTTCACCAGGTTCCGGAAATCCTGCCACTCTACCGAGCTTGGGATGTTAGCCGGGACATCCACCACCCCGCGCAGCGACGCCGGAAGCTCGCTTTCCAGGTCGGATGCCCAATGCCCACGTCCACCCCCGGAGCCATAATGATCGAGCCTCGCCGGCAAATGGCCCACATAGATATTCGTGAAGCCGTAGTCGAACCCGGCCACGAACGGCAGCACGGCGCCGCTTTGGCCCACCACCCATACCACGCCCATTCCCCATTTGCTTCCGTATTTCCGGCTCAGCTTTCTCCACTGGACCCCCGTCACTGTATCACCCGGCTCCAGCGGCCAGTTCGGGAGCGCGTAGTTGGTGATCTCCGGTGACGCCCGCATGACGCGCGGGTAGTCACCATCCAGCGCTGCCTGCGCTATCGGATCGTTGGGCGGGACGCTGGTCGACTTCGGAGGTTCCTGGCACCCCGTCAGCGCGGTGAGGAGGAAGGGTAGTGCTAGTCGCATTTCGAGCCTCCCAGATGATACGGCTGTTCACCTGTCCTACATCTCGGCGACTCCGGCGATGACTCCGGATGCCGCGATGAAGATCGCGTTCGAACGGTTCCGCGCCAAAGTCGACTCACCCCCCACCCACCACAATCCGGTACCGCACCACCCGCTCCACCCCCAGCCCGTCCCGGGTCACCCCCCACACGTAGTCCCCATCGAAGACCGGGTTCACGAACGGCGTGAAATCGTCCGGCGGCGCCACCACCCCCAGATACGTCCCGTCGGGCTCGAAGACGTCGTAGCGCAGCGGCTCAACCCAGGTCACCGGCGCCGGTGAGGGATCGTTCGGATCGTGGTCCTCGTCTTCCACGGCGTGTGCCTCGGTCCACAGCCTCACCCAGATGCGGCCGTCCCGTCCAGCCAGCAGTTGCTGGTAGAACGGCTTGTGTTCCGGGATCGAGGGGCCGTCCCAGCTCCAGCCTGGAATGTTGGATTGCAGGCGCCGTTCGACGCTTTCGCGCCGCCGGGCGCCCTCGTCGGCGTGGACCGGTGCGGGATCCGTGGTCCGTTCGATTCTGAGTATGCCGTCGTCGCGGTTGACGTCGATCCGGTAGTCGGCGGGCAGGCCGGTGACGAAATGGCCGCTGGGGTGGATGGTCCACTGAAACGAGGGGGCGAAGGGTACCGGTGCGGTGTACCTCGCATTTCCTCCCTCGACCTCGCCCTCGGCCACCACGACAGGAGGCTCGTAAGGGCTCGTGGGTTCAGGGAGCGTATCGAGGTGCGTCCCGTCCGGCCCCAGCACGATGATGTGCCAGACCCAATCAGTGCTCGACAGATCGCGGGTGATCAGATATGTGCGGCCGTGCGTGTCGGTATGAAGAGGGGAATTCGAACCGGAGTTCCCCGGATCGTATCCCCAGTGGTCGGTCTCTCCGGCACCGGGACCGAAGACGGCAACCCGCTTGTTCCCGATATCGCGCACCAACAGTCGGCCATCCGGAAGAATGTCGATGGCCTCGGCGCTTCTGAATTCGCCCGGCCCCTCTCCCCGGCGTCCCAGCGTCTCCACGTATGCACCCTCGGAGTCGAAGACGCGGACGTGGTGAGCCTGTCCATCGAACACGTACACGTTGTGTTCATCGTCCACCGCGATCGACCAGATGTTGCCGAAGAGGTACTCCTCGTCCCCCTCGAGTTCGCCGATCGAGATTTCGGGCACCAGGGCCACCTCCCCCTCCCACACGCTCCCCGACACGGTGCGGACCACGGTCGTGTCACCGATAGTCTCGGTGACGACATCCGGTCCCGCAGCGTTCGAGCCGGTGTCGGTCTCACAGGCCGCAAGGCCGACTGCGCCCGCCGCGGCGCCCACCAACAGAAGATTGCTTCTCATCCCCCAAGCCTCCCTGCTCAGGTAAATCGCAGTTTACATTATGACAACTCTGCTTGTCATTTATTCCCCAAACAACACGCTCACCCCCTGTTCGAACACGATATCACGCGGAATCCCCGCCGCATCCAGCCGATCCAGGTCCGCCTGCAGATCCGGCGGCACGATCCCCTTCTCCTCGATCAGCTGGGCGACTCCCTCATAATCCCCATCCCCCTGAAGCGTCAGAATCAGGTTGCTCAGCCCCGCCACCGCCTCCCGCATCGCCTCGAAGTCGACCCGGTACTTCCCCGTCGCCTCGTCCCGGCTGAAGGCGCCCTGCTCCCGGAAGTAGTTGAACCGCACCATGTTCGCGCGGCCGTGGGCACTCGCGGCGCCGAAGCGGACCGAACGAAAGATCCCCGCCAGGAACGTCACGTAGTGGTGCTCGACCGAGTGTTCGGTCAGCTCGCCGCGCTCGAACAGCTGGGTCACCATATGGAGCCCGACCACGTCCGCCTTCCCCTCCTCCATCGGTGACGCGTGCTCGCGCAGCGCCTCGCGCACCGTCCCCTGGCCGTTGATCGTGTTCTTGACGCCGAGCCCGTGGGCGACCTCGTGGAACATCGTGTTGCCGAAGAAGGCATCGAAGACGACGTACTGCTGCTGGTCCTCGTCGATCAGTTCCTCCGCGATCCCCACCATGATCTTGTCGAACTTGGCCTGCATGGCGTTCTTGAGCTGAAGGCGGCGGGTCCCCTTGGCGAGCTGGACCTCCTCGTCGTTGGGGAGGTTGATTGCGATCGTCTTGGCGCCCGCGTTGGCGTCGCCGGCGTAGTAGACTGCGTCGTACGCGTTCAGGTCGGAGTCGGTGCCCGGAGTCTCGGTCTTGTACTCGTCCGCGACGGGAAGGCTCTCCTGGAGGCTGGGAAGCAGCGCCGCGAAACGCGCCAGCCTCTCGCTCCACGCCATGTCCTTGATCAGGACGAAGCCTTCGTGTGCGGCCTTCGCTCCGAAGAGCTGGTCCTCGTACGTCTCGATCGGGCCGATCACGACGTCGATCGGGTTCTGCTTCATGTCGAGCCAGGTCATGTCGCTCGGCTGGTAGTCGTCGGTCTCGAGGGCGTCGGCGCGGAGCATGAGGTAGTGGGCGAGGGCGGGGTCGCTGGCCAGTTCGGCGGCTTGGCGGAGCCTGGCGGCGGCGGCCATGTGGGCCTCGGCGAAGGCCTCGTGGTAGGGCTGTGCGACCAGCGCGCCGTCGTCGTTGCGGCGCACGAGGGTGTAGAGGGAGCGGAGGGCCTCGTTGTCGGCGGCCGCGGCCTCGAATTCCTCGGCAGTCATGTCGGCGGGGTAGAAGTTGGCCCCTGCCGGCTTGTCGCCCACGCCTTCGATGAAGGGGCCGTCGCCGCGCAGCCGGTCCCAGGGCCCGTAGTTGATTTCGATGAAGCGGCGGGTGGCCGCGTCGCCGTTCGCGAGCGCGAGCGCGGCCTCCTTGTCCCCGTACGCCTCCTGCCAGAAGACGTGTTCCATCGGCTGCGCGGCCTCGATCAGGAGTCGCACGACCTGCTGGTCGTTCTCGGACAGGTGGGAGAGGTCGGCCTCGAGGCGGAAGACAGCGTACTGGTCGACGAGGGCCTGCATGGAGGATCCGTCGTCGGCGGGTGCGGCCTCGTCGGGGGCGGGGTCGGCGCAGGCGGCGAGGGCGAGGGAGAGGAGGAGGGCGGCTGAGACCCCTGAATGGGCGACTTGCGAGCCGGTGGTCATCGGATGCTCCTTGCGTGAATCTCGTCGGTGTCCCGCCCGGGGTGGTTGCCAGGATGGGCGGATCATTTGGGGACCGGATGAGAATAGAGGACGCGCGGGGAATCTGCTACGGGTAGCGGCGGACGATCACCTCATGAGAAATGCTTGACGACGGGTGGCGGAGTCCCTCGTAGTTGATCTCGATGAGGTTGCGGGTCGCGTCGGAAAAGATCACCTTCAACCCCTTCGAGCAGTTGTTGGCCAGATGGTACTCCGCAGTGTGGGACACGCCGCACAGGCCAAAGTACGGCTTGCCCGGGTCTGCCAATTCTCGGTAGGGCACCCAAAGGTAAATGGTATCACTCGGCGCCATGTTGTGGAGATGCACGTGAAAGTCCCCTTCAAGAACCGAATCGGCAACGGTGATGACCGAGTCGCTCGATACGCGCACGCTCCATGTGGACAACCTGGCATGAGTGCTGCCCACATTGCCGATCTCGAAATGCAGTTCGAATCGGTCGTCCTGGACGGTCTGCGAATCGGGCCAGGCCACCAGGACGGCAAGGTCGTGACGACCCCGAACCGTCACCTCCACCTCTTCCACGGCATACAGCCCGGTGGGGTCGGTCGCGGTCACCGTGACAGGCAATGGGGCGTGCTCGTCCTTCCCGTGGATCGTCACGGTCTCGCCGGACACGGATGCTGTCGCAAAAGCCTGCTGATGATGGGCCACCTCGGCGCTGATGGTGAGAGGGTCCGCGTCCGGGTCCGTGAAACAGGGCATGAACGAGACCGAATCGCCGATGTCCACGGTCTGGGGTGGCGTCGGACCGCATGAGAACGGAGCCTGGTTCGGCTCGCTGCACGCGGCCGTCCAGGCGATCGTGGCGACGACCAGGCACGTGGACGCCGAGCGGTTCATTGCGCGCGGAACCGGTTCAGCGAGTACGTCCGCTCTTCAATGACCATCGTGCCCTGCATCCGATCCCTCCCGTCGTTCACTCCAGAATCAGGTCCCCGATCACATGCGTCGCGTGCTCCCACGCATCCAGCGGCGCCTTCCAGTCCCGGTCGCGGATCCGGCGCAGGTAGGTCATCTGCGCCAGGTGATACAGATAATGTTGCGCCATGTGGATCACGTCCACACCCATCCGCGCCCCCTTCTTCCCGTCGAGCGAAGTGCGCTCCGCCATCAGCTCCTCATCGCTCTCGCACCCCTCCACCTCGGCCATCACCTGCTCCTGGATCCGGCGCATCCGTCCGGCGATCTCATCGGCCGTCCCCGGCGCGTCGTGCGAAATCACCGGCTCGATCCCCAAGCGCTTCAGGAACCAGATGTCCACCCGGTACATGTGGCGGCAGATCTTGCCGATGCCTCGCGATCCCGGCGCGGGGTTCCAGTCGAGATCGTCCCGCGCGATGCCGTCGAGCACCGTGAAGAGCGGCCGCCGCGCGGCCTCGAAGATCTCGAGGGTGCGGTTGATTCGGGTCCGGCCGTGACTGCTCACTCGTGTGCTCCCCCTCAAAGGTGATGCGCCATCTTCAACCGATCCACCGTCTCGGCGAAGGTATGTATCGGCACGATCCGGATCGTGTTGAACGAAGCGAGGCCGGTATCGATGCCGAACGCCTCGATCAGGTGAGGTTGTTCCGCTTCGACGATCCACAGGAAGGTGTGTTCCAGAGCGGAATGATACTGGGCCTCGATCTGGCGGATCCCGTAGGCTGTGGCCAGCTCCTCCGGTTCGAGTTCGGCGATGTCCACGAAAACCTGGGCGTATTTCACAAAGTAGAGGGGACAGGTTTCCGGGGTGTGACTTCCGTAGATTCCGTATCGTGCCATGGTGGGGACTTTCCTTCGGTGTCTACCGTTTAGTTCTCAGCGGCATTCCGTCCAGTTCCCACTCCGGGTCGATCCCGATGCCGAGGTGGTCCAGGGCGGTGACCGCGACATCCACAATGAAGGCGGGACCCGGATCCGGCCAGTCCGCGGTCGCCGGGCCGCTCGCCAGGATGAAGATCGTCATCTCTTCGGGGGAATCGCCGCCGTGGCCGCCGTCGGGGCGCCGGCCGTGGTCGGTGCTGATGAGGATCAGCCAGTCCTCGTCGGCGTATGTGTACCGCGCGCGGACCGCGTCCATGAGCATGCCGACGTGGCCGTCCGACAGCGCGATGGCGTCCCGGTATTCGGCGCCGATCGAGCCGTTCTGGTGACTGGTCTCGTCGGGGTTGCCGAGGTAGACGAAGAGGGCGTCGGGATCGGCTTGGGCGATGTGCTCCACGGCCTGCGCGGTGACCATCCCGTCGGCTTCCGCCCAGCCGTGCTCGTAGCCGTCGAGCGTGATGCGCGTGTCGATGGCGGGGGGGAGGAGGGGGGTGGGGTCGTCGGGCAGCTGGGCGAGGGGGAGCCAGTCGAGCGCGGCGAAGGTGGCCAGTTCGGGGCGGACCTGTTCGACCCGGGTGAGGAATGAGGGGTACTGGGCGTAGTCGCGTCCCGTGAAGTTGTTGTTGGTGACGCCGTGCTTTTCGGGCCACACGCCGGTGAGCATCGAGGACCAGGAGGGGCCGCTGACGGAGGGGGTGGTGGTGCGGGCCTGGTCGGTATACCAGCCGGCGTCGGCGAGCGCGTCGATGTTGGGGGTGGGGACTTCGGCGAGGACATCGGGGCGCACGCCGTCGATGCCGATCAGGAGGACCTTGGGGGTGCCCTGGGATTCGTCGGCGTTCGATGGCTGCCCGTCGCCGCAGGCGGGGACCAGGAGGGATGTGAGCAGGGCAAGCGCAAGAACCGCGCGATACGTGATTTTGGCCATGGTGACGCTTACGATGAGGCGCGTTGGCCGAAGTGTCCAGTAGCACACCGCGAGAATCCATGTACCAGACCTGCATCTTCTGCACCAGGCCCCTCGGCTCGAACCAGTTGGTCGAGCACTTCCCTGTGGGGCGCCGCCTCGCATTCGACGGTGAGAAGGGGCGGCTGTGGGTGATTTGCCGTAAGTGCCTCCGCTGGAACCTGACGCCGATCGAGGAACGCTGGGAGGCGATCGAGGAATGCGAGCGGATCTTCCGCGACACCCCCGTGCGGGTATCGACCGAGAATATCGGGATCGCGCGGCATCCCGGGGGACTGGATCTGGTGCGGATCGGGAGGGCGCGGCGCCGCGAGTTCGCGGCCTGGCGGTATATGCAGCGGTTCAGGCGGCGTATGTTTCGCACGAACGGTGCGTTCGTCACCTACTATGCGGCGATCTTTGCCCTGGATGCAGGTGTCCTTGTGCTGCCTACAGGCCTCTTGCCCGTCACCGGCGCGGCAGGCCTCGCCTGGCTTCTCCTGCGCACAGTCGGCAGGGTCCGGGTTGGCGGCGGTGTCGACGAAGATGGCGCAAGAGAACGCCGCGATATCATCAGATTCAGATTCAAGGACGACTGGTCGATCCGCCTGTTGCCCGACGACGGAGAGCCCGGATTCGGAGTGGAGGTCCACAAGCTGACCCGAAAGGCGTGGTTCAGGGGCGAAGACGCCAGGCGCGTCGCCGCCGCCGTCATCCCGGCGTTTAATCCCGCCGGCGGGACTCGGTACAAGGTCGAGTGTGCGGTGGACGAGATCGCCCGCAGCGGCCACCCGAGCCGGTTCATCACCGACACGGCGAACAAGGGCCACCGCGGCTTGAGGTTCCGCAAGGGACATATTCGGTCGTTCCCGCAAACCACCAAGCTCGCCCTCGAAATGGCCCTTCACGAGGAACAGGAACGGCGTGCCCTTGAAGGCGAACTCTGGGTCCTGGAGCAGGCGTGGAAGGAGGCGGAAGAGATCGCCGCGATTTCGGACAACCTGTTGCTGCCGGCGGGGACCGGCGCGTTCTTTGAGAGGCACGGGCGGGAGGGTGATTGATCGGTTCAGAGAGCAGAGGAGGGGATCGAAATGAGGAATCGCAATCGAATGGGGGCTCTCTTCGTGGCCTTCGTCGCCATGGGGTTGTTGGCCTGTCAAGGGGACCGGGAGGGGGCTGACGGGCTGCGCGCCGGACAGGTGCGCGACAGCGCCGGCATCGAGATCGTCGAAAACGCCAGCCCGCCCGAAGGGTCGCGGCTGGGATGGCGGATCGGGCCCGAGCCCTCCCTGTCGATCGGCAAGTTCGACGGGGAAGATCCGTACATCTTCTACCGGGCACTCGACGCCCACAGGCTTCCCGATGGGCGAATCGTGGTGGCGCACCGGAGTTCAGGCGAGCTGCGAGTGTTCGACGCGTCCGGAATCCATCTTGAGTCATGGGGACGAGCAGGCGAGGGACCCGGAGAGTTCGAACCAGGTTACCTAGCGGCGGTCGAGCCCTGGCAGGGTGACTCGATCATGGCGTGGTACTCGGGGTTCGCCGGTATGGTCTCCATTTTCGACACCAACGGAAACTTCGGGCGCTCTTTTCGCCTGGGGGGCCTGCCACCAGACACCCGGTGGCCCAGGGCCTCGCGCGCGGACGGCACGATCCTTGTAACCGTCAACGAGGAACCGGTCTCTTCCGGAATCGAGATCTGGAACGGCGACGCTACCAGGTCCGCCTACCTCGGAAGCTATTCTGAGTTCGAGACGTACCAGGTTTTCTTCGAACGCGAACAGGAGTCCCATCCCTACTCGGTGGTCTACAGCCGGACCCTCGAGATGGGGCTTTGGGGCGATCTCGTCTTCGTGGGCCTTTCCAACCGCTACGAGTTCAAGGCGTTCCGGGCGGACGGCACCCTCGCACGGATCATTCGGCTCGACCATGACCCCCGCCCCACGACGCAGGCCGACCACGACCGCTACGTCGAACAGGAAATCGCCATCCTCAAGCGCCGGAATCCACCGGTGAGCGCGGACCTGCTGAAAAGAGAGCGCGAGTTCCACGAATCCGCGCAGATGGCGAAGACCTTCCCGGTTTTCTCCCAGGTCATGGGTGACGCCGCGGGCTACCTCTGGGTCCGGGAATACGACTTTCCCGGAGAGGAGAGACCGGCCCCGCTCTGGACCGTCTTCGATCCCACGGGGCGGGTGCTGGGGTTTGTGGAGACTCCCCGGTCTCTCGTGATCAAGGAGATTGGCGAAGACTACATCCTGGGGAGGACCAGGGACGAGCTTGGGGTGGAGTCGATCCAGATGTGGCCGTTGAGACGGGGGTGATTCAGCGGACCGTCACCAGGTCCGCGAGCCTGTCCAGACAGATCTTCCACCCCTCCTCGTGACCGTCCACGTCGCTCGGCGTGGGGAAGCTTTCGTGAGCCAGCCGGATCTCGGTCCCGCCCTCTACCGGCACCAGTTCCACCGTCACCAGAGTCTCCTCTCTCATCGGGTGGGTCTCTTCCTTCCAGCGCCAGGTGTAGACCAGTCGGCGCGGCGAGTCGACCACGCGGTAAGTGCCGAGAGCGGTGAAGGGTCCGCCCTCGGCGTCCATGCGAATGGAGTAGTGTCCGCCTGCCCGCAGGTCGATGTCGACTTCCACCGCCGCGTTCGGGTCGGGGCAGGTCCAGCGTTTCAGTTGATCGGCGACGGTCCAGGCGTCGAAGATCCGGGCGGGGCTGGCCGCAACGGTACGCGACAGGTGCAGTGCGAGTGGGTTGGTGGTCATATGTTTCGGGCTTTCGTCAGGTGGGGGATGTTGGGGGCTGCCGGCTTGCCGCAGTCTCGTCCCCTCTTCCAATGTGGACGGGCGCAATAATAACGGGGAGGCGCAATCCGTGTACCAGACCTGCATTTCTTGCACCAGGCCGCTCGGGTCGAACGAGGTGGTCGAGCACTTCCCTGTCGGGTGCCGCCTCGCGTTCGACGGGGCGAAGGGACGGCTCTGGGTCGTGTGCCGGAAGTGCAGGCGCTGGAACCTGACGCCGCTCGAGGAGCGGTGGGAGGCGATCGAGGAGTGTGAGCGGTTCTTCCGTGACACGCGCACGCGGGCGTCGACCGAGAACATCGGCATCGCGCGCCACCCCGAGGGGCTGGAACTTGTACGAATCGGGAAGCCGCTGCGTCCGGAGTTCGCCGCCTGGCGGTATGGGGATCAGTTGGGCGAGCGGATGCGAAGAATGGCCGGGATGACTGTGGTCGGGATACCGGCAGGTGCCGCGTTGTACCAGGTAATCGCCTTTTCCGGTACGCTCCTGCTGCTTCCGGCCGTCTTCGGCCTGGCGTACTGGGCTCACCGTAGCCCGGTCGCCAAAGTGCGTGTCGGGCTGGCTGCGGCCGACGCTTCGGTCACGCCGGAGACTGTCGCCAGGTTCCGCGCTGGCGACCTGGAAACGATCAGGGTCCTGCCGGACGACCACCAGCCCGGGTTCCGCGTCGAAATCCGCCAGGGAAAGCGAACGGCCGGTTTCGAGGGGGAGAACGCACGGCGGGTAGCCGGGGCGATCGTTCCCTTCGTCAACGGATGGGGCGGGGCACGGGGGACGGTCCGGGCCGCCGTCGCCGAGATCGCATCACACCGTCACCCCGGAGGGTTCCTTTCAGCGGTCGCCCGGCAACGGCACACCGACCGGGCGGGCCGGACGGGGTATGTCAAGAGCATGCCGAAGCCCACCAGACTCGCCCTCGAAATGGCCCTTCATGAAGAACGGGAACGGCGCGCGCTCGAGGGCGAGCTCTGGGTCCTGGAGCAGGCCTGGAAGGAAGCCGAGGAGATTGCCGGGATTGCGGACAGCCTGCTGCTGCCGGCGGGGACCGACGAATTCTTTGAGCGGCATGGGCGGAGTGCTTCGAACGGGTAGGCGAGTCAATTGCGGCGCGCCTCCCCCCCTCTACCCCCGCAACAACTCCAGCAGCTCATCCGTCCCCAGCCGCGCGGGCGCGTCCGCCCCTTCCAGCAACCGGTCCGCCAGTTCGCGTTCCTGGAAGACCCAAGCTACGAGGGCGGTTTGGCGGGCCGCCGGAATTCGCTGCTCAGCGGCGCGCGTCCTCCCGATTCCCGGAAGCCGTCTGCTCGGTACATGGCCATGATGCTGTCGGCGTCCGCGCTTCCGCGCTTCGTGGGGGCACCGGTTCTTGAATCTGTTCTGATGGCCGCGGTGACGCTGAGCGAGGCCGAGCCTGTCGTGTCGTCGTCGAAAACCGTAGCGGTGAGTACATCGCGCTCATTCGTGCCGGGGAGGAAGAACATCTCCTCAGCGGTCAGTTGCTTCTCGCCTCGCACGAAGCCGACCACGCCGTCCCCCGCTTCAATCGTGTAGCCGAGAAGGATGAGTTGTTGGGTGGCGCAGTTCAGAGCCTGACTTTTTCCTGCCGGCGCCACCCCCTGCAGGGACATCGGCGCCCCGGTGATACAACCGGTGAGGGCTGCAGCCGTGGCGGCGATGGCAAAGATGGGGATTCTCGGGTGCATTCTCGTCCTCCGGAAGAGCTCGGGGGGTCCGGTTCCTGGGTGGGGTCGGCACGTGGGCTTACCCAACTTACCCTGCTGGCAATCGTGTGGTTCCCGGCGGTGGATTCATGCGGAAGTTCCGCAGGTAAGGCTGCCGTAAGGCGGAATCGCGTTGTTTCTCACGACGGCTCCCCCGCCCGCGCCAACAGATCCGCGAAGCTGTAGTTGACGCTGCTCGCCCCGAAGTCCGGCTCCCGCTGGAAGGGCTGCCGCAGATAGTGAACCCGGTGCCCCCCCTTCTCCAGGAACTCCACGATCGCCAGGACGAAGTCGTCCGGCTTGTTCAGTGAGAACAGAATCTCGTTCCGGGTAACCGTGATCGTCGGCGCCCTCTCCACCCGCCCCTTCACCTCGATGAACCGGAGTTTCCCCGTTTCGGGAACCCGGCTCTCAACGTCGTATCCCAGCTTCTCGAACTCCCGGTCGGTCGGTTCGTAACCCATCCCGCGCTCCACATCCATGACGATGTTGCGGGCCTTTGCCGCGATCGCCTGGGTGTCCGTGGTCACCGCGTCTTTCTTCGCCTTGAGGCCAGCGATCCTGTCGAGTACCCCCTTGGGCACGACCAGCATCCCACCGAGCACGACCGGCGCCCCCGCAGAGATGCGCCGCTGCAGGTTGAGCTCCTCAAGCCGGTCCCCGAGCCTGGCCTGAAGCTGGTCGGCCCTCTTGGCCGCCTCCCCTGAGTTCACGCGGGCGTTGGTCCGACCGGCCCTCTCCGCAAGCTTCAGCGTCTCGGCACGGTGATCCCAGTAGGAAATCTCCTTTGTGAGCCGGTCCTTGACCGCCGCCTCGGTCTTGTCGATGGCGGACATTCTCACTTCGCGAACCTCCGACAGATGCTCGGCCACGACATTCTCGGTGGCGTAACCCTCTGCCCTCTCCTCAAGTCCCCGATCGATCCATGCACACTCCGGGCGACCGAGTATCTCATCTGGACGCGGTTCGTCCGCCCCAAGCGGCCGGAAATCAAGGTAGGGAGCGTACCGGACGTGTCCCCGCGCACCGTCTGGACCGAAATCGAGGTAGATCATCCGCTTCGAGATCACCCGGTCGCCACCGGCTTGCGTCGGGCGGGCGTCGTGCACCGCATGCTCCAGGTAGAGGAGAACGTGCGGCTCCACACCATGGTCGCGGTCGTCGACCAGCACCGCGCCGCGCTTCAGGAGCGTGCGGTTCCGTTCAAGCGTCAAGTCCAGCACGGCGTCGAGGAGCGGGTGTCCGGGACAAACGAACGCCGCGTGCGGCTGTCCCCGGGGCGCGACGAGAGACTTCTCGAAGGCGATGCGCTGGTAGCGTGGGGACACCGGCTCTGCGGTAACTATGTCGTCGGCCCGTCTTCGCACCACCGCGGGCACCCGGGAGATCTGATACCGCCGCGGCTCCCGCTGCCTGGCGGCCCCGCCCAGGTGCTTGAAGGCCTCCAGGAAGAACAACTCGATGAAGTGGGGTTGCAGCCGTCTCGCGTCCGCGCGCTCCATCTCCTCCCGGACCGCGTGCAGACGGCTGGTGTCCATCGTGTCCCGGGCCAGCGCGTGCTGGTTCATGAGCCCGCGCAGCACATCCCGGTCGAGCGCCTCGCCGACAACCGTGTCCAGATGGGATCGGATCTCCGCGGTGGATGCGCCCGAAGCGCTGCTCCAGCCGGTTGGGATTCCACGGCAGGTCGTAGTTCACCATCAGGTGCGCGCGCTGCAGGTTGATTCCTTCGCCCGCTGCGTCGGTGGCCAGCAGCACCTTGACCGTGGGATCGTTGCGGAACGCCTCCTGTGCCTTCAGCCGATCGCGCCGGTTCAACCCGCCGTGAATCACAACCACAGCCTCCGACTGCCCAACCAGCGTGGTAATGCGGTCGTGCAGGTAGTTGAGGGTGTCCTTGTGCTCGGTGAAGACGACGAGCTTCTGGCCCGGGGAGGGCTGGGGAGGCGGAATGTCCCCGGCTCCGTATTCGGCCTCGGGCTCCTTGATCCGGGAGGCCAGGCCGGCGGGCGTGAAGATCTTGTTCAGAAGACCTGCCAGCTCCCGCCATTTGGTGTCGTCGCTTCGGTTCAGTACGTCGCGCGCCAGCCGTTCGAGCCTCCTCAGGGTGTCGATTTCCGCACGCAGCTCCCCGCTCGACTGAGCGGCGGTGGCCTGGTCCAACACCTCGGCTTCCGCGGCCTCGGCTTCATCCTCGGGGACGTCTTCCAGGTCCTCCAGGTCTTCCAGATCCAGCTCGGGACCGTCAAAGGCGAACTGCGGTTGGGCACCACCGGTCCGGAGGAACTCTTCCAGCTCCTGAAGCCGGGTCTGGAGGCGCCCTCGGCGCCGGCGCAGGGACCGGTAGATCGCCGCGGGCGAAGATGCGAGACGGCGTTGGAGGATCGTCAACGCGAACCCGATGGTCGTCCGCTTTTTGCCTCCCAGGGCGTCCGCGCGATTGAACTCCTGCTTCACATATTGAGTAACCGCGTCGTACAGCGAGGCCTCGGCCTGCGAGAGTCGGTAGGGGACGGTGTAGGCCCGGCGCACCGGGAAGAGAGGTGTGCCGTCGAACTTCAGCAGCTTCTCCTTGACCATGCGTCGCATCAGGTCGGAGGTGTCGGCACGGTGAACGCCGGAACGGAAACGGCCCTCGAACCGGTCGCCGTCGAGCAGCGCCATGAAGAGCTGGAAGTCGTCCTCCTTGCCGTTGTGGGGCGTCGCCGTCATGAGCAGAAAGTGGCGGGTGAGGCGGCCAAGTAGCTGCCCCAGCCGGTAGCGCTTCGTGTACTTGACCTTCCGGCCGAAATAGGTGGCCGACATCTTGTGGGCTTAGTCACAAACCACGAGATCCCAGCGGCAGTCGGGTGCCTGGAGCAGTTCCTGGACTTCCTCGTTGCGGGAGAGCATGTCGAGGCGCGCGATCACCAGGTCGTTCTTCTCGAACCAGTTGTCCGGGCGTGCCGCCTGAAGCGCGTCGCTGGTGTAGACGGTGAAGGGGAGATGGAACCGGTGCTCCAACTCGTCCTGCCACTGCTCGGCGAGGCTGCCGGGGCACACGACCAGACAGCGCTCGAGGTCGCCCCGGGCGATCAACTCCTTCATGAGCAGCCCCGCCATGATCGTCTTGCCGCTGCCGGGATCGTCGGCGAGGAGGTAGCGGAGGGGCTGGCGGGGGAGCATTGACTCGTAGACGGCCGTGATCTGGTGGGGCAGGGGCTCGACGAGGGAGGTATGGACCGCCAGGAGGGGATCGAATAGATGGGCGAGACGGATGCGGTGGGCTTCTGAGACTAGGCGGAAGAGTGCGCCGTCGGCGTCGAAGGTCCAGGGGATGGGCTGGGAGAGGGGTTCGAGGGTGTCCTCGTCGGTTCGGTAGAGGATCTTGGTATGTTGACCGCCCGATGGGGTCTTGTAGGTGATCTCGATGGCTGCGGATCCCAGCCACTTTGTGGCAACTACGGTGACCGGGCCGTCGGGGCGGATGCCACCCACTTGGGCGTGAGGCTGAAGGTCTTCGAGTTTCACAGGGTGGGGTCGTTCTGGCTGTGGAGTTGCTGTGGGCGTGGCGATTGACGGGGTTCCCGGCACCAACGAAGATAGGGGGCGGTGGAAGCTCTCGGGATGCCGGTGCTGGGATTGCCGTATCACCATATAGATGATATGGTCATATGTATGAAGACGACTCTGAACATAAACGACACGGTCATGCGGCGGCTGCGCGAGGAGGCGGCGCGCCGCGAGACCACGATGTCTTCGCTGGTGGAGGCAGGGTTGAGGCACGTACTCGCCGACTCGGACGCGGAAGATGACGAATCGGAACCCTTGCCGCCTCTCCCATCCTGGAAGAGCGGCGGCCAGCGGGTCGACATCTCGAACCGCGAAGAGCTGTATGCGGTGATGGAGGGCGAGTGAGGTGCTGGTCTTCGACACGAACGTGCTGCTCTATGCGGCGGACGAGGACTCTGAGCATCATGAACCGTGTCGGCGACGGATTGAGGCTGCCCGGCGCAGTCCGTCCCCCGCCTTCCTCACCTGGAATATCTGCTATGAGTTCCTTCGGGCCAGCACCCATCGTCGGGTCTTCCGTTTGCCGTGGACTCCGGGTGAAGCTCGTGGCTTTGTCGCGGCACTGGTGGGAGCGCCGGGGATCAGCCTGCTTCTCCCGACGCGTCGTCACGCGCCGGTGCTGGAGCAGACGATTGCGGAACTGCCGGACGTTCGCGGCAACCAGATGTACGACCTCCAAACGGCGGTCCTCATGCGGGAGCACGGGGTGAGTCGGATCTGTACGCGCGATACCGGGTTTCACCGGTTTCCATTTCTCACCGTGGTCGATCCGCTGAGGTAGGGGGGTGGAAAGATGACCAGTTCCTCCCATCGGGACCCCGGATGGCCGTACCCAGGCGCACGTTGGTGGAAGTTTGACTTCCATACGCATACACCAGCTTCGGTGGACTATGGAGAAGGGTCGCAACAGGATTCCATCACGCCATCGGAATGGCTGCTTCGGTTCATGCGAGCGGGGATCGACTGCGTAGCCGTCACAGACCACAATTCCGGCGACTGGATCGACAGGCTGAAGGCGGCGCTCGCGGCCATGGAGGCGGAGCCGACCGAAGAATTCCGGCCGTTGTACCTGTTCCCCGGCGTGGAACTGTCAGTAAATGGTGGCTTTCATCTCCTGGCGATCTTCGGTCTGGAGACAACCACGGCGGACATCGATGCTCTACGGGGTGCAGTGGGGTGCGACGGAACCAAGGGTGACAGCGACGGCGTCACCGGGAAGTCGGGAGCCGAGGTCGTGAGGACGGTGCTGGAGCAGGGAGGCATTCCGATTCCCGCGCATGCCGATCGCGACAAGGGGCTGTTCCGGCTCGACACAGGGGCAGATGGGACTGGACGCAGTACGGCACTCGATCCGAACACGACCGCTCAGGTTCTCGATTGCGACGGGATTCTCGCCATGGAGATCGTCGATCGCACTGCACCAAGGCCGGAGATATACAGTCAGCGCAAGCTCGGTTGGACAGAGGTTATCGGAACGGACGATCATGGCGTCCCCGGAAGCGACCGATCGCCCGGTTCACAGTACACGTGGGTCAAGATGGCCGAGCCGTCGTTGGAGGGATTGCGTCTGGCCCTGCTGGACGGCGACGCGTCTTCGATCATTCGGAGCGACGAGGAAGAACACGGTCATGCAAACTCGACGCCGCAGTTCTTCCTGGAGTCCGTTGAAGTCCGCAATGCCCGCTACATGGGACGGGGAAAGCCCGCTACGTTGCGATTCAGTCCTTGGATGAACGCGCTGGTGGGGGGGAGAGGTACAGGCAAGTCCACCGTGATTCACTCGCTACGGCTGGCCCTGCGTCTGGAAGATGATCTGAGTCGGCTGGAGAAGGGGAGCGATACCCGTACGGTGTTCGAGCGGTTCAACCGAACTCCCCAGGATCGCTCTGACGACGGCGGACTCACGAAAGACACGGAAATAGTCGTCATCGTGAGGCGGAAGGGCGTCCGACATCGTTTGACTTGGCAAGGGGATAGCGGTGAGCCATCAGTGGACGACGAGGAAGGGGGAGGGTGGATCCCATCAGCATCTCAATCGGTAGCTCGCGCACGGTTTCCGGTACGGATTTTCAGTCAGGGGCAGATCGCGGAAATGGCCGGCAAGGACCAAAGTGCCTTGTTGCATGAGATCGACAACGCCTCCGGTGCAGCCGAGCGACGGAACGACATGCGGCGGGCGCGTGAAGCATTCCTTGCGACGAGAGCGCGGATTCGGGCACTCGACACCGAGATGTCAGCAGATGCCGACCAACTCGTGGTCAGTCTGGAGGACATCGAGCGGCAACTCAAGGGTTACGAGCAGGCTGGACACGCCCGGATCCTGCAAGAGTACCGGCAGAGAAGTCGTCAGCGGGCTGAACTGGAACGGCATTTCGAGACCACCGAGAAGGCTGCGCACCGGATCGCCCGAACCGCGTCGGAACTCCTTCCCGATGATCTAAGGGCCGGGCTGTTCGACGAGGCAGCGCCGGAAGACGGAGAGGCGCTGGACGTAGTGGAGGTCCTGGACCAGGCTGTGCGCTCAGCGTCCGCGAAGCTCCAGAACGAAGGAGATAGGCTGCGGCGGGCGGTCGCGCGCCAGCGTAATGTCTTGGAAGAGAGCAGGTGGCGCGATGCATTGGACCGTGCTCGCTCCGAGTACAGCTCTTTCGTAGATGACGTTCAAGAGGGAGTCGAGGACCCGGGCCAATATGGCCGCTTGGTGCAGGAGCGCACGAACCTGCGCGCCGAACAGCGTCGCCTGGCGTCGAAGAAGGAAGAGCGTGATCGGCTGATGGCCCTGGGGGAGCAGCAATTCGGCGAACTTTTGAGCGCTCGCCGGGCGGTGACCGATTGCCGGGTGGAGTTCCTGGAATCGGCTTTGAGGACGAACGAATTCGTGAGGATCGAAGTTTGCCCGTACGGCGTGGTCCCGATCGTCGTCGAGCGATCTTGGCGGAAAGCACTGGGGGTTGAGGACGACCGGTTCACCGACGACATCCTGAGGATGGAGGACGGACGGGCCGTGAAGGGAATCGTTGCTAGACTCCTTAACGGGCTACCGCGCAATCTGGTGGACCGGCGACTAGCAGTTGAGGATCGGCTGGAGACCCTCAAACAGGACTTGGCCGCCGCCGCCGGCGGGCAGCCCAGATTCGGCGGCTACTTCAACAAGCACCTCATGCGGAGGAGAATGGAGGATTCCGGGTTTCTCGAGCGGTTGATGACCTGGTTCCCGGAGGACGGTTTGACGGTGGAGTACAGTCGGTCGGGCAAGGGAACAGACTTCCACCCGATCAGCCAGGCGTCTGCCGGCCAACGGGCGTCGGCGATGTTGGCGTTTCTTCTGGCTCACGGTGAGGAGCCGCTCGTGCTGGATCAGCCGGAGGACGATCTTGACAACCATCTGATCTACGATCTGGTTGTGCAACAAATGCGGCAAAACAAGATGCGGTGCCAGCTGGTTGTTGCGACCCACAATCCGAATATCGTCGTGAACGGGGATGCCGAAATGTTGCACGCACTCCGTTTCGAGGCAGGACAGTGCAAGGTGCATCGGTCCGGCTCGCTACTACAGGACGCTATGCGCGAGGAGGTCTGCCGCGTCATGGAAGGAGGCCGGGAAGCGTTCCGACGCCGGTATCGTAGGCTGGGGCGGGAGGTCGCCGGTGTTTGATGGCCGGGGGCAGCTGCTGGAGGCGATTCGGCTGGGAGAGACGACGTTCCTGGAGTTCAAGGAGGTTCGCTTCGCGGGCGGGAAAGTGCGCGGCCCGGAGCGGCGGGATCTGGCCGACGAGATGGCGGCGTTCGCCAACGGTCGGGGCGGTGTCTGTGTACTGGGGGTGAACGACAAGTCTCGCGAGATCGTGGGAATCCCCGAGGATCGTATCCAACAGGTGGTCGCTCTTGTTCGCGAGGTTTGCACGGACTCAATCGAGCCCCCGCTCGCTCCCGTCATCGACACTCTTCGCCTGCCCTCGGACACCGGCGAGGAGTTGCCGGTGGTCAAAGTAGAGATCGAACGCAGCCTGTTCGTGCACCGGAGCCCGGGAGGACACCTGCATCGTGTCGGCGATTCCAAGAGGGCGATGTCGCAGGACTACTTGGCGCGGCTGTTTCAGCAGCGAAGTCAGACGCGCATTATTCGGTTTGACGAACAGATCGTCCACCAAGCCCGCCTGGATGCGTTGTTCCCCGGGTTGTGGGAGAGGTTCCGGACCGCCCGAACAGGTGATGACCGAGACGCCCTGCTGTCCAAGCTTCACATGGCTCGGAGAGACGAAAGCGGAGTGCTCAGACCGACCGTCGCTGGAGTCCTAATGGCGTCCAGAGATCCGCGCGAGTGGCTTCCCAACGCCTTTGTCCAGGCGGTCGCGTACCGAGGCAAGCGAGTGCGGCCGCGCGGGTGGGATACGCCCTACCAGATGGATGCGTCGGACATATCGGGACCGTTGGACCACCAGGTGGAGCAGTCGTGCCGTTTCGTTGCCAGAAACATGAAGGTGCGGGGCTTCAAGGAGCTAGGACGCGTCGACCGCCCGCAGTTCGACATGACGGCCGTCTTTGAAGCCCTGGTCAACGCCGTGGCCCACCGAGACTACTCTATCCACGGCTCCAAGATACGGCTGCGGCTCTTCGACGACCGCCTGGAGATATCTTCGCCGGGTTCCATTATGAACTCAATGACCGCCGATAATCTCGTTCACCTTCAGGCGTCGAGGAACGACGTGGTCACGAGCCTGCTGGCCAAGTGCCCCGTTCCGGCCAACATACCGTGGCTGGAAACGGACCGTGAAACGTTGATGGACCGGCGAGGCGAGGGCGTGCGCATCATTCTGGAGAACAGCCTTCAGCTGTCGGGACGGGATCCTGAGTACCGGCTTATCGATGATGCCGAACTGCTGTTGACCATTCATGCGGCGCGTGCCAACTCGGACGACGGGTAGATCCTGACCCGCGCCGGTACGCCTGACGTGGTGCCCGCAATCCGCTGATCCCGGGACCGGTAACGGTCGTATGACCATATACCCATAGGTATCGTATGGACATATGTATCGTCGTACGGCTCATGGCCTTGGTGACGCTCGGGGAAACGGGTGCGGTGCGATGTGTGACCGATCGGACGAGCCGCCTTGCCGACTCTTCGCCGCCCGTGACAACCACGCGTGGGGTTTGCGGGGTGGGCCTTGGGGTAGGGCGGCTGCACCGGCGATGGCAGGACCCAGATCAGGACGATGAAGAACACCCCGTAGCGGGTGTATATGGCCATGCCGGGGCCGATGGCGGCTTGGGCGAGGTCGACGGGGGCGATGTTGCCGGATTGGAGGAGGTGGAGGGCCGGGGGGAGCTCGGAGCGTAGGGCGGTGAGAAATTCGCGGCGGGTGGCGAGGGGGGCGTTGGTGGGGCGGCGGCGGCAGACGAGGACGATGGAGGAGGCGAGGGCAGCCACATTCTTCTTGAGCGCAGCCACGTTTTCGGTCCGAATTGGCCATGTGCCGCCGGGTCGTCGATGCTCCTTCCAGCTGGCTTGACCGTATTGCTTCCTCCACGATCGAGTTCGCGAGTAGGTGTTTCCTGCCGTGTCCCTCGACCAGATCCCGGACCTCGGAACGCGGGCCCGACATTCCCAGCTTCCGGTCGATCTCGTGAAGACCCTGCCGAACCGGCGCGGCGTGGACGAGCGAGAAGGGATTTCCCTCCTTGCTCCTGAAGGGCACCGTCTCTCGTGCGGAGAGACGGGAAATCCGCGTGCCGAGCCACCACTCCTGGTGGGAAAGACCCTCCGGGGGCTCCCGGTGGCGCACGTTGTCCCAGTGGAGATATCGGCCCGCGACCAGCATCGATGTCGCGCGGATGATCTCGGCGAGGCGTTCGGGAGTCGTCCTGCCGAGCTGGAACGTGATGTCAGGTGGCGTTGCGGGGATCTTCATTTTGGACCTCCCCTACATGAACTGTCAATTTACTGGCAATTGATAATTCACGTCCCCTCACCCCCGGAGCAACCCCAGCAGTTCCTCCGTGCTCAGCCGTGCCGGCGCGTCCGCCCCCTCGAGGAGCAGGTCGGCCAGCTCCCGCTTGCTGCGGTGAAGCTCGACGATCCGCTCCTCGATCGTGCCCTTCGTGACCAGCCGGTAGATGGTGACCGGGCGCGTCTGGCCGATGCGGTGGGCGCGGTCCGAGGCCTGGTCCTCCGCCGCCGGATTCCACCACGGGTCCATGTGGATCACGTAGTCGGCCGCGGTCAGGTTGAGGCCCACGCCGCCGGCCTTGAGCGAAATCAGGAATGCGTCGCCCTCGCCCGCCTGGAATGCGGCGATCCGCTGCGATCGCGCTTTCGCCGGGGTGGATCCGTCGAGGTACTGATACGGGATGCCCGCTTCCGTGAGGTGTTCCTCGATCAGCTTGAGGTGGCGCACGAACTGGGAGAAGACGAGAACCTTGTGCCGTCCCTGGCGCAGCTCTTCAAGGGTGGTGGCAAAGGTCCGCATCTTGGAGCTGGGTGGTCCCCCGGGGTGCACCAGGCGCGGGTTGCAGCACGCCAGCCGCAGCCTCGTCAGGTGGGCCAGCACCTGTAGGCGCCGCCGGCCCCGCTCCTTTCCGGCCGCCGGCCGGCCTCCGTCCCGCGCCAGGGCCTCCAGGTCCTCCATCGCGCGTTGCCGCAACGCCTCGTACAGCGTCTCCTCCTCCGGCGACATCTCGACGTGGAGCGTGACCTCCGTGCGGGAAGGCAGGTCGTCCAGCACGTCGGCCTTCACCCGGCGCAGGACGAAGGGCGAGATGAGGCGGCGGAGGCGTGTCCGGGCGGCCGGATCCCGGTCGCGTCCGGCCGGCAGCGCGAAGTTCTCGCGGAAGTGCTTTTGGGAACCCAGCATCCCCGGGTTGAGGAAGGCGAAGAGCGAATAGAGATCGACCAGGTTGTTCTGGATCGGCGTGCCCGTGGTGACGACGCGGAACCCGGCCTTGAGCTTGCGGGCGGCGCGCGCGCGCTTGGTGGCCGGGTTCTTGATCGCCTGGGCCTCGTCCAGCACGGCCGTGTCCCAGTCGATGGCGGTCAGGGTTTCGGCGTCGATGTGCAGAAGGCCGTACGTGGTGACGACCACGTCGAAGGGCCCGAGGTCCTCCAGTTGGCGGGCGCGCGCGGCCGCCTGTCCCGTATAGGATCGAACGTTCAGCGTCGGCGCGAAGCGGCGCGCTTCGTCGAGCCAGTTGTCGACGACCGATGTCGGGGCGACCACCAGCGCGGGACCGTTCGTGGCGCGGTCCAGCAGCAGCGCCAGGGTCTGCACCGTCTTGCCCAGGCCCATGTCGTCGGCCAGGCAGGCGCCGGCGCCCCAGTGGCCGAGGCGGGCAAGCCACCTGAAGCCGTCCTCCTGGTAGGGGCGCAGCTCGGCCTGCAGCGTGCCCGGCAAGCGAGGCTCGAACGAACGGGCGTCGCGGAACCTGCGGCGCAGGTCGGACCACTGCTCGTCGGCGGCGAGGCGGGTGCCCTCGAAGAACTCCTGGAGCGAGAGCGCGGCCAGGCCGTGGATACGGATGCGCTTCTTCCCGCTGGGAGCCGACAGGCTGCGCAGATCGTCGAGCTGCCGCCGGAAGGAGGCCGTGAGAGAGACGAAGGCGCCTTCTCCCAGCGGCACGAACCGCGACGACGGGTTCCGGTCGATCAGCTCGAAGAGCGCGCGAAGGTCCAGCACGCGGTTCTCATCCACCACGAGCGTGCCCGTGGCGCTGAACCAGTCCGCGGCGGACTTCACCTCCAGCCGCAGCGAGTTCGTGTCCGCCCGGGCCACGATCCGGAAGGGCTGTCCCTTCGGCCAGAGGCAGCGCGCGTCGGCCGCGCCGAGCTGGTCGACGAGCTCGATGCAGTCGTCGGGATCGGGGATGGCCAGCGACATGTCGGGGCCTGCGCCCGAGAGCATGGGGCAGGCACCGACGAGCTCCTGCACGGCCCCGGACTCGGCGGCCAGGTCGCGCCGTGCCTGAACGGCCCTGCCGTCGATGGTCGCGAACGTCGTGGTGCCGCCCGCACCCGGCTGGAAGTAGGTGCCCGAATCCGGCACGGGCTCGACCAGCAGGGTCGCGACCAGCCCCGGCCCGCTCGGCTCGAGCCGTACCCAGGGCCGCGGGTCGGCATCGATCTGCATCGCGACCTCCGGGGCGCCGCCGATCAGTCCCTGTACCCTGATCCCCTCCGCGAGGGCCGAGACCGCCCCGACCAGCCGTTCCCTGGCTTCGGCCGGCAGCTCGATTCCGTGCTCCGGGATGACGTCGCAGAGTGTCCTGTGCTCCTGGGAGAAGCGGGTGACTTCAATGCGCGACTCGCTCGCCGGCTGGGCGAGGAAGGAGCCCCGGCCGGCCACGCCGGCATGCGGGTGGACTCGCACCAGGAGGGTTCCGTTCCGCTCCCGAACCAGGAGTTCGGGGTCACGGCGCACCACTTCGACGGAGTCGCCCGCCTCGTTGAAGACGTACGGATGGCCGGCCAGTTCGAACAGCCCCGAGGTGGGAAGGTAGTAGTTGGGGAGGCCGTTCCAGGGCTCGGTGTTGTGGACGACCCGTCCCGCCGCCGCCCGGTCCTGATCGCTGAGAAAGTCCATCGTGCCCGCCTGCTCCGCCAGCCTCTTGAGCGCAATCACCCGGCCCTTGCTCCACTTTCCGTTCTTGTATCCGCGCTGCTCTCTGGGCCTGACCGTGAGATGACCCAAGTTGTCGATCTCCAGCACCCATGCCAGACGGCGCTGGGCGGCGCCCGCGGACCGCTTGCGCTTGCCGGTCTTCCCCCTGGTGTCATGAGCGACCTGCTCGATCCGCTGAAGCGCGTACTCCCACTCCGCCGCCGGCCTGACGAGGGAGGCCAGGGTCTCGGTGCCCAGGTCCTCGTGCATCGCCGCAGCGAGTTCCTTCGGGCCTGGGGAATCGTCGCCGAGGAGGAGCGCGAGCATCTGCTGGAGCTCGCTCCCGTCGCGTCCGTCCTCCCTCCACCATCGCGTGCATACCTCGAGGCACTCGGCTGCCAGCCACCGGTATCCGCAGCGGACCGCCTTCGCGCCGAAGAACAGCAAGGTGGCGAAACGATCCTCGTCCGCGCCGCCGGGGAACTCCCGCGTCCAGCAGGACAGCAGTCCATCGACCAGGACTTCGAAGTCCGCGGCCGCGTGGCGACGGTTCGGCGAAAGCTCCCCGCCGCGACGTATGTAGTCGGCCATGTCGACCACGCCGACCAGTGAGGGATCCGTTTCGAACTTGTCGGCGATCCTGAGCAGGTGGTGCAGCTTCGCCGTGTGGGCCGGCGTGTGGTCCCGGACCAGCGCGAGCAGCGACAGTGTGAAGGCGGCGGACAGGGGAAACACATTCCGTTTGCGCGTACCGGCCTTCTCGCACTTGATGGCGTCCTCGATTCCCGCAACGGCTTCCGCGTCGTTGCCGCGCAGCATGGCCACCAGGGCGCGAATGGATGCCAGTCCGGTGCGGGCGGGCTTCTTTTTGCGTTCATCCTCCGACAGTTCGGCGAACACGGCCAGGGCCTCGTCGAATTCTCCGCGCATGACCTCGATCAACGCCACATCGGCTGCGTGAAGCGCCCGGTCGGCGGTGCTCTCGGCATACGCCCCCAGGATCGGTTCCGGCGGGACCGCCCAACGCACGAGAGCCGCGAAACACCCGGTGAAGGCAGGATCGATGTGCTTCTCCGGCAGCTTGCCGAGCAGGTGTGCGACTCCGGGACTGGTCAGCCACGCCCACTCATTCGGTTCGATGTCACCCAGGTGCCGGTCGAGCAGGTCGAACCGGCCCGCCACCGTATGATTCCGCAGGGTCATCGTCGCATCGGCGGCTGCCGCGTCCCAGCGGCGCGGGCTCAGGTCGCGAAACGACCTCTCGATCCTTTCGAGCCTGCCCTGCCGAAAGGCCTCCAGCGTCAGCCACGGTGCCCAATCCACGGACCCCACGAGCCCGGCGCGACCCTCGGTGTCGTGCACGATGCCCGCCTCCAGGGGAGCGTCGCAGGCAGCCCTGTACGCCGCATCGCCGATCACCCGGCGTCCCCGCTTGAACCTGGCCCGTCCCAGAACTCTCGCCAGTTGCGCTCGCGTGAGAGGGTGTGGAAACACGACCCCCAGGGCAACGGTCACGAGCCTCTCGACCGGGCCGAGGGCACGGTAGGGCGCCAGGAGCTCCGCAAACTGAACCGACTGGTTGGTTGGCACGATCACCCCACCCCCCTCCCCGGCGTCCACGGCGCCCCCGCGGCCTCCATGTCCCGCTCCAGCCCGGCAAGCTCCCCATCCAGCAGCAACCTCAACGCGCCCGCCACCTCATCAAACCCCTCCCGCGCGATCGCGAGGCTGACCCGCTGCGTCTCGGTGGGCGCCTGGCGCGTACCCCAGTGCCCTCCGGCGACCTGCCCGATGCGCCCCAGAATCGAGGGCGCGCCGGGTTCATTGAGTCGGCGCGGCGCCGGATCGCCCTGGAGCCGCGCCGCGAGCACGGCCAGCCGCGCATCGATGTCCTCGAGGCGCTGGTAGAGGTCCTCGCCCGCTGCGGGCGTCTCGTCGAGGGCGGCGCGCATGAGGCGGAGACGGTCACGCGCGCGGCCGATCTCGGCGGCGGCGCCCCGTGCGCGGCGCTGCAGGTCGGCGGTCTCCTGCGCGAAGGCCATCGCGTCGGTGTGGTTGGTTCCGGGGGGGCTGTTGAGCACGGGTTTCACCAGGAAGGACCGGGGCGTTCCGAGCGGCTCCATTCCCGTTTCCGTGACGAGCGCCATCTCGACGGTGTAGCGTCCCGGCGGGGCGAGGGGGCCGCGTGACGGGCCGGCCCAGGGGGGCGTGAAGCCGGGCGTCGTGAGGTCGACGGGGTCGGGGGCGGGGCGGCGGAGGTCCCAGGTGACGCGGTGGAGGCCGCGGGTGGCGGGGCCCATGACGCGCCGTACCGGATTGCCGTCCTCGTCCCGTACGAGCATTGCGACGCGCGGGCCGCTTTCAATCGCTTCGGCGCGCAGCTGGTCGTAGCCGGGGAAGGCGATGTCCTCGCCGCGCTCGGCGGCCGCCCTCTCGGTGGCGCGGCGCGCCGCGCGCATCGTCTCGGGCGGATCAGCCAGCCAGTAGGTGAAGGTCGCGCCGAAATCCGGGTTGGGCGCGACGAACGAGGTCGTGCCGAGGGTCGGCTGGCCGGGGGCCTGCAGCGGGGTGTTGGGGACGTACCACCAGGCGTCCCGCACGGGGAACAGAACGGCTCCCGCCGCAAGCGCACCGTCGGCCATATCTCTCAGGGGAGCGTAGTCATCGAGGATGTAGAAGCCACGGCCAAAGGTTGCCCCCACCAGATCGCTGTCGCGGCGCTGAATCTCCAGGTCACGGAACGAGATGGTGGGTGCGCCCGTGCCCAGCGGGATCCAGTTGTCGCCCCGGTTGGGCGTGAAATAGATGCCGTGCTCGGTGCCGAGGAATAGCAGATCGGGACGCACGTGGTCCTGCTCAACCGACCAGATGACGATGCCGTGGGGCAGGTCGCCGGCGATCGAACGCCAGGTGCGGCCGGCGTCGGTGCTTTCGAAGAGGTAGGGGGTGTAGTCGCCCTCCTTGTGGTTGTCGGGCGCAACGAAAAAGGTTGCGCGGTCGTGCTGGGACGCCTTGATGTCGTTCATGAAGACGCGCTCGGAGACGCCCGGGAGCGGGGCCGCCTGGCGCCAGATCTCGCCGCCGTCCTCGGTCACCTGGACCAGCCCGTCGTCGGTCCCGGCGTAGATCACGCCCTGTGCGACCGGCGACTCGGAAGTGGCGGAAACGGTCGAATACCAGGACATGGCGGTGTTGCCGTACAGGGCGTTCACGCTGCGGACCCGTCCGGCCATGGGCAGCTCGTAGCGGTTGTCGTTGCGGGTGAGGTCGCCGCTGATGGCCCGCCAGGAGTTGCCGCGGTCGTCGCTCTGCCACAGGCGCTGCGAGGCGTAGTAGATCGTGCCCGGCGAGTGGAGGCTCACGATGACGGGGCTGTCCCAGTTCCAGCGTTCGGGAGGGTCGGCGGGCAGGGGCAGCGGGCGGATGTTGATGAGCTCGTGGCTGCTCAGCTCCAGCCGCTGGAGGTTGCCCTGCTGGGACTGCAGGTAGGCGATGTTGGGGTCGAAGGGGTCGAAGGCCAGGGCGTAGCCGTCGGCGCCCAGCGGCGCGTACCAGTCGCGGTTGCGGACGCCCTCCAGGTTGAGGGTGCGGGACGGCCCGAGGAGGGTCCCGAGGTCCTGGGCACCTCCCATAATATTATAAAATGGTTCAGTGTTGTCAAGGGCCAGCTTGTAGAACTGGGACACGGGGAGGTTGGGGAAGTGGCGCCAGGTGGTGCCCTGGTCGAAGGTCTCGTAGAGGCCGGCGTCGGTCCCGGCCAGGATATGCCGGCCGTTGGCGGGGTCGATCCAGAAGGCGTGGTTGTCGCTGTGCTTCTCGCGGCCGGTGCCGAGTTCGGCGAAGGTCGCGCCCCCGTCGCGGGTGACGTGCACGAAAACGTCCATCTGGTAGACGAGGTCCGGGTCGTGCGGGGACGCCTCGATCTCCTGGTAGTAGTGGGGCCCGGTGCCGCCCGAGATGTAGGAGTTGCGGCGCTCCCAGCTCTCGCCGCGGTCGGTGGAGCGGTAGAAGCCGCGGTCGTCGGGGCCGGCCTCGATGGTGGCGTAGACGACGTTGCGGTCGGCGGGCGAGACGGCGAGGCCGATCTTGCCCATATCGCTATTGGGTAGCCCGGTGGTCACGCGCCGCCATGTGCGGCCGCCATCGGTGGACTTGTGGATGCCGGAGCCGGGGCCGCCCGCCAGCAGCGCCCAGACGCTGCGCCGGCGCTCGTAAGTCGCCGCGTACATGATGTCGGGATCGGCGGGGTCGAACTCGATGTCGGTGACGCCGGTGTTCTCGTCGATGGTGAGGACCGCTTCCCAGGTAGCGCCGCCGTCCTCGGTGCGATACAGCGCGCGGTCGCCGCCCGGTGACCAGAGGGGACCCTCGGCCGCCACGAACACCGTGTTCCCGTCGCGTGGATCGACCAGGATCTTGCCGATGTGCTCCGACGCCGTGAGGCCCATGTGCTGCCAGGTGCGGCCCCCGTCGCGGCTCCTGTAGACACCGTCGCCCCAAGCCACGTGGCGGCCGCTCACGTTTTCGCCGGTGCCGACCCACACAATGTCCGGATCGGTCGGGTCGAGGGTGACGTCGCCGATGGAATAGGAGGGCTGGTCGTCGAAGATGGGGGTCCAGGTGATGCCCGCGTTCGTGGTCTTCCAGACGCCGCCGGAGCCGACCGCGAGGTACCAGGTGGTGGGGTCGGCGGGGTGGACGGCGATGTCGGCGATGCGGCCGCCCATGAGGGCTGGGCCGATTCCGCGGAGAGCGAGGCCGTGGGCGGCTTCGGCGATGAGGGTGGGGTCGGGTTTGGTGGTCTGTGCGGAGGTGTCGGCAGGGGTGCCGAGTGCGAGGGTGGTGGGGATGAGCGCGGAAAAGGCAGCCGTGACGGTGTGATCGAGCACGGGTCGAATCGTGATGCGAAGCATGTGTGCGGCCTTGGTTGGGGGGGTGCGGTGTACGGGTGGGGTAGTGGCCGGTTGGGGTGGAAATGGACCGCGCGGGTGTGGGAGCCGCAAGGAGGGGTTGGGATGGGGGGGTGCTCACCCTCGGAGAGGAATCCGCTTCGATCACGATTCCGCAGTTGACGGGGCCATTGGGTGGCGACATCACCACGACAGGGCACGGGCGAGCAATGGGCTGAGAAGATAGCTGCCGAAGTAGCGAGGGTGCTGGGAATTCCGCACGCGACCGTTGAGCTTGCGGAGTTTCGGGAGGAGCACCAGAAGCGGCGCGGGTCGGCGTCGGAGTCCTTCGTCGCCGACGACCAGGAGCTGTGGCACGGGAACCAGATCATGGAATGGACAGTGGCTGAATACGACCCGAACATCCGTCGTGGCCAAGCGGATCATTCGTTTGAGAACATCTGGAGTTCTTTCGAGCGGATCTTCAACGAGCGGAGGGTCGCCAGAAAGAACGGGACAGTGTTTGCCGGGTACTTGATACTGGACGCGGTGATCGGCAACACGGATCGGCATCACGAGAATTGGGGCCTCTTGCGGCGTTAGGTTGAAGGCCGATGGAAAGGGCGTCTGGCTCCGTCTTTCGACCACGCTTCCTCGGTGGGGAGGGAAATGCTCGACGACAGGCGTATTCTACTGCTAGAGGAGAAACGAGTGGGCTGGTATTCGGAAAGGGGGCGTGGAGGAGTGTACTGGGGGCGAAATACGCAGAGTGGTCTGAGCCCACTTGATCTGGTGCGAAGAGCGGCCGAGGCGTATCCGTCCTACTTCACCTCGGCTCTGGCGCGGTTGGCGGGATTGCGCGATTCGCTGGTGAACGAGATCGTCAATCGCGTCCCGACCGAATGGATGTCGGTTCCGGCACGGGCATTCGCGATCAACCTGATTTCGTACAATCGGACCCAGCTGATGGAACTGAGGAAATGAACCAGAAAACGCTGTTCTTGGCGTGGCAGGACAAGGCGAATAGTCGGCAGTGGTTTCCGATCGGAAGGCTGGATGCCGACCTGGGGCGGCCCGCGTACCGCTTCCGGTACACCGGCGGAGCTGTACGAGCACAATCCGAAGCAGGATTTCCACTCCTCGTCGAATTCCCGGAGATGGAATGGGACTACAGGGCTCGGCGCCTGTTTCCCCTGTTTCGTAACCGCGTGATCAACCGCAGAAGGCCGGACTTGAGGAACTACCTTCGCACTCTTGATCTCACCGAGGGAGCGGATCCCTTTGAAATCCTGTCTACCAGCGGCGGCTATCGGGCTACCGACGCCTACGAGGTCTTCCCAAAGCTGGTCAAGGGTCCCGACGGATCATTCAAGTGTCGATTTTTCCTGCACGGCTGGCGGCACGTCAACCCAGGCGCGCAAGAACGTCTGAGGGACTTGGCGCCAAGGGAAAAGCTCTACGTCACCCTGGAGCTGACCAACCCGAGCACCCGGTTGGCTGTTCAGATCCAGACGACGGACTACCAAATGATCGGGTGGGCCCCGCGCTACCTGGTTCGTGACCTGGCCCGGGCGATGACCGAAGGACCCCGCGACTACGTTGCCAGCGTGGTACGTATCAATCCACAGCCGGCACCGTCGAAGCAGCGCGTCCTCATCGAGATGCGCGGGAAATGGGACGGCTATGAGCCTATGGAGGGCGTCGACTACAGGCCGGTGGTGGGGGACTGACCTCGGGCGACGATGCCCGGAAAGAGGCATGGCTGAGGAACCGCCGATCTGGGTGTGGTCCGGGGCTTTGGGGGAATCCGCCGGCGCCGTGTTGGGGAATCGCGTTCGACGACCTGGACCCTCGGAGCCCGCCGTCATGAGAATTCCCTTCGTTAGCAGCGATTTGTCCGCCACTAACCCCCGAAAGTGGCGGACAAACGCCCGAAACCGCGGACAGCGCCCCTGAATTCCGCCTCCATGGTCGCGATCTTCGTCACCGGCTGATAAGCTCGTTTCACCATGTCCGACTCATCCGCTCAGAACGACGACGCCCGCGCGGCGCCCTCCCCGACCGTCTGCCCGAACTGCGGCAACGTGCGCCCCAGCCCGTTCTGTCCCGAGTGCGGGCAGAATGACCGCAACTACGCACGCGGCCTCGCCACGGTGGTATGGGAGTTCGGCCGGGAGGCCTTCGAGATGGACTCGAGGTTTCTCCAGACCCTGAAGCTCCTGCTCTTCAAGCCCGGCAGCCTGACGAACGAGTTCTCCCGCAACCGGCGCGCCCGCTACATGTCGCCGATCAGGCTGTATCTCTTCACCAGCTTCCTCTTCGTGCTGGTGCTTTCGTTGGCGATGCCGGACTCGTGGTCGGAGGGGGCGGCAATGATGGGTGGGGACTCGGAGGAGGTGCCCGAGGAGATTGTCGTGCCGGCCGGCGACTCGCGGGAGACACCGCCGGTGGATGAAGAGGCGGCGGACGATGACGCGGACGAGTCACCGCGGGTGGATGAAGAGGTGACGGACGACGCGGACGAGTCACCGCGGGTGGCCGGGCAGACCCCGCGACGCAACTTGGACCTGTCCATCGACGTGCCGGTGAGCGAGGGGCAGATCGAAGCACTGAGGGTGGCCCTGGGGCCGACGCATGGCCGCAAGCTGGACGACATCCTGGGGCGTCCGGACGACAATGCCTTCAAGAAAGTTGCGCTGCTGATCGCTGGAATGATGTCCTCCGAGGAAGCGGATCGCGCGGTTTCCCGGCTGGCCGGCGAGGAGGACCCGGACAGGACCAATTTCTTCGTCAGAATGCTGCTCTCCAGCACGATCGACTTCCTCCACGACCCCGAGGTCTTCGTACAGCGTGCGGTGGGAAACCTGCCGATCGCGATGTTCTTCCTTCTTCCGTTCCTGGCCCTGGCCCTCGGTTTCTGCTATGTCCGCAAGAAGCGTTTCTTTGTCGAGCACCTGGTGTTCGGAATGCACAACCAGACCTTCACCTTCCTGTGCCTTGCCGCCGCCCAGCTCACCCCAGGCGGATCGGTCGGAGGGTGGCTCCGGGTGTTCTTCCTCGTGGTTCCCCAGGTGTATTACCTGATTGCCCTCCGCAGGTACTACCGCGACGGGTGGATCCGGACCATCCTCAAGGGGTCGATCGTCTGGTGGCTGTATATGATGGTCCTGCTCCCGGGGTTCCTGTTCGTTCTCTTCCTGACGGCGTGAAGCGGGGTCGTCATGGGGTGTGCCCGAGCGGCTGTGTCCACGGACTGTCAACCCTCCCGCTGAAAACCCCTGAACGCGCTCGGAAGAGGTTTCGGGCTCGAGAACGTCCCACCGGTTTCGATGTCGACGGCGATCGCGCCAAGCAGGTCCCGGATAGCCTTCTCCCCACGGCGCAACGCATAGCGATACAACCTGCGGTAGCCCAACATGGCCAACCCGCCGAACGATGCTCCAAGGAAGCCCACGACTACCGCACCGACTGCGAGGCCCCCAATCCCGAAAGCGACGGCCGTGGCGCCGCCTGTAAAGGCACCACCGACCCCGCCCAACGCCGCGACAAGCCCCGAGAGGCTAGCGCCGACCCACATATTCTTCCGGTGGCTGTAGGTCAGGCTCGCGCGAACGGTCAACTCGGTGGCGGGCGGACTTGTGTCCAGGCGCCGGAGGCTGAAGACCAGTTGCTTGAGGTCTGCCCAGAGCATCTCGTACGCGAACGACTGGTCGGCCGCGGTTGCCGTGTACGAGTAGGCAGGCACCTTGAAGACCAGCATGCCCCCGTCGATCGGATCGGCACCGTGGTGATCGATGAGGCTCAGGTGAAACGGGCGCTCCGGAAGAACCCGTTGCATGGCGGCGTAGACCTCCTCGGCCGGTGCGTGGATCACCCGCGAGACCTCGATCGCACGGGGCGGTTGGCCAAGGAAACTGGCCGCCATCGCCGATGGCTGCGCGTCCGCTCCTTCGACAACGGCCCTGTTGCGGGATTCCACGAGCGCATGATCGAGGAACTCCGGCGAGATCCCGGCGTCTTCCGCAGCGGCCCGGACATCCGCGAGGCGGTACCCGTCGGCTTCCACCGTATCCGAAGTTTGCTCCCGGGGGGCCAGTTGTCGCGAACGCTCCTCGAGGCGGCGAGCGGCATCGGCCTGCAGCTCGGCCGCGCGGCGCCAGAGTGCGCGTGCCTCCTCCTCGGAAATGCGGGTTTCGTCCTGGCTCATGGGATCGTGGCGAGGGATTGATTGCCGCGAGAACATACATCACAGTTGAGACGTGAGACCAGCGCTGTTGCAACACCGCCAGCTGCCGGCATCTTACCGCGGAACGACCACCGCGACAGGATCGTACTATCCGTCGGGGCTTCTGATTCTGACCGGCCCCCTCATCCTGTCGAACATAACCGGAGCAACTCATCGTGACGACTCGCCGAAAATTCCTGGATGGCGTCCAAGTCGACGCCTGCCATCTCGCGCTGGCCGTTTCTCTCGCGGCCCTGACCACCGTATTCACGACCACCTCCCCCCTCACCGCCCAGTCCCGCATCGCCGCCGCCCTCCAGTGGCGCTCCATCGGCCCCGCCATCGCCGGCGGCCGCATCAGCGATATCGAGATCGTGCCCGGCACCCAGTCGCACATCTACCTGGGCGCCGCGTCGGGCGGCGTGTGGGTGAGCGTCAACCACGGCACCACCTGGAGGCCGCTCTTCGACGAGCAGCTCAACCTGTCCGTCGGCGACATTGCGCTGTCCCCATCCGATCCAACGCAGGTGTGGGTCGGGACAGGCGAGCCCAACAACCGCAACAGCTCGCCGTGGGGACAGGGGGTCTACCACTCCGGCGACGGCGGCGAAACCTGGCGGCTGACCGGCCTGGAGGAGACCCGGCACATCGGCCGCATTGTCGTTCATCCCACCGATCCCAACACGGTGTGGGTCGCCGCCCTCGGCCACCTCTTCGGCCCCAACGAGGAGCGCGGCGTCTACCGCACCACCGACCGGGGCGCCACCTGGGAAAAAGTCCTTCACATCGACGACAACACCGGCGTCGTCGACCTTGCCATCGACCCCTCCGACCCGGCCACCCTTTACGCGGCCGCCTACCAGCGCCAGCGGCGCGCATGGGGGTTCATCGGCGGCGGGCCCGGCAGCGGCCTCTACAAGAGCACCGACGGCGGCGACACCTGGCGCGAGCTCACCGAAGGCCTGCCCGAGGGCGACAAGGGGCGCATCGGTCTCGCGGTCTCGGCACGCAACCCCGAACTCGTCATGGCCGTGGTCGAAGCCGAGGACGGCGGAATCTTCAAGTCGACCGACCGCGGCGAGTCGTGGACGCGCATGAACGAGCTCAACCAGCGTCCCATGTACTACAGCCAGCTGCGCCTCGATCCCAACGACGACCAAACCGTGTACTTCGTGGCGGGTTCGCTGCACCGCTCCACCGACGGCGGCGAGACCTTCAACACGGTCGCGCGCGAGGTCGTGTACAACACCGGCGTGCACGTCGACCACCACGACCTCTGGATCGACCCCGCGAACTCCGACCACATGATCCTGGGCAACGACGGCGGTCTCTACTCCACCTGGGACAACGGCGACAACTGGACCTTCATCTCCAACATCCCCATCGGGCAGTTCTACGATGTGGATCTGGACATGGCCGACCCGTACAACGTCTACGGCGGCCTGCAGGACAACAACTCGTACCGGGGGCCGAGCCGCACGGACCGGTATCACGGCATCCTCAACCGCGACTGGCAGGTGATCGACTACGGCGACGGCATGTACGTCGAGACGGATCCGTCCAACCTGGGCACGGTCTACGTCACGTCGCAGAACGCGGGCATCATGCGGGTGAACCTGGCGACGGGGGACCGCAAGGCGCTCCGTCCCTTCCCACGCGACACCGCCGACGAGTACCGCTTCGACTGGAAGTCGCCGATCCTCGTCTCTCCGCATGACGACAACCGCGTCTATCTGGGCGGCAACCGCCTCTTCATCTCCGACGACCGGGGCGAGAGCTGGCGCGCCACCGAGGACCTGACCCGGGGGCTCCACCAGGACAGCCTGCCGATCATGGGGATCCTTCCGGACTCGACAACGCTCTCGAAGCATGATGGCGCATCGGGCTATGGCGAGATCACAGCGGTTTCCGAGTCGCCGGTTACCGCGGGTATCCTGTGGGTCGGGGCGGATGACGGCACCGTTCAGGTGAGCCGGGACGGGGGCGAGAGCTGGACGGGTGTGACCGAGGGTATCGTGAGCGCGTGGGGCGGGCCGCCCTTCCCTTACTACGTGAGCTGGGTCGAGGCGTCGCACCACGAGGCGGAGCGGGCGTACGTCAGCCTCGATGGGCATTGGGATGACGACTACGAGCCGTACATCTTCGTGACCGAGAACCTGGGGGCGTCCTGGCGGTCGATCGGCGACAGGATGGGCGGCGCCACCGTCAACGTGATCCGGGAGCACCATGTCAATCCGAATGTCCTGATCGCGGGCGCGGAAGACGGCGTCTTCGCGTCCACCAACCGCGGGAGCCGATGGGGCCGCCTGGGTTCGGGAATGCCGGCCGCCCCCGTCGACGACATCGAGATCCACCCGCGCGACAACGACGTGGTGGCCGGGACGCACGGCCGCGGCATCTGGATCCTGGACGACATCGGGCTGATCACGCCGAACGTATGGGTGGGCCGTGGGGAGGTCGCCATGCGGGTGACCGGGGTGGACGAGCCGGTCTTCTCGCCGCTCCGCCCCGCCACCCTCTTCCAGTACCGCACCGACGTGCCGTCCCAGGGGCAGGGGATCTACCAGGCCCCCAATCCGCCCTACGGCGCCCACTTCGACTACTGGCTGCCCCGCGCGGTCGAAGACGGTGTGCGCATCACGATCCGGGACGCGGACGACGCGGTGGTCCGCACTTTCGAAGGTCCCGGCGCCCGTGGCCTCAACCGCGTCCACTGGGACCTGCGCCACGACCCGATCCCCCATGACACCGCCCGCTACGACGTGCCCACCCTGGACGCGGGTCCGGGCGGCCCGCTGGTCCTGCCCGGCGAGTTCCGCGTCTTTCTCGAGGTGGGAGACGAACGGCGCTCACAGCTGCTGACCGTGCGTCCCGACGACCGGCTCGACATCTCGGCCGAGGAACGACGGGCGCGGTACGACTTCACCATGGAGCTGCACGAGTTGCAGGGCTTCGCCTACGAGCAGGGGGTGGCGGCGTACGACGCGCAGCGGGCCGCGGATGAAGGGGTGGAGGCGATGGCCGAGGTGGAAGGGGTGGATGCGGGGGATCTGGAGCGCGCCGCGGAGCTGGCTGCCGAGATCAAGGAAGTGGCGGACGAGTGGCGGCGCGTGAACCGCGACATCCGCGGCTGGTGGAGGGGACTGCGCGGCCAGTTCGACGGGGGGCCGTCCACGATGGGGTCGCTGACGGGGCCGTCGGATGACCAGCGTCGGAGGTTGGCCAAGGTCTGGGAGGAGGCTCGGGCCGCGGAGGAGCAATTGCGTGAGGTGGAGGCCGAGGTGGTGCCGGGGTTGAATGAGTTGCTGGATCGGGCAGGGGTAGAGGTAGAGCGCGGCTCATTGTGACCTGATTGTTACACAACCGTCGCGTTTCCGTGCGCCTGGGCTTCGAAACTCAGGCATGCAGACAAGCGCAATCCCTGTCAGCAGACGCTCGGGCCGACGCAGTTCCGGGCCGCCCAACGTAGTCCCGTTCCTCTCGGCCACTCGCCGCGATGGTTGCAGTTCCCTGCAGCTTGCCGCCGCCCTGCGTCGCCTGCACCAGGCGGGGCTGCGCGGCGGGTTCGTTCTGGTGGTGCCGGTGTCCGGTGACTCGGCATCGGGGGCTGCTCATAGGGACGTGGCCTGGTGGAGTAAACTCTGTGGCCGAATCAGGGAGCGAACCCGGCTGCGTGTGGCGCTTATGGACGTGCCGTCGGGCGCCAGCATGGCGTCAGCCGTCGCCGATGGAACCCTGCGGCGGGCGCGCGTGATTGACGAAATCGGTCCGGGCGAGAGAGTTGCCCTGATCGAGCTATCGCGCGGGCTGTGCACCTCCGACCCGGATCTGCTCGCCGAAGCTCGAGCGATGGGAATACCGGCGCTCGGACTCGATGAGCTGGATGCTGCCCTTCGGAACGGGACGCTCACCGACCTGTTCGCACACCCGATCACAGCGACGTTGCCAGCCTCCGCCTAGCCCGTCTGGCCCCGGAGGTGTTCTTCCCGCGTTGGGTCGGTCATCTCACTCCGGTCATGTAATGTCAACATTACAAAATGTAAAGTACAGTTTACAAACGTGAACGATCTTGGGCCCGTGCCCCCGTCAACCCGACCGCGCCAGCTCCCGGATATGCACATACTCCACCCCCAGTTCGTCCGTGGTTGAACCCAGAATGTAGTCCTCGCCGATCTCGAAGATACTCAATCCGGCGGGCGTCTCCACGAACCCCAGCGCACGCCCCTCCCCGTCGAAGACCGTCCACAACGTCCCGTCGTATGCGGCGTCGGGAAGCTTGAACTCGGCGACCCAGAGGTGGCCCAGCGCGTCGCCGCGGAGTCTGGAGTAGGCCGGGAAGCTCTCCACCAGAGGGACATCGGCGGCGACCGCCATCCTGGGTTCGCGGTCTTCCTCCGCGAGTCCGGCGAACCGGTCGCGAAAGGCCTTGTCCTGCTCGGACTGTGTCGGAATCCTCGTCTCGTGGTCGCGGCGGACGACCCGGGCCAGCGATCCGTCGCTGCGGTAGGCCCTGATCTCGTAGGTCTCGGTGTCGCCGATCGCGGCCAGATCCCCCCATGCGGCGGTGACAGTCGTCTTGCCGAAGGGGTGCCGCAGCGGAATGACGGCAACAGTCCGGTCATCCTGTGGGTAGAACGCGGAGAAGGTTTCGGTGCCGAGGTAGTCGCCGAGCGACGCGAGGGTGGATCCATCGGCGCCCATCAGCGCATACGAGGATTCCCATCGGTAGAATCCCTGGGCGTAGCCCCTGGGGGTCCGAGTGAGCAATGTGCCGTCGGGCAACACGCGGAGTACGACGTGAGGCTCGACGTCGACGGGTCCGGCGTCCGCCGCCTGACCCGCCGCCGCCATCTCCCGCGTGGTAGCATCGGGTGGGCCGCGCAACGACATCGTTCGACCGTGTGCGCCGGCCAGGTCGAAGATGGACGCTCTGCCCTGCTGCGAGTCCCCTGCGATCAGGGAGTCCCCGGGCCACGGACCCACGGTGGAGAGGTCCCAGAACTCTCCGGGTCCATCGCCCTGGCCCGCCCAGACGTCGAGGTGGTTCCCGTCCGCGTCGAAGACCAGCAGCTCGTTCGAGCCGCCGTTGGCGACCACGATCCTTCCGTCGGCGAGCCTGGTCGCGTCACCGACCCGGTAGAACTGGAAGACGTCGGAGGCGTCGCGGGTGCCAATGGACACGACGGGCTCGTCGCCGATCACCCATCCCAACCGTGAACCGCGTGCCGGTGCCCGACTTTCGACGATTGGGATGCCGGCGCTGTCGTAAACTTCCGCGCCGACGGGCTCCTGAACTTCCGGCGGGCTGTTGTCTGGGCGGTCACAACCCACAAACGCGACAACTCCCAGCAGTCCGGGGATACATGC
Organism: Longimicrobiales bacterium; assembly: GCA_951828585.1. Lineage (GTDB taxonomy): Bacteria > Gemmatimonadota > Gemmatimonadetes > Longimicrobiales > Gaopeijiaceae > Bin94. The sequence goes on from OX639991.1 coordinate 796,749, forward strand.
ACTCGTCGACATCCTGGCTACTTCCCTCTCGCGATACACTCGATCTCCACCTTGGCCTCAAGCGCTAGCCCGCTCCCGGCCATGGCCGAACGAGCAGGCGGCTCCATGCCCTCGAAGTACGTGACGTAAACCTCGTTCATGGCGGCGTAGTCGGCAATGTCGGCCAGGAAGACCGTGCACTTCACCAGGTCCTCGAAGCCGAGCCCGGCTGCCTTCAGGACGCGGCCGATGTTGTCCATGGTTGCGCGCGTTTCAGGGCCGACGCCGCCCTCCACGATGCGCAGTTCGCCGCTGGGTGGGGTGCCGATTGCGCCGGAGAGGAAGACAAGGTCGCCAACGCGGACCGCCGGGGTGAAGACTGGCAGACGCGCGACGCCCTCGGGGACGATGTGTTCGATGGGGGTGGGTTCGGCCATTGCGCCGCCCTCCTGTTGTGGGTCTTCGCCGGGTGAAGGGGGTGACTCGCAGGCGATGATCGTGATGAGCGTGGCCAGGGAGAGGCTACCGCGCATACCGCACCTCCCCACCCACGATCGTCACGTCCACGCGCACATCGGCCAGCTCGGCGTCCGGCACTGTCAGGATGTCGCGGTCGAGCACTACCACATCACCCAGCTTCCCCACCTCGATCGACCCTTTGTACGCCTCCTCGAAGGCCGCGATCGCGTTGTTGATCGTGTAGCTGCGGAGCGCCTCGGTGCGGGTCATGTTCTGCTCGGGGTAGAAGATGGACCCGTCGGCGGTCTGGCGCGTGACCGACGAGCGGAAGTTGGCGAGTGGGCTGATGTCCTCGACGGGAACATCCGTTCCGTTGTTGATGGGCACGCCGGCGTCCATGAACGCGCGCCACAGGTAGGTCCGATTCTCGGCGCGATCGTCGCCCAGGCGGGCCGGGATCCAGGGCCCGTCGGAGGTGGCGTGAACGCCCTGCATGGAGGCGAATACGCCCAGTTCGGCGAAGCGGGGAATGTCGTCGGGGTGGACGTGCTGCGCGTGCTCGATGCGCCAGCGCAGGTCGTCGGCGCCGCCCGCCGAGTCGAATACGGCCTGGTAGATGTCGAGGACTTCGCGGTTGGCGCGGTCCCCGATCGCATGCGTGTTGACCTGGTAGCCGTGCTTGATGGCGACATGCGCGGTTCCGGTGATGTCCTCGACGGTTTCAAGCACCAGCCCGGTCGATTCCGGCTTGTCGTCGTACGGCTCCAGCAGCCACGCCCCGTGCGAGCCCAGCGCCCCGTCGATCTGGCGCTTGATGGAGCGGACGGTCAGGTAGTCGTCGCCCTCGGACGGCATGTAGTAGTCGGCCAGGCGCGCGTCCATCTGCTCGTTGGACTGGCCGCGCACCATGATGTAGAGGCGGACCGGGAGCGCGCCCTCGTCTTCCAGTTGCTTGAGCCGGTCAATGGTCGAAAAGGACGTGCCGGCGTCCTGAAACGAGGTGACGCCCTTCGAGAGGGCTTCCTCGGCGGCGAGGGCGACCTCGCGGCGGAACTGTGCGTCGACCTCCTCCGCCGTGCGGCCAGACTGGGAACGGGCGAAGGCGGCGGAGACGGGGCGTTGGGCGGTCTCGCGCAGCAGGCCGGTGAGCTCGCCGTTCTCGTCGCGGACCAGTTCGCCGCCGGGCGGGGGTTCGGAGTCGCGGTCGTAGCCGCCGGCAGCCAGGGCCGCGGCGTTGGCGAAGCCGGCGTGCCCCGAGGCGTGGCCAAGCAGCACAGGGTTGTCGGGGCTCACGACCGAGAGCGAGGCGTGGGTTGGATTGCCCTCGACGACGGGATCCGGCGGCCGATCCCACTTCTCCTGGTGCCAGCCGCGCCCGCGTATCCATTGACCGGGCTCGGCGTTTGCAACCGCCTCCGCCACCATCTTCACGATGGCGTCCCAGTTGGCGGCGCCGTTCAGGTCCAGGATCGTCTTGCTGTTGCCCAGGCTCATGTAGTGGCCATGTCCCTCGATGAATCCGGGCGCGGCGAAGCGGCCGTCGAGCTCGATGACCTCGGTCTCGGGGCCGACGTAGGCGTCGACCTCATCGTTGCTGCCGACCGCCACGATCCAGCCGTCGGCGATGGCGAGCGCTTCGGCCATCGAGTTTTCGGCGTCGACAGTCGCGACGGTACCGCCGCGGAGGACGAGGTCGGCGGAGGTGTCGGCGCCCGGCTGTGAATCGGTGCAAGCAGCGAGCAGAATGACGGCGCCGACAAGGGAGGCCGTGAGCACGGGCTTGGCGGCAGGTGTTGCCATCCCGGCGTCTCGACATTCTCGGGGCTTGCGCGGGCTTATCCGCGGACTGCTGGGAATCCACGGTGCGGGGAGTCTCATGAGTTGTTCTCTTCCTGTTGATTGCGAATTGCCTGGCGCCCATCGTCCGGCTTGCGCGCGAGAGTCGCTCTGGGTGTTCCCAGAGTCACTCAAATGTAATGTGTGATTTCCATTATGTAATGCATGATTGACATTCGGGCAATGCCGCGTTTCGAGCTAGCCAAGCCAGGCGGCCTGAGGATCGATGGACCCGCCGGGCAGAAACTGGCTCGACATCGGCTTACTCGTCTCACCCTGCCCGCCGAAACGCCCGCCACAAATCCAGCACCTCCCGCTCCCTCTCCGCGCTCACCCCCGCCCGCAACGCCGACTGCCGCTCCGCGGACCGCGAAAAGTGATACTCCAGCGTAGCCGCCGTAGTATCCGCCAGCGACCGAAATGTCAGCCCCTTCTCCACCTCGGGCGTCAGGTCGAACCGCGCAAACCCCTCCGCCCCATCCCGCGCCGGCCTCCACACGGGCAGCTCCCGGTACGGACGCAGCCCCGCGTTGATCAGGAAGTCGGTGTCCACCCACGTGAAGGTCGACTCGGCGGTCGTCACGGCCCGAATCCCGTACAACAGCTCCGCCATCGGACGCGGCGTGCGCGGCCCGACGACGTTGTAGGTCCCCGATTCCCCCGCCTCCGCCATCTCGACCAGCCACTCCCCGAAGTCGCGCACATCGATGATCTGCACGGGGTCGGTCCCGTCCCCCGGCGCGAGGACCTCGCCGCCGCGATGTATGCGCACGGGCCAGTAGGTGAAGCGGTCCGTCGTGTCGCCCGGACCGATGATCAGGCCGGGCCGGAAGACGAGGGTGCGGTCGGGGCCGAAGGCGTCCCGGGCGATCTGCTCGGACAGCGCCTTGGCGAGCCCGTAGGGCAGCCGCTCGGCACCCGGATCCACATTGGCACTCTCATACGTCCAGACGGGCGCGGCAATGGTCATCGGGACCCGACTCGTGTCTGCGTACACCGATCGCGTCGAGACGAAGATGTAGCGCTCGCAGCTGTCCTTCAGCAGGTTCGCGCTGAGTTCGACCCACTGCGGGGCGCTGGTCGCCGAGTTGTCCACCACCGCGTCCCAGCTTCGGCCCTCCAGCGCGGATAGATCGTTCGCGCGATCCCCGACGAGCTTCTCCACCCCGGGGAAGAGGTGCGTGTTCGTGCGTCCCCGGTTGAAGAGGGTGACTTCGTGGCCGCGCGAAAGCGCGTACTCGACCTGGTGGGGGCCGATGAAGCCCGTGCCGCCGAGGATGAGGATCTTGAGGGCGCGGGGGGATGGGGAGGGGAGGTGAGGGTGCACGGGTGGAGCGGTGACCGGGGAGGTGCCCGCTGCCTTGCCGGACCCCGCCAGCCCCGCGGCCACGGCCCCGCCCGCCACCGCCGTGGTCTTCAGAAAACTCCGCCTGCTCGCGTCCATCGTCTGTTGCCTCCGCCATTTGGATGTTTCCGGCACACCGTGAGCGCGCCGCGGGGCGGAACACCCCCGCAGGAGCGCTACAGGTCGCGCTTGCGCATGCTCAGGAATGCGATCACGAGGAAAATGGCGGTATAGGCCAGAGCCGCAATGGCGAGCACCTTGACATCGAGGAATTCCAGCGGCGGGAGTCCGCGTTCGGCGCGGAAGGCGTTCTGCGCGGCGAGCGCCTCCGGATAGTGCACCAGATTCTCGCCAAGATCCTGGGCCACGTTGAACGGAAAGTACTCGGTGACGCCTCTGATTGTCTCGCTCCCACGCGCAATCAGCTCGCCGATCGCCTGCTCGATAATGACGTAGAGGAAGAGGACTCCCAGCGCCGGACCGGCGGAACGGACGAGCGCCGAGAGCATGAGCGCGGCGCTTCCGAAGAGCAGGAGGTTCAGGGCGCTACCGCCCAGAAAGCTGAGATCGGTGGATCGGATGATCTCGGGGCCGCCTTCGCTCGGGCTGAACAGCGTGCCGCCGACACCGATGACGATGGGCGTGGCCAGAAAGAGCAGGACAAGTCCCGCGAGCACGATGACCTTCGCCGCGTAGAGCCTCTCCTTGCTGAGTCCGTCGATCACGTTCTGCCGACCGGTGCGCCAGGAGAACTCGGGGGCGAAGAGCAGGATCATCACCACGGCGGCGAAGAACAGTGCAGGTCCGGATGCCCCGAAAAGAATGTCCGGCCAGCTATCGGGCAGCGCGAAGGTCATGTTCGGATATCTCTGCGCGGTGCGGACGCCGTCGACCGTGGAAATCGTCTGGATCGCGGCGAAGATCCCCACCGCCACCCAGAAGGCCCGCCGCTTGGCCGTCTTGAGCAACTCGATCCGCAGAAGCACGCTCAGAGTCTTCATGAGGCGATCTCCGTCATCGAGTCGAAATCTCCCCTGGTGAGGTCGATGAAAACGTCCTCCAGGCTCTGCCGGTGCGGCGCCAGGTGGGACAGATGGATCCCCTGCCCGGCCAGGTAGCGGTTGAGCGCGGCGAAGTCGTCGCTGCCCAGGCTCACAAGGACGCCGTCGTCCGATCGCCTGACCGAGGTCGCCTCCGGGTAGCCTTCCAGCGCGGCCACCAGCGCATCCTCGTCCGCGGCGCGCAACAGCACCGAAGTCCCCCCGCTTACCACCTCCTCCACCGTGCCCGACGCCACAATCCTCCCCTTGCGCACGATCGCCACATGCGAGCACGTCCGCTCCACCTCCCACAGCAGATGGCTGGACAGAAAGATCGTCTTGCCGCGCCCGGCCAGGATATGGATGATCTCGCGGATCTCGCGCATCCCCTGAGGGTCCAACCCGTTGGCCGGTTCATCCAGGATGATCAACTCGGGGTCGTTGAGCATGGTGGCCGCCAACGCGAGGCGCTGCTTCATGCCGAGCGAATAGGTGGCAAAGCGGTGCTTCGCGCGGTCGGCCAGACCGACCAGCTCCAGGCACTCCTCGATTCGCGGCCGGCCCACCCCCTTGATCGCGGCCGCGATGCGCAGGTTGTCCCGGCCGCTCATGTACGGGTAGAAGTTCGGCGTCTCGAGGGTGGCGCCGACGCGCGAGCGGGCGGCCAGGAGGCCCTTCGGGTCGGAGGCGCCGAAGAGCTGGAAACTCCCCCCGGTCGGGTTGATGATGCCGACCAGCATCCCGATGGTCGTGGTCTTGCCGCTGCCGTTCGGGCCCAGGAAGCCGAAAACCTGACCCTCCTCGACGGCGAAGGAGACCTGGTCCACCGCCAACACGGACTTCGCGGCGCGCCTCCCGTAGCGTTTGGTGAGTTCGTGGGTCTGTATGATGGGCATGGCTGAATTCCATGTGTTTCGAGTGACGTATGGGGATTAGAAAAACTACGCTGTCCCCGAGGCCGCCGGTTTCGCCGACCCCCCCTTGGGTCTCCCCCGCCCCAACACCTCGCCCCATCTTGATGTCCTACTACAGTAGACCGAATCAACCACCCACGGCCCGCGGCCACCCACGAGAACCGAATTGACGGACCAGCAACCCGAGAGCCGGCAGCCCAACACCTTCTGGGCCGAAGGGCGCCGTCGCGGCGTCTTCCGCGTCGGCGGACTCTACGTCGCCGGGGCCTTCGTGGTCCTGCAACTGGGCGAGATCGTGCTGCCGGCCTTCAACGCGCCGGACTGGGCGCTGCAGACGCTGGTCGTCTTCGTCTTCCTCGGGCTCCCCGTCGCGCTCGCGTTCTCGTGGGTCTACGACCTCAGCCCCGAAGGACTGAAGCGCACCCGCAGCCTCGTACCGGTCGGGGGACGGTCGCTCGTCCCCGGCCTCGCCCTGCTCGGCGTGACCGCCCTCTCGGCGGGGCTCGGCGCCTGGTGGTTCAGCCGGAGCGCCATGGGTGCTCCCGACACTGGCACCGAAACCCCTTCGTCATCCCCCGCCACCTTCGCCTCCGACGACCCCGCCGCCCCCATCACCGCCATCGCCGTCCTTCCCCTGGCCCATTTCGCCGAGGGCGACGATCTCTTCGCCCGCCAGCTGCACGACGAGATCATCACCCGTCTGAGCGAGCTGACCAGCCTGCGCGTTGTGTCGCGCACCTCGGTCGAGCGCTACCGCACCACCGACATGCTGCTTCCGGAGATCGCGGCCGAACTCCGCGTGCAGGCGATCGTCACCGGCTCGGTCGCCATGACCGGCGAAAGCGACAGCGTGCGGATCTCGATCCAGCTTCTCCACGCGCCGTCGGACACGCACATGGAGTCGCTCTCGTGGCAGCGCGAAATGAGGGACATCCTGCGTCTGCAAACCGAGATCGCGGTCGAGATCGCGACGCTGGTGCAGGGCGAGCTGGGCGCGGAAGTCATCGAGGATGTCGACCGGATCGCGCAAGTGGACCCCGAGGCGCACCGGGCCTTCCTGCGGGGACAGCAAGAGCTGGATCGCGGGACCCCCGAGGCGCGGCAAGCAGCCCTGGCGTGGTTCGACCAGGCCGTCGAACACGACTCGGAGTTTGCCCCGGCGCGTGCCTGGAGGGCCGGAGCCCGTTTGCTGGGGCTGGCCGTTGGAGACTCGATTCCGGCCGGCATGATCGCCAGGATACAGGAGGATCTTCTGCAAGCGGAGGAGTTGGGGGGCGCCACCGACGAGGTCGCGACCGCGATGGTCATCCTTGAAGACCACCTGGGAGAAGGCGTCGAGGGAGCACTCGAATCACTTACGCCGGCGTTGAGAGACGCGATTTCCGAGGTCAGGACTTCCGTCGAAGCGACCGACTCGATCCGTCGCCAGTACCTGCTCGACGCGACACGGTTCGGCCGCTCGCTCGGCCCGCGGTCCCCCCTGATGGTCGCCCGTCGCCACGTCGAGACCGAGAGGTATGACAGTGCCGAGTCGGTGTACCGGCAGATCCTCGAGGACGATCCGTCGGTCGTCCCGGCCTGGGCGGGTCTGGAGGACCTGTATCTTCGGCAGGGTGACTTTGCCGAGGCGATCGGGGTCCGGGAAGCCTGGATTCTCGCGACGCGTGGCGATACACCCGCCTCCCGTGCCGCCGTGCAGCAGTTGCGAACGGCCTTCGCGCCGGAGGACCCATCGACCTATTGGCAGTGGCGCCACGACTACAGTGCCGATCGCCAGGCCCGCGGAGAGCGGGTCTCGGAGGTGGAGTTGGCGATGGTTGCGGTGGGGATGGGTGATGCGGAGGCCGCGCTGGATCATCTTCGAGCAGCGGTGGACAGACGGGATCCGGCCCTCATGACGCTCAGAACCAGTCCCGTCTGGGATCCCCTGCGGGACGATTCCGGGTTCCGAGAGATCGTGCAGCAGGCGCGGGAGCTCTGGCGGGGCGGAAGAGGGCAGGGGCGGGGTCCGGGCAGAGAAGGGGAGCGGGGGCCGCGGCGACCGGGGGAGCGGGGGGCGGAGGGCCGGCGGTAGGGCTACCCCGACCGATCCAGCCCCCACACCTGCACATACTCCACCCCCAGCTCGTCCCTCACCTTGCCGAGGATGTAGTCTCCGCCGATCTCGTAGATCTCCAGACCCTCGGGCGTCTCGATGAAGCCCTGAACCAGCCCATCCGGGTCGAAGACGGTCCACAGGGTGCGGTTCCCGTCTTCCGGGAGATTGTATTCGCGCACCCAGAGATTGCCGGGTGCGTCGACCACGATGGCTGAGAAGGCGGGGAAGGATTCGGGGAGCGGCAGGGCGTCGATGGCGGCGTTCCGCTTGATCGAGAAGTTTCTGCCTGAGTTCGGGGACCGGTTCTCCGCGCGGTAGCTGTCAAGATCGGCCTGCGTGGGGGTTCGCACGTTGTTGTCGCGCCGCACGATGCGCGCGAGAGAACCGTCGGAACGGTAGGCCCGGATTTCGTAGAGGTCGGTCGGGCTGACGACCATCTGGTCGCCCCACGCGGCCCAAAGAACCGTCGGCTGGAAGGGCGGGTCCATGATGAGGAACGAATCGTTGGGATCGTCCTCCCAGTGCCAGAACATCGCCGCTCCAGGGTGCTTTCCGAGGGAACGCCGGCGAGAACCCTCCGCATCCACGAGGAAGAATTCCACTTCGGAGCGGCGGAGGCCGGTTTCGGGGATTCCCGTCGGAGAGCTGAGCAGGGAGGGCGCAGAGCTGGCGAGAATCGTCCCGTTGGCGAGCACGTCCCTGCATTTGGGCACATCGTTGCCGGGTGCCAGGTCGGCCAGATTGAGGGTGCGCCCGTGATGACCTTCGGTGTCCCAGATGGAAAAGACGTGGCGGCCTCCCGTGAAGGTCCCATGGCAGACCGCCAGCGAGTCACCGGGCCAGGGCTCCATCCAGAAGACGCCCGGACGTCCGAGCCCGTCACCGCCGTAATCGCCACCGAAGTCTCCCGGGCCCTCGCCTTTCTGTCCCCAAGCCGTCAGGTAGTTGCCGGCCTCGTCAAAGCCCAGTAACTGGTGCGAGCCCCCGTTGGCGACAATGATCCGTCCGTCGCGCAGCTTGAGCGCGTCGTCGACGCGGTGAAGCTGGAAGTCGTCCCCGCCTTCGACGGTGCCGATGGAGATGACGGGCTCGTTGCCGATCCGCCAGCCGAGGCGGGAACCGGGGGCCGGGCGTGGATTCTCGATGATCCGGATGCCGGCGCTGTCCTGGATCCGGTGCCGGGCCTCGGTTGTGGTGTCGGACTCGCCTTCGCAAGCGATGGCCGCGAGCGCGAGCGGCGCGAGGCCGATGATGGTGGCCGACATTCTGAGCATTATCAGTACCCTCCTGCGGGCTCGTCGCAAATTCACGCCCGCGTACCGACGTTATTCCGCCCCGATAAGCCTTCCCATCAGCGCGGGCAATGAAATCGCCGTGACCCCCTCCCCCAGAGGGTAGGTTTCAGTCCCCGGACAAACAATGAAGCGACGGGTCGCCCCGACATCTTCCGTCGCGATCCGGAACCCCTTCGGCACCCGCGGAGCGGTGGACCGCTTCACCTCGATGGCCCACGACTCCAGGTTTGGCAGATGCAGAAGCAGGTCGATCTCCGCTCCCGCCCGCGTCCGGTAGAAGAAGGCGTCCGTGCCCTGTGGCGCAGCCCCGACGAGGTTCTCAACCACGAGCCCCTCCCAGCTCGCGCCGGCCACGGGGTGACCCAGAAGGTCGTCCAGTGAGCGGATGTTCAGGAGAGTGTGGACCACGCCGCTGTCGCGGATGAACAGCCTGGGCGTTTTGATGAGCCGCTTGCGCACATTCACAAACAAGGGCTGCACCCGGCGCAGAAGCATCAGGTCGACCAGGGTGTCGGCATACCGGTTTACCGTGGGTGCCGAAACCCCCAGGCTGCGCCCCAGTTCGGCCGCGTTGAAGATCGAGCCCTGGCGATGGGCGAGCATCGTCCAGAATCTGCGCAGCGTCTCCGCCGGCGCCCTCAACCCGGCCTGCGGAAGATCGCGCTCCAGATAGGTGCGGATGAAGTTCGCGCGCCAGCGCATGCTCAGGTCGTCGCTGGCGGCGGTGACGCTGTCGGGGAAGCCGCCTCTCAACCAGGTGCGATCCAGATCCGGGCCGGTTTCGAGTGCGTCGAGCCCGGGCAACTCGTGATAGGCCACTCGCCCCGCCAGGGACTCGGCGGACTGTTGGAGGAGGGAGCCGGATGCGGAGCCCAGGAGGAGGAAGTGGCAGGCCCTGCGCCCGTCACGACGGCGTGCATCGATCTGTCCGCGCAGAACCTGAAAGAGCCTGGGCATGCGCTGGACTTCGTCGAGGATGACAAGGCGGTGGCGGTGCAGGTCGAGGTAGCGGCGGGGGTTCGTGAGCCGGGCGGCGTCGGAAGGGTCCTCCAGGTCGAGGTAGAGGGAATCCGGCACCTCGCACGCGAGCTCCCGGGCGAGCGTGGTCTTGCCCACCTGGCGTGGTCCGAGCAGGACGACCGAGGGGAAATCGGCCAGATCGCGGTGGATCAGGTTCTTGTGACGTCTGGTGATCATGCTTGCTAATATCTAAGGGATATTTGTGATTAGCAAGGATCAAGAGCCATCGTCTCTGCCCGGCAACCCGATCTCGACCATCTTCCGGACGGAACGGGCGACCCTCTACCCAACCCGGTCCAGGCTCCACAGCTGGACATACTCCACTCCCAGGTCATCCTCCACCTTGCCCAGGATGTAGTCCTCGCCAATCTCGTAGATCACCAGTTCCGGGGGCGTCTCGACAAACCCCAGGGCAAGCCCTTCCGGGTCGAAGACCGTCCAGAGCGAGCGGTCCTCCTGACCGGGAAGGTTGTATTCGCGGACCCACAGGTTGCCGAGGGCATCGACCTCGATGGCCGAGATGGCGGGGAAGGACTCGGGGAGGGAGAGGGCATCCAGGGCGGCCACGAAGAGGCGTGCGCCTTGGGCAGACCACCCCTCGGCTTCGCGTCGCCCATCGGCCCGATAGCGGTCCAGATCGGCCTCGGTGGGACTGCGCACATCGTTCTCGCGCCGCACGATACGCGCCAGGGACCCGTCGCGGCGGAAGGCCTTGAGTTCATACAGTTCCGTGGCCGCCACGATCACAAGTTCGCCCCAGGCGGCCCACACCAGCGATTTCTGGAAGGGCGGTTCCGGGATGAAGAATGCGGTACCGTCCGTCCGGAAATCCTCCCAATGCCAGAAGTTCTCGGCGCCGGGATGGAGGCCGAGCGAGCCCCACGGAGACCCGTCTCCGGCTACGACGAAAAGTTCCACGTCGGCCTGGCGGCTCAGGCCCTTCACCTTGTCCAACGCCGGTACCGGAGTCCAGTGGAGGGTCAGGATGTCCCCGCCGGGCAGCGCTTCCAGACAACGGGGGACACGGCCGTCGCGGCCCAGATTCAGTCTGCGACCGAAGTTCCCCCCGGTGTCCCAGATCGATACGAATTGCTTGGCGCCCGCTACGGTTACCCCGTGGCACACCGCCAACGAATCACCCGGCCAGCGTTCCATCCGGAAGAGGTGCGCCGGCCCCAGTCCGTTGGTTCCCCACGCACCGCCGAAGTCTCCCGGGCCCTGGCCGCGCCGTCCCCACGCCGCGAGGTAGCGCCCGGCCTCGTCGAAGACCAGCAGCTGATACGAACCGCCGTTGGCGACCACGATTCGCCCATCCCGCAGCTTCAGCGCACCGTCGACCCGGTGAAGCTGGAAGTCCCCCTCGCCTTCGATGGTCCCGATCGAGAGGAGGGGCGCGGAGCCGACCTGCCAGCCGAGGCGCGAACCGTCCACCGGCCGTGCATTCTCGACGATGAGGATTCCGGCGCTGTCCTGGATTGGGGTGGTGGGGGATTCGGTACCCGTCGCGACTTCACCCCCGGGGGGCGCTTCACAGCCGGCGGCCGCCAGAGCCAGAGCAACCGGAAATACCGTGAGACGGATCAATTCCCCGGACCGCGCGAGAGCCTGGGCTCGAGCAGGTGGATGTATGGCACCCCGGCGTCCGTCTCCTGGTGGGTGACGACGTACCGCGACCCGGCGGCAAACCCCGCCAGAAACTCGTCGCCGTGATAGCGCGCCAAGGTGGCGCCTGTAGAGGGATCGACCAAATCGATCCATCCATCGAACAGCTCGGAATCGCCCGCGGCCGCGAACATGTCCTGTGGGGCTGTAGCGCCTCTCGCGCTTTCGGCGCCCTCGCCAAACGACACGGTGTTGCCCGATTCACCGAGCAGATGGAACCTGTATCCGGTCGATGTGCTCGTGGGAACGCTCGCGGCGAATGCGACTTCGTCCGACTCCGTGACGAAGGTGTTGAGGATCTGGCCGGGAAACATGTCCGTGCGGATCACATTGAAGTCATGGTCCGGCACGGTCCGGCCCTGGTGGTACTCGAATACATGGATGTACCGGGGGCCGGCGTCGATCCTGGAAATCGACGAGTACTCTCCCGGTCCTTCGCCGCGTCCGCCGACCGTGCGTACGAATCCGCCCGTCATATCGAAGACCGCTATCTCCGCCTCGGCAGCATTCCAGACGAGGATCCGGCCCCGGCGGTCGACGGCCACGCTCGACATCCGCCCGACCGCCTCGACACCCGGGCCATCGAGTCCCCCGATCGTTACCACGGTGTCCAGCGTGATCGTGCATTCCTGACAGGTTACCGCGCCGGAGGCCCGTACCGGCTCCTGCCCGGACGCCGAAGTGCTTGCCATGATGGAGTAGGCCACCGGAATGGCCAGGAGACAGGCGACCTGGCGCAACGGGATGCCCATTCGAACGTGGCGGGGATGCCTGTGGCGGGGACCTGCACTGCGGTGGGGATGGGCCGTCGGCAGGATCATTCGATCTCCTCGCAAGGGAAACAGCAGCATGCAACCATGACTATCCACTGTGCAACGAAAGAATTCGTTACAGTGAACCTACGGTGCCGGTTATGGGAGCACAAGAGTGCCTTCCCCGTGTGTTTCCCCGGGAAGCGCAGCGTGCTTCCTCGTCACGGACGATCGGTACCGGACCCCGTCGCCGGACGGGCCGGAGGGACTGAACTATTGGGTCCTCGCGTGGACGGACGACTCCTTCATGGAACGCGACACGATCGCGCGCGTGCCCGCCAGACACGTCTATCAGGATGGCATATTCACCCGGTTCGTCCCATGGACCGCGTCCGTCACGCCCATTCGAATTGCGGGCGATGATCCGGTGTTCGGCTACTCCCAGAGAGCGGAGCTTCGTGTGGTCGATTCCGGCGGCGAACCGAAACGCATCCTGCGCTGGCACGCGACACCCGATCCCATCACCTCCGAGGAGAAGCGGCAATGGGATGAGGATCAGGAGGTCGGCCGTGAGAGCGGACGCCGCGTACAGCTCGACGACTATCCCTGGCTGCCGGAGCACAAGGCCTTCTTCGACAAGCTGAAGGCAGACGACGAGGGGAACCTGTGGGCCCGTGCCCTTCGGCCACCCGATCCCACGCCGGAACGATGGACTGTGCTCAGTGCCGAGGGGCGGTGGCTCGGCGTGGTGCAGATGCCCGACGGGTTCACCCTCAGCGCGGTTGCGCGCGGCCGCGTCTACGGCGTGCACCGCGACGAGTTGCGTATCGCGACCGCGCGGGTCTACCGGCTGCGGGGCGGGTGAGGACTATCCGGACCGATCCAGCCCCAGTAGCTGCACGTACTCCACCTCGCACTGCTCACCTCCACGATGCACCTGGTGATGCCTCCCAGCCCGCGGCGCCCACACCGCGTTCGACCGAGCCGTGGACCGGCGGCGGCGAGCTACCGCCGGGCAGCCGACACGGCAACCCTTCCGGATACATCCACCACACATACCGAAATCTTGCGCGCCTGCCGCGAGGACAGTGCGTCTCGGAGACGGTTTTCCAGTGCCTCCGGGGTGGCCGCACGCTCGCCATCGGGAGACCGCCAGGTCTTCCCCCTTCCGAACCAGAGCACCAGATGGATTCCGTGACCCTGCGCAGCGGGGTCGGTCGCGTACTTCCCGACAAGGTGCTCCTCAATCGCGGTCCAGAGGTCGGGATGTTCATCCTTCTTTATTTCGACGGGCACATGGAATCGCTGGCCCAGTGGTCCAAGGTACGAGACGCGCAGGTCGGACCTCTTGTGCCCGGCGTGATGCGCTTCCCTGGCGACCTCGAGCGACTGCGGCAGGCGCGACTGAAGAGCCAAGAGGAGGGCGTCCCTGCACGCGTGCTCAGGCTTTGGCACCGTCGATACACCGTTAGAGTCCTGATTCCAGAACAGCGTCCATCCATCCGCACCGCCATGCCTGAGTTCGTTCCCGAGCTGCTGCAGATGGCCTTCCACCAGGGCTGCGAGATCGGCAACATTGGCCGGCTCGGCACCCCGCAGCGTCCGGCAAACCTCGTCGGCGCCCGGGTGGCGGTATCCGTGATCCCGGCGGACGGCCCGGTGCGCCTCTCGCGCTCTTCGCAACTCCACCCGCCATGCCGGGAGCGCATGGTTCCCCGCGAGGGTTTCCAACAGGTCGCCGGCCTCGCCGGAGTGCGACGAGGAGAGCCGGTGGATCAGTACCTTCACCAGCCGTGAACGCTCCATTGCGGGCGTGACGTCGTGGACTCCGCCAGTCAATGAACGGTGGAATCGCTCCGGCTCGACGGCACTTCCGAGCAGGCGAACAAGGAACGCGAGGGATCCGCGCTCCAGACCGTTCGCGAGCTCGGCCACATGCAAGGCGCTGTTCAGGAACGCGGTCAGCTCCGCCAATCGGCCTTCACGCCCGTCCGCGTGGTCCCGCAGATCATCGGCGAACCAATCGGGCCACGCCAACATGCCCGCCGCCAGCCACCTGACCCTTTGCCAAACGCCCAGACTGGACCGCGACAGCTTGGCGGCGATCAGATTGCGGAGCGCCTCACCGTCCGAATGTTGGAGGGCCGCAATCAGCAGGTATTCCAGCTCTTGCGAGAATCTGCGCTTGCACTGGGTCGGGTAAGCCCGGAGCAGCCGTAGAGCCGAAAAACCGGCCACACGCTTGTAGGCCGGGTCGAAAGCCAGCTGGTGCAGCTTGCAGTCGGTGGCTTGATTGCCCTTCAGTGCGGCCGACGCGATGCGCACCTGCACATCGGCGACCAACTCTGGCCGCTCGCCCACGAGCTTTCGGTACCAGGAGGGTCGGTAGTTCCCATGGATCGTTGTGAAATGGAAGGCGACCGCCAAGCGCATGGACGCCTCGGGCTCTGCCGGGCCCAGCGCGCCCGTTTCCGCGGCGATCCGCTCCGATTCCGCCAGACCCGCCAGGAAGGGCAGCCCCAGGTGGTAGATGCGATTCTTCCGGCAGGCATGGACGACGTCCGTCAGCTTTGGAAGATCCTCTCGCGACGGAACTCGGCGAAAGCTGGCGAGAATCGCCCGCACCGTGGACCGGTCGCCCGCGTAGCGCTCACCTATCGCCCTAGCCCCGGCATTCTCATCGGCGGCGATCGCCTTGTAGTCGCCGAAGTACACGCGGGCCAGTCGATATAGCATCCCCGCCGGTGCCCGATTGTCCGCCAATGCCGCCCTTTGGGATCGCAGAATGTCCAGTTCCCTCGCCCTTTCCGCTCTATGCCGGTCCTCGTATCGCCGTTGCTGCTCGGCCAGTTTCGCCTCCTGCTCGGAAACGCTCGGGGAGCGGTTCAGCCGGGTAACGACGGTCTTCAGGCGATCACTGTGGCTGGTGGCCTCGCGTATGCGTCGGCGCGTCAAGCCGTGCCGGATGCGATCGTCGTCGAGTGCCCGGAATGCGCGTTCCAACAGGTGCTGCGCGACCCGCGGCGCCTGCTCCTCCATCGCGACCGCCTGATTCAGGCACCAGAGCCCGAAGTCGCGCGGCAAGGCGGAGTGATGCAGCCGCCGATGCACATCGCGGGCGGATCGGTCAAGATCATCGTCTGCGGGGCAGCGCTTCAGGCCTTCCAGGATCACGGCCTTCTGCACTCGCGGACGTTCCGCCAACCATTCCTGAACTGCTTTGATGTGCGCCCTTCCATCGCCCGAGTAGCGATCTCGCACGGACGGCACACCCAGCCAGTCGTAGAGTCTGGCGATCTCCCGTCCATCCACGAATGCGTCGCCGTGAACAACGAGAGCGCGAGCGAGAAGTCCAAGGTTGGGACGGCCGAAGCCACCGTAATCCAGATGCGCGTGCTTGTCATCGGGTACGCTGCCGAGGTGGTCGAGATGTGCCCCGAGATGGGGATCGGGAGAAAGCTCCACGAGCTTCTTTCCCCAGAACCTCGGGTATCTGCCCCAACCGTCCGGTGCCGGGGGTCGGGAAGAGAACAATCCCCACAGCTCGCCGGCATCTATTTCCAGCGGGTACAGCTGTTCGAGTACGGTCCCCAGGAGCTCGTCGTCGGGATCCGCGACGTTGCCTCTCCGAATATCGTCGAACAACTCCCTGAGCTCGCGCAGCTTGCCCCCACCATGGCTTCCTTGACAATAGGCCTCCAAGGCCCACAGCCGGACGGACGACCGCCATGTGGAGTCACGGACAACTCCCAGCAGACTCTCGGACAGTCCGGGCATGGCCGCACCGTCGATCAGAGGCTGTAGCAATAGGCCGACAAACTGCTGGCGCTCCGGGTCGCGGCTCGGGCTGGAGAGAACATGCTTGAACGCCGTCTCCATGCCGGGTGCCGCCATCGCTCGGAGTCTGGCCGTAAAACCAAACTCGGCGCCTTGCATGGGCAAATCGCGTTCCAACGCACCCAACAGCCTTTGCTTCTCCCCGTCCGCGAACCCGCCAACGTCCCCGTACTGAACGACTCCGATGGGGTCGCGGTCAATCAACCATGCGCGTGCGTTTCGGCACCGGGTTGCGAACCACGCGGACAATCCCGTCATCTCGGTGACCACGGTGCCGTCGTGGCCCGCCATCAAGGCGACGACGCGGCGGGCCGGAAGCTTCCGATCCTCAACGAGCCGCCCGAGGTGACAGGAAGCGAGGTATTCCGCGACATGCCGGTGGACCGGGACCAAACTACCGTCAGGCCGGCCTTTGAACAGCTTCGTCCGGAGGGCCTGCCGAAGAAGGTCCGGCGGCTCATAGTCGCACTGACCGAGACTCAGCAAGTCGGCGTCGTGTCCACTTCGGAGCATCGTGAAGCCTGCCGTGCCGGTGAGCAGGTGAACGGCGCACAGGCGCCCGGCGGCGTCCAGTGTCAGGTCGGTGCCGGGCCCTCCTCCGGAAGCGACCGCCGCAAGGTTGTGTTCTTCATTGTGCTCGCGGACGATTCGGCGGCAGAACTGTTCGAAGGTCTCCAGGCGACTGCCGGGCCACTCGCCCTCTCCGCCAACTACATCGGCCAACATGCCCAGAGTCTGCGGATTGGCCAGCAAGCCCTCGACGCCTTGGTCGCGCGCCATCGCGACGAAGTCCTCGGGATCCGGAATGTCGTCGCGGTACTCCAGCCCGCCCCTGATGTCCGCCTCGGTTAGCGGATTCAGCCTCAGAACGGTCACGTGCTGGCTCGGGGAGACTCGGGCCAAGTGCCTGCGGTCACTCTCGCCGAGCCAGTCCGCTTCCCGGCACGAGAGGCGAAAGCGCGGCCGACCAAGACCATCGAGGCGGCGGCGAATTCTGTCGAACGGCGAACGGGCGTCGTCCTGACCTGCCCGGACCTCGTCCAGTCCGTCAATGTAGAGTGTCTTTCCTTGCCAGACGGTTGACGGATCCTCGATCTCCAGGAAGTCGCGCGCGGAGACCAGGTGGCACGCTTCGGCCCCGAGCGCCGCGACCTCGTCCATGAAGGCGGTCGTCTTACCGGCACCGGGATCGCCCAGCAACACGCAGGCGTCATGCGACCGAAAGTCGGCAAGCGGTCGACTATCCAGCTGCGTAGGCTCACCGAGCGGCTCATCACCGTCTGGACCGGGCACTGGAACAACCGTGCAGGTGCGGGCAACGGTACCGCTCATGCCGTGTCGAACCAGTGGTCGGCGGGAACCGAGAGAAAATCCGCGAGCGACACGCCGCCCTTGCCGACCAGCAGCGATCGAATCGGGCTGAAGCGCTTCTCGAACGCCTCCAGGCCCTGGAGGCGGCTCCTCCCAAGGCCGCTCTTCACTTCGACGGCGATGACCCTGGGGCCCCTCCGCAGGACGAAATCCACCTCAAGCGCTCCGTCGCGCCAGTAGTGGAGGCGGATGTCCGGCGTGGCGGTATTGAAGAGATGGGCACCGACCGCGCTCTCGACGATGCGGCCCCAAGACGTGCGGTCCGCCATCGCTTGCTCGAAGGAATAACCTGAGGCGACCGTCATCAGAGCCGTGTTGAGGACGCACAACTTGGGGCTCGAAGCGCGCACCCGATGGGGACTCTTCGAGAACTTGGGCAGGCCGGCCAGGAGGCCCGCGCCCGACAGTAGATGGAGATAGCGCGCGAGCGTGGTCGTGTTCCCGGCGTCCTGTAGCTGGCCCAACATCTTTGTGTAGGACAGCATCTGCCCGGAATAGTCGGTGCCGAGCTCGAACAGTCGGCGCAGGAGGGCCGGCTTGTCCACACGGGTCAGCGCCAGGATGTCGCGCTCGATCGTCGGCTCGATGATCGAGTTGGCGACGTAGGACCGCCACCGGTTTTCGTCCGACACATATCGCGCCGCTCCGGGATACGCTCCGAAATACAGATACCGCTGCAAATCGAGCCCGAACGCGTCTGCGATCTCCAGGAACGACCAATGGGTCACGGGGACCGACTCGAAACGGCCGGTGAGGCTCTCGGTCAGCCCCGACTGCATGAGTAGCGGGGCCGAGCCGAGGACGACCACATGCAGTGGGCAGCCGGAGTCGCGGTCGGCGTCCCACAGCCCCTTTACGGCTTCAGACCACCCCGGAATCTTCTGGATCTCATCAAATACGAGGACAGAACGGCCATATCGAGCCGCTTCGTCCCGAGCCTCCACCCAACGTTCCTCCAGCCAGACCGCGTCTCTTTCCCTCGGCGGGGACAGAGGGGTGTCCCCCGCAAGCGCCGAGATGCTATCGGCCGGTGGCCACGGACGATCGACTGCCAGATATTTCTGCGGGGTCTGGCCGATCTTCCGGAGCGCTTGCTGCACGATCGTGGTCTTGCCCGTTTGGCGAGGACCGAACAGGGAGATGAGCCGGTGCGGCTCTTCGGCCAACCGCTCGCCCAGCGTGGCCACCTGTGCGCGTTCAAAGGGTTTCATACCCACAATCTATGCTCTTGAGTGGTTTTACTCAATGCATCTAATTTCAATCAGCGGCTTTCGCGTCCGGTACACCACGACCCCCATGGCGCCGAGGAAGTCGAGGTGCCGACTGGAACCGGAGGATCGACCTTTGCGGGACAGGGTTCGTGACCGTTGGCGCCGCTACCCGACCCCCGCCCCCCCACCCGCCTTCACGGCGAACATCACGTCACGACCCGGCGACCCTTCCAGTCGCGGTGCGTAGAACCGCGCGGCCAGGGCGTCCATCACCGGCGCGACCGTGCGCGCCTCGCACAGCGTCACCACGCACCCCCCAAACCCCGCCCCCGTCAACCGCGCTCCCGCTGCTCCCGCCTTGAGCGCGATCCCGACCATCTCGTCCAGGTCTGCTGTGCTCACCTCGTAGTCGTCGCGGAGGCTCTCGTGTGACTGCACCATGAGCTTGCCGAAGCGGCCCATATCGCCATTGCGCATGGCCTCCTCGGCGAGCCCCACGCGGCGACCCTCGCTGACGACATGGCGGAATCGGCGAAACAACACGGGACTGAGCACGCCGCGGGCGCGCCGCACCACACCGTCGAGATCGGGTTCGGCGACGAGGTCGCGATAGCCACCCCCCACCCCCGCCACCGCCTCCCGACACTCCCTTGCCCGCGCATTATACGCCTCCCGCGCCCCGGCCGACTTCTCAGCACGCACCAGCGAAGACGCCACCACCCACCGCCACCCATCCGGCACGGCCACCGGCGTCACCCGCAACGGCTCGAACTCGATCCGGAGCGCATGCCCCTCCACCCCATGCAGGCACGCCGCCTGGTCCATCCCGCCGCCCTCCAGCCCGACGAAGCGCTCGGCACGGGCCAGCAGCGCGGCGAGGTCCAGCCGAGAGATCGACGCCCCACCGCTCCCCACCCCCACCCCATTCGCCTTCAGCAACGCCAGCGCACTCGCCACCACCAGCGCCGACGAGGACGACAGCCCCGACGCGATCGGCACGTCCCCGCTCACCGTCCCCTCGATCCCACGCCTCAACTCGACGCCATGCTCCATCAGCCCCCGCGCCGCCGCCCGCACATAGTTCGACCAATCCCCCTGTTCCGCCGCCTCGATGGGACGTTTCAGCTGAAACGTTAAGGGCGCAAAACGCGCGACCGGGCTGCGCAGCCTCACCTCCGGATCATCCGTGACTCGAAACTCTACGCGAACAGCCCGGTCAATCGCGATCGGCAGCACCGGCAACCCGTTGTAGTCGGTGTGCTCCCCGATCAGGTTGACGCGCCCCGGCGCCACCGCCCGCCAACGGTCGACTGTGCCCCGGTGCTCCACCCCGCTCAAGTCACCCCCGCCCTTCGCCCGTCCCGCCGCCTGGGAGTCCATAGAACAAGTGCGCTGGAATCACACGTCGCCATGGGCGGCCCCCCCGCGGGACTGAAGCCCGCCCTGCGAGGCGGCGTTGTTTCACAGAAATGCCCGACGGTTTCTCTCACCGGCTTCTAATACGCGTGGACCTGAAAGTCCTCGACATCCAATTCGTCGCGTTGCACCAGAGCGAAGCGATCTTCGCCCACGGCTAGCACTCGGGCTCCCGCGGGAAGGTCCATCCGACCCCTCAGTTGACCGTCCGGCCCGATCACGAGCCATGCCCTGGTCTCGTCACCGGGGCGAGCGTGCAGCGCGATCCAGACCATCTCGCCGGGACCCAGCACAGCCGTTTCGAAGGCCGGAAACGTCTCATTGTACGGCACCTTTTCCACGACCTCGACAAATTCCGGCGGCAATCCGGCCGCCTCGGCAAGCTGCTCGGACCTCCATGCCGATACATCATCGGCGCTGACCGTGACGCCACCGCCGTCGCCGTGGATGCGCCGTGTCCGGGTCCCGTCCGTCCGGTAGACCGACAGGTCCAGCGATCCGGTTTCCCCGACGATCGCCCGATCCTCGCGGCCGAACGCCACCACGTCGCGGCCGAATCCCACATTGAACCGGGTCGATATGCCTCCGGGGATTTCCTGGTAGCTCAACTCGGCGGCGGGCAGCAGGACCAGGGTGTCGGGTTCGCCCTCGGGCCGGGGGAACATCAACAACGGCGTCGTGTCCCTCCTGATTCCTTCCGTGTCGAAGTAGCGTGAATCCCCCACGATGGCCAGCGTCTCTCCGTCGATTCCGCGGGCCAGCGGCTTCAGGTCCACGATTCTGCTCCCCGACCCGAACGACCACGATTTCACGAAGTCTCCCGAATCGGTGAATTCGTTCATGCGGCCCATGCGGGCGTCGTACACCAGAAAGCCGTCGACGGCCTTGACCATGGTGGTGATTTCGCCGAATTCACCCGGACCCTCTCCAGGCCCCCCGGCCCGCTTGTCCAGCGAACCGTCGGCGGCAAGCAGCAGTACCTCTCGCGCCCCGGAGTTTGCGAGTGCGGCGCCTCCGCCATCGAGGAGAATGGCGGCCGTCACCCGGAAGAGCGGGATGTCGTTCTGGAGGGTGGAATACACGAGGGTCGGCGTCAGCTCCGGCGGCGACAGGTTCTCAACCCTACCCAGGGCCACCGTCGTGACGCCTCCCGACTCGGTGACCACGACCCCGGAGGATTGCCCGTCACCCCGGGTGGCGGCGTCCTGGCCGCACGAGGCCGCGGCCAGCGCGATTGCGCCGGAAAGGAGAGCCGACAGTCCTTTCGGCCGCCTCAAGCGCGTGAAAAGCTGCGTCATGGCTCGTCCCCTGAAGTGGTCTTCCTCACGCCGCAGTCCCCCCCGCACCCCCCTCATTCCCCATACCCCAATCTCGGCAACACCCGAAACAGCCAAACCCCAGCCCCCCCCGACACCCCCAGCGACACCACCGCCGCCACCCACTCCCCATACAGCACATACCCCGTGCCGAACAACGCCGCGTACACCACCACGCACCCCAGGAACCACGCCAGAAACGCCGCCGTAATCGACCCCGAGTCCGCGCTCCCCTCCCCCACATCCACCACCCGCTGCCACCCCCGACCCATCGGCCGGATCTTGTCGTAGTACCGCTGCAGCGTCCTCCGCCTCGCCGGCGGCGTCACCAGCGTCACCCCGAGCCACCCCACCGTCGTCACGGCCACCCCGATCACGAGCTGCTGCGTCGTCGACAGCGCCTCGAAGCCCAGCCACCCGTGCACCCACGCGAAGTAGAGCGCGACCAGGAACGAGATCGTCATCCCGGCCAGCTCGCTCCAGACGTTTACCCGGTACCAGAACCAGCGCAATAGGAAGATGAGCCCCGTTCCGGCCCCGATCTGGAGCAGGATCTGGAACCCCTGGAGCGCGGTGTCGAGCTGCAGCGCGATGAAGGCGCCGAGCACCATCAGCCCGACGGTCGACGCGCGTCCCACCGCCACGAGCCGGCGGTCGCTGGCATCCGGATTCACGAAGCGCCGGTAGAAGTCGCTCACCACGTACGACGATCCCCAGTTGAGATGGGTGCTGATCGTGGACATGTACGCCGCGGCCAGCGACGCGACGACCAGCCCCAGCAGGCCGGCCGGCAGGTAGACCAGCATGGCCGGATACGCCAGATCGTTGCCGACGAGCGACGGGTCGAGGCCGGGGAAGCGGGCCTGGATGTCCGACAGCTCGGGGTAGATGACCAGCGAACAGAGCGCCACGATGATCCACGGCCAGGGACGCAGCCCGTAGTGCGCGATGTTGAACCAGAGCGTCGCCTTCATCGACTCCTTCTCGTTCTTCGCCGCCAGCATGCGCTGCGCGACGTATCCCCCGCCCCCCGGCTCGGCCCCCGGATACCAGGTGGCCCACCACTGCACCGCGAGCGGCACGATGAAGATCCCCGCCGCGACGGACCAGTCGGAAAAATCGGGAAGGAACCGCATCGCCTGCCGCAACTCCGGGTTGGCGACGAGCCCCGCGAGTCCGCCCACCTCCGGCAGCTGCAGCGCGAAGTACGCCGCCGCGATCGAGCCGATCATGGCCACCGCGAAGAGCACGAGGTCGGTGACGACGACCCCCCAGAGCCCCGAGGTGGCCGAATAGACCATGGTCACGGTCCCCGCGATCAGAACCGTCGTGAGCGGATCGAGGCCGAGAAGCACGCCGCCGATCTTGGTGGCCGCCAGCGTCACCGTGGCGATGATGATCACGTTGAAGAGGACGCCCAGGTAAAGCGCGCGGAAGCCGCGCAGGAAGGCGGCCGGCTTGCCCGAATAGCGCAGCTCGTAGAACTCGATGTCCGTCAGCGCCCCCGACCTCCGCCACAGCCTCGCGTAGAAGAAGGCCGTGCACATCCCCGTGATCAGGAACGCCCACCAGACCCAGTTCTGCGCGACCCCCCCGGTGCGCACCAGGTCCGCCACCAGGTTCGGCGTGTCGGTCGAAAAGGTCGTTGCGACCATTGACGTGCCCAGCAGCCACCATGGGAGTTGCCGCCCCGAGAGGAAAAATTCGTCGGTCCCCTTGCCCGCGCGCCGCGCGAAGTAGAGGCCGATGGAGAGGGCGGTGAGCCCGTACAGCGCGACGACGATCCAGTCGAGGGGTGCGAGTTGCATCTTGGCTTCAGTCGAGGCTGGGGGTGGGCGGGGAGTCCCAGAGGCTCCGGGGGTAGACCTTCGAGTCTACAAGGGTCCGCAGCGTTTCGGCCACTCCGGCGTGATCGCCCGGGAAGGTGACGCCCAGCCAGCGCTCGTCGGTGGCCAGAACCCGGCAGTGCACGAGTCCGCGCGCGATGAGCTCGTTCATGGCCTCGGACAGATAGTACTCGGAATCTGTCCCGGGGTCGGCTTCAAGGAACTCGGAAAAGAGGTGTTTGAGGTGCGAAACGATGTCCGTGACAGATTGTTGGACAGATTCTAGGGGGAATCTGTCACGGCGGACCTCCGGGAATCCCCAGAAGTTGGTGCAGACAGGAGTGTCCAGGGGGACGTCGAGCGGCCTTCCGGCGACGTCGTGGCCGCGGACCCGGTCTCCGGCGCGGCGCATCTGCAGGCCCTCGGTCAGCTTCTGAAGGGCGCCCGTCCGGTCGACCTGGCAGAGGCCGCGGGAGACGCCGCCGCTTTCCGAGAGGGTGACGGAGAGGGGGTAGCCGACGGTGAAGGTGGGGGTGGGGGTGGGGGGATGTGAACGTCGCTGGGCGGGGTCGGTGGGCTGGTTGGTTGGGGCGGGTTCGCGGGCTCCGGGTGCAAGGTGGTTTGGCGCGCCTCGCATCGCGTCGGCGAGGGCGGCGTAGGCGGTGCGGCCGTAGAAGTCGTCGGCGTTGCAGAGGGCGAAGGGGCCGTCGATGTGTTCGGCCCCGGCGAGGACCGCGTGGCCGGTGCCCCAGGGGCGGGTGCGGCCGGGGGGTGGGGTGTCGACGAGGCCGGGGTGCGTGAGGGACTGGTACGCGTAGCCGAGGTCGAGTCCGGCGGCGGCGGCGGGGTGGAGGTGGGCGTCGAAGTCGCTACGCAGGTCCTCCTGGATGACGAGGAGGAAGCGTGAGAAGCCGGCCCGGGCGGCGTCGTAGAGGGCGTAGTCGAGGAGGGCTTCGCCGGAAGGGCCGATGGGGGTGAGCTGCTTGAGGCAACCGAAGCGGGTGGAGCGGCCGGCCGCGAGGATGACGAGGGTGAGGGGTGGGGTGGGGGGCATGAGGCGCTTTTCGGGGAGAACAGACTTCGGACCGCGGACCAGGTCGTCCGCGGAGGGAACGAGTAAAGCTGGCAGTTCCCTTACACCACCGCACGCCGGGGCGTCACCTGCTCAGCGATCTCCCTCCCCACCCCGATCTCCGCTCGGCGAAGCTCCCACGTCTTCTGCAGGTTCAACCAGAGCTGCGGCGTCGTCCCGAAATACCGGGCCAGGCGCAATGCCGTGTCCGCGCTCACGCCCCGCTGGCCCTTCAGGATCATCGTCACCCGGTTGACCGGCACGCCGAGCGCCTTTGACAGCGCATTCGCCGAGAGCCCGAGCTCGTCGAGTTCCTCGCGCAGGATTTCGCCGGGATGCACCGGCCTCATGCCGCTCTTTGAGGTGGTCCCGGTTTTTCGGACAGGTCGTTAAGGTGGATTCCACTATGGAACAGGAGGCACCGAGATGGCCAGGAAGAGACGGAGGTTCACAGCGGAGTTCAAGGGCCGGGTGGCGCTGGAGGCGCTTCAGGAGCGCGACAGCGTGCAGGCGATCGCCGTGCGGCATGAGCTTCATCCGAACCAGGTGAGCGCCTGGAAGCGGCAGCTGCTCGACGCCGTGCCGGAGGTGTTCGCCAAGGGCGGGAGCCGGAAGCTCGCCAAGGAGCATGAGGCGAAGGTCCACGACCTGCACGCGAAGATCGGAGAGCTCACCGTCGAGCGGGATTTTTTTCGGCGCGGGTTGAAGCGCTGAGCCGGACGGAGCGCTTCGGGATGATCGAGCCGGATGGACCGCTGAGCCTGTCGAGGCAGAGCGTGCTGCTGGGCGTGAGCCGGTCGTCGCTCTACTACCGGCCGAAGGGGGAGAGCGCGCAGAACCTGGCCCTGATGCGACGGATGGACGAGCTCCACATGGACTATCCGTTCTACGGGAGCCGGCAGATGATGCGGCATCTCCGCCGCGAGGGTGTCACGGCTGGCCGGCACCGGATCCGGCGGCTCATGCGGCTCATGGGGATGGAGGCGACCTACCGGCGGCCGCGCACGAGCGTGGCGAACCCGGAGCACCGGATCTTTCCCTACCTGCTGCGCGGCCTCGAGATCTTCCGTGCGGACCACGTGTGGTGCGCCGACATCACCTATATCCCTGTGACGCAAGGGTTTTTCTACCTTGTGGCCGTGATGGACTGGGCCACCCGGCACGTCCTCTCCTGGCGGTTGTCCAACACGATGGACGCCTCGTTCTGCATCGGGGCTCTGGACGACGCGCTCATCCGGACGACTCCGGAGATCCTGAATACGGACCAGGGCTCGCAGTTCACCAGCGAGGCGTTCGCCGACCGGGTGCTGGGTGCGGGCGTGGCGTTCTCGATGGACGGCCGGGGCCGCTTTCTCGACAACATCTTCATCGAACGGCTGTGGCGGTCGCTGAAGTACGAGGCCGTGTACCTGCACGAGCTTCGCGACGGCCCGGAAGCCGGTCGGCTCATCGGGACGTGGATCGACTTCTACAACGAGGTGCGCCCGCACTCGGCGCTGGCCGGGCGCACGCCAGGCGAGACCTACCGTAACGGCACGAGGGTGATGTGAACAGCGGATCATTGCGGGGCTGGCGACCGCCCTCGCGAGGCAGCGGCGGGGAGCGGGTGATACACCCATCCTGCGCGCCGCGCGCCACAGGTGTCCAAGCCCCGCTCGCCGGTCGGGTCCCCCTCCCGGCGAGCGGGGCTCATCCCGGCATCCGTCCTTCTCCTTGCCGGAGAGGACTTCAGCGTCTAACATCCCTTTCAAGACAGAACCAAGCGAAAGCTCCCGAGGGCTCTCAGAACCAGTCGGAGTCCACCTTAGCTTTGCCCTCGGACTGTCCAACGAAGTAGGACCACTTCACTTCGCGTTCATTGCCCGCTTCACCCCGCCCCCCGGTCCAACGCCCACAACTGCACATACTCCACCCCCAGCTCATCCTCCACCACCCCCAGCACGTAATCCTCCCCAATCTCGAAGATCTCCAGCCCGACCGGAGTCTCCACCAGCCCCTCGATCCGTCCCTCGGGATCGAACACCGTCCACACCGCGTCCCCCTCGCCGAACATGTCGAACATCCGGTACTCACGCACCCAGAGATAGCCGGCCAGGTCCGTCACGATCTCCTCGAAGGCCGGGTAGGAGTCCACCAGGGGCATGTCGCGTACTGAACGCAGGGCTTCGGCCCGCTGCTCGGGCGGCCGGTCGGCGACGACCCGGGCCCAATACGCGTCCTGGTCGGCCTGGGTGGATCTTCGCGGGTCACCTTTGCGACGGACGATTATGACCAGCGACCCATCCACGGCGAATGCCTTGATCTCGTAGCTGTCCTGCACACCGATCGCCACGAGATTTCCCCACACGGCTCCCTTGGTACCTCGTCCGAAGGGGTGAGGCGTCTCCCAGACCCTTCCGTCCGCCTCCACCTCTATCGCCCACTCCTCGTACATGGGAAACCTCCCAAGAGAAGCGTGCAGCGCGCCGTTCGCGTCCAGGACCGCCCATTCCACGTAGTAGCGGACGAGGCCCGGGGATCCGCTGATTTCCGGGTTAAGTATCAAACTGCCGCTCGTGAAGATCTTCCCGTCCGGGAGCATGTCGATGACGCCGACCCGGGTGGCGTCGAGGGACACGTCGCGGCCGTGGTTGCCGTTCATGTTGAAGAGCGACACCCGGCGTCCTCCCGGGTCCGGAGCGGCGATAGAGTCACCGGGCCAGAGGGCGACGGCCGACGGACCGCTGCTGAATTCACCCGGCCCTTCGCCCTGCCGCCCCCAGGTTCCCGAGTGAGAACCGTCCGCGTTGAAGACCCTGAGTTCGCCGCTGCCGGCGTTGGCTATCACGATGCTACCGTCCGCGAGTACGGTGGCGTCCAGGACCCGGAACAGTTCGTAGGCCTCGCCACTGGTGACGGAGCCGATCGACAGGTACGGCTGGGTGCCGAACTGCCACGGGAGCCGCGAATCCGGTGCGGCTGGGTCGTTGGTGACAATGGTTACGCCGGCGCTGTCCTCGACCACGGCGCCGAGCCCGTATGGAGCGGCATCGCCGGAGCTTTCGCACGCGGCGGGGAGAGCCAGCAAGAGGAAGATCTCCCAGGGTCGTGGGGATCGCTTGTTCATTGGACTGGCTTTCTGTCGCGAGGCGAAGTGGCATCCCGGAGGATTGGATGCTGCGGGAGGAGGTTGGCGCGGCCCGGCTCGGCGTGTCAAGCGCGGAGAGTGCGGGCGGCTGGAACAGCTACCCCACTACCGCGCCAACGACCACAACTGCACATACTCCACGCCCAGGTCGTCTCTGGACCGACCGAGAACGTAGTCTTCGCCGATCTCGAAGACGCTGAGGCCGGACGGCATTTCCACCAGTCCCCGCACCCGTCCCTCCTGGTCGAAGACGGTCCAGACCGAACTCCAGCGCTCCCGGACCCACAGATTGCCGAGCCGGTCCGCCAGGATCCCGGAGAAGGCGGGATAGGACTCCACCACAGGCATGTCCTTCACCGCCTTGAGGGATTCGGCGCGGCTGTCGGGCGGCCGGTTGGCGTACTGCCGCTCCCAGTATGAGTCCTGCTCGGCCCGGGTTGGGCTCCCCAGGTCGCCGTCACGGCGGATGATTCTGACCAGCGACCCGTCCGCCGCGAATGCCTTGATCTCGTAGGTGGCCTGATCGCCGATCGCGACGAGGTCTCCCCACACGGCTCCAATTGTATTGCGGCCGAAGGGGTGAACCCGACTGCTCTCGATCTGTCCGCCCCGCGCAAAGACTGCCCACCATTCGGTTCCGGGGAATTCACCGAATGAGGCGTCCAGCTTGCCGTCCGGGCCCAGGACTTTCCATTCGACGTCCGGGCGCACGAGTCCCGTGGATCCGGTCATTCCCCCGTGCATTCCCGCAATGCCTCCGGTGACGATTCCTCCGTTGGGCAGCAGGTCGACAACGTTGGCAAGACCGGCTTCGAGGTGCACGTCGCGGCCGTGGTTGCCGTCCTGGTCGAAGATCGACAATCGTCCTCCCCAGCGATTCGGAGCGGCGATCGAGTCACCGGGCCAGAGTGCGACGATGACCGGACTGTCGGTGGTGAATTCGCCCGGGCCCTCGCCGCGGCGCCCCCAGGTGGCCGCGTGCGAACCGTCGGGGTTGAAAACCCTGAGTTCGCTGCTGCCGGCGTTGGCGATCACGATTCTGCCGTCCGGGAGCCGGATTGCGTCCTCGACCCGGAAGAGTTGGTCGGGGCCTCCGCTGGTGACGGAGCCGATGGTGAGGGAGGGCTCCGTTCCGATCCGCCAGGGCAGACGCGAATCCGGTGGGGGGCGTTCGTTCTCGATGATAACGGTGTCGGTGGTGTCCTGGATGACGGGGTGGGGGCCGGACCGGGGAGTGGCGCTGGCGTCCCCGCTCGCGAGGTTGCAGATCGACGCGGCGAAGACGGCGACGGGGGTCGATGGCTTCACGGCGAACTCCTGGTGGCTGAGGTGTGACCTGACAGGGGTTTCCGGCCCCGTCTATTGCATACACGGCGCATCTGAACCCTTGGACAACGTACGCAAGGGAAGGGGGCTCTTCACCTGTCGTGGTGGGTGGGCAAGGGGGAGGGTCGGATGATGGGGCGGGTTGGCGGGCTTTCGCAACAGCGGCGGTGGGATGAGCGTGGGTGGAGAGAGTGGAACAGCGAGGATGTAGTAGACGACGGGAGGGGCGATCCCCTTCGGCGAAGGCTGACGTGCCGCCGACCGGCCGGGGTGACCCTCTCGACCACTCCTCGCACAACGACTTGGTTGGGCGCGGAAGCCACCGGCGCTGGTGCTGAACGGGGAGGAGAGTAGCGGGTTGCCTTTCGGGATCGCGAGACTCGGAGGAAATTGCGTGGTCAGGCCGCGGAGCGCTCGCTCCCGGCAGGTGTCCACAACGAGACGGAAGGGAACTCGCAGACATGGCCGGAAGAGACTGGCTGGACGCCGTTCTGGGCCTGGGTCCGGAGTGGAAGGTCACGAGGGTGGAGCCGACCCGGGACCCCAAGGAACTTTGGGTGGAGTTGCAACGGACCGGAGGGAGCCCGTTGAGGTGTCCTCACTGCGGCGAGGCGTGCCCGGGCTACGATACGCGCCGCCGCGAGTGGCGGAACCTGGATGCCTGGGGCTACAAGACCTTTCTGGTCTGCAATGTCCCGCGGGTCGAGTGCCCGGAGCACGGGGTGGTCACGATTCAGGTGCCGTGGGCGGAGGGGAGCACGAGGTACACGATGGAGTTCGAGGCGGAGGTGATCCGGTGGCTCAAGGTGGCGAGCGTACAGGCGGTCGCCAGCCGGATGCGGCTGAGCTGGAACGCGGTGGACGGAATCATGCAACGTGCAGTGGCGCGGGGACTTGCGCGCCGCAAGACGAAGGCGGTTCGGCGCCTTTCGGTGGACGAGACCTCGTTCCGCCGCCGGCACCAGTACGTGACCGTGGTGTCGAATCCGGAGACGGGCCACGTCGTGCATGTCGCCCCGGGACGGGGCAAGGACGTGCTCCTGGCGTTCTACGAGGGCATGGGAGAGAAGTACCGGGAGGCTGTCGAGAGCGTCAGCATGGACATGTGGGGGCCCTACATCTCGGCGACTCTGGCGATGATCCCGGACGCCGTGATGAAGATCGCGTTCGACCGGTTCCACGTGGCCAAGCACCTCGGCGACGCGGTGGACAAGGTCCGGCGGGCGGAGCACCGGGCGCTGGTGAAGGAGGGCAACGGGATCCTCGTGGGCACCAAGTGGCAGTGGCTGAAGGGCCCCAGACGGAAGACGCACGCCGAAAAGCTGGCGTTCGCGAGGCTCCGTGCGGGCACCCGCCGGACCGCCCAGGCCTGGGAGCTGAAGGAAGCGGCCGCGAACCTCTGGAACTACCGGAGCAGAACCTGGGCGCTGGCCGGATGGCACCGGTGGCTGGAGTGGGCATCGGACTGCGATCTGGAGCCGGTCCTGAAAACCGCCCGGATGATCCGGGAGCATCTGTGGGGAATCGTCAATGCGATCATCCTCCGCGCCACCAACGGACCGGCGGAAGGCATCAACAGCCGGATCAAGACAGTCAAGGTCCGCAGCCGCGGCTTTCGCAACCGGGAACGCTTCGCGAACGCCATCCTCTTCCACCTCGGCGGCCTCGACCTCTACCCCGATGGCCTGCGCACATGACCTGCTACCCACCAGAAAAGGGGAAGAACCGGGAAGGGTTGTATGCAGCGGGCGAGTGAAGCTGCCTTGGAACCGACTTGACGCGCGGAGATGTAACTCACAAGATGAATCATTTCAAATCATCTTATGAGTCATCAAGGAGGTGGAAGGTGAAGCAACTCACCATTCGCGGCTTGGGCGACGAGTTGACCCGGGCCATTCGGCGGCTTGCCAACCGCGACGGGACTTCGCTCAACCGCGCGGCCGTGAAGTTGCTGCGGCGCGGGGCCGGACTGGAGCGCGGCCAGGGACGGGATACCGTCGGATCGTCGCTGGACCACCTGATCGGCACATGGAGCGACGCGGATGCGGATGAAATGGAGCGGGCACTCAGGCATTTCGAGACCATCGACAAGGGCATGTGGGAATGAGGGTGCTGCTCGACTCGAACGCGTATATCCAACTCATGCACGGGCGAGAGCAGGTGAGTATCCATGTCGCAAGCCGGCGGGGCGAGTCGCAGCTCCAGTGCGAGCGGGTCTGGAGCAAGAGATGCCGCGTAGCCATCAGGCGGTGGCGGGCGGTTCCGGCGTCCACAGGCGATCCTGCTGCACGAGGGCGTTGGCGAGGACGACGAGCTTTCTCATGACGGCCGTGATGGCGACCTTGGGCGGCTTCCCGGCTTTGACGAGTGCCGCGTACTTCCGTCCGAGGGCGGGATTAGCGCGGATGGCGGCCAGTGCAGGCATGTAGAGCATCCGGCGAGCCTTGTCCCTTCCGCCCTGGATGAAGCTGCGCCCCCTCCAGGTACCGGACTCCCGGGTCACCGGAGCCAGCCCGGCGAGACTGGCGGCCTGGGGGCCGGTCATGGTGCCCAGTTCGGGCATGTGAGCGATCAGGCCCGCAGCGGTGACGCCGGAGATGCCCGGGATCGAGGTCAGGATCTCGCAGCGGCGCTTGAGCGTCTCCTCGCTTTGGAGAAGCTTGGCGATCACGGCGTCGATGCGCTTCAGCTGACGCTCGATTTGCGCCAGACGCTCCTTGTTGACCCGCTTGGCCAAGGGGTGGCGCAAGTGATTGCCGCGGTTGAGAGTACGAGTCCGGTCCGCCACCAGCCCATCGCGCACCAACCTCAGTTCGGCGAGGTCGCGCTCGTTCCCGGACGTTGCCTTGGTCGGGCGGAGATCGTCGATCACGGCGGCCATCCGCGCCAACGTGCGCGCGTCGATCGCGTCGGTCTTTGCGCGTCGCCCCTGCGATCGGGCGAAGCAACGGACCTGGTACGGATTGATGGCATAGAGGGGAAGTCCGGCCCTCAGCAGCACCTCCTCGAAGTCGCGATGCCAGGGCCCGGTGGGTTCGTAGGCGACCCGGCCGGCCTCGGGGCCGATCCAGGCGATCAGCTTCCGGAACCCGGCCATGTCGTTCGAGAACCGGGCGGCCCTCCCCTCGGGCGCGGCGTAGGCGTCGAGCCAGGCTTTCGAGATGTCGATCCCGACGGTATGCTCGGTCATATTCCCTTCTCCTGTGCTTGTCATGCGAGCCATTATGCTCAGGTATCCATTCAGGACGTTGGGAAGGACGGTGGCGACCAAACTCACTTGCGGCCCCTTACGGCCAAGCCTGAAACGATCCGACCACCGCCCCCCTTCGGCGCCCCGCGGGGCGCCGAAGGGCCGGGTTTTCCCTGCCACCCGGGTCTGAGACTAACAGACAAGCCGGATCGTACAGGACGCCGCGAAGGTTCTGCTGTCGACGGTCGTGCTCGGCGAGCTTCTGTACGGGTTCAGGCACGGCTCGCGTTACGAACACAACGCCCGCGGGATGCGCGCTTTCCTCGACAATCCGTACGTGTCGGTCGTGCCGGTCGGAGAGACCACCGCCGACCGGTACTCGAGGATCGCGGCGTCGCTCCGCGCGAAGGGTCGTTCCATTCCCACGAACGACGTCTGGATTGCCGCGCATGCCATGGAGACGGGAGCCGATCTGGTGTCGGCCGACCGCCACTTCGAGCATGTGGACGGGATCGCATGGGTTCGGTTGAGGTGCGCGTGCGGGAGGTCGCGGCCGCCTCTGTGAGCGAGTCGGGTGGCTGAGTTGGTCGGGATTGAAGGAAGGACGGCTGAATGAAAGACCACCCTTCGGCCAAATGAAAGATTCGTGCCAACCGGCCTGCCGCGACATCGGCCGGCGTGGGCGCACAGGGGACGTGGGTGCGCTTGACGATTCGTTCCAGCGAACCGTCCGCCCGGAAGGCCTTGAGCTCGTAGCGGTCGGTGTCGCCGATCGAGACCCCTTGACCCCACCGGGCATTTCCCCAACGTTATCGTTGCCAGCAATACCGTTGGCAACAATTCTGATGGGAGAACCGGGGAATGACACTACGAAAAGCCGGAGGAAACTGGGTCGCGGGAGACCGCTTCTTCGACCGGGAGGTCGAGATCGAGGCGCTTATCGAGCGAGTAGAGGACGGCAATCATACGCTCGTGACCGCCCAGCGGCGGATGGGAAAAACCAGCTTGGTGCGCGAAATGCTCCGGCGCCTCGAGGAAAGGGGCGACTTCGAGACGGTGTTCGTCGATCTGGAGGATTGTTCCACCGCGGCGGACGCCGTGGTAGAGATTGCCGCTGCGTCCCTGCCCATTCGAGGCATCGTGACCCGCGTCAAGGAGTGGGTCAGGAAATCGTCCACCGCGACCATGGATCGACTCGACGAACTGGGGGTCAGCGAGCTCAGGGTCAAGCTTCTGGCCGGAGTCGATGCGGGGAGATGGCGTACCCAGGGTGACGCGCTGTTCGCGTCGCTCGCGAAGAGCGAGAAGCCGGTGGTTCTGGCGATCGACGAGCTTCCGATCCTGGTGAACCGACTCCTCAAGGGCCATGACTACCGGATCACACCGGAGCGCAGGCAGGACACCGACGCCTTCCTGAGCTGGCTTCGCAAGAACGCTCAGGCCCACCGGGGTCGCCTCCGACTGGTCGTGTCCGGCAGCGTGGGTCTCGAGCCTATTCTTGAGCAGGCCGAGCTGAGCGCTCACGCCAACATATTCGCGCCGTTCGAGCTGAGGCCCTGGAACGAAGAGACTGCGGTCGGTTGTCTGGGCGAGCTGGCCGAGTCCTATGACCTCCGGATTCCAGGTTCTGTCCGCCAGGAGATGTTCCGCCGTCTACGATGCGGTATTCCGCACCATGTGCAGCAGTTTTTCGACAAGCTCCACGAACATCTGCGCCGGGAGAGTCGGCGTGAAGCTTCCCTGGATGACGTCGGGAGGGTGTACTCGCAGGATATGCTCGGCGTGCGAGGGCAGGTGCATCTCGAACACTACCAAAGCCGACTTCGAACGGTTCTCGGCGATGACGGCTATGTAGTCGCCCTGGAGCTGCTGACAGACGCGGCGGTCAGCGACGGCCAACTCACGGACGGTTCGATTCGGCGGTACGAGGCGTATCTCTCGGTCCTGGACGATGAGCCGGCCACACGAATCCAGAGTGTGTTGCACGTCTTGGAGCACGACGGCTACCTTGCTTGCCAAGACGACGGCTACCGCTTCGTGTCCGGGCTGGTAGAGGACTGGTGGCGAGCGCGGAATGGCAGGGGTTTCGTTCCCTTCAGTGAGCGGCAGGCTTAGGAAGGAGAGCCAACCGTGGCCATCGCGACCAAGAGCCACAACCCGGGATTCCTGACGGACGACGAACTCAGGGCGATGTTCTGCGTGAGAGTCGGCGAGTTCGAGTCGCTCCTCGAGACCCTTCGCGACAATACCGGCGAGTCGAACCAGCACGCGATCGTGGTGGGGCCGCGGGGCAGCGGCAAGACGACCCTGCTGCTGCGCGTCGCTCTGGAGGTGCGGTCGGATCCCGAGCTCTCGTCCCGACTTTATCCGATCGTCTTCGCGGAAGAAAGCTATTCGGTAAGCACCTGCGGCGAGTTCTGGCTGGAATGTCTGTCCCGCTTGGCCCAACAGGAGCCGTCCCGCGCCGGGGAACCCGATCTCCGGCGCACGGTGGAGGATGTGCGCAGAGAGCGCAACGACCGCGTACTCCGGGAACGCTGTCTCGGTGCATTGCTCGACTTTGCCGAACGGAAGGGGAAACGCCTGGTGCTCCACGTCGAGAACCTCAACATGCTGTTCTCCGACATGATGGATTCGGACGCTGGCTGGTGCTTGAGAAAGACTCTCCAGACCGAGCCGCAAATCATGATGATCGGGAGCGCGACGAGCAGATTCGGTGAGATCGACAGGCCCGATCGGGCGCTCTACGACCTCTTCCGGGTTCTCACTTTGCGGCCGCTGGATCGGAGAGAGAGTGCGGTGCTCTGTAAGACGGTGTCCGGGAGAGCGCAGGACGAAGGAGTGGTCCGCCGCCTTCAGATCCTCACCGGGGGAAGTCCCAGGTTGCTTGCGATCGTGGCCCGTTTCGGCGCGGCAAGGTCATTTCGTACGCTCCTGTCCGACCTCCTTGATCTCGTTGACGAACACACGGCCTATTTCAAGAGCCACCTGGAATCGCTGCCCGCTCAGGAGCGGCGGGTCTACCTCGCCCTGGCGGAATTGTGGAAGCCGGCGACGGCCCGGGAGGTCGGCGAACGCGCCCGGATGGAGACCAACAAGTGCAGCGCTCAGCTCAGGCGTCTCATGGGACGAGGCGTGGTGTCGGATGCGGGAGGAACGCACCGGAGGAAGCAGTATTACGTCAGTGAGCGTCTCTACAACATCTACTACCTGCTTCGCCGGAGCCGGGGCATGGACAGCCTGGTGGGGGGGCTCGTGCAGTTCATGGATGCGTACTATTCGCGTACGGAACTGAGGGGAATCGTGGACGACATGGTGGCAGAGTTGGGTGCCGTGGATCCCGGCACGCGGCTGGTCTATCAGGCGGCGTTGGAGCGTTTCGGCAGCCTGCCGGAACTGGCTTGGCACTTCTATCGGGAATACCCCGATCATGTACCTGAAGACGTGAAGGCAGTCACGGAGGAGGCGGCGGCCCTGTTGGCACGGGGTGGCGAGAAGCTCGAGAAGGGTGATCTCCGTGGAGCGCTGGGCGACCTGAAGGAACTGTTACAGCATTTCCGAGGGCATCGGGCGCCAACTGTTCGCGATCTGGTCGTCGAGGCACTCGTAAATCGAAGTAACATCCTCGCGCACCTGGGGCGGGATGAGGAGGCGATACCTGCTCTCGAGGAGGCGGTCGAAGTCTTCGAGACTACGGATTCACCGGAGCTCCCTCCCCTTGTGGCCACGGCGCTCCTCAACAAGTCCATTCTCTTGACACGTCTGGGACGAACTCAGGATGCGATGGACGCATGCGACCAGCTGATCGAAAGGTGCCCCGGCGATGGCTCGGGTCCGGTTGCTGCGCAAGTGGCGACCGCTCTATTCAACCGCGGGGTATTGTTGGGCAGGATGGATCGGGCGAAGGACGCACTCGCCGCTTACGACGAATTGCAGAATCGATTCGGATTCAGCGAATCGTTGGATGTACTGGTGCCCGTCGCGACCGGGCAGGTCAACAAAGCGGCAACCCTTTGGGAACTGCGGCGACCGGACGAGGCGCTCCAGGTCTGCGAAGAGATCTGGGGTCGGTTCGGAAGCCACGAGTCTTCCCGAGTGTTGCAAGCGGCTGGAACCGCAATGACCATCAAGAGTGCCGTCCTGAGCGTGAAGGGGCGCACGAGCGAGCATCTCACCGCTTGCGGGGAGCTTTTGAACCGCCTGGACCAGCATGAGCGGCAGGCTGGGGCCGGGAAAGTGGCTGACTACGACTCCGAGGCTATACTCACGTTGCGTCTGACGACCCACGGAATCCGGGTTCTCACAAATGTCAAGCAGGGCAATATGCGAGCGGTCACCGACGATATTCGCGCGATTCTCGGAACTCTTCCACGACTCGCCACAATACCGTCGAGATCAATCCGGTCCCTGATGGTGGCCAGCTCCGCACTCGGTGTCGACCGCATGGCCTCGCTAATCCGGGAGTCGCCGTCAGCCCGCCACCTGCTCCCGCTCACGACGGCGCTCGATTGGGAAATGGGGAAGAAACCCAGAGTCGCGATGGAAGTCCGGGAGGTTGCGGATGACATGCGCCGTGAGCTTGCGGAGATTCGGAGGCAGTTTGAGCAACGCAGGTCCAGACGACAGTTGAGTTGACGTGTTCCTCACCATCCTCTTTCGAATTGGCCACTGGCACGTCGACCTTGGCCTGCTCAGATCATGATTCTCCCAGAATCGTCCCAATCGATTCTTGCCAGGTGTAGGTTGTCTGGCGAGCAGCCGTTGTCCCCGCGACAACCTGTCAACTGGACATCACATAAGTAGAGTCGGGGGGTGGCGCGGTGCCGGGTAGGGTCCGGTGCTTCTTGTCCGCGCTTTCGCTTGGTGCTCAGTCCGGCTCCCGTAGGTCCGTTTCCACCCCCTGCCCTCCGAACCGGACGTGCGGATTTCCCGTTATGTTGAATTCCACATAACGGGAATTATGTTGCGGTCCCTATTATGTTGCGGACGGGTCGTATCGTATTGCTGGACATGGGGATGCGCCATATGGCCGCAACATAATATTCTGACGAACGCCCGTTGCCTATGATCCTGCCTCCACCCCTGCAAAGGAGGCACGATCATGTTCGAGGACCTGTTCATCGATCGCGGTGCGATCGCCCGCTATCGCGTCGCGCCGCTGCTGAGAGAGCGGCTGAGTTACCTGCGGCATCGTGCGCAGGAGGGGGCACGGCCGCTCACGCTGCGTAGGATCGCGGCGACTCAGCTCACCCTGATTCGTTTTCTGGATCTGCATGAGGGCGAGCGTGTCAGCGTGCCCCGGGTCGAGGCGGCGGCCGACCGCCGATCGAGTTGCTCGGCACAGCCGATAGAGCGTCAGGCTTTCGTCAGTCGTGCGGTGCAATGGCTGCGTTTTGCGGATCTGCTCGAAGACCCTGCACAGGCTGCTCCGCGGCGGCGGCACGCTCACGTCAGCGAGGTCACGATCTTCAGGGAGTGGATGCGCAAGGAACGCGGATGGTCCGAGGCGACGATCCGCAGCAGCAGCCGCACGACGGATCGTTTCTTCGACTGGCTTGACGAGTGGGGCACGGCCCTGGGCGCGGTCGTTATCTCCGACATCGACCGGGCGGTCGCGCGCTGGCACGCACGCGGCTGCGGTCGGCTCACGATCCGCAACTACGGACAGCGTCTGCGCACCTTCTTCCGGTTCGCCGAACACCAGGGCTGGTGTAGCCCGGGGCTGGCCGACGGGATCATGCCGACGCGGTTCCATCCCGGCGAGACGCTTCCGAAGGGACTCAACCGGGACGAGGCGCGACGCCTGCTCGCAACGTCCGAAGGCAACCGGCCGGTCGACGTGCGTGACCGGGCCATCCTGATGGTGCTGATCGCGTACGGATTGCGCGCCGGTGAGGTCGCCGGCCTGCGGCTCGATGATCTGGACTGGGAAGAGGAGACGCTGCGGGTACGCCGCTCCAAGTCGGGATGCACGCAACACTATCCGCTCTCCCGCGGCGTCGGACAGGCAATCGTGCGTTACCTCACCGAGGTTCGTCCGATGCGCCCGGAGAGGGCGCTGTTCTTCACGCTGATCACTCCGATTCATCCGGTAGACCGGAACGTAGTGTCGGGCATCGTCCGAAGACGCGTGGATAGGCTTGGGATCACTGGCAAGCGTCGCGGTGCCCATGCACTGCGCCACGCCGCAGCGCAGCACCTGCTCGACCGTGGCCTCTCCTTCAAGGAGGTCGGCGACTACCTCGGCCACCGCAGCACCTCGTCCGCCGCCGTGTACGCCAAGCTGCAGCTCAGCACCCTCCGCGAGATCGCCGACATCGATCTGGAGGGGCTGGCATGATGCTCCGGGATGCAGTCAACGACTATATCGCCTGGCGCCGTGCCCACGGCGCGAAGTTCGACAGCGGGGCACGCCTGTTGTACCTGTTCCTTGAGCATGTCGATGGCACCATCGGCTGCGACACCGTCGTCCAGGCCGACGTTCTCGATTTCCTTGCCGGCAGGGGTCCGCTTACCCGGTACCGCGCCAACAAGTACGGTGCCTTGGCCGGCTTCTACCGCTACGCGATCAGCCGCGGCCATCTGACCCGGTCGCCGCTTCCAGCACGCAATAGCGAGCCGAGACGATCGCGCTCGGTACCGCCTTACGTCTATTCCCGCAACGAGTTGCAGCGCCTGTTCGACGCCATCGGTATCAGTCGGCAGGGTTCGCATCAGATCGACGCCGACACTCTGCGGACGCTGCTGTTGCTGCTCTACGGCGCAGGGCTGCGCTTCGGCGAGGCCCGGCACCTGACCCTCGACGATGTCGACCTGCCCGATGCGCTGCTGACCATACGCAACACCAAGTTCTACAAGACCCGCCTCGTTCCCGTCTGCCCGAAGCTTGCCGACGCGCTGGGTGCCTACGCCGCCAAGCGCGCCGAACGCCCCTTTCCCAGGGGCACCGCCTCGACCTTCCTCGCCGATCGCGACGGTACTCCTCTGGCCGAGCGCACGACCCGCACCGCGTTCGCCAAGCTGCTCAAGGTTGCCGGGATCGGGCCTCCCGGCGACGGACGGCGAGCTCCGTGCCTTCACTCCCTGCGCCACGCAGCAGCCGTTCACCGGCTGGAGTCCTGGTACCGGCAGGGTGCCGATGTCCAGCGACTGCTGCCTGCTCTCTCCGTCTGGCTCGGGCACACCAAGCTCGACGGCACCCGGGCCTACCTCTCGATGACGCCCGAGCTGCTGCAGCAGGCTTCGGTCCGCTTCAACGCCTACGTCAACGGAGGAGACAACCATGAGTAGCCCCCGCACCCTCGGTCCCTGGCTCCGCCGCTTCCTCACCGAGCACATCGTCACCGAGCGCAACCTCGCCCGCAACACCCAGAAGAGCTACCGCGACACCTTCCTCCTCCTCCTGCCGTTCGTCGGCACCAGGATCCGCAAACCGGTCGACCGGATCGCGATAGAGGACCTCACGTCCCGGCGCGTGCGCCAGTTCCTCGACCACCTCGAGGAGGACCGTGGCTGCTCCGTGCAGACTCGCAACCAGCGGCTATCGGCGATCCGCGCATTCGCACGCTTCGTCGCCAGTCGCGATCCCGCCCAAATCGAGTGGACCGGCTGTATCCGGGCGATCGCCTCGAAGAAGGCGGCGCCGAAGCCGATCGGGTGGCTCACCAAGACCGAGATGGCCGAACTGCTCGAGGCGCCGAACCGCCGAACGCCCAGA
Source organism: Longimicrobiales bacterium (assembly GCA_951828585.1). GTDB lineage: Bacteria > Gemmatimonadota > Gemmatimonadetes > Longimicrobiales > Gaopeijiaceae > Bin94. The sequence continues at coordinate 836,558 of OX639991.1, forward strand.
GGCCGGGTCGAACACGCCCTCCTCCTCTTCCTCTACAACACCGGCGCGCGCGTCTCCGAAACGACGCACCTCGTCGTGGACGATCTGCAGATCGGACGACGCGACGGCGCACATGCGCTCGTCAACATCCGTGGCAAGGGCAGAAAAGAGCGGCAGTGTCCGCTGTGGCCGCGGACCGAAGCCGTGCTCGCCGAACTCGCGCAGGGCCAGAGAGCCGCGGACACCGTCTTCCTCAGCCGGCAACGAAGACCGTATACGCGGTTCGGCGTCTATCGGCTCGTCGAGCGCTCCGGGGCCCGCGCACCCTCGCTCGCCGGAAGACGGATCACGCCTCACATGATCCGTCACACGAGCGCCTGCCACCTGCTCCAGGCCGGGATCGATCTGAACACGATCCGTGCCTGGCTCGGACATGCCAGCCTCGACACCACCAACGTCTACGCCGAGATCGACATGGAGATGAAAGCCAAGGCCATGGCACTCTGCGATGCCACGGAGCCCGGACCAGATCGCCCGTGGAAGACAAGCAACGGACTCATGAGTGTCCTGACTGCACTCTGAGAGAAAAATATTATGTTGCGGCCATATGGCGCATCCCAATGTCCAGCAATACGATACGACCCGTCCGCAACATAATAGGGACCGCAACATAATTCCCGCATCCGGCTCTCAGTCGGGATCAAGCCTTCGCCCACGGAAGGTCTCGTGTCGTCAGCGCAAGGCGGTTGAGGCCGCATTCCTCCCACAGCCATCGGTTGGAAGACCGCACGTATTTTCCTGACTTCACCTTGTGCTTCCGGCAGAACCACTGTCGCAGCCGCAGGGCTGCGTACGCATCCACAGCCGCGTAGGCCGGACTGACCTGTCCGAGTGTGAAGTAGTTCGCCCAGCCGGACATCATCCGGTTGAGGCGCCCTACGACCTCCTCGGCCGGCCAGCCCTCGTACCTTGGCTCCGTCTGCGCCCTGATCCTGCGGCGTATGCTTTGAACGCTCGCCTTGCTTGGCCGGGTCCCGGTGTACCGGCTCCCGTCCGCTGGGCGATAGTTCCAGCCGATGCGGTATCCAAGAAACTCAAGGGGCTCCTCGGGGCATCGGAGGCATTGAGTCTTCCGTGCGTTGACCGGTAGCTTCAGCCTTGCCATGAGCCGTTCGACCGCCGCCCGCATTACCGCCGCCGGGGCCTTCCCGAGCACACAGAAGTCGTCCGCATAGTTCACGATCTTTGCACCGAAGCGCCGGGCATAGCCCTGCTGTTTCCAGCTGAGGATGAACCGCCGCATGTAGATGTTGCTCAACAGCGGCGAGATCGGAGCCCCTTGCGGGGTCCCTTTCCGTTCCTTTCGCGCCCGGTTCGTGCGGCGCTTGCCGCCCTTACCGTTCTCCTCGACCACCGGCATCTCCAGCCACGCCTTGAGGAGTCCGAGCATCCGCCCGTCGCTCACGCGCCGCGCGATGCTCTTCATCAACTCGGCGTGCGGTATCTCGCCGAAGTAGTTCGAGAGGTCCGCATCCACCACTTCGTTGCGGCCCCAGTGCAGCAGACGATGGACCCGTCTGACCGCGTCCTTGGCGCTTCGTCCCGGCCGGTATCCGTACTGCTCCGGCTCCAGGTCCGCCTCGAAGACCGGCATCAGCACCAGCATCGCCGACGTCTGCGCAACCCGGTCCCGCAGGCATGGAATGCCCAGCGGACGGAACTTCCCCGGCTGTTTCTTCGGGATGAGCACCTGTTGCACCGGACTTGGCTTGTAGGTGCCATCCCTCAGATCCCGCGACAGTTCCCCGATCCAGCGCTCCACTCCGTACGCCTCGATGTCCGCGACCGTCACACCATCGACTCCAGCCGCCCCGCCGCCTCGCCGGACCAGCGCCCATGCCGCCCGCAGGAAGTCCTTCCTCCATACCTTGTCGGCAAGGGCGTGAAATCGCCGTCCGGGTTCTTCCTTCGCTTTCGCATGTAGCACGGTCTGGAGTTTCCGAACGCTCACCGACCCTGTTAGGCTCGCGCCAGTGGTCATGTCCCTGCCTCCTTTCCGTACCGCTCCCAACTCAGGGCCCCTTCCCTCGGCGGGCAGTGCCCCGCGTCTTCAGTACTACGGGCCCATCCGCCACCCTGCCGGCCCGGCCTGCCCCTCGCGGGGTCCCGGTTGCCGCGTGCACGGCACCGGCAGGGCTTCCCGTGTTGCTGCGCTTTCCATCTTCCATGCATGCCGACGCCATTACCCCGGCGGAAACCAGCCGGTGCGTTCGTCGCTCGCTTCCCGGCTGGTCGGCGGCCTTCCCCTTTCTTGCGGAGGGTCGGCTTCCGCGTTTGATGTTTCGAGGCCTGCTCGGCGTTCACTCGCGTTCCGGCCTGCATGGTCGCTGAGCCACCCAAGGTGGCCCTTCTACCAAGGTGCTTCAGCCCATGTCGTTACCTCCATGAACCGCCCTGGCCGCTACCAGCCGGAGCGACAGTTGCTGGGTGGGATTCGCACCCACCAGGAAAGTGCGCCTTTCCACGGCGCACTGTAACAACCGGCGCGTGCAACTCCTCGGCCCGGAAGCCGGCGACCGGGAGGAGTGGCCCCTGCAGGACTCCCACCCGTACGGCTCCCATGGCCTCTGGACCGACACCGCTGGCCGAACCTACACGTTTCACGTCGACGCAACCGCGACCGACATGGACGCCATGCTCAAGGGAGTCGTCATCGTGCGCGGACCGGACGGCACGCATCTCGACACGCTCCCCGGACCCACAGGAGACTTCGACCCCCCAGTACTCACCGCTTCGTCGAAGCCCAGAGGCCCGACGGGGGCCACCGGCCACCGAACGGAGCCCGTGCCCTTCAGTCCGGCAGCCGTGTGGGCGGGGCATCCGCATGGAGGGATCGTGAAGGGAATCTCCAGCGACTACCGCATCGATCTGCATCTCGGGGATCGGGTCCTCCGCATCGAACGCGCCTTTGGTCCGATTCCGGTCCCCCCGGCCGAGCGGGACCACTACCGCGACTCGATCATGGACATGATGCTCTGGATGGATCCGGACTGGGAGTGGAACGGCCCGCCGATTCCGGAAACCAAGCCGGTGTTCAGGAGGTTGCACAGCGGGAAGGACGGGCGGATCTGGGTGGAGTTGTCGCCCGAACTGCGGTCAGCTTCCGACGTCTCGCTGGGCGAGAGGATTCGGTATGACGTCTTTGAGGCGGGCGGGACCTACCTGGGTGCGGTCAATGCGCCCGCGGATTTCCGGGCCGCGATCAATCCGGTGTTTGACGGCGACTATGTGTGGGCCGTGACCCGGGACGAGTTGGAGGTGCAGCGGGTGGTTCGTTATCGGATTGTGCGGGGGTGAATGGTGTCGGAGCGCCCCAAGCGTCTCGGGGGCTACCTCCTGTGGAGCGTGGGAGTGAAGACGTCCATCCAGACATTGGTCGCGCCGTCAATCCTGAGTGCGGGTATCAGTCCCTGAAACGTCAGCCGCGACAACGTCGGTCCAAAGCGCCGAGTCGCCAGAACCGAGCCGCTCTTCACGTCGATTACCTCCAGGATGTTGTCGTACTGCGAATCGATCAATTCCTTTGACGACTTCTGTGGCGGGCGTGGCGCCCACTCGGGGTCGGCGACACTTATCGACACCCACAGCAGCGTCGGGTCTTCCGGGCCGAACGCGATCTGCATTATGGACGGTCTCGGCCTGCCATCCGGTGATCGCTCCGTCCACGGCTGAAACCACTCGGCCTGTCTCCGGTACACGCGATTCGTCGGTTCAAATCGTGCACCCGCCACCGAGTAGTTGGCGAGTTCGTACGTATTCCTCGGTGCGACCCACAACACGCCGTCACCGCCCATCGCGATGCCGCTATGTTCGAGCATGGCGTCGGCGCCGAATGTCTGGAGAACGCTGCCATCCGGGCCGATGTGGTGAAGCGGCCAGCCGGCCCGATCGGCGGCCATGACGGTTGAACTGACGATCATGTGGCCTGACGAAAGCGGCACGAGTTGGCGCATGAACGCGTGAATCGGATCGGTGCGAACGAACTCATGATCGGGATCGAAAACCGATCTCCGCATTTGCGAATGGTCGTAAACGTAGAGCGAGTCTCCAGAGCCCACGACGATATAGTTGATGAACGTGAATTCACCCGGCCCCTCTCCCCGACCGCCAAGCACCTTCTTGAGCCGACCGTCCTGATGGAACACCCCAACCTGTTTCAGCCCATCGGTGTTCGACGTGGCGTACCAGATACCGCGTGAATCGCGCATCACCAGGGGGCTGTATGCGAACAGACCCGGGTGCAGGCTGTCCGAAAGACTGATCACCTTGGTCAGCTCGATCCGGCAGTCACAGTCGGGAGATTCCCTGAGCGTGGTCACCGCCGAGTCCTGGGAGACCTGGGCCCGAAGGGATGCGGCCAGTCCCGGGGAACCCGGATTCAGGGCGCAGAGGATCGCGAGGGCGAGGGAGAGGTGTCGTGGAAGCCTGGTGGATCGGCCTTTCATCGGTCGCCTCAGTCTCTTGAATATGAATTGAATTGGGTCGAAGTCCGTCATTCGGTTACTCCGCTTGTCAGTTCGTCCTTCTCGCGATCATGAACGGGCGCGTATTCGACGATCGTGCCCAGGGCGAACCAGCCGAGCACCACTGCCCCGATCCCGGACACGAGCGCGCCGGTGACAATCACCGCCGGGGTGAGAAGCACCGCCGGCAATCCTTCGAACAGCGTGAAGACCGAGATGACGGCCACGAAGGCCACCATTGCGTGCGTAAGGACGGATCGAGCTTTCGGGCCCGCATACTAGCACTGAAACGCGATCACCACCAGGGACACCAGGAAGACGACCGCTCCGAGACCGATTCCGGACGCGACCGCCACAGTGAGGGGCTCCAGTTGGAAAAGCGGGAGCAGCGTGGCCAACCAGATCATGTCCGGGTTCCACCCATCAAAGCGGACGGGGTGGGATTCGAACCCACGCGGGCAGATGCCCACACGATTTCCAGTCGTGCGCCTTAAGCCACTCGGCCACCCGTCCTTCAAAACCGGCTAAATCGGGGCGCCCGGATTCGAACCGGGGACCTCTGCGACCCGAACGCAGCGCTCTACCGGACTGAGCCACGCCCCGTGGAGAAGAACAACCCCCGCCTCCACTCTATGGTGTGTCGGTTGGCAACGGGGGAACCTGTCAGCGGAGGCGGAGGGACTCGAACCCCCAAGTGCTCAACGCACGCCGCATTTCGAGTGCGGTGCCTTACCAATTAGGACTACGCCTCCCATCAAACTGGATCGTGAGGAGTCTCCGCCTAACGCTCACGGAGGGAGTGGGATTCGAACCCACGTGGTCACAAGGACCAACGCCTTAGCAGGGCGCCGCTTTTAGCCGCTCAGCCATCCCTCCAAGTAGCCCCGCCTGGGATCGAACCAGGACTCTTCTGATCCAGAGTCAGACGTGTTGCCAATTACACCACGGGGCTGTTTTCCGTGTGAGAGCCACCGGTCGGACTCGAACCGACGACCCCGTCATTACGAGTGACGTGCTCTACCAGCTGAGCTACGGTGGCGGTGTTTTCCGTCAGCGGCAACCGGACCGCGCCAGGCGCTTCGGACGAAACCAGTGGAGCCGAGGGGAGTCGAACCCCTGACCTCAGCGTTGCGAACGCTGCGCTCTCCCAACTGAGCTACGGCCCCTTTTCGAGCACCGGATGGGCGCGACAGGACTCGAACCTGTGACCTCCACGATGTCAACGTGGCACTCTAACCAGCTGAGCTACGCGCCCGGGAAACCTGCGGCAGCCGGCATGCCGGCATGGATCACCCGGCGGTGCCGAGAGGCCGCGTCACGGCCTGCCGCTAAGATGACCAACGCGCCCGGGAGGACTCGAACCCCCAACCCCCTGATCCGTAGTCAGGTACTCTATCCAATTGAGCTACGGGCGCTCCGCGAGACGAGGCTCGCCCCAACAGTGCCCACGACAGGACTCGAACCTGTACGTCCTTTCGAACACTGGTCCCTCAAACCAGCCTGTCTACCAATTCCAGCACGTGGGCTCGCTGCGCGGCCCCTGCCGGATACCCCGTCGGCACCTGCCGCGGGGCTCCAACAGGGACTGCAGTGCTCGGGGAGGGACTCGAACCCTCACGGGGTTAACCCCCACAGGATCCTGAATCCTGCGCGTCTACCAATTCCGCCACCCGAGCGAACTTCCGGCCTGCCGGCCGACTCTCCCACAGTGGAGCCGAGGGGAGTCGAACCCCTGACCTCCTGAATGCCATTCAGGCGCTCTCCCAACTGAGCTACGGCCCCAATGTGCGAACATGACCCGGTAATCCGCGAGCACATTGCCGCGCGGCAAATCGGACGCCCGCGGACACCGCGGGGCCGCCGGGAGACTCGCTCCACGACCCGTGTTTTCAAACAGCCATCAACGGGGCTGACGGGACTCGAACCCGCGGCCTCCGGTGTGACAGACCGGCACTCTAACCGAACTGAGCTACAGCCCCTGTTTTCTGCCCGGCCGGAAGCCAGCTCCCGGCCGATACCCTCACGGGGAATCGAACCCCGATCTCCACCTTGAAAGAGTGGTGTCCTAACCGTTAGACGATGAGGGCGCGGATCTCCGTGTCTACAGGCCCGGAGGGACTCGAACCCCCAACCGCCGGTTTTGGAGACCGGTGCTCTACCAAGTTGAGCTACGGACCTATTATCTCATGGCCAGGGGCGGAATTGAACCGCCGACACCGCGATTTTCAGTCGCGTGCTCTACCAACTGAGCTACCTGGCCCCTGCCAGCCCACATCGGATCGACAAAAACCGACCGGGCGGTTCCGGTCTCGAGCCCGTTCGGGCCCTGAACCGGGCGGCCTGGTCGATGCCGACGGCCCGACGCCGGGCCGCTACGCCAGAAACGCCGCGCGAGGCGGCGTCTCAGATTCCGATGCAGTCATAGCGGGGGCGGGATTCGAACCCGCGACCTTCGGGTTATGAGCCCGATGAGCTACCAGACTGCTCCACCCCGCAGCAAGACTTTAACCGTATCCGTTTTCGCGAAGAGCGTCAATAGCCGGGCCCAGACCGCTACGGCATCGCCGCCAAGCGACTGTAGTACCGGTCGATCCACCCGTTCGAGAAGCCCATCAACTTGGCGCGACGGGTGATCAACTCGACCTCGCGACGGGTCATCTTGGTCTCCTGTTCGAGCACCTCCGGGTTGGCCAGGCTGATGGCCAGGGTGCGCACCGCAAAGAGAGGGAGGATTTCGATCCCCACGGCGAAGGTGCGGCTGGACCGGACCAGGAGTTCTCGAAGGGTGGCCATGGGGACGGCTCGAGTGGATCGGGTCCGCGGGTTCCCGGAACGGAGTGCCGCGATCGCTGCTAAGACGGCTTGTCGCCCAACCTCACCACTGGATCGATTCCGCCGTGTGGACGTGATCGGGCATCTTGTAGCTCAATCCTTCGTCGTCGTACACCGAGATCTGGAGCAGTTGAGTGAGGTTGTGCGCCCGAACCCGCTGGGTCCCCGCCAGACGTCGCAGCATACGCTGTTTCGTACGGTATTGGAACAGGGTCGCGACTTCCCACGGGGACTTCTTCGGGAAGTCGAATGCGGTAGCCAGCCTGTCGCCGATAAGCGCTCGCGAAAGGCGGTACGCCAATCTCACGAGCTTCTGCTGCTCGGCTGGATCCACGACATCCGCAACGGACGGGATCGACTGGATCAGTATGTTGGCCACGGCTATCGAATCGGGGTCCGGCGGGGGCTCACACATATAGCTGACCTTGTATATCCCCTCCGCATCCGCGGCGGACGCATAGAGGATGCTCTCCGGGATACCCATGACGTATCCCGCGTAACGCCAGACATCGAGAACGCTCTGGTGTTCCTCCCCGGTGAATTGCGAACCCACCAGCATCGAGTACTCCAGCAGGCGCTTCGAAAAGACGGAAATCGCGAAGCCGAGGTGCGCCGCGCTCACCGGGATTGTTCTGCCGCAGGCGCCGCGCAGTCGACTCCACCCGCCCGGTGATGCTGAACGACTTGGCGATGAGCGTCGAGAAGCCCTCCACCAGCACTCCGGTCACGAACGCGACCAGCATGAGGTCCACGTTCTTGTGGAAGGCGCGGATTCCCGGACGCAGGGCTTCATAGTCCAGCCAGGAAGGCTCTTCAAGGCTCTTGAAGAAGTTGCGCAGGGGCTCCGGCGCAGCCTTCAGAATGTGGTCCTTGCCCTCGATGCCGGCGCCGATGAAACGGTGCAGATCGCCCGGCGGCATGTCCGACAACTCCTCCATGATCGGGTCGAGTACGGGGTCGCCGATGCCCGTATGTCGCAAGTAGTTATCGACGGCCACCGGATCGGTGGGCTGGGCTTTGACATAGTTTTCGGCATACGCCGTCGGAATCTTCACCGCAATCCGACCTCCCGTCGGTTCCTCCTCGATTGCCTTCGGCAGCCCCGAACCAGTCCCCAGCACCGGGGCGGTGCGGCGCACTGATGTGTTTCGATGTAGCATTGGAGCGCGCATCCGCGCCATCGACACCTGCAACAGGAGCCGCTGGCCCCCAGGCCATTGCGGGGCTGCGCCGGGCACGGTAAGAGTATTCTCCATGGACCGGGCGACCACGACTCCGAAAACAGCCGAATTGGCCCGCGGCGGCCCGATCGCCTTCATGGCGAGCCATCCGATCGCGGCGAACCTCCTCATGGTGTTCCTGCTGTTCGCTGGCTTGTTCGCCGCGGGCGATCTCGTTCAGGAAATGCTTCCCGATGCGTCGCTGGACCTCGTTCAGGTCGTTGTCCCCTACCCGGGCGCCGCTCCAGAGGAGGTCGAGTCGGCGATCGTCCGCAAGGTCGAGGAAGAAATCGGATCTGTGGACGGAGCTACGCGAATCGAGGCGGCCGCTTCCGAAGGGCTTGGATCGGTCATCGCGGAATTCAAGACGGGCACGGACATCAGTCGGGCGCTGAACGACGTCAAGGCCAGAGTGGACCGCATTACGAGCTTTCCCTCCGGGGCGGAACGGCCCGAGGTCCGCGAGATCACGAGCAGACAAAGCGTCATTCGGCTGATCGTGTACGGCGACGTTCCGGAGCGGGCGCTCAAGGAGCTGGCATACGGTATCGAGGACGGTATTTCTTCCCTCCCCGAGGTGTCCTATGTGGAGACCAGCGGCGTCCGGGAGTATGAGATATCGATCGAGGTGCCATCCCACCAGCTCCGGGCCCTGGGTCTCACTCTCGAGGACATCGCCGACGCCGTACGACGCGGCTCCACGGAGCTGTCCGCGGGCAAGATTTCCACGGGCGAAGAGGAGATCCGCGTCCGGACGATCGGCCAGAACTACGACCAGTACGACTTCGAGGGAATCATCGTTCTCTCCCGGCCCGACGGCACTTCGCTTCGCCTGGGCGACATCGCAGACCTGCGGGACGGCTTTGCGGACACCGACCTGATCACGCGCTTTAACGGCAACCGGGCGGTTCGCGTGGACGTGTCCCGTACCGCGGACGAGCAGGTTCTGGAAATCGCGGAGGCCGTACGAGCCTATCTGGCTGCCGAAATCGTTCCGAACCTCCCCGAGGGCGTCGGCGTCGAGATATGGAGGGACGATACGACGCTGGTCGGGAGCCGTCTGTCGCTGCTGATCGAAAACGGGATCCTGGGGCTCATTCTCGTCTTCCTGAGCCTGACACTGTTCCTGGAGATCAGGCTCGCCGTGTGGGTCGGCGTAGGTCTGGTGGTCTCGTTGATCGGAACCCTGTGGGTGATGCTGATCCTCGGCGTCTCCATAAACATGTTCTCGATGCTGGCCCTGGTGCTCGCGCTGGGAATCGTCGTGGACGATGCGATCGTGGTCGGCGAGAACATTTTCGCCGAGCGAAAGAAGGGCCGCGACGGGCTCGCGACGGCGATCCGGGGCACGCGCCGGATCAGCGGTCCCGTCATCTTCTCCGTGCTCACCACCGTGACCGCGTTCTGCGCCCTGCTGGCGGTGCCCGGCCCCTCCGGCAAGCTGATGCAGAGCGTTCCCATTGTCGTGATCGCCATCCTCGCCATTTCGCTGGTGGAATCACTGCTGATACTGCCCCGGCACCTTTCGCATCTTCCGCCCCCCGGCAGACGGGCCTCCACAGCGGTTGGCCGATGGTTGGCGCGGGTCCAGCATTCCGTGGACAGGGGTCTGCAACGCCTGGCCGATGGTCCGCTGGATCGGGGGCTGCGGCTCGCCACGGCCAATCCGCCGGTTGTGCTCGCCGCGAGTACCGGGGCGATCGTGCTCGCGATGGCCCTGGTCGGGTCGGGCTTCGTGCGAGTGGAGTTCCTCCCGCAGGTCGAGGGCGATGTCATCGCCGCGAACTTCGAGCTGCCTACCGGTACGCCCGGCGAGCGGAGCGCGGAAGTGGGTGAGCGACTGGAGGATGCGGGACATCGTGCCGCGGCCCGGTTGGCGCGCGAACGGCTGGATGGGGCCGACGCACCCCGGTGGAACACCAGCGTGACCGTGGGCGAGCCGGCCGAACTGTACAATCCCCTGCGGGGCGACCGGACGACGCCTCCGCGCGGCCATATCGGAGCTGTCCAGTTCGCGCTGCCGGAGGTGGGGGACTTCACCGCCAGCGAATTCGAGGAAGCGTGGCGGGAAGAGGCGGGAATGCTACCCGGAGTGAGGTCTCTTGTTTTCTCGTCCGGGGCACTCGAGCTGGCACTTCCCGTCCACATGGAACTCTCGCACCCCGATCCCGTCACACTGAACCGTATCGCGGACGAGTTCGCGGTGGGGTTGGGGAACATCGACGGCGTGTTCGATATCCGGAGCAGTCGGGATGACGGTTTCAGGGAACTCCAACTGCGACTCAAGCCGGCGGCCCGCAGCCTCGGCCTGACTCGGGACGACCTGGCACGCCAGGTACGGTCCGCCTTCTTCGGTGCCGAAGCCCTGAGGGTGCTGCGCGGCCGCGAGGACATGCGAGTCTATGTTCGGCTGCCCGTAGAAGAGCGGAACTCGGTGGCCGACATCGATGACTACGTCGTGCGGACATCGGGGGGAGCAGAGATTCCCCTGCGGCAGGTCGCGTCGGCGCACTTCACCCGATCTTCCACCGCGATTCACACCATCGACGGGCAGCGGGTCATTACGGTTACGGCCAATGTGGACTCCAGAGTCGCTACCGGCCAGCAGGTCAACGCCACTCTGGAGGGCGAGGTCCTGGAGTCGCTGGCGGCCGCCAACCCCGGCTTCGGCTATGAATTCGGAGGCGAGCAGCGGCAGCAAAGGCAGATAGTGAGCGCCCTGTCCGGCTCGCTGGTCGTTGTCTTCCTGATCATGTTCGCATTGTTGGCCATTCCCTTCGGATCCTACATCCAGCCTCTGATCATCATGGCCGCCATTCCGTTGGGGTTCGTCGGCGCGGTGCTTGGACACCTGATGCTGGGACTCAGTTTCGGGTTCATGTCCCTGCAGGGGCTCGTTGGATGCTTTGGGGTCGTAGTGAACGACTCGTTGGTGATGATCAGTTTCATCAATGAGAAAAGGGACGCCGGGCTTGCGCCCAGGGACGCCATCATCGCCGGCACCAAGGCACGTGCTCGGGCGGTCTTGCTGACTTCCGTCACCACGTTTCTCGGTGTGGCCCCCCTTGTCTTCGAGCGGGATCCCGCGGCCCAGCACCTCGTCCCGGTGGCGGCGGCGCTGGCCTTTGGCGTTCTCGTCGCCACTCCGCTTCTCATGTTGGTCGTCCCCGCCCTGGCGATGTCGCAGTTCAATCTCCAGGCACGGCTGCGGATGCGCTCTGGCAGGCGCAACTAGACTAGCTGCCGGTACGAGAATACACCCTACATCACACCGGGTACGGCGAGGCCTGTTTCCCACCTGCCACCCGCCGTGTTATCCTAAGTGGTCCAAACAGACACGGTGCGTGCTCGGTAGCACCGTCAGATCAGCGGGGAGGAACCGATGGCAGAGAGGGTTCCGCCGGAAGAGGTCGAGGCTTGGGTTAGTGCTCATCCCAGGTGGAAGTTCCGCGATGGCGCCATCCGCAAGAAGTACCGTTTCCCCTCGTTCCGGAGCGCCATCGTCTTCGTCAACAGGGTTGCCACCATCGCGGATGAGCTGGACCACCACCCCGAGATCACCGTTCGCTACGACAAGGTCATTGTCAGAATGTGGTCGCACGACGCGGGCGGGGTGACCGAGCGGGACCTCGGTCTGGCGGAGCGCATCGACTTCGCGACCTCAGCTCGCTGAGCGGATCGACGAAACGAGGGTCTTCAGGCCTTTCTCCAGTTCTTTCCTGGTGAGCGTGGCTGGGGGGGTCAACTCCACGACTTCGCCATCTTGGCCTGCCGCCAGAACGATCAATCCCCGCCCCAACGCCCGAGCGGCGACCTCGGCGCCGGGAGCTGCGTCTTCACGCTTGCGAAGCTCCACACCCAGCATGAGCCCCCTGCCCCGCACATCCACCACGCGGTCGCACCCCTCCAACTCGGTTGTCAGATACCCGAGCGCTTGCTCTCCCAGCCGCCTTGCCCTCCCGGCCAGATCGTCCGCTTCGAGCACGGCAAGGAACGCCAGCCCCCCTGCGCAGCTCAGCGGATGGCCCAGGAACGTGCTCGTGTGAATGGCTTCGCCCGTCGAAGGCGGCCACGCATCCATCACCGACGGGGGACCGCAGCACGCCGAAAGCGGCATCCCGCCGCCCAGCGCCTTCCCCAAGCAGATGAGATCCGGGACGACCCCGTCGTGGTCGCAGGCGAAGAGGTATCCGGTGCGCCCCATACCTGTAAAGATCTCGTCGGCGACCAGCAGTGCGCCGCCAGCCCGCGTCCGCCTACCGAGTTCCGCAAGGAATCCGGTGGGGGGAATCCGGACACCCGCGCGTCCCTGAATGGGCTCCACGATCACGGCGCCTACCGGTACAGGTGCATTGCGCGCAAGCAGTTCGGAGACGCGAGTCAATACCGCTTCGGCCTCGCTTTGCGAAGCGGGGAAGGGCACGAACCGCACATGATCCGCCAGCCGCGCGGTGAAGGGCCGGCGAAAGTGCTCCCGGTCGGTGGCCGCGAGGGCCCCCAGGGTCAAACCGTGATAGCTCCCCTCAAAGGCGATCACCCCGGATCTGCCGGTGGCCAGTTGCGCCGTTTTCAGGGCGGCCTCGACGGCATCCGAACCGCTCAGCCCCAGAATCGTCCCAGACGACCGCCACGGCAGCAGGGCGGCCAACGCTTCCAGGAACTCGACCTTGATCGCAGGGGGATGGATGTCCCCCATGCCGTGGACCAGGCGACCCGCCTGTTCCCGGATCCGGTCCACGACCAGACCGTGACGGTGTCCTGCCAGGGCCACGCCGAAGGCCCCGGAAAAGTCCAGGTAGTCCCTGTTCGCCGCATCCCTGACCGCGCCTCCCGACGCGTGCGTCCAGAAGGGCGGGATACTGCCGAGGAAGGTGACGTTCCGCGACTCGACTTGCGCAAGCCGTGCGGCCCATCCCGCCGCCGACCCCCTATCGGGCAGCTCATCAGGTCCCAAGGGTGATCCAGACCATGAAGCCGAAGTAGGCGAACATCAGTAGCAGCCCCTCCGAACGTCTGACCCGCTTGGCGGATGCCGTGACCGGCCAGACAAGAAGGGAAAGAACCAGGACCGCCGGAAGCTGGCGGGCCAGGATCGACGGATCGACCGTCAGATCTCTTACCAGGGCCGACGTTCCCAGGACCGCAGTGAGATTGAAGATGTTCGACCCCACGATGTTGCCCACGGCGATGTCCGTCTGCCGGCGCGCCGCCGCCACAATCGAGGTGACAAGCTCCGGGAGTGAGGTTCCCACGGCCACGATGGTTAGACCAATCATCTCCTGGCTCACGCCCATGACCTGCGCCAGCTCGGACGCACCGTCAACGATTGCTTTGCCTCCGAAGGCAAGGCCGATGGCCCCCGCCACGACCAATCCCACATCCCCAAGGATTCCCCGCTTGCCCTCGGGGTCTTCCACGTCCCCGCCGAGAGCATCCGTCTGCTCTCGAAACTCGGACAGGTCCTCCTCGGCGGTACGGAAGGTGAAGGCCACGTATACGATCACCAGGACCAGCAGGATCACCCCGTCGGCCAGATCCACCTGGTAGTCCAGCACCAGCGGATAGACGAAGATGGTGATGAGTACCATGATCGGCACGTCGCGGCTGATGACCCGGTCTGCCACGGCCAACGGCCTGATGACCGCCGTGGCTCCCAGAATCAGGCCGATGTTCGCGAGATTCGACCCCATCACGTTGCCCATCAGCACCCCGACCTTGTCTTCGAGGGCGGCGGCGATGCCCACTACCAGCTCGGGCGCCGATGTGCCTAGTGAAACCAGGGTAAGGCCCACGACGACGGGGCTGATGCCCATGTTGGAAGCGATCCGGGCGGCCCCGCGCACCAGCCATTCGGCACCGAAGTACAGGGCTCCACACCCACCAACCAACTGCACGGAATACCAGACCGGGTCACTCAACGGCGCCTCCGGCCGATCCAGCCCGACACTTCGCCGAGTGTACCCGTGTTCACGATCTGACTGCTTTGCAACCAACCCCTCCGCGCCTGGTCGACACCGTAGTTGACATTGTCCAACCGAGTTACCGAGTGGGCATCGGAGCTCACAACGACTCTAACGCCCAACTCACCACACAAACATAGCCCACGGTGGTCCAGATCCAGCCGCCGAGGGCCGCCGTTGACCTCCACGGCGACATCGAGCCGACGCGCCGCGTGGAGAATCTCCCGCACATCGACCGGGTACGAGTCTCGTCGTCCGAGCTTCCTTCCCGTGGGATGGCAAAGCACGTCCACGAACGGGTTCTCCATCGCCCGGATGATACGGTCGGTCATGCGGGCCGCGGTCATGGCGAAGACCGAGTGGACCGAGGCCAGGACTACGTCCAGTTCGGAAAGGATCTCGTCGTCGAGATCAAGGGTTCCGTCGGGAAGGATGTCCACTTCGCAGCCGCGGAGGATGCGGATGTCGGGGTAGTCCTCCTGCACGCGCGCGATTTCGGCGGCTTGGGCCCGGAGCCCGGCTGCTTCCAGGCCAGCGACCACCCCGGTCGACGGGGAGTGGTCGGTGATCGCGAGGTAGCGGTACGCCCGGTCGGCGGCGGCCTGCACCATGCGACGTACTGTCGCGGCCCCGTCACTCCAGGTGGTGTGCATGTGAAGGTCGCCTTTGATGTCGCCGCGCTCGACCAGGCGGGGAAGGCCGTGATCGGCCCGTGCCAGGGTGGTGGCGTCGTTCCGCAGTTCCGGCGGGATCCACGGCAGACCCAGAGCGGCGTAGATGGTGGACTCCGTGCCGCTCGCCTCCCCGGCGCCGTCGAGCCCGGCCGGGGTCAGTTCCAGGCCCATGCCTCTCGCGCGGTCCGCCAGCGCCTCCAAATAGGCGGGAGGGCCGGTCAGGTGGTGGACCACGGCACCGATCACCCCAGGTGGCACAGCCCATAACCTGCTACGTACGCCGTCGAGGGAAACTTCGATCGGATTGCTGCCCTGCCGACTGCCGAGGGTCACCCCCGGGCAATTGTCGGCCTCGGCCCAGACCTCTTCCGATTCGGCGCCGCACACAATGTCCACCGTGGCCACGATCTCCAAACGCCGCTGCAATTCTCCCGCCACCTCCACCACGAGCCCCGCACCTCGCAGGGACGTCACCAACTTCTCGGCGGCGCGGCCGGCTTCGGACAGCAGCGATTTCCCGGACAGAGCGGCCATGGCGGCAAGACCCCGCTGCACCCGGCTCAGAACCGCGGGCCCGAACCCGTGCAAGCCACGGAGCTCACCGTTGGCCAACGCGTTCCCCAGCTTTTCCACCGAGTCGATTCCGGCATGCCAAAGCACCCGCGCTCGCGTCACACCGACTCCGTCCAGTCGCAGCACGCCTGGCAGTCCCGGAGGCACTCTCCCCCGGTAGCGCTCCAGGCGCGGCGACGCGCCGTCGCGCACGAGGTCGCCCAGGTATCCCGCCAACCCCTTCCCGATCCCCGGCACTCGCGACAGATCGGCGCCCGTCTCGATCAACTCCGCGAGCGAATGATCGAAACGGCGTATCACCATGGCCGCGCGGCGATAGTGCGATACGCGGCGACGGCCGGCGCCGTCCAGGGCCATCAGGTCGGCCAGTTCCGCAACGAACCCGCCGAGCTGAGTGTTTGTCACTGCGCCTCGCTCGGAGGAAGACCGGCCGCAACCCGTCCATCCCCCTCCAGGCGTTCCCGCAGCTGCTCTTCATCGAGCACCTCCACCCCCAACCGCCGCGCCTTGTCCAGCTTGGATCCGGGTTTCTCGCCGGCCACCAGGAAGTCCGTGCGGCGGCTTACCGAGCCCGTCACCCGGGCGCCCAGCCCCTCCAGCACCTTCTTCAGCTCACCCCTCGAGAACGACTCCAGCGTCCCCGTCAGGACTACCGTTCTCCCCCCCCAACCCCCCTCCACCACCACCTCCGTCGCTTCCGGCACCACAAACTGGAACCGCCTACCACCATCGAGCAGCCGGTCCAGCGCCTCACGCACATCCGGCGTCTCCAGGAATCCCTTGATCGCCGCCGACATCTTCTCTCCCACCCCGTGGATCTCCTCCAGCGCCTCGGCCGACGCGGCGCGGACCGCCTCGATCCCCCGGAAGTGCACCGCGAGATCGCGTGCCACAGCCACGCCCACTTCGGGAATCCCCAGTCCCACCAGGAACCGCGCGAGCTCCACCCGCCGCCGCTCCTCGATCGCACCCACCAGGTTGCGGGCCGACACCTCGGCGAATCCTTCGAGCGGCACCAGCTCCTCCTCCTTCAGGTCGAACAGGTCCGCCAACTCCGTCACGAGGCCCTCGTCCACGAGCAGGGACACCGTCTCCTCCCCCAGCCCTTCAATGTCCAGCGCACCCCGCGCCCCAAAGTGCGTGATCCGCCCCTTCAGCTGCGCGCGGCACCCGAAGTGGTTCGGACACACCGTGAACGGCCCCTTCTCCACGGGTTCCGTCCCGCACGACGGACAGGCAGCGGGCATGGCGAAGGGATCGCTCCGTTCGCGCTCCTCCTCGTCGATCCGCTCCACGATCTGGGGGATCACGTCGCCGGCTCGCTGCACCCGCACCAGTTCGCCTTCGCGCACATCCTTCCGCTCCAGTTCTTCGCGATTGTGCAGCGTAGCACGGGAGACGGTCACCCCTCCCACCTCCACCGGCCTGAGCAGCGCCACCGGCGTGAGCACCCCCGTACGCCCCACCGACACGAAGATCCTGTCGATGCGCGTGACCTCCTTTCGGGGCTCGAACTTGAAGGCGATCGCCCACCTGGGGTGGTGCGAGGTGCTTCCCAGCAGGGCACGCGGCGCCAGCGCGTCCAGCTTGACCACCACCCCGTCGATCTCGTAGTCGAGGGAGTCGCGGTCGGCGTCGAAGGCGCGGTGATAGGCAACGATCTCGTCCACCGAATCGGCCTCCGTCACCCGCTCGGGCGTTTGCAGCCCCCAGGCCCTCAGCGCCGCGACCCCCTCCGAATCGGTCTCGAAGGTCACGCCCTCCACGACCATCACGTCGTAGGCCAACACCGTGAGCGGCCGGCTGGCGGTGATTCGCGAATTCAGCTGCCGCAGCGCGCCCGAAGTTGCATTGCGCGGGTTCTGGTACGGCGGGTCCCCCGCTTCGATACGCCGCTGGTTCAGCGTCTCGAAGTCGCTCAGGTACATCATTGCCTCGCCCCTGACGGACAGGAACGCGGGGACGGGACGCTCGTCTTCGCGGAGCCGCAGAGGAACCGTGGGGATCGTGCGTACGTTTTCGGTCACCCCCTCGCCCTCCCGTCCGTTGCCCCGCGTCACCGCTCGCTCCAGCACACCTTCCACATACACCAGTTCCAGAGACGCACCGTCGAGCTTCGGTTCCAGGATGTAGCGGATTTCCTCGTCCCCGAGCGCCTTGCGCAACCGCTCGTCGAAGCGCTGGACCTCGGCCGGCTCGCGCGCCGAATCCAGCGACAGCATGGGCGCCGCGTGTGCCACGCTCGGAAGACTCTCCAGCGGGTCCGCACCTACCCTCTGCGTGGGCGAGTCGGGGGTGGCCAGCGACGGATGGGCCGCTTCGAGTGCCTGCAGGCGCCGGAACAGCGCGTCGTACACCGAGTCGGAGATCTCGGGGCGGGACTCGACGTGGTAGAGACGGTTGTGGCGCTCGATCTCCGGCCGGAGTTCCGCGGCCTCGGCGGCTGCTTCCTCGAGGCTCGACTCCCGCGGGTCAACTCCGCCGGATACCTGGGGACTGGCCCTTTCGAGGTCGTGTCGGGTCATGGAAAACGCTAATCCGGCCCGCCACTTCTGTCCACGCGCATGTCTCCCCCCTTACATTCGGGGTCCCTTCCCACATCACAAGCACCAAGCACCGACCAGGAGGTCCGAATGGAGTTCCCGCGCGGCCCGATCCGCATCTTCGCATTCCTCGTTGCCATGGCCGTGGCCATTCCCGCAGCCATCTCCGCCCAGATGGAGACCACCACCCCCCGCAGCGCCGATGAGGGCGACGGCCCCCACGAACGCCTTATTCTGCGTGGCGCCACCATCATCGACGGCACGGGAGCGCCCCCGATGGGCCCGGTGGATATCGTGATCGAGGGTGACAGGATCGTCCAGATCCAGACAGTGGGCTATCCCGGCGTCCCCATCAACGAGAACCGCCGCCCCGGCGACGCCACGAAGGAGATGGACATGACCGGCATGTACATCATGCCCGGTTTCGTGGACATGCACGCCCACACCGGGGGTGCCGGCAAGGCGCCCCAGCCCGAATACGCCTACAAGCTGTGGATGGGACACGGGATCACCACTTCGCGCGGCGTCGGCCACGGGCCCATGATGTGGGCGCTGGAGGAGAAGGCGGCCGCCGCCCGCAACGAGATCGTCGCCCCGCGCATGTTCACCTACGCCCGCCCCGGCGAGGCCTGGGACGAAGGCTCGGTCGACTCGCCCGAAAAGGCGCGCGAGTGGGTCCGCTGGGCCGCCGCCGTCGATGTCGAAGGCGCGAAGATCGACGGCCTCAAGCTGGGCGCCATGGACCCCGACATCATGGCCGCGGTGATCGACGAAGCGCACAAGCACGGCCTCGGCACCGTCGCCCACCTCGGCCAGATGGGCGTGGTGCGCATGACCGCGCTCGACGCGGCCGAGGTCGGCCTCGACATGATGACCCACTACTACGGCCTCATGGAGTCCATGCTGACCGGCTACAGCGTCCAGAACTGGCCGCTCGACTACAACTACCAGGACGAGCAGCACCGCTTCGGCAACGTTGGACGCCTCTGGTACCAGGCCGCGGAGCCCGGTTCGGAGCAGTGGAACGATCTCATCGACCGGTTCCTCGAACTCGGATTCGGCCTCGACCCCACGATGACGATCTACGAGGCCAGCCGCGACGTGATGCGCTCCCGCGAGGCCGATTTCCACGAGGAATACACGCTGCCCAGCATGTGGGAGTTCTACCAGCCGTCGCGCCGCGCGCACGGTTCCTACTGGTTCTACTGGACCACCGAGGACGAGTACCACTGGAAGCGCTTCTTCCGGAAGTGGATGCACTTCCTCAACGACTACAAGAACGCCGGCGGGCGCGTCACGACCGGCTCCGATTCCGGGTTCATCTACAAGCTCTACGGCTTCGACTACATCCGTGAACTCGAGCTGCTGCGCGAGGCCGGCTTCCATCCCGTCGAGGTCATCCGCTCGGCCACCCTGTTCGGCGCCGAGGAGCTCCACGACCCGAAGGGCACGAAGATCGACTTCGGGATTCTGCGCGCGGGACTCAAGGCCGACATGGTCGTCGTGGACGAGAATCCCCTCCAGAACCTCAAGGTCCTGTACGGGAACGGGGCCGTAAAGCTTAACGACGAGACCGGCGAGGTGGAGCGCGTGGGGGGCATCAAGTACACGATCAAGGACGGGATCGTCTACGACGCGCAGAAGCTGCTCGCCGATGTGCGCGAGATGGTCCGTAAGGCCAAGGAGGCCGCGGCCGTATCAGAAGAAGGCAACTGAGGGGATCCACAAACTGCACGGGAGACCGAAATGATCGACAACCATGCCGGACATGCGACACGGCGTCAGCCACGTCTGGTGTTCGCGGCCGTGGTCGCAAGCGCGACCTTCGCATCCGGCCTCCACGGACAGGAAGGGGAGGCCAATGCGCAGGCAGAAGACCCGTTTCACGTAATGGCGGGCCCGAGAATCGAATACTTCGGCCATCTGTCCCCGGGCGCGAGCATCCAGGTGCTCTGGGATACTCCAGGTCAGAGGGGATCGTGGCTGGGGGCACAGTTCCACGCCCAGCTGGTACGGTTTGATTCCGACCCTCAGGCCCCGAACGCCGACATAATACGGCGCGACTATCACGTTGCCGGGCGCGTCAAAGCGGGTTTCGGCAGAGGCGACGGACCCGTCTTCTACGGTTTTGCCGAGGCTGGCGTGGGCATGATCGGGACCGAACCCGAGGCCAAGCGCGGGGACACCTACCTGCTGTCGGGAGTCGGAGCCGGGGTAGGTGTCACGCTACTTCCGATTACCTTTGCAGTCGAGGGAACCCTTGGAAGGGCGGACCGGCCCAGCTCGGACCTGCTGGACTCGTTCGTGATGACCCTTCTGTACCACTTTCGCTGACCATGTTCTACATTGGGAGACGGTCAAAGGGCCGGTAGTCTGGCAGGGGAGAAGCAGGTCGTGGGCAATTCCTGTCGGAGGGCCCATGACGGATGCGCCTCGCGCGCAGGGAGGGCTGGATGATGGACAGGACAGGAAACGGGGTGAAGCCGTGGCTAATGGTTGCGGTACTCGCGGGCGCAGTCACCGCGCCCAGCGTGGAGGCCCAGGAGTTAGCCCGGGGCGGGGAGGCGCAGGAGAGTTCGCAGTTTGGCGTGCTGGTGGGAATGCGGGGTGAGTTCACCGGGCTGGCTTCGCCCGGAGCCAGTCTCGACCTGGTCCTCAATGCGCCGCAAACGCCGGTCTGGGTGTCGCTGCAATTCCTCGCCCAGAAGACGCGCTGGAACGTTGATTTCTACGACGAGGTCAGGCGCAACAGCAGCTACTCGGGCCGCATGCGAATTGGCTATGGCGGCCGCCAGGGACCCAGCGTCTACGCCCTCCTCGAACGAGGGTGGGGAACAATCGAGGCGCCCGACATCTGGGAGGGCGACAGCTATTCGGTCGTCGCGGGCGGACTGGGCGTGGGGTGGACGATCGGCCGCGTGACGGCTTCGGTCGAGGGCGGGCTCGGCAGGAGAACCAGGTTCAGGCACAAACCGAAGCGGCATCACAGCCTGGGCGTTGGCTTCCAGTACCACCTCTTTCGGACCGATCTGAGGTAGTTTCGCGGCGGAATTCGGCGAGTCCGCAGCTGTTCGAGACGGGCGAAACCGGCGCGGGGTCCATGGCGTAGGACCCACGGTAGCCAGGAGTCATTCGCAGCCGAGGATGGATCGATGGAACCGAGAAGAGTAGCCCTGACGCCGCGGTTCATCGTCGCAGTGCTGGTGGCGGGGGTGGTACCCGCGCCCGGCCCGCAGGCCCAGGAGGTGGAACCGCTTCCCGATGGGGCGACAGAGGAGGGTCCGCGGGTTGGCGTCCTCGTGGGGATGCGGGCGGAGTTGCTTGGTTTGGTGTCACCGGGTGCCAGCCTGGATCTGGTTCTGGATTCGCCCAATCGACCGATCTGGTTGTCGGTCCAATTCCTGGCCCAGATGATTCGCTGGAACGTTCAGTACGACCCCGTGAGCAGACGCGATCACATCTACGTGGGCCGGGTCCGGCTGGGCCTTGGCAGGCGCCGGGGACCCAGGATCTATGCTCTCGCCGAAAAGGGGATCGGTGTCATCATGACGGAACCGGCGTCCTGGCGCGGAGATACGTACAACCTGACGGGAGTCGGACTGGGCGTGGGGCTGGCAGGAGAGAGATTCACGACCTCGTTCGAACTCGTCATCGGTGTGGCCAACAGATCCAGCTCGAGCCTTTATGGCGGTTTGGGCGTATCGCTCCAGTACCGTCTCCCGCGACCGGGCCAGGGGTAACGGGTGGCACACCGGCCACCCGCGTGACCATATTCCGCGGGCCGTAACCGGTTCCGGACCACCTGAATGACCACACGACACACCCACCCGTGCGGGAGGATCATCCTCTCCGACAACCTCCCCGTCCTGAAGGCCATGGACGCCGGGAGCGTCGACCTCATCTACATCGACCCGCCCTTCAACACGGGTCGGACGCAGAGCCGCACCCGAATCCGTGTCGAGCGCGACGAGGACGGAGACCGCACCGGCTTCCAGGGCATCCGCTACCGGACGGAAGTGCTCGGCCGGAGCGGCTATGCCGACACCCACACCGACTACCTCGCCTTCCTCGAACCCCGCCTCCGTGAAGCACACCGCATCCTCGCGCCCAACGGATCCTTCTTCCTCCACATCGACTACCGCGAGGCCCACTACTGCAAGGTCCTCCTGGACGACATCTTCGGCCGCGCCTCCTTCATGAACGAGATCATCTGGGCGTACGACTACGGTGGCCGCTCGAAGCGCAAGTGGCCCGCCAAGCACGACACCATCTTCTGGTACGCCAGGGATCCCCGCGCCTACACCTTCAACTTCGACGAGATGGACCGGATCCCCTACATGGCCCCGGGACTGGTGGGGAAGGAGAAGGCCGCCCGCGGCAAGACCCCCACCGATGTGTGGTGGCACACGATCGTGAGCCCCACCGGCGGGGAGAAGACCGGATACCCGACACAGAAGCCGCTGGGGGTGCTGAAGCGTATTGTGAAGGTACACTCGAACCAGGGAGACACCGTGCTGGATTTCTTCGCGGGGAGCGGTACGACGGGCAAGGCGGCGGCGCGCAACGGGCGGCACTTCATCCTGGTGGATTCCAATGCCGAGGCAGCCCGCGTCATGGCCGGAAGGCTCGCGCGTTTTGCGCCGGAATGCATAGGATTCCCGGCAAAGGCAGACCTGGAGCGCCTGACCGATACCCAACTGACGCTAGCGTACACCGAACACCGGGGACACCACGATGAGTGAGCAGCACGGCGGTTTCCACGACCCGACCGGTCTCACAAAGTGGACAAGGCGGTTGCTGTACGCCTACATCGCCTTCTCGCTCGTCGGGGCCTGGAGCCACGCGGGTGAACTGCTGGGTGGCGGCGGTCCCGAGTCACTGGCTGCGCTCCTGGCGGGCACCCCGCTACTCGATTCGCTCGCGCGACTTGTCGAAACCGTGTGGGACCTGGTCGAGACGATCGCCGCCAGCGTGATCACCGCGATCCTCGTACTCGTGTGGACCCATCGCGCCAACTACAATGCCCGCCAACTCGGTGCCGCCGACATGGCCTTTTCGCCGGGTTGGGCCGTTGGTTGGCATTTCGTTCCGATCGCGTGGTTCTGGAAGCCCTACCAGGCCATGAGAGAGATCTGGCAGGCCAGCGTGAGTCCGTCGAGCTGGAAACGGCAGGCCGGGTCGCCGCTGCTCGTGTGGTGGTGGGGCCTATGGATCCTGACCAGGTGGGGGGTATTCGTCGCATCGGAGCTGGCCGTGCGTATTTTCGATGGCGCGAGTGCCGAAACCGCCGACGCGGCGATCGAACTCTCGTTCGCAGTCCTGGATGTACCGCTGGCCCTCGTTCTGCTGGCCATCATCGGCAGGGTTCATCAAATGCAGATGCGACACCACCGAGTCCGGGGCGCATAGTTCGACCGTATGTGCTGGCACCCGAGTTGACGGCCCGCGGCCAGGCTCGGGCTCAGCCCTCTTCGCCGAGTTCCACCGCCGTGCCGTAACACATCATCTCGGCGGCACCCTTGCTCACCTCCGCCGACTGGAAGCGGATCGCCACGATTCCGTTCGCCCCCAGAGCCCTCGCCTCCTCGACCATCCGGTCCACCGCCTGCTCCCGCACCTCCGCCAGCAGCTTGGTGTATTCGTACACCTCGCCGCCCGCCAGATTGCGCAGGCTGGCCATGATGTCCTTTCCCACGTGGCGAACGCGGACGGAACTTCCCCTGACCAGGCCCAAGGTGCGCGATACGCGGTGGCCAGCCACGGTTTCGGCAGAGGCGAGGATCATCGGTGGACGTTCCGGTAGGGGTCCGAGCCGTACTCGCGATACCGGTCCCAGATGACCTGGGCGAGAAGGACCAGCATGCCGATCACCACGGCGCCGGTCGTCAGCTTGACCACGATCGCCGACGGCGACTTCACGAAGGACCAGGCCGCGTAGGCCGCCCAGCCCAGGAACCCGGTGGTGGTGAGCGCCCAACCGACCGGCGAGGTGATCCGGGAACGAATGCGATCCCAGACCGAGTCTCCGTCCTGCGGCGCGAACGATAGATCCTGGAAATCCTCCTTGATGGACCGGAAGATCGCGAACTCGCGGCGCAGTTCGCTGGACGCCTCCAGGCGGCCCTCGATGGCCACCCTTTCCTCGGGCGTAACCTCTCCGTCGAGGAACCGCATGAGGTCCTCGTGGCTGACCGCTTGCTGTGTTCTACCGTCCATGGCCAATCTGCCTCGGAACGACCGTAAGTCGTTTTCTCCGTGGGTGTTTCACGGGTACGTGACCCCGGCGTTGCGCAGTTCTTCCGCCAACGCCCGCCGCGCGTGGAAGAGCCGGCTCGCGACGGTCCCTTCCGGAATGTTCAATATCCTCGCGATCTCGCCGTAGCGAAACCCCTCGATTTCCTTCAGTAC
Source organism: Longimicrobiales bacterium (assembly GCA_951828585.1). GTDB lineage: Bacteria > Gemmatimonadota > Gemmatimonadetes > Longimicrobiales > Gaopeijiaceae > Bin94. The sequence continues at coordinate 861,270 of OX639991.1, forward strand.
GAGTATCTCCCGATGATCTTCACTCAAACGCTCCAGGCCCATCCAGAGGAGTTCCTTCGCCGCCTTCCGCTCCGCACGCCGTTCGGGCCCGTCCTCGGGGTTGCCGGGCCTCATCTCGAGGCCCTGGTCGAGGGCCTCCAGGTTGAACCTGACCTTGCGGCTCCTGAGCGCGTCCCGGCACTGGTTCCTGAGGATCTGGAAGAACCAGGGGGCGAAGCGCCGCTTGAGGTCGAACCGGGAAAGGTTCTGCCACGTCTTCACAAAGGCGTCCTGCAGCGCGTCGCGGGCGTCGTCCGGGTTGCCCATCATTCCAAGGGCGATTCGCAGGCCCGGACGTTCGTACGCCCGCACGATCGGCTCGAAAAACCGGGAATTGCCCGCCTGGCACTTTCGCAGGAGTTCGCGTTCCAGGTCAGGGAGCAATCTGCCTCCAGGTCGAGTCAAACTTCACGTCACCACCTCCGCTGTTACGGATTCCAGCCGTGTATCATTCTAACCTTCTGGCGGCCCCATCGGCGAACACGCATTATCGATGCTCACCAGTCAACTGAATCTCCATCGGACAGCTACGAATGGAATCCACACGCTCCCGAGGCGTACGCGCCCTCTTTCCGACCCTCGCCGCCGTTTCCCTCTCGGCCGCCTTCACCCACGGCGCGGCCGCCCAGGAAGTCGAATACCCCGCCGGCTTCGACGAAGAGGCCACCTACTACCCCGAGGCGCTCGGACCCCTGACCCGCACGATCACCACCGCTTCGCCCGAGGCGCAAAAGTTCTTCGACCAGGGCATCCAGATGATGTACGCCTTCACCCCGCTGCGGGCCGCGCGCTCCTTCCGGCAGGCCCAGAGGGAGGACCCCGATTGCGCGATGTGCTTCTGGGGCGAGGCGTGGGCCTGGGGACCCTACCTGAACGGACCGATGGGCCGCGATGACGCGCCGCGCGCCAACGAGAACATCCAGAAGGCGATGGAACTCGCCGGGAAGCACGCGAACGATGTCGAAAAGGCCCTGATCGAGGCCATGGAGATCCGCTACGAGGAGGAGCACGACCGCGACACGCGCAAGATGCTGGACTCGGCGTACGCGCGGGCGATGGCCGAGGTGTACGAGCGGTTCCCGCACGACCTGGACGTGGGGACTCTGTACGGCGAGTCGCTCATGCTGCTCGAACCCCGGCGCGGCCGTTGGGACATCGAGAAGCCCGCCGTGCAGAAGATCCACCAGATCCTCGAGGCCGTCCTGGCCATGGACATCACGCACCCCGGCGCCTGCCACCTCTACGTCCACGCCACCGAGCCGACCGTCAAACCGGAGAAGGCCGAAGCGTGCGCCAACCACCTCGGCGCGTCGATCCCCGGGGCGAGTCACATCCAGCACATGCCGTCACACACCTACAACCGGATCGGGCGCTGGGGCGACGCGGTGCGGGGCAACCTCGCCGCATGGCACACCGACCTGCGCGCCGAGGAGGATCTCGCGTGGGCCATCTATCCATCCCACAACCTCCACATGCTCCTCTTCGCGGCCTCCATGGACGGGCAGGGGGCAATCGCCATCCAGGCCGCCAAGGACTATGGGAAGATCGTGCGGGGCGGCGCCTTCTACCATGCGCTGACCCTGTTCCGATTCGGCCGCTTCGACGAGATCCTCGAACTGGACGACCCGCCCGACGGCACCATCCAGCGCGGCTTCTGGGATTTCGCGCGCGGGTATGCCTATCTGCGCAGCGAAGAGCCGGGACGCGCCGAAGTCTACCTGGAGAAGGTCAGGCGCACGGCGGAGAATGCGGACGAAAACGCGAGCTTCCGCGGCCATTCGGCGACCGACCTGCTCGGTACGGTGGCCGGGATTCTCGAGGCCGAGATCCTGCGCCATGAAGGAGACAACGAAGGGGCGATCGCCGTTCTGGAGGTCGCGATCGAGCACGAGGACGCCCTGCGCTACGACGAACCGGAACCGCTCAACTTTTCGGCGCGGCACTGGCTGGGCGACCTGCTCCTCGACATGGAACGCTACGCGGAGGGGGAAGAGGTGTTCCGGGCCGCGCTCGAGGACCATCCCATGAACGGGTGGTCGCTGTACGGGCTGGAACACGCGCTGCGCGCCCAGGACATGGAGACAAAGGCGGACAAGGTGCACGAATTGTTCAAGGAGGCCTGGGCCCGATCGGATACCTGGATCAGGGGGGCGGTGTTCTAGCGGCCTGTGCGGAAGCCCTCTCGGCAATTCCGGGAATCAACGCCGACCCTCTACGGCTTCGCTCTTCGCTGCCCCTCGGGCGATTCGTCCTGCCACCCCCCCTTCGTTGACGACCGTCCCCCGCTCGGGTAGCTTTCAGTCCCCAATCAATAATCATTATCCATACGAAATACAGTCAGGAGTTCACCGGGATGGATGATTCCCCCATCCTTGTCGTGACGGGCCTTGAGGCCGGAGTCGCGGACGAGGATCTCGATATTCTGAAGGGTGTGGACCTGGCGATCGGGCCGGGCGAAATCCACGCCATCATGGGTCCGAACGGATCCGGCAAGAGCACGCTGGCCAAGTTGATCGCGGGCCATCCGGGGTATGAGGCCACCGGCGGTTCGGTGGAGTTCGACGGCGAGGATCTGCTGGATATGGAGCCCGACGAGCGGGCCCAGGCGGGCGTCTTCATGGCCTTCCAGTACCCCGTCGAAATCCCCGGCGTATCGATCGCCAACTTCCTGCGCACCGCCCTGCAGTCACGCCTCGAAGACGGCGAGGAGCTGGACCTCTTCGACTTCCAGGAGCTGCTCATGGAGCGCATGGAACTCCTGGACATGGACGTGGCCTTCGCGCAGCGCCCAGTCAACGACGGCTTCAGCGGCGGCGAGAAGAAGCGCAACGAGATCCTGCAGATGGCGGTGCTCAAGCCCGCGCTGGCTTTGATGGACGAGACCGACTCGGGGCTGGACATCGACGCGCTCCAGATCGTCGCCCGCGGGGTGAACACCCTGAGGGAAGAGGATCCGGCCATGTCGGTCCTGCTGATCACCCACTACCAGCGGATCCTGAACCACATCACCCCCGACGTGGTTCACGTCATGGTGGGCGGGAAGATCGTGGAATCGGGCGGGCCCGAGGTCGCGCTCGAACTGGAAGCAAGCGGCTACGAGGAATACCGGAAGGCCCACGCGGCCTGAACAGGGATATGAATCCGCCGGCCCGGACACGGGATTCGGCTCACGCGGCCCGCAGGCTGCAAGGGAGGGATGGATGCCCAGCAACGAAGTCATTCAGGGACTGGGGCTCGACGACTACAAGTTCGGATTCGTCACCGACTCGGAGCCCGTCTTCAAGACGCGGCCCGGGCTCGACGCCGAGGTGGTGCGGCAGATTTCCGCGCGGAAGGACGAGCCGGATTGGATGCTGAAGCGCCGGCTCAAGGCGCTCCGGATCTATGACGCCAAGCCCATGCCCAAGTGGGGCGGCGACCTCTCCGAACTCGAGGAAACGCTGAGCCGGACGTACTTCTACTCGAAGCCGCAGGAGCAGATGGAGCGCTCCTGGGACGACGTGCCCGAGAACATCAAGCAGACCTTCGAGCGGCTGGGGATCCCCGAGGCGGAGCGGAAGATCCTGGCGGGGGTCGGGGCGCAGTACGATTCGGAGATGGTCTACCACTCGCTGAAGGAGGAGTGGGAATCCAAGGGCGTGATCTTCGATTCGATCGAGGATGGGCTGAAGAACCACCCCGAGATGTTCCGAAAGCACTTCGGGACGGTGATTCCGGCGGCCGACAACAAGTTCGCGGCGCTCAACTCGGCGGTCTGGTCGGGTGGATCGTTCGTCTACATCCCGCCCGGAGTTCATCTGGAGACACCGCTGCAGGCGTACTTCCGCGTCAATCAGGAGCGCCTGGGGCAGTTCGAGCGGACGCTGATCATCGCGGGCGAGGGGTCGCGGGCGCACTACATCGAGGGGTGTACAGCGCCGGTGTACTCCACCGATTCGTTCCACTCGGGCGTGATCGAGATCATCGTCAACCGGGACGCGCGCTTCCGCTACACCACGATCCAGAACTGGTCGAACAACATGTACAACCTGGTCACCCAGCGGGCGCTGGTGCAGCAGGGCGCGCACATGGAATGGCTGGATGGGAACCTCGGCTCGAAGCTGACCATGAAGTACCCGTCCTGCTACCTCATGGGCGAGGGGGCGCACGGCGAGATCCTGTCGATCGCGTACGCGGGAGACGGCCAGCACCAGGACACCGGCGGCAAGGTGATCCACGTGGCGCCCCGGACGACCTCGAGCATCGTGTCGAAGTCGATCTCGAAGGGGACGGGCCGCTCCTCGTACCGAGGGCTGTGCAAGGTCTACGACGGTGCCACCCACGCCCGCTCGAACGTGGAGTGCGACGCGCTGCTGATCAACGAGACTTCGCGGACGGACACCTTCCCGTACATCGAGATCGACGAGAAGACCGCCACGGTGGGCCACGAGGCGACGGTATCGAAGGTGGGGGACGAGCAGCTCTTCTACCTGATGAGCCGGGGCATGGACGAAACCGAGGCGATGGCGCTGATCGTGCGCGGGTTCATCGAGCCGATCGCCAAGGAATTGCCGCTCGAGTACGCGGTGGAACTGAACCGGCTGATCGAACTGGAGATGGAAGGTAGCGTCGGGTGAGCCAGGCCACCGCCGTGCGCGAGCAGGCTGGCCGGAAGATCGGGCGGAGCGCCGTGATCGAACAGGGCGCCGGGGACCCGGCCTGGCTGAGGGCGCGCCGTGCGGAGGCGTGGGACATCTACGAGGCCACACCGCTCCCCTCCACCCGTTCCGAGGAGTGGCGCTACACCGACGTAGCGAGGCTGCTGGCGCTGGACGGGCTTGTCCCCACCGCGGGCGGAGCAATGGCTGGGCGGGCGCTCCCGGATGGATTGCGCCGAGCCATGGAGCAGGACCGGGAGAGCGCGGGCCGGATCGTCGATGTGGACGGGTCGGTAGTCTCGGTCGAACTGGACGAGGCGCTGGCCGCGCAGGGAGTTGTGCTCTCGTCGTTGCGGGAGGCCGCGCGCGCCGGGGTGCCCGAGGTCGAAGCACTGCTGGCCACCGAGGCCGTGCCAGCCTCCGACGGCAAGTTCTCCGCGCTCAACGCCGCGCTGTGGAGCGACGGAGTCTTTCTGTACGTCCCCCGCGGGGTGCGGGTCGACCGGACCATTCGGCTGAGCCGCTGGGTGTCGCAGCCCGGCACGGCCACCTTCACACGCATCCTGATCGTGGCCGAGGAGCTGAGCCAGCTCTCCTTCGTGGACGAGATCCTGTCCCCTGATTTCTCTACCGTTACCCTGGCGAATACGGCCGTCGAGCTGTTCTCCCGGGCTGGCGCGCAGGTGCAGTACGTGTCGCTGCAGCGAATGGGCGAAGGCGGTTTCTACCTGGCCAACCAGCGCACCCTGGCGGAGCGCGATTCCACCCTGGATACGCTCAACGTAGCGCTGGGAGGATCCGTCGGCCGGGTGGACCTGAACGCGCGATTGCTGGGACCGGGAGCCAACAGCGACATGCTCGGCCTATATTTCGGCGACGCGAACCAGCACTTCGACTTCAACACCAGCCAGGACCACGTCGCCCCCAACGCCCACAGCGATCTCCTGTACAAGGGTGCGCTGGACGGCGCGGCGCGGGGGGTCTTCCGCGGCATCATCCGGGTGCACGACGGCGCCCAGGGCACGGACGCGTACCAGACGAACCGCAACCTCATCCTTTCCGACACGGCAATCGCGACATCGCTCCCGAACCTGGAGATCGAGGCCGATGACGTGCGGTGTTCGCACGGTGCCACGGTGGGCCAACTCGACGCCGAGGCCCTCTTCTACCTCATGAGCCGTGGTCTGCACAGGGAACAGGCGGAGCGCCTGGTGGTGCTGGGCTTCCTGGGCGAAGTGTTGTCGAAGCTTCCGCTGGGCGGAGTGGTGGAGAAGGTCACCCAGGCCATCAAGGCCAAGCTCCGGTATGTCTAGGGGAAGCGCCGCCCGCACCAAACCACGCTGGGCCCGCGTCGCAGCGGTGAGCGAGGTACCGGCGGGTGCGCTGAGGGCGGTGTCGACCGACGTCGGCGCCGTTGTACTGGCCAACGTGGACGGGGACATCTACGCCCTGGAAGACCGGTGCTCGCACCAGGACTATCCCCTTTCGGCCGGGGAACTCGAGGGCGACGAGCTGGAGTGTCCCTTCCACGGCGCCCGTTTCGACGTCTGCTCCGGACGGGCACTGCAGCTGCCGGCCATCACGCCGGTTCGGTCCTACCAGGTCGACGTGCGCGATGGCGACATCTACATCCAGCTCGACTGAGCGGTCCGCGACCCAAGCCGTGGTTCCCCGCACCGAGGCCACGTCCCCTCTGGACGTCGCCGCCGTACGCCGCGACTTCCCGATCCTCGACCAGACCGTCGACGGGAAGCCCCTGGTCTACCTGGACAACGCCGCCTCGTCGCAGAAACCCCGACAAGTCATCGATGCGATCAGCGCTTACTACCTGCGGGATCACGCCAACGTACACCGCGGCGTCCACGAGCTCGCCCGCCGGGCCACCGAGGCCTACGAGTCCAGCCGGGAACGGGTCGCCCGCTGGCTGAACGCCGGCGATCCCCACGAACTCGTCTGGACGCGGGGCACCAGCGAGGCCCTAAACCTGGTGGCCTTTTCGATCGGGCAGGCCCGCGTCGGCCACGGCGACGAAATCGTCATCTCCGAGATGGAGCACCACTCGAACCTGGTGCCCTGGCAGCTGCTGGCCGAGCGCAACGGGGCGCGGCTTCGCTACGTCGGGCTGACCGACGACGGCCAACTGGACCTGGACCAGCTGGTCGCACTGCTGGGCGCGCGCATCCGGGTCGTCTCGCTGCCCCACGTGTCGAATGCCCTGGGCACGATCAATCCGGTGCGCGAGATCGGGGCGCTCGTGCGAGAGGAGAGCGACGCCGTCTACGTTCTGGACGGCGCGCAGGGTGCGCCGCATCTGCCGGTCGACGTGCGGGAACTGGGCTGCGATTTCTACGCCTTTTCCGGGCACAAGATGTGCGGCCCAACCGGGATGGGCGCGCTATGGGGAAGGAAGTCCCTCTTGGAGGAGATGCCTCCCTACCAGGGCGGCGGCGAAATGATCGAGCACGTCCAACACGACCACAGCACCTGGGCCGAAGTACCGCACAAGTTCGAGGCCGGGACGCCCAACATCGCGGGGGCAGTGGGGATGGCAGCCGCGGTCGACTACCTGGAGGATGTGGGACTGGCCGCGATTCATGAGCACGAGATGGCGCTCACGCGGGCTGCGATGGAAGGGCTGGGCGGGGTCGGGGGATTGCGGATCCTGGGACCGGCCCATCCGTCCGCGCGCGCTGGAGTCGTCCCGTTTGTGATCGAGGGGACCTCCGCCCAGGACCTGGCGACGATGCTGGATGCCCAGGGCATCGCAGTGAGGGCCGGGCATCACTGCGCCCAGCTGGTCGTAGACCGCTTCGGGCTGACGGCGACGACCCGGGCATCCTTCTACCTGTACAACACCGTCCAAGAGGTGGAACGACTTGTCCGAGGGGTGGAGACGGCGCGGCGCATCCTGCTGGGATAGTCGTTAACTTGCGAGAAGGTCGCAGTCGTTCGGCGGCGCAAGGCTCGCCCACCCGACCGAGTCAATTGAAAGGAAGACCCGTGCTCAAGCTACCCTATCGTCACACCATGCCTCTCCTCGCCACCCTGCTCGGGCTGCTCGCGGCAGCCTGCGGCGGCGATTCGCGCGATCTGGACCCCTACATTTCGACGGACAACCCCCGCGAGGCCCTGACCGAACTGGACTACGGAAGCCTGGATTCCTCGGAGATCCGTCTTAGCCTCCCGTGGTCACGGAACAAGGTGTCGAAAGACCCCAGCCCCGACGCCGAGCCGGCCACGCTGAGTGCGGTGACCACCGAGACATTCGAGGGTTTTGACCGGGTGGTCTTCACCTTCGTCGACCGCATTCCCGGATACCTGCTGGCATATGCGACCGAGGGAGGCGGTGGATGCGACGGCACCGTGCCGGCGGGCGACGCGCCCGCACATCTTGTCGTTGAGTTCGAGAAGGCGCGGTCGAATGAAAGAGGCGTGCCGCTGGTGGAAGACCGTGACCGTGCGATGGACTGGCCAACCATGGTCGGTGCGACCCAGGTTTGCGACGAAGGAGACCGGATCAGGTGGATTCTGGCTGCCACGAGTGACGTCGAGTACCGCATCCTCGAGATGCAGGGTAACCCTCGCCTGGTCGTAGACTTGCGGCATCCTTAGTCAATTGGTGCCGTGGGTCGGGTGGAACACCGGCCTTGAACAGCTGGGAACCCACGTGCAGGAGTGTTGCCGGGTAGCAGCGGACTGTATACAATTGCAGGCCAGACTGAGCCTGGCAGCCCGGCGCCTTGCCGCTCTCGGTGCTCGGGCGGGTTTATCCACGGACTGCTAGTAGCCAAGAAATTTCCGGGACACGACACTAGGGGAGGTTGGAGTGGCGACTCGCACGCGGAAGTCCACCAGGTCGCTCGGGTGTATTCTCACCATGTCGGCCCCGTTTACGGCGTGCGGAGACGGTGACGGCCCCGACCCCTTCGTGCCACCGCCCGACACCACGACAACAGAGATACCCAGCGGCTTCCAGGCGTGCAGCGACGGCAGGGCCGGCGATTTCTCCTGCGACGGCGTCAACCTGATATCCCGGTTCACGCGGGCCGAAATCGGCAACACGGAAGGACACGCCAACGACCTCTGGGGCTGGACCGATCCCCAAACCGGAACCGAATGGGCGTTGGTCGGTCACTCGCAGGGGACGGCCTTCATCAGTCTCGAGGACCCGGAGCGGCCGGTCTACGCGGGAATCCTGCCCTTGACGGAAGGTTCCTTTGCCAGTACCTGGCGCGACATCAAGGTCTACAAGGACCACGCCTTCGTCGTAGCCGACGGTGCCGGGCAGCACGGCATGCAGGTGTTCGACCTCACGCAGCTGCGCAATGTATCGGACCCCCCGCAGACTTTCTCCGCCACCACCAACTACGACAGGATCCACAGCGCTCACAATATCGTCATCAACACGGAGACCGGCTTCGCCTACTCCGTCGGTGGGGGCGGGGGAGATGAAACCTGTGGTGGCGGTCTCCACATGATCGATATCCGGACGCCCTCCGGCCCGCAGTTCGCAGGCTGCTTCGCCGACGAGTCCACCGGCAGAAGGAGTACCGGCTACACTCACGACGCGATTTGCGTCACGTACCGGGGCCCCGATACCGAGCACCAGGGCAAGGAGATCTGCTTCGGCTCCAACGAAACGGCGCTGAGCATCGCCGATGTGTCGGACAAGGCGAGCCCGGCGGCGCTGGCTTCGGTCTCCTATCCCGACGTGGGCTACACCCATCAGGGATGGCTCGATCAGGCGCATGAGTATCTCTACATGAACGACGAATTCGATGAGTACAGCCGGGGCAAGACCCGGACCCTCGTCTGGGACGTCAAGGACCTGGACGACCCGATCGTCGTCACGGAATTCGTCCACAATACGGCGACATCCGATCACAACCTCTACGTTGTGGGCGACTTGATGTACCAGTCCAACTATGCCGCGGGACTTCGGATCCTGAATATCGCCGATCGGGAGAATCCGGAGGAAGTCGCATTCTTCGACACGGAGCCCGGTGCGGCTGACGAGCCCGGGTTCTGGGGCTCCTGGAGCAACTATCCGTTCTTTGCGAGTGGCGTGATTCCGGTATCGTCGATGGGCGGTGGAGTTCTGTTCGTCAAGCGGGCGAACTAGAGACGGGGAACGCGGGGGTCGAGCCGCACGCGGCAATGTGCATACAAGCACCAAGGGGGATGACCTCGCAGTCCATGGACAAGTCCCCGCGATCGCGGAGGACGGGGAGTTGGGGCCGGTTTCTCCATGCAGGGTAGGGTTAGCACCTTGGTCGCACCGAGCCTATCTTGCCGGTGATCCGGCCCGCAGGACTTCCGTCCCGGGCTCCCTACGGCTTCCAACTCGGCGACGCCATGACACCCAGGCTGATTCCAACCCGATGGTGCTTCTCCCAGGGAACCTGGCACGCCGTACCCCTCATTGCCGTCCTGGCGTGCGCAGAAGACAACCCACCCGCTGATCTGTTGCTGGCCGGAGGTTCGGCGCTGGATGGTGCCGGCGGCGAGGCCACGGCTGCCGATGTCGCCGTGACGGGCGACCGCATCGTCTTTGTGGGCGACGCGGCGGCGGTCGGCGTCACCGCGGTGGATACCTTCGATGTGACCGGGCTCGTTGTGACGCCGGGGTTCATCGACATGCACTCTCATGCCGAGCTCGGGACGGATCACGGGCGCGACGCACGCGCGTTCCTCCATCAGGGCATTACGAGCGTGGCGCTGGGGGTGGACGGGGGCGGCAGCGCCGAGGTCGCGGCGCGGTTGAGCGGTTGGGAAGAGGACGGAATCGGTGTGAACGCGTTCGTTTTCGTCGGGCATAACTGGGTGCGGCGGCGAGTCATGGCCATGGAAGGCCGAGCCCCCGCCCACGAGGAGCTTGACGCTATGAGCGGCCTCGTGCGGCAGGGCATGGAACAGGGTGCGTACGGCCTGTCGTCCGGGCTGTTCTACCTGCCGGGGAACTACGCCGAGACGGAGGAGGTGATCGAACTCAACCGGGTCGCGGCCGAGTATCCGGGGGCAATCTACGACACCCACGACCGGGACCTCGGCGCGACCTATCCGCCGTTTGGCTACCTGAAGTCGATCGCCGAGGGCATCCGAATCGGGGAGGAAGCCGGAACGAAGGTCATTTTCAGCCATTTCAACGCCCAGGGCGCGCACAACTACGGCAGGGCTCACGAGGGGGCCGCCCTGATCGAGGCCGCGCGTGCGCGTGGGGTCGAGGTCGCGGGCGCGCACCACTCCTACACCGCGACCCAGTCGAACCTGCGCTCCTACACGGTCCCGGGTTGGGCAGTTGAAGGTGGCGACACCGCGATGGTGCGGCGTTTCGACCACCCTGACACGGTGGAGATCGTCGACCGCCAGACGCGCGAGATGCTCGTGATTCGAGGAGGCGCCGACAATCTCCTCTTCGCCGACCAGCGTCCCGAATTGAACGGCAGGACACTTCAGGACGTGGCGGACGAGTGGGCCATGGAGGCCCCGGCCGCCGCGCGCCGCATCCTTCGCGACGGCAACGCGGCCGTGATGAACCTGGGCCTCTACGACGGCGAGAACCTGCGCTACCTGGCCGGCCGCGACTGGATGATGACCTGCACCGACGGCCGCGATCCGGGGCCCACCCGCCCCGTCACCCATCCCCGCGCCTTTGGGTCCTTCACGAAGAAGATCCGCGACCTGGTGCTGGACGAAGGGCTCCTCACTCTGCAGTACACGGTACGCTCCATGACCGGTCTCGCGGCCGACTTCCTGGGGTGGTCGGAGCGGGGATATCTTCGCGAAGGACACCTGGCCGACATCACTGTCCTGGACCTGGAGACGCTCGACGACATGGCCACCTACGAGAACCCCCGCCAGTACTCGCGCGGCACGGTCCACGTGCTCGTCAACGGGGTGTTCGCCATCCGCGACGGCGAGGCCACGATGGCGCTCGCGGGGCGTTCGCTCGTGCGGGGAGGCGACGCTTTCGATGGAGGGTAGCGATGGCGGCACCCGGCCGGGGAGTGGCGCCGACATCCCGGCAGAGCGCGGTAGCACCATCCCACCCCGCGGCGAGCACGGCGACACGTCCGACCCGTTGCTCGTCTTTCGCGACGGTCCGATCCTCACCCTGACCCTGAACCGGCCCCACCGGCTGAACGCGGTCAACCTTCCCCTCTACGAGCGACTGGTCGCCGAACTCGAGGCTGCCGAGGCCGACCGCGACATTCGCTGCGTGATCCAGACCGGAAATGGTCGCGCCTTCTGCGTCGGCGCCGACCTCAAGGCGCACCGCGACCATCCCCAGTCACCGGAAGAACGCCGCCGCTACACCCGCCTGGGCCAGCGCGCCAACCACCTCATCCAGTCAATCGGGACCCCGGTCGTGGCCGCTGTGAACGGCCACGCCATCGGTGCCGGACTGGAGCTCGCCCTCTCGGCCGACTTCGCGATCGTCGCGGAGGACGCCAGGTTGCGACTGCCCGAGATCGCGCTGGGGACGTTCGTAGGGGGCGGTGCGGTGTACACCCTGGCCGAACGGGTCGGCGTCCTCAAGGCTCGCGAGATCATCCTTCTGGGTGACTTCTTTTCGGGCTCGGAAGCGGCGGCGATGGGGGTCCTCAACCGGGCCGTTCCCGCGGCGAAAGTCCTCAACGCGGCCACGCGCCTGGCGCACCGACTGGCCCGGCGTGCGCCGATCCCCCTGGCCGCGGCGAAGAAGCTGATCGGGCCCGCCGCTGCCCTGTCCCGGGAAGAGGCGCTGGAGTGCGAACGCGCCGAGCTCGAAGAGATCTTCGGCACGGCGGACTGGCATGAGGGGCTGGCCGCGTTCCACGAAAAGCGACAGCCCAAGTACCGGGGCAAATGAAGGTTCTGGGGACAAAATGTCATCCGCACATGACATAATGTCAACTACACTTGCCATTTCGACGCTCCGCCGGATCTTCGAGCCGCGCTCGATCGCAGTCGTCGGCGCGAGCGCGCACCCCACGAAGCGTGGTCACCAGATACTCCGTGCGCTGAACGAATCGGGGTACGATGGGAGGGTCCATGCGGTGAATTGGGGAGGCGGGAGCATTCTGGGCCGACCGGTCCACAGGTCCGTGGAGGAGCTTCCCGAGGCCGCGGACCTGGCGGTCTTGTGCACCCCGGCGGCCGCGGCACCCGGGCTGGTACGCGCGTGCGGTGAACGCGGCGTGGCGGGTGCGGTGGTCCTGGCCGTGGGCTTCGGCGAGTCGGGCGAGGATGGCGCACGGCTTGAGGCCCAGCTGCGGCGGGCAGGCCGGAAGCACGGAGTCCGCATCATCGGACCCAACACCTCCGGACTCCTCAACCTGCCCCTGGGCGTCAACCTGATCGGGGCGCGGGGGGTACGACCCGGCGGGATCGCGCTGCTCGTGCAATCGGGGAACATCGCGCTCGCGCTCATGACCGAGGTCACCGAGCGGACGCGGATGGGAATCTCCATCTGCTGCGGGCTCGGCAACGAAGTCGATGTCGGCTTCGGCGAAGTCCTGGAGTTCCTGGGCGGACACGACGAGACCCGCGCCGTGATCGCCCACATCGAGGGGTGCGTGGATGCGCGCGCATTCCTTGGCGCGGCCTCCGAGGTCACGCGGCGAAAGCCCGTAGTGGTCATAAAGTCGGGACGCACCGGCGCCGGTGCCCACGCGGCGCTCTCGCATACCGGCGCGGTGGCAGGCCCCTACGATCGCCTCCGCGCCGGGTTCGTCCAGGCCGGCGTGATCGAGGTGCGGCGCACGGACGAGTTGCTCCGCGTGGCCGAGACGCTGGCCTCCCAACCACCGGGTCCCACCGGAACCGCCGTCGCCATCCTGTCGGACGGTGGGGGGCAGAGCACCCTCGTGGTTGATGCGCTTCACGAAAAGGGGATACCGCTGGCCGAACTTTCGCCGCGGACCTCCGCGAGACTGCGGAAGCTGCTCGGCCCGGCCGGCGCCGTGCGCAATCCCGTGGATGTGGCGGGCGCGGCCGACGCCGACCCCGGCGCCTTCGCGCGTTCACTCGAGGTGCTGGCCCGCGATCCATCGGTGGGGATCGTCATGCTGGTCGGGCTCTTCGGGGGGTATGCCATTCGGTTTTCCGGACAGCTCGCCGAGGTGGAAACCGAAGCGGCGGTCTCGATGGCCGCGACGATGCGGGTGCTCGGAAAGGGATTGGTGGCTCACTCGCAGTATGCGTCACATAAGAGCGCGGCTCTGGACGCGCTTCGCGAAGCTCATGTGCCTGTGGTCGGGTCGCTGGATGTGGCGTGCCGGACGGTAGTCGAGTTGCACCGTCGTGGGGTGGGGTTGGCACGTCCGGCGTGGTGTCCCGGGGAGCTGCTCACACGCATCACCGCATCACCGCATTACGTCATCAATAGTGCGCGCGCGCAGGGAAGGGTGACGCTTGACAAGATGGAGGCGCGCGCACTGCTGGGCGAAGCCGGGCTGGTGTTCGCGCCCACCACGGTCGTGCGGTCGGCCGAGGAAGCCTCGGCCACGACGGCGGAGGCCGGCTGCCCGGTCGTGATCAAGCTCCTGTCGCAGCACGTCACCCACAAATCGGACGCCGGGGGCGTGGTGCTGGACGTGCGCACCGGGGACGAGGCACGGATCGCATTCGCCGGTATTGCCGGGCGCGCATCCGTGTATGCCAGCACCCATGGACTCCCGGAAGAGAAATACGCAGCGACCGTGTCGCCCATGTTGGCACCGCCGGTCGCCGAACTGCTGGTGGGTGCGTACCGCGACCCGCACCTCGGACCCGTGCTGACCGTGGGCGCCGGAGGGATCTGGGTCGAAGTGCTGCGCGATGTGGCGCACCGTGTGCTGCCGGTGGGGGGGGACGAGGTGGAGGCCGCGGTCGGGGAGCTGAAGGTGAGCGCCTTGCTGGCCGGTGCGCGAGGGGGGCAGGCGGTGGGGTTGGGGCCGATCGTGGCCGCGGCAGGCGCGGTGGCCGAGTGCGTGATGCGGTGGCCGGATGTGGCGGAGGTTGAGGCCAACCCGTTGTTCGTGTACCCGGATCGCGTGACTCCGGTGGACGCGCGAGTGGTGCTGGTGACGCCATCGCAATCAAACCGGCGTTGAGTGTGAGTGTCCCAGCTTCCGAGTACGTACTGTACATTCCTTGAGTACGTCCCTGCGTCGTATGGCTGGCTGTCAGACCTGAGCACCGCTTCCACGCCCGGATTCAGGTGCCCCTCACACATGGAGGCTACGATTTCCAGACTCCGCTCGCCCTCACTCTGCCGGTGGACTGGCGGACCCGGCGCCGGGCCGATCGTCTCTCTCCGCCCGCTGCTCCGGGTACTGATGTTCGTTGCGCTCGTCTGCACCGCATGCGTGGGACTTTTGTCGGACGGCTCCGTTGCCGTGATCGACAGGGCCAGCGAGGAGGTCCGGGTGTTTGGGGCGGATGGGCGCCACCTCGTGTCCATGGGCCGCTCGGGTGAGGGTCCCGGCGAGTTCAGGAGCGCCTGGTTCCTCTGGGTGCTCCCGGGGGACACGCTGTGGGTCGGCGACTACCGCCCCTGGCGCTACAACGTCTTCACACGGGACGGCCAGTTCGTACGGGCGGTGCAGATGACGTTGCCCTACGGCAACCCCTCACGGGTTGGAGGGGGCGGACAGATCCGTCCTCAAACGCTTCCCGGCCTTCGTTCAGTTGCAACTCGGTCGCAACGAGCGTCTGTGGGTGCTGCCGTACCCGAGGCCCGGGCAGGAGCCACGCCACTGGATGGCCTTCGAGCCCGACGGCAGATTCTCCTGTCACCTGCCGAGCTTCGGCCCGAACTTCGACCTGCACGAGTTCGGCACAGACTACGTCCTCGGAGTCGAGAGAGACGAACTGCAGGTGGAGAGTCTGGTGATGTACCGTCTGAGGCGCCGTGGTGGCGGCCCGGAGAGCTGCGCACACGCATCAGCGCATCACGTCATCAATGGTGCGCGCGCGGAGGGGAGGGCGACCCTTGACGAGATGGAGGCGCAGGCGCTTCTGGGCGAAGCCGGGCTGGCCTTTGCACCCACCAGGGCAGCGCGTTCGGCCGAGGAAGCGGCGGGGGCAGCGTCGGAGGGCTGGCTGTCCGGTCGCGATCAAGCTTTTGTCGGGCCACATCACCCACAAATCGGACGCCGGAGGCATCTGGGTCGAAGTGCTGCGCGACGTGGCGCACCGTGTGCTGCCGGTGCGGGAGGGTGAGGTGGTGGCCGCGATCGGGGAGCTGAAGGTGAGTGCGTTGCTGGCCGGTGCGCGTGGGGGGCGGGCGGTGGGGTTGGGGCCGATCGTGGCCGCGGCAGGCGCCGTGGCCGAGTGCGTGATGCGGTGGCCGGATGTGGCGGAGGTCGAGGTCAACCCGTTGTGCGCGTATCCTGATCGCGTGAATCCGGTGGACGTGCGGGTGGTGCTGGGTGGGGTGGGGTCCGCAGGCGGGAAACCCATTATATGACCGGTACGCTCAGCGAAGAGCCGGTACTCGCCATTTGCCAGCGGAGCCGAGAATGAGGCACATGTACCGTACCGTTGCCAATCCGGCGGTCGCGGTCGCGTTGATGGCTGCTGCGGCATCCACGGCCGTTGCCCAGGACCGACCGCTAGAGACGCATTTTCTTGAGGTGTACCGAGCAGGTGGAATCGATGCGCCGGCTTGGGCTTCCTTCACCTTTTCGACGGATCGATTGGGCTTCGACGAGGCGGGCAATCTTTACGTCGTGGATGGGGTGGCAAGCCATGTCATTGTCATCGACCGGCTGGGCGGTTTTGTCAATTCACTGGGCCGGGCCGGCGAGGGACCTGGGGAATTCGAGTCGATGATCAACATCGTGGTCTGGCGCGACGGGGGCTTCGCCGTGGCGGACGGGGGAAAAGCTGCATTTCATGTGTTCGGCTCCGATGGCAATTTTGTGCGCTACGTTCGACACAGGGAGGGCACCTCGCCGGGACTTTCGTGGATGGTTGGCACCGCCAGGCCCGATCCACGCGGCGCGGGCCTCGTTGTCCAGGGGGCGCCCGCGGTCATGACGACCCTCTCGCGTCTGTTTGACGACATGTTCGAGACTGAAGCGGCGGGTCTGGGGGAGCGCCAAATCGTGGGAATCGATCTCAGTGGTGAAGCCGCTCAAGTGAGGCCGGTCCTGGATGCCTGGCACCCACCACGACACGACGCTGCCAGTAAATTCGACTTCGAGTCCCTGTTCGACCCTGCGGCACAGGCAGCGATGGTTGTCGGCGACAAACCGTTGTTCGAACCCGAGTTCCATTGGGACATTCTGCCCGACGGCACCGTCGCCTACTCCGACTCGTCGGCCTATGAGATCAAGCTCGCCGACCTCAACGGGAAGGTGACTTAAAAGCTGCGCCGTTCCATCGACCCGGAGCCTGTGACTCGTTCGATTCGCTCGCGTATGGTTGAGCAACGATTCCGCGAAGCCCGGGAAAAGGCAGAAAACGGGGCTACGCTTCTGTCCAGCCAGCCTGAGTATATCCGGGCGTTGAGAGGGAAGATGGAACAACAGGCTTTCTACGAGGAGGTCCCCGTGGTGAGGGGACTGAAGGCCACCTGGGACGGCGCGCTGTGGATCCAAAGGCGCGCCGAGGATCCCTGGGACGACCTCGGACCCATTGACGTCTTCAGCCCGGCCCGCCAATACGTTGGGACCTTTCCCGCCGGGGCAACGGAGATGCCGGTCGCCTTCGGGCCGGACGGTCTGGTGGCATTCTGGGAAACACACGAACTGGATGTGCCCACCCTCGTGGTGAGGAGGCTTCCAGCAGCGGTGCGGTAGAAAGGGTCGGCCACACCAAGCCGTCCGGCTACGGCTGCAACGCCACCTTCACCGCTTTGCTGCGCCGGTGATCGTAGGCGGCCCGCAGCGCATCGCGGTACTGCTTGAGCGGGAAGACGTGGGTGACCAGGTCGCCCAGTGCGCGCGGGTCGTCGGCCATCCGTTCCAGCGTCAGGTCGAAGGTGTGACGGATTCGCCCGTCCCAGGTCTCCGCGCCGTAGCCCACGTATCCCTCGACCCGAAGTTCCTTCGCCCACAGGAACGTCAGGTCCAGCTTGCGCATCTGTCCGGCGCATCCCAGCATCACGATTCGGCCCCGGGCGCCACCGTACCGAAGCGCCTGGTCCACGCTTGACCGGCTGCCCACGCAGTCGAAGATGGTGTCGAAGCCCCCTCCCGCGAACACTTCGTCGCCGATGACCGGCATGTAGGCGCGCGCACCGGTGTCGACCAGCGCCTGCCGCGCGTCGTCGCCGGGGGTGATCGTGTCGTCGGCGCCGAGGGCGCGGGCCAGGGCGACCTCGTGGGGGCGCTTGGCCTGCGCGACAAGAGTGCCGGCGTACCCCAGAGTGCGCAGCGCCCAGATGGTGGCGAAGGCGATTGTGCCGCTGCCGATGACCAGGACGGGGCCGGGGGACCGCAGGGCTCCGCTCCGCAGCACACCGTGCATGCCGATGGAGAGCGGCTCCGCCAGCACGGCGATCCGGTCGGGAATGGAGTCCGGAACCGGGAAGACCTGGCGCCGGTGCGCGATCATCTCTTCGCCCCAGCCGCCTGGCAGGTCCCGGTGGTAGCCGATGGTCAGTCCTCGGGCCAGACCCCCCTCCCCTACCGCCAGCGGCCCCTCTTCGCCGGACATCTCGCAGGTGGAGTGATTGCCGCCAGCGCACGACCGGCACCACGACTCCGCGCTCCAGCCGCGGGCTTCGCAATGGAGCATCGGGTCGACCACGACCCGCTGGCCCGGCTCCACGTGCGTCACGCCCGCGCCCACCTCCACCACGCGTCCCAAGATCTCGTGGCCCAGCACCGCGGGGAACGATCCGAACGGTTCCATGGCCGGACTGGACCGGTAGGAGATGTTGCCGAGGTCGCTCCCGCAGACGCCGCAGAGCAGGACTTCGATGCGGACCCAATCGCTCGCGGGGATCGCCGGCGGCGGCCGGTCCACCAGTCCCAGCGTGGACGGGCGCCCGTACGCGAACGCGGCACTGACGCGCCCCAGCGTCCGGGTGAGGATGAAGCCCGGGATGGTCACGTTGAACTGGACGGCTTTCACTGGGGATGACCTCTTGCGGTCCGCGGAGCGGTCCGCCCGGGCACCGAGAGTGGCCAGGCACAGGGCTCGGGGATCTTGTCCACGGGCGGCAAGCCTCCTGAATCGGGTCGATGGCACGGTCGTCGGCACTCGGAAGCCCGCCGCGTACAGGCAGGCGGCGCGACCGTCATGATGCGTCGATGGCACGAAGGTGGTAAAGTGGCGTGAAGAGAGACGCCGGGGAAGCCGACCGCCCCGACGCCGCGCTCCCTCGTACAACCTCCAACAGCCGAGGTCACCGCATGAAGACTGCCGTCATCGACGGTTGCCGCACTCCGTTCGTCAAGTCGGGCACGCACTTCGCACGCCTCAGCGCGATCGACCTCGGCCGGCACGCGGTCACCGAACTGCTCGCTCGCACCCAGATTCCGCCCGACGTGGTCGATCACGTTGTGTACGGCACCGTCGTCCACGACCCCCAGGCCCCGAATATCGCCCGCGAAGTGGGTCTTGCGACCCTGCCGAAGGAAGTCCCCGCGGTGACGGTTTCGCGGGCCTGCTCGTCCGCCAACCAGGCCATCTCGGACGGGGTCAACCTGATCGAGGCCGGTTATGCCGACACGGTCGTCGCCGGGGGAGCCGAGTGCCTGTCCCGGATCCCGATCCTCGCCTCCGACCGTCTCTCGCGCACGCTTGTGGCCGCGTCCCGCGCAAAGTCGCTGGGCGCCCGCCTGCGGACCTTCACCCGGATCCGTCCCCGGGACCTGGTTCCGGTTGCGCCTGCGATCGCTGAATACTCCACGGGCGAAACCATGGGGCAGGCGGCCGAGCGGATGGCCAAGGAGAACGGAATCGCGCGGGAGGACCAGGACCGGTGGGCGCTGGGATCGCACATGAAGGCGCACGGGGGGACTGAAGACGGGCGACTGACGGCCGAGATCGCCCCGACGTACGTGCCTCCCCGCTACGCGAACACGGTGACCCGCGACAACGGAATCAGGTCCGACACCTCCCTGGAGGCCCTGTCCGGTCTTCGCCCCGTCTTCGACCGGCGGTTCGGCTCCGTCACCGCCGGCAACGCCTCACCCCTCACCGACGGGGCATCGGCGGTGCTGCTCATGTCTCCCGAGCGGGCGCACGGACTCGGGCTGGAACCGCTCGGCTACGTGCGCAGCTACGCCTTCACGGCTCTGGATCCGGGCGACCAGCTGCTGCAGGGACCTGCCTACGCGGCGCCCATCGCGCTCGACCTGGCCGGCATCGCCATGGCCGACGTCGACCTGCTCGAGATGCACGAGGCCTTCGCCGCGCAGGTGCTGTCGAACCTTCAGGCGTGGGACTCGGAGACGTTCTGCCGCGAAGAACTCGGCCGCGCGGGGAAGGTGGGCCACCCCGACCCCGAGAAGATCAATGTAATGGGGGGCTCGATCGCGATCGGGCATCCGTTCGGCGCGACCGGGGGCAGGCTTACGGTCACCCTCCTCAACGAGCTCCGGCGCCGCGATGGCCAGTTCGGGTTGGTGACGGTGTGCGCGGCGGGGGGGCTGGGGTTTGCGATGGTGCTGGAGCGGACTTAGTCCGGTTGACTTAGTCCATAGTCGAGCAATACTCGGATGGCCGGTGAGCCTGAGGAGTAGACGCCGGGATTCCTACATCAACCCGATCGCCGCTTCGATCCGCCCGGCCAGCCGGCGCGGATACTTCGACCCCACATACACCGCCTTCCCGCTCCGCAGATCGACGCTCACCGCCTTGTTGCCGCACAGCGTCCACGCCGTCGTCCTGCCCCGCCAGCGGATCCCCCACCCCCCGAAGTCCCGGAACGGACGGTAGGCCACGGCGCTGACGCCCTCGATGTCGCTGTACCGGATGCGCTTGCGCACCAGGTGGACCGGCCCGAACGCGATGAAGAGGTGATCGGCATGCACTTCCACGTCCAGGCACATGAAGACGGAAAAGAACAGGGCGAACAGGACCGCAATACCGCCCGCAAGCAGCATCAGGCCACGGGTCGACAGGTCTTCCGCCGGCTGCCCCAGCACCGCTTGACCATATGCGACATACAGAGTCGGCCCGATGCTCAACATGCACGCAAGACCCATCGTCACCCAGACCCATGGGGGGGCCCAGGTGCGTTCCTTGTACATCGCGCGTCCACCATTCATTGTTCAGTCTCCTGGTTCGGGCTCGAAGGCCACGACTGCACCACCCGTCTCATTCGCCCGCCCCCTCCCGGAGCCCCCCTCCCCCCGCAACCTCCCCCAACGCCCGCCTCACATACACCGGCACCATCGCCCGCCGCCACTCCGGGTCCACGATGATATTATCGAGCGGCCGGCACTGCGACCACGCGCGCCCGGCCAGCGCCTCGATCAGGTCGCCCGAAAGCCGTTCCCCTGCCGCCATCTCCCCCCACCCCGCCAGCACCCGCGGCCGCGCACCCAACGCCGACACGACCCCGGCCAACCCGGCCACCGTTTCGTCGTCCGCAAAGTCCGCCACCACCGCCACCGACAGCAACGGAAAATCGATCGAATGGCGCTGGCGCAGCTTGCGGTACGCGCTCCGGCGCCTCTCCACAATCGGAATCCGGATCTCGGTGAGGATTTCGTCCCTCGCGCGCCGCGTGTTCCAAATCCCGTCGGTCACGAAGAAATCGGCGGCGGTGATCTCACGGGTTCCATCGGGGCCGGCGAGGGTCAGCATGGCGTCGAGGGCGATCAGGTTGGGAGGGGTATCGGCGGAGTGCGCGGCCACGCACTTGCGACCGACCCTGGTTACGTGGCAGACCGTGCCGTCCTTCTTGAGGCAGTAGCCGAGCGCGTCCCGCCAGAACTCGGTCTGGTTGTAGTACGTGCAGCGGGTGTCGAGGCAGACGTTGCCACCGATGGTGCCCATGTTGCGGAGTTGGGGACCGGCTACCAGGCCGGCTGCGTCGGCGAGTCCGGTGAGGTGATGGCGGACCAGCGGATGCCTGGAGACGTCGGCGAGGGTCTCCAGGGCGCCGATGCGGAGATGGCGGTCGGCTGCGCGCGACACCCTGCCGTTTCCCGAGGCGGGTGGCGGACCGTTCACCGCGCCGATCCCGCGCATGGCCGCGATCCCGTTAAGCGAAACCACATGCGCCGGGGTGAAGAGCCGGTGCTTCATGTTGGGCATCAGGTCGGTGCCGCCGGCGATGGGCAGGGCGTCTTCGCCGAAGCGGGCCAACAGCGAGATCGCTTCCTCGACGGTGCCCGGGCGGTGGTAGCGGAAGGGGGGAAGTCGCAGCATGTCAGCCCGCTGGCGCCAGCGGCCGCGCCACCATGATCCCGTCCTGGCCCCCGATGCGGCTGATCCGCTCGGCGAGTGACTCGTCGCTGATCTGGACGTGCGATCCCACCAGGGGCGCGTGCATCAGCCTCAGCGTGCCGTCCCGCCACAGGGCGATCCCGGTGTGGGCGATGTCCAGGCCCGCCACGGTGCTCGTCGCGGCGATGACGTCGCCGTCGTGGATCCCGTCGGACGCAGCGTGGATCTCACCGGCCGGGATGTAGTAGCGCTCGACCTCACCGAGCCGCGCCTCCATCCGGGCGATTTCGACCAGGGTGGCCTGATCGGCGAGTTGGCGGTACGCGTCCGGGTGGGTGGACATGAAGTCGATCGGCGAAGGGTCGGCCACCCCACCCAGCTCCCGCGAGATCGCGTCCACCAGACCCGAGGCCTGGTTGTCCGCGATCCACTCGGAGAAGTAGTGGAGGCGGCTGGCGTAGCCGTCCAGCACCCCGCTCCGGTAGCGGACCTGCGTGAGTTCGTCCCGGTAGGCCGCCTGGAACGCGTCCGGGTCGTCCAGAAGGGCGGTGCGACGGGACGCGGCGGATCCGGCTCTGCGAATGTCTGCCGCCCCGTTGCCGTCAGGGTCCGCCAGGTCGGACGATTCGGGCCACGCCAGCCGCGCGAGGACCAGCGTGTTTTCCACGAAGGTGACACAGTCGAGGGCTTCCAGGTTGATCACGAGCCGCTCGGGCCCGGCGAGCTCCAGCGTGTGGGGCTGGTACGGTGTGCCGAGGAAGCGCTCGCCGATGCGGGCGACGAGGTCGCCGAAACGGGGGAAGGTGCCGGGGGGCTGGGTGGCAGCCCAGGTGAAGTGCTCCCGGGCAATCTCCCAGTCACGGGGGGTGCCGGAGGCGTGTCGCTGGGGAAGCTCGTCCACGAGGGGCTGGGGCACCTCGTCCTCGGTGAGTTGGGACGCCACAGGACTATGTTCACCTGTCGACTGGCTCTCCCAAACCACGTAGCCGATCCCCATCAGAAGCAACGCTCCCACTACGGCTCGCCCCAACGGACGGGCGGGTCGACCGCGCCTGCGTCTCCTGATCATCCAGTCCCCCGCCCGGGCAAGGGAGCGGGGCCGCGGGGTTCCGGCCGGTTTCTCACTGCGACCCTCCCACCCCCACCACCTCCTTCGCCCGGCCAGGTGCCCACCGCCCCCCATCCGGCGCCTGCAGCGCCCGCCACACACGCGGCGGCGAGAACGGCAACGCGTCCATCCGCACCCCAACCGCATCGTAAATCGCATTCGCGATCGCCGGAATCGAAGGATGCAGCGGCCCTTCCCCAGCCTCCTTCGCCCCGTACGGCCCCTCCGGGTCGATCGACTCCACGATCAAGGACTCCAGCGCCGGTGTGTCGAGACTCGTCGGAATCCGGTAGTCCAGCAGCGACGGCGCGTTGTGCAGCCCCTCCCGCCCCTGGTTCGCCGACTTGAAGATCTGCTCCTCCATGATCGCCTCGGCGAAGCCCATGTACGCCGAGCCCTCCATCTGTCCGGCCACCAGCACCGGGTTCAGCGCCCGCCCGCAGTCGTGCGCGATCCAGATCTTGTCGACCGTCACAAACCCCGTCTCGGGGTCCACCTCGACCTCGGCCACATGCGCGGTGAAGGAGTACGCCGGCGAGGCCCCGATCGTCGCGCCGCGGTAGCTGCCGTGCACGTCCTTGGGCGTGTTGTAGGACCCCGTCGCACCCAGCGTGCCGAACTTCGTCTCGGCCAGGTTGAAGGCCTCGCGGAGCGGCATGCTCGTACCCGTGTCCCCCGCCCGCACCGCCCACCCCCCCGCCAGCAGCACCTCGCGCGGCTTCGCCTCCCACGCCTCGGCCACCGCCTCCTGCACCTTCGCCTTCAGCTTGCGGGACGCCTCGATGCACGCGTTGCCCAGCATGAAGGTCACCCGCGACGAGTACGCGCCCAGGTCCACCGGGGTGAAGTCGGTGTCCCCCGCCAGCACCCGGATGTGCTCCAGCGGCACGCCCAGCTCCTCGGCCACCACGTACGCGACCATCGAGTCGACCCCCTGCCCGATCTCCGACGCCCCCGAGAACACCGCCACGCGCCCCGACCGGTCCACCTGCAGCTGCACCCCGGACTGCGGCATCTCGTTCGGGTAGATCGGGTAGTTGGTGCCCGTGATGTAGGTCGAGCCCGCCACACCGACCCCGCGTCCATACGGCAGTCGCCGGTACTTGCGCTTCCAGCCGCTCGCCCGCTCCACCTCTTCCAGGCACTCCAGGAACCCGTTCGAGGTCACCCGCAGGTCATTCACCGTGCGGGTGTGCGAGCCGATGAAGTTGCGTCTCCTGAGCTCGATCGGGTCTATCGACAGGCACTCGGCGATCCGGTCCAGCTGCACCTCGATGGCGAAGCGCGGCTGCACCGAGCCGTGGCCGCGCTTGGGCCCGCAGGCGGGCTTGTTGGTGTAGGCGCGGGTCGAATGGAAGCGGTAGGCCGGCATCTGGTAGGGCGCAGTGAGCAGCTGTCCCGAGTAGTACGTCGTCACCAGCCCGAACGATGCGTACGCGCCCCCATCCAGCACGATCTCGGCGTCCACCGATGTCAGCATGCCCTCGCGGGTGGCGCCGGTACGGTACCGCATGTGGAAGGGGTGGCGCCCGCGGTGGGCGTAGAAGACCTCTTCGCGCGTGTAGAGGATCTTGACCGGGCGGCCCGTCATCATCGACAGCTTCGCCACGCAGAATTCGAGGTCGAAGGGCTCCGACTTGCCGCCGAAGGCGCCGCCCACCGGGGGCTGGATGACCCGCACCTTGGCCGGGTCCACGTCTAGCACGCGCGCGAGTTCGCGGTGCAGGTAGTGGGGGACCTGCGTCGCCGACCACACGGTCAGCTTGCCGTTGCCCTCGGCCAGCCCGATCGCGCAGTGGGGCTCGATCGGCGTGTGGGTCGTCCCCTCGAAGAAGTAGTCGTTCTCCACCACGATGTCCGCGTCTTCCAGCCCGCCGTCCACATCGCCGAACTCCAGCTTCACCACCTTGGTGACGTTCCCGTTCCACCCCGGCTTGCGCGGCTCGTGGATGTACGGGCCCGCCTCCGTCGCTATGGCTTCGTGGGGATCCAGGTAGGCGGGCAGCTCCTCGTAGGTGACGTCGATGAGGTCAAGCGCGGCGATGGCCGTGTCCTCGTCGACCGCCGCCACCGCCGCCACCCCGTCGCCGATGTAGCGCACCTTGTCCACGCAGAGCGGGTACTCGTCGGGCGTCCAGGGGATGATCCCGTACGCGGTGGGCATGTCGCGGCCGGTCACGACCGCGTGGACACCCGCGAGCGCCTCGGCCCGGGAGGTGTCGATGGCCACGATGCGGGCGTGCGGGTGCGGGCTGCGCAGGATCTTGCCGTGCAGCATGCCTGGGAGCCGGATGTCGTCGGTGTAGCGGGCGCGTCCGGTCGCCTTGGCCAGCCCGTCGACCTTGCGCATGGGGCGGCCGATGGTGTTCAGGCCGTCCCGGGGGGCGCGGGGACCGTTGCGGCGATTCATGGCCCGAGCCTCGCGGCAGCCGCCTCGACGGCGTCGTAGATCTTCTCGTAGCCGGTGCAGCGGCACAGGTTGCCCGCGAGCGCCTTTCTGATCTCCTCACGGGTCGGCGATTGGTTCCCGTCCAGCAGCGCCACCGAGCTGCACAGGATGCCGGGCGTGCAGAACCCGCACTGCGCGGCCCCGTTCAGGTCGAATTCGTCCTGCACGGGGTGCGTCTCGGTGCCGTTCGCGAGCCCCTCCACGGTACGCACCTCGCGCCCCTCGGCCTCCCACACCGGCGTGATGCACGACAGGATGGCGCGCCCGTCCACGATGACCGTGCACGCGCCGCAGTCACCCTTGTCGCACCCCTGTTTCGACCCGGTCAGGCCGAGACCGTAGCGCAGCGTCTCCAGCAGCGTGTAGTGGGCGGGCACACCGCAGACGCGCTCGTCCCCGTTGACCCGCAGGCGGACTACTTCCATTCGGACCCTCCTCTCGATTCAATATCGGTCCGGCCGGGATGTGGTGCTACCCCGAATAGGGGCACCGAGCGCGCCGACCCCTGATCCAGGTTGGCACCCAGGGCAGTCGCGAACGTATCTTACCATGGTTGGCCTCGTCGACTGTCCACCCCATCCCGTTCCCTTGGTCCGAATCCAATGATGCCCCAGTCGAACTCCCCACCTGCACGAATCGAACGACTCAAAGTTCGCAATTTCCGTGCCCTGCAGAACGTGGAGTTCAGGGACCTTCAACCGATGACGGTTTTGCTTGGACCGAACGGGAGCGGCAAGTCAACGGTTTTCGACGTTTTCGCGTTCCTGGCGGAGTGCTTCGAATCCGGGCTTCGGCGTGCCTGGGATCGCCGCGGGCGAGCCAGGGAGCTCATGACACGCGGTGCGGACGGTCCGCTGACCATCGAGATCAAGTATCGCGAACAACCCGGGACTCCACTGATCACCTACCATCTTTCCGTCCATGAGTCCGGTGGACGTCCTGTGGTGAAATACGAATGGCTGCAGTGGAAGCGGAAGCGCTATGGAGCACCATTTCGTTTTCTCGAAAACCGCGAGGGCCAGGGCCAGGCAGTCAGTGGCGAGGTGCCTGACGCAGAGGACCAGCGGGTCAATATCGCACTCAACTCGGCCGATCTCCTGGCCGTTAACGCACTCGGACAGTTTCGCGAACACCCTCGCGTCGGTGCACTCCGCACTTTCATCACGGGCTGGCACGTGTCCTACCTCTCTGCCGACAGCGCACGCGGCCAGCCCGAAGCCGGACCTCAGGAGCGACTGACCAAGAGTGGAGAGAACCTCGCGAACGTCGTCCAATTCCTTGGAGAACAACAGCCCCAGCGGCTCGAGCGGATCTTTGCGGCATTGCGCGCGCGGGTCCCAAGGATTGAGAGTGTCCTCGCCGAAACCATGCTCGACGGAAGACTCCTGCTACAGATCAAGGACGCACCGTTTGACCGTCCGGTTTTCGCACGTTTCGCCTCGGACGGTACGCTCAAGATGCTGGCCTATCTGGTACTGCTGCACGACCTGGATCCGCCACCGTTCATCGGAATCGAGGAGCCCGAGAATTTCCTCCACCCGAGGTTGCTGAACGGATTGGCCGAAGAATGCCGTACGGCATCCGAACGCACCCAGTTGCTGGCGACCACTCATTCTCCGTTCTTCATCGACTCCCTGCACCCCAAAGAAGTCTGGGTTCTTTGGCGTGACATCAAGGGCCACACTCGAACCCGTCGGGCGGCCGACCTTTCCGGTGTCCCGCAGTTCATTGCGGAGGGTGCCCAACTAGGGGATTTGTGGATGGAGGGCCACTTCGGTGTTGGTGACCCGTTGACTGAGCATGGCGGTCCCACTTTCGGCCCCAGCTGAAGTGGGAACGACTGCGGAACACCTGGAATTCCTGGTCGAAGAACCTTCCATGGAAGCGTTCCTTCGAGTCGCACTCCCTCGCATGATTCCAGGTAGTTGCTCGTTCAATATCCACCCCTTCCGGGGAAAGCCTGATCTGCTCAGAAAGCTTCCCGGACGCCTGCGCGGATACCAACGCTGGATCCGGCCGAGCTACCGGATCGTGGTGTTGGTGGACCGCGATGATCAGGATTGTCACGTCCTGAAAGCCGACCTGGAAGCTGCGGCGGGCATGGCCAGCCTTCTCACTCGCTCTCAAGCCGGGGTGGGCCAGTGGCAAATCGCCAACCGGATCGTCATCGAAGAGCTGGAAGCCTGGTATTTCGGCGACTGGGTAGCGGTCCGTCGGGCGTATCCCCGAGTGCCCCCAAACATTCCTCGTCGAGTGAGCTATCGGGATCCTGATGCGATCAAGGGAGGAACCTGGGAGGCGTTTGAGAGAGTGATGAAGAAACATGGATACTTCGCCACGGGCTTGAGAAAAGTCGAAGCAGC
Organism: Longimicrobiales bacterium; assembly: GCA_951828585.1. GTDB lineage: Bacteria > Gemmatimonadota > Gemmatimonadetes > Longimicrobiales > Gaopeijiaceae > Bin94. The sequence continues at coordinate 889,185 of OX639991.1, forward strand.
CGAAGCGATCGCCGGTCATATTGATCCCGACTCCAACCGATCGGTGAGCTTCGGTGTCTTTCAAAGTGTCTTGGAGGAGGCGACCAAGCCATGAGAGAGCCCGTTCCGCCGTGGGGTTCCAACCGCCACCACCGCCAACTGGAATCCCGCCCGCTTCCCCGGTAAGATTGAATTGAACCCTCTCAACCCACGAATTCAGACAAACCAGAGATACAGGACCCCGAACATGCCCTACCCAGAGATGATGGTGGCCCCGATGCGGCAGGAACTGGCCCGCATCGGCTTTCAGGAACTTCGCGACGCCGAACAGGTCGGCCAGGCGATGGACGCCATGGAAGGCACCGTGCTCGTCGCGGTCAACTCGATCTGCGGCTGTGCCGCCGGGATCTTCCGACCGGCGGTCATGATGGCGCTGCAGGGCGACCAGCAGCCCGACCACAAGGTGACGGTCTTCGCCGGACAGGACCTCGACGCCACCGCCGCCGCGCGCAAACACCTGATGGGCTATCCGCCCTCGTCACCGTCGATCGCGCTGCTCAAGGACGGCGACGTGGTGTTCATGCTCGAGCGTTTCCAGATCGAGGGGCGCTCGGCCCCGGCGATCGCCGGCGACCTGCAGGCCGCCTTCGCGGAGCACTGCTGACCCCTTCGGGAGCTACTCTTCCGACGCCGCCTTCCGGCACGCCAGCCAGCCGTCGATCGAGTACTTGCCCGCCCCGTGCGCGCAGAAGAAGAGCCAGGCGAAGCAGTAGAATGCCGCGAGCTCGCCCCGGTTCATGATCGGCCAGAAGCCGTTGGGAGCGTGCGCGATGAAGTAGGCCACCGCCATCTGTCCCGAGACCAGAAAGGCCACGGGGCGCGTGAACAGCCCCACCATGATGAGCAGCCCGCCGAAGAACTCGAGGATCCCGGCGATCCCCCGCTGGCCCATCAGGGACTCGACCTGGTTGCCTCCCAGGACTCCGAAGAGCTTCTGCGCGCCGTGCAGCGTGAAGAGGAAGCCCGCCACGATCCGCAGCGCGTTGTGGGTGATTGCCTTGAATCCGGCATGATCCTTGAACATCGTCTGGTTGCCTCCTGCAGGGGGTCGGTAACACGGAGAATGGGGAAAGCGTAAGCCGGGGGCGCCGGTGGCGCAAAGCTACCGCTTCAGCCGCTTGCGCCGCTTCCGCTCCAGACGCCGTCTCCGCTTCGCTTCCCGGCGCGATTCTCCCACGCGCCGAGTCTCGATTTCCACCGATCCGAAGATGGAGAAGCCCTCCACCCGGACCATGGAGTCGCCCGCGGCGACCGGCGCCGGGCTGGAATCAAGCCGCTCGAAGCTCCCGAACACCGCCGAGCCGCCGCACTGAACGTGCAGTCCGGGCGGGACCAGGATCTCGACCGCGCCCATGAACGCCACCGCCGTAACCGTCGTCGTGCCCGGACCGAGCCGCGCCTCCCGCAGGTCGATAGTGGCTGATCCCATGACCGCCGCCACCGTGGTCCGCCGCGCGGGCACCCACTGCCCGGCACGCTTCGTCTCGCCGAAAACAGCCACGGCGCGGTCCGTCGGCCGAACCTCGGAAAAGGCGGCAGCCGGGGCGCGGCTCGAAATCTCCTCGGGCAACCCCGCCGTCTTCGCCGCGGCCATGCCGGCGCTGCCGAGGCCGTCGATCGCCTCTCCCAGCTCGGCCATCGACCCGGCGCCGTGCGCGAGGCTCACGCGCCGCTCGAAGTCCTCTACCGACAGCATGTCGCGCGCGAAGCACTCGCTCAGCAGGTCGATCGCCTTCTCCCGGGCCTCGTCGACTTCGAGCACCTTGGTGGGTTTCGTGTCCGACAGGTCCTTCTTCGTACGTTTCTTCATTTTGCCCCAACGTCGACGACCGTGCCCCCGCACGTCTTGCAGAACCGGGCGTCCACGTCGTGTCCGCCGGTGCGGCACCCCGAACACACCCGGTCGCGGATTCCCGGCGACGCTCGACCCAGGTGTGCCGCCTGCGCCAACTCCACGCTCACGATCCCCGTAGGCACGGCGATCAGCCCGTATCCCAGCAGCATGATCATCGCGGCCAGCATCTGGCCGGCCGGAGTATTAGGTGTGATGTCCCCGAAACCGACGGTGGTCAGGGTCACCACCGCCCAATAGACAGCCACGGGAATCGAGGTGAAACCGGCGTCCGACCCTTCGATCAGGTACATGAACGAGCCCAGGATCACAGTCAGCGTCAACACGGTGATCAGGAAGACGATGATCCGGTAGCGGCTGGCGGCCAGCGCCCGCCCCAGTGTGCGCGCCTCGCCCAGGTAGCGCACCAGCTTGAGAACCCGGAAGACGCGCAGCACCCTGAGTACCCTGATGATCACCAGAAACTGGGTACCCGGGAGGAGAACGCTCAGATAGGTGGGGATGATCGACAGCAGGTCGATGATGCCGAAGAAGCTGAGCGCGTAGCGGCGCTTGGACTGCACCGAGGCCAGCCGGGCGGCGTACTCGGCGGTGAACAGGATCGTGAAGATCCATTCAAACACGTGCAGCGCCAAATCGTGCCGCCCCACGATCGACTCGACGGAATCGAGCATGACCACCAGGACGCTGGCGAGGATGACCACGATGAGCACGACGTCGAAGATCCTGGCCGCGAGCAGCTCCGTCTCGAAGAGGATGTCGTACAGCTGGCCCCGCCACGGCGGGCCGTTTCGCGCTCGGTTCGACGGCGTCATCCGGGGTTAGGCGTCCGTTTCAACGATGCCGCTGGGACAGGAGACGCCGGTGCCGCCGAGTCCGCAGTAGCCGCCCGGGTTCCTGGCCAGGTACTGCTGGTGGTACTCCTCGGCGTAGTAGAACTCCGGGGCCGGGGAGATCTCCGTCGTGATCGTCCCGCAGCGGGCGGCGGCGAGTTCGGCCTGGTACCGGTCACGGGATTCCCCGGCGAGCCGGCGCTGCCGGTCGCCGACCGTGTAGACGGCCGACCGGTACTGCGTGCCCGCGTCGGCTCCCTGCCGCATGCCCTGCGTGGGGTCGTGTCCCTCCCAGAAGGCGGCCAGCAGCGAGCGGTAGTCGATGCGGTCTGGGTCGAAGACGACCAGTACGGACTCGGCGTGCCCGGTGCCGCCCGTGCACACCTCCCAATAGGTCGGGTTGGGGGTCGGGCCGCCCTGGTAACCGACGGCGGTCGAATAGACGCCGGGCAGTTCCCAGAACTGGCGCTCGGCGCCCCAGAAGCAGCCCATGGCAAAGTAGGCCGTCTGAAAGCCCTCCGGGAAAGGAGGCTTGATCCGGTTCCCGTTGACATAGTGGGGAACGGGTACAGCGAGCGGCTTGGACCTTCCCGGCAGCGCCTCGCGGGGTCCTGGTATCTCTGACTTCCAGCGGTGGGTAAACATTTGTCGTAATTCCATTGCCAAAGGAAGGTAATAGAGTATGTGGTGTCTTCGCACACCGCGGGGACGAAGGGTGTTCCGCCCGACAGCCGAAGCGCGTCAGGCGGGATCCATCGCCATCGAAAGCCCGGAGGGAACCATTGCACTGGTTACTGAATCCCAGGGTTGCTCCAGCGGGGCCTTTTCCGGCCAGCCTGCGGGCGGTCATCGGGCGCGCCGCCCACCGTGCCGCGTGCACGGAGATTACTGCATGGACGGGATACGAGCCGACGCCGCTGAGGAATCAATGGGGGCTGGCGGAGCAGCTGGGGCTGGGGTCGGTGTGGGTGAAGGATGAAAGCGCACGCTTCGGGCTGGGCAGCTTCAAGGCGCTGGGGGGCGCGTATGGGGTGCGTCGGGTGATGAGGGCGCGCGGGGACGGGGCGGGGCCGCTGACCATGACCTGCGCCTCCGACGGGAATCACGGACGCGCCGTCGCGTGGGGCGCGATGCGGTTCGGTTGCAGGGCCGTGATCTACCTGCCGGCGCATGTGACGGAGGCGCGCGCGGAGGCGATCCGGTCGTTGGGGGCGCGGGTGGTGCGCGTTGACGGGGAGTATGATGACGCGGTCGCGCGGGCCGATCGCGACGCGCGTGTGAACGGGTGGACGGTGATCTCGGACACCTCGTATCCGGGGTACATGGACATTCCGCGCGAAGTGATGGTGGGATACACGGTCATGGTCAGTGAGGTTCTGGGGCATGTCAGGGCATCCTGGCCCACCCAAGAGGTATCATTTCCCACCCACACCGGTTCAGCCGACATGACCTCGGCGACCCCCCAGAAGGCATCGCCCGGCATGACATCTCCACCCACTCATGTCTTCATCCAGGGTGGTGTGGGGGGGCTCGCGGCGGCGGTGATCGGTCATCTTTGGGATCGGCTGGGGGCGCGCCGGCCGGTGGCCGTGATTGTGGAGCCGGAGGCGGCGGACGGGCTGCTGTGCAGTGCGCGTGCCGGACGGCCGGTGCCCAGCCGCGGGGACCTGCACACCGTGATGGCGGGGCTGAGCTGCCGCGAGGTGTCGCCGCTGGCGTGGGAGGTGGTGGGGACGGGGGCGCACGCGTTCATGACCGTGCCGGAAGAGGGGATCGCGCCGCTCATGCGCCGTGTGAAGCGGGGCGGGATGGGGGAGGCGTTCGAGGGGGGCGAGTCGGGGGTGGCGGGGTTGCTGGGCCTGATCGAGGTCGCGCGGGACGGGGGGCGGCGGGGGGCGGTGGGGCTGGATGAGCGCTCGCGCGTGCTCGTGTTCAATACGGAGGGCGCGACCGACCCGGAGCTGTATGGGCGGATCATTGGGGGTGGTGATAGGTTGCGGGGTGACTCCAGCCGGCACCCTCCAACTACACGAGCCCCAAAATGAGCGAACCCTTCTACACCGCCCGCGCCAGCGTCGTGAAGGTCGACGGGATCCACCGTCGCGCGGCCCTGGAAGACGGCACCGAGATCGACTTCGGCGTCCACGGTCCCATCAAGTCCCACTACCGCCTCGACGCGGAACCGGATCGGCCCCTGCCGGTCGACTACCTGGTCGCGGCCGCCGCCGGCTGACTACTCGGGACGCTCAACGGCGCACTGGAGGTGCGCGGGATCCCGATGGCGAACGACGCGATCAGCGTGGAGGCTGAGGGCGTGAATGAGGTGGTGGACCGGATGGTGGTGCTCACGAAGATTCATGCGCACTACACGATCCGGCTGCCTGAGGGCGCACCGCGGGAGAAGGTGGACCGGGCGTTGGGGACGCATGTGGCGAAGTGCCCGACGGCGAGGAGTCTGGAGGGGGCGGTCGAGGTGACGTGGACGGCGGAGGTGGCGGGGGGGTAGGGGGTTCGGAGGAGTAGCCGCCGCCCCTGGTCAATTCACCGCTCGAAACCGCACCCGCGCCACCCGCTGCACACCGAGCGAGTCGGCAGTCACTCCGTACAGGGCGGAGTCGAAAACCCGGGGCGTCGGCCAGTTCCGAACCCGGCTCGGCCACCGATACACGGCCACCAGCGTCGTTCCCTCGTACACGTCGGCCTCGCGCATTGCCGCTCCGTCCGCGGCCATCTTCTGAATCCACAGCCGGCCTGCCTGGTCGAAGAACATGCGGTCCAGCGGAGGCTTGCGGTCGGGAATCCTGAATGGGTGCTCATCGAGTCCGGCACGGTCCCGCTCGCGTTCCATCTGGCGCTCCGCCGCAGCCCGCTCGTCCGCGCCCGGTGCCGGTCCCCGGAGCGCGGGACCCTCGATCACGGAAACGGTGCCGTCCGGACCATGGTAGTTGATCGCATACTCCGTGCTGACCGCCTCCGCCCATGTGCCCCCGTTCGCGGGGGCGCGAATCCACCGCGGTCCGAAAGGCGCATGGAGGTAGGTAATGCCCCGGATGTTCCCCCTTTCGAACGGCACCGTCTTCTGGCCGGCCTTCTGCCGTTCGGAATCCGCCATGACCACGGTATCCACGACCCCGTCATGACGCAGGCGGAGTCGCGCCTCAAGGCTCACGTCATCGTCGCCTCGCACGGGTCCGACGGCGACCAGTTGGCCGTCCGCGTCGAAGGTGAACGGATCGTTGAGACCGACATGTCCAGGGTTGAGACTTCTGAGCACTCTCCGGAACTCCGCCTTCTCCGACTCCAGCCTGAACACGCTGTACCGAACACTCTCGCGCACCCACAGTTCGCCATCCGGACCGAACTGCAGAGTACTGGGGTCCGACAGCTCGCCAGGACCCTCCCCCGGGCCACCGAAGTGGAACGCGAAATCCCCGCCGGGCGCGAACACCCGGACCTCGTTCGTCCGCATGTCGGCGACGATCACCCGTCCCCCCTCGTCGGCCACGATGTCCCCGATGGAGGAGAACAGGTAGGGGTCGTCGCCGTCGAGTTTGCCGATCTCGAGGTCGATTGTGCCTTCGTAGGTGGGGACTTCGGGCACGACAACATCGGAATCCTCTCCCTGGGAGCAGGCGGTCGCGGTCAGTAGGAGTACCGTTGCCACCGTCGGTCGAATCAGAACACGCTTCATTTCTCACCTCTTACTCCTGAAGTTCACCCTGTCCGCATGCACGCCGTATCCCGCTCGCTGACGGCCGCCCCAAGAACACTAACCTTCCACCCAGTGCCCCTCAACGAACGATCGATTCTCACTCCTCGATAGCCGGCAGGTCTAATCCGTGCAGCTGGACCGTCTGGACCCCAAGCTCCGACTCGTGCAGCAAAAGCACGTAGTCCGACCCGAATTCCCGGATCGATCCCGGCAGCGGCGCCAGGTGGCAGAGGAACTGCCCGCCGGGTTCGAAGGCGAGCCATCCACGGACTTCGCGCGGTCTGTCATATTGGCGCACCCAGATGCGGCCATCACGACCGACCATCACGGTGGAGATCGCCGGGAAGAGTTCGGCCACGGGACGATCCTCGCTGATGTCGGCGTCATGTGCCTCGGCCATTGGCGAAAAGTCCGGCCTCGGCCGGTTCTCGACGTAGTCCTCGCGCCAGGCATCCACATCCGCGGCGGTCACCTCTCGGCCGGGTTCCGTCCACCGCACGATGAGACGGAGGTTGAATTCATCGTCGAGGACGCGGACCTCGGTATTCATCCCGTATGCCAGAGCGACCGTCGATCCGCCCGCGTCGACCTTGGCGCCCGCGTAGAAAAGACGGGGGAGCCAGAATGTACTGAGTACCTCGTGGTCGGGGTCGGCCTGTCCCCACCTCCCATTGGGGATGCGGGCGAGCGTGTCGATGAGCTGTCCGTCGGAATCGTGTGCCTCCACGATCATGGTGTCCGCAACGCTGAAGTCCGCCTTCCGGAACCTCTTCTCGCTCGAGTTCACGGAGTAGCCGTTATCCAGCACGCCTCCGCCCATCGACGAATTGATGAACTGCGGGGTGAGAGCGACCCCGCGCGCGAACTCCCCTTCCGCGCTGAAGAGTTTGTAGCGCCAGGGGAAATAGTCGCCGACCCAGATTGTGTCGCCGGCGGCGATCCACATCTGGAAGGGACCGTTTTCGAATTCGCCGGGTCCCTCACCTTGCCTGCCCATCGTGCGCAGGTGTTGGCCATCGGGGTCGTAGACCCGGATCTGAGCTGAGCCCCGGTCGACCGCCACGATGGATCCGTCGGACATCCGGGCAACGTTCCCGACACGAGAAAACCACTGGTTCTCGTCGCTCTCGTCGTCGCCGATGACGACGGTGGGCTCCGCGCTGACCGTGCAGGTGGCGTTGGAGCTCGCAGGATGACTATGAACGATCCTGACGCCGACGCTGTCGGTGGTGAGGGTGGTGTCGGTGGGCTGGGAGTCGGGGTTGCAGGCGAGGAGGAAGGTGAGGGCGGCGGTGGCGACGGTGACCGCGATGCTGATCCTGCTCAAGGCGTTCGCCGGTTCAGGATCTCCATGAGGAACTCCGCAGCCCGCTCCGATCCCGTGCGGCCCAGCCAGTAGACGGCCCGCTTGCGCACCTCGGGATCCTCTTCCTTGCGGGCAAGTTCGATCATCTTGTCGATGACCGCGTCCCTGTTTTCCGCGCCGGATCTGGCCCATTCGAAAAGAGCGTACAGAAGCTGATCACGCAGGCCCGCTGCTTCCAGGGATCCGTATATTTCTTCGACCGATTCCAGATCCAGCGACGGCTGCCTCAACCATGCCTGCAGCGCCTCGCGACGCACGCGTTCCGAGTGCCCGGAGTCCGCGACCACCGGCAGAAGCCAACCGGTGACCTCGCTCTCTCCACCTTGGGCCCTCGCACCCACAATTTCGAGAAACTCAAGTCGGACAGCGTCGGAATCGAACCCGCTGAAGACCGTCGGGAGCGACGCCGCAGCTCCATGCTCCGCCACCACGCCGACCGCCTGCTGACGGAGCATTCGTTCCGGCGTCGAGCCTTCACCGGCGGCGGCAAACTCGATCAGAGCCTCTGTTGCCGCGTCGCTCGGGTGCCGGTACAACCCGTGAATGGCCACTAGCTGCACTTCCGGGTCGTCGGATTCCAGCATCCTCAGGAGGAGTTCGGTGATTCCGGGAGCCTCGTAGTGCTCGAGACCGTGAACGGCCCAACGCTTGGTTTCGGCGTCCGGATGGTCCCGCGCGACTTCCATCAACAGCTCCCGAGACTCGTCCGTGCCTTCGTCACCCAGCCAGTTGAGGGCCATGTAGCGCAAGTGGGCCGAGCAATCATCATCGCGCTTCAGTATATCGCGGACTGTGGACATTGCGTTGACTTCCAGCCGTAGCAGCGAGGTGAGGGCCTCCTGGTCGATCAGCGCGTCCTTGCACTCCCAAGAGATGTCGAAAAGCCCGGCCCGGCCCGGGCCGTACGGATCGGAGAAGATATCGATCACCCGTGGTCCCCCCGGCCCACGATACACCCGGACACCCGGGCCAGACGCGCCAGCGACCGAGTCCGCCATTGCCCATGCCATCCGCTCGGCCTCGGCAAAGTCGGCCATCAACCGGTCCTGCCGCAGAACCCCCAGGACATCCGTCGAATCCAGTTGCACGCGATACCGCTCGATGGACCGCTGCAGTTCCCTCTCAAGGCGCGCCTGCTGTTCCGTCCATGTCGCCCGCAACTCCCGCATCCGCGCCTCGAATTGCCGCTGCATTTCGTGGTATGCCGCCGTATCGGGGGTGAACCTCGCCCGCTCTTCCTCCAATCTGGCCTGCATGTTCCCCAATTCCTCCGCGAATTGCCGCTGCATCTGGAGGACCTCCGTTGAGTCCCTCGCCAGAACCGCTTCGGAACGGCGCAGCACCTCCTCGGCCGCGTCGGGATCTCCCTCCTCGGCGAGTTGCCGCTGGATGCGGAGGCGAAGTTCGCGGACATCGTCGTAGAGGCGACCCTGTCTCCACGTTCTATCCTCACGGTAGTACTGCGCCTCCCGGTAGACCCTCGCCAGATCCAGGAGCATCAGAGCTTCGTCCAGATTCTCTTGCCGATACCGGCCGAAGGCCTCCCAGTAGTAGGAGTCGGGAACGAAGCGCCCGTAACGGCCTGAACTGCTGACAGGGTACTTTTCCCGAAGGGCCTGAAAGAGTTCCGCCGCGCGGTCGAACTCCTCGCGGTTGAGGGCGCGCCGGGCCTCCATGAACATTCGTTCTTCGTCCTGCTGGTTGCGAACCTCCGTCTCCTGAGCCGCCAGGCTCTTTCCCTCCGAACCCGCCAGACCCCCCGCCGTCATCGCGACGGCATCCCACGCCACCAGCGCTCCCAGAACGAGCCCCGCGCACCCGAGATTGCGTGCATGAATTTTCATTTTTTTGATATCTCCAAGTATATGAGTGACTTTGTTTCATATATTATTTCTTGTCACAATCCGTCCGTGGCGGTCGCCGCGCGCACCCGGGGGAGGGCGCTCTTGAGTTCCATGCTCTCCCGCGCCAGCTGCCATTCCAGGTCGGGTACGCCGGAACCCAGGCGGGAGATCTGAAGCAGCAACAGTTCCAGATCCTTGAGCAGTTCCTTCTCCTCGGGAGTCCGTGATACCGGCAGATCAAGCCGCATGCGCGTCTCGATGAGAAGCTCCCGGCCCCATGAGGCGAGGTCCCGCTCGGTGAGCGGCGTCCGCTGGTCGGTCCGGAATGCGGTGAGCAGCGTTTCGGCACGGCCCAGGTAGCGAACGGTCTCGTGGTCCCTGCGGGCTCTCGACGGGCTGGAGAAGGCCGCCGCGCGGTTCAGGGGCGTGCCTTCGGCGAACCGCACGACCGTCCGTGCAGCCTCTTCCGCGACGACGACGCCCTCCGACTCGACATTCGCGCCCGTCAGCGGCAGAACGCCGGCCGCAACCATCTCCGGCTCCAGTTCGACCGTTGCGTCTGCCCCGGGCGGCTGGTCATCGGACGCGGGCGGCATGGTCACCTCGCCGGGAACCGTTGCGACTGCGGCTCCGGTCGTACCCCCTTCCGTCGTCGCAACCTCCGGCTGGACCGAAGGCACGGGACTCGGCTCACCCGGCTGTGAAGGATTCGTCCCCCTGCCCAGCCCGATGCCCAGCATCAGCGACGCCGCCGCCGCGAGCGCCGCAACCCACCCCACCGCCCCCCGCTGCCCCAGCCAAGCCGGACGCAGGCGCGACACCGGCGCCGCCCGCCGCAACGCCCACGCCGACTCGATCCGCGCCCACATCTCCTCGCGTGGCGCCGGGGGCGGCCGATTGTAGTCGAACGGAGCGACCGAAGGCCACCCGTCCCCTGGAAGCCCGGCACCGAGAATGCCGGCTGCGGTAGCGGGCCTGTCACCTTCGGCCGCCTGGCCACCTGCCGCCCCCAACCGCACCTCCACCCCCGCCCACATGGCGTCTCCCGGCGTCTCCGGCGGCTCATTGTAGCCTGCGGCCTCGCGCTGCAGAAACTCGGGAAAACGGTCGAAATCCCTCACGACGCCCACTCCTCGGCGTGAACCGCCAGCATCTCGCGCAACCGGTTGCGCGCGCGGAACAACTGTGATTTCGACGTCCCCGCCTTGATGCCCAGGATCTGCCCGATTTCCTCGTGCGTGTAGCCCTCCAGGTCGTGCAGCAGGAAGACCGTGCGGTATCCCTCCGGGAGCGCGTCGATCGCGCGGTGGAGATCGTCGCGCAGGTCGGGTTCGACTCTGGTGGCGGCGCTGGCGCCCATCAGCTGATCGTCAAGCGGGGCCTCGCGGGTACGGAAGCGCTTGATTCGCCTGAGTTCGTTCAGGGACACGGACGTCGCGATCGCCGAAATCCAGGTCCCGAACGCCGACTCGCCGCGAAAGGTGTGGATCTTGGAGAATGCGCGCACGAAGGTCTCCTGCGTGAAGTCCTGGGCGAGATCGTACCCGCCCGCGAACCGGTAGCAGAGCCGGAAGACCCGGTCGACGTGCAGGTTGTACAGCGACCGCGCGGCCCCGTGATCCCCGTCCTTCAAACGTTGTATGAGTTGCGATTCCGTCACCGAGCCGAGTCTCCGGTCTCGCGCAGAGTGTCCTGTTTCCGTTGGGTGGACACCACCAGATGGGGAATGGTTGCGCGGGGAGGGTGGCGGCGCCACCGGGGACGGCTTCGGCGTGGCGGCAACCTGGGAGACCGCGGTCGATGCGTTCATCGTCGGATCCTGAGCCGGGTCACGTACGGGGCGCCGGCGTCGTCCTCGCCCGCGAAGAGGAGGTAGTCCTCGGTCGCGTAGACCGTGCCGGGGTCGATCCGGACCGATTTCGGAACCGCCATCCGGCCCACGAAAAAGCCGTCGTCCCGGAATGCGTCGATGGCCGTGCCCGCGTCGACCCGCGAGGTTTCCGGAACCACGAACACCTGGCCGGCACCATCCACGAAGATGTTCACGATCACCGGCTTCTTCTCGGGCAAGGTTCGCAGGTAGTCCGCCATCAATGCGGGGTTGGGCCGACGTTCGAATGGGGCTCGAACTTCGTCGCGGTCGGCTTCGTCGATGTCCGCCGGCGTGACTCCGTCGAGCGTGGCGATCAGCGTGGTGTCCCCCTCCAGGGAACGTCCGTACAACCGGTACTCCCCGCTAAGCGCGAACCAGATGTCGTCGTTGCAACCCAGGACACGACGGAGTTCCGGACCGAAGTAGACCGGCCGGCGCACGCCGACAGACGGCATGTCGGCCATCTGCTGCGTGAACTCCAGGTACGGCAGCGTGTCCTGCTTCGCTCCATCGGGCAACACGCGGATGGGATGGAAGTGGAGAAGGTCGATGTCGGACATGTCGCCGCTCTTCTCCTCCTTCGGGTAGCGCGTCCACCACTCCATGTAACTGCCGTCCCGCGCAATCGTGCAACGTTCCGTGCGCGCGCCTCCGCTGCTGGCCCCCCGGCGGACCCGCGTCCCGATGAACGTACCGTCCGGGCCGAAGATCGAATAGCGCGGTGCCCGCTGGTCCGCGACCCACAGCGTGTCACCCGCCGCGATGGCGGGCCCCAGTGCGTCGCGGAACTCCCCGGGACCGTCTCCCTGTCCACCGAGCGTCCGCAGGAACTCGCCCTCTGGGTCGAAGACATGGATCTCCTGGGTCACGTAATCGAGGATGTAGATGTTGTCCCGCGAATCGGCGGCGACGGCGACGACCATGCCGAGGTAGCCGCCGGGCGGGCCGGAAATGCGGAGGTCTTCTTCGAAAGTCCATTCGGCGGTGGTCTTCCAGGCCGACTCGAGCGCGTTCTCGACAAGGACCTGGGCGGCGGCCTCACGCAGCATGACGCCTGTGGCCAGGAGTGTCGCCAGGGCCGTCGCCAGCGGCGGGCATCGTGTGAGTCGCGCGTGCGCCGATGTGGGGTGAGGCATGGTCTTCCCGGGTTTGCTTGCATCCGTCAGAGGCCGGTAGCTGCTCTGTTCTCCCCGGAGACACGACCACGGCGGGAATGGTTGCAAGAGAGACAGCGGCGTCCGGCCCTGGGAAGTCCCGACGCGTTTGGCAGAACTCATGCCTGCCACCGATCCGGAATTGCTTGTCAACCAGGCGCTGTACGAGCATTTTTTCCTGGAGGAGAGGCGTGGTGGAACCTCTGGACTACCCGCTGAGAACCTGGTAACAGCTCTGGTCGGAGTCGTCAGGGCTCGGACGCGGGATGACCTGGTGATGCGGCTGATCCGGTTGCACGACCTATTGGGCAACGACCCCCGCCTCGATGAACGCCATGAACCCAAAGAGCCCGCCCCACGAATGGAATGGCCGACAAGGCACTTCACCACTTCGGTGAAGCAGATTATCGTACCCGTACCATGGCCAACCTCCCCGTACCCTTCTGATGGCCGAACTCCACCTTCCCGACGGTCCCGCGGAACTCCTTAAAGCCATCCGCAAGCCGCTTGCCCACCACCTTGGCGGCGAACACCACATCCGTCTCGGTGGCGGCACCGCACTCGCCGCCCGGTGGGGGCACCGACATAGCACCGACGTCGATCTCTTCGTGGATTCCGAGCCCTACGCCGAGCTATATCGGAACTCCCAGCAATTCTGCACCAATATCGAACGACACACCGGTGCCGTCGAGCAACTGGGCGTTGGCCCCGGCTATACTCTGATCGCGCTGCGGGACGGCGAGATCACCGTTCTCACCACACCTTCCCTTACTCGCCAACCCATCTCCAGCGACACCGTCCGAGGCACACGCATCGCCGTCGAATCCACCGCCGAAATACTCGCCAAGAAGCTGGCCCACCGCATGTCGGTCTATCACATCTTCGTCCCCCGCGATCTCTACGACATCGCCGTGGCCAGGCACTTCGATCCCGAAGCTCTCGACACCGCGATCGCAACGATTCCTCCACCGAACCTCGATGACATCCGCCAGCAGCTTGGCCTCCTCAGCCCAAGCTGGGCCGACGCACACCCTCAACCCCTCCTGCAACCTACGCATCCCGACGATGCCGCCGATTCCGTTGCCATCGTCCATCGGGTGATTGGACGCCACCTCGACGGCAGAACCCCCCGCACGCCCAACCCCGACATCCCCCCTTCCCGCGACCGCTGATACCATGCTCGACTTCGCCAAGGTCCGCGCATTCTTTTTCGATCCCCCCGCGGACGACCCCGCGGGCATTTGCTCCCGCGAAGAAATCTACGCCCGCTACGAGCGCGAGCGCTTGGAACGTTGCCTTCTTCGGGGCGGCGACCCCGAGGCCGAAGGACTCGGTCCACATGGCTCCCTCATCGGTGGAGCCGACAAGCCGCTGACTCTTTTCCACGGCTTCCCCGAGCTTCGCGCCAAACTCCGTCCCCTGCCCCTCTCATGGTTCGACAACCCACGGGGCCACACCCGAATCATCCCACCGGCCGGCCTCGAGGAGGCGCACGCATTCTTCGCCTCGCTCTCCGGCGCCTACCTCGCCGGAATGCCCAACCGGCCTTCCGGCCGCCTTCTCCGCCGCTACTTTCGGTCTGCCGAACTCACCGGCCAGCCATGGTCCCAGGTCTGGCACGTCTTTGCCTGCATCCATTCCTTCGACCTGCACCGCCTGCTTCCGCGCAGCGCGGTTTCACTCTACGAGATTGCCCGCGTCCTCCACATCACCGACACTCGCCGCGCCGATGTCGTCAGCTGGATCAACCAATTCGGCCATCGGCCCATTCGGTCGGAGGAGGCCGGGGAGTGACGCCACCCCGGTCGCTGGTCGAAACGCTATCCCCCCAACCCTTCCTCCGGCGCCCCCACATACCCCCCCTCGATGAACGCCATGAACCCGAAGAGCCCGCCCCACGAATGGAACGGGTCGCTCGACAGGCGCTCATCGTCTCCCGCCCCGGTGATCGAGGAGTAGTTCTCGCTCACGTACCCCTTCCGGCGCCACTCGGAGAGGAACATGTCGAGGGAACGCGCTGACAACTCGGTGGCCACGTCATACGCCCCCGCCCGCCGCAGTCCCAGATACGTGAGAAAGTTGAGCGGCGGCCAGATCGCGCTTTTCCAGTAGCGTTGCTGCGGGAACGACGGATCGTCCCGCGTGGTCGAAGGCAGCACGTAGTCTCCCCAGAACTCGGCCGGGTTGAGGAGGTGGTCGCGGATCATGCGCTCGGCGCGGTCCGCATCGGGGACATCGGCCAGGAGCGGGTAGAATAGGGTCGGCGAGCGTCGGCCCGAGGGCTGGTCCAGGTCCGTCCGGTAGTTCAGATAGTAGCCGCGCTCCTCCACCCACAGGCCGTCCAGCGCTTCCGTGAACTGGCGCGCCCGCTCCATCAGCTCCCCGGCCTCGGCGCCCCGTCCCAGTACCCCGGCCAGCTCCGCCAGAGCCAGACAATCCGCGATGTACAGGCTCGTCAGCCCCACATCCTGCAGCTCGAGCGTGTTCTTTTCGGGATTGAACGGCACATCCTCGTACATCGGCGAGTCGTCCATCCCCGACTCGTAGCCCGCGGTTCGCCTGGTGCGCACGGCCGGTTCGTTGAAGGGATTCCGCGCCTCGTGCGACCCGTAGCTGAGCAGTCCCCCGTTCATCCGCTTCCGCGGCCACCACCGATTCCACTCCAGCAGCGGATCGAAGGCGGCCTCCAGAAACCACCGCTCCGGGTATCGCCGGTACACCTCGCGTACCATGATCCCCCCGACCGGCGGCTGCGAACGATCCCACGACTTGCTGCCGTTGCCGCGATTGTCGTTCGGGAGGAACCCTTCGGCGGTCGCGCCCCGCAGGTGCTCGATTACGTTGGCGATCGCCAACTCGCGATTGTCGAGCGAGGTCATGTAGGCCAGGAAAAAGTTGTCCCAGCCGAAGAGCGCCACGCCGCCGTACTCCTGGTTCCAAAGTCGCCCTACGGTGGACACCACGCGGTCGTGGCGCGGTTCGTAGATCGTGTTCCAGGCGATGCCGGAGGTGACCGCCAGGTAGGCTTCGGCGAGGTCGCCGTATCCGTCCGCACGTTCCCGCAGCGACCCCTCGGCGGCATCGAGGGCGGCGCGGATCTCGTTCAGGTCACGCGGCATCCCCGTCGACAAGCCCACCGGCCCGTCCAGACGCACGACCCGGTGCGCGAGCAGGGTCTCCGTGTAGGGATCCTGCTCTGCGGTGCCCACCACGTGAATGGGATGCGTCGCCAAAGCGTGCCGCGCGACGAAACCGTCGTCGGACGACCTCACCGACCCCTCCCGGTTCCAGGCGAAACCAGCGCTCACAACCAGTTCGTAGTGGGCCGGTTTGTCCGCCACTTCAGGGTCATAGTGGCCGACAACGTCCGCGGGGGCCGGTTTGTCGGCCACTAAGGGGCCATTGTGGCCGACAACGGTCGGTTCGGCGGGTTTGTCCGCCACTTCCGGGCCATTGTGGCCGACAACAGCCGCGGGAGTCGAGTCGTGGGGCGTAACCAGAACCACCAACTCATCCCCCGCATGACCCGCCTCAACCGTCGCCGAGAGCCCCTGCCACTCGACGTCGAGCCGCATGTACGAACCGTCCAGGGCGTGGACACCGGGGCGGATCGCCGGCGGGATGGAAGCTGTCGCCAGCATTCAAGATTGGCGGGGCCAGAGAGCCGTTGGCAACACTCCGTGGCGCGGCCTATCCTTCAAGTCCTCCCGCGGCTCCCTCCCTCAACCGGGTTCCCCGAATGTCCTTCCAACCCCTCGATATCGCGGCGTTCGTCGGCTTCCTCGCCCTGGTCGTCGGCATCTCGCTGTACGCGTCGCGCGGCAAGCACGACGCCGCCGACTACTTCCTGGCCGGCCGCAACCTGCCCTGGTGGCTGATCGGCTTCTCGCTGATCGCGTCCAACATCTCGACCGAGCACTTCGTGGGGATGGCGGGCCGGGGATACGACCTGGGCCTCGCGATCGCAAGCTACGAATGGATGGCAGCGGTCACCCTCGTTCTGGTGGGACTCTTCTTCCTCCCGAGGTTCCTGCAGGCCGGCATCTACACGATCCCCGAGTACCTCGAGTTCCGCTACGACGTGCGGACCCGCACACTCATGGCCGCGTTCATCATGGCGGCGTATGTCTTCGTGGCGCTCGCAACCGTGCTCTACTCCGGGGCGCTCGCGCTGGAATCGATCTTCGGAATCGACCTGAACCTGGGCATCTGGCTGATCGGAATTCTGGCCGGGGGGTACACGATCTACGGGGGGCTGAAGGCGGTGGTGTGGTCCGACCTGATCCAGGGTGTGGCCCTGCTGCTGGGCGGGGTGGTGGTGACGGTGCTGGGCTTCAAGGCGATCGGCGGTATCGAGCCTTTCCTCGAGGTCGCCGACGGCAAGCTGCACACCGTGCTTCCCTGGAATCATCCGGAGATGCCGTGGCTGGCGGTGTTCGTGGGCGGTCTGTGGATCCCGAACCTCTTCTACTGGGGACTGAACCAGTTCATCACGCAGAGGACGCTCGCGGCGCGGAGCCTGGCCGACGGGCAGCGGGGGATCTTCCTCGCGGGTTTCATCAAGCTGGCGATTCCGTTCATCATCGTCTTCCCGGGGATCATGGCGGCCGAACTCTTCGCCGATCAGGTGACCAATCCCGATCAGGCCTATCCGGTCATGATGCGGGAACTGCTCCCCGCGGGGCTGACCGGCGCGATGTTCGCGGCGCTCTTCGGCGCGGTGATGAGCTCGCTCGACTCGATGCTCAACTCGGCCGCGACGATCTTCAGCGTGGACCTGTACAAGCGGCATATGCGGCCGGAGGCGTCGTCGCCCAGGCTCATGGTGGTGGGGCGCTGGACGACCGCGGTGCTCGTGCTGGTCGGATGTCTGTGGGCACCGCTGGTGGCGAAGGCGGGCAGCGTATTCGACTACATCCAGATATTCTGGGGGTTCATCTCGCCGGGAATCGTGGCGGCGTTCTTGTTCGGGCTGTTCGTGCCGCGGACGCCGCCGGTCGCCGCCTTCGGGGGGATGATTCTGGGGATTCCGGTGTACGGGCTGCTGTTGTGGCTGCTGCCCGAGGTCGCGTTCCTGCATCACATGGCGATCACGTTCCTGGTGATCTCGGCGTACATGGCCACCCTAACGTTACGTCAGGGTTTGGATGAGCCGAGGAGGCTGCCGCGGTCGGCGGCGCATGTGGATCTGACGCCGGCGCCGGGGGCGAAGTGGTGGGCGAGTGGGGTGATCGGGGGGGCGGCGGTGTTGTATGTGATCTTCTGGTAGGGGGGGCGTGGGGACGGAAGACGGGTGCAACCTCCCGGGGCCGTGTGTCGTCTGATTGCCTACCGCTGGCGCACCCAGCGATCGAGAATCCCACTTGCGGCAAGAGAAGACACCCATGAGCACCCAACCCATGTCCTTTGGCGCCCCCCGCCTTGGCCTGCTGGCCGTCGTCGTACTCCTTCATTCCGCCTGCCTCATGGTCCCGGAGGAGGAAGTGTTCGAGATCGAATTCGTTTCCGGGGACGGGCAGATTCAGGGCAGGGAGCGTCAACTCAACGAACCGGTAGTGGTACAGGCCTTGGACGAGGATGGCCACCCTGCGTCCGGGGTCGAGCTTTCCTTTTCGACGGACCCCCCCAGCGGAAGTGTCGACTTCAACAGCGTCACCACGGATTCAATCGGCAGAGCATCCGTCTGGTGGACACTGGGCGATCTCGTCGGACGGCAAATCCTGACCGTCAGGAGTCGGACTCTCGGCGCCGCGATCTCGGCCACGGCCCGCGAAAGCGACTTCGATGTCCATCTTGTGACGGACCCGGGCTTTACGCCGGAACAGGTGGAGGCCATGCGGGCCGGAACGGAGCGGTGGACCGATGTCATCACGGGCGATATTCCGGATTTCCGGTTGCCGCCGGACTACCGACCCCCCAGTCGATGCCTGGACGCGAAGAAGCCGACATCAGGGGCGATCGACGACATGCGAATCGAAGTCAGGATTCGGGCGGACCTGTCTGCCCCGATGGTCCTGGCCTTCTGTGAAGCCACGGAATCCCCAGTGTCCCTCCGTCCCTTCTGGCTGTATATCCAGGTCACGCCGAGCTTCGTCCAGAGGCTCCACTCCGAATCCCGCCTGCGGGAGTGGATGGCGCACACCACCGGTCACGGGCTGGGATACGGACTCTTCTGGGGATCGCTGCTCCACAATCCGGTCGATGAGGCGGGGGTCGGCGCGGATACCCATTTCCCCGATCCGGCCACGGTTGCCGCGTTCGACGCCGCCGGTGGGGCCGCATGGACCGAGGGCACAAAGGTGCCGGTGGAGAACGCGGAGGAGAACCGGGACATCCACTGGAGGGGCGACGTGCTGGGCCACGAGATCATGAGCAGCTGGTACACCATGGGGATGCCGGGCGACAATCCGCCTCTGAGCGCGATCACGGTGCAGGCCATGGCCGCGCTTGGATATGAAGTGGACGTGAGTATGGCGGATCCCTACACCCTGCCTGCAACCGGGACGATGGCCGAGTGGGACTTGGAGCCCCATGGTCCGGGAGGCTGGCCCGTCCACGGCGAGCCGGCCGAACTGATCTACGACCGGGGCCATATCGTGGGCATTGTGTATCGGTAGGTCCCTGCCACTACCCGCGATTCCCCGGCGGGCGGTGGACGCGCGGGGGCGGGACGAAGTTGGCGAGGCACTCCAGGAGCTCGAGAGGCGTGAGCGCCAACTCGGTGCGACCGTTGATGCCGGGTTTCGGGAAGCGGTACAGGAGCCGGCATTCGGGTGACTCGAGAGGAGGAGTGGAGTCGAGGGCGTGTAGTCGTTCGAGGGCGAAGGGCGGGCGAGCGCAGTATCGGACGAGGCGCTCGATGCCCGCTCGGTCCTCGCCCTCGATGCGCACCGACGCGTCGACGCTGAACCCGCCGGAGCCTTGCCAGGCGAGCATGCCGGCCGCGTCGAAGTCGTCGAGAAGGTCGTGGCGGCGAAAGTATCGAAGGACTCGGGCGCGGAGGGTGGTTTCGAGATGACGGATGCGATCGGACGTCAGCTCGGAGGCTTCGTGGAAGTCGGCCTTACCGTCCTTGGCCTCACCGAACACGCCGTCGAGGACGATGAGGTGGTAGTGAGGGTGGACGTTGAGGGAAGAACCGAAGCGGTGAAGGAAGCTGACGGCTCCGGGCTGGGCGTCAGGGGGTGCTCGGGGGCTGCGGGGTAGCCTTCCGCGACCGGCGCGGATCCGAAGGGCGGGGGCGAAGGCGCGGCACCCGTGTGCCCGCAACCGGGATCCGCTGGTTTACTATCGGCGGATCGAAGCCCGAAACCCTTGCAGAACGGCGCTTGGCCCCCATCTTGGGGCCTGTGATCCGGTCTCTCGTCCGGGTGAGCCGGATCGCCCGGAATCAAGTTCCGCGGTGGGGCTTGGTCGATAACCCGGGGTCAATAGAGCGGGATAGATGAAGGGGAATATCAGACGAGTTGCGGGCTCCACTCTGCACCGGGTGACGCGCCCCGTCCCCGCCGCGAGTCTTCCGCTGCCGTCACGACGTCAGGCCGATCGTCCGCAACTCCGCCGCCGCAGCTCGCACGATGCCCTCCGGGTGATGGGGTGCACCATGCTCTTCGCGGCCTGCACGGCGGCGCCCGACCAGGACCGCCCTAGCGGACCGCCGTGGGAGATCCCGGTGGTGGTGGTGCGCTATCTCCCCACGAGCGACGGTGACGTGGTCGATCGATCGGCCACCGGCGACTGGGGTGAGTCCATAGCCGACACGCGCCGGAAGACGGATTCCCTCACCGCGGCGCTCGTCGCGGCGCTCGGGGACGGATCGCGGTATCGCGCCTATGTCGACTCGGCCGCACCTCCCAGCCTGCGCTACCACGTGGTCCACACGGAGGAACGGCTCGAACCCCTGCCCACCTTTGACAAACCCGGGCACGACGTGCCGATGACGGACTATGCCGCGATCGCGGCCGCTCTTGACATCGTCGGCTGGGTTGAGGACGAGGGCGTGAAGGAAGTGTGGATCTGGGGCTATCACGGCGGCGTCATCGACCTGTGGGAGTCCAACATGGCCGGTCCCTGGGGAGACGTGAGCAACAGCGATCGCGATACCCTCGACCTGCCCGTGACCAGCCGTACCTATACGGTGTACCACTACAACTATCAGCGCGGTCTGCCGGAAGCGGTCGAAAACCATATGCACCAGCTGGAGGCAGTGGTGAACGCCGCGGACGGGCGCGATTCGACGCCCGGCGATGCCTGGAGCGACCTGTTGTTCTGGGGCAAATTCGTGGGCAGTGACATCTCGCACCGTATCGTGAGTCCGCGGTGTGGGTGGTCGCACTTTCCGCCGAACGCCGAGCGAGATTACGACTGGGCGAATCAGCGGTTCGTCGAGAGCGATTGCGAAGATTGGCGTCCCGACCGCATGGGCGCCACGCAGCGGACGAATTGCGAGCGGTGGGGGTGCACGAGCCTGGGCTGGTTCCGATACTGGACCCACAACATTCCGGGCGCCGGCCACACACTGTCGTACGGCGGCAGGCCGCTGACCAATTGGTGGCGGTTGATTGGGGACTACGACGGGGCCATGCGCGAGGGGTACGGTCTGGTGGTACGATGACCGCGGGCGCCACGGCGCCCACCACAGGCGATCGACTCGAGGCTCTCGGGCGGAGATCCTCGAAGAGAGGGTCACGGACTTTCTAGCCGTCGCGCCGGGCTGGCGGCGGCCGGGCCCCAAGAGGACACGCAGTACTCGCGCCCGTCTCCCGACGCATGACGCCCGTCATCGCTGATGGCGACGATCGCGCGGGCGGAAAAGGCGGAGGCCGGAGCGACAATGGCGCCCATGTCCATCCACTGGCTCGTCAAGGCAACCGAACAAGACGAGCGAGAGAAGGGGGGCGAGGATCCGAGCGGCGTTGCCCGGCTTGAGCTGTGCGAAGAGCGGGCGTCCGGCGCACAGGATGTACAGCGGCAGGAGGCAGTAGTGGCCGTAGTAGCCGTGGTAGAACCGGCCCTCCTGCCGGCCGTGCACCGGATCGTCGGTCGAGTCGATGTCCAGCACCAGCCGCTCCGGGGGCAGGCCCTGCCAGGAGTCGATGAACAACTCGGCCAGCACGTCCTGGAGCTTTCTCGGGGTCGTGGTCGATCTTGCGGTAGCGATCGGGCCGGTGCCTACTGGTGGGTGTGAGAAATCCAGCCTAGGAGTCTGCGCCGCAGAAAACCACGACTGCTATCTTTAGGGGAGTCGAAGGCATCGTGAAAGGTTGATGGCCAGCCGAGGGGGGTCAATGGGAACGACGTTCCGACCGTACCAGCCGGACCAGATGCAGCTGCTGCCGCAGGATCTGCGTGAGTGGGTCCCGGAAGGGCACTTGGCGCATCATGTGAGCGACCTGGTGGACGCGCTGGATCTGGATTCGTTCTACGCGCCGTACGAGGGGGACGGGCGGCGCAACTCGCCGTACGATCCGCGGATGATGGTGAAGGTGCTGGTCTACGGATACGCGACGGGCACTTTTTCGTCGCGGAAGCTGGCGACGAAGCTGGTGGAGGACATCGCGTTTCGGATGCTGGCGGCGGGCAACTTTCCGCAACACCGCACGCTGTGCGAGTTTCGCCGGCGGCATCTTGATGATTTCGGGGCGGTGTTCGCCGAGGTGGTTCGGCTGGCGCGGACGATGGGCCTGGCGGGGTTGGGCAGGGTCTCGGTGGACGGGACGAAGGTCCGGGCCAACGCGAGCAAGCGCAAGGCGATGAGCTATGGCCGGATGGCCAAGGAGGAGCGCCGGCTGCGAGCGGAGATCGCGGGACTGCTGGAGGAGGCGGAAGCGGTCGACGCGGCGGAGGATGCCCACTATGGGGAGGACGTTCGGGGCGACGAGTTGCCGGATGAGTTGAAGCGGCGCGAGGACCGGCTGGCGGCCATCCGGGCGGCGAAGGCGCGGCTTGAGGCCGAGCAGCGGGCGAAGGACGACGCGCGGGGCCGCAAGCCGGGACAGGAGCGCAACGCGAAGGGAGGCAGGCCCTACAAGCGGGAGTACGGCGAGCCGGAAGAGAAGGCGCAGAGCAACTTTACGGACCCCGAGAGCCGGATCATGAAGACGAGTTCGGAAGGGTTTCAGCAAAGCTACAACGCGCAGATCGCGGTGGAGGGGGACAACCAGCTGGTGGTGGCTGCGGCGGTGACGGACAACGCGAGTGACCAGGGCCAGCTGGTCCCGATGGTCGACGCGGTGGCGCAGACATGCGGCGAGACGCCGGAGCAGGTCTTGGCGGACGCGGGTTATTGCAGCGAACCGAACCTGCAGGCGCTGAAGGAGCGGGACATCGACGGCTATGTACCGCTGGCGCGTGAGGGCAAGACGGCCGCCGACCCCGATCCGGAAGAGTATCCCGCCAAGGCCCGCATGGCCGAGAAGCTGGCAAGCGACGAGGGCCGAAAACGGTACGCACGCCGCAAGTGGATGGCGGAGGCGCCTGTCGGCTGGATCAAGGAGGTGATGGGATTTCGAAGATTCAGCTTTCGGGGCCTGCGGAAGGTCGAAGCCGAGTGGACCCTCGTGTGTCTGGCCCTCAACGTGAAGCGGCTACATACCCTCCAGGCCGCATGAGGCGGCGTTCGTTGCCCCGCAACTACGCCCACCGAGGCTCCCACGGGCCTCCTGGGCCCCGATTTGGCACTGCACGGCCCTCCCGCCCCGTCAGCGGCTCGGATCCCCCATCCCCCCACCCCCGAGTCTTTCGATCCCCCAGTGCCCTTCCCAGGTTTCCGTCACGTCCGCCGCGCTTCTGCGGCGCAAGCTCCTAGCCGCAGACTGCACGGGTCAATGCAAGTAACGCCCCGGCCACGATCCGAACGGAACAGCGTTCCGAAAGCTCTCGCGTTCGCACCGCGCTGCCGGGACGTTCCCGATGATCGCCTGCGGGTCATCCGCTTCACAAGACGCGCCACCCTCGCGCTGGGAGTCATCGTCGCCTCCGGCACCTGCGACAGGCCGCCCGCGTCTCACCCCTACTGGGAAGACCCCGCCGTCTTCGCCGAAAACCGCGAGCCGCCCCACGCCTCGTTCACAACCTTCTCGACGCCGGCCGACGCACCCGGCCCACTCGAAAGGTCCCGGATCAGCCTGAACGGGGACTGGAAGTTCCACTGGGTACCGCAGCCCGACCAGCGCCCACGCGACTTCTTCGAGCCGGACTTCGACGTGTCCGGTTGGGCGACCATCCCCGTGCCGAGCAACTGGGAGTTCGAAGGCTACGGGTACCCGGTGTACCGCGACGAGTTCTACTCATTCCCGTCGAACCCGCCCTTCATCCCCCAAGACGACAACCCGGTGGGGTCGTACCGCCGCGACTTCGAGATCCCGCCCGGCTGGGACGGCCGCGAGATCTTCATCAACTTCGACGGGGTCTACTCGGCATTCCTCCTGTGGGTGAACGGGGAGTACGTCGGGTACAGCGAGGGCAGCCGCACGCCGGCCGAGTTCCGGATCACCGAGGCCGTCCGGCCCGGTCCGAATGTGCTGGCCGTCCAGGTCTACCGCTGGAGCGACGGCAGCTACCTGGAGAGCCAGGACTTCTGGCGCGTGAGCGGGATCGACCGCGATGTGTACCTGGTGTCGAGGCCGGCGACGTACCTGCGTGACTTCTTCGCCAAGGCGGAGCTGGACGACGACTACGAGAATGGGCGGCTGCGGCTCACGGTGAACCTGGCCAACCGGGGGCTGGGGCAGGCCGGCAGGCATGAGGTGCACTTCCAGCTGCGCGACCCCGACGGTGAGGGGGTGTGGGAGGAACCCGAGGTGCTGGAGGTGGACGTCCCGCTCGATGGTGAAGTCGAGGCGACGGCAAGTCGTGACGTTCCCGGCCCTCGCCGCTGGACCGCCGAGACCCCCTCACTCTACGAGCTGGGGATCTCGGTTCGCGACCCGACGGGCGCGTTCACCGAAATCGTGACCACGCGGGTGGGTTTCCGCCGCGTCGAAATCACCGACGGCATCCTCACCCTGAACGGCCAACCCATCGTTCTGCGGGGCGTGAACCGCCACGAGCACGACCCCGAGCGCGCCCACGTCGTCTCCGAAGCGTCGATGATCGAGGACATCCGCCTCATGAAGCAGCTGAACATCAACGCGGTGCGCGCCGCCCACTACCCGAACGTGCCGCGCTGGTACGAACTCACCGACCAGTACGGCCTCTACGTGGTGGACGAAGCCAACATCGAGTCGCACGGGATGGGATTCGAGCCGGGGCTCACGTTGGCGGGTCGGCCCGACTGGCTGGCCGCGCACATGGACCGCACGCAACGCATGGTGGAGCGCGACAAAAAACCACGCGTCCATCATCATATGGTCGCTGGGCAACGAGGCGGGGGACGGGGAGAACTTCGACTCGACCGCTGCGTGGATCCGGGCGCGCGATCCGAGCCGTCCGATCCTGTATGAGCCTTCGGAGGAGCGCGACAACATCGACATCGTGGCGCCGATGTACGTGCGGCCCTACTGGCTGGAGCGGTACGCGCGGTCGGGCGCCGACAAGCCCTTCCTGCTGGTGGAGTACGCGCACGCGATGGGGAACAGCGTGGGGAACCTTGCCGACTACTGGGCCGTGATCGACGCGCACCCACAGCTGCAGGGCGGGTTCATCTGGGACTGGGTGGACCAGGCAATGCTGGCGACGGACGAGCGCGGAATGGGGTACTGGGCGTATGGGGGGGACTACGGGCCGGCGGGAATGCGCAATGACGGGAACTTTCTGGTGAACGGGCTGGTGTCGGCGGACCGGAAGTTGCATCCGCATGCGTGGGAGGTGAAGAAGGTGTACCAGCCGGTGCGGGTGTCGTGGGCCGAGGGGGTACGGGGATATGTGGTTGTGGTGGAGAACCGGCGGGCGTTCAGGGACCTGTCGGACCTGGAGGGGACGTGGGGGTATGTGGTCAATGGAGGCGGACCATACGTGGGAACCCTGCCCCGGCTTGCGACACCACCCGGCGGGCGGGATACGGTGGCCCTGGAAGGCGTCCCCATGATCAGGCTGGGGCCCGGCAGTGAGAGCAATGTCAAAGTCACGTTCAGGACGCGAGAGGATGCGCCTCTGGTGCCCGCCGGCCACGTGGTGGCCTGGGATCAGCTTCGTACAGTCCAAATACCCCCGGAAGTAGCACCTCTTCCCGGCGGGCCATTGCGCACGCAGGAAGCACCCGACGCGATCCAGGTGAGCGGCGAAGACTTCACGCTGCATTTCGACCGCGCGACCGGCATCCTGGCTTCGATGCGGTTGGGCGCCCGCGAGCTTCTCCTCTCGGGCCCGGCCCCGAACTTCTGGCGCGCCCCCACCGACAACGATTACGGGAGCGGATTCCCGGTGCGGTCGGGAGTCTGGCGGTTTGCGGGTCGTCCGCCTGGCCGCCACCTCGACTCGATGACGGTTGCGGCGGCGGCGGACGGCGCACGCGTCACCGTCACCAGCCACTATGCGCTCCGCTCGATCGGCGCGCACTACACCCTCTCCCACGAAGTCCACCCCGACGGCACCACCGCCATCTCCGCGCACCTCACCACCGTCAACGAGGACCTTCCCGAAATGCCTCGTTTCGGCACGATCCTCACGCTCTCCGGAAACCTCGACCAGGTCGAGTGGTACGGCCGCGGCCCCCACGAGAACTACTGGGACCGCCGCACGGGAGCCGCCGTCGGCCGCTACACCGCCCCCGTCTCCGAACTCGCCCACCCCTACGTGCGCCCCCAGGAGACCGGGACCCGCACAGACACGCGCTGGGTCGCGCTCACCGACGGCTCCGGGACCGGGCTGCTCGTCACGGGGCTGCCCGCCGTATCCTTCTCGGCGCTCCCGTATACCATCGAGGATCTCGACGCCGGCGAGCAGAAAGCAGGGCGCCACTGGGCCGACCTGGTTCCGCGCGATGAGGTCACGCTGACCGTCGACCATCGGCAGCAGGGCGTGGGCGGGGACGATTCGTGGGGCGCGGTGCCGCACCACGAGTACACGCTGTGGCCACGCGAGATGGGGTTTCGGTTCCTGCTGCGGCCGCTCCGCCCCGGCGAGTATCCGGGCGGGGTCGGGATAGCAAGGTTCGTGCCGGACGCCGAGGCCGCAGATGCGATCGCGACGCGGTCACTCGCGCTGGACCATTTCGGCGAGGTCAACCTCGTGCCGCACCTGGCGCGGGGCCGCCCGGTCGAGGTGCAGCCCGCGTCCTCGTCCCGCTACTCGGCGGCGGGCGACGCGGGGCTGGTAGACGGGATCCGCGGCTCGATCGATCGGCGTGGCGGGCACTGGCAGGGTTACCACACCGACGAGATCACCGCCGTGATCGATCTGGGGGAGGGCGGGCCGGTGGAGGCCGTAAAGGTGGGGTTCCTGCAGCACCCGGGATCGGGGGTGTACTGGCCGAGGCGCGTCGAGGTGGCGGTGAGTGGGGACGGGGTGGGGTTCGGGGAGGGGGTGGTGCGTGAGGTGGTGGATGCACGCGAGGGGGCGGATGGGCCTGTGGGGGGGCGGGTGTACGTCGACGTCCCGGTGGGTGCCGCCGGTGTGTGGGCGGTGAGGGTGCGGATCACGGGTTTCGGGACGGTACCCGAGGGCTGGCCGTCTGCGGGTGACACCGCGTGGACCTATGTTGACGAGATCATCGTTCGGTAGGACCCAAGTCCCCCGGACGCTGACCGCACCGACGATCACGACAGATCCCTCCCGCTCAGGAGAAACCCGCCCCATGCGCCGAGTCGTCTCGACCCTCGCCATGCTCAAAGCCGTCACCCTCACAACCTGCACCCCTCCAGCGGAGGAACCCACGCCCCCACCCACCGAACAATCCGCCCCCACCCCCCGCCACATCCCCTCCGACGCCGACCGCGCCGCCATCCTCTCCGTCGTCCAGTCCCTCTTCGACGCCCTCGCCGAACGCGACGGCGAAACCCTGCGCGCACTGCTACACCCCGATGTCGTGATGCGCTCGGTCGAGGTCGCGAGCGACGGCCAACGGGCCATCGCGACCTCCACGGTGGACGACCTCGTCGCACGCGTCGAGGGCAGCGAAGAGGTTCTCACCGAGCGCATGTTCGATCCGGAAGTACGCATCAGCGGGGACCTGGCGATGGTGTGGACGCCCTACGATTTCTACGTGGGCGACACGCTGAGCCACTGTGGCGCCGACGTCTTCGTGCTGGTCCGCGAAGACGATACATGGCGGGTGACGGGCCTGTCCTGGACGCGCCAGCAACCGCCCGCCTGCGATCTCCACCCGGACGGGCCACCGGCCTGACAGACGGACCGGAGTACCGCGGTCCCTCGATTGACATGTAATGTCGGCATTACATAATGTACACTGCAATTTACATTATGCTCCGTGAGGGCTTCACTTTGCGTAGCTCGTCGAACTACCCGTCCCGGCCCACGACCTCGAGAAACTCCTCTTCGTCCACCACCACGAACGTGCCCGTCGCCGTCGCCACCACCTTCCCATCCGACTCCCGGGTCGCCTTCGCCTCCATCTCCACCACCTTCCGCCTGCGCCCGGTCGGCCGCCCCGACAGCAGCAACCTCTCCCCCGGCGCGGCCGGTTCCCGGTAGCGGATCTCGCATCGCGCCGTGTACGCGCGGGCCCCGCGCAGGTACAGCCAGTTGGCCATGACATCGTCCAGTGCGCTGTAGAGCATCCCGCCGTGAACCACTCCCGGGTAGCCGACGTGGTTCGGGCCGGGAGTAAACTCGGAGACGCAGGCGCCGTCCTCCAGCCGGAAGACCAGATGCAGCCCTATCGGGTTGTCCGGGCCGCAGACGAAGCACTCGTTCGCGGGGCGTGGACCACGAGGTCTCGAGTCGCTCGTCATCATCGCGTCCACACTTCGTCCACGATCTCGTCCTCCGCAGCGCTGTGGAAGGTGACCGTCGCCCAGTCCCGGCCTTCGCCCGCCTCCGGGTAGTGCCAGACTCCGGCGGGTACGATATCCCAGCATCGGGCAAGATCGAAATCGTCCGGGCACCCGTCTTCCGGCGCGCCGCCCGCGACGGGACTGCAGATCTCCCGGGGCCTGAGTCCGAAGGGCCCGCAATCGGGAGCCCCCTGGTGGATCCATCCGCTGCCGCCCCACGAAACCAGCCGCTGCACGCTGTTGCTATGGCGCTCCGGCGCCGCCATCCGGGCACCACTTCGCAACAGGAAGAGGCGGCAAAGGCGGACGGGATCCTCCATTGGCGTGATCGAATCCCCCACAAACAACTCCACCGGGATCACGGACGCCGCGTGAGGGAGATCGGATCTCTCCTCCAGCACCGAATCCAGCTCCTCGAAGGCAGCCACCAGCACGGCTCCCACCTCGGGGCAACCGAAGACCCGCTCATGTAGCCGGCGCAGCAATGGCAGCGAGCCCCCGTCCGGCTTCATCGGCCGCACCGGTGCCGTTGAAAGCCCTGAACCCGGGATGCCACGCCCGGCGCCGACCCGCGATCCACCGTCACGACCCCGCCTCCCGCACCCGCTCCGCCGCCCGCCCCCACACCGCGTCGAACATCTCCTCCGTCAGCCTCCCGGTAAACGTGTTCTGCTGACTGGGGTGATACGACCCGAGCAGCACCACCTTCCCCAAATCCACCTCCGCCCCATGACCGAACTTCGGCCGCGGCCTGGGAATCGCGACCCCCCGCTCCGCCAGCGTTCTGAGCACGACCGCATGCGCAAACCCTCCCAGCGCCACAACGGTGTGCAGCCGCTCCCACATGATCTCCACCTCGCGGCGCAGAAAGTCGGCGCACCGATCCCGTTCGCCGGTCGTCGGCCGGTTTCCCGGCGGCGCGCACCGAACCCCCGCCGTCACATACGCCCCCTTCAGCACGAGTCCGTCCTGCCGGTCCCGGCTCAACGCCTGGTTGGCAAACCCGGCCCTGTGCATGGCCCCGAATAGCCAGTCCCCCGCCCGATCTCCCGTAAACATGCGTCCCGTCCGGTTCGCCCCATGCGCCGCCGGTGCCAGCCCGACCACCATCACCGAAGCCTCCGGGTCTCCGAACCCGGGAACAGGCCTGCCCCAATACCCATCGTCCCGGTACGCGGCGCGCTTCTCCCGCGCCACCTTCTCGCGCCACGCGACCAGACGCGGACACCGCCGGCACCCGATCAGCTCTTCGCGCAGACGGCCGAGTTCGGCGGCAAAGGTCGAGCTCCCGACGCAGGCACATCCTTGCTCGATTGCCGGGAGGGTTTCTTCCACGAGCTGTTCGGCGCGTCCCCGCGGACCGCCGCTCTACCCGCCCGCCGGATCGACGAGCGTGGCGGAGATGATATGGTCGAGGTCGGGGAAGTTCTCCTCGAGGTACGCATTCCCCTGGGAGGTGATGTTGTATGCCCGCGGTCCGGTGCCCCCCAATTCTTCAATATTCCCATACCCCGAATGGATCTGGTCCACCACGTCCATTCCTTCGCTCACCCTGCCGATCGGCGCGAAACCCTGGGCGTCAAGACCGGTATTGTCCGCGAAGTTGATGAAGAGCTGGGTCGTCCGGGAGTCGGGGCCTCCCTTTGCGTAGGTCACCGTTCCGCGGCTATTGGACGCCACGACCGAATCGTCCACGATGGTCGCACTGGACCACCGGACCTGCACCTGCGGCTCTCCGTGCATGCCGAACTGGGCCATGAAGCCGCTCATCACCCGGTAGAAGTACACCCCGTCGTAGTAGCCGTTCTTGACCAGGTTGTAGAAGCGGTCGGCGCCTCTTGGCGCCCAGGAGCGGGTCACGTCAACGACGAAGTCGCCCTTGGTGGTCTCGAAACGCGCCTGGAAGTTCTCGGGCGCCGTTTCCACGAGTCTGTCCGGATAGTAGAGAATGGCGTTGATTCCGGTATCGGAGGACTGTTCCTCGGTGGCTTCTGCGTCCGCGTTGTCGCCGCCCCCTCCACAACCTGTCACTGCGGTCAGCGTCAAGGGCAGGAGTGCGGTAATCGCGGCGCTCCGCATGGTGGATTGCATGTGGCGTGGTCGTTGGCGGTGTTGCGGGGGAGTTGCTGTGAAGTTGAGAAGATAGACAGGCTGGCGGGAAACGGACAACGCGCCCGCAAGTCACCCCACCCACGGCTCAACGCGCCTCCGGTCCACCCCCGGCCCGGTTGTCACTCCCGTCACAGGCACTCCCGTCACAGGAGCCCGCAGAACGACCGGGTGTTGGAGCGGGCTCTCAGTGGGCTCGTGGGACCAATTGCCCGAAATGCAGGGTAACGATATGGTCCTCAATGCACTCGTCCTGGCTGAACACCATTCAGGAGTCCCGCATGAAGAGCTTCCGCCCGGCTGCACCGGTCGCGCTCGTTCTGTTCGCGGCCACATGCGGCGACACCCCCCCCTCCCAGCCCACCGGCACCCCCAACGAGCGCCCCACCGCCGCCTTCACCGTCGATGTCACCGAGGGCAACGCCCCCCTCGAAGTGCGCTTCGACGCCAGTGCCTCCACCGACCCCGATGGCCAGATCGTCAGCTACGACTGGGAGTTCGGGGACGGCAACACGGCGTCGGGCCGCACGATCACCCACACCTACGAAACGCCCGGCGCCTACACCCCCAGTCTCACCGTCACCGACGAACGGGGCGCCACCCACACCACCACCGGAGACGCGATCAGCGTTTTCCACCCGCCCGGCACCGGCGAGAACGAGATCTCCGGAGTGGTCTGGCACGACGCCGACGCCGACGGCGCACGGGACGAGGACGAAGAGGCGATCCCCGCGTTCATCGTATTCCTGGACGAGGACGACGACGGCATCCGGGACTCCGCCGAGGTCTTCACGGTCACCAACGACGACGGCGAATACGCCTTCGAGGGACTCGACCACCGGCTGTCCTACACGGTCAGCCAGGAGCTTACGCTGGGGTGGACCAACACGGCGCCCGGGCTGTCGGACTCCCCCTCCGACCCCAAAATCCAGGCCATTATCGGGGGCGAAGAGGCCGAGGCGGGAGAGTTTCCCTTCCAGGTGGCCCTCGTCACCAAAAGCACCCATTCCCAGTTCTGCGGCGGGGTCTTCATTGCGCGGAACTGGGCCATGACGGCCGCCCACTGCGTCGACGGAGGCCTCGATCCGGCCTCGATCCAGGTGCTGGCCGGGACGCACGATCTCACCGAGGGCGGCGAGTACATCGACGTGAAGCGCATCAGGATTCACCCGGACTTCTCGACCGACGCCTTCATCTCGAGCGACATGGCTCTGCTGGAACTCGACGGCGACTTCATGTATCCGCGCATCGAACTCCTTACCCCCGACCGGATCGAGATGTCCGCCCCGGGAACGACGGCCACGGTGATCGGCTGGGGCCTCACATCGGTCGGCGGTGAAGTATCGGAGATCCTCCGGAAGCTCGAGGCCGAGATCATCAGCAACGACGAATGCAAGACGCACCTCAGCGAGAACATCCTGGAGACCACCATCTGTGCCGGGAAGCAGGGCTCCTCGGAGTCCACCTGCAATGGTGATTCAGGGGGTCCCCTGATGGTCCCGTTCCGCGGGCGCTGGCTCCAGGTCGGAATCGTGAGCTTCGGCACGAACATCTGCTACCAGCCCACCGCCTTCGCGCGGGTGTCGGCGCTGGTGGACTACCCGATCGAGGGCATACCCCCGGAGCTTTCCGGGTCGGTCGTTGTGGACTGGAGCGACGGGGAGAACGAGGCGGTGGTCGATTTCGGGAACTTCCGGTAGCGGCCCCCCGGACCACACCCTCGCCTGCGACAGGGGAGAAGTTCGTCGGCAAACCGCCCAGGCCCTGTCAGCTCCCTTCGCACTCCCCCCACTTCGACGCCCGGCCAACCCCTGGGCGCTCAGGGTCGTTCAGCTCTTCGAAGACCTGCTCCATCAATCCCTTGCGATGCAGGTCGACTAGCCGCTGCCCTTCCAGGTGGAGCTCGGCGAAGCGTTCCCAGAGGATCAGCTCCTCCATCTCTTCCGCGGTGGTCGGCACGTCGTGGGGCGGCAGCCCGACCGCGCCCCGCAACCCGTTCAGGACCGCCGTGGCGCCGCCGTGGTCACCCCTCACGGCCTTCGCCTCGGCGACGATCAGCTGCGCCATGTCGTAGTGCACGATGGGGATGTCGTCTTCCTCGTGGACGTACTTGAGCGGGCGGTAGTGAGGCACCTCGGAGTTCGCGAGCGTACCGCCATCGTAGTGCACCGGGATCCGTTGATCCTCCTCCCCACTCCACGGATCGATCATGAACCCCGGATCTTCGCTCTCCTCAACCAGCGGCCACCACTTGTGCAGGAACCCGACTTCCCTGGCCTGATGGATCCACAGCACCAGGGGATTGGGGTCGCCGGCGATGTGGTAGGACACGTAGGAGAATCCCGCCGGAACAGCCATCGCATCGGACTCGGCTCCGTCCCAGTCCTCGAGCAGCATGCGTGTCTGGGCCCTCCCGGCGTGGGATGCATTCAGATAGTGCGGGCTGCCCGCCCGCCGCGCCGTCTCGATGGCCAGGCCGAGAGACTGTTCCGCCAGCCGCAATAGTTGCGTGTCCGGCAGAAGCTCGTCATCCAGGCGTGTCTCGCAGAAGGTCATGCCCAAATACAACTCGGCCAGCCCCGCGGCCCAACGCGCCTGTGCCATCAAGGGATGGGATTCGGCGTC
Source organism: Longimicrobiales bacterium (assembly GCA_951828585.1). Classification (GTDB taxonomy): domain Bacteria; phylum Gemmatimonadota; class Gemmatimonadetes; order Longimicrobiales; family Gaopeijiaceae; genus Bin94. The sequence continues at coordinate 922,485 of OX639991.1, forward strand.
CACGGGGTCCAGTTCCCCGAGCAGGCGGTCCTCCACAACCGATGCGAGCTGTCGCGCCTGGCTCCAGCTATACGACGCAAACTCGAGCCACAATCCGAGTGCGGGGTCTGGATCAGCTTGCTGAAGCACATCGGCCTGAAGGGCCTGGATGAGTACCCACCCACCCGTGGCCCTCTGCGCCAGGTCCTCCGCCCCGTTTGCCTTGGGGGTGAGTTCATGCTCAAGCTCAGAGAGGATGCGTCGTTTCTCGCCCTCCCCGTCAAAGAAATCGCACCCGGAAAAAGCCAGGGCCGCCAGCACGGCAACCTGAACCCCGCGAATCGGACCGAGCCACCCACCTCCGGCCCTTCCCGTCCCCTCCACCCCCCGAAACCACGACTTCCTCGGCTGCACGCTCATGTCCAGCCTCCTCTCACGGCTCTAGAAAACGTCCCCCACCGCCTGTTCCACGCGCTCGCCCAGTATGCTGGGAACACGGCCCAGCGTGCGCGTGGTTTCGCTCCTTAGAAAATAAGTCTTTCGGTCCGCGTCGCCATCATGCCAGAGCTGGACGAATCCCAGGGGCTGCCCGTCCACGCTGACATAGTCCACCCGGAGGAACGGCGTCAGGGTCTGCAGGGCAGGCAGGTTGTCGTAACCCTCGATGGCCACCATTCCCACGCGCTCCATGAAGTTGCCGAAGCCGGCGTCGGCGTTCCCACCGTCCATTTCGGTCCAATCGCCCGACTCGGTGCGGGCCATGCGGCGTTCTCCGTCCGGCCCGCTGATGCGTACCGCGCCGACTTCGCTGTCGATAAAGTGGTGCACGGAACGCTCCCGGACCGCTCCATCGCCGCTGTCCAGCCTGTCGACAAGGAGCCGTGACAGCACATATCCCATTCCGGTGGAGGGCTCCATTGCGTATCGATCGTTGGAGCCGAAAACCGAATCGCCGACCGCCAGCACGCGCTGTCCATCGGTAAACCGGACCGTGAGCTGCCTTTGGGGATCGTCGAGTCCATATCGCGTCTTCCGTTCCGGCGACAGTTCCCCGAGGTCGCGCAGCGCCCGCAGGACGGCGAGTTCTTCGAACAGAAAGTGCCCCTCCATGCCGACGGGAAACTCCATGGGCGCCTCGTCCCCCCGAGTCTGGACACCCCACAGGAACGCTCCGTCGTCGTCGCGGCGGCGCGACACCTGCAGGTCGAGCGTCGCGTTTCGGTAGTGCAGACCGACGACCTCCGTGCTGTCCCGTTCCCACACCACGGCGAGATCCCTGTCCTCCACGTCAACGGTATCGCGAGTCCAGGTCAGCAGCGTCGCGACCACCGCCACGGCGAAGAGGGCGATATGGGCCTTCACGAGCCGTCCCCCTCGCGGACGCTGCGGCGGCGGTAGAGTACCAGGAGACCCGCGCCCAGCACCAGCAGCGGGGCTCCCCATATGATCGCGTAGAACCAGATCACGTTCTCCGAGCGCGTGTGCACGATTGGCACATCCGCTTCGGAAAACACCTCGCCCGAGAACTCTTCTTCCCGCCCCAGCCACTTGATCCCGTCCGCGGCGACCGCCGTGTTGATCATCTGGCTCCTCAAGATCTGGTCCGAGAAGATGTCCGCGTCGGCATAGACCAGCGCTCGCATCCCGTCCCCCCTTGCGTCCTCCCCGTTCTGGCCGCCCGCGACACGCTCGACGGCCGCCGCGATGCCGTGGGACCCCCGCTCCTCGGTCTCCTCGTCGAACTGGAAGTTGCTGTTCCGGTCCTGGTAGTTGCTCGGTAGGGCGTTGATGATCGTGGTGATGCGCAACCCCTCGACATCCTCCGCCTCGCTGACTCTGCCCGGCCCGTCCATCATGAGCCCTGTGCGTCCTCCGATCCCCCGGCCCGCCGCGTTCACCGCCGGGTGTGTCGAGAACCGGTTCGTCAGGACCAGCCGGCGGTTGGCAATGGAGCCTCTTCCCCCGTAGTGGTTGTCGTCGTCGAGCGTCATCGCGGGGTCGTAGTCGATCCCCAGGCGGTCGCGCAACTCCTCGAAGCGGAACTCGCGGTCCGGCTCGAGGGCCACCAGCAGCGAGCCGCCCCGGTCCACATGGTCGAAGATCGCGTCCATCTCCGTTTCGTGGAAAGGCCGTTTCGGCGCGAGGATCATGACCATCGCGGCGTTGTCGGGAATGCGGTCGCCCAGTCCCTGCCTGAGCCCGATGTCGCGGACCGTGTAGTTGAGCTGCTCCAGAAGGGTGCGAAGCATCTGCAGCGGCAGTTCCTCCTCAGGCGAGAACTCCCCCCCTTCGCGCACCGCCTGGAGCTTGCGATCAAGGGCGTCAGGTTCCTCCACGACTGCCTGCGGATCGTTGAGTTCCCCGTGCCCGGTGGTCAGGTAGGCGAAGCGACGCTGCCGGGCCAGCTGGAGCAGTGCCTGCTGCACATGGCCATCCAGAACCCGCAGGCTGCCGCGGGCGAATTCCAGTTCCAACGCGAAATCGAGTTGCTCCGTACGCCCCGCGACCCGCAGAAAGACGGACCCGTCGCGGCGGACTTCGTAATCCGCGGCCGCATCTGGGTTGGAGAAGCGGTCGTACTCCTCGATGACGACCCGTTCCGTGGCGCGGGCCAACTCCCGAAAATAGCCGAGAAGCTCTTCCTTCACCGGGTGCACCGAAGGGAAGAAGAACGCCACCTGCAGCGGTGCTTCCAGGCTCAGCACGATCTCGCGCACGGCGTCGCCGGGCTGCGAGGTCTTGAAGTAGCTCAAGTCGATCGTGCGGTCGAGCGCGGTGGTCACGTAGCCGAACAGCAGGAGCGCGGCGCCCGCCAACCCGAGGCTCAGCGCATTGGCGGAGCTTCCCCTTGCCCGCAGGGCGTCGATATGAAGTGCGCCTGCGCTGCCCCCCCTCCCCAGCGCCCACTGGGCCGCCAGAACCGGTAGCAGCGAGCACCCCAGGAGAATCGGCGAGGCCACCGAAAAGAACCTCTTCAGGCGCACGTGTTCGCTGATTTCCTGGAAGCTGAAGCCAAGGAATTCCAGACCCGTGTCCGTGCCCGGGATGAAGCCGGCGAGCCCGACAACGCAACCGAGGGTGCCAAAGGCGAAGATGGTCGCGATCGAACGTTGATCCCCCTCGGAGTGCTTCAGGGCGCGGAAGCGCCACGCCGTGACGAGGAGCAGTAGCGCGATGCCTACCACCGTCAACGGGTAGCTGAGATAGGGCAGGCCGTCGAAAACACGCCAGCCCGAAAAGACCGCGGCCAGCCCGGCCAGCAACAACCACGTCGGAAGGGGGCGCGTCACTCCCATCGCTTCGCCTCCATGACCTTGATGGCCGCGAAGAGGAAGAAGTAGCTCATGGCTAGGTAGTAGACGACGTCACGGAGGTGCAGGATGCCCGACTGGAACCCCGCCCAGTGACGCCCGTGAATCGTAAGGGCGGCAAAGAACCGCCCGAACGGGGGCCCGACGATTTCGGCAAGGGGCATGAAGAGAAAGAGCGCGCCCGTGATGACCGCCGCCACGGCCGCCGCCACCAGCTGGTGCCGGGTCAGCGCGCTGGCGAACAGCCCGATGGCGAGCACGGCAGCTCCGAGCAGGGTCAGGCCCAGGTACCCGATCAGGATGTGCCCGACGGCGATCTTGCCGTTCACCAGGATCAGCAGGGGCATGTACAGCGTCGCCACGGTGATCAGGCTCAGGAACGCCAGCGCGGACAGAAACTTGCCGAGCAGGATCTCCCAGTCGCGCACCGGCGAGGTGTCCAGGAGGAGCAGGGTGCCGGTCTGGCGCTCCTCGGCGACCAGTCGAATCGACAACGCCACCGCCGCGATCGCCGTCATGCCGCTGGCGAAGTAGAGGAAGCCTTCGAGCACCTGCCCCGAAAGCAGTTCGCCCTCGCGAGAATTGAGCGCGTATGCATAGAACAGGATGCCGTCGATGAGGAGAACCACCGCCGCCACGATGTAGCCCATCGGGGAGCGCACGTAGGCGTTGAATTCCCGCCGGAAGATGATGCCCGTCGCGTCTAGTGCCACGTTTCCCCCCCACCCACCAATCCCACGAAGACACGCTCCAGCCCGCGCTCCGCCCGGTTCAGGGCGACCACGTCGTGACCGGTCTCCACCAGGGCCCGGCAAACCTCGGCGCGCAGATCCGATTCGCCTTCCACCTGGAAGATGACCACACCCGCCTCGCCGGCCTGTCTGCCGGTGGAATCCGGTGTCTGCACGGAGGTCACGCCCGCGACCTGGGCAATAGCCGCCTGCGCGGCCTCGACCGGCCCATCACCATCGAGGCGCACCGTGACCGACAGCCTCCGCGACGCAAACAGCTTCTCGCCCAACTCCTCCTCGGTCCCCGAAGCCACGATCTCGCCGTCGTTGAGGATCAGCAGGCGGTCGCAGGTCCGGCTGATCTCGGGAAGGATGTGGCTCGAAATCAGGATCGTGTGCGAATCCGTGAGGGACCGGATCATCGCCCTCATCTCCATGATCTGCACGGGATCCAGGTCGTGGGTCGGCTCGTCGAGGATGAGGAGTTCGGGTTCGTGGATGATCGCCTGCGCCACGCCGACCCGCTGGCGGTAACCCTGCGAGAGGTGTCCGGTGGGCATGTCGCGCACCTCCACGATGCGCGTGCGCTCCTGGACTTCGGGCATGCGTCGGGCCACCGCCTCGGGCGTCATCCCCTTGATGCGCCCGGCGAAGGCCAGGTAGTCGGTCACCGTCATGTCGCGGTAGACGGGCGGCAGTTCGGGCAGGTAGCCCACCCGCTTGCGCACCTCGTGAGGGTCGCGGAGCACGTCCAGGCCGTCGACCAGGACCGTCCCCGAAGACGGTCGCAGACCGCAGGCGAGGATGCGCAGCAGCGTGGTCTTGCCGACGCCGTTGAGCCCCAGGAACCCGACCGTGTTGCCCTTCTCGATCTCGAAGGAGACGGGGCCCAGCGCCCGCTTGTTTCCGTAGTATTTCGTGACGTCGGTCAGGTGGACCATGTGGACGGGTTCGGTGAGCCGGGATGAAGGTGGGACAAAAAAGCTAGAAGGGGGACCGGGAAGGTCAAGCCCGGGGCGCCGTCCGGGCCATCGTTTCTCAAAGCGATTCGAGGAAACGGATCACGGCGCGTCTCGCCCCCTCCGGAAGCAGCTGGAAGGCGTCACGGGCCACCGCCGCCTCGCCGCCGTGGGCCGCGACCGCACCGGCGATATCCGTCGCCCGGCCGTCGTGAAGGAGCCTGTCCCGGTACCGCAGACCCCACAGCGGCGCGGTTCGCAGTTCGCCCGGCGCCGCGTCGAAGCCGCACACATCCGCCAACTCCTCGCCCAGGTCGTGCAGGAGAAGGTCCGAGTACGGTCGCAGCGTACGCTCGGCCAGGGCCGTCGCGGCCGACTCGCCGGTGCGCAATTCCTGACGGTGGCACGATGTGCAGCCGATCTGGCCGAAGAGCGCTTCACCCTGTTCGACGGTGTCCTGCGCGGCGCCGGACAGCTCCCGTTCGGGCGCGGGAGGAGCCAGAAAGCGCACGAAATCCGTGATGTGCCCCATGGTGGGGGCATCGATTTCGGGGTCGGGCATGGGGTCCGCCTCGGGGGGGACGGGCGTACCGTTTCTGGGCTCTTCGTCCGGGTGGCGGTGGGTGGTGAAGCCGAGTTCGAAGCGCAGGGCCGTGTCCACGAAGTCCTCGACGGTGGCGGCGTCGCCCTTGCGCCCGAACCTGGCCGCGCGACCATCCGCCAGTCGTGGCAACCGCCCCGATATGCCGTTCCCGTCGCGGTCGTCCGGGTCGGCCCATTCCTCCAGCACCGCTTCGGGGACGGCTTCGAGCAGACCCAGGCCCAGAAGCGAAGGCCCGGTCATGAGAGCGGTGGCGTTGGCGGCTTCGGGCACCTCTTCGGGGCCCATTCCGTGCGCCTTGAGGAGGTCGGTGGCGCGTCGCTGGATGTTGTCTCCGCCGACGGCGTGCAGGAGGTCGCAGCGGCCGTCCTCGAAACGGGTGGCCTTGAGGACGCGCACCCGCTGGCCCCCGCTCCCTCCGGTGACGGGCTGGTCGTGGCAATCGCTGCACCGCTCGCCGTTGTAGAGGGGACCGAGCCCTTCGTCGGCGGTGGCGAGGCGTTCGAAGAGGGCACGGCCGAGCAGAAAGCGGCCGCGTTCGCCGGTGGAAAGCCCCGAAAGGGGTTCACCCGGGGCGGGCAGCGGCTCGGGCTCGGCGTCGGCGCAGGCAACGGCCATAGCCGCGCAGAGCAGGGTGATCAGGCGGGCAGTCGCCGGTCGGCTGCCCGGGGCTTCCTCCGCGCCGGTGCCACAGTCAGCGCCGGGGCACCAGGTGGGGCTCACGGTCCCGGGCCCCCGGTTCCACCCGCTTCCGCGAGCATCCTCCGCGCAAGAACGATCGACGCGAGCACCCCCCGCGGCCGAACCGTGTGGTCGATGCGTCCCCGCAACCATTCCTCGAGTAGCGGCGGCAACGATCTGGCGTCCAGCTGCCGCGAGACCAGGAGTTCCATGTGCCGCGCCAGAGCGGAACGGGAGGGCGCGTCCGGGGCGTCGAGTTCCAGCTCGCCGCTCCAGTATTCGATCTCGTCGGCGTGGGCCGCGGCGAAGCTCTCTTCCAGGGTTGGGGACAGGCCCTCTCCCGCCGCCACCGCATCCATGTAGCGCAGTTCGCGGATCCCCAGGTCGGTGATCAACTGGACGCGTGCATCCCCGGCGGCCGCGGCGAGCTCGGCCAGCGATTCGGGCGGGAAGAAGTCGAGGTAGCGCGCGACCACCCCCGCGCCGAGAGCGCCCCCTTCCCAGCTGGCCAGCGGCTGCTCCGACTCCAGCCACTCCGTCGGATCCTGCGCCATCCGGCCCAGGACAGCCGCTCCGCCCGCCGTGGCTTCGAAGCCGCGCGACTCGAGTTCCTGCCGATTCGCCACAGCGTCCGACTCCGCGAGGAATCGCTGCCGCAGGTGTTCCATGTAGAGAGAACCGACCTCTTCGTAGCGCGGCCGGTAAACGATGTGAAACCCCTGCGCGCTCTGGACCACGGACGACACCTGTCCCGGCTCCAGCTGGAAGACCGCCCGGTCGAGCGTGGACGGGAGTTCGCCCACGGCAAAGAGCCCCATGAGCCCCCCCGCGCTCCGCGTCGTCTGGTCCTCGCTCTCCGCCACCACCTGATCCCAGGAACCTCCGTCAACCAGCGTCGAAAGGAGGCGGTCCGCGGTTCGTTGCTGCAGCACGCGCTCGCTCGAGGACGTTTCGGGTCCGACCCGCCGCAGTGCATGCGCGACAAGGCGGAGCCTGCCATCGGTGAAGATCTCTTCGGCGGACGCCGCGTCGAGGGTGATTTCGGAACCGAGCCGTGCCTCGCGGTCGGCATCGAGTACCGCCTCCCTGCGCTCCAGCCAGGTGGCCTCGGCCAGTGCCTCGGATCCGAGCAGCGAATCGCCCGCCGCCGATCGCAGGGAAAGCGCGGCCGTCGACACCCAGTGGTCGGCGAGCTGATGCACGGCCAGCGAGTCCAGGGGGAAGGGCTGCGCGAGCACGATCAGCTCGGCCAGACGCGCCTCGGTCAGGGTCCAGTCACCCGCCCTGGCTGCGACTCCGCGGTCCGTGAGGTCGCCGCACGCGGCCGCGCCGGTGAGAAGCAATAGCGGCAGAGCAGCGCGGTTTCGTCCCACGGGTTGCCGGTCGTTACCGGACGACGACCGTGATCGTGTCGGCCACGGGGGGATCGAGCGGGATGTGGACGCCGTCGGCCACCACCGCGATGATGCGGTGCTCGCCCGGGGTGAGGTCTTCCACCGTGAATTCGGTCTGTGCCAGCCCCATGTGATAGTGGACACCCGGATCGTTCGGAATCGGCAGCGTCCAATCCACATCCGCGTCCACGATCAGGTGATGATGGCCCGTTCCGGGATCCATGTTCCCCGCAGACACGATCTCCACGCCCTCGGTCTCCATGACGAAGATCACCGGACCTGCGTCCAGCTCCGCCCCGTCGGCCGGTTCCACGATGGTCACCGTGCCTGGCGCGGGGGCGGCGTCGGCCTCTGGAGCCGCCTCCTGGGACTGGTCCCCCCCATCCCCCCCGCATCCCACCAACGCGACTGCCATCATCGCTACTACTGCGAACCGGGTCATGCCTGCTGCTCCTCGTTTACCGGAATGTGATGCGCCCGCCCTGGGCAGACGGATTTGACAGACCGTCAAGTTGGCCCCACCGGGCGTCACACGCCACCCCGGGACCCCAACGGATTGCCCCCCTGAGCTGTCATAAGGTGTAACGTCACACGGGACCGCACCGCCGCTACCCGCGGGGACGGTGCCGCCCACCATTCAGGAGGAGAACCACTCAATGAACCGCACCAGGAACCTCGCTCGCGTCGCCACGCTGGGACTCGTCGCCGCGGCAGTCACGCTCACCCTTCCCGCATCGGCCTTCGCCCAGCGCGGAGCAGGTGGGGGCGGATTCGGCCAGAACCCCGGCATGCAGCTCTGGATGGAGCTGGACGACCGCTTCGACGAAGTCAGCAAGCAGCTCACCCTCACCGAGACCCAGACAGAGAGTGTGAAGAAGCTGCTCAAGGAGTTCACCGAGAAGAACGCGGGCGTCTCGCGCCTGAAGACCCTGTTCGCCGACATGCGCTCGCGCGCGGGCCAGAGGGGCGGCGGGGGCGCCGGGGGCGGCGGCGGCGGCCGGGGAGGCGGCGGCATGCAGGGCATGCAGGAGATGCGCACCCTGATGCAGGACCTGGGCCCCGCATTCGAGGGACTGCACGAGAAAGTTACCGGGCTGCTGGACGAGGAGCAGAAGAAGACCCTGACGGGGTTGCTCCAGCGGCGGCGCCCGGGCGGCTGAGGGGGGCACGCCCCAACCGGTCCCTGATGCCCCCGCGCCGCTGCGCGCGGCCGGGGGAATCAGGGGCCATTGCTGTCACAGGGGGTTGCGACCCCTTGGGGTCGGCTACCGGTCCATCGTCATCTTCGGCTTGCCGCCGTACTCCTCGAACCACTTCATCAGGTAGAGCTGGGTGCGCATGAAGTTGGACGGCTTCGAGCCGGTTCCGTGGTACTCGTCGTGGAACCATAGCAGCTTCGTCGGCACGCCCAGCTGCTTGAGCGCCTGGTAGTACTCCTCGGTCTGGGCCATCGGCGTGCGCAGGTCCAGCCCGCCGGTGATGAGGATGGTGGGCGTGGTGACCTTGCCGACATGCATCAGCGGGGAGTGCTCCAGGTACTTGTCCGGATTGTCCCAGGGGTACCCTTCATAGCGGTAGTATCCCCAGACGGGAATGTCGGCGGTGCCCGCGAAGCTGATCCAGTTGGTGACGGGACAGCGCACGCCCGCAGCCGCGAATCGCGTGGTGTGGCCGATCACCCAGCTTGAGAGGACGCCGCCGCCGCTACACCCGGTCACGTACATCTGGTCCTCGTTGATGTAGCCGCGGCCGATCAGCGCGTCCACGCCGGCCATGAGGTCGTCGTAGTCGACCGAGGGGTAGCCGTTGTCGATGGCGTTGCCGAAGTCGGTGCCGTACCCGGTGCTGCCCCGCGGGTTGGTGTACAGGGTGACGTACCCGTTGGCCGCGAAGTTCTGGTAGGGGTAGCTGAAGCCCACGTTGTACATGCCGTGGGGACCGCCGTGGATGTGCAGGATGAGGGGGTAGCTCTCGGCGGGGTCGAAGCCGGGCGGCTTGACGATCCAGCCCTGCACCTGCGTGCCGCCGGTGGACTCGTACCAGATCTCCTCGACGTCGCCCAGGCGCTTGCCCGCGAGGATGTCGTCGTTGACGCGGGTGAGCTGGCGGATCTCGCCCGGGCGGTCAAGGTTGAAGGTGACGACATCGCCGGGCTGGTGGGGGGAGCTGAGCGTACCCACGGCGTGGCCTGCGAGCGTGGCCGAGGTGAAGGACAGCATATGGTTGCCTTCGGTGACCTGGCTGACGTCGCCGTCAACGGTCGCGAAGTGGACGTTCATTGTGCCGCGGTCGCCGGCCGCGAAGAAGACGCCGCCTGAGTCGTCGGACCAGTGCATGGCGCCCACATCCCGGTCCAGTTCGCCCGAGACGAGGCGCTGGTTGGCGCCGTCGAGGTCCATGACGTAGAGTTCGGTGGTCTTGTAGGTCTGGGAGGTCCAGGGAAAGCCGGTGTACGCGATGCGGCGACCGTCGGGCGACACCAGCGGCCGGCTCCAGGGACCCCGCTCCGATGTCAGCTGACGGATGTCGCCGCTGGCCAGGTCCATCGCGTAGATGTGCGATTCGCGGTACTTGTTGTCGGCGTCCTCCATGAGGCCGTCGAAGATGAGCGTGCCGCCGTCGGGGGTCAGGTCGTAGCCCACGTTGCCGACGCCGGGGACAAAGGTCGCGCCCGCGTACCACTCCCCCGAGGTGAGTTGTTGCGCGGTGCCGCCGTCGGCGGGGACCCGGAAGAGGTGCGTGAAGCCCTCCTCGAGGAAGCCGATCCGGTCGTAGCGGAAATGAACCCGGTCGATGACGCGGGGCGCGGGCGTCCACTCCGCGCCCTCCGGAGCCGCAGGCAGGTCAATGGGCCACGGGTCGGAGTGGGGGACGTGACGCTGGAAGTAGATGTGCTGCCCGTCGGGCGACCACCTGAAGTTGGTGGGAGCCTCGGTCTCGCGGGTGACCTGGGTGGTGGCGCCCTCGGCGTCCATCCAGCGCACGAAGATCTGCTGACCGGAAGGCTCGCCGGGCGCCAGGTAGGCGATCCGCGTGCCGTCGGGGGACCAGCGGGGACTGGAGCCCTTCAGCAGGAGGCGCTGGCGCCCGCCGTCGGCGTCCATGATGCGGATCTCCGAGTCGAAACGGTCTTCCATCTTGTTCACCCAGGAGCGGGTGAAGAGGATCCGGGTGCCGTCGGGGGAGATCCGGGGGTCGCCGACACGCTCCATGTCCAAGTAGTGGCCGACGGTGAGGAGGTCAGGGGCGGGGGTCTCCTGGGCGGTGGCGGGGGTGGGAGGGATGAGGGCCGTGAGAGCGAGGGCGGCCAAGGCGAGCTTCGCCAGACCGAATGTGGCCAGGCCGTGCGTGGCGATCAGCCCGCGGCCTCTGGTGGCCCGTGCTGGGAACACCGTCGGCGAGAGAGCGGGGTCTGTCCGCGAATTGTTCGTGAATCCAGTGGTGTCGAGTGTCATCACCTATCTCCTGTTGCTTGTGACGCGGTGCGGTGGGACTGTCATTCTACCGGCCGCGCCCCCACCCGGCGAGAGTCTCACCATCCTTTCACCGTCACACATGCCGCAAACGTGAACGTCCACCTCATCGACGGCACCTACGAACTCTTCCGGCACCACTTCGGCGGCGCCCCGGCCACCGATCGCGAGGGCCGGCCCGTGGGCGCCATACGCGGCGTACTGGCCTCGCTCCTCGGCATGCTTGAGCTGGGCGCGACGCACATGGCCGTCGCCACCGATCACGTCATCGAGTCCTTCCGCAACGACTTGTGGCCCGGCTACAAGACGGGCGCGGGCATCGACCCCGACCTTCTGGCCCAGTTCCATCCGCTCGAGGACGCGCTAAGGGCGATGGGCGTGCAGGTGTGGGCCATGGAGGAACTGGAGGCCGATGACGGGCTGGCATCGGGGGCGGCGCGGGCGGCCCGCGACCCCCGGGTCGAGCGCGTGTATATCTGCACGCCGGACAAGGATCTGTCGCAGTGCGTGGTGGGTAGTCGGGTGGTTCAGTGGGACAGGCGGAAGGACGAGATTCGCGACGCGGATGGGGTGGTGGCGAAGTTCGGGGTGGGGCCCGCGAGCATTCCGGATTATCTGGCCCTGGTGGGCGACAGCGCGGACGGGTTTCCGGGGATTCCGGGGTGGGGGGCGAAGTCGACCGCGGCGGTGCTGGGTCGGTATCGACATCTGGAGCACATTCCGGGGCGTGTGGACCGCTGGGACGTGCAGGTGCGGGGGGCGAAGAGGCTGGCGGCGACGCTGGCGGCCAATCGGGCGGCGGCGCTGCTGTTTCGCGACCTGGCGACCTTGCGCGACAGTGCGGCGGTCTTCGAGGAGGTGGACGAGTTGGAGTGGAGGGGGGTGGGGGACGGCTTCAGGGAGCTGGTTGAGGGGTTTGGGGTGGTGGGGTTGTGGAGGCGGGCGGTGCGGTTGGGGGAGTCGCGGCTTGGGGGTCGGTGATCCACCTCGGCGGGGCACCGCTTGTCACTGACAGGACGATGATCTAGAGTCTACATACTGTCTGGACCCATGCTCCCATGTTCCGGCAGCAACCACGAGTTCGAATGGCCCGTAAACGCCACCTCACCCAGGCACCCATCCGCGAAGCGGTCCTCGATGTGCGTATCGAGACCGAGGAACCAGTCGATCCAGGTCGTTTGCGACAAGTCCTGGAGTCGTTGGACGGATTCCCGGAAGTTCATGAGCTTGCTCCGGACTCGCTGCCCCCTCACTTCCCCAGTGAACTCCAACAAGGCAGCCCCACCGAGGCTGAGACCGTCATCGGAGTGCGTGGAATCAGCAGGGATCGTGATTGGGTGATCGATTTTCGGCAACATGGTGTCACCTTCATCCGTAGGGCTCCGTATCCTGACTGGGAGGAATACTCTGCGCAGTCGCGCCCATTGGTCGAAGGGTTTCTTGATGTTGCCAACCCTCACGAGGTCGTTCGACTGGCTCTCCGGTACATCAACCATTTCAGGCTGCCGGACCGCGATCCCAGGGACTATTTCGTGGCCCTCCCTTCGTTCCCGAGTTCGCTGGAGCTACCGGTGGACCACATACTGTCCGCCATTAGCGCAAGCGATCCGGAATCCGGGCTCTCCGCGCATGTCACACATGTTCTGCTGGACGATCTGGCACCCGAGAGGATCGGGTTCCTTTTGGATATCGATGTCTTCTCGGACAACCGGTTCGCTCCCCGAACGGATCAGTTTTGGGGAACCTTTGAGAAACTCAGGCACTTCAAGAATAGACTCTTCTTCGAATTGATCACCGAGCGAAACGCGAGAATCCACGAATGATCCTGACACGACGGATCACCGTCCCCACTCGGCAGTACCGATCGCGTGCATTGTATGAGAAGGCGCTGGAGGCAGATCGGGAGATTGGTCAGCTCACACGCAGGAGCAAGAGTCCGGGCTATTGGATGGCCAGGATGGATCTCATCGACCTGCTCGAGGCGTCCGGGGCGATGGAAGAAGACACCTTGCTGCCCGCGACATTCGCCAGAGCCAGACGCTTGCTGGAAACGATTCCATCAGGGTTCCCGGTTCCCGAGATCGCCCTCGACCCCGATGGTGAGGTAGCGTTCGATTGGATACGTAGTGATCGTACCATGGTCTCTGTCAGCATCGGCCCCGGGGGAGACCCCAGTTACGCCGCCGGGCTCCCCGACGGTACGGCCTACGGATTTGTGCGATGGACGGATACCTTTCCGACCGCGCTGAAGGACCTGCTCAGACGTCTCTACCATCCCCGCTGACCACCGATGGGTGAAATCGCCCGATTCCTTTTTCACCGCCGCCAATACGCACCGAGCAAACAGATCGTTAAGCCCGGGGCGTTTCTTCCAAACAATGGACAGACTTCGGTGTTCGAGATTTCCGGGTTGCCGGAACCGGATATCCGCACCATCGGCATCCAGGTCGGCTCGGCCCGTAGCACCGAACCACGTGGGCGGGGTGAACTCACACACCAGGATGTGGAGGACGCCGGCCTCCTGTTCGAGCGCGACGACAAACCCCCAAGGCACGGAAACCTGGTCGGGTGGCCCTCGGCGGACGGCAGGAGAAAAGACCGAAACAAGGATGTCGCCCGGCGCCTTGCTCAGAAAGCGGTACTGGTGCTGCACCGCCGACCGGAGAACCGGTAGGAAGATCCCCTACCCCACCGTCTTCAGGATCCAGTCCGCAATCACTTCCATCACCTCGACCGACCAGGTCTCCTCGATGGCCTGGTACTCGCTGGGCGCCCCGGTCTCCGAGTGCTGGAAGAGGTGGTTGAGGTCGGGGAAGGAGTGGATCTCGTAGCGGGTGTTGCCGCCACGCTGCAGGGCCGCCTCGATCTCGCGGAGGTTCTCTTCGTGGGGGACCTGGAGGTCCTTTTCGCCGTTGATGGCCAGGACGGGGACGGTGACCCGCTCGATCGTCTCCGCGGGGTCGTAGGTCAGGAAGTAGCGAAGCCAGGCATCGCTGGCCAGTGAGGTCAGCAGCTGTTCAACCATGGAAGGGGCGTTGATGCCGTCCTGGCCCTCCAACCGCTCACGCACTTCCGTCCCCGACGCCTGAAAGACCGCCGCGATCGCTTCGACCGCGCGTTCGGGATCGGACTCGGACTTCAGGATTTCGAAGACGGCTCGATTAGTCTCCTGGATCTCCGCGATCTCCTCTTCGGAGGCACCGCCCGCGCGGGCGATCAACTCGGTTTGCGCGTAGGCCAGGGTCTCGCCAAGTACGCCAGGCGCCGCCATAAGGACGATGTAGCTGACATCGGGAGACTCCACCGCCACCATGGGGGCGATCACACCGCCCTCGGAGTGCCCGACGAGCCCGATCCTGCCGGGGTCGACATCGTCGCGGCCCTTGAGGTACGCCACCCCGGCCAGCGCGTCCGAAGCGAACTCCTCCGAGGTCGCTGCTCCGAAGTCCCCGGTCGATCCACCCACGCCACGGTCGTCGTAGCGCAGCACCGCGATCCCGCGCCGGGTAAGGTGGTCGGCCAGCACCAGGAAGGGGCTGTGCCCCAGGGCGGCTCCGTCGCGGTTCTGGGGACCCGAACCCGAGATCAGGATCACGGCCGGGAAGGGGCCGCCGGACGGGGGCAGGGTGAAGGTGCCCGCCAGCGTGTGACCTCCGATCGGGTTGGGATAGGTCACGTCCTCGGCCAGGTACGGGAAGGGCTCCTCGGGGTCCTGGGGCCTCCTCGCCGGAGCCTCGGCTGCGTCCACGCGATCCAGGATGAGCGGGAAGGTCCGGCCTTCCTGTGTGAAGGCCCCCGTGATCTTTCCATCCACTCGAGACAGCGTGCCGGTGTAGGATGCTTCGGCCATCGACATTTTCATCGAGATTGTGTCGCCGTTGACGGTGGCCTCGAAGGGGTCACCCCGATCGTAGGTGTATTTGACCTGCGCGTTCCCCCGCTCCATCGAGAACTCCGTGAATTGCAGCACGCCTTCCACCTCGGCCAGGACGAAGCGTATCTGCTGCTCCACACCGTCGGCCTCCACACTGCCCCCCCAGGTTCCCACAAAGCCGGTGGATTCCACACCGTCCCCTTCCTGCCTGGCCACGCCGGGAACCGGTGCGGCGAGGAGGGCGGTCACACAGACCAGCAGAGCCTTCATTGTCGCCCCTACCCCCCCACCGTCTTCAGAATCCAGTCCGCAATCACTTCCATCACCTCGACCGCCCATGTCTCTTCAATCGCCTGGTATTCACTGGGCGCCCCCGTCTCCGAATGCTGGAAGAGGTGGTTGAGGTCGGGGAAGGAGTGGATCTCGTAACGGGTGTTCCCGCCGCGCTGCAGCGCCGCCTCGATCTCGCGCAGATTCTCCTCGTAGGGGACCTGCAGGTCCTTCTCGCCGTTGATCGCCAGGACGGGGACGGTGACTTGCTCGATCATCTCCGCGGGCTCGTAGGTCAGGAAGTAACGGAACCAGGGGGTGTTGAGCTGCTGCACCTGCGCCGCGATCACGGTCTCCGCCAACGCCGAGTCGGTGATGCCGACCTGGGCCAGCTCCGCGTCGCTCGCCGTCTCCAGACTGGCACGAATGATCGCTTCGATCGCCTGGCCCGCCCGTTCCAGATCCGGCTCCGACTTGAGCACCTCGAAGATGCGCTCCTGCCGGGCCCGGTTGCTGGCAATCTCGTCCTCGGTCGCCCCACCGGCTCGCAGCATCAGCGCCGCCTGGGCATACAAAATGCGTTCGCCGTTCACCCCGGTGCCGGCCATGAGGACGATGTAGCTCACGTCGTCGGACTCGGCCGCCGCGATGGGCGCGACGACGCCGCCTTCGGAGTGGCCGGCAAGGCCGATCGCGGAGGGATTCACGTCGTCCCGCGTCTTGAGGTAGGCCACCGCGGCCAGCGCGTCGGAGGCGAAGTCGGGTGTGGTCGCCGTGGCGAAGGCACCCGTCGACTGGCCCACGCCGCGGTCGTCGTAGCGCAGGACGGCGATTCCGCGCCGGGTGAGGTGGTCGGCCAGGACCAGGAATGGGCGGTGTCCCATGAGCGCCTCGTTGCGGTCCTGGGGGCCTGAACCCGAGATGAGGATCACGGCCGGGAAGGGGCCTCCGTCGGCTGGCCGGGTGAAGGTGCCGGCCATGGTGTGGCCGCCGTCGGGGTTCGGGTAGGTGACGTCTTCGGCCAGGTACGGGTAGGGTTCGACGGGGTCCTGGGGGCGGCTGACGTCGGTTTCTTCCTCGGACACCCGTTCCAGGACGAGGGGAAAGTCGGCGCCGGCCTGGGTGAAGGTTCCGGTGATCTTCCCGTCTTCCGCGGAAAAGGTGCCTTCGTAGGAGGCTCCGGCGGCCGGCATCGATACGGTGATGGTGGCGCCGCTCGCGGCGATGCTCACGTTCGGTATCTCGGCGTTGCCCTGGTCCAGGGAGAAGACGGCGACGCTCAGGGCCCCTTCGTCTCCGGTCACTACGAAGCGGAGCCGCAATTGGGCGGCGCCCACATCAAGGGTGCCCATCCAGTTACCGGCAAAGTCGGCGGGGGCGGGGTTCTCCGGTTCCTGGGCTGTGATTTCGGTGGCCAGCGGTGCGATGATGGCGGCGATACATGCCAGTAGAACTCTCATGTTATGAGTACCTTATGAGTATGATTGTCTTGAACGAATCGAAGGAATGTCATCTGTGATTTCCATAATGTAAACTGCCGTTGACATATGAGCCGGAGGCCCGTGCGACACCGCAAGATACGCCTCCCGGTCCCCCACCCATCACACCTTCACCAACCCCACCCTCCCCTTCCCGAACACCGCCTCAAGCTCCCGGATCGTCTCGCGGTCCGTCGCCACCTTCAAGCTGCGCGACCTCAAGCGCGACCCCTCCGCCCCATTCCCCCCACCAATCACCACCTCCACCGGCGCCCCCCCGGCGTGCGCCGCCATCACCGCGCGAGCCCGGCCGAAAGCATCCTCCGGCAGTTCGCCCTCCCACTCCAGCGCGATCCTCACGGCAAGGCGGCCGCTCTCGGACACCCCTTTGAGCGGCTCGGCCGCGTCGAGGAAGATCGGCGGGTCCTCCTCGTCCCGTTCGCGGTCGCTGACCTTGCCGCGCACCAGCACGACCGCGTCCGTCTCCAGCGTCTCCTTGCCGGACTGCCACACGTCCTTGAAGGCGAGTACGGTGGCCGTGCCGTGGAAGCTCTCGACGGTGATCTTGGCCCACTCGGAGCCATCGCGCCGTGAGACCTGGCGCGCCACCGCCGTGACCACGCACGCCATCTCGACCGAGTCGCCCATGCGGTCCTTGAGGGTGTCCCCGCCGACCTGGTCGAAGGCGCGCGCCACCTCGCGGTAGCGGTCGAGCGGATGTCCCGAGATGAAGAACCCAAGCGCCTCCTTCTCGCGGGCCAGGCGCTCCCGGTCGCCCCACTCGGGCACCGTCGGCAACGTAGGTGCCGGGCGCTCCACCCCGGGGCCGCCGAAGAGCGACTGCTGGCCCATTTCGGCCTCCTGCTGCCGTGCCAGGACCTCGCCGTAGGCGGTGTCGAGACCGGCCAGCAACTGGGCCCGGTGGCCGAAGGAATCGAGCGCGCCCGCCGCGATCAGCGCCTCGCAGGCCCGCTTGTTGAGGGCACGGGGATCGATCCGCTTGAGGAAGCCGAAGAAGGTATCGAACGGGCCGCCCTCCTCGCGCGCGGCCAGGACCGACTGCACGGCGGCGGCACCGACCCCACGCACCGCCCCCAGCCCGAAGCGGATGGTCGAGCCCCCCACCACGGTGAACTTCCAGCCGCTCTCGTTCACGTCGGGCGGCAGCACCTCGAGTCCGTCGTCAAGCTCGGGGTGGTAGCGGCCCAGTTCGCGGCATTCTCCCATGTACTTGACCACGTCGTCGGTCTTGTCGAGCACCGACGAGAGGAGCGCGGCCATGAACTCGGCCGGGTAGTAGCGCTTCAGCCACGCCGTCTTGTACGAGAGCAGCGAATAGGCGGCCGAGTGCGACTTGTTGAACCCGTAGCGGCCGAACGTCTCGATCTGCTTGGCCAGACTGCCCGCCGTGCTGCGCGGATGTCCCCGCTCGATGACCCGTTCCTGGAAGCGCTCCAGCTCCG
Source organism: Longimicrobiales bacterium (assembly GCA_951828585.1). Classification (GTDB taxonomy): domain Bacteria; phylum Gemmatimonadota; class Gemmatimonadetes; order Longimicrobiales; family Gaopeijiaceae; genus Bin94. The sequence goes on from OX639991.1 coordinate 940,699, forward strand.
CGCGAATCAGCTTGGCGTCCTTTTTCCCCATTGCCTTGCGCAAAACGTCCGCGTCGCCCAGGGAATAGCCGGCAAGGTCGCTCGCGATCAGCATCACCTGCTCCTGGTAGACGATGATGCCGTAGGTGGGCTCGAGGATGTGCTCCAGGCCGGGCGCGGGGTAGGAGACCGGCTTGTTCCCGAGCTTGCGGTGGATGTACTCGTCGGTCATGCCCGAATCGAGGGGGCCGGGACGGATGAGCGCGTTGGTGGCGACCAGGTCGTCGAAGCGGTCGCAGCGCATGGCCCGCAGCTTGTCGAGCGCCAGGTTCGACTCGAACTGGAAGACGCCCGAGGTCCCCCCGCTGGCGAGCATCCGGTAGACCTCGGCGTCGTCGAGGGGCACGTCGTCCATGGCGTCGGAATCGTATGCGGCGTCGGTGCCCGGATGGCGAAACTCGCCGAGCCGCTCCTTGACCGCCCGGACCGCGTCATGGATGACGGTCAGCGTCTTGAGGCCCAGGAAGTCCATCTTGAGCATCCCGGCGTCCTCGAGGCAGTTCATGTCGTATTGGGTGACGATGTCGGGGCCGTCCTCGCCGTCACCGGCCCCGTTGCGGCCACCCTTGCTCTGCGTACAGATCGGCACGTAGTCGTGGAGCGGCCCAGGCGCGATCACCACCCCGGCCGCGTGGACCGAGGCGTGGCGCGACAGCCCTTCCAGCGTCATCGAGTAGTCGAAGAGCTGCTTGTGGCGCTCGTCCAACTCGTAGAGCGCCTTCACGTCCCGAATCCTCTCTACAGCCTGGGCAACCGTGTAGGCCTGCCCGGGCTGATTCGGGATCATCTTCGCGATCCGGTCGGTCTCGGAGACCTCGAACTTGAGCACGCGGCCCACGTCGCGGATCACCGCGCGGCTCTTCATGGTCCCGAAGGTGACGATCTGGCCCACCGCGTCGCGCCCGTACTTGGCCCGCACGTACTCGATCACCTCGCCCCGCCGCTCGTAGCAGAAGTCGATGTCGATGTCGGGCATCGAGATGCGCTCGGGGTTCAGGAAGCGCTCGAAGAGCAGCCCGTAGGCGATTGGGTCCAGGTCGGTGATCTTGAGGGCGTAGGAGACGAGGGAGCCGGCGGCCGAACCCCTGCCGGGGCCCACGGGGATGCCGTTTTCGCGCGCCCAGCGGATGAAGTCCCAGGTGATGAGGAAGTAGCCGGCGTAGCCCGTCTTGAGGATGACGTCGAGCTCGTAGTCGAGGCGTTGGCGGACCTCGTCGGGGAGGGAGTCGGTCTGGTCGGAGCTGGAGCCGTCCCCGCCGGATGCCGCGGCGGCTGATCCGGGCGCATACCGCTCCCGCGCCCCCGCCTCCGCCAGGTGGACCAGGTAGTCGTTGTCGTCGGTGAAGGGGTCGGGGAGGGGGAAGCCGGGAAGGTGGTATTTCCTTTCGAGCGTGAGGGTGACTTCGTCGGCGATCCTGAGCGTGTTCTCGATCACATCGGGATGGCCGGGGAAGGCAGCCGCCATCTCGTCGGCGTTCTTGAGGTAGAGTCCGTCGTTGTACTTCAGACGGTCCTCGTCGTCGTGGTTTTTCGCCGTCCCGATGCACACCAGGATGTCGTGCGCGGGGTGGTGCTCCTGCTGCAGGAAGTGGGCGTCGTTGCTGGCCACGACGGGGAGGCCGAGTTCGCCGGCGAGCGCGAAGACCTTCTCGTTCAGTTCGGCCTGGCCGGGGGTGCCGTGGGCCTGGACTTCGAGGTAGTAGCGGTCGGGGAAGGTGTTCGCGTACCAGTCCGCCACCTCGCGCGCCGTGTCGTCGTTGCCGGCATTCAGGTGGCGGGCCAACTCACCCGCCATGCACGCCGAGGTCACGATCAGCCCGTCGGAGTGCCGCGCCAGCGTCTCCCGGTCCACCCGTGGACGGTAGTAGAAGCCCTCGGTGTACCCGATGGAGGACAGCCGGATGAGGTTGCGATAGCCCTCGGCGTCGCGCGCCAGCAGCACCAGGTGATAGTGCGCCTTCCCCCCCTGACCCGATCGCGCCCGTTCGCGCCGGTCTCCCGGGGCCACGTACGCCTCCATCCCGATGATCGGCTTGAGTCCGTCCTTGCGGGCCAGCTTCTGGAAGTTCCAGGCGCCGTAGAGGCAGCCGTGGTCGGTCAGCGCGAGCGCGGGCATCTCGAACCGCTTGGCCCGGCGGATCAGGTCCGAGAGGCGGTTCGCGCCGTCGAGGAGGGAGTACTCGGAGTGGGTATGGAGATGGACGAAGGACAAGGGGGGATGGGGTGGGGGTGAGGGTGGCGATTGGCGGGTGTGGGAGCCCGGCGGCGGGTCGGAGCGGTTGGACTTCCACGCGGCTTCGAATGTAGCAGTCCGAAGGTGAATCCGCGCGTGGATGCTTCGCGGCGCGCTGGCCTGATGCTCTATGGTCGTGTTATTGCGCGCGAACGGTTGAAGTCAGAATAACAAAGTGCGACGACAGTTCAAGCGTATACTGTACATGACATAATATAAAGTTGAGATTACATTACGAATGTCCGAGGGAAGCGATCCAGCACCAGTTGTGGTCGCCGTTCGAATACCGGGAGATGCCGTCCCCCCCTATCGCCGGGTCATCACCGTGTACCCCGCCCCCTGGTCCCACCTGAGCACCATGGCCGAGTCCCCGTCACCCTCGAAGGTCAGTAGCGGGGTCCCGTTGCTGAAGGTCATGTCGCCGCGATAGTCGAGAGTGTCGGCCTCCTGCCGGCCTTCCGGTACGTCCCGGCCACCGACCGTCACCGGCGTCATCGTCAAGAGGTCGCCGTCGGCCCGGATCCGGAGCGCTACCTCGCCCGCCCGCGCAGGCCCCGCGTAGGTCCCCTCAAAGTACGCGAGATCCCCGTCGAAGGTCATCGGCTCCGGCGTGGCGTTGCCGACCAGCAGCTCCACGATCTCGCGAGCCAGCGCCGACGGGCCCGGCGGGCTCGTGGAATTGACCAGAACCACCACCGCGAGCTCCTCCTCCGGCAGGTACAGGGACTCCGACATGAAGCCGGGGATGCCGCCGCCGTGGTGGATCGCCCGGTGCCCGAGGGATGTCGCTGGTGGCCAGCCCCAACGCATAGCGGAGCTTCGTGCCATCGTTCAGGTCGCCCGGCTCGATCATCTGCGCGTAGGCGTCATCGGTGAGCACCTCGCCGCCGTGCAACGCAACCAGCCAGGTCGCCAGATCGCCCGCACTGGCACACAGCGACCCCGCCGCGAACGGAATGTTGTGGACGATGAAGCCCTTGTTGCGCAGCCCATCCGGCCCCGCGTCGTAGCCGGTGACCTTGCCCTCGTGGATTTCGGTCTCGCTGCAGTAGTGCGAGCGGTCCATCCCGAGTTCGGCGAAGATCTTCTCCTCGACGTATTCCTCGTAGGTCATGCCGGAGACCTGCTCCAGGATCGTCCCCGCGAGGTAGTAGGCCGAGTTGTTGTAGATCGCGCGCTCGCCGGTGGGGAAGTCGAAGGGGTGGTTGGCGATCAAGGCCAGGAGGCTGTCGCGGGGGACTCGCCGCACGAAGTAGGGACGCGCCGCCGCCATCTCCGTGTAGCCCCGGATGCCCGAGGTGTGATCGAGCAGCTCCCGCACGGTGATGCGGTTTCCCTGCGTGGGGAAGTCGGGGAGGTAGGTGCCGATGTCCGCGTCGAGGTCGACCCGTCCCTCTTCCTGCAGCTGGAGGAGCGCGGCGGTGGTGAACTGCTTGGTGATCGAGCCGGTCTCGTAGATGGCGTACTCGGGGGTGGGGGCCTGGAGCTCGAGGTTGGCCCAGCCGTATCCGCGGACCGCAATGCGCTCGCCGTGGTGCACGACCGCGACCGAGGCGCCGGCGATGTCGTGCTCCCGTATCGGCGCCATCATGATTTCGTCGATGGCCTCGACGTGCGAAGCGTGGTCGGGGTGGGCGACACCGACCCCTTCCGCGCCGAATTCGCCGGGGGGTGGGGTGGGGGGTGACATGCAGCCCGTGGCCCCAAGGACCAGCACGCTTGCGGCAGGGAGGAAGCGGTCCCGCGCACGACCGCAGCGGCATAAGATCCCGCCATGTCCGCCGCTACGATCCCGTGCAGCGGAACGACTGCGCGATTTCGTCGAGCTGGACCATATACTCGTATTTGTCACGTCCGGGGGCGTAGAGCCAGGCATCGACAAGGTACCGGCGGCCCTGCCGGGGACACTCGATCGCGCGCACGATGAATGGACCCGCGGCCGGATAGGCGCCGGGCGGATTCTCCCACACCGCCTGGTAGGCGTAGGTCTGGAGGCCATTCAGCGTTGCCGACCCCTCGACCACCAATTCGGTATCGACCACCTGAGGGTAGTTGTAGTAGCGGTCCACCACCGAGGCGCGCCAGGCCAGCAGGTCCTCTGTCGCAAAATCCGCCTGAGCGGGGCTCTGCCAGGTAACCGCGAACTGGCGGATGAGTTCAGACGGGTCGGGGTTGTCGTTTCGGAATATGTGTACGGAATCGGTCACCTCGTACCTGTAGACCGAAGGCACAACCAGGCTGAAACCGTGGTTCTCGCCAAGTTCGCGCGCGAGCACGGTATCGGGATCCGTGATGAACATCCGCGCAACGGACCTGCTGCGGAACCAGTCGACGTAGGTGTCGGCCAATTGCGGCGTGAGCTCCCGCAGGCCTTCCACCTCGCTGCCCTCCTCCAGCACGACCACCGTCACCACCTGACCCCGCGCCCACACGTCCTCCACATGCGCGATGTGCGGGGGCGCGACGGGCTCGCCGACCTTGGCAAGCGGCGCGGCCATCCACGAATCCGCCTCGGTCCCAATGACCAGCTGCTGTTTCAAACGGCGTAGCTTGAACCAGGTCTCGGATCCCGGCTCACCCGGTGTGACCGTGAAGATCTTCTCGTCGCGCACCGTGAAGACGGTCCTCTCCAGCGCCGGAACGAGATCACCCTGGACCTCGTCCCACAGTGCGGGAGAAGCGGTCGCGATGATGCTGTTGAAGTCCCCCAGTGTCAGAGGGAGATTCTCGCACGCGGTAACGGGAAGCATCGTGACGAGGGCTGCTAGAAACCCTACTCGGTACTTTCGGTCCCGGACGGCCACATGAACTCGGCTGCACATTCCGTCGATTCTCCTATATTCGTTGTCGGAAACGGGTTCGCGTATGCGCGAAACTGCAGATGTATACACTACACCGGAGGAGAGAGTCTGGTCCATGCGACGGGTCCACGCCAAAGGAGCGACCGGAAAGGGGGCCCAGGGGATCGACGGGCCGGTGGCTCGACGCTCCCCGCGCTCGGCCGGGTTCGTCCACGGACTGCTCGGCTTCGCGCTCACCGTCTGCGCCGACGGCTGCGCATCCGGCGGAACACCTGAAGTATCCCACGAAGAGCCCGGGGCCACCAGTCCCGTGTCGGAACCCCCGGCGCCCGCTCTCGAGGCCACCGACTCCACACCCACCACCCCACCACCCCACCCGGCCATCTTCACCGAGAGCCAGGCGGACCGGGGACGCACCGCCTTCGACGAGGTCTGCTCGGACTGCCACACCACGAGCGAGTTCCGGGGAAGAACCTTCCAGTCCAACTGGGGCCGCCGCACGGTCTACTCCTTCTTCCGGACCATTCGCTCCACCATGCCCGACGACAACCCCGGGGGGCTGGAAGAGCAGACCTACCTGGATGTCGTATCCTACATCCTGCGCATCAACGGCCACGCGGCCGGGACATCCGAGATGACGGCGGAGTCGCCGATGCGCGAGGTCCGGATGGCGCCGCCGACCCCAAATCCGTGAACCGGGCTTAAGAGAGGACAAACACATGACCGAGACTCGAAGCGGGATCGATCGCCGCAGCTTCGTGAAGGCGACTACTCTGGGCGCGGGTGCCGTTCTTGCCGGGACACGTGCCGTGTCTGCCGACGAGGGATCACGCAGCCCGCTCACGGGAGAAACGGGCCCACCTGCAGTGCATACCCGCCAGACACCGGACATCGCCGTCGTCGGTGCGGGCGCCTTCGGGGCGTGGACCGCGCTGAACCTCCAGCAGTCCGGGGCACAGGTCACCCTCATCGACCAGTACGGACCGGGTAATTCGCGGGCCACTTCGGGAGGAGAGACCCGGGGAGTCCGCACCGGCTACGGCGACCGCGGCCACGGACTCCTGTGGACCGCGTGGGCCAAGCGCGCGATCGAGAAGTGGAACGAATGGGACCAGCAGTGGCAGGACATGCTGCTGCCCCGCGTCTTCTTCACCACCTCGGACCTGATCATGCGGGACGAGTGGACCGAATTCATGGAGGACACCAGGAAGAACTGGGATGAGTTGGGGATCCGCTACGAGGTCCTCGACGCGGACGAGATCAGGCGGCGCTGGCCGGTGATCGAACTCGGGGACGTCACGGTGGCCCTGTGGGAACGGGACGCGGGGGTTGTCCGCGCCCGCAGAGCCATCGAATCCGTCGCCCATGTGTTTCAGAACGCAGGCGGCGAGGTCAGCATCGCCCGCGCGGAGATGGACGCACGCACGGGCCGGAACCTCGACGCCCTTCGGCTGGAGCCCGATGCCGCGCTCTCGGCCGGCACCTACGTCTTCGCGCTGGGCCCCTGGTTCCCGAAGGCTTTCCCCGAACTGATGGGCCGGCGGTTGCGGATTCCCATGGGGCACGTCGTCTACTTTCGCACGCCCCCGGGCGACAACGGCTACAGCTACCCCAACCTGCCCAGCTACAACTTCCGCGGCGTGACGGGCTGGCCCGCGCTATCCCCGGACAACCGCGGCTTTCGCGTGCGCACCGGCGGCCAGCCCCCGGGCGACCCCGACACCAGCCGCAGGTGGCTGCTCGAGGAGGAATACGAGCGGCCGCGGGCGTTTGTACGGGAGCGGTTTCCGGGACTGTCGGAAGCGCCGGTCAGCGAGACGCGGGCGTGTCATTACGAGGTTTCCGTGACGCGCAACTTCTTCTTCGACCATCACCCCGACTTCGACAACGTGTGGTTTGCGGGAGGGGGGTCGGCCGAGGGCTTCAAGTTCGGCCCCGTGATCGGCGAGTATTTTGCCGGGCGGGTGTTGGGGACTGAGGACACCCCCGAACTGATCGAAGCCTTCCGTCTGTCGGAAGAAGAATTCGAGTCAGGCGCCGACGGAGCGCCCTGACCCACGCCGCGCCCGGCAACAAGTCGGCGGGGCAACGCAGATCAAACAGGTCCGGGCGGTCACGGGGATGTCGCGTCCACGCTCCGAATGCGAACTCATCGACCGGCGGCGTTTTCCGACGGTGGCCAAGGCGCGGCGTGAAGTCCGCTTGCAGGGGTCGCGATGCTGGCTGCCTATCTTTCGGTGCGTCGTGCGATCCGGTTGTACCCGATGCACGCTCTGAAGGACCAGTGACTAGCCCCTAAAAGGGGGCACAGGACGTGCGTCGCGCGCACCGAAGCCCGCACGCGGTCGCAAGATCGGGTTCAATGGCGTAACATCCACGTTCCGAAAACCCAACCCCGTTTCCGGAGGTCACGATGATCCGCCGTTCCCGTCGCGCAACCCCCATCCCCTTTGCCCTTGCGCTAGCCGCAGCCTTCTCCCTCCCCGCGCTCGCCTTCCCGTCCGGCACGGCCGTCGCCCAGGAAGAGAGCGCCGTCATGGTCCAGGGCCCCGGCTCCGCCAACTTCGAACTGGCAGCCCGCTTCGCGCCCTACAAGGTCCGCGACCTCCTGCATTCCACCCGGGTGCAGCCGCGCTGGGTGGGGGATACGCAGAGGTTCTGGTACCAGTGGGAAAATTCCGCCGGCACGCACTACTACCTGGTGGATCCCGAGCGGGCCACGCGGACCGAGATCTTCGACAACGACCGAATCGCCGCGGAACTGACCCGCATCACGCGCGATCCCTGGGACGCGCAGCACCTGCCGATCCGCGCCATCCGCTTCATCGACGAGGGCACGATCCAGTTCGAGGTACAGTCGTCGCAGGACGAGGAGGTGGAGGAGGAGGAAGACGAAGAGGATGTCGAGGAGGACCAGGAGGAAGAGCGCGGCCCCAGCCGGCCGCAGACCCGCCGCAAAGTCCACCACTTCGAGTACGATGTGGCCACGCGAACGCTGCGAGAGCTCGAGGACTACGAGGAGCCGCGAACCCATCCGTTCTGGGCCAGTGTCTCGCCGGATACGGCCTGGGTGGTCTTCAGCCGCGAGTTCAACCTGTGGATGATGAGCTACGAGGAGTACGAGAAGATCCTGGAAGCGCGGCACGGCAAGACGGGGGATGAGGTGGAAAAGGCGGAGGAGGGCGTCGAGGTCGAAGAGATCCAGCTGACGACCGATGGTGAGCTGGACTTCAGCTGGGGATCGCAGGGCAGGGGCGCCAACGACGAGGAGACCGAGAAGGAGTACAAGAAGCGCCAGTCACCGGGGATCACCTGGTCTCACGACAGCCGCTACTTCGCGCTCACGCGCCGGGATCGCCGGGAGGTCGGCCACCTGTGGGTGGTGCACGCGGTGGGCAACACGCGCCCGAAGCTCGAGAGCTACCGGTACGAGATGCCCGGCGAGGAGAACGTCTCCCAGACCGCGCTGCACGTCTTCGACATGGAGTCGCGCGAGATGAGCCACATCGACGACGAGCCGTGGAAGGACCAGCGCATGGGGATCTTCAGCGACTTCAACTTCCCGCGCGGCTTCGATCCCAACGCGATCCGACAGTCGAGGTGGCTCTCGGACCAGAGCAACGAACTCTACTTCTGGCGCCGCAGCCGTGATCAGCACCGGGTGGACGTCATGCGGGCCGACCCCGCGACCGGCGAAGTGACGGCGGTAATCGAGGAGCGCCTCAACACCTACGTGGAGCACCAGACCCCCGAACGGCTCGCGAACGGCGACCTGATCTGGTGGTCCGAGCGCGACGGGTGGGCGCACCTGTACCGTTACGGGCCCGACGGCACCGTCCGAAATCGTCTGACGGAGGGGCCCTGGCACGTCGATGCCCTCATGGAGGTCAACGAGGACGGCGGGTACGTCCTGGTTCGGGGTAACGCCCGGGAGGAGGGCGAGGACCCCTACTACATGCACACCTACCGGGTCGCGCTCGACGGAAGCCGCACCACCCTGCTGAACCCCGGCAACTACGACCACCAGGCCAGCGCCTCCGACGGCGGGCTCTACTTCGTGGACAACTATTCCCGGGTAAACACCACACCCGCCAGCGCGCTCTTCGACGCGTCCGGACGCAAGATCATGGACCTCGAGGAGGCCGACCTGTCGGCGCTCGAAGCCGCCGGCTACGAGTTCCCGGAGGTCTACACGGTAAAGGCCGGGGACGGGGTCACGGATATCCACGGCGTCATGTACAAGCCATACGATTTCGACCCCGCGAAGAAGTACCCGATCGTCGCGTATGTATATCCCGGGCCGCAGACCGAATCCGTCTCCAAGTCCTTCTCGCTCAACCCGACCGAGCAGGCACTCGCCCAGTTCGGCTTCATCGTCATCACGATCGGGAACCGCGGCGGCCACCCCGACCGCTCCAAGTGGTACCACAACTACGGCTACGGGAACCTTCGCGACTACGGGCTCGAGGACAAGAAGGTCGGAATCGAACAACTCGCCGACCGCCACGCGTTCATCGATGTCGATCGCGTGGGGATCTACGGCCACTCCGGCGGCGGCTTCATGTCGACCGCGGCCATGCTGGTGTATCCCGACTTCTTCAAGGTGGCCGTCTCGTCGGCAGGGAATCACAACAACGATGTCTACAACTCCAACTGGTCGGAGAAGCACGACGGGGTCAAGGAGGTTAAGGACTCCACCGGCGCGGTGACGGGCTTCGAGTACGACATCGACAAGAACTCGGACCTGGCCGCGAATCTGAAGGGACACCTGCTTCTGACCACGGGCGACGTGGACAACAACGTCCACCACGCCGGGACCTTCCGCATGGCCGAGGCGCTCATCCGCGCCAACAAGCGCTTCGACTTCTTCATCTTCCCCGGCCAGCGCCACGGCTTCGGGAACATGAGCGACTACTGGTTCTGGCTGCGTGCGGAGTACTTCGTGAAGCACCTGCTGGGGGACGACGAGTGGAACGTGGACATCCTGCAGCTTCAGGGGGAGCGGCCCAGGGGGTAGGTCTTGGCAGCCCGCGGACAAAATCCCCCGGCATTCGTGCGGCTTTATCCACGGACTGCTGGAGCTCGTGGTGATCGTCCACAGCGGCCACGACGCGCTCATGGTCGCGAAAACCATGCCTGATGACGTAACATGCATGGCCCGCAACCCTTCCCAGTTTTCGGAGGCCACGATGATCCGCCGTTCCCCTCGCTTCGCCCACATCCCCTTCACCCTGGCGCTCGCCGCCGCCTTCGCCCTCCCCGCGATCGCCGTCCCCACAGGCACGGCGCTCGCCCAGGAAGAGGGCACGGTCATGGTCCAGGGCCCCGGCTCCGCCAACTTCGAGCTGGCCGCCCGTTTCGCCCCCTACAAGGTCAGCGACCTCGTCCACTCCACCCGGGTGCAGCCACGCTGGATCGAGGACAGTGACCGCTTCTGGTACCAGTGGGAGAGTTCGGCGGGGACGAACTACTACCTCGTCGACGCAGCCCGGGGCACCCGCACCGAGATCTTCGACAACGACCGCATCGCGGCCGAGCTGACCCGAATCACGCGGGATCCCTGGGACGCGCAGCACCTCCCCATCCGCAACATTCGTTTCCTGAGCGCGGGCACGCTGCAGTTCGAAGTGCAATCCTCCCAGGACGAGGAGATCGAGGAGGAAGAAGACGAGGGGGACGAGGAGGAGGTCGAAGAGGAGCAGGAGGAGGAACAGGAGGCCCCCAGCCGACCCCGCACCCGCAAGAAGGTGCACTACTTCGAGTACGACGTGGCCACGCAGACGCTGCGCGAGCTGGAAGACTACGAGAAGCCGCTCACCCACCCCTTCTGGGCCAGCGTGTCGCCCGACACGGCCTGGGTGGTCTTCGCGCGCGAGTTCAATCTGTGGATGATGAGCTACGAGGAGTACGAGAAGATTCTCGAGGCGCGGCGCGGCAAGACGGGTGACGAGGCCGAGAAGGCGGAGGAGGACGTCGAAGTCGAGGAGACCCAGCTGACGACCGACGGCGAGCGGCACTACTCCTGGGGCTTCGAAGGCCGCGGCGCAAACGACGAGGAGACCGAGAAGGAGTTCAAGAAGCGCCAGTCGTCGGGCGCCGTGTGGTCCCACGACTCGAAGTACTTCGCGCTCACCCGGTCGGACAGCCGCGAAGTCGGCGAGCTCTGGGTGGTCCACGCGGTGGGCAACAAGCGGCCCAAGCTCGAGACCTACAAGTACTCGATGCCCGGCGAGGAGCACGTCGCCCAGACCACGGTGCACGTCTTCGACATGGAATCCCGCGAGATGAGGCATATCGACGACGGCCCCTGGAAGGACCAGCGCATGGGGCTCTACCGGGACACCAGCACGCCCTTTAATCCCGACCCGTCGGCCATCAGGTTCTCGAAGTGGCTCTCCGATCAGAACGAGCTCTACTACTTTCGCCACAGCCGGGATTTGCACCGGGCCGACGTGCTGAAGGCCGACCCCGCCACCGGCGAAGTGACCGTGGTGATCGAGGAGCGCCTGAACACCTACGTCGAAACCCAGTCTCCCTACCGCCTCGACAACGGGGACCTGCTCTGGTGGTCCGAGCGCGACGGCTGGGCGCACCTGTACCGCTATGCGGCCGACGGCACCGTCCGCAACCGTCTGACCGAAGGCCCCTGGCACGTGAGCGGCATCAGCGGGGTCAACGAAGAGGGCGGATACGTCCTCCTCCGCGCCAACAACCGGGAGGAAGGGGAGGACCCCTACTACTCGCACCTCTATCGGGTCGGCCTCGACGGACGCGGCCTCACCCTGCTGAACCCCGGCAACTATGACCACCAGGCCTCGACCAACGACGACGCGACCTACTTCGTCGACAACTACTCGCGGGTCAACAGCGTCCCGGCTTCAGCCCTCCACGATGCCTCGGGCCGCAAGATCATGGACCTCGAAGAGGCCGACTTCTCCGCGCTCATGGACGCCGGCTACGAGCACCCCGAGCCGTACACGGTCAAAGCGGGGGACGGCGTGACCGACCTGTACGGCGTCATGTACAAGCCGTACGACTTCGATCCCGCGAAGAAGTATCCGATCGTGGCCTACGTCTATCCCGGACCGCAGACCGAGTCGGTCAGCAAGGCGTTTTCGCTGAATCCCACCGAACAGGCGCTCGCCCAGTTCGGCATCATCGTGATCACGATCGGTAATCGGGGCGGCCATCCGAACCGCTCCAAGTGGTACCACAACTACGGTTACGGAAACCTCCGCGACTACGGACTCGAGGACAAGAAGGTCGCGATCGAGCAGCTCGCCGACCGCCACGGCTTCATCGACGCCGACCGCGTGGGGATCTACGGCCACTCGGGAGGCGGCTTCATGTCCACCGCCGCCATGCTGGTCTACCCCGACTTCTTCAAGGTCGCCGTGTCGTCCGCCGGGAACCACAACAACGACGTCTACAACAACTGGTGGTCCGAGAAGCACCACGGCGTCAAGGAGGTGAAGGACTCCACCGGCGTCGTGACCGGTTTCGAGTACTCCATCGACCGCAACTCGGACATCGCCGCCAACCTGAAGGGGCACCTGCTGCTGACCACCGGCGACATCGACAACAACGTCCACCACGCGGGCACCTTCCGCATGGCCGAGGCGCTCATCCGTGCCAACAAGCGCTTCGACTTCTTCATCTTCCCCGGCCAGCGCCACGGCTTCGGGAACATGAGCGACTACTGGTTCTGGCTGCGGGCGGAGTACTTTGTGAAGCACCTCCTGGGGGACGATCAGTGGAACGTGGATATTCTGGAGCTGCAGGGGGAGCGGCCGAAGGGGTAGGATGTGGAGAGATAGACAATCACCGTTTACTTTTATGTCAAGTGAGAATGACAATTCAACTCTGGAGGGGTGGCTTCAGGGGAAACTCAGAATCGAGGATCAAGAAACGATGACCGGCCGCGGGAGCAGCCGCGACCGGAGGTTCGTGGCCGAGCATCGCGGTGGATCCCTTCTGCGTCATGACCACCACTCGCTGGCCCTGTGGGCCGCGACGTGCGCCGAACGGGTGCTCACGATGGTCTGGACCGATGACGAAGACGGCCGACCGCTGGGTGCGGTGCGACAGGCCAGGGCCTGGGCGAGGGGTGAGGTTTCAGCAGCGCCCGTCATGCGCGCGGCGGTAGCCGCTCACGCCGCGGCCAGAGAAGCAACAGGGGCAAAGATCGCCACAGCGCGCGCGGCAGGCCACGCCGCCGGAACCGTCCATATGGGCGACCACTGCCTCGTGGCGGCAGATTACGCGTTGAAGGCAGCCGCACAAGCGGGCATGGACGTGGAGCGGGAGCGTCGCTGGCAGGAGCGTGCTCTCCCTGGCGGTGTGCGGATCCTGGTCATGGACGCACGAGGGTAGAAGAGGGGCGTCAACACCCCAACTCCACCCACCCCCGCCCACACCCCAGCGCAACCAGCGCCCCCGGATCCCTCTCCGTCACGGGACCCTTGCTGCCGCGCAGGACAATCGGCAATTCCTCCATCGGCGGTCCGGCGCGCTCGTACCCGGTCCAGTCGGCCAACCCGGCATCGCCCTCCGCCAGCCCCTCCAGATTCGCGCAAGCCGGCCCGAACCCCCGCCGGCATCCTCGCTCGAATTCCCCCGTCGCGCCCACGAAGTCCCGGTCCATCCGCACCAGCAGCACCCCGAACTCGTTGCACGCCCACCCGGACCCCAGGTCGCAGAAGTTCTGCAGGATGACCCCGCTGTAGTTGCACGCCCGCTCGTTGCCTGCTTCGCAAGCGTCCCGCCAGAACGGGTAGTACTGACCCGCATGGTTGTCGCCCACGCCGCCCGTAAAGCTCATCGTCGCGAAAATCGTGCCCCACAACCCCACCGTCACCACCCTCCGCCGCGCCCCGCCCCCACGCTGGAAAACACCCAGTAACTCCGGCCCCCTCCCGGCAAGCCACCCCGCCGCGCGATCCAATCGCGGCGCCAGCAAATTCAGGATCGGCACCGGCAACAGCTTGTCATAGAAGTTCGGCGCACCCACCGCGTCCAACAGAAACACGCTCAGAATCACCCCGCTCCCGTACAGCAGCCCGAAAATCACCCGTCCCCCGTCCGAGCGGGGCGACGTGGCCGGGTCCGTAAAGAGCAGGTGCAGTCCCAAAAAGACCGAGATCGGGATGTAGGCGTCGTAGAAGAAGTACATCCCGGTCGAGGCGTGGTAGATGAGCCCGAAAGTCAGGATCGTCAGCACCGCCGGCATCGTCATCATGGCGACGCCGAAGAGGAGTTGCGCCGGAACCGCCGCCAGGAAGATCACCAGGAACATGTGTGGCGGGACGAACTGGCTCTGCGCGATCTCAATGCCCAGGGTGATCTCGGTCTGGCCGGTCACGATCAGCGCGACCGCGGCCACGAAGAGCGCCAGCGCCGACGGGTTGAAGATGTGCCGCGAGTGCCCGCCCAGCTGCCAGCGGATGAACTCCTTGCCCGCGTAGACCAGCACGATCATCGCGAACTGGAAGAAGAACCACGGGCCCGTGAACCACAGGAAGAGGTTCACGCTGAAGATCACCGGAATCGGCCCCAGCCCGGCAGTGTAGCGCCCGCGCCGGGTCCACGCGAACAGTCCCTCGAGCGCCACCGCCAGCAGCAATTGCGCCACGATCATCGGCGCCCATGTCGGCACCATGTCCACAAACATCCCCCACCACACCAGCAGCGCTCCCTGCGCCAGCGTCTGCATCCAGTGCGGGGTTCGCAGCACGAACTCAAGGACCAGCGGCTCGCCACTCCGCCTGCGCGACGCGAAGAGCCAGCCCGTCCACGCCAGAATCCCCACCACCGCCACCACAAACGTCCACAGCGCGGCCGGGGTGTTCCGCACCCCCGGATGCAGCAGAAACGCCGCCAGCGCGGCGGCGATCCCACAGGGCAGGAGCAGCGGTCGCATGTCCGGCGCCGTCCGCCCGTCAGGCCGGGCCGGCTTCACCCCGCTCCCGCGTCTCACCCGGCGGACCCTTGCCGCGCGGTCTGCCGGGGTGCTTGCTCTTGATCTCGACCGCGCCCATGCGGCCGCTTTCTCCGTAGCGGAAGAAGGCCTGCGCCGGCGACAGAATGCGGATACTCTCGATCTCGTTCGGATCCTGGTCGAGCAGCATTCTGGCCACATGTCCCGGCAGCGACGCCTGCGTGATCGTGGCCATCTCCGCGACCGAAGGGGGAGCATAGACCACCACTCCGTCCAGCACGAGGAGGGCCGGACGGCACCCGTCACCCAGTTCGCGCAGATCCTGGACCGATGGCCTGCGCCGCGTCGACTGGATGCAGAAGGTGACGCCTCCGTGCCCTCCGGACTGGCGGATCTGCAACCGGGGGGGCGCCTTGGAGCGCATCACCTCCAGCAGCTTGTTGGTGCGCTTCGCCGCTTCCGCCACCTCCTCGGGGCCGATGTACTCCGACTCCCATCCCTGCTGGCGCGCCTCCGTCTCCTCGCGTCGCGTGCCCTCTACCTGAATCCCTTCCAGCTGGATCGGCCTGGGCGTGAGTCGAAGAACCCAAACCTCTCCCGCAACCAGCGGGACCTCGTTCTCAAGCTCCTCGTAGGCGATGTGGAAGGTGGACACCACCTGTCTCGTGCCCGGCACCGCGTCGATCCTGAAATAGCCCAGACTGTCCGTAATCGTTCCGAGGCGAAGCTCCGGGAAGTGCACCACCACATCCTCGATCGGCAGCCCGGTGACTGCGTCCAGCACTTCGCCCTCCACCGTGGTCTGGCCCAGGGCCGGCGACCCGGCCCCCAGACAAAACGACAACAGCACCAACAAGCGCAGCCGCCCCCCGAAGCGACTACTCCGGGGGGCGGCTCCTTTCGCGCGCATCCTGCGCCTCCTTCTCTCTAACGGTCCGTGGGCCAACCCCACGTCCCGTCAGGAGCAGTACGGCGCCGGGCACACAGGCGCGCTATTTGCTGAAACATCTGGATTGAGTATCGATATTCTCGTTGACCTGGCACTCGTCGAGGGCAATCGGCATGCCGATATTGCGAGGACCTCCCAGAACGTCGCAGGTGACGCGCCGGTCGACCGTGGCCTCGTACACCACGCCGCCGCCGTCCAGGTGCGGGTGATCCCAACGCTGCATGTCCCAAAGGCGCCGGCCCTCCAGCCAGAGGGTCAGGTGGCGCTCCCGGTCGAGGATGTCCCACCCCGACATCGAGGTCGGGTGTGCGCCCCCGTCTTCGCCGCCGGTGATCGATCCGATCGTGCCGTCGGATTCGATGGCGTCCAGCCCGTAGTGGGCCCGAGCCTCGTTGATCCTGGTCATCGCGGTCGTCAGGTCTCCGTTGTTCAACGCGGCCTCGGCCTCGATGAGACGCATTTCGGTTCCCTTGACAAGCGGAATGTCGTCGTCGCGCGTCGGGTATTTCTCCTGCCGGTAATGAACCGTCTGGCCATCCGCCCCGTTGCCGCTGGGGCAGTTGCTGCCCGGGTCGGAGCAGTCCGTCCACGGAGTGCGCGGGTCACCGGCTCCATACGTTCCCGCCAGAGTCATCCAGGCCGAGATTTCATGCCGTCCGTGCGTCTCGTTCCAGATAATGCTCTCCTCCCGGCCCGAGTTGGACGAATACGCGGCCGCGAAGACGAAGTCGGTGGGCACCATGGAAGCATTGGCCAGCGCGTTGGCGGCGTCGCCCAATCCCACGTATACCTGTGCCAGACCCCCCCTGGCGGCGTTCACGATTTCGGGTGCGCCCGCGGCACCGCCGTGCTGGATCGCCGCTTCCAAAAGCGGAACGGCCCGCTGGAAGGCGGCTTCCCGGTCCATCTCCGCCCCGGTGTCGATTTCACCGCCGGGCCCGGGAGTTTCATCGGTATACGGCGCGCTGAAGACCGTCTTGCAGAAGTTCTCGCCGAACCAGCGGTTGGCGAGCCCCGCAAAGAGAAATGCCCTGGCCGTCTGGATATTCCCGTCGAACTGGTACCCCTCGATCTCCTTCATCCGAAGGATCCCGGCTTCGGCCACCCAGCGGGCGCGCTGCACACCGGCCCAGAAGCCGTTGGCGTCTTCGGAATCGAAGAGCCCGCGGCGGTAGCGGCCCGTGGAGAAGTAGCTCCCCGACCCGACGATTTCATCGGACAGGATCGCCGTCGTGAAGGCCAGGTTGTCGTAGGATGCGGAGAAGTCGGAGGACATCCCCGTCACCAGCGACGCGACGCCCGCGGCCGTGTTCAGGTCGTCGTCCAGAATTCGTCCGGGGTTCTTGACGTCGAAGAGGCCCTCGTCGCAGCCGGTGACCGCAAAGGCCGCCACAAGCGCGCCGAGCATGAAGAATCGTGTCTTGATCGTTTTCATGATTCTTGTCCTCCCCGGCCTAGAAGTCCACCCGCGCCGACAGCACGAAGCTGCGGAACGGAGGGAGGTTGTAGTATTCCTGCCGGAACAGGACGTCGGCCGAACCGTCCTCGAAGGCCTCGGGGTCGACGCCTTCATAGTCGGTGAAGGTGAGCAGATTCCTGCCCTGCAACCGCACCGTGGCCGAGCGGAAACGCCCGGGGATCCACTCCTGCGGCAGCCGGTAGCTGAGCGACACGGAGCGGAGCTTGAAGAAGTCCGCCGGCTGCGTCCACATGCCGTAGCGGGTTACCGACGGGTCGCAGAGCGCCCGCTCGCCGGCCGTCAGCTGGTCGCGCCGACCATCGGAGATGGCCTGGTTAACGTCCCGGCAGGTCGGCCAGACGCTCCGCCGCGCGTTCTGATACGCGGTCCCGGAGGAAAGCCAGTGTCCGCCCATCCCTTCGCCCACCATGTCCAGCGTGAGGCGCTGTCCGAGCGTCAGGGTGGTGTTGACGTTGTAGGTGCGGGTCGGTGTGGTCGAACCCAGGCATTGGGTCGCGTACCGCGGCGCCGCCACTTCGTCCGGGTTCTGCACGCGGTCGTGACAGAAGGCCGGCAGCGGGAAGTACACCAGCTCCCCGACTTCGCACCCCTGGCCGATGAAGCCGTTGCCGTCGAAGTCGGCCCCGTTCGACAATTCTTCGGTGCATTCCATAGGCGCCTGCACGTAGTTGCGCCAGCCGACGGGTGTTCGGCGAACCGGAAGAAGTTGCGAAACTGCTACGCACAATTCCGGATGATGAGCCTGCTGGTGCCGTGGGCGTGCCACCGCGCGACAGCTCAATCGATGTCGGCGGTTCTGACCGAAGCCACGGCCACATCCCATTCGCCGAGCCACTCGAAGAAGCAGCCAAACCGAATTGCTGCAAGAGCGGAACGTCTCTTCGAACCACCCGCGATCCTTACGCATCCACGCCGAAGACCGCGGCCTCGCAGCGCCGCGTCATCCAGCCGCTCCGACAATGGCCAAGTAACGGCCCCCGCCGTGCCTCGCTGTTGGCGACCGCTGAGAGACACGGCGATCTCACGGTGGCCGCGCCGAAGCTCGTACTTCAGATGCGGCAGCTCTCGAATTCTTCCTCATGGACAACTTTCTGGTTCTTCCCCTGTCGTGGTGGGCGGGCAAGGGGGAGGGTCGAATTATGGGGCGGGTTGGCGGGCTTTCGCAACAGCGGCGGTGGGATGAGCGTGGGTGGAGAGAGTGGAACAGCGAGGATGTAGTAGACGACGGGAGGGGCGATCCCCTTCGGCGAAGGCTGACGTGCCGCCGACCGGCCGGGGTGACCCTCTCGACCACTCCTCGCACAACGACTTGGTTGGGCGCGGAAGCCACCGGCGCTGGTGCTGAACGGGGAGGAGAGTAGCGGGTTGCCTTTCGGGATCGCGAGACTCGGAGGAAATTGCGTGGTCAGGCCGCGGAGCGCTCGCTCCCGGCAGGTGTCCACAACGAGACGGAAGGGAACTCGCAGACATGGCCGGAAGAGACTGGCTGGACGCCGTTCTGGGCCTGGGTCCGGAGTGGAAGGTCACGAGGGTGGAGCCGGCCCGGGACCCCAAGGAACTTCGGGTGGAGTTGCAACGGACCGGAGGGAGCCCGTTGAGGTGTCCTCACTGCGGCGAGGCGTGCCCGGGCTACGATACGCGCCGCCGCGAGTGGCGGAACCTGGATGCCTGGGGCTACAAGACCTTTCTGGTCTGCAATGTCCCGCGGGTCCAGTGCCCGGAGCACGGGGTGGTCACGATTCAGGTGCCGTGGGCGGAGGGGAGCACGAGGTACACGATGGAGTTCGAGGCGGAGGTGATCCGGTGGCTCAAGGTGGCGAGCGTACAGGCGGTCGCCAGCCGGATGCGGCTGAGCTGGAACGCGGTGGACGGAATCATGCAACGTGCAGTGGCGCGGGGACTTGCGCGCCGCAAGACGAAGGCGGTTCGGCGCCTTTCGGTGGACGAGACCTCGTTCCGCCGCCGGCACCAGTACGTGACCGTGGTGTCGAATCCGGAGACGGGCCACGTCGTGCATGTCGCCCCGGGACGGGGCAAGGACGTGCTCCTGGCGTTCTACGAGGGCATGGGAGAGAAGTACCGGGAGGCTGTCGAGAGCGTCAGCATGGACATGTGGGGGCCCTACATCTCGGCGACTCTGGCGATGATCCCGGACGCCGTGATGAAGATCGCGTTCGACCGGTTCCACGTGGCCAAGCACCTCGGCGACGCGGTGGACAAGGTCCGGCGGGCGGAGCACCGGGCGCTGGTGAAGGAGGGCAACGGGATCCTCGTGGGCACCAAGTGGCAGTGGCTGAAGGGCCCCAGACGGAAGACGCACGCCGAAAAGCTGGCGTTCGCGAGGCTCCGTGCGGGCACCCGCCGGACCGCCCAGGCCTGGGAGCTGAAGGAAGCGGCCGCGAACCTCTGGAACTACCGGAGCAGAACCTGGGCGCTGGCCGGATGGCACCGGTGGCTGGAGTGGGCATCGGACTGCGATCTGGAGCCGGTCCTGAAAACCGCCCGGATGATCCGGGAGCATCTGTGGGGAATCGTCAATGCGATCATCCTCCGCGCCACCAACGGACCGGCGGAAGGCATCAACAGCCGGATCAAGACAGTCAAGGTCCGCAGCCGCGGCTTTCGCAACCGGGAACGCTTCGCGAACGCCATCCTCTTCCACCTCGGCGGCCTCGACCTCTACCCCGATGGCCTGCGCACATGACCTGCTACCCACCAGAAAAGGGGAAGAACCAACTTTCTTTGGCATCCTCTTGCCCTCCTCGTCTCACGGAGACCCATGGAGAGGGTGGAAGAGGGTGCCGCTACACCGCGTTCTCAGGCGCTCCTACCCCCTCCAAAGTGATCGGAATCACTGATCGGAATCCATCGGACTCCGCACAATCATACCCCGCATTCGGCATCATCATCCTCAGAAACCACTGTTATATAGATGGAATCGCTCGCGGTCCTGGCCCTAATATCAGTCACCGTCACTCGCAACCAACCGGAATCCATGACAGTGCCACTAGCTTGACTGGAAGTACCACCCAGGACCCCTGACCAACTATATGACACCCCCATCCCTCGGCCGCTCGCAGTCCACACACACTCCGCTTCCTCTTGCACAACCGTCGGCCCACTACCAATGTACACCGAAGGGTCGCCAAAGTCCGGCGAAACCCACAGGGCACCGAGCTCTCTTTCTATAGAACCCACAGGCGAAACCCAATTCGTCGTACTCGTCTCCAACCAACTCGCGATACCCGCAGCAAACTGAACACCCGTCAATACAACATACGATCCCACGGTCTTGTATATGACAGCGCCGCTTTGTCCTACACCGATTCCCTCACTCGTTATAATCTTATCGGGACAGCTGACGCCGTACCAGTTACCGTCATCACGCTGCGCCACGAACGCGTCAACACACGTACCGTCCACTCTCGCGTCAATGGCGTGCGTTGGACTGTGTGCCAACAGATACACGGATTCACCAGCGATATTGCTGCCTGCGCCATGAATTACACGTCCCCCCCTTAGCTCGCCCAACGCTATGTCGTCATAGCTGTCCACCCCAATCAAGGCAGCGTCAGACTCCCGACACAAGACTTCTTTATCCCAGACTAGGGGGCGCCTACGGACACAATTCTCAATAGTCCTGCCACCGGGGTCACTTATCTCCGCGCCTATTCGACTTCCATTGTAGATCCAAGTCCCCCCATCAAAATCATAGAATCTCTGTGTACAATGAGAAGGGACAACAAATACTGGAGCGCCGCCGTATAATGTTAGTGCGGTAAAACTGACTGAACACCCCCCTTGCCGACCTTCGCGGCGTGCAAAATCGCCACCGCGCATCCGACCATCGGAGCCCGCAGATAACTGCCTTATTGGTAGGTTAGGTTGGCGGATTCGCATTCCACGCCCAACAGATGGTGATTCTCTAGAGAACGAAATCATATCCGACGGGATTTGCAATGTGGTCGCCAACTCTTCCACACCTACGATAGCTGACATATCCTGCAAGGCAACGGCAATTTTGTTGTTCGCCTCGTCAACCGAAAGAGCGCTCACACCCGGGAGGGCGTACAAGTGAGGACGAAGGCGCGCACGGTGACGTGCTAAGTCAAGGAAAGAATACTTCACCACCCGCGCGACAAACTCCAGAGGCGGAACATCGCCCATCGGAGCAAAATCAATTTGACCCGCCAGCATAGCCGAAACCGCTTTCGTCGCTTTCGGGAAAGCGTCGATACTCTCCGCCGTCATCGCGATGATCAGACGATCATCGCCGGGCTCGTAATAGATTCCCGCAAACCCTGGGACCTCACGGGCAAGAGCTATCATGTGCCGACTCTCGCCAAGCTGATCGTCCGAGATGTAGTCTCCCATCTCAGGACCAGGGACACTGTGCGGACCGGCTGGTGGTTCGTCACGACACCCATGACTGAGGACCATGAGCAAAGCGATTGGAAGACTGAGTGTCAGGTTGCAAGGTACCAGGGCCTTCATTGGGGACTCCCTTCGGTTTGGGTAGTTGGCGTCGCTTTAGGCCAACGCTGTGCACGGGCAGGCGGACCTACCCCGCTGTCGTGGACGGCTAGTGTCTGGGGTTGATGGTGACGTGATCGTGGTTTGTTTTCTCGCGTCTTCCAACGGTGGAGAGGGGTACCGAGCGACCCCGACGAAGTGAAGCAGGCCGGAGAGAAGTCCAGAGAGGTTCGACCGCCCCCGGCGCTGCTGGTTCGCTTTGAGGCCGCATGGTTTACGGTTTCGGCACCCCGCGCGCGCTGCAGGGCCTGGCTTGAGCTCAGGCAGAACTCGCGGCCCCTGGCGCGGCTAGCTCGTCTTCTTCGCGCCATGGCCATCTCGTTGATTGGATCCAATGGGAAGGTGTGCGTCGTTGCTGGCAAAGGAGCTGAAGTGAACTAGATGACGGTAGTGGACCTTGTGGAGGTTGTCAAGTCAAAGGGGAGAGAGTCGGGGTGGATGCGGCGAACGAGTTCCTGAAGGACTTCTGGCCACGCTTCAACACGGCGTTCACGGTGGAGCCGGAGAGCGCGTTCTCGCCCCTGGTGCCGTCGATGAAAGCGAAGCTTCCCGACATCTCCTGCCTGAAGACGGAGCGGACGGTCGGCAACGACAACTGCGTCTCATACAAGGGCAGGACGCTGCAGATTCCGCCCCAGCGTCACCGGTGCCACTGCGTGCGGGCCAGGGTGATGGTCCACGAGTACGAGGACGGCGCCATGGCCGTCTTCCACGGGAGCTGGAGGCTGGGGCAGTACGATGCGAATGAGAGGCTGCTGCTGGACCGGGCCGGAGCAGCGGCATGAGCCGTTCCGCCTCCATCCTCGGCTCGCTCCGCTGGCCTCGTCGGACGGCGGAACCCCAAAAGCGGACATTTCATTCATGTGCTCTGAATGGCCGGACATTCCATTTGCTCCCGACAGTCAAAGGCCAAAGAGAGTCGATGCCCACCCACACCCGGCCCCAGCAAACCCCTCCCTCACCTGTCTCAGCGCCGACAGACTCAACGCCGAGAGTCCCGGCTACAGCGCGCTTGGTGAAGATCTGGATGAAGCCGCTCCCACGCACACCAGATCGCCCAAGAGGTCAACCGCACTTTACATTCTGTCAACCAAAGTTACCGCCCCAAGCCGGATCCGCTCCCATGAGACCACGAATCGTCCTCCTCGCCGCCACCCTCGCCCCCCTCCTCCCCGCCACCACCCCGGCACAGCAGCCCCCATCAACCGACACAACCACCGCCCGCGTCGTCGTCCTCGGCACGGGAACCCCCAACGCCGACCCCGACCGCTGGGGCCCGGCTGTGGCAGTCGTAGCCGGCGGGCGCGCATACCTGGTCGACGCGGGCGCGGGGGTCGTCCGCCGGGCCGCCACCGCCGCCCGCGACCACGAAATCGCCGCGCTGGCACCGGAGGGACTCGACCGCGTCTTCATCACCCACCTGCACTCGGATCACACCGTGGGACTCCCCGACCTGATCCTCTCGCCGTGGGTGCTCGACCGCCCCGGGCCGCTGCTCGTCTTCGGCCCCCCCGGCACAGCCGCCATGGCCGCCCACATCGAGGAGGCGTGGCGGGAGGACATCCACATGCGGCTCTTCGGACTGGAGCCGCGCGACGCCAACGCCGACGCCTACCGCGCCCCCGTGACGGAAACGACCGGCGGCGTGGTCTACGAAGACGAAAACGTGCGCGTCACGGCGATCCCGGTGCTGCACGGGTCCTGGCCGCACCCGCTCGGCTACCGCTTCGACGGCGGCGGCCGCTCCATCGTGATCTCGGGGGACGCGCGCCCCTCCGAAACGCTGGTGGAGGCGTGCGACGGCTGCGACGTGCTGGTCCACGAGGTGTACTCGGCGGAGGCGTTTCAGCGGCGGCCGCCCGAATGGCAGGCCTACCACGCCGGCTCCCACACCTCCACGGTGGAGCTCGCGGAGCTGGCCGGGCGGGCGCGTCCGGGGTTGTTGGTTCTGTACCACCAGCTCTACTGGGGCGCCACCGACGAGGACCTGCTGCGCGAGATTCGGGAGGCGGGGTATGGGGGGCGGGTGGTCTCCGCGGTGGATCTCGGGGTGTATTGAACCACCGGCCATTGCCCGACCCGTCCCCGGTCGCTAGAATCCGCGCGCCGAATTCGCGATCTTACAGGGCGGGTTTTCGGAGATCAATCCGCCGAGCGAGGACAATGACGAGGTTCCCGACAAAGCACTTTAACAGGACATACCACGCCACCGCCGCCGCACTGCTGGCGGTCCTGACGGGCGCGTGCGGCGGCTCCGAACCCGGTCTGGTCCGGGGCGAACTTCTCTTCGACACCTGCTCGCCCTGCCACGGCGACGACGGCGCCGGCAAGCAATCGCTGGGGGCGCCGGCCATCGCGGGGGGGTCCGGCTGGTACCTCTCCGCCCAGCTCCTGAAGTTCAGGGGGGGTGTGCGGGGGTATCACCATACCGATGACGAAGGGCTGCGCATGCGCCCCATGTCGCGCGCGCTCTTCGACGCCACGGGAGACATCGAATCGGTGGTGGAGTACGTGGTCAGCCTGCCGATACCGGATCCGCCGAGCACCGCCGAGGGGGGAGATGTCGAGGCCGGCGAGGCGGAGTACCTGGCGCTCTGCGCGAACTGCCACGGCAGGGACGGCCGGGGCGACGAGACGCTCCAGGCACCGTCCATGCTGCACCTGAACGACTGGTACATCGCGTCGTCGCTGAGGAAATACCGGGATGCGGTGCGGGGCGCGAGGGGAGACGGCTTCGAGGCCAACATGCGGGCGGCCATGACCGGGGTCACGGACGAGCGCATCGACAACGTCACCGCCTACATCATGACCATGCAGCGGCTGCCCCGGAAGGCGGCCGCTCCACCTCCGCCGCCGCTGCCGCCCATCGACATCGACCCCGCGATCCTGCCCGAGGAGGTAACGGTCGCGATGGTCGAGGAAGGACAGCAGATCTTCAACACGGGCACCGGAATCTGCTTCACCTGCCACGTGCGCGAGGGAGTAGGCGGAGCACTCGCCCCGCCCCTCATCGACGACGAGTGGCTCAACATCGACGGCGAGTACGAGTCGATCGTGCAAATCATCATGGACGGGGTTCAAGAGCCGATGGAGTACCCCGGGATGATGCAGGAGCGGGCGGGCATGCCCCTCACCGACGAACAGGTGCGCGCCGTAGCCGCCTACGTATTCACCCTCAGCCGCTGACGACCATGGCAGCGAACCCAACCACCGACGGACCCACCCACGCCGAGCTGGCCGCGCAGATTCCCGACGCGGCCCCGGACGAGACCAACGAGGCTGTCATCTTCGCGCGGAAAACCATTCGGTGGACGGTGCTGCTGGCGATCGGCTTCGTCGGCTCGGCGGTGGT
Organism: Longimicrobiales bacterium; assembly: GCA_951828585.1. Classification (GTDB taxonomy): domain Bacteria; phylum Gemmatimonadota; class Gemmatimonadetes; order Longimicrobiales; family Gaopeijiaceae; genus Bin94. Next base: position 966,023 of record OX639991.1, read on the forward strand.
CTACACCTTCATCATGCAATGAACGAAAGGGATTTCCTGTAGATGGGCTTCCTCGAACGCCTGGGCCACTTCTTCGACGACATCGGACTGATCCGGATCGGCTCCTCCTACGCGGCGGACATCGACTTCCTGATCGTGCTGGTGACGCTGGTGGTGGGGGTGTGGTTCGTCGCCGCCGAACTCATCTTCGTCTACTTCATCATGAAGTTCCGGGATAAGGGGGACGGGCGCAGGGCCGACTACATCGACGGGAAGAACAAGCGCCACAAGAAGTGGATCACGTATCCCCACCTGGCGGTGCTGGTCTTCGACGTCCTGATCATCGTGGTGTCGTTCAACGTCTGGCACAAAATCAAGCTGGACCTGCCCGAGAACCCCGACTGTGTGATCCGGGTCACCGGGCAGCAGTGGGCCTGGATCTTCCAGCACTGCGGCGCGGACGGGGAACTGGACACGGCCGACGACATCTACACGGTGGACGAGCTTCACGTCGAGAACGATAAGCTCTACCACTTCAAGCTCGAAGCCAAGGACGTCCTCCACAGCTTCTCGGTCCCGGTCTGGCGCATCAAGCAGGACGCGATCCCGGGGCGCAGCATCACCGGGTGGTTCCAGCCAACCCTGACGGGCGAGTTCGATGTCCAGTGCGCCGAGATCTGCGGCTTCGGCCATACCGTCATGCAGGGCACGGCTTTCGTGGAGACCGCGGAAGAACACGCCGCCTGGGTCGCGGCGAACACGCCGGCGGAGGCCGCCACGCCGACCGCCGACAACACGCCTTCGGCCCGGTAGCGAGAATGGAGTACCGATATGGTTGAGCCCGCCGTCGATCTGACGCACGGACACCCCCACGACGACCACGAACACCACGGTCCCCAGGGGTGGTTGAAGTACCTCTGGTCCACGGACCACAAGGTCATCGCCATGCAGTACATGTTCACGGGCATGTTCATGGCCATGGTCGGCGGGTTCATGGCGTACGTCTTCCGCATGCAGCTGGCCTTCCCCGGGATGAACGTGCCCGGGTTCGGGATGGTCTCGATGGGCGAATACAACGCCCTGGTCACCAATCACGGCACGATCATGATCTTCTGGGTGGCCATGCCGGTGCTCCTGGCCGCCTTCGGGAACTTCCTGATCCCGCTCATGGTCGGGACGGACGACATGGTCTTCCCCAAGATCAACCGGCTGTCGTTCCAGGTCTTCTTCGTCAGCACGATCGTGATCCTGGCGTCGCTGGTGGTGGAAGGGGGAGGATTCGCCGGTGCCTGGACGGCCTACCCGCCGCTCTCGGCGAACGAGACGTACAACCTCACGCCGCTCGGGAGTACGCTCTGGGTGATCGGGGTGGGACTGGAGTTCGTGGCCTTCCTCCTTGGCGGGATCAACTTCATCACCACACTGATGAATTCCCGCGCGCCCGGGATGCGCGCCTTCGACGTGCCGCTGGTGGTGTGGATGATCGTGGTCGCGAGCATCCTCTTCATGCTGTCGGTGGGGCCGCTGCTGGCGGGCGCGATCATGCTGATCTTCGACCAGACGATCGGGACCGGCTTCTTCAACCCGGCCACCGGGGGCGATCCGATCCTGTGGCAGCACCTCTTCTGGTTCTTCGGGCACCCCGAGGTCTACGTCGTGCTGCTGCCGGCGATGGGCGTGGTGATCGAGATCATCGCGACCTTCGCGCGCAAGAAGGTCTTCGGCTACCGGATCGTGATCTTCACGGTCGTGGCCACGGGCGTCCTGAGCTTCTTCGTGTGGGCCCACCACCAGTTCATCGCGGGAATCGACCCGCGCATGGCGAACATCTTCACCATCACGACGCTGCTCATCTCGGTCCCCATCGCGGAGCTGTGCTTCGTCTACATTGCCACGCTCTACGGAGGCTCGATCCGGCTCACCACACCCATGCTGTGGGCGCTCGCCTTCGTGGCCGAGTTCCTGATCGGGGGCGTGACCGGGATCTTCCTGGGCGCGGCGGGCGCGGACATCTACTTCCACGACACGTACTTCGTCCTGGCCCACTTCCACTACACCTTCTTCCCGATCGCCATCATAGGGACCTATGCGGCCTTCACCTACTGGTTCCCCAAGATGTTCGGGAAGATGATGGACGACCGCCTGGGCAAATGGCACTTCTGGCTCACGATCATCCCCTTCAACATGATCTTCATCCCGCTCTTCGTGCTCGGGATGGGGGGACAGCACCGCCGCATCTCCAACTACTCAGGCTTCTCCGAGCTGGCGCGCGACGGCTTCCAGGACATACGGGTGTTCGCGACGGTTTCGCTGCTGATCATGCTCCTCGCGCAACTCATCTTCTTCTACAACTGCTGGAAGACCTGGCGCTCCGGCCCGAAGGCGGGGAAGAACCCGTGGAAGGCGAACTCTCTGGAGTGGACCACCGAGTCGCCCCCGCCGCACGGCAACTGGCACCCCGACGAGATGCCGGTCGTCCACCGGGGACCCTACGAATTCAGCGTTCCCGGCCGCGAGGACGACTACTGGCCTCAGAACGAACCCCCCCGACGAGACTCCTGATGCTGCTCACGCACGTTCGTTCGTCCTGTTCACTCAACCACATGCTCCGGGAGGCCCCGGAGGGATGGGCTGACCGCACGGGGGCAACCACATGAGGCCCATCGCGACGACCCGCGCCGCGACCGGGATCGCCACCGGCAAGCTCGCCGTGTGGTGGGTCCTGGCCTCCGAGGTGGTCATCTTCGGGGGACTGCTGGCGTCGTACGTGATGTTCCGTCTGGGGCACCCGGAGTGGGCCGACGCCGCAGCGGTCACGAACACGTACATTGGGGCCTTCAACACCTGGGTGCTCCTTACCTCGAGCCTGACCGCGGTGCTCGCGCATCAGGCCGCCGAGAAGGGTGACGGCAAGAGAGCCGCGATGTTCCTGTATTGCACCATCTTCGGCGCTCTCGTCTTCCTCGGCGTCAAGACCTACGAGTGGTGGTACGAGATCTCCCACGGGTACACGATCACCTCGAACGGCTTCTGGGCGTTCTACTACACCGCCGCCGGCCTTCACGCCTTCCACGTGATCGCGGGCGCGGTGATCATGGCCTTCGTGGCCAGGGACGCCGCCAGGGGCCGCGAGCTCCACCGCGTCGAACTGATAGGGATCTACTGGCACTTCGTCGATATCGTGTGGATCTTCCTGTTCCCTCTGCTCTACATCGCGAAATAACCCATGGCCGGTCACTCGGAAGGCAAGGGATTCCTCGGCAATCACTACGTGAAGGTCTATGTGGTGCTGTTGGTGTTGCTGGCGGTCAGCATCGCGGGACCGCTGGTGGGCGAACGGCTGAACCGGCCGGTCGACATCTTCGGGATGCAGTTCAGTCTCGGCATCGTGATCACGCTGATCACGGCGTTCGGGATCGCGGTCGTCAAGGCCTGGCTCGTCATCAAGAACTTCATGCACCTGTCCATCGAGCGGCCGATCGCCAAGATCTTCTTGGCGGCCTCGGTGCTGCTGCTTGCGCTCTTCTGGGGCGGCGTGGCGCCGGACGTGCAGCTGCACGACGGGCGCATGTGGGAGAACCTGGCCGCGAAGGAGGCGGTGGACCGGGGGCTGGCGGAACCCGAACACGCCGGCGACGAGCACGCGACGGACGAGCACGCCGAGGACGTGGCGCATGTGAGCCTGGTTCCGACCCACAAGTCGACCGACAACCTGCTCCCGGGGGGCTACAACCTGGCCCACGCGGGGTTCTGGACGGTGCTCATTCTTGTGGCGGTGGGGACCAACGCGGTGGCGATCATGCTCTCGATCGGGGTGCTGATCCTGGTCTTCGAGACGCTGAGTCACATACCGCTGGTGCGACGGCTGCTGGGGCCGATCGTGGGCATCGTGATGAAGTTGCCGGGCGTGGGCAGGCTTCGGGCGCGGCTGGTGGGGGCGGGGCAAGCGTAGGAGCGAAAGAGAGGTAGACATGACAGCACGAGCATCGATCATTCCGTTCCGGCCGAGGCCGCGCAGGGCCGAGAAGCTGATCTCCAACGGCGTGCTGGGCATGCTGCTCTTCGTCTTCGTCGAGGTCATGCTATTCGCGGGCTTCATCTCGGCCTTCGTGATCATCAAGTCGCGCGCGGTGGGTTCGGTGTGGCCGCCGCCCAATCAGCCGCGGCTGCCCTTCGAGCAGACGGCGGTCAACACGAGCGCGCTCATCGCGAGCGGGATCGTGCTGCTGATCGCGCACCGGCTGTACCAGCGCGGGAAGGAGTCGGTCGGGGTGCTGCTGGCGTTGGCGACGGTGCTCGGCGGGGTGTTCGTGTGGCTGCAGGGCGTGGAGTGGGTGGCGCTGATTCGCGAAGGGCTCACGCTCACGTCGTCGAACTACGGCGCGCTCTTCTACACCATCATCGGGGCGCACGCGGCGCATGCGGTGGTGGCGATCTGCGTACTCGCGTGGGCGTGGGTGCGGATGATGAGGGGCAGGCTGTCCCGCGAGGCGATGTCGACGGTGTCGCTGTTCTGGTACTTCGTGGTGCTGGTCTGGCCGTTTCTGTACTTCCAGGTTTACTTGTAGGGCATGGATTTGAAACGCGGGATTCGGATCGGACGCTGGGCGATGCTCGGCGCGGCGGGGGCGGCCCTGGTATTGACGGCCGCGTTCCCGGAGGCCGCGCACGCATGTCCCGTGTGTTTCGACCGGGACGACGAGGCGCGGATCGCCTTTCTGGCCACGACGGGGCTGCTGACGCTGCTGCCGCTGGGGCTGGTGGTGGGGACGGGGGCGTGGTTGAGGCGGCGGGCGCGTGAGCTGCGGGGGGATGAGGGGGGCGGGGGGGACTGAAGGGGCCCTCCACGATTCGAGCCACACACCGCCTCAGGGGACCAGGGGATGAGAATGGCCAACGAGGCTTGGACCGAGAGGCAGACCCGAACTCCGGAGGCTCGGAGGCGGTACGAGGAGGAGCGGCTGATTCTGTGGACGACGGAGGCGATCTGCGAGGCCATGGAGGAGCGGGGCCTCAACCGCGCCGCCGTCGCAGGGAAGCTGGGCACCAGCCGCGCGAACGTCACGCAGCTCCTGAGCGGATCGCGGAACATGACGCTGCGTAGTCTCGCCGGTCTGGCGCACGCTTGCGGCATGCGGGCGGAGATCGGCCTGGAGGAGTCGAGGGGGCCGCGTCCTTTCCCGAGGACGCCCTTCAGCACTTCGCCGACCTGAACGGGACCTACAACGTCCGGCCCTACTGGCGCGAGCTGGTGCATACGTTCACGGGGCGGGCGGGACTGAGCGGCATTGTCGTCCCCGTGTTCAAGCCGCCGGTGCGCCCGGTGCCCACGCAGGAGGAGCTCACGTTGGAGCAACACAGTGGATCCCCGGCGCTGCCCGAATCCGCTACCACGCCTGGATGACCGTCCTGACTGGACGTTTGCTGCTTGCGCTTTGCCTTCCATGACCGCAAGTTGCTAGCATGGCCATCCAGATCACCATTCGAGGCGTTCCCGAGGAAGTACGCGACGAGTTGGCGGCGCGAGCAGCGTCCTCGCGCCTTTCGATGCAGGAGTATCTGCGGCGGGAGTTGGAACGGATCGCGTCGCGACCGTCGGTGGACCGCTGGCTGGAGGATGTGCGGGCGCGCAAGGAGGCTGCAGGGACGCGGGTGCCGAGTTGCAGCATCCTCGCCGCGCGGGATGCGGACCGGAGGTGACCGTTGTCGTCGACGCATCCGTCATGGTCGCCGCGCTGGTGGACTCGGGGCCCGTTGGAGGGTGGGCGGAATTAGTGGTAAGCGCGGAGACGCTTGCAGCTCCGGAGTTGATCCTCGTCGAGACAACGAGCATCCTGCGGCGGCTGGAGCGGCGAGGCGAGATCTCGCGGATCGAGGCGAACGGAGCCCGCCGGGATCTGTTGCGGCGCGACATCGAACTTCTGCCCTTCGCCCCGTTCTCGGACCGGATCTGGGAGCTGCGTCACAAGTTGAGCAGCTATGACGCGTGGCATGTGGCAGTCGCGGAGGCCTTCGAGTCTCCGCTGGCGACGCTGGATCGCGGGCTGAGGCGGGCGGTGGGGATGCGGTGCAGGTTTGTGGTGCCGGAGGACGACGCGAGTACGAGGGTGAACGGCGGGGACGAGGAGTCGGAACCGACAAGAATCTCGCAACCGTCCGGTCGGCGTGGTATTCTCCGGGGCGAGTGAAGGAGAGGTGAGCCATCACACACATCCTACCATGGGCCCGTCGAGTCCGGGCGACTGACAATGCTCCGATTCCGAAAGCTGCACCTGCAGAACTGGAAGAACTTCAAGGACGTGGAAGTCGACCTCCAAGACCGGATGTTTCTGATCGGCCCCAACGCCTCCGGCAAATCCAATCTCCTCGACGCTCTCCGATTCCTGCGTGATCTCGCGTCCCTCGGCGGCGGGTTCGGGGATGCGGTGCGCCGACGCGGGGGAGTGAGTACGCTCCGCTGTCTCGCCGCTCGCCGCCCTTCTCACGTCACGGTCGGTGTCGAACTGGAATCGGAACGAGGGGATTCGTGGGCTTACGAGCTCACCTTCAGGCAGGACAGTCAACGGCGCCCTTATGTGCGTAGTGAGCGCGTAATGCGCGGAGAAGAGGCCATTGTAGAACGTCCCAACGAAGAGGATCGAGCCGACGACGAGCGACTTACGCAGACCTACCTGGAACAGGTCAACGTGAATCTGCCATTCCGCGACCTGGTGACTTTCTTCGGATCTATCCGGTACCTGCACCTGGTTCCGCAGCTGGTTCGTGAACCCGACCGCTCGGTAGGCCGGTCGAACGATCCTTTCGGAGGCGATTTCCTGGAACAGGTCGCCCGAACGCAGGAGGGCACGCGAAACGCTCGCATGAGACGAATCCGCAAAGCCCTCCAGGTCGCCGTCCCGCAGCTTGAAGAAATTGAGTTGACGAGAGACACCCGGGGAGTGCCTCACCTGCGCGCCAGATACCAGCATTGGCGTCCACATGGTGCTTGGCACACCGAAGAACAGCTCTCGGACGGAACACTTCGTCTCATGGGGTTGCTCTGGGCCACCATGGACGGAAAAGGGCCGTTGTTGCTCGAAGAGCCGGAGCTGTCGCTGCACCCCGAGATCGTACGCTTGCTTCCCCAGATGCTGGCGCGAATCCAGAGAAGAACCAAGAGACAACTCTTCCTGAGCACCCATTCGCCGGACTTGCTGCGCGACACGGGGATCGGGCTGGACGAGGCACTGCTGTTCCTGCCTCGAACCGAAGGGGTCCAAGTCCTGCCGGCTGGCTCCGATCTTGACATTCGCCGCCTGCTGGAGGCGGGCTTCTCGCTGGCGGACACCGTGATTCCCAAGACGCGGCCCGCCCACGCGGATCAGCTAGCGCTCTTTGGAGACACCTGATCAACTCGGACACTCTGTTCGTGAGCGCCGCCGTCGAAGGCATCGTGGACGACGCCGTCGTGCGCAAGCTGCTCAGCAGCGTGGGCGGACAGGTGGGCACCGTTTATGGTCGACAGGGGAAGTCATACCTTCGACAGAAGATTCACGGATTCAGCCAAGCCGCGCGGTTCTCCCCCTGGGTGATTCTGGTTGATCTCAACCAGACAGCGCCATGCGCACCAACACTGGTTTCCGACTGGCTTCGCGATCCGCCTTCCGGACTGTGCTTTCGCGTGGTTGAGCGAGCTGTCGAAGCCTGGTTGATGGCAGACGCGGAAGCTTTGGCGCGTTACTTGAGTGTGCCGAGCAGCTCGATCCCCGCATCTCCAGAGACCCTGTCGACACCGAAAGAAGTACTTGTGAATCTGGCGAGGCGCTCTCGTCGCACGGCCATCCGGCAGGACATGGTCCCCCGGGCCCGTAGCGGTCGACAGGAAGGACCGGCCTATACCTCGCGGATGACTGAATTCGCCAATAAAATGTGGCGTCCCGAAGTGGCCGCCGAGCACTCGGAGAGCCTGCGGCGCGCCATACGGTGCTTGCAGCGCCTGGCTGCAGCTTCTGCTGACCAGGAGAGCCAATGACCAAGCCTCTGGCCAGTGCCAAGGAAATGCTGCACCCCGGATTTTCACCTGAGCTCCAACGTCTGATCACCAACCCCAAACGACTCGGCGCGGTGAGCTTGTGGAACGCGCTGGAGCCTGACGAGCGCGCGGCGGCGGCCCGGGCCTACGTCGGCGCTGATGCGGGATCCGGTCGCGAACTACTTGACGACATCCTGGCGAAGGCCCGCAATTTTCGGCCGGCAACGGTGCGGAGGTGGCCGGACGAGAAGTTGGTAGTGGAGATGAGGTATGTGTCGCTCCAGGATCCGGTGGTGGCGTCCAGGCTTCTGGAGTGCCATCACCTCCCCGGCCAGCAGACCATGGTGACGACCTTTCTGGATGCACTGGGTGTATCTCACAACAAGGGGGAGGTCGATTCCCACGACTCGATCGATGCCAGTGATTCGGTGGTTCGGTCCGCCACGCGGCATATCCTGCAGGAATATGGACGACGGGCCGTGGTCTACCTGCTCACGCTCCGGTTCCTGCGCGCACCCGGGGGCGAGAAAGGGTGCGCGTGGCTCCAGGAACTACTGGAGGCGCCAACTCGCGAAGCGGACATCGAAACAGAGCGGTCTCAAGCCGAGGATGACGTCACCCCACCTCTGGTCGAGGAACAACGCCGGGAAGTACAGGACGATCCTTCGCGTCAAGCTTCGTTTACGACACTCGATCGTCTCTTGATCCTGACGGCCATTCGTACCGCTCAGGGCATTGAGGGCTCCCTCAGTGTAGACGAACTCGACGATGCCGTGGACGAGTTGGTGCAGCTCAACAGTGATCGACACCGGTCGTTCTATCACACCGGCTATCGGGACGTGTTGTTCAACCGCCCGATTGGAGAGGAACTGCCAGCCCAGAACCGTCCTCGACTGAGGTGGTACTGGGCGGGTGCTATCCAGGGATGGGCAAGGCACGAGAACTGGGAGAACATCGTGAGTGCCTACAACGTCAACGCGGTCGTCCAGGAACTTGGAGACGGTTCCGATTCAGCTTCGGAGGCGGCTGCGCCCCATGTCGTCAGGGCATTGCGGCAACAGGGTCACAGTGCTGAGATCGCTCGACACGTCAGGCTCCCAGCTCTATTGAAGGATCCCCGCCTATTCGCGTTGCTCCTCAACACCGCCACCCAACTGCAGCGCGAGGGAGATGCCGCTGGCGCACGACCAATTCTCGAATTGCTGGTGAAGACATCCCGCACGATGGAGCAAAACGGCATCCTGCCGAACCATCCCATGTTCCTCGACGCACAGCGCCGGATGGCTCACTGTCTCCGACAAACACACGACCATCTGAGAGCTCGCCATCTGCTCGAAGATCTTCTGGTTCGAGAGCCTGATCCCAATATCGAGTCGATGGTCCATGCGGATATCGGACTCATCGAGGGGGCTTTCAACGAGTTGGACGACATCCAGCTGCCGCGCCGCCGAGACGAGCTCGATCGCGTGCTGGAGCAGCTCGAAAGCGGTCTTGAGTACTATCAACGCTCGGTGAGGGGAGGAACCCCCTATTCGGCCCACGGTCACTACTGTCTCGGAGTCCTCGCGTTGGGCCGTGCCGTGACGGACGGGGAATTCGAGGACGCGGAGCTTCACTTGCAACGCACGCGCACTTACTTCTCTGAGCACGGTGCTTCGTACTCCCGGGCTCTCGTCGAGCGGGCCAATCTTTATTTCGGAATCGCCAAGGCGCAACAACTTCTGTCTCACAAACTCGGGCACGCTGCCAAGGTCATGGTGGAAGCGCTACAGGCTGGCGTCGACTTTCCGCCTTATCTCATCGGCAAGACGATCGAAGCGTTCGAAGTGGGCGACAGCAAGGGGGACTTGAGCCGCTTTGCCGCCGCGATTCTCGATCGGGGCGAGGACAGGGAGGTGGATGAACTGCGTCGGAGCGAGGCAGCCCTTGAGAATTGTCGACCACTTTGCGACATGCTGTACCGGAGAGGGCGGTCCAGTCAGCGGCCCTCCAGGGATAGAGCCTCGGACCTGCGATCCGCGCTCCACGGCTACATGGCGGCGCGTGAGTACGGCGCAGCCGTGGAGGTACTTGATGGATTGGAGGAATTGGCCAACGAGGGGTTCGGGGTCTCCGAGTTCCTGGAGTTATTGCAGGATCCGGATCAATATGATCCCGCATGGGAGGTCACGGATGCGGCTGTTGCAAGAGCTCGTTGTCTGGAAGCACGCCAGGAATACGAGGGCGCTACAAGCGTCCTGCGAAATCTGGTCCACCAGTCCTTGAGCCGGGACACTGAGGAAGGGCTCCAGGATGCCGAGGGCATCCTCGATAGGATCAAGACCTACACCGGTGTAGATCCCTCGGCATTCTCGGACATGACCGATAGGTACGCTGCAGTAGCGGAGCGTCTTGGAGAACTGCACCTCGACCCTGCGGAGAGTGATCCTCGACCACCGGCACAGGTGCGCATCCTAGTCGTAGGAGGGGATGGTCGCCAGGCCAGGGTCGAAGATGGGATACGGTCGAGACTGCACGAAGAACATCCTCACATAGCGGTTCGCTTCAAACAGACAGGGTGGGGTTCCAACTGGAAGCGCGTGTTTCAGGAGATCGAGCGCGAGTTCGAGGGGCACCACGCGCTTGTCATTATCCGGTTCATGCGCACACACCTCGGTCGGCGGATAAGAGAGAATTGGCCCGATTCGCGGCCTTGGCGCTCGTGTTGGGGAGGCGGTGCCGGGGCAATCTACGAGGCCGTCGTCAGAGCAGCTGCCGCAGTCCGATAAAGGGTTGCTATCCCTGCCTCACCGCCCCAGCGCCAGCTCCACCCCTCCCACAAAAGTCGAATCCCCTTCCGGAATCGGACCGATCCAGCTGAACGCGACGGTTCCGTCCCGGTTGAAGAGGACCGACGTGGGTAGCCCGCGCGCGTGGAACAGGTCACGGGACTTGGCGTCGGGGTCGAGGGCAATGTCGTACTCGACGCCGAACTCCTCGACGAACTCGATGACGGCGTCGTGGTCCGCGCGACGATCGACCGAGACGCCCAGGATGCGCAGGCCACGGTCGCGGTAGCGTTCGTAGACGGCCTGGAGGTAGGGCGTTTCGGCTCGGCAGGGGTGGCACCAGGTGGCCCACAGGTTGACGAGGAGGGCGTGGCCGCGGTAGTCAGTGAGAGAGACGGGGGTGCCGTCGTCGAGGGAGGTGGCGGTGAAGTCGGGGGCGGGGTCTCCGGTGCGCAGGCTGGGGGATTCGGAGGGGATGCAGGCCGCGAGGAGCAGGGTGGCCGAAGCTAGGAGGAATCGCGGCCTCGTGGAGGAATAGAGTAAACTATACATTACTTCTTGTCATGTTGACATTACATTCGGCGGTAGTTGCATGCACCTCCTCGACACCACCGCGGGTTTCCGCGGGCGACCACGGCATCGTGGCGGACACGGATGATTGAATGTGCCGATACGGCGGGGATGGATTCGCCGGCCGAGTGCAGCGGTTCCCTGGCACGATCCGTCTGGCCATCGGTCCTTCAATTCCTCGATTGCCGGTCCTCGCGGGGACCGTCGGGCGGTTCCACAAACTCCGTCGAGAAGGGACCCACGCCGTGGACCTGGACGACGGTCACCTCTTCCACCCACATGTAGGCGGGTTCGTCGGCGGCGATCGCGATGTAGCTGCCGGGACCGTACGCTTTGGTGGCTGCTTTGTCCATTGTCTCGCCCAGGCCGACGAAAAAGCGGCCCGAAAGAACGGTCATGTGTTCGGTGACGGGGTGGGTATGGGGTCCCATGTTGAAGCCGGGGTGGACCTCGAGGCGGAAGGCGAAGAGTTCGCCATCGGCGCTGGGGTCGCCGTAGAGGGGTAGCATGCGCACCCCGTTGTTGAGTTCGCCCCAGGGGAGGGACTCGCCGTCGTGGAAGACGTTGCCGGCGGTGTCCTGGGCGTGGGCGGGGGTGGTGGCGAAGGCGAGGAGGACGAGAGGAACAACGGAAGCGACAGCGCACAGGGTATGGGGTTGTGTGGGACGGCAGGTCATCGGTTGCCTTTCCTGGGTCGAGGGAGACGCGTGGGTGCCTGCATGGAATATGGGCACCCCGGGCGGTGGGGGCACCGTCGCATGACGATGGCCACCGAAGTCACCCTTGCCGCTCCCGGGTAGCTTGCGCGAAGCTTACCGCGTCCTGCCACGGAACAGGAGTCGGTCCGTTGTTTCCACCCCGAAAGCCAGTTCCCACCCCGAAAGCCGAAACCCCCACGCCAGGAGCCAAGTTCGTGAGATACTCATCCGTCGGCGTCACCGCCTCCCTGGCACCCCGCGTCAGTAGTTCCCCCTCGCGCGGAGTGATCCACGGCCTGCTCGCGGCCACCCTTTTCTCCCTCATCCCCGAATCCGGGGCGGGGCAATGGCGCAACCGCTACCCCCACGTCCAGGGATACGGGCATCACGTCTACCTGGAGGGGTACGAGCTGCCGGTGCTCACGAACGGACCGATCGACCCGGCACCGTCGCCGGACGGGCACCACATCGCCTTTTCTGCGCGCGGCTGGATCTGGGTCATGGACCTCGAGTCCCGCACGGCCCGGCAACTGACCCACAGCCGCGATCTGGATTCCCGCCCGGCGTGGCATCCTTCCGGCAACCGCCTCGCCTTCGTGCGCGACAACGACCGCGACACGCGAATCGTCGTCGTCGGTGCCGATTCCGGCGAGGAGCTGCGCACCATCGACTCGCCCGCGCTCGATCTGGATCCCGCCTACTCGCCGGACGGCGGCACCCTGTACTACGTCTCCGGCAAGGCGGGCACGCTTGACATCTGGGCACTGGATCTGGCGTCCGGAGAAGAGGTGGCGGTCACTTCCGAGCCGGGTATCGAGATGCGGCCGCAGCCGATTCCCGGCAGCGAGGATGTGATGTTGCTCGCCAAGAGAGGCGGCGACCGGGTCGAGTTGCGGTCGCGCGGTGGAGGCGAACCGCGGGTGCTCGTTTCGGGGAACATCCTGTCCATGGCCAGACCGGCGGTCAGTCCCGGCGGGGCGGATTTCGTCCTGGGCCACCCCACCCAGGACGGATGGGATCTGCGCGTCCACAGCGTGCAGGAGCCCGGCGCTTCTGTACTGCTCACCGGGGGCGGGCTGCCCCTCACCCCGGCGTGGAGCGCCGACGGCCGCTGGGTCTATTTCTCCGAGGCGGACGACCGCGAAGTCATGCATCCGCGGCGGGTGGCCGCGGCCGGCGGGCCGGTCGAGGATGTCGAAGTCGCGGTCTGGCAATGGCGGGACGGGACGGCCCGTCTGCGGATACGCACCCGCATGATTCCTCGAACTGGAGTCCATCCGGTACTTCGCTCCGCCCCGGAAACACATGCCCCGGCTCGACTGAGCGTCGTGGACGCAACCGGGCATCCGGCCATTCCCGACCACGGCGCGTCCCACTTCGACGGCACCAACGGCCGCGTTTTCTTCTACAGCCCCGGGATGATCGAGGTGACCGTCCCCGCGGGCGAAGTCACGGTCTCCGCCGTTCAGGGCCTGGCCACGCCCGAGTCGACCCTCACCGTCACCGCCGCGGCCGGCGCGGTCACCGAAGTCGAGGTCCCCCTGACCCCCGTCTGGGAAGCACGCGCAGAGGGCTGGGCCTCCGGCGACCATCACTTCCACCTCAACTACGGCGGCCAGTACGACCTCGACCCCACGGACATGGTCCCGAAGATGGCCGGAGAAGCCCTCGACATGGCCACCCCCTTGCTGGCCAACCTCCACAACCGGTACGAGGACCAGCACTTCTGGGGGTGGGAGAAGTCGGACGCGTCTCCGTTCATTCGTTTCGGGCAGGAGATCCGGTCGCACTTCCTGGGCCACATCGGGCTGATCGAGATTCCCGAGCTGCACTGGCCGTGGGTGTGGGGTCCCGGCTACGAGGTGTACGGCAGTGACGACCGGACCAACGCGGAGGTACTGGAGTACGCGCATGGCCATGGCGGGATGGGATACTACGTGCATCCCGTATCGGTGCCCGATCCATTCTCCATGACTGGACGCGCCAGGGTGCCCGTGGAACTGGTGGCCGACGCGGTGCTGGGCGATGTGGACCTGCTCGAGATCGTGTGTCTGTGGAGCAGCTTCGAGGGGACGGCGGCGCTGTGGCACCGTCTGCTCAACCTCGGCGTGACGATCGCCCCGTCGGCGGGCACCGATGTGATGCTGAACCTGTACCGCACCATGGCCGTGGGGACGACCCGGGTCTACGCGTACACCGGCCGGGAGCTCAACTGGCCCGTGTATCTCAACGCACTGCGTGAAGGCCGCTCATTCGTGACCAACGGACCGTTCCTCGACTTCCGGGTGGGCGGCGCGCGACCCGGTGAAGTCGTGGGCGCGGGTCCGGTCCAGTGGTCGCTCGACCACGGCACGGCCACGTCGGTCGACACGGTTGAGATCCTCGTCAACGGGCGCGTGGTCGCGTCCCGGCCAGGCATTGAATCGCCCGGCCGGCGGACGTACACCGGCGACCTCGAGCTCCCCGCCGGGGGCTGGGTTGCCGCCCGGGCCCGAGGCGGCGAGACCCGGTGGCCGTCGATGGATACCGAACCGTTTGCGCACACCGCCCCGGTGTGGATCGGTGAGCGGGGCAGCGTCGATCCCGTGGCGCAACGGGAAGCGGCAGGGGAGTTGTTGGAGGTCCTGATCGTCGCGCGGGGCCGGTTGCGCGTGGGGTACGCGGGCACCGGCATTCCGCGTCTGGAAGCGCGTTTCGACGAGGCTGTTGCCCGGCTGGAGGCACTTTCGGTCCCGGGTCAGGGGCGCGCGCGCTGAACGGCCCCCGGCGTGGGCGATCCACGCCTGATCCGGCTTGACTAACTACTTGACCAACTCGATCAATCTGGCCAGAAAAGCTGGCTAGAACGTCACGAACGCCTGCACCCTGAGCGACCAGTCGGGGCCGGAATCAACACTCGCGGAGCTTCCTCCAGCAACGGTTCGAGACGAGGAATAGATATCGAGATTCGTCGAAATCCCGGTCCTCCCGGTGGCGTACAGCATGAACCCGGGCGTCACGAGCAGTCCGCTCACATCGTCGTTGACCACGATGTCGCCTTCAAAGAGGCTGTCCCCGGTCTGCGTGCCCGCCCAACTCACGCGGAGCAACGGCTCGATGGCCTCGAAACTGCCTCCTCCGGAAAGTGGAACGTACCACAGCCCCATGGCCTGAAACGCCGTAAAGCCCACGTTGTCGGTGTGTTCCAGCGCCGCCGCCTCAGCCTTCCAGTTGCGTCCCCTGGTCCCGCTGACCAGCAGATGGGGACCATCGCGCCAACCGCCCAATTCGAACTCCAACCCGTAGGCGGGCACCCATTTCGTGTCGCCGTCCCGGTCCACGGTCTCGTCCATGACGCCGTATGCGTGGAAGCGGCTGTTCGAATCCGTGTTCAAGGTCAGCCTGGCGGAGGTGGACTTGGCAGAGTTCTTGTCCTTCGCGTTGATCCCCTCGCCGTTGGTCACCGTCACGCGGAGGCTGGCGCTCTCGGAGAACCGGCCGTTGAGCAGGATGCCGGGTTCGTAGCCGTCCAGACCGAGGCCCCCCGTGAGGCGGCCGAAAGAGCAGACGTTGCCGACTCCGGGACAGGCATCCACGCCCGGCACACGCCCGTCGCGCTCGATCAGCGGCAGGTCGAAGTTGGCCGCCAGCCAGAAGGTCGAGATCGCACGCTTGAACTGCCCCAGCTGGATCTGGAAGTCCTCCGACGGGTTCAGGGCGAGATAGGCCTCCAGCACCTTGTCGCCATTGATGTCGTACTGGGCGCGCGCCGAGACGAAGTCGTTGAGCCGGCCGTCGATCGTGACCCAGGCGCGGCGGATGAAGAACGACGAAGGCGTCTCGTCGGAGCCGGAAGCCTCGAACTGCGCTTGAACGCGCGCGCCCAGGGTGACCGTGGAGCCGCCCCGAGCGCGGAATTCCTGGGCGGAGAGGGACGTAGCGCCGTGCGCGGCCACGATAAACGCGATGACCGGAGCCCACCCCGGTTTCGACAGAGCACGGATCCATGGTTTCATTTGCAGGGACTCCTGTTCCGGTTGTTGCCTGTCAATCCGCGAGACATCAGATTCCCGTGAGGCAGTCGACGCCCGCTGAAGAAAGATACTACGAATGATCGCGCCGCATCGCACGACCCGCTGGCGAATACTGCCCTTGTGGGCAATCCCCATGTTCATCATGGCTTGCGGCGGCGGGACAACCCCCGTGGATCCCGATCCGGACCCCGATCCCGATCCCGATTCGCTGCCGGAACCCATCGCGATCCCCGCCCAGGGGACCGCCTCCACGCTGGATGTGGTCACCTGGAACCTGCTGTACTTCGGATCCCCCAACGCCGGGCCAAGCGACGAGAAGCTGCAGATGGCGCGCATTCGGGACGTGATCAAGGGGACCGATGCGGATCTCTGGAGCGTGCAGGAGGTGACGAGCAACGAAACATTCGACCAGCTGCTCTCCCACCTTCCGGGGTACGCGGGACTGCTGTCCAACGACTCCAGCGTCACGCACGGATCCGACTTCTACACCGGTGGCGAACAGAAGGTCGGGATCATCTACAAGAGCGCGATCGTGTCGGTGACCAGTGCGCAGCTCGTCCTGACCGAACTCAACAGCGCCTTCGCGGGACGGCCGCCCCTGGAAGTGCGCCTTCGGCTGACGCAGGGCGGGAACACGCGCGACGCCGTGGTCCTTTCTCTACACGCGAAGGCAAGCGACGACACCGCCTCGTACAACAAGCGGGCCGCGGCCGCCATCGGCCTGAAGGCATACGTCGATTCGGAGCTGGCCGACGATCTGGTCCTGATTCCGGGCGACTGGAACGACGATGTGGACGAGTCGATCACCGAGGGGCGGGACACGCCCTACCGCATGTTCGTGGACGACACATCCGCCTGGGTCTTCCCGACCGGAGAGTTGAGCGCCGAGGGGGCTACGTCGCATCTGCGGTTCAACGACGTGATCGACCACATCCTGGGCTCGAACGAGGCGATGGCGAACTACGAGGCCGAATCGGCGCTTGCCTACAGGGTGGACGAGTACATCATCGACTACCTGGAAACGGTCAGCGACCACATCCCGGTACTGGTGCGCTTTGCGCCGCCCGGGTAACGGCCCGCGGAACCGGTTACTCCTCCGGGGCGGTCCGCGCGTCGGGAACCAGCACCAACATCAGTATCGCGGCAACCGCCGCCATCGCCGCGCCGAAGACGAAGGGGGCGGCCGGGCCGAATCCCCGCCACGCGAAGAGTCCTTCCCAGAGCACCCCCGCGAGGAGCGACGCGGGCAGCGTGGCGAGCCCGATCGCGGCGGCGTAGCCACCGTAGGCGGTTCCGCGCCGGGCCGCCGGCACGAGGTCGGCGACCAGAGCCTTGGCCGCGCCCGCCACGAGGCCGTGATAGCAACCGTACATGAGGTAGAGGACGGTGACGTGCGCCACCGTATCGGCGAGTGCGAAGCCGAGGTAGATGAGCGCGTAGAGTCCCCACGCGGCCGCCACCACCCGCTTGCGGGGAATGCGGTCGGCGAGCGATCCGGCGGGTGTGGACACCAGCGTGTAGACCACGTTGAAGGCAAGGAGCAGCCAGAGGATGCCGACTACGGAGAGACCGCGCTCCTGGGCCCGAAGCACCAGGAAGGCGTCGGCCGAGTTGCCGAGTTCGAAGATCACGGAACAGCCAACGAAGGCCGCGAAACCCCGCCCGAGCCCGCGCAGGCGAAGACGGGGGCGGCCAGCGGAGGCCGACGATGCGGCGTTCCGTCCCGTGCTGCCATTGCTTCGCCCACCCCCCCCCACCCCCACATCGCGCGCACCGACCGCCAGCACCGCCACCCCCAGAAAAGCGGGCACCAAGCTCCACAGAACCAGGTTGCGGAACGTCTCCGCTTCGAGGAGCGCACCCCCGCCCTGCACCTGCCGCACCACCCAGATCGACACCGCGATGCCGATCACCGCCCCCGCGGTATCGGCCGCCCGGTGCAGCCCGAAGGCGAGTCCCCTGCGCTCCGCCGGCGTGGAATCGGCCAGCAACGCATCGCGGGGCGCCGTCCGCACCCCCTTCCCCACCCGGTCCCCCCACCGAATCGCGGCCACCGCCCCCCAGCTGGACGCCACATAATAGAACGGCTTCGAGACCGCCGAGATCGCATACCCGGCCACAGCGGGCCATTTGCGCGTCCCGAGCCGGTCCGACAGCCACCCCGAATACAGCTTGAGGATGCTGGAGGTGGCTTCGGCGAATCCCTCGACCAACCCGACCGCCCAGATTCGCACACCCAGCACATTCGAGAGAAAGAGGGGCAGAACGTTCAGGAGCATTTCGCTCGAGATGTCCGTGAAGAAGCTGGTGCCGCTGGTGGCCCACACGTTGCGATGGAGGCGGGGCCTGGGCGGGTCGGCGGACTGTGGCTCGGTGGGTGGCTTGCTCATTCGGGCCGGGTCGGGTCGGGCTCGGTGGTTGGCCCACGGATCGCTCATGATAATCCGACCGGACAGTGTTTTCCAACCCGACAAGCATGAACGAGCCGGTGGGTGGGGCCGAGGGAACGGCGGGGCGGATCACGCCGCTGGGTTCAGCGCCCTGCGGGCCCGCTGGACTTCCTGGGCGGCCTCGAGGCTGGCCACGGCGTGCGCTGCGGCGTCAAGCTGTTCGAAGGTGGACGGCGAAGAGGCAGGCACTTCTCATTGGACAACGCTAAGTGTTGCCGAACGCGCCGACGGAAGTTAGACTGGGAAACGCCTCCTGGAGGGAAACGCCTCCTGGAGGGAAACGCCTCCTGGAGGGAAACGCGCTTGCTACATTTTCTTCCCGAGGAGGAGTCCGATGCTAACTCGCAAACCGAACCCCAACACCCGTAACCGGTCCGCATCATTGTGGTCGAAGTCCACCGCAACGTGGGCCGCCCTGTGCCTCGCCTTTGCGCTGAGTCCCTCGTCCGCAGCTGCGATGGATCTCCTCTACCATGGCCCCGAAGCCGAGCTCGTGGAAGCTCGTGGCCACCTTCTGGCGCCGGGACCGGCGGCAACCTCCGAGCCGGTGGTCGTGGCAACCCCAACCGTCGGAGCTGGTCTGGCGCAGTCGCATTGTGCACCGATAATATCGTCGGGGCCCAATGATCCCCCAGCGATTGGATACCTCGTCAGCGAGGAGTGGGATGCTGCTCGTGGTGTGTGGGTTGGGACATACCTGACTTCGAGCCTGCAGTGGGTCGAAAAAGATTGTCGCTCCTAGAGCGCCGAGTCGTGATCTCTACGTGAAGCGGCGTGGTCGCTGCCCGCAAGTTGCGCGAGTTCTTCCGGTCTTGCACCGACCGGCGGCGACCGCGCTGGCAGCGCTTGCCGTAATGTCCTGCGGTGCCTGCGAGCGACATCCAACCCGCTCCGCTGCGGAGCCCGTGTTCTTTTCCGAAAGTGACTCCGCGTATGTGATGGGCAAGGTCGAGGCCCGTTTGGGTGGCTTCGGCGACGACCGGGTCGCGTTCGGGTCGATACTCGATGTCGAGAAGATCCCATCAGGCTGGGCGGTTCTCGACGGGTTGAACCGACACATCGTGTTTGTGGACGGCGGCCTGAACTCGCCACGTATCGTCGGAGGGCCCGGCGAGGGACCAGGCGAATTCCAGGCGCCCTGGCATCTGGCGATGGTCGGCGATACGATCGCGGTTTTCGAAAAGGGAAGTGGGGGACAAGTTTCATACCTGGCGCCTCAAGGTGGTTTCCTCTGGAGATCCGGCCACGTGGGGCACCCTGTGAGGTCAATCGCCATACACCCGGAATTCGGCAGGTTCTTCCCGATTCTCTCGACAGATTACTACCTGGTTCGCGCTACCGGGGATGTGGGTCCGCAACAGATCGCTCGCGTACCAGCGGCATTTGTCCCCGAGATCAAGGGATCCGCTGGCATAGCGGGCATGACCCCCAATTTGGTGGCCGTCGCGGACGATGGCACGGCTCACGTCCTTGACGGAGAACACCTGGCGCTCGTCAGCTACGATGCCGGCTACGATACGGGCGGGCGGATCGCGTTTCTCCCGAGAGAAATGCGAGATCAGCAGCTGAAAGGAATGGCTGAAGCCGCAACTTCCTTTGGACCGGGGGTATCGTTGGTTCAAGGGGTAACCATGCTGGATCCCCTCGAAGACGGGCGGCTCTTCATGCGAGTGGCGTACGGTGACAGCCAGGGATACGTCCTGGATCCGGGGTCCCTGGCGGCAACCCCGATCGTGGTCGACTCCGGCCACTGGTCGCAGGTACTGGTGTACTTCGACGGCAAGCACCTGGTCCTGGGTGGCGGGCTTACTCCTGAACTTGTGCTGGCCACGGTCGAACTCGTGCCGCGCCCAACGGCCGGAGGAGACGCCCGGTAGCCACGTGGCGCCACAGCAGCGGCTCCAGGTCTCGCCAAGCAAGCAGATCCCGGATTTGCGGGGCGAACCCTGAAACGCCGGTCGAGCAATGTAGAGAGAGACTGGACCCACATGAGCGCCGGCCCCAGATTCCCGGGCGGAGACACCAGTCACCCCCGCGCAAGGGCCGGATCGACCATGCGACACATTTGCGCCACCGCCCTGGCAATCTCGACACTGATCGGTTCGGCCTGCGCCGGAGGCAGCGGCGGCGCGCCCGTGGCCGAAGAGCTGACGCCCAATGCGGACGGTGTGATCACCACCTCGAGCGGGCTCAAGTACAAGGTCCTGCGAGAGGGCACCGGTCGGAGGCCCCTCATCGGGGACCGGGTTCTGGTGCACTACAGTTGCTCGCTGACGGACGGCACGGTCGTCGATTCCACCTACAAGCGCGGCGAACCCGAGGTGCTCGTCATCCGGGAACTGGTCCGCGGCTTCCAGGAAGCGCTACAGTTGATGAGGGTCGGCAGCCACATCCGCGTCGCCGTACCGGGCGATCTCGGATACGGCGAGCGCGGCGTCGAGGGGGTGGTGGGTCCCAACGAACCGCTTATCTTCGAGATCGAGCTGCAACGTATCGTGAGGCGGTGACCCGACCTCCCTTCCGGTGCGCATGGCGGCCAGGCTAACCCGGTCCGCCCCACAGCCAGAGTGCCACGAACGCGCCGTAGCAGAGGGACATCGCGACCAGTGCGACGCGGCGCCACAGCGGAGGCCGGATCTCGGGCGGGAGTAGGCGGGTGTTGATGTAGAGCAGGTGCAGCGACGACACCACGAAGACGATTCCAGCCATGTTGGCGCCCAGCTGCGGGAGTTGGATCGGCTGGGCGAGGCGGAGCGCGATGATCCCCCAGACCGCGAGCACCCCCAGAACCGGGTAGTAGACGAAGCGGATGTCGCCGCCGCGCACAGTTCTCACGCGGCGCGATCCGGTCCACAGGATGTCGGTGATCGAGCGGGTCACCCCCTCGATAAGGGCTGATTCGAAACCGAATCTTGAATTAGCCTACATTAGTTGCTAACGTTGATCCCATGATACCCCGTGATCTCGCTCCGGAACTCGCTCGGGCAGCGGCCCAGGCCCCCGTCGTCACCCTCACCGGTCCCCGGCAAAGTGGCAAGACCACGCTGTGCCGGGCGATGTTTCCCGATCATCCGTACCGAACCCTTGAAGCACTGGACGAGCGGGCGTTCGCGCTTGACGATCCGCTTCGTTTCCTGGCCCGCTTCCCGAAAGGAGCGGTCATAGACGAGGTCCAGCGGGCCCCCGGTCTGCTATCGTACCTGCAGGGGATCGTCGACGAAGATCCCGCGCCGGGAAGATGGATCCTGACCGGGTCGCAGAACCTGGCGCTTCTGCAATCGGTCAGCCAGTCGCTGGCAGGGCGCACCGAGGTGCTGAATCTGCTGCCGCTGGTGTGGGAAGAGGTCAAGCGTTTCGACCACCATCCCGTGCGCATGGAAGAGGCCATGTTCAGCGGCGGCTA
The DNA here is from genome assembly GCA_951828585.1 of Longimicrobiales bacterium. Classification (GTDB taxonomy): domain Bacteria; phylum Gemmatimonadota; class Gemmatimonadetes; order Longimicrobiales; family Gaopeijiaceae; genus Bin94. The sequence goes on from OX639991.1 coordinate 987,915, forward strand.
CCCGCGCATCTTCGACCGGCATCTCGACCCTTCGCGCTGGCTCCGGTCCTACGTCGCCACCTACATCGAGCGGGACGTCCGTACCATCAGCAACATCGGCGACCTTGTGATGTTTCAGCGCTTCGTCCAACTCTGCGCGGGCCGTACCGGACAGTTGCTCAACTATTCGTCCCTCGCGGGCGACTGCGGCATCTCCCAACCAACGGCCAAGGCCTGGTTGAGCGTGCTCGAGACGAGTTTCATCGCCTTTCGCCTGCCGGCCTTTCACGCCAACCTGCGAAAACGGCTGGTGAAGATGCCAAAGCTGTATTTCCACGACACCGGCCTGGCCTGCTGGTTGCTGGGGATTCGTGAACCCGGGCAACTCCAGTCACACCCGTTGCGCGGGCCCATGTTCGAGACGTGGGTGGTCTCCGAGATCGTCAAGCACCGCATGAACCGAGGGGAACCGGGCGGCCTGTCCTTCTACCGGGACCGAAACGGAGCCGAGGCCGATCTGGTCATTGAATCGCCGGACGGGCTGACTCTCGTGGAGGTCAAGGCTTCGGAGACGGCGGCGGCGAGCCTGTTCCGGGGCGCGGAGCGGGTGCGGGGCCATTTTGCGGATGCCGCCCGGGGGGGCCTCCCCCTTCCCGAAGTGGCGGTCGTCTACGGCGGCGGCGACCTTCAGGAGCGCACCGCGGGGCGGCTTGTTCCGTGGCGGCACGTGAGCGAACTGGCATTCCCCCGACGAGGAGGATGATGATGAACCGATCCGCCCGCGAGTCCGGGAAAATGAATCGCCCGAACTGCGACCTGCCAACCATTGCCGCTGCAGTTGGCGTGGTGCCGGGACTTGTTCTCATCGTTCTCTTGGCGGACCGATTCGGGCTGACATACCTCGTCCCGGTCATCGCGGCCATCCTGCCCTTTACGGCGACCACCTGGAAGGGCGCGGTTCTGCTCCGTGCCCTGGCCGCTGGTCTCTTCGGCGCGTTCGCGCTGTTGGGCGCCATGACAATCGGGGTGGTCTTCGTGCCCTCGGCGGCCCTGTCGCTATGGGGGATGGTCCGGGCCGCTGGACGTCACAGCGAGGGACGGCGGGCGCAGCATGTTTGACCGGCCGGGTGGGCTGTACACCGGGCAGCCCGTGGACTGAAGCCACCGGGTTTTGGGGGGCTCCACCGGGACTGCCAGTATCAGCTCTCCAGCACCGCGATGCACCGCCCTGGCCCGTGCACTCCGGTCACCACCGTCTGTCCGATGTCGGCCGACTTGCTCGGGCCGGAGTGGAGGCCCACACCCGCCGGCAATTCCGCCCGCAGTTCGAGCAGGGCGTCTTCCAGCCTGGCGAAGACGCGCCCGGCGGGCACCCAGATGATGTGGACCGGGGGGAGAAGCTGCACCGCTCGTGTGCCGGTGGAGGGGAGGATGAGGCTGCCGGTCTCCGCGACCGCGCCCCACGCCAGGGAGATTCCCACGCCGGCGTGCTCGGGGGGGACCGCGTGGTGTAAGGGTTGGGGAGAGTTCCTGGGCCCTGCGACCGCGGGTGCGTGGCGTGACTGTCCGGGAGACTCTCCGCCCGCCGTGCCGGCGTCGGCGGGTGGCATATCCGGCGGGTGTGGTTGCAACCGTGCGGGTACGTCGGCGCCGATGGCGATGGCGTTCACCTCGTCGCCCAGCCCATTGATGAACGAGGTCAGCCAGTCGCGCGGGGATCGGTCCGGGTCGGGGGTGGCGACCTCGCCGCACTGGCTTGTGAAACGTTTCACAAAGGTTGTGGTGGGGGCGGGGGGAGTGGCAGGGTCGGGGGCGGGGGGCGTTTCGAGGCGGCCGGGGTGGGGGAGCTTGCCGCGCGTGGCGGTCGCCCTGGTGACGCGCGCGAGGATTCGAGCCCTTGCGCCGCCGAGGTCGCCGCGCGATTCGGGGCGGTCCCGGGTGGCCGATCCGCTCATTTGATCCCCTGGCGCCAGAGTTGGCGGAAGGTGTGGGGAGATGGACGGGGGAGATCGCGATCGTTTGACCAGTCGCTCAGCATGGGGAGCTTTCGGGCGGCGCGGGTGGCTCCCAGTCGCGTGCCGATCCTGGCCGCGGCGCGATAGAGCGGAGGACGGGTGGCGGCGGTGGCCAGTCCCGCCAGCGCCGCGCGCTCCTTCCACGGTGTGAGGCCCTTCTGCTGCGCCTCCTCGCGCCACGAGAGAAGCAGTTCGGGGATGGGGATTCGCACCGGGCATGCGTCGAAGCAGGCGCCGCAGAGCGACGAGGCGAAGGGGAGGGGCATGGCTTCATGCAGGCCGAGGAGGCCGGGGTCGAGCACCGATCCGATCGGTCCCGAGTAGACCCAGCCGTATGCGTGGCCGCCGGTCTGGCGGTAGACGGGACAGGTGTTCAGGCAGGCGCCGCAGCGCACGCAGCGGAGCGCCTCCCACGCGTGCTCGTGCAACAGGACATCGGTGCGCCCGTTGTCGACGAGAACGACGTGAACCTCTTCCGGGCCATCGTCGCCGGGGGCGGACGCGGGGCCCTGGACGAGCGAGACGAAGCAGCCGATCGGCTGGCCGGTCGCGGCCCGGGCGGTGAGCTGCAGGAATCCCGCCAGGTCGCTCATGCGGGGAAGCAGCTTCTCGATCCCCACGAGCGCGACGTGCACCCGCGGCAGCGACGTGGTCAGGCGGATGTTGCCTTCGTTCTCGATCAGGGCGACCGTGCCCGTCTCGGCGACGAGGAAGTTGCCGCCGGTGATGCCCATGTCGGCATTGATGAATGCATCGCGCAACACGTCGCGTGCGGCGCGGGCGAGTTCGTCGGGATCGCCGCCGGGGTCCGTCTCCAGGCGGTCGGCGAAGAGGTGCTGCACCTGCTCGAGGGTCTTGTGGATGGCGGGGCCGACGATGTGGCTGGGAGGCTCGTCCAGAAGCTGCAGGATGTACTCGCCGAGGTCGGTCTCGTAGACCTCGATGCCGGCGCGCTCGAGCGCCGGATTCAGCTCGACTTCTTCGGTAAGCATGCTCTTTCCCTTGACCACGCTCCTGGCCGAATGGCGCGCCGCCAGCGCAAGCACGATCTGGCGGGCCTCGTCCGCGTCACGCGCCCAGTGGACATCAGCCCCGTTGGCTTCGAGCTGCGCCTCCGCCTCGGCCAGGTAGTCGTCCAGATGGGTGAGGAGGTGGTTCTTCACGCCTTCGGCCCACCTTCGCCACGAGTCCGCGTCCACTTCACCGTAGGCCCGCCGCCGCTTCTCGTCGAAGGCGACGGTCGCGCCGGTGACCGCGGTCCGGACTTCCGGCCGGTCGCGGATGGCCTCGCGCGAGCGGGTCGCGTATTCGCTGATTCGCACGCTCATTCGAGTCTCCTTCCCGCCTGGCCATTGCTTCGCCCATGCCTTCCGCCACTGTCCCGTTCAGCCATTGCTTCGCCCGCCCACCCATCCACCCCCCGCCACAGCGCCGTCGCCAGGTGCACGAACTCCACCCCGTCCCCCCGCGCCCGGCCTCGCCCATCAAGTTGCAGGATACAGCCCCCATCCCCCGACACCACCCAGTCCACGCGGGGCAGCGAATCGAGCTTGCGGTCCGCCAACGCCGCGGACACATCGGTCATCTTGACCGAGAACAGTCCCCCGAAGCCGCAGCACTCCTCTGCCGCCTCCCAGGGAACAACCTCGGCCCCGGCCCCCTCCAGCAACACGGCCGGCTCCGTCTCCAGCCGCAGTTCCCGCAGCGCATGGCACCCCTGGTGCAGGGCCACCCGGCGCCCCGCCAGCCCGTCCCCCAGCCGCGTCACGCCCAGACGCCGCATGATGAACTCGGCCAGCTCGAAGGTCCTATCGGCCAGCGCGGCCGCCTGAACCGCGCGGTCGGCCTCCTCCATCAGGCGCGGGTAGAACTTCTTCACCATGGTCGCGCACGAACCGCTGGGCAGCACCACAGCCTCGCAGTCGGCGAAGACCTCCATGGTGTGATCGGCCATGCGCACCGCCTCGCGGGACATCCCGGCGTTGTAGGCGGGCTGCCCGCAACAGGTCTGCGCGTCGGGGAAGGTGACTTCGCAGCCGAGGTGGCGCAGCAGCCGCACCGCATCCGCGGCCGCTTCCGCGAAGTAGTGGTCCGCCAGGCAGGTGACGAAGAGGGCGACTTTCATGAGGGCAAAGGTAGCAACTGTAATGAGAAGTTTACATTATGTAATGTACAGTATACAAACCGCCAAACCAACAGCCACCAACCCCACCCCGACCGGCCTGGTCAGCCGCGCCCCGAAGGGCAGCGTCGTTTCGGCGACCATCACCGCCATCAGCAGCCCCATCCAGACGAGGTCGATCATCCCGACCACCAGCGCCAGGGCCATGAGCGCCCAACAGCACCCCACGCAGTCGAGACCGTGCCCTAGGCCCATCCGCAGGTGTCCCGAAGCGCCATGGCGCCAACGGGTGAGGAGGTATCCCGCCGGCGACCGGCAGCGGGACAGGCACGCGCTCTTGAAAGGGGTGAACTGGAAGGCGCCGGCCAGGATCAGGGCGGTCGCCGAGTGGTACGGCGCGTCGACCCCGAAGGGCACGGGGACCTCGAAGGCGGCGAGAGCCAGTTGGACCCCCGCCGCCGCAGCGCTGAATCCCGTCCACGCGACCGCGTAGCCGGCGGCAAAGGGGAAGACGAACGAGGGCGTGTTTCGATTCGCAGCCTGGCGCCTCAGCGCCCGCAGCCAGGGCACGACGATCGGGGCCATCATCACGGCTGTCATCGCCATCCACATGGCGAGGGCGGAGGAATAGCTCAACGGGCCATCCGGCGGGGCGCAAAACCGCTCAATGGACTGCCGGGCGAGGCACGAAACCGGTCACCGAGCCGCCCGGCGGGGCGCAAAACCGCTCAGCGGAGCCACGGCTCAGGGACCCGTCCAGCGAAACCGCGACCAGAGGCCGTGGGTCCCCTCGTTGTCGATCACGATCTCCCCGTCGTCATACCGGGCCGAGCCCCGGGCGATCACCTGCGTGGAATCGTGGACCTTGTTGTAGATGTTGGCGAAGGTGACGGGTTTCTCCCGGTCCCTGCCGCGAATCGCCTCGACCGCGCTTTCGAGGAACCCCGCAACGGTCACCGCCTTCCGCTCGGGCGCGTCGTCGATCCGAAGGGTTGCGCTCAGCGTCGGGAGCGCATCGGCTACGAACCGCGCCAACACCTCCCAGGGCCCGCCCCGCGCCCCCGTGATGACCTCCTCCACGGCCCGCCGCTGCCCCCGGTCCGCCCGGTCCGACACGATGATCCGCTGCCGCCACCCCCCGTCGACCATGACCTGGGGCGCCTCGTACACCACCACCGCGTCGACCCCCGCCAGGTCGGTTCCGTCCACGCGTCCCCCCTCGAAGCGGATGGCCCAGAAGCCGCGACACACCTCGTGGGTGCACCTCTGGCTGAAGTGGATGTGGCCCGGGCACACCGCCGTGCAGTTGCAGTTCTCGAAGAGCAGTCCCTCGGCCCACCAGTCGTTCAAGGTCCGTCTCCCGTCAGTGCGTCAGCATGTAGATCACCACATTGATTCCGACTGCGTAGGCGTTGGGCGAGAAGAGATAGAAGAACTCGTCGTCCTCGCCTTCGCGCTCCCATCCGTCGGCGATGTCGGTATTGTGTGTCATGATGACCATGAGTCGCCCCGAATCGTCCATGATGCCGTGCATGGTGGGGACTGCGCTCTCCGATCCACGCTCCGATGTCCCCCCGCGCCCGCTTTGCCTCCAGTACTGGATCGACGGGATCTGTGGAATGCTGTCGACGGTGTACAGGGTGTGGAAGATGACGTGATCGGGTGGCACCGGGACGATGGAATACTCGGGAAGGACGCGCTGCATCTCACGCGTCCAGTTGGCCCAGGCGTAGTTGCCCCAGAAGTCGTCCGCCCACAGGAACCCGCCCTTGAGCAGGTAGTCCCGGAGCCGTACGGCCTCCACCGCCGTGAATCCGATCGTCCCCACGTCGGATGCGAAGAGGAACGGACACTCGTAGAGGTCACCCTCCATGAGCCTGACCACGGCGTGGAAGGGGTCCCCCCACTCGTTGCGCGTGACGTCCGCCTTTGTGAGTTGAGAGAGACGGAGCGGCAGATTGCGGTCCCCGTCCGGGTAGTCCGTCCTCCAGCCCTGTCCAAGCCATTCCCGCCGAACCGCGTTGTACTGCAGGCGGCAAAAGGTGAAGCCGCCCTGCTCGGTGGCTTCCGACGGCTTGCGGGTCGGGGCCCAGCGCCGGCCCCACTGGCCTGCCAGCGGTTCGGCGGCGAGGATAGATGCGATGCAAAGCAGTCTGGAAGCCACGACAAGCCTCCGAACGACCCCCGTCGCAGACGAGGCCGCGCGGTGTGAGCCTCCACCAGGCGTCGGCCGACTGGCCGAAAGACGGGTGAGGTAACTACGGTTCATAGTCCAATCCTGACAGTAGCAGGCGACTCTGACAATGAGACGCTCTTCACGCCTGCTGGCGATGGCCGTGCTCCTTTTCGCGAGTTGCCGGTCTTCCGGCGGCCCGACCGACCCTTCCGAACCGGTGAAGCGATAGTCGCCGCCGGTAACCAGGTCGGTCCCTCGCGCACGGCACCGCCTTGTACTTGACGCTGCCCGACCCTTTCCGACTATTTCGTGGCATGGCCACCCTTCAGGAGCTTCTGCTCCGATCCAGCCGCACCTTCGGAGTGGGAATCGACCTGCTACCGGAGCCACTGCGAGGGGAAATCACAGTGGCCTACCTTCTGCTCCGCGTCTCCGACTACCTCGAAGACAGCGAGGCGCTCGCTGACGACACCAAGATCGCCCTGCTAGATGACTGGCGCCGCGCTCTCGCCGACCGCGCGGAACGTGCGACGGTGGTCGAACGTCTCGCCGAAGCCCGCGAAGACACGCCCGACGCCCTCGTGGCCCGCCACGCGGCGACCGTGCTCGAGGGACTGGATCGCATGGGACCGGAGGCACGCGAAATCGTGGTGCGGCGCGTTCGGGAATCGACCGCCGGGATGGCGCGCTGGACCCGGCGCGGATCGGTCTTCCACGGCGAGGCCGACCTGGACGACTACATGCACGAGGTGGCCGGACGGGTGGGACTGCTCCTCACGGAACTCTTCCTGCTCCGGCTCTCCGGTCTCGCGAAGAGAAGCGAAGGAATGATGGGCCTGGGACGGGAGTTCGGCCTGGGTCTGCAGACCGTAAACGTCATCCGGGGGCTTCACGAAGACCCTCGCAGGGGCTGGGTGTACGTTCCGCGGAGTTTCGTTCCCGGGGGCCTTCAATCCCCCGATGCGATCTTCGATCCGTCCAACCTCGATGCGGCCCTGGCCGTCCTGACCAGACTGGCCGGGAAGGCGGACGGCCACCTCGCGGCGGCGCGGCAATACGTGCGCCTCATCCCCCGCCGCCACCACCGCGTCCGCCTCTTCTGCCTGCTGCCGCTCTTCTTCGCGATCCGCACGCTGGCCGTCAGCCGAAACAACCCGGATGTGCTGCGCACCGAGGTCAAGATGACCCGCGACGAGGTTCGTTCCATCACGCGGCAGGCGCGGGTGATGGGGGTCTCCAATCGGTGGATTGGCTGGTATTGCGGACGGCTGGCGCGATAGTTTGGACCGGCCACGTGATTGCCGGGGCAGGCTGAGCAACGTGCACGGGCCACGTGATCCCCGGGATCGGATCGAGGACAAGATGAAGGAGAGGCTGACGCGGCAGTCCGTCGCACTCGCCCTGATAGGGGGCGCGGCCATCTGCTGTGCCTGCACTGGTTCGGCGGACGATTCCTCCCAATCGGGGGATTCGGGGGATGCCGAGTGGCAGCTCGTCGAGGATCTGCGGCTCGATGCGAACGTCGAGGACTTTTCCGTGGTCTGGGGGATCTACGTCGGGCCGGAGGGTGAGATCGTCGTGCTGGAGCCGCAGGACCGACGGGTGCGCATCTACGACTCGGCGGGAACGCTGGCGGTCACGTTCGGGAGGAGGGGAGAGGGGCCCGGAGAGTTCCAATATGTGGGTCCCGTATTCTGGGCTGCGGACACGTTGGTTGTATGGGATATGGAACTGGCCCGCGGAACGTACCTGCTGACGGATGGGACTCTGGTTCGCACGGAGGCTGCCCGGTCCTTTGGGCCGGAACCCGGTGCTGCGGGACCGGATAGCACTTACGTGCGCTTCATTCCCGTTGCCGTAGATGCAGATGGTGGAAGAATCGGGGAGGCCTTACTGGTTGTTTCAACCGGCGGAAAGAGCGAGCCGGGTGGGCGGCCAGTGATTCTGGGGGTGTCGCGTGACGGGCAACCGCGCGTTGTCGCCACGCCTCCGAACGATGAACACCGGATGGTCGTCGTGGCCGGCCTCGGCAATCCGGTTCCCTTCGTGTTCAGGCCCCGAGCTGATATTGCAACGGATGGAAGCCGACTCCTGTTCATGACGACCGATCAATCGACCCTCAACCCTACCTACGGCCTCACGCTGGTCCAGCCGACCCATGACACGGTGTTCTCACGGTCCTATGCGTACCCTGGCGAGCCGATTCCCGATTCCGTAATGGACCGCGGCATCGCAGAGATGGTCCCGGAAAACAACCTTGCCCGCCGCTTCCGAGCCCGGGCCCGCGAACTCGCGCCCGCCGTTTACCCGCCCTCCGACGTCACGCTCGGTCTCGACGGGACGATCTGGGTGGAACTGCGCCGCACGGACAGTGGAACGCCCGTGCACGTGCTGAGCGAGACAGGTGACCCGATCGGTTCTCTGCTCCTGCCGGCGCGATCGCGCATCCACCAGGCCAGCATGACGCACGTATGGGTGACGGAACGCGACCAGTTCGATCTGGAGAGTGTGGTTCGGTACCGGGTGATTCGGGGGAACTGAGAGAGAGAGAGAGAGAGAGACCATGGCCCGACTGACACGCAGAGGTTTCCTGAAGACGACCGCCGCCGCCGGGGTCGCCGCAATTCCCGCCGCCGGCAGCCTCGCATGCGGCCAGGGGACGGCAACCGGCAACGCGGGAGACATCGGAGGCGCTGCCGGAGCGGACGACCCGCTCGGCATTCGCGGCGACTTCCCGGTCACCAGCGAACTCGCCTATCTCAACACGGCTTCCGTGGGGCCGCTGCCGGTCTCCGTCCGGGACGCCCTGCGCGGCTATGCGGACGAGAAGATGCTCAGGCGCAACACCAGTGCGGGCCGCGAGGCCATTGCCAGTGCCCGCTCCCGCTTCGCCTCGCTCTTCGGGACCGACGAAGACGAACTCGCCTTCCTCTACGCCACGAGCGGGGCCGAGAACATCATCGTGAGCGCGATGGACTGGCGGGAGGGCGACAATGTGGTGGTCGACGAACTGCACTTCACCACGACCTTCGTGCTGTACCGCGAGCTGGAGCGCCGGGCCGGGGTCGAACTGCGGATCATTCCCGCGCGGGACGGGGTCGTCACCGTCGACGACTTCGCCGCGCGCACCGACGGGCGGACCCGCCTCATCAGTGTGGCCTGGGTGTCCAACCGCAACGGATTCCGCTACGACCTGCCCCCCCTGGCCGATCTCGCTCACGCCCACGGCGCCTACCTCTACGCCGACGCGATCCAGGCGTGGGGGACCTTTCCCACCAACCTTCACGACGAAAATGTCGATTTCGCCTGTGGCAACGGCTACAAGTGGCTGCACGCCGACTTCGGCTGCGCCCCCTTCTACGTTCGCCGTGAGCATTTGGAGTGGATGACTTCGGACCGATGGGGGCACAAGCAGGTGGCCGAATCGCTGCCGGGCCACCAGTTCAGGCTCAAGACGAGCGCGGAAAAGCTGGAGTATGCGAACCCGGCGTATGGACCCGTGACCGCAATGGACGCGGCGCTGGAGTTTCTGGGGCAAGTGGGCGTCGCCCGGATCGCGGATCACACGCATGCGCTGGCCGGGAAGCTGCGCGAAGGCGCCGAGGCGCTGGGGATGCGGATGTTCACGCCGCCGGGCAATCCATCGGCGATCGTCAGTTTTTATCACGGGCTGGATCATGAAGCGCTGGCCGGCGCACTGGGCGACGAGGGGGTGGCGATCACGTTTCAGGAGGACGGGGCGCTGCTTCGGGCGGCGGTGGGGATGTTCAACAACCAGGGGGACGTGGATCGGTTGCTGGGGGTGGTGGGGGGGATGGTGTAGGGGGAGCTACGGCCCCAGCGCTCCGAGCGGGATCACGCTCACCCCGTCTGGACGGACGTACCCAAACCCGCTTTCCACGATGACGCCCAGCGCCGCGGGTTCACCGCATCGGCTCGTATCGACCCGATCCGCAAACTTCAGCAGCGAGCCCGCCGCGGCGTCGATCCGGCTCAGGCCGAGCTTGATCTCGAAGGCCGCCCAGTGACCGGGGCCGGCGTCGACCACGGCGTCCACCTCTAGGCCCGTGTGGTCGCGGTAGTGGTAGACCCTTGCGCCCATGGCCTGGGCGTAAACGCGCAAATCCCGGACCACCATCGACTCAAATAGCAGACCGAACCAGGAGAAGTCCCGGAGCAGGTGTTCCGGGCCCGCGCCAAGCGCCGCCGTTGCGATCGAGGGATCCACGAAGTGACGCTTCGGGGAGACCTGCAGCCGTGATCGGGACCGCAGATGGGGCGCCCAAGGCGGTTGGTCCTCCACAACCATGAGGCGTTCGAGGCCCGTAAGATAGGAGCGGGCGGTGTGGTCCGTGATCGAGGCCCTCTCCGGACCGGCAACGTCGCGCGCAATCGTTGCCAGAGACGCGGAGGTCGCGACGTTGCGGGCAAGGGAACGGAGGAACCGTTGGACTCGGTCCGGGTCTCGGCGGACGCCGTCGACCCGCTGGAGGTCGGCACGGCAGATGTCGTCCACATAGCCCCGGTTCACTCGCAAGGCCTCTTCGACCGAGGACCCAAGGTGCCCCGGCCAGCCGCCGACGCAAACGAGCCGAGCGAGGTCGCGGACGGACAGGTCGGCCGACGCGTGGTGTACGGACACTCCGCCGAGCACACTTTGCAGCGACACCTTGCCGGTGCTGGAGCCCAGTTCGAAGAGCGACATGGGCCGCAGACGCAGCCTGACGATTCGGCCGGCTCCGGTATGGCGTGTGATGTCATCGGGTGGAACTGCCGATCCGGTCAGAATGAAGTGGCCCTTTCCGCGACGCGCATCCACGGCTCGGCGGACGTGGTTCCAGATCACCGGGGCGGTTTGCCACTCGTCGATCAGCCGGGGGACAGCCCCTTCGAGCACTAGGTCGGGACTGACCGCGATCATGTCCTGGGCCCTCCGGTCCACCTCGATAAAGACCTCGCTTGCGGCTTGCTGCTGGGCGGTCACCGTCTTGCCGCAGGCTCTCGGGCCTTCGATCAGAACCGCACCGGCCGCCGCCAGGCACTGTTTCAGTTCCTCCTCGGCGACACGGTGGGTGTAGTGCTCGATCTCGGGTACGTGCGACGGCGCGGACTCATGCCGGGACCTGTACTCGGTGGCTTCGTCTTGTTCCTTGTCGGCGCTGGATGCCATGCTGAACCCTGCCGGATGACAATGGTGAACTTGGCGTGATGAAGGAGACTAACAGCCCGGAGACATGTTTTCAACGCCTACAGAGACAAGATTTCAACGCAAATGCAGACAGAGTTTCAACGATTGCGGAGACAGACATTCGGCGAAGGGCCAAAGGGCCCGTGGACTAACACCTTGCCTGTCCAGCGCCTCGCCGCTCTCGGTGTTCACGCGGATTTGTCCACGGACTGATAACTTCCCCCATGCTCCTCGAGACCCCCTTCCACCCCCGCACCGCCCCTCTCTGCCACGGCCGCCGCTGGCGCAACTGGTCCGGGTATGCCAGCGCACTCAGCTACGAGCCCGGCCACGAGTACGAGTACTATGCGGTGCGCAGCGGCGCGGCGCTGTTCGACGTCTCACCGCTGCGCAAGTACGAAGTTTCCGGCGCGGATGCCGCCGCCCTGGTCGACCGGGTGGTCACCCGCAACGCACTCGATTGCCCGGTGGGGAAGGTGCTCTACACGCCGTGGTGCGACGAGGCGGGGAAGATGATCGACGACGGGACGGTCCAGCGCATGAGCGCGGACACCTTCCGAGTCACCTCCGCGGATCCGTGTCTGCGCTGGTTCCAGGACTGCGCGCTGGGGATGGATGTGCGCGTTCGCGACATCACGCTCGATTTGGCGGCGCTGGCGCTGCAGGGTCCGACCTCGCGGGAGATTCTGGCGGAGGTGGTGACGGGGACGGACATCACCGCGCTCCCCTTCTTCGCGCTCGCGGAGGGGATCATCGGCGCGGCCCCGGTCACCGTTACACGAACCGGGTACACGGGGGATCTGGGGTACGAGATCTGGGTGCGCCCCGACGATGCGCTGGGGGTCTGGGACGCGCTGGCCGAGGCGGGGCGCGGCTACGGTCTCGCGCCCGCCGGGCTCGACGCGCTCGACGTGGCGCGTATCGAGGCGGGGCTGTTGCTGAAGGATGTGGACTACGTCTCGGCGTGGACGGCGTTGATCGAATCGCGCAAGTCGTCGCCGTACGAGGCGGGGTTGGGGTGGGCGGTCCAGGCGCGGCCCGGGCGGGATTTCGTGGGCGGCAGGGCGCTGGCGCGCGAAGCGGCCGCGCCGTCGGAGTGGGGCTTTGCCGGGCTCGAGGTCGACTGGCCGCACATCGAGAAACGCTTCGCGGCGGTGGGGCTGCCTCCGCTGGTGGCTGGACGGGCCTCGCGCGAGGCGGTCCCGGTCTACGCGCGCGGCAAGCAGGTCGGCTATGTGACGAGTTCCACATTCTCGCCGATCCTGAAGAAGTACATCGCGCTGGCGACGATTCGGCGTGATTTCGCGCGGCCCGGCCGCCGGGTGAAGTTCGAGTTGACCGTGGAGTTCGTGCGCCACACGGTACCGGCACGGGTGGTGAAGACGCCGTTCTTCGATCCCCCGCGGAAGCGGAACTGACGCCATGACCAGCTACCCGCGAAGGGCCGGCTTGTGAACGATTTCACAAGCGCCCGCCGATTCCGGAATCCCGGCAGTCCGTGGATGAAGCCGCCCGGACAGCGAGAGCCGCGAGGCGCCGGACGGGCAAGGCGTGACGACAGGCGCTGACTCCATGACCAGGCAACACGACGTCATCGTCATCGGCGGAGGCCACAACGGCCTGGTCCACGCGGCCTACCTGGCACGCGCCGGCCTCAACGTGTGCGTCCTGGAAGCGCGCCCCCTTGTAGGCGGCGCCACCGTCACCGAGGAGATCTTCCCCGGCTTCAAGTACAGCGTCTTCTCCTACGTCGTCAGCCTGATGCGCCCCGAGATCATCCGCGAGCTCGACCTCCCCCGCCACGGGCTCGCCATCCTGCCGCTCGAGAGCACCCTCACCCCGCTGCCGGACGGCGGTCGTCTCTACCGCGACGCCGACCACCACCGCACCTGGCGCGAAATCGCCCGCTTCTCGACGCGCGACGCCGAGGCCTACGACGACTACGGCCGCTCCCTCTTCTATATGGCGCGCGCGGTGAAGTACCTGCTGGACATCGTGCCGCCCGATCCGGCCAAACTGGCCCCCCGCGACCTCTCCGGCATGCTTCGCCTGGGCCGACACTTTCTCGACCTCGAGCCGGATCAGCTCCACCTGCTCGTCAAGCTGATGACCATGAGTGCGGCCGACTTCCTCGATGAGTGGTTCGAAACCGACGTGCTCAAGGCCACGCTGTCCGCCAGCGGGATCATCGGCACCTTTCTGGGGCCGCGGTCGCCGGGGACCGCGTATGTGCTGCTCCACCACTACATGGGCGAGATCGACGGGCATTTCCGGGCGTGGGGTTTCGCGAAGGGGGGGACGGGGGCGGTGGCGCAGGCGATCGCGTCGGCGGCGCGCGAGGCGGGGGCGGAGATCCGGACCGATGCGCGGGTGGCACGGGTGTTGCTGAAGAACGGGCGTGTCAATGGCGTGGCGCTCGCAAACGGGGACGAACTGCATGCGAAGGTGGTCTCGTCCAGCCTCGACCCCCACCGCACCTTCCTCGATCTGGTGGACGAAAGCGAACTCCCCGACGTTGTAGTCCAGGGCGTGCGCGCCTACCGCTTCCGCGGCTCCTCCGGCAAGGTCAACCTGGCCCTCGACGCGGCCCCCGACTTCAGCTGCATGCCCGGCCACGGCCCCCTTCTGCGGGGCGCCGTCTCGATCAGCCCCTCCATCGACTACCTGGAACGCGCCTACGACGACGCCAAGTACGGCGACTTCTCGCGCGAGCCGTACATCGACATCGTCATCCCCTCGGCGATCGATCCCGCCATGGCGCCGCCCGGCAAACATGTAATGTCGTGCTTCGTGCAGTACGCGCCCTACGAGCTGCGCGAGGGCACCTGGGACGAGAAGCGGGAGGCCTTCGGCGACACGGTGATCGACACGCTGACGCGGTACATCCCCAACCTGAAGGACATCATCCTGCACCGTCAGGTGGTGACGCCGCTGGACATCGAGCGCACGACGGGGCTGTCGCAGGGGAATATTTTCCAGGGTGAGTTGACGCCATCGCAGTTGTTCTTTCTGCGGCCGGTGACGGGATACGCGAAGTATCGGACGCCGGTGAAGGGGTACTACCAGTGCGGCTCGGGGACGCACCCGGGCGGCGGGATCATGGGGGCGCCGGGGAAGCTGGCGGCGGGGGTGGTGATGGGGGATTTGGGGCGGGGGAAGGGGAGAGGGGCGAAGGGGGTGAAGACACGGTGAAGGTGTACGACGCGGTCGTCGTGGGGGCGGGCCACAACGCGCTGGTCACGGCCGCGTTGCTCGCGCGAAAGGGATGGAGCGTGCTGGTGGTGGAGCGGCGGGGGGTGGTGGGGGGCGCGGCCGCGACTGAAGAGATCTTCCCGGCGTGCCGGGTGGGCCTGGCCGCGCAGGACGCGGGGCTGTTCCGGCGTGACTTGGTGGCCCGGCTGGGACTCGGGGCGCACGGTCTCGAATGGGTCGAGCCGGCGGCGGTCGCGACCACGCTCACCGGTCATGGCGAGTCCCTCACGCTCTGGCGCCATCCGGCCATCACGCGCCACGAGATCGCCCGCTACAGCGACGAGGACGCGTCCCGATACCCCGAATGGGTCGCCTACCTGGACTCGATGGCGCGCATCCTGCGAGTCGCCCTCGACCACCCCGCCCCACCCCTCCACAACCTCACCACGAGAGAGCGAATCCGTCTCCTGCGCCCCCTCGCAAAGGCGGCCCGCCTCGGCAAACGCAACGCGGTCGAACTGCTCCGCGTCCTCCCCCTCCCCGCCCGTGACCTCCTGGACGACCGGTTCACCAGCGACGCTCTCAAGGGCATGCTCGCCACCACCGCGCTGCCCGGAGCCGACCAGGGCCCGAGCGCCATGGGGGGCGCCTTCCGCATGCTCTACCACGCCACCGGCCGCGCGGCCCACGGCTTTCGCTCTTCCGCCTTCCTGAAAGGCGGCCTCGGCTCGCTTTCGGAGGCTCTGGCCGCCGCCGCGCGCGCCCATGGGGCCGAGATTCGCACCGGGACGGAGGTGGAGCGGATTCTCATCAAGGACGGAGCCGCCACCGGGCTGGAACTGGCCGGCGGCGAGGAGATCCGGGCCCGCTGCGTCGTGTCGGGCGTCGACCCGCACCGCACCTTCTTCGACCTGGTGGGCGCGCCCCAGCTGGGCCCCGAGTTCAACCGCAAGGTGGCCAACATCCGGATGCGCGGCACCACCGCCACCCTTCACCTGCTCCTCGACGGGCTTCCACCCATCCCCGACGCCGCCGAGCGGCTGGCCGGCCACACCCTCGTCGCCCCAACCCTGGACTACCTCGAGCGGGCCAGCGACGACGCCAAGTACGACCGCTGCTCCACACGTCCCCACCTCGACATCGTGTTCCCCACCCTCCACGATTCCACCCTCGCCCCCCCCGGCCACCACCTCGCATCCATCCAGATCCGCTACGCCCCCTACCACCTGCGCGGGGCCACCTGGCAAGACCCCGCACCACGCGACGCACTCCTCTCCAATGTCCTCCAGCTCCTCGACGAATACCTCCCCGGCACCCGCGACCGCATCCTCGACCGCCGTCTCTTCACCCCCCTCGACCTCGAGACCGAACTGGGACTCACCCACGGCGACGAATACCACGGCCAGATGGGCCTCGACCAGCTGCTCTTCATGCGTCCCGTCGCGGGTTGGGCCGGATATCGGACGCCGGTGGAGCGGTTGTTTCTGTGCGGATCGGGCACTCACCCGGGGGGCGGCGTCACGGGGGCGCCGGGCCTGCTGGCGGCCCGCGAGATCTTGCGGCGGTGAACATCGACTCCGGCCCTACCCCGCCGGCGCCACCAGCCGTCGTCCGATGACATGGGGTCTGCCGATCGAATCCCACTGGGAACCCCAGACGTGAGTCTCCGTCGCGTCGGTGAGCCACAACGACGCGGGCAGGAGAACGCGCCGAAGCAACCCGTCCGGATCACCTCTTGGCACCGCGTAGTACACCCTCAGGGTGTTAAGGATTTCCGGTGTCCTGATCCAGACTTCCCTGGATGCCGTCAGAACCGGAGGTCCTTCCGAGGGAGGAATGTACTCCGGCTGGTAGAGCCCATCGAAGTATGCCTCGCGAAGCCGTGCCGGAGTGTGCCGGCTTTCCCCTTACATGCTTGCCACCCACATCTCCGCACCCTCGTCCACCATCGCAGGCGTGAGCCGTCTCGGAGCCGCCAGTTCCACGCGCCGGTGCCAGGTCGTATCGCCTCCCACCTCCACTTCGATCAATTCCACCGTCCCCGGATCGCCCTTCGAACGCAACACCACCACCGCACCGGGCTCGAACTGCGCAAAATCCGGATCTCCGAACGGCTGCGATCCGGT
The DNA here is from genome assembly GCA_951828585.1 of Longimicrobiales bacterium. GTDB lineage: Bacteria > Gemmatimonadota > Gemmatimonadetes > Longimicrobiales > Gaopeijiaceae > Bin94. The sequence continues at coordinate 1,004,713 of OX639991.1, forward strand.
CACCCATACCGTGTCGCCCGGCCCATCCCCCGGAAGCACCTTGAAGTGTATCCTGTTGCTGATGTCCATCCACAGCAAAGGTTCTGGAGCACTCCAGCGTCCGTTGCTAGTTGACATTCGGCAGAGCGTTCCGCACCTTATCAACTAAGCGTTTAGGATACGGGATGCGCCAGACCATCCCTTCCCTCACCGCGCGACACTTGCCAAGCCCGTACACCGCACCGCAAGGAGGACCGGAATGCCTACACTCATCGCCGTTTTCGCCATCCTGTCGCTGGCACCCACCACCCAGGCCCAGGAATCCCGCCCCATCCGTCCCGCCGAATCCCAGGCGCGACTCAACCTTGAAGAGGTCCTGTCCATCGGTTCCCTGTCGGGAGAATACGACGCCTTCGGCCGGGTCGCGGGCATTGCCCAGGACAGCCGCGGGCGCATCCTAGTGGCCGACAGGCAGGGCGCCCACTTCAAGGTCTTCGACCCTTCCGGCGCGTACCTCGCTACCGTGGGAAGAAGAGGGGAAGGTCCCGGCGAGTTCGCCGTCCCTTCGGACATCTCCGTAGGGCCCGGGGATTCCGTCTTCGTCAGGGACTCCGAGCGGGGACTGATCTCCGTGTTCTCGCCCGACTACGATTGGGTGCGGGACGTTCGCGCATCTCCGGCGTGGCAGGTCAACTCGGTGATTCACGGGCAGGACGGGACGCTGGTGGTGGCGGCATTCAGCCGCGGAGACCGCTACCCGGTCAAGGTCCTCGGTCCCGATGGCACGATCCTGCGGAGAGCGGGGGTGCCGATCGATGCACCGAACCTGTACGGCTTCGAGGATTCACTGCTCGGTGGACGCCTCACGCAAGCCGGCTCGGGTTACGTCCACACGACAAAGAGTCCGTACATGCTGAGCTTCCTGGACGAGCAACTCGACCCGGTTCGCGTCTGCCGCGGGCCGCGTGACCTCACGACGGATCCGGCGGATGTCGTGGACGCGAGCGAAGACGGGGCCGGCATTCGGTGGGGCGCCTACCGACATTCCGTGTCCATCGTCCCGCTTGGCGACGGCATGTTCCTCAACACGTTCCGAGATCCCGGGGACGACTGGACATTGCTGCATGTGGTGACCGAGAGCTGCGAACTGGTGGCGGAACTCGAGGTCGAGGTGTCCTTCACGCCCAAGGTGGCTCGCGGGGACCTGATCGTCGCGACGCGAAGGACGGACTATCATGAGGTCGTCATCTACCGGGTTTCGCTGGAGGGAGGGGCGGAGGGGTCGCGGTGACCGGTCCGAACTGATTTGTCCGCCACTTTGGGCCATTAGTGGCGAACAAACATGAAGGGCGACCGGGCGGGCCAATGGAGCGTGCGCGTGTCGGGCAACTGGCGCGTGGTGTTCCGCTTCGAGGACGGCGAGGCCATTGATGTGGACCTGATAGATTGCCACTGAAGGGAAGGAGGGCAGATCATGAACGGCACTGGCGGCGAGCGCGTGGGTGCGATGCTGAACCCCCCGCACTTGGGCGAACTGATCCGTGAGAACATGGATGAAGTCGGATGGAACGTGACCGAGACGGCGGCGCACCTCGGATGCGAGCGCGGGACCCTGTCGCGACTGCTCAACGGCAAGGCGGGCGTGTCGGCGACCATGGCGCTCGCGTTGGAAGCCCTCGGCTGGGGGACGGCCGATCACTGTATGCGGATGCAGGCGAGCTACGAGCTTGCGCGGGCACGAATGGCACGCGGATGGCGGGAGGACATGACGGCACGCGATGCGGTCCCTCAGTAGCCCGGTCTCGCTCGATCAGATGGGAATACCAACTCCCCGGTGAAGGGGGGCCCGGTCCGGTGTGGACAATCTTCGACCGCGATGGACGCGTCCTGGGATTCCTGGAAACGCCCGCCGGGCTGGCCATCTTCGAAATCGGCGACGACTACATCCTGGGTCTCGCCAGGGACGACCTCGGAGTGCAATCGGTCCAGGTGTGGCCGCTGGCGCGGTAGGGGTCCGAAGTCCGGGAGTCCACTGGGGACCCATGGCCACATCCGCATGATCTCCCAAATTTCTAGTTGACATTCCGCCTGGCATCGCCTACCTTCAACTAGAACTCTGGGAGCAGGAGCCCCGGCACTGGCCCAACCCCCATACGACGCGGGGGGCCCACCATGGGATTGCCCGAGCCGGGACGCTCCGTCTCCCGCCGACAGCCTGAACCGCGGGCGAATGTCCCGCAGGAGACACTATTGAACCGCCCACCCACCGCACGCGAGATGGACATCATGTCTGTTCTGTGGGACCTGAAGTCGGCCACGGTCTCCGAGGTCAGGGAGCGCCTCGCCGACGACCTGGCCTACAACACGGTCCTCTCAATGCTGAGAATCCTGGAGGCGAAGGAGATGGTCGGCCACCGCAAGGAGGGCCGTGCACACCGCTACCATCCGCTCGTCGAACGGGAAGAGACGGGACGATTGGCCCTCGGCCGCCTCAGGGACAAGCTCTTCAAGGGTTCGGGCGAGCTGCTCATGACCCAGCTCGTCGCGGATGAACCATTGTCGCCGGCCGCTGTCCGGAGGCTCCGCAAGCAGCTGGACGAACGTCTGAAAAGGGAGGAAGAACGATGATCGCCGCATGGATGCTCTGGTCGATCGGGGTGGGGCTGTTGTTGCTGGTCGCGGGACTGGCGGCGGAGAAGCTGTTCGAGGGACGCCGCAGGTGGGTGTGGGCCACGGTTGGCGTGGGAACCGTTCTGCTCACGGCGGTGCGCTTCTTCGCAACCGGTGGATCGGGGCCGGAAATCGAATCCGGCGGCTTGATGATCACGGAGGTCGCCGCACCCGGGCAAAATGCCGCGGTCGCGTGGGAGGGGGCCGAAGTTTCGCCCGGCATCCTCCCGGAAACGGTCTCTCCCCCGCTCTTCCCCCTGACGATCCCCCACGATTCAGTCCTGCACACGCTCAACGGGATTCTGCTGCCGGTCTGGCTGGCCCTGTCCGCCGGGCTGGCGCTGTGGGCTCTGCTCGGCATCGTCAAGCTGCTCCGTCGCGGTCGCGCCTGGGAGCCGGGAACCCTGCTGGGCCGGACCGTACTGTGGTCGCGAGACACCGGACCGGCCATCGTCGGCCTGTTTCGGCCCAGGGTGGTCCTGCCCGCATGGGTAGCCGACGCCGACGCATCGAAGCAGAAGCTGATCCTGGCGCACGAGGAGGAACATCGCCGAGCCGGCGACGGCATTCTGAGGTTCGCCATGGCAACGCTGCTCATCACCATCCCCTGGAACCCGTTCCTGTGGCTGCACTACCGCCGCCTGTGCCTGGCCATCGAGCTCGACTGCGACCATCGCGTCGTCAAGCGACTCCCGGATCGCCGCTGGCACTACGGAGATCTTCTCGTCCGGGCCGCGGCCCGCCACAGCATCCGTCCCGGTTTCGCGCCGACGGCGTTCGCGGACCGGCGGTCGTTCCTGGAGAAGCGGATCGGCAGGCTGCTCTCCGAGGCTCCCGAGGTGTCGATGGCGCAAGTGGCGTTCTTCGCATTCGCGGCCATCATGGTGGCCGGGGTGGCGATGTGGGTGCCCGGGGTTACCGAGGAAGCCGCCCAGCCGGAGGAGCTTGCTGCGCCTGGGGTCTATTTCCCGACCATGACTGCCCACATCAGGTCCAAGCCCCATTTTTCCTTCAGTTTCCGATACCAGAAGGGCGTGACCCGCGCATTCACCCCTGACTGGGCCTACCGTTTCAGCTACAAATTCAACCGGTCTCCGGTCAGGTCTTTCGAATCCGCGGTCTTTCTAGACGCGGTCGAGCCCTTCGAGCCCCCGGCGTTCAAGCCTACGCGCATCCAAGGGCAGGGCAGCCTCGGATGGAACGATCTTGAATGGGCACCCACGTTGTTCGAGGTATGGGAAAACGAGCCCGACGCCCCCCTGCCCGTCGTGTCCCTGCCCACCGCGCCCTCCCCGTACACAGCCGCCTACGAAGTGCCCCTGCCCCCCGTGCCTACGGACGCGAGCGTCATGGAGACGCCGCAGTACGTCTACCACACCACGCGGCCCGAGTTGGCCAATCACTGGCAAGTCAGGCAGACTCTCGAAGACAAGTATCCGGCGGCTCTGCGAGACAAGGGCATCGGCGGCACCACCGTCCTCTACCTGTTCGTCAACACCGACGGGACTGTCTCCGAGGCAATCGTGAAGACCAGTTCCGGCCATCCATCGCTGGACTGGGCGGCCGTTCAAGCGGCGAAGGCCGCGCGATTCCTTCCCGCTACCAACGAGGGCGTACCCGTGGGGATCTGGATCGAGATGGAGATGCCGTTCGTTGCGGAGTGAACCTGGAATCAGCAAGGCGGAGGATTATGAGCACCAAAGCAACATCAAACTGCAAACTGCCTCGGCAGCTCCATTTGTCGGCCACTAGAGGCTCATAGTGGCCGACAAACCTGGATGCCTGACCGTTGTCCGCCACTTCAGGGCATTAGTGGCCGACAAACGGTGATGAAGAAGCTTGGATTCTGCCTCACCACCCTGCTCCTCGCCACCGTCGCGTGCGCGGAGGGCGGCGACCGGCCCCCGGGAGAAGACTCGTCCCCATCGGACCCCTTCGTACTCGACAGCGCCGGGATCCGGATCATCGAAAGTTCGGCACCGGCGTGGGACGGAGATGGCTGGCGCGTCCCCGACACACCGTCCGTCGTCATCGGCCGGAGGGAGGGAGATGAGCGCTACCTCCTGGGATGGGTCAACTGGAGGAGCGGAGCCGTCGTGCTCCGGGACGGCCGGATCGCCGTCCTGGACGGTCGGAGCGCCATGATCCGCGTGTATTCCCCCGAGGGAGAACACATCGAGGACTGGGGGAGACGGGGCGAGGGCCCGGGAGAGTTCGGTTCCTACCCGGGCCGCATCTTCCCGTATCGCGGAGACTCGATCCTGGTGAGCGAGGAGACGCACCAGTTCTCCGTGTTCGACGACGAGGGACGCTTCGGGAGACGGGCGATGCCGGGCATGCGGCTTTCGCTGTGGTACGACCTGCGCGACATCGTCGACCGGGGCATTCTGCTGGCCGCTTACAGCTGCTGTGACTTCCTGGGGGCCCTCCCCACCGGTGTCCTCCTTCTCTCGACTCCCGAGATGATTCCGAACTCCGGAACCGGGACAAAGAGAGGCTCCGTGCTGGTGGCGGTGGTCCCGGATACCGGCGGCGTGGCCGATTCCGTGGGCGTCTACAATGCAGGACGGTACCGGCCCGGAGCCGCACCGGGAGGAAGGCCCGGGGGGTTCCACTTCCAGCCATCGTTCGCCGTGGCGGTGGGCCCCGACGGGTACCTTGTGACGGAGGGCGACTCGTACTCGATCGAGGCCTACGACGCGAATGGCCGCCTGTCGAGGATCATCCGGCTTGCGCGTGAACACCGCCCCGTCACCGAGGAAGCCAGAGCTGCCAACGAGAACGAAATTCGCGACCGGATCCTGGGACTCGGCGACCGGCTCGAAGGCGGTTCCCCCGACGAGGTGATCCGGGGCGCACTCTCCGTCCCCTATCCCCCCCACCTCCCCACATTCGAGTGGCTCCACGTCGACCCGGAAGGAAACATCTGGGCGGGTCAGCGGCGGTACGGCGCGGGCGACGACATGAACGAGTTCTTCGTCTTCGCGGGGGACGGCCGCTACCTCGGAATCGTCGAAGTGCCCGCTAAGCTCTCGGTGCTGCAGATCGGAGCCGATTTCATCCTCGCGCAATTCAGTGACGATCTGGGTGTGCAGTACGTTCACATGTACGGAATCGGGAAGTGAGGGGAAGGCGCGGTGCTAGCCGTGGGGACGGCCGGACGGAGGAGTGAGTCCGGCGTAGTTGAAGAGCGCACCGCCGATTTGTCCGCCACTATTGGGCATTAGTGGCCGACAAACGGTTTGGAAGTCCCATACCTGTTCGCGTTCCCGGGTCACCAGCCCCAGTTTCCATGGTCTGCACTCCCGTCGAATTAAACACCGGGTACTCGAATGAAGCCATCGCTCTGCCTGACCATCCTGGCTCTCGCGACCTTCGCCTGCGGCGACCCTCAATCCCCCAACGGACGCTCCCCCGCACTGGAAGCCACCGTACGCGACAGCGCCGACATCCGAATCGTCGAAAACTCCCGACCACCATCCGAGTCCAGGCTCGATTGGCGGGTCGGCACGGAGCCGGAGGTCTCGATCGGCGCCCGGGAGGGAGAGGGCCCATACATGCTCCACCGGGCCGGGGAGGCGTTCCTTCTGTCCGATGGCCGGATCGTCGTGGCGAACATGGGGTCGCACGAACTGCGCGTCTTCGATGCGTCGGGAATCCACGTGGCCACCTGGGGACGCCGTGGAGAAGGACCTGGCGAGTTCAACCCTCTCCTCCAGGTGCACCGATGGCGCGGGGATTCGCTGCTTGCGCTGTATTCGCCCGCCAATCACCTCTCGGTCCTCGACTCCGAGGGCAACTTCGGGCGGACCTTCACCCTGGCGCGGGACGATTCATTCTTCCGGGTGGAGGCCGCCCTGCCGGTTGGCGCCATCGTCAGCTCCGACTGGTTGCCCCGCAACCTCGACGACGGTCTGGTTCGTCCCGAAGACACCTACCGGGTCAAGGACGCCGAGGGGGATGAGCTGTCCCTGCTGGGGTCCTTTCCCGGAACGGAGTGGTTCAATTTTTGGGACGGGACCCGCGGCTGGGGCGCCGAGATTCCGCATGCGCACCGCATTTCCACCTTTGCCTGGGACGGCCTGGTGGCCATTGCCCCCAACGACACCTACGAAATCAGGGTCTTCGGCCTCGACGGGACGCTGAAGCGCATCGTCCGCCGGGACCACGACCTGGTCGCCTCCACCGCGGCCCACATGGACGCCGAAATCGAGGATCGGGTCGCGCGAATACCCGAGGAAGAACGGGCGGACCGGGGGCGAGAGCTTCGTGAAGACCTCCAGCAAATGCCCCTGCCCGAGACCTTTCCCGCCTTCGCCGCGGCGACGGCCGACCTGGTGGACCACCTCTGGGTGCGGGAATACGAACTGCCCGGGGAAGGGGGCACCAATCCGGTCTGGACGGTCTTCAACCCCGAAGGGCGCGTCCTGGGGTTCGTGGAAACGCCGGCCGGGCTGGACATCTACGAAATCGGCGAGGACTACATACTGGGTCTTGCCACCGACGATCTCGGGGTGGAGTACATCCAGGTGTGGGCGCTGGAGCGGTCGGGCTAGCCGTCAGTCGTCGGACGGAACAGGGCTGGCAGCCCGCGGACAATGGTGGTTCCCGATACCCATCGGCCCATCGAGTCAGCGGCGGTCGACAAGCAATCGCCGACACACCCTGGAATCGCGGATGTCACCGTCCACACACCGCTTGAGACGGCCATCCGTCCACCACTCGAAGTCATACCACAGCGGTGTCGGATCCCGCAACATCCGAAGGGCACGCTCCTGTATGTCGGCAATCCGGCCCGCATCGGTAATCCTGAGGGCCTGCACCGCAGATGGAGTTGCCGCAAGGCGCTCCACCTTGCCGGTGAGCTCGGCATCCTCGAGCAGCACGCTCAGGTCTATTGCCTCGATGACGATTTCCGGGTCGTCGAGGGCCGACGCCGCCAAGCCGCGGATCTCCGAAAGGAGCCCGGCATCGAGCCCCTGCGGGCCCCGCTCGTCCACGAACATCGCCATCACCTCAAACGCCGAGCGCCGGGCCGAACGCTGCCTCCTTGTGCTGCCGGGCCCCTTGGCCGTGGCGATCACCTCCCGCAACGCGGGTACGCCTTGGAAGACCAGCCAGTCGTAGAAATCAAACCCAATCATTCCGAAGCCTGCTAGCGGCCTGATTGCGACCGGATCGTCCAACTTCGCCAAGGCCCAGACCGCATCGTACAACTCCACGACATTTTCGTCATCCTCCCCATCGGGCGTGAATGTGAGGCCTCCTCGCCCTGAGCCACCCGCCGCTCTGTCCCCGGCCCGGCGGGGACCTTGGACAGCGTCCCTCGTTTCGGTAGCGTGCAGTCCAAGGATGAGGAGCTACGCACTGAATGTCAACTAAGCTGAGGCTCGCACGGTGGAGCGCGGGAAGGTGATCGGCGGGGGCGACGTTTGGACCGCCAACCCCCGGGTGGGCTGGCCCCGCGCATGGGCGGCCGGATATGATTGCGGGTCGGAAACCCGGCTTGTCCGGGACCCAGTCCATCCCCCACCCCAGGAACCCCCCCATGCCCACCTTCGACATGTCCCTCATCCAGCGCGGCGCCCGCCTCCGCCGTTCCCCCTACTTCGAGGCCACCCTGCGCGCCGGCTGCAAGAGCTATACCGTCTACAACCACATGTTCCTCCCCACCCGCTACGACGACCTCCACGCCGAGTACGAGAGACTGCTGACCGGCGTCACCGTGTGGGACGTGAGCGTCGAGCGCCAGGTCGAGATCACCGGTCCGGACGCCTTCACCTTCACCAACCTGCTCACCCCGCGCGACCTGTCGAAGTGTGCCGTCGGACAGGGCAAGTACGTGCTGATCGGCGCCGCCGACGGCGGCATCGTGAACGACCCCGTTCTGCTGCGTCTGGGCGAGAATCACTTCTGGCTCGCGCTCGCGGACAGTGACGTGCTGCTGTACGCGAAGGGCGTCGCGCTCAACTCCGGGCTCGATGTCCACATCTGCGAACCGGACGTCTCGCCCATGCAGGTGCAGGGCCCGAAGTCGAAGGAGGTCGTGCGGCGGCTATTCGGGGACGAGGTGCTGAAGCTGCGCTACTACTGGTTCCTGGAGACGGATCTCGACGGGATCCCGGTGGTGGTAACGCGCACGGGGTGGAGCGGCGAGGTCGGCTATGAGATCTACCTGCGCGACGGCAGCCGGGGCGTGGAACTATGGGACCGCGTGATGGACGCGGGGCGCGACCTGGGCATTACGCCTACGGGTCCGTCCGACATCCGCCGCGTCGAGGCCGGCATCCTCAACTACGGCATCGACATGACGCTAGACACGAATCCGTACGAGGTGGGGCTGGGGTGGCAGGTGGACGACGATCAGGAGGGGGACTTCATTGGGCGCGAGGCGTTGGCGCGGATCGCGGCGGAGGGGCCGGGGCGGAAGCTGGCTGGGGTCGAGATCAGCGGGGATCCGCTCGATCTGAATGTGACCCGGTGGCCGGTGCACCGGGGTGGAGAGGAGGTCGGGGTTGTGACCTCGGCCGTCTACTCGCCGCGGCTGGGACGTAACATCGGGTATGCGATGGTGCCGACCGCGTCGGCGGAGCTGGGGACGCGCCTTGGCGTGAACACGCCGGACGGCGAGCGGGAAGCCACCGTGGTGCCGCGGCCCTTCGTGGATCCGGATAAGGAGATTCCGAAGTCGTAGGAACCCACACAGGTCGTCTGGTCCCATCGCTCATTCAATTCAACTGACACCACCAGACCATGTATCCAGAACTGTTCAGGTTGCCGGAGTGGCTCCCGTCCTGGGAGGGGAGGAGATCACCTCGTTCAGGGTGATGATGCTACTGTCCTTCCTGGTGGGAGACGACTACGGCCGTCCCCCCGATTCCTGGGTCGGGATCGCCTTCCCGAGGGGGATTCCCCCCACGCACGCCGACACGATCGCTGAACGGTTCGGCATCACCATCGACCCCGCGATGATCGAGAAGAACGGGGAGATACTGCCGGTCCATCCCACGCAGCTCTACGAAACCGGGATGTCCACCCTGATCTTCCTGCTGCTCCTGTCGCTGCGCCGAGGGCGGCACCCGGCCGGATGGCTCTTCATGACCTGGCTGGCGCTGGCGGGCATCGAGCGGTTCGTGGTCGAGATTTTCCGCGCCAAGAGCGACCTGTTTTTCGGCGCGCTCACTCTTGCCCAGGTGATCTCCATCGGCCTGGTTGCCGTCGGGGCCTATTGGATGATCCGGCTGCGCAATGACGGAAAGGGGCGGGGTGCAGCCTGACAGCCCGCAGAACAGCCCCGCGGGGATGCGTCCACGGGCGGCCAACTCGTGACCATCGTTCATCCAGCAACTGCTGAAAGTGCTCCACGACCGACTCCGCAGCGGGCCGGAAAGTCATCCCCAGCGCCTCCCGCGCCCTCCGGTTGTCAAACCTGAGGGGATACCCCAGGTTGCGCCTCGCCACGGCCTGCGGGATTCGCCGGCATGGTGATCGGCGGGCTGCTGACCATCATGCAGGCGAAGAGGATCGGCCGACAACCGCGCCTGTCATGATGTCACGGCGTCCTGGCTACCTCTCCTCGGTGAGGCGGCCCGCCAGATATTTGTGGATGACGCTCGACAACAGGGTCTGGTAGGGGATGCCCTCCTCGCGCGCCCGAGCGTGCGCCAAGTTGAAGTCGCGTTCAGTCACTCGAAGGTTGACCCGCCGCGTCTTCTTGAAAGTGCTCCGGGCCATGTGACGGGCAGTCTCCATCTCGGCTTCCGAACCGGCGGTGCGCCGCAACTCACCCCGCTCGAACTTCTCCAGGATCTCCCGCTCTTCGGCATTCAGTTGGTCTCTCACGGTGGTTTCCTCCTCTTATGGTCCCGCGTCGCCTTCCGGCTGGGGATGATCGTCTTCAGGAATCGTGTCCCGTCCGCCGAAGTCACGAACGGGACGAGGTAGAGGTACTGATCGATGTCCACAACGTAGATCCTCTGCCCGGGATATCGCTCCTGGTTGGGGTGTTCCAGCACATCCACCAGATCCCCTCGCTCAATCGCGGAGAGGATCCGCTCAAACGAGACCCCTCGGCTTTCGGCGAGTTGTCGGTTCTTTTCCAGGTTCCAATCGAAGCCGCCAGCCATGCGTCAATTAACATCCATTGTGTGCGTTTTGTCAACAGGCCCTGATCCGCCCCCCCAGCTGCGCCCGCCGCGTGTCCCCCAGTCCGCTCCGGATCGTCCCGTCGAAGTTGAAGAGCAGCCACCCCTGCGCGGTGTCCATCGATCAGATCGCCGATCGCCGGCGGTCCCTGACCGGGCAGGCCGAAGCTGCTGCGGAAGAAGATCTGCTGGAAGGCACCGTTGGTCGTGACGCTCTGCGCGAAGACCAGGATGGGGATGCATTTGACATTGCCTCGCCCAAATGGAAATTATGCCGGATGGCGCTGATTCCTGCCGAGTCGATAGGTCAATTGCCGAACCGAGCCCCAAGGCGCGAGGATGCCGTGTACCGCCGTCTCCAATGGCCGGGGCGGGCTGAACGCCTCGACGCTCGCATCCTGGGTCACTATGCGCGCGATCGGGGCGCACTGTCGCTCATGGATGCCCTGGCCAAGATGACCACCCTGCCGGCGCGCAGGGTCGAGGGGGTGGTCCCGGAGATGGCCCGGAAGGGGCGGGTCCAGGTGGGCGCCGACGCGGACCTCGCGGTCTTCTACCCCGAAACGGTACTCAATCTCGCGGACTACGACGCCCCCTCCACGCCGTCCGGGGGGTTCGTCTCTGTGCTCGTGGGCCGGACGCCGGTGGTGCGGGACGGCGCGCTCGTGAAGGGTGTGTTGCCGGGCCGGGCGATCCGGCGGACACCGGCGGGCGAGGGCCTGCGGTGAGTCAGGCGGCGGCGGCCGTCACCCCGATCGGCGGGGGCGCCGCCATGGTGGACCTGTACTTCCAGGGCCGCCCGACGATCATCGGAGTGAACGTGCTGGAGTTGGGGGACGGGATCGCGCTGGTCGATCCCGGCCCCGAGGCCCGCTTGGGGGCGTTGCGCGCAGGTCTGGCCGAGATGGGACGCTCGCTGGATGATGTGCGCGCGGTTCTGCTCACGCACATCCACCTCGATCACGCCACCGCGGCCGGGGCGATCGCGCGGGAGGCCCCTGGCGCGACCGTGTACGTGCACGCGCTGGGCGCGCGCCACATGGCCGACCCGGCTCGCCTCCTGGCCTCGGCGGGGCGGATCTACGGGGACGCGATGGCGACGCTTTGGGGCGACTTCCTACCCGTGCCGTGGTCGGCGCTCAGGGTGGTGGACGAGGGGGACGTGGTGGCCCTCGGCGGCCGCCGCCTCGAGGTCGCGTACGTTCCCGGACACGCCAAGCATCATGTGGCGTACTACGAAGCCGCGACGGGGACGGCGTGGGTGGGCGATGTCGGTGGCATACGGATCGGGAACGGTCCGGCGCTTCCGGTCACGCCGCCGCCCGACATCGACGTGGAGCTCTGGAAGATGAGCATGGAGCGCGTGATGGCGTGGGCGCCGGAGCGCATCGTCGCGACGCACTTTGGGGCGTATGGGAACGTGCAAGAACACTTTGCCGAGCTGCGCGAGGGGCTGGACGCGTGGGCGGGGTGGGTGCGGGGGTCGTTGGCGGGTGGGGGGGCGGGTGGCGGGGGGACGCGTGGTGACGTGGAGCGGGCCCGGGACTTCGCCGCGTGGGTGGTGGAGGGGTTGGGGGGGGCGGTGTCGGAGACGCTGCTCGATCAGTACGCGACCGCTTCGGGCTTTCCGGATTCCTGGTGGGGGCTGGCGCGCTACTGGAGGAAGCGGGCGGGGGTGTAAGACAAGTCTCTTACCCCGCCATCCGAGGACAGGTCCGCGCGGGCATCGAGAGCGGCAAGGCGCCGTGCGGTCCCCCAGCAGTCCGTGGACAAAGCCGCCCGACCACCGAGAGCGGTGAGGCGCCGGGCTGGCAGGTGCGACGAGAGGTGAATAGCAGCGCTATTCGCCCGAGGAGCAACGCAGAGCGAAGCGGCCAGCCCGGATGCATCGCCGCTCGAATGCCGGGGGGATCTTGTCCACGGGCTACTACCCTTCGATCGCCAGGTTCACCAGCTCCAGGAACCGTCTCACCGGGTTCCGGCCCCGGGGCGTCTGCGTAAAGACCAGCACGATCAACTGGTTCTCCGGATCCACGAAAGCGTTGGTCCCGTCCGAGCCACCGTGCGAGAAGACCCCGTCGGCCGAGACCGACCACCCGTAACCGTAGTAGCTCGGCGGCCCGTCCGAATTCGGGTTGGTCCGAATCTTGGGCGACGTCATCAGCGCCACGGTCTCCTCGGCGATGATGCGCTGGCCGTCGTAGATCCCGCCGTTCAGGAACATCTGGCAGAAGATGGCGTAGTCGGCGGCCGTGGAGATCATTCCGCCGGAAGCCCGCACGAAGGGGACCTGGGGTGGATCGCCGGGGGTCCAGCCGGGGGTCCAGCCGCCTTCGCCGTCGCGTTGGTAGTAGACCACCGACATCCGGTCCAGCTTGCCGTCCATTTTCTCGTCCAGCTCGTGATGATAGCTGTCGTGCATGCCTAGCGGCGTGTAGACCTCCTGGTCGAGGTATTCCTCGAGCGGCATCCCGGAAGCGATCTCGACGAGCGCGCCCAGCGTGTTGTACCCGGGGTTGTTGTACCTGTAGCTGGTCCCGGGAGCCACCTCCGCGCCGACGGCGCCGAATCGTGCCGCCTCGAGCTGCAGGGTGGGCGCGCTCGGGTGCTCCGCGCTCGGCTGCATGTACGGTCGCAGGAAGAGCGTGGGGATCCTGAGGCCGCTGGCGTGCGACAGGAGGTGGCCGACGTTGATGAACCCGGCCCGGTAGTTGTCCCACTCCGGAATGTGCTCGCGGACCAGACCGTCCCAGGCCAGTTTGCCGTCCTCCACGAGCGTCGCCACGCCCGTGGCCACAGCCGGCTTGGTGTTCGACGCCATGCGAAACATGGTGTTCGGTTCCATGGCGATCCCGCGCGCCTTGTCCCTCCACCCCAGCGCCTCGTGCAGAACGACCTTGCCGTCCTTCGCGACCAGGAGCACCGCGCCGACCAGATCTCCGCGCGCAATCGCCTCTTCGTACTGCGCGACGCCCCCGGCGAGCACTCCCGCCGACATGCCCGCATCGGCCGGGTTGGCGCGGGTGACGACGGTGCCCTGGGCGATGGCCGGAGTCGGGCTGGCAAGGGCTGCGAGCGAAGCGAGGAGCAGGGCGACGGCCGCGCTGGCGGCGGATCGGGTCGGAAGTGTGTCGGGGACGGCCGACCCCGTCGCCGGGCGTGTCAATGGGGTCACGGGACGGTGCCCTTGGCGGACTCGACCAGGTACTTGAGCGCGAAGGAGCCGAGCCAGTGGGAGCCGAAATAGCCGGCGTCGAACATCGTCTCGAAGCCGCTGCGCCCGTGTTGCGCCGCCAACTCACGCAGGCGCGCGACCCTCGGGTCTCCGGCCGGAAGGGCTGCGGCGATGCGCAACATCGCCTCGGCGCGTGAGAAGGAGAGCCCGATCAGGTGCGAGCGCGCACCCATCGACATGCGGCTCAGACCGGTCCGCACCGAGTCTCCGCCCGTCGAGCGGCCGAGGCTGTCGACCGCGCTCTGGCGGATGCTGTCCATTGCGCGCTGCGAAGCCTGCATCAGCGTGTTGAGCGCCTCCGCGAATTCGGCGGGCATCCCCCCGGTGGGCATGCTCATCCGGAAGCGCCTGGTGGAATCCGAAAGGGCGGAGGTGCGGAGCGGGGCAAACTCTTCCGAATCGATGGGCGGAAGGTGCGAGTCCAGCCATCGCACATACGCGTCCGGTTGCATCACCGAAGCCATGAGCGCGGCCTCTTCAAGACAGGGCGACAGGAAGTCCGAGCTCCCGGGCTCCTTGTCGACCGGACACTCCCGCTCGCCGCCGAAGAATCGCATGGTGGCACTTCTGAGGGTTCTTTCCAGCGTTGGCCGCCGCACCATCGCCGTAGCCCGCAGGCTCATCGAGATCGCGAAGGCGGTGTTCGGGTGCCACCCCATTCGCACCGGCTCCTCCAGACCGCCGAGGTAGTCGGCCATGCGCTCGGCCAGGAGATCCGCCAGCGGATCGATATGGTCGGCCCACTCGGCGGCTTCGGGATCGCTCCACGTTTCCAGTTCGGCGTGCAGCAGGAGCAGCCACGACCAACCGTATGGCCGCTCGAACGCGGGGTTTTCGGCGAGATAGGCGAGCTCGCCCGCCATGGTGGATTCGGAGAGGTGGGTTTCCAGCTTCTCGCGGAGCACGGGGGACGCCGGAAACTCCGGCCGTTCCTTCATGAGGCGAACCATCGCCCAGGTAGTGTTCACCGCCGAGTGCCAGTCCGAGCAGCCGTAGAAGGCGCGGTCCCGTTCGAACCCGGGCCGCCGCGTGTAGGTCATCTCCGTGAGGTAGCCGGACCGGCTGGCCGGCAACGCGTGTGGGCGGTCGACGCACGAGAACATCAGGGCGAGCACCAGGGCGGTCTCGCGATCGAGGACGGGGGGTGGGGTGGGGGGCGCGGGGTCCGGAACCGGGACGGTGATTGTGGTGGCCGCGGCGAGGACGGCGGCCGTCGTGTCCGGGTGGTCCTGGGGGGGTGGGGCGGGGTTGTCGGGGATGCAGGCGGTGGCCGTGAAGGCCAGGGCAGTGCCGAGCAGGGCGCTTGTGGTGGTCGGCGTCCGTGGGTGAGACGCGCCCCGGGGGGAGCGAGGGCGAATCGTAGCGAGGTGTGTCATGGGCATCGGGGTTTTCGGGTCGGCAACCAACGTGGGGGGGAGGTGGTGGGGGGGTCAAGTCGCGACTTGGCGGGGTTCCCGGGTCCGCCCGCCCTACCCTCCGATCTCCGGCCGTCGAGAATGCCAGTCGGTCCCCTGTTGGAACGCATGGGCCACGCTCAGGACCTTATCGTCCGCGAACAGATCGCCGATCAGCGTTGTGGTGAGCGGCATCTCCGTCGGGCTGTCCGAATCGGGATTGCGCACGCCATAGTCGTACGGGACGATCGCCGCCGGATGTCCGGTCTGGTTGGTCAGTCCGACCTGACCCGATCCGCTCACGAACATGTCGAAGTCCTGCATGACCTCGGCCATCTCCTTCATGAGGATCAGCCGTCGGCGTTGCGACTGGACGAAGTCGAGGGCGGGTACGTCGCGGCTCCCCCGGAAACGGCTGCGACGCCGGCGTTCGGCCTCCTCCAGGTCCTCCGGAATCGGGGGAAGTTCCCCATTCGGCGCGACGTGGAAGTCGAAAGCGGCGCTCGATTCCACTCCCAGCGCATTCGACCGCCCCCGGGGAATCTCGGGCATCGGCTGCGGGTCGGCGCCCAGGCCGCGGAGCGCCTCGACGAACGACTCGGGCGCGTCCTCCGTGTAGCCGATGCGCATAGCCGCCAGGTCGGGGGCGGGATCAAAGCGGAACGGAGTCGTGAGCGATCCCGGATCCTTCTCGTCCGCACCGTGAATCGCGTTGAAGACGAGCGCGCAGTCCAGCGCGCTGCGGCACATCGGCCCGGTCTTGTCCATGCTCCACGACAGGACCATCCCGCCGTAGCGGCTGACGCGGCCGAAGGTGGGCCGGAGCGCGGTGAGGCCGCACCGACGCGCGGGCGACACAATGGAGCCCTGGGTCTCCGTCCCGATCGCGAAAGCCACGCACGCGGCCGACGTGGCCGACCCGGGCCCCGCCGACGACCCGCTCGATCCCTCGTCGAGATTCCACGGGTTCAGGGTCCGGCCGCGGTACCAGCGATCGCCCCGCGCGAACTCGCCGGTCGCGAGCTTGGCCACCAGTACGGCGCCGGCTTCGCGCAACCGCACCGCGACTTCGGAGTCGAACCGCGTGAACTGTCCGCTGAATTCGGCGGATCCCCACGTCGTGCGGGTCCCCGCAACCGCGAACAGGTCCTTGATCCCGTAGGGGATGCCGTGCAGGGGACCGCGCCAGTCGCCCGCTGCGAGCTCGAGGTCGGCCTGGCGCGCCTCTTCCCGGGCGCGACCTTCCAGGATGGTCACCGCGCAGAGGAGAACCGGATCAAGCCGCTTGAGCCGGCCGAGGTAGATCTCGGTGAGTTCGGAAGAGGTGATTTCCCGCGCCCGGATCAGGGCCGCGAGGCGGTGCACCGGCAGGAATGCGAGGTCCTCTTCGCTGGTGGGGACGGGACCGCTCCAGCGCTCGATGTCAATGTCGTTGCGTTCGAAGGGATTGCCGCCGTTATCGCGCCAGAGCTTCTCCATGAGGGCGCCGGTCCCGCCCGGGTAGGCCTGGAACTGAAGCGCGGGGGCCTCGCCGTTTCCGAGGGGGATCAGGGGCGGGGGCTCCTGTTGCGGGGCCTGGAGGGGGGGTGCGGGAGGGGCCGCGACGCCCGGGGACGACTCCGAACCGCCCAGGATCCCGGGCCTAATCGTACCTACGGTTGCCGCGGCGGCGGCGGTTGCCAGAAATCTGCGGCGTTCGATGAACCTGCTCATATGCTCATATACTCATTTCCGTGCGATGATCGCACCGTTAGCACACCCTGCGTGAACTCCCGGAACAGTTGGTTCCGCGGACCGTCCCCATGATTCTGTGGCCGGATCGATCCGGAGGAAAGAGCCCCAGGGAACGCGCGATCCCCGAGGAATTCCGGCATGCCGGAGACGGGATCTCCGAGAGTCTGGCGGCCTTCGAGTCCGCGCTGACCAGTCGCGCCGGAGCCGGTCGATGCACTACTCCCGATCCGCCGCAACGTAGTGAGCCCCTCTCCCACGTCCTCGGACTCTGACCAGTCCCTCCTCTCGCAGCGAGCGCATGAGCTTCAGGACCTGGGTTCTGGAGTAACCCGACAGGCGTCGGATCTCGGCGTTTGTGATACGGCCCCGCTCGGGAAGAATCGCGAGCAATCGCAGCCTCACGGACTCCTCGTCCAGCCAGATGTCCTGGTCGCCATCGACGGATTCCACCAGGGCGGAGTGTCGACGGGCCAGGCGGTACTTGGTCCCTCGGCCCCTTCCCTGCGGAACGAGGAATCCGCGCATCCTTAGCGAAACCAGAATCTCCGCGGCCTTATCGGCGGACAGCTGCAGCAGCCTGGACGCGGACCACCGGTCGAGGACGGGGCGCCTCGCCAACCCACGCAGGACGATCAGGTCGTCGACCCCGAGCTCTTCACCTCCACTTCGCATCTCCAGAACGAATCGGGCAAAGTCCGTGTGTGTTCGTGTGGGCAGGACCAGCTTGACGTGGGACTCGTCGGCCTTGTAGCGCGGCAGATCCTTCCCAAGAGACAGTGATTCTTCGTAGATACGGTCGACGCCGAGACCCAGCCGGTTAACTAGACCGATCGTTTGCAGAACGTCCGCAAGCAGCGGGTTGCGCCGAACCGGGGGGTGGCGGAGGATGTTCTCCGCCGTGACGCCCCCGATAAACCCTCCGGGACTTGTGATTTCCAGGCGATCGTCGGAGAGACTCAGGTGAATGGACTGGTGCAGGAAGTAGTCCCGGTGAACCAGTGCATTCAGCACCGCTTCGCGCGCGATCCACCATGTGATGTCGGGGATTTCGAGTTGGTGGAATCCGGCAGGCTCGATAGGCATGACGCGAAGGTTCGCGGCAAGCAGGCTCCGGACTTCCTCGAGGGTTTCCAGGAGTGGAGCACGCAGATCCCGGCGCACATCGCATCCCGTGGCGCCGCGCGTTCTGGAGAAGACCAGCTCACGACGCGGGACGGTGCGGAAAAGCGAGGCACGAGATCCGAGCAGAAGAACCGCAGCCAGGGTAATCCCTCTGCGTGATGTAAGGCCGAGCGCTTCCGCCAGCTTTCGGTTCTCCAGCTCCGCCAGGTCACTTCTGGCTGGATCGGCTCTGACCAGCCGGCGCAGGCGGTCGAATTGCCGCGGATCGAGGTCGGAGAATCTCAGATCCGGCAGGATCTCGGCGGTAAGATCCCGTCTGCCCCGAGACACGACCAGATTGGCCAGATTGGATCCTGTCAGTGGCTTGCTGTCCTTGCCGACTCTTATCCTGGCCACCCCGTCCGAAGTGGTGTGAGGAGGCAACCCCGGTGGTATGCGAACCACCAGCACTCTGCCTTCAGGCTCCTTCAGTTCGCTAACTTCCACGAGGACATGCGGTTCCGTACCATCGTAGATGTCCCGGCGAAGAGACGCCGCGTCGAGATCGGCCACGCCGTGGATTGCTTCAGCGCGCGTCCGCTTTCTGTCGCTGATCCCGAGGACGAGGAAACCTCCGCTCGCGTTCGCGAAGGCAACCACCGTTTCCCGGATCTCGCGGATCTGTGATTTGCGGGCAGACCCACTCGAGTTCCACGACTTCAATTCGAGCGAGTCGGACTCAAGCGAGTCGGCGGGCTCACCGTCGAGGCGGCGGAGTTGGGTTCTGATGTGGTCGAGAGTCAGCATGATCATGGAGCAATAAGCGAAATGCGGTATTATTCATACTAATGTACGAGTGCTCTGCAATCCAGTCTGCAAGCCGACCCCTAATTGGGGAGACGGACTTAGAACTCGCCGTTCACGGGCAGGTCACCACGCGGCTCGAGTCCGCCTCAAGGAACACCACCAACGAATCACGCTCGGCGGGAAGGTGGCGGTGTCTGGCGCGTCAACGGTGTCCGGAGCGGCGGCGTGTGGTGCCCCCGCGCGGACGGCGGCTATGCCGACGTAGGTTCCGGACACGGCGTCAGGAACGGGGGAGGTCTCCGTACATGCGACGACGGCAACGGCAATCACGGTGAGAAAGCTCCGGGATGATGAATAGCTCATCAAGCCACGGCGCTTCCCGTTCTTCTTTGTCATGGTGTCGCGTTCCTCACCAATGGGACCGCTGGCCAGCCACCCGAGCCGCATTATCATCCCGGCGGTCCTAGATTCGGGTCGCATCTAACCTGGCGTGCCCCAAGGGGTTGGCGAAAGTGCTGATCGTTCGCTGATCCCCTCGCCGCGCGAGCAGGACGCTTTCGCCGCGGCAGCGGGGGGATTCCGCGGACGGCTGTCCGCGCCCGCGGACTGTCCGCCCGGGTAACCCTATCCACCCGACACCGCCTGCATGAAGACCACCGTGTCCCCCTCCGACACCGGCGTGTCCCAGCCATCGCGTCGTCCCCCTTGCCCGTCGTCATTCTCCCCGGCGGCAGGACTACCGAGCCACCGAGTGTTCGTCCCGTTGTGAAAGCACAGCACATGGCGCCGGAACTCACTTGCCTCGTTGAAGAGGTGCGGCTTCAGCCGCGGTTCGCGGGCTACCAAATCGGCGAAGACCTCCCGCAGGGATCCCCCACAAGCCGTCAGTTCACGGACCCCGCCGGTGACCGGCTCCAGGAGGGACGGCAGGAAGACGGTGACCGTGGGCCTCGGGCGTCCGGCAACGCGCGTCGTGCTCGGGATGTCCACGGCCCTACGCCCACACCGAGACGTGAAGGATTCTGGGCAGAATCACCGGCAGGTTCGTCCAGCTCCCGCCCAGATCGCGGCTCACGTGCAGCGTCCCCGAAGTCGTCCCCATGTACACGCCGCCCGGCTCCAGGTTGTCGACGGCCATCGCGCCACGAAGCACTCCGCCGTACGCGTGAACCTCCGGAAGACCCGCCGAGGCGGAGTCCCAGCTGTCGCCCCCGTCCATGCTCCGAAAGACCTGCAGCGCACCGCCGACCGGCAACCGGTACTGATCGGCTTCGAGCGGCACCGAGAAGAGGAACCGGCTGGCGGCGTCCAGCACGACCGGAAAGCCGAAGGTGGACGGGAGACCGTGTTGATTTCGCGCCCAGCTCTCACCTCCGTCCCGGCTCCGGTACATCCCCGAATGATCCTGCCTGTAAATCCGCCGCGGATCGTCCGGATCCTGGGCCAGCCCATGCACACAGTGCCCGATCTCCTTGAATTCCTCGTCCTCGTGCGCCCAGTACACGCCCCGGTTCTTCGGAATCCACGTGGCCCCGCCGTCGTCTGTTCGAAAGACGCCCACCGCCGAGATCCCACACCACATGCGGTCCGGATCGTTGTGGTCAAAGAGAAAGGCATGACAGCAGAGCCCCCCCGCCCCCGGCATCCACCCCCCGCGCGTCTCATGCTCATTGAGCCCCGGCACCGGCTGCCAGGACCGGCCGCCATCCCCGCTCGTGAACACCCCCGCGTCCTGCACACCCGCGTACACCGTACCCCGGTTCTCGCGCAGCGTCCAAATCTGCCGCAGCCTGCGATCGTCGCCGTCCGGGTAGGCCGGTCCGTCCTCAACCTGTTCCCACGACTCCCCGTCGGGTGACAGGAAAATCGCGGGTCCGTAGATCTCGCTGGCCACCGCCGCGACGAACCCCCCGCCTTCCAACCGCAGCCCCGCCGTAACCTTCCATCCCTTGAAGAAGGGTCCTTCGACCTCCCACTGGCGACGATCGTCGCTCGTCACCCAGAACCCGCCCTTCGCGGTACCCACCAGCAACCGCACACTCATGTCCAAGCTGTCTCCTTGTTTCGGTTTCCGTCCGTCCGCCGACCCCGGGCCGAAGTCCCCGCGGGACCCGGACGGCAAGGCATCCGGCGGACGGCCGGGTTATTATTGCCCCGGCGAATGACGCGCCACAATCGCGCACCCGGACGCCCACGTGCAATGCACCCGACACACCCATGACAGATCCCCGCCCGGTCGTGCTCTTCGACGGCGTTTGCAACTTCTGCAACGCCACCGTGCGCTGGACGGCCGCCCGCGACCCCCGTGCCCGCTTTCGATTCGCCCCCCTCCACTCCCCCGCCGCCCATCGCGTGATCACCCTCGCCGACCCCGGCACCGGCGTTGACGCCCTCCCCGACTCCATCGTCCTCGTCGACCAGGCCGGCGTCCACACGGCCTCCACTGCCCTGCTGCGAATCGCGCGCCACCTGCGCTTCCCCTACCCGGCCCTGTCCCTCGCCGTCATCATTCCCCGCCCACTCCGCGACACCGCCTACCGCCTCTTCGCACGCAATCGCTACCGGTGGTTCGGCCGCAGCGAGGAGTGCCCGCTGCCGCCGCCCGGTTTCGCCTCCCGATTCCTGGACCAGGAAGACGACTGATAGGCTCCCTCCACACGTTCCCTACACCAGATCGCCGCCCCACAACCGCCGCACAAACTCCGCCGCGGGCAGCACATCGATCCCGTCCGCGGTCCGCCGCCCACGCGCCTCCAGGCACACAATCACCCGCCGTGCCGGACTGTGTTCCTGAGCCAGACTGCGCAGCCCCTTCAGGTGATGTCGGCCGATCACCGCGCTCGCCTTCGCCTCCATTGCCAGGCCCATGTCGCCCACCACGAAGTCGACCTCGACACCGCTGGGCAGGCGCCAGTGTGTCAGTTCACCGTCGAATTCCGTGTAGGCGATCCAGGCGGCGATCTCGTGGTGGACCCAGTTCTCGAAGGCCTTCCCGTACAACTCGGACCCCCGCTCCACGCTTCCCCGCCGGGCCAGCCGATTCACCA
Source organism: Longimicrobiales bacterium (assembly GCA_951828585.1). Taxonomy (GTDB): domain Bacteria; phylum Gemmatimonadota; class Gemmatimonadetes; order Longimicrobiales; family Gaopeijiaceae; genus Bin94. The sequence goes on from OX639991.1 coordinate 1,026,824, forward strand.
CCCCGAGATCGGAGAAGTAGAACTTCGGTGCGCCGATCAGGCGCCGCTTCCGTCGTTTCCGGTATGCCGGAAGCCACCGTCCCAGAAGGGTGTCCTCGAGGATGCCGAAGTAGTTTTTCACCGCGTTGGCCGACACCCCGCACTCGCGGGCGATGTTCGAGAAGTTGACGGGCTCGGTGTCGCTGAGCGCCGCGGCATCCAGGAAGCCGGAGAAGGCGGGCAGATTCCGGACCAGGCCTTCGGCGGCCACTTCTTCCTTGAGGTAATCGGCGATGTAGGCGTCCAGCAGCCTGCGGGGACGGTCGGCCTGGTAGACGCGAGGCAGATACCCGTGATTGAGCAGGCGGTCGAGATCGAAGTGTTCGCGGAGTTCGCCGGCCGTTACACCGCGCAGTTCATATCGAACAGCCCGCCCGCCCAGGAGATTGGCCGCGCCGCGCCTCACCTTTCTGGCGCTGGATCCGCAGAGAGCGAAGTGGAGTCCCCGGTTCTCCATCAGCCAGTGGACCTCGTCGAGGAGCGCCGGCACCTTCTGGACTTCATCGATGACGATCTGCCGCCCGGGGTCCGGATTCGCCTCCAGTTCCAGCCGCAGGAGTTCGGGCCGGGTCGCGTATCGCCTGAATTGATCGCTCTTGAGCAGGTCGATCCAGAGTCCGCGGGCATAGTGCTGCCGCAGCAGGGTGCTCTTGCCCGCCTGCCGCGGTCCCCAAAGGAAGAACGTCTCGCTTCCCGAAGGCGGGAGAACCAGGTTTCGTGTGAACATGAACTTCAATTTATCATGATAAATCGGAGTGGTCCATCATTCTGTCACAGGATAACACCCCCGCGCGTTGCGACTTCATCCCGGAATGACCCACATTGCCAGCCCCATCCCCCGCACAGGAGCCCCAACCGCCATGCCCAGCCACCCATCCCCACTCCCCCGCCCAATCCTCCTCTTCGCCGCCCTCGCCCTCCTGCCCGCCCCCGTCCTCGCCCAGGACGCCGCCAGCTTCCGCCAGACCTGGCGCGGCGAGTTCGAGTCCTCGGCGCGCAAGCTCGTCGCCCTCGCCGAAGCGATGCCCGCCGAATCCTTCTCATGGCAGCCCATGGAAGGCGTGGCCACGGTGGCGAGCGCCTACATGCACATCGCCGCCTACAACTACCTGCTCCCCCTCAACATCGGGATCGAAGCCCCGGCCGGGGTGGACTACCAGAACTTCGAGGAGGCCGTCACCGAAAAGGACCAGGTCCTCGAGGTGCTGAACACCTCGCTCGACCACGTCCGCCAGGCCGTCGACGGCATGAGCGACGCCGACCTGTCCGCCACCGCCAACCTCTTCGGCCGCGAGACGGCGGCGTGGGGCGTCCTCTTCCGTCTGGTCGCGCACATGAACGAGCACCTCGGGCAACAGATCGCGTATGCGCGGATGAACCGGGTAGTGCCGCCCTGGTCGGGTTAGACGAGGGGGATCGGACAGATTCCTACCAGAATCTGTCCTGAAGCCTGTCCCGAGGCCTTGTCACACTCCAAACCCGACCAATTCACGACGCCACAGTGACAGATTCCTACCAGAATCTGACCGGGAATCTGTCACGAACCCCGCACGTCACCCCCGAACCAGCCGCGTCTCCGGATACCGCGCATACCACCCGAACCAGAAAGCCCGGTGCGCCGGAAGCCGTTCCAGGCGCTCGCCGCCCGGCCCCACCAGCGCCCCCTCCTCGACCGTCCACCGCCCCCCACCTTCATCCCAGGCCGCGTCCACGGCATCCCACCGGGTAAACCGCCGACCGCCGCTCTCGTACACGCGGCTGGCCCCGCTCTGGTCCGTCAGAACCACGAACTCCCTCTCGCCGATGGCATCGTGATACACATGGTTCCGCGCCAGGAACACGACCCAGATCGCGAGCTGTTCACCGGGAGCTTCCGGAAAGCGCAGCGCCAGCACCTCGTCCTTGTTCCTCAAGCGCCCGTCCAGCTCCGGGACGCCGAACATCAGCCTGTCGGTGGCAAAGTAGTCCCGGTACGCCACCCCTTCTCCGTAGTCGCGCCGGTGTCCCGTGTCGAGGGACAGCACCAGGGTCCCGGGATGCCGCCTGCGCCATTCGCCCCAGGTGGTGGTGACGACATAGCGCGGCTCGAGCCGGATCCCCTGTCCCACGAGGGGACCGACGGCCGGCTCGCCCGCGAAGGTCGACCAGAGCGACATGGTGGCGTGATCGTACATGAGCTTGTTGGAGCGGTAGAGGAAGCCGCTCGTGCCGAGCTCGTGGTGCACCCCCTCGAAGGCCGACCGGTAGAGGATCATGGTCCCGCACAGGGTGCAGTACACCCCGGTGTAGTGCTCGCCCGCGATCGAGTCCTTGAACATCTCGTGCCAGGCCAGGATCCGCTTGGGATAGGCCCGCACGTCCCCGTCGAGCGCGACGCCGAAGATGACGTTGTCGTCCTCCAGGTAGTCCGCCTCGGCGGCGGTGATCATCTTCGGAAGGTCGAGGGGGGGAATCCCGTCGCGGGGGACGCCGCCCCAGCGGATCTCGTCGAGCCGGATGGTCGCGGCCGGACTGTCGTCGAAGTACTCCTCGAAGCTGGGATCGATTGTCACGTACAGCTCGGCCTTGAAGGTGGCGTACTCCGGATGCACGCCGGGATCGGTCCGCCAGATCCACTCCCACCAGCGCTCGAGAATGGTCCCCAGCCGCTGGCCCGTCCCGCGTTCGAGGATCGAGAACATGTGCCGCCGGTGGTCGTCGCTCGGGGCATAGCGGATCAGCTCGACGAGGATCGAGGCGTGCGCGTTTTCCCAGCCGTCCAGGATGAGTTGTTCGGCGGCGACTACCTGCAGGCTGTCCCCGGTGACGAGGGCCCAGAAGGCGTCGAGGGGCACCTGGGCGGCCAAGCGGGTAGAGAACGCGAGGAGGATGGTCCCGGTCAGCAGCAGGAGGATGAGTGCTCGCATAGTGGCTTGAATAGACGGTCCCTGTGATCGACGCGCGAGGCAGTCCCCGTCCGCACACCCCACCCCGCGTTGCTTTTCACCCCAACAGCACTCCTATTCCCCCGAAGCCCCTTGCCAGCCCGTCCAGGAGGATACCCCATGAAGTCCTTCCCGCACCTCGCATTGGCCGCGTTGCTCACCGCCACCTCCCCACCCCTCCTGGCCCAGGAAGCCGCCGACGCCACCGACACCGCGCAGGCCACGGCCAAACCCGACCCCGGCCCCCTCCGCACCATCGAGTTCGAGGTGGACGAGGGCACCTGGATGTTCCTCGACGTCTCCCCGGACGGGCGCACGATCGTCTTCGACCTCCTCGGCGACCTCTACACGGTGCCGATCGACGGCGGCACCGCCACCGCCCTCCTTTCAGGCCGCGACTGGGACCACATGCCACGCTACTCGCCGGACGGCACGCGAATCGCCTTCATCAGCGATCGCGACGGCATGATGAACCTCTGGACCGTGGCCGCCGACGGCTCCGACCCGAAACAGTACAGCAAGGCGCGCACCGACCCCCACCTGTCCCCCTTCTGGACACCCGACGGACAGATCATGGTGCGCAAGGAGGGCGAGCTGTGGACGTACTACCCCGAGGGCGGAAGCGGCTTCAAGGTCGACATCGAGGGATCGATTCAGGGGCCCGCCATTTCACCCGACGGCCGCTACATCTTCTACAGCACATCAACCTTCTCGGCGGCGGGCGGGCCGTCGTCTTCAAGCCTCCACCGCTTCGACCGCATGACCGCCGAGACGATCCCGCTCGGATCCGGCGTGCGTCCGCAGATCTCGCCCGACGGGCGCCACATGGTGTATGCCCGCCGCCACCATGAACTGGTCGCCCTGCGGGCCCGGGACCTGGTCACCGGAACCGACCGCCAACTCGTCCCCTCCATCACGCCGATCTCGCCGCGCGGCAGCCAGGACGTGCTGCCCGGCTACGCCTTCACCCCGGACGGCTCCAGCGTCGTCATCACCATCGACGGCAGGATCAGCCGGGTGGACGTGCAGAGCGGCGCCGTACAGGACATCCCCTTCACGGCCACGGTCTCGCAGCAAGTCGCCGAACAGATCCTCACTCCCATGCAGCAACCCGACGACGACCTCGAGGTCAAGGTCCTGCGCTACCCCTCGATCTCGCCGGACGGCTCGAGAATGGTCTTCAGCGCGCTGGGAAAGCTCTACATCACGGACCTTCCGGATGGCACGCCCCAGCGCCTGACCGACGCCGACGAGCGGGAATACATGCCCGCCTTCTCGCCCGACGGCGCTTCCATCGCATACGTCAACTGGACCGACACCGCTTACGGGCACGTCAAGGTCATCCCCGCGTCCGGCGGCAACACGCGCACGCTCTCGGCCCATCCCGGCCGCTACTCCAGCCCCACCTGGTCGAATGACGGCACGAAGGTCGCCTTCGCACGCGGTGGCCAGGGCGGCGTCGAACTGCTGGGAGACCAGCCGCACGACCAGGACTACTTCGAGCTCTTCTGGGTCCCCTCGGCGGGCGGCGACCCGCAACTGGTCACCACGATGGTCCCGAGCCGCCGGCGCGGCTTCCCCATGCGCTACTACCCGGTCATCGCCTTCAACTCCGACGGCACCCGGCTCTTCTTCAGCGAGTGGGCGGGCGCATCCGGCCCGGGACAGCCCGCGCAGGCGACCCTCCAATCGGTCCGCCTGGACGGCTTCGACAAGAAGGGACACCTCAAGTTCAACGCCTTCGACGAGGTGCTGCCCTCGCCGGACGGCAGACGCGTCGCATATGTGCGCCGGGCCCAGGTCTGGGTCTCGGATCTGCCGCAGTATCCGACCCAGGTCGTGAACCTCAACTTCGAGAGCCCCTCGATCCCCCTGAAGCAGCTAACCAAACAGGGCGGCAACTACGTCGGCTGGCTGGGGAACAACACGGTCACCTGGCTCTTCACCAACCGGCTCTACCGGCAGGATGTCGAGGCGGACTCGGCCCAGCAGGTTGCGGAGATCCGGCTGACGGTCCCCCGCGCACGCCCCGAAGGAAGGATCGCCTTCACCAATGCGCGCATCATCACGATGCGGGATGACGAGGTGATCGAGGGCGGGACGATCGTCGTGGACGGAAACCGTATCGTGAGCGTTGGAGAAGACGTCCCGATTCCCCCGGACGCCGTGGTCGTCGACGCCTCCGGCAAGACGATCATGCCGGGACTCATCGACTCCCACGCCCACCTGCACTACGCCTCCTTCGAGCTCTTCCCGCAGCAGAAGTGGGAGTACATCGCGAACCTCGCGTACGGCGTCACCTCGACCTTCGATCCCTCGGCTCACAACATCGACGTCTTCTCGCAGGCGGAGATGGTCGAGGCCGGCGAGATGCTGGGACCCCGCATCTACTCGACGGGCGATGTGATCTACGGGACCGAGGCCAACTTCCCCGTGGTCTACGAGAACATCAGCGGCATCGACGCGGCGCGGGATGTGGTCAAGCGCTTCAAGGCCTACAACCCGGCGATGCTCAAGGAGTACATGCAGCTGCGGCGCGACGAGCGGCAGTGGGTCAAGCAGGCGGCCCGCGAGGAGGGAGTCCGGCTGACCTCGGAGGGCGGAGGGGACATGGTGCGCGACCTGACGCTGGCGCTCGACGGGTACACCGCGGTCGAGCACACGCTCCCGCTGACGCCCGTGCACGACGACGTGATCGAGCTGGTCGCGCGCACCGGGCTCCACTACACCCCGACGCTCATCGTGGCGTACCTGGGATCCAACGTCATCCAGTACTTCGAGGAGTTCGAAGACATCCACGACGATCCGAAGGTACGCCGCTTCACCCCGGAGGCGGTGGTCGAAGGCTCACGCTACTGGAGACATGTGCCCGAAGAGGAGCTGGACTTCATCGACGGGGCGACCGACGGCAAGAAGATCCTCGACCGCGGCGGCTACGTGACGGTGGGCGCGCACGGGAACCGCCAGGGAATCGGGATGCAGTGGGAGCTGTGGACCTTCGTGATGGGGGGATTCACGCCGCTCGAGGCGATTCGGGCCGCAACCTACGACGGTGCGCTGAAGATCGGCTACGAACGGGACCTGGGGTCGCTGGAGCCCGGCAAGCTGGCCGACTTCCTTGTGCTGAACGGCAATCCTCTGGAGGACATAAGGAACACCGGGGAGATATGGTACGTGGTCAAGAACGGCTTCGTGTGGGATGGCGAGTCGATGACGCAGGTGTGGCCCGGAATGAAGGCGCTTGAGCGGTTCCATTGGCAGACTGAGGGGGAGATGAGGCGCTGGGCTGCGCCGGAGGTGGAGGGGGTGGGGCGGTGAAGACAGGTTCCGGGGATTTGTCCCGTCAGAACCGCAACGACACTCCCAACCCGAACTGCCCCACCGGCGTAACCGTCAGGGCAAGATTCGCGTCGTCCAGACGAAGACGCCTTCGGTAGTGCGCATTGGTTCTGTTGGCCAGCCTCCAGGCCGAAACGGATGCCCAGATGCGACTTCCCAGGACGGTCAATGCGCTGGCCATCGCGACAACCTGAATCTTTCTTGTGCAGTTGGGATCCAGTTCAAAATCAGGGGGGGAAGGGTGACTGACATCGGTCGGCATGATACACAGCACCCGCGAACAGGCTCACCACCACCCCCAGCAGGACGGCCGACGGCAGAGCTGCGTCCCTGTCCCCCGCGTAGTCGTGGCCGGTAATGGGTACGATCCATTCGAGCGTGGCGGCAAGCAACGGAGTCTTCTTCAGGTCCTCATAGCGTTCCTCGGGACTCTTCCGCTGGGCCTGGGCCTGGCCGGCAAGGCTGAGCAGGGCGCCGAGAACGATGGCCGCGATGATGTGACGATGCCTCAGGTCCCGACCCTCCTTCGGTCCTGTTGGAATCAGCGAGTGGCCCTGCCGGCAATATGGGTTACGACCGAGATCGAGACTAGCCTCAGCGTTGTCCAATGAGAAATGATCATGAGCGGGGAGCCGGTTTCCAACGGGAAGTGAGTATGAGCGGGGGTGCGAGCAGATCATGGGAGCATGATCGTGACACTCAGCACCGAACGGATTCGCACCGTCGACGACATCCGCGCCTTCCTCGGCGGGAGCGAGGGGGCGGACATCGCCCCCCACGACCGTGAGGCGGCATACGCGTTCATTGAGCGGACGCTGGTCCGGTTCCGCTACCACTTCGGCCTGTCGAGGGCCGGGAAGGGCCTGGTCAGGAAGTACGCCGCCAAGGTCACCGGCTACTCGGACGCCCAGCTGACGCGGCTGATCAGGCAGCAGCGCCGCACGGGCCGCATCCGCGACCACCGGCTGCGCCCTCCTTCGCGTCCCTTCGCCACGGTCTACACGACCGCTGACGCGATACTGTTGGCGGAGGTGGACGAGGCCTTCGGCCAGCTCTCGGGACCGGCGACGAAGAGGATCCTGTGGCGCATGTACCATGTCTTCGGCGACAAGCGCTTCGAGCGCCTGGCGGGGATTTCGAACGGCCACATCTACAACCTGCGTGCCCGCCGGGCGTACCGGCGTGCCCGGACCACGTACCGCGCAACGCGGGGCTCGTCGTCGCCGATCGGGCAGCGGCGCAGGCCCCGGCCGGAGGGCCGCCCGGGCTTCGTGCGGGTCGACACCGTGCACAGCGGCGACCGCGACGGCGAGAAGGGGGCCTACGTGATCAACATGGTCGACGAAGTGACGCAGTACCAACAACTTGCGTCGGTTCGGCGGATCACCGAGCAGTTCATGGTCCCCGTGCTCGAGGAGCTCGTCGGCGCGTTCCCCTTCCGCGTCCTGGCCTTCCATTCCGACAACGGGTCGGAGTACATCAACCACCGGGTCGCGGAGATGCTGAACAAGCTGCACGTCGAAGAGTTCACGAAGTCGCGGCCCCGGCGCTCGAACGACAACGCGCTGGTCGAGTCCAAGAACGGCAACGTCGTACGCCGGTGGCTGGGGCGCAGCCACATCCCGGAGTCTCTGGCACCGGATGCCGACGCGTTCCTGCGCGACCATCTCTCGCCCTTTCTCAACCATCACCGCACCTGCCTCTTCGCGGTCGAGGTCGAGGATGCGAACGGGCACCGCCGCAGGAAGTACCCCCAGGAGCTGGTCATGACCCCGTACGAAAAGCTCGGATCGCTGCCCGGGGCCGACGGCTTTCTGAAGCCCGGCATCACCTTCGAGCAGATTGACGCCGCGGCGCACGCCGTGGACAGCCTCAAGGCGGGCCAGGAGGTCCAGCGGGCCCGCAAGGCGCTCTTCCACCTCATCGCCAAGGCGCTGAACCCCGCAGCATGACCGGCCCCGCCCGCCCCTCGGCTCGCTCCGCTCGCCTCGGGGCTGGCGGCCCTTGCGCCGCCCCCTCCCCCACCCCACCATCCCAACCTCCATCCACCCCTCACCATCACACCCCCCAACCTCAGCCCCTCCCCCCCGGCTCGTTCATGATCATGTCCGGGTTGGAAAACACTGCCTCAGCCGCCCGTGGACTGTCGACTGGCCGGCCTAGCCTCTGAACGCCGCCAGCAGCTCCGCCTCCCTTTCCGGCGTCAACCCCGACCGCAACTCCTGCCGCTCCGCGTCCTGCGCGTTGAACCACTCCAGCGTCTCGCGCGCCGTCTGCTCCAGCGGCCGCATCTCGAACCCCGCGGCGAACGCCTTTTCGCCATTCACCTGCATCATGCCCAGGTAGTCGCCCGCGGGTTCGACCCAGTAGGTGAGGGCGAAGTGTCCCTGCTCTTGCAGAAACGCCGCGTCGACCCAGGTGAGAGTCGCGTCCGAACCCACTGCCTCGCGGGTCCGCTCCAGCAGGCCGCCCATGGTGAGCGGCTCCCGCGGGCCCACCACGTTCATGGTGCCGCTCAGGTCGTCCTCGACCGCCTTGATCATGAAGGCGCCCAGGTCGCGCACGTCCACATGCTGCATGGGGTCGTCGGGGGTGCCGGGGGCGAGGACCTCGCCGCCGCGCGCCAGGCGAACCGGCCAGTAGGTGTAGCGGTCGGTGGGGTCTGCCGGCCCGATGATGTAGGTGGGGCGCACGACCAGGTGACTGTCGGGGAAGGCGGTGCGGGCCTCGTCTTCGGCCAGTGCCTTGAGCGCCCCGAAGGTCCGCCCGTCCACGACTTCGGTCTCCGGATCCTCAATGGTGTCCACCTTGCCGTCCTCGCGGATGTCGGTCGTCAGGTAGGGGACGTAGACGCCGGTGGACGAAACGAAGACGTACTTGCCCACGGAGCCCTGGAGCGCCTCGGCCGAGAGACGGACCCAGCGGGGAATGTTGGCCGGGTTGTCGATCACGACATCCCATTCGCGGCCTCGCAGCGCGTCGAGCTCGCCGTTGCGGTCGCCGATCAGCGTCTCGAGGTCCGGAAAGAGGTCCGGGTTCGTGATGCCGCGGTTGAAGAGGGTGACTTCATGCCCCCGTTCCACGGCGGCCCGCACCTGGTGCGGACCGATGAAGTTGGTGCCGCCCAGGATGAGGATTCTGAGCGGTGCGGTGGCCGGCCCGGCGTCCATGCGGCAGGCGCCGAGGCCGAGGCCGCCGACCGCGACGGTGGTTGTGTGCAGGAAGGCCCGCCGTGTGAATCTCGTGTTCATCGTTGCTCCGCCGCGCGTGCGGCCATTGCAGGGGATCGCCGTTGACGAGGCCGTCGCCTCCGGTCCGGGCGAATCTCTTTAGCTTTACCGCCACTATGGACATCCCCGACGAGAATCACAACCGGACGGCGGAGGCTGGTTCGCCGGGTTCGCATGCCGACGCTGCCGCTCCCGCCGAGCCCGCGGCCACCACCACCCCCGCCGAATCCCCGTGGCAAACCTTCCTCCACGCAATCCGCGGCACCGGCGGCGACCCCACCAGCGGCCCCCTCAGGCGCGCCGTCATCCTCCTGGCCATCCCCATGGTGCTCGAAATGGTCATGGAGTCGCTCTTCGCGGTCGTCGACATCTACTTCGTCTCCAAACTCGGCGACCAGGCGATGGCGGGGGTGGCGCTGACCGAGTCGGGCCTCACGATCATCTACACTCTGGCGGCCGGGCTGAGCATCGGGGTCACGGCCATGGTGGCGCGCCGGGTGGGCGAAGGCAACCGCGACGGGGCGGCGCGCGCGGCAACCCAGGCCATCTTCCTGGGGATCTTCGTGGCGGTCGTTTTCGGCGTGTGCGGGGTCGTCTACGCGGCCGACATCCTGCGCCTCATGGGCGCGGACGCCGAAGTGGTGGCCGCCGGCCTCCCCTACACGCGGATCATGCTCGGCGGCAACATCGTGATCCTCCTGCTCTTCCTGCAGAACGCCGCCTTTCGAGGGGCCGGCGACGCCGCGATCGCCATGCGCGTGCTGTGGATCGCCAACGGCCTCAACATCGTGCTCGACCCGCTGCTGATCTTCGGGGTGGGACCGTTCCCCGAGCTGGGCGTGAAGGGCGCGGCCATCGCGACCACCATCGGGCGCGGCATCGCCGTTCTGGTCCAACTCCATACTCTGCTGCGCCGCGGGGGGATGCTCCGCATACGGCGTCCGCACCTGCGCATCCAACCCGCCATCATGGCGCGGCTCTGGCGCCTCTCCGCGACGGGCACCCTGCAGACCTTCATCGCGACGGCAAGCTGGATCGGCCTCATCCGCGTCACGGCGGAGTTCGGCGCCGAGGCGCTGGCCGGGTACGTGATCGCGATCCGCATCATCCTCTTCGCGATCCTGCCCGCGTGGGGACTCTCCAACGCCGCGGCCACCATGGTCGGCCAGGGACTGGGAGCCGGCGACCCTGACAGGGCGGAACGCGCGGTCTGGATCTCGTGCAAGCTGAACCTCGCCTTTCTGGGCGCGGTGGGGCTCGTCTTCCTCGTCTTCGCCCCGCAGATCGTCAGCATCTTCGGCGGGACTGGCGCGGCTACCGCCACCGCCGTCGACGGCCTCCGCATCGTCTCAATCGGCTTCGTCTTCTACGCCTACGGCATGGTCCTCACCGCGGCCTTCAACGGCGCGGGCGCCGTTTGGACCCCCACGATCCTCAACTTCTTCTGCTTCTGGCTCTGGGAGATCCCCCTCGCCTGGACGCTGGCCTTCCCCGTCGGGCTGGGTGCAAACGGCGTGTTTATTGCCATGACGGTCTCGTTCTCCACGCTCGCGGTCGTGAGCGCGATTCTCTTCAAGCGGGGAAGGTGGAGGAAGGCCGCTGTGTAGCCGTCGCCCATTGCCGCCAGCCGGATCCCGAACCAGATTGCCCACCCCAGAGCCCTCGAAGACCCCAGCCCTGACCATGCCTTCCGTCCCCCTACCTCACCGAACCCTGCCGGCCACACTGGTCGTCCTGGCCACGGCCGCCTGCGCCACCCCCGCCCCACCCCCCCTGGACGCCTTCCTGCCGACCCTCGACCCGGTCTGCTACGACCGCACCACCCAACCCCAGACCGCCGTCGTCGACACCCACCTCCACCTCCGCCCCTTCGGCGGCCCCCCCGTACCCTTCGACGAGGTCATGGGCTACCTGCGCGACTCGGGCGTCCGTTTCGTGAACATCTACGGCATCGGCCAGATGCTCCCGGTGGACTCGCCCTGCACCTACTACCTCGACTGCCCGGGAACGCCGGTCCTCCCCACCCTGAAGAACGACTTCGCCAACGCGGCCAGCGTGGTGGCCAATCCCCCGCCAGGGATCCACGCAACCCTGTCGATGACCTTCCCCGACCTTTCGCGCCCCGAGACGATTATCCCGTCCATCGAACTCCTCGACCTGGAATACCCGGGAATGTTCCGCTGGATGGGCGAGGTCAACCTGGTCAAGCAGGCGCTCTTCGGGAACGGACACCGGCCCGTGGCCAGCGAGGTGATCGCCCGGTGGGCACCCTTCATGGAAGTGCTGCGCGAACGCGGCATCCCGATCGCCATTCACTCGGATCTGGGCAGCGACGAGGAGCCGACCCGGTACCTTCCGCTCATGCAGGAGGTGCTGGACCTCTACCCCGACAACAGGATCGTCTGGATGCACATGGGACTGTCGCTGGAGCTTAGGACTCTTCCGGCCACCGAGCACATCACTCTCATGTCGTCCATGCTGGACCGGTACCCTAACCTCATGCTCGACATCACGTGGCGCATCATCGACGACAACTACTTCTCGAAGGAGGAGAACCAGCCGCTGTACGTGGCTTTCCTCAACGAGTACTCGAACCGGATCCTGCCGGGGACGGACTTCCTGGCTTCGTCGAACAAGGACTTCGAGGTGTACAGGACCGAGCTCGAGGTCACCAGCCGGATCCTCGCCTTTCTGAACGACGAGGCGTTCCGCAACATCGCCCTGGGGGAGAACTACTTCCGGTTGCTGAACCTGGAGTACGGGGCGCCGAAGGTGTGCGGGGCGGGGGGGTGAAGGTCAACTTTGTATTACATAGTGTAATGTATAGTTGACATAACTAGCCGTTGGCGCGCATGTGCGTCCGGAATTGGTCGGCGTCAGCCTTCCATTGTGACCAGAATCGCCCCGTTCATATAGCCCGTTCCGAATCGCGTCGTCGCATCGGGACCACCGAGAAACCGCATCTCGCGGACATCTATGGCGTTGATCTGTTCCAGCTCATTGAGGTTCTGCAGCGGCACGCCGTTCAGGTGTACCCTGGGCATTCTCGAATTCCCACCCGTCTCCGCCGCAATGGAAGGCCGGCTTCCGGCCCGCAGCCAGTTGGGGCGGAGACGGCGAATCGCCTCGAGGGCAGTGAGATCGGGCAGATTCTGGAGTTCCCAGTTCCCGATCAGGTTGGGGCTTGCGCCGGAGCCGCGGGTGGCCCGGCCGGGATAGCATGCGGTCAGAAAGCCGAGAAATAGGACGAGAGAAAACAGAGTGACGCCAGCCCGATGGAATTGCATCGTTTGCTCCTGATCTGAAAAACGGAACCCTCCGGCGCCCACCCGACCGTTGGCCGGGCGGGCGCCTCGTGTCTGGTTGAGCCGGTTCGGTGGCTACCCGGGAAGCGCAAGCGCTCGCGCCCCATTCCGCCCTTCTCCGGCCAAGGGGGTCAACATCAGTTCACGCCCGGGCATGTGAGATTCGGATTCGAGTCGCACTCGATCTGCGCGATGGGCATGCAATACACCACCCTGGACGGCCCGTTTTCGTCCGACACCCGGGTGTTGATCACGTGCCGCTCCGCAATATACGGATGCTGCCAACGCCTCATGTCCGCATAGCGCCGACCCTCCAGGTGCATGAGCGTGTAGCGCTCCCCGTCCAGGATCGACCAAGCGTCGTCCAGTGCGTTGGGGTACTCCAGGGCCCCGGCGGTCGCGGGCGTCTCGATGGGGTCCATGCCGTACACGGCGCGCCCCTGGTTCACCAGGTTCGCGAACTGCCCCAGGTCACCGTCCATCAGCGCCTTCTCCGCGCGGATGAGAAGCATCTCCGTGCCGCGCACCATGGGGAAGTCGGCGTCCTCGCCGGTTTCGCCGTCCGGGCGCGTGAGCAGGCCCGGGATTTCGGATTTCAGGGAACCGTAGAGCGGCATGCGGTTGCTCTCGGCGCGGAACTCGCCGCCGTAGCCCACGGCGAAGTCGCACCTGCCGGTGTCGCGGATATCCCCGCTGGATCCGTGGACCGTCCGCAACGTGTCGGATCGCCACTCGCCGCACTTGATCCAAGGCGCGCGCGGGTCGTCCTGAAAGACCCGGTGGACCGGCGTGTTCCAGAGCGTGAAGTCGTCGTTCTGGAAGGAGACGTCGAACCAGCCGTTCTGCTCCACAACCGGATCGGAGTGGCTGTAAAGGATGAAGTCGTCGGGCACCTGGGCGGCGTGCTGCACCGCCAGGTCCCAGTCGCCCATCAACATCGCCGCCTGGGCGATGCCGCCGTGGGCGGCGTACGCGATCCTCTGCGGGTCGAAGATGCGTACATCCCCGTCGGGAATGGCGGCCCCCGACGCCACCGCGGCCTCGGCCACGGCGAGCGCGTTCCGCATGGCGTTCACCGACCTCCTCATGATCGAGTCGATCTGGACGGTCCGGGAACCGTCGAAATGGTCGTTCGGCCCCATGAGAGGGCCCGCACCCGGCCCGTAGGTGTAGACGGACTCGCAGAACAGCTCGCCCATCATGCGCTCGGCCCAACCGGAGATGAGCCATGAACGGGCGGTGAGGGGATGAGAGGGGGACTCGTCGCCGAAGACATCGTCGAGGATCGTGACGCCGTAGTAACCGGCCCACGCGGCCTCGTGGATCTGCGTCCACGGCCAATCCCCCGGGCGGTCGGAGTAGTTTCGGTACTCGAGAATCTCTTCGCCGCTGGAACTGAGTCCGTCGTTGTTGAAGTCATCGGTCGCGGAGCCGACGTACCACCAGACTCCGCTGAAGTCACGCATGCTGTCGTGGAGTTCGGAGTTGATTCCCCGCACGAACGGCACCATCAGGTTCCGATCGTAGATGTCCTCCTCGAGGATCACGCCTGTGATCCGGGTCTCGACACATCCGGCTATCGCGAACCCGGCGGCAATGCCCACCAGCCCGAGGAGCGCAACCCTTCTTTTCTCTGTCTTGTTCATTGCTAGTGCTCCCTGGTTCGGTCAAAAGTTGAGCCGCAGGTTCACCGAAAAGTGCCTGGCCGGCGGCAGGATGTAGCCGTTGCCCCGCCCGATCTGCTGGGCGGGTCGGATCAATGCGTCGGGATGCAAACCCGAGAAGTTCGTGATCATGAACAGGTTGGTCGCGCGGAACTGGACCGTGGCTCCGGTGAAGCGGCTTGGCAGCCAGTCGCGCGGCAAGCGGTAGGACAGGCTCGCGGACTGGAGCCGAAAGTAGTCGGCCGGTTCCATCCAGTCTTCGTTGTCGGACTCGCTCTCCCAACACTGCCCGATCTCCTTCGCTGTGTACTGGGCGTAAAGGCTTGGGTCCTCGGCAGCAACACCGGCGTTCACCGCGTTGTTGATGGGCCAGCACGGCGGCCACAGGCCATCGGCCGCGAGTTCCTGGGCCATGTCGTCGTAGAGCCAGTGCCCCATCTGCGCGACGCCGAACACATCGAAAATGAAGTTGTTGAAGAGCGTGGCCCTGATGCCCAACGATGCCTCGTGGGGAGGCCGGCTTGGCGCGTAGAAAAAGGTGTCGGGATGATTCGATATCTCGACGCCGTCCAGGACGCAGTTCTCGTCGTCCGTGTAGATGGGAAGCGTGCCGAGCTCGTCGGGATTGCACATCTTCTTCCCAATCAGCGCTGGAATCACCTGGCCCCGTCGATACCGGTTCAGATAGTTGAAGGTGAACTGGTCGAACTGCGGGCTTCCCAGGTCGATCATCTTGTCCTGGATGAACTGGTAGTTCGCGTTGATGCTCACGCGACTGTCGAAGCCTTCGAAGATCAGGAAGTCGGTCCCGATCTCGACGCCCCTGGAGTCCCAGGTGCCGATGTTCTGCGGAATGGACTCGTTAACCCCGTTGGATGGCGGCGGAGCAGCGTAGATCAGTCCGTCGAAGGTCTTGCGGTGGTAGTAGGTCCCGTTGAGGGCCAGGATTCCGTCGAAGAGGGACGCGTCGAAGCCGGCCTCGTACTCCCTGGTCCGCTCGGGGCCGAGACCGAGGTTGGCCAGGTTCAGGATGATGAAACCCAGGTCGTTCTCGTCGGCCAGACTCCCGATCTGAAAGGTGGTCACCGAGCCGTTGGCCGGCGGGGCCTCGCCGGATTGGCCGTACGCCGTCCGAAGACGGAAGGTCTCCCACCAGATTGGCCAGAAGTCGTGGTCCGAGACGGTATAGGTGGCCTGCGCCTTCGGGTATATCGTAAACCGTGTGTCACGGGTGTAGTTTTCCCCGAAGGAGCTGTGCGTATCGGCGCGGACGCCTCCGTTGACAAAGAAACGGTTCTTCCAGCCGAACTGCTCCTGAATGAAGAACCCACCGCCCTCGGTGGCGTTGCGATCCTCGTTGTAGTTGGTGACGTCCGCCGCGTTCTCCAACACCTTGTCGCCGGGCCCGATGAAACCTTGCACGTCGGTCCGGTTGCCCAGGTGCTCATTCTGGTTGTACTGTACCCCGACGGAAGTAGTGGAGGTCAGGTCGTCCGTCAGCTCATGCAGATAGGTGGAAGCGTAGCTCAGTGTAATCACACGCCGGTTCTCGATGTCCACGGTCCGCGTGCCCAGGGGGTTGTTCCAGAAGAGCCAGGGCCGCTGCGTGATGTAGTGCGAATTCGAGTAGTCCAGCCCGAGAGTCACCTCATGGCGGAAGTTGGCCGTGGGCGTCCAGGCCACGTTGGCGCTGGTGTTGAAGTGGTTGACCACCTGGTCCTGCGTCAGGTCCAGCACCCTGGCGTCGTCGTTGTCCGGAGTCTCCCCCTGGTCGCCGCGGGCCACGTTGAACATCAACCCTTCGGCGTTGTCGCCGTTGGGGATCCAGATGATGTCCCGGCGTGTGTAGAAGTTGTTGATGTTGATCTTGAAGTTCTCGAATCCCGAGAAGGTGAAGTTCGCCCGGACATTCACATCCTCCGACTCGTTCGGGGCGACGATTCCCTCGGTGACGCCGTAGGCCCCGGAGGCGTAATACGTGACGTCCTCGCTCCCGCCCCTGACGGACAGGGAGTAGTCCTGGACATGGGCGTCCCGCAGCCAGGTGCCGCTTGCGGGGCAACCGGGGTCCGCGATGAAGTTGCCTTGCTCGTCAAGATTGTAGTGGTAGCCCTGCTCGATGGAGTAGGTGAGCTGGCGGGTGCAGTCGTTCAAACGAAGGCCGGTGGGATCGATTGCGGGGCCCACATGGCCGGCCCGCGCGATGGCCTGGTTGACGTTCATGGTCCACCGGGGGGCTCCGGGCGCTCCCCTCTTGGTAAAGACCTGGATGACTCCGGCGCTGGCGTCGGTGCCGTAGAGGCTCGACGCCGCGGCCCCCTTGATGACCTCGATCCGCTCGATGTCCTCCTCGCGGATGCTGCCGAGGAAGGTCGCGTGCTCGTAAGCTTCGCCGGTGGCGTCCTCCAGGGTGCCGGTGGGCATGCGCACGCCGTCGATGTAGATGAGGGGACGGTTGCGCCCGTTCACGGAATTGGTGCCCCGAAGCAGGATGTCGGATCCCGCTCCGGCCGTCCCGGACGCCCCGGTGACGCTCACACCCAGGGCGCGGCCACGCAACGCGTCCTCCAGGTTGATGGCCCCGGCGAAGGCGAGTTCCTCGGCGGTAACCAGGGAAATGCTGTTGCCCACCTCCCGCTTCTGGGCCGATATGGCCGTTCCCGTCACCACCATCCCCTCGAGCTCGACCGCCTGGGGATACATGGAGATGTCGACGAGTTCCGCCTCTTCGGCAGTTACCGTTACGGTCTGCCGCTCCTCCCTGAGGCCGATCAGCTGAGCCACCACCTCGTACTCTCCGGGCGGCACGTTCAGGATGAGGTAGCGGCCCTGGTTGTTGGAAGTGGCCCGGTGATCGGTGTCATCCAGGAATACCACGACGTTGGAGAGCGGTTCTCCCGTCTCACCGCTGACGAGTGTGCCGGTGACCGACCCAGTTTGTGCCGACAGGGGGCCGGCGAGAAGGGCGAGGGCCAGCGCCATCACCCCCAATCCGCCGCTTGTGGCTTTCCACCGGGCTCTGGGAACGACACCCGGATGTGGGGCAAACGAATGAACTGACATAGCTCCTCCTTCGCGGATGACCGCGCCTGGGGTTGAAGATGGCATGGAGTTCGCCATCGGGACTGAGCTTGCGCCGGGGAAGGAAGGGGAAGGGATCGGGCGACGCACCGGCACACAACGGCGAAACAGGTCGGTGACCGTCTGACCCAGGAATGTGCCGGGCGAGAGCGCATCGCCAAAGCTCCTTTCAAGATGAGGTCGGGGTGAACTTGGTGTCGGGGCGGCAGGACGCGAGAGCGCCCTTCACCCCTACCCCGTTCCATCTCATCTCCGTGGCGGAATACTAGGACTGCACTCCAACTGTACGCAAGCGAAACCCGGGGCTTACTGCGAATGCCGAATCCCGGCCGACGGTTTGGCGCGGGCGCCAACCAGGTCCATGAATCCCACCACCTTCCCCGGATTCATGATTCCCCGCGGAAGGTGAATAGCAGGGCTGTTCGTCCAAGGAACAACGCAGAGCGAAGCCTTGGAGCCGTCGAATGTATACTGTGATTGACAGAATGTAACGTTCTCTTTACGTCGTGAACCGGCGAAGCGAAGCGGCCAGCGCGGATGCATCGCCGGTCGAATGCCGGGAGGATTTTGTCCACGGGCTGTTGGCCCCCCCGGCCTTCACACTCCTTGCCACGGATTGACCGCGGCGACTTCCAACCCCGCGAAGTCACGGACATTCCTCGTCACCACCTGTCCGCCCCGGGAAGCGGCGATCGCTGCGATCTGGCAATCGGCCTGCGATACGGGTCTGTCCGCCCGCCGCCGCGCGGCAGCGATCTTCGCATAGGCGCGCGCTGCCAAACTGTCGAAGGGCAACACTCGGCGGGCGAAGTCCTCCCTCAACATCCCTTCAATCTCCGCGGCAAGAGCATCTCGGCGTGCCCCGGCCGGCATGATCGCGACGCCAAACCTCATCTCCGCTTCTCCAATGGCCGTGAAGAACAGGCTTCCGGCCGGACGCCCGCCCACCCACGCTACGACCGCCGGATTCGGGGCCGGGCGAATCAACTCGGAAATGACGTTGGTATCGAGAATGAACATCCCGACTGCAACTCAAGCGAATGTGGGCGGCTCGCGCATCGGCTCCCGTGGGGGAATGTCCAAATCCACTCCGCCATAGGGTGCGAACCGCTCGCGAATGGCCTCGGCCAAGTTGTGAGGCCCGGCCTCCTGTTCCACCGCATCGCGCAGGATGTTGCGAGCCTCCTCCTCCATGGAGCGGCCGTTCGTGGCCGCTCGCACGCGAAGCCTGGTCTTTACTCCGTCGTCAAGGTTGCGGATCGTGATGCTGGCCATGGTGGTGTCTCCTCCCGTCCCAAAAAGGGGCGTGTCAGATAGTATATTATGATTGCAATGCAATCACGTCAAGGATCCGTCATGGAGTATCAAGGGCTGTCAACCCCACCACCTTCCCCGGATTCATGATCCCCCCCGGGATCCAGCGCCGCCTTAACCGACCACATCACCGCCATCCCCGCGCCCCCGAACTCCTCCCGCAGAAACCCGATCTTCCCCACCCCGATCCCGTGCTCCCCCGTGCAGGTCCCCTCCATGGCAAGCGCGCGCCGCACGATGCGTTCGTTGAGGGCGTAACGGAAGGCCGTGCCCCCGAGCCCGCGGCAGATCTCCTCGGTCATGGCGCCGTTACCCGGCCGAGGACTTCCGCGCCCGCCCACCGGTCCGCACCACTTCGCCGCTGGCCCAGCACCGCGGTGAGCGAGACCACGTTGTCGCGCATGGTGCCGTACCGCACCGTCGTGGACCCCGACGGGCCCGTGGCGGCCATCCCGCCGAGCGTCGCGTCGGCCCCCGGATCGACCGGGAAGAAGAGTCCCCTGTCCCGGAGTTCGCGGTCCAGCTGCATCCGTGTCATCCCGGCCTCGAGCGTCGCGTCCAGGTCGTCGGGACGGACGGCCAGAACGCGGTTCATTCCGCTCATGTCGATGCAGATGCCTCCGTGGAGGGCCTGCACGTGCCCCTCGATCGAGGTGCCGGCCCCGAAGGGGATGACCGGGGTGGCGTGGCGCGCGCAGGTCCGGACAACGAACGCGACCTCTTCGGTGGACTGCGCGAAGACGACAGCGTCGGGGGGGATGGGGGGGTGGTGGGAGTCGTCCTTGCCGTGGTGGCCCCCGCAGCCACGGCACACGCGAGAAACTTGTCGTCATCCGTGTCCGCACAAACCGGTTCGGGCAAGGGGGCCGCCGAGACGAGAGTAGCGAAGCCGACGACAAGTCGCAGTGCGGGTTCAAGTTCCACCTCCGGAAAGCGCGCCGACAGTCGTTCGCCGACCCGAACGTATTCCTCGATGATCTCGCGGGACACCACGAACTCGATTCTCTCGTCGCGCCAGGCTGCGAGCACATCCCCCGGAGGTCCACCGAAGAACACACCTGAGATGAAGACGTTGGTATCGACTACGACCCTCACGGCGATCGCACGGCGCGAATCGCCTCCGCGATGTCGGATCTGCCCAGTCCAGCGCGCCGCGCACCCTCTCGCGCCTTCGCGACGACTTCATCGAATTCCTGCATGGAAGGCGCTTCGATCACCTTGAGTACAACCGTTCCGTCTTCGCCGAGCACCAGGAACTCCGTGCCGGGTTCGAGTCCCAGCCTTAGCCGGATCGCTTCGGGAATAACGATCTGACCCCTTGATGACAGCCTGGTTGTCGCGAAATCGTTCATCCACGAATCTTACTGGTAAGGCGGTATTGCGTCAAACCGTGGCAGAACGACGGGTCCCGGCGGGAACAGGGTCAAGTCCGGTGAAGACCAGGGGAACAGGGTGTCGGAGGGCGGGGATCCGGTCGGCTGGAACATCCTGTGCCGACACTGCCTTACCTTGCGGAACCCCGAGAACGACGAGTACCCGAGCACGCCGCCGAGGACGGCGCCGATCCTCACGTAATCTCCGTCCGAACTGAAGACGGCAGTGGCGACTCCGGCGGTGGCCCCGATGGCATCCACGAAGGGCATGGTCCTTTCGGTGGTGCACGCCCCCTGGGGAACCGGCTCGTTGGCCGGGATGAAGTCCGGCGGGCCGTCCACGAGGACCAGCGAGCAACCGGATGTGAAGGCCAGGGTGCCGATCAGCAGCAGTTTGGCAGCGCTCGGAAACATTGAGATCATCTCCTGATTCAGGGTCGATGGCGGGTGTCGATCGTACCTGCAACGCCCCTTTCCGGTCGGCACCCATTCGCAAAGTGGCTACGAAACACCTTCGGTTGTCAATCGCCGGGTGACCTCGGGGGATGTTGACACTACGGTTTTTGTTCGGTATCCTGTTCGGCCCATGACCACTGTGCCGAAGACCAGGCGGGAAACCGCGGAGGTGCTCCGCCGGGCGATCCGGGAGATCGAGGAAGCCCGGTCGCCGGACCGGCCGCATCTGCCGCTGGGCGTCCCCGAGTTCGACCGGGCCCTGCCGGGCCGGGGTCTGCGGTTGGGCTGTATCCACGAGGTGGGGGGGGACGAGGCCGCCACCGGGTTCTGCGCCGTGCTGCTGGCGCGGGCCGGGGGCGGTGGGGGGGGACGGAGGGGGTCGCTGCTGTGGCTTGCGCGGAGAGATGACCTGTACGCGCCCGGGCTGGTGCGCTACGGGATCGGGGCCGGGCGGCTGCTGGTCGTTTCGGGGCTGAACCGGCAGGCCGACATGTTGTGGGCCATGGAAGAGGCGCTGCGCTGCCGCGCGCTGGCGGGGGTGGTGGCCGAGGCGGAGGCGATCGGCCTGACGGCGGGAAGGCGGCTGATGCTCGCTGCGGAGGGGACGGGGGTGTTGGGGTTGGTGCTGTCGCGCGAAGGTGGTGGGCGGAGGCGGAGTGGGGTGGGGGTGGCGGTGGCGGTCAGCCGGTGGCGGGTGACGGCCGTCCCGGGCTTGGGGGGTGGGGGGGGGGGCGAGGTGGCGCGTCGAGTTGTTGCGCTGCCGGGGTGGGAGGCCGGTCGGCGGGGTGGTGGGGTGGAGAGAGGAGGGATGGACGAGCGCGGCTCCCTGGCACCTCACCGAAGTGGAGGCGGCGCCAGGGAGCCGGGACACATGCTGCTAGCAATAAGTGCTAGCACTGTTGGCAGCTAGCGCTAGCGCAGGATCTGGTCTTCACTGAACCGGAAACCACGGTCTGATAGGGGCTTGCGTGATTCCCGTACCATCCGGGTAAGGCGTGGTTCCCCGGAACGGGGCTTCGCGCGGTGAGCAGCCGACCGACCCGCGCGCCGCCGCCCTATGGCCTCAGCTGACGCAACCGCTTCCCGGCCCGCCAGATCTCCTGGTCGGCCATCTCGGCGAGTTCGGTTTCGAGGCGCTCCCGGTAGTCCGCACGGCCGCACTCCTCGATCACGACCCTCGCCTCTTCACCCGTCTTGACGCGCTCGTAGAGCTCGTCGAAGAGGGGGGTGACGGCGTCCCGGAACCGGTGCCGCCAGTCCAGCGCGCCCCGCTGCGCCGTTGTCGAGCAGTTCCGGTACATCCAGTCCATCCCGTTCTCGGCCACAAGGGGCATGAGGCTCTGGGTCAGCTCCTCGACCGTCTCGTTGAAGGCTTCGGACGGGGAATGGCCATTCTTCCGGAGCACCGTCCGTATTCCGCCGATGCCGATCACCGATTCCGCCATGCCGATCACCGATTCCGGGGCATGCCGATCACCTTGGAGGAGAGCGGAGGTCCATAGGGGCGCTGGGGTCGGGTTACGGGTTTGAAGTTTAGGGGTTGGAGGGGGTAGTCGTCGAGTGTGAAGGGACCGTTGGCAGTGTGTTGCTGGGACGGCCGGCGGGCCGGTTTTTCCGGAGGGGTGTAGGTAGGGCGAAGGTCTTCGGACGGCCTCTACGGCGCTCTGGAGAGCGGTTTTGCGAGGGAACCGGGCCATTTGTCCCGGATTGGGGGGTGCGGACGGATCCGGGCCGGCCGCAACGGAACGCCCGGACGGCCGCACGGCCCGCTCAGAGCTGTCTTTCCGTCTTTTCACCCCCGATCGCAGGGAGAGACGCGCTTCCAGAGGCATGCTTGAGCCCGGTCTCTCGGCGGATCAGGCGTCGCCGGGGACGGCGTCGGCTTCCTTCGTCGAGTCGTAGAGCCTTCTCATCGATCCGCCCTTGAGGGCGATGCGGTGCGCGTTGTTGAGCAGTCTGTCGAGGATGGCGTCGCCGAAGGTGGGATCGCCGACGACCTCGTGCCAGTGCTCGACGGGGACCTGGCTGGCCAGCAGCGTGCCGCGGCGGGCGTAGCGGTCGTCGAGGACCTCGAGGAGGTCGTGCCGTCCCTGTCCCGAGAGCGAAGCGAGCCCCCAGTCGTCGAGGACGAGGAGCCACGTCCGGGCGAGCCTCTGGATGACCTTGGGATACGACCCGTCGCCGCGGGCGAGGGTGAGTTCGTCAAGCAGGCGGGAGACGCGGTAGTAGCGCGTCGAGATTCCGGCGCGGCAGGCCTGGTGGCCCAGCGCGCACGCCAAGTAGGATTTTCCCGAGCCCGTGGCACCGCTGACGAGCACGGTTTGGCCGTCCCGGATCCACTGCCCGGAGGCGAGGCGGAGCACGAGGGATTTGTCCAGTCCGCGAGGGGCCTTGAAGTTGATGTCTTCGATGGTCGCGTCGAGGTGGAGCTTGGCGTGGCCTTTCAGTCGCTGGTAGCGGCGCTGCTTCCGTTCGGTCTTCTCGCGTTCGAGGAGCAGGGAGAGGCGGTCCTCGAAGGACAGTTCGGCGATGTCGGGCATGGCGGCCTGTTCCTGGAAGGCCTCGGCCATGCCGGAGAGCCGGAGTTCGTGAAGCAGGTCGAGGGTGGGTTGGCGAAGCATGATGGTCAGGACTCCTTTCCATTCTGGGGAGTGTAGTACCCGGGCCCGCGGATGTTGGCGTGGTGGCCGGGGAGGGAGAGCGTGTACTGCTGGTCGTCGGCCTGGTCGAGGCCGGTCGCGAGGATGGACTTGACGGACTTGTAGCTCAGCGTGCCGATGTCCAGCGCGTGGCGGCAGGCGGCCTCCAGGCGCTCGGCGCCGTAGGCCCGCAGCAGTGCCTTGAGCCCGAGGCAGCTGCGGTAGCCCTGTTCGGGGTGGGGCCGGCTGTCGAGGAGTTGTTCGACGAACGCGGCCGTGTGCGATCCGGTCCTCTGTCCCCAGGCGATCAGTCGGGACGGCGTCCAACCCGCATGGGCGCGGTGCGAGGCGGGCATGTGCGACGGTTCGGTCGCGTATCCGCCCTTCCTGTGGACCCGTAGGTGCGCGGCCACCCGGCGGTACTTGTGGAAGATCTCGACGGTCTGGGCCGTGAGCCGAACGTCGACCTCGCAGCGGCCCAGCGGGTGGGGGACGCTGTAGAGCGCGTGCTCGACCTGGATGTGGTAGTCGATGTTGACCCGCGCCTTGCGCCACTCCGCGTATTCGTAGCGCTCGGCCGGAAGCGGCTTGAGCGCCGGCCGGTCGAGATCCTCGAACCAGCTGCGGCGGCTCCCATCGGTCTTGTCGAACGGCCGCTCGTTCAGCGCGGCCAGCAGCGGCGCGATGGCGTCGCGGAGTTCGCCGAGCGAGAAGAACGTATGGTTGCGCAGCGGCGCCATGACCCAGCGCTCGACGTGTTGGACTGCGGTTTCCGCCTTGGCTTTGTCCCGAGGTGCCCGGGGCCGCGCCGGCAGCACTGCGGTTCCGTAGTGGGTGGCCAGTTCCTGGTACGTCGGGTTCAAGTCCGGCTCGTAGCGGCTGGCCTTGTGGACCGCGGCCTTCTCGTTGTCCGGGATCACGAGTTCGGGCACCCCGCCCCAAAATTCGAACATCCGGACATGCGACATCGTCCAGTCCGGCAGGGACCGGCTCCGGGTCACGTCCACGAAGGTGTAGTTCGACGCGCCGAGGACACCGACGAAGACCATGACGTCCCGCGCCTCGCCGGTCTTCCGGTCCACGACTTCGAACTTCGGGCCCGCGTAGTCCACGAACGCCTTTTCGCCCGCCCGGTACACCTGCCGCATGACCACGTCGATCCGTCCCCGCCACGCCCTGTAGCGCTCGCAGAACCAGCTGTACCCGTAGCCGTTCGGATGCGCCGCCCGGTACTCCAGCCACAACAGCTGCAGCGTCACGCCCTTGTGGCGTTGAAGCTCCCGGTGAACCTGCTCCCAGTTCGGCTCCGGCCGGGGAACCCGCGACGGTGGCAGGGGCGGGAACAGCGCCGCCTCAAGCGCGGCGTCGTCCAGCCCCTCCGGCAACGGCCAGGAGAAGCCCCCGGCGCTTGCCCGCCGCACGTAATCGCTCACCGTGCTGTTGGCGATGCCGAGCGATCTGGCGATCTCCCGGTGGCTGCGCCCGGCCTCGTACTTCAGACGCAGCACTTCTCGAATCTTCCGCATGGACAACCTCTTCTGTGACACCCTCTTTCTCCTCGTCTCAAGGAACCTCTGGCGAGGATGGAAGAGGGTGTCGCTACAGCAGGTTCTCCAGCGCTCCTACTCGCTCACTCCAAGGTGATCGGCATGCTCTGGAATCACTGATCGGCATACTCTGGAATCGGTGATCGGCATGAAATGGAATCACTGATCGGCATGGGCCGGAATCAGCAGCTACTCAAGGACGGACCATCAGTATTCGGCCCTCCCGGCCCCCAGGGCCGCGCTACGGCCCTCACCATCCTCCTGCGGCCCTCACCCGGCCCTCACCAACCCCCTGCGGCCCTCACCCGGCCACTCACCAACCCCCTGCGGCCCTCCAGAGCCCCACACGGCCCTCCCAACCCCCCCCAGGGCCGCCTAGCTCTCCTCATCCCGAAGCAGAGCAACCACGGCCCTCCCCAACCCCCGCCACGGCCCTCCCAACCCCCCACACCAGAGTACGAATTCGGAGCCCGGACCCATATCCGAAAACTGACTCAAACCCGAAAAAACAGACGTTTGTAACACTATTCGCGCGGGAACTGGACCGAGAAAAAACTCCCCCCGGGCAGGCCGAAGCCGCCGGGGGGAACTGTGAAAACCGTAAACAGCGACCCCACGCCTGTAAAACCGACCCGGCCGGGCAAGGGGAGCCGCCTCTTCAGGTCCCCCAACACCGGTAGGTCCTCATCCCAAATTCTGGCCGTCGGGCGTGCTTCTTTTCTGTGCCCCAGATCACATGCCCCGAGAAGACTTTCCAGCAGGGTGGGGCAAGGTCGGTCCAAGACGCCTGGTATTTCATTTCGAACTCCCATTCCGCCCCCATGCTGAGGCATGTCATATCAGAGAACCATGGGTTCGTGACGTCGGCAATCTCATACTGCCCCTGTCCGTTCAACATCCATCTTTCCATCTGGACGGACAGTTCGTGTCCGGTCAGGATGTCCGCCCGGTGCTTCGGCCGTGCATGGAATGTCCACTCGTCCCCCGCTTTCTCGTCCCAAATCACTAGGTTGGCCCACATAAAACTGGAATTGCCGGGACACGCCCCGTCGGCGGGGGGACCTTGGCCGCGAAGCCCCTGCACGGATGGTCCTCCCACAGCCAGCACCGCCACCAGTACCGCGAGCCGCAATCTCTTCTTGTTCATCGGCCTTTCCCCTCGTTTCCGCTTTCGTACGACACCTGGACCCGCAGCGCCTCAATCATCATCTCCGCGAAGGCGATTTCGTCCTCCAGCGTATCCCCGGCCCCAGACCACAGGTAAGGATACGACGGCGGGGAAGGCCCCTTCAGCTTCGCCAGATGCTTGCTAGCCTCTCGCAGCTGCTCCGCAGCCGGAAGCTGTTCCAGACGCGTGCGCTCGATAGCATTGGTCACGAACCCGATTTGGATCTTCGCGCGAGCCACCTCTTCGGCGAGGGACGTCGTACCGAAGTTATACTCGGAAGCGGGTGGCGGATTTGAGCCCTCCATCTTCGCCAAATACTCGCGGGTCCATGCCAGCGTCAATTCGCGCTTGAGGCGCCTGGCCTCGGGCCGATTCCGCTTTACGTCCTCAACCGTCCACCTGTGACCCCGACTGGTCAAGCTATGGGCCAGGGATGCATCGCCCGAGAGACTGAAGCCGCCATTCTCGTCGAACGTTCCGTATTCTTCCTCAATGGACTGCAGGAGCTGCTCGTCCGCCGTCAGCACGGTGTCGTCCACGAGCTGTCCGCTATAGCCGTCAGCGCACGCGGCAAGCGCAACGGCCAGCAGCAGGGTGGCAAGGGTGGTGGTCTTCATGCTTTTTCTCCTTTGTCTTGGAGGCGGTGGTTTCGGGGTGAGGTCCCCAATGAATACCGCCGACCTCCGGGTCGGGTACTTCCGATCTCCCATCATCATCGGCTTGACGGACGAGCCGACCGGAACCTGCCAACGACGTTGAGACACTTTCCGATTCAGTTTAGTGAGCCCTCCTTTCCCCCGTTGGCCGGCTCTGCTCCATCGGCTGCCGTGACGGGGAGTGCGCGGTTGATCCAGACCTCCACCGGGAGTTCCGCAGCTCTCGGCGGGCCACCGACAAAGCGGTCGGGCCGGGCGGCGTAGGCCGCAGCCAGCACCTTCTGTCTGTGCTCGATGACCGCGGGGGCGCGGCCGAGATGGACCTGTTCCGGCGTCAGCAAGCCGATGCCGCCGTGCCGGTGCTCGGTGTTGTACCACTGGAAGAACTCCCGGCAGAAGTCCTTCGCCTCCTCGATGTTGCCGAAGCGACCCGGGAAGCCCGGATGGTACTTGACGGTCTTGAAGTGCGCCTCCGAGTAAGGGTTGTCGTTCGAGACCCTGGGGCGGCCCAGCGACTGGGTGACGCCCAGGTCGGCCAGGAGCTGCGCCGTGCACTTGGCCGTCATGGGAGATCCCCGGTCCGAGTGCAGCGTGAGCACCCGGGGCTGCACACCGTGCTTGAGGCATGTCTCCCCGATCAAGTGTCCGGCCAAGCCGGCGGTCTCGCGCTCCGCCACCATCCATCCGGCGGCGTAGCGGCTGTAGATGTCCAGGATCACGTACAGATAGAAGTACTGCCACTTCTCCGGCCCCAGCAGCCGGGTGATGTCCCAGGACCACACCTCGTTGGGTGCCCTGGCCACCACCTCGGGCTTCGGGTGGTTGGGATGGCTACGTTGCGCCCGGCGCTCGCGGACCGCCTGATTCTCGGCCAGGACGCGGTACATCGTCCGCTCCGAACACAGATAGACGCCCTCGTCCAGCAGCGTCGCGTACACTTCCGCGGGAGCACGGTCCGCGAAGCGCGGCGAGCACAGCACACCAAAGACCCCCGCCCGCTCCGTCGCGTCCAGGGCCCGGGCAGGAGCCGGCCGGGGCTGCCACTGCCCGGTCTTCGGCCTCCGGCGACGGTAGAACGTGGCGCGCGCAACCCCGAGGGCTTTGCACGCCGCGCGTACGCCCACGTGCCCGGCCAAGCCTCTGGCCGCGCTCAAGAGCGCTTCCCGTCCCCGGGGCTCACACCCAGCAGCCCCGCAACTTTTCCCTGGACATCGATGATGATGCGCGCCTTGCGAAGTTCCTCGCGCAACCGCGCGTTCTCCCGCTCCAGCTTCCGCACCCTCTTCGCCTCACGCTTCCCGCCGGACGGCCTCGGGCCTCGCTTCTTCGCCAGCCTCCGCAGCGACCCTTCCCGCGCCGCCTTCCGCCACGACGACAAGTGCGAACTATACAGTCCTTCGCGCCGAAGCAGCTCTCCGATCTCGCCCGGTGTATCGCAGGCGTCCGCCTTCTCCACGATCGAAAGCTTGTACGCCGCCGTGAACCGCCGCCGCGTCGTCTTCGCCGCAACCTCCGGATCCGGCCGGGCTGCCGCGCTTCGCTTGCCCTCCCCCGTGGAGAGGGGCGTTCCGTTCACCTTCATTCCTTCTCCTCGTGCCATCGTTCAACTCTCTGCCTCGCCCTACTCTAATCTCTTTCTCCTCTCGTGTCTCGCGTGTGTTGGCAGAGAGGGATCGTAAGCTCCCCTCCTATGTCCGAACAGCTGCGCCTCAGCGAGAGACTCGGTGAAGATTCCGCAGTTTCTTGGCACGAACGGTCCACCGGCGCGGGGACTCAACTCATGGAGAATCCGGGCGAGATACCCCTTCCCGGAGCCGGGCGGACAGGCGACGTAGTACTCACAAATCCACTGTTGTCGTCCGCTACCCCTGGCATCCGCTATGCGGTCGTGAGCTGGAAGTCTGCGGCCGCCACGTCCGGGGTGGCGAGGCGAGTTTTGTGGTGGTCCTGCCCGACGGGACCAGGACCGAGGTCCCGGAGTGGATGACGCAGGTGGACGCGAGCAGCGAAACCGAGTTGGTCTCGTCTCCGACGGTTTCCGTTTCGGCACTGGGAGCCCTGAGACGTCTCCTTGACGCCCAGATGGATCGCGGTGAGCCTTCTTCGGCCGATTTCGATGATCCCGCTGTCCCGGCATCTGGAGACTTGCCATGAAAGTTCTACAGCCGTTTCTGCCCCTGGGCTTCGGCTGCATCCATTGGGAGACCCTTTCGCCGGAGGTTCGGGCGAAGGTGCTGGAGCTATGGATCCAGCTTCTGGGCGAGCATCTGCTGCGCCGGGAGGGTTCGCAGGCCGGGGAAGAGGTCTCGTGATCCCGGCCAAGATCACGCCGAAGCACCTGAAGCGATCCGCCTACGTCTACATCCGCCAGTCGTCGCTCAGCCAGGTTCACGAGAACCTGGAGAGCAAGCGCCGACAGTACGAACTGGCGGACCGGGCGCGCACACTGGGCTGGCGCCGGGTGGAAGTGGTGGACGAGGATCTGGGACGATCCGGATCGGGGCGGGTTGCGCGTCCCGGATTCCAGCGGTTGGTGTCCGCGGTCTGTCTTGAGGAGGTGGGTGCGGTGTTCGCCCTCGAAGCCTCGCGTCTGGCCCGCAACAACAGGGACTGGCACCACCTGGTTGACCTGTGCGGACTGACCTCGACCCTGATCATCGACGCCGAAGGGGTCTACGATCCCCACCACTTCAACGACCGGTTGCTGCTGGGCCTCAAGGGCACCATGAGCGAGTGGGAGCTCGGGGTCATGCGCCAGCGGTCTCTGGTGGCCCTGCGCGAGAAGGCCGAACGCGGAGAACTCCATACGATGCTTCCAATCGGGTTCCTGAGGACCCGGGGCGACCGGTGCGAGATGGACCCGGACCGGCGGATCCGAAAGAGTATCGGACTCGTGTTCGAGAAGTTCGAGGAGCTGGGAAGCATACGGCAGGTCCTCCTCTGGTTCCGGCAGGAAGGAGTGGAGCTTCCCAGCGTCGAGTACGGGCCCTTCGGGCGCGGCGTGGTCTGGAAGCTCCCGGTCTATGGCTCGCTGCACAAGATCCTCACCAATCCCGTGTACGCAGGCGCCTACGCGTACGGGCGGACCCGCACGGAGACCACGATCGTGGACGGCCAGCCGAGAAGGCGCAGTGGGATCCAGGTGCCGCAGGACGAGTGGGCCGTCTTGATTCCCGAGCATCACGAGGGCTACATCGGGTGGGATCGGTATCAGGCGAACCAGAAGCGGATCGCGGAGAACGTGCACATGAAGGGATCCATGCGCCGCGGTGCTCCCCGCAAGGGCAGGTCGCTCCTTGCGGGGCTGCTTCGGTGCCGGCGCTGCGGACGCCGGCTCCATGTCACCTACAGTGGCACCAAGGGGCGCGTTGTCCGCTACGGTTGCCGTGGCGCGGCGATCAATCACGGAACGGGCTTCTGCATCTCGTTCGGCGGACTTGCCCCGGACCGAGCCGTGGAGGAAGCCGTTCTCGCCGTCATCCAGCCAGGTGCCCTGGAGGCTGCCATCAGGGCCGCGGAGCACGCCATGGCGGACCGGAAGCGGGACCGTGAGATCGTCGCGCTCAAGCTCGAGCAGGCCCGCTTCGAAGCGGAGCGCGCGCGACGGCAATACGACGCCGCGGAGCCGGAGAACCGTCTCGTAGCCAGCGAGCTCGAACGGCGCTGGAACCGGGCCCTGGAAGTGGTGGCCGAAGTCGAACGGGAGTGGGTAGCCGCCGAGGCTGGCGACCGCCATAAGGACGAGCGGATCGACCGCGAAGCTCTCCTGCAACTGGCAGAGGATCTCCCCGGCGTGTGGCACGATCCGGAGTCTGACATGCGGCTCAAGAAACGCATCGTCCGTACCCTGATCGAAGAGATCCTGGTCGATGTGGACGAGGAATCGGCCCGCATCCAAATGGTCGTTCGCTGGGCCGGCGGGCAGCACGCTCAACTCTCGGTCCGGAAGCGGCGCAAGGGACAACACCGCTATACGACGGACCGCAAGGTGGTGGAGATCGTAAGGGAACTCGCAGCCATGGTCCCGGACGGACAGATCGCACGGATCCTGAACCGCCTGGGCCTGAAGACGGGGCGAAACAACAGCTGGACGGCGGCCCGGGTCACCAGCCTGCGCAACTATAACGGCATCCCGGTCCATGACCCCGCGACCTGCCTGCAGGAGGGACTGCTCACCCTGCAAGAGGCAGCCGCTTCTCTGGACGTCAGCCCGCCAGTGGTCGGCAGGCTCCTCCGAAGAGGAATCCTGCCGGGCCGCCAGGTCGTACCCTACGCCCCGTGGACCATCCGGGCCGCAGACCTCCAAGAGCCCGCCGTCCAGGAGTACATCCGGCGCGTGCATGCCGGTAGAAACGCTCCGCGAACTCCAGATCCCGAACAACTAACTATCGATCCCACAAGCACATAGAAAGGTGGTGCAGTATGTCACTGGATCGGGCGGTCCCAGCAGGAGGATAGGAGCGTTCGTCGGCCCGAAGCGGGTGGCGAAGCGGCGTATGTCTTCCGGGAGATCATTCCACTCATCGTTCCAGCGATCTGGATACTCACTCATCACTCCTCCCTCATCGTGGGCAGACCACCCGAGTTGGCGGGAAACGACATCATGCGAGGTTGCCCCAAGCAGCGTGACCTTACCGTATTGGACATTGCCTTCAAGTACAAGGGGCATGTGGGATTACGATTCTTCCCCTGCCCGATCACGGAATAAGCGCGGACGGCGGAATGATCACGGCCAAACTTGGGTTCCACCGGGCGACCCGTTGGTCGAATGTGGAAGCCATGCAAACAGTTAGCCGACCGCGGGGACCCGAAGACGGCTGGCTACTGCGACTCATGGCGGCTGGGTAACAGGCCAGACCGTCGGGCGCCTCACTCTCTTGCGCTACGTCCCCCCACCTCCAGGAACTCCACCACCTTCTCC
Organism: Longimicrobiales bacterium; assembly: GCA_951828585.1. Taxonomy (GTDB): domain Bacteria; phylum Gemmatimonadota; class Gemmatimonadetes; order Longimicrobiales; family Gaopeijiaceae; genus Bin94. The sequence goes on from OX639991.1 coordinate 1,058,480, forward strand.
CCCGTCACGTACAAGTCACCCTCCCTCAAGAGATGTCGCGGAAGACATCTTCGTCGGTGAGGTAGCCCCGTGCCCCGGCGAACGGCTTTATCAGGCACCGTAGATCAGTCAACTGATCCAGCGCGAGTTGGCGCCTCAGAGCCTCGCGCACGAAGGAGCTTTGACTCTGGCCGCTCATCCGGGCGGCACGGTCCAACTGTCGCTCCATCTCCGAGTCGATCCTGATCGTCACTTCAGTAGTCTTCATGTCACTCAATCATCCTCGCCGTCTATCGCAACGGTTCATCCGAGGGGACCCTAAACATTGAACCGCACATGCACCAGGTCCCCATCCACCACCACATACTCCTTCCCCTCAACCCGCATCAGCCCCACCTCCTTCACGGCCTGCTCCGACCCGTGCTCGGCGAACACATCATACGGGATGATCTCGGCGCGGATGAAGCCGCGTTCCATGTCGCTGTGAATCTGCCCCGCGGCGGCGCGCGCCACAGTGCCCCGCTTGATCGTCCACGCACGCACATCCTCCCTGCCGATCGTGAAGAACGAGATCAGGTCCATGAGGCCGTACGCTGTGCGGATGAACCGCGCCAGGATCGGTTCGGGCAGTCCCATGTCCTCGAGAAACTCGGCCTGGTCGTCGGGCTCCAACATGGCGATTTCGGCCTCGACGCTGGCCGAAAGAACCATTGCGGCGCCCCCCATTTGGTCCACCTCGCGGGCCAGTTCCGGTGAAAGCTCCTCGCCCGCCTGGTCCTCGGCGACGTTGACCGCGGCCAGGAGCGGCATGTCGGTCAGCAGTCCGTACCCCTTCACGAATCCCCGGTGCAACTCGGTAGCGGGCAGCACGCGAAGCGCCCTTCCCTCCTCCAGCGCGCCGGCACACGTCTCGAACGCATCGATTTCGCGCACGTCCGCGCGTTCCTTGCGGGCCCGGTCCAGCCGGCGCTCCACGACAGCCAGATCGGCCAGGACGCACTCGTCGTGGAAGGCCCGCAGGTCGCCGAGCGGGTCGGGATCGCCTTCGAGGGCGGGGTTGAGGAAGTCGCGCAGGACCAGGCAGAGCGCCTCGCGGTCCCTGATCTCATGCAGGCTTCCGGGGGACAGGACCTTGGCGCCCGCGCCGTACTCTCCCGGCACGTCGCGCAGGTTGATGGTCGCGTAGGTGGTCTTCTTCGGCGAGATGACGCGCGACAGGAAGTCGACGCGCGGATCCGGCACGCGCACGGTGCCAACCCGCACCTCGCCGCCGTAGCCGACGGGCACGTTCAGACCGGTCATGGCGTTGAAGAGGGTCGTCTTGCCGGAACCCGGGAAACCCGCGAGTCCGAATCTCATGGCGAGGGGGTGGTCTTGGACATGTTGTGGAGTCACCTTGGCAGAGTTACCCCAAAACGTGACACCGAAGCGGCCGGTGGCGGAAGCCCGTGACCGGCCTGGAAGCAACCAGCCGGGAGCGATCCGATGACCGAAGGTTCGAAGCGGGCGCGGGCGGGAACGGCGGCCGGCCCCCTCTCCCGCCGCGGCTTTCTGACAGCGGGGGCGGCCGGAGTCGCCGGCGTCTCGTTGTCCGCCTGCTCCGATGGCACCGGGCAGGACGACGTGCCTGCGACCCATTCGCCCATTGCATCGCCCACCGGGTTGGAAGACGCCGACTGGGCCGACATCCGTGCCCGGTTCATCCTCGAGCCCGGCACCGCATACATGAACAACGCCAGCCTTGGCATGCCTCCGGCGTCCGTCGCGGCCGCAGTTGGAGCCGGCTACGAAGCCCTCTCCCGCGAGCCCCTTCACGGGAAGCACGACCTGGGCGAGGTGATCGCCACCCGCGTGGTCCCCGGACTCGCCGCCTTTCTGGGGGCGGACCCGGAGGAGATCGTGCTGACTCGCAACGCAAGTGAAGCGCTGCACATGGGAGCGGTGGGGGTACACCTGGAACCGGGGGACGAGGTGCTCATCACGAGCCAGGAGCACCCGGCCGGGCGCCGTCCGTGGGAGTACCGGGCCGCGCGCCACGGGGTGAAGGTGAACACCGTCTTCATCCCGAGCCCCTTCGAGAGCGAAGAGCAGGTAACCGGACTCGTGGAATCGGCCCTCACCCCCGCAACGCGTGCGATCGCGTTCTGCCACGTCACCCGGGGCGGCCATCTCTATCCGGTCCGCTCACTGTGCGCACTGGCGCGCGAGCGAAGGATCGTGAGCCATGTGGACGGGGCCCAGGCGGTGGGGATGTTCCCCGTCGATCTGCACGACCTGGGGTGCGACACCTACTGCGCGAGCCTCCACAAGTGGATGCTGGGACCGATGGGGACCGGGTTCCTCTACCTCCGGGCGGATGCCCGCGACCGCGTCCGGTCGGCCTTCGCCCCCGAGGACACAACCGACACCCCCGCCTACCATCCCCCCGGCACCTCCCCCCTCCCCACCCGAGCCGCCCTCGCGGCCTCGCTCGACTTCATGGAAGCGGTGGGGATCGCGAACGTCGCCGCCCGGACGCGCCACCTCTCCGACCAACTCAAATCCCGGCTCGCGTCCCTGTCCGGCGTCACCCTGCTGAGCGGCCCCACCCCCGCCACCTCCTGCCCCGGCTCCACCATCTTCGAACTGGAAGGCGTCGACGCGATCGCCGCCGTCCCCCTCGTCGAGGAGCGCGCGAAGATCCACATTGACGAGCACCAGCGCGACGGCCACAACGCGATCCGCATCTCCACCCACGTCTACAACACGACCGCCGAGATCGACCGGGTGGTCGAGACGCTGCAGAGCCTTTCGGCGTAGCCGGTGCGCCGCCGTCGCCCGACATCACCCCACAAAGGACCCCAACAGGAGCTGCCCCATGTCCCCATCCCCCTCCCTGCGAACGGCCCTGATCCTCGCCCTGCCCCTCGCGGCCTGTGATATCCAGCCCATCCCGGAGGATGCTCAGCCCACGTCAACGGATGCTCAGCCCACCCCAGAGTATACTCTGCCCATCCCAGACGCTGATTTCATGCTCGGCACCGAGAACACCCACAACCGCTGGAGCGCCGTGATTCCGCCCGTGCTGACCGTCCCCTCGGGAGCGGTCGTGGAGGTGCACACCAAGGAGGCGTCCGACGGCCAGATCACCGAGTCGACGACGGTGGACGACCTGGCCAACATCGACTTCGGCCTGATCCACGCGCTGACCGGGCCGATCCAGGTGGAGGGCGCCAGCCCGGGCGACGTCCTCGCGGTAACCATCCACGAAGTCGAAGTGAGTGGTTGGGGCTGGGCAACCATCCTGCCGGGATTCGGCTTCCTGGCCGACGAGTTCACCGAACCCTGGATCCGCGGCTTCCCCATGGAGCCCGGCGCGACCGAGGTCCGCTTCAACGACGACATCACGCTGCCGCTGGCGCCCTTCGCCGGCGTGCTGGGCGTCGCGCCCGCCACCGATTCCATGCTCGTGACGATCCCGCCGCGCACCAACGGCGGCAACATGGACAACCGCCACATGACCGCAGGGACCACCGTCTACCTGCCCGTCCAGGTCGAGGGCGCGCTCTTCTCGATCGGCGACACGCACGCGGCGCAGGGGGACGGCGAGGTGTCGGGGACGGCCATCGAGGCGCCGATGCGGATCGTCCTCACGCTCGAGGTCATCGAGAACACGCGGGGGATGGTCGAGCCGCAGTACGAGACGGGGGATTACTACGCGGTGACGGGGTTCGCGACGACGATCGACGAGGCGGCGCGCAAGGCGACGCGGTACATGATCGACTACCTGGTGGCGGAGCATGGACTGACGCCGGAGGAGGCTTATGTGCTGTGTTCGCTGGCGGGGGATTTGAAGATCTCGGAGACGGTGGATGTGCCGCACATGCTGGTGAGCATGCATATGCCGAAGGGGGTTTTCGGGGGGTGAAGTCAACTTGCTGGCGGGGCCGGAGGGATGAGCTGGTGATTGCGTGCCTCGAAGGAGGTATGCGACCGCACCTCACATGTCGTATCTTGGGCTGCGACCCGGCCTTGGGAGCTCCTCCAGGGCGATGACGGAATGAAGACACGAAGAAGATGGCAGCCAAGGTGGGAGACGACTCGTGAACGCAACGGATTCGGAGATTCGCCGGCGTCTTCGGCTGGGAGAGGACAGTGGCTGGGAATTCAAGCGGTTCGAGTTCCGCGGCGACCTCCCCACCAGCCCGCGGCGCGAGGACCTGGCCGACGAGATGGTCGCCTTCGCCAACGCGAGCGGAGGCACGCTCCTCTGCGGGGTTGAGGACGACGGACGGCTCCAGGACATGTCGCCGGGTCAGATGGCGGCGCTCGACAGGGTGCTCGTCGAGGTGAGTACGGATGCGATCGAACCCGCGCTTCGAATCGAGGTGCATCATCGCGAACTTGATGGCAGGGGCTTCGTGCTCGTCGCCATTCCCCGGGGCGAGGCCGTTCACGAGCGCTCCGGGCGTGCATTCATCCGGGTCGGAGCGACCAAACGCCGGTTGGGAGGCGACGAACGCCTGCGTCTTGCCCAGGGCCGAGCACAGAGCCGCTTTCTCTGGTTCGACCGACAGGTCGTCCCGGGAACCGGAATCGAGACGCTCGACGAGAGGCTCTGGGGACCGCTTCTCAGCGTGGCCGGTGCCGCCGATCCGAGCCGGGGATTGGCCAACCTGCGACTCCTGGCGGAGGCGGAGGGCGGCGTGGAGCGCGCCACCGTCGCCGGTGTGCTGCTCTGCGCCCGCAGACCGCAGGAGTGGCTCCCGCAAGCCACAATCATGGCAACCCACTATCGCGGCACGGACCGCGCTTCCGGTCAACTGGACGGTCGGGAGATCGCGGGTCCGCTGCCCGAGCAGATCGCCGCCGCGGTCGGCTTCGTCGCCCGCAACATGCGCGTCGCGGCTCGGAAGACACCCGCGCGCGTGGATCTGCCGCAGTACAGTCAGACCGCCGTCTTCGAAGCCGTCGTCAACGCGGTGGCTCACCGGGACTACTCCATCGCGTCGCAACGGATCAGGTTGTCGATGTTCAGCGACCGGCTCGAAATCGACTCGCCCGGACGGCTTGCCAACGGCATGACGATCGAAGCCATGGCGTCGTCCCAGGCGACGCGGAACGAGGTCGTAGCTTCCGTCTTCGGGCGGTTTCCCGTGGGCGACATACCCGGGTCCGGGCATCGTCGGTATCTGATGGAGCGCCGGGGCGACGGCGTCCCGATCATCATCGAGGCAACCCGCGAAACGACGGGCCTGGCGCCGCGGTACGAACTGGTCGGGGAGACCGGACTGGTCCTCACCGTCCCCGCCGCCGAACTCCAGCCCACTCCGGCGGTAGCCACGGTGACCGTGCACCATGCCGGGTTGCCGCTACCGGGAGCCGATGTCGTCGCGCTCTTCCCGAACAAGACCTGGCGACGGGCAACGACCGACGATGCCGGAGAAGTGGCCTTCGACCTGCACAGCACGCACCTCCCCATGACCGTATACGCCGCCGCGCCGGGATACGCCGCGAGGCTTGAGCGCGGCTGGATTCCGCGACAGGGCAGCCTGGTGCTTGCCCTCGACCGACTTCCCGGCGGCGGCGCGACCATCTTCCCGGAAGCGGCCGGCCACATCCCCGGCCTCAGAGGGCGGTTGAACCCGGTACGAGACACAGCCGACAGGACCTACCTGCATGCGCCGAACATTGCCGTCGAGCAGGGGCGGGAGCAACCGGTGCACTTTCGCTGCGGCAGACCGATGCGGCTCACCGACGCCTTCGGGGTGGAGATGTCGGTGACCATTGTCGACATTCTCGGCAAGACCGCGCTCGTGGAATACCGGCCATTCGAGGTGGATTCGGAAGTCTGAGTATGCGACGGACCATCGATACGACCTTCCTGCGAAGGGCGAAACCGAGGTCGTCGTCTAGAGGGAGATTTGGAACGCGGGGCAACGTGTGCAGGTTTTGCACAGGTTCGGCCGGAAGGTGGGCGTAGGGACGGAGCCCACCTCAGGCTCCGACAGGCATCGGCCGAGACCGACCTGCCTCGACGGAGGTATACGAGCGCAGGCCACATGCCCTATCTTGGGCTGCGACCCGGCCTTGGGAGTTCCTCCAAGGCAATGACGGAATGAAGACACGAGGAAGATGGCAGCCAAAAAGACCAACAGCGGCGCCACCACAGGCTACGAGGCCGAGTTGTGGGCCATGGCCGACGCCCTCCGCGGCTCGATGGACGCCGCCGAGTACAAGCACGTCGTGCTCGGACTCATCTTCCTGAAGTACATCTCGGACGCCTTCGAGGAGCGCCACGCGGCGGTCCTGGACGAGTGGGGGGAGGAAGCTGCGGAGGACCGCGACGAGTACATCGCCGAGAACATCTTCTGGGTGCCCCAGGAGGCCCGCTGGGCGTACGTCAAGGCCCGGGCAAGGCAACCGACCATCGGCCAGATCGTGGATCAAGCCATGACCGCGATCGAGCGGGACAACCCGGCACTAAAGGAGGTGCTGCCCAAGGACTACGCGCGGCCCGGCCTGGACAAGCAGCGTCTCGGCCAGCTGATCGACATGGTCGGAAACATCCGCGTCGGGGACGCCGAGGCCCGCTCCCGTGATGTGATCGGCCGCGTCTACGAGTACTTCCTGTCGCAGTTCGCGAGTGTGGAGGGAAGGAAGGGTGGCGAGTTCTACACCCCACGCTGCGTCGTCAAGCTGCTCGTCGAAATGCTGGAACCCTACCGTGGGCGGGTCTACGATCCGTGCTGCGGTTCCTCGGGCATGTTCGTGCAGTCGATCGAGTTCATTCGCGCCCACGCCAGCGGCAACGGCAACGGTGGGAACGGGCGCGGCGACATCTCGGTCTACGGCCAGGAGTCGAACTACACGACGTGGCGGCTCGCCCGGATGAACCTGGCCATTCGCGGGATCGGCGGGCAGATCGCCCACGGCGACACCTTTCACAACGACCGCCATCCGGACCTGAAGGCCGACTTCATCCTCGCCAATCCCCCGTTCAACGTCTCGGACTGGGGTGGCGAGCGGCTGGTCGGGGACAAGCGGTGGCGCTACGGAGTCCCGCCCAAGGGGAACGCCAACTTCGCCTGGGTGCAGCACATGGTCCATCATCTTGCCCCGAACGGCGTTGCCGGATTCGTGCTGGCCAACGGGTCGATGTCGTCGAATCAGTCCGGCGAAGGCGAGATCCGGAAGAACCTGGTCGAAGCGGAACTGGTGGACTGCATGGTTGCCATGCCGGGCCAGCTCTTCTACTCGACCCAGATTCCCGTCTGTCTGTGGTTCCTGGCGCGAGGACGCCGGCGGCGCGGAGAGATCCTGTTCATCGACGCGAGGAAGCTCGGCCGGATGGTGGACCGGACGCACCGCGAACTGACCGACGAGGACATTGCGCGGATAGCGGACACCTACCACGCCTGGCGGACGGGAGAGGAGGGGGACGGCTACGCCGATGTGCCCGGATTCTGCAAGAGTGTCACGCTGGACGAGGTGCGCAAGCACGGCCACGTCCTGACACCCGGCCGCTACGTCGGTGTGGAGCCGCAGGAGGATGACGGCGAGCCGTTCGAGGACAAGATGAAGCGGCTAGTGGCGGAGCTTCGCGAACAGCAGGCCGAGGGTGCGCGGCTCGATGCCGCGATTGGCGAGAACCTGAGGGCGCTGGGATTCGGAGGTATGGGGCGGTGAGTATCGACACGACCTTCCTGCGCCGCTGCATCGCGTCGCTCGAGCGTGCGCTGGAGGGCATCGAACGGCAGGAGCCAAGCGACGATGTCATGTACGACATCTACCGGGCAGCGTGCGTCAACCCCCCTTATTCACGAATGGCCGGGAGGCGAGGCGACGTGAGGCGGCAAGTGCTTTAGATTCAGAGTGTTAGAAGGATCGCGAGCACCTGCCAGCCATCACGTCGGGGGTGAAGATAATGGATGCGCCGTTCAGCTTCAACAGGTCGATCAGGATTGGGTCCGGCCGGGACCGGATCACGGGGGATTCGGGGGCTCTGACGGGGCGCGAGCTGCTGCGGCGCAGCAGGGTGGCGCGGTTTCTGGCGGAGGGGCTGCCGGACAAGCGGGACGGGCGCCGGATCCGGCATTCTCAGAGGCGGCTGGCGCGGACGCTTCTGCTGCTGGCGGGGCAGGGCCGCCGGGACCATGGCGACGCGACGGAGCTGCGCGACGATCCGGCGCTGCGGCTGGCCACCGGCGACCGGGCGGGCACGGCTCCGCTGGGCGAGGGCGGGTGCCTGCCCTCGCAGCCGACGCTGTCGCGGCGGGTGGCGGCGTGGTCGGCGAAGGAGGGCGTCGAGGTGCTGCGCGAGGGGTTGCAGCGGCTGGCGGGGTGGCGGCTGAAGGCGATGGGCGGCCGGCGGCGTCCGAAGACGCTGGTGATCGACATCGACAGCCTGCCGGTCGAGGTCCATGGGGAACAGCCGGGCAGCGCGTGGAACGGCTACTATCACCGGCGCGTGTATCATCCGATCGTGGCGGCGGCGGGGGAGACGGGCGACATCCTGGATCTGCGGCTGCGCGAGGGGCAGGTGCACACGGCGGACGGCGGGCTGGAGTTCGTCCTCGAGGTGCTGGAGCGGGCGGAGCGGCATCTGTGCGGGAAGGCAGCGGTGCGCTTCGACGCGGGATATCCCGGCGAGCCGCTGATGGCGGCGCTGGAGGAGCGGGGCACGCACTACGTGGCCCGGGTGCGCAACAACGCCGTGCTGAAGCGCCTGGCGCTGCCGGCCATGGACGCCGTGGTCTGGGATGCGCTGAACAACGGGGCGCCCGGCGGCGAGCCCCGCACCTGGGTTTGCGAGTCGTCCTACCGGGCCGGGTCGTGGTCCCGTTCCCGCCGGGTCGTGCAGGTCGTCGTCGAGCGGCCGGGCGAACTCATCCCGCGCTGCTTCTGGCTGCTGACCTCGATGCCGTCGGAGGAGATGTCCGGCGAGGACCTCCTGGCGCTGTACCGCAAGCGCGGCAAGGCGGAGGGCCACCTGGGCGAGCTGATGAGCGTCGTCTCCCCGGCCCTGTCGTCCACGTCGCGCCGCAAGAGCCACTACCGGGGCAAGAAGATCGCGAAGCGCGAGAAGGGTGTGGACCCCTTCGCGTGCAACCAGGTGCGCCTGCTGCTCGCCGGCTTCGGCTACCAGATCATGCACGTCCAGCGCGCCGTGCTGGAGCGCATGACCGGAACCGGCTGGAGCCTGCGGCGTCTCGCGGACCGCGTGCTCCGCACCCCGGCGCGCTTCACCGTATCGGGCCGCCGGATTACGATGACCATCGGAGGCGCGTCGGCGCACTGGCGCATGCTCGCCCGCGGGCTCGCGACCCTGCACGGGCCCTCCGGATAGCGCGGGCGCCGCCAGGCGCCGAACCCTTTCCCGGCCCCGGCGGCCGCAAGGACGCCGAGGTGTCTCCAAGCGCCGGAAACCGGCTCGGTTCGGTCGAACAAACTAACCTTTTCGGACTCGAAACGCCCGTTTTTTGCCCCCGGAACCGCCCCCGACCCGCCATCGGGGTTGTGAGAGGCCTCTCAGCCCCCTACCTTGCCCTCGACTCGCGAATTCATGAATAAGGCAGGGTCAAGGAGTTCGAACTTGTGCTCGAACAGTCCGGCAAGCTGCTGCGCAAGCGGCTGGCCGTCTGGTTCGCCAGTAACAGGCAGGCCGACCGTCTCCACTTCAAGGATCTCTTCCGCCACGTGGCGCGCCACGACCTCATGGCGCCGGATGCGGTCGAACGATGGCTGCGCTACCGCGACAACCGCAACTTCACGGCTCACGACTACGGGGAGGATTTCGCAGAGGCGACGCTCAGGCTGCTTCCGGCCTTCATCCGCGATGCCAAGGCGCTGGCGGACGTGATCGAACGGCCGAGCGATGCCTGACCGGCTGAACCTCGCGCCGAGGCACCGGCGCGTCCTGAAGACGTTGCTGTGGGAGCATCTGCCCAATACGGAGGTTTGGGCCTACGGCAGCCGTGTCAACGGCCGAGGCCACGAGGGCAGCGATCTCGACCTCGTGCTGCGCGGGCCGGGGCTGAAGAAGATCGCGCTCGAACGGCTGATGGACTTCGAGGAGGCGGTCCGCGAGTCCGACATCCCCTTCCTCGTCGAGGCGCGGGACTGGGCGCGGCTGCCCGAACGGTTCCAGAGGGAAATCGAGCGGGAATATGTGGTGGTCGTGGGGGCTCCGACAGGAGTTGCCAACGCTGCTGACTACGTTGGCACCGTACGCGTGCGTAGCGAGGGTGAGGCGTGGACTCAGAAGCCACTCGGCCAGGTGATCGAATTGAAACGCGGCTACGACCTTCCCGCACGCAAGCGATCGCCTGGACCAGTGCCCGTCGTGTCGTCGTCCGGCATCACTGGATCTCACTCAGAGAGCAAAGTGCTCGGCCCAGGGGTGATCACCGGGAGATACGGGACCCTGGGCAAGGTCTACTACATCTTGGACGACTTCTGGCCGCTGAACACCACGCTTTACGTTCGCGATTTCAAGGGACACGATCCGAGGTTCGTGAACTACCTACTTCGCGGCCTCGATTTCTCCAGTTATTCGGATAAGGCAGCGGTGCCGGGATTGAACCGAAACCACCTACACGAAGAGCGGGTGTGTATACCAACCGCTGTTGCCGAGCAACGCGCCATCGCCCACATCCTCGGCACCCTGGACGACAAGATCGAACTGAACCGGCGAATGAACGAGACGCTGGAGGCGATGGCGCGGGCACTGTTCAAGTCCTGGTTCGTCGATTTCGATCCGGTGCGGGCCAAGATGGAGGGTCGGGACACGGGACTGCCACAGGATATCGCCGACCTGTTTCCCGACAGGCTGGTGGATTCCGAGATGGGGGAGATGCCGCAGGGGTGGGAGGTTGCGAGCTTGGCGGAACGCATCGACGTCAACCCGAGACGATCTCTTCGCAAGGGGCAGGCCGCACCGTATCTGCCAATGGCCAAGATGCCGACCCGTGGGCACATGCCGGACTCGGTTGCTGTTCGACCGTTCGGGTCCGGCATGCGATTCTCTAACGGCGATACGCTCGTCGCCCGGATCACACCGTGCCTTGAGAACGGCAAGACGGCCTACGTGGATTTCCTGACCGACGGCGGGATCGGATGGGGCTCTACGGAGTACATTGTCCTTAGGCCACAGCCCCCGCTTCCGAATCAGTTCGCGTACTGCCTCGCTCGGAGCGCCAGGTTCCGCGAATTCGCAATCCGGAACATGAGCGGCACAAGCGGCCGCCAGCGGGTACCGCCAACCGCTCTGCGGGGATTCCTGTTGGTCGTGCCACCAGGCCGGGTGGCCGCCCGGTTCGGCAAAGTCGCCGCATCGCTCTTCGAGAGAGCTGGCAACGCGGCTCACGAGTCCCGCACCCTCGGCGCCCTCCGCGACACGCTCCTCCCCAAGCTTGTCTGTTAGTCTCAGACCCGGGTGGCAGGGAAAACCCGGCCCTTCGGCGCCCCGCGGGGCGCCGAAGGGGGGCGGTGGTCGGATCGTTTCAGGCTTGGCCGTAAGGGGCCGCAAGTGAGTTTGGTCGCCACCGTCCTTCCCAACGTCCTGAATGGATACCTGAGCATAATGGCTCGCATGACAAGCACAGGAGAAGGGAATATGACCGAGCATACCGTCGGGATCGACATCTCGAAAGCCTGGCTCGACGCCTACGCCGCGCCCGAGGGGAGGGCCGCCCGGTTCTCGAACGACACGGCCGGGTTCCGGAAGCTGATCGCCTGGATCGGCCCCGAGGCCGGCCGGATCGCCTACGAACCCACCGGGCCCTGGCATCGCGACTTCGAGGAGGTGCTGCTGAGGGCCGGACTTCCCCTCTATGCCATCAATCCGTACCAGGTCCGTTGCTTCGCCCGATCGCAGGGGCGACGCGCAAAGACCGACGCGATCGACGCGCGCACGTTGGCGCGGATGGCCGCCGTGATCGACGATCTCCGCCCGACCAAGGCAACGTCCGGGAACGAGCGCGACCTCGCCGAACTGAGGTTGGTGCGCGATGGGCTGGTGGCGGACCGGACTCGTACTCTCAACCGCGGCAATCACTTGCGCCACCCCTTGGCCAAGCGGGTCAACAAGGAGCGTCTGGCGCAAATCGAGCGTCAGCTGAAGCGCATCGACGCCGTGATCGCCAAGCTTCTCCAAAGCGAGGAGACGCTCAAGCGCCGCTGCGAGATCCTGACCTCGATCCCGGGCATCTCCGGCGTCACCGCTGCGGGCCTGATCGCTCACATGCCCGAACTGGGCACCATGACCGGCCCCCAGGCCGCCAGTCTCGCCGGGCTGGCTCCGGTGACCCGGGAGTCCGGTACCTGGAGGGGGCGCAGCTTCATCCAGGGCGGAAGGGACAAGGCTCGCCGGATGCTCTACATGCCTGCACTGGCCGCCATCCGCGCTAATCCCGCCCTCGGACGGAAGTACGCGGCACTCGTCAAAGCCGGGAAGCCGCCCAAGGTCGCCATCACGGCCGTCATGAGAAAGCTCGTCGTCCTCGCCAACGCCCTCGTGCAGCAGGATCGCCTGTGGACGCCGGAACCGCCCGCCACCGCCTGATGGCTACGTCATACCTCTGCCCCGGACCCGCTCGCACTGGAGCTGCGACTCGCCCCGCCGGCTTGCGACATGGATACTCATTTCTGGTGAGATCCGGCTGGAGGAAGCAGCATCGATCGCTGGGGAGGTGCCCTAATGGATCACCTCCGCGAAGAGGTACGGGACCTTCTCCAACTCGTCAGCAAGGTTGCCCGTGGACTGTCGGCGGCCACGGTTCGCCAGGAGGTCCTCGCATGATCCGGGTTCCCGTGAAGCCTGAGCTCCTGCGCTGGGCGCGCCATCGTGCCGGGCTCGGCCGTAGCGAGTTCCCGGCTCGCTTCAAGAAGCTGCCCGAGTGGGAAACGGGTCGCCTGCAGCCCACGCTGCGACAGCTGGAAGACTTCGCTCGCAAGGTGCATGTCCCCGTCGGGACCCTACTGCTCGATGAGCCGCCCGAAGAATCCGTCCCGATCCCGGACTTCCGTACGGTCGGCAGCGGATCCCTCCCGCAGCCCAGCCCCAATCTGCTGGACACCATCTACCTCTGCCAGGAGCGGCAGGCCTGGTATCAGGACTACCTCCGGTCGATGGGCGCAGAGCCGCTCGACTTCTTGGGCAGCTTCACCACCGCCTCCGACACGCGAGCGGCGGCCGAAGCGATGCGTGACAAGCTGCGCATCACGGTTGACGGGCGGCTCAAGCACCGGACGCTGCAGAAAGCGCTGTCCGCGTGCATCGCCTCCGTGGAGAAGACAGGCGTCCTTGTCATGGTCAGCGGCGTTGTCGGAAGCAACACCCAGCGCAAGCTCGACCCCCGGGAATTCCGAGGCTTCGCACTGGCCGATCCGCTGGCCCCTCTGGTCTTTGTGAATGGCCTGGATGCCAAGTCCGCCCAGATGTTCACGCTGGCCCATGAGCTGGCGCACCTCTGGCTCGGGACCTCCGCGCTATCGAACCTGCCGTCTCCTTCCGCTCCGGGCATCAGGAAAGAGGAGGTCTGGTGCAACGCGGTTGCGGCCGAATTCCTGGTGCCGCTGGCGGACATCGAGCGGGAGATTCGGCCCTACGAGCCACTGGATGAGGCGAAGATGCGGCTCTCTCGCCACTTCAAAGTGAGCGCGCTTGTGGTGCTGCGGCGGTTGCTCGACCTGGGTTGGATCGATCACGAACACTTCGACGCGTCGTGGAGCAGCGAAGTCGCCCGGTACGAGTCGGTTCGACGATCGGGGGGCGGCGACTTCTATCGAACCGCCCTTGCTCGGCTCAGCAAACCCTTCGCGAGGGCCGTGATCGCTGACACGCTGGAGGGCAGGACGCGATACACGGACGCGTTTCGCATGCTGGGGGTTCGCAATCCGGCAACCCTTGACCGAATGGCCAGCGAGTTGGGGCTGACTCCGTGAGGCTCCACCTCATCGACACGGATGTGTTCATTCGAGCGAACCGGGAGCACTACGGCCTCGACTACTGCCCCGCGTTCTGGGATTGGCTTGGATTCCACGGACAGGCGGGCAACGTGGGAAGCGTCGTCGCGGTCTTGGACGAAATCCGGTACCCGGTCGAACTGAAGCAGTGGGCACTCGGGCCCGGCAGGCAGCTGTTCCGTAGAGTCGACGCCGATGTCATGGCGGCTGCTATCTGCGGTACCAGCGAGCGGCGGCGTCCGGAGGAGTTGGCAGAATGATGCTGCCCGAAACCCCAGCGACCTTGACGAGGCTGTGGAGGCCCTGATGGCAGTCTATGAGGAGGCCGAGACCACTTGACCGGTTGAGGCAATTAGTGCCATTATCGCACTAGTTCCGAACAGAAAACACCCGTCTGATGGAATCACGCGATCATGGCCAAACTCCACGACAGCCAGCCGCCCTCCCCGGATGGCGAGGTCTTGGTCTACGAGGCGGCCTCGCACAGTGACGTTTCGCTGGAAGTGCGGCTGGAGCGAGAAACCCTTTGGCTGACGCAGCGACAGATGGCCGACCTGTTCCGCACGACCACCAGCAACGTCAGCCGACACCTGAGAAACGTATTCGCAGACGGCGAGCTGGACCCCTCGTCAACCATCAAGGATATCGCAGTGGTTCGATCCGAGGGGGACCGGCGGGTTCGGCGCAAACTGGCGCACTACGACCTCGACGCGGTCATCTCGGTCGGGTATCGCGTGGACTCGAAGCGCGCGGTCCGGTTCCGCCAATGGGCCGACCGCGTAATGCGCCGCCTCTGGCTGATCACCAGCATCAAGGAAGCTGTGCAGGATGTTGCCGGGCGATATGTCCAGACATGGCGCTACCTGCTCCAATACGACGAGGACCGCCTCGATGCGGCACCGCCGGGTGTGCGGCCCGCGTCCGCGACGCTGGACCCTGGGCAGGCGGAGGCGGCCATCACGCATTTGAAGGAGGTGCTGATCGCGCGTGGCGAGGCATCGCCCCTCTTCGGCGTGCCCCGCGGACGGGCGCTGGAAGAGGTTCTGGCCAACGCTCGGCAGACCGGGGACGGCCTATCCCGCCAGAGTCGCGAAGAGAGGGCGGCGATCCTGCTTGCCCGCGTCGTAATGGATCGTCCCTTCGAGGAGGGCAACAATCGCATCGGACCGCTCCTGTTCCTCGTCTACCTGCGCCAGGAGGGGCTGCGCCACGACCTGAACCCGCAGGCGCTCACCGCGCTCACGCTACTCGTCGCCCAGAACGCACCGGCTAACAGGGATCTGTTGGTCCGTTTGATCGTCAACCTGCTGGCGGAGCCGTCCCGAGGAGCGTTGATTCGACGATGATCGAGACCATTGAGAAAGGAGACACGAATGGGAGAGAGGCGCACCCGGAACCTCTACGTGATTCGCCTTGGCAAGTCCGTCCTCGACGATAGGAAGTTCATGGAGAGGAATCCGCACTATCGGCGCCGTATTTTCTTCGGGAAGCCATGCGTGTACGTCGGGCAGACCGCCCTCGACCCTGAAGCACGCTTTCGTCAACACAAGAGCGGCTACAAGGCTTCCCGGATCGCAAGAAAGTACGGGCGGCGCCTCATGGAGAATGAGTACGAGCACTTGAATCCGGTTCCTGACTCGGAAGCCGAGAGGAGAGAGGAAGACTTGGCCCTCCGTCTGAAACGAAAGGGCTACGCGGTTTGGTGGAACTGATGCTCCTTCCGGTAACCGCATGACCGCCGTCACCGAATCGGAAGTCGAAGACGCGGCACTCGAATGGCTTGAAGGCCTCGGATGGCAGGTGGCCCACGGCCCCGACATCGCCCCGCACGCGGACGGAGCGGAACGAACGGACTACGCTGAAGTCATCCTGGAAAACCGACTGCGCCAGGCCCTGCCCCGCCTAAACCCCACCCTCCCCCCCGACGCCCTGAACGACGCCTTCCACAAGCTGACCCGCCCCGAAGGCTCCACCCTGGAAGCCCGCAACCGCGCATTCCACCGCATGCTCGTGGACGGTGTGACCGTCGAATACCGAACCACCTCCGGCACCCTACGCGGAGCCCAGGTCTCCATCCTCGACTACGAGAACCCCGCCAACAACGACTGGCTCGCGGTCAACCAATTCACCGTCGTCGATGGAGAGCACAAGCGACGGCCAGATATCATCCTGTTCGTCAACGGCCTTCCACTGGGTCTCATCGAGCTCAAGAACCCGGCGGACGAGAAGGCCACGGTCTGGACGGCCTGGCAGCAGATCCAGAGCTACAGGGCCGAGCTCTCGGAGCTGTTCTCCTTCAACGCGGCGCTCATCGCTTCGGACGGAGTCGACGCGCGCATGGGCACGCTTACCGCCGGGCGCGAGTGGTTCAAACCGTGGCGCACGGTCGACGGCGAGACGCTGGCCGACCCGCATCTGCCCCAGTTGCAGGTGATGATCGAGGGGATATGCGAGCGCGGGCGGTTCCTGACGCTGGTCCGGGACTTCGTCGTTTTCGAGGACGACGGCAGCGGCAAGCTGGCCAAGAAGATGGCGGGGTATCACCAGTTCCACGCGGTTGAGACCGCGGTGCAGGAGACGCTGCGCGCGGCGGCGCTGCGGCAGGAGTTGCAACTGGTCGCCGAGCCTCCGGGCAGTCCGTACGAGACCGGCAGACGGCAAGGCGGCCATCCCGGCGACCGGCGCATCGGTGTCGTCTGGCACACCCAGGGCTCGGGCAAGAGCCTGACGATGGCCTTCTACGCCGGACGGATCATCCGCGAGCCTGCGATGGAGAACCCGACGATCGTCATGCTGACGGACCGAAACGACCTCGACGACCAGCTCTTCGGGACGTTCTCCCGCTGCCGGGAGCTGTTGCGGCAGCCGCCTACCCAGGCCGGGAGCCGTGCCGACCTGCGCGCCAAGCTTGCGGTCGAGTCGGGCGGCGTGGTCTTCACCACCATCCAGAAGTTCTTTCCGGAAGAAGAGGGCGACCGGATGCCTGAGCTGTCGGGGCGCCGCAACATCGTGGTGATCGCCGACGAGGCGCACCGCAGCCAGTACGACTTCATCGACGGCTACGCCCGCCACATGCGCGACGCGCTCCCCAACGCGTCGTTCATCGGCTTCACCGGCACGCCGATCGAACTGGAGGACGCCAACACGCGGGCGGTGTTCGGTGACTACATCAGCGTCTACGACATCGAGCGAGCCGTCGAAGACCGCGCCACCGTGCCGATCTACTACGAGAGCCGGCTGGCCAAGCTGACACTGGACGATGAGGTGGTCCCGGTTTTTCGGACAGGTCGTTAAGGTGGATTCCACTATGGAACAGGAGGCACCGAGATGGCCAGGAAGAGACGGAGGTTCACAGCGGAGTTCAAGGGCCGGGTGGCGCTGGAGGCGCTTCAGGAGCGCGACAGCGTGCAGGCGATCGCCGTGCGGCATGAGCTTCATCCGAACCAGGTGAGCGCCTGGAAGCGGCAGCTGCTCGACGCCGTGCCGGAGGTGTTCGCCAAGGGCGGGAGCCGGAAGCTCGCCAAGGAGCATGAGGCGAAGGTCCACGACCTGCACGCGAAGATCGGAGAGCTCACCGTCGAGCGGGATTTTTTTCGGCGCGGGTTGAAGCGCTGAGCCGGACGGAGCGCTTCGGGATGATCGAGCCTGATGGACCGCTGAGCCTGTCGAGGCAGTGCGTGCTGCTGGGCGTGAGCCGGTCGTCGCTCTACTACCGGCCGAAGGGAGAGAGCGCGGAGAACCTGGCCCTGATGCGGCGGATGGACGAGCTCCACATGGACTATCCGTTCTACGGGAGCCGGCAGCTGATGCGGCATCTCCGCCGCGAGGGTGTCACGGCTGGCCGGCACCGGATCCGGCGGCTCATGCAACTCATGGGGATCGAGGCGACCTACCGGCGGCCGCGCACGAGCGTGGCGAACCCGGCGCACCGGATCTTTCCCTATCTGCTGCGCGGCCTCGAGATCTTTCGTGCGGACCACGTGTGGTGCGCCGACATCACCTATATCCCTGTGACGCAAGGGTTTTTCTACCTTGTGGCCGTGATGGACTGGGCCACCCGGCACGTCCTCTCCTGGCGGTTGTCCAACACGATGGACGCCTCGTTCTGCATCGGGGCTCTGGACGACGCGCTCATCCGGACGACTCCGGAGATCCTGAATACGGACCAGGGCTCGCAGTTCACCAGCGAGGCGTTCGCCGACCGGGTGCTGGGTGCGGGCGTGGCGTTCTCGATGGACGGCCGGGGCCGCTTCCTCGACAACATCTTCATCGAACGGCTGTGGCGGTCGCTGAAGTACGAGGCCGTGTACCTGCACGAGCTTCGCGACGGCCCGGAAGCCGGTCGGCTCATCGGGACGTGGATCGACTTCTACAACGAGGTGCGCCCGCACTCGGCGCTGGCCGGGCGCACGCCAGGCGAGACCTACCGTAACGGCACGAGGGTGATGTGAACAGCGGATCATTGCGGGGCTGGCGACCGCCCTCGCGAGACAGCGGCGGGGAGCGGGTGATACGCCCATTCTGCGCGCCGCGCGCCACAGGTGTCCAAGCCCCGCTCGCCGGTCGGGTCCCCCTCCCGGCGAGCGGGGCTCATCCTGGCATCCGTCCTTTTCCTTGCCCCAAAGGACCGCAGACCGTAGAATCCCCTTCAAGACAGAACAGCGAATGCTCCCGAGGGCTCCGACAACCAGCCGGAGTCCACCTTAGCTTTGCCCTCGGACTGTCCAACGAAGTAGGACCACTTCACGAGCCGAGCGGCCGAAGATCGATCCCGACTTCGAGGATGTCACCGAGGGCGAGGAAAGCGAGCGCAAGGAGAAGCTGAAGACCAAGTGGGCGCAGCTTGAGGCCGTCGCCGGAGCCGGACCGCGTCTCAAGCTCATCGCCCAGGACATCGTCTCACACTTCGACCGGCGGATCGAGGCCATCGACGGCAAGGCGATGATCGTGTGCATGAGCCGCCGCATCTGCATCGACCTGTACCGTGAGCTGACCCGCCTGCGTCCCGACTGGCATCACGAGGACGACGACGGGGGCCGCATCAAGGTCGTGATGACCGGCAGCGCATCGGATCCGCCCGATTGGCAACCGCACATTCGCAACAAGTCGCGCCGCGAGATGCTGGCGAAGCGGTTCCGAGATCCCGGCGATCGCCTTCAGGTCGTACTCGTGCGGGACATGTGGCTGACCGGCTTCGACGCGCCGAGCCTCCACACCATGTACGTCGACAAGCCGATGCGCGGCCACGGGCTGATGCAGGCGATCGCGCGGGTGAACCGGGTCTTCCGGGACAAGCCGGGCGGCCTGGTCGTCGACTATCTCGGACTCGCGCACGAACTCAAGCGGGCTCTCGCGACCTACACCGAGAGCGGGGGCACGGGCACGACCACCGTGGACCAGGCCGAAGCGGTGGCGGTGATGCTCGAGAAGTACGAGGTGTGCTGCGGGCTGTTCCACGGCTTCGACTGGTCCGGCTGGGTCGACGGCAAGCCGACTGAGCGTGTGGGCCTGCTGCCGGGGGCGCAGGAACACATCCTCGCGCAGGAGAACGGGAAGGAGCGCTGTCTGCGGGCGGTGCGTGAACTCTCGCAGGCGTTCGCGCTCGCTGTGCCTCACGAGGAAGCGATGCGGATCCGCGACGACATGGCGTTCTTCCAGGCCGTCCGGGCGGTGCTGGCCAAGCGCGCCGCAGGGGAGGCGCGTCCCGAGGAAGAGCTGGACTACGCCATTCGGCAGATCGTGTCGCGGTCCGTCGCTTCCGAAGGAGTCGTCGACATCTTCGCCGCGGCCGGTCTTGAGAAGCCGGACATCTCGATCCTGTCGGAGGAGTTCCTGGCGGAAGTGCGAGGCATGAAGCAGCGTAACCTGGCGGTTGAACTGCTGCAGAAGCTGCTCAAGGGGGAAGTGGCCGTTCGGAGGCGAAAGAATGTCGTCCAGGCGCGGTCATTTGCTGAGATGTTGGAGCAGACCGTTCACCGCTACGGGAACCGGGCGATCGAGGCCGCGCAGGTGATCGAGGAGCTTATTCAGCTTGCCCGCGAGATGCGCGAGGCGAATGAGCGTGGGGAGGAGTTGGGGCTCTCCGAGGACGAGCTGGCGTTCTACGATGCGCTGGAGACGAACGACAGCGCCGTGCAGGTGCTGGGCGACGAGACGCTGCGGGAGATCGCTCGCGAGCTGGTCGAGATTGTGCGGAACAATGTCAAGATCGACTGGACGCTTCGGGAGAATGTGCGCGCGAATCTACGGCGGTTGGTGAAGCGCATCCTGCGGAAGCACGGGTACCCACCCGACAAGCAGGAAAAGGCGACTCGGACGGTGCTGGAACAGGCGGAGGTGCTGTCGGGTGGGTGGGCGGTTTGATGCCGTTCGGGGCGGAGCGGCCTGCTACTATCTGAACTCGGTCTACCGCTGAAGGGGCGCCTTGTAGACGCGAGCCGGCGGGGGATCTGGCTCCCCTTTCTTGCAGTCAAGGTCCATGAAATGGTCCATCTCTACTGCCTCCATGACGCTGACGCTGCCTACCTCGCACCTCTCATTCAAGTCGCGTCCTCGAACGACCACTTCGTCCCCTACAACCTCGATGGTTCCCACGACCAACTCACCCAGGTGCGGAGGGTTCAACATAGCCGAGAGCCGAGCCCCCCGAACGACGCGCTCAACCTTCACGGCCCAACCCCAACCGACCCACCCCCCCTCCCCGTCAACGAGACATCGAGCCTCACCTGATCGTAGGGCACGCGCGGCACCAGCTTGCCACGCTCCCCCCTCTGCAATTCCACCAGTCCATATTGCGACATCGTCTTTAGGGTTCGCGAGAGATTCGATTTGCTTCGCCCGGCCAGCTCCGCGAGCTCCGTGATCGAACCCGGTCGCTCCCGGGCAATCAGTTCCAGGAGATGCCTGTTGTGCTCGGACAGCAGCTTCGCGAAGCTCTCGATCGAGGTGAACCACACCCTGGGCTCGCCCCCGGCGCGTGCGCGCTCGCCACGGGCAATCGCCAGGGTGCGCGCCTTCATCTGGTCGTAGCCGGCGATGCCGATCTTCAGTGTCTTCATGGAATCGATCCTCTTTCTCGAAGAACTCGGTCCACTTCCCTCCAGAAATCCTCGAGAAGCGTAGCCGCGTCTTCGTAGTCATATGGCCGGATTGTCCGCAGCCGATGCCGGTGGTCTCGTTCCGTCCGCTGCCACCCACCTGGGCCTCGACGCTCCCTCACCGGGTGCGCATTGTCGAATCCGACCAGCCTGACACCGTCCGGCGCGTGCAGCGTCAACGAATAGCTGAGGCCGTGCGGCCGCTCCGGTGTGGCCTCGGTTCGCACGACGACGAACTTCACCCAGTGCCCCATGTCGTCCACGAATAGCGTCTCCCCGTGAAGGTCGATCAGGGTGTCCAGCCCAGGATCCCGTCCGCCCATTCTCATTCAATTAGGTTATCACAGTATGATAACCGGGGCAAGGACTGTCCGCCATCCGGTGACGGTCCCGCCAACGGTACGGCCGGCATGATCCCGGCTGAGAGCCGAATGCGGGTCTACAGCGGAGCGATCTCCCTGAGTATGTCGCGTCCGCTGACCGCGCGAATCCCATCCGCCAGGGGGAAGGTGTGGTCTCCCACGTGAACCACGTCGATACCGCTCAGTCCGAGTATCTTCCCGGCGGCGCGCATGGATGACGTGACCTTCGGCGAGTCCGTTCGCTTGAACTCGTATCCGCGTCGGCGGCGTCCGCGAACGACCAGGAGATCGAGCTCCGGGCCACCGTGCACGGACCAGAAATAGCACTCTTCGGGTCGGGCCCCGATTCGACGCACCACCTGCTCCAGGGCGAATCCCTCCCAACTCGCTCCCACCTTCGGATGCCTCGCCAGGTCGCGGGCGTCGGCAATGTCGAGCAGCACATGCAGCAAGCCGCTGTCGGCGATGTAGGTCTTGGGTGACTTGACGATTCGCTTGGCGACGTTTTCCCGCCAGGGGCGAAGCAGTCGCATCAGGTATGCGCCCGTCATCCGGTCCAGGTAGCGGCGCACCGTGGTGTGCGCCAGCCCGAAGGCACGAGCCAGTTCCGACCCGTTCCAGGTCTGGCCGTGGTAGTGGGCCAGCATGGTCCAGAAGTCCTGGAGCAGCACCGGCGGCAACGAGATGCCGAGCCCGGGCAGGTCGCGCTCGGCCAAGGACCGCACGAAGTCCCTCCGCCACTGTTCGCTGCGGGCATCGTCCTCCGCGAGCCAGGATCTGGGAAAACCGCCCCGCAGCCAGAGCCGCCGCCAACGGTCGCCACCGACCTCGGCCAGGTCGAGACCCGTCAGTTCGTGATATCCGATTCGCCCCGCGAGCGACTCCGAACCCTGGCGCAACAACTCCGGGGACGCGCTGCCGAGCACCAGGAACCGGGCGGGCAGGGGATTGCGGTCCGCGAGTACGCGAAGGACCGGAAACAGGCCTGGGCGGGCCTGAATCTCGTCAACGATGACAAGGCCGCGGAGCGGCTCCAGAGCCAGCATCGGTTCGTTGAGCCTGGCCACGTCCCGGGGATCTTCCAGATCGAAGCGTGTCACGCGTTCCTGAGTGGCGGCAAACTCCAACGCGAGCGTAGTTTTCCCCACCTGCCGCGCACCGAGGAGTGCGACGACGGGATTGTCGCTCAGTTTCCTGGCCAGAGCGTCCAGGTGGGCAGGCCTGGGTATCATCATGTCCGAAATCTGCACTCTGGATGCTCATATTTCAAGATTCTCACACCACCCACCCCCCATGAAGCCCACCCAAACCCTCGGCCTGATCCTCTGGCGAGCCGGCATCCTCATGGTCGCCGCCTATTTCCTCTTCATCGCCCTCCGCTTTATTCTGCGTATCACCGACCCCGTCCTCGAAACCGCAGTCACCCTGCTTCTTGCCGGCGCCCTCTTCGTCCTGGTTTCCGTCGTCCGGGAACAGATCGAAGATGCCCGCGGGGAAAGGAGTTACGAAGAATGACCCGCCTGCTGCGCATCACCGGTTTCCTGCTCATCGGCGGCGGAGCCCTGGTCCTGCTGGTCTGGGCGATTCGGCCGCTTCGCGTTGTCTGGCCGGCGCTTCTTGCATTGCCCCCGGCCATCCAGATCGGCGTGGGAGCGGCGGCGCTGGGGCTGGTCGTTCTGATGGGGTCGCTTATCGCGGAGAGAATCGGGGAGCGTGAAGCGGACCGTAAGCTGCTGGAGGATCGTCCCGAATCGCATCGCCGTTTGAAGTAGTCGCCGTCTCGCTACCAGTCACCAACCCCACGAAGGAGCAGAAATGATCGTCGTCACCACAGAAACCGTCCCGGGCCGCCAGGTCGTCGAGGCGCTCGGCGTCGTGCGCGGAAGCACGATTCGCGCCAAGCACCTCGGCAAGGACATCATGGCCGGCCTGCGAGGCATCGTCGGCGGAGAGGTCAAGGAGTACACCGAGATGCTGACCGAGACGAGGAACGAGAGCGTGCAGCGGATGAAGCAGGAGGCGCGGGCGCTCGGCGCGGACGCGGTGGTGAACCTGCGCTTCAGCACGTCCCAGGTGATGGCCGGGGCCGCTGAATTGCTGGCGTACGGGACCGCGGTAAGACTTGAGTAAGACGAGGCAGGTTTTTCAGGAAACAGACGGCGACCGGAGGACTATCTCCGCCCGGACGGAGGAACGAGCAATGACCGCTAAACAGATCGCACGCAGCTTCTGGCTGGCGAGTGCCCTCGCCGTCCCCATTCATTCCCCAACCCCGGCCTCCCCCCAGGTCCCCCCGGAGACCGAAGCCCGCCTCAGATCGATCTTCGAGGCAAGAGACTTCGACGCCCGCTCCTTCCAGGCAACCTGGCTACCCGCCGGATCCGCCTACACAACCCTGGAATCCCCCCCCGGCACCTCACACCGCGAACTGATCCGCCACGACGCCGCCACCGGCACCCGCACAGTCCTCGCCTCCCTCCCCCACCTCACACCCCCCGGCGCCTCCGACCCCCTGACCATCTCCGGCTACCAGTTCGCCCCGGACGGCACCTGGGCCCTCCTGCAAACCCGCGGCGACGGCTTCTGGATGTTCGAACCCGCCACCTCCACCCTGAGCAAGGTGGACGCAGGAGGCAGCAACACGATCTCCCCGGACGGCCGCCGCATCCTTTTCACCCGCGACGGGAACCTTCACGTCCACAACCTCGCATCCACCCAAACCACCCGCCTGACCCATACCACCGCCCAATCCGTCTCCAACGGCCGCGCCGCATGGAGCCCCGACGGAACCCGGGTCGCCTTCGTTCAGTCCGACGCCTCCGGGGTGCGAATGAGGTCCATGCTCGTCCCCACCGATCCCTCCTATCCCGAACTCCGGCAGGTTCGGTTCGCGAGGGTGGGCGAGACCATCACCAAGCTGCGGGTCGGCGTGGTGGACGCCGAGGGACGGGAAGTCCGCTGGGTCTCCATCCCGTCCCCAAACGAGGGCTTCTACCTGGGGCAGGTGAGTTGGGCCGGGAACTCCGAGGAGCTTCTGGTGGAGCAGTTCAGCCGGTTCCGCGACGAACGGGACTTCTTCATCGCCAACGTGACCACGGGCGAGGTGAAGCGGATCTACCACGAGTCCGATCCGGCCTGGGTGGTCGCCAGCTATCGGCTGAACGCCGGGCTTGAGTGGATCCAAGGGGGCGACTCCTTCCTCTTCCTGACCGAGAAGGACGGGTGGCGACACTCCTTCGTGTACTCGCGCGATGGGCGGGAAGAGCGGCTCCTGACGCCAGGAGGCAGCGATGTCATGGAGCGGGGGCCGGTCGATGAGGGCGAGGGCTGGTTCTACTTCTTCGCCTCGCCCGGCAACGCCACCCAGCGGTACCTCTACAGAGTCCGGCTGGACGGCGGCGAAGCGCCCGAGCGTGTCACTCCCGAAGACCAGCCGGGAACCCACTTCTACGACTTCTCACCCGGCCTCCGGTGGGCCTTTCACACGTACTCCACCTTCGACACCCCTCCGGTCACCGAGCTGATCAGCCTGCCGGACCACCGTGTCGTCCGGGTCCTGGAGGACAACGCCGCGGTCCGGCGCCGGGCCGAAGCCACGATCTCCCACCCCACCGAGTTCCTGGAGCTGGATATCGGGGACGGAGTGGCGATGGACGCGTGGATGATCAAGCCGCGGGACTTCGATCCTGACCGGCAGTACCCGGTGTTCATCTACGTCTACGGTGAACCGCATGCCCAGACCGTGCTGGACCGGTGGTCGACGCGGAGCAACTACCATCGCGCGATCGCGGACCTCGGGTACCTGGTCGTGTCGATCGAGAATCGGGGTACGCCGGCGCCGAAGGGTGCTGCGTGGCGGCGGGCGCCCTTTCCGACGATCGGCGTGCAGTCTACGGAGGAGCATGCGGCGGGTGTCCGGGAGATGGGCAGGATGCTCCCCTACGTCGATCTGTCCCGAGTGGGGATCTGGGGATGGAGCGGCGGCGGATCGAACACCCTGAACTCGCTGTTCCGAAGGCCCGATGTCTACCACGTGGGGATCGCCGTGGTCCCCAAGCCCCAGCCGCACCTCTACAACGCGTGGTTCCAGGAGATCTACATGGAGACGCTGGAGACGAACCCGGAGGGTTACCGCGTCTCGGCGCCGATCAACTACGCCGAAGGGCTGGAGGGGGACCTGCTCATCATCCACGGGACCGGGGAGACCAACACGCACCTGGAGATCGTCGAGGGACTGGTGGATCGGCTGGTGGAGCTCGGGAAGACCTTCGACTACATGACGTATCCGAACCGGAACCATGGATTGTCGGAGGGGGAGGGGACGGCGGTGCATCTTCGGATGCTGATGGTGCGGTATCTGTTGGAGCATCTGCCGGCGGGGGCGGGGTAGGTCGGCAGTCTGCGGACAAGGCTCTGGTCCGGACCGCCTGGGAAGCGAAACCTTCCGCCCGCTTCACCCGTTACCCCCCCGTAGCCGCCGTTCCAGGCCGAAGTCGAAACCTGGCCGGCAAGCGCGGAAACCGAAGCGCGCCAACTGGAAACGAACCCGCAAGGGATCCTGGTGTTACGGAGAAATCACGGATGACCGATCGGCACGGAATCGATACCGAAGGAAAGACAGGCCCGGCGAGGCTGGCGCCGTCCCTGGCTCTATCGCTGGCGCTCGCTCTGGGGGCTTCCGGGTCTCTCGCGGGCCAGGAGCTGGATAAGGGCAACGATGCCACGCCTCACATACAACGCACCACCCCACCCACCCTCCAGGCCCACCGCTTCACCACCCCACCCACACTCGACGGCCTCCTCACCGAACCCGACTGGGGCATTGCCAGCGTGGCCACCCGCTTCACCGTCTTCGAACCGAATGAGGGCGAAACTCCCTCCCAGCGGACCGAGGCCCGTGTCCTCTTCGGCGACGAGGCGATCTACGTCGGCATCCGCGCCTTCGATACGGCCCCCGACTCCATCGTGACGCGTCTGGCGCGCCGCGACGAGCGGGCGCACTCGGATTGGGTGGACGTCGTCATCGACAGCTACCACGACCGGCGTACGGCCTTCCGCTTCGGCGTGAATCCCGCAGGCGTCAAGGTCGACGGCTACATGTTCGACGACACCGAGGAGGACGACTCCTGGGACGCGGTGTGGGACGTGGCCACGCACACCGACGAACACGGCTGGACGGCGGAGTTCCGGATCCCGTACTCCCAGTTGCGCTTCGACGGGGCGGCCCGGCAGACCTGGGGCATCAACTTCGCCCGGTTCATCGCGCGCCACCTGGAGATGAGCCTCTGGGCGCCGATCTCCAGGGGGGACGGGGCTCTGGTGTCACGCTTCGGCGACCTGGAGGGGCTTCGCGACCTGTCGCCGCCCACCCGGCTCGAGATCATGCCGTACTCGGTGGTTCGCATGGAGAGGTTGCCCGGCAGCACCGCCGACCCCTTCTACGACCCGCACGACTACTCGTCCACCGTGGGGGCGGACGTGAAGTACGGACTCACCACGGACCTGACGCTGGACCTCACCGTCAACCCCGACTTCGGCCAGGTCGAGGCCGATCCGGCGGAGGTCAACCTGACGGCCTTCGAGACCTTCTTCCCCGAACGCCGCCCGTTCTTCGTCGAGGGATCGGGCATCTTCGCCTTCCGTTTCTCCGAAGGGGGCGGCGACATGGCCCGCGAGGGCCTCTTCTACTCCAGGCGCATCGGCAGGCCTCCTCGGGGACGGGTGCGGGACGCGGCGTACGAGAAGTCGCCCGAAAGGACGCGCATCCTCGGCGCGATGAAAGTCTCGGGCAAGACCGGTTCCGGCTGGTCGCTGGGACTGCTGCACGCAGTGACCGGACGGGAGGAGGCACGCATTGCGGACATCAACGGGACGGTCGGCGAACAGATGGTCGAGCCCACCGCGCACTACGGCCTGGCGCGGGTCGGCAGGGACTTCCGTGAAGGCAGGAGCGCCGTGGGGATGATTTCGACCTGGACGCGGCGCGGCTCCGGCCCGGCCGCCGAGCTCGCCCTGCACCAGGGTGCCTATACGGGCGGCATCGACGCGCGTCACCGCTTCGGTGGCGACCGGTTCATCGTCACCGGCTATCTCCTCGGGTCCACCGTGCGGGGCTCGGAGGCGGCCATCGCCCGCACCCAGCGTTCGCCCGCGCGCTACTACCAGCGCCCCGATGGCGACCACACCCTGTACGACCCCACTCGCACCTCCCTGAACGGATGGGCCGGGTCGGCCACCCTGGCCAAGATCTCCGGCGGGTACTGGCGCTTCGCCACCGGCGCGATGGCGCGCTCTCCCGGTTTCGATTCCAACGATCTCGGGTTCATGCGCGAGGCGGACTTCGTCCTGCCCTTCGCCTGGGTCGGGTACCAGCACTTCCGCCCTGCCTGGCACTTTCAGAACTGGAGTGTGGGCGTCGACACCTGGGCCCCCTACTCTTTCGGCGGAGAGGGATACCGGAAGGGAGTCAACCTCAACGGCAACTTCACTCTCAACAACTTCTGGCGCGGCTTCGCCGGCGTCATGCGACAGTCCGCGGGCTTTTCTTACGCGGCCCTGCGGGGCGGTCCACTGCTTCGGCAGGACCCTTCCTGGGGCGGATGGTTCGGCTTCTCATCGGACTCTCGCAAGCAGCTTCAGGCCGAGGTGCAGAACAACTGGCAGCTCAGCCCTGAACCCGGTTCCTGGACCTACGGCTCCAGGGCGAGTCTTCGTTGGCGTCCGGCGTCGCGCGCCTCCCTCTCGGTCGGCCCGTTCGTCAACTGGCGCCAGGAAGACCTGCAGTGGATGGGGCGCTTCGACTTGGATGGCGCCAACTACATCTTCGCGCAGCTGGGACAGACCACCGCCGGCGTAACCACCCGTGTCGACTGGACCTTTTCGCCCAACCTCTCGCTCCAGGTCTACGCCGAGCCCTTCGTGTCGGCGGGCGACTACGGGGACCTGAGGCGCATCACCGACCCTCGCGCCGACGCGTATGCCAACCGTTTCGCCGATATCGAGGCCACGACCGGGAGCGATGGCACGGTCAGCGCCGATATCAACGGCGACGGCACTGCCGAGACCTTCCCCAACCCGGACTTCAACTTCAAGCAGTTCCGTTCGAACGCGGTCCTGCGCTGGGAGTACCGCCCCGGCTCCGTGCTGTTCGCAGTCTGGTCCCAAGGAAGGGATCACTTCGCGCAGACCGGAGACTTCTCGCTGGGCGACGACCTCGGCACTCTGTTCGGGCAGCCCGGCGAGGACGTGTTCATGGTCAAGCTGAGCTACTGGATCGGCTAGGCAGGTCGCCGGGCGGACCCGCGCCGGGTCGGCCATACCGCCATGTGCGGCAACGCTTTGGCTGAAACCCGAGACGCGGAGCCGGTGTATTGGAATGGCATGTCGCACCGCCGCCGCCCCCAGGAGCCTGCAGCCGGCATCGTCGCCGTGATTGGACCGGCGACCCACCCAACTGCTAGCTGATTCGGGGTTCCACCACCAACGCCTTCAAGGAAACGCCATGACTCTCTCTTGAGTATCCCATCTATGCACCGCTGTCCTCCTCTCCGCGACGGCGATGACGCCGATCTGGGCCCAGGAGGTGATCGACCTCCCGGGCGAGGACCGAACACTCGCTGCCGATTTCGAAGAGGTCTACCGGGTTGGGTCGATCACCGGCGAGGAGTGGGAACTCTTTACGAGCATCGCGGGGCTGGCCTTTGACGCCCGCGGCTTTCTGTACATCCTCGACCGCTCGGATTCCGATGTCCGGGTTGTAGTAGTGGGCGACGCCGGAGATCTGGCGACTGTCTTCGGACGCTCCGGAGAAGGACCGACCGAATTCCTGAGGCTGGAACACTTCGCCGTCTGGCCCGATGGTCGGACCATCGTCATCGACCGCGGGCACGGAGCCTACAAGATCTTCGGGCCTGACGGGACTTTCGCGCGCTCGGTGAGGATCGCCGACCTGCCGAGTAGCGGCGGCGGTTTCGCCGCCACGGTACGCCCCACAAGGGAAGGGGATGGCCTCTTCCTGACGCGCCAGGGCTTCGCCAACGTGAGCCAGGGCCAGATGGATATCGATATGGGTGACCGCACGATCTACCAGGTGTCCCTGGACGGGGACAGCGCCGTCGGCACGCCCTTCGCCGAGGGATGGTCGCCCAACGCGAGAAAGCAGAGCACAGCCCAGGTTGACGATCCCACGAGGGTCTTCGATGCGGTGGGCGGCGCGCTTTCGTTTTTCGAACCTCCCCTTGTTTTCGATGTACTTCCCGGCGGCGGAATCGCGTATTCGGACTCCTCGGGCTACGCGATCAGGATCCAAAGATCGCCAGGCTCTCCGACTGTGGTCCTGCGCCGGCCGGTGCGGTCGGAACCCGTTACCGACCGAATCCGCAGCCGTGTGAGGCAAGCGGCCATGAAATCCTTCGAAGCACAGCTCGACTCGTCGGTCACGGCGGAACTCGGCCCCGATGCACCACCAGAGGCACGGGCCATGTTCGAGTCCATGCTGGACGGCATGATGGGTTTCGTGGAGGGCGCGCGCTTCATGCCCGAAGTGCCGATCGTGCGGGATGTGCGAACCACATGGGAAGGGATGATATGGGTGCTCCGGCGAGGACCCGACGCCGCGGGGGAAGCCCTGGCTCTGTCGGGCACGGGGGAAAGCGAGCCGGGCCCGATCGATGTCCTCAACCCGGAGGGTCAATACATCGGCACATTCTCGCCGGAGCAAACGACGCTCCCGGGAGCTTTCGGGCCGGGCGGCCTCGTCGCCTTCCTCGAGACGGACGAATACGACGTGGCCACGATCGTCGTGAAGAGACTCACGGAGGCCGTTCGCTGAAGGGACTCCGCAGGCGGAGTTGCATGTGATTGGGGGCTCCGTACCTGCCGAATGACCAGGGCCTATACTGAAAAGTACACTACAGTTGACAATTTGTAATCTGCACATTACATCACGCATCAAAATCAACCCCACAAATCGCAGCCCCGATCCACGCAGGAGTCCGAGCCATGCCCGTCCGCCCCCTCCCCCACCGCTTCGCCCTGCTCCTCATCCTCACCCCACTCCTCACCCCCCTCCCCGCCACCGCCCAGGGCACCCTCGCCGACTACGCCCGAGCCAACAGCCTTGGCGACCGCCTCCAGGGCCTCGTCGTGGACATCGCCGAACGCCCCTCCTGGATCGGCGAAACCACCCGCTTCTGGTATCGAAAGACGGTAGAAGGCGGCCACAACTTCCTCCTTGTCGACGCCGACACCCAGACCCGAGGCCCAGCCTTCGACCACGAACGCCTCGCATCCACACTCTCGGCTCTCCCCGCCTTCGCCGACGACACCCTCTCGGCCGTCGATCTCCCCTTCAACCAGATCACCTTCACCGACGACGAGCAAGCCATCGAGTTCGTCGCAAACAACCTCACTTGGGTGTGCGACGTGGACACCTATGAGTGCGAGAACCAGGGGGCGCCCCAACGCCGTGGACGGGGCGGCGTGGGCCCGAGCGGCGTGTCCTGGTCGGCGGGCCCCGGCCAGCTTTGGCGGAATCTGAGCACGGAACCGATCCTCTCGCCGGACAGCACACGCGAGGTCTTCATCCAGAATTACAACGTGGCCTACCGGGAAGTCGGCGCGGACGCCGGCGACTACACCATGCTCACCTGGGAGGGCACGCCCGGAAACACCTACACCGACCGCTCGATCGTCTGGTCGCCGGATTCCAGGAAGGTGGCGGTCTACCGCGTCGTGCCCGGGCAGGAGCGGGTCGTGCACTACGTCGAGTCCTCACCCGAGGACCAGCTCCAGCCCACGCACTCGACCTTCCTCTACGCGAAGCCCGGCGACCGGCTCGACAAGGAGGTCCCGGTGATCCTGGACATCGAGTCGGGACGACAGACGATCATCGACGACGCACTCTTCCCCAATGCCTACACCCTCTCGCGCCTGGAATGGAGGGAGGACGGCGAGCACATCGTCTTCGAGTACAACCAGCGGGGGCACCAGGTATACCGGGTCATCGAGGTCGACGCCGAGACCGGTCGGACACGTGCCGTGATCTCCGAGGAACCCGAAACCTTCTTCAACTACTCCAACAAGCGGTTCCGCCACGACATCGACGACGGCAGGGAGATCATCTGGATGTCGGAGCGCGACGGGTGGAACCACCTCTACATGCTCGACGGCGAGACGGGGCGGGTGAAGCATCAGATCACGAAGGGCGAGTGGCCGGTTCGGGGCGTGGACAGCGTGGATGTGGAGAACCGTCACATCTGGTTCCGTGCGAGCGGAATGAACCCCGATCAGGATCCCTACTCCATTCACTACTACCGCATCGACTTCGACGGTACGGGGCTGGTCGCCTACACGGAGGCCGACGGGATGCACGAGGTCACCTTCTC
Organism: Longimicrobiales bacterium; assembly: GCA_951828585.1. Taxonomy (GTDB): domain Bacteria; phylum Gemmatimonadota; class Gemmatimonadetes; order Longimicrobiales; family Gaopeijiaceae; genus Bin94. The sequence continues at coordinate 1,090,250 of OX639991.1, forward strand.
GCCCGACCGCCGGTTCTATGTCGACCAGTGGTCCAGGGTGGATCTCCCGCCCATCGCCGAGCTCCGCAGGACCTCGGACAGGTCACTCGTCATGGAGCTGGAGCGGGCCGACGCTGCGGCTCTTCTGGCCAAGGGATGGCAGTACCCCGAGGTCTTCGTGGCCAAGGGCCGGGACGGGGTTACGGACATCTGGGGGATCATCATCCGCCCCACCAACTTCGACCCGAATCGGCGCTATCCGGTCATCGAGAGCATCTATGCCGGACCCCACGGGTCGCACGTCCCGAAGACGTTCGGCCTCCACGCAAGCAGAACCTCCGTGGCCGAGTTGGGGTTCATCGTGGCCCAGATCGACGGCATGGGGACGAACAACCGCTCGAAGGCCTTCCACGACGTGGCCTGGCAGAACATCAGGGACGCCGGCTTCCCGGACCGGATCCTCTGGCACCAGGCCGTGGCGCGGCAGTACGACTACTACGATGTGAGCCGGGTCGGGATCTACGGGGGATCGGCCGGCGGTCAGAATGCCATGGCGGCGCTCCTGTGGCACGGTGATTTCTACGACGTGGCGTTCTCCTCGGTGGGATGCCACGACAACCGGATGGACAAGATCTGGTGGAACGAGGCGTGGATGGGATGGCCGATCGGTCCGCACTACTCCGAGTCGTCGAACGTGGACAACGCATGGCGTCTACAGGGGAAGCTGCTGTTGGTCGTGGGGGAACAGGACAGGAATGTGGACCCATCGTCGACGCTTCAGGTTGTGAACGCGCTGATCAAGGCGGACAAGGACTTCGATTTTCTGCTGGTGCCGGGTGGGGGGCACGGTGCGGGGGGTTCGTTCGGAGTGAGGAAGCGGAATGACTACTTTGTGAGGCACTTGCTGGGGGTGGAGCCGCCGGCGTGGGAGCGGTATGTGGCGTCGGATGGGGAGGGGGATGGGTGACGGGTTGGGGGATGGTGGCCTGAGGGTTATCCCCGGCCTTTGTCGGCCACCCCCGGCCATCCCGGCCTCCGCGTCCCGAATCGCCGGTTCACAGGCCCGTTCGAGCATCAGTGTCCCAAATCGCCGGTTCTCAGGCCGATCTGACTATGTACAGTTTGAATTCTCCGCTCTTGCAACGGCCGGGATCGCTTCCGGGATGCCCCCCAGGCCCCCCCGCAGGCCCAGGACCGCGTCTGCCGGCCTCGTGACCCATTCGTGCCATCCCCACCCCCCGTTTGCTTCTCCTGAGCCATCCTGAGAGGTCGAAATCACCGCGCATATATTGTAGCCAGCGGAGACCTCACGGCGCATGGCGTGCGACGCCGCGCGGGTCGCGATGTGTCACCGTGACGGTGAGGTGGTGAGCGTGGGGCGGCGGACGCGCACCATCCCCCCGCACATCCGCCGCGCGCTCGAGGAACGTGACCGTGGCTGTCGCCATCCGGGGTGCGCGAGCCGCTTCACCGAAGCCCACCACGTCAAGCACTGGGCCGATGGCGGCGAAACCAGTCTGGCCAACACGGTGCTGCTCTGCCGGCGCCACCACCGCCTGGTCCACGAGGGCAAGACCCGCATGGCCCTGGACCGGGATGGCAAGGCGGCGTTCTTCACGCGGACGGGTCAGGTGATAGGGAGCGCGCCGCCGTTGCCGGAACAGTCGCGGAAGCTGCCCCAACCTCCGGCCCCACCTCCCGACCGCCTGTCCAACGGCGCTCCCCGTTTCGCCGACTCCGCGGTCCCGCTTTCGCTGGAACTCGAGGCGCTGGAGGCGGTGGCCTGAGTTGGAGGGCCAGGCTGGCCGGCGGCTCGGGCCCACCGCGGCATCTTTCGACCGCGCCCCACCCTACCCCGCCGCCGCCGCCGCGGCAAAACCCGGGACGCGAACATGTCACAATGGGACAAAGGCCGGGACGGGGCGCCGCCGCGGCAAAACCCGGGACGCGGGCATGTCACAATGGGACAGGGGCCGGGACCCGACGCCGCCGCGGCAAGACCTGGGACGCGGGCATATGTCACAATGGGGCCGTGCCATGAGGGGGCGTAAGACACCGCTACCGTCGTCGGACCGACCCCGTGTCCGGAAGTGTCGTTGTGTCGGGGCGGGGTGGCGTGGTGTCCGTCAGCATCGTGGTGTCCTCTATCGCCACGTCCGCGGAATCGCCTGTCGCCACCGCATCCTCCCCGGCCGCGCCCGGTTCAGTCACTGCGTCCCCGGCCTCGTCAGCTTCCCCTCCCCCGGCACCCTCCGCCGCCATCACGAACGTCACCGCACCGGTCGCGACATCCACGCTCACGGTCGTGCGGATCATCGCCCGGTCGGAGAGCGTGCGGATGTTCGGCGCCAATTCGGCGGGGCGCGCGAAGACGGTGTTGCCGAGAAGCTCGCCGGGACGGAGGTGGTGCTCGACGATGGTGAAGTGCAGCACGGCCCCGGTCGAGGAACGCTCGAAATCCAGGAGCACGCCCCCTTCCGGCTCGCCCCAATGCTCCATGCGCCAGGAGCCCACACGGGCGGCAACGGCCTTCCCGTTCAGCGCGGCCAGACGCGAACCGCCGTCGCCGGGACGGAAGAGCATCATTTCCGCGCCGATCGCCGAAGTCACGGAAACGCGCAGCATGTCGGGCGCAACGGTGGAGTCGGTCACAACCGTGACGGTGGGGGGTGGGAGGTTGAGGGGTTGGGTGGCCGCGAGGGCATAGCGTACGCCCCGGGTGTTGAGGGCTCGTAGCGCTTCGGCAGGCCGCTGGGCCATCATGGTCCGTCTGAGCGCCGCTTCGTCGCCACGGGTGAAAGTCTGGACTTCGCGCGCGCGGCCGGGTGCGCCGGAAGCCGAGGCCGTGTCCGAGGCGTCGCCGACCGCCGCCCCTCGACCAGCGTCGAACGGACCCACCGCTGCAGCTGCCCACGCGACGCCCGGGTCGGAATCGTCCCGGGTGGGGTCGGTCCCCCAGTAAGCGGACCCAGTCTCCCGGTCCTGTAGGTAGACGAGCGTCGATGGTGCCGGCCGATCGACCGACGGCCTGGCAGTCGACATCCCCACCGCGAGGAAGATCCCCGCGAGGACCAGTCCCGCCACCGGCGCCCACCACCCGTTCGGCTCGCGCACCGCGTCGAGGAGGGGCACGACCTGGAGGAAGACCAGGCCGACGAGCACCGCCACCGCCCACCCCAGCCCCAACCCCTTCGCCATCCACACGCCCTCGGTGAGGGGCGTCAGCACGGCCACCACCGGCACGGCCGCGAGCACGACCACGATCCAACGCAACAGTCCCGACCGCGCGCCCGGCGCGACCTTCGTGAACGCCAGCGCACCGACGCAACCTGCCAGCGCAGGCCACTGGAAGTTGACCGCCGCCATCGGGAACATCACCGTGGCCACCGCGGCCAGCACCACCGGCACGAACAAGGCGCCCACCGCCAGCTCACCCGTCGAGAACCACTTTCTGAGCACCCAAAGGGAGAGCGTCGCGAGCACGAACGCGACGGCCACGATCGAAAGCACATACCAGCCCTCGCTGTGGAACGCTCCCGCGTGCAGCGCCCCCAACTCCGGATGCGCGCCCCGCCGCCACGCAAAGAGGAAGTACCCGGCCGCCCCCGCCCCGCCCAGCTGCAGCACAGACGCCACGAACCCGGCCGCAAATCCCGATATCCGCGCCCCACCCAACCTCACCGCCACGAGCGCCACCACCCACAACAAAAAAGCCGCGACCCCAAGCACCCAGATCCACAGCTTGCCGTACGTCACCAGTCCCACCATCGGCAGCGAAAGGTAGCTCTGGTCCGGTCCATTCACCGCGCTCAGATCGGCGTTCCCGAACTCCCGCAGCATGGCGAGCACCTGCACCCCGTGGTGCTGCAGCGTCCCCTCGTCGAGGTTGTCCGGCGAGTCGTAGACCTGGTGGTACACGTTGGCGCGCGCCACCCCGGCGAAGTTCAAGCCCTGCTTTCCGGCCTCCTTGAGGGGCGTGAAGTCGGTGTCGTTGGGCATGTGCTGGTAGATCTCGAACCCGACCGAGTTCGCGGCGGGACGGGGATTGGCACGGCGCAGCGCGTCGATCACCCAGCCATTTTCGGCACCCGTCTCGAACATCATCGACGGGCCGCCTCCTCCACGCATTTCGATGGACACCACCAGCGCCACGTCGGCCATCCAGGGGTGGTGGTCAACGAACGCCTGGGCACCCAGCAGCCCCAGTTCCTCCGCGTCGGTGATGAGGACGATCAGGTCGTTGCGCAGCGGGGGGCCGGTGCCCAGGGCGCGCAACGCCTCCAGAATGGCGACCACCCCCGACCCGTCGTCGGCCGCTCCCAGCGCAATTTCGCGGCTGTCGTAGTGGGCGGTGACCAGGACTGCGCGGCCTCCAGGCTGCGAGCCGGGGATCCGTGCCAGGATGTTCCGAACGGTGGCAGCCCGGGTGATGGAATCGCCCGAGGGGGTCGATGTGGCCGTCTGCACGATGGGTTCGTGTCCCAGAGCGCGAAGCTGGGCCAGGAGGTACTCGCGAACATCGGCGTGGGCCGGGGAGCCGGGGGGGTGGGCCTCCGACGCGATGCGGACAAGGTGGGACATGGCCCGCCCCGACGAGAAGACCGAGTCGGGGGCATTTGCCGCCACCGGCGAGGGAATGGTCCGAAACGAACTCGAGAACCACGCCACGATGAGCAGCAACGCCAGGGTGACGGGACCTCGTGCGCCGTTCCAGGGGGGTGGCGTCGACTCAGGCGAGGGCCCCGCCGCCGACTTCGGAGCGGGTTCCGCTTTCCCACCGGGGTCGGGCTTCCCGCCGGGCTGCGCCTTCGCACCGGGCAGGGGCCCACCGGGTCGGGGACCGCTCGGGGTCTTCCCTACGTCACCCAACCGCGCCCCTGATGGCGGCGCCGAGCCGGCTGCTCCAGCGGCCGCCGTTGCCGCCGCGCCCTCAGCCCCCGCACCTTCTGCCTTTTTCCGCTTACGCCCGCCAAATCGCAGTCCCCGTCCCCGCCCCTTCTTCTTCTCACGCGGCGGCTTGGCCTTGCCCGCCCCCACCTTATCCCCCTCCGGTACCGGCACCGGGTCACGCCCCTCCTCCTTGGCCCGCGCCTCCTCCAGCTCCTTCTCGATCTCCCGCTCCAGTTCCTCGATCTCGTCTTCGCTGATCCCCAGCTCCGCAAAGGATGGGATCTTCGGCAGCTTGTCATCGCTCATTGTCAGCCTTCCCTCTGGCACCCTGTATCGGGAGTCCCCTCCAAGTCGGACCCGGGACGGGCCCAAAGGGTTTCACGGATTGCTAAAGCGGCCCATCCCCCCAAGGCCCCCACATCGCATACGTCGCGCTGGCCCGCGAGCCGCCCACCTCGCGCGAGCCCTGGGTGTTGAAGAATAGCACGCGGCCGTCCGGGCTGAAGCAGGACCCCGCGAATTCACCCGGCTGGTACTCTCCCACGACCGGCGCCCGCACCAGGTCGAGGATGCGTCCTTCGCGGTCCAGTCCCCGCACGTACTGGTCGTCGCTGCCGTCCTCGCACATCACCAGTCCACCCCTCGGGCTCAGCACGATGTTGTCGGGGCTGTCCAGCACGTCATGCGAGGGCGATTCGAAGACCAGGGTGAGCTCGCCGGCGTCATCGGAGGTGGGGCGGTAGTGAAAGACCTGTCCCGCCTCGGCGTCCCCTCCATTCGTCGAAACGACGTAGATTCCGTCGTCCCCATAGAACGCACCCTCAAGACGGGCAAACCTCGCGCCGCCCTTCGACACCCCCTGGAAGAAGACGGCGAGCCAGTCCTCTTCCGCCTCCGGTGGATCGGGGTTGTCGATGTCGACCCAATGGGCCTGTAGTACCGTTCCTGGAGTCTGGCGCCGTGCTGTCAGATACCCAGGACTGCCGGTCACCGCCATCATCTGCAGCCTGCCGCCGCCGGCGAGCTCGCCCGGTCGGTTGGGGATGAAGCGATAGAAACCCGCGCCTGGACGCCGTCCAGGGACGTACCAGGCATCCTCGGTCTCGTAGACGATTCCGGTGCCCGGGTCAACCGCCACCGCCTCATGGATGAAACGTCCCATTTCGCGCAGCGGCACCGGGTCGACCGGCCCGGTCGCGCTCGCGGGCACCTCGAAGATGTAGCCGTGGGGTTTCTCGTGGCCCCTCTCCGGTCCCCAGGTGATCTCCTCGCAGGACAGCCAACTGCCCCAGGGGGTCGGCCCGCCCGCGCAGTTCACCACGGTCCCAGCCAAGGACACAAATTCGTCCACCAGTTCGACGCTCAGGTCATCGCCCGACCCCGAGATGCGGACCTCCAGCGATGTCGTGCCGCCGGTAGCGCGCGGGTCGTAGTAGGGCTCGCCGATGGGCTCCGCCGCCTCCGCTTCGTCGACCATCTCGTGGTTGCGGATCAGGCGGACGTTGCCGTTCGGCAGGGGGAAGGCGGCCATTCCGTCGAAGGCGTTGGGGACCGTGAGCCCATCCCGCACCGACGACGCCACGCCCCCGGAACTCAGCCGCACGCAACGGAAACTTTCGGGGATCTCGATTTCCGGGCAGTCGCGGCTGGTCACCAGGTTGCCGTATGGCCGGTAACCCGCGGACGGCTCCTCCGGCCCGCTCAGCCGATTCCAATTGACCAGCCCCGCCAGCGAGGGCGTGAAAACTGCGGTGCCGCCGGCCGAAGCCAGCCTTCTCACGAACACGCGGCGGTCCATCGACATGGAGTGCTCTCCCGAATCGGATTCTGATCACATCCGGCCCTGCTCGGAGGCGTGCCCGACGGGACCGGCTGCCTCAAGCGTGCGGCCATCCAGCCGCTGAAAGCAACCCCGTCACCCCGATTGTTTCCTGAACGCGCGCATTTCCATACATTGGCGCATCACGGTGCGAAACCGGTCAAGTATCGCTGACCACAGTGCTTCCGGGAATCGCCACGCCGGCCGACAAGACACAGGAGCGGGCCAGGATGACCTACCTGCAGAACAGACGCGAATTCCTCAAGACTACCGCGGCGGCGGCCGGGGCCGTCGGGCTGGGCCTTGCCTACGACCCGGCGGACGCTGCCGCCGACTTCCCCCAATCCCCAATCTCCATCCTGGTACTGGGCGGCACCGGCTTCATCGGCCCCCACATGGTGCGCTACGCCATGTCGCGCGGCCACACGGTCACCCTCTTCAACCGCGGCCGCACCAACCCGAACCTCTTCCCGGAGCTGGAGAAGCTCGTCGGCGACCGCGACGGCAACCTCACCGCGCTGGAGGGCCGCCGGTTCGACGCGGTCATCGACAACTCGGGGTTCGTACCGCGCCACGTGCGCGATTCCGCGGAGCTGCTGGCCGATTCGGGACGCTACATGTTCGTCTCGTCCATCTCCGCCTACCAGGACCTTACCCCGGACGGTATCACCGAAGACTACCCCGTCGGCCGACTCGACGATCCCACCGTGGAGGAAGTCACGGGCCAGACCTACGGCCCCCTCAAGGCGCTCTGCGAAGAGGCGGTCCAGGAGGTGTTCGGCGACCGCGCCAACATCGTTCGCCCCGGCTACATCGTCGGCCCCGGCGACCCCACCGACCGTTGGACTTATTGGCCCGTGCGCGTTTCGATGGGAGGCGACATGCTGGTCCCCGGCACACCCGAAGATCCGGTTCAATTCATTGACGCGCGTGACCTCGGCAGCTGGATGGTCGGCATGCTGGAGAACGAAATGGGCGGCGTCTACAATGCCATCGGACCGGTGGAGCCGTTGAACATGGGAAGCATGCTGGAGACCTGCCGCGAGGTGAGCGGCGGAGACCCTGTCCTTCACTGGGTCGACGCGGAGTTCATTCAGGAACAGAACGTGTTCTTCCCCATCTGGAATCCCACCACGGGCGACTTCGGGGGGGCGCACAGGGTCGATATTTCGCGGGCCATCGCCACGGGGTATACGAGTCGGCCGGTTGCCAACACCGTGCGCGACACGCTGGAGTGGTGGAACGGCCTGGGCGAGGAGGACCGGCCGGGTGGTGCACTGCGAGCCGGACCGCGCCGGCCGGGAGCTCGCGGCGGTCAGGCGATCTCGACGGAAGAAATGCTGGAAGAGGAGGCCGCGTTGCTCGCGGCATGGGCGGCACGGGCGTAATTGCTCACAAGATTTCAGGAAAGCCAATGGAACTTGATCTCACTTGGTCGCGGAACGGTGGAATCCTCATCGCGAGGCCGAAAGGTCGTATTTACAGCTCGAACTACCTGGACTGGCAAACCGCCCTTGAGCGCGGGATCAGTCCGGATGACACCGCGCTCCTGGTCGACTTCACGCACGTCCCGTACCTGAGCAGCGCGGGTCTCCGGGTTCTATTGACTACGGCGAAGCAGTTCAACGAGCCCGGCCGGGCGTTCGCGATCTGCCAGCTGACCCGCACGGTCCGGAAGGTCCTGGCCGCCAGCGGCTTTGACCGGGTTGTGACGGTGTACGAATCCGAGGCCGAGGCCGTCGCCGCAATCACGGGGGACGGGGCGGCGGAAGCCTGATCCGGGGGGTTCAGCCTCCTCGCGCTTTCCAGGCGTCGTAACGCATCCTCAGCGTCCTGACCGGGTTGGCGTTCTCTCCGGTCTGGATGTTCTCGTCGTGGACGTCGATGAAGAGCGAATACTCCCCGTCGTTGAACGACTCGCCCTCCGGGTCGTCCGGGTTGGCGACCAGGATGTAGGCCACGTGTGAGGTCTTGCCGTCGCAGGGGACCTCCAGCACCGGCTCCGACTCGCAGGTGCAGCGCCGGTCGCCGCCATGGGCGTCGGCGGCCTCCATCGCGGCCATGACCCGGTCGGCCATGGTGCCGCCCTCGCTCTTGAAAGCCTCCACCGCCATGTGCACCACGTCGTCCGAGGCCAGGATGTTGCCCTGCACCGAAAAGTAGATCCCCTCGTCCGGAATGCTGTCGGCGACATTCAGCGAGGCGGCCCCGTTGCCGCTTCCGGAGTGGCCCGCGTAGCGCCCCTGAAGGTCCACGATCCCGAACTGGCGTCCCGCGAAGCGCGGATCCTCCGAGAGCATCTCGATGATCTCTTCCGGGGGCGTCCCCGCCTTGAGCTCCCGGTAGATGAGCAGCTGGTTTTCGCGCGTGTTGTCCACCGCGGCCTGGGCGGCGGCCACCGCCACGCCCGGCACCACGATGGCCTGAATGTCCATGAGTCCCTTCGCCGGGAAACCCGCGAACCGCCCCTGCGCCACGCAGGTAGCCGACGCGATGATGACCTGGCCGGTGCGCGTGTCGACAGCGATCACGGACCAGGTGGCGGAGAGGAGGGAGGGAGAGAGGGCGAGGAGCGGCAGTGTGGCCAGCAGGCGCCGGGCTTGCCGTCCAAAGGAGTCGCGGGTCATCGTGTTACCTCGCTGTCTGAAGGCCGGGGAGAGCGCCCGCGCGCGCCGCGGTGCCTCCCGGTCCCCAACGTGGAGAAACCGACCGTGTCCGACAAGCTGAATCGCAGGGATTTCGTGGACCGCAGTTCCAAACTGGCCATGGGGGCGATGATCGTGCCGCGCCATGTTCTCGGGGGACCGGGGTACCAGGCGCCGTCCGACATGCTCAACCTCGCGATCATCGGGGTGGGCGGTCAGGGGACCGAGAACGCGCAGGAGTTCGGCACCGAGCACATAGCCGCGATCTGCGACATCGACTTCGGCGTCGTGCACCGGCGCGTGCAGGAACGGATGACCGACGGCGACGGCAACCCCCGCGAGAAGGGCCATCGCTGGCGTGAACAGTTCCTGCAGGCGCGCCAGTACACCGACTTTCGCGAGCTCCTCGACCGCGAAGCGGACCTCGACGCGGTCCTGATCGCGACCCCCGACCACCTGCACGCGTCGATCGCCAAGGCCGCGATGGAGGCCGGCAAGCACGTCTACGTCGAGAAACCGCTCACCTACACCGTGCACGAGGCGCGCGCGCTGAACGAGATCGCCGAGCGCACCGGCGTGGTCACCCAGATGGGCAACCAGGGTCACTCGGAGGACGGGGCTCGCCTGATCAACGAGTGGGTGGCCGCAGGCATTCTGGGGGACGTGACCGAGGTGCACATCTGGACGAACCGGCCGATCTGGCCGCAGGGCTTCCAGCGTCCCGGCCGCTGGGATGGCGGTCTGAATCCCGGCTGGTACCAGCAGTGGAACCGGGGCACGATGCTCTCCATGATGGCCGACGTGATGGACGCCGGATATCCCCAGCCCAAGGGAATGAACTGGGACCTCTACCTGGGCCCCACCACGAAGGAGATCCCCTACCACCCCGTCTACCACCCCTTCAACTGGCGCGGCTGGGTCGACTTCGGGGTCAGCGCGCTCGGAGACATGGGCGCGCACCTGGTCGACCACCCCTACTGGGCCCTCGGGCTCACCTATCCCACGACCATCGAGGCCACGTCCTCACCGTGGGGCGGCCCCTCCGAGGACCCCGCATCCTACCCGCAGGCCATGCGGGCCCACTACGAGTTCCCCGCCCGGGACGGCATGCCCCCCGTCGACATGCACTGGTACGACGGTGGCTTCATGCCCCCGCGCCCCAGGTCCCTGCCCGACGATGTGCGCCTGAACCGCACCGGCGGCGTCATGTTCCTGGGCGAGCGCGGCATCCTCATGCACGGCACCTATGGCCGCAATCCCAGGCTCTTCCCCGAGTCGCTGGCAGCCGAGGCGGAGGCCGTGCCGCAGAGCTACCCGCGGATCGAGGACAACCACCAGATGAACTGGGTGAAGGCCTGCAAGGAGGGCGGCGAGGCGTCGAGTCCGTTCGGCTATGCGTCACGGCTGACGGAGGTGATGCTGCTGGGGGTTGTGGCGCTGCGCGCGGGCCAGGGACAGAAGATCCATTACGACGCCGAGGGCATGCGGATCACGAACGTGGAGGAGGCGAACCGGTACCTGACGCGCGAGTATCGGGCAGGGTGGGAGGTCTGAGGCGGCCGCGTACCGCGGAGGCCTGGGGCGCACGCGGTAACCACGGAGGGCACGTACCACGGAGCCCGAGGCGGACGCATACCCCACCCGTCCCTCAAGGTTAACTTGAAATGATCTCAAGATGATATTAAGTTGATCTTTGGCGCAAACGTGTCGTCCGCAGCCGATGATTCAGCTTTGGGACCAGGAAGGATTCGATGTCGAGCACCATCAACGTGAAGACCCTCCGCAGCGAGATGCGCCGGATCGTGGAGCGGGTGCGCAGGGGCGAGGACTTCACGGTCCTGTACCGCAGCCGTCCAGCGTTCCGGATCGTACCCGTGACCGGCGGCTTCGCCCACGGATCCGGCGAAGACGATGCCCTCTACAAGGCCGAGGCCGTCGGAACCTCGACCGACGGGCTGACCGCGGCCGATCACGACCGGCTGATTTACGGCCTCGGTGAGTAGCCGCGCCCTCTTCGTCGACACGGCCGGCTGGATGGCGATGGCCGACGCTGCCGACCCGATGCACATGGCCACCCGCCAGGACCGCGACGCCTGCTTGCTGGGTGGCGGCGTCCTGGTCACGACGGACTACGTCCTCGACGAAACCCTGACCCTGATCCGGTCCCGTCTGGGACTCCAGGCAGCCCGCCGATGGTGGCCGCAGGTCGACGCCAGCAACCGGCTGCAGTGGGAGCGGATCGGACCCGCACGCGCCGAGGAGGCCCGCAGGTGGTTCTTCACCTGGAGCGACAAGGACTTCTCCTTCACGGACTGCACCAGCTTCGTCGTCATGGAGGAGCTTCGCCTGCGGAGAGTGCTCACTACCGACCGCCACTTCGTGCAGGCGGGCTTTGAGGTGCTGCCGGGCATCCCGTGATGAGTTGTCGCCGATTGTCGCTCGAGGATGACTGTGCGACATGGAAGGGGTGCAGCTGCGTGAGACGGTTCTTAATGGCTGGCGCGGTCCTCTTGGGGTCGGCGTGTTACGATCCGCCTTACGTGCCGCCGGAAGGGCTGCCGGAGCTCTTCGAAGCGGTTGCGGCGGAACCCGCACTGTACGAATCGGCGATGGATGGCTGCATCCAGGTCCACAATGTGTGGAAGGCCCAGGTCAGGGCCGTTCATCTCACCGCCCGCAGGTCGATCACGGATCGGGTGGATATGCTCCGAGACAGCGTCTACACACCGTATTCCGAGTTCTGGGATGGGTACCTTGGCCGTGGTTTCGACAGGTGGGTGCGACGCCACTTTGATCTCGCAGGTCATCCCGCCGGGACCAACCCGACTCGAACCCATTTCCTTGGTGTGATCGCCGACGTAACGGCACGCGCCGAGGAGATCACGGGACTTCGCGGCTGCGCCGAGTGGTACCTCGTGTATGGTCCCGGCTACGCCAGTATGGGCGGCTTGTCGGATGGCCGGATGCTGGTCGACTTCTTCGCCCTCGGCCTCGGTGATGACTTCAACACCGACGACATGCGCCGAGTGGTTTCCCACGAGGTCGCGCACGTGCTCCGGGGCCAGGCATCTCAACCCGAAGCATGGAGGCACGGCCGGGATGCCCTCATCGATCTGTTTCGGTTGTCGGCCCGGAGGATACTCGACGAGAGCGGATACTCGCCGCAGCCACCGTAGGCTTCGTTCACCCCCCAGCAGCCCGCTCTCCGGCAGGTCACCCCACCCCGGCCCCTCACCCCCTCACAACGGATCCCCATAGAACCTCCACCCCGTCTCGAACCCCCGCCCCGGCGCCTCACCCAGCAACCGCGCCCGCACCATCTCGATCGGCATCGTCCCGCCCCGCAGGATCATGTCGTGGAACTCGCGTTCACTCATCCGCCCCCCGCCGACCAGCTGCTCGTGCAGCGACCGGATCTGCAGTCCCCCCAGCATGTAGGCGGCCTGGTAGAGCGGCGAATACGTCCCGTTGAAGGAGCGGCGCACCTCGGCGGTAGCGTTGGCAGGCTCGTGGCCGACCCGGTCGATCAGGAAGGTGATTGCCTCGGTCGGGGTCATGCGCTCCAGGTGGAAGCTCAGCGAGAAGATGATTCGCGCGGCCCGGTGCATGCGCCAGAAGAGCATCCCCACGCGGTCCTCGGGTGTGGTCGGGAAGCCCAGGTCCCAGAGCCGCATCTCCCAGTAGAGCGCCCAGCCCTCGGTCCAGAAGGGCGTGCGGAAGAGTCCCCGGTGCGAATTGTAGCGTTCGTTCATGAATCCCTGCAGGTGGTGCCCGGGGATGAGCTCGTGGTGAACCGTCGCGCGCGAGAAGTGGATGTTGTTGCCCCGCATGCTCATGCGCTTCTCGTCGTGGGTCATCTCGTCGGTGGGGAAGGAGACGCGGATGACTTCGCCGCCCAGGAAGAACGGAGCGATCCGCTGGCGTTCCGGCGACATCATCTCCAGGCGCCAGCCCTCCTTGGCCAGGGCCGGGATGGTCAACAGGCCGCGTGACTCGACGAAGTCAACTGCTTCCTGCGCCAGCATCCTGACCACCTCGGGCTGTCCCCCCGGCTCCGCGTGCAGCGTCTTGACGTGTTCCAGCGCCGCCTTCCAGTCCTCGCCGAACCCCAGGTCACGGGACGCCTCCAGCATCCGCTCCTCGCACCAGGCGAACTCGCGGTCCGCGATCGCGATCAGCTCAGCGGGCGTGTACGGGATCATCTCGCGGGCCAGGTCGGCGGCCATGCCATCGGCCCCGATCGGGTTGCCGACGATCGGCTCCTCGCCCCCCTCCGGCCAGCCTACGACCTGCGTCCGCAGCGTCGACAGGTAGCCGCCCAGAGCCCGGTCCGCCTCTTCGTAGGGCTGCTTCGCCCACCAGGTGAAGAGTGGGTCGTAGCCGGCGTAGTGGCGGTACCAGCTGCCGAGTGTACTTCGGTAGGATTGAAGCACGCGCACGGCCCTGAGTCCGGTGATGGGTGTCGGCGTTGAACGCCCATCCCCTCCCGGACCAGCCCCCCCGGCGGCTGCCCCGGACTTCAGGCCTTCCTCGGCGCCTTCTACCGCGACGGCCAGCGCGGCCAGGCTTGACGCCGTTTCCTGCCCGTCGACCGGGCGGCCGTGGTGGCGGATTTCGAGGAGCGCCAGAATGTCCGCTCCGAAGGGCAACAGCGGTCCCACCTCGGCGACGGTTCGTTCCTCCCGCGCGAGCAGCTCCTGCCGGTACCGCACTTCGGCGCTCAGGAGCACGTGGTCGATGCTTCCGTCGACATCGTCCATGCCAACGGCCAGCGCTTCGAGCGCCTCGGCCCAGCGGTCGAGAAACTCGCGCATGCGTTCGTGCCGCGCGGCCGAGTTCGGCATGCCCGCCCACTTGCGCTCCAGCGCGGCCAGATCCGAGCTGAACCGGTTCACCACCGAGGCGAGGCTCGATGTCTCGAAAGCGGCGATGTCGGTGAGATCGGGGACCGCCGAGGGGGACTGGGGGGCGGCGGGGGTCGGGACGGACGCGGCGGCGGCGAGGGTGACGGCGGCCAGGGCGAGGGAGCGGTGACGGTACATGGGTGACTCGTGTGGCTGGTGTACGGGGTGGTGGGGGGCGCGTAAGCTAATGGTTGCGGTGCGATCGGGCACCGAGGGCGCTGTGGAACCGGACGCAAGGAGCCCCACCCCATGCAGATCTTCGGCCAACACGAGAAACAGACACTGGCCCAGCTCGAACGGGTCGCCGAGCGGGCCGAACACGCGGCCCTGATGGCCGACGGCCACCTCGGCTACGTGATGCCGATCGGGGGCGTGGCCGCGTACCGCAACCAGGTGAGCGTGGCGGGGGTGGGGTTCGACATCGCCTGCGGGAACGCGGCGATCCGGACTGATCTGGGGCTGGGTGATCTCGCGGGCCGGCCGGGTGGGTTGCGGCGCCATCTGGAGCACATTGGCGACGAGTTGCAGTCGGGCATCTCGTTCGGGGTGGGGGGTGTGAACCGGTCGCCCGACGCGCCTTCGGACCATCCGCTCTTCGAGGACGCGGCGTGGGCGGCGGTCCCCGCCAGCCACCGGGGCGCGCTGCTGGACAAGGCGCGCAAGCAGCTCGGCTCGGTGGGGTCGGGGAATCACTACGTGGACGTGTTCGCTGACGAAGGGGACCGGATCTGGGTCGGGGTCCACTTCGGGTCGCGGGGGTTCGGGCACACGGTGGCGTCGTCGTTCCTGGCCATCGGGCAGGGCGCCGAGTGGGGGACACGGGTGCCCGAGTCGGAGATCATCTTCGATCTCGACGCCCCCGCCGGGCACGACTACTGGGCGCTGATGAAGCTGGCGGGGCGGTACGCCTACGCGGGGCGCGAGTGGGCGGCCCGGAAGGCCGTGAAGATCATCGGGGGGCGCGAGGTTGAGCTGGTGCACAATCACCACAACTTCGCCTGGGAGGAGGAGCACTTCGGGCGCACCTATGTGGTGGTTCGCAAGGGGGCGACGCCGGCGTTTCCGGGACAGAAGGGGTTCGTGGGCGGGTCGATGGGGGACGATGCGGTGATTCTGGAGGGGACGCGGGGGGCGGGTCCGGAGTCGCCGATGGGCGAGATGCAGGCGCGGGCGCTCTACTCGACGGTGCACGGCGCGGGCCGTGTGATGAGCCGCACGGCCGCGCTGGGGAAACGGCACCGCCGGACGGGCAAGGTGCTGAAGCGCGGGAAGGTGAGCCGCGCGATGATGGCGGAGTGGGTGGAGCGGAAGGGGGTGGTGCTGCGGGGGGGTGGGGTGGACGAGAGTCCGCACGTGTACCGGAAGCTGAACGAGGTGCTGGCGGCGCAGGGTGAGACGGTGACGGTGCTGCACACGCTGCGGCCGCTTGTGGTGGTGATGGCGGGGGGGCGGTGGTAGTCCCCCCTGCGCGACCGTTGCGCGTCGAGTGGGGGCGCACCATCCTTGCGGGACCGGCGAAACGCAGATCGACAGCGCCATACACCAGACCAGAGGGAACCCGGCATGATCGACACCTTACGCACCGCCACTCCTTCCGGGCGCCCCCTGCTGGCGGGAGCTATCCTCGTCGTACTCGCGGGTGCGCACGCCGCAGGTTGCACCACACCCGTCGTCGAAGCGGATCCGCCCGTCACCGAGGGCGAAGCCATTCTGGCCGCGCTCGAGCACATGGCCGAGGCCAAGTGGGGACAGCGCGGGACCATCATGGTCAGGGGACAGGCAGCCGTGAAGTATGAAGGGGAGGAACCGCTATCCGAATCCACGCACGCTTTCCTGGACGAGGCCTTCGAAGCGCGTGGCTGGCGCTGGTCCACGGAAGATCCGCTGGTGCCCACGGGGAACTGTGCCTTCCCCGGCGGCGACTGTCGTTTGAAGAACCCCTCCGAGGTGCACCTGACCTTTTCCGTGTGGCCCTGGCCAGGAGAGGAGGACTACGCGGAGGGACAACCCGAACCGTCTTCGTTCAACAGATTCCGCGTGGAGCCCGTTGCCGGAGAGGAAGGCTACAAAGTCCACGTCGAATGGCTGAGCAGCTTCAAGTGGCGCGACGGGCACATGGCCGAACTGGGAGGCCGGGGAGTCCTGGTCACCCGTGGGACCGACGGGTTGGTGGTCAAAGACGTGATGTTGTGGATCACCTGACCCTGCGGGCGGGCCTCGCCGACTCGATCGGCTGAGGCCCCACCCGCCTGCCAGCGCCCCCTACGTCCGGATCTCCGCGTCGATCCCCTCTTCTCCCTCCCACCTCCCGACCACCGCCGCCGCGCAAGAGTCGCTGTAGACGTTGACGGCCGTGCGGGCCATGTCGAGGGGCCGGTCGATCGAGAGCATCGCGCCCACGATCAGCATTGCCTCCGGATTGTCCCCGATTCCGATCGCGCCGAGGATGATGAAGATCACCACCAGCCCGGCCGACGGAACCGCCGCGGCGCCGATCGACGCCAGCAGCGCCGTGAAGACGACCACGACCTGGGTCATGAACCCGATGTCGGCTCCCAGGGCCTGCGCGATGAAGAGCGCGCCGACGCACTCCATGACCGCGGTTCCGTCCATGTTGACGGTGGCGCCCATGGGCAGCGTGAAGGAGGACACGCGATTCGATACCCCGACCCTTTTTCTGACCGTCGTGAGCGTGACGGGCAGGGTGGCGGCCGAGGAACTCGTCGAGAACGCCACCAGCAGCGGTTCCCGCATGTTCATCATGTGCTTCCAGGGGGAGACGCGCGCCCAGAAGTACAGCAGCAAGGGCAGGGTGATGAAGAAGTGGATGCCGAGACCGGTTCCCAGCGCCCCGACGTACTGGGCGAGGTTGCCGAAGGCCCTGAGGCCCGTCCCGGCGACCAGGGTAACCATCAGTCCGAATACGCCGATCGGGAGCAGCTTGATGATGCCCTGCGTCAGCTTCATCATCACCTTGAAGAGCGCATCGATCAGGCCGGTGACCTTCTTGCGGGGATCTTCCGGCAGGGTCGTGACGGCCACGCCGAAGACAATGCAGAAGAAGATGATCTGCAGCATGTCGCTCGCCGTCGCCGCGCCAAAGAAGTTGGTGGGGACGATGTCGAGGAGCAGGTCCTTGAACGAATCCGGGATCGCGAGGTCGGGGGGTGCCGTTCCGGTGTCGGTGACCGGGTATCCCCGTCCCGGATTGAAGAGGTTGAACAGGATCAGTCCGGTCAGCGCGGCCAGGAAGCTCGACACCAGGTAGTAGGTGAGCGTCTTGCCGAACATCCGTCCCACGACGCGCCCGCCTCCGGCGGATGCCACCCCCGAGATGATGGAGGTAATGACCAGGGGAACGATGATCATCCGCAGGAGGCGCATGAACAGGGTGCCGAGCCAGCCGAAGTACTCCGCGAACCATCCGCCGAACGGAGAATAGCCGATGAAGACGCCGACCAGCATCGCGATGGCTACCTGCCAGTGAAGACGTTTGTACCATTCCTGGCCCGGGGCGTATTCCATGAGGTCTCTCCGTAGGGGGGTTGTCCGCTGGTGCGATAGGGATACGCGGGCAACTTGGGGCGCGGGGGGGTGGATGGTCAAGTTGCGGCGATGTTTGCGTGGCGTTTGCGGCGATTTTGGCCGGATGCGCGGGTTGCACGGTTCTGTCGGCCAGTGGACATTGGAAAGCTCACCGGACCCGGCCGCGTTTTGATGGGAGATGTATAGTAGACATGACGTCTTGTAAAGTTGAGTTTACATTGTGATCGGGCCAATCCGGTGGTCCCAAAAGGATGCATCGACGGCCGGATGCAGCGGGGACCGGTTCCACGGGCTCCTGGGGGCGCTGACGGTCGCCCTCGGCGTTACCGGGATACCTGCGGCCGACGCCGTCGCTCAATTGTCCTCCGAACTTCGCACGTACGACGCACCGCGAGCGGCCTCCCCACCCGCGATCGACGGCTCCCTCGACGACCCCGCCTGGCGCGCGGCCCCCTGGACCGAACCCTTCATCGACATCCGCGGCACGGAGTGGCCCGAACCAGCCTGGGAGACGCGAGCGAAGATCGCCTGGGACCACAACCACCTCTACATCGCCGCCGAGATGGAAGAGCCCCACCTCTGGGCCACCCTCGCCGACCGCGACGCGATCCTCTATCGCGAACACGACTTCGAGGTTTTCATCGATCCCGACGGGGACGCGCTCGACTACTACGAGCTCGAGATCAACGCGCTGGGCACCGAGTTCGACCTCTTTCTGCCGCGGCCCTACAACCGCAAGGGCAAGGCCAACGTGGGGTGGGACATGGTGGGGCTGCGGACGGCTGTAGCCCTCGACGGCACCCTGAACAACCCCTCCGACGAGGACCGTGGGTGGACGGTGGAAATCGCGATTCCCTGGTCGGCGCTGAGGCCGCCGGCAGAGGGCGCGGCCTCGGATGATCCGAGGGAGACGGATCGGTATGCGACGGTCGCGGGGGGTCGGCACAGGGCGGGCTCCGGGCCGCGGGTGGGCGACGAATGGCGCATCAACTTCTCGCGGGTGCAGTGGCCGGTGGAGGTGGTGCAGGGTGGCTACCGCAGGGCGAAGGAACCGAGCGGCGAAGACCGGCACCCCGAGCACAACTGGGTATGGTCGCCACAGGGTGAGATCAACATGCATAGCCCTGAGAAGTGGGGGATCGTGCGGTTCCGTGAGGAAGTGGGCAACTCGGGCAACGAATCCCCGGTCGATGCGGACGGTGATCCATCCGGGCCGGACACCCGTTCTTCATGGAGTGCGAGCCGATGAAACGCAGGCAATTCCTGAAGACGGCGGGCGGGGCCGCCGCGCTCGCCGGGGGTTCGACCGTCGCCGCCGCCCTGGCCGGTTGCGCCGCCGATTCCAGCCGGGACGAACCCTTCACCGTCTGGACCTGGGTGCACGGCAACCGCGACTACGACGCCGACGAGTGGCGCCGCCGCTTCGCCCGGCTGCGGGAGTCCGGCTTCCACGCAGTGCTTGTCGGCGGCGGGGACATCGAACTGGTCTCGGCGGCCGCTCACGCCGAAGGCCTCGAGTACCACCGCTGGTTCTGGACGATGAACCGCAACGGCGACGCCTGGGCGAAGGAGAATCACCCCGAGTGGTTCACGGTCAGCCGCAACCTGGAGTCATCGCTCGATCATCCTCCCTACGTGGGCTACTACAAGTGGGTCTGCCCCTCACGCGCCCCCGTGCGCGAATACCTGAGTGGCCGCGTCGGCGAGCTGGCCGCGAATCCGGCCATTGACGGCGTCCACCTCGACTACGTGCGCCACTGCGATGTGATCCTGCCGCGTGGCCTGTGGGAAACCTACGACCTCGTGCAGGACACCGAGCATCCCGAGTTCGACTTCTGCTACTGCGACGTCTGCCGCGAGCAGTTCGCCGCGCTCGACGGCCGCGACCCGCTGGAGATTCCGGATCCGCCGGCCGACGAGGCGTGGCGGCGCTTCCGCTGGGACAGCGTGACGGGGGTGGTGCGGGAGTTGGCCACGGCCGTGCACGAGCGGGGGAAGCCCATCACGGCGGCCGTGTTCCCCACTCCGACCATCGCACGCACTCTGGTTCGGCAGGTGTGGAACGAGTGGCCCCTGGACCGGTTCTTCCCGATGCTCTACCACAGCTTCTACCTCCAGGATATCCCCTGGATTGGCGACGGGGTCCGAGAGGGTGTCGCAGCACTCGCCGATGGTGACCTCGAGGACGGTCCGCGCCCCGGCACCCCACTCAACGCGGGACTCTACCTGCCCGTGCTCGAGCCCGCACAGCTGGCCGAGGCGGTGGTCAGCGCACGGGACGCCGGGGCGGCGGGTATCTCGACCTTCGAAATGCACGGGCTGACGGATGAGCATCTTGCGGCGATGCGGGAGCTGCTCGGCGACCCGTAACCCTGCTGGCGTCCGGGACAACCGGATGCATCGCCGCTTGCATGCCAGAGCGATCCTGTCCGCGTGCAGCTACACCAACCTCGGATCCGCGATGACCTCCACCGTCGCAGGCCCGTCGTACGCAAGCGCTTCCGCCAGCGCGTCGTCCAGCTCGTCCGCGCGGCGCACCCGCACCCCGAACGCCCCACACAGCTTCGCGTACTCCGAGAAGTCCGGGTTGTGGAGCGATGTCTGCCACACGTCCAGGTCTCCGGCGCGCTGCTCCTTGGAGATCTTCCCCAACTCGTCGTTGTTCAGCACGAGGTGGGTGATGTTCATCCCATACTTCACGGCGGTGGTGATCTCGGCCAGGTACTGCCCGTAGCCCCCGTCGCCGGAAACGGCCACCACCTGACGCCCACTGAATGGCGTTCCCTCTTCCAGGGTAGCCGCCCACGCACCCAGCGCGGCCGGGTAGGCAAAGCCAATCGACCCCAGGTATCCCGACATCAGCACCGCGTGACGGCTGCACTCGAAGTAGCGCCCGAATGAGTATGCGTTGTTGCCCACGTCGATGGTCAGGATCGCGTCCTCGTCCACCACACGGGTGAGGGCCGCGAAGATCGCCGCCGAGTTGACGCCTTCACCGCGGTCATCCGCTTCGCGCCGCGCCTTCTCGGTGCGCCAGATCCGCCACCGCTCCGCGATCTCGTCCCGGTGATCGAGCGAGGCCGTGCCGCCTTCCGCAACCGCGGCCGCAAACCGGTCCATCGTGACCCCGATCTCTCCCCAGACCGGGACATCCACCGCGTGGAACTTCCCCAACGCCATGGGATCGAAGTCGACCTGGATGGTCGGCTTTTTCGGCGTGATGCCGGTGTGGTTGGAGAAGCTGGCACCCAGCACGAGCAGCAGGTCGCTCTCATTCATGAACCAGCTCGCGATCGGGGTTCCACTCCGCCCCAGCACCCCACAACCGAGCGGATGCGTGTCCGAAATGACTCCCTTGGCCTTGAAGGTGGTGATCACCGGGCATCGCAGCCGCTCCGCGTGCGCCGTGATCCGGTCCATGTTGAAGCGCGCACCGTGACCGACGATGATCACCGGCCGCTCGGCGCCTCTAAGCAGCCGGATCGCCTCATCCAACGCGTCTGCGGGCGGCGCAATGGTCCTGCGGGTCATTCGGCCCGTCGCCCCGCCCGGCTTGCTCCCCTCATCAGCCGGCAGCACTTGCACCTCGTCGGGGAAGATCAGGTGCGACACACCCCGGTTCAGGATCGCACTCTTGCACGCCAGGTTGACGAGTTCCGCATGCTTGCTGGAGTGAAGGACCGGCTGGCTCCACTGCGCAACCTTCCCGAAAGCGGCCTGCAGGTCCACCTCCTGAAAGGCCCCCGGCCCGAGCACCTGCGTATCGACCTGACCGGTCAACGCCAGCACCGGCGACCGGTCCACATTCGCGTCCCACAGTCCGGTCAGAAGATTCGTCGCGCCGGGCCCCGCAATGGACAAACAGGCCGCCGGGCGACCCGTCAGCTTCCCGTACGCCGAAGCCGCAAACGACGCCGCCCCCTCATGGCGGATCCCCACGAAGGTCATCTCGCCCGCGGCCTCACGTCTCCGGATCGCGTCCGCCAGCCCCAGATTCGAGTGACCGACCATCCCCCACACCCATCGCACCCCCCAGTTCACCATGGTCTTCGCCATCACGTCGGAGACGGTCTCCGCGTGAAGCTCGTCTTCCGGCATCCCCACATACACCCCGTCCTCGCGCACGTCCACCTTGTACGTATCGACCCCGTCGTCATAGCCCCCGGGCGGCTTTCCCGTGAGCGGATGGAAGTCCCACCCGTGCCAGGGGCACCGCAGCCACCCGTTCTCGATCGATCCTTCCCCAAGCGGCCCACCCTGGTGCGGACACTTGTTGTCGAGCGCGGCGTAGATGCCCTTGTGGCGGGTCATGCAGACGGTCTTGCGAGCGCAACTGACGGCCATCACGCGGCCTTCGGGGAGCTCGTCGGGGGCGAGAACCCTGAGCCAGCGGATGCGGGAGGACCGAGTGGCGGGCGAGCCGTTGCCAACCCGTGAGGGCTCCGCATCGGATCCGTTCCGGGAGGTGGGACCGGAGCCGGAAGAGCCGTTGGAAGGATCGGACATGGTACAGATTCTCCTGTGTGTTCGAGGGAACGGGCAGAATAGGATACCCGGTTCCGGGTGAACAGGTTCGCATGGTTCCCCGGCGGCCGGCCGGCAGACCCGAGCCCCTCGTCTGCAAGTGGCGAATCCGGTCCTCCGCGGACGGTCCCGCCCGTCAGGCCGAATCCGTCATCCCTTGACCAGACCGCGCCAATCCCGGAAAATGCCTCCGTCCCCCGGTTGTGCAATGCCAGCGCGGGACGCAGGTTCACCCCACGGCAACCCCTTCGCCCATCCAGTCACTCCAAACCACCACACCAACCCGGAGCCACATGAAGATCGACCGCGAGCAAGTCCGACACTGGAAGAAGGTCCTGTCCCCCTACTACGGCCCCGACAACCGCCGAAGCGCTTTGCAGGTGGGCTACACCTTCGTCCTCTACGTGGCGGGCTGGACCCTCATGTACCTGAGCCTCGGTGTCGGCTACTGGCTCACGCTTCTGCTGGCGATCCCCATCGCCGGCATTCAGATGCGGATGTTCATGTTTCAGCACGATTGCGGCCACGGGTCCTACTTCAAGTCGCGACGGCTGGCCTGCGTCACGGGCTCGGTCATCGGGGTGCTCACCCTCACGCCCTACCACTACTGGCGGAAGACGCACGCGATCCACCACGCGCACTCGGGTGACCTGGACATCCGCGGCTTCGGCGACATCGTGACGGTCACGGTCAAGGAATACGAGTCGATGTCCTTCCTTCAGCGTTTCGGCTACCGGTTCTACCGCAACCCGGTCATCCTTTTCGGTCCCGGCGCGGCCTTCCAATTCCTCGTCAAGCACCGCTTTCCGTGGGACATCCCCCGGACGTGGAAGCGCGAATGGCGCTCGGTGTGGTGGACCAACGTGGCCCTGGCCGCGATCGTGGGCGGCGCCTGGCTGACGATGGGAATCGGCACCTTCCTCATGATCCAGTTGCCGCTGACCTTCATCTCGTGCGCGATCGGGGTGTGGCTCTTCTACGTGCAACACCAGTTCGAGGACGCGTACTGGAACTGGCACAAGGACTGGAACTACTTCGACGCGGCGCTTTTCGGCTCATCCTTCCTGCGCCTGCCCAAGCTGCTGCAGTGGTTCACCGCGAACATCGGGCTCCATCACGTCCATCACCTGAGCGCACGGATTCCCAACTACCGGCTGCAGCGCTGCCACAACGAGAACCCGGACCTGTGGAAGGCGCCGACGATGACGATGTGGGACGGATTCAAGACACTGCACCTGACGCTCTGGGACGAGGGGAGAAGGAAGCTGATCTCGTTCCGGGAGTATCGGCGGTTGCGGGCGGCGGGGGCGTAGGTCCCCCCTACACCCCCACCAACTCCCCGAGCACGAACACATCCGTCAGCAGCGCCCGCAGGTGGATCGACGCATTGAGATTGTCGATCAGCTGCGACGATACGACCGCCTGCCCCGCCACCAGCCCCACGAACGCCCGCGACGCCTCCGCGTCCCGCTTCAACACCTCCAGCGCCGCTTCCGTGGCCTCCCCCGCCGGCAGGTGCGCCCGAAACGCCTCGTCGAGCCCGTCCAGCGCCGCCTCGTAACGGCCGAGATACTCGCGCACCTGCGTGCCGATCTTGCTGGAGGCGTCATCGGTCAGCCCCTGGGCCGCGTACGCCAAAAAGAACTCGTAACCCTCCTCAATGACGTCGATACGGGCCTTCAGATCCTCGCGGCTCACGTGACCACAGGTCTCCGCGCCACCGGACACGCGGTCCACCCCGGCCCGTCACCGCTTGTGAACGATTTCACAAGCTGGCCGCTACGCCTTGTCGCTCAGGGCGGGCTGCCCGGTGCCGCCACCCCCACCCCCCGACCCCTCCAACTCCCCCCCCGCCCCCCGCTCCGCCACCACCCATCGTTCCGGGTCGTGGTTCTCCAGGTACCGGTCACGGTCGATCCAGCCGTTGATCATCGACCAGGTCATCCAGCGCTTCTCGGGGCGGATCGCGAAGTACACGTGCGCGATCACGAGGAAGATCAGCCCGATCCCGCAGACCCCGTGAATCACGTAGATCCACCCCCACACCGAATCGCTGAACAGGTACATGTTCTGGGGCAGCAGAAAGTTGTCGATCCGGAACATCATGAGGACGCCGGTGACCACCGCGCCGATCGTCACGATGGTGGCCGCGTGGTGGAACATCTTCTGGTCGACCGGATACTTAGCCGCGCGGGGCCGCTTCGCGCCCGGCCTGCGGAGCGCCGCCTTCAGCCCCTGCGTCCCCTCCTTGATGTCGCGGCGCCCGATCCACATGGCCCAGAAGTCCTGCTTGGCGAAGACGTGGTAGATGTGGTAGAGCAGCGTGAGGATCAGCAGCACGCCGGCGATCCAGTGGATGGTGACCCAGGGGAACTGGATGCCGATCACTGGGAAGAACGCCGTGATGAGCAGCACGAACATCACCACCGACATCGACCAGTGGAATCCGCGCGCGCCCACGGTGTGGCGCTGCAACTTCTCGGGCAGACCGCGTGCCTCGTCCGGGTCGATCTCCCCGGTGCCGACCTTCTTGGGGACCATGAGCGCGTGGCCCACCACGAAGATCGCGCCAATGATCACCACCGCCCAGATCAGGTCCCACGAGACGCCGATCGGGACATCCTCGCCCCAGGGGTTCAGGGCACGCCGCAGGAATTCCATCGCCTACCCTTCCTTTCGGGGGTGAGCGTCAGCCGTCCGGTGCCTCGCGGGCCCCGGTCCGACGCGGGACTTCGGCACCGACGCGCTACGCGGCATCCCGAATCGACCGCTTCACCAGGTTGCGCATGAGCGCGATCTTGTAGTCGTTGTGCCGGAGCGCGCGGGCGCCGCGGACCGCGATCTCGCCCGCCGCCTGGCCGGTCTCGTCGTCCGGTGCCCTGCCTCGCACGGCACGTTCCGCGGCCGTCGCCCGTACCGGGCAGGGCGCTACGCCGTTCACCACGATGCGCGCATCCTGGATCATCCCGCCCTCGACGTTCACCATCGAGGCGACGCTCACCAGGGAGAAGTCCCACGCCTTGCGGTCGCGAATCTTCTCGAAGTACCAGCGTGCGCCGCTCCACGGGGCCGGCAGGACGATGCGGGTGAGGAGGTCGCCGGGCTCCAGCACGGTCATGCGCATGATGTCGATGTCCGGACCGATGAAGAAATCCTCGGCGGTATAGGTGCGCTCGCCCGAGGTGCTGGCCACGACCATCTCGGCATCCAGCGCGATGAGGGCCGGCGCGGTGTCCGATGGATTGACAGCGACGCAGCGGCTGGCGCCCATGATGCAGTGTTCGCGGTTCATCGAGCGGGGAGTGGCGGCGTAACAGATGTTTCCACCCGCGCGGTAGCAGGGCCAGCCGCTCCGGTAGTACCAGCAGCGGGTGTCCTGCACGATGTTGCCACCGAGGGTGCCCTGGTTGCGGATCTGCGGGGTGGCGACGAGACCCGCGGCGTCGGCCAACAACGGGTAGCCACTCCGCACATCCCCATTCTCGGCAATGTCGGTTAGGCTCGTCATGGCCCCGATCTCGAGTCCCCCGTCGTCCGCCACCGCGATCCCCTTCAGCTCGTCCACGCCACCCAGGTCGATGACCGCTTCGGGGCGCTTGATCCGGTCCTTGAACCAGTCGAAGGTATCGAGTCCCCCGGCCAGCACCCACCCCTTGTCGCCGTGCTCCCGCATGAGGCGCACCGCGTCGTCGACGCCCGCCGGCTGAAAGAGCTCGAACGGCGGAATCATGTCACGAATGACGGCCATAGTTGGTTCTCCTTACTGGCAGTCCATGGATAAACCCGCGCGAATACCGTGAGGGTTTCTTCCATGGGCTGCTCGTTCAGACGTGGGTGTCCAGCAGGCCGTAGGGCCGCGGGCGGCCCTCCAGCTCCGCGAGGATCATGTCGGCGGTGAGCGGCGTCCGGCACAGGCACTGCCCCCCCATGGCATCGGCCACCGCGCAGACGTAGGCCGCTTCGCCGGCGCCCACCGGAGGCTCGCCGATGCCCTTGGCGCCGACCGGCGTGTACGGATCGGCCTTGTCGACTGCCGCGAAGCGCGGGCTCAGCGGCACGTCGAGTATACCGGGCGGGCGCGCCGTGTAGAAGCGCTTGGTGAAGGGGATGCCCCACTTGGGATCGAAGACCCAGCGCTGGCCCTTCGCCATCCCGATTCCCTGGAAGACGCCGCCGTTGGTCTGGGCCGCCAGGCTGCGCGGGTGCATGACAGTGCCGCAGTCCGTGGTCGAGGCCAGGTCGATGATCTCCACCTCGCCGGTCTCGACATCCAGTTCGACCTGCGCGAAGGTGGCGACCCAGGTGTAGACTGCGCCTGCGCGTTCGTAGTTGTCCCTCGCGGCGGCGATGAGGCCTTCGCCGGCAAGGCCGGCAACGGCCGCCTTGGTGGCATCGTTGAGGTCCTCGGGGACCTCGCCGCCGCTAAACTTGCCGCCCATTTCCATGGCGACACGGGCCGCCTCGGCGAAGCTCATGCCGGCCGCGCGGTTCCCGGCGCGGAAGACGCGGCCGTCCGCGACCCGGTAGCTGCTCGGCGAACCGCCCAGCTCGCGCGCGGCCAGCTCCTGCAGTAGACCGACCATCGCGGTCGCGGCCGCGTGGTTGGCGCGGGTGTGGGCGTGGGTGGTCTGGCTGCCGGCCTGCACGGTGCTGAAGGGCAGATGCTTGCTGGTGTCGCCCCACACGATGACGACCTGGTCCCACGAGAGGTCCAGGACGTCGGCCGCGGGGCGCGCGGTATCGGCTATCGAGTGCGTGCCCAGGTTTCCAATCCCCTGATGCACGTAGAGCTTGCCGTCGGGGCGGATGACGAGCAGCCCGTCGCGGCCGGTGCTGCCCGCGGTGAAGGGGCTGAGGCCCATCCCCACGCCGGTAACCTTGGTGCCGTTGCGCTGTCCCGAAAGCTGCTTCTTCTCTTCCCAGCCGAAGAGTTCGCCCCCCAGGTCGAGCGCCTCGCGTACGTACGCGCTGGTGAACGGTCCCTGCTGCGGACCCAGCCAGCCGTCGCTGTCAGGCGCGTTGAGCTTGCGGATCTCCAGCCGGTCGATGTCGAGTTCGCGCGCGGCCTTGTCGACCAGCGGCTCGAGCATGGCGACGATCTGCGCGCCGCCGGGTGCCCGCTGCGCCGAACGGGGTGGCGTGTTGGTAAGGATCGCCACACCGCGGAACCGCATGTTCTCGGGCTGATACGACGCCGTGGCGACGGTTCCGGCCGTGAAGAAGTCGCTGGCCCCGTAAGGCCCGCTGTCCTGCACCAGGTAGAGGTCGAGCGCGGTCATGCGACCGTCGGCGCGGAAGCCGATCTTCGCCCAGCCCTGGAATCCCGCCCGCGCCCGCCCGATGTAGTTCTCCTCGTAGCGGGTGATGCGCAGCATGACCGGACGGCCGATCTTGCGCGACAGCACCGCGGGTACCGCCATGATCGGCGAACCCGAAATCTTGCTGCCGAAGCCGCCGCCGCAGTATTCGCCGATGAACACCACATCGTCCGGCTCGACGCCGGCCATGCGTGCCACGCTGCCGCGGGTGCGCTCGGTGCTCTGGGTCGATCCGTGCAGGAAGAGCTTCCCGTTCTGCCAGTACGCCATGCAGCTGCGCGGCTCCATGGGATGGTGGGTGACGGATTGGTGCACGATCGACTCCTCGACCACGACATCCGCCTCGGCGAACCCCGCCTCGATGTCGCCGATGGCCCACTCCGCCGGGGCCTCACCCATCGGCAGCCTGTCCGCTCCCGCCTCCTCGAAAACGGATGCGGGCCACTTCAGGCTCCCCAATTCGCCCCTTCCGGCCATGTTTCCGCCCACATGTGCATCCGGCCCGCCCTCACGCAGGCTCTCGAGCGGGTCCAGCACAAAGGGAAGCGGCTCCAGGTCCACCCGGATCGCCTCGACGGCCGCCGCCGCGGTCGTCTCGTCGACCGCTGCCACCGCCAGGATCGGTTCGCCCTCGTACTTCGGCTCGTCGGTCAGCGCGCCTTCACGCGTGCCTTCCGACTGCACGGGCAACTCATCGGCCCGCAGGATGCCCAGCACTCCCTCCATTCGCTCCGCTGCGCTCGTATCCACATTGAGCACCCGCGCGTGCGGCATCGGGCTCAGCAGCAGCTTCGCGAAGACCATCCCATCGGCGCGGAAGTCCTCTGCGTAGCGCGCCCGGCCCGTGATCTTCGCCCGCAGATCCGGTGGGGAGATGTCGGTGCCGATTACGTTCTCAGCCATCTCGATTCGCCTTTCGGTCTAGGCCCGGGAGCGGGACAGCTCGGCCGCCCGCATCGCCGTGTTCAGGATCT
Organism: Longimicrobiales bacterium; assembly: GCA_951828585.1. Classification (GTDB taxonomy): domain Bacteria; phylum Gemmatimonadota; class Gemmatimonadetes; order Longimicrobiales; family Gaopeijiaceae; genus Bin94. Next base: position 1,118,849 of record OX639991.1, read on the forward strand.
TGTCGTAGTCGCCGCAGCGGCAGAGGTTGCCGGACAGCAGGTGTGCGGCTTCCTCCCGGGTCGGATTCGGGTGCTTGGCCAGCATCCCCACCATGCTCATCGTGAAGCCGGGGGCGCAGAAGGCGCACTGGAACCCGCCCTCGTCGATCACGGCCTGCTGCACGGGATGGAGTTGCCCATCCGTCTCCAGCCCCTCGATGGTGGTGACCTCGCGGCCCCGCACCGAGTGCGTCAGGATCGAGCAGCCGTAGTGGGTGACGCCGTCGAGCAGCACCGTGCACGCCCCGCACTCGGCCCGGTCGCACCCCAGCTTGGTGCCGGTCAGGCCCAGCTGGTAGCGGAGCGTCATGGCGAGCGTTTCGTGCTTGGGAACGTCCACCCGACGCTGCTGCCCGTTGACGGTGAGAGTGACGAGCCTCTCGACCGCCCCCTGCGCGGAGAGCGCCGGCGCGAGCACCCCGCTGTCACGGAACAGGTATCCCGACACGGACGCGGTGGCGCCCGCGGCGATCACTCCCTTAATGAACTTGCGGCGGGTGAAGCCGCCTCGTCTCGATCGAATGACCTCGGTTTCCAACATCGGTGTGCACCTCGCTGGCCGGAAAGGACTTTGGTCGCTGTGTGGCGCAATAATAAGGTGCAGGAAGTGCTCTGGCGAGTCGTAGGGGGGTGGGACCGCTATCGGGCCGCCAGACCATCGGGGGATTCGTCGCGCCAACTGTCGCTCATCGCGCTCACGACTCCGGTTCCCGCTTCCACACGAGTATCCCGAGAGGGGAGGGCCCGGGCTCGGAAAACTCGGCCGATAGCGTCACGGTCAGGAGATCGTCGTCCACTATGTGCTCTCCCTCGAATCTGATCTCATTCAATCTCATCGCCATTCCTCCGCCGGGATGATTCGAGTAGCTTCCGTTCCAGTTGACGCTTTGGCCGCTCGTGGGTCCGGAGAAGAGGATCAGTTCCATCTTGGCAGACCCAAACGCCCCATCAACGCCAAAGCGGCTCTGATCCAACAGCAGGACACCCGTTATCGTCGGCGGAGTCAGCGTGGCGCCGTTCGTCCACTGAGCCGAAGTAGCCGATTCCAGAGAGTAGCGTCCCGTCAGCTTGGCCGCATCCGAGCTGCCGCAGCCAGCCACGAACAGCAGGAGTATGGCTGTCAAAGAAGAATGCGACCTGGACGTTTGGATTGACATTGCGTTGATCCCGGGATTCTCAAGCCGCTTAGGTTGCCGGTGGACGGGTGCCCCATTCCGGCTGTCCGACCGCAAGCCGGTGATTCCGTACATGGGAGGGCCACAACCGGCACCCTAGTCTTTCGCCAGCACTCCGTCAAGCGTCATCCCGTCCTCGTCCATCGTGCCCCAGAGCAGCAGCGCTCCCGCCACGATGATCGCCGACGGGTAGAAGAGCACGTTGGCGCCGTCCAGGAACCAGCCCCACGGGTCGACGATGGACTTCCAGACGCCGATGGTCGTGATCAGAAGCACCGCGAACATCACCGGATACACCCTCTTACGCCAAAGGCCGAGGACGACCAGCGCACCGATCAGGATCTCGAACGCGCCGAAGACCTTGAGGAGCACGGCCTGCGTCCCGATGCCGAAGTAGAACGTCTCCGCGACGGCCTGGCTGTGTGCGACGTCCTGGAACTTGTCGATCCCCCACAGGACCAGCAGCCAGCCGGTCGTCACCCGCAGCAGGAATAGTCCCCAGCGTTTCATGATTCGTCCTTTCGTTGTTGTGTTGACTCCCATCCAATCATCGGCCCGGCCGCCTCCAACGCACCGGCGGCGGCGGCTCGTCCTCGAAGGTCACCTTTCCGCCGCTATCCAGCAGGCGCAGCGCTTCCCGCACCGCCGCCTCCAGCTGCGGGTCGCCCCCGGCGATCACCGGGGCCGGATCGTTGCGCACCTCGATGTCGGGGGCCACCCCCTCGGCCTCGACCGCCCACTCGCCGTTCACGTCGAAGAAACCGCCCCGGGGCGCCACGAAGCCGCCCCCGTCGATGAGGGGCGGAGTGTCCCAGGTGCCCACCAGCCCGCCCCAGGTCTTGGTGCCCACCAGCGGGCCGATCCCGCGGAAGCGGAACAGGTAGGGCAGCAGGTCGCCGCCAGACCCCGCCCGCTCGTTGATCACCATGACCTTGGGTCCGAAGAGGGCGGCCATGGGCTGGGTCCAGGGCTTGCGGTCGCCGGCGCGCGAGTTGAAGTAGCCGGTGAGCTCGCGGTCGAGCATGTCGACGATGTAGTCGGCCGCCGAGCCCCCGCCGTTGTTGCGCTCGTCAATGACCGCGCCCTCACGGTCCTTCTGCGCGTAGTACATGCGGTTGAAGTACTGGTAACCGCCCTGCCCGGTGTTGGGGAGCCAGACGTAAGCGAGCCGTCCTCCGCTCATCTCGTCGACGCGGGCCTGGTTGGCCCCCACCCACGCCCAGCGTCGCAGCGCGCCCTCGTTGCCGGTGGGCTCGACCACGATGTCGCGGGCGTCTTCGGCGGAGGGGGAGGATGCCACCGTGAGGGTGATGACGCGTCCGGCCGTCCCCTCCATGAGGCGGTAGGGGTTGGTGGGGGCACGCAGCTCGGCGCCATCGACCGCCAGCAGATAGTCCCCCTCCTGCACATCCAGTCCCGGGTGGGAGAGCGGCCCGGCCAGCCCGGGTGTCCAGTCGCCCCCGTCGTAGATGCGGGTGATGCGGTAGAACCCGTCCTCCTCTTCCAGGTCGGCGCCCAGCAAGCCGGTGCGCGGGTTGTCCAGATCCGGGTAGTCGCCGCCGCTGACGTAGGAGTGCCCGACCGCGATCTCGCCGGAGAGCATGTCGAGCAGGTGGTTGAAGTCGGAGCGGTGGCGCACGTCGGGGAGCCACGCCGAGTACCAGTCCCAGACATCGTTCCATGGGGCGCCGTGCTGGTTGTCGACATATAGGAAGTCGCGCATGAACCTGCCTTATTCATGAATTCGCGAGTCGAGGGCAAGGTAGGGGGCTGAGAGGCCTCTCACAACCCCGATGGCGGGTCGGGGGCGGTTCCGGGGGCAAAAAACGGGCGTTTCGAGTCCGAAAAGGTTAGTTTGTTCGACCGAACCGAGCCGGTTTCCGGCGCTTGGAGACACCTCGGCGTCCTTGCGGCCGCCGGGGCCGGGAAAGGGTTCGGCGCCTGGCGGCGCCCGCGCTATCCGGAGGGCCCGTGCAGGGTCGCGAGCCCGCGGGCGAGCATGCGCCAGTGCGCCGACGCGCCTCCGATGGTCATCGTAATCCGGCGGCCCGATACGGTGAAGCGCGCCGGGGTGCGGAGCACGCGGTCCGCGAGACGCCGCAGGCTCCAGCCGGTTCCGGTCATGCGCTCCAGCACGGCGCGCTGGACGTGCATGATCTGGTAGCCGAAGCCGGCGAGCAGCAGGCGCACCTGGTTGCACGCGAAGGGGTCCACACCCTTCTCGCGCTTCGCGATCTTCTTGCCCCGGTAGTGGCTCTTGCGGCGCGACGTGGACGACAGGGCCGGGGAGACGACGCTCATCAGCTCGCCCAGGTGGCCCTCCGCCTTGCCGCGCTTGCGGTACAGCGCCAGGAGGTCCTCGCCGGACATCTCCTCCGACGGCATCGAGGTCAGCAGCCAGAAGCAGCGCGGGATGAGTTCGCCCGGCCGCTCGACGACGACCTGCACGACCCGGCGGGAACGGGACCACGACCCGGCCCGGTAGGACGACTCGCAAACCCAGGTGCGGGGCTCGCCGCCGGGCGCCCCGTTGTTCAGCGCATCCCAGACCACGGCGTCCATGGCCGGCAGCGCCAGGCGCTTCAGCACGGCGTTGTTGCGCACCCGGGCCACGTAGTGCGTGCCCCGCTCCTCCAGCGCCGCCATCAGCGGCTCGCCGGGATATCCCGCGTCGAAGCGCACCGCTGCCTTCCCGCACAGATGCCGCTCCGCCCGCTCCAGCACCTCGAGGACGAACTCCAGCCCGCCGTCCGCCGTGTGCACCTGCCCCTCGCGCAGCCGCAGATCCAGGATGTCGCCCGTCTCCCCCGCCGCCGCCACGATCGGATGATACACGCGCCGGTGATAGTAGCCGTTCCACGCGCTGCCCGGCTGTTCCCCATGGACCTCGACCGGCAGGCTGTCGATGTCGATCACCAGCGTCTTCGGACGCCGCCGGCCGCCCATCGCCTTCAGCCGCCACCCCGCCAGCCGCTGCAACCCCTCGCGCAGCACCTCGACGCCCTCCTTCGCCGACCACGCCGCCACCCGCCGCGACAGCGTCGGCTGCGAGGGCAGGCACCCGCCCTCGCCCAGCGGAGCCGTGCCCGCCCGGTCGCCGGTGGCCAGCCGCAGCGCCGGATCGTCGCGCAGCTCCGTCGCGTCGCCATGGTCCCGGCGGCCCTGCCCCGCCAGCAGCAGAAGCGTCCGCGCCAGCCGCCTCTGAGAATGCCGGATCCGGCGCCCGTCCCGCTTGTCCGGCAGCCCCTCCGCCAGAAACCGCACCACCCTGCTGCGCCGCAGCAGCTCGCGCCCCGTCAGAGCCCCCGAATCCCCCGTGATCCGGTCCCGGCCGGACCCAATCCTGATCGACCTGTTGAAGCTGAACGGCGCATCCATTATCTTCACCCCCGACGTGATGGCTGGCAGGTGCTCGCGATCCTTCTAACACTCTGAATCTAAAGCACTTGCCGCCTCACGTCGCCTCGCCTCCCGGCCATTCGTGAATAAGGGGGGATGAAGCGCCAGCCATCGCGGAGCATCTGGGCGTATTCGGCGGTGGGGTCGACCCGGACGCGCAGGCTTGCCAGGTCGAGCGCGCCGTCGCCACCCGAGGGGGGACGGGCAGTGCTGACGATGCGCCAGCCGCCGCTGTAGTAGAGCACGCTGCCGCGGTCGTGGGAGACAGCGAGGCGACCGCCCCGCTCGAGGAAATCATCCGCCTCGCGGTCTTCGACGGAGTACTTGAGCACCGAGCCACCGCCAAAGCCGCCGCCCGCCAGGACGAAGACCGTTCCGGACGGTCCCGGTACCAGGCCCGCGTAGTCCCCCGTGCTCAGCCCGGAGGCATCGATGATTCGTCCGGCGATGCCCTCGAAGTCGATGGTTACCGTGGGGGAGTCGTCGCTGTCGGAGGTGCCGCGGCCGGTCTGCCCGGAGTCATCCGATTCGGTCTCCCCTTCGTCAGCTTCGTCGCTCTCCTCTTCCTCGACCTCCTCCTCATCACTTTGGGGCAGGAAGGGGGACGGTTCGTCGGCGCTGAGCAACGCGAGGTAGAGGGTGCGGGTGACGGGACGGTCGTAGGAGGTCATGTCCAGCCAGCCGGTGTTGAGGCCGAAGTCGGTGGAGGCCAGGAAGTAGAGGTACTTCCCCGACTCGTCCCACACCGGCGTGACCGCGTCGGACATGCCGTCGGTAAGCTGGCGCGTCTCGCCCGACTCGGTGTCGTGGACAAAGATCGCGCGAAGCTGATTGTCGAGTCGGCGGGCGTAGGCGAGCCAGCGCGAGTCCGGGGACCACACCGGGTTCATCGTGCGCTGCGGATGCGCGAAGCGGTCCGTGTCGATGTGCTCCACGTCACCCGACTCCAGGTCGAGCAGCAGCACCTGGTAGTGGGTGTTGGTGAAGGCCAGCCGGGTCCCGTCGGGGGACCACTCGGGACGGAAGTAGAAGGACGGCTCGTCGATCTCGATCCGGCGCCGGTTCGACCCGTCCTGATCGGCGATCACCAGCGCGTATTCGTCGCCGTCGTCGTTGAACCAGGCGATGCGCGACCCGTCAGGCGACCAGACGGGGTGACGGTCGGCCACCCCGGGGCTGCGGGTCAGGTTGCGCCACGAGCCGTCTTCGGCGGGCACGCTGAAGAGCTCGCCGCGCCATTCGAAGAGCGCGCGCTTGCCGGTGGGGGAGAGGCGGGCGTCGCGCAGCTGCCCGGCGGAAACGGCCTCCCAGCGCGGCCGCGACCAGTTCATGTCGCCGGCCACGTTGATGACGAGCTGGCGCGTCGCCCCGGTGCCGGGATCGAGTTCGTGCAGGTAGCCGGCCTGTTCGTAAACCACCACCCCGTCGCCCGCGCCGAGGGACTTGACGTCGAAGTCGGCGTGGTGGGTGACCTGGCGCTCAGTGCCGGTGCGCGGGTCGAAAGACCACACGTTGCTGGCCCAGTCGCGCTCGGACATGTAGTAGACGACGCCGTCCATCCACACCGGGTCCATCTGGCGCTCTCCCTCCCACGATGGAGTGGTGCGCTCCCAGGTGTCAGTGGAGACGATGCCGATCGGCTGCGCCTGGCCGCCGCGGTAGTTGCGCCACTCCGGGTCCCAGTAGCCGATCTCCTGGTAGGCCAGGTAGGCGCCGTCCGCGGACATGCCGCCGAGGTAGGCCTGGGGGAGGGCGAGGGGGGTGGGCAGGCCGCCCGCCGGGGCCACGGTGTAGAACTTCCACAGCTGGGTGGGGACTCCGTCGCGTCCAGAGCGGAAGAGGATGTCGCCGTTCGGGGTCCACCCCTGGACGGCGTCCTGGGAGGGGTGCCAGGTGAGACGCTCGGGCTGGCCGCCGGTGGCCGGCATGAGGTAGACGTCGGTGTTGCCGTCGTACTGGCCGGTGAAGGCGATCCAGCGGCCGTCGGGGCTGAAGGCGGCGTCGGTTTCGGCGCCTTCGGAGCTGGTGAGGCGCGTTGCGTCGCCGCCGTCCCGCGCGGTCAGCCAGAGGTCGTTGGCGTGGGTGAAGACGATGTGGGTGGGGCTGACATCGGGTTGGCGCAGGAAGCGGGTGTCCTGGGGATGGGCGGGGAGGGGGGACAGCAGCAGGGCGAGGAGGGTGACGGCGGCGATTTGGTGGGGCTGGTGGGCGCGGGGACGGCACATTGGGCTGGACTCCGTGGCTGGTGCGAGCGGCGTGGGAACGATCACTGGGAAAGCTGGCGCCTCAGGCCGGCGGCGCAAGGACGCTGGTGTCCGTTGGCAGTACCCCTATTGCTCGATAGTGACCAAGTAGTCGGCGGGCGGCAACAGCTTGGTCACTGACCAAATACTACGCGGGGTCATGGCCAGGCCAACCGCGCGCGTCAGGCAGGACGCTTGGGGGACAACGCGGAGGTGAATCCGGTACCGGGGGCTGACGGACACGTGCGGCTCGTAGGTTCGGTTGCACCCCTCGTGATCGGGGAAGACCCGGCGGTGTCCATACTGCTGCATCGTTGGCTCGCTTTCCGGTCTGCAGTCCGTGAGCTGAGGGGAAAGCATGGTCGGGTCCTGCTGCCACTTCCTGCAGGCGTCATCCAGCACCATGAGCTTCAGGACGACGCGAGGAAGGAGCGTCGAAGGCAGGTTTCCGTTGAGCCCGGCGAGAACCGTCAGCCCACCCAATGGAACCCTCTGATTACGGAAGCACTTGAAGTTCCTCAGATGAAGCGACTCAATCAAGACAAGCCCGCGCGCACCAGCTCCCGCATCCTCCCGAACCGGATCTTCACCTGTCTCGTCGCCTGCGTTCCCACGGAGATGCTCTCGAAGAACTCCGCACTCTCCATGAGGCCGCCGAGTTCGGCCGCGACCTCATCCTTGCGGTCCCTGAGCCACTCGACCCCGTTTTCGGGCACCTCGGCGAGCGCGACCGAGAGGCTCTCGAAGAGCGGCTTGTTGACCGGGCTTCGCCACTGCTGGTAGTCAAGCCGGTTGGGCTTGCGGAATGCTCCCTTTCCAAACAGATCCCAAGCGAGCGACATGGCGCGCCGGAAGTCTTCCCGGAGCGATGAATGGCTTCCTGGAGCCCCGTTCAGGTGCTTCATGGCGGCCATCAGGAACTCGTCGAGCTTGCCGCCGTAGGATTCGTCGCCCAGTGATCGGAAGGCCAGGAACCGGAGGACGCATTCGCGGTTTGCCATGCGCTTGGGGTTGACCGTGCCGTCAGTCGCTTTGAGGAACTCTGGTGACTCCGCCAGCTTCCGCAGGAGCTCGCGGGCCGGGCCGGGATTGAGCGCGTGCCGGATCTCCTGGCCCACGAGGGGCTTGCCCTCGGTGTTGATACGCTTGAAGACATTGAACATCACCTCCGGCGGGGTGCCCGTCTCGATGACGTGGCAGGACAGCTGGGTCTCCGTGATACGGCGCTGCATGGGACGAGGCAGCTGATCGTAGTCGTGGCCCTCGAACTGGCTCAAGTACTCCAAGCCGCGCAGGCGCAGCTTCTTGCGGAGAATGAAGTTGCGCAGGGTGCCGAGTCTCTGCAGGCCGTCGACGACCTGCCAGTTGTCATCAGGATCCGCCGCCATGTAGAAGACGGGCAGGGGGATCCTAAGGAGAATGGACTCGATCAGGCGGCTCTGCGTTCTGGGGGGCCAAATGTCGCCGGACCTCTGGAAGTCGGGTGCAAGATCGATTTCGTCCCGGCGAATGCGCTTCATCACTGCCGAGCGAATCACGAGCCCCTCACCCCGCCACCCACCTCTCCTTCAGCGCCACCCCCCGCATCGGTGAGCACGTACTTCTGGTTCGGCGCGCGTGGATTGCCGGGATTCGTCATGCGGACCAGCCCGGCCTCCAGCAGCGGCTTCAGATGCTTCCGGCGAAAGTGGGAGCGATGGGACACGCCCGCGCGCTCCATGAGCTCGGCCAGACTTCGCGGAACGTCGCACGCAGCCACGATGGCGCGCTGGCGAGCGGTCAGCCGATGCGCAGCATGGTCACCATCCACGTATTCGCGCACTTGGTCACCATGGTCACTGACCATGTCGGCACGCGGCGAGTCCACGGGACGGTCGTCGCAGCCGCGATCCTCGACTCGTTCCGCGCCCGTCCCCTCCGTCGGCCTCCCCTCAACAGCCGGTGCCCCCTCCCCCAGCAGCGACAGCTCGAACTCGCTTCGGGCCTCGTCGCTGCGGATCACGGGAGGGGCGTGGCCCAGACGCTGCCAGTTCCTGAAGATGGCCCGGATTCCTGTGCCCGCCTGCCTGGCGAGACCGATTCCGCGGAACGCTGCCGCGATCAATGGGTTGCGCACTTCCTTCGCCGTCCGGTCAAGCAGCTCGCTGGTCGGGGCGCCGGCGTCCCCCGGGTTCCAGAACACCGTCCGGTCGCGATACAAGCGGATGAAGGCCGTGCGCCCGCGGTCGCCGTAGTCCTGGTGGATCAGCTGGTTGATGAGAGCCTCCCGGAAGGACACGTCGCCGGGCGGATGGTCGTCGCGGCGCAAGGTCTGCATGTCGATGCTGAACGGGCGCTCCGCATGCCGCATGTAGCGTTCGGTAACGATCAGCCAGGCTTGAAGCATGTTCTCCTCGACGACGACGCGGTCAGTCCAGCGGCGTTCAGGCGGCCCCTCGTCGTAGGCGGCGCCGATGAACTGGCAGTCGATGACCGGACGGGGCAGAACCTGCCGGACGTAGCGGGGCTTGCCGAAGACGAGTACCGCCGCCCGCGTCGGGGCCAATCGGTCGCCGCACTCGACAACCAATCCCCGATCGTGCAGGAATTCCACATCGCCGAGGTCCTGCCCCTCGCCGGGGTTGCGGCCGGAAAAGACCGATCGGTACCACCGCACCGACGCCGGATCGAAGAACCGGGGCGCCTCCAGCTCCTCCAGGACCCGGCGCTCGTACGAGTCCTCGGCTGGGTCCCGCAGGACGCGATCCTCATTGAACTCGGTGTCCGGCCACTCGGATCGCCCCATCCGGCCCGCAATCTCCTCGCGATCCATCTCCTCCGGCTCCGTCGGCGTCAATTCGCGTTCACTTCACTTGAACAGTGACCAAGTAACCTCATGATTGCAACAGCTTGGTCACTGACCAAGTGGCATTGTCCGGGTCGCGAGCCGACTCGACACTCCTCCCCGCACAGGCAAGCCCCGGGGTACAGCACATCGGCTACCCCGGGTCGCGAGCCGAGCTCCGCACCGGCACGCCTGAGGGCGTAGATTATCTGGTGTTCGAATGCCGACCCAGGGAGACACCATGAACCCGCGTCTCGATGCCCTGCCGCCGCCCCAGCGCCGCCTGTGGCCCGAGTTGCGAGCAACTCCTCGCCGCTTCGTGCTGTACGGCGGGACCGCCATAGCGCTGCGGCTTGCCCACCGCGAGTCGGAAGATTTCGACTTCTTTTCTTCCGAGCCTTTCGACGGAGACAGCCTCCTGGCCGAGATTCCGTACCTGAAGGGCGCGACGGTGGTTCAGCGGGCGCGCGACACACTGACGTGCGTGGTCGATCGCCGCGGACCCGTGCGCATGTCCTTCTTCGGGGGGCTGTCGCTCAACCGCGTGCAATCTCCGCAAACAGCCGAGGGCGCGGGAATCCTGGTAGCCTCGCTACGCGATCTCGGAGGCACCAAGGCTCAGGTGGTGCAGAGCCGCGCACTCTCCAAGGACTACATCGACATCGACGCGCTGATGCGGTTGGGAGGCGTCTCTCTGGAGGCCATGCTCGGTGCGGCCGCGGCGATCCACGGAGAACCCTACAACGCCATGCTGACCCTCAAGGCGCTGGCCTACTTCGGTGACGGCGATCTGGCGGAGCTCCCGGCCGCGGTTCGGAAGCGTCTCTCGCATGCCGCGGCCACGCTGGATCCCGGGTCGATCCCAAATTACGAACCGCTTTCTGGAATCGGGCCGCCCGGCCCTGGACAATGACCTCGTCCGCCATGAATTCCGCGACCCCGAATCAGCCCCCCCACTCCCCGGAACTGCTGGCGGTCGCCAAGCGCATGGTCTGGTTCAAGCCCCCGGCGACCACGCTCGCCAACGACGTCTTCTTCCTCAACTACCTCATGGTGTATGGCACCGCCGATGATCTCGCGGTGGCGAGGCAGCGATACGACGACGATGACTTTCGCCGGGCCCTGCGGGAAGCGCTCCCCGGGGTCTTCGATCCGCGCTCATGGGCCTACTGGCACGCGCGTCTGGGAATGGGGCCCGCTCCGGCGCGTCCGGTGCGGGAGTGCCGCCGCTGACGACGTCGCACCCCTGCGCGAACCGTCCAATCAAGTCAAGGCGATCAAGCCGCTGGCCTCACGGGGGGTCAGCACCGCTCCGAGACGGGGAGGACTGTCCAGGAGGCGCTGATCGCCGGTAACCAGACGGCTCTCGGGCCAGCTTGCAAGAAGCGCCCAAAGGTGGTTGTCGCCGGCGTCCGGAGCGGGGGCTGCGGTGGTGGCCTGGCGCCACATGGCGTCCGCAGCGACGACTGTCAGCAACCGGGCGACCTCGTCGTCGGATAGCCGGTGAAGCCGCGCAACCGCAGGGCGGTGCAGAACCTCCGAGTACTCGGTGAAGAGGGCGCCGGACATGAGATAGACAAGGCGTCCGTCGAGCATCGCGTCGAGAATCAGGGCAGGGGGACTTGCCGGATCGGAGCCGATGGTCCCGGACACGACTACGTTGGTGTCCACAACCAGGACCGGCCGGGTCAATCGTGCTTCCCGGCCCGGTGGAGCCGGGTCTCGCGCACCGCGATGGCCATGGCATCGTCGTCGCTCAGTCCGGCGCTCGAACGCGCTCGGGCGACGATCTCCCGCGCGGTATCCGTGGGGAGGATGCCTCTCAATTCCAGGCTCTCTTCGATGAGGGCGCCCATCGAACGGCCCTGCCGCGCCGCCGCCTCCTTGAGCGCGCGGTGTGTCCGATCGGTCAGTCGTATGGTGAGGCGTGGCATTCGGCGAGTCCTTCGGTGGTTAGTGGTAGCATCAAGTCATCATGACATATTCGCACCAAAGCACCAACCTGGCAACCCGCGTTGAACGGATCGTCCCCTTGCAGGTTCCGGTCGACCGAACCCCGCTTGCGCCCCCGCCCACCCCTCCCCATTCTGTCCACCCACACCTGGGCGGCGTACCCGGTCCCCACACCAGGCGCGGGCACCCGATCACATTGACGCGAGGCGTCGGCGGCTGCGGTGCGCCCCCAGGCACACATGTCAGCACGTAACCACACACCCCGGAGACGCCCATGCCAACCGTCACAATGACTGTGAACGGGATGCAGCGCTCGGGAACCGTCGAGAGTCGAACCCTGCTCGTCGAGTTCCTGCGCGAACATCTCGGTCTCACCGGAACCCACGTCGGCTGCGACACGAGCCAGTGCGGCGCGTGCGTGGTCCACGTCAGCGGCACGTCCGTGAAGAGCTGTACCTGTCTGGCGGTTCAGGCGGACGGCGCGGACGTGACCACGATCGAGGGCCTCGCGAACGGCACCGATCTGCACCCCATGCAGGAGGCCTTCCGCGAGCACCACGGGCTCCAGTGCGGATTCTGCACGCCGGGCATGGTGCTGAGCGCAGTCGATCTGGCCAACCGCAACTCGAACCCGAGCGAGCACGAGGTCCGCGAGTGGCTCGAGGGCAACCTCTGCCGCTGCACCGGCTACCACAACATCGTCAAGGCCGTCCAGGCGGGCGCCCAGGCCATGGGAGGTGGATCATGAGCGGCAACGGCACGGGAATCGGCGCATCCGTCAAGCGGAAGGAAGACACCCGTTTCCTCACGGGAAGGGGCCGCTACACGGACGACATCAACCTGCCCGGGCAGCTGTACGGCTACATCCTGCGCTCGGGAATGGCGCACGCGAAGATCGGGACGGTCCACACCGACGCCGCGAAGGCGGCTCCGGGCGTCCACGCGGTCTTCGCCGGCAAGGACATGGAGGGCGTGGGCGGTATCCCGACGGGGTGGCTGATCCACAGCAAGGACGGCTCGCCGATGGTCGAACCGCCGCATCCGGCGCTGGCGCTCGGCAAGGTGCGGTATGTGGGGGACTGTGTGGCGATCGTGGTGGCGGAGACAGCCGACCAGGCCAGGGCGGCCGCCAACCTGATCGACGTGGAGCGCGAGGAGCTTCCGGCGGTGGCCTCCATCAAGGCCGCCGAGGCCGACGGCGCGCCCCAAGTCTTCGACGAAGCGCCCGGCAACGTCTGCTACGACTGGGAAGTGGGCGACAAGGCCGCCACCGACGCGGCCTTCGAAGCCGCCGACCACGTCGTATCGATCGACGTCGTCAACAACCGCCTCATCCCCAACGCGATCGAGCCGCGCGCGGCCATCGCCAACTACGACCCGGCGACCGGCGAATACACACTATACACAACAAGCCAGAACCCCCACCTGACGCGGCTGCTGCTGGGCGCCTTCGTCCTCGGCCTCCCCGAGCACAAGCTGCGGATCGTGGCGCCCGACGTGGGCGGCGGGTTCGGGTCGAAGATCCCCCACTACGCGGAAGAAGCCATCCTGACCTGGACCGCCGGGCAGCTCGGCCGGCCCGTGAAGTGGACCTGCGACCGCATCGACGCCTTCAAGTCGGACACGCACGGCCGCGACCACATCAGCACGGCCAGACTCGCGCTGGACGCCGACGGCAAGTTCCTCGGACTGCACGTCTCCACCAAGTGCAACCTGGGGGCATACCTCTCCACCTTCGCCACCTGCGTGCCGACGTACCTGTACGGCATCCTCTTCGCGGGACCGTACACCACGCCGGCGGTCTACTGCGAGGTCAAGTCGTTCTTCACCAACACGGTGCCCGTCGACGCGCTGCGCGGCGCGGGACGGCCCGAGGCGACGTACCTGCTTGAGCGGCTGGTCGACAAGGCGGCCTCGGAGCTCGGCATGGACCGCGTCGAGATCCGGCGCCAGAACTTCATCCGCGAGTTCCCGTACCAGACGCCGGTTGCACTCCAGTACGACCAGGGCGACTACGACGCCACGCTGGACCTGGCGCTGGAGGCGTCGGACTGGGACGGCTTCGAGGCGCGGCGTGCGGAATCGGCGGCGCGCGGGAAGCTGCGCGGGATCGGGATCTCGACCTTTATCGAGGCGTGCGGGATCGCGCCGTCGGCGGTGGTGGGGTCGCTGGGCGCGCGTGCGGGGCTGTACGAGTCCGGCAGCGTGCGGGTCCACCCGACGGGCTCGGTGTCGGTCTTCACCGGGACGCACAGCCACGGGCAGGGCCACGAGACCACCTTCGCGCAAATCGTCTCCGACATGCTCGGGGTCGACTTCGACGCGGTGGACGTGGTGCACGGTGACTCGGCGAAGATCCCCTTCGGGATGGGGACGTACGGTTCGCGCTCGCTCGCGGTGGGCGGGACGGCGATCTACCTGGCCGTCGAGAAGGTGATCGAGAAGGGCAAGAAGATCGCCGCGCACCTGCTGGAGGCTTCGGTCGAGGACATCGAGTTCGAGAACGGGTCCTTTACGGTGGCCGGGACGGACCGGTCGAAGTCGCTCGGCGAGGTCGCGCTGACCGCGTACGTGCCTCACAACTACCCCGAGGGGCTCGAACCGGGGCTGGAGGAAACGGCCTTCTACGATCCGCTCAACTTCACCTTCCCGGCGGGCACGCACGTGGCCGAGGTCGAGGTGGACCCGGAGACGGGCGAGGTGGATCTGGTCGCGGTGACCGGGTCGGACGACGTCGGGCGCATCATCAACCCGATGATCGTGGCCGGCCAGCTGCACGGCGGCCTGGCCCACGGGATCGGACAGGCGCTCATGGAAGAGTGCGTCTACCAGGACGACGGGCAGCTCGAGACGGGGTCGTACATGAACTACACGATGCCCCGCGCGGCCGACCTGCCGTCCTTCAGCATCAACCACAACACGACGCTCTGCACCCACAATCCCCTCGGCGCCAAAGGCGTCGGCGAAGTGGGGTCGATCGGGGTGCCGCCCGCGGTGATCAACGCGGTAATCGACGCGCTGCGCCCCCTCGGCGTCCACGACATGTCCATGCCGGCCACCTCGCAGCGGGTGTGGCAGGCGATCCAGCAGGCCCAGGGCTGATCGGAGAACATTGTGAAAGATTTCACATACCACGCACCGACATCGATGGACGAAGCCGTCGCGGCGCTTGGCGGCGGCGCAAAGCTGATCGCGGGCGGGCAGAGCCTGCTGCCGGTCATGAAGCTCAACCTGGCCGCGCCGACGGACCTGGTGTCGCTGGCGGGCGTGCCGGGACTGGCGGATATCGCCGACGGCGGAGACTCGGTCACGGTGGGGGCGATGTGCACCCACACGCAGGTGGCCGGGTCCGGGATCGTACAGGCAAGGATTCCGGCGCTGGCCGCGATGGCCGACGGAATCGGCGACGCTCAGGTTCGCAACGCGGGGACGATCGGGGGGTCGGTGGCGCACAACGATCCGGCCGCGGACTACCCGGCCGCCTGTGTGGCGCTCGGTGCCACCATCGTGACCGACCGCCGCGAGATCCACGCCGACCACTTCTTCCAGGGCATGTTCATGACGCCGCTGGAGGACGACGAGGTCATCACTGCAGTGCGGTTCCCCGTGCCGGAGCGCGCGGCCTACGCCAAGTTCGCGAATCCCGCGTCGAAGTACGCGGTCGCGGGGGTGATGGTCGCAAAGAGGGGCACCGGGGTGCGGGTGGCCGTGACGGGCGCATCGGGTGATGGCGTGTTCCGGGTAACCGAGATGGAAGAGGCGCTGGAGGACTCGTTCAGTGCGGAGGCGGTGGCGGGGATCGGGGTGTCGAGCCACGAGCTGCTGTCGGATACCGCGGCCAACGCCGAGTACCGGGCGCACCTGGTGACGGTGATGGCGAAGAGGGCCGTGGAGGCTTGCGGATAGCGGGCGGCGGCGGGACCCTGCCACCACAATCCCCGCAGGAGCGCCCAGGGGCCGTCGAGGACGCGGTCGCGATGCTGGGCGCCCAAGGGTACGTGGCCGACGTGGGCCTCGGCACTGCGCTCTTCCTGGCGCTTGAGCTCGGGCGGCCGCTCCTGCTGGAGGGCGAGGCCGGGGTCGGGAAGACCGAGGTCGGCAAGACGCTGGCCGCCGGGCTTCGCCGGCCGCTGATACGGCTCCAGTGCTACGAGGGGCTGGATCTGGCGTCGGCCGCGTACGAGTGGAACTACGCGAAGCAGATGATCCATATTCGGGCGGCGGAGGGGGGTGACGCGCCGGATGGCGACCGGGAATCAGCGACCGCCAGCCTCGCGCGTGACGTCTTCTCCGAGGATTTCCTCATCCGCCGCCCGCTGCTCTCCGCCCTGGACCCGGCGGACGGCACCGCCCCCGTTCTCCTCATCGACGAACTCGACCGCACCGACGAGCCCTTCGAGGCCTACCTGCTGGAAGTCCTCTCCGACTTCCAGATCACGATCCCGGAGCTGGGCACCGTGAGCGCCGCCGAACCGCCCCACGTGATCATCACCTCGAACCGCACCCGCGAGATCCACGACGCGCTGAAGCGCCGCTGCATCTACCACTGGATCGACTACCCCACCGCCGCGCGCGAACTGGAGATTCTTGCGTCACGGGTGCCGGACGCACCCGAGCAGCTCAGCGTCCAGGTCGTGACCTTCGTGCAGAAGGTGCGCGAGCTCGAGCTGTTCAAGCGGCCGGGGGTGGCGGAGACGCTCGACTGGACCCGCGCGCTGATGGCGCTCGACCGTCACACCCTCGACCGGGACGCGGCGCACCGGACGTTGGGGGTGTTGCTCAAGTACCAGGATGACCTGGCGAGGATGGAGGAGGGTGGGGTGGAGGAGGTGATGGGGGCGGTGGGGTGAGGGGGCCCAGCCGGTGATCTGGCCACCCGCCATCGCGCTGGATATTGCAGCATTCCAAGGCTAGCGTTTCTGTGTAGCACCCCCACATGACGATCCAGACCCACTTCGACGAACTTCTGGATGACGCCCGCGAACTCGACCTCAACTACATCGTGTCTCTTGTGAGCCAAGGACCTACCTGGAGACTTCCGCCAGCTTCGGTATCTTCTCCGGCAATCCAGAGGCCAGAGAGAGACAGGATGAGCCCATTGGACGAACACGAACTGGACCGACTGCGAGTCGACCTCGAGTCGGACCGGGTCGAGCGCAAGGAGTCCGCTGCCAACACCAGCAAACTTCGGCGGAACATCTGCGCGCTCGCCAACGATCTTCCAGGCCATGGTCAACCCGGGGTCGTCTTCATTGGAGTCGAGGACAACGGTGGCTGCGCCGACATAGCGATCGACGATCAGCTCTTGACCAAACTGGCGGGCATGAAGGACGACGGAACCATCATGCCCATCCCATCGTTCGTCGTCCAGAAGCACATCCTCTCCGGATGCGAAGTCGCTGCAATTGTCGTGGAGCCCTCGCAGAGTCCCCCAGTTCGGTACCGAGGCAGGGTCTGGGTCAGAGTAGGCCCGACGGTGCGGCTCGCCACTCGAGAAGAGGAGCAGCGGCTGGCCGGGCGGCGGCGCGCAGGCGAGCGGCCGTTCGATCAGCGGCCGGCCAAGGGCGCCACGGTGGAGCAGCTCGACCTCGACTATTTCGAGTCGCACTACCTGCCCCAGGCAGTGGCACAGGAGGTGCTGGCTGACAACCTGCGATCCCCGGATCAGCAACTCCGGTCGTTGCGTCTGCTCGTGGAGGACGTGCCGACCTGGGGTGCGCTCCTGGGTCTGGGACGGGATCCGCAGGGCTGGATTCCCGGAGCGTATGTGCAGTTTCTCCGTATCGACGGCGTGGAGATCACCGATCCAATCCGCAGCCAGAGGGTGCTGACCGGGAGGATCGAGGATGTGTTGCGCCAGCTGGACGAACTTCTGAAGCTGAACATCTCGGTCCGCACAGAGGTCGCGACCGTATCCCGCGAGCGACGCTCGCCCGACTATCCGGTCGCGGCTCTCCAGCAGCTCGCGCGAAACGCGGCGATGCATCGCAGCTACGAGGGTACGAATGCGCCAGTCCAGGTCTACTGGTATTCCGACCGAGTCGAGATTCGCAGCCCCGGCGGGCTCTACGGGCGGGTCACTCCGGAGAACTTTGGGCGCGGGGCGGTCGACCACCGGAATCCGCTCGTCGCCGAGATCATGTACCACCTGGGCTTCGCTCAGCGCTTCGGTCTCGGAATACCGCTCGCGCGGCGGGAACTGCGCCAGAACGGTAATCCGGACCCAAGATTCGACTTTGGACCCACCCACGTCGTCGTCACCGTAGAGGCCGCCCCATGAAGACAATCGCCTTCTTCAACAACAAGGGCGGTGTGGGGAAGACCTCCCTGGTCTACCATCTTGCCTGGATGTACGCTCGTCTCGGCGTGAACGTGCTGGCCGCGGACCTCGACCCACAGGCTAACCTGACCAGCATGTTCCTGAATGATGAGGAGCTTGAACCGCTCTGGCCCGAAAACGGGGACCGCCCGACTGTGTACGGCGCCCTTCGACCGCTACTGGAAGGAACCGGCGACGTGGCCGCTCCTCGTGTAGTGGAACCTGAGCCCGGTCTTGGACTCGTGGTCGGAGATCTCCTCCTGGCGATCGCCGAGGACGAGCTGTCGAGCCAGTGGCCCGCGTGTCTGGATCGCAAGCCAAGAGCATTTCGTGTTCTGTCAGCGCTGGCCCGCATTCTCCAACAGGGAGCTCGGGAGATCGACGCCCAAGTGGTCCTGGTGGATGTCGGGCCCAACCTGGGCGCGTTCAACCGCGCCGCGCTTGTTACTGCCGACTCGGTGGTCGTGCCGCTGGCTCCAGATCTCTACTCGCTTCAGGGCCTTCGCAATCTGGGGCCAACTCTCCGCCGGTGGCAGGTAGAATGGAAGGAGCGCCGCGAACGCAATCCGGTAAAGGGTCTTGCGGTCCCGGAAGGTGCGATGCAGCCCATCGGTTACATCGTCACGCAGCATGCAGTCCGTCTGGACAGGCCCGTCAAGGCCTACCGGCGCTGGATGGAACGGATTCCTTCCGTCTACGGCAAGGCGGTAGCTGGTGAGGGCACACGCTCGCGGGCGGCAGTCACAGGTCCCGATCCGAATTGCCTCGCGACACTCAAGCACTACCGCAGCCTTATGCCGCTTGCGCAAGAGGCAAGGAAGCCCATGTTCGCGCTCAAGGCGGCCGATGGTGCGATCGGGGGGCATGCGGCGGCGGTGCAGGGATGTTATGAGGACTTCCGCGCTCTCGCCGGAACCTTGGTAGAGCGTACCGGGTTGGAGGTGGCCTTTCTGTGAGACCACGTGCAATGCCCGTCTCGAAGCTAGCCAAGTCATCTGGACGACGAGGAGGGGGCGCAGTGCGGGAAGGCCTCGACGAGGAATCGCTGGCCCTGTTCGACCTGTTGAGGAAGATTCGGAACTTCCTCTGGGATGACCGGATCGGGCTACCGGATCCGGCGTATTCGGATTCCGATGTCGAGACTAAGACGGAGGCCGGGTTTCGGCACATCCACTACGTGTATCGGCTATTGCCGTCGCCGGTTTGTGGGGAGCGGGCGGCGTAGGTGAACGGGCGTGCTGCCGCCCGCACTCACTCACGGAACGCGCTCCGTCTTCCCGTCTGAACGGAGGACTATCTCTCCGTCCTCGATCGGGTCGATCGGATGCTCAATCTGGTGTGGCCCACTCACGGTACGAATCGCGGCGAACGCCAGAACACTCGCGAGCGGAAACGCCTCTCGAAGGCGACGAGCACAGGCATGTGACGTGGCCCCGGTAGTGATCACGTCGTCAACGATGGTGATTCGGCGTACTGAAGGCCACGATAACTGCGGATCCTCCCGAACGACCACCGAATCGTAGTGATCGTGGGTGGTAGGTCTCTCGCCTGGCCGGGCCCAAGCCGATTTTGCGACCTTCGTCTGCCGAAGCAACCAGGGAGCCGCCGTGCCGAGACCTTGGCGGGCCATCGCTCTTACGAGTTCCCGAGTGGAAGACTGCTGTGCGGTGTCCGCAGCCGGGGCATGGCCGGGCGCAGGGACAAGCACGACATCAGAACCGAAGAACGCGGTGAATTCCCCCTCGTTGAGCCTTTCTCGTAGATAGCTCGCGAATACAGCAATGGTGGTTGGATTGCTTTTCTTGACCGCCATCATCACGTCCCAGGCCCCCTTGGTCGCATCGGCATCAA
Organism: Longimicrobiales bacterium; assembly: GCA_951828585.1. Taxonomy (GTDB): domain Bacteria; phylum Gemmatimonadota; class Gemmatimonadetes; order Longimicrobiales; family Gaopeijiaceae; genus Bin94. The sequence continues at coordinate 1,138,652 of OX639991.1, forward strand.
GCGGCCTCGGCCGCCCAGGCCGATACACCAGCAGTGATCCGAAGCGAATGGTGTCAGAAGACAACCGGTTCCGTACTCCGATGGGGCAGTTCGGCGAGGACGAGGGGGAGCGTTTTGGCGTTGAAGCCGAAGGCACCGTACTCGACCATCTTCTCTGGCCATGTTGCGTCCGTCGCTTTCAGGAACCTGGTGGGGAAGAGCACCGGACGCGCCAACTTGATCGCCTCCCATCCCTGATGGCGAGTCCCGCTGTCCTCCGTCGCTTCCACAATCACGGTGGCGTCTGAGAGAAGCGCCATGGTCTTGTTTCGGCGGGGAAAGTGTGAACGGTGGAACCCGCCGCCGATGGGGAATTGGGACACAAGAAGGTGGTTCTCGCCGATCTCGTCCTGAAGGCGCCGGTTTCTTGGCACGGCGCACTGATCCAGGCTGGTACCCAGGACCGCAATCGTCCGCCCCTGCGCGCGGATCACCGTCTCGTGGGCGACGGTATCGACGCCCAGGGCGAGACCGCTGACAACCGTGATGTCGTGGTCAACCAGCATTCTGGTGATCTCCCGGGCCCACCCCAGGGCTGCGGGCGACGCCCGTCGCGATCCGACAACAGCCACGCGCGGGCCCGTCCGGAGCAGAGTTCGATCCCCGCGCAGGAAGAGTGCTTCAGGAGCTGACTGCTGTTCGGCCGGGGTCAGCGGTCCGAGAACGTCTTCCGGCGTGACGCGCTCTGTCAGGCTCACCAGTTCGTCATGGTCTCGCATCTTGACCTCGCCCTTTGCCAAGGCAACCATTTTCGCTATCGACCGCCCGTCCCGTCGCCGCCAGCCACGCGTGAAGAGGCTGTGTAAACTCTACGAGAAACGAGACCACCTCGCCAGCGAATGGCTCCGACCCCGTCGTCTTCTCATCCCGCACCCCACCAGTCGCTCCTCCCGATGCTGACGGGCCACATCGCGGTCCCCCACCCCCTCACCCCACCCTCCCAAACCGCACATCCCGCGTCCGCACATTCGACAGGTAGAACCCGATCACCACCCCGTTGCGGTCGCGCTCGAAGGCGAACGTGAGATTCCCCCCCGTGAAGTTCTCCTCTTCACCGGGCTCGAGCGTCACCTCGCCGAGCCTCCGCTGCCGCATCACCAGCTCGCCCTCCTCCACGGCCAACGTGTAGAAGGTCTCCAGCTCCTCGCTGTAGAAGCGGCCGGCGTAATCCGCCAGGTCGTCCTCCGTCGGCGCCCACTCCTCGGGAGCTTCGCCCTCCAGGCGGGTTGCAGGCTGGTTTTGCCCGTTCTGGTGCAGGATCGCCCCCTCGACCTCGCCGTCCTCTCCCCGCGTGAAGGTGACCGAAGCCTCGACGGCAAGAAGACGGAAGGTCGAGTCCGAGGTGGGCACGATCTCGAGGCGCTGCTGGCCGGTCGCCTGCGTGTAGAAGGTGCCGTCCTCGCGCGTGAAGGCGAGGATGAACGCCGGCGACGCGTCGAGCGCATACCGGCCCACCAACTCGTCGAAGTCCTCGGGGTCGTAGGCGGCCGGATCGAATTCGGTCTCTGCAATGGCCTCGGTCTCCTCTTCCTCCTCCAACTCCATCGCGTCCTTGAAGAACGCTTCGGCCAGTTCGAAGGTCACGTTGCTGCCGAACTGTGCGTGGTTGCTCTGCGTGGTAATACCCGCGTTGATCTCCGGGTAGTACACGAGCATCGAGCGGTGCGCCACGTCGGCGCCGCCGTGCTGGACACGCTTCAGCCCGCCCTGCTCGTCGATAAAGAGGCCGTATCCGTATCCCGTCTCCTCGCCGTCGTTGAGGACGAACGAAGTCATCATTTCGTCGAGGCTCTCGCGGGTGCCGACGCGCGGGTTCGCGAAGTTCTCGATCCAGATCTGCAGGTCCGCGATCGTGCTGTACATGGCGCCGGCCCCGACCGCCCCGCCCAGGTCCCCGATCTGGCGGTATCCGTCGGGTGTGGGCGTGTAGCCCTCCGAGTTGTTCGGCACGATGTGGCGTATGGACGGCCGCACCATCGTCCCGGTCATCCCCAGCGGGCCGAAGATGTTCTCCTGCATGAAGACGTGGAAATCCTGCCCGGACGTGCGCTCCACGATGGCCGCGGCAAGCCCGTAGGCCGTGTTGTTGTAGTTCCACTCCGCGCCGGGGACGTTCTGAAGCTTCGGCTGGCGCTGCACGATCTCGATGATCTCGGAGCGGTCGATCCAGTCGCCCCGGTCGAGGCGGCGCCCGGTCATGCTGAGCAGGTTGAGGAACTCGCGCAGGCCCGTGGTGTGGGTGATGAGGTGCCGCACCTGGATGGTGTGTTCGAATTCGGGCAGCTCGGGGATGTGGGTGCGGATGTCGTCGTCGAGGGAAAGGTGGCCGCGTTCGGCCTGGAGCATGATCGCGAAGGCGGTGAACTGCTTCGAGGTGGAGCCGATGTTGGTGCGGGTGTCGGCCTCGAAGGGGATGCCGTAGGTCAGGTTGGCCATCCCGTAGGTCTTCGAGTAGAGGGTCTTGCCGTCTCGCCACACGCGGACCGCGGCGCCGGGCGAATGGTCGCCATCGAAGCGCGCCATCATCTGGTCGGCGAGCTTTTTCGGGTCGGTGGCGACGCGTTCCTGTCGCAGCAGGGTGATCTCGTAGTTGCCGGATGCGTCGTCATCGTCGCCGGCGATGAAGAGTTCGACGGTGTGGGTGCCGGCGGTCGAGATCCGGCCGCCGAAGCGCTCGGGGCCGCGGCCGAGTCCGCCGAAGCGCGCGATCTGCGTGCCGTCGGGGCCCAGGACGCGGATCGTGACGTCGATCGAGATCTGGTTGACTTCGCCGAGGACGAACTGGTCTTCGTCGGCATCGAGGGTGTAGCGGGCGGTGTCGCCGGCGGTGAGGGAGCCGGGGAGGGTGCGGCTGCGCCGGAGCTCCGTGGTCTGGGCGGAGGTGTGGCTGGCCGCGATGAGGATCGCGAATGCGGTGAGGAGGGGGGAGGGGCGGAGGGGACAAGAGAAGGGGACTGAGGAGGCGTTCATGAGGTGATCCGAATGGTGGAGGAGAGTCGGAGGGTGAATAGACGCTAGGGTGGACCGTTAGGGCCGCGCAAACCCATAACGGGATCACTTCGCTGTCAAATTAGATGTCGTTCTTGCGGACATAAAACCCGTATCTTATTATATATCATGATGTTATACCGTCAGATAATTCGTCATATAAGGAGTTATGCATATGGACTGGTCGCGATTCAGCTTCAACTACCGGCTCCAGCTATCGGGAATGATGTCCTTCCTGGTTCGCATTGAGGGACGGAAGGAAGCGGCCATGAGCCTGCTCCTTCCTTCGGAATGGAAGGAACAACTCGACGTTCTGAATCGGATCAGGACTGTCCACGGTTCCACCGCACTGGAGGGTAACCCCCTCTCCGAGTCACAGATCGCCGATTTCCTTGGGGGGAAGGCCGGCCTGGATTCGGAAGGGCGGGAATTTCGGCAAGTACTCAATGCCGATACCGCCCAGAACTGGGTTCGATCCCGGTTCGGGCCTGATAGACCACCGATTTCCGCTCAGGACATTCTCCACATGCACGCACTGATGACGCGCCTGTCCGACGAGGCCGACAACATCCCCGGTGGCCTTCGTACGCATGGGGTCCGGGTCGGTACGGTGGAACTCGGTGGGGTCCACCTGGGCGCCCCGCACGAGGACCTGCCCCGTCTCATGTCCGAGTTCGTGGAGTTCGTGAACTCACGCATGCTGCGGAGCGAGCACCCGGTCGTCAGGGCCCTCCTGGCCCACTTCTTCCTCGTTACCATCCACCCGTTCGGAGACGGCAACGGGCGAGTCTCCCGGCTGGTTGAGGCAGCCATTCTCTACGAAGGTGGCTACAGCGTCTACGGCTTCTACGGGTTGTCGAACTACTTCTACCGTAACGGTGACGAATACAAGCGGCGGCTGCAGGAGTGCAGGAGGGTCCAACCGTTCGACCTCTCCCCCTTCGTCGAATTCGGGCTCCGAGGGTTCGAAGCCGAACTCCGCGGGATCAACCGCTTCATCAAGACGAAGCTGAACCGCCTGGTCTACCGAGACACCCTCAACAGAGGGCTCAGCATGCGGGTCAGTCAGCGCCGCCATCTTCTGAATGTCCGTGAGTATTCGCTGCTCAGTTTTCTGTTGGCGGAGACCGAACCCACCGATCCCTTCTCGAAACATCCATCAACACGGATCCGGCTCACCGACCTCGTCAACTCGCCCTACGTCAGGGGGGCGTATCGTGACGTCACCACCAGAACCTTCATCCGTGAGATCCGCCGACTCGCCGAACTGGGTTTCGTCACGCTTGCCGACGACCCGGAGTCGGGACATGAGTTCATCGAGATCGACTTCAGGGCTATCGAGATCGACTTCGAGGAGGTGGCTCCGCATTAGTATTGGTACACCGGTTCAGAAGTTCGATGACGTATTGTCATACTGCGCGTGGGGAAGTGAAGTGGGGATGCAAGCCATCAGACGGGTGTCGGGCCGGGACACGAAGAACCGCTACGGCAGGCACGTCTACTCACCCGCGAGTTTCGGTCTCGACGGGCTGGGGAAGGCGGTGGCGGCCGACCTGGCGAAGCACGGCGGGCGCGTGCTCATGGCCTGCCGGAGCGGACATCCCCAGGCCGGCAAATGAAGCGGCTCTCCGGCTTCGGTCGCTCTGCCCCGGGGCGGCCAACTCGAACCTCGCGTGGGAAGCGCCGGCCGGTTCCTGGTATCCGCCCGACGTGAACAGCGTCTGGAAGCGTTGGGCGAAACGCGCTGCCGCTACCTGACGACCGACGCGTTCAACGGCCTCCTTACCCCGATCGTGATCCTCCTGTTCGGCCGGCTCGTCCGCCGCGGCTTCAACGACATGGCGTGGTCGCTGAAGAGGTTTGCGGAAAGGGCTGGTGACGGCTGACCGGTCCCGGGCTGACCCATTCCGGCCGAGTTCCGGTGGCGACGCACGGCTTCACCAGCCACCGCCGGAGGGCGCCCCCGGCAACTGCAGGGTGAGCTTCGCCACCGGCTTGTCATCGGACATGATCATGGTCACGGATACCCGGTTCGTTCGCTCACCCGCGGTCAGCTCCACGGTCGTGCGATCCGTCGGAATCCCGCAAAACCGAAACGCACCCACCGAATTCGTCAGGGCAACAGCAGTCATGGCCCTCCCCTTCAACGGATCGGTCGGGTGTGGCTCAAACCACTCCGCCACTACCCTGATCCCCGGAGCGGCGGACCCGGGCATGGACAGGACCACGTGGCCCTCCAATACACCGGTGTACGGCTTCCACAGGTCCAGTCCGCACGCCTGGGCCAGCACCCGGTCCGGATGGGCCGGTTGAAGACTGACCCTCGTCGTGTCTCCGGATCGTACGTCGGCCTCCGCCAGCGGATAGTCCCAATCCAGCCCGCCCAGCGACGGGCGAAGGTACGCCAGTTCGTAGGTGCCCTCCGGCAACCCGGGAATCACGAACCGTCCCTCCGCATCCACATCGGCGGCCAGACCCACGTGCACAAGTCCCACCCGCCCCCCCGCTTCCATCACGGCAACTCCCTCCTCCAGGACCTGCCCCACAATGACGCCTCCATCCTCGTCATAGGCGATCCAGTCCGTCTCCCGCGCGACACCTTCCGGCACCCCTCCGCCCTCTTCGACCGGGGGCAGCCGCTCGGCGTCAAGGTCCACGATCTTCCCCAACTCCTCCACCAACTGCGCCACGGACAGTTGTGCCAGCTCCATGGTGATCGAGACGGTATCGCCACGAGCCACATCGATTCGCTCGACGGTATCCGTCGTCATGCCGAAGCGCTCCGCCCGAATCGAATACCGGCCCGGCCCAGGGACGGCAAACTCGAATTCGCCGTCCATGCCCACATGGCGGCGTTTCAACTCCCGCTGGGCGCTGTCGGTCAGGAACACGAGTACGTCGGTGATCCGACTCCGGGTCGTGGAATCCACGACAACGCCTCGGATGACCTGCGCGCCTGCTCCACCCGCCCAGGGTCCCGGTGCCAGGCACGCGAGGAGTGCAAGGGTGGGAACGATTCTGAGCTTGGTCACGAGGTCACCTCCCGGGTTCTCCGACTGCCTCAACATGACGGGCCGGTGTCCTCTGCGCGAACTATCGAGCGCTGTCGGGCGGCTCCCGGACCAACCCCAGGGTGATCGTGACCACGGGCTTGTCCTCGGACAGGACCGCGGTCGCGGACACCCCGTCCCTGCCTTCACCCGCAGTCACCTCGACACCGGTAAGGTCCGCAGGAATCCCGCAAAGCCGATACGCCCCGATCGAGTTCGTTTCCGTGGCAACGTGCATGGCCCTCCCCTGCAAGGGCCCGGATCCAGTCGAGCGCCACTCCTCCCACCGGGCCACGACCCTGATCCCCGACGCCGCCAACCTGGAATCCGGCAGAACGACATGTCCCTGCAATACGCCGGTGTAAGGAGTCCATTCCCGCACGCCGCAGGCCCGTGCCAGCACCGCGTCGGTATCCGCCGCCTCGAGACGGACGGTCGTCGTGTCTCCGAATCGCACGACGGCGTCAGCCACCGGATAGTCCCGGTCCAGCCCGCCCAGGGACGGGCGAAGATACGACAGTTGATAGGTGCCCGGCGGCAACCCGGGAACCACAAATCGACCCTCCGAATCCAGATCGACCGCGACACCCGCACCCACAAGCGCCACCCGTCCCCCCGATTCCATCACGGCGTCGCCCCTCTCCCGGACCTGCCCCCTGATCGCGCCGCCGTGCTCCGCAAATGCGATCTTGCCTGTCTCGCGCGCGCGCGCCTCCATCACCCATCCGCCCTCTTCGACAATTCCCTTCAACCGCGGCCGACGCAGACGGATGCCCGAAATCTCGTCCACCTCCTCCACCACCCGCGGCATGCGAATGTACCACCGCGACACGATCCAGGCCCCGTCGGGTAGGCTCCGGAAATCAACCCGCCCACCGATCTGGTCGCTGTTTACCGCTTCCGCCAGACCCGGCAGGCTCAGGTAGTTGAACTCGAGCCACTCCAAACCGCCCGTCTCGCGCGAGAGCCAGAGGGCACCCTGGATCCCGGTCCGCCGAGACCGAATCCGGACCGGGCGAAACTCCAGCCCGACCAGGTGCGGGTTCGATTCGTCCAGGGGGCGCAGCTGCATGCAATGCGTGTCCAGAAACTCATCGGAGAGAAGCACATGCGCATCGGGTCCGAAGTAGCGATTCCCGCCGGACTCCCGGACCACCCAGCCACCGTCGAGCAGCTCCTCGACGGGACGGCTCTCGATCGGACGCTCGTTCGTCGTGCTCCAGAAGCTGTGCGTCTCGCTCAGGATCTTCAGGGAACCCGGCTCCAGTTCCCGGACGTACTTACCCAGGTCATGGACATACACGCCGGCCGAGCTGGTGAAGTCGGCCGAGTTCAGCGCTTTGCGGGCCTCCTCCCAGACTCGGAGCGTCTCGATGCCGAGGTCCCGGGACAGCTCGCAACGGCGGTCTCCCGAAGCCTGAAGTCCCTCGAGGGCGATGGGGAGATTGGCGAGGGCGATTCTGAGCGAGACTGTCTGGTCGACGGCCACTTCGATCTGCTCGACTGTTGACGTCGCCATCCCCAGGCGTTCGGCACGTATCGAATACCGTCCCGGACGGGGGACGGAGAAGCGGAATTCGCCACCGGCATCTGACAGGAGCCGTTGGAGGTTCCGGTGGGCGCTGTCGGCCAGGGACACGAGTACGGCTGTGAGCGGTTGCTGGCTCGCGGAATCCACCACGACGCCCCGGATGACCTGCGCGCCGGCTTCGCGGGGGGCCACGGGGCTCATCGCCAGGCACACAAGGACGGAGAATGCGGTTCCGTTCATGCGATGCTCCAGCGTGTCGGGTCCTCGTCGCCTGGCACTACGCAGCTCTGTCCTCAACCACCAGCCGCCGCCCCACCTTCCTGAGAGCCTTTTCGACCTGGCGGATGTGTGAGCGGTGATTCGGATTCACCAGCTTCCGGACCGCCCCCTCACTCAATCCCATCAACCGGGCCAGGCCAACCTTCGTCAGGCCCTGCTCACGCATCGCGGTGTAGAGTGCAAGCTTCGCCGCGACGACCAGCGGAACCGCGACAATCTCTTGGCCGCGCGAAGCCGGTTCCGGCACCGGGATGTCCTCGCGACTCTGCACGTATGCCCCGAGCGCCACCGCCAGGGCGTCTTCAGCCATCGCGAGCGCCTCTTCCCGGTCGTCACCGCAGGTCAGTGCTTCCGGTACATTCGGGAACGAGACGGAGTAGCCGCCGCCTTCTTCGGGAGCCAGCACGCACGGATAAGCGTACCGCATCAAAAGTCCTCCCTTCGGATCTCCAGTTGCTTCAACATGCTCTGCAGGGTGGCCGGCTTCAGTTCGCCGTGCTTGACGACGGTCCGGCGGCTGCCTAAGTAGAGCATCCCATGGCTTCCTTTTCCGCGACTCGGGTCAAACCTTATCTCAACGCCCGTCTTCCTGGCGTAGCGCCTGGCTCTCCTCACGAATTCCGCCCCGTTCACATTTCCAATATCGTACCAAAAAGTACGAATGTCGAGAGGCTTCCAGGACGGACTTTTCTCGGATGACCCCCACCCCACCCGGCCGCCTCCCCGAAAACGTCGCGCATTTCGTGCGCCTCCTGCGCGCCGCCGGGCTGCCCGTCGGACCTGGCCACACGATCACGGCGGTGCGGGCGCTGGCGGCCGTCGACGTCACGGCCAGGCGACAGTTCTACTGGGCGCTGCACGGCACGCTCGTCGCCAGGCGCGAGCACCGTCACATCTTCGAGAGCGCCTTCCGGCTCTTCTGGCGCGACCCGTTCGGGGCGGACGAGGCGCTGGCTACGCTGTTGTCCCGCTCGCAGATCCCCCACGAGAAGCCGCCTTCGCGGGCCCCGGCCCGACTGTCCCCGGAAGACGAGTCCGCACGCCAACCCTCCGTCGACCCCATCCACGAAACCGTGCAGGAGATCCCGTTGCGAATGGCGTTTTCGCCCACCGAGGTCCTGCGGACCAAGGACTTCGAGGAGATGACCGCGGTCGAAGTGATGCAGGCGAAAGAGGCGATCCGGTCGCTCCGGCTCGACCTGCGTCGAGTGCTCACCAGGCGCCACGAACCCGATCCGAGGGGGCGCATCATCGACATGCGGCGGACGCTCAGGACGAGCATTCGCACGGGGGGGTGCCCCCTGCCGCTCGAGCGCAAGTCGACGAAGACGCGGCGGCCAACCATCGTCGTGCTCTGCGACATCTCGGGATCGATGGAGTCGTACTCGCGCATCCTGCTCCACTTCTTCCATGCGCTCACCAACGCCGCCGACCGGGTCCACACCTTCGTCTTCGGCACCCGCCTCACCAACATCACCCGGCTGCTGCGGGACCGGGACGTGGACCGCGCGCTCGACCGCGCCGGCAACACGGTGCGGGATTGGTACGGCGGCACCCGGATCGGGGCCGCGCTGAACGCCTTCAACCTGCATTGGTCGCGCCGGCTGCTGGCTCAGGGCGCGGTCGTGCTTCTGGTGACCGACGGGCTGGACAGGGAGGGGGGCGAGGGGATCCGGCTGCAGGCTCGCAGGCTAAGGAAGTCGTGCCGGAGCCTGGTGTGGCTCAATCCACTGCTGCGGTACCGGGACTTTGCGCCGAGGGCGGTGGGGATCCGGGCGCTGCTGCCCGAGGTGGACGAACATCGGCCGGTTCATAACCTGGAGAGTCTGGGGCAGCTGGCGGAGGTGCTCAGTCCGAAATCCCCCGCTTCAGCGTCGGATACGTAATCCCCAACTGCTCCAGGTACGTCTCGAACTTCGTCTCGTCGTAGTAGTACTGCTCGAGCAAGGGGCGATACATGTCCATGATCTGCTTGTTGAGATCGATGGGCGGCGGATCGTCGGGACCGATGAAGGGCATGTACTCCGTCTCGGCCGTCTGGATGTCGTTGAAGTACGCCCACGCCTGTTCGACGCGGTCGGGCTCCATGAAGAGCTGCAACGCCGTCCGCGCCAGGACGCGGGCACCCGCCACGGCGCCCTTGTGCGCGATCGGGGTTGCCATCGCTATCGCGCTCGACCAGTGGTGGCGGGCAGGCCCGGGACGTTCGACGGGAAGCGCAGGGTGATGGTGGGCATCGTCCAGGAGATGTCGCCGATGTCGTCCGAACCGCCGCTCCGGCGCGGGCCGGGGGTGCCGAGTTGTGACAGCTCGGTGGGCAGGCCGCGAGGGTCGCTGCCGACCGACTGCTGGACGGCCTTCGCAAAGGCGTGGTCGTCTTCGGTCCATTCGGGCAGGCCCACCTCCTGGATGTGCTCGTACATGGTCTCGGCGACGGTGCGGTTGAAGTGGCGCGGCCACGCTGCTCCGCGCACCTGGTACGTCATCTCGGTGTCGGTCATGATGGCCGCGCCCTCGGCGATGCGGACCGCGGTCTCGTAGTTGCGCTTGATGTCCTCATAGTCCATCTCGCGGATGAAGTACCACACGGAGGCCCGTTGGGGCACGACGTTCGGCTGGTCTCCCCCGTCGCTGATCACGTAGTGCGACCGCTGGTTCGGGTGCAGGTGCTCGCGGCGGAAGTTCCACGCCACGTTCATGAGTTCGACGGCGTCCAGCGCGCTGCGACCGCGCCATGGGGCCCCGGCGCCGTGGGCTGCCTCGCCCGCGAAGGTGAACTCCACGGAGACGAGGCCGGTGCCGCCGGCCTGTCCCCAGCTGACGGACAGGTTGCTGCTGACGTGGGTGAAGAGGGTGACGTCGATGTCGTCCATCAGGCCGTCGCGCACAAACCACGCCTTGCTGCCGAGCTGCTCTTCGGCCACGCCGGGCCAGAGGACGAGGGTGCCTTCGATGCCTTCGGCCTCCATGACCTCCTTCAGCGCGAGCGCGGCGACCACGTTGACCCCCTGGCCGGAGTTGTGGCCCTCGCCGTGGCCGGGGGCACCGGGGATCAGGGGTTCGTGGTAGGCGACTCCCGGCTTCTGGTTCGCCTTCGGGATGCCGTCGATGTCGGAACCGAAGGAGATGACCGGGCTGCCGGAGCCCCAGCGGGCCATCCACGCGGTGGGAATTCCGGAGACGCCTCGCTCGACCGTGAACCCGTTCTCCTCGAGGATCCCGGTGACGTACGCGGAGGTCTCGATCTCCTGCTGGCCAAGTTCGGAGAAGGAGAAGATCTTGTCGACCATGACCTGGGCGAGCTTGGCGCGTTCCATGACGCCGGCCTCGACCCGTTCGATCAGGTCGTCGAGGTCCTGGGCGGCGGTGGCGGCGGGGGCCAGGAGCAGAGTGAGGGCTAGCAGAAGGAGGGTGCGGTGCATGAAATGCTCTCGTGAGAATGGGGCCGTAAAGTTGCGCCCGGCACCTTAGGCAGGGGCGTGGCCGTCGGCAAGTAACTGGCGCGATACGGCTGGTCACGCCTATCATGCCCCAATAGGTGCGCCGTCCAAGGTGACGGGCGGTGGCCTGAAGAGTGGATCCCGGTCAGGAAGGAGCATCGAGCATGAACACCAGGTTTTCTCGCCGACACTTTATGGGGAGCGCCGCCGCGGCCTTGGGCGCCCTCGGTCTGCGCCCGCAATCGGCCTTTGGCGTCGCCCTGCGGCCGCCCCCGCCCGGCCTCGCCCCTCTCGACCCCTACGACGACCTGGCCAAGCTGTCCTCCAACGAGAACCCCTACGGTCCGTCCGACAAGATGATGGCGTCGATGAACGCGGCCTGGAAGTACTCGAACCGGTACGGCTATCCCGACGGGGACATCCACGAGAAAATCGCGGAGCACCACGGGGTCTCGACCCGGAACATCATCATGAACGCGGGGTCCGGGGAGACGCTGAAGGTGGCCGGAATCACCTTCCTGGGGCACGAGGAGAAGGTCGTCGGCGTCGAGCCGACCTATACGAGCGTGTACCGGGTGGCATCGGGGATAGATGCGGACGTGATCGCGCGGCCGCTGCTGGCCGACCACACGCAGGACATCGACGATCTCATCAAGGTTACCAAGCGCAACTACCGCGACGTAGGGATGGTCTACGTGGTCAATCCCAACAACCCGACGGGTGTGATCGTCCCGGACTCGGACATCCGGCAGCTTCTCGACGGCATTCCGGAGGACATCCCGGTGCTGATCGACGAGGCGTACCACCACTTCATCCAAGACCCGTCTTACTCGAGTGCAGTCAAGTACATCAAGGAGGGCCGCAAGGTCATCGTCACCCGCACCTTTTCCAAAATCTACGGGATGGCGGGGCTGCGGTTGGGCTATGGCATCGCGCCGGCAGAGATGATCAGCGAGATGCGTACCTACGCCACCGGCAGCGTAAACGCGCTGGTCAGGTGGGGAGCGGTGGCGGCGCTGGAGGACCACGAGTCCGAGGCGTGGGTCAAGGACACGACGATCAAGCTGCGGGAGGCCACGGCCGAGCAGCTAAGGTCGCAGGGCTTCGAAGTGATTCCGTCGGAGACGAACTTCTTCATGGTGCACACCGGCCGTCCGGCGTCCGAGGTGAGGGCCGAGTTCCGCAAGCGCGATGTCGCCGTGGGGCGCGACTTTCCGCCAATGCTGGACTACCTGCGGGTGTCGATCGGGACCGAGGAGGAGATGAAGAGGTTTCTGGTGGCGTGGAAAGAGATCTTTCCGGACGGGATGACGGCGACGGGGGCGCGGTAGTTGCGACTTGCCGCGGCACTGCTCGCGGGTCTGACGCAATTCGCAGTTCCGGTTGTAGCGGCTCCATCGGCCCCCTGCCCGGATGACCTGCAGGTCCTGATCGAGCGGCCGTACGCGGTCCAGGCCGGGATCCAGGCCGGTTCGATGGTACGGCTGCGTTCCGCCCCGGACGCCGAACCGTGCCCCGCTCTGGTCGCCGGGCTCTTCGAACCGCGGGCTGACCCCTCGGAACTCATGACCACCCGGCCGCGCGTGCTCTTCCACCTGCCGCACCTGCAGGCACTCGCCGGCCGTGAGGGCGAGGTGGACTACTTCACCGTCCAGCTGCGTCCGGACATCGACGCCGACCTCGCGGCCCGCGATCTCGAGCTGCTCCTGGCCGGCACCCGCGTGCACTCCGCGGCCGAGGTCGCCGACCGCGCTTCGACCACCTTCCGCGTGGTCAGCCGCTTTCACGCGGCCATCGCGGGCATCACCCTGGTGGCCGGCGGGGTCTTCCTGGCGTGCATAATGGTCCTGAAGGTCCAGGAGCGGTCGACCGCGGTCGCGGCGGCGCGGCTGGCCGGCATCCCGCGGCGGATCCTCATGGGCTGGACCGTCGCCGAGGCCGCGCTTCTGTCCGCGCTGGGGGGCGTGGCCGGACTGGGAGTGGGGTTCGCCGCTTCGGCCATCGTGAACGCGTACTACCAGCGCGTGTACGAGACGACCCTGGAGTTCTCGGTCGTGACGGGTGAGATGGTGGTCCAGGGTCTCGTGCTGGCTGTGGTGTTGGGGATGGGGGCGGGGCTGGTGGCCACTGTGCGCCTCTTTGCGGCCGACCCGCTCGAGTTGTAGGGGAACTCCGATGCTCGCGCGCAACTCGATCCGCGAACTGCGGCACCGGCCGCTCCGAACGCTGCTCACCGTGGCCGGGGTGGCGGTCTCGACGGCCATGCTCGCCGACATGCTCATGCTCGGCGGGGGCATCCAGCAGAGCTTCGGCGACCTGCTCGAGTCGCGGGGCTACGAGCTGCGCGTGTCGCCCAGCGGCACGATCCCCTTCGACACCGAGGCCACGATCCCGGGTTTCGCGCGTCTGCGGGACAGCATCGCGGGGGTGGCCGGGGTGGAGCGCGTCGCGCCGGTGCTGGCGATGTCGGTCAGCGTGGAGGTGGAGGACGGCGGGGGGGATGGGTCGCGGGATTCAAGGCGGACGCTCGCGCTGGGGCTGGATCCGGGGAATCGCAGTTTGTATGGCTTGGTGGATGGGGATGCGCCGGGGATGGGCGAGGCGGTGCCGGATTCGAGGCTGGCGGGAGAATTGGGCGTGCGCCTGGGCGGTCGTCTGAGGTTGGCGACTGCGAGCGGTTTCGGTACCTGGGGGCGTACCGCGTCGGTGCGGGTGGCGGGGACGGGGGACTTCGTCTTCGCGACTGCGCGCGACATGCCCGTGGCCGTGCCCCTGGGCGACTTGCAGGCCCTCTCGGAGCTCGAGGACCAAGTCTCGTTCGCCATGATCCGTGTGCGTGCGGGGTACGATCCCGAAGTCGTCCGCGATGCGATTGCAGTCCTTGCGTCCCGGGTCGAGGTGGTCACTCTTGCGGGGATCTCCGAGAAGCTGGACGAACGACTGTCGTACTTCCGACAGCTCGCGGTGATCCTGGGCAGCGTGAGCCTCTTCGTGGCCGCGCTCCTGATCGGGACGATCACGGCGGTTTCGGTGAGCGAGAGGCTCGGCGTCATCGCGGCGGTCCGGGCCATCGGGGTGGCGCGGCGGCGCATCGTGGGCGACCTCACCGCCGAGAGCGTGGTGCTGTGCGTGGTCGGGGGAGGGATCGGGATCGGGCTTGCGGTGGTCGTGGCCGGGTACCTCGAGTCGATTCTGGCCGACTTCCCGGGGCTGCCGGTGGCGGTGCGGTTCTTCGTGCTGCGACCCGAAAGTCTGGCGACCGCGTATGGACTGGTGATCGCGTCAGGGGCGGTGGCGGGGCTGGTGCCGGCGCTGCGCGCGACCGGGCTCGAGGTGACGACGCTGCTGCACCGGGAGGAACCGTGAGCGGGGAGGCGGGGGGGAGGGGAGACGATGGGATCATCGTCGTGGCCCGAGACGTCACGCGGGACTACCGGCAGGGGCGCACCGTGGTTCGGGCTCTTCGCGGCGCCGACGTGACGGTGGCGAAGGGCGATTTCCTCGCCGTGACCGGACCGAGCGGATCGGGCAAGTCCACCCTGCTGCACCTGCTGGGCGGGGTGGATCTCCCCACATCCGGCTCCGTGCACTTTCTGGGCCGAAATCTCGCCGCGATGTCCGTCGAGGCGCGGGCCGCGCTCCGCCTGCGTCAGGTGGGACTCGTCTTCCAAAGGTTCCACCTCCTCCCCATGCTGACCGCCATCGAGAACGTGGAGCTCCCCCTCGCGGCCATGCGGGTTTCGCGACGGGAACGCCGCGAACGGGCCGCCGCCGTCCTCGAACGGGTCGGCCTCGCGGACCGGCTGCGTCACCGTCCCGGCGAGCTTTCCGGCGGACAGTGCCAGCGCGTGGCCATCGCGCGCGCACTCGCCAACGACCCCGCGGTCGTCCTGGCCGACGAACCCACCGGCGAACTTGACCGGACCACCTCCCGGCGCGTGCTCGCGCTCTTCCAGGAGCTGAACACCGCGGGAACGGCGCTGGTCGTCGCGACACACGACCTGGAACTGGCGGCAGGTGCGCGCCGCCGCATCGAAGTCGTCGACGGGAGGACCCGGCCATGATCGCACGCCTCGTCTGGGCCTCGTTCCGGCAGCGTCCCGGGCGCAGCGCGCTGCTGCTCGGCGGCTACGCGCTCGGCGTGGGCGTCACGATCATCCTGCTCTCGGTCGGTGGCGCCCTCGTCGAACAGGCCCGCGACAAGGAGCTGGTCGGCGGCGGCGACCTCGTCGTCCTGCCCACCGGCATCGACCTCGAGACGCTCAAGACCGGCGGCGCCAGCTCCATGTACTTCTCGATCGAGCAGTCGTCGCTGCTCTACCGCCAGGTCCTCGCGGGCCCGCGGTTCGATGACCGGATCGCGGCGGCCGCCCCCTGGATCGACGACGAACTCCTCTACCTGGAGGCTGACTCCGGTCTCGTGCCGATCTCGGCGGGCGCCACGATTCCCGGACTCGCGGCCCAACTGGGAGTGGCCCCGGAGCTGGCCGCGGGCGCCTGGGAGGACCTCGACACCGACCGCCGCTGGCGGATCCCGACCGACGCCGAACTCTACCGCTCGCTCGACGCGCTTCACCTGCCCACCGGCGCCGCGGCCACTGACTCCACCTGGGCCGAATGGCACTACTTCAACGTGCTGCTGCCCGATTCCGGCTGGCTCTACCTGACCTACATGATCGCCGGCGACGTCCCGGACGGACGGTGGGGAGGGCGCATGTTGGCGACGCGGGTGCGGCCCGGGTTCCCGGAACGGGCGTACTCCGAGCAATTGCCCGCCGGCGAGGTCGAGTTCCGGGAGGGGTGGCCCGACCTGGTGATCGGCCGGTCGAGCGTGACTGTCGAGGACGATGGGAGCTACACCCTGGCTGCACGCATCCCGTCGGAAACCGGCGGTGGCCCCATGGTGGTGGACTTGACCGTGACCGCGCGCTCACGCCGCTATCTGCCACCGGTGGAAATCGGGGGCGAGGGGATTGTTTCCGGCTACACCGTCCCCCTCCTCGGCGCCCACGCCGCCGGGCGGGTGTGCGAAGGCTCCCGCTGCCGGGAGATCGAAGGCGCCCGCACCTATCATGACCACAACTGGGGCACGTGGGGCGGCGTCACCTGGGACTGGGGCCAGGCACGGGTGGGTGACTACACGGTCCTATACGGCGGCGTCAGCGACGGTGACCGCGAACGCGGGGCGACGGGGCCGCGAATCCTCTACCTGACCGACGACATGGGGTTCGCGGGGATCTTCCCGATCCGGAGCCTGACCACGCACAGGCCCGGCGAGGACAGGCAGGCCGCGCCCGAATCCATCTCGATCCTGGCGACGAGCGGCGCCGATTCGCTGGAGCTGCACGTCGCCGTGGGCCACACCCGCGCCACTCCGGTCCCCGTCCGGGTGGACAGCCCTGCCGCGCTCTTCTTCCAGATGCGGGGTTCGGCGACGCTGTCGGGACGGCTGCGCGGTGCGGTGGTGCGGGGGGAGGGGGACGGGTTTTTCGAGACCTGGACGCGGTAAGGGTTCCCCCTCACCCTTTCCGCCCCTTCCCCGAGTCCGCCTCACTCACCAACGCCTCGGGGAACGGCGCGAACAGCGCCTGGTCCAGGATGTAATCGGCCTCGAACCGCACGGCCCACGACTCCAGCAGCGACGTCACCGAGCTCGCGGGCGCCCGGCCGCTCCGAAACCGCGTCACCAGACTACCAAAGTGCGCCTTCTCACCCGCCGTCAGCCCGTCGCTGAAGAACCCGGCGATGTGCTGAAAGACGTTGATGAAAGTTCGAGCCCGCGGCATACCCCCGAGAGCGGCCATGAACCCGGCCCGGTAGCGCGCGAACACCTCCGTGAACGGCCTCCTGTCCGCATTCGCGACGATCCGTCCGAGGCTCCGCAGATGCTTCTCCCCGTACGCCAGGAGCACGAACTTGTACATGCTCTGAAACCGCACGAGGTCCCCCGTGCGCCCGCCTCCGCCGATCTCTCGCAGGCGCGCCAGCGCGAAGAGCTTGGTCAGGAAATGCTCGCGGATCCGCCGGTTGCGCAGACGGCCCTCGTCCTCCACCGCCAGGCCGCCGAACCTGGCCAGCACGGCACCCGCGAAGAGCCCCGGCTCGCTGCGCCCGGCAAACCGGCTTTGGGCGTCCTTGTACACCTTGACGCCCCCCGGGCCGCACGACGGTGACCGCGACTTGAGAATGAAACCGTCCACGCCGTCGGCCACGCTCAGGAAGCGGTCCGCAAACGTCTCCATGTCCTCGGTGACGTCCCGCCCGGTGGCCGGTTGAACCAGCAGCGTACGCTTTCCGGACGCAACCAGACGGATGGTGTCACGCGGAACTCCCAGTCCGACTTCGACTTCAGGGCACACCGGGCGGAATTTCACCCACGGCTCCAGGTGGCGGACCAGGTCGAAGGGGATCCGCTCGCCGTTGTAGCGGCAGGGCTCGAGTTCCAGACACCGGCTGAGCACCAGCACCGGCCTCGAAAAGTGCGGCTCTGGGCGAGCGTCAGACATCGGCGGCAACGGTGCAGGCGCCGCGCCGGGACCCTCCCGGTACGGTGTGCGGCTGCCGGCAGCGATCAGACAGAATCACGAAGGCGCGCTCCCCTGCTTCCCGTACGCTCTCGCGGGCGGCACCCGCAGATCCCACACCAGCCCCATCTTCTCCAGCACCTTGAGGACATAGTGCGTGACGTCCAGCTCCCACCAGTAGAACCCCTGCCGCTCCGATGACGGATACCGGTGATGATTGTTGTGCCACCCCTCGCCCAGGGTCAGCAGCGCCACCCACCAGTTGTTGCGCGAATGGTCCTTCGTGGCGTAGCGGCGGCGCCCCGACATGTGCGCCACCGAGTTGACCAGGAAGGTCACGTGGTAGAGCAGCACCGTGCTGACGAACAGGCCCCACCCGACCATCTGCCAGGGTGTCGTGCCGAGTCCCGGGAACATCGCCTCAAGCCACCAGCCGACCCCGAAGAGAACGATGCCGAGGCTGAGCGGCGCCAGCATGTGCAGCCGGTCGAGGACGCGCAACTCCGGAAAGCGCCGCAGGTCCCGCACCAGCGACTCGTCATATCCGTCGTAGCGCCGCGACATGATCCAGCCGGCGTGCGCCCACCAGAAGCCCTTGAGCCCGGGTGAATGGGCGTCGTGGTCGGTGTCGGCGTGCCGGTGGTGAAGGCGGTGGTGCGACACCCACCAGAGGGGTCCGTTCTGACCGGCGCTCGCCCCGAGCCAGGCCAGCGCGAACTGGAAGAAGCGGCTCGTCTTGAATGACCGGTGCGCGAAGTAGCGGTGATAGCCGCCGGTGATGCCGAAAAGGCGCACCCAGAAGGTGACCAGGAGGGCGATCAGCGCGGGCACGCTCACGCCGGTGAACAACGCCCCCAGCGCAAGGATGTGCACGCCCGTGAACGCATAGCTGCGCAGGAAGTCGATCCGGTCCGCGCTGGCGAGCGAATCGGGGTCGATGTGTTCTCGGGACGCGGTCTCGATCATCGTGCTTGCTTCAGGAATCGGTGGTGCGACACTCCCCACTCCCGGCCGTCCCCGTACCCGAACGTCTCGGCGACCGCCAGGAAGAACAGCCGCCAGCGCTGTACCCAGAGGTCGGCGGACGTTGCCCCGTAGGTATCGGCGAAGACCGACGCCACTTCGTCCCGTGCGGCGTCCAGATTGTCCAGCCATGCTTCCGCGGTGCGCGCGTAGTGGGTGCCCTGAACGAACCAGTCGACCTCTGGCATCAGTTCGCCGCGGAACTTCGGCACCAGCCATGGACTGGGCATGAGGCCGCCCGTGAAGAACTCGCGGGCCATCCAGTCGCCGGGACCGTCCCCCGAAAACCGATACGCGTGGGCGTGATGACAGAAAACGTGGACGAACAGCCGCGCGTACGGCCGCATCCAGCTTGTGATTTTTTTCACAAGGAGCTCATAGTTGTTCATGTGCTCGAACATCTCGACCGAGACCACGCGGTCGAAGCTCTCGGGCTCGAGGTCGAGGCTGGAGACCTCCGCGGTGATGACCTGGACGTTGCCGAGGCCCCGTTGCCGCGCCCGTTCCTCGATGTGGCGCCGCTGCGAGGTGGAGTGCGACACCGCGACGATCCGGCTACGGGGATAGTTTTCCGCCGCGAAGAGCGTGAGCGCGCCCCAGCCACAGCCGAGGTCGAGGATATCCTGGCCGTCCGCCAGCTTGGCCCGGGAACAGGTGAGCTGCAGCATGGCGAGCTCGGCGTCCGCGAGGGTGAAGCCCTGGTCGCCGTTGGGCCAGAGGCACGAGGAGTACTTTTGCCAGGGACCCAGAACCAGTTCGAAGAACGCGGCCGGGACCTCGTAATGCTGCTCGTTCGCTTCGCGCGGCGCCGGTGCGATGGGCCCGGTGCGCAGGGTGGCCTCGTCCAGAGGAGGATCGTCGGCCAGGGAGCGCAACCGTTCCCGCAACAGGGCCCGTATCCCGGTTCGGACGACATGGTCGGATATCTTTCCGGACTCGGCGGCCGCGAAGGCCGACCGGGACAGCACTTCCTTGACGGTCATTGGTCCCTCCTGGGGAACCAGGGGATGAAGGCACTCGTGGTGCGCTGATAGCGCCGATACTCCTCGCCCCGACGCTCCACCGAGCGCCTCTCGATGGGCGGGATTCCGGTGATGAACCGGATCGAGAGCAGCAGGAGGACGGGGGCAAAGAGAATGGCCCAGAGTGGTGCATGGCCGTACGCGACCGGCACATAGGCCAACCAGTGCAGCCACTCGAAGAAGTAGTTGGGGTGACGGGAGTAGCGCCATAGCCCGGTGCGGCAGACTCGGCTCTCGTTGCCGGCGGCGGCCCGGAAGTGCGCCAACTGGCTGTCCGCGATCGACTCGCCCACCACCGACACCAACCAGATCGCCAAGCCCACGATATCCGCGACCCGGAGCGCCGGATCCGGCGACCGCATGGCGAGCAGGAAGTGGACCGAGAGCACGATCACCAGCACCGCCTGAGCCTGGAAGAACACGAAGAACTTCATCGGCGCCGCACGACCCCATTTCGTACGCAGATCCCGGTAGCGGCCGTCCTCACCCGGTTTCCTCACCCGCCCCACCAGGTACCCCGCCAAGCGCATCGACCACAACCCCGCCATCGCGGCCACCATCCAGCGCCGCCACCCCACCCCCACCGGCACGGCCGCCGCGTAGAACACCGCCGCCACCCCCAACCCCACCGTCCACGCGAGGTCCACCACATCGGCTTCCTGCGTCCGGAGCTGGCGGCACCAAAGCACGGCCATCACCGGAACGATCGCGGCGGCGACCACCCCCACGGCGAGCACAGCGCTCATTTCGCGCGCCACCTTTCCCGCCTCATTCGGCCACGGATTCCCACCGTCGCCGCACGTGTCACCAAATCAGTCACTCTCACGCCCCAACTTCCCGTTCCAGTACGAGCTGCCAGTCAGCCACGTAGCGAGTGCGGAACGCCGCCTCGCAGTACGCGAAGAAAAACTCCCAACGCCGCAGGAAACTCTTGTCGAACCCCAAGTCGTACAAGGCGTTCCGCTGTTCCAGCAACCGTTCCCTCCACACGGCCAGCGTGGGGCCGTAGTGCGGCGCCAGGTCCTCCCGGTCGATAATCCGGAGCCTCGTCCGGCGCAGTGCTCCCTTCATCGCCCCCAGCGACGGCAGGTGCGCGCCCGGGAAGATGAAGCGCTGAATGTAGTCCGGGCGCAACCGATAGCGCAGGTAGCGGTTGTCCGGAATCGTGATCACCTGAATCACCGCTCGCCCCCCGGGCTTGAGCACCTCGTCACATTTTCGGAAGTACGCGGGGAGAAAGCGGTGCCCGACTGCCTCGAGCATCTCGATCGATACGACAGAATCGTACATGCCGGTGATCTCACGATAGTCCACCAGGTTGATCGCGACCCTGTCCGCAAGCCCCGCGCGGGCCACCCGTTCGCGCGCGTAGGCCGCCTGTTCCCGCGAAATCGTCAACCCCGTGACCCGGCAGCCGAACTCCGACGCGGCCACCTCGGCGAACCCGCCCCAGCCGCACCCGATCTCCAGAACGTGAGACCCCGGACGAAGTCCCGCCTTGGCCGCCAGAAGCCGGTATTTGGCCCGCTGGGCCCTTTCGAGGGTCTCCATGTCGATTCCGGACGCTTCCTGGCCACGAGGACTTCGCTCCCGCGACTCCGGCTCACCCTGCAGCATCCCCGCGAGGTCCCCCGGGCCATGGGCCCGCGCCTCCGCCGCGAGCACGTCCTCGCCGAAGTACGCGCACGAATAGGTCATCGAGGGATCGAGAAACAGCGCGAAAAACTCATTGCCTAGATCGTAATGTTGCATGATGTTGTGCCGCGACCCCGACACGGTGTTCGAGCGTGCCCGGTGAGCCAGCCAGGCCATCCCCGCCGCGGGCCACAGCAGGGGAACCAGCGGCCGCAGAAACCGCCGGTTGAGAATGCCGAGCCGGACCGCGTCCATCGGTGAGTCCGCCGACCACTCCCCGCGGATATACGCCTCTCCCGCCCCGATCTCGCCGTCGAGCAGCATCCGCCGGAAGAAACGGGGATCGTGGACGGTGATCGTGGCCTCCGGTCCCGCCTGCGCCCCCTCAAACCGATGAAGCGACCCATCGGGGGTCCGCACGGAGAGGCATCCCAGCCCGACCCGCCTAAGCGAGCCCAGGATGATGGTGCGAGCGAGCCTTTCCACCATGTCCGCCCGACGCTCGGTGGGTAGCTGCCCGCTTTCCGGCGGTCGCACCCCCTTCACCGTCCTCACGAAGTCCGCCATCGTCCCCTCCTCCGCCCCGGCTGCCAGCCGCCTAGTCCGTTGTCCGGCGGCTCGGGTTTGCGGAAGAACGGCACCCGCTTCGCCCACAGCTTCGCCGCCTGCCAGTGGATCAGGAAGATCGTGCGTGCCGTCAGGTGCGGATACCGGAGCATCGCGCGCCCCAGTGTCGCACCCGTAAGAGGCTGGCGGGTCAGGTTGAGCGTCACGTCGAAGTACTTCTCCCCGGCCTCGAACTCGTCGATGTGGATCGTCAAGCGCTCGCCTGGCGGCGTCACGATCCATTCGTAGCGGACCCCTTCGATCGGCATGAACGGCGAGACGTGGAACTGCTTGTCGACCTTCGAGCGCACGGCCCGACCCCCAACCGCTTCCACCCCGTCGAGCAGGTAGCAGTACGCCTCGCCGAAGGTGTTGAAGACCTCGGCCACGGTGAAGCGCAGCCCGCCCGCGGCGTCCAGGCAGAAGAAGTACGACACCGGGTTGAAGACGTAGCCCAGCACTCGCGGATTGGTCAGCAGCATCACCCGGGAGTCGCCAAGCTCGCGGCCCTGCCCGCGGAGCCAGCGCGCCAGCTTGTCGCGCACCGGTTCGCCCGTGTCCCCCATGTGATCCCTGTCGTGAAACGAGACCGGCCGCGCGCGGTTGTACCCGAAAAACCCGATCGCGCGGTCGATGTCGGGAAGTTCGTCGAGGTCCAGAAGTAGCTGATAGACACCGTACCGGAAGGCGTTTTCGCGCGGTGCCGAGCGCCGGTGACGTACCGTGCCCAGGTACAGGCCGGAGCGGAGCGGGGTGCTCACTGCAAGCTCCCGCCGAGAGGTCCCGCCACTTCGACCGCCGAACGGAAGCCGTCCTCGTGGAAGCCGAAGCCGAGATACGCACCGCAGAAGTATGTGCCGCGCTGGCCGTTGAGTGCCCGGATCGCGGCCTGGGTGGCCACGGATTCCGCCGTGTAGACCGGGTGGGTGTAGGTGACGCGATCGTGGACGCGTGCGGGTCGCCGGGACGGATTCAGGGTGACGAGCCAGGGGGTGGCCGGGTCGAGGTGCTGCAGTCGGTTGAGGTTGTAGGTCATGGTCGTGACGGGGGATGGGTTGCGGCAGTCCGTGACATGATAGTTCCATGAGCCGCGCGCCGCTGGGCGTGAAGGCAGGCAGCTCGCGTCCGAATGGACCCATGTGTCGTTCGCTGCATACTCCCATGTACCCAGAGATTCCCGCTCGGGGTCGGTGGGTTCCCGCAGCAGGGCAAGGGCCTCGTCGGCGTGCGTGGCCAGGATGACCCGGTCGAACTCCTGGCTGGCGCCGTCGGCGAAGTGCAGGCGGCAATACCCATTCGCCCGCGTGACCGCCCGCACCGGCAAACCGGTGTGGACGCGGCCATCCAACCGACCCAACATGGCCTCCACGTAGGTCCGGCTCCCCCCGGTGAGCGACCGCCACTGCAGGCGGTTTCGCAACTGGAACAGCCGGTGCCGGCGAAAGAAGTCCATAAACGTCCCGGCCGGAAACCGCTCTACGGCGGGAATCCCCGTCGACCAGAGCGCCGACGCCAGCGGATACACATAGTGTCTCCCCAAGACATCGGGGCCGGTCTGGTCGACGAGGTCTCGCAGCGTGGCCGCAGGTCCCGCCCACCCCCCGGTGCCGGATGTTGTGTGGTCCCCGGCCACCGCAGTCATCGCCAACCGGGCCGTGTTCGCTCGTCTCCCCGACCGATTGAACCGCCCGATCGTCGCCATAAATCGCAGGAACCCCGGCCGCAGTGCGTTGATCGGATCGGCGAAGACCCCACCGAGCCCCAGCCCGCTGTAGACCACCCGGCAGCGCTCGCACTCGAACGAGAACGACATGTCGATCGGCTGCGAACGAACGCCGAGCGCTCCGAAGAGGGTGGTCAGAAGGGGATAGGTCGTTTCGTTGTAGACGATGAACCCGGAGTCGACCGCAACGGAACCGCGGGGTCCGTCCACTGCGTGGGTATGCGTGTGGCCCCCGATCCGCTTCTCTCGTTCGAAGACGCGAACGTCGTGTTTCGGGGCGAGCAGCCAGGCCGCTCCGAGGCCCGAAATCCCTGTCCCAACGACGGCTATCCTCATCTCCAAACTTAGCCGATATTGAGGGTTACACTCTTCCGCGCGAATCCGCCGCTACGCTTTCATCCACGCGTGTACCCCATGAAACGAAAATCCATCCACCAGACGGCCGCCCGCGTGCGAAGAGGTGAAGAATCGGCGCTCCAAGTGGTCGAAAACGCGATCCGCTGCCACGAAGCCAGCGATCTCGGTTCCTACATCGTCTTTGACGCCGACGGCGCACGCGCACAGGCCGCCACGATCGACGCGGCCGTGGCGCGCGGCGACGATCCCGGTCCGCTCGCGGGCATCACCGTGTCGGTGAAGGACCTCTACGGCGTCGAGGGGCTCCCGATCCGGGCCGGAACCAGGCGGGAGCTTCCGGCCCGCTGGCAGCGCGAGGGCTTTCTTGTGCGCGCGATCCGGCAGCTCGGCGGAGTGATCACGGGCAAGACGCACACCGTCGAACTGGCCTTCGGCGGGGTCGGACTCAACCCGAACACGGGCACCCCGGTCAACCCCTGGGATGCGGCTGAGCACCGCGTGCCGGGCGGGTCATCCGCAGGGGCCGGAGTCAGCCTTTGGGAAGGGTCGGCCATGCTGGCGCTGGGGAGCGACACCGGCGGATCGGTCCGGATCCCCGCGTCGGCGACGGGTGTCGTGGGACATCGACATACAACGGGGCAATGGCCGACAACCGGCGTGGTGCCCCTCAGCACGACCCTGGACACGGTCGGACTCCTCACCCACACGGTGGAAGACTCGCGCTACGCGTTTGGTGTGATCGACAGGCTCGCGGGCCACGCAACGCACTCCGCCGCCGCCAACCCGAACCAAGTCTCCGGTCTGCGCATCGGAGTCCCGCGATCAAACCTCTGGTCCGGAGCCACCCCCGGCATCGCCGCAGTCGTCCGAAACGCCCTGGACGAGCTGGAACACGCCGGCGCCCACATCGTCAAACTCGACGCCCCCGAACTGGACGAGGCCAGCGAAGGCTACCTGGCCGGCGAACTCGTGCAACCCGAACGCTTCGAGTCCCTTGAACGCGACCTCCCGGGCTGGATGGCCATCCTCGACCCCACCGTCGGGAAGCGGCTCGAATCCGCCGGGGACGTGAGCGCCGTCGATTACGTTGCGATCCTGCGTCTCCGCCACCGCCTCTCCGCCACACTTCACGCCCGTCTGGGCACGCAGCGCATCGACCTCCTCGCCACGCCCACCCTCCCCATCACCCCACCACCCCTCGCGGCGCTGTCACAACTGGACGTCTACCGCGCCGTCAACCGCGACATGCTCTCGGGCACCGGCCCAGCCTCCATGCTGGACATGTGCGCGGTGAGTCTCCCCGCCGGCCTTGACGAGCAGGGCATGCCGGTGGGTCTGCAGCTCATCGGCCGCACCGGGACCGATTACGCCCTTCTGGATCGTGCCGCCGCGGTGGAGTCGGTGCTCGGGACGAATGTGGAACGGCTGGGCGTGCCACCAACGGTGACCATGGACATAGCAAGGACGCACCTGCTGCAGACGCTGCCACACATCGAGATCCCCCCCGGCCGGATGGCGGCACAGCCGGGAAGGAGCTAAAGTGCTCCCTGGAGGAGGACGGAAATGCTCAACGCAATCAATCGATCCGGGCGAACCCGGGCGAACCTTTCGGTGGCCATCGCGGGCCTGGCGGCCGCGTGTGGAGGTGACGCTGAACGACGCGTGACGGCGGAGGTCGACACCATCGGGGGGGTGGTGGTGGTCCGCAACGGGACTGGGCAGTGGCGCGAGTCCGAGCAGTGGCAGGTCGTCGAGGAATTCAGGGTGGGGGGGAGCCAATGGGGAGAGAATCCCGACGAGGAACTCAGCTACTCAATGAACACCAGCGTAACCCTCGGACCGAATGGCCAGATCTTCGTGGTGGCGACGGCGACCCCGCGCGTGGTGGTGTTCAGCGGAGACGGCGAGTTCGTGAGGAGTTTCGGGCGTGCTGGCGAGGGGCCCGGCGAGTTTCGTAACCCGTCGGCCCTGGCGTGGGACGGATCGGATCGGCTTTGGGTCGCGGAGGGAATGAGTGGGCGGTATCACGTCTTTGACTCGACCGGCACATACCAGAAGTCCGTGCCGAGGCCGGTTCACTATCTCGCGCGTCTCCAACATCCTCTCGTGTGGGACCCCGCCGGCGCAATTGTCGACGAGGGCGTGTCCGACGACGCAGTGGTGCTGTACTTGCGTGTCGACACGCTGGGTCAGCTCGTCGATACGGCCGCGGCGATTCCAATGCTCGCAAATCCACCGGCCTTGCGAGACGTCCGCACCATGCCGACCTGGGAATCGTTCAGCCTGGTCAGAGCACACTATGTCCCGCGTCGGTGGTGGAGCCTGGCGCCTGATGGCACGGTCTGGTCGGCGGTGTCCGGACACCTTCGCCTGGTCCAGACCACTCGAAGCGGTGACACACTCCGGATCGTCGAGACCTCGCATCGCCCTGCGGAGCTTGATGCGGGGGACCGGGCCGTGATCGCGGAGGGCCTCGCGGAAGCCGGCATCTCCAGAGGGGACATTGAGTTGGTCCGGCCGGTGTTCGACGCGATCCATGTCATGGACGACGGCCACATTCTGGTCGGGATCATTGAAGAAGTGGGAGAGGATCCCGGCACCTTCGACGTGTTCGATCCTGTGGGGATCTTCCTGGGCACCCTCGATCTGGGCTTCGTGATACCGGACCGTAACATCCCGGCGCTCGTCGGCGATACGATCATCGCGGTCACTCCCGGGGATCTCGACCTGCCCTATCTCGTGCGCGCCACGATCAAGCGCTCCCGTAGCGGTAGTCCGCCGGCCGACGAAATTCTCCGCGAGACGGACCCGGAAATGGCGGAGTTGCAACGCCGCCAGACCGAAGCGCTCGATTTCCACCCCGAGGTGCCTCAGGTGGACGCCTTGCGGGCGACATGGCAGGGTACGCTGTGGATACTGCGCACCCCCGGCGACGGGTTGGCGGCCTGGGTCAAGTTGGACGAACTGGATGTGCCGGCGGTGATCGTGCGCAGACCGTCCACGGAGGTGAGATGAACGGAGAATCGCGCCCTTACCGCGGCCGTCACGCCGGCCAAGCCGGTCGGCGGCTGACTCCTCACGTATTGGCTCTCTTACTGATCTCAAGTTCCTTGGCATCATCGGTGTCGTCGCAGGAACCGGCCACATCCCGAGGGACCGTGCTGACCCCGGCTCTCGTCGGGACTGCGGATGTACCGTTCAGCTCGGCGCGGGCGATCGCAGTGCTTGCCAACGGCCGTACGGCCTGCGTCGTGGACTCCTACGATCATCGGGTCCGTTGCGTCGACCCCGACGGCTCGGTGGTCGGGGTGTTCGGAGGCGAGGGCGAGGGTCCGGGAGAATTCGAGTTCCCGTCGGACCTCAGCCGGGGAGAATCGGGCTCGGTGGGCGTCTTCGACATGGGTCTGGGAAGGTTCACGATCTTTGAACCGGGGGGCGTTCTGCTGCACACGGTGCGGTTGCCCGGCTCTGGTGATCTGGATCCGACAGGTGCCTTCGGCGAATCCGTGTCAGGGATCGAAACGACCAGAGAGCCGGACGCCTACGCGGCGGGCGCTGCCCGAGGCGGTTTTCAGACGCTTTACGAGTTAGATATTGCCTCGGGAAGGGTTCTCCGAAGAGAGGAACTCCCGCCTGTACCCGTGCAGGTTGACTGCGGGC
The DNA here is from genome assembly GCA_951828585.1 of Longimicrobiales bacterium. GTDB lineage: Bacteria > Gemmatimonadota > Gemmatimonadetes > Longimicrobiales > Gaopeijiaceae > Bin94. The sequence continues at coordinate 1,166,529 of OX639991.1, forward strand.
GGATCATGTATGGACGCCCGAACCCCCGTGGCGGTTGGGTTTTTCTTGCCTGTGAGGGTCACGTCGTTTTCCTTGCCGAGGATGGTACGACCACGGTGACTCAGGCACCCACGTATTTGAAGGAACTGCCAACGGAGCTCGATGTTGCCGAATACGTTTCCGAGAGGCAGCATTTCGCTGCGATGGGCCTGCCGGTGTCGCAGGAACGCCTCGATGAGTACGAGAAGACGCCAATACGGTATCAACTGGCGCCGAACAAGCACGCCTTCGACGCGGAAGGCAGGTGGTGGATCGCTACCTTGCGCGATCACCGTGAATTCTCGTATCTGGACGTCTTCTGTGACGGTCGATACGTGGGGACCGTGCAGGTTCGGGATCGTCTCTGGGGGTTCGACATCCTGGAGTCCGGGCTGGTCGTGGTGGTGGATCGGCTCGCCGGGTCGGACGACCAGCCCAGCGCCATTCCTGCCCGCGGAGTGGATTGGTATGATATCGGCGGGCTGTCCTGGCAAGCGCCCTCTGCGTGCAGCTGATGAGGTGAGATACGCGGTCCCGGGCCAGCCTCGGGGCGACGCGTAGTTTCTCCCCGATCCCCCTCACCGCGGCCAGGGCAGCGCCAGCCCCTCCGGCGCCCGGGCCCGCCCGAACCACCCCGCCAACGCCGCCAGACTGAGCACGTACGGCAACGCCAGAAACAGCGGATACGGCAGATCCGCGTCGACCGCCTGCAGCGCGAACTGCAGCGCCTCGGCACCCCCGAAGAACAGCGCCGCCGCGACCACCCCCTTCGGGCTCCACCGTCCCAGTACCACCACCGCGATCGCGATGAACCCCTTCCCCGCCGACATGTTCTCGGCGAAGGTCCCCGTGTGCACCAGGCTCAAGTGCGCGCCCGCCACCCCCGCCATCAGTCCCGCGAAGACGACCGCGAGCATGCGCGTCCTCGCCACGGGCACACCGGAAGCGTGGGCCGCATCGGGCGACTCGCCCACCGCCCTGAGCACCAGTCCCCAGCGGCTGCGAAAGAGAAACCACCCCAACACCGGCACCAGCGCGTAGGCCAGGTACACCGTCACCGCCTGGTCAAAGAACGCCGGCCCGAGCGCAGGGATCCGCGACAGCAGCGGCACCTCCCAGGCCGGTACCGTCGGCAGCTCCAGGGCCAGCCCGGTCACGCCGAAGCGGCTCTGGAACACCGCCCCCGTAAACCCCAGGCTGCCGATGGTCACGGCCGTCCCCGTGATGATCTGGTTGGTGTTGAGCCAGACCGCGAAGACCGCGAAAAGTAGTGCCGCCATCCCTCCCGCGAGCGCCCCGGCCGCCAGTCCCGCGTACGGTCCCGCCGCGAGCGCCCCCAGCGCCCCGCCCAACGCGCCCCAGATCACCGAGCCCTCGAGCCCGATGTTGATCACTCCCGCCCGCTCCGAGACGGTCTCCCCGAGGGCGGCCAGCACGAGCGGCACCGCCAGTCCCACGGCGGAGACGAGGAAGGAGGAGAGGGCGCCGATGTCACCCACGGGAACCTCGATCCGCCAGCGCCTGCCAGCTTCTGTCCACGGTGAGCACGGCGAGGATGACCAGCGCCTCGATACCCCGAACCCAGACTTCCGGCACGCCCGCATCGCGCTGCATGGCCCCGCCCCCCGCACTCAGCGCCCCGAACACGATCGCCGTGACCACCAAGGCCAGCGGATTGAGCCGCGCCAGGAGCGCAACAGCGATCGCTGTGTAACCCCACCCGGGCGACAGGTTCTCGTACATGCGGTGCGTGATGCCCGCGATCTGCACCCCCCCGGCGAGCCCCGCGATCGCCCCCGACGTTAGGAAGGCGAGCCAGACGACCGGCTTCGCGCGGAACCGCCCGCTTACTTCGGCGGCGCGTGGCGAGGCCCCGACGGCGCGTAACCGGAACCCGCCGGGGGTGCGGGTGAGATACAGCCAGAGCGCCACCGCGATCAGCACGCCGATCAGAAAGCCCAAGTGAAGCCGGGTTCCCGGGATGAGGTCGGGGAGGTGGGCCGCCGCGGGAATCTCGTCGGTCTGGTTGAAAACGCCGCGTGACTCGCGCAGGGGACCCTGCACCAGGAACTGGGCCATGAAGAGCGCCACGAAGTTCATGAGCAGGGTCGTGATGACCTCTCCCACGCCCATCCCAGTCTTCATCGCCGCCGGGACGGATGCCCACAGCGCCCCGGCCGCGGCGGCGGCGAGGAGGGTGGCGGGGATGAGGATAAGCCCGGGAGTGCCGGGCAGCGCGACCGCGACGGCCACGCCGGCGAGCGCACCCGCGTGGAGCTGTCCCTCGGCGCCGATGTTCCATACGCGCGCCCGGAAGGCGAAGGCGACGGCCAGTCCGGTGAGGAGGAGGGGGGTGGCGCGGACCAGGGTGAAGGAGACGAAGCGGTCCCACGAGCCGAAGGCGCCCCGGAAGAGGGCGGCGAAGGCGTCGCCGGGTGAATAGCCGCCGAGCGCGAGGAGGGCGGCCGCGACGGCCAGGGTGGCCAGGAGGGCGGTGGCGGCGGTGAGGGCGGGGGTGAGGGGGGGGCGGGTGCGGAGGGTGGTGGTGCTCATGGGGGACCGCCTCCGGCGGAGCGGGCTCCGGGGGTGGAGCCTTCCGGACCACGAACGGTGTTGCGCGTTTCGCCTGCGTGGCCATCGGCGTTCTCGTCCGGCCGCACCCGCGCGCCCAGCATCAGTTCGCCGATGTCGCGCGGGTTGTGCGCATCACGCGGCACCGGGATGAGGCGGCCACGCACCATCACCGCGATCCGGTCCGAGAGTTCGAGGATCTCGTCGAGGTCGGCCGAGATGAGGACGACGCCGGGGGGGTGGTCGCCGTGCCGGGCCAGGGCGGCGATGCGCGAGCGCACGGCCACGGTGGCCTTCACGTCGAGGCCGCGGGTGGGCGATTCCGCCACGAGGAGATCGGCGCTTCTGAGAAACTCGCGTCCCGTGACGACCTTCTGCTGATTGCCGCCCGAGAGGTTGGCGGCGGTGGCGGTGGACGAGGTCGCGCGCACGTCCATCTCGCGCACCAGCTCGGCTGCCGTCTCCTCGATCCCCGCCCAGTCCAGCCACGGTCCCTTGCGGCAGGAGTCCTTCCCGTGGAGCGCGAAGGCGACGTTCTCGGAGATTGTGAAACCGTTCACAAGCCCCTCTTCGGCCCGGTCCTGCGGGATCCAGCCGACCTCTGCGGGCAGGGTCGCGTCACCTTCGTCGGGCGTGCGGATTCGGGCCAGGACGCGGGCCAGTTCACGCTGTCCGTTGCCATCGACGCCGGCGATCCCCAGGATTTCGCCGCGCTTCACCGCAGCATTGACGTGACGGAGCGCCGGTTCTCCGTCGCGGATCGTGGTGACGCCCCGGAGGGACGCGACCGGTGCTGGGTCCGCGGTACCGACCAACTGGTCCGCGGCAGGCGTGGCGGCTCGGCGTTCGTCCATCGCGGTCCGGCCTCTGTCCACGGTCGGCCGTTGCCCCCCTGCGGCACCCCGCGCCAAATGCCCCCCCACCGCCCCCCCCACCATCGCCTCCGCCAGCTCCCCCGCCGACACGGACGCGGCTTCCCTGGTCAGCACCCACCCCCCCCGCCTCAGCACCGTCACCCGGTCCGCCGCGGCCAGCACCTCGTCCAACTTGTGCGCGACCAACACGATCCCAGTCCCCGCCCTCGCTACCTCCTTCAGCACGGCGAACAGGCCGTCCACCTCCCGCGGCGCCAGCACGGCCGTGGGCTCGTCGAGCAGCAGCACACTCGTCTCGCTCATCAGCGCCTTCAGGATCTCGATCCGCTGCCGCGCTCCCACTCCCAGTCCCTCCACCGGCAAGTCCAACTCCACTTCCAGCTTCAACTCCCGCGCCCGCGCCTCGACCCGTTCCCGGTAACCCGGCGCAGCCATCCCCCTCTTCGTCCAAGCCCCCCCGTTGAAGAGCGCGATGTTCTCGAGACCGCTGAAACGCGGGACCAGCGAGAAATGCTGGTGCACCATCGCGACGCCGAGCGCACGCGCGTCCCGCGCACTTCTCAGCGCGACCTCGCAGCCCCCGATCTCGACGCGGCCCTCATCAGGAGTCAGCAGGCCGCCGAGCACACGCGCAAGCGTAGTCTTCCCCGCTCCGTTTTCGCCGAGCAGTCCGTGGATCTCGCCCGGGACGAGATCGAAAGACACACCCTCCAACGCCGTGACCGGCCCGAAGCGTTTGGTGACGTCCCGCAACCGGGCGGCCAATCCCGACGATTCGCTACCGCCGCGCCGCTCGCAGGGTCCATTCCGAGTGCTCACCGGCGGTTCGCCACCGGCCGCGCACGACCCGTCACACCGGTCACTGGGACGAAACCGGATCCTCCTTTTCGATGAAATCGATCGAGGGCACCTCCAGGGTGCCGGCAATGATCGCCTGCCGCGCGCGGTCGATCCGCTCCAGCGCGTCCGCCGGAATCAACCCCTCCCGCGCCGGATTGGGCAAGAACTCCACCGTCCCCGTCGCAAGTCCCGAGTAGACCGGTTCACCCAGGGTACCGTCCCGCCACGCCTGCGCCGTCCGCAGGAACATGCCCGTGTAGTCGATTGCCGCACTGCCGACGATCACGTCGGGAGCCACATCGTTCTGGTCGCGATTCATGCCGAAGGCCCACGCCACGCGGCCCCTTTCGCGTGCCTCGCGCACCGACTGGAAGAAGCCGAAGCTGGCCGCGTCCACATTGTGGATCAGGACGTCGGCCCCCTCGCGCAGTTGAGCGGCCGCGGCCTCCTTGGCGGCCGAGACGTTGTCCCAGCTCCCGATGAAGGTCTCGAGCACGGTTGCGTCCTCGCGCACCGCCTTCACCCCGGCCTCGAAGGCCACGAAAGTCCCTTTTGCCGTAGGGATCTCGACGCCCCCCACCATCCCCACCACTCCGGACTGCGTCACCGCCCCCGCGGCCATCCCGGCGAGGTACGACGCCTCGTTGAGCTGGAAGATGAGCGCCACCACGTTGGCCGAAGGCCGGGACCCTCCCGAGACCACGAAGGTGACCTCAGGGTACTCCGCCGCGACCCGGCTCGCGGCGTCCTGGTACTCGAAGCCGTGGCCGAAGATCAGGCCGTAGCCGTCGTCGGCGTACGAGATGAACGCCTCGTCAAACTCGGCGGGGGTCAGGGTCTGCTGGTGGGAGATGCGGAGTCCCAGGGAATCGCCGATGCGCTGCAGGCCCTCGTAGGCGCCGGCGTTCCAGCCCGCATCGCTGACCGGACCGGGGGTGAGGAGGGCGACGCCGGGGGTGGTGGTGTCGGTCGCCTCGCGGTCGGTGCTGCATGCGAGTATGGCTGCCAGGGCGAGGGTTGTGGTGGCGGGGAGGTGGTGTCTCACGGTACGTATTCCTGCGAGGGTGGTGCGGGGACGATCCACGGGAGGTTCGGTCGACGGTGCGGACCTGTCCGGAGGCCGAAAGATACCATGACGGGGGGCAGATGTCCTCTCTCTCTCAAACGCCGAAAGGGGGAGGGGGGACCGGTCGGGAATCGCATGACCGCGCACCGCCCCTTGCCGTTGGAGCGGCGGAAGCCGAGTGTCTTCGCGACACCATGTTTTCCGGGAAACATCTGTGACGACGACGACAGCAACGGTGACGACCAAGGCGCCTCGCTGGGTGAAGCGTGTACGACCGCCCCGATTGCACCGTCTGTGTCGGTAGCACGAGCGCTGGTGGTGGCCTCGGCCCTGGCCTGTCCGGGCACGCCGGGGCATGGCCAGGTTCCGCCGGTTTCGTGCGGAGTGTTTGCCGCCGATACACGTTGGCTCGCCGAGTCGTACAGAGAAACCGACACGTATGGTGTGGGATCCGAGGAAGAGTGGATCGCTTCCTACGGTGGATTGGCCGCCAGAGGCGACAGCGTCTTCTTCTATGACCATGTATGGCCGCGTATCGTCCACCTTTCGGGAGAGCTGGAGGAGCGGCATGCGTTCGGGGGGGGGGGGGGAAGGGTCCTGGCGAGTTCCACGTCTCCTGGCCTATCAGATGGTTGGACGACATCTCGGAAGGATTCTTGGCTTTCGGCGGGCGTCAAGTGGTAGTCTACGACCGCTTGAACCTCGCTTGCTTCGATACCGATGGAGAGTTCCGGTGGTCTGCCCGGCGGCTGTCCCCCGTCCCTTTGAGCGGCGTGCGGTTCGTCAGTCCAGTGGACGAGAGCGAGCTGATCTTTGGAGTCGACTCGCTGGAAGTTCGAAGCCGGCGCCTTCAGCTGTGGAGAGTGCGACGCCTGGACCCGAACCACCACGACCTCCTGTGGGAGCGTCCCATTCCCGGACGCGCCAGCGACGATGGCTTGGTTCCGCAGGGCGGCAAGAGGAGGGCACGGTCCTACTGGGCGCGGCACCGCAATTGCGTCGTGGTTTCGGATGGCGGAAGCCGCCTTCTCTGGGTGGTCGACCTGTCGACCTTGAAGACGGATTCAATCGCCCTTCCTGAGTGGGAGATACCGGCGTTCGGAGAGCTCCCCTCCGACCAGCAGGTGTTGAACTTCGGCGGCCGTGACATGCAGACACCTCAGGAGCCGGCGCTTCTCTCGCGGTGGACGGGACTCATCGTGGATCCAGACGGTCACGCCTGGCTGCGGGCGTGGACGGAATCCCGCGAGGAGTTCCAGGTCTTTGTCGTATCACTGGCCTCCGGGGCGTCGCGACGCTTGAGTCCGCCCGGCTTTCCCACCGCATTCGGCGTCCCAGGCGTCTTCTACACGGCCCGAGCCAAGCCCGAGACGGACGAGCACCAAATCGTCAGGTTCAAAGCTGAGCGGCAATGAAAGAGAAGCGCGCCGCAGAAGGCGGGAAGCGTCGGGATGACGCCGTGAACGCAGTCGTGAACGTTGCGGTTCTTCTCTTCCTGGGCTACTTCTGGATCAGGAAGACCTGCAGAGGCTCTGCGAAGACGGTGGGTTCGCGCCGCAGGGAGTGAAGGAGTTGAGGGACCTGACCGGGGCAGGTGACGTGAAGGGTCAACGCAATTGAGGGGATCCAGATGGTTCCCGGCGCCACTTGCCATCGGCCTAACGAGTCTGATGGCCGGGTGCGGAGGTGATGACGCAAGCCCGCGGGTGAGCGCGGAGGTGGACACCATCGCGGGAGTGGTGATGGTACGGAACGGGACCGGCTCATGGCGTGAATCCGAGCAATGGCGGGTGGTCGAGGACTTCAGGGTCGGGAGCCTTCGGGTGAGAAACCCGGAGAAGGAACTCAGCCACTCACGCAACACCACCGTGATCCTCGGGCCCAACGGTCAGATCTTCGTCCTGGAATACTCGACCGACCGCGTTGTGGTGTTCGATCGCGATGGTGAGTTCGTGAGGAGTTTCGGCGGCGCCGGCGAAGGTCCCGGCGAGTTTCGTAGCCCGATGGCTATGATGTGGGATGGCAAGGATCGTCTGTGGGTGGCGGACGGGCTCAGGGGGCGGTATCACGCCTTCGACTCGACAGGTGCGATCCAGAAGACCTTGCACCGACCGGTTTATGCCACCAGGCGTATCCAGCATCCCCTCGTGCGGGGTCCCGCCGGGACTGTTGTGGATGAGGCCGCTGGCGACAATATGGTCCTGTTCCTGGCGGTGGATACATTGGGGCACCTCACCGATACGCTGGCGAAGCTCCCCACGCTGGAGCTGTCGCGGGGCTTTCGGAACGTCATTAACCGGCCGAGTTGGAAGTCGATGCAATTCGTCAGCTTGAACTATATCCCGCGTTCTCGCTGGAGCCTGACACCCGACGGCACGGTCTGGTCGGCGGTGACCGGTCAACTCCGCCTGGTCCAGACCTCAGCGGACGGTGACACCGTACGCATCGTCGAGACCTCTCACCGGGCCGCCGAGTTCGATCAACGGGATCTGAAGATGATTGCCGAGGGGCTGGCGGAGGCCGGGATCGCCAGGAGGGACGTCGAACTGGTTCGGCCTGTGGTCAGTGGGATCTATCTGATGGACGACGGCCACATCCTGGTCGGGATCATCGAACAGGTGGGAGAAGATCCCCGCACCTTTGATGTGTTCGATCCGGAGGGGCTCTTTCTGGGAAGCATCGATCTGGGCTTCAGGCTTCCCTACCGCAACATCCCCGCCATCGTCGGCGATACGATCATCGCGGTCACTCCCGGCGCCTTCGATGTGCCCTACCTCGTGCGCGCCACGATAAGACGTCCTCAATAGCTTCCGGCCAGGTTGCGGGGGGAGGTGCCGGACCCACTTTGCGGCTAGTGCCGCTGGTGGCCTGTCACACAGGATCGTAGAATACAACCGCGATCCGCACCCACCCCACCCCCCACCGGACCACCCCATGAGCCAGTCCCGCGACCATTGGAGCTCCAACGCAGGCCTCGTGCTCGCCGCCACCGGCAGCGCGATCGGCCTCGGCAACCTCTGGAAATTCCCTTTCATCACCTGGGAGAACAACGGGGGCGCCTTCGTCCTTGTGTACCTGGTCTGCATCGCCGCGGTCGGCCTGCCGATCATGATGGCGGAGCTGCTGATCGGGCGCAGGAGCCAGAAGAGCGCGGTGGGAGCGCTGAAGGAGGCCATGAGCGCACGGTGGCCCGGGTTGGGCAAGCTGGGAGCGCTGGTGGGCTTTTGGGGCGTGCTGGCGGGCTTCATCCTGCTCAGCTACTACACCGTCATCGCGGGGTGGTCGCTGTACTACTTCGTGAAGACCGTGGGGTGGACGTTCGGCGGATACCCGGTGGGCATGTCGGCGGGCGACCTCTTCGGCGAACAGGTCAGCAACGCGGGACTTCAACTGATGCTATCGCTTGGGTTCAGCCTCGGGACGATCGCGGTGGTCTACTTCGGTGTGAGCAGGGGGATCGAACGCATCGCCAGGATCTTCCTGCCCATCCTCTTCGGCATCCTGCTGCTGATGCTGGTCAGCGCGCTCGGCATGGGCGGCGCGGGCGAGGCGCTGAGCTACATCTTCCGCCCCAACTTCGCCGAATTGACGAGGGAGTCGGTTCTGGAGGCCCTTGGGCACTCCTTCTTCACCCTGTCGCTGGGCATGGGCGCGATGATCACCTACGGGTCCTACATTTCCCGGAAGCACTCGGTGGTGAAGGCTTCGGGCGCGATCGTGGCCCTGGACACCCTGATCGCGCTGGTCGCCACCGTGATCATGTTTTCGGTGATCTTCTCGGTGGCCGGGATGCGCGACGAGGTCCGCGACTCGACGGTGGGGATGCTCTTCATCTCGCTCCCCGAACTCTTCTACAGCGAGGTGCCCTTCGGGGTGGTCCTCGGGCCGCTCTTCTACGTGCTGGTGGCGCTGGCCGCGCTGACGTCGACGATCTCGCTCCTCGAGGTCGTGTCCGCGTACCTGATCGACCAGCGTGGCATCGCCCGAAAGAAAGCGACGATCGGGGCCGGGGCCGCGATCTTCGTGTTCACGATCTTCGCGGCGCTGTCGTTCACCGGGACGGGCTTGTTGTCCACCATGGAGATCTTCGAAGGCAAGCTGGGCTGGTTCTCGACCGCCGACCACTTCGTCTCCAACTGGATGCTCCCGACGGGCGGGTTCTTCATCACCCTGGCGGCCGGCTGGTTCATGACCAGCAAGTCGACCCGGGACGAACTCATGGACGGCAGCGAACCGCGGTGGTTCCACTACGGCGCGTGGCGCTTCTTCATCCGCTGGGTGGCGCCGATTGCGGTTGCGGCGATCATCGTGTTCGTGATCCGCGGGACGGACTTCAGCTAGTCCACCTCGGCCATACGCTTGCATTCGCGCGGAATCACAGAAGCAGAGGTCCTCCAGGTAGGCCTGGGGCACCCTCAGCGTGCACGGGCAAGGTTACTTTTCGCACGGTTCATCCAGTCACGCGGATCGTCGTGCGGGAATCGCTCAGGCGGCCTCATAGGCCACCGATCCCTCTCGCAGCGCGGGCTTGACGACCAGAGCGTGGCTGTTGGCGTACCGTTCGATGTCTTCCGGAGTCACCACGATCACATCCACCGCGATCCCGACGCCGACGAGCCTTTGGTAGATCCTACCCGCCAGGTCGCGCCGATGTACGCAGTCCTTTACCACCAGCAGGTCGATGTCGCTATGTGGCCCCATCTCTCCCCTCCCAGCCGACCCGAACAGAATGATCCTTTCCGGCCGTGCGACCTCGACGATGCGCTCGATGACCTCGTCGAGCACATCGCCCACCACTTCGCTCCTAGTGGCCATTCTCTGAACACCCATAGGCATCATCCTACCATGCGCGGACAGCAGTATGCAAGGACCAGGGAGTCGCCGTCGCGGGGACCTTTGATGCCCGCAGAAACTGCCCCCCCGGCCGTCGTGCGGATGTGGTGTGGATCGCTTCCACTGCATGTACCGGCGCAACGCTCACGGCTCGCCAGCCGCTCCACGGTGGTATCTTTCCTAATAGGTCCACACCCATCCCTGCCCGCAGAATGCGCCCCACCGTCCCCATCCCCCGAAAAAGGCCGTCCGAAATCTCCTTCGGCGGCCGCGTCCTCTTCCTCGCGGACGACGCCGAACTGATCCGACGACAACTCCACGAGGGGCTGGACCCGGAGTTGACGCCCGAACTCAAGGCCCGCCTCCGCGACCAGATCAGCACCGACGAGATCACCCCCGCGTACATCTGCTTCTTCTACGACGAGACGCTGGGCGAATTCCCGTACCTGGGCCTGGAGGCCGCGAGCGGTAACGGGGGAGCCGAAGCGCCGATCGAACGGGGGACCGTGAAGGCGGGCGGGTTCGTGTGTTCGGTGGCGGGGAAGCGGCGGGGGAAGGGGTCGAGCCGCGAGCAGAGCCCCTACGCCGAGCTCATGGCGGGAATCAAGGTGGTCGTGAGCGAGAGCATCGAGCGTATCTACAATGAGAACTGCCAGAACCTGGGCATACTCACCACGACCGACTTCGGGCTGATCGAGCGGATCCGCTCCGGCGAGCCGATTCCGCTGAGCGAGTTCACGGCGGGGACGGACGACATCACGCGGCAGATCATCGAGTATGGGGGGTTGTTCGAGTTCAACATGGCGCGGCTGGGGGGCCAGGTGACGCTCCCGCCGCCGCTGGCCGATGTCCCGGACAGCTCCGCCAACGGACAACGTCCCCCGTTCCCCCGCCCCATGACCCTCGGCGAGAAGATCTTCGGGCGGAAGTGGGTTGTGGACGCCGCCGCCGACGAGATCGGCGCTGCCTGGGTCAGACCCGGCGAGGCCGGCTTCTTTTGCGCCGACATCCGCTTTTCGCACGAGTACGTGACCCCGATGGCCGCCATCTTCTTCGAGCAGAAGATGGGTGCGGACGCGAGGGTGCTCGACCCCGACTCGATCCTCTTCTTCCGCGACCACCTGACCTTCCTGCACAAGGTCATGAGCCAGGAACGGATCGAGCAGGGGCTGCTGGCGGTCGCCAACGAGCTGGAGGTCAAGCAGCGGGAGTTCTCGGAGAAACAAGGGATCCGGCTCTACGGCGAGCAGCAGGGTCATGTGATGGGGTCCGAGGCGATCTGCCACTCGAAGATCCTGGAGGACTATGCCGAGCCCGGGATGCTGATCATCGGGACCGACTCGCACACGCCCCACGCGGGCGCCATCGGGGCCCTGGCCTTCGGGGTGGGCACCACGGCGATCTTCAACTCGTGGATCACGAAGGATGTGCGCGCGCGGATCCCGCCGTCGTTCAAGGTGGTGGTGGACGGGACGCTGCCCGCGAACTGCACGGCGAAGGACCTGATGCTTGAGATCCTGCGTCACCCGTATGTGCGCGATGGCCACGCCATCGGGCAGATCATCGAGTACGCGGGGCCGGTGGTGGAGCGGTTGTCGGTGGACGAGCGTGCGACGATGACGAACATGGCCGCCGAAGTGGGCGCCTTCACCGGCGTGGTTGCGGCGGACGAGCGCACCGTCGAGTTCCTGGTCGGGGAGCGGGGGATGGACGAGGTGCAAGCGCGTGCGTTGGTGGACGGCGTGCACAGCGATCCCGGTGCCCAGTACATCGAGCTCATCGAGATCGACGCTTCGCGGCTGCGGCCGATGGTCGCGCTGCCGGGGGATCCCGGAAACGGCATCTACATCGACGAGCTGGCGGAGCCGGTGGAGATCGAGATCGCGTATGCCGGGTCGTGCACGGCGGGGAAGAAGGAGGACATGGATATGTACGCCCGGGTCTTCCGCGAGGCGTGGGAAGGGGAGGGGCGGGGGGTGCATCCCGGGGTGAAGTGCTACATCCAGTGCGGCTCGACGGATGTGCGGGAGTATGCGCGGGAGCGGGGGTATCTGGATCTGTTTCGCGCGATCGGGGCGGAGTTCATCGAGCCGGGGTGCGGGGCGTGTATTGCGGCGGGGCCGGGGATTACGCGCACGGCCGAGCAGGTGTCGGTGTCGTCGCAGAACCGGAACTTTCCGGGGCGCAGCGGGCCGGGGCAGTTATATCTGGTGTCGCCGTACTCGGTGGCCGCGTCGGCGGTGGCTGGGAGGGTGGTGGGGTGGGGGGTGGGGTGAGTCGCCGTTCGCCTACATGATATGGATGTAGCCGTTCGCCGACATTGCCCATAAGTCGCCGTTCGCCTACAATTCCTATCATGCGAGTCCGTACACCAGTCGACTTCGGCCTGATGATCCGCCGAGCCAGGCGGTCGCGGGGGATGACCCAGCAGCAGCTGGCGCGTGCCGCGGCCGTCGGTCGGCAATGGGTCGTAGAAATCGAGGCCGGGAAGCCGCGGGCTGAGCTGGGCAGGGTGCTCCAGACCCTGGCCGCGCTGGATCTGTCGCTGACCATACACGGCGAGGGGATTCCGGAGCTTCGCAAGTCCGGCAACCCGACCGAGGCCATCGATCTCCAGGACATTCTGGATGCGCACCGGCGCACGTCCCCATGACCGGCCGCCTGGTCGCGGTGGCCAACGGTCGGGTGCTCTGCGGCATCACGCGACCGAGCAGTCGAGTACGCACGCCATCAGCGCTTGCGGCCCTCTTCGATCAGATCCCGGACCGATAGTCCACCGAGGCTGTGGGTGCCTTGAAAGGCCTTCAGGTCCTCGATCGCGGCCTGGACCTCGGAGGTGCCGTCGAACGGATTCAGAAACGCCACCCCGAGTTGTCGGTAGTCCCTGACATTGCGCGTCACGACCGTCAGACGGTGCACCACCGCCGTGGCCGCGATCATCGCATCCTCCAGGAGCGCCCGGGACCTGCGATGCTTGAGCCGTGCCCATTCCCTGAATGCCACAACGTCCATGGGCAGGACTGCATACGAGGCAACAACGGCGTCCAGCCAAGTCTCCAGTTCGTCGGCCTTGCCGGGACTCCGCTCACGAATATTCTCGATTCCAGCCTGAATCTCACCCACGGTCACGGACGAGAGGAAGAGCTCCTCGGACGGTACCTCCGCAATCCATCTCGTCACCGAAGGATTGGGCCGCGGTCGGCGCAGTTCGGACACGACGTTCGTGTCGAGCAAGTACATTGGACTATTCCAGAGGAGGCGGTTCCCGGTGGCGATGCGGTATCCGGGGTGGGACCAGCTCCTCGGTGCGGGCTTCAGGAGCCAGCAACAGCTCCTTGATGTCTCGCCTGGCCGACCGATTGAGGCGGTGCCACTCGTCGATCGAGACCAGCACGGCCGTTTCCACCCCTCGCTTGGTGACGACCTGCGGCCCCTCGGACAGGGTCGAATCGAGCATCGCACTGAAACGGGCCTTGGCTTCCTGAACCTGCCAGACTCTGGACATGCTGCCTCCCTCCTTGCTGGATCGGTGTCGGATGCGCCCGGGCTCGTGAAACACGGTCCAGATGCTGGCGGACACGATGACTAGTTATAAGACTAGTCAGTTATGAATGAAGTGGCAAGCCCCGCCGACGGTCAGTCGGTGATGACGACGTGTCCCACCGCCCCGTCCGTCACCTTCCCCACCACAGCAGCGACATCTCCCGCCTCATCCAGCGCCCCTAGCAGCTTCTCCGTCCGCTCGGGCGGACACGCGATCAGCAGCCCCCCCGAAGTCTGCGCATCCGCCAGCAGGATCTGAACCGTCTCCGACACATCGCCCTCGATGGAGAGCGCGGACTCCGCGTCCTTCTGATTGCGCCGCGTTCCCCCCGGCACATGCCCCGCTTCAACCAGATCCGCCACTCCGTCCAGCACCGGAACCCTGAGCGCCTCGACCCGAGCCGACACACCCGACGCGCGACACATGTTGCGAAGATGTCCGATAAGCCCGTATCCGGTGACATCCGTAGCGGCCCGCGCACCGTGCGCCACCGCCGCCTCCGCCGCCCCCCGGTTCAGCCTGGCCATCCACCCGACCGCATCGCCCAGCAACCCCGCAGGACACTTCCCCGCCTTCACCGCCGTCGCCACGATCCCCGTACCCAGCGGCTTCGTCAGCACCAGATCGTCCCCAACCCGCGCCCCGTCGTTGGCCAGCATCGCGTCCGGGTCGACCTCGCCCACCGCGACCATCCCGTACTTGGGCTCCGCGTCGTCGATCGAGTGGCCGCCCAGCACGGGGATCCCCGCTTCGGCGGCCTTCTCGGCCCCGCCGCGTATGATCTCCTCGGCCAGGCCCTCGTCCAGAAGCCCGCGCGGGAACGACAGCAGGTTGAGCGCGAAGAGCGGCCGGCCCCCCATGGCGTAGACGTCCGACAGCGCGTTGGCGGCCGCGATCCGGCCGAAGTCGTACGGGTCGTCCACGATCGGGGTGAAGAAGTCGAGCGTGACGACCAGGGCCCGTCCGTCGCCGAGACGATACACGGCGGCGTCGTCCCCGGTGCTGGCGTCGACGAGCACGCGGGGATCGGTGGTGGGGAGGAGGGGGCGCAGGACCTGCGCCAGCTCGGCCTGGCCGAGTTTACACGCTCACCCGGCGCCGTGGGACAGGGCGCTGAGCCTGATCCTGGGTCTCTGGTCGAGGGGTTCGGTGGACATGGATCAAGTTAACACCGGATCGGCTGCTCTCCGTTGCCGCCTTCAGCAGTCTCCCAGGTTCAGGATGGGCCGCTCGGACTACCGGTCCCGGGCATCGCTGCGGATGCTCTCGATGTCGGAAGATGCCCGTTTCACCGTTCAGAGTTTACGTTATCGGGATACCGCGACCCACATCAGGGATCGAAAACCAACCGTGACAGCAACCTCCCAGCCATGAGCGCACCGCCCGCCTGGTCGTCGCGCCAGGAATTCACCCGCGAGGTGGAGCGCCCCGACGAGGAGATGAACCTCGCCCGGGCGGCCCTCCTGGTCGCGCGGGAGGAGTACGTCCAGCTGCCGGTGGAACGCTACCTGCTGCGCCTCGACCTGCTGGCCGAGGAGACGCGCGACCGGCTCGGGTCCGAGAGCGTGCCGCCGGTGGTGCTGTCCGAGGCGATCCGGCACCTCTTCGTGGTGCGCAAGCTGCGCGGCAACCGCGAGGAATACCACGACCCGCGCAACTCCTTCCTCAACGACGTGCTGGACCGGGGACTGGGCATTCCCCTGACGCTCGGGATCGTGCTGCTGGAGGTGGGGTGGCGGCTGGACCTGCCGATGGAGGGCGTGAACTTCCCGGGCCATTTCCTGGTGCGCTACCGGGGCGAGGTGAAGCAGTTCCTGATCGACCCCTTTCACGGGGGGATGATTCGCTCGCGCAAGGAGGTGGAACAGATCCTGGTCAGGCACCAGGGGGTGCCGGCGCGCCTCGACGACCGCCTGCTCCGGACGGCGACGAAACGGGACATGATCGTCCGGCTGCTGCTGAACCTGAAGGGCATCTACCATCGATCCGGGGACGACGCGCGGGCGCTGGCCGCGGTGGAGCGCATCCTGGTCGTGTCCCCCACGGCCCGGGGGCAGATCCGCGACCGGGGCTATCTCCTGGCCCGCCTCGGGCGGGACGAAGAGGCGGTGACGCAGCTCGAGACCTATCTGGCGTTCGCGCCGAACGCGGGGGACGTGGAGCGCGTCGAGGCGTTGTTGCGGGATTTGAGGGCCGGGGGGCGACCGCTGTCGGGGTCGTCCTGAGCGGCTGACCCGATGGGCGGCCTGCACGAGCTTCTCCAGGCGAGGGGCGCAATCTTCGCGGGACAGGGGGACGGGCGCACGCCGCGCCACTACGGCGACCCCAGGGGCGAGTACCGGGCCGCGACGGAGTCGTGTGGGGTGGTCCATCGTGGGGACCGGCGGCTTCTGCGTGTCCACGGGCGCGCGCCGCGGCAGATGTTGCACGGGATTCTGACGAACCGGATTCCGGAGCCGCCGGGCGAGGCGGAGGCGGGCGAGGCCGTCTACGGGACGATGCTCACGCCGAAGGGACGCATGGTCACCGACCTGACAACCCTCTGGTTGGGGGCTGGCGAAGGGGAGGGGCTGGGGCTGGATGTCGCCACGAGTGGGCACGCGGCCGTGTTGGGGCACTTCACCCGCTTCCTCCCCCCTCGTTTCGCACGAGTCGACGATCTGAGCGACCGAACGGGACTGGTGACGCTGGTGGGAACCGGGGCGGACGCGGTGGTGCGGGACGCTTTCGGGACGGCTCCGGCGGCGGGTTATGTGCTTGTCGACGGCGGGCCGGCTGACGGCGGAGTGCTGGTGGTTCGCGGGTTGGAGCAGGTGCCGTCGTGGAACGTGTGGGCTTCGGAGGGCGACATGACCGACGTGTGGGGGCGGCTGGAGACGTGTGGCGCGGCGCCGACCGGGTGGGCCGTCTGGGAGACGCTCAGGATCGAAGCGGGGCTGCCGGCGTTCGGCGTCGACATGGACGGGACGACGATCCCGGTCGAGGCGGGCCTGGTGGAACGGGCCTTCGACCACGACAAGGGCTGCTACACCGGACAGGAGGTGATCGTGAGGATTCGGCACAGGGGGCGCGTCAACTGGCACCTGCGGGCGCTGCGGTTCGGGGACGCGGCGCCGGCTGCGGGTCGGAAGCTGTTCGAGGAGGGCGGGGCGAGGGTCAGGGGACGGGTGACTTCGGTGGCGCAGTCGCCTCGGTTCGGGCAGGCGATCGGGCTGGGGTATGTGCGGCGGGAGATTGAGGTGCCAGGGGTGTTGCGGCTGGGGGACGGCTCGGGACCCGAAGTGGGGGTCGAACAGTGCTGAGTACGTTCTATCCTCTGCTGGCGCACACCTGGGGTGGGGTGATCATCGCGGCGGCCGTGGGGGCGATTGGGTGGGCGCTGCTGGTCTGGGGACGGCGGTCGGCCTCGCCGCACCGGGGTCTTGTGAAGCTGTTCGGTTGGGTGGTTTGCGCGGGGTCGGCGCTGCTGTTGGTCGGTGCGGTGGTTTCGGTGGTGACGCTCATGCGCCTGGGTGGTCAGCATCCGGCTCCGGGTGAGCTGGTCGACGTGGGCGGCTACCGGATGCACATTTTGGCCGAGGGGGAGCGTCGGGGCGGGGTGACGGTGGTCTGGATTTCGGGCGCGCACGCTCAGGGGCTGGCGCTGCACCATCTGCATGTGGCGATTCGCAACGAGGCCCGGTCCGTTCTCTTCGACCGTCCGGGGACGGGGTGGAGCGATCCAGGGCCGTTTCCGCGCCGCACCGCCACGGAGGCGGACGAGCTCGCGAAGCTGCTGGAGCGGGCGGGCGAGCGCGGCCCGTTCGTGCTGGCGGGCCATTCGTACGGGGGACTGTTGGCGGCCAACTTCGCGCGGCGCTATCCGGATCGCACGGCGGCGGTCGTGCTGCTGGACGCGTCGCCGCCCGATGCGTTCATCTACGCGCCGGTGTACGGGGCGGGTGCGCTGGAGCAGCTGGTGGGGGATGGAGAGCGTGAGGGGCTCGCCAAGCTGTTCGCGCGCTGGACCGACCCCGAGCCGGCGCTGGCGGAATCGGAGGGCGAGATCGGCCGCATCCTGCGCCTGCAGAACGAGTTGCTCGCCGACGTGAAGCCCGCGATGGACGCGAACCGGCGCCGTCCCGCCACCTCCTTCGCCCAGGCGTCGATCTTTCGCGAGTTCAGGGCGGGGACCGTCACGGCCGAAGTCCCCGACATCGTGGTCTACGACGGCGAGCTTGGCGACCTGCCCGTCCTGGTCGTCATCCCCGACGAGGACCCGGCCGGGATTATCGACCCGCTGGGGCTGGACGAGGGGGTGGCGGAGCGCGCGAAGAACTTTTTCAGGCGCGCGCGGGTGCGGTATCTCGAAGTCTCGACCGACACGCGGCTCATCCACGCACCGCCCGGGACGGGGCACAACTACCCGTACGAGACGCCGGGGTTCGTGGTGGAGGTGGTGCGGGGGGTGCTTGCGGAGCTGCGGGCGGGCAGATAATGTAATCTCTACATTACTTTATGTCATGTAAAGTGTACATTGGGATGAGCCGACCGCGCTTCAGCACGGGCGCTACCTCGCTCGGTCGCCGAGAACCGACAGAACGGCCGTCGCTCCAGCGTGCAGTGCCGGTGCGACAAAAACCCCGAACTTGTCGAACGCCTTGGCGAACAACGCTCCACTTCCGAACCCCAGGGCCGATCCCGCCAGGGCGAACCCGGTCCTCGCCCCCGTCACTCTGGCCATGAGCGTCGGCGCCGCGATCGCGCCCAGCGCAATCAGGGGGTTGATGCTGAATCCGTCGTCATCGACCTCGGCCAGGACAAGCAAATCGAGCACCGCGGCGACGGGCAGGCTGAAGAAGAAGATGTTGCCGCCCGACACGGCGCGTTCGCGGAAGTCGGTGGTTTGGGACGGCAGGTGGGACAACGGTTGGGGGAGCTCGTCGGGGGCAAGTGTCGGCAGCCCGGGGCCCTGCGAAGCGTGGAACGGACTGCGCCGCACCTCGTCGATCGCTGCGCTGACCGAGAAGAGCTGTTGCCCGGCCCGGTCCTGGGCAGTGGCGGCGTCGGCGCGGACGAGGCAAGCGCCCGCAAGCACGCATGTCAGCGGCCACATGCCCAAGCGTCGAGTTTTGGTCATTGACAGTCCTCCCGTTGGGAAGGGTACACGCCGCGACCGGTTTTCGGTTTACAGGTCGCGGCCCTGCTCACCCGCCGCCGGACAGCCGCCGGTAGTGCAGCATCCGCGCAGCGTGGCCGAAGCCGAAGAAGTACCGACGCAGTCCCTCCGCCGAGCCGCTCGGCACGTCGGGGTCGAAGAACAGGCGGCAGAACTCTTCGCGCGCCCGCAGGATCTCCTGACAACGGTGGCCGTGCCAGCGGGGGTCCGCGGCGGTCAGGTCGAAGAGCTCCAGGGCCCGCTCGAGAGCGCTTTCGAAACGGCTCGTTCGGCCTGCCTTGTGGGCTCTGATCGTGCGATCCACTTCGCTGCCCACGTTTCCCAGCTGCTCGACGAGTTCCAGGCGGGCCCAGGCGCCCGCGGCGGCGCGCTTGTGGAGAGTGCGGGTCATGTCGGCGCGAGCTGCGAACGTGGGATCGGTGATGAAATCGTCCGTCCGGTCGTCACAGCAGCGTCTCCTGGCAAAGAGTCGATTGTCGGGAGGCCGGAAGGTAACTTCGGGTGAAACGGCAAACCAACCCACGGAGGGTCACATCATGGCCGAGGACCTGGCAGGAGTCCCCAAAGCGCTCATCGAGGCGGTGGAGGAGGCGGCGTCTCAACTGGAGCCGAGTGATGCCCGGATCTTGCGCACGGCGCTGGAGGACTACCTGGAGGAGTGCGAGGTCCGGGAGCGGCTTCGCGATTCAAGCGATCCGATCCTCGACTGGGACGAAGTCAGACCTGAGCTGCTCGATTCAGACTAGGCGGAACGCCGCTGGGCAGGTTGTTCGGAACCGCCGCGGCGCATCCACAGGTTGCCCTTGACGCCCACCGTGGGGAAGTTGGAGCATCCCGTCCACCCTGTCTCCATCCCATTCGAGCCCCGTGACTCCCGAGCCCAAAAATGTTCCAGCAAAACCGATCCTGCCCGCGAATCCCGTGCGCCCAGCCGGTACGATCCACCGCCAGCCTCGTCCTCCCCCTTGCTGTCACCCTCATCCTCCTCAGCTTCGCCACCCCCACCCCCGCCCATCCCCAGTCCCGCTTCGAGCCCATGGACGTCTTCCAGCTCGAGTACGCCGCCGACCCGCAGATCTCGCCCGACGGCGCCCAGGTCGTCTACGTGCGGACCTCGATGGACATCATGAAGGACAGGAAGCGCGGCGAAATGTGGATCGTCAACTCGGACGGCTCCGACCACCGGCGACTGGCCGCCGGGAGCTCCCCCCGCTGGTCCCCGGACGGCACCCGGCTCGCGTACACCGCCGACGGCCAGATCCACCTGCGCTGGATGGACACCGGCGAGACCGCGACGCTGACCCAGCTCCTCAAATCCCCCCGCAACCTCCGCTGGTCCCCCGACGGCGCGCGCATCGCCTTCAACATGCTGGTGCCGTCGCCGCCGCCGAGCCTGGCCGCGCCACCGAAGCCCCCCGCGGGCGCCGAGTGGGCGGCCCCTCCCATCATGGAGGACCGCTTCAAGAGCCGGCAGGACGGCGTCGGGTACCTGGACTTCGGCTTCAACCACATCTTTGTGGTCTCGGTGGATGGCGGGACGCCGGTGCAGGTGACTTCGGGTGACTTCCAGCACTCGAGCGCGGCCGCGTGGACGCCGGACGGCAATCACCTGGTCTTCTCGTCGAACCGCAGCGAGGGCTGGGAACACGACTATCGCAACTCGGAACTGTACATCGCGTCCATCCTGACCGGCGAGATCGGCGCCCTCACCGACCGCCCCGGCCCCGACCACAGCCCCGCCGTGTCACCCGACGGCCGCCGCATCGCCTTCGTCGGCTACGAGGATCGCACCCGCACCTACCAGGTCAGCCGCCTGCAGGTCATGAACATCGACGGAACCGGCGCGCGCGTCGTCACCGGCGGCCTCGACCGCAGCGTCTCCAACCCCGTCTGGGCCGCGGACGGCAGCGGCATCCATTTCCAGTACGACGACGAAGGCAACTCGAAGATCGCCTTCACCACCCTGAACGGCGACGTCACGGTCCTCGCCGGCGACCTCGGCGGCACCTCCTACGGTCGCCCCTACGGCGGCGGCTCCTTCTCCGTCGCCAACGACGGCACCCTCGCCCTCAACCAGACCCGCCCCGACATGCCGGGCGAGGTCGCGGTGGGCCGGCGCGGTGGCACGGGCGCACGCACCATCACCGCCCTCAACGACGACCTCCTCTCCGGCAGGACCCTGGGCGCGGTCGAGGAGATCTGGTGGGAGTCGTCCTTCGACGGCCGCCCCATCCACGGCTGGATCGTCAAGCCGCCGGACTTCGACCCGAACCGCCGCTACCCCTTCATCCTCGAAATCCACGGCGGCCCGATCTCCAACTACGGCGACCGCTTCTCCGCCGAGATCCAGCTGATGGCCGCCGCCGGCTACGTCGTCCTCTACGCCAACCCGCGCGGCAGCACCAGCTACGGCGAGGAGTTCGGCGACCTGCTCTACCGCAACTATCCCGGCGAGGACTACGACGACCTCATTTCAGGCGTGGACGCGGTGATCGAGCTCGGCTACGTCGACGAGAACAACCTCTTCGTGACCGGCGGCAGCGCGGGCGGGATCATGACCGCGTGGATCGTCGGCAAGACGGACCGCTTCCGCGCCGCGGTGTCGCAGAAGCCCGTCGTCAACTGGATCAGCAAGACGCTGACCGCGGACAACTGGTACGGATACTACTTCAGCCGCTACGAGGGGCTGCCGTGGGAGAACCCGGAGCCGTACTGGCGGTTCTCGCCGATCTCGCTGGCCGGGAACGTGACCACGCCCACCCTGTTCATCACCGGCGAGGAGGACCTGCGGACGCCGCTTTCGGAGTCGTACCAGATGTACCACGCCCTCAAGATGCGCGGGATCGACACGGCGGTGATCCGGCTGCCGGGGGCGTCGCATGACATGAGCCGGCGGCCGAGCCAACTGATGGCGAAGGTGGCGAACGTTGTGGCGTGGTTCGAGAAGTATCGGGTGAGGCCGGCGGCGAGCTGAGTTCGGGTGGCGAAGGGTGCTGCTGGGGGTGCCGCCGGGGGCGGGGGGGCGAAGCCGAGGCTGCTTTCGGGCGGAAATCCGCAGATTCCGAAGGGTGATGGGGACGGGCCGGTGCACGCGTATATCGCGGCCATGCCGGGGTGGAAGCGGGGGGTGGGGCACTCGCTCGACGCGCTTGTGGAGCGGTGTGTGCCCGGGGTGCGAAAGGCGGTGAGGTGGAACTCGCCGTTCTATGGGGTCGAGGGGCGGGGGTGGTTCCTGTCGTTTCACTGTTTCACGAAGTATGTGAAGGTGACGTTCCTGAACGGGGCGTCGCTGCGGCCGGTGCCGCCGGTGGCGTCGAAGCATGAGGTGGTTCGGTATTTCCATATTTGTGAGGGGGAAGAGGTCGACGAGGAGCTCTGGGGGAGGTGGCTTGAGCAGGCGTCGGGGTTGCCGGGGGATGAGTTGTTCTGAAGGTTTATCTTAAGTTTATCTTCCCGCGTGCTTCGGGAATCAAGGAGTCGCCGATGTCCACCACAATCAACGTCAAGACGCTCCGCTACGAGATGCGGCGGATCATCGAGCGGGTGAAGCGGGGCGAGGACTTCACGGTTCTCTACCGCAGCCGTCCCGCCTTCCGGATCGTTCCGCTGCACGGAGGGGTCGCCGTCGGCAGACCCGAAGACGACGCGCTGTTCGGAGCCGGGGCGCTGGGCGCGTCGGGGGACGGACTGGCCTCCGCGGACCATGACCGCGTCCTCTATGGCAAATCCGGCGAGTAGCCCGGGTCTCTTCGTCGACACGGCGGGCTGGATGGCCATGGCCGACGCCTCCGATCCCGCGCACGAAGCCAGCCGCCGCGCTCGCGACTCACACCTGCGCGACGGCGGGCACCTGGTCTCCACCGACTACGTGATCGACGAAACGCTGACGCTCATTCGGATCCGCCTGGGGCTGCGGGCGGCCGAGCAGTGGTGGGCGCAGGTCGACGCGAGCTCGCGCGTTCGGTGGGAACGGATCGGCGCGCCCCGCGCCCGGAAGGCACGCGAGTGGTTCTTCGAGTGGCGCGACAAGGGCTTCTCCTTTACCGATTGCACCAGCTTCGTCGTGATGAAGGAACTCGGCCTCACGGGAGCGCTGACGACCGATCGCTACTTTTCCCAGGCCGGTTTCGAGACGGTGCCGCGCGATTCGAAGGGATCTCGCCGCCGCCGATTCCAGAAGGATGCAGAATGAAGATTCGTCGACAAGGGACTGCGGGATTCACGGCCACCGCCGTCTTCGCCCTCGCCGCCTCCGCCCTCTTCGCTCCCACCACCGCCTCTCCCCAGGATCCACCCGACTCCCTCGCCACCGAGTCCCTCCCCCTCGAGCCCACCCGCCAGATCCGCTTCACCACGAACGAGGGCTCGTGGATCTCCGTCGACATCAGCCCGGACGGCGCCACCCTCGTCTTCGACCTCCTCGGCGACCTCTACACCCTCCCCGTCGAGGGCGGCACCGCCACCCCCCTCATGACCGGCCCCGCCTTCGAGAGCCAGCCGCGCTACAGCCCGGACGGCTCGGAGATCGTTTTCGTCTCGGATCGTAGCGGGGGGCAGAACCTGTGGGTGCTGGCCGCCGACGGATCCGACACGACGCAGATCACGCGCGGCAACGGCAACCTCTACACTTCCCCCGAGTGGGCGCCCGACGGCGAGTACCTGGTCGCTTCGCGGACCTTCAGCCCGCTGGGCGGGGCGGCCAAGCCGAGGCTCTACCACCGCCGGGGTGGGAGCGGGGTCGCGCTGATCGGGGAACCCGACAACCTCAAGGCCATCGGGGCCGCCTTCGATCCGACGGGGCGGTACATCTACCTGGCGCAGGGGACGGGGGACTGGACCTACGACGCCATGTTCCCGAAGTACCAGCTGGTGCGCTATGACCGCGAGACGGGGCGGCGGCCGACGGTGACCGGGCGCTACGGATCGGGATTCCGGCCGGCGGTGTCGCCGGATGGGGCGACTCTGGTCTACGCCACGCGCCACGAGGATGCCACCGGGCTGCGTGCCCGCGACCTCGCGACCGGCGAGGAACGGTGGCTGGTCTATCCCATCCAGCGGGACGATATGGAGAGCCGGGCCACGCTGGACCTGCTTCCCGGGTACGCGTTCACGCCGGACGGCGCGGCGCTGGTGATTTCGTATGGGGGGCGCTTGTGGCGGCTGCCGCTCGATGGGAGCGACCCGGTCGAGATCCCCTTCGAGGTGGACGTCACGATCCATGCGGGGCCGCGCCTGGATTTCGACTACCCGGTCGAGGACTCGCCGACGTTTCGGGTGCGGCAGATTCGCGATGTCGTGCTGTCGCCGGACGGGAGCGAGGTGGCGTTCACGGCGCTGGGGCGGTTGTACGTCATGGAGGCGGACGGGGGGACGCCGAGGGAAGTTGGTGCGGAGGTGGAGGCCGCGCTCTTCCACCCCGCGTGGTCACCCGATGGGGAGACGCTGGCGGCGGTGAGCTGGGAGGAGCCGGATGGCGGCCATCTGTACGCGATCCCGGCGGAGGGCGGGCGCGCCCGCCGGGTCTCGGAGATGGCGCGCTACTTGCAATCGCCCGCGTGGTCGTCGGACGGCGGGCGGATCGTGGTCCTGCAGGCGCCGGTGAGCGGGCGCCTGATGGCCCAGGGCGGGAGCCCCACCAACATCGCCTGGTACCCGTCCGGGGGAGGCAGCGCCACGGTGGTCGCCGAGGCGCTGGGCCGCTCGGGGCCGCACTTCCGGGCCGAAGAGCCGGAGCGGATCTATCTGCATTCGTTCGGCAGCGGGCTGATCTCGGTCCGCTGGGACGGGACGGACGAGAAGGCGCATCTCCAGGTGACCGGATTCTCGGCAAACCGGGGCGGACCGCCGGCGCGTGCGTCGTCGATCCGCATGGCGCCCGTGGGCGACCAGGCGCTGGCCAGGGTGGGCAACGATCTCTACGTGGTGACCGTGCCCCGCGTCGGAGCGGAGGCTCCCACCGTCTCGGTCCGCAATCTTTCCAGCGCCGCAGTCCCCGTCACCCGCCTTACCGAAATGGGCGGCGAGTTCCCATCCTGGAGCGCCGATGGCGGCATTGTGGCGTGGGCCCTCGGCAACGCCTACTTCCGCTACGACCTGGACGCCGCGCGCGCCTTCGCGGACAGCGTGGAGGCGGCGGAGGCGAGCGAGCCGGATGAGGCCGCAGAGGAGGAAGAGACCGAAGAAACCGGCGAGGCGGCGACCCCCGAAGACCAGGAGATGGACGACAAACCCGCCATCTACCGCCCCTCCGAAGTCCGCGTCACCCTCGACGCCCCCCGCGACCTCCCCGCCGGCCACCTTCTCCTCGCAGGCGCCCGAGTCATCACCATGCGCGGCGACGAGATCCTCCCACGGGGCGACATCCTCATCAACGGCAACCGCATCGCCGCCGTAGGCCCGTCCGGCACCCTCACCGTCCCCGACGGCACCGTCACCCGCGACGTCTCCGGCATGACCATCACACCCGGCTTCGTCGACACCCACGCCCACCTGCGTCCCCCGGCCGGCATCCACACCACGCAACCCTGGGGCTACCTCGCGAATCTCGCTTTCGGCGTCACCACCACCCGCGATCCCCAGACCGGCGTGTCGGACGTCCTCACCTACGCCGACCGCGTGCGATCCGGCGACATTCTGGGCCCACGCATCTACTCGACCGGCCCCGGCGTCTTCGGCGACTACCAGGCGCTGGAGGGCATCCGCGACCTCGACCACGCCCGCGACATCCTCAGGCGCTACTCCGACTACTACGACACCAAGACCTTCAAGATGTACCTCTCCGGCAACCGCCAGCAGCGCCAATGGCTGGTCATGGCGGCGCGCGAGTTGGAACTCATGCCTGCCACCGAAGCCGGTCTCGACTTCCAGCTCGACCTGTCGCACGCCATGGACGGCTACCCCGCCATCGAGCACAATCTGCCCATCTACCCCCTCTACCGCGACGTCGTCCGCCTCTTCTCGGAGACGAAAGTCCTCAACACCCCCACCCTGATCGTCTCCTTCGGCGGCCCGATGGGCGAGATCTACTGGTTCACCCGCGAAGATGTCCACGGGAACGAGCGCCTGGCGCGGTTCACCCCCCACGCGACCCTGGACCGGGTGACGCGGCGCCGTGCGGGCGCGGCCGGGGCCGTGGGCTGGGCTGTCGACGAGGAATTCGTCTTCGAGGACCACGCGCGGTTTCTGGCGGATGTGGTGCAGGACGGGGGATTCGCGGGGGTCGGCAGCCACGGGCAGCTGCAGGGGCTGGGCTTCCACTGGGAGCTGTGGATGGTGGCGTCGGGGGGGATGTCGAACCACGATGCGCTGCGGGCGGCGACGATCTTCGGGGCGAACGGGATTGGACTGGAGAAGGAGCTGGGGTCGATCGAGGTCGGGAAGCTGGCGGACCTGGTTGTGATGAGTGCGAATCCACTCGAGGATCTGCGGAATACGCTCACGGTGGAGCTGGTGATGGTGAATGGGCGGCTGTTCGAGGCGGAGACGATGGACGAGGTGTGGCCGCGGCAGCGGGCGCTGGGGTATCGGGGGTTTGTGGTGGATGAGCCGGGGGGTGGTCGCTAGCCTCGCCGGTATTCAGGAGCGAAGGGAAAGGAGCAGTTGATGGCGATTTCCAAAGCGGCCCGCGTGGTCCTCATTGTCTCTGTGTTGGCGCTGAAGGGCTCTGCCGCTACGCTCGGCGTGGCCGGGGTGACGGCCCAGGAAGCTCCGGATTTGTACACCGCCGCGACGCCTCTCTTCCATTCATCGACCTAAGCCTCCACGCAAGCGAAGGAGACTGCCCGAGATGACGCACACACCCCCTACTTCACGCGGGCACACCCGGAACATGGACAGGCCCCGCCACAAGTCACGACGACGATCGGTATCCCTGTTTAGCACCTTCACCGCCATGCTTGCCACGACCACCCTGGCCTGCGCCGATTCACCAGTCGGCGATAGCCGGCACGCGCCCGTCAGAGACAGCGCCGGGATCCGCATCGTGGAGAACGCTCCGCCGGACGAGAGCACCCCGCTCTGGTCTCTGGCCGAGACCCCGGATCTCGTCATTGAGAGCGCGCAAGACGGTGAATTCACGCTCCACCGGGTCAGTCGCGCGCGCTTCCTTTCCGATGACCGAATCGTGGTCCACCAATCGCCCTTCGAACTCCTCTGGTTCGACGCGACGGGGATGCTCCTCAATCGGAACGGTGGCAGCGGAGACGGCCCCGCCGAGTCCCGGTATGTGGTGCGGGTTGATCTCCTCGCCGGGGATTCGCTGATGGCGATCAGCAATTGGCCTGGGTCCCTCAAGATCTTCAGCCCCGATGGCGCGTTCGTGCGCACCGTTGCCGCGCCGGTGCCTCCGAGCGCAGTCTTATTCGGGCGGCTCGGTACTTCGGCTTGGGCGGGAATCTCCTTTGGAGGCGAGTCTCCGCCCGCCCGAACCGAAATGTTCCGCGAGATCTTTCACGTCGTGCGCTATGGTTCGGATCTTGGTTCGGCCGACACGCTGCTCGCCCTTGGCGCAAACTTGCTCTACGGAGATAGAAACGACTTGGTGAGTGTCCCCGGTGGTCCGCGCGGGCACTTCGCGCTGCATTCCGGAATCGTCGTCGCGGGGGATAGTGAAACCTACGAGTTGAAGGTGTTCGGTTCCGAGGGCGAACTACGCCAAATCATTCGGAATTCGATGCCGAATCCGGTCGAAGCCCGGTTGATTGCATCCGCCAGGTCCCGCTCTCGCCCGGCCGGGGCCACCGAAGAGGGTGGGCCACGTCGTAGCATTGAAGCGCCCGTCATGGAGACCGCACCTGCCTACGATTGGGTCTTCGTGGCGAACGACGGCGGGGTCTGGATTCGCCGGATCGCCGGGCCCGACGAGGAAACCGTCCGGACGAACATCCTCTACTCGTCGTCTGCCTTCACCTCCACCAGTGGACCACTGTGGGTCGCCGAGGGCCTGGACGGACAGGAATGGCACGTCTACGACCGACAGGGCATCCTTCGTGCGCGCGCCCTGCTACCGCCCCGGTTTCGCCCCACCGAGATTACGGCCTCGCGGATCCTCGGCGTTTGGAAGGACGAGCTCGGCGTGGAGTCGATCCGCGTCTTTCGGCTCATTCGATCGTAGGGACCCGCGGACGAATCCTCGCGGCTCGCGATCCACGGAGTCCTGGGGACCTCATTCCTGACCGCGCCAACGCGCTGAACGCGGCACCTTCCCCGAGCTTCCCAGCACGACGCATCCAACCCGCGCGATCCGCGTGAAGTGCGCATTGTGAGTCAGCACGACACCGGACGTTCGCGCAGCACATGCCGCAATCCAGATGTGGTTCGGGGGCAACGGCGTGCCGGCCGTTCTCAGCTCCGCGACAATCTGCCCGTATTGGCGCGCCACCTCCGGGTCAACGTGGATCGGCTCGACGACCGGGTGCGCCAGGAAGTCTCGGAGACGCGCCTGGTCCGCCGTGTGCTGGCCGCTCAGAGAAAACCCCGTATGGAGTTCCCCCAGGGCGATCACCGGAAAGCCGACCCAGCTCGCGCCGTCGATCACGGCAACGGTTTCCGGGTCGCCACGCAGGAAGTGGATGTAGGCCGATGTGTCGAGGCAGTAGCGGCTCACTTCCACATCCCGGGGTCGATTTCGTCGAATGGAGCGAGAGCCCTTTTGAAATCCCGGGCGCGTTCGTCGCTCCATCCACCCGCCAGGCGGGCGAGGCCGTTGGAACGGGGGGTCCCGACCCCGAGACCCTGTTTAAGCAGGTCGATGGCGGTGCGGTTGAGTGACTGGCCGCGCCGTCGCTTTTCCCGGTCAAGGGCTTCGGCCAGATCGGGTGGCACGTTGCGGAGGGTGATTGCTTTCATGGTGACTTGATAAGAGTGCAGTCAACTGATGTCATATAGTGATGTCATACGAAACGGCGGTCAAGGCCGGTGTTGGGGGTCTACCGACGGGTCCTCCTGGCGTCACACCCCGTCGTTGCCTTCGCAGCACCAATCCGGTTACCTCTCTCAACCTCCGTCACCATCGGAAGCAACCCATGCACCACAAGACACCCGCGCTCCTTCTCGCCACCCTGGCCATCTGCGCTTGCGGCGACCGCGCCTATCCCCCCGTCACCGAACTCACCATCGACACCCTCACAGACGGGTCGGTGCTGGTGGCCAATCCCTCTCATGGCGTCTGGGACGTGAACCCCGGCACGCGCTGGCGCCTTGCCGAAAGCCTGCGGATCGGCACCGCAACCGCAGGCGGCCCCGATGCGTTCGGTGACGCCAGGTCGGTCACGCTCGACGAGATGGGGCGCATGTGGACCGTGGACTATCGGGCCAACGAAGTGAGGGTGTTCGACGGCGACGGGCGGTTCGTGCGAACCATCGGTGGCCGTGGCGAGGGGCCCGGCGAGTTCATGGGGATAGGTCGCGTGCGTCACGGGCCGGACGGCGAGATGTGGGTCGCGGACAATCGTCTTGACCGCTACGAGATCTTCGACACCGCCGGTACGCGGATCGGGAGACAACGACATCCCACCCGGTTTGGCGGTGGCTGGAGGAACGGGCTCTATCTCGCAGCTGACTTGATCGAGGATTCGGACCGAGACGTGTACCGGGTCTATCGGCGTGGGGCTACGGGCGGTCTTGAACCCGACGGGCGGGTCTTTGAGCTGCCGGAAGACCCTCCTTACCCGCCCAGGATCGATTTCACGCAGGGGCGTTCCACCGTGTCCCTGCCGGCGCCGTTTACCCGGAATCGCTCGCGTGTGACCGGCCCCAGGCTGGATTTGTGGTGGTCGGACGGGTATGACCTCGGTGGCCGCTATGAGATTCTTCATATCGACCTGGAGAGCGGCAGGACGCTACGCAGGATACTCCAGCAATACGAGCCCGCCGCCATCACTGAGGCCGTGCGCGTCGCCGCCGTCCAGGCGGAACTGGAACGCGTGCGGCACGACAACAGAATCCCGGGAGCCCGGCACCCTCCGCCGGAAGCGATGGATGCGGTGCCCAGGGTCTATCCCCCGTTCGAGAGTTTCCACCTGTCCAGGGACGGCTCGCTCTGGGTCCGCCGCATCCTCGGGGACGGAGTGGTGGGATTTGATGTGTTCGATAGTGAAGGGCGCTACCTCGGGCAGCCGGAGATGCCCGCCGGGCTGGTCAACATGTCGGTGCAGGTCATCACCGGAGACCGGATGTACGTGATCGACTCGGATGAGGTGGGGGTGGATTACGTGGTCCGGCTGGAGATTGTACGGTCGCCGTGAGGGCGTCCCCTCATCAAGCGGGAGAATCACCGACCTGACAGTCACCCGTCCTCCCCGCAATCCTCCCACTGGAGCAGCTCCGTCCCCACCCCCTCCGGCCCCTCCAGAAACCGCGACACCGGCGCCGCGTGCTCCGTCAGCCACGCCCGCGTGATCAGCTCCGCTTCGCCCGGCCCGGGGTCTCCCGTCGTCACCGCCACGATCTCCACCGCCGCCGCGACCGGCTTCCCCTCTTCCTCCAGCAGTGCCCGGCGCCACCTGAGCCGCGCATAGTTGATCTCCGCGCAGCGCGGCTCCATCTCCATCTCCCTGGCCAGCGCCACCACCAGCGTGTCCCACTCGCGACGCGCCCAATCGCCCTCCATCTCGTCCCTGACGTGATCGATGTAGACCAGACGGGATCCCCGCCGGGGCGGGTTCGCGGTGAAGCCGTAGTGATAGAGGCCGTGCATGAGCACTTCCACGACCCCGGTGTCCGGGACCAGCTCAGCGCCGGGACGGGCGCTGGTGAGATCGTCGTAGGTCATGTTGAGGTGAACTCTGCTTGTCGGGAACTCGGCGGATTCCGGGAGCGGGACGGGTGGGTCGCCGCATGCGGTTGCGAGTGCGAGAAGTAGTGGGATGGAGAATGTCCGCATTTGTTCTACTGCTTGCTTAGGAATTTCACCGGGTCGTACCTTGGGGATCCAATATCCAATGTACCGCCCGCACTTCCCGAAAGCGCTGGAAGCCGGGTCGGAGGCGTGTGCGGGGATAGCGACACCTGAGCTGAGCCATGGCCGATGGCGTTTCAATGATGATCCGATTGAAATCGTGGACCCCATCCCTTTCCTCGGTGGCTCTGTGCGCTGCCATTGCGGCTTGCGAGGGTATCGAGACCGAAACCCGACCCCCCGCCGTCACCATCCGCGACTCCGCCGGCATCGAAGTCATCGACAACCACGCCCCTGAATGGGACGAGGGCAGCGCGTGGACGGTTGCCCAGACGCCGGAAATCGTCATCGGTGGCCAGCACGGCGCGGTCGATGCCGACTCCTCCCATCTGGTTTGGCGCATCGGCGATGTCGTGGCCCTCTCGGACGGCCGGATTGCTCTCCTCTCCGGGGGCGAGAAAAGGGTGTTCTTGTTCGAGTCCTCGGGAGCGTTTTCGCGATCGATCGGGCGGGTGGGCGAGGGTCCGGGCGAGTTCCGCATCCCTGAGCACCTTCAGGTCCTCCCGGGCGACACCCTTGTGGTGTGGGATTTCATGTTCGGTCCGGTGGCCTATTTCGATTCCTCCGGCAGGTTCCTGCGGGACTGGCGCATCGATGTCGAAGCGCTGTTTGCGGCAACGCGGAAGCCGAATCAGATGTCTCCCGAACGAGTGCACCTACCCTTGCCGGACGGGTCATTCATTGTCGAAGCCTTCTTGGTACCACGTGATTTCATCCCGCCCTTCGGAGAACCCTACCGGGCCCCCGTGGAGTTCTTGAGGATCGACTCCACCTATGCAGCTTATTCCTTGGACCGGTGGGAGGAGGGGGAAGCCATCTACCTGCAGTCCGGCGGTTTCCCGGGCCTGCCTTTTCCCTTCAGAGTGCAGTTGGCGGCAGGTGGAACCCCACTTTCGGTGTACGTCACCAACACCGATCGATACGAAGTTCACCAGTATTCCGGTACCGGCGTGCTACGCAGGATCCTCAGGCGCGCCGCGGATCCGATTCCCATCACGTCCGGGGATGTCCAGGAATGGAAGGATGTGCTCGGCGGATCGCGGGACTGGGGGGCTTGGGACCGGGCAATGGCCGAGTTGCCGCCCCGCGAATTCCGACCGCCGATCATCGGGCTCCTGGTGGATTCCGGGGGCTACTTGTGGGTCAAGGACAAGTACAGCCGGGACCTTGCAAGGAGTGAATGGAGCGTCTTCGATCCGGCCGGCCGCTGGCTGGGTTCGTTGGAGATTCCGTTGTGGCGCGTGGAGTGGATTGGAGAGGATATGGTCCTCGGGGTCAATCAGGATCCGGATACCGGGGTGCAGGTGGTGAAGGGTTATCGGCTGAACCGGCACGGGGGGGTCCATCCTGGCGGGGCGTTGTGATGAGTCCGCGCGAGCCACGCCGCCGGGCGCTGCCGTGTGGGCGGATCGCTTACGGTCTGAATCCCGGCAGGAAATCGTCTAAAGTCAACTCGGACTGCACGATCTGCGTTTCCGGCCGTTGTACTGGACCCTGCTGGACCGTACCGCGAAAGCGGGAAAAACGGGTTTGAATAGCGGGAGTCCCAAGCCCCCGCCGCCTTTACTCCAACGGGCCCGGAAGCCCGCCCGTGGGCCTTGCCGAACTACTCACGCGCGCTTGCGCGGAAGGCTGTGGAGGAAGGAAACTGGGACCGGCACGATCAACGCTTGCCTGCCGCGACGACGATCTCTTCCGCCGACTGGAGGCCGCATCATAAGCGGACATGACTGGGACGGAGCAAAGATCCAGATCCTCGCCTCCAGCAATTCACAGGGGGTACACAAGCACCTTCGGATCTTGGAGTCCAACCGCGAGCGAGTCCTTCCGGGCTGGATCTGGGAGCTCCTCCAGAACGCCCGCGATGTCTCGGATGGAAACGCGAGCCTGATCGCCTCGGTAGAGTGGCGCGGCGACGAGCTGACCTTCCGCCACAACGGACGCGGATTTGAACCTGATGAGATCACGCACCTCATCTACTACGGCTCGACGAAACTCGAACTCGCCGACCCGATCGGCCAGTTCGGCACGGGATTCCTAGCCACGCACCTGCTGTCTCGTACCATCGATGTGTCCGGGCACCTGACGGACGGCCAAACGTTCGCCTTCAGGCTTGACCGGAGCGGCGAGTCGGTGGACGAATTGAAGCATCGCATGGACGCCTCATTCGAGGCGTTCAAGTCCTCGTTGGCACCAGCCCGCGATGCCGGTGATCCAGGAGTGGCGACCAAGTTTCGGTATCCAATCGACAAGCGCGCTTCGAGAGCCGTGGACCAGGGCGAGCGTGCCTTGGAGCTTGCCGGACCCTACGTGACCGCTTTCAACCATCAGTTCAAGCGCATCGAGTTCTTGACACAGGAATCCGGAATCGTTCTTGAGCTGAGGAAACGGCGCGATCTCGCCGAAGTTGGGATCGGCGGCCGCGTCGATCGCCTCGTCCCCATTAGGGAAGTGGAGGTCGAAGTCTCAGCGCGTGCCAGCGCGCCGCTAACGCGTCGTAGCCATGTCGTGGCGGAACTCGATGGGGTCGCCGTGGCAATCCCCTTCGAGCGCCGGGGCCAGGAGATGGTCCTGGTGGCGCCGACGTGTGTACCCAAGCTGTTGTTGGGGTTCCCCCTGATCGGAACTGAGGACTTCAGCTTTCCTGTAGTCGTTCACAGCCTCCGGTTCTCACCGACCGAGGAACGGGACGGCGTCTACCTCGGACAGAACGACGATCAAGTCAACCAAGAGAATCAGGCGGTCATCGAGCAAGCCTGCGGACTTCTGCTCTCAATCGCTGGGTTCGCGGCTGAATCGGGCTGGTCGCGCATCCATGTGCTCGCCGAAGTACCGCGTGTCCGTGAAAAGCCGTGGCTGAACAAGGCTTGGCTGCGCGGTCGCCTCGCGTCGAATCTGGTCGATCAGATCCGCGCAACGCCGTTGGTTCTGAACGAATTGTACCGGCTCTGCGGGGACATCCACTTCCGGATCGGCCAACGCTACCTGGCCGTCGAGTCCCTGGGCCGGGCCCGTCCCTCGGCAACACCGGCGAAGCCTCAGCCCCCGAAGCCAAGGGCGGAGTCGAAGCCGCCAAGGCCCGCACCGGACCATCCATGGCGAAAGCACTTCCAGACGAGCGCCCGGATGGCCATGGCACGGCGGAACCGGCGCCTCGCGGAAGAGGCTGCGCGAAGCAATGGACGCCTTGCGGAGCCGCCGGACGCCGTACCTGCGGGCGTCGCTGAAGGCCGGGAAACTCGCCGGAAACCGGATACGGTACAGGAATGATCACCGCCTTGTGGTCCCACCAACCCAACGCGACCGTCGGCGACCCCCCGATCTCCGGGCCGGGCAAGCCCGTCCCTCCGATCGGGGGGTCCACTACCCACCCCACCCCCCTCCCCGCTCCGGCTGGCCGGGGGTGGCAAACACTCACCCAGGGGGGGACATTTCTATTTCGCTCTACCCCCGGACATTTTCTATTCCGGTTGACACAGTGCTCAGCTCAGTCAGAGTTTCGCATCCACGCAGTAACGGTTACCTTAAACTCACTGCTTCCGGTGGTCACCGGCGTGAGAGGTTGGTAGCCTTGATTCGATCCTCGATCTGTGGGGTCGCCGGGACGGTGTGGCTGGAGCTGCACTTGGCGGGCGGATGACGGCCTGCGACCAGACATTCGGCGAAGGAGATCATGACATGAGAATTGGTACGATGTTTTCGAGCCGCGGCCACGGTGGCGCCGGGATGGCGCTTGTCGGATTGGCGGTGCTCGCGGCCGCCTGTGCCTCGCGCGGCGGCGCCCCCACTCCTCTGACCGGGGCGGAAGCCGAAGCGTTCTTTGCGGGCCTCAATGGCGTGTGGGAACTGGACGAATCCAGTTTTAAGGGCCCGCCCAAGTTTCAAGTCCAGAATGACCACGCGGAAGTCCTCCATCTTGAGCACATGGACCTGGAACAAGCCCGCCAGTTTGCGGAGCGCAGGGGCGAGGAGACGCTTCAGAGGGTGACGGCGGAATTGAAACCCATCCTGGAGGTGTGGCTGCAGGTTCCGAACACGCTCACCCTGTGGGTGGACGAGGAGAGACTGATTTACGTGCCGACGCCCGGACGGAGCATGGAGATGCCGATGAGTGGCGAGTGGATCATCTGGCAAGACCCGGAAGGGCAATCCGTCCGCGCGCGGGTGTCCTGGGATGGCGACAGGCTTGCTCTCGAACGCCGGGTGGGTTCGCACGGGCAGGTGCGATCGGTTCTGGAACTGGTGGATGACCGGCTGCGGATTAGCCGCACTCTACGGGTCCCGCGCATGTCTACGTCGGCACCCCGGTTTGTCCTGATGTACGACCGGTAGACCGGTACGAAGGGGGGAAGTAGGGGAGGCGAGTGTCTCGGGTGCCCTCCCGCTCGCCTCCACGACTGTCGAGCTCGCCTTCCGCTTTGCAGATGGTCAACGGCAATTGACACCCGGAGGCGGGGTGGCGGGTTACAGGAATGGCGCCGCCTCGGTCGCCTGCGCCTCCGGCGGTGCTCCCCCGCACGGCTCGCCGCTCACGATTCGGAGCGGGTGCATCGAGACTTTGTTCGCACTTCCCATGAATAACTGCGTACCGTTCTCTCCTTGGTCCTGCTGAAAAACGAGGACGCTGTCGCCCCTCACTCGCACGGGGATCCGAGTCATGTCGTTCCGCCCGCCTTTCCGCAGGATCGCGTAGCATCCGGTCTCGGGGTTGATGATCGTGCCCCCGGTACGCCAATCGTTGCTGAGCAGCACGAGGTTGCCCCGGTCATCGAATGACGGATGCAGGTTGCGCGACCACGGTGGGCATGGTTTCCCGCCCATCTTACATCCCCAGTCCTCGGTGAACTCGGTCGGAACGGATATCCGCTCCACCTCGCCGCTCAAGTGGTACAAGAATACGGAGTCCGGGCCTTCCTCATGGGTTAGCACGACGAAGGCCCGGTTCTCCCTACAGATGATCCTTGCGAAGATCATCACGTTCCCGCGGGCGACGACCTCCTCCACCGAACCGACAACGCCGATTGATTCACCGGCGACCGCATCCGGTCCTATCGCCTCCAACTCGTACCGGAGTACCCCGTTGGGAATCGGCACGGCAGGTTTGCCCCCAAGGTCGCAGACCGCTTGACGCATGGGTGCTCGCGGGGTCCACGACCCAACCGGGTTGGCGTCCGGGTCGTATGTGACGACTCGATGGACTCCGGAAATGTACAGACCGCCATCCTTGGCGGGCGCCATGTATGCCTTGCCCTGTGAGAATTCGAACGGTCCGTCACCGCGAGGCGTCGAGATCGTCCGCACCCACTCGCCGGTCTCGAGCGAGAAGACCATGATCCCATTCGGCTCCTCGGCATCGTGGACGTAGAGCAGGCTACGGTCCCAGTCGGCGACCAGGTTTCCGGGCCTGATGGCTCGCCACTCGTCGTCGATGATCGTCCGTCCGGTCGAGTAGTCGACTTCGAGAATCTGCTGGGCGCTGCCAATGGCGGGGGTCGCCAGAATGGCAAGGAGGAGGGCTCGAGTCATGGTCTATTGGGCAATTCCAACAGAGACATTGTTGACATCGTATACACGCGTGCCACAGGAACCATAATAACAGAGGACCCAACCCACCTCAAGCGATATTGTAATGTGGCCAATTACGACGGTGGTCGTACCAGTCGCAGTTAGTTCCAGCACAAGCGGGCAAGTGGCGGTATCCACGACCTCGTTAGCCCCATCAATCGGGACGACGATGTCGATAGTCAAGGACGGCGGGCAATAGCCCCTCTCCGCGCACTCCGTGGTCGGCACGACATCGGGTGCCGGTACGGCCGAGGTGGTGGGGGGGACCGCGACCACGAGCGCAAGCGCGACGAGAGTGAGTGCGAAGCATCGCTTCATCGGTCTATCTCCTTCTCTGCTAAGGGTATTCCTCGCCCCACTGGGCGAAGGTTGACCAACGTAATGGACCAATCCGAATCCCGCAACTCTCTCTCCCTGAGTTCAGCCCTGCCGGTAGCCATCAACGGCTCGGAACATAATCGCGGTCCGGCCCGCGCCCGCGCTGGCTCAGCGCAGCTATCATCATCACAAGGTCGCGGCGAGCGTGCCGAACGAC
The DNA here is from genome assembly GCA_951828585.1 of Longimicrobiales bacterium. Lineage (GTDB taxonomy): Bacteria > Gemmatimonadota > Gemmatimonadetes > Longimicrobiales > Gaopeijiaceae > Bin94. The sequence continues at coordinate 1,203,490 of OX639991.1, forward strand.
TCGGCTAAGCGTGCAACTTGCTCGTCCTAGGCCGCTTGCGGGCTAAGCATCGTGAAAAGGTTGAGGATGCATCTCAAGCGGCGATGCCAAGGGTGTTGAAGAGGCTTCGCATTTCGTGGTGGACAGCGGGCCGCTTGCGGGCTAAGCATCGTGAAAAGGTTGAGGATGCATCTCAAGCGGCGATGCCAAGGGTGTTGAAGAGGCTTCGCATTTCGTGGTGGACAGCGGCGTAGCGTTGGTCCAGGGCGCTGCTGATGCGGGGTGCGGGCGCGCGGCAGGCCGTGGATGCCGCGGCGAGGAGTGGGCAGACGACCTTGTCGCGGAGCAGGAGCAGAGCGGCCATCGCGCGTAGAGCTGAGGAGTCCACACAGTATCGGCGTGAACGTGGGATCTTGGCGGCCAACCCCTTGCAGCGGAACTTCCTGAGGTCGTAGGCGGCGCGGCCCGGCGAGTAGGATTCATCGTTGAGGAGCCGGGCGACCTTGGTGGCGAGCTCCGAGGACGTGAACCCCGCCGGGTTCGGCGAGAGTGCCAGGAGGGCCTGCATCACGGCACGGGCCCGAGGACGGTTGATGTCGATGCCACCGACGCGGACGGCGCCGAGGCGGCCGGGCCGGGGGAGCCGGTCTAGCAGGCTTGGATCGATGAAGGCCGTGTCCAGGCAGTCGAGCACCTCGATGAAGCGGTCGACCATTTGCCGAAGCACTTCAACGGCCTCGGGGAAGTACGACGCCCCGAGCCGACAACCCAGGTCGCGCGCATTGTGCGCCATGGCCTCGATGCGGAGGACGCGCTCGCCTTTCGTGTAGATCTTCAGCGTCAGGCGCCTGAAGCGGATGCGCAGGATCGTCAGATCGTACTCAGGTGTCTCGAGCGAGACCTCCACGACCGGAGCTCGCGGCTGCCCCTTGTGTCGCCTCGGACGCTGCCGGCGACCGAAGAGGGTCTTCACGGTACGCAAGTCCAGCGGGCCCCGGACCCGGTCGATGAGGGCGCCGAAGACCCGGTCCATCCGCTGGCCGCTCGTGAAGAGCAGGTTGCGGCTGTACTCGGCCTGGAAGAGCGAGTAGTGGTAGCGGAACCCTGTCCGCTCCTGGTCGGCGACGTCCAGCGCGAAGCACAGCACCGCCGAGTAGATCCAACGCTCCGGAGCCTGGACCAGGCGCCCTACAGAACTCTCGGGAGAGCTCAAGGTCTCTGCGACAAGGCCCAGGTCCCGGGCGTTGGATAGTTCCGTGAAGCAGTTGTCCTGCTTCCTGAAGGCAAGTCCCCGGCGCTCCGCTTCCTTCGCCACCCACTCATGGCCGTTGAGGATCACCAGCGCGTTGAACGGCGGGTGCGGGCAGAAGCGGATGATCATGTGGCCCCAGTCGCGGTCCATGATGTGGAAGGCGTAGTGGTTCACCCACGGCCTCGGCACCTTTCGCTTGATCCGCCGGATCCGCCCGTCGGCCGTGTGTTCGACGTCCCAGACACTGCCCGGCGCCCGGCGCACGATGACTACGAACACGCCCTCATAGCTGGGGTCGTCGGGCAGGTAGCCCCTGGCCAGGTCCTCGTTCCGTTCTCCACTCTTGCTGTACACGACCGGTACGCCGGCACCCTTCGCCCAGCCCTTCACCCTGCGGGCAAAGCGCCCCGCCACCCGCATGAGCCGCGTGTTGTTCAGCCCCTCGTCCGATCCCTGCCAGCGCCGCCACCACATCCGCAACCCGGCCGCTCGCTGGCCGAGCTGGAAGTACGCGCGCAGTACCACGCGATCCACGCAGTCGTAACTGCCGTCCAGAAATCCTTCGAAGAGGAGGCCGCCGGCATCGCTCGTCCCGTCCATCGCACTCTGCCTTTCGTCTGATCTCACCCACCTCCGTCAATCTATGGCCCCGCTGCGCCGAAGGCGCCCCGTTTCCTGGGCGAAGTCCCAGGAAACGCGTAGCACTAGCCACTCGATTCGCCTCTGCAAGGCTGCGTTCTCCCCGCTCTGCCGCTCGACGTGCTGCCTCAAGCCTCCGTTCTCCTCGCTTTGCCGCTCGACGCGCTGCCGCAAGGCTTCGACCTGCCCGGAGTGCCGCCGCTGTTCCGTCTCGTACTGCGCGGAGAGCCTCTTCAAGGCCTCCGTCAACTGCCTTTCCAACTCGCTCATACAGTTCCCTCACTCTCTCGACAGCTTCAACGCCGGAAGGTGCCCGTCCACCCACCAGGGCGGATCGGCCAACACCCCGTCCGGCACCACGACGAACCGCTCGCCCTTGATCACGTGGAACACGAGCCCCCAGGTTGTCCTCCTCCAGCTGGGCCAGAGTCCGCCTGGCGTCCGCGATGTCCCGGTTCAGTTCGGCGCGGGTCTCGATCCGGTTCTGGATGCTCCTCCACAACCACTGCATCGTCGCCCAGCTTCCGCCGAAGAAACCGAGCCAAAGGCTCAGCCCGACCACCAGCGGCCGTTGCCAAGCCTTTGCCAGCAACTCGCGCATCTTCCCGGTCGCCTCCTCCGCATCGCGCTCGATTGTTCCGAGCGCATTCCTCGCGACGCGCCGCGAGTTCTCGCCGAGCCGCTTCAGCTCGCTCGCGGTTCAACTCCTCGACCTCCCTCCGCTCGCTCTCCAGCCTCCTCTGCAGCCGCTCGGTCAAATCGTTGGCGGTCGAAATTCTCTCCACACAGTCCTCCTTTCAGCCGCCACCGGTCCCCGGTCTCGGGGTCCAGCGGGGTGAGGTAGTCCTTGCCCTGGCGCGGCACCTGAGACCCGCCTCCTGCAGTGCGGAGACGACATCGGCACGATTCCGCACCGTGTCGTGCTCGACGCGCTGGAGCAGGTAGTCCCGGATCAGATCGCGGGGTGAGGCTTCCAGCCGGAGCCCGGCCCGCAGCCGCGCCGCCTCGATGACCGCACGGTGACCGGGTTGCTCCACCCTGGCCCGCGCCGGATCGTCCGGGCGGCCCAAGCCGTGCTCGTGGTTGAAGGCATCGCTTACCGGGTCGAACATCCTCCGTCAACCCGGAGGCGCGATGTTGAAGCTCCGGCCGGTCTCTAGGTCGCAGCGTGCCGCGAGGGCGGATCACCCCAGGCTCGAATCACGGCAGGAAATCTCCTAAAGTCAACCAGGACTGCACGATCTGCGCTTCCTGCGGTTTGACTGGACCCTGCTGGACCGTGCAGCTAAAGCGGGAAAACCAGACTTGAATGGCGGGAGTTCCGCCACTGCGGGATTCCCTTGGCGAGCGTCTCCAACGACGTCGTGCCCGTGGCCGCCGACAGTCGGGGACCGGCCCGCCGGGATGAGGCTCGCTTGCCTTTGGACCAGACTCCGCGGAAATGTTCGGCTATTCGGACGACATGTTATCTTCCTTGGTTCTGGCAGCAGCTGTAGTCGAGGGGCGTTGGGCTGGAATCCCGGTAGCCGCGTGGAGTTGATCGAAACGATGACCGTTGAGGACGTTCCTCGGAAGTTGGGGGTTGCGGATCGCGCGTTCAGGGCGTCTTGGGCAGCCGAGTATGCCGGCTACCTTGCTCAAGCCTCTGAGAGTCTGCGGGATACCGCCACACAGGCGGAACAGCAATGCTATGAGTCTCTGAAGAGCCGAGGAGTTCGGCGCTTGGACTCGTCGGCCGAACTGGAGCCCGAGGAGCGTCGGCTTTTTACCAGCGCGCGGTCAACGAGTCACGCTGGCGCGTTGCTCTCACTGTTCGCCATCGAAGTCGCGCTCAAGGCCTATCAGATCCGCGACAGGGGCCAACAAAGCAAGAATGACCACGATCTCGCGAGGCTGTTTGAATCTCTCAATGAAGAGACCAGGGCACGTCTCAAGGAACTCTGTCCGGAGGTGATGGAAACCGTCACGAAACACCGCAAGGGGTTTGTTTCTCTCCGATACCAATTCGAGGAGTTGGGCGAATCGAAAGGCGTCAAGATTCCCAAGGCGACTGATCCCCTTCATGGGGTGGCGCCGCAGATCGTGGAGGCCCTGCTCGAAGAGCCCGCAATTCAGGAGGTCGTGGCAGCTGTCCGGACTGGGAGGGAAACGCGTGGCGTGGGCGAATGACACCCCGAGGGTGGGTGGGCGCTCGGGTGGCGTCGAAAACGCTTCCACAACCGCATGGAGTGCTGGCGGGCGGCGTGGGACCGTTTCGATTCCGGCTTGACCAACGACACGAGCTGGGCCGCATGGAAGCGAGGTGCGAAATGATGCCCATGACGGTTCGGGTGGCCGCCGCGGCGGTGCCAACGTGGTCAGTAGTACCCGCGACGCCTTTCGCGACCTGCCCTTCTGACCCGTGAACTTTCCGACTCTCTGCATGTGACGGCGCACGATGGCCACCTGCGCGAGTCGCCATATCGGCGACCACGTGGCTTCTGAGCTTCGCTACCTACTGGCGCTGGCGTGCGCGCTGGATCCTGCCCGGGTGGGAATCGGCGTGGATCGGCTGGGCGATGACCGCACTGGAGGGGCCTGGGCCGGTTGAGTTAGACGCCGAGACCTGATCCGATCCCGCGACCGGGCACAGGCCGTTTCGGGGCGGCTCGGAGGCGCCAGTTGGCCGACGACCGGACAGCAAGCACCTCGGGCGAACCGGGGACCGCGACGACAGTCGTTGTTTTACCTTATTGGGACCGTTGATCCGGGCCGGTCACTCCGACCGTCGTCGGCCTCGTGGCGACTGCCGTGCCCGTGCTCGCGATTGTGGCCACAACCACAGGAGCGCCGAGATGTTCAGACTGCTGAAGGATACCGAAGACGGAAACACCGATGTGATGTGCGAGTGCGGTCGGTTGTATCAGGTGGACGACCATCCCGATGAGGCGAAGTGCCCATGGTGCGGGGTCGTGTCGTCACTGATCGACGGTGCATCCAAGCCGGTGGATGACAACTGGTGGACCGAACCTGTCGTCGTGGGCAGGAGGATCGACAAGTGGTCGCAACCGATGAGGCGACCGAAGAGGCGCAGAGTGATCCACTATGGCCTCGACGATCCGCGTGGAATGGGCTAGAGAGGTCAGAGTGGAATCCGGGCAGTCTCAACCGGCAACCCTTGCCGCCGTGGGTGCTTTGAATGGCTGAATCGCGCTCAACGCATCGGATTGAACTCCGCATACCCGCGGAGATCATTGAAGCGACCGCGGACGCGATCCGGGACAGCGATCGAAGCCGTTTGGACCGACTGATAGCCGAATACGCAGCCCAGCGAAGGGTGAGCGAGGAGGAAAGAGAGCGCGTCGTGGAGCGGTGCCGGAAGGAATGGAGGCGGCGCGAAGCCCAGTTTAGGGAAGAGTTGGACCGGCGATGGCGACCGTGGGCAACCTACATTCGGATCGACAGCGAAGGCGTGTGGGCATCCGGCAGCGTCGTGGTGTGTACCGGCTGTGGGCTCACGACTGCCGCCAGCACCGCACGGAAGGCCCTTCACGACGTGCGCGACTGCCCCGGGTGCGGCGGGGATGGCACCGACGAAGAGCGCGGCGAGCGCGTTCACCTGACGCGGGCGCAGAAGCGGTGGGAGTGTGGAGACTGTTCGGCTGCGATTAAGCAGAAGACCCTCTACGTCGTCTTGGGCCTGCGTGGCAGTCCCGTTCCAAAGGTGATCGGGAAGTGGCCGGGTGTGCGGCGGCTGTGTATCGAGTGCTGGCAACGAATTGAGGGTGCCCGGGCAGCCGAAAGGACTGCACTACGTCCGGCACGGCGGACGAAGTTGCGGGTGCGGCAGGGAGTGAGGCCAACCCCCAACCGGACGATCTCCCGCCCCCGATGAGTGGCTTTTCGGCCCGACCCCATCCACCGACCGCGTCTCCGCTGTGAAGCGTCCGGCCAATACGAGCGACCAACCTCGCGGGCGACCTTACCCACCGCATCGTCGCCCCCGCCCTTGGACGGCGCTGTCGTTCGTCTCCGGCACGGCTTGGCGGGCGTCCGCAAGGCTGGCGTGAGCCACGCTAAGGTGGTCAAGCCAGCATATCTCCCGTGGCCACACTCCGTGCGTCCCCGAGCGAGGCTGGCGGGGGGCGGTGCCCCATCTGACCCCTGTACCTTTCTTGAACGCTTTGCATGGATCGAAAGCGCGTTCAAGCGCGACGGGCGGTGGCGTCACCCCGCTTCCCCCTTGACGGGGCATGCCGACGGCTAGCCTATTCGGGGAAGCCATCGGCGTCCAACGACATTACCGCGTCCGGTGGAGCACGGGATCAAACTGAGGGCGGGTCTATACCGTGAGCGACCGCGGAATCATCGGGCAAGCCTACGGGCGGAGGATACACGCCCGCAAAGTCGTCGCCGTCGACGATGCCGGGGACGGGCTGTGTTGGGTTCGCCTGACCCGGTTCGGCAACGACTGGCTCCTGATTCGCTCCGATGCCCGCGACGTGTCGCGGACGGTGCGGAAGCTCCGCCAGATACCGCCGGGCGAGCAGTCGGATCGGTTCCCGGAAGTCGGGCAGTGAGCCTGTTCCTCTACCTTGCCCTTGGGGCGCTGGGCGTCGCCGTCATCTTCGGACTGTCCACCGACGTGGGGGCCGCCGCCCGCCGCCTCCTACGCCCCATCGCCTCGGCCGACGAGGCTTCGCGAACGAAGATCGGGAGAGAGCAGGTAGGGCGCGGGGTGACGAGGGCAAAATGACGGGCGGGAAACCCTTCAAGATTAAGATTCTCGTGGCCGACGGGCGTCCGGACGGGCTGCGCCTAGTCGAGAAGTCAAACTGGATCGGTCAGGGCATCGTGTGTCCACGAGGCAGGTACTCGTGGGCCAAGAAAGCGCGAGAGGAGTTTTCTCGCAGTGGTGTCTACCTCCTGGTAGGACAGGATGGCGACCCTCTGCCTAAGCTGTATGTGGGCGAGGCGGAAGAGGTGAAGACCCGTCTCGACCGGCACTACGAGGACAAGGATTTCTGGCAGCAGGCCATCGTCTTTACCACGAAGGGAACGCCCCTGAACAAGGCGGAGGTCAAGTACCTCGAAGCCGGCCTTCTGAAATTGGCGAGGAGGTATGGGCGGTCGAAGCTTCAGAACACCAACAAACCCCGCCTACCCGGGCTGTCCGAAGCGGACCAGGCCGAGATGGAGGGTTACTTGGACGAACTCCTGTCCCTCCTCCCCGTCTTGGGTGTACCGTTCTTCGAACGCGAAGAAGCGCCATCCAAAGACCGCGAAGTCTACCATGTGGACCGATCGGGCTGCAAAGCGGCGGGCTTCGAAACGAACATGGGATTCACGGTCCGAGAAGGGTCACTCGCCCGGGAATCGACCGTGCCTTCCATGAAGGAGAAAGCGTCTGGGTACTACCTCCAGCGACAAGAACTCATCAAAGAAGGGGTGTTGGAGAAGAAGACCAACCATTATCGCTTCACAAGGGACTGGCCCTTCAGTTCGCCGTCCGCCGCCGCGGCCGTCTGTCTCGGTAGCAACGCCAACGGTCTCATTGAATGGAAGGACGAGTCCGGTACCACTCTGAAGGCCAACCGAAAGAAGGCGACTGCTTAGACACAATGGCCGGAAGCCAGCCCGGCGGACGGCCTCGAAACGGCCGCCGAAAAAGCACGCTCCTCGGATGCGAGGTCCGGGGACGGCGGAGCCGGCCGCTTCCGGTTCATCGAGGAACAAGGGGCCGACCTGGCAGCATCCGGGCAGTGGCCCGCGCTCCCAAGTGTCGTCGGGTTCGCCGGTCGCATACCCGCACATAGCAGGTCCCATGCGATGACGCCGATCTCCCCGGCGACCCGCTCATAGCCGTCGTACTCCGGGGGATGCCCCCCCCGGCCCGAGGTTCTTGTAAAACAAAAACACATCTGACTCCTCCGAAACCCCGCAAACGCGGGGCCGCTTCGAGAAACCGCGTCAGCGGCTGTCCCGCACGCGTGATCGCGCCTCGGCGCGAAGGCGGTTCGTGCGTGTACGCACCTCCCCCGGAAAGGTAACGCATCCGTCGGGGGCCACGACTGGCGGAGATGCCCCGATGCCACCACTTTTCCTTCGCGCAGATCGTGCGGTCCATCATCCAGAGAGGAATGGAACGATGGCACGCACGAAACGAAGTCGGCGCTCCTACGGCGTCGGCGAATGGGGCCGGAACCGGGTCAGGATCTTTCCCGACCCGAAGACCGGCATCTTCCAGATCGAGTGGCGAGAGAACGCGCGCAGGCTCACCCGGTCCCTCAACACCGCGACTGGGCGCGGGCGAAGAGGCAGGCGGATCAGTTCGCCGCAGGGTTCATCGACACGCCCAACGGCAAGGCGGAAGCCGAGCCCGAGCCGCTCACCCTGGAAAGGCTTTTTGACATTTACGCCGAAGAGGTGACGCCCACCAAGGGCGAGTACACCCGGCAGCACGACCGAACTGCGATGGCGATGTTCCTCCGGTTCTTCGGACGGAACCGCGATCCGGCGACGCTTTCGCAGCGGGACTGGGACCGGTTCATCGGGGCTCGGCGGGCGGGAAGAGTCGGCCCGAGCGGAAAACCGGTGTCCGACCGGACGGTCGAATACGACCTGAAGTTCCTGATGGCGGTCCTGAACTGGGCCGAAAGGTCGAGGGACGAGCGGGGCCACCTGCTTCTCGACAGGAACCCGCTCAAGGGTCTCAGGAAGCCTACGGAGAAGTACCCCGTCCGGGTCGTCCTCACCGAGGAGGAGTACCGGGCGCTGCTTGGGGTCTCGCGGCAGGTCGATTGGCGGTTCCACGTCGCGCTCGTGCTCGCGCACGAGACCGGTCACCGGATCGGCGCAATCCGCCAGCTTCAGTGGTTCGATACCGACTTCGAGGGAAAGACCATCCGGTGGAGGGCCAAGCACGAGAAGCAAGTTTGCCAGCGACCTGATGGACCTGCCGCTCAAGGTGCTCTGCGAGCTTGGCGGCTGGAAGGATGCCCACACGGTGCTCAGGTGCTACCAGAGGCCGGATGCTGGACAACTCAGGACGGCACTGGAAGGCCGCCCGAGGGTTCGCGGCTGAAATCCCGACCAGCGGGAATCATTCGGCGGGAATCCGGCCCTCGAAATCCCTAAGTTCATCGGATTCAACCAGTTACAAATCCCATGCAACTTGTCGCGAGGGCGCCAGGCCACTGCCCCGGTCCCGCGCCAGGCCTAACCCCCCGCCACCGCCGCCGAGATCAGCGCCCCATGCTCGCGCCCGTTCTCGATGAAGATCTTGTTCGCGTTGAACCCCGCCGCGATGACCCCCGCGATGTACACGCCGGGGACGTTCGTCTCCATGGTCGCGCGGTCGTGGTCGGGGATTCCCGTGCGGGGATCGGTCCGCACGCCGAGGCCGTCGAGCAGCGTGTGATCGGGACGCCATCCCGTCATGGCCAGCACCCAGTCGTTCGCGACCTCGGTGGTGGCGCCGGTGTCGTCGCGCACGATGGTGGCCGTGCGGGGTCCCAGCGCCGCGATCCGCGACTTCCAGTGCATGACGATCTCGCCGTGCTCGATGCGGTTGTCGATGTCGGGGCGAACCCATGGCTTGACGCCCCGGTCGAAGACATCGGCGAAGTGGACCATGCGGACGCGCACGCCGCTCCGGTGAAGCTCCAGCGCGGCCTCGACCGCCGAGTTGCCGCCGCCCACCACGGCCACGTCCTGGTCGAAGAACGGGAAGGGCTCCCTGTAGTAGTGGATGATCCGGTCATCGGGCTCGCCGGTGGGGAGGTCCAGCCGGTTGGGCTCGCCGAAACCGCCGGTGGCGATGACCACGGCGCGGGTGCGCAGAGGGTGCTCGCGGCCGTCGCGGGTGCGGGTGTGGAGGACGAAAGTGTCGTGATTCTTGCCTTTTTCGCCCTCTAACCACCGTTTGTCGGCCACTTCGGGCCCATAGTGGCGGACAACGCGGGTCACTTCCTCGTATTGGCGGACCGCCAGGGCATGATGCGCGACGACGTGCCGGTAGTACGCCAAGGCTTCCCGTCGCGTCGGTTTCGCCTCCGGGATCGTGAACGGCACGTCACCGATCTCGAGGCGCTCGGCCGTCGAGAAGAAGGTCATGTAGTAGGGATAGTGGGTGAGGGACTCGGTGATGGCGCCGCGGTCGAGGATGGCGAAGTGGAGGCCGCGCTCCTTGGCGGCCACGGCGACGGCGAGGCCGCAGGGGCCGGCGCCGACGACGGCGAGGTCGAGGGGTGGGTCGATTCCGGGGGTCTCGGCCGAAGAATCCCATGGAGGGGCGAGGTGCGTCATTCGGTTTCCTGGTCGCGTCGGTGGCGGAGCAAGAGCCCGCGGCCGATCCGCACGAAGGGCGGGAAGGTTGTCCGCAGGCTGCTACTGGTACGCGGATGCGGATACCAGCGCAACCGGGACGACGCAGCGCAGGCGGGACGATTGATCCCCCGAATCAACGACGGCCCCCGGCGGAGCTGACTGCCGCCGGGGGCCGGTCCGTTACGAAGCCTCGAATCGCTGCCGGGCCACCGTTCTCATTCAAGCGACTTCCGCACGAAGACCGTGAGGTCGAGCGTTGTGACCGTCTCGCATCCGTCGTCCTCCCGCAAGACGTAGTCCCCGACAAGCGTGAGGGCCGAGTGCTCGGCCGTGTACAGCCCGCTGAATTCGGTGGTCCCGCCGCAGACAGGGTTCTCGAGGAGCAGCACGACGCTGGGGTAGCCTTCCAGCTTCACCACTCCGGTATAGGTCGACTCGAACACAAGGGAGAACGTGTCCGCGCCCTCGGTGAACTGCGCGGCGACAATCATGTCTCCGGAGATGCTGTCGCCGGTCTGGTCGACGGTGAGCGCGGCCTCGCCGACCTGAATGGCCGTGCCCCCAGGTCCCTGCACCGTCCCTTCATAGGTTCCGGCCATGTCTCCGTAGTCCGGGACACCGCGTTGGCCGTCGAGCGGTGCGACCGAGCGGTCGTCGCAGGCCACCAGGGTGAGCAACGCGGAGATGAAGACGAGGGTTCTCGAGGAGCTGGTGATGAAGGTTCTCATGGTGATGTTGCCCTTTCTTGGGAAGTTGTCCTGTTCCGGCGCGCGGGATCGGGCGCCGGCGCCGGATTGGCAGCGTCCGGTGGGGCGCGTCCAATCGGCGGCTACAATATTGGCAGCGAAATCCGGCCCGCCTGACAGGGAAGACCCTGGAAGTTTGTAGGGGAAATCACCTACACGGGATGCGGGGAAAAAGCCGCTACATAGGACTGCGAGGAGTCAGAGACGGCTCACGGCTACTCTTCGCGCCCCATCCACACCACGCCCCACACCTATCGGGAATGCCCCGACAGAGCCACCGACCAGACCACGTACTTCGGCTCGCCCAATTCGGTGTGTTCCGCGTACGAGCAGAATCCATCCCGCCCCACCAGGCCGACGACGCTCTCATCGACTCTGGTGCGCGCCAGCACCTTCCCCGAACGGGTATCCAGAATCTCGATCACGGTGTCGTAAAGTTCTTCCCGCTGCACAGGCTCAATCGTTTCGTGGCTCGCCAGAGGAACCAGGGTGGGGCGTATCGGCCTCCAGTTCGCGTCAGCCAGCCTCACTACGACCATCAGGAGACCATCGCCCCAGTCCCGTACGCCCACGATCGATGGCAACGGCCTGACTTCGTAGTCCACCCCGGGCCACTCTTCCCAGGGCCGAAACCAGGGCGCGTCGCGCTCGATTCGCGCGATGTGATCCCCGTCGGGGCTCCATTTGTCGATTCGGTAGCGGTTTCCGCGCGCCGCCCAGATGTTCCCATCCGCTGCTGCCGCGACACGGCGCCGCAGTGCCGGGAGGCCGGTGTCCATGCGGAACCCGCGAGCCCCCTCGTCGCCGAAAGAGCTTGTGATTCGACGAGTCGCGGCGTCATAAACGTGGAGGGGATGACCCATTCGATCCGACTCGGATGAGAAGGCGTTGTACACATGTCGGCCATCGCGCAACACCGCAAAACCGCCAGACCTGAACGGAAGCCTCCACGTAGCCACCTCGCCGCCGCGGATGGTCGTCAGGCGGGACGACAGAGGATCCAGAATGGTCAGGTCATCGGCACTACCCTCCATCAGTACCGGCAAGTCATACTCACCCGGTCCCTCGCCACGCCGCCCAATGGCTTCCCGAAAGACACCGTCGCTGGAGAAGCGCAACAGGCGCCCGTCCCCCAGGTGCCCGGAAACGTAGTAGTCGCCGTCGTCGGAGCGGACGACACGGGCCGGTGCATAGGGGGCATTCAGCTGCGCGACGATACCCGGCCCCTCGCGGTCCCCGAGCTCGACAAGGGCCGACACGACGAGAGAGCAGGTGGCACAGGCCGGGGCGTCGGTTACGACCACGACCGAGTCCTGGGCGTTGAGAGGTGCGGCGAGAGTGCCGAGCAGGAGGCAACAGGCGACGCCGAGCATGCGGAGCCCTGGGGTTTCGATCGCACCCAATTCCGAGACCTATCGGGAATACCCGGACAGGGCCACTGACCACACGACGATCTTGGGCTCGCCCAATTCGCTGTGTTCCGCGAACGAGTGGAATCCGTCCTGTCCAACCAGCCCCCGAACCTTGGCATCGACCCGGGTGCGCGCCAGGACGGTTCCTGAACGGATATCCAGAACCTCGATCACAGTGTCGTAGATCTCCTCCTCCTCCTCGGGGAAGAGCATCTCGTGGCCCTGCAGGATTCGCGTGGGTTGTATCGGTCGCCAGTCGGCATCGGCCAGCTTCACTACGACCATCAGCAGATCGTTGCCCCAGTCGCCTACGCCCAGGATCACCGGCAAGGGCCTGACTTCGTAATCCGACCCGGGCCAGTCTTCCCATGGCCGAAACCAGGACGCGTCACGCTCGATTCGCTTGATGTGGTCCCCGTCCGGACTCCACTTGTCGATCCGATAACGGTTTTCGCGCGCCACCCAGATGTTCCCATCCGCAGCTGCTGCAACGCTGAGCCGCGCCCTGCCGCGTCGCGGACCTGGGTCTACGCGAACCCCTTCGCCACCAAAAGAGCGCGTGACCCGACCACTCGCCACGTCGTACAAGTGGAGGGGTTGACCGGCTCCCTCACGCTCGTATGACAGACCGCTATAGATGTGGCGGCCATCAGCCAAAACGGCCCAGGTGTGACCGCGGACCGGCAGACTGGTTGTCGCGACCTCGCCGCCACGGATGGTCGTCAGTCGGAAAGGCACGACATCCAGAATGGTCAGGTCATCGGCGCTCCCTGCCAGCAGTACCGGCAAGATGTACTCCCCCGGCCCCTCACCAGCCCGCCCAATACCATCCTGAAAGACACCGTCGGGAGAGAATCGCAACAGCCTCCCATCCCCGAACGCGGCAGCAACGTAGTAGTCGCCGTCATGGGAGCGGGCGACACGGGCTGTTTCACCGACCATGTTCGGTCCACCGACGATACCCGGCCCCTCACGGTCGCCGAGTTCGACCACGGCCGAGATCTCAAGCGAGCACGCGGCACAGGCCGGGGCATCGGGCACCACCAGCACCGAGTCCTGGGCGCCCAGAGGCGAGGCGAGTGCAGCGAACACAACGCACTGGCCTACGCCAGGCGCGCGTAGCCGTGTGCTTTCACTTCCCAATGAACCAAACACGGCAAGCCTCCTTGATCGAGGAACCTGTTACGGAGGCCGAAACACCCCCTCCTCACCACCCCGCACAGTAACGGTCCGCATTCGCCTCAGACCAGCCCGGATGCCGTCTTCCCCCGTCCACCAACCCCCTCAACTCACCGGCCGCCCACCCCGCACCACCACCACCCCCGGCAGCTCATCCGTAAACTCTCCCCCATCCACCGTAAACACCCCATTCACCATCACGTAATCCACCCCCTCGCTCAACAGATCCGGCTCCAGCACCGTCGCGCGATCCCGCAGCCGCCCCAAATCGAAGATCACCAAATCCGCCTTGTACCCCTCTCGCAGCAGCCCCCGGTCCTCCAGACCAATGATCCGCGCCGGCAGCCCCGTCATCGAACGCACCGCGAACGGCAGCGAGATCGCATTCAGGTCCTTCACGTAGCGCGCGATCTTGCGGGTGAAGGCGCCGAAATGACGCGGATGCGCGCCCGCGACCGCGGCGAAGGGCGTCCCCGCCACCCCGCTCACCCCCGCGTCCGACGCGGTGGCCGTGTACTCCTGCCTGTAGTAGTTGACCACGTCCACATCGTGAATCCCGTACCCCCGCGTCCTCGCTCCGCCGATCATGTTCGGGTACCCGTTCAGCGCCATGTGCACGACCACATCCTGAAAAGTGCCCCCCCTCTCCTTCGCGAGCTCCGCCAGCGTCTTGCCCACGAACGCCTCATCCGGGTAGCGCAGCACGACGACCCGCTCCGCCCCCCCGTTGTGATCCACGATCCAGGCGATGTCACGCGCGATCAGCTCCCGCGTCGCGGGATCGTTCCAGCGCCGCTCCAGGTGCAACCGCGCGTGGTCGTAGATGCCCGGCCGGTTGTACACCGGACTGTCCCGCCCACCGCTCGTATCGACGGTGTCGTGCACCAGGCTCCACTTGGGGATCATCGGACGGGCACCGCCGCCAAAAGTCTCATACGGGTACACGTCCAGGTAGACCTCGAGCCCCTCGGCGCGGGCCGCGTTCACCACCAGCGTGTCGTGCCCGGAGCGGCCGAAGCTGGACCGCCCGCGCGCCTTGTGATGGCTGGCGACCACGCGGATTCCCGCCTCGCGCGCGATGTTGATCGTCTCCTCCAGCGCCTGCAGCCCGTCGACCGGCCAGTCGTCCACGTTGCTCGGCAGCTGCCAGAGCGGCATCGACGCCTCGCTGCGCTGGTGCGCGATGTAGAAGCCGTCGTAGGGCGCGACCGCCTTCGCCAGCGCGACCAGCTCTTCGGGATCGCTGTATCGCGCCGGCCGGTATTCCACCCCGGCACCGAGTCCCCATGCCCCCGCCTCCATCCCCGCACGCACCAGATCCTGCATGCGCGCGATCTCGCCTGGAGTCGCGACGCGCTCGTAGTCGCGTCCCATGACCTGGAGGCGCACCGTGCTGTGGCCCACCATGGGCACGAAGTTCATGGCGTGGCCCCGGTCGCGCATCGCCGCGATCTCGCCGGTGATCGGCCAGCTTCCGTTGCGCCCGTCGGGGGCCCCGATGATCGTCGTGAGGCCCTGGCTGTTCAGGCTTTTCGCGCGGCGGGCCTCGAGGTGCTCCGAGGTCATGGCGCGGTCGGCGTGCGAGTGCAGGTCGATGAAGCCGGGGGACACGTACTGGCCGGTCGCGTCAATGGTGCGATGGGCCGTGGCGTCGGGAAGACGGCCGATGCGCTCGATGCGGTCGCCGGTGATGGCGATGTCTGCACGGAACCAGTCGTTGCCGGTGCCGTCGAGGACGCGGGCATTCTGGATGAGGATGTCGTAGGGCTGGGCGGTGGTGGCTCGAGGGGTGGGAGCGGCCGGTGGGCGGTTGGTGGCCGGGAGGGCGGGCGCCGGAATGGCCCCTCTCGTCGATTGCGCCTTTTTTCCGACCAGTGCCCGCCCCGGCATCGCCCCGTCGACATTCTCCCCGTCCCGCACCACGAACTCCCCGTTCACCAGCACGTGGGCGACACCCACCGAAAACGACAGGTCATCCTCGAACGTGGCCGTGTCGATGATGCTGTCCGGATCGAACACCGTGACGTCGGCGTCCATCCCCACCTGCACCCGACCCTTCCGCCGCGCCTGGTCCGTCATCCGCTCCAGGCGCCGCGCCGGCATGATCGTGATCCTTTCCAGCCCCTCCATGAGCGGCATGAGCCCTTCGTCCCTCACGTACCGCCCCAGGAAGCGCGAGAAGGTGCCCGCGCTACGCGGGTGCGCTCCCGGCGCGTACGGCATCCCGTCCGACGCGACCATCACGAAGTCGCGCGACAGCGCCTCGCGGATCCACTCGTCCTTCATCATGTGGATGATGACCGTGCCGCCCTGGGCCCGGTATCGCTGGAAGGTCTCGGCGGTGAGGCGCTCGCCGGTGTCCTGCCACTGCAGGTCGCCGTGGCTGATCTGCAGACTCTCCTGCCAGCCGGGGTCGAAAAGGGCGGACTGGAGACCGGTGGATGCGGCCGTGTAGGGGTACGCCTCGGTCGTGACGTCGAAGCCGCGGCTGCGCACGCCGCCGATGAGGTCGAGGATCGGGCCGATGCGCCACAGGCTGGAGCTGTTGACGTGCACGATGTGGAGCGACGCGCCGGTCGCGACGGCGTTGGCGAGGACCTCCTGCATGGCGCCGATCCCCATGTCGCGCACATGCGTGTGGATCGTGACGCCTTCGTCGGCCGCGAACCTGAAGACCTCGAGGATCTCTTCGAGGCTGGCTCCGGGGTAGTACTGGTGCGCCATGCCGATCCCGAGGGCGCCGTCGGCGAGACCGCTTGCCAGGGCGTCGCGGAGCGCCGGGTAGTCGTCTGGCTGGACCGGGTCGTAGCGGACCCTCGATGCGACCGTTCCGAACCGGCGGAGTGCGCCGTCCGGGTCGTTGTCGATCATGGCCATCACGCTCTGCACGGTGTCGGCCAGCCCGGGCATGGCGCGCGTCCGCACCGACATGTGCGAGACCGTCGCGCCGAAGTTGAGGATCGCGCCCTCGCCGCGCCGGGCCAGCCAGGCCGCCGGCAGCGCCACCCCACTCTCCAGTTCCAGCGCGGTGGTGACCCCGTCCCGGGCCTGGAACTCGTTGGCGCGGTTGGTCTGCCCGTGCGCGTGCAGGTCGATGAACCCGGGCGCGACGACGAGGCCGGTCACGTCGAGGACGATCTCGCCGGATAGGGGGTCCTCGGAGATTGCGGCGATCTCGCCGTCGCGGATCCCGACGTGGCGAATCGCGTCGAGGCCCGTTTCGGGGTCCATGACGCGCGCGCCGGCGAGGACGATGTCGTAGGGGGGCTGGGCGGTCAGGGGGGGTGGGAGAAGGGTGATGGCCGCGAGGAGGATGGCGGGGAGGGGGAGGGGGGTGCGGTGGGATCGCGGCCGGGGACTCCCGTGCCTTTTCCGATGTGCGCTCAAGGGCTGTGCCTCGGTTGCTGGGGGTCTCAGTGGATCATCAAGGGTTCACAATGCGGCGCAACTGCACCGTCTCGACATTCCAACCGTCATAATGCACCACGACGGCAACATCCCCGTCCACCGCGAGGATCTTCAGCCTCTCCTCCGCCGTCACGCGTCCCAACGGCTCTCCCTCCTGGGAATACACGCTCCATTCCATCCGGTCGTCACGCTCCCGGTCCAGGTAGTCCAGGACCCAGAAGGCGTCGCCCACGATGGCACTGCCCCGGCTGTAGAAAGGGTAGAACTGTGGGAAATCGTCGCGATCGATGTCGTCGAAATCGGCAAAGCGGCGGCGGTCTTCTCGGGAGATCCTCACGGGATCCGGCGGCGGGTCGGGTCCGATTTCGCGGACCAGAGTCCCGGTCATGTCGAAAACCGGAATCATCGCATCCTTGTTGTCGAGGATGTAGTATCCGTCGCCGATCATCCCGACCGAATTCTCGCGGCCAAACGGAGGAGGCCGCCCGTGCCTTAGTCCACCTGGGAGAGGCGCAAGGTACCTTTCATTTCCGAGATAGTAGCCCAGGCTGTCCACCAGGACTCCGCTCGTGTCATACCTTCCCAGCACCATCGCGTGGCGGTGAAACATGGGAGACTTGGGCGGATTGTCATAGTCCCGGAACTCCGCGGCGGTCAGGAATGTGCCATCCGGAAAGACGCCCACCAGCTCCGGGGATCGGTACGGTGCCCAGTACTCAATGTCGACTGTCCCTTCGAGCGCGCCCGAGAGGTCCCAGACCGTCACCCGGCGGGAGAAGGAATCATACGTATACAGCCGTTCGCCCACGCGGTGCAGGGATGCGATTTCCTTGTATTCCCCCGGTCCTTCCCCCCACCGCCCTGCCCGCCGGAGAAGCTCGCCCGAGCGCCGGTCGTAGAAGCGAAGCGAGGTCGACTGGGCGATGATCAGCGTATCCCCGACCAGAACGGCGCCGCTGACCCTGTGCAGCGGGTCGCCGGCCTCGTCGCCGATGGTCAGCAGCGGAACCGTGTCGATCCAGGCATCCTGTGCGGTCCCGTTTTCCGGTCGACCCTGCGGCTCCCCGCCGCCGCTACTCCTCCACGCGGCCAGCAAAACCACCACCGCTCCAACTGCGACAATGCGCGCCCCACTCCAACGGATTGCGTTTCCCATCTCTCGTCCTTCATGACAACCGGTTCACGGATTCCATCGCCGGACAAGGTATCCGCCGAGATGGCATTGCAGTAGCCGTAGCGTTGTCCAATGAGAAATGATCATGAGCGGGGAGCCGGTTTCCAACGGGAAGTGAGTATCCATGTCGCAAGCCGGCGGGGCGAGTCGCAGCTCCAGTGCGAGCGGGTCTGGAGCAAGAGATGCCGCGTAGCCATCAGGCGGTGGCGGGCGGTTCCGGCGTCCACAGGCGATCCTGCTGCACGAGGGCGTTGGCGAGGACGACGAGCTTTCTCATGACGGCCGTGATGGCGACCTTGGGCGGCTTCCCGGCTTTGACGAGTGCCGCGTACTTCCGTCCGAGGGCGGGATTAGCGCGGATGGCGGCCAGTGCAGGCATGTAGAGCATCCGGCGAGCCTTGTCCCTTCCGCCCTGGATGAAGCTGCGCCCCCTCCAGGTACCGGACTCCCGGGTCACCGGAGCCAGCCCGGCGAGACTGGCGGCCTGGGGGCCGGTCATGGTGCCCAGTTCGGGCATGTGAGCGATCAGGCCCGCAGCGGTGACGCCGGAGATGCCCGGGATCGAGGTCAGGATCTCGCAGCGGCGCTTGAGCGTCTCCTCGCTTTGGAGAAGCTTGGCGATCACGGCGTCGATGCGCTTCAGCTGACGCTCGATTTGCGCCAGACGCTCCTTGTTGACCCGCTTGGCCAAGGGGTGGCGCAAGTGATTGCCGCGGTTGAGAGTACGAGTCCGGTCCGCCACCAGCCCATCGCGCACCAACCTCAGTTCGGCGAGGTCGCGCTCGTTCCCGGACGTTGCCTTGGTCGGGCGGAGATCGTCGATCACGGCGGCCATCCGCGCCAACGTGCGCGCGTCGATCGCGTCGGTCTTTGCGCGTCGCCCCTGCGATCGGGCGAAGCAACGGACCTGGTACGGATTGATGGCATAGAGGGGAAGTCCGGCCCTCAGCAGCACCTCCTCGAAGTCGCGATGCCAGGGCCCGGTGGGTTCGTAGGCGATCCGGCCGGCCTCGGGGCCGATCCAGGCGATCAGCTTCCGGAACCCGGCCGTGTCGTTCGAGAACCGGGCGGCCCTCCCCTCGGGCGCGGCGTAGGCGTCGAGCCAGGCTTTCGAGATGTCGATCCCGACGGTATGCTCGGTCATATTCCCTTCTCCTGTGCTTGTCATGCGAGCCATTATGCTCAGGTATCCATTCAGGACGTTGGGAAGGACGGTGGCGACCAAACTCACTTGCGGCCCCTTACGGCCAAGCCTGAAACGATCCGACCACCGCCCCCCTTCGGCGCCCCGCGGGGCGCCGAAGGGCCGGGTTTTCCCTGCCACCCGGGTCTGAGACTAACAGACAAGCATGAGCGGGGGTGCGAGCAGATCATGGGAGCATGATCGTGACACTCAGCACCGAACGGATTCGCACCGTCGACGACATCCGCGCCTTCCTCGGCGGGAGCGAGGGGGCGGACATCGCCCCCCACGACCGTGAGGCGGCATACGCGTTCATTGAGCGGACGCTGGTCCGGTTCCGCTACCACTTCGGCCTGTCGAGGGCCGGGAAGGGCCTGGTCAGGAAGTACGCCGCCAAGGTCACCGGCTACTCGGACGCCCAGCTGACGCGGCTGATCAGGCAGCAGCGCCGCACGGGCCGCATCCGCGACCACCGGCTGCGCCCTCCTTCGCGTCCCTTCGCCACGGTCTACACGACCGCTGACGCGATACTGCTGGCGGAGGTGGACGAGGCCTTCGGCCAGCTCTCGGGACCGGCGACGAAGAGGATCCTGTGGCGCATGTACCATGTCTTCGGCGACAAGCGCTTCGAGCGCCTGGCGGGGATTTCGAACGGCCACATCTACAACCTGCGTGCCCGCCGGGCGTACCGGCGTGCCCGGACCACGTACCGCGCGACGCGGGGCTCGTCGTCGCCGATCGGGCAGCGGCGCAGGCCCCGGCCGGAGGGCCGCCCGGGCTTCGTGCGGGTCGACACCGTGCACAGCGGCGACCGCGACGGCGAGAAGGGGGCCTACGTGATCAACATGGTCGACGAAGTGACGCAGTACCAACAACTTGCGTCGGTTCGGCGGATCACCGAGCAGTTCATGGTCCCCGTGCTCGAGGAGCTCGTCGGCGCGTTCCCCTTCCGCGTCCTGGCCTTCCATTCCGACAACGGGTCGGAGTACATCAACCACCGGGTCGCGGAGATGCTGAACAAGCTGCACGTCGAAGAGTTCACGAAGTCGCGGCCCCGGCGCTCGAACGACAACGCGCTGGTCGAGTCCAAGAACGGCAACGTCGTACGCCGGTGGCTGGGGCGCAGCCACATCCCGGAGTCTCTGGCACCGGATGCCGACGCGTTCCTGCGCGACCATCTCTCGCCCTTTCTCAACCATCACCGCACCTGCCTCTTCGCGGTCGAGGTCGAGGATGCGAACGGGCACCGCCGCAGGAAGTACCCCCAGGAGCTGGTCATGACCCCGTACGAAAAGCTCGGATCGCTGCCCGGGGCCGACGGCTTTCTGAAGCCCGGCATCACCTTCGAGCAGATTGACGCCGCGGCGCACGCCGTGGACAGCCTCAAGGCGGGCCAGGAGGTCCAGCGGGCCCGCAAGGCGCTCTTCCACCTCATCGCCAAGGCGCTGAACCCCGCAGCATGACCGGCCCCGCCCGCCCCTCGGCTCGCTCCGCTCGCCTCGGGGCTGGCGGCCCTTGCGCCGCCCCCTCCCCCACCCCACCATCCCAACCTCCATCCACCCCTCACCATCACACCCCCCAACCTCGGCCCCTCCCCCCCGGCTCGTTCATGATCATGTCCGGGTTGGAAAACACTGCCGTTCCGATATCCTAACGTCTTAGGAAAATCGTGGCATGTCCACACGATACCCGGTCGACGCCAGGGCCGGGGATCACAAGGAGGGTGATCGAATGCATGGTCGAAGGCTGCGCTGTTTGGGTCCGGTGACGAAACGGTGGGGCGTTCCCGCCAGCCTATGCCTCCTGACCGCGACGGCCGGATGCGAGCGGGAGAGCCCGGAAGTCGAGGCTCCGCCCGAAGCCCCCGTCCAACTCGTCCTCGACACCGTCGCCATCATCCACAGCGACCTGTTTCACTACGTGGGAGGCGTGGGACGGCTGGCCAGTGGCGATCTCGTGGTGATGAACTCGGGCTCGGTGGATGTGTTGCTGTTGGACGCAAGCGGCAATCAGGTCGGGACCGTCGGCCGTCTGGGAGAAGGTCCGGGCGAATTCCTGGGCGTGCTGGATATGGACACCAGGGGCGACTCGATTCTCGTCCTCGACGGGCTCAGGCGACGGGTCAATCTCTTCCATCGGGACTCGTTCGTCGCCATGTGGTCGCTCCGGGGAACCACCGGGACACCCCAGCAGGTCGGGTTCAGCTCCAGCGGAACCCCGGTGGCGACGGTCGCGAGGCGGACCGACACCGGTCAGGAGAATGCCGGGAAGGTCCTGAGAGACACGATTGAGTTCTATCGAGTGGACCGGACGGAAGCGGCGCTGCCGACACCGATCGAAGTCCCGGGTGGCGAGCACTTCGTGTTTGAAGCGGACGGGGGGTTGGGGATGGGGGTACCGGCGTTCAGCGCGTGGGGCACGTACGACCTGACGCTGACAGGGGTGATCTTCGCGGATGCGAGGGACGGGCGCGTGGTGTCGTTCGGGTGGGATGGGCAGGCGGTGCGGACTCTGCGACCCGCTTCGCAACCGACCTCAGTTTCCGAGGCGGAGCTCGACCGGGTCCTGGAACGCAACGAGGCTGTGGCAAGCCAGCGGCCCAGCTACTACATGGCGTTTGTGCGACAAGCGATCGAGGTCTGGGGCGAGTCGGTGCCGCGCCCTTTCTATTCCGCGGTGATCAGCGACGGGTCCGAGACGCTCATCGAACATTTCGCGCCCCGTTCGGCCGACAGTGTGGAGTGGTCCCTCCTGGGCGAGGACGGCACCACGCTCGGCACCTTCGACCTCGGCCCGACCACGGAACTCCACTCGATCCAGAACAGGGAAGTCCTCGGCGTCGGCCGCGACTCGCTGGACGTGGAGCATGTGATTGTGTTTCGGATTCGGGAGGCGGCTGGGTCCGGCTGAGTCGTCACGCGCAACACCCGCCACTTCGAGCCGACGTCTTCACACCGCCAGACGAACCCGCCTCCGCATCGCCCCCCCCAAATCTGTCCCATTTTGCCGTTGCTCCGCCCGTAGCCCGGCACCATCCTTCATGTCATGAAAACCCCCGAAGCCGAAACCCGCCGCGCACTCGCCAGACTCCGCCGCGCGATCGAGAAGGCGCGCCGCGAAATCCGCGGGCTGCGCGAACTCCTCGACCGGACCGAAGCCGAGAGCTTCCCCGCGGACGACTACGCCGAGATGGACGAGCACCTGTCCGCGGTCACCGAACTCGTGGGTCGCGAGCAGGCCCGCCAGCAGGCCAAGATTCTGCGCGCCGGGGGTATCGGCGCGAACCGGCTGCGACGCTCCGCGGGGTCCTTTGGAGGGGGTTCGGGGGATGAAGGACGGCGACCTTGAAGCGGCGCGATTTCGTCACCGACGGCAGCAAAGCCGCACTCGTCGGCCTTGCAGGGCTCACGGGCCTCGGGCCGAGACCCGCGACGCCCCCGGTCACGGGAACCGGCACCGCAGCCCGCCTTGCCCGCGCGCCCGGAGGCCCCGCCCCCGCCTCCCGCACCGACCTCGTCATCCGCCACGGCACCCTCATCGACGGCACGGGAGCCCCTCCGCGCACCGGCGACATCGCCATCACCGGCGACCGCATCGGCGCCATCGGCCGGGTCCCCGCCAGCGGCACCGTCGAGATCGACGCCCGGGGCATGGCCGTCGCCCCCGGCTTCATCGACATCCACTCCCACGCCGACCTGTCCCTCCTGGTCAATCCACGCGCCGAGAGCCGCGTGCGGCAGGGCGTCACCCTGGAGGTCGTCGGACAGGACGGCAGCTCGATCGGCCCCTGGAGCGACGGCGCCTTCGAGTCCACGCGCGACCGCTACCGCCGCGGCTACAACGTCGAGATCGATTTCCGCGACATCGGCGGCTTCCTCGACCGCATCGACCGGGAGCGCCCCGCCGTGTCGGTGGCCTCGATGATCGGCCACGGGACCGTGCGCGGCTACGTGATCGGCGGCGCCGACCGCCCCGCCACCGACGCCGAGCTGGCCCGGATGCGTGCCTTGGTGCGGGCCGGCCTCGCCGCCGGCGCGGTCGGCCTCTCCACCGGCCTCGAGTACACCCCCGGCAGCTTCGCCACCCGGGACGAACTGGTCGCCCTGGCCACCGAGCTGCGCGGGACGCCGTACCCCTACGCGTCACACATGCGCAACGAGGACGACCGCCTCCTCGCCGCCGTCGAAGAGGCGCTGCACGTGGGCCTAATGGCCGGCGTCCCTGTCCAGATCTCGCACCTCAAGGCGCAGGGACAGCGCAACTACTGGAAGGCCGAAGCCGCCCTCGCGGCGATCGAGGCCGCACGGGCCAGCGGGGTGGATGCGCACTTTGACCGCTATCCCTACGTGGCGTACGCGACGGGCCTCTCGAACCTCTTTCCGGCCTCGGTGAGGGCCGGCGGCACGGCCCGCTTCCTCGAACGCCTCGCCAATCCGGACACGGCCCCGGCCCTGGAGCGCGCCTGCCGCGACAAGATCGCGCTGCTGGGCTCCTGGGACGCGGTCCAGGTCACGCGGATCGGCGGCGCGAACGCCTATGCACGGGGGCGGCGGCTCGGCGAGCTGGCCGCCGAACGCGGCGAGGACCCGTACGAACTGACCGTGCGGCTCCTGCGCGAAGCGGGCGGCAGCGTCGGGATGATAGGATTCGGCATGTCCGAGGAGAACACGGAGCGCATCCTGGCGCATCCGCTGGGAATGGTGTGCTCGGACGGGGGGGCCTACGCACCGTACGGGCCGCTGTCGGGATCGTCGCCGCATCCGCGCGGTTATGGGAGCTTTCCGCGGCTGCTGGGTCATTACGTTCGCGACCGGAAGTCAATGGCGCTGGAGGCCGCCGTACACAAGATCTCGGGGCTGCCCGCGCGGAAGCTCGGGCTGGAGGACCGGGGCGTGCTCCGGGTGGGGGCCGCCGCGGATGTGGTGGTGTTCGATCCCGGCAGCGTGGCCGACCGGGCTACGTTCGAGGATCCTCACCAGTACCCGGTGGGGATCGGGCATGTGGTCGTGGGGGGTGTGCACACGATCCGTGACGGAGAGCAGACGGGGCGGATGGGGGGGCGGGGGGTGCGGGGGGTGGGCGTGGGGGTGGGGCGGTAGGGTGGCGTGAACGGCGAAATGGTGTCGCGAATCGCGGGTGCGCGCCCGCCGTCTCCCGACGCTTCGGGCCAGGCGAGCGAGGGGACTCCTGTCATGCCGACGATTCTGGAGGAACTGGCCGAGACGTTCCGGGAATGGGGCGGCGATGTGCCCGGCGAGAGCGCTGATCCCGCCAATTCCACCGTACCCAACGACGCGGTCGAAGGACGCGACGACGCCGTTTTCAGGAAAGCCCGCGCCGTACTTCAACCTGGCACTCTCGGGTTCTCGGCTCCCGTGGCCGACCACGCCGCACTCTGCGAGTCCATGGCGGGCCGCGCAGCAGCGGCCCTGGCCGACGACTCCGCTTTCGACGCCCTCGCCATGCGCATCCACGCCGCCCAACGCGCGGCCAACCCCATTCTGCGCCGCTTCTGGGACGCCTCGCGCGGGGACCCGCCCGCCGACTGGCGTGACATCCCCCCCGTCCCCGCGACCGCCTTCAGGGACATCCCGATCGTATCCGGCACGCCCGAGGTGGTCTTCCGCACCAGCGGGACGACGGGTGGCGGCGGTCGTCGCGGTGAGCACCACGTCGTTAGCCTCGACCTGTACCGTGCGGCCGCGCGCGCCAACTACTACCGTCACCTCATGAGCGGTGCCGCGCAGCTACGAATGCTGTCCCTCATCCCCAGCCCCCACAACGCCCCCGATTCCTCGCTCTCCACCATGGCCGGCTGCATCGCGGCAGAGCCCGAAGTTACCAGCGCGGTGTGGGCTTTCCGCCCCGAAGACGGTGCGGACATCGACGCTGTTCGAAACGCCGCTGCGACGGAGCACCCCGTCCTCGTCCTGACCACCGCCTTCGCCCTCGTCCACCTCCTCGACGCGCTGGGTGACGAGCGCATCCAACTACCCGCGGGCTCCCGCATGATGGAAACCGGAGGCTTCAAGGGCCGCGCGGCCGAGGTGGACCGGGCCACGCTCTACGGCCGCGCCGAACACGCCCTGAACATACCCCGGTCCTGCATCATCAACGAGTACGGCATGACCGAACTCCTGTCACAGGCATACGACGGCGTCGCGGGCACCGCCCCGCCCCTCCCCTCCCGCGTCCATCGCTTCCCGCCCTGGGTGCGCACACGCGCCCTCGACCCCGCCACCCTCGCCCCCCTCCCCCCCGGCGAACCCGGCCTCCTCGCCCACTTCGACCTGGCCAACGCGGGTTCCGTCTGCCACATCCTCACCGAAGACTTCGGCCACACCACCCGAGACGGCGGAGTGCGTGTGTTGGGGCGGGCCAAAGGCGCCACCCCACGAGGCTGCTCCCTGGCGGCGGAGTCTTTCCTGCGAGCAACCGGACCAGCCCGGTGAGGGCCTGTGATGACCTGCGCCGACTCCCGTCCCCCGCTGTTGCGGTCGGCCCGATGATCCCGCCCCAATCCTCCGGCCGACCCCGATGACCGCGCCGCGCCTGTTCCGAATCGACGCCTGGCACTTCCCACCGGAGATACCCGCACCGACCGCATTCGAGCACATCGATGCGGGTGCTCTCGGAGTGCGTTACCCAGAGTCCGACCACGATTTAGCGCAACACCTGACATCCTCGCTGCGCAACGCGCGAGCCACACTGGCCGCCATGAGCACCGACGAGATGATCACCCTGCTGGGCTCCGTCGGCGAACACTTCCCCCACACCCTCGACGACGACGCCATCGCCGAAGTCGCCGCCAACAGCGGCCTCTCCCGCGCCATGACCCGGGAAACCCTGGCCGGAATGGCCGTATCATGGAACACCCGCGCCCTCGACCGCCTCGTCCGGGCCGAATTCCCCGACCCGCGCGTCCTCGACGGATTCGTCAACGAAACCGATCGCGCCGTGCGCGCGGCCGCGCCGGGAATCACCCTCCACTTCGGCGCGGGTTCCGTACCCGGCGTCACCGTCACCTCCATGATCCGGGCGCTGCTTGTCCGATCACCCGTGCTCGTCAAGCCCGGCGCCGGCGACGCGGCCCTCACCACGCGCTTTGCACGGGAGCTTCACCGCGCGGACCCCCGTCTCGCGGCCGCCGTCGCCGTCCACTACTGGCCCGGCGGCGCACCCGCATGGCAAGCCTGGGAACGGGAACTCCTCACCCGGGCCGACCAGGTCGTCATCTACGGCGGCAACGACACCATTGAGTCCATCCGCGCACGCGCCCCCGCCTCAACGCGGCTCATCGAGCACCCCCACCGCCTCGGAGTCGCCATCGTGGATCCGCACGCGGCCCCCGGCGCGGCCGCCGAAGCCGCAAGAGCCATCTCCCTCTTCGACCAGAAGGGTTGCGTCAGCACCCACCTCATCCTGCTGCTGGGGGACCGCACCGAGGCGCATCGCTGGTGCGGCCGCCTGGCCGAGCACCTTACGCGAACCGCCGCGACCCTGCCCGCCGGATCCCTCACACCCGGCGAACTGTCCTCGCTACGCCAACTCAGGGGCCGCTTTGCCATGCGCGGAGCCGCATCCGGAGATGTCGAGATCCGGTCCCCCGAAAGTACGGACTGGACCGTGGTCCTCGCTCCTCCCGAACAGTTCGAGCCGGTGGGCGGACGCACGGCCTGGGTCGTGCCGATTTCCGACCGGGAAGGCTGCCTCGAGATCCTCGCCCCCCTGTCTCCGGTCCTCCAGACGGTGGGCCTGGTGGGCGTGGGCGATGAGACGGTGGTGCCGAGGTGCGTTTGCGAGAAGCAGCCGGCTGGGAAGGCGGGGATCGGCGAAGGTCGCGCGGTGGAGCGGGTGGCTGATCGAACCGGCATCGGGAGCTTTGCCGAGGGACTGGCCGCACTCGGCGTCACCCGCATCGTACCACTGGATGAAGTCCCTTTCCCGCAACCCGAATGGCTCCACGACGGAAGCCGCCCGCTCGGGGAACTCGTTCGCTGGTGCGAACTTCGCTCACCCGAACGGGCTTAGTGTCAGCTCAGTCGTTCGGTTCGGCCTTGGCCCGCCACATGACCAACTGACGTATCCCGTCAGGATTCTCCTCCACACGTACTGTCATAGTGTCGCCGGCACGGATCCCGCAACTCTCCCGCATTGAGAGCGGAATCGTCATTCGTCCGCCGGTGCCAACAGTCACATCACCGTAGAAGAGCGTTCGGTAGATTGCCACTTCGACTCCTCTGTGCTTGGGCCCCTCCTGAGGTGACCCGCGACGCGATCCATCTGCGTCCACGGATCCCTTTCCGACCCCTTCGGCATCGTCCGATAGGGCCCGTCACGATTCGTAAGCTGCAATATAGGCAAAGCACCCCCTCAAGGTTCCACGCAGTTCCCTCAGGGACGCCGGATAGGGCGCCGCCGAGGGACTCGTTCCTGTCATCAGGCCTTGATTTGATCGCATGGAGCGGCATCCCGGGGGCCGCGCCGACGGACAGGCACCGGTGGCGATCCGCATCCAGTGGGTGAACATATGACCGCCGCATAGCGTACATTTGCCGGTGGCGAGCGGCGGCATTCGCTTCGAGAATCCCGCTCCGCCGAAGACCCACATCGACCACAGGAACAATCCATGACGGAAGCAGCGGTACGCCTCGCCGGTGTGACGAAGAGCTTCGGCTCCCACACGGCGGTCTCCGACTTCGACCTCGAGATACCCCGCGGGGCCATCCTCGGGCTGCTCGGGCCGAACGGCTCGGGGAAGACCACGTCCATCCGCATGATGATGGCCATCCTGGTCCCGGACCGCGGCACCGTCGAGCTCTTCGGCGGCTTCCCCGACTTCGCGCGCCGCAGCCGGGTGGGGTATCTGCCCGAGGAACGGGGCGTCTACGAGAAGATGAAGGTGCTGGAGCAGCTCGTCTTCCTGGGAGAGATCAGGGGGATGGACCGGAAGATCGTGCGCAAGCGGGCGATGGAATGGCTGGAGCGGCTCGATCTCGGCGAGTGGGCGGCCAAGAAGGTCCAGACGCTCTCGAAGGGCATGCAGCAGAAGGTACAGTTCATCGGCACCGTGCTCCACAAGCCCGATCTGCTCATCCTCGACGAACCGTTCAGCGGTCTGGACCCGATCAACCAGGAAGTGCTGGAGTCGATCGTTCTTGAACAGCGGGAACAGGGCGCCACCATCCTCTTCTCCACCCACCTCATGGAGCAGGCGGAACGGCTCTGCGAGCGGGTCTGCCTGATCTCGAAGTCCCGCAAGGTCCTGGACGGGAACCTGAAGGCGATCAAGCGCCGTGAACGCTCCAACGTGGTCGCGGTCGAATTCGAGGGTGACGACCGCTGGCTCACCCGGCTGGGCGTCACGGAAATCGAGAGGGTGGGCTACGCGCACCACCTCACCCTGAACCCCCGCGTCGACAGCGACCGCATCCTCGCGGCCGCCGTGGCGGAAGGAGTCAGCCTCCGGCGCTTCGAGCTCCTGGAACCCACGCTGCGCGAAATCTTCGTCAGGCACGCGGGCGACCCGGCCCCCGAACCGGCCCTGAAGGCCGCGGGAGGTGCGCGATGAATACGGCATGGAAGCAGGTATGGGCCGTGCTGAGGCGCGAGTACGTCGAGCGCGTGAAGACCAAGGGGTTCGTGATTTCGACGATCGCGATACCCGTGCTGATGCTCGGCATGATCGGGCTGAGCGCTTTCATGGCCGTGCGGGCCGAGCAATCGCAGCGTCAGCTGGCGCTCGTCGACTTCACGGGGGAGGTCGGGGAAGAGGTCGCTCGCCGCATGGGAGCGGCCGGATACGACCTGGAGATCGTGGACTCGGGGATCGGGCTGGAAGAGCTGGACCGCCGCGTTCTCGAAGAAGAGATCGAAGCCTACATCGTCCTCGACGAGCTGACCCTGCAGGAGGGGGCGTTCGCGTACCGGAGCAGGGAATCCCCGGGCCGGATTCGCGGTGCGCTGATGGAGAGCATCGTCGTGGAGACGGTTCTGGAGTTGCGGCTGTCCCTTACCGAAAACACGGAAGGAGTGCGCGAGCTGCTGGGTGGCAGCCACCTGAGCTTCGAGCGACTCGGCGAAGAGGTGTCCGAAGTGGAAGAGGTGTCCGGGATCGTGACGGGGGTGGCCGGCGCCCTCATCCTGTACATGTCGATGTTGCTGTACGGGCAGTTCGTCCTGCGTTCCGTCCTGGACGAGAAGCGCAACCGGGTGGTCGAGGTGGTCATCTCGGCGCTGACGCCCGGACGCCTCATGCTGGGCAAGATTCTCGGCGTTGGCTCGATGGGCATGACCCAGCTCGGGATCTGGGCGGCGTGCGCGGCGCTGATCGGTCTTGTTGGCGTTCCCATGCTGGCGGCCAACCTTCCCGAGGCGGACCTGAGCCAGATCGTCGAGGTCCTTCCAGGGGTGGGGGCGCTGGTCCTCCTCCTCGTCTACTTCATCCTGGGGTTTTTCCTCTACTCGTCGCTTTTCGCCGCGGTAGGTGCGATGTGCAACACGGAGGAGGAAGCGCAACAGGCGAATTTCCCGGTCATGATGCTCATCATCATCCCCTTCATGCTGCAGATCTTCTCGCTTGAAGGGAGTGCCTTCGCCTGGATGGACTGGGCCGCCGTCTTCCCCTTCTTCTCCCCGATCATGATGTTCCCGCGGGCCGTCTCCGGGTCGGTCGAATGGTGGATGGTCGGGCTGTCGCTGTTCTTCATGGTGATCGCGGTGGGGGCGACGGCGTGGGTGGCGGGACGGATCTACCGCGTGGGGATCCTGATGCAGGGGAAGCGGCCGACGCTGAGAGAGCTGGTGCGCTGGGTCAGGGAGGCGTAGGGACTGGCCTGGCGGTCCAGCCGGTCAATCCCCCACGAACACCTCCACGAACCTCGTGAGCAGGCGGGTCGTCTCGGGGGTCTCTTCCAGCTTGGCCACGATCTCCTCGTAGGTCTCGCCGGACACTTCGGTCAGGTACCGGGGATAGGCCGACAGGCGCATGAGGATACCCGACACGTCCAGCTCGGGATGAAACTGCGTGCAGTACACGGGCGCGTCCTCGAAGCGGTAGGCCTGGTTGGCCACCCTGGACGACGACGCGAGCAGAGTGGCGCGCGGCGGCAGCGTCTTCACGAGGTCTTCGTGGCCCATCTGCGCCTTGAAGCTCGCGCTCAGGTGCCCGAAGACCGGGTCGTCGCGTCCGGCGGCCGTAAGTTCGAGGGGGTGCGTTCCGATCTCGGCGCGGCTCCGATCGTTCACGACTTCGCCGCCCATGGCCGCGGCCATCGCCTGAAACCCCCAGCACGACGCAAAGGCGGGGACGCCGGACGCGTACACGCTGCGCAGCGAATCGAGGGCCATCGGAAGCCAGGCCCCTCCGGTGGCGGCCGAGTAGGCGCCGCTGCCCCCCATGAGGACCAGGTCCACGCCTTCCAGGTCCTTGTGCGTGAGCAGTCTGTCGAGAAGGTCGAAGATCTCGATGCGGACGGTGCGGGGAGAGAAGGCGCGCTCGAAGGAGGCGATCTCGTGGCCGCTCATGGGGTCGTCGGGGTCGCGAACCTGAAGGAGGAGGGAGCGGAGGGGTCGGGTGGTGGCGGTCATGGCTCGGCGCGGGTCACTGCAACGGAACGGGGCGAAAGGGCTGGCGCGGCCAGCTTCAGGTTACCGACCGCAGCATGGCCACGAGATTGTAGCGGTTCAGCGCCTTGGCCGCGCGCAACGCGTCCTGGCGAGTGGGCTCGATGAAGATCACGGCCGTGCGCGCGGGTTCCTCGTGGTCGGCCCGGTCGGTCGGCACGAAGCAGACCCGCGCCCGGCACGAGTCGGGATCGCGCGGATCCTCGACGAATTCGAGGTGGGCATCCCAGAACCTGCCCTCGTGCGTGAACGTGCTCAGGTGGATGTGCAGGGACGCATCGGTGCGTTCGTCTTCCGGCGGCGCGGAACCGCCCGGGGGAGTGGACATTGGCACCATGAGCAGTAGTGTAGCGCAGCCGGGGCGCCGCCGCATCCTGCGACGCGGCCCCGGTGGCGGCTCCACCGATCGTCCGGGTGCCCGCGGACGCTTTGCCCGTCGAAGGTGTCCCTTAATCCGGGCACCCTGTCAGGCGCCGCCCTTCTCGTTGACATCGCCGGAAGCGATTCCTACCTTCGTTCGGCTTTGCCACGCAACTCCTCACTCCCATCAACCCTCAACTCGACCCGCTGTCCGGGTCCGCGATTGCCTACCGCTCGAATGAAAAGGTTGTGGCTGGCGACCCTGGTGGGAGCTCTCACGGTCCTCCTTGCCGTCGTCCTCATCGGCTTTCGGCAGGCCCCCGAAGGGGATGCACCCCCCGAGGTGGCCGACGCGGAGGCGCAGTCCCAGCCGATCCTGTTTCCGCACGACACGCACGCCGGCCAGTTCACGATTCCCTGCCAGTACTGCCACTTCTCGGCGGAACGGTCGGTGGACGCGGGGATTCCCCCGATGGCGACGTGCATGGGATGTCACCAGGAGGGGATCGTTGGAGGGCGGACCGATCAGGCGCAGGCGGAGATCGCGAAGGTGCGCGAGTACTACGAGTCGGGGACGCCGATTCCGTGGAAGCGGATCTACAAGGTGCGCGATCACGTCAAGTTTCCCCACATGCGCCACATCGCGGCCGGCGTGACCTGCCAGACCTGCCACGGCGAGGTGCAGGAGATGGGGGTGCTCGGAGAGATGGCGCCCGAGGCGGGGGACCTGAGAATGGGCTGGTGCGTCTCCTGTCATATCGAGCGCGGGGCCTCCCGCGACTGCACGGTATGTCACTACTGACGGCGTGCGGGTGCAGCCCGCGAACCGTGACCGGGGTCGCGAGCCCCGTGGAGGAGCGCACATGAGCGACGGCCTCAAGCGGCGCGACTTCCTCAAGGTGGTCGGTGTGGGCGGCGCGGGCGCCACGGTGGCCGGATGCTCGACCGACAAGGTGGAGCGGCTGATCCCCTACGTGGTGCCGCCAGAGGAGATCACCCCGGGTGTGGCGACCTGGTACGCGTCGACCTGCGGCGAGTGCACGGCCGGTTGCGGGATCCGGGTGCGGACCCGCGAGGGCCGGGCGGTGATGATCGAGGGCAACCCGGATCACCCCGTGTCGCGGGGCGGTGTGTGTTCGCGGGGCGTGTCGGCGTTGCAGGGACTCTATAATCCCGACCGCGTGGCCACGCCGCTGCGCGCGGGCGCCGACGGCTTCGAGGCCATCAGCTGGGACGAGGCGCTGGCCATGCTGGCGGAGAGGTTGGGGGCAGGGGGGCGTTCGCTCTTCCTGACCGGGCGCAAGGGCACCACCGAGGCGACGCTGCTGAACGGCTTCGTGGAGGCGGTGGGGGGGGACCGCGTCATCCATGATCCGCTGGACGATCCCGCGCTTCGCCGGGCCGTCGAGATCGCCTTCGGGGTGGCCACCCTGCCCCGCTACGACATCGCCGCGGCCGACTTCCTGGTGTCGTTCGGTGCCGACTTCCTCGAAACGTGGGTTTCGCCGGTGCGCTTCGCGGCCGACTTCGCCGAGATGCACGCGGTGGACCACGGCGAAAAGGGCACGTTCGTCTTCGTCGGGCCGCGCCTGTCGCTGACGGGGCAGAACGCCGACGAGTGGATCCCCGCGCGGGCCGGCTCCGAGGCGCACATCGCCCTGGCGCTCGCCGGAGAGCTGGTGCGGCGCGGCGGAGACGCCGGCCCGTACTCCGACATGGTTTCCCGGTACACACTCGAGGACGCCGCGCAGGAGGCCGGAATCGAGGCCGAGGCGCTGGCGGCACTGGCCGACCGATTCGCGGAGGGCTCGGCGCTGGCGCTCGGGCCCGGTTTTGCGGGACACCACGGTGGCGCCACCGCGGCCAATCTGGCCGTTCTGATTCTGAACGTGGCGGCGGAGAGCCTGGGACGGACTCTGCACATCGACGCGGTTCCCGAGACCGAGGCTTCCTCGTACGGGGCGATGGCAAACGCGATCACGGCCATGAACTCGGGCACCTATGGCGTGGCGGTCGTTTCCGGCACGAATCCCGCGTATTCACTTCCGACCGGGTCCGGCTTCGGCGAAGCCTTCAGGGCGGTCCCCTTCAAGGTGGCCTTCGCAACTGCTCTCGACGAAACCTCGGCGATGGCCGACCTGGTGCTGCCCGACGCCCACCCCCTGGAGTCCTGGGGCGACAACGACGCCACGCCCGGCGCGTACGCGGTCCGGCAGCCGGTCACGCGGCCCCTCCCCATGTACGACTCGCGCCCCATGAGCGACGTGCTCCTCGCCACGGGCCGGACCCTGGGCCACGACGGCTTCGGCGCGGCCACCTTCCACGAATACCTCCGCACCGCCAACGCCGCGTGGCTGACGGAGTTCGGCGCCGATATCGGAATCACCGGCGACCCGGACACGCTCTGGCGCGAGCTGCTGCGCAACGGCTCGTCCTCGTATTCGGTCGAGCTGCCGCAGGTCACCGCCCTGCTGGCCCCCACCACGGCCGTGGACTTCAACCCCCCCACCCTGCGGGGCGACGGCGACTTCACCCTGGTCGTCCACCCCTCCCCCCGTTTCGGCGACGGCACCCACTCGAACCGGCCCTGGCTGCAGGAACTGCCCGACCCGGTCTCGAAGGTGATGTGGCAGTCCTGGGTGGAGATGAACCCGGCCACCGCCGAGCGTCTGGATCTCCGTACCGGACACATCGTCAACGTCGCCACGGAACAGGGCACGGTGGAGCTTCGCGTCTGGGCATACCCCGGAATACGCGAGGACACCCTGGCGATCGCGATGGGCGGCGGCCACACCGACTACGGACGGTTCGCCAACGGCAACGGCGTGAACCCCATGGAGCTGCTCCCGGTGGCGGTCGACGGCACCTCGGGCACACTGGCGCTGGTCTCCACGCACGCAACCATCGACGCGACGGGCGCCTGGCGCCGGCTCGCCTCGACCGAGGGTTCGAGCGACCAGGACGACCGGAACGTGACGCCGGCGGTGGCGCTCTCCGCGCTCGGCCACGCCGCGGTGGCGGAATCGCAAGATGGCCACGGCCAGGTCCGCGAGCTGAACGAGGCCGGCGGCTTCCAGAGTGTCGAGACCGAGGGCCGCGCCGAGGATTTCCCGCTGCCGGGTTCGGACTTCGGGGAGTACGGCGAGGACCATCCGCGCTGGGCGATGGCGATCGACCTGGACAAGTGCAATGGCTGCGGTGCGTGCGTCACCGCCTGCCAGGCCGAGAACAACATTCCGTGGGTGGGCGAGAACCAGACCCTCATGGGGCGCGAGATGCACTGGCTGCGCCTGGAGCGCTACTACGAGACGGTCGACGCGTCGCACTCGGGCACGCTGGACATCCGTTTCCTGCCGATGCTCTGCCAGCACTGCAACAACGCCCCGTGCGAGCCGGTCTGCCCCGTCTTCGCGGCGTACCACACGCCCGACGGGCTCAATGCGCAGGCGTACAATCGCTGTGTGGGGACCCGCTACTGCGCCAACAACTGCCCGTACAAGGTCCGAGTCTTCAACTGGTACCGGTACACCTCGGAGAACATCCCCGAGCCGATGAACTGGCAGTTCAACCCCGACGTGACCGTGCGCGACAACGGCGTCATGGAGAAGTGCAGCTTCTGCGTGCAGCGGATCCGCGAGGCCGGGAACCGGGCGGCTCTGGAGGGGCGGGAGGTTCACGACGGCGAGGTCCGGCCCGCCTGCCAGACCGTCTGCCCCGCGGACGTCATCACCTTCGGGAACATCAAGGACGCGACCTCGCGCGTGAAGGCGCTGGCCGAGGACGAGCGCACCTACCGGGTGCTGGACGCCTTCATCAACACGCAGCCCGCGGTCCACTACCTCAAGAAGGTTACGCACCACGACGTGGACGAGGGCGGGCACTAGGCGATGGCGACCGCCGACCTGACCAAACGGGGCGCGCTCCCCAACCCGGACGTGAGGAAGTACGAGGACGTCAACAAGGCCGTCCTCAAGGTTCTGGGCAGGCCCGGCAAGGGCTGGTGGGCCCTATTCTCGATCGCGGTCGCGGGGGTGGGCGTTTTCCTCACCTCGTGGTTCTACCAGATCTACAAGGGGATCGGCGTTTCGGGGCTGAACGCGCCGGTGGGGTGGGGGGTCTACATCACCACCTTCGTGTTCTGGGTGGGCATCGCGCACTCGGGCACGCTGATCTCGGCGATTCTTTTCCTCTTCCGCGCGCCGTGGCGGCAGGCCATCTACCGCGCCTCGGAGGCGATGACGGTCTTCGCGGTCATGACGGCGGGGCTCTTCCCGCTCATCCACGTGGGCCGGGTGTGGCACGCCTACTGGCTGGTCCCGTATCCGAACTCGCGCTTCCTGTGGCCGAACTTCCGGTCGCCGCTGGTGTGGGACGTCTTCGCGATCACGACGTATTTCACCGTGTCGGCCGTCTTCTTCTACCTGGGGACGATCCCCGATCTGGCTGCGGCGCGCGACCACGCACGCGGCATCCGCAGAAAGTTCTACCAGATCATCTCGTTGGGCTGGCGCGGCACGGACCGCGAGTGGCACCACTTCTCGAAGGCGTACATCTACCTGGCCGCGCTGGCGACGCCGCTGGTGCTGTCGGTGCACTCGGTGGTGTCGTGGGACTTCGCCATGGCGATCGTGCCCGGGTGGCACACCACGATCTTCGCACCCTACTTCGTGGCCGGCGCGATCTTCTCGGGTGTCGCCCTGGTGATCACCCTGGCCGTGCCGATGCGGAAGTTCTTCGGGCTCGAGGAATACCTCACGGTCAAGCACTTCGAGGCGATGGCGAAGCTGTGCATGCTCACCAGCCTGATCGTGCTGTACGCCTACATGGTCGAGTACTTCCTGGCCTGGTACTCGGGCGAGCCGCCTGAGCGGGGGTCGTTCTGGAACCGGGTCTTCGGACACTACTGGTGGGCGAACTGGATCATGCTCACCTGCAACGGGCTGATTCCGCTCATGCTGTGGTTCCGGCGGGTGCGAAGATCGATTGCCGCGCTCTTCGTGATCTCGATCTTCATCAACATCGGGATGTGGTTCGAGCGCTTCGTGATCATCGTGACGTCGCTGTCGCACGAGTACGAGCCGTGGGCGTGGGGTCTCTACCGGCCCTCGGTGGTGGAGATGGGGATCCTGCTGGGCAGCTTTGCCTGGTTCGGCTTCTGGTTCCTGCTCTTTACCCGATTGCTGCCGCCGGTGGCAATCGCCGAGATGAAGGAAGTGGTGCCGCCGCCCAGGCGGAGGAAGGCCGCGTCATGATCTTCGGAGCGAAACGCCGGCGCGGACACCAGGGCTTCTTCGCCCTCTTCGAGCACCTCGACTCGACGGTGGATGCTTGCAAGGCCCTGCGAGCCGCGGGCCACAAGGGCTTCCGGGCCTACGCCCCCCTGCCGGAGCACGAGCTGTTGGAGGAAGGGCTGGCGCTGACCCACAGCCCGGTGCGGGTCTTCACGCTGGCCGGCGGCCTCACGGGCGCCGCGACCGGTTTCGCCTTCACCTCGTGGACCTCCATGGACTGGCCTCTGGTGACCGGCGGCAAGCCGATTCTCTCGATCCCGGCGTACGTGATCATCGCCTTCGAGTGTGCGATCCTCTTCGGGGCGCTCTCCACGGTGATCGGTCTCTTCATCAACGCGGGGCTGCCGAACTTCCGGCCCATGGTGGCCTACCACCCGGAGTGCTCGAACGGCAGCTTCGGGGTCTACGTGACGGCGCCGCCCGCGAAGGCGGCCGAGGTGAAGAAGCTTCTCTCGAGCCATGAGCCCGCCGAGCTGCGCGAGGAACCGGAGGGGTTCGATGTGTAGGAGATTCCGTACCCGGTTCCTCCTGACCGCGATGCTGGCGGCCACAGCCTCCGCCGCGTGCGTCCCCCTCGACGACTTCATGGGCGACGTCTTCGGCCGCAGCATGCGCGACCAGCCGTCCTTCGACCCGTACGAGAACACGCTGCTGCCGCCGGAAGGCTCGATTCCCTTCGCCGCCGGCAACTACCCCGCGGGCCCGTACGACGTGAATGTCGGACAGCCGCAGGGAAGCCCGGATCTGCCCCCGCCCTTCACGGCGGAGGACATGACCGAGCGTCCCAATCTCCTGGACGACCTCGTCAACCCGGTCGCGCCGACCGCCGAGTCGCTCGCGCGGGGCAAGGAGTTGTACGAGCGCGTGTGCGTCGTCTGCCACGGCCCGGACGGCGCCGGAACGACCGGCTACATCTTCGAGGTGCACCCCACGATGGCCGCTCACCCGTTGAATGGCGGGTTGGCCATGACGCGCAGCGACGGCTACATCTACGGAATGATCCGGGTGGGCCGCGTCCTGATGCCGGGCTACGGACACCAGATCGCCCACTACGATCGCTGGCACGTCGTCAACTACGTCCGCCAGCTCCAGGCGAACTGACCGATGGCCCACCATTCGATCCCCAGCGAGATCCCGGTCCGGTATGTGAACCGGAGCGCCACCGGGACCGCGATTCTGCGGCTCATGGTCCTGGTCGGCGTGGTGTCGTTTTTCGCGACACTGTGGCAGAACCCGGCGCTGGCGTGGAAGTCGTACGTGGTCAACTGGAGCTACTTTGCGTCGATCGCCATGGGCGGCGTGATGGTCGCTGTGGTGACCTGGATCGTGAAGGCGAAGTGGAACTGGCCGGTGCGCCGCATCCACCAGTCCTTCGCGGCCTACCTGCCGATCGCCTTCGTCCTTTTCATCCCCATGCTGCTCTCGCTCAGGGAGGATTACTTCCCCTGGATCGAGATGATGGCCGACGACCCGATCGTGCAGAAGAAGGCGGCCTGGCTGAACATCCCCTTCCTGGTCAGCCGCAACCTGGTGGGCGTGCTCGCCCTCTTCAGCATGGCCTGCGGCTTCGTCTACCTGGCGCTCAGGCCGGATCTGGGCAAGATCGGGCAGGCGCGCACCGCCGGGGAACGCGACGACAAGGGACGCAGCTGGTGGCGCGAGCGCTTCACCCGGGGATGGGTGGGGCAGGCGTGGGAAGAGGACCAGAGCTATCACCGCATGACCCGCATGGCGCCGCTCCTGGTGATCGTCTTCGCGGGTGTAATGACGATGGTGATCTTCGACTGGGCCATGTCGCTCGAACCGCACTGGTTCGCGACGCTCTTCGGCGGCTGGTACTTCATGGGGGCGTTCTGGGGCGGATTCGCGGCCACCGCGGTGCTCGCCGTCTGGCTCAAGCGGCGCGAGCCGATCTTCGCCGAGCATGTCGGCAAGTCCACGCTCTGGGATCTGGGCAAGATGACCTTTGCCTTCGCGGTATTCTGGACCTACCTCTTCTTCTCGCAGTACATCGTGATCTGGTACGGGAAGCTCCAGTGGGAGCAGGCGTGGATCAACACGCGCGTGGCGGAGCCGTGGGGCGCCTTCTCGGCGGCGGTGATCGTGCTGTGCTTCGTGGTGCCCTTCGCGGGGCTGCTCGGGGCGCGGCCGAAGAAGACGGGCTTCATCCTGCAGACCTTCGCCATGGTGGTCCTGACCGGGCAGTGGCTCTGGCACTACATGCTGATCTTCCCGTCGCTCCACCACGAGGGCGATCCGGCGTTCTCGGTGGCCACTCCGCTGATCGGGCTCATGTTTCTGGGGTTGTTCCTGATCGCGGTGCGCTGGTTCCTGGGGACCTTCCCGGCGGTGCAGGTGTGGCAACCGCAGGTGGATCCGGAACCGCTGGAGGCGGAGGGGTAGTCAGCGCTCCCTGACCGCCGGAATGATCCGGTCCCGCATCGCCGTCCAGCTCGCCATCTCCGTGCGCTGGTGAAGCGTCCACCCGTTGAACACCGAGACCAGGTCGTGCTCGGGGACGACGTGCACGAACTGTCCCCCGTAGCCGTTGCCCGCGAAGATCCGCGTCTCGCCGTCTTCATGCACGGGAATCCACCACTGGTACCCGTAGCCGCTGTCCTGGCGGTCGTTGCCGGGATACACGTCGGGGATGACGGGCGAAGTCGACGCCCGCACCCATTCCCGCGACACGATCTGCCGCCCGTCCCACTCGCCTTCGCGCAGCATGAGGTAGCCGACGCGCGCGAGATCGTGGGCCGCGAGGTATAGCCCGCCCTCGGTGTCGACCTCGCCGAGGGGCGTGATCTTCCAGTAGTACTCGTCGATCCCGATGGGGCCGAAGAGGCGCTCCTCCGCCCAGGCGTCGATCCGCTGGCCGGTGGTTTCGCGCACGATCTTGCCGAGCAGGACGCTCACGCCGTCGTTGTAGTCGAAGCGGGTGCCGGGCTCCGTGCTTACGGGCCGGCCGATCGCGTAGTCGATCCAGTCGTCGCTGAGCTCGAGCTCGATGGTGGGGTGCGTGCCGTCGTCGTAGGTCTGGCCGGGGCGGGCCCAGTCCATGCCGCTCCGCATGGTGAGGAAGTCCTCCAGGGTGGCGGCGGCGCGCCGGGGCTCGGAGGGGTCGGCGCCGTAAGCCTCGAAGTACGGCCACACCGGCGCCTCCGGGCCTGGAATGTGACCGTCGTCGACCGCGATGCCGAAGAGGACCGAGAGCACGCTCTTGGTGACGGATTGGAGGCTGTGGAGGTTCGTGTCGCGGTAGTAGGGGTGCCACGCGGTATGGTCGTAGTTGAACTGATGGTTGACGGTGTCGTCCTGTTCGAGCAGGAGTTCGGCGTAGCGGTCGCCGTGGTCCCAGTTGCGGTCCGCGATGACGCGGCCGTTGCGAATGAGGAGGAAGTGGTCGATGAGGCCGTAGCGCCCAGCGTCGATGTCGGCGACGAGCGCGGCGATGGCAGCGGGATCGACGCCTTCGGCCTCGGGGGTGGAGACGGGCCACTCGGTGCCGGGCCAGGTGGGGGGGTCCTGGGCGGTGAGGGAGGGTGGGGTGAGGGCGAGGGAGGTGGCGCCGGAGAGGGTGAGGAGGGTGAGGGTGATGAGGAGGTGGCGGGGGGTGGGGAGGATGGGGATGGTCATGTTTGGACGGGTCCGGGTCTTGTGGTGGTTCGTGGTGTCGGCGGTGCGGTCGGGTTGGTTGGCCCGGGTCGGGTTGTGGACGTGGACTAAGTCCAGTGGACTAAGTCCGATCATCGGGTCGGGTGGCGGCGGCGGGCGGCACCTTGCCCTCCAGTCGCTCCAATCTATTGCGCACCTGGTACCCGATGGAGGCGATCAGGCGGGCCTCATGGGCGTCCAGGCCGGTCCGCCCGAACACGGTGCGCACGATCCGCATGACGCTCTCCGCCTTGCGCGTCTTGAAGAACTCCGCGCGGTCGAGCCCCGCTTCCAGCGCCGCATACATCTCCTCCAGTTCGGCCGTGGTGGCCGGCCCCAGGGAGCGCCGCCCGGTCGGCAGCGTGTCGGGGGTGTCCGCGCGGGCCAGGAAGAGTTCGTAGCTGATCAGGAGCACCGCCTGGGCCAGGTTGAGAGACGGGTACTCGGGCGACGTGGGAATGACCATCACCTCGTGGCACAGGTCGAGCGCCTCGTTGGAGAGTCCCCGGTCCTCGCGGCCGAATACGATCGCGACGCTGCCGGTCTGGGCGCGTCGAAGGATGCGGGGAGCCAGATCGCGGGGACGGCGGTAGTTGCGCTGGGCGGTGCGGGGCCGGGCGGAGGTGCCCACCACGTAGGTCGCGTCTGCCAGGGCCTCTTCCAGCGTGGCGGCCAGCCGCGCGGTTTCGACGACGGGTTCCGTGCGGTGAGCGATTCCGGTGATCCGCCGGGTGTCGAACTCGGCCGGGTCGACCAGGGTCAGGCGCTCGAGACCCATGTTGGCCATAGCCCGGACGGCCGCCGCGATGTTCACCAGGTCCTGGGGCTGGTGGAGGACGATCGTCGGCATCACGGGGGCGCCTCGCGCGGTTGCAGGATCCTTGTCGCGACCGCCCCAGCCACGAGGATCAGGACCGAGCCCGCGAAGTAGGGTAGCGCCAGGCGCACGTCGTAGAGGTTCCCCGCCAGGATGGGCCATACGACCCTGGCCGTCGAACCCACGCTCTGGCCGATGCCGAGGACCGCCCCCTGTCGCCCGGGATCGGTCGCGCGCGAGAGGAGGGCGAGCACGTTCGGTACCGATCCCCCGTATCCGATTCCGATCAGGACCAAACCCACAACCAGAACCGGTGTGGTGTTGGCCACCCCCACAGCCACGAGTCCCAGGCAGAACGGAATTGCGCTGGCCCTGAGCAGCCCGCGTTCCCCGAAGCGGGGCACGAGCTTGCGCACAAGGCCACCCTGCACGATGACCGACACGATCCCCAGCAGCGCGAAGAGATACCCCGCCTGGCGCGTCCCCATGGCGAAGCGTTCGGAAGCCAGCAGCGACAAGGTGGGCTGCAGGGTGGAGAAGGCCATGGTGACGAACAGGTAGACCGCCAGGACGAGCTGGATCTGTCTGGACCCCGCGACCTCGGTGAGGGCGGCGCGGAAGTTGAAACGGGAAATCCTGGTCGCCTCGCCGGGCTGGCGCGACTCGGGGAGCCAGATGAGCGCGGCCAGCGCGTTGACCAGGCAGAGCGCGGCGGCGGTGTAGCCGGGGGCGGCGGGGGATGCGGGAGTCACGTCGGCCAGGAAACCGCCCAGGGCCGGGCCGATCACGAACCCGAACCCGAAGGCGGCGCCGATGAGCCCCAGGTTGCCTGCCCTGCGAGTGGGCGGAGTCACATCGGCGATGTATGCCTGGGCCACGGGGATGGTCGAGCCGCCGATTCCCCCCACGATCCGGGACAGGAAGAGCATGGCCAGCGAGTCGGCCCGCGCGAAGATGACGTAGGCCGCCGCGCTGCCCAGCAGCCCCAGGATGAGGACCGGTCGGCGCCCCACACGGTCGGAGAGACGTCCCCACAGCGGTGCCATGACCAGCTGCACCAGTGAGTAGACGGCGACCAGGAGCCCCACCTGAAGGCCATCTGCGCCGAAGAGGTCCCTGGCGTAGAGGGGAAGCAGGGGCAGGACGATCCCGAAACCGACGAGATCGACGAGTACCGCGAAGAAAAGGAGGCCGAGGCGGCCCTTGGGGGGTGTGGACTGCAAGGGTGGCCCGCTACCCGCGCGGGTCGTCAGCGTCCCCGGAGTCGTCGCCCGTGGGGGCCCGTATCGATCCCTTGAAGTTGCGAATGCCGGACCCGAGTCCCCGCGCAATATCGGGGAGGCGCTTCGCACCGAAGATGAGCGCGAAGATCAGCAGGACGAACAGGATTTCGCGGATACCTATGGAAGGCACGATGCCTCCTTCCGAAACCGCCCGGGGGCGTCAGGAGCCAGAACTGTGAAAACCGGCCGCGTTGTCGCGAGCGGAAGATTTGCTCCTCCCATCCTAGTGCTCCACGGATGAATCCGCACGGGCGCAAGGGGTGGCGAGGTGCCGGGCCGCGGGCCGGCAAGCGGTCCGTGGATCATCCGCACGGGCGCAAGGGGTGGCGAGGCGCTACCCACGCAGCAGATCCTTCGCGATGGTCTGCAGCTGCATGTTGTCGGTTCCCTCGTAGATCGTGCCGATCTTCGCGTCCCGGTAGAGCTTCTCCACCGGGTACTCCCGCGTGAAACCGTAGCCCCCATGAAGGTCGATGCAGCGCGACGCGACCCTCTGGGCCATCCGTGACGCGAACAGCTTGGCCATAGCCGCTTCGCGCAGGAAGGCCTCCCCCTGCCCCTTGAGACGGGCCGTATTGTAGACCATCAGCCGGGCCGCCTCGATTTCGGTGGCCATCTCGGCCAGCTGGAACTGCACCGCCTGGAACTCCGCCACGGGACGGCCGAACTGCTCGCGCTGCTGCACGTACCTGACCGTGTGGTCGAGCGCCCCCTGTCCGAGGCCCAGCATCTGGGCGCCGATCCCGATCCGTCCCTCGTTGAGCGTCTCAATCGCCACCTTGTAGCCCCGGCCCACTTCTCCCAGGACGTTGCCGCCCGGCACCCGTACCTCGTCGAGCACCAGCTCCGTGGTGGAAGATGCGCAGATGCCGAGCTTCTCCTCTCGCTTGCCCACGGAGAAGCCCGGCATGTCCCGTTCCACGATGAACGCGGTGATCCCCTTGTACCCCAGCTCCGGCCTCACGTTGGCGAAGACGATGAACAGGCCGGCTTCGGCTCCGTTGGTGATCCACATCTTCCTGCCGTTGAGGACCCAGTCGTCCCCGTCGCGGGTGGCCCGGGCGGCCAGCGCGAAGGCGTCGGAGCCGCTTCCGGCCTCCGACAGGGCGTAGGCGCCCACGGTGCCGGTGGCCAGCCGGGGAAGGTGCCGGTTCAGCTGTTCTTCGGTGCCCCATTTGACCAGGGCGTTGTTGACAAGGGTGTTCTGGACGTCGACGAGCACCCCGACCGAAGGGTCGATCCGGGAGAGTTCCTCGACCACGAGGACCGCGGTGAAGAAGGAGCTGCCAATGCCGCCGTAGTGTTCCGGGATCTCGATCCCCATGAAGCCGAGCTCGAAGAGCAGGGAAATGAGATCGGAGTCGAGCTGGTGCCCCGCGTCCATTCGCGGGACCCTCGGCGCGACTTCGGATTCGGCGAACTCGCGGACGGCGTCGCGGAATGCGGCCTCGTCCTCGTTCAGCGTGGTGAGCGCGGGAGAGTGGGTCAGCGTGGTCATACCTTCAATAATGTAATCCACGCCGAGAGGTTCCACAGGACGGCGAGCGGACGGGTCTTTTCGGACACCGGGCGGCCTCAATGCGGCGCACCCGCTTGACGCCTTCGCCTCCGACAGCTTTTTTTCTGTCGCTCCAAACCCCGCTCCGGACCGAAGTCCGGCGGAACCGAACGAAACCAGCGGAGACGGCGATGTCCCATATCCCGGAAGGACTCAAGTACACCATCGAGCACGAATACCTGAGACAATCCGACGAACCCGGTGTCTTCCAGGTGGGGATTACCGACTATGCCCAGGGTGAACTGGGCGACGTGGTCTACGTCGAACTGCCCGAACCGGGAGACGAATTCGCTCCCATGGATACCTTCGGGACCATCGAGGCGGTCAAGGCGGTGAGCGACCTCTACTGCCCCCTGGCGGGCGAAGTGGTGGGCGTCAACGAGGCGCTCGACGACGATCCGGCTCTGGTGAACACCGATCCCTACGGGGAAGGGTGGATGATCCTGTTGCGGGTCGACTATCCGCTCGAGTTCGAGGAACTGCTGGACGCGGACGGCTACGGGGCGCACATCGGCGAATAACGAACAGCCCAGTCCGGGGAACCCCAATGTCCACCCCCATCGATCATCATCCCGACTTTTCTGCCCGGCACCTGGGTCCGAATGCGGACCAGATCCGGGAAATGCTCGCAGTAGTCGGCTGCGACAGCCTCGACCAGCTCATGCAGGAGACGGTGCCGGACGCCATCCGGCTCGGAAGGGAGCTGCGGATACCTGAGGGCGTTCCGGAGGCGGAGCTGCTCGCGCGCCTGAAGGAGATCGCCGCCGCGAACGAGACGTGGCGCAGCTACCTGGGCCTGGGCTATTCGGGCACCATCAC
Organism: Longimicrobiales bacterium; assembly: GCA_951828585.1. Classification (GTDB taxonomy): domain Bacteria; phylum Gemmatimonadota; class Gemmatimonadetes; order Longimicrobiales; family Gaopeijiaceae; genus Bin94. The sequence continues at coordinate 1,248,176 of OX639991.1, forward strand.
CCCCGGGGTCATCCAGAGGAACATCCTGGAGAACCCGGGATGGTACACACAATACACACCGTACCAGGCGGAGATCGCACAGGGCCGGCTGGAAGCGCTGCTGAACTTCCAGACCGCGGTGATCGACCTGACGGGGATGGAGATCGCGAACGCCTCGCTACTCGATGAGGGCACGGCGGCCGCCGAGGCCATGTTCATGCTGCTGGGCAAGGGGCGGAAGCGCCGCGGGCACGTCTTCCTGGTGGCCGAGGACTGCCATCCCCAGACGATTGCCGTAGTGAGCACCCGGGCCGAGCCGCTCGGGGTGGAGGTGCGGGTGGGGCCGAGCGGGGACTTCGCCTTCGACGAGACGGTATTCGGTGCGCTGGTGCAGTACCCCGCCACCGACGGCGGCGTGCACGACTACCGTGCGCTCTGCGAGGCGGCACGAGCGGCGGGCAGTCATGTGGTGGTCGCTGCCGACATCCTGGCGCTCGCGCTGCTCACGCCGCCGGGCGAATTCGGGGCGGATGTGGCGGTGGGGAACTCGCAGCGTCTGGGGGTTCCCATGGGATACGGTGGTCCCCACGCGGCCTACATCGCCTGCCGGGAGAAGTTCAAGCGGCAGCTGCCGGGCCGGATCATCGGAATGTCGAAGGATCGGCACGGCAACCCGGCGCTCAGGATGGCACTGCAGACGCGCGAGCAGCACATCCGGCGGGAGCGCGCCACCTCCAACATCTGCACGGCGCAGGTGTTGCTGGCGGTCATGGCGGGTATGTACGCGGTATATCACGGGCCCGAGGGGCTGCGGCGCATCGCGGAGCGGATCCGCAAGCAGACGGCGACGCTTGCACGGGGGCTCGACGCGGCCGGGAACGGTCTGGTCCATCGGACATTCTTCGACACCGTGCGCGTGAACCCCGCGAACGGGGCGGACCAGGTGCTGGCCGCCGCGCGTGCGGCCCGGATCAACGTGCGCGACTTCGGCGACGGAACGGTGGGCGTTTCCCTCGACGAGACCGTCACCCCCGCCGACCTCGACGACCTCCTCGCCGTTTTCGGCGCGGGCGGCTCGTCCAGTGAACTGGCCGCCTCGTTCGAGCCGGAGAGCTACCCGCCCCACCTCGCGCGCTGCAGTCCCTACCTGACCCATCCCGTCTTCAACAGCTACCACTCCGAGACGGAGATGCTGCGCTACATCCACCGTCTCGGATCGCGCGACCTCTCGCTGACCACCAGCATGATCCCGCTGGGTTCGTGCACGATGAAGCTGAACGCCACGACCCAGATGACCCCGGTCACGTGGCCGGAGTTCGGGGGACTCCATCCCTTCGCCCCGCGCGAACAGGCGAAGGGATACGCCCGGATCATTGCCGATCTGGAGGAGTGGCTGGCTGAAATCACAGGGTTGCCCGCAGTGTCGCTGCAGCCGAATTCGGGGGCGCAGGGAGAGTACACGGGGCTGCTGGTCATTCGGGCGCGGCTCCGCGCGCTGGGGCAGGAACACCGGGACGTCTGCCTGATTCCCTCGTCGGCGCACGGCACCAACCCCGCGAGCGCCGTGATGGCCGGGATGAAGGTGGTGGTGGTGCGCTGCGACGACCGCGGCAACGTGGATGTGGCGGACCTGGGGGCGAAGGCGGAGCAGCACGGCGACCGGCTGGCCGCGGTGATGGTCACCTACCCGTCCACACACGGTGTCTTCGAAGAGGAGATCCGCACGGTCTGCGACACCGTGCACCGGCACGGCGGGTACGTCTACCTGGACGGCGCCAACCTGAACGCCCAGGTCGGCCTTTGCCGTCCCGGCGACTACGGGGCGGACGTGATCCACATCAACCTCCACAAGACCTTCGCGATTCCGCACGGCGGCGGCGGCCCCGGCATGGGCCCCATCTGCGCCACGGAGGAGCTGGCCCCCCACCTTCCCGGCCACCCCGTCGTACCGGTCGGCGGGGTCGAGGCGATCGGCGCGGTCGCGGCGGCCCCCTGGGGGAGCGCGAGCATCCTGCTCATCTCGTGGGCGTACATCGCGCTTCTGGGCCGCGACGGAGTCACCGAAGCGACGCGCACGGCGATCCTCAACGCCAACTACATGGCGATCACCCTCGAGGACCACTTCGACATCCTGTACTGGTGGGGCAGCGGGAGCGGCCGCGTCGCCCACGAGTTCATCGTCGACCTGCGCCCCCTCAAGAAGGCCACCGGGATCACCGAGGAGGATGTCGCCAAGCGCCTCATGGACTACGGTTTCCACGCGCCCACGATGGCCTTTCCCGTTCCCGGCACCATCATGATCGAACCCACCGAGAGCGAGTCCAGGGCCGAGCTGGACCGGTTCTGCCAAGCCCTCATCTCGATCCGGGCCGAGATACAGCAGATCGAGCTCGGGCTCCAGGACCGGCTGGACAATGCCCTGAAGAACGCGCCGCATACCGCGCGGGCGGTCACGACGGAGGCTTGGGAGCACGGGTACACCCGCGAGCAGGCCGCCTTCCCGGCGCCCTGGTTGCGCGAACACAAGTTCTGGCCGTACGTGGGGCGCATCGACAACGCCCTGGGCGACCGCAATCTTGTCTGCGCCTGCCACCCGGTGGAAGCCTACGAAGCTCCAGAGGCGGCCCACCGCTGACCCCCATCGCAAACGCGAAAATCCGAAGTCAACCACACCCGGAATGGAGGAGTTCCCTTGGCCAGACTGACATTTCACGGCCAGTCCACATTCACCGTCGAGACCGACGACGGCACCCGGCTCGTCATCGACCCGTTCTTCGACGACAACCCGGTCTCGGATATCAAGCGGTCCGAGGTGGGCGCGGTGGACTACATCCTGTGCACGCACGGCCACTTCGACCACTTCGCCGACGCGATCCCGCTGGCCCGCGAGACGGGCGCGACGCTCATCTCCACCTTCGAGATCGTCTCCTTCGCCGAGACGCAGGGGGTGACCAACGGCCATCCGCTTCACATCGGGGGCGGCTACGATTTCCCCTTCGGGCGCGCGAAGATGACCCCGGCGATCCACGGCGGTCAGGTGCACGGCGACACGACGGGGCAGTTCACCACCATTCCCGGCGGTTTCCTGCTAGACATTGACGGCAAGCGCATCCATCACGCGGGGGACACGGCCCTCACCCTCGACATGCAGCTCCTGCGCGGCAAGGTGGACGTGGCGATCCTGCCCATCGGCGACAATTTCACGATGGGGCCGGAGGACGCGGCCACCGCCGTGGGCTTCATCGAGCCCGAGGTGGTGATCCCGGTCCACTACAACACCTGGCCCCTCATCGAACAGGACCCGGAGCGCTTTCGCGCCCTCGTGGGCGACCGCGCCCACGTCCAGGTCATGGCCCCGGGGGATTCCTACGGCCCCTGACCCGGGCCTGCCTGTCCGCTTCCTGACCATCCGCTCCGAGCCGCGCGCACACCCGTCCGTGAACCACAACGCCCCCCTCTCCTGGCGCGTCCTCGTCGACGAGCCGCTGCCGGGATCCGCCAACATGGCGCGCGACCACGCGCTGGCCGAGCTGGCCCGCCCCGGGACCGGCACGCTGCGCTTCTACCGCTGGAGCCCGGCGACGCTCTCGTTCGGGCGCAACGAACCCGTCACCGTCGGGTACAGGGATCTGCTGCGGCGCCATCCGGCGATGGGGGTGGTGCGGCGTCCCACGGGGGGCCGCGCCGTGATCCACGACCGGGAGCTGACCTACTCGGTCGTGTTGCCGGTGCGCGCATGCGGGGGACTTCGCGCGGCGTACCGCAGGATCAACGAGGCGCTGGTGGCGGGGCTGCGCGGCCTCGGCGTGGGAGCCGGCCATGCACAGGGGCGTGCGCTGCGCCCCGAGTCGGGGCCTTGTTTCATGGAGGCGGCCGAGGGCGAGGTGGTGGTGGGGGGGCAGAAGCTGGTGGGGAGCGCCCAGGCGCGGATCGGGCGGACGATTCTGCAGCACGGGTCGCTGCTCCTGGTCGCGGACCAGACGGCGCTCTTTGCGAATGGGCCCGGGGGGAGGGACCCGGGAGCGGGTGGCGGGGGTATGAAAGCCGGGCGCCCCCGGCCCGCCACCCTTGCCGAAGTTCTGGGTGAGATTCCCGCCTGGAAACGGCTCGTGGCGGCGTTCAGCACGGGGTTCGAAGATGTCTTCGGAGGAAGCTGGAGCAGCGGTGCAATGTCGGGAGGCGAAAAGGCCCTAGCGGCGAAGCTGGAAATGCGGTACGGTTCGCGCGAGTGGACGTGGCGGCGATAAGGCGCCTTCGGCCGGGGATCGGTTCCCGCCCGGAGAAACGCAGGCTTTCGTTGTTTCGTCCCAACGATTTGACAGCCCCGCTCGCCGGGTACATTTTGGCGAGCCTTGCGAAACGGACCCGAGGGTCCCAGACTCCATGGTCGCGCCAGGGGGCGTGACGAAACACTCACACAGGCTTGAAAGCGGGAGGAACCGTTGGCCAGCATGATGAACATCTACAGCATACTGCCTCAGCTTCCGGGAGTGGACGCTCCGCCGGAACAGACCTTCGCCGAACAGATGAGTGACGCCTGGGAGTTCTCCGGGATCATGCGGTGGCCGCTTGGTCTCTGCGTTCTGATCGGTGTCCTGGTGATCGTCTGGAAGTTCTTCGACATCATGATGAAGGCCGGTGCGACCAGGAAGATCCTCCGGGAGGTGGATGAGCTGCTGGCCCAGCAGCAAATCAAGGAGGCCCTCGAGCTGACCCGGGAATCCAATTCGCCCGCCGCCAACATCCTGCACGCGGGGCTGGAACGCCGCGACGAGGGAACCGAGCGGGTCATGAAGGCGATCGAGAACCAGGGGCTGATCGAGCTTTCCAAGCTGGAGAGAGGCCTCGTGGTGCTCGCGACGCTCACCAACATCGCGCCGCTCATGGGGTTCCTGGGCACGGTCATGGGCATGATCGAGGCCTTCAAGGCGATTGAATTCGCTGGCGAGGTAGACGCGACCACGGTGGCGGGCGGCATCAAGATTGCGCTCTACACGACGGCGGCGGGACTGGCCATCGCGATTCCGATCAGCGTCTGCCACAACTACTTCGTGTCCAGGATCGACCACTTGGTGATCGACATGGAGGAGTCCGCGCAGAAGATGATCGATGCCCTGTTCTCCATGCAGATGGGGCAGGAAGCCGGGGACTGAGCGCCGGTACAGCCGAATCGTGGTGATGCCCCGCCCGCTCGTATCGGGCAGAGGGCCTCGCCGCCGACCACCGGCAGCCCGCGCCGACACTCCCGAGCGGAGTGATCCGGCACGGGCTGCCGGTGCGTTCAGGGTGCTTGCCGGGGTGGCGGTGCTGGTGGTTGCGGGGGTTTGTCCGGTGGCGGTGGAGGGGGTGGCGGCCCAGTCCAGAAGGGCCTCCGAAGGCGCGTCGACAATCCCGGATTCAATACGGCGGGACATGGCCGACGGGAGGTATTGGAAGGCCAGCCGCGCCCTGCGCGTCCACCTGGCGCCGCTGGGCTCGGCCTCGGTCGAGGACCGGATGGTGCTGGCGGAGGCGGAAGCGGGGTGGAGGAACTGGGAGGGGGCGGTCGCCGCGCTGACCGCGAATGGGGGCGATACCGACGGTGCGCCGCCCCGTTTCTGGTACCTGCTGGGGACTTCCCGCGCGCGAACGGGAGACCGCGGGGGGGCCGTCCGGGCGCTGACCCGCTTCGTCGAAGCGGTGCCGGCCGATGCTCCGGATGGGCTGGCGGCCCGGTCGCGCATTGCACGGGAGTTGGCGGAGAGCGGGGCCATCGCCGAGTCGGTGGAGGGAGTGGGGGTGTTGCATGGGTTGTCGGCCGCGTTGGGGGACTGGACGGCTCTGGCCGTTGCGAGAACGCTGGGGCGGTGGGGAGAGGGGGCGGCGGTGCGGGAGGTGCTCGCGTCGGTCGTCGATCCCGAGGTGAGAAGGCGGGGGTGGCGGCTCGAGACGGACGCGTGGGCCCTGGCGGGGGACACGGTGCGGGCCCTGGAGGCCCTGATGGAGGTCTTGGCGCGTGGAAGGGAAAGCGGTGCGTCCCGCACGGAGACGCTGGCGCTGGAGTGGCGCTACCGGTTGGCGGGGGGGGACGCGGCAGGGGCGGTTGCCGCGATGGAGGGGCTGCTGCGCCGCACGACACGGGGCGCAGAGGCGCTGGACGCGGCGATGGCGCACTGGAGGGTGGCCGCGAATTCCGGGCCGGAGGTGTTGCGCATGGTGGCGAGCGCGCTGGGCAACGGCGGCGAGTTCGGCACGGCGGCGCGCGCGTGGAGGCTGGCCGAGCAGAGGGGAGCGGTCCTGACCGAGGGGGAACGTGCCGCGCTGGCCCGGGCCTACAACGGCAGCGGGGACCGCGACGGCGCGGTTCGCGTGTACCGCGAGCTGGCTGCGTCCGGGGACCCCGCGGTAGCCGCGCCCGCGCTCCAGGCGTGGGCCGCCATCCGGACACGCCAGGGTAGGCACGGTGACGCGCGCACCCTGCAGAACCGGCTCGTGGAGCGCTTCCCGTCGAGTGCGGGGGCGCTGGACGTGATCTTCTTCCGGGGCGACGACCACCACGACGCCGGCCGCGTCGACCAGGCGATCGACCACTACAAGCAGGTCATCTCCATGTCCGCGGCGGCGAACCGCGCGGGGCTGGCGCGCATGAGGTGGGGGCAGCTTTACCTGGGGCGGGGGGAGCTGGGCGCCGCGCTGGGGGTTTTCCAGGGCTACCTGGAGGAGTTCCCCGACGGTAGACGCTGGGAGGAGGCCAGCTACTGGGCGGCGCACGCGGCCGCGGCGCTGGGGGACACCGTCGAGGCACGCAGGCTGCGAGCCCGGATCCAGCAGGTAAGTCCTCTGTCTTACTACGCCTTTCTGTCGGTCCGGGTTGAAGGCACAATCTTCGCGCCCGGCCTGCCCGAAGGCCCGGCCCTGCCGGACCCGGAGTGGCTTTCCCGGGACCTGGAGACGCTCGCACTGCTGGAGACGGCCGGCCTCGAGGAGGCGGCGGACGCGCACGTCGCCACGATGAAGGCCGCGGCCGCGGAGTCCCCGGAGCTTCTCCTGCGCCTGGCCGTCGCCCTCCACGAAGCCGGGCGCACCCTGGACGGGATACGTCTCGGGCTGGAGCTGCGCGGGGATGGCCGTCCATGGGACCTCACCCTGGTGCGCGTGGTGTACCCCTTCCCCTTCCGCGAACTCGTGACTTCACGCGCCCGGGAGCTGGGGCTCGACCCGTACCTGCTGGCCGGTCTCATCCGGCAGGAGAGCGCCTTCGTGCCGGCCATCGTGTCTCCGGCGGGGGCGGTCGGCCTCACGCAGGTCATGCCGGCCACGGGGAGGCAGGTTGCGGGCACGATCGGGCCCAGGGGCTTCCGCACGGAGATGCTGGAGACCCCGGAACTCAACGTCCATCTGGGCACGCACTTTCTCTCCGAGCTCTTCAGCCGCTACGACGGGGACATCCCCCTGGTCCTGTCGGCGTACAACGCGGGGCCGACCAGGGCGAACCGCTGGCGCCGCCTTCCCGAAGCCGAGGACCCTTATCGCTTCACCGAGCGTATCCCCTTCGCGGAGACCCGCGGGTATGTGAAGAACGTGACCCGGAATTGGGCGCTGTACCGGTGGCTCTACGGAGGGGAGGAAGCCGGACCGGGGGAATCGCCGCGCAGCACGTCGTCCCGGGGCGCGGCAGGGCTCGAATGATCGAAACCCAATCACTCACCCGCTACTTCGGGAACAAGGCTGCGGTGGAGGACCTTGACCTTAGGGTGGAACCAGGCGAGATCCTGGGCTTTCTGGGACCGAACGGGGCCGGCAAGAGCACCACGGTCAAGATCCTGACCTGCATGATCAAGCCGACGCGCGGTTCGGCATGGGTCGCCGGCTTCGACGTTGAGCACAAGCCCATGGAGGTGAAGCGGCGTCTCGGCTACGTGCCGGAGGCGGGCGCGCTCTACGAAGCCCTGACCGCGCGCGAGTACCTCACGATGGTGGCGAATCTGCGCGGCATCGAGGGAGGGTATGCCGACAGGAAGGTCAGCGAGCTGCTCGATCTCTTCGGCATGCTCGAGGCACTCGACAAGCCCCTGTCGGAGCACTCGAAGGGGATGAAGCAGAAGGTGCTGATCAGCGCGGCCCTGATGGGCAACCCCGAAGTGCTCTTCCTCGACGAGCCGCTTAACGGGATCGACGCCAACGCCGCGCTCGTGGTCAAGCAGCTGCTGCGGGAGCTGGCCTCGCAGGGCCGCACGATCCTCTTCTGCTCGCACATCCTCGAGGTCGTGGAGCGCATCTGTACGCGGATCGTAATCATCGACGAGGGACGCAAGGTTGCGGAAGGAACGGCCGGGAGCATTGCCGCGGAGACCGGCACGGACTCGCTGGAACAGGCGTTCGCGCACCTGACCGGCATTCGCGACGCCGCCGAGGTCACGCGGGGGCTGCTTTCCGCGCTCGATGCCCCCGAGCGCGCCGGCGACGGGTCATGAAGCCCGTGCGGTGGGCGGTCGAGGCTCTCGGCGCCGACTACGCCCAGTGGCGCGTGCTCAGCCGGGTGTTGCTCAAGAGCGACCTGCGCTCCTCGTCGGCCATGCAGATGTCGGGGGCCACCGACAAGCCCGGCGCCAAGGTGCCGTGGCCGATACTCCTCGTGTATTCGTTCTATGGGATGTTCCTGGCGGTGGTGGCGGTGGTTGTCCCCGTGGGATACCTGGCTGCTTCGATCGTCCTGTTGATGGTCTCGCTGATGGTCGCCCTGGCGATCCTCATCGACTTCCAGTCCGTCGTGATCTCGCCGAACGACTACCAGATTCTGGCGCACCAGCCGGTGTCTTCGCGCACGTACTTCCTCGTCAAGCTCACCAGCATCCTGCTGTATACCGGCATCATCGGGGCGCTGATGGGCGGCTTCGCGACGATTCCCTTTCTGTGGCAGTTCGGCTTCCTGGTTGCGCTGGGCTGGCTGGTGGCGCTGGTGGGAACGGTGGTCTGGACCACGCTGGCCATGGTCTTCCTCTACACCCTGATCCTGCGCCTGGTCAGCCCGCGGCGCCTCCGTCGTGTGCTCGGGTATCTGCAGCTTGTCATGACGATGGTCATCTTCGTGCCGATCATGCTCGACGACACCATGGAAGGTCTGGTGATGAACATGGCCGAGCCTCCGGCGGCGTTGCTGGCGCTGCCCTCCACCTGGTTCGCGAATATCCTTCCCCTTGCCGCGGGGAGGTGGAGCGTGATCGGAACCCTGATCACTTTCGCGGCCTTCGCCAGCATTGCCGTACAGTTCCACTTCGTGGCGCGCAGGCTCTCCCTGTCGTATGCCGAGCGGCTCGGGGTGTTGCTGGCCGCAAGCCAGCCAGGGCGCAGGCGAACCGGAAGGGGCGGTCTCGGGGCACGCTGGTTCTCGTCCGAGCTGCGAGTCGTCTTCACACTGGTGCGCGGGCAGTTCCGCAATGACATGAACTTCCGGCTGGGAGTGCTCGGCATGCTCCCGGTGACGCTTCTGTACGTCTTCATGTCGCTTGACGACGGAGGTCTCCCGGATCCCTTCGTCCACCTGGGGTACGAAGCCCGTGGCCTGGGGTTGATACACTTCGCGGCGCTGGGAATGCCGATGATCCTGATGGAGCACCTCTTCAGGAGCGAATCCTACAGGGCTGCGTGGATCTTCTTCTCGACGCCGGTGGACCGTGCCAGACTGGTCGGCAACGTGGGGAACAGTGTGGCGATCTTCTTTCTGCTTCCCTACCTGGCCATGCTGGCCGCGGTTTTCGCTTGGGCCTTCGGCAACCTGTGGCACGCCTTGATACACGCCGCCGTGTTGGGGCTGGTGGCCCACTTGGCCATACAGATGCTGTCGCTGGTCGCACCCCGTCTGCCTTTCGCGCAACCCGTTCGCAAGGGAGCCCGGATCGGCAGTTTCATGGGGGCGGTGCTCCTGGCCGTTCTCGCCCTGGCCCTGCTCCCCCTCATGCTGTGGGTGTACGCGCGGCCATCGTGGACCGCGGCAGCAATGGTGGTCCTGGTGGCCGTGGCCGTGCTGGCGCCGCGGATTGTCACGCGCCAGATCCGTGGGCGCGTGGGACGGTTGGAATTCACCGGGTGACCAAGAACGGGTTCCCGCTTGACGACTCGTGCACATGCCGCCATCATGGAGCCGTCAGTCTGGCGCCGCCCGTTCGGGTCGCCCGCCGCAGTATCATTTTCAGGTTTCTGGAGGATGGCTGAATGGCCAAGGGAACGGTCAAGTGGTTCAACGACGCCAAGGGGTACGGATTCATCTCCCAGTCGACCGGGGACGATGTATTCGTTCACTTCAGCTCGATTCAGGGTGACGGGTTCCGCACCCTAGCGGAAGGGGAAGAGGTGGAGTTTGAACTCCAGGAGACGGAGCGAGGTCTGCAGGCGGCGAACGTGACTCGCGGCTGACCGGTCCCGTCCCTGGCGGCCGGCTAGTGCAGGATATTGCGGGATCGCAGGTGCGCGATCACCGCGCCGGTCATCAGGGGCCGTAGCCGGTAACGAACCTCGGCGGTGGGGCCGGTGGGATCTTGCGGCTCTTCGTCCGGGGGCCGGGATGCCTCGATGAAGTGATCTTCTTCGAGGGACCGAAGCGTGTGCGCGCACTCCCGGGCCGAAGTCCGCAGGACCTCGCAGTACTCGCTTGCGCTCAGCGTTCCGTGATCCAGGATGGCCTTGAGGGCGAAGCTCCGTGTCAGGTCGAGCATGTCGGTCGGGGGGCTCAACGGCTCCAGCGGGCGCACGAGGAGGCTGCCTTCGACCGTCGTGAAGTCGGCGGAGCACAGCCAGTGGAAGAGCGCCAGCCGAATCGACCCGAGCGATGCGCGGTGGAGGCGTTCAAAGTAATTCTTCTCGATCAGCTGCTGCTGCCGGTCGGTCGTGTGGAGGCGGCGTGCCCGGGTGCGCAGCGCGTCCGCTCCGGCCCGTGGCTCGACGTACTGCAGGGGCAGGCCGCTGCGCAGGTGACGGGAGGTGATGGCCTGCCGCAGTTCGTCGGGTGAGAGGGGCTGAAGGACCAGCTGTCTTGTTTCGCCCGCCATTTCAGGCGCACGCGTGCGGACCAGCTGCCACGCGGACGCGGTCATGGAGAGGATCCAGAAGATGCTGGATTCGGTGCGCGAGACGAAGGTCATGAAGCGCCGGAAGAGCCTTCCGCCCTCTGGCGCGCGCATGTGAAGGTGCTCGATGCCCTCCAGAGTCACCAGGCGGGGAACCGATCCGTCCGTGATCGCCGTCACACTCTTCGCCAGGTCATCCAGGGTTGCCGCGCTGTCGAGCCCGAGCCAGGGGGCGATCCGGGCCGCGAGGTCCGCTTCGTCGCGGCAGCGGTCATGCAGAATCCGTCTCACGCCGCGCGGCTCTTTGTCCGCCAAGCGCCTCGAGACGACGTTCAGGAAGCTGGTGACACCCGCGCCGGGCGGGTCGACGACGACCAGGCAACCCGGTTCACCCGCGTTCCAGCGCGCCCATGTCGCCTCGGCCTCCGCCAACTCGTCGTCGCGCCCGGCAAGGAACTGCGGCTCGGTCAGCGGCTCGAAGGCGAAGAGGCGCTGGTAGACGACGGGGAGGGTCCGAACGAACTCCGCCGCCGAGGCAAGCGTGTCTCCGGTCCGCTTCAGGGTTCGGGCCGGCTGCGGGCGAATGCCCAGCGCGCTCAGCAAGCCACCGGCACGTCCGCCGAGGGCCCGAATGCCGTCCCAGGCCCGGCGCCCGCTCTCCGCAACGCGCCCGCGCCACTGCTTCCAGTCCTGCGCGACCTCGGTGGCCAGGTAGGTGCGGGCGTCGAGGTAGCCGGCGCGCAGGCGGTCCGCGGTCACCCGCCGGACCAGGTGCACGGCCCCTTCCCCTATTTCGTGGTGGACCCGGCTTGACGCCACCTCAAGTCCCGTCCGGAGCTCGGCCCTGGCGGACGCGAGCTTGTCGCCGGCGCGGGTGAGACCGTTCGTGACGAGCACGCGGGCGCTGCCCGGGCCGCCGTCCGCGCCGTCCGCCAGCTCGCCGAGCGCGGCTTCGTAGGCATAGTCCGAGACGACCCCCAGCTCCCGAACCGCGGCGCCGACGGCGTCCCACCCGGCCGCGATCGAGGACGGGGCGGTGCGAATCCTCTCCATGCGCAGGGTGTCGAATGCCTGCACGGCGAGTTCCCGGGTCTGGACCACGCGGGAATCGCCGTCCGGGCGCCGAATGACCTCGCCGACATCCGGCAGGTCGTGAAGAGTGACCTCCGGCAGCTGGCGGTACATCGCAACCAGGTCTTCGATCGCCTCCTCGGCGTGTCTGGCAACGTCGCGAAGCAAGGGTGCAGGGTCATTCAGCGTGGCGGTGGGTCCGCTTAGGCCGACAGCGGTTCGCGCGCGTTCCGAGGTCAGGACGCGACGCAGTCCGTCGTCACCTTCCGGCAACGCTTCCGCGCGGACCATTCCGTCGTCCAGGGCTGCCCTGACCTGGTCCAGGACGGCATGAACGCGCCGGTTCGTCTCCTGCCACTGGCCGGCCAGCCGGGCGCTGATGGCCTGGGCGGCGGCGCGCATGGCCAGGAGACCCAGGTGCAGCTGCAGTCGGCCCGCCGCGTGCTTCGCCCAGTCGTCCCAGCGACCGGCCAGCCTCTCGTCGTCTTGAAAGGGGATTATCGGTGCCGGTCCTGGCGCGACGAAGGTTCCCGCCACCGCCACCGTTGCCGCGAGCACCTCGGAGGACCGCCGGAAGTCCCCCCCCGCCCCCCACCCCACCCCGTCCCGCAGCGCCACCAGCTCCCACTGCAACGCCTCGGCGGCGGCCACCCCCGCTCGCGCGGCTTCCACCACCCCCGGCTCCTCCGCCCCGGTTCGCCCCTTCGGAGGCAGCAACACCGCCCTCGTCCACAGGGCCCAGACCCGCTCCACCCGCCCCAGCCACCCCGCGCGGCGACGCTGGCCGGCGCGAAAGGCGCGACTCTGGCGCGGGAGCACGTCGCATTCGAGATATCGGCGCGCAACCGACCGCACCGCCACCTCGTGGACCTCTAGTTTCCACACGATGGGACGCAGCAGGCGCGCCCAGAGCCGCTTCACTTCCGTCCCCGGGCCCAGTCCGGCGGCGGTGGTGAGCGCGTCCGGCGACACCGGCGCCTCGACCGCTTCGGGCAGCCCCTGCACGGCCTCGCGGGCCTCACGGCCGGCCGCGACCAGGGACCGGTGCAGCGTCACGGCGGCGCTGCCGTGGCGAAGCACGAGATGGAGGGGCTTCAGGACGTTTCGCGACACATCGCGCCGGTACTCCGCGAGTGCACGCTCGGCGGCCGCGTCGTCCAGCGAGCCGTTTCCGGCGTCCATACCCTCGGCGAATGCCGCGAGAGCGCGCTCGTGGGCGCTCACAGCCTGCTCCAGGGTGCGGCCGATCCGTCCCCGGTCGTGCTCCTCGTGACGACGCCAGGCGGCTGCCAACGGCTCCTGAACGGCCTCGGCGATTCGCGCGACGATCTCCGCGTCGGTCATGAAGGCGAGAGTCACTGAATCCGCCATCTCCCGATCGGCCCCGCTCACGACGCCACCGGGTCACCCGCCTCGGGCGTACCGGATACCGCCAGCGGATACCAGCCGTGCTCGGTAGCGAGCCCGGCCGCGCGGAAGCCGTCCCGCGCGCGTTCGGTGATGTCGCTTCTCAGCAGGAACTCGAAACGGGGGTCCAGGACGTAGGCCCGCACCTTCACACGCGTGACGAAGGTGGTGTGGAACTCGTCCTCGATGAACACCTGTATGGGCTTTTCCAGAAAAACGTACATGGAATTAACCGCGGCCTCGAAGGCGATTTCCTTCGCTGCACGCTCGTCGACGCGTCCCGGCAGGTAGAGGTTCGTCAACACCTGGCAGTTGAGTTCTCCCGCGTTGGCGTTGGCCACCTGCTCCTCGACCACCTGCGAATTCGGCACGGACACGAAGTCGTCGTCCGCGGTCACGATGCGGGTCGAGCGGAGGCCGATCGAGACCACCTCGCCGTAGGTGCCGCCCACCGAGATCTTGTCGCCCACCTGGAACGGCTGGTCGAAGACGACGATGAGGCCGCCGAAGACGTTCTTGAGCAGGTCCTGGGCCGCGAACCCCAGCGCCACGCCCAGCGCCGCGCTCGCCGCGAGAATCCCCTGGGCGTCGACCCGGAAGATCTGGCGGACAATCAGATAGGCCGCGACGCCCCAGAGCAGCATGCGCGTGATCGGGATCAGCCACTTGAAGGTGAGGCGCCTTCTCACGCTCCGTTCGGCCAGTGTCTCGAGGATCCAGATCAGGCCCCGTATCACGAAGCGGAAGGCGACCAGCACCAGGATCGACCAGAAGATGGCGAGGCCGAGGTTCGTGACTTCGTCGCGGGCGTCCTCCAGATCGAGGCCTACTGTCTCGTCGGTGGGCGCGGCGCCCTCGACTTCGGTCTGGCTTGCGGACTCCATCGAGTCGAGACGCGCGAGGATGCGCTCCTGCGCCGCCATGATGCCCGACAGCGTCAGGGCCAGCGAGTCCTGGGCGGTGGCCGGAGGGGTGCCGGGTTGTTGTTCGGCCGATGCAGGGGGTGCGGGTTCAGGGGAAGCGGTGTCGAAGGTCCCCACGCCGGTATCCGGCTCCTGGGGCATTGCCGCTTCGGCCGTGGCGGAGTCGTCCGGGTTCGCGGCCTCCGGGCCGGTCGGGGGGGCCGGTACGGACGACACCTGGGAAGCCGAATCCCCGGCCTCCGGCTGTGCCTCGCCGGACTCGGAGTCCGGTTGGCAGCCGGCCAGGAACAGCACGGCGACGACACAGACCAGCCGCAACGGCCGCGCGGAGCAACCTGCCGGCGCTGCGCCACGCCGCGCCGATCGCTCACGGGAATCCATCCGCGCGCTGCCGCGTCTCATCCTGGGCGGGCGTGTGTGCATGGTTCAATCGCTTCGGGTTGCGTCGTTACGGTGGGGGACTCGTTATATTGCCCCGCCGGCTCGGTACGCAAGTCCCCGGGAACGCTGTCGCCCCGGGATCCTGCGGGCACCCGCAGCCCCTCCAACCCATGGACATCCCTCCCAAGACCGCCCCGCGACTCTTCCTGATCGACGCCTACGCGTTGATCTACAGGTCGTTCTTCGCCTTCCTGAACCGCCCGCTCACGAACGCGCGCGGCGAGAATACGTCCGCCCCCTTCGGGTTCGCCAACTTCCTGTATGGCATCCGCGACGAGCACCAACCCGACTATATCGCGGTAGTGTTCGATTCAGGCCGCAGCCATCGAACCGAACTCTTTCCGGAGTACAAGGCCACTCGCGAGAAGATGCCGCAGGAGCTGCGCGAGAGCCTCCCGCGCGTCCGGGAGCTGGTGGAAGCCTTCGGCGACCGCGTGGTCGCGGTCGAGGGGTGGGAGGCCGACGACGTGATCGGGACGCTGGCCGCGCGTGCGGTGGAGGCGGGGCTGGAGGCGGTTATCGTCTCGGGGGACAAGGACTTCTTTCAGCTGGTGCGCCCCGGGGTGCACCTCCTGAACCCGGGGCGGGGCGGTCCTCACGGAGTGGCGGCCAACTGGGTGGACGAACGGAACGCGGGGGAGAAATTCGGGGTGCCGCCGGACCGGGTGGTGGACTATCTGGCGCTGGTGGGCGACAGCTCGGACAACGTGCCGGGCGCCCCGGGCATCGGCCCCAAGACGGCGCTCAAGCTGCTCGAAGCGTACGGCAGCGTCGAGGAGATCCTGGAACACGCCGAAGAGGTGAAGGCGAAGCGGCCGCGGGAATCGCTGCTGGCCAACCGGGACCAGGTGGTGCTGTCGAAGGATCTCGTCACGATCCGGACCGACGTCGAAGTCGAAGCCGACCTGGAGGAACTGCGCGTCTCGGAGCCCGACAACGAGCGGCTGCGGGCGCTGTACGTGGACCTGGAGTTTCGCACGCTGCTGGAGCGGCTCGACCGGGAGAGCGGCCGGCCGGCGGGGGAGGGGGCGCCCCCGCGGGCCGAATACGTGCTGGTCACGGACGCGGACGAGGTGGCGGGGATCGCGCGGGCTTGCGGGGAGGCCGGCTCGATGGCCGTGGCGGTGCTGAACGGTACGCTGCAGCCGGTGCGGGGACGGGTGGCGGGGATCGCGGTCGCCGCGGAGGCGGACACGGCGTACTACCTGCCGCTGGCGCACGGCGGAGCGGTCGCGCTGGAGCTGGGCGGCCTCGACGCGGGGCGCGACCCCAACCTTCCCGGGCTCGACACGGACGCCCTCGAGCCGCTCCGCGCCGTCCTGGCGGATTCGTCGATCACCAAGGTGGGCCACGACCTCAAGCGCTCCCTGATCGCGTGCCGGCGTGCGGGCGTGGAGCTGGCGGGGCCGCTGCGCGACGTGATGGTCGCGTCGTACGTGCTCGATCCCGGGCGCCGCCGTCAGGATCTGGCCGCGCTCGCCACCGATTTCGTCGGCCGCGACGTGGTGGTCCCGGCGAGTGTCCTGGGCACGGGCAAGAAGCGCCGCGCCTTCGCCGATGTCCCGGCCGCGGAAGCCCTGGCCTTCGCCTGTGAACAGGTGGAGTTGCCGCTGCGCCTGTGGGAGCGATTTGCCGCCAACCTGGCGGCGCAGGGCATGGAGGAGTTCTTCGACGAGCTGGAGACGCCGCTGATCCCCGTCCTTGCCGGCATGGAGATGAACGGCGTGGGGATCGACGCCGCATTCTTCGCGGAGATGAGCCGGCGCCTGGCCGGAGAACTGCGCCTGATCCGCGAGGACATCCACCGGGTCGCGGGCACCGAGTTCAACATCAACTCGACGCCGCAGCTGCGCGAAGTCCTCTTCGAGCGCCTCGAGCTGCCGGTCCTCAAGCGGACCAAGACGGGTCCCTCCACCGATTCGTCGGTGCTCGAGCGCCTGGCCGTGGACGGTCACGAACTGCCACGCCTCATGATGGACTACCGGCAGCTGGAGAAGCTCAGGAACACCTATGTGGACGCGCTGCCGGCGCTGGTCAATCCGGAAACGAGGAGGATTCACACTACCTTCAACCAGACGGTCGCGGCGACCGGCCGTCTTTCGTCCTCGGACCCCAACCTGCAGAACATCCCCATCCGTACCGACATGGGCCGCGAGATCCGGCGCGGTTTCGTGGCCGCCCCCGGCACGCTGCTGGTGACCGCCGACTACTCCCAGATCGAGCTCCGCATCCTGGCCCACTTCTCGGGCGACGATGTCTTCGTGCGTGCCTTCAGGGAGGGCAAGGATGTCCACCGCGAGACGGCGGCCGTGATCTTCGACGTGCCCGTGGACGAGGTTGTGGGGGGCATGCGCGACCGGGCCAAGACCGTGAATTTCGCCACTCTGTACGGCCAGGGCCCCTTCTCGCTCGCACGCCAGCTCGGCATATCGATGGACGAGGCGAAGCGGTTCATCGCGCAGTACTTCGAGCGCTTTGCCGGGGTGCGGCGCTTCCTCGACGAACAGGTGGCGCAGGCGAAGCGGCTGGGCTACGTGGAGACTCTCATGGGGCGGCGGCGATTCGTGCCCGAACTT
Source organism: Longimicrobiales bacterium (assembly GCA_951828585.1). Lineage (GTDB taxonomy): Bacteria > Gemmatimonadota > Gemmatimonadetes > Longimicrobiales > Gaopeijiaceae > Bin94. The sequence goes on from OX639991.1 coordinate 1,265,615, forward strand.
CGGGCGCGGGCCTGGAACGTGCGCCAGTTCGGGGAGCGGGTGGCGCGGAACACGCCGATCCAGGGGACGGCGGCCGATCTCATCAAGGTGGCGATGATCCGGCTCGGGCGAGTTCTGGACGGCGCGGCCGGCGTGCGCATGCTGTTGCAGGTGCACGACGAACTGGTCTTCGAGGTCGAGGAGGGGCGCTTGGAGGAGGTGACGGGGACCGTGGTCGAGGTGATGGAGTCGGCCGTGGAGCTGAATGTGCCGCTGCGGGTGGACACCGGAACCGGGAGGACGTGGTACGACTGCAAGGGCTGACGGTATCCCGTCTCCCACGCGCCCGGGGCGTTTCCGCTCCCCGCGGAAATCAGTCCCGAATTACTATGTAGGCGCCCCGTTTGAGGGTCGATCTTGTCCGTCAACAACAGTCACCGGGGATCAGCCGGCGGGAACCGCACCGGGGTGCCGCCAGGTTGGACCCGCAATCGCAGACGGAGGATCGACCGTGAGCCGTTCGGTAAACAAGATCATTCTGGTGGGCAACGTGGGGAGCGACCCCGATGTCCGTGTCACGAGCGCCGGGGTGAAGGTGGCCCGGGTCTCACTCGCCACGAACTGGCGCACGGGCGGGGAGGATCCTGAGGAGCGCACCGACTGGCACAGGGTGAACCTGTGGGGAAGGCTGGCCCAGGTGACCGAGGACTACGTGTCGAAAGGGGACAGGCTGTACGTCGAAGGCTACCTGCAGTACGACTCCTACGAGCGCGACGGTGTCACGATCCCGACGGCGGAGATTCGCGCACGAGAGATGATCATGCTGGGTTCGCCCAACGAGCAGTAGCCGTCAGTTCGTGATCCAGAACCCGGAAAGGGAGTCGCCCTGGGGGCTGTCCCGGAGCTTCTCGAAGGCGCGGTTGCGGATCTGACGGATGCGTTCGCGGGTGACGCCCAGGAGCGAGCCGATCTCTTCGAGGGTGCGTTCCTCGCCGTCGTCCAGACCGTAGTACAGGTAGAGGATCTTGCGTTCCCGCTCGGTGAGATAGCTGTCGAACATGGTCTCGAGGTAGTGACGGCGAGCCATCGCCTCCACGTCCTCTTCGGTCTCGGTGCCGTCCGCACCCGCGAAGCGTTCGCCGAAGCTGGCGCTGTCACGGTCGCCCCGGTCTAGGGGGGCGTCCAGGCTGAGCTCGGCAGCGGCCACGCGGCGCAGGGCGCGCACGGTGTCCAGGGGCTCGCCCATCTCGCGGGCAAGCTCCTGGTCCGTCGGGGTGCGGCCGAGTTGCTGGGTCAGCGCGGTATTGGTGCGCGCCAGACGAGCCAGATTGGAGTTCTGGTTCAGCGGAATGCGTACAGAACGGGTCTGTTCGGCCAGCGCCTGCAGGACCGTCTGGCGGATCCACCAGACGGCGTACGAGATGAACTTCACACCCTTGTCGGGGTCGAACTTCTTGACCGCCTTGAGGAGGCCCTCGTTGCCGATGCACACCAGCTCCGCAAGGCCCAAACCGCGGCCCTGGTACTTCTTCACATAGGAGATGACGAATCTGAGGTTGGCGGTAACCAGTCGCTCCGCCGCTTCCTTGTCACCTGTTCGAGCTCGCCTGGCCAGAGCCCGTTCTTCTTCCGGGTCCGAAATGAGTGGGTATCGCTCCACGTCTTGGAGATACTGATCGAATGAATCGAGGCCTCGCGAAGCTCCGAACAATGCCGTCCTCCTGGAAAGATGGTTTGCCCTAGCCTATTCCCCGGTAGCTGGATGCCGAATCGCCGTGCGGTGGCGAGAATCCGCTTGTGTACGGTTCTGGATACCGGGGAAAGTGGAACCATTCTACCGCGATCGGTGTTTGAAGTCAAATGTTTTCGGGCCGAATGGCGGGGATTCGGGGCCGAATGGAGGAAAGATGTTCCATGGATCCGTCCCCACGATAACCGGGGAAGCGCTCCGCGAACTGCCGACTGCTCCCCATCTACCGATTGCCGAAGATCGCCCGGGCGGCGCTCGCGCTCCGGCTTCTGCGTGCCTGCTGGTCCCCGAATCCGGTCAGGAGGCTGACCGGGTCGTAGCCGATTCGGAACCGAAGATTGCGAAGCCCGCCGGCCTGTAGTGGCGCGGCCAGATCGACCCTCACGACTTGCCTGGCCCCTGGCGGAAGAGCGATGCGCAGCCCAGCACCCACCGCCCCCTTGAGGCCGGTATCCGCGCCCAACGGTACGCCTCCATGCCAACCGGTCCCGACGTCGGCAAAGAGGGTAAGGCCGAGATCGAACAGGCCCGGGAAGCTCCCCAACACGACCCTGTCTTCCATGTGGGCCACGAACCTCCGGCCCACCGGCAAGTCCTCCCTGCTGTAGCCCCGCACCCCGTTCGGTCCGCCGAGCGTGAGCTGAAACGGGAGCGAGTTGTCCCACCCCCCCACCCCTTTCATCCCCAGTACCAGAGTGTGCCGGGGCGTGGCGGCGCTGACGCCTGCTTCCTCCTCCCGCCCCGGCTGCCAGTAGAAGTAGGCGCCGGCTTCGGCGAGCACGTCGCGCATGCCGCCCACCTCTCCTCCCAGGGGCCGGGCCGCCTCTATCGCCATCTCGGAGTTGAAGACCCAGCTGTCGCCGGTCGCTCCGCCGAACAGGGAGACCCAGCCGCGCAGTTCGTGGTAATCGTCGTCCGCGGCCCAGGTGGGCCTACCCAGGGTGGTGGCGACGGTGACGAGTGCCTGGGTACCCACGCGTACATCCTGGTCGCTGCGGAGCGCATCCAGCCCGCGGCGGGTGACGAAGTCTATGTTCCGTTTGCCGGCCATGAGTGTGAGTCGGGCGGCGCGCCTCCGGTTCACATGTGTCCCAAGCACTCCTGCGGTGGCGGCGTCCGCGGTGTCGGGGTTGGAAAAGTCGGACCAGGAAACCACAGTGACCCCGTCGGGATAGTCGTCGAAGGAAATGTCTTCCCAGGAGACTCCGGCCCCCACCACCGTCAGGTCCCCGGGCGTACCGAATCGACGCGCCAACATCGTCGCCGCCCGGCTGGTTCGCATGGGGAGATTCACATGTGAAAAGTCCGATTCGGCTGGGACCGCGTAGCGGAACAGGTCCTCTCGCCGCGAATAGAACTCGACGAACGCCCAATGGCCCACCTCGCCTACGAACGGGTAGGTGAGCGACTCGTGAAAGAACCGGCCGGTGCGGGTTCTGCCCGCACCGATTCGGCCGTCCATGCGCGTCCCGGCCAGCCGCGGCGTGCGCAGCTCGAGCCCTACGTCCCGCCGCTCGTCCTCTTCGATGAGGTACATGCCCAGAAGGATGCCGGTACCCATCAGGTTCTCTTCGGTGAACGAGACATGCGTGATCCTGAGACGCTCATCGAACTCGGGGCGGATATCGAGCTTGAGCGTCCACTTGTCGCGAGTGTCGACGACGATATCGACCTCGGTCTCCGAGACAGTGACGGGATAGACATCGGCGTCCGCAATGAAGGGCAGGGCTCTCAGGATGCGTGCGGACTCTTCGATGAGGAACGGGTCGAAGCAGTCCCCTTCCGCGAACAGTATTTCGTCGCGGATCAGGCTCGGGCGGGTACGGCGGTGGACCCGGTTGGCGACCCAGTTTGCGAGGCGTTCGGCCCGGTTGACGGACTGGCCGGAGTCCGCAACCGGCGGGTAGATCGTGTGGTTGTCGACGAAGATCTCGCGAATGACGAGCCCGTCGCAGACGGTGTCGACCGCCGCGTCGCCGACTTCCTGCGCCGACGTGCCGGTCGTGCGAAAGACGCACGCGGAAACGACGACCGCGCATGCCATCCAGCGGAGGATGGCAGCCCGCGGAACAACCCTCCCGGCATTCGAGCGGCGATGGATCCGCGCTGGACCGCTTCGCTCAGGCCACGGACTGCTGGCTCCGTTCATGATTTCATGGAGGTGCGTGAGCCCCGTCCCGGGGGATGCAGGATTTGCCACATGTCAAGATCGTTAGACTGTGACGGGCGTCAAAGGGTTCGCCAGGTCACAGCCGTTGACGGGGCTCCGCCGCTGCGGGTAGGATCACAGCCGGAAAGGATCGGCTGTGGCGCCGCCCGGCCGGCCCGCACAAGAGGGGAGACGATTCGTTGTCGACATTCGAGAGCGACGCGCTGGTATATCACGCGGAGGGCCGCCCCGGGAAGATCGAGGTGGTCCCCACCAAGCCGGTCGCCACCCAGAGGGACCTGACGCTGGCGTACAGTCCGGGTGTGGCCGAACCCTGCATGGCCATCCACCACAATCCGGAAGAGGTTTTTCGCTACACCGCGCGCGGCAACCTGGTGGCGGTGGTTTCGAACGGGACGGCGGTCCTCGGGCTGGGCAACATCGGGGCCCTCGCGGCCAAGCCGGTCATGGAAGGCAAGGGCGTCCTGTTCAAGCAGTTCGCCGGGATCGATGTCTTCGACATAGAGATCGACACGGAAGACCCACACGATGTCATCCGCTTCTGCCAGATGCTGGAACCGACCGTCGGCGGCATCAATCTCGAGGACATTCGCGCGCCGGAGTGCTTTGTGATCGAGGAGACGCTTCGGGAAACGATGCGCATCCCCGTTTTCCACGACGACCAGCACGGCACCGCCATCATCGGGGGGGCCGCCCTGGTCAATGCGCTGGAGATCACCGGCCGGGACATCGGCGGTGCGAGCGTGGTATTTGTCGGCGCGGGGGCGTCGTCGATTGCCACGGCACGGCATTGTCTGCGCCTCGGGGTCCGGCCGGAAAACCTGGTCATGACAGACCGGGTGGGCGTGATCCACGAGGGACGGCAGAACGGGATGAACGAGTACAAGGCGCAGTTCGTCACAACCCGTGCGGTGCGCACCCTCGCAGAGGCGATGGAGGGGGCCGACGTGGTCATCGGGCTGTCGGCCAAGGGTTTGATCACCTGCGCGATGGTGGAGTCGATGGCGACTGCGCCCATCATCTTCGCCCTGGCCAACCCCGATCCGGAGATCACCCCGGAAGAGGTGGCCCGGGTGCGCGACGACGCGATCATGGCGACTGGCAGGTCGGACTACCCGAATCAGGTGAACAACGTGCTGGGCTTTCCCTTCCTCTTCCGCGGCGCGCTGGACGTGCGGGCGCGCCGGATCGACCAGGGGATGATGCTCGCCGCCACCCGCGCCCTCGCCGAGCTGGCCCGCGACGAGGTCCCCGAGTCGGTGGTGAAGGCGTATGGCGACGTCGGCTTCGAATTCGGCCCCGAATACCTGATCCCCAAACCGTTCGACCCGCGGGTGCTGCTGCATGTGTCGCCGGCGGTGGCGAAGGCGGCGATGGATTCGGGCGTCGCGCGCATCAGCGTCGACCTCGAGGAGTACCGGGACCGTCTCGAAGCCAGCCTGGGGCCGGGCCGCGAAGCCATGCGGAGGATCCTCGGGCGGGCCAGGCAGGAGCCCGCGCGCATCGTGCTGGTTGATGGCTACAACGAACGCGTGCTCCGTGCGGCCGCGCAGGTCGTGGAGGAGGGGACCGCCCGCATCGTGCTGATCGGGAAGACCGGGAAAATCCACCGCTTCGCCGACGAACTGGGGATCGACCTGCACGGCGTGGAGTGCATCCATCCGCCCGCGGTCGAGTCGATGCGCTACGACTACGCCGAGGCGTTCCACCGGCGCCGGGAACGCAAGGGACTCACCCTCGCCGAAGCGCGGGCCCGCGCCTACCAGCCGGTCTACTTCGCGGCCATGATGGTCGGCGCGGGCGATGCCGACGCGATGGTGGCCGGGATCGATTCGAACTACCCGCAGATCCTTCGCCCGGTGCTGGAAGTGATCGGCACCGCCGAGTCGGTGGGGAAGATTTCGGGACTCCACATGGTGGCCTTCCGCGACCGCGACCCTCTCTTCTTCGCCGACACCACCGTCAACATCGACCCCGATCCGGAGACGCTGGCCGAGATCGCCATTTCGGCCGCCCGTTTCGTGCGCGACCTGGGAATCGAACCGCGCATCGGCATGCTGTCTTTCTCGAATTTCGGCTCGGTTCGCCACCCCGAGGCGGCCAAGGTCCGCGAAGCGGTGGACTGGATCAAGCGCCTCGCGCCCGATCTGCTCGTGGACGGCGAAATGCAGGCCGACGTGGCGGTGGACCCGCACATCATTGCGACGAAGTATCCGTTCAGCGACCTGACAGGGCCCGCGAACGTCCTGGTCTTCCCCACCCTGAGCGCCTCCAACGCCTCCTACAAGCTTCTGGCGCAGCTGGGAAACGCCGAAGTGATCGGTCCCATACTGCTGGGGATGAAGAAACCGGTGCACATCCTCCAGCGGGGATGCAGCGTTCTCGATGTCGTGCACCTCATCGGCATCGCGTCGGTGGACGCGAGGACGTGACCCGGTGACGCGGCGGGAAGTCGGTGGTGCAGCGCCGCGGTGGTGCAGCGCCATCGGTAGACGCCCGGACATGAGGCGGACACATTACCGGGTTGCCCGGTTTCGCCCCGCGATACGGGCTCGATGCCTGTTGACCGAGAAAACCAAGCCAATTCGGAGGCTTTGAAGGTGGACCTTACCGCGCAGGGACTGGCCCCCAGGGGGCGCGTTCGCCGGAACCTCTCACCCGCGGAGCTCTATGAAGAGACGCTGCGGCTGGGCACCGGCAGACTCGCCCACGGGGGCGGACTCGTCACCAACACCGCGCCCTACACCGGGCGCTCTCCCAACGACCGCTTCATCGTGCACGAGGCCGGGTCGGCTGGCATCATCGACTGGGGGGACGTCAACGTTCCCATCGGCCAAGAGCACTACGCCCGGCTCAAGTCCGAGATCATCGATCGTCTGAACGGGTGCGATCTGTACGTTCGCGACGCCAGGGCGGGGGCGGATCCGCGCTACGGGATTAACGTGCGCGTGATCTCCGAGAGCCCGTGGCACGACCTCTTCGCCCACAACATGTTCCTGCGCCTTGGGCCCGGCGAGGACAACGGCTTCGATCCCGATTTCGTCGTCTATCACGCCCCCTCCATGCAGGCCGACCCCGGGCGTCACGGCACCAACGCCGGCTCCTTCATCGTCGTGCACTTCTCGGAACGTGTCGTGCTGGTCGGCGGCACCCCGTACGCCGGCGAGATTAAGAAGTCCATCTTCGCGTCGCTCAACTTCCTCCTGCCGGCCCGGGGCGTCCTTCCCATGCACTGCTCGGCCAACATCGGCGACGGGGGCGACACGGCGCTCTTCTTCGGGCTCTCCGGAACCGGGAAAACCACGCTGTCCGCCGACCCGGAGCGGCAGTTGATCGGCGACGACGAGCACGGCTGGAGCGACGACGGTGTCTTCAACTTCGAGGGCGGCTGCTACGCCAAGACAATCCGCCTCTCGCCCACCGGCGAACCCGAGATCTACCAGGCGACCCGCATGTTCGGCACCATCCTCGAGAACGTGATCCTCGACGAGCGCACCCGGGAGATCGACTACGACGACGGTTCGATCACCGAGAACACGCGGGCGTCCTACCCGCTGCACTTCATCGACAATGCGGTGGCCTCGGGGCGGGGCGACCACCCCGAGAACGTCGTGTTCCTCACCGCCGACGCCTTCGGGGTGCTTCCTCCGATCGCGCGCCTGAGTCCGGAGCAGGCCATGTATCACTTCCTGTCCGGTTACACGGCCAAGGTGGCGGGGACCGAACGCGGGGTCACCGAGCCCCGGGCCGCCTTCAGCGCCTGTTTCGGGGCGCCCTTCTTGCCGCAGCACGCCACCGTGTACGCCGATCTGCTGGGTGACAAGCTGCGAACGCATGGATCCCGGGCCTGGCTGGTGAACACGGGGTGGACGGGTGGCCGCTACGGCGTGGGCAGCCGCATGAAGCTGGCGTACACCCGCGCCATGGTGGCGGCCGCGCTGAACGGGGATCTCGACTGCGCGCCGACGACGGTGGATCCGGCATTCGGTCTGCACGTGCCGACGAAGGTGCCGGGAGTGCCGGCGGAGGTGCTGCAGCCGCGCGACACCTGGGCCGACGGAGGTGCGTACGATGCAGCCGCCGCCGAATTGGCTGATATGTTTAGGAGGAATTTCGAACAGTTCGAAGGTCGCGTGCCCAGAGAGGTGAGGGGCGCGGGACCCGCTTGAACGGGCAGCGAGGATTTCTGCCGCGGGCTTCACAAGGAGAACCATGGGTCGACCACGATGCTGGCGGTTCGGGCCGATCGCGCTGCTCGTGTTGTTTACCGCCTGCGAGCAGACGGAGAAGCTGCAGGACCGATTCCGTGATCTGACGCCCCACGAGACCTATCAGGCGCAGCTTGCCGACGCGGGGCTTGCCGAGACGGCGCTGGGGAGGGACTGGACGCAGGCCGGCGAAAGCGCCCTCGAGGACGCGACCACCATCACCCTCCCCTTCCAGGAGACGGGCCACATCACGCCGGACCGTCCCTCGGCGGTGGGCTACCGGATCACCATACCGCGTGGCCGCAAGCTGACCTTCGAGGTGTCCCTCGATTCCGAAGAAGGCACCCGCCTCTTCATCGACCTGTTCCGGGTGCCCGCGAACGAGGAGGATTCGTTCCGGCCCGTGTTCTCGTCCGACTCGGTGTCGCGCACCTTCGAGCACGAACCGTGGCGCGGCGGCGACTTTATCCTGCGCGTCCAGCCCGAGCTGCTGCGGGGCGGGAACTACCGTGTCACGCTGCGCGAGGAAGCCCAGTTGGGGTTCCCGGTCGAGGGGCGTGGCATGGGGTCGATCCAGAGCGTTTTCGGGGCGGAGCGGGACGGCGGGCGGCGACAGCATCACGGCGTGGACATCTTCGCGCCGCGAGGGACGCCGGTGCTGGCAGCCGCCGACGGCAGGGTGCGCCGTGTCAGGGAGACGCGGATAGGTGGAAAGGTTGTGTGGGTCCGTGAGTCTGTCCACGAGGCCAGCCTGTACTACGCACACCTGGATAGCCAGCACGTGAGCAATGGCCAGATGGTGGAGCGCGGGGACACCGTAGGGTTCGTCGGGAACACGGGGAATGCGCGCACCACTCCACCGCACCTGCACTTCGGCTTGTACCGGCGGGGGCCGATCGACCCGTGGCCATTTCTGGATCCGCCGCGCAGAGAGTTTCCCGAGCTGACGGCGGACCTGGGGTTGTTGGGGGTCCGGGTTCGTCCGATCAACGAGGGGATCCGGCTGCGTGCGGCGCCGGGGAGGCGGGGTGAGGTCGTGCGGGAGCTGGACCCGGGGGCGCGGCTTCAGGTGCTCGGGGCGTCGGGTGACTGGTTCCGGGTGCGGCTGCCCGACGGGTCGATAGGGTTCGTGGCGGCGCGGCTGATGGAGAGGGTCGAAGTGGAGGTGACGGCGGAGGGGGGTGGGCGGGGGTAGGGGGAGGGTAACTTAGTGAACTGTGGTTGACAAAATGTAAAGCACAGTTGTCATGACCTGCGTCCCGCCACATACTGCAGCGCAAGCCAGACCACTGCCGCCACACCCAGCAGGAAGAACCCTGCGACGGACGGGCCTAGCGCAACCCCGACCCCGCTCCAGGCGGTTGGTGCAGTCACCGTGCCCGCCTGTACCATGACGTCCGCCACAACGCGGACTCCGATCAGGCTTCCGAGGATACCCACGCACGCACCAAGGACCCCGAGCACGAGAATCGAGTGGGTCCGCAACGGACTACCGGGGCCATCCGAGCGAACCAGATCGGCGATGCTGCGCACGATCTGCGCGAGCATGAGAAGGGTCACGATCCAGAGAGGGTATTGGATGCGTCCCAGAGATTCGATGAAAGCCATCAGGGTCCTCCTTTGCGTTCGTGGTCGAGCCCAGCGTCAGAAGCGAGCGCAAGGTGGCGCCGCGCTTCCGCGAAAAAGTCGGCAATTCGGTTCTCTGCCTCTTCGTCGGTCAGCAGGCGGGGCGTGAGCACGAGCCACCCGAAAAGTCCGAAAACCGCTGCGGCGAGCCCGGTGCCGGCAACCGTCGCCATCTGCCCAACCGCCTCCCACACAGGTGGCTCGCCCATTGGCCCCTCCGGCGCGGATATCCGCAGAAGTTCGAGCGGACCGAGAGTCACCCGGCCCACCCAGGCGGCGCCCAACGCCCCGAGCGCTACGGCCGCGACAACCAGACCGGCGTGCCGGTTCCATAGCGACCGGCGCTGGAGGGGACGAAGATCCCCATGAATCAAGAGCTGAATCGCGGCCCAGGACAGGTTCGCGGCGATCGCGGCGATCACGACCGCAAGCGGCCACGTCACGAAAGCCGCAACATCGGGCACACCGGATCCATACATCGCGACCACGGCGATGAGGCCGGCCAAAGTTGCCGCCAAAGCCACGCCCAGCACGATCGCCCGGTCGACCCAGCCGGCGGCGCGTGCCCAACGTCCCAGCCGGGGAGCGTGCCGGGCTTCCAGTTCCTCAAGCGCCTTGTGGGTGGGCACAACCCATCGCAGCGCTGCCCGGCGAGCCTGGCGCGGAGTCCGGCCGCGGCGCTCCAGTTCGGCCTGCATCGCCCGCGCGTCGGCATCGACCTCCTCGATCAGGTCGAGGCGACGGCGCGGTGCGACCTTCAGCTCGCGTTCGACCCTCTTCAGGGGGTGGTCACGCGGCATGTGTGCCTCGGATCAGGCCGAAAAGGGCTCGAAACTGCCGCTCCAGCTCGGCCGCTCCGGCTGCTAGTTCGGCCCGCCCTGCGGCGGTAAGATGATACGTCTTGCGGCGCCGGCCCTCTCCGTGCCATTCGCTCCGCAATCGACCCTCTGCTTCGAGCCGGTGCAGGATCGGGTAGAGGGTGCCGTGCTGGAAGGAGAAAGCGCCGCCGGTCCGTTCCTCGACCGAAAGGGCGATCTGGTAGCCGTGCGCGGGGCCGTGGCCCAGGACGGCCAGCACCAGCAGCTCGTTGATTCGCTTGGAGAGGGTGCTCTGTTGCACGATTGTGTCGCCTCTTTGTGAAGTTGGTCGCGGCCTCGCCGCAGCGCCATGTATCAGGACCGGGTCACGTCTCATCCCCGCCGAAGTCGGTGAAGCTGGATGTGGGGAACATCAAGTTCGTCCAGCCGGGCCCCGAGCAGGTAGTCGTCCCCGACCTCGTAGAGCCAGAAGTATTTGTCAAACCGGATTTCGCCGCGGAACCGGTCCTCAAGGTCGAAGGCGTCATACACGGTCGCGTCCCGCATTCCCGGAAGGGGGGCTCGCCGGATCCACACGTCTCCCTAAGCCCCGACGGTCAGTCCGAACGCGGTCGGAACCAGGTCGGGTGTCTCGGGCGTGGCCGGTGCCGGCCCCATCGGAAAGAGCCGGATCGCCATTTCCAGCCCGGCCTCGATCTCGGGGTCCGTTGGGGGAAAAGAGGATGTGGCGGTCTCCCGCGTCGACGAGCAGCGTGTCGCCCGGCAAGCGCACGAAGGTCGCGGCGTACTCGAATTCTCCCGGTCCCTCGCCTCTGCCCCCGGAGGTGCGCAGGTGTTGGCCCTCGCTGTCGAAGAAACGCAGTCCGGAAACCTCGCTCTCCAGAATCACGATGCGTCCGTCACTGAGCCGAGTGGCCTGGGTGACGTTGTTGAACATGGCCGGGGGGTCGGCCGATGCCCCGCCGATCGACAGGAATGGCTCCGCTTCCACCACCCAGCGGTCCTCGGGGGACGGGAAGCCGGTGGTCACGGCGATCGGTATCCCGGCGGAATCCCACGTTTCGTAGACGAGGTCCGACGCCGGGGCGGATTCGGTCTGGCAACTCGTGGCGAAGGTCAGATATCCGGCGACGAGCGCCTTGGTGAGTTGGGGTTTCCGCTGCATGTCCTCTGCTCCTTCTGGACGCCGCCTTGGCTCCTGGTCCGAAAGGGTGAAGCAGGTAACGGTCTGTCACGGGCCACAGGGACCGTACCATCCGAAAAATATATCGTGACTCTTTATATCACAAATCTTACTGTCCCATGCTCAAGCCCGACAAGCTATCCACATATAGGGCATCGGCTGGGTGGGCTACATTGCGACATTGGTCCAATCCAAATCCACGGCTTGGGGTAACCCTTGGTGAAGTGGAGCAAGCTGGCAGTCGGGAGGTAGTCATGAGATACCGCATCCGCATCGCGATGCTTGCCGTTCTCGCCTGTTCATCCGACCGTGACACCGATGGCCCGGAAACCCGGAACCGCTTCGAGGATGGCGGTGAACTGTCACAAGCAGAATCCGCCTGGAGCATCGACCCGGAACCAACGCTGGTCCTCGGCCGGCTCGAAGGCCCGGACGCGCACCTCTTCTCCCAGATCCGCGGCGCCGTCCGCCTCTCCACCGGAACCGTCGTCGTGCTGGACGGTGCTTCTAGACAGTTGCGCGCCTTCTCCCCCGACGGCACCCATCTCTGGACGGCAGGCGGCCCCGGCGAAGGCCCGGGAGAGATGCGAAACCCGACACACATCGAGACCCTCCCCGGCGACACCCTCCAACTGCAGGACGGCCTCTCCAGGATTCGCTACGCCGCCGTCGGCACCCTGATCGCCCACGAACGTCTTGCCACGGCGGACCTGATGAGATTCGGCCGGTATTACGCCTCCGAGTGTGCCGTCCCCAGCTTTGTTGGGAACCGCGTACTCGCATGTTCAGGTGACGGTTTCGATGTCCGCGAGGCGCCCCGTGAGGAGGGGCCTTGGCGAGGCGAGACCGAGCTGGCCGTGCTACCATGGAATCTGGACTCGATTGCCCATCTGGGAGTGTTTCTGAAGGAGGAGGGCTGGGCGCTCCCGTTCGAGGGCTTGCCGCCCCTCTCCGACCAACTCGTGATACTTGGTGGCGGTGGGATGGGATACGCCTCCCCGCCCATGGCCCGAAAGGGAATCTTCGCGGTGGGTGGATGGCCGCGGAAGCTGGCGGTGGCGGACGGCTGGGGGGACGAGGTGCAGACCTTCGACCTTGCGGCGGACCCGGCGCTTCCCGGTATGACCATCCCCATCAGGAATGTCCGTCGACCTCCCACCGCTGATGAACTCGCGGCCGCCTGGGAGGCAGTTTCGGCCAGGTGGAGAGTGGGTTCGCCGGAGTACGTCCGTGAACATCTCCCCGCACCCGACTCAATACCCAACGTCGATCATCTCTTGGTCGATGACCTGGGCATGGTGTGGGTCGGATCGTACCAGGCCGACGCGTCGGCACCGCGATCCTATCACGTATACCACACCGAAGGGCCGTTCCTGGCCCACGTGACGATGCCGGCGGGCGTGGAGGTCCTCGAAATCGGGGCGGACCACGTCCTCGGAATCACGCACGACGAGCTGGATGTCGAGCGAGTCGTCCTGCTCAATCTGGAAAGGAGCCCGTAGAAAGGGCGGACCCGGCCCCCCGGTTGTATCTTCGGAATCCCCCCTTCACCCTCCGGAGACCCCCATGCCCCGCCAGCACTGGCTCATGAAGAGCGAGCCCTACGTCTACTCCATCGACGACCTCGAGCAGGACGGCGCCACCCACTGGGACGGCGTCCGCAACTACGCCGCCCGCAACCTCATGCGCGACAAAATGAGGATCGGCGACCGCGTCCTCTTCTACCACTCGAACGCCAAGCCCCCCGGCGTCGCCGGAATCGCCGAGGTCTGCCGCGAGTCCTACCCCGACTTCACCCAGTTCGACCCGGCCAACAAGTACTTCGACCCCAAGGCCACGCCCGACAACCCCCGCTGGTTCATGGTGGACGTCCGCTTCGTGGAGAAGTTCGCGCGCGAGGTCGGCCTGCCCGAGATCCGCGCCACGCCGGAGCTGGCCGACATGGTGCTGGTGAACCGCAGCCGCCTTTCGGTGCAGCCGGTGAAGGAAGCCGAATTCGAGCACATCGTCGCGATGGTGGGGAGTGGGCCGTGAAACTACGGCGTCCTGCCCGGGCAGCCCATGGCGGCTTTGTCCACGGATTGCTCGCCATGATCGGCGGTGGGACCTTCTGCCTTGCTTGCACGGATGTGCCGGACGATCTCCAGCAATCGGAGGTTGCGGAGTGGGAGCTCGTCGAGGATCTGCGGCTCGACGCGAACGCCGAGGACTTTTCTGTTGTCCGGCGGGTCTTCGTCGGACCGCAGGGCGAGATCGTCGTGCCGGAGCCTCAGGACAGGCGGTTGCGTCTGTATGACTCGACTGGAACGCTGGTGGCCGTGATCGGGAGGATGGGGGAGGGGCCCGGAGAGTTCCAACATGTGGGTCCTGTCTTTTGGGCTGCGGACACGTTGGTCGTATTTGATATGCAACTGGCCCGCGCGACGTACCTGCTGCCGGACGGGACTCCGGCCCGTACGGAGGCCGGCCGGTTCTTTCGCCCGGACTTCGGTGCCTCGGGTGCGGATAGCTCCTTCATGGCCTTCACACCCGAAGCCGCCGATGAAGAGGGGGCGATGCTCGGGTCGGCCTATCTGAGTGTTTCAACCGACGGCCAGAGCGGGTCGGCGCGACTGGTGATTCTGCGGGTGTCGCGTGATGGCGAGCCGCGCGTTGTTGCCTCGCCCCCGCGATGGGACGACGAACGTTGGAACGTCACCATATCCGGCCTCACCAACCCGGTTCCCTTCGCATTTCAGCCATGGCCCAAAATCGCACCGGATGGAAGCCGATTCCTCTTCGCGACGGCTGATCAGTCCACCCTCGACGCCACCTACAACCTGACGCTTGTCCGCCCGACCCATGACACTGTATTCACGCGCTCCTATCCGTACGCCGCCGAGCCAATCCCCGATTCGGCAATGGACCGCGGCATCGCCGGGATGGTGCCGGAAAACAACCTTGCCCGCCGCTTCAGGGCCCTGGCCCGCGAACGCGCGCCCGTAGCGTATCCCCCAACAGCCGTTAAGCTCGGTCTCGACGGGACGATCTGGGTAACCCTGCGCCCCACGGACCACGGAACGCCCGTGCACGTGCTGAGCGAGACAGGAGCCCCGATCGCCTCTCTGCTTCTGCCGAAGCGAACGCGCATTCAACAGGCCAGCATGACGCATGTGTGGGTCACCGAATACGACCCCCTCGATCTCGCAAGCGTGGTTCGCTACCGGATAGTTCAGCACCCCGGCACAGGCCCTGAAGGAGGGATGGAAGGATGACGACCACCCCACACGCCCCCGTTGGCAACTACATAGCCGGTGAGTGGCTACCCAGTGACGCCTGCGGGAGGCTGGCCATCACCGACCCGGCCACCGCCGAGACGCTTGGCACCGTCCCCGACTCGGGACGGACCGAGGTGGACCGCGCCGTCCAGGCCGCCCGCGCCGCCTTCCCAGCCTGGCGCCGCACCCCCGTCCCGGAGCGCGCCCGCGTCCTCTTCCGCCTCAAGGCGCTCCTCGACGAACACCACGACGACCTCGCGGTCAGCCTTTCGCGCGAACACGGCAAGAACGTCGCGGAGACGTGGGGCGAAGTTCAGCGCGGCATCGAGAACCTTGAGCACGCCTCCGGTATGCCCACCCTCATGATGGGCGACACACTCGAGGATATCGCGCGCGGCGTCGACTGCGAGACGGTGCGGCAGCCCATCGGGGTCTTCGCGGTGATCACCCCGTACAACTTCCCCGTCATGATCCCGCTCTGGTTCTGGCCGTACGCGGTGGCCGCGGGCAACACGGTCGTGCTCAAGCCGAGCGAGCAGGACCCGCTCACGCACCAGCGCGTGGTCGAGCTGGCCGTGCAGGCGGGGCTGCCGCCGGGCGTGCTGAACGTGGTGCACGGGCGGCGCGAGGCGGTGGAGGCGCTGATCGACCACCCGGATGTGGTGGGCGTGTCGTTCGTGGGGTCGAGCGAGGTGGCGAAGATCGTGTATGCGCGGGCGGGGGCGGCGGGAAAGCGGGTGCAGGCGCTCGGGGGCGCCAAGAACCACATGATCGTGTTGCCGGACGCGGATCCGGAGATGGTGGCCGAGGCGGTGGTCGGATCCGTGTTCGGGTCGGCGGGGCAGCGATGCCTGGCGGGGTCGGTGGTGGTGGGGGTGGGGGACGTGTACGAGCCGGTGAGGGAGGGGATTCTGGACGGGGCAGCGGGGTTGCGGATAGGTAGGGGGCTGGACGAGGGGGTGGACATGGGGCCTGTTATTTCGGGGGCGCACCGGGACCGGGTGAAGGGGTTCATCGACGAGGGGGAGCGGGACGGGGCGCGGCTGTTGATGGACGGTCGTGGCGTGGAGGTGCCGGGGTACCCGCGTGGCCACTGGGTCGGCCCCACCGTCTTCGAAGACGTGACGCCGGAGATGCCGATCGGCCGCGAAGAGGTGTTCGGGCCGGTGGCGGGGCTGGCGCGGGCGTCGAGCCTGGAGGCGGCGCTCGAGATGCTGGCGAGGAGTCCGTATGGCAACGCGGCGTCGATCTTCACGCAGTCGGGGCGTGCGGCGAGGGAGTTCCGCTACCGGGCGGGGATTTCGATGATCGGGGTGAACATCGGGGTGGCGGCGCCGATGGCGTTCTTTCCGTTCGGGGGGACGCGGAACTCGTCTTATGGGGACTTGAAGGCGCAGGGGAGGGATGCGGTGTCGTTCTTCACGGACCAGCGGGTGGTGATTTCGCGGTGGTAAAGTGTGGACGGCCCATGCGGGACACCCCTGTCAGGCGTGCGTCGGCGATTGGTCTCCCAGTGTATTCCGCTTGACAGAATACTGCGCGCTGTAGTATCATTAATGCGGAATGCAGTAACGGCCGATATCCAGGACTGAGGGAGAACACCGCGATGGGCTTGCCGAGAATACCGAACTCCGAGTTGAGCGTGATGGAACTGCTCTGGCGGAAAGGCCGGCTGTCCGCACGCCAGATCCTCGAACACCTGTACCCGGACTTGGCCCGGTCCCAGCACGGGGCGGTTCAAAGCTTGCTGCAACGCCTTATGCGGAAGGGCTTCGTGGTCCGCGACCGCGACGTGGGCGTCTACCTCTTCTCCGCCGTCCCGAGCCGAGAGGAGTACGCGAGTGATCGGCTTGATGCGCTCGCCGGCCGGCTAACCGGTGGATCGGTGGTTCCGATCATCACGCAACTGCTTGAGGCGGACAGGCTGCCGAAGGAGGAGATCGAGAGGCTGCGAAGGATTCTGGAGGAGTGGAAATGACCGATATCCTACTGCAAATCGGCGCTACGAAGCTGGTCCTCGCGGTTGTGCTGGCCGGCGCGGTCTGGCTGGTGACGCGGCGCGTCGCGCGACCCGCCATCGCGCACTCCCTTTGGCTCGTGGTCTTCGGGGCGATGCTGGTTCCTGCGGTCGTGCCCCTTCGCGTCTTGCCGGAGGAGGCGGTAGTGGAGGTTGTGGCGCAGCCCGGGGTCGCGGCGCAGCCCGGGGTCCTGCCGATTCGAGTTCAGTCTGAGGAGGTGATGGTGGAGGTGGCCCAACCCGAGGTCAGCGCGCCGGTGGTAGTCCGCGACGCCGGCATGAGCGGGGATGGCATGGCCCCCGGAGGTTGGCTCCCGCTGAGCGGAAAGCCGCTGGCGGTGCTCCTGTGGCTTCTGGGCTCCGCCGGATTTTTCGGGTGGACGGCGGTGCGGACGGTGGGTTTTCAGCGAATGCTTACAAAGATCGCCCGGCCGGCCCCACAGTTGCAACGGCTTGCGACCGAGATCGGCAAGAGGTTGGGCCTGCGGCGAGTGCCGCCAGTCTACACCACGGGTGCGCGGTTGCGCCCTCTGGTGTGGTGGGCGGGTGGGCGCGTCCGGATCCTGATACCCTCGGTGCTAGTCGCCGATCTCGACAAGACGGAGCTTCGCGCGGTGCTCGCGCATGAACTGGCCCACGTGCGGCGCCGGGACTACCTGGTGCGAGTGGTGGAATTGCTGGGGTGCGCGGCCTACTGGTGGAATCCGGTCGTCTGGTGGGCCAAGCGGCAAATGAGGTCGGCGGAGGAGTCGAGTTGCGATGTGCTTGCCGTCTCCGCGTCGAGGTTGTCGCAAGATCGGTACGCCAAGTCATTGTTGCGCGTGGTCGAGGTCATGTCGGCTGTGCCGATCCCGCGGGCACCGGCCCTGGCGAGCGCGGCTGACAGTTGCCGGGATTCGAAGCGGCTGGAGAAGAGGCTGAGGGCTGTCCTGACAACTGCTCCTACAGCTTCGCCCACGACCGGTGGGCTCCGCGTGTCAGGTGCGGCCGCGCTGGTGTTCGGGTTGTCCCTCGGGCTTGTGTATTGCGCCCCTGGCGTGCAACAAGCCATCGACCAACCGCAGTTGCCGACTCCCACACTATCAGAGGACAGTGCTGGTATTCGCATCGTCGAGTACGCCGGCGCGCCGGACGGCCAGGCATCCTTCGGCTTCTCCGCCGTACCGCTTTACCGCCACGACAACAACCCGGGTGATAACCGGTTGCGCTATGTTTCCGCGGGTGCCCTGCTCGCGGACGGCAGTGCCGTCGTCGCCGATGCGTTCACCAACGAACTGATCGTGTTGAGCCAGGACAGCACACCGCCTAAGGTGCTGGCCAGGCGGAGAGCAGGACCGGGCGACTACTACTCCGCCGACGGCGAATATGCGCTGGGTCGGGACAGTGTCATGGTTTCCGGTCGCGACCGGGGTGCCGTAACCTTCACCGTCAGCGGCGTATACGCGCTGGGTCGGGACAGTGTCATGGTTGCCGATCGGGACCCGGGCTCCGTAACCCTCTTCGTCGGTGGTTTGGTCGCCCGCAAGCTGGATGCACCGATTCGATTTCGCCGTGATATGCGGGGAATCGGTTCCACCGGCCACCTGCTGCTGGCCACCGGGACGACTACGTACGGATTTGAGGAGGAGTGGCTCCCTGGGCACATGGCCCGTTTCGACATGGACACCGGCGCCCTGGACACGATTGCGTCCTACGATCACCAGTCTCGCCCTCCGTCGGGAATGTTCCGGAATCCGATCGGAGCGCGTGGCTCGGTGAGAGTCTCGAACGGGCAATTCGTCTACACGCGGTCCGACAGGCCGGAGATCATCTGGCGGCAGCCGGACGGCACAGTAGCGCAGATCGTACGATGGCAGGCCGAACCGGCTCCGCTGACAGAGGAGCTGCTGGAAGGTGTGGAGGCAGCATTCCGAAAACACAATCGGAGGGTCAACCCCGACGCGCCGGATGCCGACATCGAGCGGATGACGGCGTCCGACATGGCCCCCTATCGCGCCGTCCTCGGCTACCCGATGCCCCTCTTCGGGCCCCCCATCGGCGACGGGGAGGGGCGGATATGGCTACCTGCCTACCTGCCCACTGCCTACCTGACCGGAGAATGGCACGTAACCGCGCTGGACCACACCGTCATTTCCGCCGACGGCCAGTGGCTGGGCACGGTAGAAACCCCGCCGGGGCTTCGCATCCTCGATGTGGCCGGCGGACTCGTCCTGGGCGTGCTGGGAGACGGAATGGGTGTGAAGAGTGTTGT
Organism: Longimicrobiales bacterium; assembly: GCA_951828585.1. Lineage (GTDB taxonomy): Bacteria > Gemmatimonadota > Gemmatimonadetes > Longimicrobiales > Gaopeijiaceae > Bin94. Next base: position 1,284,874 of record OX639991.1, read on the forward strand.
GGTGTACGAGCTGGTGGAGCGCGGTTCGTGAGAAGACCCCCTGCGGATCGTCTTGGGGCTACGGCGGGATCAGGCGTCTGAAGAATCCGCACGACGAGGTGCATCTGACCACAATCCTGCGGGAAACCGGCGACCTTGGCGGTCACCTGTGTTCCATGTCGGCGAAGATAGGATAGTCTGCACTGGACGGAACTGCCCAGCCGCGCGAATATGACTCGCGCTCCCACCGACAACACACTTGCGACCCCAGCGAACCCCATGACGACCACCACACGCGGCGCTCCCGCCGCGTCCATCGACCCCGGCCACCCGGAACCTTCCCATCCCCCCACCCCCTCCCCCACCCCCCACCTCCTCGCCGAACAGCACCGCTACCTCTTCGACTGCGTCAAGCCCCTCTACGATGAGCCCCTCGCCATCGCCAGCGGCTCCGGCTGCCGCGTAACCGACTACGACGGACGCGAATACCTCGACGCCTTCGCCGGCATCCTCACCACCTCGCTCGGCCACTGCCACCCCGCAGTAGTCGCCGGCATCCAGGAACAGACCACCCGAGTCGGCCACCTGTCGACCCTCTACGTCAACGACCGCCAGGTCGAGGCCGCCCGTGGCCTCGCCGAGATCGCCCCCGGCGACCTCTCCCGCACCTTCTTCCTCAACAGCGGCACCGAGGCCATCGAGACCGCCCTTGCGACGGCGCGACTCCACACCGGACGCTCCGAGATCATCGCGCTGCGCCAGGCGTACCACGGCCGCACCAGCATGGCCGCCGCGCTCACCGGACACGCCCCGTGGCGCGTCCTGCCCAGCACGGTGACCGGAATCACGCACGCGCTCTCCCCCTATCCCTACCGCGCCCCCTTCGGCGACGCCTCCGACGAGGAACTGGTCGAGATCTACGCGCGCGACCTGATCGAGGTCATCGAGACCACCACCAACGGCCGACCCGCCGCCTTCATCGCCGAGACGATCCAGGGGGTGGGCGGCTACATCGTTCCCCCACGGGGCTACTTCCAGCGCATGGCCGAGATCATCCGTTCGTACGGCGGCCTCTTCATCGCCGACGAGGTGCAGGCCGGGTTCGGGCGCACGGGCACGCACTGGTTCGGGATCGAACACTGGGACGTGGTGCCGGACATCATGGTGATGGCCAAGGGGATCGCGGGGGGGATGCCGGTCGGGGCCGTGACCGCCACGAGCGAGATCGCGGGGAGCTGGCGCGGCAAGACCATCTCGACCTTCGGCGGCAACCCGGTCTGCATGGCGGCGATGGTCGCGACGCTGGGCGTCATGCACGCCGAAGATGTGAGAACCCGGGCCCGTGACCGTGGCGCACAGCTGCGGCGGGCGCTGGATGACCTCGGCGCGCGCCATCCCTGGATCGGTGACGTACGCGGAATGGGCCTCATGCAGGCGATCGAACTTGTAGAAGACCCGGCCACCAGGGAACCGGCTTCGCGCCTGGCCGGCATGCTCCTGAACGCTGCCCGCGACGAGGGCCTGCTGGTCGGCATCGGGGGCCTCCACGGCCACGTGATCCGGCTGGGACCCTCGCTCTTGATATCGAACGACGAAATGGAGGAGGTGGGTGCGAGACTTTCCCGTGCCTGCGCGACCGTTGAGGCGGCCCGATGATCGGCGGACTTTCCCTGGGCACATGGCTCCTGATGGCCGCCAGCACCTTGCCGGGCGTGATCCTGGTCGTGCTCGCCTACCGGATCCACCGCGACGCGGATCTCCGCAAGGGCGGGGGGGACTCCGATGGGTAACGCCGGCGCCAACACCGCCATCATCGCGGTCCTCATCGGCTACTTCGCGGTTCTGGTCGGCATCGGCTGGTGGGCCAGCCGCGAGAGCCGCTCGGTCAAGGGCTTCTACGTTGCCGGGAAGAAGCTTCCCTCGTGGGTGATCGCCTTCTCGTCGAACACGACCGGGGAAAGCGGGTGGCTGCTGCTCGGTCTGACCGGAATGGGCTACCTCGTAGGCTTCCACGCGCTCTGGGTGGTCCTGGGCGAAGTGATCGGCGTGGCGCTCGCCTGGTCGATCGTGGCGCGCCCCTACAAGGAATACACCGACCGCTACGACGCGATCACAGTCCCCGACTACCTCTCCGACCGCTTCGCCGACCGCGCCCACATCATCCGCTTCGTGAGCGCGGTCATCATCTTCAGCATGGTGTGGGCGTACACCTCGGCGCAGCTGACCGCGTCGGGCAAGGCGTTCTCGTCCTTCCTGGGCACCAGCTACGAGGCGGGCGTGCTGATCGGCGCGGGGGTGATCTTCCTGTACACGAGCATCGGCGGCTTCAAGGCCGTGGCCTACAGCGACGTGCTCCAGGGCGTTCTGATGTTCCTGTGCCTGCTGGTGCTGCCGATCGTGGGGATCTGGCACGCGGGGGGCTGGGGCGAGCTGATGGCCGCGATCGGGGCGGCGGATCCGGCGCTGCTGAAACCGATGGGTGAACACGGCCTGACGCTGACGGGGGTGATGAGCGCGGTGAGCTTCGTGGGGATCGGGCTGGCCTTCCTGGGGGCGCCGCAGCTCTTGACGCGCTTCATGTCGGCGCGCAGCCGGGGCGAGATCCTGGGGGGCGGGGTGATGGCGGTCGTGTGCATGATCGTCTTCGACATCGGGGCCGTGCTGACCGGGATCGCGGGACGCGCCCTCTTCCCCGGCCTGGCCGACCACGAAACGATCCTTCCCGTAATGTCCACCGAGTTGTTCCCTGCGATCGTCGCGGGGGTGATTCTGGTGGTGGTCCTGGCAGCGATCATGTCGACCGTCGACTCGCTGTTGATTCTGGCGTCGTCGGCGGTGGTGAGGGACGTGGTGCAAAAGGTGTACAGGCCGGACTACCCCGACCGGAAGCTGTCACGGATCGGACGGGTGCTGACGATCGTGATCGGTCTCGGGGGACTCGCGGTGGCGCTGCCGGAGAGCCGCATGCTCTTCTGGTTCATCCTCTTCGCATGGTCGGGGCTGGCTTCGGCCTTCACCCCGGTCGTGCTGTTGTCGCTCTTCTGGAAGCGGACCACCCGTGCCGGGGTGATCGCGGGGATGATTTCGGGGTTCCTGACGGCGGTGATCTGGACGCTGTTCATCAAGCAGCATTTCTACGACCTCTACGAGATGATTCCGGGCTTCGCGGTCGGGTTTGCCGTGACGATCGTGGTGAGTCTCTTCACGGAACCGCCGGAGGAAGCGGATGCCGTCATGGACGACGTGAGACGGGTGGTCGGCGGACCGTTTTTGGCTGGGGAGGGGTGAGGACATGACTCCGAAGCGCGCGAAGGAGAGTCGCATCCCCGTCGGCACACAGTTCTCACCCAAACTGATTTCACTTTCCGGTTTTGTCGCGGCCGCCGTCGAGCACTCTGGGGACAGGGAGGCGCTCCTGGAAGCGGTGTGGCGGCCTGAAGTGAGGATTCAACGACCGAAGAAGGAGCCCACAAAAAGACAGCGGAGTCTGCCGCTCGAGAGTGCCGTCCAGTACGGACTTCTCGCGGAGGACACCTACGAGGCGACGTCGCTGGCCCGCGAATTGGCCTTGTTGGAGCCACCCGAGCTGTTTGAACGCTTTGCCCGACACATTCTGCTGAATCGCGGGGGACTCAGGGTGGTCGAGGGAATCGAACAGATGCGGGTCGACGCTCTGAAGGTCACCGGCGATTCCCTGGCCGAGTTCCTGTCTTCGCAGGGTTTTCGCGTCACAGTCCACAACACGGCAGTCAACACGTTGCGGATGTGGCTTGCGAAGGCGGGTCTCTTTCCCTCCGGAAGAGCGCGCGCCTGGGACGTGAATCCCGGAGCGAAACGTCGGTTGCTGCGACTGGACGACGAGCAGATCGCGGCGCTGGCCGGTTTGACACCGGCTCAGGTGGCGTTCGTCGAAGGACTCTGCGCATTGGAACCGAAGGATTGGGTGCCGGCCAACGAAATCCGGGACTGGGCCGAGGCCTGCAGGGGGGTAAGAATCGGTCGAGGATCCCTGCCGAAGGAAGTCCTGATCACCCTGACGGACGCGGGGCTCATAGAGTACGAGACCGGGGGAACAGGGGGCGGTAAGTCGTCCCGGCTGCGCACCACCGATCGGTTCGACAAGGAAGTGCTCGGCCCGTTCGTACGGAACGCCATTCGAGCCCTCGACCCAACCCTGAGTGCCTACTACCGTAAGCGGCCGGAAGACATCTTCGAAGATCTCGGGTCCACCGATCCAGACACGAAAGGCAAGGCCCTGGAAGCGTTTGCGATCCTCGTGATGCGAATGTTGGGTCTGCGGTTCGTCGGATGGCGGAAGCGGGCCACGGCGGAGATAGACGCGCTGCTGGAAGGCGTGCTGGGTCCAGTAGCCACACGCTGGCAGATTCAGTGCAAGAATACTCCGAGCAGTGCGGTGCGGCTGGAGGACATCGCGAAGGAGGTTGGTCTCCTCCCCATCACGGGTGCCACGCACCTGCTCTTCATCGCGAACGCGAACTTCTCCAATGACGCGGTGGATTATGCCAGGGAGGTTTCGTCGAGGATGGCCGTGGGCATCTATCTCCTGGACCGGGATGACTTCAACGCGTTGCGGGAGTCCCCGATGAGCATCGCCCGGTTGTTGAGGGTCCGGGCCGAAGAGATGCTGGACGCCGGAAGACCGGAGATGTACAGGCGATGACCGCCCGTCAGTCGGTTTCCAGCCCCAGCCTCCCGGTTCCCCGACCTCCCGAAGCGCGCTTTTCCGGAGCCTTGGTGGCTGGCGCGGGCCTCTTCCGCCCTCCGTCGGCCGCGAGCGGTTCGGTCGGAGAGCCGTCCCAGAGTATGTCCGGTCGCGGCACCCGGTAGTAATTCTCGGCTCGGTCGGGATCCCGCGGGATGCGCCGTGTCGGTGGCCGCTCGAAGCGCCCTTTGGCCCCCTTGAGGTATTCCTCCACGATTTCGACGCAAACCCACCGCCGGTTCAGACGCTCGCAGACCTCGCCGGTCACGCAGGATCCCCCGAAGGGATCGAGGACCAGGTCGTCCTCGTCGGTGAGCATGCGAATGAAGTACTCGGGGAGCTCAGCCGGGAACCGGGCCGGGTGCGGTCGAATCCCGTGTTTCTTGCAGTAGCGTTGGTAGTAGGCGTTGCTCTCGGTGTGTGCGACGGCGATCAGGTTGGGCGGAATCGAAGCGCCGTTGTCGCGTGAGAACTTCGTGCTAATGTCATGGCCGCTGGGACGCTTTTTCGCCCGGTAGCCAGTCCGCAGGAGACTCAGCATGCTCTTGCTGTACGGCTGGAGCACCCGTCGGTTGGTCGCCTTCGGCCATGGTGTGGGCGAAAGCCAGTAGACGGAGTTCACGGCGTCCTTCACGCGAATCCGGCGGATGTTCACCCACTCCGCCGGAGTCGGGAGCTTCGAGGGATTCCACCAGTAGAATTCCTGCGCCAGATTGAACCCATGTCTGTCGCAGAGCATGATCAGCAACCGGAAATGATAGAGACTCCGGGTCGGAGCACCCTTGATCCATGCCCCGCCGATGTCGATGACCAGACTGCCCCGAGGCTTGAGAATCCGACTGAACTGCTTGCCGAAGGCGTCGAACCAGTCGACGTAGTCCTCCGCGTCCTCGTTCCCGTAGTCCTTCTTGCGGACCAAGCCAAATGGGGGACTCGTGACGATGAGGTCGACGCTCTCGGGGGCCAGATCCTCCATGTAGTCGAGGGAATCCCCGAGCACGGCATCGCCCAGGTCGGTCGAAATTCGGGTTGCTTCCTCCCACGAACCGTGAGCCATCGGCCTCCAAATCGATCTCTGGTGGGCGAACCGAGCCATGAGCTCCACTCCACTATCAAGGTATCCCAGGACCGGCGTTCCGGCAAAGCGCGCGGACCGCCGGAACGACGCGGCCTCAAGTTGGGGCCTGTGGTTGGGCGCGAGAATTGTCGAATGGGACAAGTTGACGAGTACGCTCACAGTGGGCACCGTGAAACCAGCGGCTCGCGGCGGTGTGGCTAAGATTGGTCGCGGGTTCCGCTCGCCTGCGGGAAACGAGAGCCCCCGGGGTTCGCGACGGGGAGACGGTCGCTACGGCGAGGGCGACGATGGGCATCGGGTTGCGAATCGAACGACAATCAGGAGAACCACAAATGCTGACGAAGTCATTCACCCGAGGCCAGTTCCTCGGAGCCGCGGCGGGCGCGGCCGGAGTAGGACTGCTGACCGGCTGCGAAGGCCGGGAAGTCGTCCTGCGGACCGGCTCGGCCACCACCACCGCCCCCGACCTCATCGCGCACGGCCGCCTCATCCACACCATGGACGACGCCAACCCCACCGCCGAATCCCTCGCGGTGAAGGACGGGCGCTTCATGGCCGTCGGTTCCCGTGCCGACATCGATTCCCTGCGCGGCGCGGACACCCAGGTCCTCGACCATCGCGACGCCGTCATCACCCCCGGTTTCATCGACGCGCACACCCACCCGGCGGGCGCGGGAGTCCGCGAACTCAAGGACGTCAACGTCGACGTGCGATCCATCGCCGAGATCAAGGACCGCATGGCCGCCCGCGCCCGCGAGACGCCGCCCGGCGAGTGGATCCGCGGCTTCAAGTACGACGACACCAAGCTCGCCGAAGGCCGGCCCCTCAACCGCCTTGACCTGGACGATGCCGTGCCCGACCACCCGGCCGTAGTCGGCCACCGGGGCGGCCACACCAGCGTCTACAACTCCCGCGCGTTCGCGCTCGCGGGCGTCACCGCCGAAACCCCCGACCCCGATGGCGGCAAGTTCTACCGCGAAGACGGCGAGCTCACCGGCCTCGTCGCGGAGCGCGCCAACTACGTCATCTCGCGACTGATCCCCAGCGCCCACACCGACGACGACCGCCAGGCCGGCGTCAAGCTCATCACGGAGCTGATGGCCAAGGCCGGCCTCACCTCCTTCCACGACGCGGGCACCTCGTCCAGCAGTCTGCGCGCCTACCAGGCCGCCTACCGGGCCGGCGAATTGTCAACTCGGGTTTACATGATGTTACGTGGACCTTACAACAGCCTGCGCGAAGCCGGCGTCTCGACCGGGTTCGGCGACGAATGGCTGCGCGTCGGCGGGGTCAAGTACGGGGCGGACGGTTCCGCGTCCGAACGCACCATGCGCATGAGCACCCCCTACGTCGGCCGCCCCGACGACTACGGCATCCTCACCATGCGCCAGGAGGAGATCCACGAGGTCGTCGAGCGCGCCCACCGTTCCAACTGGCAGGTCGGCATCCACGCCAACGGCGACGTCACCATCGACATGGTGCTGAACGCCTACGAGCGCGTGCAGGAGATGTGGCCGCGCCCCGACCCCAGGCACCGCATCGAACACTGCTCCCTGGTGAACCCCGACCTCCTCGCGCGCATCAAGGCCGTCGGCGCCGTCCCCACCCCCTTCTACACCTACGCCCACTACCACGGCAACAAGTGGGTCGAATACGGCCCTGAGAAGATGGAGTGGATGTTCGCGCACCGCTCGTTCCTCGACCACGACATTCCCGTGGCCCCCGCGTCCGACTACACCCCCGGCCCCTACGAGCCGCTGATGGCCATCCAGAGCATGGTCACGCGCAAGGACTTCGACGGGCGCGTGTGGGGGCCGAGCCAGCGGATCACCGTAGCAGAGGCGATGCGCATCTGCACCATGGGCGGAGCCTACGCGTCCTTCGAGGAGGACATCAAGGGTTCGGTGACGGTGGGGAAGCTGGCGGACTTTGCAGTGCTGGCGGCGGACCCGCATGAGGTGGATCCGGACGGGATCAAGGAGATTCCGGTTTTGAGGACGGTGGCGGGGGGGAGGGTGACGTGGGAGGGGTGAGGAATATCTAAATCATTGCGTGATATTCTCAATACATCCATCTTAGAATCATGAAGACCACTGTAGATATTCCAGACGAAGAGCTGGCAGACGCAATCAGGTTCACCAACGCGAAGACCAAGCGCGCGGCCATCGTCGGCGCCATCATGTACTTCAACCAGCGCATGCGAATGGCGGAGCTCACCAGGTACGCCGGAAGCTGCCCCGACCTGATCACGCCGGAGGAGATTCAGGCGAAGCGCCGAAGGGGGCTGGGCGATTGATCCTCATCGATACTTCGTCCTGGATCCACTTTCTCCGACCGGACGGCGACCCGAATGTGCGCGCACGCGTCGAAAGGTCGTTGAGGAGCGGGGAAGCCTGCTGGTGCCCGCTGGTTCAGCTGGAGCTCTGGAATGGCGCAGGGGGGAAGCGCGAACGGAGGGTGCTGAGGGAATTCGCCCGTGTGCTGCCGGAGCTTTCGATCGACCGGGAGGTCTGGACCACGGCGCACCACCTGTCAACCGGGCCGCGCGCCAGGGAAGCCACCGTTCCGGCGACCGACATCTTGATCGCTGCTTGTGCCTCGCGGCACGGGGCCGAACTCGAATGCGCCGATTCGCACTTCGATCACCTGAATGTCGATCGGGGGCAGACAGGGCTCAGCGTCCCGATGATGGTGTCGTGACGGCCCCGTGTCGTGACGGCCTCGCCAGTTTCGCTGATGACCGGGGACTATCTTTCGACACGATGAGCGAGCATCCCCACCTCGTTAATGCGCCGATTCGCGAGGCATTGATCGACTTTCGGGTCCGGCTCCCCCCGGATTCCTCGCCTGAGACCTTGCTCGCGCTGCCCCAGGAGTTGCGCGCGGAGTATCCGAAAGTCGGCCCGATTCACCAGTTCCAGGGCGCGATTCAGTTGAGTGGCGAAGGTCCTTTGTCAGTCCAGAGCCCCCCTCAACTGCTCGGTTACCGACTGGAGAGCGCCGATGGGCTCAACATCGCGCAGATTCGGATCGACGGATTCACGTTCAGTCGGCTTGAGCCCTACCAGTCCTGGGACCGGATGGTCGAGGATGCCTGGGTCGTATGGAGGAAGTACCTGGAGGGATCCGGTCCACTCGGCGTCGAACGGATCGCCACCCGGTTCATCAATCGCATCTTCCTTCCGCCTTCGGGGCAACTTGCCGAGGTCTTCAGTGTACCCCCTGCGGTGCCGGGCGGCAGGGTGGACTCCCTCCTCTTCCGCTATCAGCTGGCGCCGACGAACGGGGTGACCGCGATCGTGTCGCTGGCAACCGAAGACGGTCCTGAACAGTCTATGATACTGGACATCGATTGTTTCGTGAGGAGATCCTTTCCGACTGATGAGGACGCACTTCAACGCCAGCTTCGAAAGGTCCGGGATGCGAAGAACCGGATCTTCTTCAGGAGCCTTACCACCGAGGCCATAGAGAGGTTCAAATGACGGCTAGCGCAGCGAGCATGGTCCTGCCCGGGCCAAGATTTCCTCATCTGAGCACGGACCGGGGGGCCAGTCGAGAGTCATACGTCGTCCGGAGGGCGATTCGGTCAGTCGAGCGCAGCGCGTGGGATACGGAGCAGAGCCATGTCCGGCGCCAGCGTGATCTCGCCCTTGCCGAGGCATTCCACGAATGTTCCGAGCCTGACTGGGACGGGTACGGTGCCGAACCAGCGAACGAGTTGTCCATGGGATGGGCGAGAAAGGTGCTTTCGAACTTTCCCGATTGCCTGGGTGTTCCGGACATCGCGTTCGAGCCGGATGGAGATGCAGGGCTGGAGTGGTGGCGGGGGCCAGACAGGGTGCTATCGGTCAGCGTTGGTCGAAATGGCGAACTTCGGTACGCCGCGCGGCTGAACGCGGCCAGGGTCATTGGGACCGAAGTCTTTGCCGACGGGCTGCCGAAACGCTTGGTTGAGGCGGCATACGAGCTAGTTGAGTAGGCAGGATCGCTCGGCTTCGAGCGAGCGGCTCCCGCTCACCCGTTTTGCCTTCACCAGGAAGTGGATATCCAAGGCGGACGGCGGGTTCAGGCTGAAGTACCACGCCTTCATGCCCAGATCGGCGCACGGTCGCCCGCTGGAGCTCTCGGTTTTCCGGGTGGACGGTCTGACCGAACCGCAGATCTGGGAACACGGTCGTCAGCACGCCCTTCCGCGGGGCGGAACTTCCATGGCCGAGGGGATGTGATGCTGGGGGTGGTGGATGCCACGGGCCCGCTGCGAGTGGACTTCGATGAGCCGCCTCCAAGGCATGCCAACGTGCTCGGGTGGCCGAGGGAACGGGATCAGCAGCTGGCCCTCGCCCAGAGTCTGGCGACAGCTGCCCGGTCGGTGGCGCCAGTGGCTGGGTGACCTTCCCCAAAGAAAGGCGATCCCAGCGAGGCATCAAAGTCAGGACGCGCGCCTGTACCAACTGCCCACCAACCGCTACCGTAGCAGCCGCCCCCCACCGTAGCAGCGGACCACCACCACCCGGAAACCCACCCCATGTTCGGACTGGACTTCATCCCCAGCCCGCTCGAAGGCGCCCCCTTCGGAACCGCGCTCGAGGTCTGCTTGATCATCGCGTTCGTCGCGTGGTTCCTGTCCGTCGTCACACGCGAGTCCTCGTGGATCGACCGCCTCTGGTCCCTCTGTCCGCCCCTTTTCTGCCTGATCGTAGCCTTCGCGACCGACTTCCAGTGGGCGCGGGTCAACGTCATGACGCTGCTCGTGGTCCTGTGGGGCGCGCGTCTGACCTTCAACTTCGCCCGCAAGGGGGGCTACCGGAAGGGTGACGAGGACTACCGGTGGGCGCATGTCCGCGAGAGGATGAGCCCGGCGGCCTTCCAGGTGCTCAACATCACCTTCGTCCACCCCGTCCAGTTGGTTCTCCTGTGGCTGTTCATCTCACCGGTACACCGGGCCTGGGAGTTCGGCGATGCACCGCTGGGCGGGCTCGACTTTCTGGCCGCCGGGCTGTTCCTCGTGCTCCTGATCGGTCAGACCGTCGCGGACAACCAGCAGTGGAACTTCCAGCAGGACAAGAAACGGCGGATCGTGGCGGGCGAGGACATCGCGCAGCCGTTCCTCACGACCGGACTCTTCCGCTACAGCCGGCACCCGAACTACTTCTGCGAGATCGCCATGTGGTGCGTGTTCTACCTGTTCTCGGTCGCGGCATCGGGCCAGTGGCTGCATTGGACGGGGCTGGGCTGCATCGGGCTGATCCTGCTCTTCATCCCGTCGCTCCGCATGACCGAAGAGATATCCGCCGCCAAGTACCCGGCGTACAGCGACTACCAGGCGACCACCTCGGCGCTCATCCCGCTGCCGCCGAGAGGGGAGTAGTCGCTCGAGAATGGCCGTCCCCGTCCACTACCTGGCCGCTCTGGGCGCGGCAGCCCTCCTCGCCCACGCTCCCGCCTCCGTCCTGGCCCAGAAGACCGCCACACCAGGCGTCTCCCCGCCCGCCGCGCTCACACCCGCGCCCACCACCCTCACCCTCCCCAACCTCCGCGCCCCCGTCGAGATCATCCGCGACCGGTGGGGCATCAACCACATCTACGCCGAAACCGAGTACGACCTCTTCTTCGCGCAGGGCTACGCGGCCGCCCGCGACCGCCTCTTCCAGTTCGAGGTGTGGCGCGCGCAGGCCACGGGCACCGTCGCCGAGATGCTCGGCCCCGACGAGCTGCAGCGCGACATCGGCTTCCGCCTCTTCAGGTATCGGGGCGACATGACCGCCGAGATGAATCACTATCACGACCGCGGTTCCGTGATCATCCCGGCGTACGTGGACGGCGTGAACGCGTACATCGCCGAGACCGAGGCCAACCCCGAGCTGCTCCCGATCGAGTTCGAGCTGCTCGGCATCCGCCCGAAGCCGTGGACGCCCGAGGTTGTGATCTCCCGCCACCAGGGGCTGCTGGGGAACATCGGTTCGGAGCTGAGCTACGGGCGCGCGGTGGCCGCGCTGGGCGCCGAAGCGGTCAAGCGTGTCGCGAATTTCCATCCCGGCGACCCCGACATCACCCTCGATCCGGCCATCGACGCCTCGCTTCTGAGCCGGAACATCCTGCGCCTCTACAACGCCTTCCGCGGCCCGGTGCGGTTCCGGCGCGAACACCTGGTCCCCGAGCATCGAGGGGACGATGAGGCGTTTGGGAGACTGGAAGCGGCTGCGGGCGGCGTGCGCGGCGCAGCGGCACCGCCCGGCGCGGTGGGGGAGTCCACCGGGGCTGTCGCGGGAAGGTTTGCAGACGCCCTCGACCGGGCGGGTGTCCTCGCCTGGCCGGAGATCCCCGAGTCGCCGGAGGCTGCCGATCCCGGTGCCCCCGAATGGCCTGACGCCTTCACCTGGCCGGACCTCGAAAGCCTCGGCTCCAACAACTGGGTCGTCAGCGGGCGTCTGAGCGAGAGCGGCTACCCACTCATGGCGAACGACCCCCATCGGGCACAGTCGGCCCCCTCGCTGCGCTACTGGGTGCACCTCGTCGGCCCGGGCTGGAATGTCATCGGCGGCGGCGAACCCGAGATCCCCGGCGTGAGCATCGGCCACAACGGATACGGCGCCTGGGGGCTGACCGTGTTCCGCACCGACGGCGAGGACCTGTACGTCTACGAGACCGACCCCGACGACCCCAACCGCTACCGCTATCGCGACGGCTGGGAGAAGATGACCGTCATCACCGAGGAGATTCCGGTGAAGGGACAGGCGCCCCACACGGCCGAGTTCAAGTACACGCGCCACGGGCCGGTCGTCTTCGGGGACTCCGACAACCACGTCGCCTACGCCGTCCGCGCCGCGTGGCTGGAGCCGGGCGGCGCCCCCTACCTGGCGAGCCTGCGGATGGACCAGGCGAAGACCTGGGAGGAGTTCGTCGAGGCGTGCAACTACTCCAACATCCCGGGCGAAAACATGGTCTGGGCGGACCGGGAGGGGAACATCGGCTGGCAGGCGGTCGGGATCGCGCCCATCCGCCGCAACTGGTCCGGCCTGGTCCCGGTCCCCGGTGACGGCCGCTACGAGTGGGACGGTTACCTGCCGATCCGCGCCAAGCCCAGCGTCTACAACCCGACCGAGAGCTTCTTCGTCACCGCCAACAACCACCTCACCCCGGCCGACTACCCCCACATGGACGCGATCGGCTTCGAGTGGTCCGATCCCTACCGCTGGGCGCGCGCCGCGGAAGTCCTCGGCTCGGGACGACTCCATTCCATGGCCGACATGATGGCGCTGCAGACGGACTACCACTCCATCCCGGCACGCACGATCGTCCCCCTGCTGCGCCACGTCACGGCTACGGACCTTGACACCGAACGGGCCCGCCAGCTTCTCCTGGCGTGGGACAACGTGCTGACACCGGAGTACGTCGCGGCCGGAATCTACACCGCCTTCGAGTCTCGTGTGCGCGCGAATGTCCGCGACCTCTTCGTCCCGGCCACGGCACGGGGGCTGCTGCGCGGCATGGCGATGGTCAAGGTGATCGGCCACCTGACCGCGCCCGGCGGGGAGTTCGGCGACGATCCCATCGCCGGGCGCGACGGGGTCCTGCTGCGCAGTCTGGAAGAGGCGGTCGCCGGACTGCGCGAAAAGCTCGGCGGCGACATGGACCGGTGGCGGTACGGCCAGCCCGGCTACAAGCACGCCACCATCTTCCACCCTCTCTCCCGCGCCGTCCCGGCGGACATCGCCGCCCGCCTCACCGTCGGTCCGCACGCCCGAGGCGGCAACAGCTACACCCTCAACAACACCGGCGGCGGCGACAACCAGACTTCGGGCGCGTCGTTCCGGATGATCGTCGACACGGGGGACTGGGACCGCACGGTCGGCAGCAACACCCCCGGCCAGTCCGGCGACCCGGATTCGCCCTTCTACGACAACCTCTTCGAGCTCTGGGCCAAAGATCGCTTCTTTCCGGTCTTCTACTCGCGCGAGCGGGTCGAGTCGGTGGCGGCCGAGCGCTGGGTGCTGACGCCGCGGTGAGCGATCCCGTCTTCTTCCCCACCCCCGCCGACCTGCGCGCCTGGTTCGAGGCCCACCACGACAGCGCAGACGAACTCTGGGTCGGCTACTACAAGAAGGCGACCGCAATCCCCAGCATCGACTGGCCCGAATCGGTGGACGAGGCGCTCTGCTTCGGCTGGATCGACGGGATCCGGAAATCGATCGACGACAAGAGCTACAGGATCCGCTTCACGCCACGCCGCAAGGGCAGCCACTGGAGCGCGCGCAACCTCGGTCGCATGAAGCACCTCATCAAGGCGGGGCTCGTGACCGAGGCGGGGATGGCCGCGTACCGGGCCCGCGACCCGGAGAACGAAAAGCGGGCGGCGTACGAGCATGGGGAGGTGTCGCTGCCAGCCAGGTACGAGCGGCAGTTAAAGGCCGTGCCGGAGGCGTGGCGCTACTGGGAGCGGGAGCGGCCGTCGTACCGAAAGCAGGTGACATGGTGGGTGGTGAGCGCGAAGCGCGAGGAGACTCGTGAGCGGCGGCTGGGGATCCTGATCGAGTCCTGCGCGCAGGGCGAAGTGATTCCGCCGATGCGGAGGATGGCGAGGGGGAGGTAGTCGCGGGGACTGGCCTTGCCGAGAAACCACAGTGGACTAAGTTCATTAAACTAAGTCCATACGCCACTGCCCCGAATGGGAAAAATCCGATGCGTGTCTACAACATCCACGAAGCCAAGACCCACCTCTCACGCCTGATTCGGGCAGCCGCGGCCGGCGAGCCCTTCATCATCGCCCGTGCCGGGACGCCGCTGGTGAAAGTGGTCGCGGTGAGCGCGCCGGAGGAAGGGGATGGCAACCGCACGGGATTCCTGGCCGGCAGAATTGCGGTTCCCGACGACTTCGACCGGATGGGTGGAGACGAAATCGCCGCCATGTTCGGAGGCGCCGAATGACCGTCCTGATGGACACCCACGTCCTTCTATGGGCCGCGGGCTTCCCCGACCGGTTGTCGCGTGGGACCCGCGACCTGATTGACGACGATGAGACGGAGCTCCTCTACAGCGCGGCTTCGATCTGGGAGGTGGCGATCAAGAGCAGTTTGGGACGCGCCGATTTCGATGTCGATCCGCGGATCCTGCGTCGCGGCCTGCTCGAGAACGATTACACGGAGCTTCCGGTTACCGGCGCGCACGCCGCTGCGGTCGACCTGCTGCCGCCCATCCACGCCGATCCCTTCGACCGCATCCTGATCGCCCAGGCCCGCATCGAAGGGGTGGTTCTCCTGACCGCGGACAGGATCGTGGGCCGCTATCCGGGGTCGATCCGCGTGATTCGGGGGCGTGCGGGGGTTTCGTAAGCCGGTCGGTTGACTGCACGCGCCCCCTATGCCCGCGCGGGCCGGAAGGCGCGCATCGAGTCCACCTTCGCCCGGTAGCCGTCCTCTCCTCTCTCCACAAAGTCCCGCTTCACCAGCCAGTTCATGTCCCGGGTGAGCGTCTTGCCGGTCCTGTCCGCGTAGCGCCTGGCCAGGTTGGGGCTCAGATCAGGTATCGCCTGCTTGCGGACCGCCGCGGCCAAGCGACCAAGCGCCAGAGTAACCTCGCGGCGGCGGCGCATGGCCGGTGATGACGGTATCCGTCGGAATTCACCGTAAACGAAGTGCTCCCAGGCCAGCTTCAGTTGGACCCTCTCGATGAATCGGCTCTGCTCCCGCAGGCCGTCGACGAACCCCTGCAGGGAGTAGAGCAGGAAACCCAGCGGATCACCTCGACCGGAGTTCGCGCGGCTGGACCGGTCAAGCCGCCGGTAGTACTCGGAACGGGTGAGGTTGTAGTGATTGCTGAGAAGATGGGCGCAGGGTGACGGCACACCCTCGCTGGCAAGAATCATGAACTCGGCCAACCGCGCGGTCCGCCCATTGCCGTCACCGAAGGGGTGGATCCACGCGGTGTACAGATGAACGAAGACGGCGCGCAGAATCGCCGACGCGGTGCGGTCTTCGCGCCGGTCCGGGCGGACCGGCCAGTCGTCACCTGCAAGCCACCCGCAGAGTCGGTGGAGGAGGAAGGCGCAATCCTCCCTGGGCGCACCCCGGTAACGCAAGACTCCGACGGGATGGGTCGGTATCTCTCCCGGAACCACGCCCTCCTCGAGGTGTTCCTGGAGGCCCGCGAGCAAGCGGCGATTCGCGCCGGCGATCCAGTCCGGAGTCAGTCCCGGCGGCTGTCCCCTCACGATCTCCGCGAAGATGTGGTTGACGGCTTGCAGAACGTTTGCGACCTCCCGTTTCAGGTATTCCCGGGATGGCGGGAGCTCTAGGCGCCCTTCCAACTGCGCCCTGATCTGTTCCTCGCTCAGCGTATTCCCCTCGATCGCGGTCGTGGCCCGGGCACCCTTGGCCAGGTAGAGCTGGTACATCTCTCGGGCATCGGCGGGCGGAAGGATCGCCTGAGCGACCTGATCGCACCTGGCGGCCGCTTCGCCGAGCAACGCCCAATGAATGGGGTCGGCACGTTCCAGATGGTGGCGGAAGCTGATCCAGGGGTGGGTGCGCCGGTATTCGCGGTCATTCGTCATGGTCGGGGCTCCTTGAGGATTCCAGATTGATATCCTACAGGATGTCCAGCGCAATGTCCATTTGTGATCAATCGCGAACGGTGAAACAGGCATACCGATAAACAATTGATATAAAATAGGTTATAATCTCATATCGTGCCGTCGTTCGTGGGATTATGACACACGGAATGACTGTCCACATGTCCAGTGCGTTTCCATCCGCCGTAGTCTCTTGGCGCAGCTGCCCTTCAGCCTTGGCACCTCTACGCCGATCTCGCGTGCCGCCGCAGCGAAGTGGCGCACTTCATCCCGCTCGCCGCCCGCTCCCAACCACCACCCCACCCAGCCACCGCTCCGGCGCCACCGCCCTCTCCCTCTCCCGGGGACGCCGGTTGAACCACGACACCGTCAGCAACACCTCCGCCGCCGCGTCCCCATCCAGTCGCCCATCACGATCCCCCGGCACCGGCTGAAACACCTCCTCCACCGCCTCATTGGCGCGCCGCCGCGCCCGGCTGGACTTCGGCATGGGCAGGTCGGCGCACGGCCTGCCGCGGCGAATGAGGTAGATCCGGTCGTCGCCCTCATACCCGGGCACGGAGTAGACCAGGTTCAGGTTCTCCATCTGGCCGCGGAAACCGGAAAGGTGGCTCCACAGCTTCTCCAGCGTCTCCATGCGGTCACGGATGGTGGCTGCGTACTCGAAGCGCAACTCGGCGGCCGCCGCCGTCACGGAATCCTCCAACTCGGCCAGCGGCGCGCGGCTGCGGGCTTCGAGGAAGGCGCAGGCCAGCCGAAGGCGCCGGTTGTATTCCGCCGTGGTGCAGCGGCCGGCGCAGGGCGCGGGGCAGGTCCCCGTGTCGCCGCGGATGCACCGGGGCACCCTGCCGCCCGAGAAGATCTCCAGTTGGTCGCCGAAGTGGATCGGGGTGTGGGCGGGACAGTCACGCAGGCCGGTCGCCAGGGACAGGTCGTGCACCGCTTGCGTGAGCCAGCCGGTCTGCGCAAAGGGTCCGTAGTAGCTCGCGCCATCGTTGTGGACCCGCGATACGGGGACCAGTCGCGGCGCCGGCTCCCGCGTGATCTTGATGAACCCGTACCGGCGGTCGCGCTTGTGCTGAACGTTGTACTCGGGTTGCCACGCGCGGATGAGGCGCATCTCGCGGATGAGCGCCGCGAATTCGTTCGGCCTCTGGTCCCAGTTGACGTCCTCCGCCTCGGCCACCATGCGGGCCGCCTTTCCCCTCTCTTCCCGGAAGTAGGAAAGAAGGCGCGACCTCAGCCTCACGGACTTGCCGACGTAGAGAATCCTCCCGCCGGCGCCGAGCCAGCGGTAGACGCCGGGGCGGTCCTCGGCCCGCGTACGGACCTTTTCGCGGAGGGGGGAAGGTGCCATGGGAACGCAACTTCGCGATTTATTCGGGTCGGGTCAACGAAGATTGCTTCACAAATCAGTCCCAAGTCCATATTGCGGCGTCCCGCCTCATGCACTATTGTCGCCCTCCATGCAAGGGCATGGTCGTTCCCTCGTCATACGTGATCCGGTCTGGAACACGATCCGGATGGACGCCGTCGCCGTCGCCATCATGGATACGGCGGCCTTCCAGCGTCTCCGCTACATCCGTCAGCTGGGCTTGGCGCACTTGGTGTATCCGGGGGCCACCCACACGCGCTTCGATCACGCGCTGGGCGTCTATCACCTGGCGGTGCGAGCGCTCGGGATCCTCAAGGCAGGTCCGCCGGTTCCGGACCACGTGTGGCGAGGCGCGCGTCTGATCCCCTACGCCGCCCTTCTCCACGACATCGGCCACTACGCCTTCTCGCACGCTCTCGAAGAACTCGAACCCGAGCGGATCGCGGGCGACCACGAGGAGATGAGCGCGCGGTTCTTCGAGTCCGCCCCCCTCAAGGCGGCCCTGGAGCCGCTGGGTGCCGGCGCGGCCGACGAGATCTTCCGCATCATCAGGGGAGAGGGCGGCAACGCGCTCCGCGGCCTCGTGAGCGGCAGCCTCGACCTGGACAAGATGGAGTATCTGCGCCGCGACGCGCGGTTCTGCGGAGTGCCGTACGGCGAGGTTGACGTCGAGCGTCTCCTGCAGGGTCTGGCCGTCCTGCAGGACCCGGTCACGGGCGCATGGGAGGTCGGTTTGCGCGGCAAGGCGATGAGCACGCTGGAGTCGCTCCTCTTCTCCAAGTACCAGATGTTCCGGACCGTGTACTGGCACCACGCGGTGAGGGCCGCCACCGGTCTGTACAAGCGGATCGTGGAGACCGCGGTCGAGGCGGGGCTGGTGTCTCCCCACCAACTGATCGGCCCCACCGACGAGGAACTGCTCTACCAGCTCACTGAGCGCGCCCGCGCCGATCGGGGCCCGGCCGCGGCCCGCCTGGCACGGCGCTGGCTGCCGGCCCTTCGGGAACGCCGGCTGCCGAAGCGGGCAACCGAAATCCCTGCTTGGCAACTCGAAGATACGACGCTGCCCGAGTGGGTGAGCGGCGATACACCTGCGAAGCGGCGCTGGGAAGACGGGATCGCCGCCGAGCTGGGGCTCGCCCCCGGAGAGGTCATCCTCGATTTCCCCGTCAAGAAAGCGATGTTCCAGCTGGACGCACTGGTGGACAGGGGCGGCCAGGTGATACGTCTCGGGCGCGAGGGAATTCCGGGGCTGATCGATCTGCCCAGCCTGGCGGAGGAACTGTACCGCACGGCGCGGGTGCTGCGCCTCTTCACCTTCGAGCGCCGCGAGGTGGCGCCGGATTGGTTGCTGGAGAAACTCGCCGGCGCGGAAAGTCCCGAAAAACCAAATGCCGCCAGCTCCGTAGGGGTTCCGGTATGAAAATGCTCGGGAACCAAACGGCGCGCAGGTGTACATGACGGCGTCCGCGGCACCGCGGGCAACGAAATGGGCACTCAAGGTGTCAGGTCATTGACCAACGGAGACTACAACCTTACGATTAAAGGCTGTATATGCTGCACACAGTGCGGTCGGGGCGTGAACCGGCCAGCACTTCAGAAACCGAGAAAAGAACCATGGCCACAAAGACACGGCGGGGCCGGCGCCCGAAGGGGCGGGTGAACCCGCTTACCGGATTCGACGCCAGCCTGGACGAGCAGACCGCGCTGGATCAGTACCTGCGGGATGTCAGCCGTCACGAGCTGATCACGCCGGATATGGAGAAGATCCTGGGCGCGCGTGCCCAGAAGGGTGATGAAGAGGCGATTCAGGCGCTCGCCAAGGCCAACCTGCGCTTCGTCATTAGCGTCGCGAAGAAGTACCAGAACCGGGGCGTCTCCCTCACGGACCTGATCCAGGAGGGGAACGTGGGACTCGTAACCGCGGCCCGGAAGTTCGATCCCGAGCAGGGAGTGAAGTTCATCTCGTACGCGGTATGGTGGATCCGGCAGGCCATCCTGGCTTCGCTGGCGAACCACGGACGTCCCGTGCGGGTGCCGCTGAACCGCGCCTCGGACCTGGCCCGGATCTTCCGCGAGAAGGAGCGGCTCAAGCAGGAGCTGGGGCGCGATCCCACCAGCGAAGAGCTGGGCAAGGCCACCTTCCTGACGCCGGCGCTCGTGGAGTCGCTGCAGACGCTGAACGCGGCGGAGATCCGCCTGGACGCGCCGATCGGCGACAGCGAGGACTCGCAGCTGGTGGAGCGCTTCATCACCGAAGAGGCCGCCGAGCCCGAGCTGGAGGTCGAGAACCGTCTCCTCGCGGAGGCGGTGGGCAACGCCCTGGGGACGCTGGAGCCGCGAGACGCCAAGGTGCTGAGGCTGTACTTCGGCCTCGAGGGCGAGCGCGAGCACACCCTGGAGGAGATCGGCAACATCCTGGGGGTCACGCGGGAGCGGATCCGCCAGCTCCGGGATCGGGCACTAAAGCGTCTGCGCGAAGGGGACAAGGGCAAGGCTCTGAAGTCCTTCGCGGCGTAGTGAGCGCGTAAGGAGATTGCGTCCGGCCGGAATGGGCGCAGCTTGATCATGCGCGGGTGCGGACACCCCTGCGGCGGCATGACCGTCGCGGGGGTGTTTTCGTTCGCGGGGGGATAGCGCGAGTGACGAGGGGCCAGGTGATCGAGGCAACGGGGGGTATCTACACGGTGCGCACCGGCGAGGGCACCGTGGAAGCGACGGTGCGGGGGCGGCTCAAGCTTTCCGGAAACGTGCGCGACAAGGTGGTGATCGGGGACCGGGTGGGGGTGGTGGAGGTGTGGGGCGGCGGCAGGGTGATCGAGTCGGTGGAGCCGCGGCGGACGTACCTGGCAAGGAGGGCGGCGGGCGGCCGCGTGGCCAAGGTGGTGGCGGCCAACCTGGACCGCCTGGTGGTGGTGGCGTCGGTTGCGGACCCGCCCGCGACCCCGGGAGTGATCGACCGGATGTTGGTGATGGGAGAGGCGGGGGGGATGGACGCGTGCGTCGTTCTGAACAAGGTGGACCTGGCGCGTGGCCGCGCCGTGGCGGCCGAACTGGCGGAGTTGTACCGCTTCGCGGGCTATGGCGTCGTGCGGACGTCGGCGGTGACGGGCGAGGGGATGGAGGCCTTTCGCGAGGTGATCCGGGCCGGGTCGTCGGCGCTGGCGGGGCCGTCGGGGGTGGGGAAGTCGACGTTGCTGAACGCGATCGACCCGAGGCTCGAACTGCGGACCCGCGAGGTGGGGAGGAGATCGCGGGCGGGGAGGCACACTACGGTCTCCAGCCGGCTCATCTTCCTGGACGGTGGTGGGGTCGTGGCCGACACGCCGGGCTTCAGCGATGTCGGCTTGGGCGATGTGTCCCGGGCGGAGCTGGACCACTGCTTCGCCGACTTCCGTCCTTTCCTGGGCGGCTGCCACTTCAACGACTGCGTCCACATCCACGAACCCGGTTGCGCGATCCTCGCCGCGGTGGGCGCGGGAAAGATCCGGAGGGCCCGCCACGACAGCTACGGAACGATCCTCGAGGAGCTGTAGCTGGCTGGCCAGCTAGCCGTGCGGCAAGACCTGTCGCGGGCGGGGCGGGTTGGTCCCCGGTCCCCCGAGAGGGTAGAATCCTCCATGAACAAGCATCCCGGCCAGACGGCCATGAAGTCCTGCAACAGAGGGCGCCGGTGAATCGCGCCCGGCGTGTGATCTGGGTGCCCTCGCTCCTGGTGGGCGCCGCCGTCGCCACGGCCGTGGTGACCGGCGCCGGGGTGCTCCTCTACGACTCGCAGGGACTGGCGCGGGAGATCATGAATCCGGAGCGGGAGGGTTCCCTGGTCGCCCTGCTGCTCGGCGACTCGGAGGGAGTCGTCCGGGCGGCCGCCGTGCTGATCGGAGTGGCCGTGCTGTCGCTGGCCGCGGGGCTCCGGATGGGGAGGGCCGGGGACGAGGACCCAGCCGTTCGCACGGCGGTGCGGTGGTGGGTGGGGTTCCTTGTGGCGCTCCTGGCTGGGTCGGGGTTCACCGGAGCGTGGGAGCTGATGGACGGTTTCGCCGCCACGTCGGTCACGCAGGGCCTGGGGCTGGCGGTTACGGGTGCGCTTCCGGCGTACTTCGCGGGCGGGGTATGGGGACGTCTCGGGCGCTTCGCCGCTTCGCTAGGTGCCGGAAAGCAGGTCCTGATCGGAGCCGTGACCGGGGTGGCGGGGGGGGCGGCGCTGGTCCTCATCCTTCTTGGGCGTCCGGTGCTGGCGGTTACGGCCTTCCTCGGCGCGGCGGTGTTCGCGTCCGGCGGAGCGCGCTGCCAGGGCTGGATCTTCGACCGCGTGCCGCGCCGCCGCGTCGCGCTGCACGAAACCACGAGGCCCGGGCTGCTCTTCGAGGCGTGGCACACCGCGGTACCGGAGACCGAGGTGAAGGTCCTGTGGGACGGTGGACGGGTACGGATGGTCGATCCGCCCCCCACGGGAGACTGGCGACTCGGCGTGGCCGGCACACTGGACGGAGCCGGTTCGGTGCTGTTCGTGGGTGCCGGGAGCTGGTTTGCACGGGAGGGAGAGGGCGGATGGCGGTTGCATGAGCCGGACGCCGACGTGCGGGCGTTGGTGAAGGAGGGCTTCGAGTGGCAATCGGAGTCGCTTGCGGGCTCTCCCGTGCCCGAGGGGCGGGGCCACGCGGTGGTCCTGGATTGGGAGACCGCGGGGCAGGGGCTGAGGGAGAGCCTTGCCGGTGGCGAGCTGCTGGCCGAGTTGCGTGAGGCCGGGACCGAGAGGGTGTGGGTGCGGGCGGAGCGGGGCCGTCTTCCCGGTAAGCTGGCCGAATCGGCGGCTGCGGCGGGGTTCGGGGTGGCGCGGTACGTGGCGGTGGCGCCCGCTGTCCAGGGGCCGCCCCGTTTGGCGCCCCGTGGGGACGAAGTCTGGTGTCTCGATCCGGGGGAGACGCCGCCTGGACCGGTCGCCGGGTTGAAGGTGCTGAACGAGGACGGCAGGCCGGTCGGCCAAGAGGACGTCTGATGAAGGTGGCCCACCTGTCGGATCTGCACCTGGGATATGCGGGGGCAGGGCCGGGGCGGGCGGGGGATGTGCTCCGGGCCTTCGAGAGAGCGCTGGCCCGCATCGCGGAGCTCGGTCCGGATCTGGTGGTCGTCGCGGGCGACGTGTTCGACCATCCCGAGGTGACCGCGTCGCCGATCGCCACCTTTTCCAGGGCGGTTCGCAAGCTGCGCGACAGCCTTCCCGAGGTGGTGGTAGCGGTAGCCGCCGGGGTCCGTGACATTCCCCTGGAGGCGGGCGCGCACGGGCCGCTCATGGTGATCGGCGCCCTGCCCGGCGTCGAGGTGGCCACGACGACGGTGCGGCGCGTCGGTCTGCAGGGTGGAAAGCTCTGCGTCACCCTACTTCCCCACCCCGCGGTCATGGCCTCCCGTTCGCTGAACGTCTCTCCCGACCCGGCTGCGAAGTGGAATGTACTGGTTGCCCACGCGGCGCTGGCGTCGGGGCGCTCACATGCGCCGGCCATCGCCCGCCGGGGCTGGGACTACGTCGCCCTGGGCTCCAGCCACGCCTACACGCCGGTGGCCGAGCGGGTCTGCTACTGCGGTTCCCTGGAGCGGGTCGGCACCGACCCGTGGGAGGAATCGGCGATCGACAAGGGTTTCGTCACCGCCCAGCTCGAGTCGGGAGAGGTGACCTTCTGGCCGGTCGAGGCACGGGCCGCGGTGAGCCTGGCACCGATCGAGGCCACGGGAGGAGGCACGGCCACCGTGGCGCGCCGGCTGGGCGAAGCGCTGGCGGGCGTGCCGGGGGGGATCGACGGGAAGCTCCTTCGGGTTCCGGTGCGCGGCCTGTCCGCCGAGGATCTGGCCGCGCTCGACCGGGAGGTGCTGGCCGGGGTGCGCCGCCGGGTCGCCGAGCTGAGGGTGGATGCGCTTCCCGGGCAGGGCGCGTCGCATGGGTCGGGTGGGGCGGGGGCGTGGCGCGATGCGTCGGCCGCAGGTGAGAGGTCTTCCCGTGCCGGGGGGCGGGGGCGGGTGGGGCCGCGAGCGGTGGGCCGATGAGGATTTCGTCGCTGCAGGCGGGGTCGCGCGGTCCGGTGCTGGACCTGCGCGACTCGCGCGGGCTGGTGGGCTTCGTGGGCGAGAGCGACCCGTTGTGGGATGAGTTCCTGCTGGGCCTCCGGACGGCCTTCGGCAGCAGGGGCGGTCACCGCGGTCCCGGGCCGGTGGTGGAGGGGGCGGAGGGGCCGGTCGTTGTCGGGACCGCTGCCTTCGAAGCGGAGCTGGAGGCCGTGCTGGCGGCGCACGGGCTGCGGCGCGAGGAGTACGGAGCGCTCTGGTTCGGCGATGGGCCCGCGAGGACCTGGCTGGCCGCGGCGGGAGCGTTGTTGCTGGGTCCGGCGGGGGCGGATGAGATGCGTGGGGGGGGTGGGGGGGGTGGGGATGGGTCGGCGGGTGGTCTGGCGGATGTGTGGGTGGCGCGCCTGGCGCGGGATGCACGCGGCGAGGTGGAACGTCTGATGCGGTTGCAGGAAGAGGTGGGGGGACTGGAGGCGCGACTGAGCGAAGCACGCGAGGAGGCGGCAATCGCCCGTGGCGACGCGGAAGCCGGCACGATGGCGTGGGTGCGCGAGCGCCAGGACGCCGAGACCCGCCTTCTGCTGTATCGCGACCGGGAACGTGAACTGCGCGGGCAGCTGACGAGCACGGACGAGGCGGGGGAGGACGGTCCGTGCGGCAGGTGCGGCAGGGAGCTTGGAGATCGTGCCGGGCCGGTGGGGGAGGCGCTCAGGGAGGAGTGGGAGTCCGTGGTGCAGGACGGGCGCTGGTGGCGCCGCCGGAGGGACCAGCTCGAAGGCAAGCCCGACGACCTGCAGGGAAGCGAAAACCGGGCCATGGCGCTGGGGGCGGAGGCGGAGAGCCTGGCCGAAGAACTTGCCCGCCGGAAGGTGCAGGGGTTGGAGTTGGAGGCTGCGGCGCGGCGGCTGGATGGGCTGTTGGAACTGTCGGCGCGGTTGCGCGGGGGTGGTGGTGGCGGGGGGGAGGACCGGAAGGGAGCCGGCGCGGGCGGGGAGGAGAGGCGAGCCAGGTTGTTGTCGGAGACGCGCCGTCGCGTGAGGGCGCGGATTCACGGCAAGGTGGTGGCGCTGACCGGGGGACGGCTACTTGGGGCGTTTCCGGAGCTGTTCGCGGTGTGGGCGGGGGGTGAGGGGCGGGGTGGGGAGGACGTTGCCGTGCTCGAAGTGGCGGCGCGGATCGCCCTCGTCGAGCTGGCGGCGGACGCGGGAGCGAAACTGGACTCGGTCATCTTCCCCGAGGGCCTCGACCGGTTGCACCGGGAGGACCGCGCCCGCGTGGTAGCGGCCCTGGCGCGCCTGGCGCGAAGCATACCGGTGGTGCTGGTCTGCGCGGCGCCACGCGTGGCGGCCGCTGTGCCCGAGTGCTTCGACTTCCTCTACCGGGTGAGGGGCGTGGCGGAGGGCGGCGGGATTCGCCGCCAGAGGTCAGGAATCGGGGCTGTCTGGCTCGGGGGGTAGCTCCAGGGAATTGGCGAGGTCGGTCCACGCTCTCCGGCGTGCCTCCACTTCGGACCAGGCATCAACATCATCCTGGACCTCCGGATCCTGCCACAGGGACTGGTACAGCCACGAATAGTAGTTCGGAATTCCCCGGGTGGATCGATCCGGCCAGTACTCCCATTCTTCCGGAATCCCCGAGTGGTGCATGAACACGCTGTCGGCCAACAGCCTGGTGCGCGCAGTGTCCAGCCAGGCCCCGAGCAGGCCGGCGAGGGGTGTGGTATCCCGGTTCACAATGAAGCCCATCGATGCGAGCTCCTCGGCCCCTTCCGGCCGGAGCTGGAACGCCAGCCCCTGGCGCACCACATGGCGGCTGATGCCGAAGGTGACAGAGGGCGATCCGGCTGAAGCGAAATAAACCGGCCGGTCACCCAGGGAATTCGCGATGGCGGCCAGCGCGAACTGGTGCCAAGGGTAGAGGATTTGGCCTCCGGCCATCCTCGCCGTGAGGAGGCCCAGATCGTAGCTGCGGCTTTCGCGCAGCGGAGGGTGGAGGCCGACCACCTGCTCGATGGTGGCGTCCGTCAGATCGTCGCGGAACATCCCGCGGGAAGGGACGCGAACCGGTTCGGCCAACAGGATCGGCACCTTGCCGGCGGCCCTGGCCTCGGCGGGGTCGTGGGTGTACATGGCGTCCGTGTTCTCCGCCGTGTACGGACGCTGGCACAGGATGAGGGTGGGGTCCGCGTCCGGGTCCTGGCCGGGCTCGCAGGGACGGGTGAGGTCGCGAAGCTGCTTCACGTACCAGGGCGTATTGGCGTACGAAGTCACTACAACGGTTACATCGCGCCGGATGCCCTCGACTTCCTGCACGTACCACAACGGGAAGGTGTCGTTGTCGCCGTTGGTGAAGATCACGCCGTACGGCTCGACGCTCATGAGGAGGTTGTGGGCCCAGTCGCGCGCCGTATGGTCCCCCGCGCGGCTCGCCCAGCCGAAGTTCAGCACGAGGGGGATGAGCGCCAGTCCGAGCACGGGCGAAGTGGCCGCCAGCGAGCGGCCCGACATACGCGTGACCCGGTCCCATAGGGCCGCGATCCCGATTCCCGCCATGAGGCCCCAGACCGAGAAGCCCACCACGAAGAAGTAGTCGCGTTCGCGCACTTCGCGCAGATCCCCGGTGGTACGCGCGTTCCTGTCCTCCATGAGCTGCCGGAGTTCGCCCTCCTCTGGAAGCGGCATCGAATACCCGTACTTGAAGTTCAGGTAGTAGACGAGGCCGGCGGAAAGGATCCCGAAGAGCGAGACCATGTAGATCCAGCTGACCCGTTCGCGGCGGTAGTGTTCCAGGATCCCGAAGATGCCCAGGCCGATGAAGAGCGCCGTGATGGGGATCCGTGCCCGGCCGAAGAGCATGTTGTTCCTCGACAGAGTGCGGGCCCACTGCCAGTCGAAGTACTGCAGCCAGTTGCCGCCCTGGGAGACGAGGGGCGCCTGCCGTGTGGTGAGCGGGGGCTTGTTGTACTGCTTGCGGTGCAGCGCATCCGACAGGTCCTCGCAGCCGGTGTGGAAGCCATAGGTGACGGCACCGGTGAGCGCCGCGCCGATGCTCTCGCAGGTGGGCTGGGCTTCGTTGATGATGGGCCCGAGTTCCGAGCGGATGGGCAGGAGGAGGTGGACGGAAAGTCCGAGCACGATGGCGGGCACCCCGAACAGGTACAGGCGGGGATTGAGGAGACAGCGGGGCCGCACGAGCAGGACAAAGAGCAGGAGCGCCGGTCCGGCCAGCAAGGCCATCTGGTGGTTCCCCACCGAGAGGACCACCACGAATGCTATCAGGATCAGGAGGTTGTCGTCGCCCGCCTTCCCGATCCTCTCCTGCCAGCGGAAGGCGAGCCACGACAGCAGGGCGATGGTGAGGAGCGACACCGTGTAGACCTTCTCGTTCACATTCGACTGGTTCCAGACCGTGAAGGCGGTGGCGCTGACCAGCACCGCGGCGAAGGCGCCGACGAGGCGGAATGTGCGGTCGTCGGAGAAATGCCTGAGGATGTGGTGCACCACCAGGAACCAGAGGCCGTGGGCAAGTGCGCCCATGAGGGCGGAGAAGAGGTTGATCTTGACGGCGGTCGAGAGGCCGAAGATGCCCAGCAGGATGTCCCAGGTGCGGGCCAGAATGATGAAGAGGGGGTTACCGGGGGGGTGGGGGATGCCCATGATGTGCGCGGTAGCGATGTACTCGCTGGTGTCCCAGAACGCGGTGGTCGGCGCCAGGGTGATGGCGTAGAGCAGGCCTACCGCGGCGGCCGCGACCGCCGCCCACCTGTACGGAGGCGAACCGTCCGGGGTGGTCCGGGGGGACTTTGTGTGGGGCCGCATCTGCACCTCTCCTTCGTTGACTTTCTTCGAGGATCCTTGGAAGGTATCCGTTCTCTCCGAATCGGACCTTCCCTTCCTGTCACTTGAACGTCGAACCCACCTTCGAATCCTTCCTCGCGGAGGCCGCGCCGGGCAACCGCCTTCCCGTCTGGTGCGAGTTCCTCTTCGATTCCGACACGGCCGTCACCGCGTATCACAAGCTGCGGGACGGCGCCTTCGGCTTCCTGCTCGAATCCGTGGTGGGGGGTGAACAATGGGCCCGCTACAGCTTTCTGGGAAGTCGGCCGCGCGAAGCATGGATGCTGGAAGGTAGCGACGTTTCCGTCTGGAATCCTCAACAGGGGTGGCGTCCTCACGAGACCGACGACCCTCTGGCGGACCTGCAGGCACGTTTGACCGCAGCCCTCCCACGCCCCGACCCCCGTCTCCCCCGCTTCTGGGGCGGCGCCGTCGGCTACTTCGGCTACGACCTCGTCCGGCGCATGGAGCGGCTGGGACCGGGTCCCCCCGACGATCAGGGCCTGCCCACCGCGATGGTCATGTTCTCCGACGTGGTCATCGCGGTCGACAATCTGTACGGCCGGGCCAGGGCGATCACCACCGTGGAAACCGGCGACGCCACCGATTCGGGCACGCTCGAGCTTCTCTATCGCGAGGCCGTGGATCGCCTGGCGGAGGTGGTGGATCGGCTCGGTTCCGGCCCCCTCCCCGCCCCCCTGTCATTGGAACTCGGCCAGACCGCGGCCGACATCGCATGCGAGAGCAACTTCGAACGGAACGATTTCGTCGCCGGAGTACGTCGGATTCAGGAATACATCGCGGCGGGCGACGCCTTCCAGGTGGTGCTGAGCCAGCGCCTGACGACCCGTTTCGAGGAGGATCCCTTCGATCTCTACCGGGCGCTGCGCACCATCAACCCGTCGCCGTACCTGTACTTCCTCGAACTGGACGGCTTCAGCATCGTGGGTTCGTCGCCGGAGGTGCTGGTGCGTCTCGAGAACGGGGTGGTCACGGCGCGACCCATCGCCGGCACGCGCAGGCGGGGCCGCACCCCCGCGGAGGACCGGGAACTGGCGCGAGAGCTCGCCCGGGACGAGAAGGAGCTGGCGGAGCACCGCATGCTGGTGGACCTGGGGCGCAACGACGTGGGGCGCGTATCGGAGTACGGAACCGTCACCGTGCCCGAACTCATGGCCGTGGAGCGGTACTCGCACGTGATGCACCTTTGCAGCCAGGTCGAGGGCCGGGCGCGCGCGGGGCTGTCCGCACTCGACGTGCTCGCTGCCTGCTTTCCCGCGGGCACCGTGTCGGGGGCTCCGAAGGTGCGCGCCATGGAGATCATCGACGAGCTGGAGCCCACCGCGCGGGGGCCGTATGCGGGTGCGGTGGGGCACATAGGGTGGGGTGGGGCCCAGATGGATACCGCGATCGCCATCCGCACGATGGTGGTGCGGGGTGGGCGGGCCCATGTGCAGGCGGGGGCGGGGGTGGTGGCGGACTCGGACCCGGAGGCGGAGTTCACCGAAACGATGAACAAGGCGCGGGCGCTTCTGCGGGCGGCCGCGATGGTGCGGCGGGGTTGAAGGGTGGTGCGCCGTGGCGCCGTGCGTTGGCCGAGCTGGCTTTATCCACGGACTAAGCCGGCATCAGCGGTCGCCGCCAGCTCGTCGTACAGGTGGATCAGCGTGTCGATCCCCTTCTCGAAGCACTCCGTAGCGAACCACTCGTTGGGGGCGTGCATGTTGGC
Source organism: Longimicrobiales bacterium (assembly GCA_951828585.1). Lineage (GTDB taxonomy): Bacteria > Gemmatimonadota > Gemmatimonadetes > Longimicrobiales > Gaopeijiaceae > Bin94. The sequence continues at coordinate 1,314,221 of OX639991.1, forward strand.
GCCGGGGAGCGCGAATCCGAGGAGTAGCGAACTCGCGCCCAGGATCTCCTCGAATTCACCCACGATGGGAATCGTGCCGCCCTCGCCGGCCAGCACCGGCCGCGCCCCGAAAGAGCGCTCCAGCGCCCGCGACGCGGCCTCGAAGAGCGGTCCCTCCGGCTGGGCCCGCCAGGGATGGCCGCCGTGCAGCTCCACCACCGTGAGTTCCACGCCGGCGGGCGCCACCATTGCCAGGTGCTCTTCCAGCAGCACCTTCACCCGATCCGGCGACTGGCCCGGCACCAGGCGGAAGCTGACCTTCGCCATCGCCTTGGCGGGAAGCACGGTCTTGGCGCCTTCTCCCGTGTAGCCGGAGAGCATGCCGTTGACGTCGCACGAGGGGCGGGTCCACAAGCGCTCCAGCGGTGAATAGGCCGACTCGCCACCGGAGGGGATGGTCCCCACCTGGCGCGCGTAGGCCTCGGCGTCGAAGGGGAGGGAGCGGATCCCTGCGAGCGTCTCAGGCGACGGGGCGATGATATCGTCGTAGAAGCCCGCGATGGCGATACGGCCCGTTTCGTCGTGAAGGCTGCTGATCACCCGCGACAGTGCGTTGGCCGGGTTGGGTATGGCGCCGCCGTAGGCACCGGAGTGAAGGTCCGAACGGGGCCCCTGTGCGTGAATCTCGAAGTAGGCCAGGCCGCGCAGCGAGAAGAGCAGCGATGGAACACCGGGTGCGAACATGGCCGAATCGGAGATGACCACCGTTTCGGCCCCGAGGCGTTCCCGGTGCGCCTCGACGAAGGGGACGAGGTTCGGAGAGCCCACCTCCTCTTCGCCCTCCGCGAGAACGACGACGTTGACGGGCAGACGGCCGCGCGTGGCCAGGTGCGCCTCGAGCGCCTTGATGTGCAGGAAGAGCTGTCCCTTGTCGTCGGCGGAGCCCCGCGCATAGATGCGACCGTCACGGATGGCGGGCTCGAAGGGGGGGCTGTCCCATAGATCGAGCGGCTCCGGGGGCTGCACGTCGTAGTGCCCGTAGATGAGAACGGTCGGCGCATCGGGGCCCGCTCCCCGCCATTCGCCGAGGACGACGGGGTGGCCGGGGGTGGGGATCGTCTCGGCTTGAAGGCCAGCGCTCTCGAGCTGGCCGCGGACCCACTCGGCGGCCCGCTCCGTGTCCCTGTCGTGCTCCGACTTGGCCGACACGGAGGGGATGCGCAGGAAATCCCACAGCTCGTCGTAGAAGCGGCCGCGTTCCCTGTGGGCGAATTCGACGGGGTGGGTCATGGAGTCTGGTGGGACGGGTGCGGAGGCCTCAGGTGAGACCCTTGATCCCCCAGCGGTAGACCCAGGTCATGAGCACCGCAAGACCGGTCGCGCCCGCCATCCCACCCAGGCTGAGCGCCACTGGATGGTCGAACTCGAGGATGCCCACGCCCAGCATGCCGCCGATCACCGCGGCAAATGCGCCCAGGGCGCACAGCACCCGGGTGTGTCCCGGGGTGGTATCGGGGCGCTTGACGACCACCTTCATCCCGAGGCCAATCGCCACGCCCATCACGATCCAGACTGCAACTCCGATCCAATTTTCCATGCCCCGAATTTAGCAGTTCGTGGAGAGATTCGCACGAGCCGAGAGCGGAGGGACGCCCGACGGGCTGCTACCCCTTTCGCATACGTCGCTTCAACTCTTCCAGACGGGTGTCGATCGCCTCCTCGCGGCGGGACGCCCCCAGCTGGTCGTCGAAGTCTCGCGCGTCGTCGAAGAGCGCCTCCTCCGCGCCGGCGGCCGCCTCGCTGTCGACGATCCTTTCGGCCATCCGGTCCAGCTCCCCGAAGAGGTCGTCGGACCCGCCGAGTGAATCGCGCGCCTGCGTCCGTCCGGCGCTCGACGCAAGGCGGTCGCGGTTGGCGCGCGCCTTTCTGATCTGGGACATCATCTCGGTGTACTCCGCCTCCTGGAGGCAAATCTCGGCCTCGATTGCCTTTGCCTTGTCGGAGAGGACCTTGCTGCGGGCGTCGTGTTTGTCGGCGTAGGTGGCGGCCAGGTCGGCCGTGTCAGTGTCGCCGATATCGCGCGCCATGGTCTCGCGGCGCCTGCAGACCTCGACGTTGTGCGCCTCTTCGCTGGAACGCTTCCGCGCGACGGCCAGCTGCTTTTTCAGCCCCTCCAGCGCCGCCTTCGCGTCAACGGCCTCCCGCTGCATGCCCTTGAGCAGCTTGTCAACGGCCTCGGGCACGGCGTCGCGGTCGAGCTCCTTGTTGAAGTTGTCAACGGCCTCCCTGAAGGCCCGGCGGAGATTCTCGAACATGGCGTCAATCCTATTTCCCCCGGCCGTCCACCGCCAGCCGCCCCTTCAGGCAATGGAGCACGCCGCCCTCGGAGATGCCCCGGTAGAGGGCATTCTCGGGGGGCGGTCGGTCATCGCGCGATGCGAGGGCTTCCTCGGCGGCATGCTCGACCGCTTCGGTGGCGTCGGCCTCCACCTCGGCGAGCGTGGCGGCTGGGATGCCTTCGTCCAGCAGGTACGCCTCGAAGAGGCCGACCGGATCGCGGCGTCCCCAGTGTTCGAAGAGCTCAGCGGCGAAGGTCTCGCGGGCCTCCCGCTCGTCGTGGGTGGCGTGGCCGCCCATGCGGAAGGTCTCCGCGACGACCACGGCGGGGCCATCGCCGCGCACGCACCGTCTCCTGGCCAGGGTGGTGGCCGCGAAGACGTCCAGCACGTTGTTGCCGTCGCAAAGGAGGGGGGTGATGCCGTGAGCGGCGGGGACGTCTTCGGGCTTGCCGGCACCGTGCTGGTCGATGCGCGTGCCTAGGGCGACCTGGTTGTTCTGGATCACGACGATCGCGGGCACCCCCAGCCGGGAGGCGAAGACCAGCCCCTCGTGGCAGGCGGCGGTCTTGGTGGCTCCGTCACCGGTCCAGGTGAGGGCAACCCGATCCTGGCCGCGGTTCTTGAAGGCCAGAGCCGCGCCCGCCACAACCGGAACGCTGGTGCCCATATGGCTCACCGGCTGAATCACGCCCTGGGCTACATCGCCGTAGTGGAAGTCGCGTCCGGCGCTGGGGCTGTCGGCGGTGGCCAGGTAGGAGGTGAAACCGTGCACCAGGGGCAGCCCCATCATGTGACCGGCTCCCGCGTTGCGGATCATGGGGATGACGACATCCCGGTCCGGCTCCAGGGCGGCCACGCACCCGACCGTCACCGCCTCTTCTCCCACACCGAGCCACGCCTTGCTGATGACGCCCTGGCGCACCCAACGCTTGAGCCCGATGTCCTGCAGACGTGTGTGGAGGAGGTCGCGGTAGACATCGAGCAAGCGGTCGGTGGCGAGTTGGCGCACCACGGCGCTACGCTTCGGGTCCTGCTGAATCCGGCTGCGGTACTCACGCATGAGGGCGGCATCCGGTTGCCAGTTCCGGTATTCGGGCGGATCGAAGGCCGCGTATCGTTTCAAGGAAGGTGTCGGTGATGAGTGGGGTGGAAGTGCAGCGTGGGGCCAGGTCCCGGCCGGTCGCGCCCGGGGTGCGGCGGCAACGCAAGGGACCGCCGACAGCACCGGAAGGTAGAAAGGGGGACAGGGCCCGGGCAATCGGTTGTCAGCATCACCCCTTTACGATTGCTCCAAACCGATCGGATTGGTCAGATTGCAAATCGGGCCGGGTGACCTGGGTACCGACATCGACAGCGACAGGAACGAGATCCGCAATTGAGCGAAGTCCGTAAGCCTCGCGTGGCAGCAGAAGTCGCCCTGTCACTGCTGGAGGCCCTTCGCTCCGTCGACAGTCCCGGCGAGATCCTCGAAGACGAGGTGGTGGCCCGCACCATCCCGCGCAGATTGGGGTTGAGCGAGGTCGTCGGCCGGCAGATCGAGCTGTATCGCGATTACGTCCGCCAGGGCAGGAAGCTGTCCGATGAAGAGCTGGCTGAATTCACCCGCCTCGTCAAGAAGCGCCCCGACGCAGGCAAGGTCTTCTTCGAGATGGGGGTCAGGCTGGCGGAGGAACAGATGCCGGGACGGAAATGGTGGCTGCCGCGGGTCTTCCGGTTCCGGATGGTCAGGCGCGCCACCCAGCGCACGTTGAGCAAGCTGTTCGGGCAACGCGTCGGCGGCTTTGTGTCAGGGACTTTTTCGCTGGAGGTTTCGGCGTCGCCCCTTGTGCAGCTGGACCCGTCCGGGGACGCCTGCGGACTGGTCACGGGATTCTGTCAGCGCGCGGTGCGAAAGGGGGTGGGCGGGTACCTGTCGGTGGTCAAGCTCAGTTGCGAGACCCTGGGGGACAGGGTCTGCAAGTGGTCCCTGAAGGAGTAGACTGCTAGCCGTACAGGTGGTACAGCATGAGGTAGACGAAGAGCCCGGTGACGGAGACGTAGAGCCAGATCGGGAAGGTCCACCGGGCCAGGCGCCGGTGCGCCTTGAACCGGCGGTGCCTGAGGAGATGTAGCAGGCGAAGGACCAGCGGCACGACCGCCGCGGCCAGGACCATGTGGCTGAAGAGGACCACCAGGTAGATGCGCCGCACCATCTCGGGCCCCTCGAAGGTGTGCGTGCCGGTCAGCGAGAAACGCAGCAGGTACAGGACGAGGAAGAGGGCCGAAGCCGTCACAGCGCCGATCATGCAGCGACGGTGTTTCCTGATCTCCCTGCGGCGTATGTAGCCGAACCCGGCGAGGAGCAACACGGTGCTGGTCAGGTTCAGCCCCGCGTTGATCGTTGCCAGTGCGTCGCCGACGGTCGCGGCGGTCATTGCGGGTCGCGCTCCCAGGCGTGCGTGGCCATGGCCACCCCGAGCGCGAGGAGTATCGCGGCCAGCAGCGTGTGCGCCGACACATAGGGTGGTGCCAGACGGCCCGCCAACGACGCGAATCCCAGGAGCACCTGGGCGATCACTCCCGCCGCCAGTGCCGTGGCCATCCTGCTCGCGAAGGGCGCCCGGGTGCGCGCCACCACCATCCAGCCGTAGCGGAGCGTCACCACCGCCACGACGATTCCCAGCACCCGGTGCAGGAAATGAAGCTGGACGGTCGGGTACTCGAGCGGCGGAATCACGCGGCCGAGACACAGGGGCACGTCGGGACAGGCCATCCCGGCGTCGGTGTGGCGCACCAGCGCCCCGACCACCGACTGTGCGAACACGAGCCCGGCCGTCACCAGCCCGGCTCGCCGCACAAGCCGCCGCTCTGGGTCCGCGTCCCGGTAGTCGTCGGCTTCGGGTCCGGTACGGACCAGGATCACCGTGACCAGCGCCAGGAACAGGAAGGCCAGCGCCAGGTGGGAGGTCGAGATCGCATCGGGCAGCTGATAGATGACCGTGAGGCCGCCGAGCAGCGACTGGACGAGCAGGAGCCCGATCCCGGCCAGCCCGAGACGGAAGAGGGCCGTCCGCTCCGGATGCGCGCGGCGTGTCAGTAGCACCGCCACGGGGAAGAGGACGAGCAGTGCGCCTGCCCAGAGGCGGTGGAGGTGTTCCCAGAAGACGCCGCCGGTCATCTCGGGCAACATCGTGCCGAAGCAGGTGGGCCAGTCGGGGCAGGCCAGGCTGGCCCCGATGGCGTGCACGATGCTGCCCAGAAGGAGCAGAGCCAGGGTCCACACGAGGACAGCGAGGAGGAGAGGACGGTACATCAAGTCGGAGGATGTGCGGTCAACCGGGTACCGGCTCCGCGACCTTGCGGGGCTGCGGCGGGTCGGCCGGAGCTGTTGCCGGGGATTCGGCGGGCGCGTCCGCGACGGGGTTGCGGCAGATCCCCAGCTCCAGCCATTCGTAGTGATCGGCCATGGCGCGGCGCGCCACCTTGTACATGTCGGTGTCGTCGTTGCGGAAGACGGCGCGGAAGTTTCTCCGGATGCGGCGCCGCGCCAGCTTGCAGGCCGCGTCGGCCAGCTCGTAGGGCGTCCGGTCGCCGGGTTGCTCGATGACCAGCTTCATGGCGCGCACGCAGGAAGCCGTGATGATGAAGAGGTCGGCGCCGATGTCGACGAGCCTGCCCAGCACCGCCTGCCGCTGCTCGAGCCTGGGCCCGAAGCGCACCATGGCGTGGAAGAGTGTGCGGGCGAGCTTCCGCGACGCGCGGTTCGCGAAGCGCACATGTCCGGCCAGGGGGCCGAAGGAGCCGTAGCGCGGCCAGTGTCCCCAACCCAGCCACCTGCGCGGATACCAGGCCGCGTAGTGCAGCCCGGCCTTGAGGAAGGCGCCCCCACGCGTGGAGAGCGGCAGCCGCGGGTCGATGGCCGCGCCCGCCACGGTGAGATGCTCGTCGACCGCCTCGCGCGCAATGAAGAGGCGCATGATCTCGCTCGACCCTTCAAAGATCAGGTTGATGCGCGAATCACGCAGAGTCCGCTCGACGGGGAAGGGATCCTCGCCGCGCTGCCGCAGGGAGTCGGCGGTTTCGTAGCCGCGGCCTCCCCGGATCTGCACCGCGTCGCTCACCAGGTCCCACGCCTTCTCGCTGTGCCACAGCTTGGCCGTGGCCGCCTCGAGGCGCATGTCCAGGGTGCCGAGGCCCGACATGGCCGCGGCCAGCTCCACGGCCGCCTCCATGGCGTAGCTCTCGGCGGCCATGCGTCCCAGCATCTGGGCGACGGCGTCGTGCTTGCCGATCGGCGTGCCCCACTGGACGCGCTCAGCCGCCCACTTGCGGCAGGCGCGCAGCAGGCCCTTGCCGGCGGCGGCACAGAAGGCCGGGAGCGCCAAACGGCCCGTGTTGAGCGTGATCAGCGCCAGCTTCAGCCCCAGTCCCTCGCCCCACAGCAGGTTTTCACGGGGGACCTTGACGTCGTGAAAGTGGAGGACGCCGTTGGAGATACCGTTCAGCCCCATGAAACGGCAGATGTGGCCCACCTCCACCCCCGGCCACGCCGTCTCGACGATGAAGGCGCTGATCGGACGCTTCCCCCTGACGCCCTCGCGCGGAGCGGTGCGCGCCATGACGACCAGCAGGTCGGCGCGGGGACCGTTCGTGGTCCACAGCTTCTCGCCGTTGAGGATGTAGTGCGTGCCTTCCGCCGAGAGTTCGGCGAAGGTGGACATGTTGGCCGGATCCGACCCCACATCCGGTTCGGTCAGGGCGAAGGCCGACAGCTCGCCGCTCGCAGCGCGGGGAAGGTACTTGCGCTTCTGCTGCTCGGTGCCGAAGAGCACCAGGGGCGTGGGAACGCCGATGGACTGGTGCGCCGAGAGGAACGCCGCCGTCGATGCACAGCGGCTGGCGACCAGGGCGAGGGCCCGGTTGTAGGATGTCTGCGACAGTCCGAGACCCCCGTACTCGCGCGGGATCTTGATGCCGTAGGCACCCAGCTCGGCGAGGCCCTGAAGCACCGAGTCGGGAACCCAGCTGTCGCGGTCGACGGCGTCGCCGTCCACATGCTCCTCCACGAACCGGCGGATGCTCTCGAGGAATGGTGCGGCCCTGGCGGCCTCCTCGGGATCCTGGACGGGGTGGGGATGTACGAGGTCCAGCGACAGGCGGCCGCCAAAAAGCTCCTTCATGAAGCTGCGCTTTTCCCACCTGTCCTGCCGGGCCCCTTCCGCGACCTCCCGCGATTCGCGAGCGTCGCTCATCTGGCGGGAGTCGTTTGCGGCGCTCGAGTTCACGATGGTCTCCAGGGTTCCTTGTTCATTCCACTTCCGCGGCGGCTCCGCCGGGCTCCAGCAGATCCGCCAGATCCGCTTCGCGGGCCTCGGCGTCGGCTTCGCCTACCCTCATAAGTTCGCCCAGGTAATCCGGCTGGAACATGATCAGGCTGAGGAAGTCTGGCGCTTCCGTGTGCTTGGTGCCAAGTCCCCGGGTCATGTAGCGGATCGCTCTGGGCAACTGCGGCTCGAACCTGTTCGCCAGCCTTCCCAGGTCGACCGAAGGCCGAAGTGTCAGGAGGCGGACGTGCCGCATGCCCTGCCGCTGGTCGGGATCCAGCCCGGCGAGGAGCTGGTTGACGCGGGAAAGGCGCAGGGCGTCCTCGTCCAGGAGGTCGAGAAAGATCGCATTCATCAGCACGCCGGCGACCTGCACAGGCGGTGGATAGCCGGTCACCGAAGGCGAGTCCGCTTCGGTATGGGAACGCGCCCGGCGGGTGCTGATGGCCAGGATTCGGTCGGCCCCCAGGTGCAGTGCCGGGGACAGCGGCGCCGTGAGCCGGATGCCGCCGTCGCCGTACCAGTGCCCTCCGATCGGCACCGCCGGGAAGACGATCGGGAGCGCCGCCGAAGCCATGACGTGGTCGACGGAGAGCGTGGTGACCCGGGAGCGCCGGTAGGGACGCTCCCACTCCTCGACATCGTGGCCCTGTACCCAGAGAATGGATTGCCCGGTCGAGTAGTTCGTGGTGCTGAGGGCGGCGGCCCTCAGCCTGCCCGTCGCCAGGTTGTAGTGGATACCCGTCAGTTCGCCGTCTAGCGCGTGCATCGCTTCGGTCAGGTATTCGCGCAGTGGCTGGGTGTCCAGCAGACCCCGGACCTTGAGGCGGCCGCCCTTGCCTCCGGAAAGCAGTTGCCGGCTCCAGCGGAACAGATGCTGGCGAAGCGACCCGAGGTCCGTGCGGAAGACCTTGTCGACCGTCAGCTCGCCCCAGAGCTGGGTCAACTCGTCCGTCGCCTGGCGGAAGGTGCCGTGGTGCGCGGCCAGGTGGGCCGCATTGATGGCTCCGGCACTGACCCCGGTAATGATCGGGATCTCGAGATCCGGAAAGCGCCGCGACAGGTATCGCAGAACGCCCGCCTGGTAGGCCGAGCGGGCGCCGCCGCCCCCCATCACGAAGGCGAGCAGTCCGGGATTGCCGTTGGTGGTTCGGTGTGTCATGTCGGGTTCAGTCTAACAGGTTGGGCCGCGGATTTCCGCCGTGGCTGCGACGCTCCCGTGTCTGGCCGCGGCCGGAACCGTGGAGCCGACAATGCTAGGGAAGGCCTACCTCTGGGCGGGCTACGCGTGTCGCCTGCTGGGCGAGAACTTCTGCGACGCGGTGATCGACGGGGTACCCAGGGAGCCGCGCAGCGTCTACTACGAACGGGCCATCGCCCGCTTCGACGAGGCCCAGCGCCTCGGGTCGGGCGACGTGGCCATGGCGGTCGTCGCGGCCCGCGCCTCGGTCAAGGCATTCCTGGGCGACTGGACAGGAGCGGTCGCCGATGCGACCTCCGTGCCGGACGACTTCGTGTTCAACATGCCCTACCACTCGACTGAAGGCACCACCACACGGGGGCGGACATCCCCCTATCGAAAGGGACGGAGATGCGGCTGATAGAGGCCGAGGCAATGCTCGTGTCAGGGGACTGGCAGGGTGCCATGCCCAGGATCAACGGATTGCCTGAGGCGGCGGGGGTCGAGCCGGCCACCGTTTCCAGCACGGTCGAGGCGTGGACGGCGCTCAAGCGCGAGCGCGGCATCGTGTTGTGGCTGGAGAGGCGCCGCCTGGGCGATTTCTTCCGCTGGAACCGGGACAACACGCCCGGAGGACCGCCATGCGCTGGAGGTGGCGTCGGGGAGCCAGGACGAGGGCTCGCACCTGGTTCAGCAGGTTCTCTGTTCCCCGATTCACGCAGCGAGATCGAAACGAACGACAACAGTGCGAGCAGTTCCGGGAATTGTGGAAGCAGGTAAGAAAGAGGTAAGACCCGCGAGAACAGGGGTCCGGGTAGTCGGTGTCCCTCCCTACATCGTACTCTGCAGCACCCCCCGCCCGATCGCGAGAATCCCCGCCGCCACAAGCCCCAGCGCCACCACCGCCCCCACGAGATGGGGTCCGTAGGTCTTCTTGTCCTGTGGGCGGCGCCTGACCACGCTGCTGGTAAGCTGGGCCACGACGGCCGCCATCAGCATCAGAAAGAGGTGGCCGATGATGCTGTTGTAGAAGGGCCGGGTGAAGAGCACCGCGACCCCGGTAAGCACCTGGATGTGCAGCAGTCCCGTGAAGACGGCCGCGAGGCGCCCCATCGCGGTCGAGTACTCGCGCTTGCCGAAATGCCCGACCAGCGCGTAGAGAACCACGAAGAGCCCGGCCAGCAGGAGCAGAAAGCGGAGGCCGGAGTGAGCGGCGAAGAGCATGGTGGAGTCTCCCGGAGTCGGTGGTGTACAACGTGGGGGAGTCTGCATTGTGGACCGGGGCGGGGCAATGGGTGGCCTCAACGATGCTCAACGATGCGGTATTCCGGCGTGTCTATGGTGAGGGCTCGGACTCGCACCCTGGCCGACTTGAACGGGGTGCCAGACGGGCGCCAGCCTGTCACCTGACCGCAAGGACTTCAGCATAGATGACCATGGACCAAGTGCGGAACACGTCTGCGCCGGCAGGCGGACCGCAACCGTGCTGACCCGAACCACCATCCTTCGCCGCGCCCGGACCTTTCTGTTCCTCTCGCTGGCCGCGCTGGCGTGCGCGAGCGGGCCCCTCTCCGCGCAGGAGACCGAAGGCGTGAACGGCGACCGGCCGAGCGTCTTCCTGGACTGTGCGACCCGCGGCTGCAACCGGGAGTACTTCCGCACGGAGCTCACCTGGGTGAACTGGGTGCGGGTGCCCGAGAGCGCGGATGTCCACGTCATCATGACGGGCCAGACGACCGGAGCGGGCGGGCGGGAATACCAGCTGGACCTCATGGGCAGGGGGGACTTCGAGTACGAGCACCAGCTCCTCTACCAGGCCCCGCCCACCGCCACGGATCGCGAGACGCTCGACGAACTCGTCCACACCATCGGCGTGGGCCTGCTTCACTTCGCCACCGTAAACGGCTTCTTCGAGACGGTGGAGGACTTCCGTGAGGTTGCCGATGTCGTGGGCGCCCCCACCGAGGAATTCGATCCAGGCGAGCGCGTAGTGGCTCAGGACGAAGTAGAAGATCCGTGGAACTTCTGGGTATTCCGCCTGGGGGGACGGACGGAGCTCGACGGCGAGCAGACGCGCCGCACCAACCAGATCAACGGAAACATGAGCGCGTCGCGCGTGACCCCCACCTGGAAGATGAATTTCCGGGCGAACGTGGAGTACAACCGCCGGGAAATCGACCTTTCAAACGACTCGACCTTCATGGACCGGCGGACGGACTGGGGGTTCAGCGAACTGATTGCATACTCGCTGGCCAATCACTGGTCGATCGGGATCGAGGGGGAGGCCCGCAAGATCGTCCGGTTCAACCAGACCTTCCGGATCGAGGCTACACCTGCGCTCGAGTACAGCTTCTTCCCCTACGAAGAGGCCACGCGCCGCTCCTTCACGGTCTTCTACCAGATCGGGCCCGCCTACAGGCGCTACATCCAAAAGACCGTCCACGGGCAGCTTGAGGAGACCCGCTGGGAGCAGGCACTCGAGATCGAGCTCTCCCAGCGCCAGCAGTGGGGCGACGCCTCCATCCGCCTGCAGGGGTCGCATTTCCTCCACGACACCGGCCTCTACAACATCTCGATGCGGGGGGACGTGGACTTCCGCATTGCCCGCGGCCTGAGCATCAGCGGCGAGGCGAATATCTCCTGGGTGAACGACCAGATCTACCTCTCGGCGGAGGGCGCCACCGACGCCGAGGCATTGCTCAACCTCCAGCAGCGGGCCCAAGATTTCAATTACAGTGTCGAAGTCGGCTTCTCCTTCCAGTTCGGTTCGATCTACAACAATGTGGTCAACAACCGGTTCGGGGGCGGCGGCTTCAACTGGCGCTAACCTAATGGAGGAAAGAACCATGCGTCCTGTCGCGATCGGTGTACTGACTTTTCTGGGTCTCGGCCTCATTGCCGCGGGAGGAGTGGCGGCACAGGAAGATGATCAGGCCGAGGGCAGGCTCGTCAGCCTTGTCCTGCTGCCCTACGCGGGCGTCGCCGACAACCCGCGCGAAGTCAGATTGCCGGTCTCCCCAATGGCGGGAATGCGCGCCGCCGCCGAGATCCGGATTCCGCTTCCCACCCCCGTCCAGCTCGCTGCATTCCTGGGGGGCGCCGGTTCCATTCTGGCCGTGAACAGCGAGGCCGGTCTGGAAATGGACTACCTGACAACCGTGGAGGGCGGGATCAAGGTCGATGTCCCGGGCCAGCCCTATCTGATCGGATTCTTCGGCCGGGCGTATCCCGTGGCCAACCGGACCTACGACACGGAAGCCCGCAAATGGCTGGGCGGGGACTCGGTGGTGTACGGCTGGGGCGCGGGACTGTCGCCGGTTGTGGGAAGGTCGTCCTTCAATATCGAGGGGCGGTACCTGCGGGATCAGCGTTTTGACGCGCACCTCGACGAATCGTTCGAGATCCTGTTGGGGTTCCCGACGCGGATCAGTTGGTGACTACGCCACGAGCCCCATCCGCCGCAGGGCCTGCCTGATCCGTTCCAGCTGTTCGCGCTGGGTGGTGGTCGGGGGGTGTAGCGTGCCCTGCCGGACCCCGCCGCCGTTGATCGCGCCATAGAGTTGCGTGAGCTGGCGACGGTAGGCGGAAGCGCCGTCGTTTCCGCGCTCGCCAAGCTGGCTGGTCAGTTCGAGGATCTCGAGGAGGAAGGCTTCGCGCTCGCGGTAGTCTTCCACGGTGAGGGGCAGGTCGGGGTCGCCCGCCACGCTCACGTTTCCCGTCACGGTGGCGCCGCGCGCGGTGAGTTCCAGCGTGTAGATGCCCGGTGACACGAAGGGGCCGCGCCGGTCCAGGGTGCGGGGGACCACCGCGGGATCATGCGCGGCCCACTCGGAGCCGTCGTCACCCGGAAGCGCGTGGCGGAGGTCCCAGTCGACCCGGTGCAGTCCCGGCGCCGAGGGTACCGCCAGTTCCCGCACGACATCGCCGGCGGCGTTGCGTATGGTAAGCCGGGCGGCACCGAAACCCGGGCCGAGGCGGTAGGTAACGAGCGTCCCGTCCAGAGGATTGTCACCCATGAAGGTGGCCTGGGCACGGTAGGAGGTGTCCTTCCAGTAATTCATGATCGTGCCGGGACGGGTGTCGTAGAGCGCCGCGGCGTCGGCGGCGGTGGCGCCGTAGCGGGCCAGAGGGCTGATGTCGTCCAGGATGATGATCGAGCGGCCGTGGGTTCCCAGCACGAGGTCCCTCTCGCGGGGGTGGATGACCATGTCGTCGTAGGCCGTGGTGGGAAGGCCGGGAAAGCGGGCCCAGGAAGCGCCCCGGTCGGTGCTGGCGAAGAGGTGGTGCTCGGTGCCGAGAAAGAGCACGTCGGGGTTGTCGGGGTGCTGCACGATCACGTTGGCCGAGCCGGAGGGAAGGCCGTCGTGAAGGGGTGTCCAGGCGGCGCCGAAGTTGTCGGTGCGGTACACGTACGGCCGGAAGTCCCCGTCTCGATGGGCGTCGAAGGTGACGTAGGCGGTGCCGCGTTCCCCGGCCGAGGCGAGGACGCGGCTGACGTAGGTGCCGTCCGGGAGGCCGGGCGCGCCGCCCGAGACCTCGTTCCAGCTGCGGCCACCATTCATCGAGACCTGAACATTGCCGTCGTCGGTGCCCACCCAGAGGACGGCCGGGTCGAGGGGTGACTCGGAGATCGTGACGATTTCGCCGTACGAGGAGGTGCCGTCGTTGCGTGACAGTTCGATGTCGGCGCCGCGCACCCCCATGATTTCCAGCGTGTCGCGGTCCTGCCGCCGCGTGAGGTCCTCGGTGCGGGTGAAGCCGTCGCCCCGGTCCCGCGAGATGAAAAGGCGGTTGCCCCCCAGGTAGACCACGTTGGGATCGTGGCGTGAAACCAGGCTGGGCGACACCCAGTCCCAGCGGTACGAATCCTCGCCTTCGGGCGCGCTCAGGCGCAGGCTCATCATGTCGCCCGTCACGTTGTCGAAGCGCGTCCAGCCCCCGTTCTGCGTATTGATGTAGATCGTTCGCCCGTCTGGGTCGGCCTGCTGGTACATCCCGTCGCCGAAGCCGCTCTGCCGCCACTCGTCACCCACGATCCCCTCCCAGGAACGGGTCGCCGACGGCCCCATCCAGGAGTGGTTGTCCTGCATTCCCCCGTAGATCCAGTACGGGTCACGGTTGTCCACGGTGATCCCGTAGAACTGGCCGATCGGCAGGTTGTTGATGCGCCGGAAGGTGACGCCCATGTCATAGGTCTCGTGCAACCCGGCGTCCCCGGCCAAGTAGAAGTGTTCGGGATCGCCGGGATCGATCCACATGGTGTGGTGGTCGGCGTGCACGCCCACGTCGTAGGTGGGCCGCTCGGCGATCTCCGCGAAGGTGCGGCCGCCGTCCTCGCTCCGGTGCGCGGAGGTGGCCAGCGTGTAGACCCGGTCCTGGTTCGAGGGGTCGATGAAGACGTGTGAGTAGTACATGGGACGAATGTTCCGGTCGCTGACCTTCTCCCAACTCTCGCCGCCGTCCTCGCTGCGGTAGCCGCCCGACTCGTCGTCGTGCTGCACGAGCGCGTTGAGGACGCTCGGGTTCGACTCCGAAATGGCGATCCCGATCCGCCCCTTGTCGCCCTCGGGCAGCCCGTTGGTGAGTTCACGCCAGATCTCGCCGCCGTCGGTGGTCTTGTAGATGCCGCTGCCCGGGCCGCCGCCGTTGAATCCCCAGGTGCGGCGCTGGCGCTGGTACATGGCCGCGTAGAGTACATCGGGGTTGGAGGGATCGATGGCCAGGTCGACCGCGCCTGTGTTTTCGTCGATGTAGAGGACCTTGTCCCAGCTCTGCCCACCGTCGCGGGAGCGGTACACGCCCCGGTCCGGCGAAGGGCGCCACAGGTTCCCAAGCGCTGCCACGTATACGACACCGGGGTCCGCAGGGTGGACGCGCACGCGCCCCGTGTGGCGAATCTCCTCAAGACCCAGATGACGCCAGGTGGCGCCCGCGTCGTCGGAACGGTAGAGGCCGTTGCCCCACGACGTGCTCTGCCGGTTCTGCTGCTCACCGGTGCCGGCGTAGAGGACGTTGGGGTCGGAGGGTGCGATGGCCAGGTCGCCGAAGGTGCTGACCGGCATGTGCTCCCATAGGTTCGTCCAGCTTATCCCGCGGTTCACGCTCTTCCACAGCCCGCCCGAGGCGGTGGCCAGATAGATCGTCGACGCGTCGCCCGGCAGGGCTTCGACGTCGTGGATGCGGCCGCCGGTGACGGCTGGACCGACGTGGCGGGGGCTGAAGGCGGCGAGGTCGGCCTCGGTGATGGCCTGCTGGGCGGAAAGGGGGGCCGCAAAGACCAGGGTGGCCAGAACCAGGCCGCCGAGGGCAAGGGTGCCGAAGCCGGCTGCTGTGTTCAGGGCGCGGACAGCGCGATGGAAGTTGCTGACTGTATTCGCAAGGGTCATCGTGTTGGTTTCTCCTGATCGGGGTATTGCAGTCCTGGATCCGTCACTTCGATGTCCTGCCCGAAGAGCAGCACATGACCCTCCGGGTCGACGACCTCGAACTGACGCAGTCCGTAGAAGCGATCGACGCAGTCCGTTGCGGGCCAATCGGCCTCGACCACGCGACGGCGCAACGCGGCCACATCGTCAACGTACAGATAGCAGGCGGCCTGGGGGTAGCGGCCGTCCACGCGGGGGGCTTCCGGCACGCAGGTGGGGCTTGACCCACCCGGTCAAACTTCGCCTTGCGCGGTCACGGGGCGGGCCTGGTGCCGAGGGCCGTGCGCACGACCTCCAGCACCCCGTCCGGCATATCGTCGGCGCGCGTCATCCATTCCAGGTAGTCGGGGGCGGTCCGGGCCACCTCGGCGAGCGCGACGTCCTTGTGCTTTCCCCGGTTGAACACGAGCTCCCCGCCCTTCTCGGAGAACCAGCGGTCGAACTCGGTCACGAAGGGCCTCCACTCGTCGCAGTAGGCGTGGAGTCCGGCCACGTCGCGAGGGAGGTGTCCGTAACGGTCCAGTTGGGCCGTCAGGACCGCGGCGGTGGTGCGAATATCCCCCAGCGCGGTGTGCGCGTCCTGGTGGTCCCGGGCCAGGTAGAAGCGGGCCGCCGCCGAGAGGTCGCGGGGCTCTTCGCGGTGAAAGATCACCTTCATGTCGATCAGGCGACGCCCCTTCACGTCGAAGGTCACGCCCGCGCGGCGAAACTCGGCCAGCAGGATGGGCAGGTCGTAGTCGCGAATGTTGAAGCCCGCCAGATCGCACGGCTCCAGCAGCGTGGCCAGAGACTTCGCGGTCCTGCGAAACGGGTGCTCGTCCGCCACCACTTCATCCGTGATACC
Source organism: Longimicrobiales bacterium (assembly GCA_951828585.1). Taxonomy (GTDB): domain Bacteria; phylum Gemmatimonadota; class Gemmatimonadetes; order Longimicrobiales; family Gaopeijiaceae; genus Bin94. Next base: position 1,330,291 of record OX639991.1, read on the forward strand.
GTGAATGGCCGCCGCCTCGGGGGGAATGGGGATTTCGGGGTTGTAGCGGCGTACCTTCTCGAACACATCGCCCTGTGGTGATACGCGCAGGACGGCGAGTTCCACGATCCGGTCGCGCGAAAGGTTGAGGCCGGTAGTCTCGAGGTCGAAGAAGATGACGGGGCGGTCGAGGTCGAGGGGCAGTTTCATGGACGGTAGTCTAACGGGTCGGCGCGGAGCCGGCATTGTCCCGGGTCGGTGTGCCGGTAAGTCGTCCGTTTTGTCGACTGTGGCGGGGTCGGCGCTCATCTATTTCGCGGGCCGGCTTATATTGCTCCGATGCGAGCCGTTGTGATCCCCGAATTCGGCGGGCCGGAAGTCTTCCGGCTCGCTTCCGTGCCCGACCCGGAGCCGTCTCGCCGTGAGATGCTGGTGCGGGTGCACGCGTCGGGCGTGAACCGCGCCGACCTGTTGCAGCGCCGTGGCCTTTACCCTCCGCCGCCGGGCGAGTCCGAGGTGCCGGGGCTGGAGTTTGCGGGCGTGGTCGAGGAGGTGGGCGCCGGCGTGTCGCGCTGGCAGCCCGGCGACCGGGTGATGGGGATCGTGGGGGGAGGGGGGTACGCGGAGCGGGTGGTCGTGGACGAGCGGGTGGCTATAGGGGTGCCGGAGGGCATGCCGATGTCGATGGCCGGGGCGATCCCGGAGGTGTACATGACCGCCTTCGACGCGGTCTTCCGGCAGGCGGGGCTGCAGCGCGGGGAAACCCTGCTGATCCATGCGGTGGGCAGTGGGGTCGGGACGGCGGCCGTGCAGTTGGCACGCCGCGCCGGGGCGCGCACGATCGGGACGTCGCGCACGAAGTCCAAGCTCGAGGAAGCCGCCGGGATGGGTCTTGACGTAGGGCTGGATGGAGGGAGGGCGTGGGAACGCGATGTGCTGGATGCGACGGGTGGCACGGGGGCCGACGTGATTCTGGATCTGGTGGGGGCGCCGTATCTGTCCCGGAACCAGGCCGCGATCGCGGTGGGTGGGCGGCATGTGGTCGTTGGCGTGCCGGGAGGTAGCCGGGCGGAAATCGACCTGCGGGCGCTGATGGCGCGGCGGGCGCGGCTGTTCGGGACGGTGTTGCGGGCGCGTGGGGTGGAGGAGAAGGCCGCGCTGGCGAAGGAGTTCAGCGAGGAGGTGGTGCCGGGCTTCGTGGATGGGTGGCTGCTCCCGGTGATCGACAGCGTCTTTCATGTGACGGAGGCGGTGGACGCGCATCGCCGCATGGAGGCCAACCTGAACTTCGGGAAGCTCGTGATGGTGTGGGGTGCGGAGGGGCGGGGGGGCGGGTAGGTTGGAGGGGTCTGTTGACTTGGCTTACGGAATGTAAGGAAGAGGGAAATGGTACTTTGCGGATCGACGGGAGCGGGCCTTGCGGTCGTCCTCATCGCCGCGGCCCCGCAGGCGTTGCTCGCCCAGGCACCCCCCCAGACCGACCTGCGCATCTACGACATCGTCGCGGCGGCTTCGGCGGAGCGCGTCGAGGCCGACATCCGCATGCTGGCCGGTTTCGGCACCCGCAACACCTTCTCCGACACCCTGTCGGCGACGCGGGGGATCGGCGCGGCCCGCCGGTGGATCAAGGCGGAGTTCGACCGCATCTCAGCGGCGTGCGGTGGGTGTTACGAGGTCGTCTATCAGCGCAGCCTCGTGACCTCGGAGCAAAGCCCGCGGATCCCGCGGGACACCTGGGTCGTCAACGTGCTGGCGATCAAGTGGGGGACCGTCGACCCGAACCGCTACGTCATCATGTCGGGCGACATCGACTCGCGCGCCTCGAACGGCTCCGACGGGGAGTCGGACGCCCCCGGTGCCAACGACAACGCATCGGGGATGGCGGGCGCGATAGAGGCAGCGCGGCTGCTTGCCGACCACGAATTCGGCAATTCGGTCATCCTGGCCGGGCTCTCCGGCGAGGAGCAGGGGTTGTGGGGAGGACAGCACATGGCGAGCGTGGCCCGTGACGAAGGCTGGGAGATTATCGGCGTCCTCAACAACGACATGATCGGCAACATCGAAGGTGTCGACGGAGTAATCGAGAACAACACCTTTCGCGTCTTCTCCGAACCCACTCCGGTGACCGACACGGAGGCCGAAAGGCGTCGCTACCGCGTCTACGGGGGCGAAGTGGACGGCCCCTCCCGTCAACTGGCCCGTTACGTGGCCGCCGCGGCGGACGCGTACGTTCCCAACCTCGACCCCATCATGATCTACCGCCTCGACCGCTTCGGGCGCGGCGGCCATCACCGCCCCTTCAACGACCAGGGCTTCGCGGCGGTGCGCATCATGGAGACGCACGAGAACTACACGCGGCAGCACCAGAACATCCGCACGGAGAACGGCATCGCGTACGGGGACGTCATCGAGGGCGTCGACTTCGACTACGCGGCGAAGATGACCGCGCTGAATGCCGCCGTGCTCGCGCAGCTGGCCTGGGCCCCGCCTGCTCCCGCCGAAGTCAGGATCGGCGGCGCGGTTCGTCCTTCGACCACCCTGCAGTGGGAAGCGGTTGACGACCCCCGTCTGGCCGGCTACAAGGTGTACTGGCGCGACACGACCGCGCCGCGCTGGCAGCGCTCCCGCTGGGTGGGAGACATGACCGAATTCACGCTGGAGGGACTCGTGATCGACAACTACCTCTTCGGCGTCGCTGCGGTGGGCCGCGACGGCACCGAGAGCGTAGTCGCGTACCCTTCCGGGCAGATCCGGCGACGCCGATGACGTTTGCGTTGATCGAAGACTCGACGCTGGCTAGGCTAGGCTTAGCGACCCACCACAGACCTTGACAGCCGGTCCACCTCGAACCGCCGGCCCGGCCGCCGAAGCCGGAGCCCGCCGCGCCCTACATGCGCACCTCGCAGTTCGCGATCATGTGGACGGTTTTCTTCTTCAACATCGCGGCAGGCATTTCGGTGATCAGCTTCCAGTCGGAGTTGTTGCAGGATGGTGGTCTTCGGCGTGCTCATGACCGAGAACAACCCGTGGATCTTCTCGGTGCTGGTCTGCTACGTGCTCCTCTGCTTCGGGGACGGCTTCCCGACCTTGCCGTCGTTCATCGTGGATGTCTTCCGTTCCCTTCCCCCTACCCCACCTCCTCCACCCGGTGACCCAGCTCCCTCAGCTGCGCCACGATCCCCGCCACATGCTCCCGCCCCCGCGTCTCGACCTTCATCTCGATTGCGACCTTGCCCACGGCGATGTCCCCGAACGCGCGCGTATGCTCGATGTGCAGCACATTCGCGCCCGCGATGGCCACCACCCCGGTCACCTCGTTCAGGTAGCCGGGACGGTCGCGCACCACCACGGACAGGCTGGCCAGACGGCCATCGGCCCAGAGCCCGCGGTCGATGATCCGCGACACCATGTTCATGTCGATGTTGCCGCCGGACAGGATACACACCACGGAGTCGCCCGCCGCCACCTTGATCTTCCCTTCGAGCAGCGCCGCCACGCCCACCGCCCCCGCCCCCTCCACCACCAGCTTCTCGCGCTCCAGAAGGAAGAAGATCGCGCGGATGATCTCCTCCTCGCTCACCAGCACGACATTGTCGGCCAGCGCCTCGAGGTGCGGGTAGGTCAGGTCGCCGATCCGCTTCACGGCGATTCCGTCCGCCAGCGTGTCCGACATCTCCACGTGCGCAGGCGCGCCGGCCTCCAGCGACCGCACCGCCCCGGGTGAGGCCTCGGCCTCGACGCCGATGATGCGCACGGCGGGCTTCTCGGCCCTCACCGCCGTGGCGACGCCGGATAGCATCCCGCCGCCGCCCACCGGTACCACGATCGTGGTCACGTCGGGGACCTGCTCCAGAATCTCCAGCCCCATCGTGCCCTGGCCGGCCATCACGGCCAGGTCGTCGAAGGCGTGCACGAGGGTGAGCCCCTCCTCGGCGACCAGCCGGTCGACGACCACCATTCCGTCCGAAAGCGTCTCACCGGTCTGAATGACGCGGGCACCGCTCGCGCGGGTATTGCTGACCTTGATCAGGGGCGCGTTGTTGGGCATGACGATGGTGCACGGGATCCCCAGGCGCTCGGCGTGGCGGGCAAGCGCCTGGGCGTGGTTGCCCGCGCTGGCCGCGACTAGCCCGGCGTCGCGCTGGGCCTGGCTGAGCAGCATCAGCTTGTTGAGCGATCCCCGGTCCTTGAACGAACCCGTGCGCTGTCTCAATTCGGCCTTGAGGTAGACGCAGCAGCCGACGGCTCCCTCCAGGGCGGACGATTCCGGGCACCCTGTCCGCAAGACGTGAGGGCCGATGCGGGCATGGGCGGCGGCGATGTCGGCAGCGGTGAGCATGGCGGAGGCTGGACCGTCAGGAACGCTGGCCCGCGGGCCGGTCAACCGGTCCAGCGCCTCGCCGCTCTCGGAGCGCGCTCGGATTCATCCACGGACGGCCAGCGCCCTGGCCACGATGTCGCGCTGAGCGACGGCGTGATTGCCGGGGTTGCCCTCGGCCGGGCTCGCCCGCTCGGGGCGCGACACGTGCAGCAGCCGGACCTCACGCGGGAACACGCCCCGCAGGCGCGGCAGGATGTAGGTCAGCGCGCCCATGTTCATCGGCTCCTCCTGGGTCCAGATCACCGCCTCCACATTCGGGTAGCGGTCGTGCAGGGCCCGGATTCCCTCGGTCGGGAAGGGGTAGAGCGTCTCGACGCGCGCGATCGCGGCGTCCTTCGCCTCGGCCCGCTCTTCCGCACCCGCGAGATCGTAGTAGACCTTCCCGCTGCACAGGATCAGCCGCCGTACCCGCTCCGCGTCCTCCGTCCTCTCGATCGCGGCGTCGTCGATCACCTGCCGGAAGCCGCCCTCGGCGAGTTCGCGCACCGCCGACTTCGCTTGGGGATGCCGCAGCAGGCTCTTGGGCGACATGACGATCAGCGGCCGCTCCGGTTCGCTGAAGGCCTGCCAGCGCAGGAGATGGAAAAACTGCGCCGGCGTTGTGGGGTACACCACCCGCATGTTGTCCTCGGCGCAGAGCTGCAGGAAGCGCTCCAGTCGCGCGCTGGAGTGCTCTGGACCCTGGCCCTCGTACCCGTGCGGCAGCAGGAGCGTCAGCCGCGACCGCTGTCCCCACTTCGACCACCCCGACGACAGGAACTGGTCGATCATCACCTGCGCGACGTTGACGAAGTCCCCGAACTGTGCTTCCCAGAGCACGAGATCGCGGTCGGCGGCGACTGCCACGCCGTACTCGAAGCCGATCGTGGCCGCCTCGGTCAGCGGCGAGTTGTAGATCTCGAAGCGCGTGTCCGACACCTCGGCCAGCGGTGAGTACTTTTCACCGGTCTTGGCGTCGTTGAGCACGAGATGGCGGTGGCTGAAGGTGCCCCGCTCCGAGTCCTGGCCGGAGAGCCGGATCGGGATGCCGTCGGCTAGGAGGGACCCGATGCCCAGGGCCTCGGCCTGTCCCCAGGCCACCCGGAAGTCCGGTCCGAAGCCCTTGCCGCGCCTTGCGAGCTGCCGGGCCAGCTTGGGGTGGACGGTGAACCCGTCGGGAACGGTCAGCAGCGCCCGGTTGATCCGTTCGAGCTCGTCGAACGACACACCGGTGTCCCGCTGGAACTCCTGGTCCACGGCGCTGTAGCTGGGCACCTGCCAGGGCGGGGCGGTCTCCTCCGGCGGGCGCTCGCGGCCATCCTTGATCTCACGAAGCCGGTCGGCCATCGTGCGGACCCGCTCGTTGGCGTCCTGGGCGGAAATCAGTCCGCGCGCGACGAGTTCCCCGGCCCACTGCATGCGCACGGTCGGGTGGTCGTGGATCCATCCGTAGAGGACGGGCTGTGTATACTCGGGCTCGTCGGCCTCGTTGTGGCCGTGGCGCCGGTACCCCATCAGGTCGATCACGGCGTCGGCGCGGAACCGGGCCCGGTAGGCCATCGCGAGACGCACCGCGGCCAGGCACTCCTCGGGTGCGTCGCCGTTGGCGTGGATGACCGGGATGTCGTACCCCTTGGCGAGGTCGCTGGAGTAGCGGGTGGAGCGGCCGTCGCCCGGGTTGGTCGTGAAGCCGACCTGGTTGTTGCCGATGATGTGGATGGTTCCTCCGACCTCGTAGCCGCGCAGACGGGCCAGGTTGAGGGTCTCGGCCACGACGCCCTCGGCGGCGAAGGCGGCGTCCCCGTGGATGAGGATCGGCACGACCAGCGCCGGATCCCGCTCGCCGCCACCGTTTCGATCCACGTACTGCTGGGTGCGCGCCATTCCAAGAATGACCGGGTTCACGAATTCGAGATGGCTGGGATTGGGAGCCATGGTCACACGGACAGTGCCGCCCGAGCGGAGTGGGTAGTCCCCCGTGGCGCCGTGGTGGTACTTCACGTCCCCTGTGCCGGGGTCGGGCACCCACAGTGCGCTCCCGGGGGCGGCGCCCTCCTCGAACTCGGCCAGAATCTCCGCGTACGACACCCCCATGATGTGCTTCAGCACGTTGAGGCGGCCGCGGTGCGCCATCCCGATTACGATCTCGGTCGCGCCCTCCTCCGCCGCCAATTCGATCGCCTCGTCGAGCATGGGGACCACCATGTCGATCCCCTCGATCGAGAAGCGCTTCTGTCCCAGGTAGGCCCGGTGCAGGAACTGCTCCAGCCCCTCAACCTGGGTGAGCCGGTCGAGCGTCCGCACGCGATCGTCGTCGGTGTAGTCGGCGAAGTGCGTGCCGCGCTCCACCTGTTCCCAGAGCCACGCCACCTTCACGGGATCTTCGAGGTGCTCGAACTCGTAGCCGAGGTCGCCCCCGTAGATGGCCTTCAGCCGGTCTAGGGTGAAGGCGAGGGGGGCCTCGCCGCCTTCGGGGAAGAGCACCGAGGTGGGGATCTCTTTCAGCTCCTCCATGGTGGTGCCGAAGTAGGCGGGGTCGAGCTGGGGGTGACCGGGTGGCTTGCTACCGAGAGGGTCGATGCGCGCGGCCTGGTGGCCGTGTTCGCGGAAGGCCTGGAGGAGGTTCGCGGCGCGGGCGACGAGGGAGAGGAGGCGGGGGTCGGGTTTGGCGGGTTTGGTGGGGAGGGCGGGTGTGGCAGGTGGCTCCGGCGCGGGTGCGGGAGTCCGGATGGGCTCCGCAGCAGGTGTCGGGACTGCACCGCCGTCCGTCGAATCCGCCTGACCGTCGGCCACCAGGAGCCCAGCTTCCAGCAGCTCGCGGTGGCCACGGCGGAAGAGGTCACGCCACTCGCGCGGCACGGCCTCCGGGTTCCGCGTGAAGTCCTCATAGAGGGCTTGGACGTAGGCCGCATTCTGACTGTCGAAGTAGCTGCTCATGGTGTGGAGAAAGCTACTACCTTTTCGGCGCGGGGGGAGAGCCGGGCGGAGGTTGCGCCCGCGCCGAAGCGGTCGGTCAACAGTCGGTTTGAAACCCTGGCCTGTCGTAGACCATAGGGGCCGACATGAATCGGATTCTCCCACCGGAAGCAGGAGGTTCACATGAATCGAATTCCAGGAAAGACAGGGATAACGCTGCTGGGTGTCGCGTCGGCGGCGCTGTTGTACCCGATCGAGGGGCATGCGCAGAGTGGGCTGGCAGATCAACGGCAGCTGCTTGAAGCGCTCGGCGCGGCGATCGCGGAGGTGAAGCGGAGTCCGTTTCACCGCGTTGGCCAGACCGGCCCCGGCGTCAACCCGCGGACGGTTGTGAGTGCAGCCTGGCCGCTTCAGGCGGATGGTACCGCGCTTGCGATCGAATCTGGAGCGTCTTCGCCCCAGGAGGCCGCGCACGCCGATTTGGACGACGGGCCCCGTTACGCGTTTTTTGCGGCGGTGCTTGGGGTCGCGGCGGGAGATCTTGCGAGCTTTGCTCTCGCGTCAGATTCCGATGGGTTGGGTTTGATCTCCTTTTTCACGCTTTCGCCATCCGTGACTGCACTGGCAACGATCTTGGCCGGAGTGTCGCCCGGGGCGTCGTTCGCGTCGTCATTCCTTGGAACCGGGCTGGGGATCGGAACGGGTGTGCTCACGTTGAAAGCGCTGGAAGAGCCTCTCTACCTGGCGGCGATCATTCCCGCGGCGATCGTCTACTATGGCGTGCGCCTCGGGGTCGGCCTGGCCACGATGAAGTATTTTGAGCGACAGGGCCGAGGATAGCGGACGTGGCGGCCCAGGGAACAAATGCCCCGGTATTCGGGCAACAAAGCGTCCGCAGTGGGCCGATGAGCGCCCGGCACTTTCCCATAACACCCGTGCCGGAGTGGGAGACTCGCTTCCCGTGGCTGCGGGCGGGAACCACCCGGCCCGCGGATCCGCAGTCCGATGCGAACCCCCTCGGCTCCGAAACAGGGCCCGCCACACCCGACTCCGTGGCAGACCCGGGCGTCCCGCCCCTTCAGGACATGCTTCCGCTCACTGCGGGACGGCCCTGGCGTTCGGTCGTCCGCAACCGGCAGGTGCACGGATCGCTCACGCTGGCGCATGTGGACGTTGCCGCGGGCGCGTGGGAGGTGGGGGAAGCGGACGGGCATGTGACCCGCCTGGCGGGGGTCCTCCTGACCGTGACGATCGCCGACTGCGTCCCCGTGTTCGTCGCGGACCCGGTGCGCCGGGCCGTCGGGCTGTTCCATGCGGGGTGGCGGGGGACGGCGGCGGGAGTGGTCGAGTCGGGGATGGCCGCGCTGGGTGCAACCTTCGGAACCAGGCCGGGGGACCTGACCGTTCATCTCGGGCCAGCCATCTGCGGGGCATGCTACGAAGTGGGACCCGAGGTCTTCCGGGCAATCGGCGAGCCCACACCGGCGACACCGCGGCCCATCGATCTCCGGGGCGTGATCAAGCGACGGGCGACACGGTCGGGTGTCCGTCCCGAGCAGGTCTCAGTGAGCGGCGAATGCACCCTGTGTGGCGACGGAAGGTATTTCTCGCACCGGCGCGGTGACGCAGGTCGCCAGCGGAGCTTCATCGGAGTTGTCGCGTAGCCGGCCTGAGTGGATCGTTTTCGGAACCGCGCGGCCACCAGTCGCGTAGGGCGGTCCAATGTCGGTTTGAAGGAAAACGGTTGAAGAGGATGGTGGACCATGAATTGGCCTTCGTTGTTCCGAGTCGGTCTGCCCGCGTCCGGGCTTTCGGTTGCCTTGCTCGGGTCGCTGCCGGGCGGCAGTTGTGCCCAGCACCTGCCTGTCCGGGAGAGCCTGTCCTTGAGCGCGGCGATCGAGGAAGCGAAGCGGAGTCCGTTTCACGCAACTTCGCGGTTGAGGGAATCGGCTCGCGCCAGGGTCGCGGGCGGCCACGAGTCCACAGGATCTGTGCCGTGGGGTTGGGCGAGACCATCCGCGGTGGAGCCAGGAGACATCGGGCGGGGGTCCTGCTCCAGGCCTGTCGGTGGCAAGTGTGTTCCTGACGACGTCGATTGCCGCCGCGGTGTTGGACGCTGCCGCCATCGCCCTGACATTTACAGCGGCCCATTCGTCGCGCGGTGGTGGAGGGGAATTCCTGGTCGTGAGTGGAGCCGGAGCCGCGGCGATGGTCATCGGTCCTGCATTCGGAGCGAAACTGGCGGGGGGCCGCTTCTTGCCCGGTGTACTCGGTTCGGTCGTCGGGGCTCTGGGTGGCATCGCCGTGGCAGCCATCGCATACGAACTCGGAGTCCACGGAGCCGTATCGTTCTCACTCCTTTCGCTGGTGCACGCGGGAACCACGACGTTGTTCGTGATGAAGGCCGAAAAGTACCCAGCCGATGGCCGCGACGGGTGAGCGAACCCCCGGACAACGTCGGCCTCTGTGCCCGCTGCGTCCGGGCCCTTTTCCCCCGGATTGGCGTGGTCGCCTGCGTGCTTTCGGCCGCGTTCCTGTTGCCGGCGGAGCAGACATCCGCCCAGCGTGGGCCGCAACGGGAGGGCCAGTCGCTGAGCGCGGCCATCGCGGAAGCGAAACGGAGTCCGTTTCATGCTCGCGATGATGTGAGTGGCTCGGTCACGCCGGATACCGGGCCTGCGGGCCACTTCCGGAGCGGGGCCAACCTGCTGGTGGGCGGCCAGGAGACGGGCGATGCAATGCCCTCCGACGGTCCGTCCGCCAGGAGAGTCTTCCTGGCAACGGCGATCGCGGCCCCGGTCGCGAACGTTGTGGGTCTGGCCCTAATCTCGAGGGGTTTCTGGGCCGATGCCCACGGTGAGTCCGGGTGGGACGATATGGCGGCCTTGAGCGGTGTGGGTATCGCACTCCTCGGGCCTCCGATCGCCGCGCGGCTGGTCGGGGGAGGCTTTGGTCGCGCCGTGCTGGGGTCGGTGGTGGGGACGGGCCTGGGAATCGCGACCCTTAGGTAGCAGCCCGTGGACAAGACCCTCACGGCATTCGACCGGCGATGCATCCGGGCTGGGCCGCTTCGCTCTGCGTTGCTCCTCGGGCGAATAGCGATGCTATTCCCCTCTCGTCGCGCCTTGCCAGCCCGGCGCCTCACCGCTCTCGGTGCTCGCGCGGGTCTATCCACGGACTGCAAGGTGGGGGAAGACAGGAACGACACGACCTGGTTACTGTCCCTTTCCCTCTATTCCCTCATACACGCCGGCGCGACCACTTTCTTTGAGCAAATCGGACGGTAGGCAGGGGCAGGTGCACGAAAGTGCCGGCTGAGCCCGGCGGTTCCCCCACGCGAGTTGGCCTCTGCACCCGGTGCGTCCGGATGCGCCGAGTCACCTCCCGGCGAGGCTCGGTCTTCTACCTCTGTGGCCGTCACACCGAAGACCCTACCTTCCCCAAGTACCCTCCGCTCCCGGTGCTCCGGTGTCGCGGGTTCGAGCCAACCCCTCCCGACCATCCCGAATGACCGACCTCCTCAGCGTCGTCGCGGTCTCCCTCTACGGCGGCGTCCTCGCCCTCCTCCTTCCCTTCGCGGCGCACCGGATAAGCCTGCTTCTCCTGTCACGACGGCCCGCGCCCGGCAGCCTGTCCCCCACCCCGCCCCCCCACCCCCGCGTCACCGTCCAGTTGCCCATCTACAACGAGCCGCACGTCGTCGAGCGCCTCATCGACGCCACCTGCCGCCTCTCCCACCCCCGCCACCTCCTCCAGATCCAGGTCCTCGACGACTCCACCGACGACACCGCCGCCCTCGCCCGCCAACGCGCCCACGAGTGGCGGCGGCGAGGCATCGACATCACCGTCCTCCACCGCACCAACCGGCACGGCTACAAGGCGGGCGCCCTCGCCGAGGGGCTCGACTCGGCCACCGGCGACTATATCCTGATTCTCGACGCCGATTTCGTCCCCCAGCCCGGACTCCTCGAAGAGCTGCTGCCGTCCATGGTCGATCCCCGGGTCGGCATGGTGCAGGCTCGCTGGGAGCACCTCAACGAAAACGAATCGTGGCTGACCCGCGCGCAGGCGCTCCTGCTGGACGGGCACTTCCTGGTGGAGCAGAGGGGCCGTTACCGCGGCGGCCGGTTCTTCAAGTTCAACGGGACGGCGGGGCTGTGGCGCCGAAAGGCGCTCGACGACGCGGGCGGATGGGATCACGACACGCTGACCGAGGACCTCGACATCAGCTACCGGTCGCAGATGGCGGGATGGCGCTTCGTGCTGCGCGACGAAGTGGGTGTCCCGGCCGAACTCCCGCGCACCTCCGCCGCGCTCCTGGTGCAGCAGAGGCGCTGGGCCCAGGGCGGTGTTCAAGCCGCGCGCAAGCTGCTTCCCCGCCTGCTCCGCAGCCGCCTTCGCCCCGTCGTCAAGTTCGAGGCCGTCGTGCATCTGTGCGGCCAGTTCGCCTACCCCCTGACCTTCGCGCTCGCGCTCCTCATCGTCCCGGCCGCGTTCGCCAGGCGGCAACTGGACATGGACGCGCTCTGGTGGCTCGACCTGGCCCTCTTCGCCGGTGCGGCCGGCCCGTTCATCGTCTACTACCTCACAGCCGCGAGGCGACGGGGCCGCGCCTGGAACAGGACCCTTCGGCGAGCGGTGGACGCGCTGGTGCTGGGCGCGGGACTCTCGGCCCTGCTCAGCCGGGCGGTGTTCCGTGGATTTCGGGCCCTCCGGGATCCGTTCGAGCGGACTCCCAAGACGGGTGCCTCCGCCCGAACGCGAAGAGAATCACCGGGCGGGGCGTTCCCTGGACGCGCGGTGGCGATCGGTGCGGGTGCGTACATGGTGCTGGGCGGGATGCTCGCACTGTCGGCCGGGTATTGGGCTTCACTGCCCTTCGTGGCGCTCTTCGCGGTCGGGTTCCTCGCGCTCGGGACCGGGGGCCGGGGACCGCTTGCGACCCGCCGGTACGAGGCGCCAGAGGATAACCCCCCAAACCGGCAGCCACATGGCCGCGCGATTCCAGCCGGGCTGCGGCCAGACCCCGGTGGCCTCGAACGAGGCAAGTCCCCAGTACCCCAGGAACGCGAGGCCGCCCACCAGGAGGAAGGGGGCGTGGCCCCGCAGCGCGGCCATCGGGAGGACCCAGAGCACGTACCAGGGGTGAACCGCGGGCGACAACAGCAGCCCGATACCCATGATCCAGAGCAGCGCCCGCTCGACGGAGAAACGCCTCCACGCCGTGTAGCCGGCGATCGCCAGGACCATGAGGGCAACGGCCGCGCGGGCCAGCACGGGATCCCGCGCCAGATGGAGAACCAGGGAAAAAGCCCCTTCATTGGCCGACCAGTGCCGCGCATAGGTGCGCAAGCCTCCGGTCAGCGCGGAGACCCCGGCACCTGCGAACGGGAGGTAGAAAACCGCACACACCGCCGCGAAGGCGACCACGGCACGCACACCGTAGCGCCGCGCCAGGGGCGGCACGACAGCGGCAGGCGCGAACTTGACCAGGCTGGCCAGGCCCAGAACGGAGCCGAGGATGGCGGGGTGCTTCCAGACTCGAAGGAAGCGTCCGGGGGAGAACCGGTCCGGGTCCGGAGGCAGTCCCGCGGGTGAACCCGTCCGGCCATCGCCCCGCCTCCCCACCGCCACCCAGATCAGCGCCGTCACGAAGAAAAGCCCCACCGCGTCGAAGTGTGCGCTCCATGCCGTCTCCACGATCAGGAGCGGCGACCACAGGTACCAGACCAGCACCTTGGCCGGGTTCCGTCCGGTGCGGGTGGCGATTCCCTGCAGGAGCGCTGCGCATCCGAGGTCGAAGCACAGCCATACCAGCTTGGCCGCCAGCACGGTCCCCCCGGCCAGGTTAACCAGTCCGAACAGCATCTGGGCCAGCGGCGGGTAAATGGTCGGCACGTGGGGGTGGTTGATCTCTCCGTGCCACTCCGTCCGAATCGCCGCGAGGGCCTCGTGGACGGGTGGATGGGCGTAGGGATTCACGCCTTCCAGGAGCACGTGACCGTCCCACAGGTACCGGTAGATGTCGTCGGAGAGTTCGGGGGTGAGGGGAAGGAGGGCAAGGCGGGCAACGATGCCGACTCCCCACAGGAGAACCAGGGGAGGGGAACCACGGTTTGCGCCAATCCCCGCCGCCACGTAGCAGAGGAATGCGGCAGCGGGCAGCAGCAGGCGGGGCAGCGGCAGTGCGATCCCGTCGAGCCACCCGAAGGCTGTGAGGGCGGCGACTTCGAGGAGGCCGAACAGGAGGAGAGCGACGATGGGAAAGACCGTCGCTCCTCCTGCTCCGGCCGCCGGCCGGATCTCACGGGTGATGGTCACGTTTGTTCGAAACAATGGGGGCGACGGTGTGGCCACCGGGCCTCTCGCGGGACGGCTCGGTCGATCGGAGGTTTTTGCTTTCGGCTCCGGGAGAACGTTAAGCTGTGAGCACCCGCCAATAGCAACGCCCGCGGTCGGCCTCTGTCGGGATGCGAAAATGTATTCTGCTGGTCCACTCAACCCCAAGCGAGCGGGGGCTCCCTTGCCCCGGGCGGCAGTGCTCTGGCGCCCGCTCGTTCTCCTGGCCGACCGGGGCGCTCGCGCCCGTCGCTGAGGACTTCCGCGCCGCCCATGTCGTCCGATCCGGTCAGGACCACCGATTCAGGCCGACCGACACAGGACGAATGCGGCCAGCTCCGGGGGCGTGACCTGCTCTCCCGGGCCGCCGTCCTCATCCCCGCGCTCAACGAGGAGCAGGCCCTTCCCGCCGTCCTCGAGGCACTCCCCATCGACCGCCTCCACTCGGTAGTAGTCGCCGACAACGGATCCACCGACAACACGGCCGCCATCGCGCGCGCCGCCGGTGCGCTAGTCGTCCAGGAACCGCGGCGCGGCTACGGCGCCGCCTGCCTGGCCGGCATCCGGCACCTGTCGGCGCTCCCCACCCCCCCCACCACCATCGTGTTCCTCGACGCCGACCACCCCGAGAACGCCAGTCGGCTCCCCATTGTCCTCGAACCCCTGGCGCGGGGCGCCAACCTCGCGCTCGGCGTTCGCGTGGCACCCGGCGGCGGCACCGGCAACCACCGCGCCCATGCCCGCTGGGGCAACCGGGTCGTCCTTGTCACGGCCCGCCTGCTCTTCGGGCACCCCTTCGAGGACCTGGCACCATTCCGCGCCATCCGCCGCGACGCGCTCGAACGCCTTGACATGGACGATCGTGATTGGGGCTGGACGCTCCAGATGCAGCTGCGCGCGGTGCGCCACGGTCTCGTGATCACGGAGGTCGATGCGCCCCACCTTCCGCGCAGTGGGGGCCGGTCCAAGATCTCCGGGCGTCTGGGGATGTCGGTTCGCGTAGGGGCGAAGATGTTCTACACGCTGGCGCGGGAGCGTCTGCGTCCCATCGGAACAGCTACCACTTGCTGAAGAACCGGAACTCGAGTGAGGTGCCCGCCCACCCCACGACCCTTCTGAGCCCGCCCCGCGACAGTCCCCGAGGGCGGTCAGATCCAGTGCTACTCAGCGTCAGCCTCCTTTCCGGGTGGGACGCGGCCCACGACTGCCGGAACAGGCTTTGCAGACCGCAGTGAGAATCCCGGGTTGCTTGCCGCTGAGCGGTACCCTTCGGCTGCCTGTCCGGCACTCGCCCCGGGTCGATCCCTCTCCCCGTCACCCCACCCCCAACGCGATAACCCTGGCCCCCCGGTCCTCCAGCTCCGCCGCCATTGCGGGGTGGCAGGTAAAGAGAAACACCTGGCGATTCTCCGCCACCCGCTCCAGCAACTCGAAAGCCCGATCGCGGCGCCAGGCGTCCCAGTTCACCAGGGTCTCGTCCATGAAGAGGGGGAGGGTCTCGCCGTCGGCATCCAGATGGTCGACGATCGCGAGTCGCAGCGCCAGGTAGACCTGTTCCCTGGTGCCCTGAGAGAGAGATTCCCCGACCTGTCTCGGTTCGCCGGCGGCCGGGCCACGCAGGTACAGGGACTCGTCTCCCGGGCCGCCGAGTTCGAGACTGTCGTAGCGGCCCTGGGTGATGTAGCGGAGGTGGGCCGCGGCGCGAAGCAGCAGGTCGGGCTGGTGCTCGTCCCGGAAGCGGCGGTCGGCCTCGCGGACGAGACGCGCCAGCACGAAGGCGCGGTCGCGGCTCTCCCGGGCGTCCTGGATGCGCGCCTTGAGGGAATTGATCCTGCCTGCCATGCGGTCGGCCGTCTCGCCTTCCCGCAGGTGCCTGATTTCGGAGTGCAGGGTGCCGATCGCGCTTTGCAGCTCCTCGGCGCGCCCAATTTGTTCGTCGCGGCGCGTGGCTGAGGCGCCCAGTGATTCGGCCAGGGAGTCCCACCGCTCCCCGGCCTCGTCGGCCGCGCGGACCTCGGCTTCGATTTCCGCCAGCGCGGGGTGCTCCCGCTCCAGTTCGCCTCTGAGCTGGCGTGCCCGGTCGAGTGCGTCGCGGCGGCGCTGGGCCAACTCCGCTCCCCGCTCCGCGTCGCCGTCGCCCAAGTCGCGCAGCCGCTCCTCAAGGTCGGCCAGCGCCGCCTTTGTTGCTTCGTGCCCGGCCTCGGCCCGTTCCCTCCTGTCTCGCATGCGCTCCATCTCCCGCTGTGCCGCCCGGTCGCGGTGTAGCCTGTCGGCCCCCATGTCCGCTAACCGTTCGAACGCGGCCGGTAGATCGTGCCCCGGATCTTGCAGCAACGAGGTCCGCACGGGAAGCCCGTTCAAGGCCTGCACGACCGCGCGACGTGCCACCTCCTCGCTCTCTTCGAGCCCCGTCAGTTCCGTGCGCCGCCCTCTCTCCGCGCCCTCGAACGCCCTTCGGTACCGGCGCCGGTGCCGCACCGTGTCGAGCCAGAGAATCAGGCCGAGCAGGCCCAGGGCGCCCACGCCGAGACCCACGCGAAAAACGATTTCGGGATTCGCCTCGACACCGGGGGCGGGACTGAGGAAGTCGGGGAAGTAGCGCGCCGCGGCGGCCACGCCCCCGCCCGCCAGGAGGCCCGTCAACCCCAACCCCAACCGCCAGCGGCCGGAGGGCGCCACCTGCCGCAGGCCGGAAAGCGACTCCTCGCGCAGACCCTCTTCGGCGATACGCCGCTGCTCCCGCTTGGCCTGGTATACCTTCACCATGTCACGCAGGTCATCGACGGAAACATCCGCCACCTGTTCGGGGTCGACTTCGTCCCACGGGATCGAGAACAGGCGGCTGCCCTGTTCGGCCAGGCGGGCACCGACCTCGTCCGACTCGCTGTCCGCAACGGCCACCCCGCCCCCCAGCACCTCCACCCCCTCCTCGGCGCTGCGAGCCGCGCGTCTCAGTTCTGCCAGCCTCGCCAGCGGGTCGATCGACAGCCCGGCCAGCTCTTCCACGCGCCCCGCGTCCCTGCGCAGCTCCTCGATGCGCTTCAGCGCCCGCCGCACTGGAAACAGGCGGTTCAGACGGTACTCCATCACCCTGCGGCGTTCGCGTTCCCGCGCCCTCTCTTCGCGGAGCGCCTTCAGCCGCTCCTCCGCAACGGCCAACTCGGCCACCTTCTCCCGCAGCATCCGGTCACGCTCCAGCCCGTCGCGACGCTGTTCGTTCAGCTCCCGCAGCCTGTCCTGCAGAATGCGTGCGCGGGGGCGGCCACGCTGGTCCGGCCGCCAGAGCCTGGCCGCCTCGCCCTCGAGTTCGTCCGCGACCACCCGCGCGGAACGCAGGTCAGGCGCGGCCATGGCGCCTACCAGGCGGTCCTGCACCAGTTCCCAGCTCTCCCTTTCGAGCCCCGCCAGCTCGGACAACGTCAGCGCGTAGACCTGCCTGAACACGACGCGGCTTACATGCCCTGCGCCGGGGACCGGACGATTGTCGATGCTCTCGTCCTGGCCGTCCACGGTCAGGCGGGCACGGGCGGTCGACAGCAGGCGCCGATGGATCTCCCGCACCGTGTCGTCGTCCATGCGGAGGCGGGCCCACCCTTCGGGATTGCCGCCCGTCCACGGCGTAAAGGGATGCCGGTCACGGGTGGCAGGACGGAAGCCGTAAAGTATAGTTGTCAAGAAGTCAAATAAAGTTGACTTTCCGCTCTCGTTGGGGCCGAGCACGACGACGATTGAAGGCAGTGCCGAATCACCGGAGGCTACGTCCGCCAGACAGCCGTAGCGGGCGATCCGGATGGAGTCGAACCTCATTCGGGGGTGAGCATTCGGGTCAGGATCTCCTCGGCGCCGCCTTCCAGCAGGCGGTTGAGGTAGGCGTCCAACGATCCGTCGCGGTCTGCCTCGTAGCCGGCCAGATCGGTGTCCGAGAGATCGAGCCGCTCCCCTCCGCCCCGCACCTCCGCGCACAGGCGCAGGGCCGCGCCGAGGACATCCTGGCGACCGGCGTGGTCGGCCACCCGTGCGGGAGAGTGCACATTGCGCGTGCGGACTTCGCAGCCGAGCGCGCCGAGCCGCACCGCCACCTCGTCGACGATCGTCTCCAGCTCATCGGGGTCGCGCAGCTGGCGCCAGAGCGGCGATGGGCCGGCCAGGTCCACCGCCACCATCCACTCGGTGTCCTCGTTGCCGGGATCGTCGGACCGTGCCCGCTCCCAGGCGCCCACCACCTCGCCCGCCAGCTCGTCCAGGGTGTTCGCGCCGCCGATGTCGCCGACGGTTAGGTGTTCCCACCGCACCTGCGAGAACTCCCGGAACTCGACCATGGGGTGGCCGGGATCGCTCAGGTCCACCAGCAGGCCTCCCTTGGGGCCCGTTTCGCGCGGGTCGCGCCCCTGGAGGTTGCCGCTGTAGTGGACCGGGGGGTCGGCGGAGAGTTCCTGGCACTGGTGAACGTGTCCGAGCGCCCAGTAGTGGAAACCCGCGCCGCGCAGGTGCTCGAGTTGGGAGGGGGCGTAGCGGTGGTGCGTCCCGGAGCCTGCCACCGACATGACCAGGGTGTGCAGGAGCGCGACCTGGGGGAGGGGGGTGTCGGGGGTGGGGTGGAGGAGTTGGGAGAGGTCGGCCGCAACGCGCCCGGTGGCGTGGCCCGCGCCCGTGACGTACCCCGCGGTGTCGCCGTCGCGGCCCCGGATCGTAATCGTAACCGGCTCTTCGGCGTCGATGACGGTGACGTTGCCGGGCCAGTCGGGGCCGCCTGCGCGCAGCGCGTTCCCGGGGTCGTGGTTCCCCGTTGCGTAGACGACCTGGATGTCCGCTTCCGCCAACTCCCCAAGGTGGGACAGCAGGAAGCGCTCGGTCGCGAAGGAGAGCTGCGAGCCGTCGAAGAGGTCGCCGGCGATAAGGACCGCGTCGACCCTCTCGGCGATCGCGACATCCACGCACCGTGCGAGTGCGTCGCGGGAGGCTTGCCGCAACCTGTTGCGCGTGTCGTCCGACCGTCCGGCGAAGGCGGTGTCGAGGTGAACATCGGCGATGTGTATGAAGCGCATCGGGGGACTCGGGGGGTGGGGTTGGGCCGATGGTTCAAAGGTAACGTCTGGCGGTGAGGGTGGGGGGTGGTTTAACGTTGGGCGCCGTTCCCCTCTCGCCCGCTTCACACTGCATCTCCATCGTGAGCCCGTGAAGACATGATCCAACCAGACGGTGCCTCCCGGTCCCCGACCGATCCGGCCGTCACGGAAGAAGTGCTTCAGGCCCTGCGGGACACTGTCGGCGACAACCGGTATCGCCTGCTCCAAAAGTTTGTGCCCTTCTTCCTCGGCAAGGCGACCGCCGAGCTCCTGGAGGAGCGGGCGACCGAGGACCTGGCCCGTATGTGCCTTGACTCGCTTGACTTCCTGAACCGGAGCCGTCCAGATCGTATCGACGTCGAGGTCGTGAATCCCGATCAGGAAGGAGGCAGCTGGACGGCCCCGGTCACCATCATCCGCACCAACGTCTCGGAGCGGCCCTTCATCGTGGACACGATCCGCGAGTTCCTCTCCTCCGAGGACCTGCAGATCGCGCACTTCGTCTATCCGCTCATGACGGTCGAGCGCGACGAGGACGGATGGATCACCGATCTGCTTCCCTCCGGGGAGCGCACCCGCACCGAGTCCATGGTCTATGCCGAGGTGGCCCAGGTCGTCGATTCGGAGGTGCGCGAATCATTGCGGGCCGAGACCGCGCGCCGCCTCGAAGACGTGGTCAAGGCCACCGACGACTTCGGCCTCATGATCGACAAGATCGGGGACGTGGTCTCGGAACTGGGCTTCCGCATGCGCGACGTGCGCGAACGGCGGGACGAGTTCCGCGAGATCCAGGCGTTCCTGCGCTGGCTGCGCGACGGGGGGTTCGTCTTCCTGGGCTACCGCTCCTACACCTTCCAGCCGCCGGAGCCGGGGGGCGAGGACGCGGTTGCGGTCGACCCCGGTTCGGGACTGGGCATACTGCAGGACGAGGAGAGGTCGAACTACGCGCGTCCCGTTTTCATCAGCGAGATGGCGGACGAAATGCGCGAGAGAGCGCTCTCGGGCCCCGTCCTGATCATCAGCAAGACCAACGCGGAATCGACCGTCCACCGGCGTGCGCGCATGGACTACATCGGCGTCAAGAAGCTGCGGCGTGACGGCACCGTGGCCGGCGAGCACCGCTTCCTGGGGCTCTTCACCTCGGCCGCCTACGCGGAGCCCGCACAGGACATTCCCATCCTTCGGCAGAAGTTGGCGGACATCATCGAGCATGCCGGTGCCGCCGAGGGATCGCACGACTACAAGGAGATCATCACGATCTTCAGCTCCCTTCCCAAAGAGGAGCTCTTCCTGGCCTCGGCGGAGGAGATCGCGACGGACATTCGCACGATTCTCATCCGCTACAACACCTCGGAGGTCTTCGTTTCGGTGCGCCGCGATGCGCTCGGGCGGGGCGTGTCCATCATGGTCGTGCTGCCGCGCACCCGGTTTTCCGGCACTTTCCGCCGCGAGTTCGAGGGCGTGCTGGTGCAGCGCTACAAGGCCGAGATCCTGAACTATCACCTGGCCATGGGGGCGGGGGACCAGGCCCGCCTGCACTTCTACCTGGGCGGCCCGCCCGAGCGCCTGGCCAAGATCGAATGGCCCGACCTGAAGGCCACGGTCACGAGTCTCACGCGGTCCTGGCTCGACGAGGTGAGGGATCTGCTGAGCGAGGTGCGCCCCGCCGAAGAGGCGGTCCGCATGGCGCGCCACTACGCCAACGCCTTCGCGCCGGAGTATCAGGCCGCGACCGACGCGGCTTCGGCGGTGCGCGACATCGTTGAACTGGAAGCCATGAAGGCCCAGGGGCGCATGGAATCGGTCCTCTTTTTCGACGACACGAGGCACGGCGGCAAGTTCGACCTCAAGGTGTACATCCGCGAACACCGGATCATCCTCTCGGACTTCATGCCGGTGCTGGAGAACTGCGGCCTCCAGGTGATCGCGGTTTCCCTCTTCGAACTCCGCGAGGGCAGCGGTGAGGCCGAGTCGTCGATCTACAGCTTCGACGTGCAGACTTCTGCCGGCGACCGCATCGACGTGGACGCTCTTGGCGGCGTTCTTGCGGAAGCAATCCTGGCTGTGCGTGCCGGCGATGCCACCAACGACTCCTTCAACCGCCTGGTCCGGCGCGCCGGGATGGCGTGGCGCGAGGTGGAGGTGCTGCGCGCGTATGCACACTACGCCTTCCAGATCGGAGCCGTGCCGAGCCGGCAGGTTCTTCGCTCCGCGCTGAAGAACCACCCCACGATCGGCCTCCTCTTCTTCCGCCTCTTCGAAGCCCGCTTCGATCCCGGGAGCGGCGACAGCCTGAGCGAGCGCGAGGCGAAGGCCGCCGCACTGAGGAGCGAGATCAGCCAGAAGCTTGTAGGGGTGAGCTCCCTCGCCTTCGACCGGGCGCTGCGCGCCTACCAGACGGTGATCGACAGCACGATACGGACGAACTACTACCGGGGCGGTGGCCGCGCGCCGACGGTCAGCTCAGGGGGCGTTCCGTACATATCCTTCAAATTCGAATCCGAGCGGTTGCTGGCGGTGTCAAAGAGCCGGCTGAAGTACGAGGTGTGGGTGCGGTCGTCGCGGATGGAGGGGATCCATCTGCGGGGGGCTCCCGTTGCGCGCGGCGGAATCCGTCACTCGGACCGTCCCGACGACTTCCGTACCGAAGTGATGGGCCTGGTACTCACCCAGATGGTGAAGAACGCCCTGATCGTTCCGAGCGGGTCAAAGGGAGGTTTCGTCTGCCTGCGCTCGCTGGCCGACCTTGAAGCCATGGCCCACGAGGCCCGCGAGCAGTACTGCACGCTCATGCGGGGCCTGCTGGATATCACCGACAATCTCGACGGCGAGGACGCGCCTCCCCGGTGCGTCGTGCGCCATGACGGGTTCGACCCCTATCTGGTCGTGGCCGCCGACAAGGGGACCGCGCGCTACTCGGACACGGCCAACGCGGTGGCCGCCGATTACGACTTCTGGCTCGACGATGCCTTCGCCTCGGGCGGCTCGAACGGCTACGACCACAAGGAGGTGGGCATCACGGCGCAGGGGGCGTGGGAGTCCGTGAAGCGACACTTCCGCGAGATGGGCCGCGACATTCAGCAGGAGCCCTTCACCGTGGCGGGCATCGGCGACATGAGCGGCGACGTCTTCGGCAACGGGATGCTGCTGTCGCGCCAGACCCGTCTGGTGGCCGCCTTCGACCACCGGCACGTCTTCATCGATCCCGACCCGGACCCGGAGATCTCCTTTGCGGAGCGCGAGCGGCTCTTCCAAATGGGCCGTTCCTCGTGGGACGACTACGACCGCGAGAAGCTGTCACCGGGAGGAATGATCGTGCCCCGGGGCGTCAAGTCGGTGGAGCTCAGCGAAGAGGTCCGCACGGCGCTCGGCCTCCGCTCCGACGAAGCCACCCTGGACGGCGAGAGCCTCATCCGGGCCGTCCTGTCCGCGCCCGTCGACCTGCTCTGGAACGGGGGGATCGGCACCTACGTGAAGGCGGACCACGAGAGCCACGCCGACGCGGGCGACGCCTCTAACGACGCCGTGCGCATCGACGCGACGGACCTCCGCGCCAAGGTGGTGGGCGAGGGCGGCAACCTCGGATTCACCCAGGCGGCGCGGGTGGAGTACGCGCTCGGCGGCGGCCGCATCAACACCGACGCGCTTGACAATTCCGGCGGCGTGAACCTCTCCGACCGTGAAGTCAATCTGAAGATCCTCCTGAAACAGGCGCTGAACGCCGGTCTTGTGTCCCGCGAGGATCGGAACCGTCTCCTTGAGCGGCTGACCGACACCGTCGCCGCGCTGGTGGTGCGCGACAACGAGTCCGGGTGTCAGGCCGTGTCGCTTGACGAGTACCGCGCCCGCCGCGGCATGGACCACTACTGGGCGCTCATGGGCGACCTGAGCCGTATCGGCCTCCTCGACCGCGACGCCGAGGGGCTCCCATCCTGGGACGAACTCACCGCCCGCAAGGAAGCGAACCAGTCGCTCACCCGGCCGGAGCTGTCGGTTCTGCTCTCCTACGCCAAGCTGCACCTCAAGGCGGCGCTCCTGGCATCCGATCTCCCCGACGATCCGTCGGCTGAAGACTATTTCTTCGGCTACCTCCCGCAAGAGGCGGTCGAGGCGGTCCCGCGCGAGTTGGCGATCAATCATCGTCTGCGCCGCGAGATCGTCGCCTGCCAGCTGACCAACGACCTGGTCGACCTGATGGGCTCGGCCTTCATCGGCCGACTGGTCCGCGAGACGGGAAGGGACGCTGCGGAGATCGCTCGTGCCTGGCTGGTAGCCGCCAGGCTGACCAGACACGACTCGCTGCTCGCGCAGATCCGCTCCCGCGAGGCTAGGATGTCGGCCGCAGTGACCTATCGCTGGACAATGGGGCTGGCACGCGTGCTTGAGCGCACCACCCGCTGGGTGCTCGCGAACTGCGACCCCGAGGAACCCACCAGCGCGCTGATCGAGGAGAGCCTGGACGGCCTGGAGGCACTACGGCGGAAGTTCCACGAGATCGTGGCCGGCGAGGACCGGGAGAACTTCCAGAACCGGGTGGCCGCGCTCATGCCCCAGGTGGGCGACGAGGCGTTCGTACGCAACCTCGTCGCGCTGCGCTTCCTGGACCACCTGCTCGAAATCCTGCGCCTGGCCCGGGACAGCGATACCGACCCCATGAGGGCGGCTCGCATGTATTACTGGGTCACCGAAGAGTTGCGCATTCCGTGGCTCGTGGCGTGCATCGAGAGGACGAGCGGGGAGGGGAAGTGGCAGCAGCGTTGGGCGCTGGGCCTGATCAACGACCTGGGAGCGATCCGGCGGAATCTGACCGCGGGGGCGCTAAATGGAGAGGGGTTGCTGGCGGACGCCCAGAGGTTCAGAGGTGAAGACGTACAGTTGGACCGGTTCCACCAGATCTTGCAGGAGGTGGAGACGGAAGAGCCGATCAGCCTGGCGGGGCTGTCGGTGGCGATCCAGCATATACGGTATCTGGCAGCCCGTGGATAGAGCCGACCGCGCACCGAGAGCGGTGAGACGCCGGGCCGGCATGGTGTCTGAGGACGTAGATACGCACCGCCCGGTTGTCGAAGATGTAGAGGTGATCCGCCGGGCTGGCGGGACGTGACTTGACGACGAATTCCCCCGGCGCCCCCTGATCACCCGGATCGGGCTGGGATAGCGTCCCACGGTCCGGTCCGCGGTCAGCAGCAAGACCCCCTTTGTCGATCAGGTCGCGTGTCCAGCTGGCGAGCCCCAACTCTGCTCCCAGGGTGCGGCGGCGCAGAAACCGAATGCCCCCGGTAAGGATCCTGAAGGCTGCCCCTGATCCCGATCAACCTGGAGTTCTCCGAACACCCAACCCCGCCGCCACATCCAGCAAGACGCCCTCCTTCACCCCCACGCTCGGCACCACGACCTGTCCCGTGCCCACCATCTGTGCGAAGTGCCTGTAGACCAGCGCCGCGGGCAGGATCACGTCGGCGCGGTCGGGGCGCAGTTGCAGTTCGTGAATCCTCTCCGGGACGGTCATGCCCGACAGCATGTGGATCACCGCGTCAAGCCGGTTGGAGGGCAGAATTGCGATCTTGAGCGGATCCAGATAGCTCAGTGCCAATCGGGCGATGGCTTCGATATTGCCGCCGGTGGCGGCGAAGGCGGTGGGACCCGGATACCCGTTTGCGGGCGGAATGGTGAGGGGACGGAGCTGGAGGCGCACCCAGGCGAGCAGCGAGTCGTGGCAGCCTCTTGCTTCCGTCAGAGTTTCCAGGAGACGGACGGTACCAACCCGGTAAGACTCGCTCCACAGGATGCCGGCCTCGTCCACCAGCGAGACCTCGACGCTGCCGCCCCCGAGATCGACCAGGATCCAGCGGCCCTCCGAGAGGTCGACGCGGCTGCCGGCGGCCAAGTGGACAAGGCGCGCCTCCTCCCGCCCGCTGATCGGTTCCAGGGTGATGCCGGACTCCGCCAGGATTCTGCCCAGGAACACATCGCGGTTCGCCGCTTCGCGGGTTGCGCTGGTGGCGACCGCCCGGAAGCCCTTCACGCCGAACGCGTCGATGTCGCGGCGAAACCGGCGGAAGGCCTCCACGGCCCGGTCCATCGCCTCCTCGTCGAGGCCGCCCCCGGTGAAGACGTTGTGACCGAGCCGGATCGGTTCGCGGATCTTGTGGAGGACGTTGTACGACAGCGGTCCGTCGAAGTCGGCCACGACGAAGCGGATCGCGTTCGACCCGGCGTCGATGGCGGCGATGCGGGTCATGCGGGGCGCGTGTTGCGCGCGCTGGCTGTCACCAGTACTCCACTGTGAGGCCTTCGACCCGGTGGAAGCTCTTGCGGTCCCGCGTGGCCACTCGGTAGCCGAGGTGCACGGCCGTGGCCGCAACCATCAGGTCGTGCGGACCGATCGGGGTACCGGTACGCGCCAGCCGGACGCCGAGGGTCGCGTATACTCGGGCGACCTCCAGACCGAAAGGTATCACAGGTAGCTCCTCGAGCCACCGGCGGGCGAACTTTTCTGCGCTGACGCGCCGGACCCCGCCCAGCCGATGGAGACCGTGGAACATTTCGGACGCGGTGATCGCGGCAATCGCCACGGGCCGCTGTCGCCGGTCTGGCCTGCCGAACACTCGATCCGTTGCGAGTAGGCCCTGTTCCACCGCGATCAGGACGCTCGCGTCGATCAGCGTTCCCAAGGACTCTTCGGCACCTCGGCCCGGTTGAGGAACGCAATCCCTTCCTCCACCGCACGAGCGTATTCCGGACCTGCCGACGGATCCGAGGTGGAACGAACAAGCTCGACGAAGTCCGCACCCGTGAATGCCTTTTCCTCCACCGGACCGATCTGCGCAACCGGCTTCCCCCGCCGCTCCACGACGTAGACCGCACCGTCCTCGCGGACACGCGCAAGAACCTCGCCGAAGTTCTTCGCGGCTTCGGTGGCACTGACGATTCGCGGGCGGCCGGACGGTATGATGGGTTTCGACATGCCCTCAGCTTACGGAATTTGCGGATATTCCGCAATCTCTAATCTTCCGCCGCCTGGTCTTCGGCACCCTGGTCTTCCGCCCCTGGGTCTTCAACTGCCCGGTCATCCGCGACCCGGTCATCCGCCAGGTACGGAATCCCCGCCCCCCGGCCCGGCCAGTGGCGCCGCAAGTACCACACCAGCACGGGCAGGGTCACCGCCGCGATGCCAAGCCCTGGAAGCGCCATGGCCTCGATCTCCTGCAACTCGGTGGCCAAGTCTCCCGGCCCCTCCGACGGGTAGACGAAGTCGAGCAGGACGGCCACCACGTTGTTCGCGGCGTGGACAGCGATCGGGACGATCAGCGTTCGCGTCCGGAGGTACAGAATGGTGGCGATCAGGGCGAAGACTGTGGCCCCCGCCATGTCGATCAGGTGGCACACCCCGAAGAGTACCGCCGAAGCCATGATCCCGGTCCTGATCCCCCACTTCACGCCCCAGCGGTTCACCAGGATGCCGCGAAAGACCACCTCTTCCAGCAGCGGCGCGAGCACGACCGCCGTCAACGTCCACATGACCGCGGCGGCTGCCGATTCGGTGACCGCCGGATCCGAAACCTCGAAGATCCACTCGAACATCCCGGGCGCGGCCAGCGACAGGCCATACGCGGCAACATACCACGATCCAAGTGAAAACAGGCCCGCGACGCCGAGGAGTCCCAGCACCGGGTACCAGTTGTATCCGCCAGGCACCCGGCCCACGAGGCGGCGGATGCCGGTGCCCGACCTGCGGCAGGCCCACAGGACCCACAGTGCGATGGCTCCGTAGCCTGCCATCATTGACGCAATCTCGTACACCGCGGGGTCCTCGGGGCCAATCGGCGTCATGGTGGCGACGATGCGAAAGGCCCCGTAGAGGACGATTCCACCGAAGAAGGCGAACGGGATGAGCGTTCGGGTGCGAAGGGTCTGGAAAGGGTTGTCGGGTCTTGCCCCCGCGCTGGGCACGAAATTGCCCCCGGGTGGGTCAGCGAACCCCGAGAGGCCTGTCGTGAAACCGGGCTCGTCTCCGGGTAGATCCGGCGTCACCCCGGAGTCCGCCGCCGGCCCGGCCCCCTCGCCAGCTTGGCCCACCGTCCCCCCGGTACCCGCCCCCGGCCCGCCGTGTGCTTCTGTCACGCCCTCCCCGTCAACTCACCGGCCCGGGCCGCTTGGCCGCCCCGTAATGAATCCCGTTGAAGAGCAGCGGAAACGTCCCGTGGGGCTGCGACCGGAAGGTGATCTTGGGGCCGAAAAGGAAGAGCTTTCCGGCCCCGATGTCGGCCTCGATCATGCTGGTGCCGCCCTCCAGGTGGTGCTGTCCCCACGCCCAGCCGCTCACCAGCGGTTCAGCCGAATCGTACCAGGCCAGGCGCCGCACGTCGGCCGCGCCCTCCTCGATCCGGTAGACCGGGCTGTGGCTGTGCAGCACGTTGACGCGCTCGCCCAACCCGTGGGTGACCGGGCTGCCGTGCTCGACGCGGATGTCGTGGATCGAGCCGGGGGTAAAGTAGTCGTCCCGGCTGAGCGGCCTGCCGTCATCGCCGACCATGAAGTTGGCGAGAGGAAGGCCGAGATCCGGCCCCAGCGCGGTGGACGACCCGATCGCCACGACCGCGCCGCCGTTCTCGATGAATTCGCGAAGCGCGGGGACGCTGGTGTCCCGCGACAGACTTCCCAGTCGGTCGCGGAGCGAGTCCGGCAGGCTGGCCGCCAGGTTCCCGCCGCCGCCACCGAATCTCCCGAATCCGCCCCCACCCCCCGCGTTCATCGCACCGTCGGGCAGGATGATCACGTCGAAACGGTCATTCAGCGACCCCGCGTCGATCTCGGGCGGGTAGACCACCTCGAAGTTGAACTCGAAGTCCTCCAGCACCAAGCGGGTCCAGCCCGACGGCATCGAGCCGCCGTAGCGGTCCCAGAGGCCCACCCTCGCATGCGTCAGCTCGAAGGCGCCCTCGGGCGCGGCCGCGACCCCGTGGAAAGTCACCCCCAGCTGCGCGGCCCATTCTTCCAGCTGGGACCGCGTCGTGGCCGCCGCCGGGATGTAGAACGCCCCCGGCTGGAGCGACACCCCCCCCGCGTCGAACGTCCCTTCAACCCAGAAAACCTGTCCCCCACCCGCCAACACCCGATTCACCGCGGTGAAGGCCGCGTTCACATGGTCCACCACGTAGCCGGCTGGCGACCCGGCGCCCGCCACCATCCCCGCCATCGGTTCGGCCAGCCACTCGATCTCCTCGAAGGGACCGCTGAAGCCGTCCAGGATCCGGTCGAACTCGACCCCCATCTGGAGCGCCAGCGTCCACCCGGCGTTGTCGTAGGGCGCGATCGGCGGCCCGCCCGGGTACTGGAAGTCGTTCGGGTGGTTCTGCGGCTCGAACATGTCGAGCACATGTGGCCGGAAGGCCTGCGCCGCGGTGACCACGTACGAGCCGGTGGGGTAATCCTTCCCGGCCACGTTGAAGTCCGCGACCGCTTGGTGCACCTTCACACCGCCCTTCAAGAGCGCGTTTACGAAGCGCGTCGCGGAGGGGAAGTCGCGCTGGTCGGCGGGCAGGATGTAGCCGCGTGCATCGCGCTTGTCGGGGTCGCGCAGGTAGCGGTCGTAGTCCTCCTGCGAGGGACGGCCGCTGACCTCGTCGGCCACCCGGTCGATCCAGCTCGGCAGCACCGTCCACGAGTCGCGGCCGCCCCGCTCGATCGAGTTCATTCCCATGCGCCAGATGTTGAACAGAAGGTGTTCGCGGTTGCGCGACGCGTAGTCGAGCACGGCCCGGTTGGCGGTCTGCGAGTAGTCCACCGACTGCCGGAAGAGCCACGTGCCCGGCGTGACGGGAAGCGGCAGGTCGGCGTGGGTGATCTGACGGTTGGGCAGGAAGGGGATTTCGATCGGTGTGGGGTGGCCGATGGTCTCGGTCAGCAGCCCGATCATGTTCTTGAAGTAGGGCGTGGTGCGCAGGCCGCCGTTCCACCAGGTGGAATAGCTGGCGCCGCGCCGCATGGTGGTGCCGCCCTTGCCCTCGACGACCATGCGGTGGTGCATGGCCGAGCCAACCTGGTCCAGGCTGGTGATGATGATGGGGTCGAGGTTGTGGTTCGGCGGATCGCGGAAGGGCGGCGCGAACATGACGGTGCCCGACGGCCCGGTCTGGTGGTGGTTGTAGACGATCTGCGGGAACCACTCGCGGTACATGACCCGGTTCATGTTCTCGGTCTCGGCGAGCGAGGCCATGTAGAAGTCGCGGTTGTTGTCGTGGCCGGCGTACTTCTGGTAGAGGACCGGAATGCCGCGCGAGGAGCGCTCGAGCGGGTCGTCGCTGCGCATGTACCAGTTGGCGACCAGGGCGTGGCCGTCCGGGTTGGCGTGCGTGGCCAGGAGGATGACGTCGTCCAGGAAGCGCATCGTCTCGGCGTCGTCCCGGCTGACCATCTGCCACACGAGCTCCATGAGCTGCTGGATGCCGAGCACCTCGGTGGCGTGCAGGCCGCCGTCGATCCAGATGACGGCCTTGCCCCCGGCGGCCAGCGCGCGCGCCTCCTCCTCGGTGACGCCCTCGGCCTGCGCCAGACGCCGCGCGATCTCCTTGTAGCGTTCCAGGTTGGGCCGGTTGGCGGGCGAGGTGATCGTCGCCATCCACTGCTCGCGCCCTTCCGAGGTCTTGCCGATCGACTCCAGCGTCATGCGGTCGGACTGCTCGGCGAGCAGGTGCCAGTAGTCGGTGAGGCCCTGGTAGTTGACGAGCTGGTAGTCCGTGCCGATCCGGTAGCCGAACTGCTCCTCGGGCGTGGTGAGCTGGGCGGTGGCGGGGGTGGCGAGGGCGGCGAGGGTGAGGAGGGCCGCGATGGTGGTGGGGAGACGGAACGGGGAAGGCGTGGCAGGGCCAGTGTTCATGGGGTTTTCTCGGCGCTGGGGCGATCTTCTGATGGGGGATGGGGCCCCGTTACAGTAGCGCGGGAAACGCCCGGTTGCCAGCTATGCCCGGCCCTTGGTCTCACCCGGCTTCCGGCTCAGACGGGCCGCTCCCTGAACAGCACGTGTATGGCGAGAGCCCGCTTTTCGGCGGAAGTCGTACCTTGGAGATCCCAAAGGACACGATTCGCTCTCGCCAGGAAGGCCGTAACGTCACCCTTCGAGAACCGCGTGTCCGGGTCGTAGTCCGCCTTGTGCCTCCTGGCTTGCATTGCAACGATCTCCGCAGCAAACCGGCGAATCGATGATGGAATGCCACCGGGCAGTCGTCTCTTGCGGCACTGTTCGCGCACCTGGCGATGCTGAAGGCCGCGATACACCCGTATCCAACTACGATCTCGCGGCTTCGTGGCACCGGCGAGTGCGTCAGCAGCGCAATTCGCCAACCAGTGGAAGAGGGCGTAGTAGACAATACTCACGGCGCATCGAAGGTCGACCTGGCGGGGCGCTCCCCGTCGAGGCCGATGCAGGAGCTGCTCGGCTACATCAAGCCAGTGTTCAGGATTCATGACTCGTCCCTTCCGCCATCGCCTCTTCCAATTCCGCCCGCAGGTGATATTGAAAGCTAGTGTCGATGAGCAGATCCTCTTCGATCATCTCGTCATCCACCTGCCCCTCGAAATCCACCAACTCCCTGCCCCCCATCCGGGGCGGCAACTCGTCGAACACGAAGATGACGTCCACCATGTCATACCCGTAGTGATCCACGAACTGCGTTAGCGTGAGTTCCTTTTCGTGCTCGCCGAAGTGGTCGGCATAGGCACGCTCCACAAGGGTCCTGATTCTCGCCAGACTTTCCTGGGTCACCATGTCGTCCTCCCACGCTATTGAGGCGAAGGAATCTAACGCGCGGCGATCACCGTCGCGTCATTGGGGGATGTCCGCTGGCCCAAGAGGCCCTCCGTCCGCCCGCAGTCAATCCAGCGCGATCAGATACACCCGCCGCGGATCGTTCGGCCCGGTCCCCACCTCGCGCACCAGCCCGCGCTTCACCAGGCGGGCCAGCCGAGTCCGGGTGGAACGCGTCGAAAGCCCGATGGCGCCGGCGATCTCGCGGGTGGCCCGCCCCTCGCCGCCCTCCAGCAGACCGAGAATCGTCCGGTCCTTCGGATCGATGCTCGGCGAACGGATTGCCTCGGTCCGCAGGGTGACCCGGACACGGAACCCGATCTCCTCCCAAGCCGGTGCGGGCAATCCGTCTTCGCGGCAGGCGGCGATCATCCGCTGCACCCCGCTTCCCCACTGCTCCACCAGTCCCAGTTCCTGGAAGACCCGGCCGATCACCCGGTTCCGCACCTTGGAGACACCGAGCGGGAGGTCCTCCAGAGTCAGCCCGAAGGGGAGGAGGCCCAGGTTCTCGACCTCCAGCCGATCGTCTAAGATCGCGACCCGGATCGGCATGCCGCGCTGCGAATAGTCCGCGTGGACGACCGCGTTGATGATCGCCTCGCGCACCGCCTCCGGGGGCAGGCTCCAACGGTCCCGGCGCCGCACGCGACCGATCACGGCTCCGCGCATCGAGTGCTTTTCGACGAACGCCACCGCTTCGTCAATGGCCCGCACGGGGTGCATCTCAAGTCGCGTGTGGTCCAGGATCGTCTCCTTGTCCTTCCCGGCGAAGCGCCCCGCCTGGATCCAGGCGTCGGGGAAGCGGTCGAGCCGGTCGCGTCCGAAGAGGAGGATGCCGCCCACCGTCGGCACCAGCCGGCCCTGGTGGGGGGTCAGGAGACGGAGGGTCTCCAGGTCCCGGCGTCTCAGCTTCCGCACAGGTGCGAAGGACTCGGAAGCAAGTCGGAAGTCCAGCGCTTCCGAGTTCGCTTCAGGGATCGGCCCTTCGTCGAAGGACTCGCCGATGGAGAACCGCTGCATCTCGGCGATGAGCTGCGCGTCGGCCTGGCGGTTGGTGGAACCGACCCGCACATAGGTGCCACTTCTGCGGCAAAACCCCACACTTCCTGGTACTCCGCACCCAGCAGGTTTTCGCCCCGCACGGTCAGCGCGAATCCCGGCCTCCCCCCGCGTCCCCCCGCGATCCCGGCCTCGGCCGACAGATCCACCACGGTGTAGGCCGCCAACGTCACCGGAGTCGCCGGATACGTCGAAAAGTCCCGGTCCGAACGCTCACCGGTACGGCGCGCACTCAGCTGCAGCCCCACCGCCTCCGCCACCCGCACGAACGCCGTCGCGCCTGCCGCATGCCGCGGACGCCGCAGCAACGGCTCGCCCTCCACGAAGGTCGCCCCGGCACCCTCGTCGAACCCGGCGTCCTCGACCTCGGTGTCCAGCCAGGCGTAGCTGGCCGTCAGTTGCACCGGCCCGCCCCCGGCCTCCACCTCCAGCCCCCTGCTCCGCGCCTTCGCCACGTTGAAATAGTTGGGATCCCCTTGGGCCAGCGGCGAAAACGTGTACTGGATCAGGTCGCGATAGTCCTGGCTGAACCCGGTCAGCGACAGCCGGGACCGTCGCATGGGCGGCCACGGTCCAGGCGGGCTCGGCCCAGCGGTTCGCGGTGACCACGAGGCCCTCCAGCTCGATGGGGTCCTGGGCGGTGAGGGGTTGGGGTGTGGCGGTGGCCAGTGCCAGGGTGGCGAAGGTGGCCGCGAGCGCGAGGCTGGTGCGGCTGCTGCTGCGGGTTTGGCCGACCGAGCGGTGGTCAGCGAGGGCGGGGGCGGTGGCGCGGTTCACGGTGTGTGTCATTTAGGCTCTCCCTCCCCGCGCGGAAGATCGAGGGAGATGCCGGGGCATCCGGTGCAGCCGTCATGAGATCCCCACGTCGGGGGTCTTTGCCACGAGCTGCTTCACCCTCACCTCCCCGCGGAGGTTCTTGGCGGCGCGCGGATCTGGCCGCGCGGGGCGCGTGTGGGTGCCGGACAAGCACGTCTCCTGGCTCGAGGCCGCCTGACCCGCCTTCCCAGGATCGTAGTTGGTCCCAGTGGCGTGTCGGATCGGCGTTCCGGGGAATCCCGGACCTCTCACAGTGGCGGGGCCGCGCCGGACTTGCACCGGCTTCCGTTGGCCCCTCCGGCCGATTCGTGTTGTGGTGAGGATGGTAGTGGCGAGGGAGAGGGTGGGCAAGGGGACGGTGAAGCGGACCCCTGCTCGCATGTCTCACAGCCCGGGACGCCACTTGCTCCGACAATACAGAACATGATATCATACAATCCACCGTTCACCGTCCAGTATAATGGTCATAAAACATGCCAACATTTATCAAGGGCACGATCCCGCTCCCTGTCCTCCGTCTTCTCGGGAAACTCGGCAGCGACATCAGGGATGCACGGCTTCGCCGGCGCATTCGCACGGTAACCCTGGCGGAGCGGGCACTGATCAGCCGAACCACGCTGCACAGGATCGAGCGGGGCGACCCGGGTGTCTCGATGGGCAACTACTCGACCGTCCTCTTCGTGCTCGGTCTGCACGACGGGATCTCGGAGCTGGCCGATCGCAGCCGCGATTCACTGGGTCTCGACCTCCTGGAGGAACGGCTGCCGCAACGCGTCCGGTTGCCTCTCAGGAGCGGCGGACCCCGATCGCCCGCCGGGGAGTAGGACGCTGTCGCCATGGAGCGCGAGATTCTGGTCCACGCGGAGATGGAGGGCACTCCCGTCCTGGTGGGGCGGCTATGGGTCCGGGTGCGCCGGGGTCGCGAGAGTGCATCCTTCGAATACGACCGCGCGTGGCTGAGGCGCCCCGACAGCTATTCCCTGGAGCCGGCGCTTTCGAGCGGGCCCGGTGCGTTTCACACCCGCAAGGCCCTCTTCGGCGCAATCGGCGACTCGGCACCCGACCGGTGGGGACGCGTCCTGCTGCGCCGCGCCGAAGTCCGCCGCGCAAGGATGGAAGGGCGGGCGCCCCGGACACTCTTCGAGTCCGACTTTCTCCTCCTCGTGGACGACGAACTCCGCACGGGTGCCCTGCGGTTCCGGACCGACCCCGATGGACCGTTCCTGGAAGAGCCACGCCCCGGCCGGGTCCCCCCGCTCGTGGGACTCGGCCGGCTGCTGGACGCGTGCGACCGGGTAACCCGGCGGGATGAGTTGGACGAGGACCTGCGGCTTCTCATCGGCCCTGGATCGTCGCTCGGTGGCGCCCGCCCGAAGGCGGCCATCCGGGACCGGGACGGCGCGTTGGCGATCGCGAAGTTCCCCCATGCTGACGATGACCGGGACATCGTGCTGTGGGAGGCCGTGGCGCTCGAGCTGGCCGACCGGGCCGGGATCGCGGTGCCCGACTGGCGCATCGAAAGGGTGGCCGGGCGGCGAGTCCTCGTCGTGCGGCGTTTCGACCGAAGGGGTGGGTCGCGAGTGCCCTTCCTGTCCGCGATGAGCATGCTGGGAGCCGCTGACAACGAGCGGCGCTCGTACCTGGAGATCGCCGACGCGGTCCGGTCGCACGGAGCTGCCCCGAGAAAGGATCTCCAGGAGCTGTGGAAGCGGGTGGTCTTCAGCGTTCTTGTCTCGAACACCGACGACCATCTGCGGAATCATGGATTCCTGTACGAGCGCGACAAGGGCTGGCGCTTGTCTCCAGCCTTCGATCTGAACCCGACCCCCACGGACGAACGCGCGCGGGTACTCGCCACGAACATTGACGAGCACGATGGCACGGCTTCGCTGGATCTGGCGTTGGGGACCGCCACGTACTATGGCCTTGGTCCGGGTGATGCCGGGCGCATTGCGGGTGAAGTCGGTCGGGCGGTTGGGGGATGGAGGGAGGTGGCGGCGCAAATGGGTGCGACGCGACGGGAGACCGACCGGATGGAGTCGGCGTTCTCGCATGAGGATCTGGAGGGGGCGCAGGGATTGGGTTAGGGGCGCCGGGTCCTCCGAGTCAACCTTCCTCGGCGTTCTGCGGCAGAGCCAACGCCTCCTCCAGCGCATCGAACGGCAGCACCGCGCACCTCACCCGGCTGGGGAATCGCCTGACCCCCGCCAGCGCCCGCAAGTCCCCCAGCTTCTTCGGGAACTCGGGACCTTCCGGGGCCAGCCCTTCGGTGAAGGCGTGCCGCAGATCGCCGACCGCACCGACCTCCTTCCCCGTCACCAGCGCGGTGAGCATCGAGGCCGCCGCCTGCGAGATCGAGCAGCCGCGGCCGTCGAAGCTCGCCTCGGCGATGAGTCCGTCCTCGACCCGTGCCCAGACCCTCACCGTGTCTCCGCAGAACGGATTGTGGGCGTGGCCGCTGGTGGCCGGTGGGTCCAGAGGACCGCGGTTGCGGGGCCGCCTGAAGTGATCGCGGATCACCGCCTGGTGGAGTTCGTCGCCTGAGTTCGCCGCCAATTGTTGCGTGCCTCGCCGGGAGGTTAGCTTCCGGTCCCATGGACCAGCCGAACAGCAGACACACGAACGCCGATCCGGTCCTCGCGCAAGCGGCCGAGTGGCTGGACGAGGGGCGCCGGATCGCCCTGGCAACCGTCACGCGCACGTGGGGGTCGGCGCCGCGCCGCGCCGGGAGCCACATGGTGATTGCCGACAACGGTGACTTTTCGGGGTCGGTCTCGGGGGGGTGTATCGAGGGGGCGGTGATCCAGACGGCGCTCGAGGTGATCGAAGCGGGGGAGGGGCGTACGCTGGAATTCGGGGTGACCAACGAGATGGCGTGGGAGGTGGGGCTGGCGTGCGGAGGGAGGGTGCATCTGTTTGTGGAGCCGGTGGTGTAGCAGGGTGCGGATGCCCTGCGCTGGTTCCGGTGCTGGTCCGGGAAGGACTGGCGGATGAAGGCGAGCGTTCTGCTCGGGGTGGTCGCGGCCCAGAAATCGGGTCGCGACGTGGTGCTTGCGACGCGACCTGGCGACGGCAAACAGGAGCTGATTGAAGCCGGGAGCGGCGTGGGCAATCTCGGAGTGGACGGCGATGTGCTGGCCGATGTCCTCCGGGTCGGCGAGTCGCGCACGATCGAGACCCAGGATGGGCCCGTCTTCCTTCGCCCCTACATCCGGCCACCGCGGCTGATCGTCGTCGGGGCGGTGCACATCGCGCAGTCGTTGGTCCCGATGGCGACCGTGGCGGGATTTCAGGTGACGGTGCTGGACCCGCGAGAGGGGTTCGCGACGGAGGATCGGTTCCCGGGCGCGGTGCTGGTGCGGGAGTGGCCGGACCAGGCCATGGCGGCGCTGGGACTCGACGGTCGCACGGCCATCGTCGCCCTCACCCACGACCCCAAGATCGACGACCCTGCATTGATTGCGGCGCTGGAGAGCGACGCGTTCTACCTGGGTGCGCTCGGGAGCCGGAAAACGCAGGGCGCGCGGCGGGAGAGGCTGGGGGAGGCGGGGTTCACGGACGGGGACCTTGACCGGATCCACGGGCCGATCGGGCTGCCGATCGGGGCACGCACGCCGGAGGAGATCGCGGTGGCGGTGTTGGCGCAGGTGATCGGGGCGTTGCGGCTGTAGGGGCCGCGGTGTAGTCTTTACGGGCTACGAAATGTTTCGCAGTTCCGGGAGGGTACCGTCGTGGGAGACTCGCGCTTGTCGTGGGGGATGTTTGTGCTGGCGCTGGCGTCGGGGCTCACCGGCGTGGCGGCGGTGCTGGAGGGATTCCGTGGCCCGGATGCCGACGCCCTCCAGCCCTGCGAGTCGGAGTTGAACGAAGAGATGCGAATCGGGTCGCTTGGCGGCCCCGCCGAATATTCGTTCTCGGACATCAACTCCATCGCGGTCTCGCAGTCCGGAGCGGTCTACGTCGACGATGCACACCCGCCCACCATCCGGGAGTTCGACCCGGACGGGCGGTTTGTACG
The DNA here is from genome assembly GCA_951828585.1 of Longimicrobiales bacterium. Lineage (GTDB taxonomy): Bacteria > Gemmatimonadota > Gemmatimonadetes > Longimicrobiales > Gaopeijiaceae > Bin94. The sequence goes on from OX639991.1 coordinate 1,366,650, forward strand.
GTCGATTGGCCGCGAGGGCGAAGGCCCGGGGGAGTTCAGGTCGATTGCGGGCGTATCGGTGCTGCCGGACGGGAAGGTCGCGTTCTGGGACCGCGGCGCTCGCCGGATCACCGTGTACCGAACCGACGGGGAGTTCGACGAGACCCTCCGCATCGAGGGGGTGAATCCCCCCTATCCCTTTGCCGAACGCTCCTTCCTGACGGATGTGGAAGGGGATTACTACCTCAGGATCTTCGTCGAACCTGCGTCCTCCGGGCGCGACTTGGCGGCAATGCGGTACGGCTACGCGCGGATTTCACCGGACGGCACCGTGCTCGATACCCTTGCGGTACCCGAAGCGCCCGGGACCAGCGGCCAGTCGATCGTGATCCACACCCGTGCGGGCGACCGCAATCCGTTTCTGGAGGAAGCGCTGGACGCGCTGAGCCCGTTCGGCTATCTGGTGGCCGGGTTCAACGGGGCCTACGAGTTCTCGATCCTGGATCCGGCCGGCACGATCCAGGTGGAACGGGAGGGATTCCAGCCGGTGGAGGTGAAAACCGGCGAACGCGCCGAGTGGCGGGCCCGGGTGGCGCATGCCGAGCGCAGGTCCGGGGGGTCGTTAGCGGAAGTCCCGCGCAGGAAGCCGGCGTACCGGGACCTGTGGGTCGACTCGGACGGACGCATTTGGGTCCATCGTTACGCGGAAGCCGTGCGGCGGGATGAGCCGATTCCGGAGCTGTGGCCCGAGGTTCTCGAGGGCACCGAGCCCCCGATGACATGGGAGGAGCCGACGCTCTACGACGTCTTCGGGGCGGACGGCCGGCTGCTCAGGTGCGTCAGGGTTCCCGCTGACTCGGAAGTGATGGCGAGCCGGGGGTCACTGGTCTGGGGGATTTCTCGCGGTGACCTGGACGAGGAATACGTGGTGCGGTGGCGGATCGAGTAGCGAGAGTGGGGGATCCGATCAGGGTGCGCCGGGGCGCTCCTCGAAGAGGACGTGGATGGCGAAAGCTCGCTTTTCGGCGGGATTCGCGGCTTCTACCGCGGCGAGGATGCTGCTTCCGGTGGCGATGTGCTTGATGGCGTCCGCCTTGGAGAATCGTACGTCCGGATCGTAGTCGGCCTGATGCCTCCACGCTCACCGCACACCGCAGACCGCGTACCGCAGATTGACTTGCCGCGGGGCCCCACGTCGTCTCTCATGAACGAGCTGTTCGGCGGCTTCCAGCCAGTGGCGCGGATTCATGGCGACTATTCTCTCATCGCTTCTTCGAGTTCGGTCCGCAGGTGGAACCGAAAGAGTGTATCGATGAGGAGTTCCCCTTCCCATTTCACCGTCAATCTGTACGCGGAAATCCAGCATCTTCTGCCCCCCCAATTCGGGAGGCATCTCGTCGAACACGAAGGCGACTTCCACGATGCCGTAGCCGTGGTGGTCCACCCATCGAGGGTGAGATCCCCTTCGCGCTTACCGAATTGGTCAGCGCAAGCACGCTCGACGATGGCTCTGATTCTTGCGAGTTCTTCCTTTGTCACCATCTCGCCCCTCCTCGATCGTAAGGCGGGAAAGGTAACGGCGGGCCATCACCACCACATCATCGTTCCCTGGCAGTCCGTGGACAAAGCCGCCCGAGCACCGAGAGCGGCGAGGCGCCGGGCTGGCAAGTCGCAGGTAGGGCCAATCACGGCAAGAAATCACGTAAGTTCAATAGGGACTGCATGATCTGCGCTTCTTGCCGTTAGACTGTGTCCGGTTCCATCGTGTCACGATAGCGGGAAAGACGCAGTCGATTGGCGGGGATCCAAAGTTCCCGATGCCGAGCGTCCATTCGATGTCCCCAGGGTAGGTAGCGGCGTACCAAGGATCGGTCAACGGTGCAGGTATCTATGCCTCCCGATCCGCGCGACACGCGGTCGCCGCTTCCTGCGGAAACGCCAACACTCCCCCCCTTGGGGCTGGCAAATCATGAAGCACGGCTTACCGGCGAGTCGAACTCCGCCCCCTTCTTCCCCCGGGTTCCTGCGTTCGTATGGAATACCCGGCCAAGGGAGTTTGCTTCCTTTCGCGAGTGCGCATCGAGCCCCCCGTCGTTTTCGCCCCCCAAGTGCGGTCGTGAGTCGGAGTAGCTCGGCACAGCCAGCGCGAGGGCGGTCGATTGCTGATACCATGGAGAGAACTATGGACACACTTCGGGTTCCGTCGGCTTCACCATGTTCGCCGCATTGACCGTGGCGAGAAGGCGGCACGCGAGTTCCTGAACGACGCCGTCTCCGTGGTCCCCGCCCCACGCCCACTGCGTACCGACGCTGGCGAGGGGCCGGAAACAAAATTGCCGGGAGAGAGAGTTGACTTGACCCTGCATTATTCATGAACTTACTCATGGAAAGCAATATGGGGGGTTGACGGGGCTTGGGCAAGACGGGAGGTCCGCCGAACGGGGTTTTGGGGGCGGTGCGAGCGGGGGCCGGGGTCGGAACACGCAGTTCACCCGGCGCAGATGGGCGATTTTCGGCACGAGGAGACACCTCTGTGCCGTGCAGGCCGCCGGGGCCGGGAAAGGGTTCGGCGTCTGGCAGCACCCGTGCTATCCGGAGGGCCCGTGCAGGGTCGCGAGCCCGCGGGCGAGCATGCGCCAGGGCGCCGAGGCGCCTCCTGTGGTCATCGTGATCCGGCGGCCCGATGCGGTGAAGCGCGCCGGGGTGCGAAGCACGCGTTCAGCGAGGCGCCGCAGGCTCCAGCCGGTGCCGGTCGCGCGCTCCAGCAGGGCGCGCTGAACGTGCATGATCTGGTAGCCGAAGCCTGCGAGCAGCAGGCGCACCTGGTTGCACGCGAAGGGGTCCACACCCTTCTCGCGGTTCCTGATCTCCCTGCCCCGGTAGTGCTCTTGCGGCGCGACGTGGACGACAAGGCCGGGGAGACGACGCTCATCAGCTCGCCCAGGTGGCCCTCCGCCTTGCCCGTCCTTGCCCAGCGGAGCCGTGCCCGCCCGGTCGCCGGTGGCCAGCCGCAGCGCCGGATCGTCGCGCAGCTCCGTCGCGTCGCTATGGTCCCGGCGGCCCTGCCCCGCCAGCAGCAGAAGCGTCCGCGCCAGCCGCCTCTGAGAATGCCGGATCCGGCACCCGTCCCGCTTGTCCGGCAGCCCTTCCGCCAGAAACCGCGCCACCCCGCTGCGCCGCAGCAGCTCGCGCCCCGTCAAAGCCCCCGAATCCCCCGTGATCCGGTCCCGGCCGGACCCGATCCTGATCGACACCCGATCCTGATCGACCTGTTGAAGCTGAACGGCGCATCCACTATCTTCACCCCCGACGTGATGGCTGGCAGGTGCTCGCGATCTTTCTAACACTCTGAATCTAAGGCACTTGCCGCCTCACGTCGCCTCGCCTCCCGGCCATTCGTGAATAAGGGGGGTTGACATGAGCCCACCCTGGTGGTAGCGTCGTGAGTTGACCCTCTCACCCCCAACCCCCTGATTCAGGAGGGGTCGTCGTGCGCTATTCGAAGATTGTTTTGTCCCCGGTTTTCCTCATCGCTGCCTTGGCAGGTGTCGGAGAGCACGGTAGCGATCCCAACGTTACGAATCCGACTCGGGCGTGGATTGCGTCCGTGCTCTCTTACGATACCTCTCGCTGCATCAAGGCATGCAACGAATGTCCGCCGCCGGGTTGGGAACACGAAATCACGCTGGCACCGGGCGGTGGCGACCATTCTGGACGGACACACCCATGCGAGGACTTTCATTCAGGATGCAACTCGAAATACCATGAGTGCGGCGTGAAGATGGCCAGGAGCGACCGGGACACCCTGATCCGCCTCATCAGGATGATGCCTGCGGACGAGCTAGTGGCGATCGACACCGCCGAGCCCAACCTCTTGGTCAACTGGAAGCGTCGGGCAGTTCAGATCCTCGGTTGTAGCGGCACGGTTGTGGCGTCGCTGGGATGGACGCCGACTCAGAGTGTAGGATTTGATGCTCTGGGTTATGTGGCACCGAACTAGACAACTGAATGCCGTCGCTTGTGGCCTACTGGCAGAGGTCTGTGCCACGAATCGCCCTACTCCTGCTCAGCCCTTCCATCGGTATCGTCTTGCCGACCAAAGAGGCTCAGGAGGTCATCGACCTTTCTGATTTCGACCTGTGTGCCGACTGTCGCCTTCCCTTGCAACGTATCGTTAGCCTCGGCACGGCCACGGGTCGCGGCATGATCGAGGAGGAGTGGACCCGGGTCATTTGGGACGCCGAGATGGGGTATCTGACATTTGCCGGTGCCACGATCAAGCGGTTTGATGAACACGGTGAGTTCTTCGGCCAGATCGGTCGGACGGGGGAGGGTCCGGGGGAATTCCGAGCGATTACCGATGTCCAGATCGTGCAGGGTGCCATCGTAGCGCTGGACTACCGCAATCGCTCGTGGTCAGTCTTTGACAGGGACGGTAGCTTCTTGCGGCTGCACCGATACTCTGGTGCCTTGGGACGCGGACGCTTCCATGTGGCGGGCCAGGACACCGTCGTGGTTGCGGGAATGGATACGAGTTCCCCTGATGTCGTTGGGTATCCGCTTCACCTCACCACGCTGGCTTCTGCCTCGCCGATCATGCATTTCGGTGCGGAGTCGCCCGAATATATTCCGGACGAACCCTACGCGAGATCCATCGTGCTTGGCACAATGAGCCGCTCTGGTACAGTATGGTGGGGCAAACCTGCGCGACCGCACTGGGAAGAATGGTCGCTTGACGGTGACCACCTCCGGACGGTGGTTGGAGACCTGCCATGGTTCCCTGACGAGCTGCCAGGGCAGCTGGAAGGCCCACGGCCCATGTCACGAATGGGCTACTTCGGCGTTGACGCGCAGGAGCGGCTCTGGATAGTCACGGAGGTTGCAGACCCGGGATGGGAGGAGATCGAGTTTGCGCGGACGGATGAGGGCTGGGTTCCAGTGGACGATATCACACCTAGTGAGTTGCGTGACGCCCGGCTCGACGTGTTCGACCTGAAGGCCCGCCGCCATTTGGGTCATTTTCGGTGGGACGGCGTATTTCCGGCACTTACGATCATGGCGGGCGACATGGCCGTCAGTTCTGTGGAGTACGATGCCGACTATACGCCGCGCTTGGTAATCGACCGTTTGCCACGAGACTTTCCCGAACGCAAGGACTCGCCATGAGTGAGTTGGGATTGGAGGGCATTGCGGGTCAGCGAAGACGAATCAGAGGTTTCCCGGCGTGGCCGAAGCGGCGGACGCCCGACACCCGGTTGGTGCGGATGGTGTAGTGGCTGAAGGCGGCCTCGTCCCGAGGTTCGGATCCCCGTTACGGCGGCGCCCGCCGCTTCCACTTACGACCGCACTGGAGCGTGAAATCGACACGAGGCGTCGTTTCACACTTTGGCCTTCGGGCGATGCACACTGGCAATCCTGGCTTATCCGCCAGCGCAGCAACATCTTGTGGCCTCCAACGCCCGGTAGCCGTGGCACACGAGCGGCCCGGTGTGTGGCGGGAGCGACCCCCCTCGCCGAGGGCTCGGTGCGGCATAGCGCCGAGTGTGTTTTCACACGCTCGTCCCTTCCCGACCAAGGGTCGCTCCCGAACCAAATATCCCTGCGGGAAGGCCATCCGAAACGCCGCCGTATGACGGCGACGGATCAACCGATCCTCCTCCGACTGGCGCCGTTGCCCAAGCGGCGCGGGCCGGTTCGCCTGCCCGCGCGCGAAGCCGGAGTCGCTGGCCCCGGCCACCCGCAGCGACGTTGGCCCCGACACCGCGATCAAGCGTCTGCCACTACGCAGCGCCCTCCGGCTGGGTTTCGCCGCCGGTCCATGGAGACCGCCGCCACTTCGAGGTGACACGCCACCTGAACGCCGTCCCGTTCCTTGGCGGAACCGTCGGGCATCGGGGTGAGGCCGACAGCGATACCTTGGTCGAGGTAACCCCGCCACCAAGTCGGGATGCAGCCGCTTCGAGCGCGCGCTGGCCTTCCTGCAAAGGACTGATGGACTCGGAGCGACCCCCGGGGAGGTTGGGATGGCGTGCACATCCCAAACCTCCCTGATGCCACACCGGGCATCGAAAAAGGGGGGTCGCTCCGGTCACGGCCTCCGGTTCCGGCGCGGCATAGCCGCCCCGGAGGCCGTGGTGCAACCACAATCCGGACAACGACATACGCAGTCGCCGACCTGCACGTCCGATCCGGGGTTTCGCGCACATCGGGGTCTGTTTCACATGTGCGGCCCTCGCACGGCGCCGGACGCGTCCCGATTCCGAACAACCGTCTCTCAAATTGCGTCGTACGCGCCACGCCGTTCGCTCCGGGACGAACCGGACCTGGACGACCGGCCACTGGTCGAACAACCCTTCGCGGGCGAACTTTCCTTCGCGCAGATCGTGCAGTCCATCAACCAGAAATCGAATGATGGCGCGTACCGAGAAAACGTCGGCGCTTCCTACGGCGCGAGCGAATGGGGGGCCGGAACCGAGTGAGAAGTGTGATTCCTTGATCGGCAAACCGGCATTGGAGCGAAAAACGGCGGCAGGCTTCACCCGGCCTCCGGGACAGCGGAACTGCGGATCCGAGTTCCGTGACGGCTCATCGGACTTGTACTTCCCCACTCCTGCCGGCACAACGGTCCAGGAGTTGCTCGGCGTTCGCCAAGCCCTCGCCGCTCGGGCCCTCGTCGCGCGGGCCGTCGTCATGCTCGACGACGCGGGACGCCGTGACGTTCAACTGGGGCTTCGACCCCTCGGAAGCAGTCTCGCTCACCATAAGGATGTCTGTGCTTCGATGGGCGCAGAAAAGCCCACACCGCCGATGACGCTCGCCTCTAACAAAGCCTGTCGCGCGGTCCCCGTCCGTGATCGTATACCTCAGCTCAACAAGCGTCGCGCTAGCGCAATCGAGCCCTCCCGCCTGAACGCCAACTGGCCGATTCAGCATCCGCGGTGCACCAACGCACCCAGCTAACGCCACCACGCCTGCCGCCACTATCATCGGCCGCGTCAACGCGGCGGCGGTCTTTTTCGTCATTTCCATTTCCTCTCCTACCAAGTTGTGGCTGGGAAACTGAAGGATTCCGGCACGGATGCCGCCTTGCTCGCGCAGCGCCTCGATGCTCGTCACGCAACGCTCGATTTCGCTGTGGGATCTCCATGCGCTCTATACCATCGGGGTCACTGTTGAGTTCCGCGAGTTCGTTGCCCGGCGATTCTAACCCCGGACGATGACGGAGGTGAGGGACCGGGGGTTGCCGAGCTGCGTGAGCGAGCCCGACCGGGGACGGCGCAACTGGAAGCGGAACCGGGACGCCCATACTTCGCGCACATGCTGGAGACGGGAGGACTCCGCCGCGGTTCAAGTTCGCGGCCGGGAGGAGATCCGAAGACGGATCCAGATTCACGCCGCCGCCTTCAACCTCGGGCTTCTGATGCGCAGCCTATACGGGATCGGCACCCCGCGCGGCCTCCAAGGCTTCGCCGGGGCACCCTCAGCCCTCGCTCGGCACCTCGGCTCCGCCATCGGGCACCTCCTCGGCCTCGTTCGCCGCCGTCTCGGTCCTCTCGACGCGATTCTTCGGCTCTGCAACCCCCAAGACCCGCGGCGGCCACCTCTCCAGCCCGGCCCTTCAGCTACCCCGTTGGATGACCTGCCACATGGACGACCTGCCACAGTCTGGCCAAACACCCCATCGCAGGCGAACTTTGGTTCGCGCAGATCGTGCAGTCCATCGTCGAAAGGAATCGAATGATGGCACGCACGAAACGAAGTCGGCGCTCGTACGGCGCCGGCGAATGGGGCCGGAACCGGGTGAGGGTGTTCCCCGACTCGAAAACCGGCCTGTATTAGTTGGAGTGGCGCGAGAACGGTCGCAGGCTCACTCGGTCGCTGGGACACCGCGAATGGGTGAAGGCGAAAAAGCAGGCAGACGAGTTAGCCGCCGGTTTCGTTGGCCCGGAGATCGGGGGCAAGGCGGAAGCCGAGCCGGAGCCGCTCACGCTGGGACGGCTTCTTGACATTTACGGTGCGGAAGTGACGCCCACCAAGGGCGCACATACGCGGGGGCACGACCGGGCTGCCACGCACATGTTCCTCCGCTTCTTCGGACGGAACCGCGACCCGGCCACCCTGTCCCAAAGGGATTGGGACCGCTTCATTCGCGAACGCCGGGCGGGCAGGATCGGACCGAGCGGAAGGCCCGTGTCCGACCGGACGGTCGAATACGACCTCAAGTTCCTGATCGCGGTTCTGAATTGGGCCGCGAGGTCGAGGGACGAGCGGGGCAGGTTGCTGCTGGATCGGAATCCGCTCCAGGGCCTCAGGAAGCCCTCGGAGAAGAACCCGACCCGGGTGGTGCTCGGCGAGGACGAGTACCGGGCGCTTCTGAAGGTGGCACGCGAGGTGGACTGGCGGTTCCACCTCGCGCTCGTGCTCGCGCACGACACCGGACACCGGATCGGAGCCATACGCCAGCTTCGGTGGGGCGACATCGACTTCGAGGGCGGGACGATCCTCTGGCGTGCCGAGCACGACAAGTCGGGCCACGAACACGTCACGCCCGTCACCGCCGAAGCGCTCTCCGCGCTGAAGGAGGCGCGCAGGAGTCAACTCGGAGCAGGGGAAGCGCCGGTGCTGCCCGCGCCCAGGAATCCGTTGGCATGCACGGGTGCCGCACGGTTGCACGCTTGGTGGAGCAAGGCCCAGATTCTTGTGGGGCTGGACCCGCTGCCCGGTAGGGGCTGGCACTCGCTGAGGCGGAAGTTCGCCAGCGACCTGATGGATCAGCCGCTCAAAGTGCTTTGCGCATTGGGAGGCTGGAAGACCGCCAAGACGGTGCTCGAATGCTACCAGCGACCGGATGCAGGACAGCTTCGGAAGGCACTGGAAGCTCGGCGGCGGTCTCGCGGCTGAGGCCGCGAATCGGCGGGAGTCAAACGGCGGGAATCGGGCCTGTCAAGCTCCCAAGTTCAATACCCGCAACGGATTGTGAGCATGCGACCACCTGCCGGGCTGGCACGTTACCTTCCCGGTGCCGGTTCGTGCGAGGGCGGCCCGGCCGACCCAACGACCGGGGACGAGGACCCATGAAGTACTGCAAGATTCTGATTGCGGCAGCACTCACGGCGCTGGCCGGGTGGCAAGTCACCCCCGCCACCGCCCAGCAGGAACACGGCGTTGCCGCCACCGCACTCCACCTGCGCCAGCTCGACGGCGTGAAACGCGTCCTGATGATCGCCGCCCACCCCGACGACGAGGATACCAGCCTGCTGGCCACGCTCGCCCGGGGGATGGGCGCCGAGACCGCGTACCTGTCGCTCAGCAGGGGCGAGGGCGGGCAGAACTTCATCGGTCCGCGGCTGCACGAGGGACTCGGGGTGATCCGCACGGGGGAGCTCGTCGCGGCGCGCGCCCTGGACGGCGGCGAGCAGTACTTCACCCGGGCCTTCGACTTCGGCTACTCGAAGAGCCTGGACGAGGCGGTCGAGTTCTGGCCTCCGGAGGAGGTGCTCCGCGACGTGGTCTTCGTGATACGGAAGTTCCGGCCGCATGTGATCGTGTCGGTGTTTTCGGGGACTCGTCGGGACGGGCACGGGCAGCACCAGCTTGCGGGGGTGGCGGCCAGGGAGGCGTTCGAGGCGGCCGGCGACCCGGATCGCTTTCCGGAGTTGGCCGCGGCCGGGGTCACCCCGTGGGAGCCGGCCAAACTGTACCGTTCGGTTCGATTCTCCCCACAGGAAGCGACGCTGAGCGTGCCGTCGGGTGAGTTCGATCCCGTGCTGGGGCGCTCGCACTTCCAGCTGGCCATGAAGAGCCGCAGCCGGCATCGCTCCCAGGAGATGGGGTCGGGCCAGGCGATGGGGCCGCGCGCGAGTTCGCTGCGACTTGAGGAGACTCGGGTGGAAGGGGTGGAGGATGATGGGGTCTTCGCAGGAGTGGATACCACGCTGTTCGGGCAGTTGGGCACACCGTTGCCTGCGGGATGGCCGGCGGACACGGAGGAGCGGCTGGGCCGGTATCGTGAGGCGCTGGCAGAGGCGGCGTACGGGCTCTCGGGGACGCGGTCGGAAGGGGCCGTGGGGGGGCTGGTGCAGGGGGCGGGGATCCTGCGGGGGTTGCTGGCGGAGGCTCCAGAGGGCGAAGCGAAGCACGTGCTGGAGCGGCGTCTGGCGCAGGCGTCCGAGGCGGTGCTGGCCGCAGCGGGAGTCGTGACGGAGGTGAGGGTCGGCCGTGATCTGCTGACTCCGGGCGAATCCGTTGTGGTGGACGTCACGGTTTGGAACGGCGGGCGGGCCGGGTTGGCGGGGGTGGATCCCGCGCTGCTGCTTCCCCCGGGTTGGGCGGCGTCGCGCACCGAGGAGTCGGCGCAGGGGTCGTCCCGGTCCCGTTTCTTCCGGGGCCCGTCGGTCGGGGCCCCCGCCGACGGGCGGATCCACGCGGGACAGCTGGGCAGGTGGAGCTGGCGCGTGACCGTGCCCCCGGACGCGCCGCCATCGGCGCCGTACTACTTGGCCGATGAGCGTGCCGGCGCGATGTACCGGTGGCCGGACGAGGCGGAGTTGTGGGCGCTGCCCTTCGACCCCGCCCCGGTGCGGGCCGGGATCGCGCTGGAGCTGGACGGGGTGGCCATGCGCGTGGAACGCGACGGCGAGTTCATCGGCGTGGACCGCGCAACCGGCGAGTACCGCAAGCGTGTCCTGGTCGCGCTGGCGATCGACGTGGCGGTGGATCCTCCGTGGATGGTGTGGCCGAGCGGGGTGACCGAGGCGAGGGAGATCGGTGTAGCCCTCACCAATACCTCCGCCTCGCCGCGTTCCGGATCGCTGCACCTGGAGGTCCCCGATGGGTGGTCGGTCGAGCCCGCCACAGTGCCATTCGCGCTGGAACCGGACGGTGCGAGCGGGTCTTTCGCCTTCGCGGTGAAGCCTCCCCGTGACAGATTCAGGGGGGAATTTGGCATCCGCGCAATCGCGAGCGAAGAGATGCCCCCGCCAGAAGGCTCCACAGAGCCCCGTGACAGATTCCCGGACAGATTCGGGGTAGAATTTGTCACCGAGGCCGACATCATCGACTATCCGCACATTTCGCGCGCCATGATGGTCCGCGAAGCCGCCGTGCGCGTTTCGGTCGTCCCGGTCACGGCCGACACCAGGTTGCGCGTGGGTTACATCATGGGCTCCGGAGACGATGGCGCCACCGTGCTGCGCCAGATCGGCATGCAGGTGGACGAGCTCGGGCCGGCGGTGGTGCACGCGGGTGACTTCGCCAGCTACGACGTGCTCGTCCTCGGCATCCGGGCCTACGAGACGCGGCCGAATCTGGTCGCCGCCAACGAGGCGGTCCTCGACTTCGCTCGTGCGGGCGGCACGGTGATCGTCCAGTACAACAAGTACGAGTTCCCCGCGGGCGGGTTCGCCCCGTATCCCGTCACGATCAACAGGCCCCACGACCGCGTGACCGACGAGACCGCGCCGGTGACGCTCCTGGCGTCCGGATCACCCATCTTCGAAGGGCCGAATGCGATCGGTCCGGCCGACTTCGAGGGATGGGTGCAGGAGCGGGGGCTCTACTTTCTCGGTGAATGGGACGAGCGCTACACGCCCGTCATGGAGATGGCCGACCCGGGCGAGGATCCGAAGCGGGGGGGATTGCTGGTGGCTCCGGTGGGGGACGGGCTCTACGTGTACACGGGGCTGGCGTTTTTCCGGCAGTTTCCGGCGGGGGTGGCGGGTGCGTACCGGCTGTTCGCGAATCTGGTGTCGCTGAGGGCGGGGGACTGGGGGCGGGGGGTGTCGGATGGGGGCGGCGGGCCAAGCGGATCTTGACGTAGGGCACGGGCTGCTGGCCCTTAGCAGCTGAGCAGCGTTGCCAGCGCGAGGGGCTCGCAAGGTGCGGGCGATAGCCGCGAGGTACTGAGCAAGCGCGAGTTGGCCCGAGGAGAAGGACGGCCAACATGCTCCCAGACTTCCTGGTCAATGTCGAATACCACCGAGACGGCTTGTGGATCCTCCGATGGCTTCGTCGCCAGTGAGACCGTTGCCACAACACGATCATCGCCCCTCCCTCAATCCCCAAACGAAATCCCCATCCCCCGCGCCGCCATCACCACCTCGTGCTCCTGCGGCACCGTCTTGATCCTGGCCACAGCCTCGGCCAGTGGCACCGCCTTCACGACCGGCGCATCCAGTGCCACCATGCACCCGAACCTCCCCTCCGCCGCCAGCTCGATCGCCGCACTCCCGAAACGCAGCGACAACAGCCGGTCGAAGGCGATGGGCCGGCCACCCCGCTGCAGGTGGCCCAGCACCAGGCTCCGCGATTCGTGTCCAGTGAGCTCCTGGAGCTGGCGGGACACGCGCTTCGCCACGCCCCCCAGCCGCCGCCCCCCACCCGGGCCGGTCTCTTCCAGGTAGGAGACCTCGCCACCCTTCGGCTTCGCCCCCTCGGCCACCACGACGATCGCGAACTCCGGGCCCTCCCGGTACCGCTGCCGGATCTTCGCCGCGACCTTCTCGATGTCGTAGGGGACCTCGGGAATGAGGATCGCGTCGGCGGTGGCCGCGAAGCCCGCGAAGAGAGCGATCCACCCGGCGTGCCGCCCCATGAGTTCGACCACCATGATGCGCTGGTGCGCCTCGGCGGTCGAATGGAGCTTGTCGATGGCGTCCGTGGCGGTCTGCACGGCGGTGTGGAAGCCGAAGGTGACCTGCGTGGCGTGCAGGTCGTTGTCGATGGTCTTGGGCACCCCGATGACGTTGAGGCCCTTCCCGGCCAGCTCGCTCGCGATCCGGAGCGATCCGTCGCCCCCCACCGCGATCAGACAGTCGATCCTGAGCCTCTTCATCCGCTCGATCACCTCGTCCGACCGGTCGACCAGTCGCACGCTGCCATCGGGCTGCTCCACCGGGAAGGAGAAGGGGCTGCCGCGGTTGGTGGTCCCGAGGATGGTGCCGCCCAGGTGGGTGATCCCCCGCACCGCCGTGCCGTCCAGAGGCACCACGCCCCCGAGATTGAAGAGCCCGTCGTACCCGCGCCGGATGCCGACGACGTCCCAGCCGCGCCGTTCGGCGGACAGAACCGCGGCCCGGACGACCGCGTTCAGGCCCGGGGCGTCCCCGCCGCCGGTGTTGATGGCTATGCGCATGGTTCCTCTTGTTGGCTGGGGTCAGGGCGAATGTACCCGTGTAGGGTCGGGCATTCAAAGGACACCGGCCTTGTCCGCCCCGCTAACTTGCACGGGCCCCGGCGCGCGCGGCATCTTGGCCGTCCCCGTCGGGTATACGACCCAGGCTGCCGGAGGTCCGCAACGTGCCCGTAACCGAAAAAGCCGTCCGCAACGCCCTCAAGACCGTGAAGGATCCGGAACTCAACCTGGACCTTGTGGTGCTGGGGCTGGTATATGACATCGAGGTGGAGGGAAGCAGCGCCAGGGCCACCATCTCGCTCACGACGCCGATGTGCCCGGCCGCGGAGCAGATCGTGGAGGATGCGCGCGCCGCGGTGGCGGGCGTGGATGGCGTCGAGGACGCGCAGGTAGACTTGACCTTCGACCCGCCCTGGACCCCCGAGAGGATCAGCCCGTTGATCCGTTCGGCGCTGGGGATCTGAGAGGAGCGCACATGTCCCCGTACACCGAAGACGAACTGAAGGCGAAGATCCACGGCGGCTACATCCTCGAGTCCCCCGAGGAGATGACGCCCGGCTACCGCAAGGCGATCATCGTTCAGCTGACCGTCCAGGCGGACACGGAGCTCATGAGCGCCCCCGCCTACTGGCTCGCCGCCCGGCACGCGCCCTCCACCAACACCCAGGTGAGCGCGCACGCCATCATCCAGGACGAGCTGGCGCACGCCAACATCGCCTACCGGCTCCTGGAGGACATGGGCGTGTCGAAGGAGCATCTCGTGTACGGGCGCGAACCGCACGAGTTCAAGCACCCCTACGGCTTCGACCAACCGCTGGACAACTGGGCCGAGCTGGTGGTGGCCAACGGCTTCTTCGACCGGGCCGGCATCTGTCTGCTGGGGGACGTGCACCGCAACACCTCGTACGGGCCGCTGAAGCGCGCGCTCGTCAAGGTGGACATGGAGGAGACCTTCCACCTGCGCCACGGCGAGGTGTGGATGCGCCGCCTGGCGCGGGCCGGGGGCGCGGCGACCGAGCTGCTGCAGCGCTGCGTGGACTGGATGTTCCCGATGACGATCGAGTGGTTCGGTCTGCCGGACGGCCTGAAGCGCCACAGCGGCCAGCTCGACTACAAGCTGAAGGGGCTCACCAACGACGAGCTGCGGCAACTGTGGATGTCGTCGACGGTCCCGCTGTGCGAGGGTCTGGGGCTGAAGGCGCCGGCCCACTACGACGAGCAGAAGGAAGAGTACGTGCTGGAGTATCCGTTCCCGTGCCAGTACGACCCCGAGGTGAAGCGGTGGCTCTTCGAGGACGGGGAGATTACGTGGCAGGCGGTGTTCGAGCGGTGGAAGGGACGGGGGCCGATGAACGAGCGGTATGTGGAGTCGGTGCGGCGGTCGCGTGGGGCGGTGGGCTCGTGGCTGAATTGAGGGGGGGCGGGGGGGTGGCCCGTCCCCGGCGCCGGCTGAAGACGCTGCTGGCCGAGCAGCCGGCGCCGATGGTTCATGCTTCGGGGGGGCGCGACCAGTGGTCCGCTCCGCTTTCGGTGGCGCCGGTGGACAAGCGGGGGGCGTTGCGCGCGGCGTTGGGTGAAGTGCTGGATCCGGAGCTGCCGATTTCGCTGGTGGAGCTCGGTCTGGTCTACGGGGTGGACTTCGCCGACGGGACTGCGCGGGTGGACCTGACCTTTACGGCCACCGCGTGTCCCTGCATGGACTTCATCAAGGAGGACGTGCGCGACCGGATCGGGAGCGAGCCGTGGGTGGACGCGGTCGAGATCAACGAGGTGTGGGATCCGCCGTGGACGACCGCGCGGATCAGCGAAGCCGGGCGCCGGAAGCTGGGGCGGCTGGGGGTGGGGGCGTGAGTCCGCCGCTGGGCGAGAGCGTGTACGAGGTCTTCGCGCGCAAGAGCCGGGGGGACCCGCTGCGCCACATCGGGTACGTCGACGCGCCCGGGGTGGAGCTGGCCCGGGTCTATGCGTGGAAGACCTACGACGAGGAGAACTGGTTCGAGATGTGCGTGGTGCCGAGGGGCGCGGTCATCCCCGTCAACCGGCCGGAGGGACCATGGGCGCGGAACCTGCCGAAGGAGGGGGACGAGCGGTGACGGACAGCGTCCCCCCACCCCTCTCCCGCCACATCCTGACCCTGGCCGACACCAAGCGTTTGCTCGGAATCCGCTACAGCGACTGGATCCTCGGCAGCCCCTCGATCGAGACGGGGATCGCCGCCTCGTCAATGGCGCAGGACGAATGGGGGCACGCACGCCTCCTCTACGCCATGCTGAAGAAGCTCGGTTACGACCCTTTCGTGGTGGAGCACACGCGCCCGGCCGACCGCTATTACTCGGCCCCCGCGCTGGACCGCCCCTTCGCCGACTGGGCGGACTTCACCGCCGCGGTCGTCGTGGTGGACGGTGCGCTCGCGGTCGCCCTGGAGAGCTTCGCCGCGGGGAACTTCGCGCTGGCGCGCACCCGCGTCCCCAAGATGCTCGCCGAGG
The DNA here is from genome assembly GCA_951828585.1 of Longimicrobiales bacterium. Lineage (GTDB taxonomy): Bacteria > Gemmatimonadota > Gemmatimonadetes > Longimicrobiales > Gaopeijiaceae > Bin94. The sequence goes on from OX639991.1 coordinate 1,382,247, forward strand.
AGGAGTACCACCGGCAGTTCGGCTCCGCCTGGTTCGCCCGCCTGGCCGAAGCGGGAGGGGTTGCGGAGGCGCGCGTGAGCGAGGCGGCCATGGCCATGCTCCCCTCCACCCTCGCCTGGCTGCTGCCCGGCGACGATGTCTACGACGACCTGGTGGCCGAGGAACGCGTCCGGCCCGCCGAGCAGGTGCGGGAACGCTGCCGGGACCGGCTCGCTGCCACCCTGGCCCGGGCGGGCATCACGCTTGCCGACATCGAGCCGGCCCGCGACGGCTGGGACGCGGAACGCCGCCGCGGCCCCGGAGCCCCCGGCGAGGAAGCCGTCGAGCGTGCCCGGGGCGACCGCAACCGCGACCTCTTCGTCGAGTAGAGCCGTGTCGGACAAGCCCGAGGCGTCCGCCTTCGCCAAATCGCCCCCGTGCCCCTTCTGTGGAGGCGAACGCACCGAGGTCATGTCCCTCTTCGGCAGCCACGCTTCGCTCACGACCTGCTGGTGCGCGGACTGCCGCAGCCCGTTCGAGTTTCTGCGCTGGCGGGACGCGGCCCCGAGCGGTGACGGTGGAGGCCAGCCTGCTGTGGACCGCGCCCCGGACCGCCATATTTCCCCCGGGCAACGGAACATGGACCCTGGGCGCGGGGTTGAGTAAAGTTGCCTGCCATTCTCCCCTGATCCCGCGGAAACCGACTGGCCCGACATGAGCACAACACACGATCACAGTGCCGCGACCACCGCTCCGGGCGGCGCAACCCTTTCGACGGCCCGAGCCGGAAATCGCCGCCCCCGGCAGCCCGTGGACAAAATCCCCCCGGCACTCGAGCGGCGATGCATCCGCGCTGGGGGATGGACTCGTCGCGCCCCGCTCGCCGTCATCGTTTTGACGGCCGCGGCCTGTGCCGGCGTGGAACCCGTGCTGCGCGACCCGCGTCGCCTGGTCATCCATTCGGGCGAGCGCCTGGCGCCCACCAGGGAGCGCATGGAGGAGATCGACGTCTGGGTCACCGAGCAAAGGGACAGCATCCGGGATGACCCTTCCTTCATGATCAACCACGGTACTCAGGAAGGGCCGGCCTACCCTTGGGAGACCCTGGAACTCAACGAGGCCGGCGACACGGCCCACATCAACTACCAGATGCCCGGGCTCATGGGTCCGTACCTCGTCTATGCCCACCTGCACCTCATGGCGGGGCAGGACAGACTGGACAGGTGGCTGCCCGAGGCCGACGGAGCCACTCCCTACGAGATCGAGCGGGCGATCCTGTCCAGGGTGGCCGATGTGTGGCTGTACCTGCGGTCGATTTTCGACGCCCGGCCCTACGACCTCCTGGAAGAGCTGCTCTACTCGAAGGAGAACGACCACCTGGACGCCTACATCCTCACCGCCCGCCCCGATGAATTCGTCGACGCAAGGCGGGTCTGGATGGAGGAGAATCCGGGTGCGCGCGATGCCTTCATCGCCTGGTTCCGCACGGCCTTCGAACGCGATCCGCCGGGTGTGCGGGGGGGTACCGGAGAGCGCTGACGGGGGCGGAGAAGGACCGATTTCCGGGGGCTGCGCCGGCGGACTACCCGGGGCCGGCCAACGTCCAGCCGGGGCCCACGTCCCGCGCGGCGGCATCCCGCACATGGACATCTGCGCGGCCGGTGCGCGCGAGCCGGGCGTTGCCGGGCTTGCCTCCGAATAGCGCGAACCCCTCCACGCGGATGGACGACTCCGAGCCGTCGGGGGCCGTGGCGACCATGGTCCCGCCCTTCAGTTCCTTCACCGTCAAGGCCTCGCCGCGGTTGAGACGCAACCGCAGAATGCAACCGCCGTGGGGGTGGTCGTAGTTGTCGATGACGCGGTAGCTGGCTTTGGCTGGTGCCGATGTCGTCACGGTCGTCCTCGGTTGCGGTGATATCGGGTTGGCCCGGCGTTTTCGCGGCGAAGAGGCGACCGCGTCACGCCGGCAGGGGTTGACCGGTGTCCCAATGTGGCCAGAATCCCGTGCGTGACCAACACTAGCAGTCCTTGGACAAATCCGCACCAGCGGCGAGGCGCCAGACAACATGAGAGATGATCGGACCAGGGAGTTGAGCCAGCCATGACCCGGGAGCGCCGAGGTGTCCTGGCGGCGGCCGCCGGGAGTGCCGTTCTTGCCGCCGCTTTCGTCCTTGCGGACACAGGCGGCGTCGCGGCCTCGGTCGTCGCAGCCGTCTGGCTCGTCCTCATCCCGGCTGTGGCCCTCCTGCAGCGACCGCCACCCCTGGACGAGATCCGCGCACACCGCTTGGGCTTCTACGCCGCTTCGATCGTGTTCCTCGCGGCGGGCGGGCTCCTGACCTTCGCGGTCGCGCCGGAACTCCGCCAACCGTCGGGCCTTCTCCGCACATGGCCATCGCCGCCGGGTGCCCTCCTTCTTCCCGCAGTCCTGCTCACGGCGGGCGGACTCGGCGTCGTCTACGCCTTCCGGGGACTCACCGCGCGGTTCGGGTGGCGGGAGACGGGCGTGGTGCGGGCGATCATGCCGGTCACGGGGGCCGAGAAGGGCGTGTTCGCGCTCCTGTCCCTCGCGGCGGGCGTGTTCGAGGAAGTGGTCTTTCGGGGATTCCTGCCGCTGTTCCTGGTGCCATGGACGGGCTCCTACCTGGCGGGCGCCTTGCCAGTCGCGGTGGTTTTCGGCTTCCTTCATGCCTATCAGGGTCGTCACGGGATCGCACGCACCGCGGTCATGGGCGGGATCCTGGCGGCGGGAGTCGTCTGGACGGAAAGCCTCTGGCCGTCGATCTTCGCGCATGCGGCACTGGACCTGATCCTGGGACTGGTCCTCGCCAAGTCACTTCTGGGAGAACCGCCGGCCGGGCCGGCTATGGGAGGAGTGTAGCAGCCAGTGGACGTAGACCTCGTGCTCACCGCCGACGCCGCAACCATTGACGGGTCGGGGAAGCTCAATCTTCTCGGCGTATTCGACCAGATCAGCGTGCGCCGTTTCCCGGCCCGGCACGGCCGTCTGTCGCTGGTCTTGCGCTTCCTGGGCGGCGCCGACGACGCGGGCACCCACAAGCTGACGATCAAGCTGTCGAGTCCGAAGGGGAAGGAACTGGTCTCTCTGAGCGGCGAGCTCAAGGTTTCGCCCGGACGGCAGAGCCTGCAGACGGGCATCCGCGTCCCGCATGTGATCAACCTCGACGGGATCGTCTTCCAGGAGGAGGGAATCCACACCTTCCACATCCTCGTCAACGGGCGTCACCAGGCGACCCTGCCGCTGTCGATCGTCGGTCGGCGGATGGGCGGGGCGATGGCGTGACCGGGCCGACCGTGAACCCCCGCGCTCCCGGATCCGCCGGACGCGTCACCCGTCTCCGGATCCACCCGCTCAAGGGGGCGCGTGCGACCGAACTTCAATCCATGGAGTTCGACGCGATGGGGCCGCAGTGGGACCGGCGCTGGATGGTGGTCAGGGCCGACGGCGGGATGGTCACCCAGCGGGATACGCCCCGGCTGGCCACCGTCCATCCCCACCTGGACAACGGGGCACTCCGGCTCGAGACCGACAGCATGGAGCCGCTGGACCTGCCGGTCTCTCCGGCCGGCGACCCCGTCCGCGTAGTCATCCACGGGAGCGACGCGGTGGGTTGCGCGGTATCTCCCGACGCCGACGCATGGATCTCCACGGTTCTCGGCGCCGACCTTCGGCTGGTCTTCATGCGGGACGAGGACGCGCGCGCCACGGATCCGGCTTACGCCGAGGGCCACCGCGTCAGCTTCGCCGACGGGTTTCCGGCGCTCCTGGTCAGCGAACGATCCGTGGAGGAGCTGGCGCGACGCGGCGGGCGCGAGATCCCGGTCGAGCGCTTCCGGCCCAACATCGTCGTGACCGGCGCGCACCCCCACGACGAGGACCAGTGGCAGCGCTTCACCCTCGGCGCCATGAACTTCAGCGGGGTCAAGCTCTGCACCCGCTGCAAGGTCACCACCACCGACCAGAAGACCGGCGTGCGCGACCCCGATCGCGAGCCGCTCCGGACCCTGGCCCTCTACCGGCGCATTGAGTCGGCGGTGTACTTCGGGGTGAATGTGGTGCACGACGGGCCGGGCCGGATTTCGGTGGGGGATCCGGTGGAGGTGCTGGAGAGGGGGATTATTCCGGGCGCGGGGCTTGTGGCCCGTGTATGACGTCTTCGCGAAATTCGCACGGCAAGTTACCCACGGGCCGGGAGGCTGAATGACCGTATCCCGCATGCGCGACCGCATCGTCCCCCGTCTGATCGAGGAGGAGATGCGCGAGTCGTTCATCGACTACTCGATGAGCGTGATCGTGCGGCGGGCGCTTCCCGACGTGAGGGATGGTCTGAAGCCGGTTCACCGGCGGATTCTGGTCGCCATGCACGGGCTGTCCCTGAACCCGGACCGGGCCTACAAGAAGAGCGCCACGGTGGTGGGCGAGGTGCTGGGCAAGTACCACCCGCACGGCGACTCCGCGGTGTACGACGCACTGGTGCGCATGGTGCAGGATTTCTCGCTGCGCTATCCCCTGGTGGACGGGCAAGGCAACTTCGGCTCGATCGATGGGGATCCCGCCGCCGCGTACCGCTACACCGAGGCGAGGCTGGCCAGGGTGGCCACCGAGATCCTGGCCGAGATCGAGAAGGACACGGTCGAGTGGGAGAACAACTTCGACGACCGCCTGCAGGAGCCGGCGGTGCTCCCCTGCCGCATCCCCAACCTGCTGGTCAACGGAAGCTCCGGCATCGCGGTAGGGATGAGCACCAACGTGCCGCCGCACAACCTGCGCGAGGTCGCCGCGGCGCTGCGCATACTGGTCGCGGATCCGGACTGCGGCGCAGAGGAGCTGATGGAGGTGCTGCCGGGTCCGGATTTCCCGACGGGCGGGTACATCGTGGGGCGGGCGGGGATCCGTTCGATGTACGAGACAGGGCGTGGCCGCATGACGATGCGGGCGCGCGTTGTGACGGAGGCCGTGCGGGGGGGGCGGAAGCAGCTCGTGGTGACCGAGTTGCCGTACGCGGTCTCCAAGTCGCGGATCATCGCGCGGATCGCCGCGCTGTCGCGCAAGGGCGCGCTTCCCGACGTGGCGGATCTGCGCGACGAGTCCGACCGCGAAGGCATCCGCCTGGTGGTGGAGCTCAAGCGCGGCTCCGACGCCGGCAAGATCATGGCGACGCTCTTCAGGAAGACCCCGCTCCAGTGCACCTTCGGCGCGATCCTGCTGGCGCTGGAAGGGGGACGACAGCCGCGCGAATTCACCCTCAAGGAGCTGCTCGGCCACTACCGCGACCACCGTCTCCAGGTCATCCGCAGGCGTTCGCGGTTCGATCTGGAAAAGGCCGAAACCGACCTGCACATCACCCAGGGGCTGCTGCTCGCGCTGGCGCACATCGACGAGGTGATCGCCGAAATCAAGCGCTCCGCCGACCGCGCCGAGGCCTCACGGCGGCTGCGCGACCGGTTCGGACTGAGCGAGGTGCAGGCCGAGGCTATTCTGCGCATGCGGCTGGCCAGACTCACCGCGCTGGAAGGGGACCAGCTGCGGGCGCGGGAAGCTTCGCTGCGAGCGGCGATCCGCGAACTGCGCGCGCTGCTGGCGGACGAGGCGCTCCAGATTGGAGTCATGCTTGGGGAACTGGACCAGGTCGTCGAGCGCTATGGCGACGCGCGCCGCACCGTGATTCTGGAGGGGAAGGACAAGAGCGGGTTCGCCTACGTGGCGACCGAGGTAGCGGACGAGGACGTCGTGGTCACCCTGTCGCGCCAGGGGTACCTGAAGCGGATTCCCATGCACCTCTACCGCCGCCGCGTGGCCGCCGGTCTGGCGCTGGCCGCCATGGAGCGATTTGCGGGAGACTACCTCGAGACGGTGGTGGTCGCGCGAACGCGGGGCTGGCTTCTCTCGTTCACCAGTTCGGGCCAGGTGTATTTCCTGCGCGTGGAGGACATCCCCGAGGGGTCACGTGTGTCCCGGGGCAAGTCGGTCTGGGCGTTGCTGGGGATCGACCGGCGCGACCCGATCGTGGCGACCCGCACCGTCGACGACCTCGAAGAAGACCGTTTCGTCGCCTTCGTGACGCGCATGGGGCTCATGAAGCGCACCCGGCTCGGCGAGTTCTCGAACCCCAGGAGCGGCGCCCTCATTGCGGCCGGGGTGCGGCCCGGCGACGCGCTCCTCGACGTCAACACCACCACCGGCGACACCGAGTTCCTGCTCGTGACGCGGGACGGCCGCGCGATCCGCTTCCCGGAGCGCCAGGTCACGGTGGTGGGCCGCACCGCGCAGGGGGTGAAGGGGATCGGGCTGCGGGGGGACGACGAGGTGATCGCGCTGATCGTGGCGCAACGCGAGGCGCCGGTCCTGATGGTGGCCGAGACGGGAGCCGGCAAGCGCACGCTGATTTCGGCGTTTCCGGTGCAGGGGCGGGGGGGGTTGGGGACGCTCGCCATGCCGGCGAAGGAGGGTGGCGCGAGGCTGGTGGCGGCGCTCGAGGCGCTGGACGACGACAAAGTCGTGCTCGTCTCGGCGGCCGGCGCGGTAACGGGCGTCGAGGCGGCCACGGTGCCGGTGCGGCGCCGCAACGCGCCGGTGCGCGCGATCGTCGCCCCGGGTCCCGGCGACCGTATCGTGGACGTCACCCGTCTCTCCGGCGACGCGCCCGAAAGCGAACCTCGTTTCGACCTCCTGTCACCGGCGTGAGCGACGCCATGCAATTCCTCCACCGCTCCCGCCCGCGTGAGCCCGCCATGCAGTTCCTCCACCACCCGCCATCCCCGGTTGGCGCCGCGTGTGGTGCGCTTGGCGTCGTGACCACCCCATGAAGTTCCTCGTGCTGGGCGGGGGCACCCAGGGGTCCGCCGCAGCGTACGACCTGCTGCGCAGCGACCACGACTGCGAAGTGGTCATCGCGGACTTGCGCACCGATTCGCTTCAACCCGCTCTCCTGCCGTACGTCGGCAACCGTCTGACCACCGTGCGCGCCAACGCCACCTGCGAATGGGAGGTAGCCGCCGCGATGGAGGGCGCCGCCGCCGTGCTCTGCGCCTTTCCCTACTACTTCAACTACGACATGACCCGCCTCGCGCTCGAGGCCGGCGCCCACTTCACCGACCTGGGCGGCAACACCGCGATCGTGGAGCGGCAGCGGGGGCTCGACGCCCGCGCCCGCGGGGCCGGACTCTCGATCGTCCCCGACGTGGGGCTCGCCCCGGGCATGGTCAACATCCTGGCGCAGGGCGGGATCGACCGGCTCGACACTACCGACTCGGTGCGCCTTTGGGTGGGCGGACTCCCCCAGAACCCCAAGCCGCCGCTCAACTACCAGATCGTCTACTCGCTCGAGGGCATGCTCGACTACTACGTGACGCCCGCCGAGATCCTGAAGGACGGCAGACGCGCCACCGTCGAGGCACTGTCCGAGATCGAGCCCCTAGATTTCCCCGACCCGATCGGCCAACTGGAAGCCTTTCACACCGGCGGCGGCACCTCCACCCTGCCGTCCCGATACGAGGGGAGGGTCCGGTCGCTCGAATACAAGACGCTCAGGTACCCCGGCCACGCGCACATCATGCGGGCGATCCGCGCGCTGGGCCTCCTGAGCGCCACCGACGTCGATCACCAGGGGGCGCAGGTCAACCCGCGCCGGTTCTTCATCGAGCAGGTCACGCCCCTGCTCACCAACGAAGACGGGGACGACATGGTGATTGCGCGCGTCGAGGCGGTCGGCGAGCGCAACGGACGGCCCGCGCGGATCCGCTACGATGTCATCGACTATCACGACCCGGTAAAGGGGATCACGGCCATGGCCCGCACAACCGGGTTTTCCCTCGCGATCGTGGCGCGGATGCAGGCGCGTGGGGAGGTGGCCGCGCCCGGTGTCGGCACTCCCGACGAGGTGATCCCGCCTGATGCCTTCGTGGCCGAGCTGCGGCGGCGGGATATCCGGGTCGACTTCTCCGAGACCGATGCGGACGCTAGCGCTAGCGGATAGGCTCTTCGCCCACCCTGGCATCAGACGAGTTGCTTGCGCCTGGCGGGCCGAGTCCGGGCTTCATATGCCGTTGGACGAGGCTCCCGAGTTCCGGCTGGCGTGCCCTGGACACGGGACCGGGCCCCGGTGATACGCCGCCCGATGTTAACTTGGTCGGCTGCGTCGCTTCATGCAGACCGCACCCACACACAAACCGAGCGACCCCGGATCCCAATGGCCCACCCCTCCCCTCTTCCCCTCCTGGCCCTGTTGGCCATGGCCTTGCCCACCGCCGCTTGCCGTGAATCAGGCGACGGCCAACCGGACGACGGCCAGCCCGCCGACGCCCAGCCCGAGACCAACAACCCCAACCTCGTCCACCCCGACGAAACCCGCTTCGGCGCCATCCAACAGCTCACCTTCGAGGGCGAAAACGCCGAAGGCTACTGGGCCTTCGGCGGCACCTCGCTGATCTTCCAGTCGACCCCCGTCCCCGGCGAGGGCTGCGACCAGATCTACACCCTCGACCCCGCCACCGGCGCCCGCCAACTTGTCAGCACCGGCCAGGGCCGAACCACCTGCGCCTACTACTACCCGGCCGGCGACCGAATCCTCTATTCCTCGACCCACCACCACGACCCCACCTGCCCCACCCCACCCGATCGTTCGCGCGGCTACGTGTGGGCGCTCTACCCCTCCTACGACATCTTCGCCGCCGACGCCGACGGCGCGAACCCCGTCCAGCTCACCACCGAGCCCGGCTACGACGCCGAAGCCACCTTCTCGCCCACCGGCCACCGTATCATCTTCACCTCGGTCCGCGACGGCGACCTCGACCTCTACTCCATGCTCCCCGACGGCTCGGACGTGCAGCGCCTGACCAACAAGCTCGGCTACGACGGCGGCGCCTTCTATAGCCCCGACGGCACGAAGATCGTGTGGCGCGCGCACTACCCCGACACCCCCGAGGCCCGCGACGACTACCTGTCGCTCCTCGTCGACGGCCTCATCCGCCCCTCGGCCCTCGAGATCTACGTGGCCGACGCGGACGGCTCCAACCCGCGCCAGCTCACCGACAACGGCGCCGCCAACTTCGCCCCGTACTGGCACCCCTCGGGGGAGCAGATCATCTTCTCGTCGAACATGGATGACCCGCGGGGCCGCAACTTCGAGATCTACATCATCAACATCGATGGCACCGGCCAGGAGCGCGTGACGTACTCGGAGGGCTTCGACGGCTTCCCCGTCTTCCACCCCGACGGCACCCGGCTCGCATTCGCGTCCAACCGCAACATGTCGCACGAGGGCAACACGAACCTGTTCCTGGTGGAATGGGTGGATGGGAACTGAGCGGTCAAAAGTCGCCTGGAGTTTCCATAAAGTAAACTGTAGTTGACAAGAAGCACGGCGGCGTTCGTTCCCCGCCAGCCCCTCAACCCCCCCAGTCGCAAGCTGACGGGCCGCTACTCCCCCGCCAACTCCAGAAACCCCGTCAGAATCCGGTACGTCAGCCCCCAGATCACCCGCCCCTCCACCTCGATACAGGGAAACCGCCGCATCAGTCCGCCCTCTCTCCACGGGTAGGACCCCCGGTTTCCCGCATCGGCCAGGTCCCGCACCCGAAACCAGTGCACCGACGCCACCTCCGCGCTCCCCACCCGGGCCAACGAATCGGGCGCGACCCGGAAGACGAACGGCCAGATCGTGATCACGGGCAGCCGTACCCCCACGGGCCGCGCGGTTTCCACACGGCCGAGCAGATCCCGGCGACCGTCCAGGCGCAGTCCCGTCTCCTCATGCGTCTCCCGTACCGCCGTGGCGACGAGCCCGTCGTCCGCCTCGTCGACGCTCCCCCCCGGCAGCGCCATCTGGCCCGACCACGGGTCGCGCGGCGACTCGCTTCTCCTGATGACGAGGACCTCGCAGTCGCGCACGGGCGGGTCGGCCTTACCCGGCGGCCCCCGCAGCACCAGCGCGACGGAGGCGTTGCGGCGGTTGCTGTCCGGCACGGCCGATTCAATGGACGCGAAGCGTTCGGCCAGCGCTCCGGAGAGTTCGGACAGGCGCAACGGTGGCTCCTTTCCGCCGGCGGGGCCGTCCCCGGTCACTCCGCCGCCGCGAGAAAGCTCGTTTTCGCTCACACCCCCGCCCGGTCCGGCCCCCAGATGTGCTTGTGCAGCTGCGTCTGGAACCTGACCGGCAACCCGCTCTCCAGGATGGCCCCGGCCAGCTCTTCGAGCTCTTCCAGCCCCCACACCGGCGACACGAGCAGGCTCCCCAGCGACCCCTCGCGCACCCGTTCGTCCAGCCCGTGGCGCCGGATGGTCTCGGCGGCCCACTCGAAGTCCCCCAGGCCCGCCACCACGAACTTCACCTCGTCGCGCCCGGTCAGGTGATCTAGGTTCGACCAGAGGTTGCGGTGCTCCTCGCCCGATCCCGGACACTTGAGGTCCATGATGCGGTGCACGCGGTCGTCCAGGACGCTCACGTCCACCGCGCCGGAGGTCTCCACCAGCACGGTGTAGCCGTCGTCAACCAGGCGGCGGGCCAGCACGGCCGCGCCCGGCTGTACGAGCGGCTCCCCGCCCGTGATCTCGACGAGGCGGCATCCCGTTTCGGCCACCTTCGCCACGATCTCGTCGATCGTGCGACGCGTCCCGCCGTGGAAGGCGTAGGCGGTGTCGCACCAGACGCAGCGCAGCGGACATCCGGTGAGACGCACGAAGGTGCAGGGCAGTCCGGCCCGGGTGGATTCGCCCTGGATCGAGTGGAAGATCTCGGTGATCCGGATGGAGTCGTGGCGGCCACGCATCATGCCGTCCCCCCATCCCCCATTTGCTTCGCCACCGCCTCGTTCAACAGGCGCTGAACCTCGTGCAGGGTCAGGGCGCCCGCCTCTTCCGCCACCGCCTGCCGACTCGCCCCCCGCCAGAGCACCGGGGTCTCCACGTGGCCCACGATGCCCAGGCCTGTCGCGGCCCAGCGCGGGAACACCAGGTATCCGGCCACCGGCGCCTTCAGATCGCCGGTCCGTTCCGTCTCGATGGAGACGGTGTACGGCTGGCCGTCGACCGCCTCGAAGCCGGGCGGACGGGTATGGACCGCAAAATATCCTCCCAGGGTGTGGTCTTCCTCGCCCTTGCCGGCCTCGGGCTTGCCCGCGGGTTTGGTCATTCGTGGTTCGCTCCCGTGCTTGCGGCGCCGGGTCCCCGGTCGGTCCGGTTCCGGCGCCCATCGGCCCGAAAAGTAAACGATCCGTCGTGGCGACATCGCCGTTTGCGGGCGCCATGCCCTATCTTCATCACGTTCCGGGGCGGGCATTCCCACCGGACCCGCTCCCACAATCCCCCCTTGCACAAAGGTTGGTCTCCACGGTGCTGGCTGCGGTCTTTCACGAAAACGGCGGCCCCGAAGTCATCAGGGTCGAAGAGATGGACGCTCCCCGTCCCGGGCCGGCAGAAGTCCGGATCCGGGTCGAGGCCTCCTCCATGAACCACCTGGACCTGTGGATGCGCCGCGGTCTCCCGATCGAGATCCCGATGCCGCACATCGGCGGGTCGGACATCGTGGGGACCGTGGAGAAGTGCGGGGCCGGGACCGTGCGTTCCCTGCTCGGCAAACGGGTGGTGGTCGATCCGTCGCTGGACTACGACTGGTACCGGCTCGCGCGACTGCGCGGGTATGACGGGGAGCCTTTTCGGGTCATCGGCGAGCATACGCAGGGGGGATTTGCGGAGTTCGCGGTGGTGCCGGCGGCGAATGTGGTGGAACTGCCGGACGGGTTCCCGGCGGAGACGGCGGCGGCGGCAGCGCTGGCCGGGGTGACCGCGTGGCGCGGGCTCATGACGCGCGGCGGGCTCCGGAAGGGCGACCGAGTGCTGATCACGGGCGCGAGCGGGGGCGTGTCGGCGATGGCGGTGCAGTTCGCCAACGAGGCGGGCGCGGAGGTCTTCGCGGTGACATCGGGCTCGGAGAATGTGCGGCACGTGCGCGGACTGGGCGCTGACCACGTTTTCGATCGCACCACCACCGACTGGGGCCGCGAGATCCACCGAATCACCAACAAGAGGGGCGTGGACCTCTGCCTGGACTCCGTCGGCGAGGCGATCTGGCCGCAACTTCTGCGGGCGCTCGCCGTCAGGGGCCGGCTGGTATCGTTCGGGGCGACGACCGGGCCCGCCGCGAAGGTCGACATCCGGCTCCTCTTCTGGCGGCAGCTCTCGATTCTGGGATCCACGATGGGTACCCCGGCAGAGTTCCGCGACGCCATGGACATGGTGTTCCGCGGGAAGATCACCCCGCCGATCCACGCCGTGCTGCCGCTCCACGAAGCGCGGCGGGCACACGAAATGCTCGAGGCGGGCGAGGTGTTCGGCAAGCTGGTGCTCGATCCCCGCGAGGCCCGTCCATGACCTTCCGCGATGCGCAGGACCGGGTCGACCGCTGGATCAGCCGTTTCGAAGAGGGCTACTGGCCGCCGCTGGCGATCCTGGCCCGGCTCATGGAGGAGGTCGGCGAACTGTCGCGCGAGATCAATCACCGTTTCGGTTCCAAGCCCAAGCGGGACGACGAGGCGCCGGCCGAGATGGAACTGGAAATTGCAGACATCCTCTTCGTGCTGATCTCCCTGGCCAATCAGCAGGGAATCGACCTGGACCGGGCCTTCGACCGGGCCATGGACAAGTACGAGGAGCGCGACAGCAATCGCTGGACGCCCAGGGTGCGCTAACGCTTCGCCCCTCCCGTCTGTCCGAAGGAAGAGGGCACGCTTCGTTCGACTCACTTCAACCAGCCGCACCTGAATGGACAACGGGGAGACCGACGGACTCCTGGTCGCTCGGGTCCGGCGCGGAGACAGCAGGGCGTTCGACCAGTTGGTCCGGCGGCATCTCAGGACGGCTCACGCCGTCGCCCGGGCCACGCTGGACAACCCCGACGATGCGGACGATGTGTGCCAGGACGCGTTCATCCGGGCGTTGCAGCAGATCGACAACTGCCGCAACCCCGACCGCTTCAAGGCGTGGCTCATGGCGATCGTTCGCAACACGGCCCACAACCGGAGGCAGTACAACCAGGTCCGCGCGGCGGTGCCCCTGGAGAAGGCCGTGTCGGCCGCTTCGGGCGACGATCCCCTGGCGGACGCCGGGCGGTCCGAGTTGCGCACCCACCTCACGGAAGCGATGACCCACTTGACCGACCTGCAGAGGAAGGTCCTCGTACTATACGACATGGAGGGCTGGAGCCACGGCGAGATCGCGAGCAAGCTCGGGATCTCGGCCGGCTCTTCCCGTGTCCACCTGCACGTCGCCAGGAAGGCGATGCGACGGCTTCTATCGGGCCGTTTCGCTCTGGGGAGCATGTGACAGATGAACAGACGGAATGACCAGACGAACGGACGCGCCGGGCGCGGCGGTCCGGATTCGGAGACGGTGGTGTTCGAACTCGATCCCGAGTCGCACCCGGACCGCTGGGAGTCGATGATGGCCCGGATCATGGAGCGGGCCCAACCGATTCTCGAGGCGCGGTGGCAACAGACCCTCGAGGGAACGCTCTCGCGCTGGCGGCGCCCGGTTATGCTGGGTTCGGCAGGACTGGCCGCCGCCGCGGCCGCCGTGCTTGTGCTTCTGCCCGGGGGAGACGCCGGGGCCGAGGAGGTCTCATTCGCCGAGGTGATGATGCCGTGGTCCGTGGCGGTGTGGATGGAGGGAAGCTACGCGCCCACGGCGGGCGAACTGGTGCTGGCCGTCGAGGAGTATGTGCCATGAACCGCAGATGGACTGCTGCTCTAGTGCTTGCCGCTGTCTTCGTCGCCGGCGCAGCCGCGACCCTGGGAGTCCTGCGGATCGTCGAGCACCGGGGTGATCGCCCCGGCGAGTACTTCGACCGCACCGGGTCCCGCGATTTCCGGCCCGATCGTACACGGGGCGACCGTTCTCGCGTTGAACGTCCCGGAGGTTCGCGCGGTGAGCGGCAGTGGTCGGAGCTTGCGCGGCTGCGTGTCACCGAACGCCTTACCAGAACACTCGACCTGACCGAGGAGCAGGTCGAGGATATCCGCGAGGCCATGGATCGGCACCAGGCCGATGCCCAGGAGGTCTGGGACGAGGTTCTTCCCGTTCTGGCCGCTCAGCGCGACTCGCTCGACGCGGAGTTCGAGCGCATCCTCACGCCGGAGCAACACGAGGAGTTCCTCGGGTTCCTTAGGGCCGACCGCGAGCGCGGACTGTCGGACCACCGCTCCCGGGGGCGGGACAGACGGTAGACAGGCGGGTCAGTTCAAACTGACTAAGTAAGTTAGTCAAGTTGATCAGCCTTGCCCCCAGGCCGATTCGGGTAATCTTGTCCCCACATGAAGCGCATCCTCATCACCGGCGCCGCCGGCCAGATTGGCACCGAGCTGGCCTCGCGCTTGCGGGACCGCTACGGGCCCGGCGCGACCCTGTCGACGGACATCCGCGATCCCGCCGCCTGGGCGTCCATCGGCCCGGCCGAGCAACTGGACTGTCTGGACCTGGACGCGCTGCGTGGAGCGGTGAAGCGTTTCGGCGCCACCGACATCTTCCATCTGGCCGCCATCCTGTCGGCGGCCGCCGAGGACAATCCGCTCAGGGCGTACCAGATCAACATGGACGGTCTGGTGAACGTCCTGCAGGTGGCGGCCGAGACCGACTGCCGCGTCTTCACCCCCAGCTCGATCGCCGCCTTCGGCCCCGAGACCCCCCGCGACCCCGCCCCCCAGTCCACGCTGCAGCGCCCCACGACCATGTACGGCGTCACCAAGGTGGCGGGCGAGCTGCTCTGCGACTACTACCACGCGCGCTTCGGCGTCGACGCACGCGGCCTGCGCTTTCCCGGCCTCGTCTCCTACACGGCGCCACCCGGCGGCGGCACCACCGACTATGCCGTCGACATCTTCCACGCCGCCCTCGACCGGGGCCGCTACACCTGCTTCCTGAAGCCGGACACGCGCATGGACATGATGTACATGCCCGACGCGATCCGCGCGATCATCGAGCTCATGGAGGCGCCTTCCCCGTCGCTGGTGCACCGCAACGCCTTCAACGTGACGGCCATGCACTTCACCCCGGCCGAGCTGGCGGCGGAGATCCGGGTTCACGTGCCCGGCTTCCAGATTGACTACGACCCCGACCCCGTGCGCCAGGCGATCGCCGACTCGTGGCCCGAGCGCCTCGACGACTCCGAGGCCCGCGAGCAGTGGGACTGGCACCACGAATACGAGCTTCCGGACATGGTGGCGGACATGTTCCGGGGACTGAGGACGCACCTCGCCCGGGAAACTGCGGGCGCCGCCGCGAGATAGGTGCAGCCCGCGGACAAAGTCCCCGCGGCATTCGAGCGGCGATGCATCCGCGCTGGGCCGCTTCGCTGTGCCCTGTTGGCAATGTAATGACAACGTTACAATTAGTCATGTATAGTATACATTGTTCCTCTCCAGTGGTTCGCTCTGCGTTGCTCCTCGGGCGATTAGCTCTGCTATTCACCTCTCGTCGCGCCTTGCCAGCCCGGCGCCTCACCGCTCTCGGTGCTCGCGCGGATTTGTCCACGGACTGCTGACGATGCCGATGGACCGGCTGACCGGCGTGCTGAACGAACTGGTCGCGCGCATGGAGGAGCAGGGCACCGCGAAGGGCGCCGAGGTGGTGGTGCGCGAGGTGATCCCGGCGGCGGATGGGCAGGGGCCGCGTTTCCTGCTCGAGGGGCAGGGCGACAAGCGGTTCATCCGCATGAACGCGAACTCGTACCTGGGCCTGAGTCTCCACCCCGAGGTGATCGAGGCGGAGGAGGCTACCGCTCGCGCGATGGGGGCGGGGCCGGGGGCGGTGCGGTTCATCGCGGGGACGCACACGCCGCATGTGGCGCTGGAGCGGGATCTGGCCGCGTTTCACGGCCGCGAGGAGGGGATGATCTTTTCGTCGGCCTACGCGGCCGTGGTGAGCGCGCTCGTCTCGCTCACCGGCAAGTCGACCTTCGTGATCTCCGACGAGCTCAACCACAACTGCATCATCAACGCGATCCGCATGTCGCGGCCTGCGGGGAAGGCCATCTATCCGCACCTGGATCTGGCAGCGCTGGACCGCCATCTGGAAGAGGCGAAGGGGCGAGCGCGGCGGGTGATCGTGGTAACCGACGGGATTTTCTCGATGCGCGGCGATCACGCGCCGGTGGACGAGATCATGGCCATCGCCGAGCGTCACGACGGCGACTTCCCGGAGAACGTGGTCGTGGTGGTGGACGATTCGCACGGGGTGGGGTCGTTCGGGGCGACCGGGCGCGGCACCGAGGAGTACACGAAGAGCCCGCCCTGCGACATTCTGGTGGGCACGCTGGGCAAGGCCTTCGGGGTGAACGGAGGCTACGTGGTGTCGAGCGCACCGGTGATCCGCTTTCTGCGCGAGTCATCGCCGCTATACATCTATTCGAACCCGATCACCGCGGGTGAGGCCGCGGCCGCTCGCAAGTCGCTGGAGATCCTGCAGGGTCCGGAAGGGACGGAGCGGCTCCGTCACCTGCGTGCGTTGACGAAGCGGTTCGAGACGGGGTTGGTGGCAAACGGCTTCGAGATCATCCCGGGCGACCATCCGATCACCCCGATCATGGTGCGCGACACCGACGAGACGCGGCGCCTGGTGGCGGCCCTCTTCGACGCCGGCGTGCTCGCCACCGGTCTCACATTCCCGGTCGTGCCCCGGGGCGACGAATCGATCCGCTTCCAGATCAACGCTGATCACACCGAAGCGGGGATCGACGAGGTTCTCGAGGCCCTGGCCACCGCGCGCTTGGCCAGCTGACCCGCTCGGTCCGCCCCTACCCCCACGGCCTCACACTCAGGGTAAATCCCCCCCCGAACCGCGTGTAGAAGGCGCCGCTGAAGTTCGTCTCCACCTTCCGCCACCCGATCCTGAAGGCGCCGTTGACGCGCATCCCCAGAGACCTCGTCACCTCGGCATAGAGAACGGATGCGTTGTCCGCTTCCTCCCCTGCCACCAGGGCATCCTGGGTGGGCCGGGTATAGCGCTTTCGGGCCAGGGTCCCGACCAGGCTCAGGTCGGTATCGTCCCACAGCCATGTTGCCTGCATGTGAACACGTCCGTGGTTGTACTCGACGCGCGGGGAGGTGGAGCGACTTCGGGTGCCGGCCATGGTGGTGGTGATCTCGAGCTGCTCCGTTCTCAGTCCGAAGGTCGCGCCAAGGCGCATGGCATGGTCGACGCGCTGCACTTCGCCGCCCTGCCGCGGGTAGCTGTGGCGGCCGAAAGCACCGAAGAGACGGAACCTCCAATAGTCCCTCGGGTCCTCGTAGTCCTCCGGATCCCCGGCCAGGTAGAAAACCCTGCTGCCACCCGCCTCGAAGACCACGGAGTTGCGGTCCAGGTAATCAAGGTGCTCGAGCTGCGGGGGGGGCTTGTAGTCCGCCTGCTCGCCGGCCACCTTCACATCGACGTTGATCGCACGCACGCTCTTCGCATACCCTGCCTGCACATTGTAGATGTCGTATCCCGGGAACTTGTACAGCGGCATGGGTGGATGATCGATGATGCGACGGCTTCGAGCCGTTGCCTCCGCCGTTGCCACTCCGCCGCCGAGGGTGTGCTCGTAGGTCACCGTCAGCCTACCGCTCTGTTCCCGCGGCGCGTAGTTGCGTATCCGGAATCCTGCCGCCGCGGACTGGCGGATTCCACCGTCGAGGGTAGCCTCCAAGCGGCGGTGTCCGGGCCGGCTGAGCAGTGAGAACACTCCCCGCGCACTCCATTCCCCGACGCCGGCTTTCACACTCTCGGTGGAATCGAACTCGGGTACGGTGATGGCCGAGAAATCTCCCGACCAGGCCTCGCCCGTCAGCCCGGCTGTAATCACGAAATCCCAAGCCCTCGACTGACCGGAGAGTGCGGAAGGCATCGAGAGCAGCGGGAGCAGAGCCAGCGTCGGAACAACCCATCGTGGTCGCCGCCGTGACGCGCCGATACCGGTCCCGTGAACGCGTTGTCGTCTCATGTTCCACTCACCATGCGTCTGATTTCCTCCGCCCTCGCCTTCAGTCGGCTCAAGTGATCGTTCACTTCTTCCCGGAACTCCTTCTTCTCCGTGATGCGCACCTCCAGCGGCTTCACCAGGGTCACGACCGTCGTGTCGGTGACTTCCGTGCCGCCCGCCACGTCGGTGCCCACCCCGGTTGGATCCGTGTTGTCGTCGAAAATGTCTGGCTTGAGGTTCCGTCTTTCTTCCCGGACCTGGCGCTTGACGAGCCTCTCGATCTGCCGATCCAGCGTGGCGAGCAGGTCCTCGGTGTCCTTCACCTTGTCTTCGAGCAGGTTCAACTTGCGCTGGATATCCCTCGGCCCGTCCTCCGGGCGGATTTCCACTTCGGGCATGACAAGCTCGGGCAGCTCCCGTGACTCGCTTGCCAACTCCTGCTCCAATTCCCGGAGCTCCTTTTCGTATTCGTCGTACAGCATGCTCGCGGTGTCGTCGGACCCCACCTGCGAGCTTCGGATCTGGTCGTCCAGCGTATCGAGGTAGTCGTTCAGGGCATCCATCAGGGAATCACCGGCTGCGAGCCACTCTTCGTGGCTTGCCCGCCGATCATTCTCGGCCCTGTGCTTGGGCCCGCTTCGTTCCTGAAGCTGGCCGCGGAGCCGCAGCACCTCATCGTCGTCGTCGCGAGCGAGTGCTGCGGAATGCCGGTCCATCAGCTGGTTCCAATCGTACCGGATGCGTTGAACCTCGGCGTCGTTGGCTTCGTACTGCGCCTTTGCCTCCGTATACGCGAACCGCAGACGACGGACCTCCTCGCGCGACGACTCCTGTGCTGACAGGCCGGGTGGAGTGAGCGCCGTCGTAAACAGGCCGAGGGCGAAGAGGAGGCGTCTCATCCCCCGATCCCGTACTTCTTGATCTTGTACAGCAGCTTGCTCTTCGTGATGTTCAGGGTCCGGGCGGCCGCGGCCCTGTTTCCCCCGGTCCTCTCCAGGACCTGGCGGATCATCCTCTCCTCCATGTCGACAACGGCTCGGTCCAGGTCGATACCCTCTGCGTTGACGCCACCCAACGCCGTGGAAGTAGCCGAATCGGGGCCGTTGACGTTGACGAGCAGCGGCAGATCGCCCTTCTCGAGCACTTCGCCCTCCGCCAGAACCAGCGCACGTTCGATCACGTTTTCTAGCTGGCGAACGTTGCCCGGCCAGTCGTACCCCGCGAGCCGCTTCATTGCGGCGGGATCGATGCCGGTCACCGCTGAGCGCGTTCGCCGTTTCAGCTTGCCCAGGAAGTGGTCGACGAGCAGGGGTATGTCGTCCTTGCGCTCCCTCAGTGGCGGGACCGTGACGGGCACGACGTGAAGGCGGTAGTACAGATCTTCGCGGAACCCCTCGGCGGCAAGAAGGTCTTCCGCCGACGTGTTCGTGGCGGCCACGATGCGCACGTCGACCGGGATCGTCTCCTCGCCACCCACCCGTTCGAGCTCCCGTTCCTGGAGCACCCGCAGCAGGCGCACCTGCGTGGCCGCGTTGATCGTAGCGATCTCGTCCAGGAAAAGGGTTCCTCCATCGGCCAGTTCGAAACGGCCGCGGCGTTGTTTCGCCGCCCCGGTGAAGGCTCCGCGTTCATGGCCGAAGAGTTCGGAGTCCAGCAGGCCTTCTGGCAGAGCGCCGCAGTTGACCCGGATGAACGGGCCCTCGTGGCGGCTGGAACGGGCGTGGATCGCCCGGGCGACCAGCTCCTTCCCCGTCCCGGATTCGCCGTACACCATGACCGTCGAATCGGAGGGCGCCACCCGCTCCACGAACCGCTTCACCTGAAGAATGCCTTCCGCCTGCCCGACCATGTCGCCGTACGGGGTGTCGCCGTCTCCGGATTCGCTCCGCAGATAGGTGTTCTCAACCCGCAGTGCCAGGTTCTCCTGCTCCAATCGCAGGCGCTCGTCCCGTTCGCGCAGGAGGCGGTCCACCTTGATGCCGAATTCCT
Organism: Longimicrobiales bacterium; assembly: GCA_951828585.1. Classification (GTDB taxonomy): domain Bacteria; phylum Gemmatimonadota; class Gemmatimonadetes; order Longimicrobiales; family Gaopeijiaceae; genus Bin94. The sequence goes on from OX639991.1 coordinate 1,402,184, forward strand.
CGGGCGAGAACGGCTTCGAGATGAAGTCACGGGCACCGAGCTTCATCGCCTCGACCGCCCTCTCGACCGTTCCGTGCGCCGTGATCACCAGCACATCCGTGGTCGGAGAGCTGCGATTGACGCCCTCCAACACTCGGATCCCGTCCTCCTCGGTGGCCATCTTCATGTCCGTAATGACCAGGTCCGCCCCCTCGTCCTCCAAAATCTGCAGCCCCTCCTTCGCGTCGGTGGCGGCGAGAGTCCTGTGGCCGCGGCGGCGCATGAGGAGCTCGAGGCCCTCCCGCATGGAGTCGTGGTCGTCGATGATCAGAACCCGCCTCAAGTTGCTCATGTGGCCGCGTCCTCCTGAGCCGATCTCCGCCGCGAGCTATCTCCCGGGGGATCTTCCGCGCCGCTCAAAAAAACGTGAAACTCCGCCCCGCGCCTTGCCTCGCCCTCCCCCTCCGCATCCGCGACCAGCTCCACGCGGCCATGGTTTGCCTCCACCATCTCCTTGACGATCGCCAACCCCAGTCCCGCGCCCTGCGACTTGTCGCCGACGAAGGGCTCGAAGATTCTCTCCCGGATTTCGCGCGGTATCCCGGGGCCGTTGTCCCTGACCGCAACCCTGACCTCGCCGTTGACCATCGCGCCCTCCAACCACACCCGGTCCCCGGCGTGGGAGGCGTTTCGGAGCAGGTTGAGGACCAGGCGCTTCACCTGAAGCGGGTCGGCGATGGCCAGGAGAGGTTTGGTCGGAAAATCCACGTGCAGTCTGCCACCCTTTCTGTCGAGTTCGGCTTCCGCCAGCTCGGCGGCCTCGCCCAGCGACTCGCGGAGGTCGTGCAGCTGTGGTTCCGTGCGGCCGGGCCTCGCAAACCCGAGGAACTCGTCGATAATCGAGTTCAGGCCCAGGATTTCCTTCCTCACCCGCTCCAGGATCCGGCGCCGTTCCCCGGGGTCCTCGGTGTCCTGGGCAGCGGCCGCGAAGAGTTCCAGTCCCCCCAGCGGATTCCTGATCTCGTGGGCCACTCTGGACAACATGAGGCGCAGCTGTTCGTCCCGGCGCCGAATTCCGGTCCGCATGCGTTCCATGGCCCGGGCCAGCCGGCCGATCTCGTCCTCCCCTTCCAGATCGAAGGGGCGGTCGACGGCGCCGCGCTGAATCCGCAGTGCCCCGCGGCTCAGGACCTCGAGGCGGGAGGCAATGCCCCGTGCGAGGCGCCAACCGATCAACGCCGCCACCACCGCCGATGCCGCCGTCAGCACGACGACGGACCACCCCAGCGTGCTGAGCGGCTCCAAGTGGTCCACCGGCATGCGTAGGCCAAGAAAGAGGCCCTCCGCCTCCGGGCCCAGGTTCACGATTGCGTATTTGTACAGCGTTTGGCCGTCCAGGCTCGTGAATGGATCTGTTGTGGCGCCGCCTTGTTCGTGCGCTTCCCTCATCGTCCCGTCGAGAATGTGGGGTTGCACCCAGTTGAGTTCCTGGCCGATGAAGGCGGCGCCAGCCGAATCCAGGCCCACTACAAGCGTGGCCGTGCTATCGCCCGGCGTCCAGCGAAAGAAGTCGCCATCGACCACATAGTCCCCTTTCGCTAGGCGGCCCAACAGCTTTTGGTAATCCTCCCAGAGGAATCCACCTTCGTCGCCGACCCTCAGTGTCAGGAGGTCTTTGTTCCCCCCGAAGCTGACTCTGCCGACCACGCCCGCCACATCCACCGCATTCCGGTCGATTTCGGCCTCCAGCGTCAAACGCGACGCGTAGTAGCTGAGCAACCCCTGGATGGCGCAGACCACCACGGCAAAGGTCACGAAGAAAAGGGCGAAGCGGTTGCGCAACCTCATCGTCCGTCTCCAATGCCGGGAGGGTTATTCACGGGCTGCTCGATCAGGGCCGCCAGGCTCTAGGCCTCGCAGGGGATTCGCTCAGAGCTCGGGGAGCCTACGGGCTGCGGGTGACCCCTCGGCGTCACGACGATATGGTACGGCCATTCGATCCGGCGCGCTGGCGCGCAGTAGTCCCCGGGGATGAGTTCCACCTTCTCGATCTTGGTACCGGTGACACGGTCTGCGCCCCCGATCTGCAGGACCCGGCGCACCTCCACCGAGAAACCCAACGTCTCTCGTTTCCCTATGGCCGCGAGGATCACCATCTCCCGGGCCCAGTCGATCTCCGGCAGTGCCCTGTCCCCTCCCGTGTGGTCTTCCCAGAACCGTTCCCACCCCTCGGGTGCCTCGTGCTCCCCCGCGTCGTCCGCGGACCGGAACACGATTACCGTGTCTTCCAGCTGCCTTCCGGGCTGCGTTCCGCGCTCGATGGTCGCGAACGGCAGGCTGCCGGTGTACGCATACTGGTTGAAGTCGTCGCCCAGCGTGAAGTCCCTTGCCCTGAGCGCGATCTGGATGACCCGCGCGGCACCGTCATCCGGCTCGAACCCCACGGTGCTCAGGTTGCCCAGGGCGTTCGCGTTGGCGGCGCAGCGGGCCCATTCCTTCTCCGCGTTGTCCGGGTTGTCCCGGATCAGGACGCTCACGCGGCTCCTGATGCCGCAATCTTCTACCTGGTCCGGGGGTTCCCATAGCCTGGTGCCCTGGTTGTCGAAGGCGAGCTTCAGCAGGCTCTCGTAGTTCGCCGCGTACAGGTATGGGAGGCCGGGGTTCCGCATCTGGTTGTCATCCCCTACCACGCTGTCGTAGCCGATCTCCTCGTGGAGCTTCCACGCACCGTCGGAGTTCCAGGCCACCACCTGTCGCATCCAGCCGATTCCCCCTTGAAGCGGCACCTCGACGGTCACCCGCACCTGACCGTCCGACCCGAACCATGATTGACCGGGCGTTGGACCCATTGGATCGCAGCCTGTCAATATGCCGTAAATGATGGTCAGACTTAATGTTAGTGACTTCACCCATGACCTCAAACTTCTTCCGCGCAGCGCCTCGCCAGCCAGCGGACCTGACCCCTCCGGTATTCGCGGGCCTATCCCCGGGTTGTCGGCCGTGTATCTTTCGGTCGCCATGTCTACCTCCCTTTCTCGCCTCCGCCGGCTTCTCCACGAGAGAAGCATGAAGATCGGCGACTTCACGCTCGCCAGCGGCCGTCGTTCAAGATACTACATCGACGCGCGCCTTACGACGATGAGCGGTGCCGGCCAGGTGCTGGTCGGCGAGGTTTGCCACCAGGCCATCGAGGATGCGGGCTGGCAGCCCGAATACGTCGGTGGCATGACTCTGGGCGCCGATCCCATCGCATACGCCATCGCCAGTCACGCCACCCGCCTGGGCCACACTCTCGACGCCTTCACGGTCCGCAAGCGTCCCAAGGGTCACGGCACGGGCAGGCAGGTCGAGGGCGGCCTTCCCGCCGGCGCGCGTGCCGTGGTCATTGAGGATTCGGTCACTTCCGGCGGAAGCCTCCTCGCCGCGCTGAAGGTCATTGAGGATCACGGCGCGGTCGTCGCAGGAGTGCTGGCCCTCGTTGACAGGCGCGAAGGCGGCACCGAACGCCTCCTCGAAGCCGGTTACGATTTCCGCGCGGTCTTCAACGCCACCGACCTGTTGTAGCAGTCGGACGCGCGGCAGCGCAGCAGCCATCGGCGCGAAGCGCACCTCACCCGCGGTCAGTCGACCAGGCGGAGCGGCATGACCAGACACAGGTAGTCCAACTCGCTCTCGGCAGGAACGACCGTGGCGGCCCGCTCCGCCGTTTTGAACGCCACCTTCACGTCGCCGGCAGGCATGTTCCTGAGGACCTCGATGAGGTAGTTCGCGTTGAACCCGATCCGAAGCGCTTCCCCCTCATAGTCGAGTTCCAGCTCGTCGTGCGCCTCGCCCAGGTCGGGCGTCATGACGTCCAGGTGCACCCGGTCCGGCTCGAAGGACATCCTGATACGATGGGTCTGGTCGCTGGCCAGCACCGCCATGCGCCGCACGGCGGCCTCCATTGCCTCCTTGTCCACGCGCGCCACCTTGTCGTTGTCCTTCGGGATCACCTGCTCGTAGTTCGGATAGCTCCCCTCGATCAGGCGCGTGTAGACCTCCTGGTTCGTCGAGCGGAACCCCAGATGGTTGCCGCCCCTTCCCACCTCGATTTCCCCATCACCGTCGAAGAGGCGCTCCACCTGCGCCAGCGCCGCCGGCGGCACAATGAAGGCACCCGACGCTCCCGCCGCACCCCCCGTCCCCACCGCCGCGACCTCCATCTTGGCCAGCCGGTGCCCGTTGGTGGCCACCATCGTCATGCGGTCTCCAATCTCCCAGTACACCCCGTTGAGAATCGGCCGGCTCTCCTCGGTCGAAACCGCGAAGGCGGTCCCGCGGATCACCTGGCGCAGAGAGGCTTCCGACACGCTCCAACCCTCCTCGAAGTCCATCGCCGGAACGTTCGGGAACTCCTCGCTTGGCAGCCCGTTCAACTTGATGCGGCTGTTTCCGCAACCGATCTCGAGCTGGTGGCCGCGGCCGCGCAACTCAACGGGCTGGTCCGGCAACTCCCGGGTAAGCGCGAGTAACTTACGGCCCGGAGCTGTAATCGCTCCTCCCTGTGTGACTTCGGCCGGCACGCGGACACGGATGGAAACGTCGAGATCGGTGCCGCTGATCCAGACGGAATTGTCCTCGGACTCGATCAGTACGTTCGAGAGGACGGGAAGGGTGGTCTTGCCCGGAATGCTTGCGGAAACCGCGGCCAGCCCGCGCTGGAGGTTCTGCCGAGTGATGGTCAGTCTCATGAGTGCCCTGGATGGTCTTGGATTTGAGGACGAAATCCACAGGTGTCGGGGATCCTCTTATGAATTAGTAACAAGTAAATAGAAGATCGTCATCATAAGGGGTGTGGAAAGGTGGAAACCGACCGTCGGAGGATCGGCGGAGACCCAACGGCAATGCGGCGAACCGGGCCCTCCGGGCGCGAGTGGAAACCTGGAGGAAAAAATGGCGGCTTGGACATCCCAGGACGGCGGCTGTGGAAAAACCGGTGTGCTGACCCACTTTCCCACGCGGATTTCCACACGGCCAACCTTCAGCCGCGAGTTCTTCGAACCCGCTGATCAGGCACTCTTCTCGAGCGTTTGGCGCAGATCGTTGACCTGGGCCCGGAAGGTATCATCGTCGTCCATCCGTGCTTGGACCTTGCGGATCGAGTGGATGACCGTGGAGTGGTCGCGGCCGCCGAAGACGCGCCCGATCTGCTTGAGCGGTGTGTCCAGCAGGTCACGGATCAGGAACATCGCAACTTGGCGCGGTTCGGTGATCGTTCGGCTTCGCCCACCCGACGCCAGCGCATCACCGGTCACACCCCACACCTTGCCCACCTCGTCCCGGATGGCTGCCGGATTCAGCAGCGGTGGCTCCTTCGGTTCCCCCAGGCCCGCCAGAGCCACATGCGCGAGGTCGAGCGTGAGCTCCTGGCGGGTCAGCGATGAGAAGGCGAGCAGCTTGATGATGGCGCCCTCGAGTTCACGCACCGAGACTGTGCAGCGACGCGCGATGAGGTCGAGGATCTCGGGTGCCATGAAGACGCTGTCCTCGTCGGCCTTCTTGCGCAGGATGGCGACGCGTGTCTCGTAGTCGGGGCGGTCAACGTCCGCGACGAGGCCCCATTCGAACCGGGAAACCAGGCGTTCCTCCAGCCCCTCGAGCTGCTTCGGATGACGATCGCTGGTCAGTACGATCTGGCGGCCTGCGTTGTACAGGACGTTGAATGTGTGAAAGAACTCCTCCTGGGTGTGCTCCTTGCGGCGCAGGAACTGCACGTCGTCCACCAAGAGGAGATCATAGGAACGATAACGGGCTCGGAATGCATCGGTGGAATGCTCGTAAATCGCTGTCACCATTTCGTTTACGAACTGCTCAGCCGGGATGTAGCAGATTCGGGCGGCTTCCCCGTCCGCGAGCATCCGGTTGGCGATCGCCTGCATGAGGTGGGTCTTGCCGAGGCCGGTGGAGCCGTAGAGGAACAGCGGGTTGTAGAGGCGTGCCGGACGGTCGGCGACGGCAAGGCTAGCGGCATGGGCGAGCCGGTTATTGTCCCCTACGATGAACCGGTCGAAGGTATAGCGTGCGTTCAGGCCAGCGGGTGGGGGAGGCGGCGAAGAAGGAGCCGAAGCTACGGACTCGGGTGCCACCACCTGGGTGACGGTGATCTCGGGTGAGGGCCGCTCCGCCGGTGGTCCTTCGGAGGTGATCCACAGCTCCACCGGCTCGCCCGTAACCCGCTCGGCGATGTCGTGCACCACGTCGCCGTACTTGTCCTCGAGCCACTCCGCGTGGAACCTGCTGGTGGCGGCGACCTGCAGGACGCCACCGGACCATGAGACGGCCTTCGCGCTGGAGATCCAGGTGCGAAACGCCTGTTCGGGAAGGCCTGGTCTGGCCTGTTCCAGGATGCGGTTCCAGAGGTCGGTGGCGCCCAGTGTCATGACCGAGTGATGGGGGACGGGGGGCGCGTAGGTTACCCCCCGTTTCGGTCGAAGTCAAACCGGGAGCGGCGGGGCGGCGACTACGGCGAAAGGGTCCGGCGAAACCACTGCTGTTGACCATCGGAGACCCACGCCGATACGTTTAAGGGCTACACCGATTCCACTGGTTTGCGTCCACTTCCACCGGCAGACGCAGACCCGGACCACACTGCTCAGGTATCCCCGAGAATGAAACCGACATACAGGCCCCGGAACCGCAAGCGCGTGAACAAGCACGGATTTCGGGCGCGAATGAGTACCAGGGCAGGGCGAGCTACACTGAGCCGCCGCCGCCGCCGTGGCCGGCGGTCGCTCGTCGTGCGCATCGGATCGAAGCGGGGCGGTTGACACGGCCGATGGAGGCGGAGCACGAGCGGCTCCCCCGTGCGGCCCGGATCCGCCGGACCCGGGACATCAGGACGGTACTGCGCCGGGGCACGCGAAAGAGGACCCCCGCGCTGGATGTTTTCGTCCTCCTTCCCCCGTCGGCCGCCGCCGATGTAGAGCAGCGTCTCCCGCGTGTCGGCTGGATCGTGCCGAAACTGGGCAACGCCATCGTGGCGCGGAACCGTTTGAAGCGCAGACTCAGGGAGATCGGCCGGCGACGCGTGCTCAACCACCTTCGCGAGTCCGGCTGCGGCGCCGATGTTCTGGTCCGCGTGCGAAGAACCGGGTACCGAGCTACGTATGGGCAACTCGAGAATCAGTGGATGAGCGTCGTGGAGAAGACATGCTCACAACCTTGATGACCGGGACGATCCGGTTTTACCAGCGCTGGCTGGGGACGCTGAAGCCACCGTGCTGCCGGTATCATCCGACGTGTTCGGAGTACACGCGCCTGGCCATTGAGTCGCACGGGCCGTTGAAGGGCGTGTGGCTGGGCCTCAGGCGAATCGGCCGCTGCCACCCGTGGGGCGGGTTCGGATACGACCCGGTGCCCGACCTTTCTTCCACACCCGGCGGAAATCCACACACGCGCCCCGATTCGCCGGCAGAGGGCGCTCGATAGATGAAGACCGGGCTCCGCTTCTTCCTGGCGATGTTGCTCATGCTGGTGGTCATCATCGTGACCAACATGCTCTTTCCGCCCATCGTGCCGGATCCGCCTCCCGAGCAGACCGAGCCGGTGGAAGCCGGCCAGGTGGAGGTCGAACCGGAACCCGGGTTCGCGGAGCCGGACCGTGAAGCGGGCGGGTTGCTGGGTGTAGGGGACGAACGGCGCGAGAGCCTGGTGACAGTCGAGACACCGCTCTACACCATCACCTTCTCGAACCACGGTGCGGCGGCCCGCTCCATCCGGCTTTCCGGGCACATGTCGTTCGCGCGCGATGGGGCGGTCGAACTCGTCCCGGATGGTGCGACGGTGCTTGCAGGCACATGGCGGGTCGGCACGGAGGAGGTCGACCTGACCCGCATCGCCTACGAGATCAGCCCCGCCGACGGGATCCGGCTGAGCGAAGGCACCGGCCCGCGGACGCTCACCTTCCGCTACGAGAATCCCACCCAGGGCGTCGTCAGCGAGATCCGCTACACCTTTTCGCCGGATTCGTACCTGGTCACGGTCGAGGGGCGGCTTCCGGCGCGGGAGCGGGCCGCGCTCTTCGTGGACCTGGGGGTGGGACTCGCCATCAACGAGCTGAAGGAGGCCGAAGATCGCCGCGCGATGGCGTTTTCGGGCAACCATTTCGGCGACGGCATCCGCGCGCGGCCGCTGCGCAGCGTGCGCGAGCGGGAGGCCATGGAAGGCCCGCTCCGGTGGGCGGCGGTCAAGAGCAAGTACTTCGTCGAAGTGATCCTGCCCGGCACGGGCACGGGCGAACACGGATTCCTTTCGGGGGTGAGGGCCGAGCCGGTCGCTGAGCGGGACCGGGCCGCGGTAAGTGTCGGAATGCCGATACTGGCGGATGGCAGCTACGCCTACCGTGCCTACCTGGGCCCCATCGAGCCGGAGCTCCTGGCCGCTGTCGGGGACGATCTGCAGGAGGTGAACCCGGTCGGCTTCGCCTTCCTGCGTCCGATCATCCGGCCCTTCGTGGGGATCATTCACTGGACGGTGAACACGCTTCACGACCGGTTCAATCTGGGCTATGCCTGGGTGTTGATCGTGATCGGGATCCTGGTGCGGGTCCTTCTGTGGCCGCTGAACCAGAGGGCAATGCGCTCGCAGATGAAGATGCAGGCGGTCCAGCCCCTCGCCATGGACATTCGGACTAAGTTCGCCGACAATCCGCAGAAGATGAACCAGGAGACGATGAAGCTGTACAAGGAACACAAGGTGAACCCCCTGGGGGGGTGTTTGCCGCTGTTGATTCCCTGGCCAGTGCTGATCGCGCTCTTCTTCGTCTTCCAGAACACCATTCAGCTGCGGGGCGTGCCGTTCCTGTGGCTGCCGGACCTCTCGGCGCCCGACCCCATCTTCATCCTGCCGATCTTTCTCGGCGCCAGCATGTTCCTGCTGCAGTTCATCAGCATGAGGGCCATGGCGACGACGAACCCGCAGATGAAGATGATGATGTACATCCTCCCCATCGTCATGGTCGTCATCTTCTGGCGCCTGGCCTCCGGACTGAACCTGTACTACGCCGCCTTCAACGTGGCGACGATTCCGCAGCAGATCCTGATCGCGCGGGAGCGCAAGAAGGCGGCGCCGGGGGTGTCGGCGCCAGCGCCCGGGCCGCGCCGCTGAGCCGGCCCGTTTCGACATGGCGGGACCCGTCGGCAAGCCTTTTCCGGGGCGGGAGCCGCTGCTCGATACCATTGTGGCACAGGCGACCCCTCCCGGATTCGGCGCGGTCGCGGTGGTCCGCCTCTCGGGACCGGACGCCCTGGACATCGGCGGCCGGCTCATGGGGCGCGAGGCCCGGGCGTTGGACGGTTGGGCGAGCCGCTCCAGCCGGTTATGCACGCTCGTTCGTCCCGGCTCGGGGGAGACGCTCGACCAGGCTCTGGTGACGATCTTCCACGCGCCGGGGAGCTATACCGGCGAGGACGTGGTGGAGTTCTCGACCCACGGCGGCTACGCGATCCCGGCCGGCGTGGTGGCTGCGTGCGTGGCCCTGGGGGCGCGGGAGGCGGTGGCCGGCGAGTTCACCCGGCGGGCCTACCTGAACGGCAGGCTCGACCTCACCCAGGCGGAGGCGGTCGCCGATCTTGTGGCGGCGCGGTCGGCGAAGGGGCGGGAGGTGGCGCTGCACCAGCTTGAGAAGGGGCTGGGGGACCGTATCGCGACGCTTCGCAGCCGGGTGATCGGGCTGTCGGCGCTCCTTGTCCAGCACATCGATTTTCCCGAGGAGGACGACGCGCCCACACCCTTGGAAGCCATCGCGGACGAGGCGGAAACGGTGGTGGCGGAGGTGGAGCGCCTCCTGGCGACGGCGCCGGCGGGAGAGATGCTGCGCGAGGGAGCGGTGACCGTGCTGGCAGGGGCGCCGAATTCTGGTAAGTCCAGTCTGTTCAACGCTTTAGTGGGTGTTGAGCGCGCCATCGTCACCGAGATCCCGGGCACGACGCGGGACGCGATCGAGGCGGTCGTCGAGGTGGACGGGTTTCCCTTCCGCCTGGTCGACACGGCGGGGCTGCGTGGCGCCTCGGAGCGTGTGGAGAAGCTGGGGATCGAGGTGGCGCGCCGCTACCTTGCCGGGGCCGACCTGGTGCTCTACTGCCGCGAGGCGGGGCTCGCCGCCACGGGGCAGGAGGGACGCTTTCTGGAGGGTCTGGCGGCACCGGTGGTGCGCGTGCGTACGAAGTGTGATCTTGCCGGGTGCGACGAAGTCCCCGAGGATGGCGATGTGGCCGTTTCGGTGAAGACCGGCGACGGTCTGGGTGAGCTGAAACGTCAGCTGCGGGAACACGCCTTTCGGGGCATCGTGGACAACCGCGACGAGGTGCCGGTGGTGACCCGCAGGCGCCAGGCCGATCTCCTGGGGCTGGCCCGCGACGAGGTCGAGGGCTTCCGGGAAGCGCTGGCCGGGGGCATCCCGCCCGAGGTGGCGTCGGCGCACCTCAAGAGTGCCGAGAGCGCGTTCGAGGAGATCCTCGGGGTCATCTCGACGGACGATGTACTGGACCGCGTGTTCAACGACTTCTGCATAGGTAAGTGAAGTCATGACAATGACTTACGACATAATCGTCGTGGGCGGCGGACACGCCGGCACGGAGGCGGCGGCAGCGGCCGCGCGTCTGGGAGCGAAGACCGTGCTCATCACCCCGGACCTGACGCGGATCGCGCAGATGAGCTGCAATCCGGCGATCGGGGGGGTGGCCAAGGGGACGGTGGCGCGTGAAGTCGGAGCGCTCGGGGGCGTGATGGCGCAAGCCACCGACGCTTCGCGCATCCACTTCCGCATGTTGAACCGCTCGAAGGGGCCCGCGGTCTGGGGCCCGCGGGCTCAGTGCGACCGGGCGCTGTACCCGATCGCGGTGCGGCGGATTCTCGACGGACTGGAGAACCTCGACCTCTTCCAGGAGATGGTGACGGGGCTCCATTTCGACGGTGGGGTTCGGGGCGTGGAGACGCGCGGCGGGATCACATTCGAAGGGCGGGCGGTGGTGGTCACGGCCGGGACGTTCCTGCGGGGGCGGATCCATGTGGGTGGCAGCGCGGCGCAGGGGGCGGGGCGGGCGGGGGAGGGGCCTTCGATCGAGCTCGCCGAGGCGTTGGAGGCGCGCGGGCTGGAGATGGCGCGGTTCAAGACGGGGACGCCGCCGCGCGTCGATGGCCGTTCGGTGGACTTTTCACGGTGTGAGCGCCAGGACGGGGACGACGATCCGTTCCGGTTCGCCTTCTATGCGCGGGAACCGCTGCCGAGACAGCTGCCGTGCTGGATCACGTGGTCGGGCAAAGGCCTGAAGGAGATCGTGACCGCGAATCTGAGGCGGAGCGCCCTCTACGGCGGGGAGATTGCTGGGCAGGGCCCCAGGTATTGTCCTTCGATTGAGGACAAGGTGGTGCGTTTCCCGAATGCGCGCCGTCATCAGGTGTTCTTGGAGCCGGAAGGGCTGGACACCACCGAGCTGTACGTGAACGGCCTTTCGACGTCGCTGCCTCCCGGGGTCCAGCTCGATTTCCTGAGGTCGATTCCGGGGTTGGAAGAGGCGAAGATGACGAAACCCGGATACGCCATCGAGTACGACTACTTCCCGCCCCACCAGCTGCACCACACGCTGGAGGTTCGGGGGATGCCGGGGCTGTACTTCGCGGGGCAGATCAACGGCACGACCGGCTACGAGGAGGCTGCGGGCCAGGGACTGGTTGCCGGTGCCAATGCGGCGCTGGCCGTTCAGGGCAGGGAGCCGTTCGTCATCGAGCGGGACCAGGGATACATCGGGGTCCTCATCGACGACCTGGTCACCAAGGGTGTGGACGAACCCTACCGGCTCTTCACCTCCCGGGCCGAATTCCGTCTGCTGCTCCGTCAGGACAACGGCCCGAGCCGGCTGGGAACGCTGGCGCGCTCGGTGGGACTGCTGACGCCCGGACAGGAGGACGCGCTCAAGGAGCGGTTGGGTGAGGAGGAGCGGGCGAGGGCGTGGTTCGGCGGCCATTTGTTGACGCCCGCCGCGGCCGAACCGGCGTTGCGGGGGACGGGTGGCGGGACTCCTAAGCAACCGCAACGAGCGCGCGAACTCCTACGGCGACCGGGAGTTACGGCGGAGGGACTTCTTCAGGCGGCCGGAGAGGACGCGCCCGACTTTGATCCGGACGTGCTGGCCACCATCGAAATCGATGTCAAGTACGAGGGGTACGTGCGCCGCGAAGTGGAGCGGGCGCTGAAATTGCGGGCCCAGGCGGATTTCGCGATCCCCGCCGACGCGCCCTACAGTAACTTTGCGACCCTTTCTTTCGAGGCGCGCCAGAAGTTGTCCCACATTCGACCGCAGAATCTGGCCCAGGCGGGACGTATTCCGGGTGTGTCCCCGGCGGATCTTCAGAATCTGGTCATGGAGGTGCGGAGATTGCGGTCCTCGACGCCCGAAGCGGAAGCAAGGTCGGCGACGGTTTCCAACTGAGAACCTGTCCAGCCACCGGCCCTCGAAGTTGAGCCACGAACCCACCGGCTCTCGAAGTTGAAGCCAACGACCCTCCCGGACCCAGGGCTTGTTCCACGTGGAACACACCGTTGTTTCCCAATTGCGTCAAACCACCCCGCGGGGAAGCCGAAGAAGAATTCAAGGCCCACAACGGTCCCATGGGATGCCCCCGCCACGGGTCGTCATCGCCTCATCAGCGACTGTTTTCCGTGGAAACACCCTTTTTCCCAATTGCGTCAAGACCACTGCCGCGGGAAGCCGAAGAAGAATTCGAGGCCCACAACGGCCCCATGGGATGCTCCCGCCACGGGTCGTCATCGCCTCATCAGCGACTGTTCCACGTGGAACACCTCGTCCGTGTTAGATTCCCAAGAGGAGCAACGCAGCGCGCCGCCCAAGACTGTACGCTGGGCATGGTCACGGGCGTAGGAGGGTCCCCAATACCTTGAAAGGCCTGACGATTTGACCCGCATCATCGCCCTCGCGAACCAGAAGGGTGGAGTCGGCAAGACGACGACTGCCGTCAACCTGGGAGCTTCATTGGCCCGGGTTGGCGAACGTGTCCTTCTGGTGGATGTCGACCCGCAGGGCAACGCTTCGAGCGGGCTCGGCGTCGTGGACCGGGGGAAGATCCCGACCACCTACGATGTGTTGATCAGGGGACTGCCCGCCTTCAGGGCGATCCAGTGCCCCAACGGCCACCCGAACCTCCATCTGCTCCCAGCCAACCGGGATCTGGTGGGGGCGGAGGTGGAGCTCGTCGGGGTTCGGGACCGGGAGACGATCCTGCGCGAAACCCTCGTCCCCGTCGCGCGGGACTACAACTACGTCTTCATCGACTGTCCGCCATCTCTCGGGCTCCTCACGCTCAACACCCTGGCGGCCGCGGACTCGGTGCTCATCCCGATCCAGTGCGAATTCTACGCGCTCGAGGGGCTGTCCCAGCTCTTGAACACGGTGAAGCTGGTCCAGCGCAGCCTCAACCCGGCGCTCACCATCGAAGGCGTCCTGCTGACCATGTACGACCAGCGGTTGAGCCTTTCCCGCCAGGTCGCGACAGAGGCGAAGAGGTACTTCGGCGACCTGGTCTTCCACACCGTCATCCCACGCAATGTGAGCATCGCCGAGGCGCCGAGCTTCGGGAAGCCGGTGGCGGACTACGCCCCGTCGTCGTCGGGAGCGCGCCGTTACGCCGATCTCGCGAGAGAGCTCAGGTCCCGCAGAAAGCAGCAAGACCAACAGGAGCAGCAAGAGCCATGAGCCGAACCGACCGCCTGGGCAGGGGTCTCAGCGCCCTTCTCGGAGAGTACGCTGGAGAGCCGCTCGCCGAGGGCGCCGACAACCCCGCACCCACGAAACTGCCGGTGAGGACGATCGCCTCCAATCCGTTCCAGCCCCGCAGGAGCTTCGTGGCCGCAGAGCTGGAGGAACTCGCCGCCTCGATCAAAGTCAACGGGCTACTGCAGGCAATCGTGGTCAGGAGGTCGGTGACCGGGCGCACCTTTGAACTGGTCGCCGGCGAGCGCAGGCTCAGGGCGGTCAAGCAACTCGGCTGGCGAGAGATCCCGGCCCAGATCCGTGACGTCGATGACCAGACCCTCCTGGTGCTCGCGCTGGTGGAGAACCTGCAGCGCCAGGACCTGGGACCGCTCGAGGAGGCTCAGGGATACGCATCACTTCGGGATACGTTCGGTTATTCCCAGCGGCAGATCGCCGACTCGGTCGGGAAGAGCCGCTCCACGGTGGCCAATATGCTCCGCCTCCTGACCCTGCCTCCCTCCGTGCGGCGACTCGTGGAGGAGGGAGATCTTTCGATGGGCCATGGGAGGGCGATCCTGGCGGTGGATGATCCGGTCAAGGCCGCGGACCTGGCCCGGGAGGCGGTGGCGAAGGGATGGTCGGTGCGCGAGACGGAAAGGCGCATCCGCGAACTCCAACCGGGTGACTCCGCGGCCGGAGACAAGGAGACGGACGGCACTGCGGCACGGGATCCCGCCATCGATGTTCTCGAGGAGACGCTCGGCGCTCACCTGGGTGCGCGGGTCGCCATACAATGGAAGGGCAAGGGCACCGGCGCGATCCGGATTGGCTTCCGCGGAGTTCGGGATCTGGAGCGCGTCTTCGAGGCGGTTACGGGCAAGGAAGCGGCGGAAATCGTCGGGTAGCGCCTCGCTTGTGGTGCGGAGAAGTTCGGTTGCAGACAAGTGGCCGGCGTTGGCCGAGCCCCTTCCGACTTGGCAAGCGGGTACCGCCCAGTGAATATTCCGTCTTCACTTCTGGCGAATGCGAGCGGGGTTTTCGCCTCGATGCCGGCAGCACCTGGCGGCCAACAGGGTGGCCCGGACCCCGGGGGGGACGAAAGCGGCAAATAGAAGATGTCCAAGCAAAACGAAGGCTTGTCCTTCATGGTAGTCCCCGACGATGGGGGCGAGGCGCGCGGCGTCCATCTTTCTCGGCGACGCGTTCGCGTGCTGAGTGTCACGGGTGCGCTTCTCTCCGTGGGAATCGTCGTGATGGCCGCGACCTGGGTGTCCATGGCCAGGCGTGCGGCACGGGCGGACGATCTGGCCCACCAGGTCGACTCCCTGACGACGCATCAGACCAGGATCGAGAACGTCGCGCGGCGGCTCGCGCAAATGGAAGGCAGGCAGGACACCTACAACCAGCTGCTGGGGCTCTCGGGAGCCGCCGATTCGGCTTTCTGGGTCCCGGCTCCCAGCGGTACCGCCCGGGCAAGCGAAGCACTGGCGGCGGGAGAGGCAGGTACGGAACCGACCGCCTGGCCCCTGACCGTGGCTGGAGCCGTGACGCGGGGGCACCTGGGCGGAGCCGGCGAGGACCATCCCGGAATCGATATCGCGGTCGCGAGTGGGTCCTACGTCAGAGCGTCCGGAGACGGGATCGTGGTGGAAGCGACCGAGCACCCGGTCTACGGGCTCTTCATCCTTCTCGATCACGGAAACGGCGTACGCACCCGCTACGGTCACACAATGCACCTCATCGCGCAGAGGGGCTGGACGGTGCGGCAGGGAGAGGTGATCGCGCTGTCGGGATCGACGGGCGCCTCTACCGCGCCGCATCTCCACTTCGAAATATTGAAGGACGGAAGAACGGTTGACCCGTTCTCCATGGTCACGCCACCGTAATTCGGACGGACGAAATCACAACGAGAGAAAGGCAGGGCAGTTCATGTCCAAAGGTCGCGTCACCCCGGCCGCTTCGGCGGACAAGATCATTTCCATCATCGGGCCGGGCATGCACATTGTCGGCGACTGCGACACCACGGACACGATTCGCATCGAGGGCAGGGTCGAAGGATCCGTCCGCGCTGAGAAGGCGGTGGTGATCGGCAAGGGAGGCCGCGTCAACGGAGACATCCAGACCCAGGACGCCGTGATCGCAGGAACGGTCAGGGGCGCGCTGGACGTGGATTCCCGGCTCGAGCTCCAGGCGACGTGCGTGATCGACGGAGAGATCCGGGCGACGCGCCTCAAGCTGGACGAAGGAGGCGTGGTGAACGGGACGGTCAGCATTGGGAGGAAGGATGTCGGCGGGGGAGCTCCGGCGGGTGCGGTGCCGGGAGGTCAGGCGATGTCTCCGCAGGCCAATGAAAACCCGGCTGGCCGTCTGCGCGGAGGCAAGGCCAAGGCCAAGGCCAAGGCGAGAGCTGCCAGGTAGGCGCTTCGAATTGCCGAAAGCCCCTCGACAGGATGAGTATGGAGATGTCTAGCGCCAGCGTCGAAGGGGCGCCCGGAGTGGGTTTGCGGCAGGACACCGGCTGAGACGGCGATGTCATCATCGGCCACGCCCGAAGTCGCCCTGGCGGAGATCGTCGGGTTCCTTGACGAATACCTCGATGTCGAGAGCTTTCCGGACTATTCGAACGCGCTGAACGGCCTGCAGGTGGAGGGCCCCGAGCGGGTCAGGGGTTTTGCGGTGGCGGTGGACGCCAGCGAAGCGGTCATCGATTCGGTTCGCGGCTGGGCCGATCTCCTCATCGTCCACCACGGGCTCTTCTGGAGTGGGCTGCAACCGCTTGCGGGGCCGCACTTCCGCCGCGTCAAGCTGCTCGTCGAGAGCGAAACGGGGTTGTACAGCGCGCACCTTCCCCTGGACGGCCACCCCGAGGTGGGCAACGCCGTGGTCCTCGCCCACAGACTGGGGCTCGCGTCACTGGAGCCGTTCGGCGAATACCAGGGGACGCACATCGGCTGGAGGGGTACCGTTGCCCCAACGCCCCTCGCCGACCTCGCGGCAGCCCTCTCCGCGCTGACCGGCGACCGGGTGCAGACGCTGCCGGGTGGGCCGGATGCGGTCACCGGCGTGGGTATCGTGACCGGGGGCGGCGCATCGATGCTGCACGAGGCGGCGGCGCGGGGACTCGATGTCCTGATCACGGGAGAAGCGTTGCATCATCACGCGATCGATGCGGCCGAAACGGGGGTGAGCGTGCTGCTCGGCGGCCACTACGCGACGGAAGTCTGGGGGGTGAAGGCGGTCATGGATCTTCTGGAGGACCGTTTCGGAATCGGGGGCCGTTTCGTAGACTCGCCTACGGGATTGTAAAGCTGGGCGGGCGGCGAGCGGTCCGCGCCGGCACGAAACGACAACGACTTCCGGGAAACGACATGCGACGTTCATTCCTTGCAGTGGCCGCCACGCTGGCCACCGCGCTGCCAGCCGCTCTGCCGGCCCAGGTCCCCACCCCAACCGACCATTTCGGCTTCCCCATGGGCGCCGCCGGCAAGCTCGCCAACTGGGACGGCCTAACCGCCTACTACGAGGCCCTCGCGCGCACCAGCGACCGCGTCGCGGTGGACACCCTGGGCCCCACCACCATGGGCCGCCCCTTCGTCATGCTCACCATCACCAGCCCGGCGAACCATGCGCGCCTCGACGAGCTCCACCGCATGCAGCGTCAGCTGGCCGACCCCCGCACGGTGAGCAACGCCGGCGAACTCGAACGCCTCCTGGACGAGGGCCGCACGATCGTCATGATCACCCACGCGATCCACTCCACCGAGGTGGGGAGCGCGCAGGTGGCCGCCAGACTGGCCCATCACCTCGCCTCGTCGGACGACGAACGGGTCCGCGAAATCCTCGACAACGTCGTCCTGCTCCAGATCCCGTCGCTCAACCCCGACGGCACGCAGTGGGTCAACGACTTCTACAACGAGCACGTGGGCACCGAGTTCGAGGGGCGTTCCCCGCCCTGGCTGTACCACTTCTACACGGGCCACGACAACAACCGCGACTGGTTCACCTTCTACCAGAAGGAGACGCAGCACACGGTGCGGGCCCAGAACGACTGGCACCCCCAGATCGTGCACGACATCCACCAGATGGGGGGCAGCGGCGCGCGCATCTTCTTCCCGCCGTACATCGACCCGATCGAGCCGAACGTCGATCCGGGGCTTGTGACCGCGGTCAACCAGTTGGGCGCGTACATGGCGGCGGAGCTGACCTCGCAGGGAAAGCAGGGCGTGGTGATCAACGCGATCTACGACGGATACCACCCCGGGCGCGCCTACATGCATTACCACGGTGGAGCGCGCATCCTGAGCGAGACGGCGTCGGCGCAGCTTGCGACCACCGTGAACGTGCCGCGGGGGCTGGTGCGCGGGGGACGCGAGTACGAGGCTTCGCAGGCGGCGTGGAACTTTCCCTGGCCGTGGCGAGGGGGTGAGTGGGGGCTGCCGGATATTGTCGAGTACCAGTTCTCGGGGGCGGTGGCGCTGCTTGTCAACGCGGCGAAGAACCGGCGTTTCTGGCTCGAGAACTTCTACCGCGTGAACGAGCGGGCGGTGGCGGGGTGGGAGAGCTGGCCGGCGGCGTGGGTGATTCCGGGGGGTCAGGAGAACGAGGTCGGGGTCCAGAGCGTGTTGCGGATTCTGACGATGGGGGATGTGGAGGTGCGGCGGGCCGAGGGTGAATTCAGCGCGGGGGGCGTGACGTATCCGGCCGGGTCGCATGTGGTGGTGATGCGGCAGCCGTACGCGGCCTTTGCGCAGACCATGCTGACGGTGCAGGAATACCCCGACATGCGCGAGTATCCGGGTGGGCCGCCGAAGCGGCCGTACGATGTGACGGCGCACACGCTGCCGTCGCTGATGGGGGTCGAGGCGTTGGCGATGGAGGACGAGCCGGAAGTGGCGCTGAGCGATCCGATCGAGGTGCCCGCGGTGGAGTACCGGCTGCCCGAGGCGCTTTCCGGGCCGAACGCGCCGCGCGTGGGGCTCTACAAGGGGTACCAGGAGCCGATGATCGCGGGGTGGACGCGGTGGATGTTCGACACGCATGGCATGCGCTACGACTCGCTGCACGATGTGCGGATCCGGGCCGGGTCGCTGGGCGACGACTACGATGTGATGATCTTCCAGAGCCAGTCGGAGCGTTCGATCAGCGAGGGGAATGCGCTGGGGTCGCTGCCGGAACGATATACGGGGGGACTGGGGGAGGAGGGGCGCGCGGCGGTGCGTGAATTCGTGGAGGCGGGGGGGCGGCTGGTGGTGATGGAGGAGGCGGCAGAGTTCGCGATCGGGCTCTTCGGGCTGGATGTGGGCAGTCCGACCGAGGGGCTGTCGACGACCGAGTTCTATGTGCCGGGGTCGATCCTGCGGGTGGATCTGGAGGCGGGGCCGCTTTCGTCTGGATATGACGGGTCGACGGCCGCGTGGTACTGGCGGAGCAGCCGCGCCTTTACGGTGGATGACGAGCGTGTGGAGGTGTTGGGGAGGTATGGGCAGGCCAACCCCGTGATCGCAGGGTGGATTCTGGGGCCGGAAAAGCTGGCCGGGCAGCCGGCGCTGCTGCGGGCGCGGGTGGGGCGGGGGGAGGTCATCTTCTTCGGGTTCCAGCCGAACTACCGGGGGCAGAGCATCGTGACGTGGCCGCTGTTCTTCAACGCCATCGCGGGCGAAAGGCTGATCGGATGACGGCGGCGACCGAGGTGACCTGTCCGAATTGCCGGTACCCGGAGAACACGAGCGGGGCGAATTTCTGCTCGCGTTGCGGGGGAGCGTTGCGGGGACCGCCGTGTCCCGCCTGCTCGGCGCCTGCGGAGGTGGGGGACAGGTTCTGCACGGAGTGTGGTGAGGGGCTGCGGGCGAAGAGGCGCAAGGTCGCTCTCCCGGGTGTGCGTTCTCCGCTGACATGGGTAAGTGCTCTTGTATTACTTGTTACTATCGTGCTAGTTGTCCAGCAAACTAGCAAGTCGGATGATCCTGCTGCAACCACCCCCTCCACCCCACCCGGCACCCTCGGCCCCACTTCGACTGTCAACCTCGACGCCATGACCCCCCGGGAGGCCGCCGACCGCCTTTTCGCTCGCGTCATGACGACCCTCGAGAGCGGTGACTCGGTGCAAGCGGAACTGTTCCTGCCCATGGCCATCGCCTCCTACGACAGGATCACCGCCCTGACGCTGGACGATCGCTTCCACCTCTCACTGCTCCATGCCCTGGGTGGCGACGGGGCTGCGGCTCTGGCCGTGGCGGACGCGGGACTGGCGGTCAGGCCCACTCACCTCCTGTGCCTCGCCGCGGCCGCGGAAGCCGCGCTCATGCTGGCCGACGAAGCAAAGGCGCGCGCCCACTACCAGACCCTTGTGGATGTCTACGAGACAGAGATCGAAGCCGGCCTGGTGGAGTACGCTCCGCAGGATGCCGGTGGCCATGCCAACCTGCTGCCGCTGCTTCGCGAGGAGGCGCGGGCGTATCTGGCCGATTCGCAGCCGGAGAACCCAGGACCATGATCGAATCCCCACTGGCCCTCCCCACCACCATCGCGGCCGCCACCGCGCTCGCCTTCTGGCTCGACTACCGCGTCCCCGCGCTGGGCAAGGTCGGCGCCTCCATGCTGGCCCTCATCTTCGGCGCGATCCTCTCCAACACGGGCCTGGTGCCCGTCGAATCGGGGGTCTACGACGCGGTATTCGGCCCGGTCACCTCGGTGGCGATCGCGTGGCTGCTGCTGTCGGTGAACCTGCGCGACCTCAGGAAGGCCGGCCCCAGGATGGTCGGCGCGTTCGGGGTGGCCGTGGCCGGGACGGTCCTGGGCGCCTTCGTGGCCGCCGCCGTGTACGGGGCCCACTTCGGCGAGGACACCATGCCCATGGCGGGCGCGCTGACCGGCACGTATTCGGGCGGCTCCGTGAACTTCGTATCGGTGGGCCGCGAGCTGGGCCTGTCGGGTGCCCTCTTCGCGGGGCTGAACGCCGCCGACGCGGTGGTGACCGGCCTCTGGCTCGCGGCCTGCCTGGTGCTCCCGCTCTGGATCGGGCGGTTCTACGCGCCGGTGGAGAGTGCGGACGACGCGACCGGCTCGCCCCCTGCGGAAACGGAGTCAACCACACCCGCCACCGAATCAGAACGCCACGCCCGCCACCCCTACTTCGCGCGGGAAGGGCTCTCGGCGCTGTCCATCGCCAACCTGGTCGCCGCCGGCCTGGTCCTCGTCTTCGCGGCGGAGTGGCTCGGCGAAGTCTGGCCCGCGGTCCCCTCGATCCTCTGGCTCACCACTCTGGCCCTGGCGCTCGGCCATTCGCCCCTCTTCCGTGACGCCCGGGGCGCGATGCAGCTGGGTTCGGTGGGACTGCACTTCTTCTTCGTGCTGATCGGCATCGTGTCCCGATGGTCGGAGATCGCCGCGGTGGGTGTGGAGGTCTTCCTCTTCACGCTGATCGTGGTGGCGGTGCACGCGGTGTTCGTCCTGGGGATGGGGAGGCTGCTGCGTCTGGATATGGGGACCGTGGCGGTGGCTTCGCAGGCGGCGGTGGGCGGGCCCTCGAGTGCGCTGGCGGTGGCGATTTCGCGGCAGTGGCGGCACCTGGTGTTGCCGGGGGTGGTGGTGGGGCTGCTGGGGTACGCGGTGGGGACGTACCTGGGGTTCGGGGTGGCGGCGGTGTTGCGGTAGGGCCACGGATCGGACAACCAACACATGGCGAAATGAGTCATTAGGAGTGTAGCGCGTGACCTCCCCAATCGACTGGGTACCACCTGTGACCGCTTTCTCGTTTCGTCCGCTGAATCCGATCGCTGGCCGGCGCCCCCATTGGCCGCGAGTCCACGGGTGCGCGCTGGTCCTTCTATGTGTGGCCGCCTGCGATCGCGCCCCCGCTCCGTCCGACGAGGATAGAGCCCGGCGCGATGCCGCGACGGACGTGCGGTTGTCGGAAAAACCGACACTCTCGATCGGAGTCGCCAGCGGCCAGGAAGAATACGAACTGTTCGAGGTCTCCGGGGCCGCCCGCCTTGCCGACGGCAGCATTGTCGTCTACGAGAGCGGGGCCTTTCGTGTGCAGAGGTTCGGCCCTGACGGTGAACACCTGTGGAGGCGGGGGCAGGAGGGAGAGGGGCCGGGCGACTTCCGGGACTTCGCCCAGTTGCTTATCCCGTGCACCGGCGAGCGCTCGATCATGATCTACGACCGGTACAACAGGCGCATGACGGTTTTCGGCGGCGACGGCGAACTGCTTCGCACGTACCCCTTCGTGTTTCAGCAGGTTCAGCCCCGTGACATCACGTGTGCTTCCGGCGGGCGGTTGGTGGTGTCGGGCTGGAGCATGGAGCACCCCACGGAACCGGGGCCCTACCGCACGACCGTGGACATGGCCTTCGCCGACAGTTCCGTGGTCACGATCCTGCGGGAAGGCGTCCTTGCCGAAGACCGCTTCGCGACGGCCACCAGCTCGGGTGTGGTAACGGGCAGCGGGCCGGGCATCTGGTCGCGCAGACTCATGTTCGCGCCGACCGACGCCGGCACGTGGCTCGGCACGGGCGACGACTACAAAATCGAGTTCGTGGACTGGACCGGCGCAACCACGCGTTGGATCCGGTGGGAAGGGCCGGATCTGGCGGTCTCGCAGGAGCATCTGGACGCCTATCGGGAGAGGCTGCGGGAGTCATTCGCCGCGCGCTCCGATCCTGACTGGGGGCAGCGCTTCGAAGCCCGCTGGGAAAGCGAGCGCGAGATGCTGCCTGCCGCCTTTCCTGCCTACAGCAAGGCGTTGCCGGGTGACGATGGCATACTCTGGATCGAGGATTTCCAGCGGCCGGGGGAACCGAACGAGTGGTTCGGCTTCAATCAGGGCGGGGAGTGGACCTACATATTGGAGTTGCCTCCCGCGACTACCCTGCTCGACATCGGTGCCGGCTGGGCGCTCGTCAGCTACCGCGATGCGCTGGACATCGAGCGGCTCGCGCTGCACGCCCTGGTCGAGAACTGAGGGGAAGTCCATTTCGGGCGGCTCCAGCCACGATGTGCGCGCCGCCTGGCACCAGGACAGCCCCCACGCCGCTCCATGGTGCGAAATGCCCGACTTTCTTATGATTGACGGCCCCGTGCCCCTTGGCCTCGGCCACTCGCTGGAGTACCGGGGGAACTCGGCCGAACCTGTAGGGAAGCGGTGCCGGGGGGACGAAAAGCGCCATTCGGAGATCCACCGGAAGTGATTCCGTCAGACACAAATAGAGGGCGCGGGTCCGCGAAGACAGGCGGCTACGCGCCCACGGGCAAGGACACCGGCACGGTCAAGCCGAAGGGCTCGTCCCGGATCCCGGCCCATTGCGGCATCGACACCATCCCCATCACCTCGCGGAAGCCGTCGTGGCTCAAGGTGCGGTCCCCCGGGGGGCCCAACTACCTGCGCCTCAAACGCCTCATGCGCAGCCAGTCGCTCCACACCGTCTGCGAGGAGGCCGGCTGTCCCAACATCGGCGAATGCTGGGAGGACGGCACCGCCACCTTCATGATCCTGGGCGACGTCTGCACCCGCGCCTGCAAGTACTGCGCGGTCGCGCACGGGATGCCCACCGAACTCGACCTGGACGAGCCCCGCCGCGTCGCCGAGACGATCGCCGCGATGGACCTCGACCATGTTGTCATCACCTCGGTCAACCGGGACGAGCTCGCCGACGGCGGCGCGGGCATCTACGCGGCGACGATCCGCGAGGTGCGCGACCGGCTGCCGCACTGTTCCGTCGAGGTGCTGATCCCCGACTTCAAGGGCGACGAGGACGCGCTCCGCGCGGTGATGGAGGCGCGGCCCGCCATCCTGGGCCACAACCTCGAGACGGTCGAGAGGCTCCACCCGGAGGTGCGGCCCGGCGGCCGCTACTGGCGCTCGATCTCGTACCTGGGAAGCGCCAAACGGATCGACCCCGCGATGCTGACCAAGACGGGCATCATTCTGGGGATGGGGGAGCGGGCGGGCGAGATCCGCCAGGCGATGGCCGACCTGCGCGAGGCCGCGGTCGACATCCTGACGCTGGGGCAGTATCTGCGGCCCTCGAAGCAGCACATTCCGGTGGCCCGCTGGGTGACCCCCGGCGAGTTCCGCGACTGGAAGCGGCTCGGCGAGGAGGAGTACGGGTTCCGGCATGTGGAATCGGGGCCGCTGGTGCGTTCCAGCTACCACGCGAAGGAACAGGCGCGGGAGGTGGAGGCGGGGGGGCCGGGGAACATCCGCGAGGTGATGGAGGCGGATGTGCCGGCGCCGGCGGAGGTGGTGGGGCTACAGGCCGGTTCCACGGCGTCCGCCGAAGGCACGAAGCAGCTGCGTTCCGGGGTCACGGGCGACGTCGCTACGGTACCGGCGACTGCGCGCCACGGCGGCCCCCTGGTTCAGCTCCGCGACGGCCGCGGGCCGCGTGCAGCCGGGGCGGGAGGCTGAGGCTATGGCCCAGGCGACGCGCGAGATGGGGGCCGGAGTGAAGAACGGCGAAGCTCCCGGGTCCGGCGAAGGCGGGGACCCCGCGGTCGCCGACCTTGTCCAGGGCTTCTCCGCAGAACAGCTTGCCGGGCTGCTGGCCGACATGCTCCTCTACCGCCGTTTCGAGGAGAAGGCGGAGGAGGCGTACGCGATCGGCAGGATCGGCGGCTTCTGTCACCTGCACATCGGGCAGGAGGGACTGGCCGCCGGCGGGATCAAGCCGCTCCGCGCGGACGACCTGGCTCTTACCGCTTATCGTGACCACACGATGGCCATCGCGAAGGGGATGGCTCCGCGGGCGGCGATGGCGGAACTGTACGGCCGCGTGGACGGTTGCTCGGGGGGACGGGGCGGCTCCATGCACCTCTTCGACACCACGGTGGGCTTCTACGGCGGGCACGGGATCGTCGGCGGGCAGATTCCGCTGGGCGCGGGGCTCGCGTGGGCGATCCGGTACCGCGGCGGCGACCAGATCTGCGTCTGTTTCATGGGCGACGCGGCGGTCAACCAGGGCGTGTTCCTGGAGACGCTGAACATGTCGGCGATCTGGCAGCTTCCGGTCATCTACGTGGTCGAGAACAACGGCTACGGGATGGGGACGGCTTTTTCGCGCGTCTCGGTCACCGAGATGGAGGCGCGCTCGGGGGCGTACGGTATCCCGGCGCATACGGTCGACGGTCAGGATGTGCTGGAGACGTACCGGTTCTTCGAGGGGCTGGCGGAGGAGGTGCGGGGCGGGGCGGGTCCACAGTTCGTGAACGCTGTCACCTACCGTTTCCGCGGCCACTCCATGTCCGATCCGGTCTCCGGGACCTACCGGTCGAAGGAAGAGGTGGAGACGCACGTCCGGCAGGAAGACCCGATCACGATCCTGCGCGACCGCATGATGAAGGCCGGACTGCTGACGCAGGAGGAGCTGGAAGCGATCGACGCTGAGGCGCGTGCGGTCTGCGAGGATGCGGCGGAATTCTCCGACGCATCGGCGCTGCCCGACCCGTCCACGTTGTACGACCACGTGTACGCCGAGATCAACCCGAACGGTCGGCTGTTCCTGGATGGGCGGGGGACCCCTGGTGGCTGAACTCACCTACCGGGACGCCCTCAACGCCGCCATGTGCCAGGAGATGGACCGGGACGACTCGGTGTTCCTGATGGGCGAGGAGGTGGCCGAATACGATGGCGCCTACAAGGTCTCGCGGGGAATGCTGGCCCGGTACGGAGACCGGCGCGTGGTCGATTCGCCGATCAGCGAGCTGGGATTCGCCGGCCTTTGCGTGGGCGCGGCCATGTCCGGACTTCGCCCGATCTGTGAATTCATGACCTTCAACTTCTCCTTCCTCGCCCTGGACCAGGTCATCAACAGCGCCTCCAAGATGCTATACATGACCAACGGCCAGGCCCCGATACCCATCGTCTTCCGTGGTCCCAGCGGGGCGGCGCTGCAACTCTCGGCGCAGCACTCCCAGGCCTGCGAGACCTATTACGTGCACGCGCCCGGCGTGAAGCTGGTCACGCCCGCGACCCCGGCCGACGCCAAGGGCCTCCTCGCCGCGGCCATCCGGGACGACGACCCGGTCGCGGTCATGGAGGGCGAGCTGCTCTATAACCTGCGCGGCGAAGTCCCGGACGAAGAGTACGTGATCCCGCTGGGCGTGGCCGACCTGAAGCGCTCGGGCGACGACGTGAGCATCATCACGCACGGCAAGATGGTGCACTTGGCGCTGCAGGCGGCGCGCGCGCTCGAGCGCGATGGGATCGAGGCCGACGTGCTGGACCTGCGTTCGATCCGGCCGCTGGACGTGGATGCGATTCTCGAGACGGTGGCGCGCACGAACCGTGTGGTTTACGTCGAGGAGGGGTGGCCGTTCGCCGGAGTTGGGGCGCAGATCGTGTCCCTGATCCAGGACGAGGCCTTCGACGACCTCGACGCCCCGGTGCTGCGGGTGACCCAGGCCGACGTGCCGATGCCGTACGCGAAGAACCTGGAACAGCTGGCCAAGCCGGGCGTGAAGGCGGTTGTCGAGGCGTGCCGCAAGGTGCTCTACATGCCCGACACCATCACCTGAGCGAAGGCGGAGAAATGGCAACCAGGGTCCACATGGAAGCGCTCTCGCCCACGATGGAGGAGGGGCAGGTCGTCAAGTGGCTGAAGGGTGAAGGGGATGCGGTCGCACAGGGCGATATCCTCGCCGAGATTGAGACGGACAAGGCGACGATGGAGCTGGTGGCCCGGGGCGAGGGTGTGCTTCGGAAGGTGCTTGTGGGTGAGGGGGCGGCCGCGCCGGTGGGAGACGTGATCGCGATCATCGCCGCGGAGGGTGAGGACATTGCGGCGCTGGTGGCGGGGTTGGGGGGTGGGGGGGCGGCGGCGGACGGCAAGGCTGGGACGGATGCCGGTGCGGACGAAGAGGCGGCGAAGGCCGCTGCGGCGGCGACTCCCGGGACGGAGACGCCGAGTCCGGCGGCTGAGACCCCGGCCACCGCCGGTGCCACTAAGTTGGAGGCGGTGACTTCCGCGGCCGCGCAGGCGACCTCCCCGGAGGAGATGGCCACTCCTTCGCCGGCCCAGGCGGCCCCCACCCGCGTCAAGGCCTCACCCGTGGCCAGGCGCCTCGCCCGGGACGCGGGTCTCGACGTGGCTACGCTGCAAGGTTCCGGCCCCGGGGGCCGCGTCATCAAGCGCGACGTGGAGGCAGCGGCCCACGCGGCGGAGTTGGCGGCGACAGCCCCCGCCCCGCCCGTCACCCCGTGGCCGTCTCCCCCCGACACCGAGTTCGAGGACACCCCTCTCTCGCAGATGCGCAAGACCGTCGCACGCCGCCTGACCGAATCGCTCGGCCCCGTCCCCCACTTCTTCCTCACCGTCGACGTGGACATGACCCGGGCCCTGGCCGCGCGCAAACGCGTCAACGAACTGCTGGCCGCGCGCGCGGCGAAGGCCTCGATCAACGACCTGGTGATCAAGGCGGCGGCGGTCGCGCTGACCCACCACCCCGAGTGCAACGCCTGGTGGCAGGGCGACTCCATCCGGCGCTTCCACCGGGTGCACGTCGGCGTGGCGGTCGCGGTGCCCGACGGCCTGATCACCCCGGTCATCCGGGACGCGCACGCCAAGGGGCTGGGCCAGATCGGCACCGAGATTCGCGAGCTCGCCGGCCGCGCACGCGACAAGAAGCTGCAGCCGCACGAATACACCGGGTCCACCTTCTCCATCTCCAATCTGGGCATGTTCGGGATCGAGGAGTTCACCGCCGTGATTAACCCGCCCGAGGCCGGGATCATCGCGGTCGGAGCGGTGGAGGAGCGGCCGGTGGCGGTGGGCGGACAGGTGGTGGTGCAGGCGCGCATGCGCGTCACCATGAGCTGCGATCACCGGGTCATCGACGGCGCCCAGGGGGCCCGCTTCCTGGCCACGCTGAAGTCGTTCCTGGAGGAGCCCGCGGCGATCCTGATGTAGCAGCCCGTGGACCGATGGGCGCAGAGACGCCCCGGCTGGAAGTCACACCCTGAAGAGAGGTCTTCCCTTGGCAGGCAATACACAGAAGAACACGGACTACGATGTCATCGTCATCGGCGGCGGCCCCGGCGGCTACGTCGCCGCCATCCGCGCGGGCCAACTGGGGCTCAGGGCGGCCTGCGTCGAGGCCGACAAGCTGGGCGGCGTGTGCCTGAACATCGGGTGCATTCCCACGAAGGCGCTCCTGAGCAGCGCGCTCCTGGTGAACGAGTTGAAGGATGCCGGAGGTCACGGGATCACGTTCGAAGGATTCGACGTCGACCTTGGGCCGGCGCAGAAGCGGAGCCGCAAGGTGGC
This sequence comes from Longimicrobiales bacterium, assembly GCA_951828585.1. Classification (GTDB taxonomy): domain Bacteria; phylum Gemmatimonadota; class Gemmatimonadetes; order Longimicrobiales; family Gaopeijiaceae; genus Bin94. Next base: position 1,430,175 of record OX639991.1, read on the forward strand.
GAACCGGCTCTCGAACGGGGTTAAGTTCCTGCTGGAGAAGAACAAGGTCGACCACATCGAGGGATACGGGCGGCTGCTGGGGGGTGGGGCGGTCGAGGTCGAGAAGGACGGCGAAAAGCGACGGATCAGCGCCGGGGACATCATTGTCGCAACCGGGTCGCGGCCGCGCAGCCTACCCTTCCTGCAGATCGACGAGGACCGGATCTGGTCGTCGACGGGCGCGCTCTTTCGGGACAAGGCCCCTGAGACGCTGGTGGTGGTGGGCGCGGGGGCGGTGGGGATGGAATTCGCCGACATCTACAACGCGTACGGCACCAAAGTCACCGTAATCGAAGCCCTGGACCGGGTCCTGCCGCTCGAGGACAAGGACTCGTCGCGCGCGGTGGCGCAGGCCTTCAAGCGGCGCAAGATGGACATCTTCACGAGCGCGCGGGTGGAGAGCACCGTGGCTCGCGACGACGGGGTGACGATCTCCTTCACCGGCAAGCCCGGCAAGGCGCATACCCTCGACGTAGACTACGTACTCTCGGCCGTGGGGCGGATTCCGAACACCGAAGACATCGGACTCGACGCGGCGGGCGTGAAGCGGACCGAACGCGGCAACTTCATCGCGGTCGACGAGGCCACGCGCACCAACGTTCCCGGTGTGTGGGCGGTGGGCGACTGCGCCGGCAACCAGCTCCTGGCCCACAAGGGGATGCACGAGGGCGTTGTCGCGGTCGAGCACATCGCGGGGGTGGGGCACCATACGGTCGACTACGGCAACGTGCCTAACTGCACCTACTGCCACCCCGAGGTGGCGTCGGTCGGGCTCACCGAGGAGCAGGCGCGCGAGAAGGGCCTCGACATCGAGGTGGGCAAGTTCCCGTGGGCGGGGAACGGGCGGGCGCTGGCCGCGGGCGACTCCACGGGCTTCGTCAAGGTGATACGCGAGAAGCGGTACTCGGAGGTGGTCGGGGCGCACATCGTTGGGCCGCACGCCACCGAGCTCATCGCCGAGTTCGTGATGGCGAGGCACCTCGAGTCCACGGTCGAGGAGATCGACCGGGCCATGCACCCGCACCCGACGCTTTCGGAGGCAGTGGGGGAAGGGGCGCTGGGAGCGCTGGGGAGGGCGCTGCATATCTGAGGTGGGCCCCGGGGTCGGGATCGGGCCATTGAGAGCGCGTGGAAGCGCCTTGCCAGGCCGGCGCCTCGCCGTTCACGCGGACTTGTCCAGGTATTGCCAGGGCTAACGCCAACGCTAACGCTAACCGGCCTCGAACCCCGCCAGCTCGAGCACGGCGAGCGCGAGGACCTGGGTGCACGCCACGAGGTCGTCCACGGCACAGGACTCGTCCGGTTGATGCGCCTGGGCCAGATCCCCCGGGCCGTAGGCCACGCAGTGCTGGACCCCCCCGATGAGGGCGAAGTGCTTCTGGTCGTAGGTGCCGGGACTTGCGACCAGCACCGGGTCACCGCCCCTGAGCTCGCGGATTGCGTTCGAGAAGGCCGCGACGAGCGGTGAGCGGGGAGGTGCCTGTACCGGATGCACCACCATGCGGTCCACGACCGTCAGGTGCCGCCCGGGGTCCTCCGCCTCCACTCGGGCGATCAGGCGTTCAACCTCTTCGCGTACGTCGCCGAAGTTCTCCTCTGGAATGAAGCGGCGGTCGAAGGTGGCCGTGCAGCGATCTGCGACACAGGGTGACTGCACGGCCTCGCCCGCCTGCCCTCCGGTGATGGCGTTGACGTTGAGCGATGGCCGGCGCGAGTCCTCGGGGACCACCGGCAGCGCGGAAAGGCGGGACGCCAGGGCGGGGGCGAGCCCGGTGCGGAACGCCTCCAGCACGGCGCCCATGTCCTCGATGGCATTGTGGCCCAGGTAGGGCATGCTGCCGTGTGCGGTCCGGCCGCGAGCGACCACGTCGAACCAGTAGACGCCCCGGTGTCCGACGCACACCCGATCAGGCCCGAAGGGCTCGGGGATGATCGTGTAGTCAGTGTTTCGCGCCGAGATGAGCCCGGTCCGGCACAGGTGCGCCACGCCCGCGAAACCGCCGCTCTCCTCGTCCACGGTTCCACTGATGTCGACGGCGCCTTCCAGATCGACGCCTGCGCGCCGGAGCGACTCGACCGCGAAGACGGCCGCTGCGATCCCGGATTTCATGTCGGAAGCGCCCCTGCCGTATATGCGCCCGCCCTTGACCACACCCCCGAACGGGTCGACCGTCCAGCCCTCGCCCGGCGGCACCACGTCGAAGTGGCCGTTGAGGTGAATACGCTTGCGGGCGCCCGTCCCCCCTCCCCACCCCACCACATTCACGCGCGGGTGCTCGGCCGTATGCTCGGGCAGGCCCTCAGCCTCGACGTACTGCACGTCAAAGCCGGCTTCCCGCAGCAGCCTCCCCATCAGCTCGGCGCAGTCGCGGTATGCTTCGCCGGGTGGGTTGACCGTCGGAACCCGGATGAGTTCGGCCGTGAAGGCCACGATTTCCTCGCGGGCGGCCTCGACCTGGGCCAGGACCCGCTCAGCCCGCTTGGGGGGCCTTGCGCGATTGGGGCGGTTCGGCATAGTAAACCCCAGATTACTTTATGTCATCTGCACTTTACAAGAGGGAGGCCGTGTGACCTCGATGTTCAGTCTGGAGGGCCGCTCTGCCGCCGTGGTGGGTGCCGGTTCGGGGATCGGCGAGGCGGTCGCGGTTGGATGCGCCGAGGCGGGAGCATGGGTATACTGTCTCGACGTGAACCCGGAAGCCGCGGGCAGAGCCGCCGCCGCGATCCGGGAGGGCGGGGGCGAGGCGGTGGCCGCCCCCCTCGATATCCTGGACGGCGCGGCCGTCACCGCCGCCTTCGAGAAGATCGCGGCCGTGCGGGGATCGCTGGACGTAGTCGTCTCCACCCCGGGCATCAATGTGCGCAAGCCGCTGCTCGACTACACCGACGCCGAGATCGACCTGGTCCTGGGCCTCAACCTCAAGGGCGGCGCGCACGTCATCCAGTCCGCGGGGCGCATCATGCGGGCGCAGCGCTCCGGGTCGATCGTGCTCTTCAGCTCGATCCGCTCCGTGGTGGTCGAGCCGGGCCAGGGCATCTACGCGGCCACCAAGGCGGGCATCGTGCAGATGGTGCGGGCGGCCGCTGCGGAACTGGGGCCATGTGGCGTGCGCGTCAACGCCATCGCCCCCGGCGTGATCGACACGCCTCTGACCGCGCCCATCAAGGAACGGCCCGAGTGGTACGGAGCCTACGCACGGCGGAACATCTTCGGCAGGTGGGGGACGGCGCGCGAGATGGCGGGCCCGACCGTCTTCCTCGCCTCCGACGCGGCGAGCTACGTCACCGGAACCGTGCTCTTCGCGGACGGGGGCTGGACGGCGATCGACGGGCGGTTTACGCCTCCGGGGATGTAGCGGGACCGTAGGACCTGCGCGCGGCCGCCTTACAGCTCCACATCGATCCCCCTGATCTCCAACACCCGCGCCACCGCTTCGCCGATCTTGTTGTTCGGGGTCGACGCGCCTGCGGTGATGCCCAGTTCGAAGGGCCCGGCCGGAAGCCAGTCCGTCTCGGCCACCTCGGGAGCGTCGGGATCCAACCTGGGCTTGTGGTGAATCACTCCGGTCAGGGTGTCGATGCACGACGCGTCCTTCACGTGGAAGGTCGTTGTGTATTCGCGGCAGAGGTGGGCCAGGTGATTCGTGTTGGACGAGTTGTAGCCGCCCACCACGATCATCACCTCGGGGGGCGCCTCCATCATCTCGAGGATGGCGTCCTGCCGCTCCTGGGTGGCGGAGCAGATCGTGCCGAAGGAGCGGAAGTGCCCCTCGGCGTGCTCCTCGCCGAACGCTTCGGCCATCATCTCGCGCAGGCGGGCGCCGATCGCGAGCGATTCGGTCGCAAGCATGGTGGTCTGGTTGGCCACGCCGATCCTCGCGAGGTCCCGGTCGGGGTCGAACCCGTCCGAGCTGCGCACCGCAAAATGGCGAACGAACGCTTCGCGGCCGGGGGCGTCCGTGCACCCGGTCATATAGGCACCCACCGCCTCTGCTTCGGCCATGTCGCGCACGATGATGTACTTGCCCCCCTCGTAGCGCTCCACCTGGCTGGCCGTGGCCCGTGACTCCTCGTGGGTGTACTTGCCGTGGATGACTGCGGTGAATCCATCCTTGGCATAGCTGTTTACCCGCTTCCAGACCAGCAGGACGGAGCCGCAGGTGGTGTCGACCAGGATGCAACCAATGTCCTGGAGCTTCTTCAGATCGGAGAGGGTGACGCCGAACGCCGGGATGATCACCACCTCGTCCGCGGTGATCTGCCCGAAGTCGAACCCGGCGTCTTCGCCCGGCAGGATCGATTCGATGCCCATCTCGTCGAGCCGGGTGTTCACATGGGGGTTGTGGATGATCTCACCCACCAGGTAGATGCGCTTGTCGGGGAACTTGTGCCGTGTTTCGTAGGCGTAGTCGACCGCGCGGTCCACCCCGTAGCAGAAGCCGAAGTGTTTGGCCAGGCGCACCGTGATGTCGCCGAAACGGTCGGTGTACGCATGCGAACGGATCCGTTCCACGATGGCCGAGTGGTACTCCAACTCGATGATGGGCCTGACCGTGGTCTTGAGCCCGAAACCCTTGCGGAAGTATGTCTGCTGCATGGTGGCTGGCGCCCTGGTATTGGGGGGTGGGGAGGTGAAGGCCGACCGGCTGGCGGGGACACCGGGGCCCCCGGCTGGTGGGGAAGAATATACATTGCAGGGCGGGCCGGGGGTACTATTGCTTTCCCTGGCGACTGTCGCCGCACGAATGACCGCGGGCAGCCACCCACCGCCGGGCCCACGAAAGGAGCCGAAGCCTTGCTGAGCAGGTTGATCTTCATCTTTGTCGCCGTTCCAGTGCTGGAACTCGTCATTCTGCTTCGCATCGGCCAGTGGATCGGGCCGATGCCCACCGTGGCGCTGGTCGTCACGACCGGGGTGGCCGGGGCGGCACTGGCCCGTCAGCAGGGGGTCAGGGCGTTTCTGGCCGTTCAGCAGGAATTGGCGGCCGGCCGGTTGCCGGGGCGGTCGCTGCTGGACGGGCTTTCGATCCTCGTGGGGGGTGCGTTTCTGCTCACGCCGGGCGTGCTGACCGACCTCCTGGGGTTCAGTCTCCTGATTCCGGCGTCGCGGCGGTGGCTTCAGCGCCTGATGCGCCGCAGGCTGGAGCGGCGCATTCGGGAAGGGACCGTCGAGTTCCAGGTCTACGGCGCCGACGGGGCCGCCACCACCCGCCGCGCGGAGGTACACACGCGCGAACCGAGCAAGGAAGATCGCTCATGAGCCCCGACATCTCCTTTCTGGAACGCCTGCTCGACGCGCCCGGCCCTTCGGGCTTCGAGGCCCGTGCGGCGCGGGTCTGGCGGCGTGAGGCGGAGGTCTTCGCCGAATCCTGGGCCGACGTGGTGGGCAACAGCTATGCAGCCGTTCGACCCGACGCGCGGCCCCTCATCCTGCTGGCGGGGCACATTGACGAGATCGGGCTGCAGGTGACCCACGCCGACAAGTCGGGGCTTCTCTACTTTGGCGGAATCGGTGGCTGGGACCCGCAGGTTCTGGTGGGACAGCGCGTGCGGGTACTGGGCGCTAAGGGTGATGTGCCCGGGGTGATCGGGCGCAAGGCCATTCACCTGATCGAGCCGAAGGAGCGCGCCAAGGCCGCGAAGGTGAAGAAGTTGTGGATCGATGTGGGGGCCGGATCGAGGGACGAGCTGAAGGAGCTGGGGGTGCGCGTGGGGGATCCGGCCGTGCTGGACGCGGGGATGGTGCGGCTGGCGGGGGACAAGGTGGCGAGCCGCGCGATCGACAACCGGGTGGGGGCGTTTGTGGTGTTGGAGGCGCTCCGAATGGTGGTCGAGGGGGAGGGGCGGGCGGGGGTGGTGGCGGTGGCCACCGCCCAGGAGGAGATCGGGTACTCGGGGGGCGGGGCGCGGGCCAGTGCATTCGGTCTCTCGCCGGATGTGGCGCTCGTCGTGGACGTGACGCACGCGACTGACGTGCCCGAGGTGGACAAGAGCGAAGTGGGCGAGCACTCGCTGGGTGGGGGGCCCGTGCTGACGAGGGGATCGGCGACGCACCCGGTGGTCTTCGAAATGCTGGCCGAGCTTGCCGAGGACCGGGACATCCCCTTTTCGATCCAGGCCGCGCCGCTGCGCACCAGCACGGACGCGGACGCGATTCATCTTGCCCGCGGCGGGGTTCCCACGGGTCTCGTGTCGGTGCCGAACCGCTACATGCACTCGCCGAGCGAGATGGTAGCCGTGTCGGATCTCTTCCACACGGCGAAGCTGCTGGCCGCCTTCGTGGGGCGGCTGGACGAGGGAGTGGACTTCAGCCGGGGATAGGCAGGCGGGTGGCCAGGCCACGATATTGACGCCCCCCCCGTCATCCGTTCCATTGGTCGAAGAACCAACCCCAACAGCAAGGAGCTTCATGGTCGACGCCCGCGCCGTCATCACAGATCTGCAGGAGATGCGCGAGGAGGGCCATCTCTCGGACGCCCTTCTCCGTCACGCTGCCAAGACCCTGTTCCGGGTCGACGAACGCTTCGACTGGGTAGGCGTCTATCTGCTCGACGACGAGGGGGCCGAGCTCTGGCTCCACAACTACTTCGGCACCCCGACCGAACACGCGAGGATCCCGGTCGGCGAGGGCGTCTGCGGCACCGCCGTTGCGCATGGGGCCAACCAGAATGTGCCCGACGTCACCGAGTTCGAGGGTTACCTGTCGTGCAACCCCGGCGTGAAATCCGAACTTGTGGTGCTGATCCGCGCCGGCAGCGAGATCTACGGCCAGTTCGACATCGATTCCCACCGCCCCGCCGCATTCGAGAACCAGGATGAAGTGGCGGTCCAGATGGTCGCCGACAAGCTGGCGGAACAGATCGCACGCGAGCGTCGCTGAGAACTGGGACAAGTCCGCCCGTTCCTGGCCCCGAACCCGGGTCCGCTCACCCTTGACGGCACTCGCGCCTACATCGTCGGAGAACGGCGCGCGGCGGTCATCGACCCGGGTCCGCGCCTTGACGGCCACCTTCGCCGGCTGGCGGCTGCGGTCGATTCGGCCGAAGCCGTGGTGGTGCTCGTCACGCATGGTCACGGCGACCATGCGGCGGGCGCGAAGGAGCTGGGGCGACTGATCGGTGCCGAGGTGTGGGGTCCCGGCGAAGAGCACGACCTCAGCCACGGCCAGGCCTTCGCCACCGACACCGGCGCCATCGTCGCGATTTCCACCCCGGGACATTCGCGGCGGCACTTCTGCTTCCACATTCCGGATCCGGGCGTGGTCTTCACCGGAGACATGATCCTGGGAGAAGGCGACACGACCTGGGTGGGAGAGTACCCGGGCGGCGTCGCCGACTACCTGGACTCGCTGGACCGCCTGGAGGCGCTGGAAGCGAGCATCCTCTACCCGGGACACGGACAACCGCTCCGGGACCCGGCCGCGGCCATCGCGCGCTTTCGCCGCCATCGGCTGTCGCGGATCGACCAGGTGCGGCGCGCGGTCGCGCACACGGGGAGCACCGACGCCCGCACCCTCACCCGGCACGTCTACGGTCCCCTGTCTCCCGACATCTTCGAGATGGCCGCGTCCGGCGTGGAGGGGATTCTGGACTACCTTTCCGGCTCCGGGTAAGCTTCCCCCATGATTCCGGACACCCTCGCAAAGTCGCTCGTCAAGATCTGCGGGCAGAGCGCCGTCATCGTCGACGAAGACCGTCTCCTCGTCTACGAGTCCGATGCGCTGACCGCCTACCGGCACCGGCCCGGCGCCGTCGTTCTGCCGCGCACCACGGCCCAGGTCCAGGGTGCCGTCACCGCCATCGCCCGCCACGGCCTCCCGATCGTGCCCAGAGGGGCCGGCACCGGACTGTCGGGTGGCGCGGTAGCGCTCGACGGAGCGGTCGTGGTGGGAACCGCGCGCATGAACCGCATCCTCGCGATCGATGTCGCGAACCGCCGTGCGGTGCTGCAACCGGGGGTCATCAACGCCGAACTCTCGGCCGCGGCCCGTCCCCACGGACTCTACTACGCCCCCGACCCGTCCTCGCAGACCGCCTGCACGATCGGTGGCAACGTGGCCGAGAACTCGGGCGGGCCCCACTGCCTCAAATACGGCGTGACGTCCCGCTACGTGACCGGCCTGACCGTGGTGCTGCCCGACGGGTCCGTGGCGAAGCTGGGGGGCCAGGGCCGCGACGCGCCCGGGTACGACCTCGTCGGTCTCTTTGTGGGCTCGGAGGGGTGCTTCGGGATCGCGACCGAGATCGAGGTCGGGCTTCTGCCCCTTCCCGAGGGTGTCCGCACTCTGCTGGGGATCTTCGACCGCATCGAGGACGCGGGCCGGGCGGTTTCCGACATCGTGAGCGCGGGCCTGCTCCCCGCCGCCATGGAGATCATCGACGGGCCCACGATCCGGGCCGTCGAGGACAGCGTCTTCGCCGCGGGGTATCCGACGGACGCCGAAGCGGCGCTGGTGATCGAATTCGACGGGGTGGAAGCCGGGTTGGACGCGGAGGCCGAGCGGGCGGCGGAGTTCTGCAAGCGTGCGGGTGCCCGCGAGGTGCGAAGCGCCCGCGACGAGCACGAGCGCATGGCGCTCTGGAAGGGGCGGAAGAAGGCCTTCGGCGCCATGGGGCGAATCGCCCCCGACCTGCTGGTGCAGGACGCTACGGTTCCCCGGACGACCCTGCCGTCGATCCTGAAGGGGATTTCGGAAATCGGGAAGCGGTACGACCTCGTCGTGGCCAACGTCTTTCACGCCGGCGACGGAAACCTGCACCCCAACATCCTCTTCGACCGCCGCGACGAAGACGAGCTGGAGCGGGTCGAGCGGGCCTCGAAGGAGATCATGCAGCTCTGCGTCGACTCGGGCGGCACGATTACCGGCGAACACGGTGTCGGCCTCGACAAGAAGCACCACATGCCGCTCATCTACGGCCCGGCCGAACTGGATGCCATGTGGGGTGTACGGCGCGTCTTCGATCCCGCCGCCACGATGAATCCGGGCAAGGTGCTGCCGGAGGAAACGGCGCCCGGGTGGCCGGTGGAGGGAGATGCGCGGGAGACGGGAGAACCGATGGCGACGGTGGGCGCGGCGCCATGAGCATTGCAACCGCTCCCACGGCGCTGTCGGGCGTGCTTCCGGAGAGCCGGGTGCTGACCGGGTCGGCCGCATCCGGGTGGACGGGGGGGATGCCGGCCGAAGCCGTCGTGTTTCCCGCCGACACGGACGAGGTGCAGGCACTGGTGCGCGCGGCCAACGAGACCGGAACGCGACTTCTGCCCGCGGGCGCCGGAAGCTGGCTGGGCGCCGGCGGGTGGACACGCGTCGGCGGCGTGATCGTCTCGACGGCGCGCCTGGACTCGGTTCTCCACTACGAACCCGCCGACCTGACGCTCACGGCGGGGGCCGGACTCGGATGGCGGAAGCTGGCGGCCTTGCTGGAACCCAACGGGCAGTGGCTGCCGGTGGACGGCCCCGGTGTCGGGGTGGGGACGCTGGGTGGCGCGGCCGCGTGCGGTGTGCCGGGGCCGCTCAGGGCGCGTTATGGAGCCGTCCGCGACAACGTGCTCGGGCTCGAGGTGGTGACGGGCGACGGCCGCCTGCTGCGGATCGGCGGTCGCGTGGTGAAGAACGTGGCCGGCTACGATCTCGTGCGCCTCTTCACGGGCAGCCGGGGCAGCCTGGGGGTGATCACGAGGGTGTCGGTGCGGCTGTTTCCGCGTCCGGAGGCGGACGTGACGATGGTGTTCGAGGGTGGGGTGGAGGAGGTGCTGGAGGTTGCACGGGTGGTGCGCGCGAGTCCGCTTCCGGTGGCGGCGGCCGAGCTGGTTGTCCGGGGGGCGGGGGTGGCCGATGGAGAAGCGGAGCTGGCGGTGCGCGTGCTTGGGGGCCGGGAGGAGGCGGAAGATGTTTGCTCGCGTCTGGTGGCCGGGATCGGTGCCGCGCCGGGGGGGACGATGCGGGGTGGGGAGAGCGAGGTCTTTCACCGCCGCCGCATCGAGTGGGAGGGACGGTTGCCCCTTGTGGTGCGCTTGGCCGCTCTGCCTGGCCAGCTGGCCGCGACCATGGAGTGGGCGCGCGGGGTGGCTGGGTGGACCGGTGGGGAGGTCGCGGGCGATGTGTTTGGCGGGGTGGTGCGGGTGAAGGGATCGCCGGGGGACGATGGGGCTGCCGAGCTGGCCGAAACCCTGACGCGCGTGAGGCGGGAAATGGAGGCGGCGGGTGGCACGATGACGCTGAGTCAGGCGCCCCGCGAGGTGGCCGCGAGGGTGGGGTGGACGGGGGCCGGGGGGGGTGGTGGAGGACTCGCGGAGAAGCTCAAATCCCTGTTCGACCCTCGCCCGGTTCTGCAATCCAGGTGCCCGTGAACGTCGGGCAAGGTACCCTGGCCAGGGCGATCGAGGAGCAGGAGGAACGGCTTCTCAACTGCGTCCACTGCGGGTTCTGCCTGCCCGCCTGCCCGACCTACCGGCGCCTGGGCGATGAAGCGGATTCACCCCGGGGACGGCTCTACCTGATGCAGGCGGTCGTCGAAGGCAGGCTCGATGCGGGCTCCGACGCCTTCCAGGCCCACATCGGCCGCTGTCTCGGGTGCCGGGCGTGCGAACCGGTGTGTCCGTCGGGGGTCGAGTACGGCCACCTTCTGGAACTCGCCCGGCAAGTGGGCGCTGACGCCCGCAAGCCGACGCTGCTCGCCCGGCTCCTCCTGCGCGTCTTCGGCACGGGCTGGCTGGCCCGCCCGGCCATGCTCGCGGGCCGCATGGTGCGCGCCACGGGATTGCCGGGCTTCGCTGTCGGAGTGCTTTCGCGGCGAAGCGGCGCTGGCGCTTGTGAGCGCGACATGAGCCGGGATGAAGGGAAAGAGACCGGTCCCCTGGCGCGGATCGCCACCGGTGTGCGCCTGGGCCTGGCGATGCTGGCGGCCTCGTCGCCCGCTTGTGAATTGTTTCACAAGAAGCCCGCGGGGCGCGCGCACAAGGAGCGGCGCGTGTCGGGGCACGGCCACGGCACGACCGCGACAGCCTCGCCGGCACCGGTGGCGGCCAGTGGGAACGCGCCCACCGTCGCACTGCTGAACGGATGCGTCCAGGCGGGGCTCTTCTCGCGCGTCAACGAGGCCACGGCACGCGTTCTGGCCGCCAACGGATACCGAGTCATCACCGTGCCGGGACAGGGATGCTGCGGTGCGCTCCACGCGCACGGCGGCGATCTCGAAAGCGCCCGAAGAATGGCCCACCGCAACGTCAAGGCCTTCGAGGCCGCCCGGGTGGATTTCATCGCCATGAATGCGTCCGGCTGCGGCGCGGCGATGGCGGAGTACGGAACACTCCTGGCGAACGACGAGACCATGGGGCGCCGGGCCCGACAGCTCGCTGCGCGCGTCCGCGATGTGTCCCAGCTGTTGGCGGATCGCGGCCCCGTCACGGGCGCGCCCGTTCCCCTGCGCGCCACCTACGACGCCCCCTGTCACCTCCTGCACGCCCAGGGCGTCGGAGACCCGCCGCTCGCCGTCCTGGAGTCGGTGCCGGAGGTGGAAGTCGTCACCCTGGCCGGTTCGGCGGAGTGTTGTGGCGGCGCGGGAATCTACGGAATCACGCACCCGGATCTGGGTGGTTGGATCGGGTCGGACAAGGTCCGCGCCGTCCTCGAAACGGGAGCGGACGCGCTGGTCACCGGCAATCCCGGATGCATGATGCAGATCGGGGCCGGTCTGGCGCTGGCCGGGAGCCCGGTTCCCGTCCTTCACCTGGTGGAACTGGTCGACGAGAGCTATCGCCGCGCCGGGTTGTACGGAGGGCGAGCACCTTGACCGTGCCCTCGTTGACCGTCGCCGACGCGAAGCGGCACACGGACGAGTGCCTGGCGTTGCTGCGGGCGCTCGTCGAGTGCGAGTCCCCAACCGGCGACCGGGACGGCAACCTCCGGGTGGCCGGCTTGCTGGAAGACGCGATGATCCGGGCCGGCGGCAAGGTGGAGAGAATACCCGCGCCCGGCCTGGGGGTGCATCTTCTCGGCCGCTTCCGGGGGGTGAAGCGAGACCGGGGCCCCATCCTGGTCATGGGCCATATGGATACGGTTCACCCGGTCGGCACGCTGCGGCGTCTTCCCTTTGCGGTCGCCGATGGCAAGGCGCAGGGTCCGGGCATCTACGACATGAAGAGCGGCCTCGCGGTTGTACTGACGGCCCTGCGAATCCTGGCCGGGATGGACCGCGGCCCTGCTTCGGATGTCACATTTCTGGTCACCTGCGACGAGGAGCGGGGATCACCCGACTCGCGTGCGCGGATCGAGGCGGAGGCACGTGCGCACCGTGCCGCGCTGGTGCCGGAACCCTCGGCGCTGGGTGGTGCGGTAAAGAGCCGCCGCAAGGGGGTGAGCTCGTATTTGCTGGAGGTGGCGGGCAGGGCGGCGCACGCTGGAATAGAGCCCGAGGCGGGAGCCAGCGCGATTCACGAACTGGCACGCCAGGTATGCAGGATCTACGATCTGGCCGATCCGGCGGTGGGAACGAGTGTAAGCGTCGGGGTCATCAAGGGTGGCACCGGGGAGAACGTCGTTGCGGACGCCGCGAGCTGTAGCATCGACGTGAGGTTCTTTGTCAACACGGAATCCGATCGAGTCGATACAGCACTCAGAACTGCCGTGGCCTTTGACAATAGATGCGCTTTGACTTTGAAGGGTGGTCTCAATCGTGGTGCCCTCGAACAGTCGGAGGCATCGAGCCTGATCTATGACCAGGCTCGCGCTCTGGCAACGACATTGGGGTTCGACCTCGGGGAAGAATCGACAGGAGGCGCGAGCGACGGCAACCTCATCTCTGCGATGGGGTGCCCCACGCTTGATGGCCTGGGACCTGACGGGAGAGGGGCACATACCCTGTATGAACATATCCTGGTTGACGATGTGCCCCGGCGGATTGCCCTGATCGCTGCACTTCTCGAATCCCTGTAGAGAATCGTCGGCAAGGGGTATTGCCTGCGACATCGCCAATGCCTAGTTTGTTCGTGCACGCCCCGACCCGGACCAAGAGCAAGTTCGGGTCGTCAATGCCCACCAGATCAAGAGGAGGATGCGCGATCCAATGGATGCGGATGCGAGACGGAACTACAGAACGGCCCTCAAGCAGGCCGAAGCGGAGTTGGCCGCTCACAAGCAGCGCGGGGACGCATTGCAGGCGACGGTCGAAGGACTGAAAAGCCTGCTTGTAGTGAAGCCGCGTGGAAGGACGCTCCGGAAGTCGGCCATGGCAAAACGTACCCGTCGTCGCCGGAAGAGTGCGGGAGCCGGACACCCGGAGGTCCCGCCGGGCACGTTCAGGGGTACCGGCCCCACCGCGGCCTATCGGAAGTTCATCGAGATGTACGGCGACAGTTATACCGTGCCCCAGATCAGGGACGCCCTGATCCAGGGTGGGGTCAGGTCCAGCTCCGCCACTTCCTTGCTCACGGGGATCCACTCCGTCAGGCGCCGTGACCGGCTGAAGGCGGAAGCCGAGAGGGCAGCCGAAGGGACCTGACAAGGGCAATTGCCCCGCGCGCTAGCTTCCCAACAGAGCCTCGCGATGGGTCCGGCACGGAGCCGCAGCGGCGCCGGCGCCGGGCCTTGCGTGGCAGCCCGGTTATCGCTCTGCCGGGAAGCAGGCATGCCGGAATGAAGATCCGGAGAGCCGTACTGCGGGAGTTGCCTCTGCGACTCAAGGAGTTCTTCGAGATCAGCAGCGGCGGCACCCAGGCCCGTCGCATAGTCCTGCTAACCATCGAGGCTGACGGTTGCGAGGGATGGTCGGAGTGCGTTGCGGCAGAGACCCCGGGCTATTCCTACGAGACCACCGAAACCGCGTGGCACATGTTGACACGCTGGCTTCTACCGGCGTTGATGGAGCTTGAAGGCGACGATGCCCGCGCCCTGGTCCCGGTACCGTGGCTCAGGGGTCATCGCATGGCCAGAGCTACGGTCGAAATGGCTCTGTGGGACCTTGAGGCGAAACGGCGCAACGTGGCGCTTCGGGAGTTGCTGGGTGGGGAGGCCGAGTCGGTTCCCGTGGGCGTCTCGATCGGCATTCAGAGAACGGATGCGGCGCTGATCGAGAAAGTCGGCCAATACCTCGCTGAGGGTTATCGAAAAATCAAGATCAAGATCAAGCCGGGGCGCGATGTCGATATGTTGGGAGCGGTCAGAGCTAGCTTCCCGGATGCGCCCGTAATGGCCGATGCGAACTCAGCTTACGCATTGCCCGCCGACCTTGAGCGTCTTTCCGCAATGGACGAATTCGATCTGATGATGATCGAGCAACCCCTGGCGCACGACGATCTTCTGGATCACGCCAACCTGCAACGCCGCGTTGAAACACCGGTGTGCCTCGACGAGTCGATCCGTTCCCATGGTGATGTGCGCCTGGCTTTACATCTCGGTTCGGGCCGGATCGTGAACATCAAGCCGGGGCGGGTGGGGGGGCTTGCCTCGTCGCTGGCCATTCACGATGCGTGCCGGGACGCGGGCTGGCCGGTGTGGTGTGGTGGCATGCTGGAATCGGGGATCGGCCGTGCGCACAACGTGGCCCTTGCCACCGTGCCGGGCTTCACCCTGCCGGGGGACATCTCGAATTCCTGCCGATACTGGGCCGAGGACATCGTCTTTCCCGAATTCCAGATGGCCGATGGCCTCATGCCCGTGCCGGACGGACCGGGGATCGGGGTGAACCCGCGCAAGGAGCGCATCGACCGCTTGACGACACGGGTGGAGGTGTTCGAGGCGTAATTGGCCTCTCGTCGCGCCTTTCCAGCCCGGCGCCTCACCGCTCTCGGTGCTGGCAGGGCTCTATCCACGGACTTCCAGGAGTCCGGCGGTGCCTACCCCGAAGGCGACACGGTCCGGACGCAAGCAGGACAGTAGCGCCAGCGTCGGTCCAGCGGCTCGCCGCACGGGCATATGTTGCCGCGAGGGCGACCGCACATGGGGCAGCCCCTGGCAGCCGGTGGCATCGCAGCGTCGCAACCCGGGCATTTCACCGCCGCGCCCCGCGTAAGTGCGATGATCCGCCCCGCCTCGTGGGGCGTGGTGACGTTCTCTGCGACCTGCCGCATCGCGTCCCGGGCCATCGAGCCCATGCCTCTCTGGCGCGCCAGGGTGCGAAGGGTCGTGATGGACGCTCCGGAAGTGACCGCCGTCCTGATCTCGTCGTCAACGACAAGGACCTCGAAGACTCCGCTGCGGCCGCGATAGCCGTCGCGGCACACGCCGCAGTCCCCCCCGCCCCGCCCCCCGCACCGCGAGCACACCCTCCTCACGAGCCTCTGGGCCACCACCCCGGCCAGCCCGCCGGCCACGAGGAATGGGGGCACGCCCATCTCGAGCAGCCGCACGATCGCGCTCGGCGCATCGACCGTGTGGATGGTCGAGAGGACCAGGTGACCGGTCACCGCCGCCGACATGGCAATCTCGGCGGTTTCCCGGTCACGCACCTCGCCGACCAGGATCACGTCGGGATCCTGTCGCAGAATGGCGCGCAGCCCCGACGGAAAGGTCACGCCCGCCTTCCGGTCGATCTCCATCTGTGCCACACCCGGGAACCGGTATTCGACGGGGTCCTCAAGGGTCACGATGTTGACCTTTCCCGCGGCCAGCTCCGCGACCGCCCCGGAGAGCGTGGTCGTCTTGCCGCTCCCCGTGGGCCCGGCGGCGAGTAGTACGCCCTGGCCGCGGTCCAGGAGCTGGCGCAGGCGGCGGAGATCTTCGGACGACAGTCCCAGCGAGGCCAGGTCGCGGGGCGCGTCGCCCGGGTCGAGGAGACGCAGCACGGCCTTCTCGCCGCCTAGGGTCGGGATCGTGGAAACCCGCACGGTGAGCTCGGTGTTGCGCCTCTTGAGGGTTAAGCCTCCATCCTGGGGGCGCCGCCGGACCGAGATATCCAGTCCCGCCATGATCTTGATGCGTGAGATCGCGGCCTGGTGGGAGCCGGGGGGCAGTTCCATGGCAGTGGCCAGAAGTCCGTCGACTCGCAGCCGGACCCGCGAACCCCTGCCGCTGGTCTCGATATGGATGTCGCTGGCACGACTGTCAATGGCGGTGGTGAGGAGGTGGTCGACAACCCTCACGATGGGGGCGGCGCCTGCTTCCTGTTCGAGGACCTGCAGACCGCCCGTGGCCTCCGGCCCCCCCGGGCCCTCGAGACTGTCGAGGAGCTCCGGGAGCTCGCCGCCGTAGGCCTCCTGGACGGCGCGCGCCACCTCCGATGCCGAAGCCACGACCGCCTCGACCCGGCACCCGGACTGGAAGCACAGGTCGTCTAGCGTGTCCGTGTCGAGGGCATTCGCCATGGCGACGGTCAGGCGCCGGCCCTTGAGCTCGAGGGGAATGACGCTCTTCCGGCGAGCCAGCCCGGCCTCGATTCTCTCCAGCGCCCGGGGCTGGGGGCGAAGCGGGGGTGGAACGAATGGAATGTCGAGCTGGGTGGCAAGGGCCCGTCCCAACTGGATTTCGTCGACCGCTCCCTTGCGCAGCAGAATGTCGCCCAGCGGTCGTCCGGAGCGAAGCTGCTCCTCGCCGGCATTGCGCAGCGCCTCGGCTGTGATCAGGCCGCTGTCCAGCAACAGCTGACCCAGTAGTTCGTCGTGCCCCGTCATAACGGATGAAGAATGGGGCGCGGGGCGGGGCGCCTACATGGCGCAACGGGACTTCCGCCCTGCGAGCTACAGCCCGTGGCGACCTCCGCGGACTGGTGCGGCGGAGAACCGCCCGCGCGACTACGGCGTCGGTATGGCGGGACGCAGGTCGAGGGTCACCTCGGCCGCCACGTGTCCGATGTCGGCCCGGTTCTTGAGCGCGTCCCGCAGACGCGG
Source organism: Longimicrobiales bacterium (assembly GCA_951828585.1). Lineage (GTDB taxonomy): Bacteria > Gemmatimonadota > Gemmatimonadetes > Longimicrobiales > Gaopeijiaceae > Bin94. The sequence continues at coordinate 1,447,035 of OX639991.1, forward strand.
ATCGATCTTCTTGTAGGCGGCCAGCACACCGTCGCGCAGCCGGAGCCGCAGCACCTTCACGGCGTTGACGTCGGGCCGGCTGGTACGGGTCCGCTTCTTCGCCTCTTCCAGGTCACGCGGGGAGATCTCGAAGGGGACCACCCCGACATCGTCGTGGCGCTCATGGTCCAGGTACTGGATCGAGACGCTCACGTCCCCCCGCGCCATCTGGTGCGATATGTCGCCGATGGCTCGAAACCGGGCCGCAAGCGGGGTGATCGCGGTACTGTGGGCGGCCCTTCGGTAGCCGGAGTCCACGAGCGTGAAGAGTCTGCGCATGCGCTCGGGCGTGGTCGCGTCCGATTCGGGAACCGTGGTGTCCATCTCCCTGCCACGCGCCTGCCGATCGTTCAGCGAGAGCGCGCGTTCCATGTCGCGGCTCCGGGCACGGTCGATGTTCTCGAGGATTCTGTCGGGGTTGGTCCTGTAGCTCATTTCACCTCATGGCGATCGGTCGTGGAGGTGCGTTGCCCGCGGGCGGCCGCACCGTCCAGCATTGGATTCCGCCTGTATTGTCACGGCCTTCCGCGGTCGTGTTCGGGGCCGAGAAGCATAACGACTTCCGTATTGCCCGGCCAGAATAGCGTTGTCCAATGAGAAATGATCATGAGCGGGGAGCCGGTTTCCAACGGGAAGTGAGCATGAGCGGGGGTGCGAGCAGATCATGGGAGCATGATCGTGACACTCAGCACCGAACGGATTCGCACCGTCGACGACATCCGCGCCTTCCTCGGCGGGAGCGAGGGGGCGGACATCGCCCCCCACGACCGTGAGGCGGCGTACGCGTTCATTGAGCGGACGCTGGTCCGGTTCCGCTACCACTTCGGCCTGTCGAGGGCCGGGAAGGGCCTGGTCAGGAAGTACGCCGCCAAGGTCACCGGCTACTCGGACGCCCAGCTGACGCGGCTGATCAGGCAGCAGCGCCGCACGGGCCGCATCCGCGACCACCGGCTGCGCCCTCCTTCGCGTCCCTTCGCCACGGTCTACACGACCGCTGACGCGATACTGCTGGCGGAGGTGGACGAGGCCTTCGGCCAGCTCTCGGGACCGGCGACGAAGAGGATCCTGTGGCGCATGTACCATGTCTTCGGCGACAAGCGCTTCGAGCGCCTGGCGGGGATTTCGAACGGCCACATCTACAACCTGCGTGCCCGCCGGGCGTACCGGCGTGCCCGGACCACGTACCGCGCGACGCGGGGCTCGTCGTCGCCGATCGGGCAGCGGCGCAGGCCCCGGCCGGAGGGCCGCCCGGGCTTCGTGCGGGTCGACACCGTGCACAGCGGCGACCGCGACGGCGAGAAGGGGGCCTACGTGATCAACATGGTCGACGAAGTGACGCAGTACCAACAACTTGCGTCGGTTCGGCGGATCACCGAGCAGTTCATGGTCCCCGTGCTCGAGGAGCTCGTCGGCGCGTTCCCCTTCCGCGTCCTGGCCTTCCATTCCGACAACGGGTCGGAGTACATCAACCACCGGGTCGCGGAGATGCTGAACAAGCTGCACGTCGAAGAGTTCACGAAGTCGCGGCCCCGGCGCTCGAACGACAACGCGCTGGTCGAGTCCAAGAACGGCAACGTCGTACGCCGGTGGCTGGGGCGCAGCCACATCCCGGAGTCTCTGGCACCGGATGCCGACGCGTTCCTGCGCGACCATCTCTCGCCCTTTCTCAACCATCACCGCACCTGCCTCTTCGCGGTCGAGGTCGAGGATGCGAACGGGCACCGCCGCAGGAAGTACCCCCAGGAGCTGGTCATGACCCCGTACGAAAAGCTCGGATCGCTGCCCGGGGCCGACGGCTTTCTGAAGCCCGGCATCACCTTCGAGCAGATTGACGCCGCGGCGCACGCCGTGGACAGCCTCAAGGCGGGCCAGGAGGTCCAGCGGGCCCGCAAGGCGCTCTTCCACCTCATCGCCAAGGCGCTGAACCCCGCAGCATGACCGGCCCCGCCCGCCCCTCGGCTCGCTCCGCTCGCCTCGGGGCTGGCGGCCCTTGCGCCGCCCCCTCCCCCACCCCACCATCCCAACCTCCATCCACCCCTCACCATCACACCCCCCAACCTCGGCCCCTCCCCCCCGGCTCGTTCATGATCATGTCCGGGTTGGAAAACACTGAATCGGCGGCGTAGCTTGGTGCCGGACACCGGGTCCGTTGTTCGCGTTTCGGGCCATCTCCATTGAAATGGAACAGGGAAGAATGACCATGGACCAGCGCATCCGGCGGGAGTATTTGATCACATGATCGACCGATACGATACGACCTGGGACGAGCCCGACGCGACAGACGCCCCCGGCACGGAAGACCCCCCTCCCCGCCCCAACTTCTTCACGCGGCTGTGGATGGTCTTCGCCCAGCCCGCGGATCTGTTCCGGGCGCTCGCCGCCAACCCCGCCTGGTTCCCGGTGGCGGCGTTCTCGGGCCTTGTCATCGGCGTGTCGATGGCCGTAGTCCCGGCCGAAGCATTCTACGAGACGGCCACCGCGAACATGCCGCCGGAGCAGGCGGCGGAGATGCGGGACCTGCCGTTGGCTTTGATCAAGTGGCCCTGGGTCGGAGGCATTATGGTGCTGGGGCCTATCGGGCCGGTCATTCTGAGTCTTGTCAGCTACGTGATCTTCGTCTTCATGCGGGGAGACCGGGCGACATTCAAACAGCACCTCTGTGTGATGGCCCACGCAGGCATCATCACGGCCGTCGGGTCCCTCCTGGTGACGCCAATCAGGATTGCCACCATGAATGTCCAGGAAAGCCTGGCCGTCAGCGACCTGACTCCTTTCCTTGATGGCTACCTGTACAACGTGCTGAACCTGCTCGACCTGTTCGCGCTGTGGGCGACCGTGGTGGCCGGCCTCGGACTGTCGGTGATCGATCCGCGCCGGCGCTGGGCACCCACCGCGGCCGTTCTGGTCCTGATCTTCCTGGTCCTGGTCATGGTCGTGGCTGTGTTCGTGCCTTGACCGCGGCGCCGTCCGGCACTGAAGAGAGGGGAACCGACGGAAGAAAAAAGTCCAGCGGCGGACGACGTGGCCAGGCGGTACTGATCGTCGCGGCGGTGGCCGCTGCATTCCACCTTTACGGCGCCGGAATCTCCCCCTTCACCGCGCTGGTGCAGCGGCCCGTGCACCTCGCGCTCATGGGGACGCTGGCGCTGCTGGGCGTGGGCGTGCGGGCGCTGCCACGATCCCGTGCGGGCTGGGGGTTCAACGTCGTGCTGGGGACCCTCCTCGTTTCCAGCGCGCTCTACCTGGTCTCGCAGAACGAGGCGCTGGTGGCCCGTTCCGGGAGTCCGACCGGCGTGGACCTGGTCGCGGGGGCGGTGGTGGTGGCGGCGGTGCTGCTGCTGGCGTGGCGGGCGACCGGCTGGGGACTGGTCGCGGTGGCGTGCGCCGCGCTGGTCTACGCCCTGGCGGGACCGTGGCTTCCCGGCGTCCTGGCCCACCGCGGCTACGATCCCGGCCGCCTCATCGAACAGCTCTTCCTGTCGACCGAGGGGATATGGGGCGTGCCGCTGGGGGTGTCGGCCGACTTCGTCTACCTGTTCGTACTCTTCGGGGCCTTCCTGGACATCGCGGGGGGCGGCGGACTCCTGATCGCGCTCGCCGACCGGGTGGCCGGGCGGACCCGGGGCGGCCCCGCGAAGACGGCCGCGGTTGCGAGCGCCTTCATGGGTTCGCTCTCCGGCAGCGCGGTCGCCAACGTGGTCACCACGGGCACCTTCACCATCCCCCTCATGCGCAGGTCCGGTTTCCGCCCCTTCTTCGCCGGCGCGATCGAGGCCGCGGCGAGCACGGGCGGACAGCTCATGCCGCCGGTCATGGGGGCGGGCGCCTTCATCCTGGCGACGTGGACGAATATTCCCTATGGCCGGGTGGCGCTGGCGGCCGCGATCCCAGCGGTGCTCTACTACGCGGCTTTGCTGTGGGCGATCCACTTCCGCGCCGCGAAGGTCGGGATCGAGGGGTCGGCAGGCGCGCGTTCCGAGAGCGTCCTCGACCGAATCCATCTGCTGCTCCCCGTGCTGATCATCGTGCTGATGCTCGCGCTGGGGCGCTCCCCGATGCGGGCCGCGTTCTGGGGTGTGGTGACGTCGGTGCTGGCGGCGTGTGCGGTCCAGCACACCCGTCCCGGGCTGGCCGCGGTGGCCAAATCGCTGCGCTCGGCGGCTTCGGGGGCGGTCCAGGTGGCGGCGGCGTGCGCGGCGGCCGGCATCGTGGTCGGAGTGGCGTCGCTGACCGGGATCGGGCTCAGGATGTCGGAGCTGATCGTGGTGGTGTCGCAGGGCAACCTGCTGGTCGCGCTCATCCTGACGGCCCTGGGCTCGATCGTGCTGGGAATGGGGCTGCCCACCACTGCTGCGTACGTGGTGCTGGCGGCGCTGGGCGCGCCTGCTCTCGTCGAGCTCGGGGTGCCGCTGCTGGGGGCGCACCTGTTCATCTTCTACTTCGGGTGCATCTCGAATGTGACGCCGCCCGTCTCGCTGGCCGCGTACGCCGCCGCCGGGATCGCGGGGTCGCCGCCGCTCAGGACCGCGTGGACCGCCATGGGTCTCGCCTCGGCGGGGTTCCTGGTGCCGTTCATGTTCGTGTATGCGCCGGCGCTTATCCTGGACGGGACCGCCGGGGCGATCGCGATCACGACGCTCACGGCGCTGGTGGGGGTGGTGGGGCTGGCGGGGGCCGTGATCGGGTATGTGCGGGGGCCGATCGGGCTGGTGAGAAGGGTCGTGCTGCTGGGGGCGGCGGTCGCGCTGATCAGCCCGGGGTTCGTGTGGGACGGGATCGGGCTCGCGGCGCTTGTGGGGGCGGGGCTGGTGGGGGTGCCCCTTGCGGCAGCGCCACGTTCGGACGACACTCGTGCGTCACCCTCACGCTCTTCCGAATGATATTGTGTCATCACAATAACGCCACTAGAAACCATGAAAACATTGATCACATACTATGTTGTCGTGTCAGTAGCAATAGTCACAACGGCCACTTGCTCCGACTCGAGGCCGCAGGAGTTCCTCAGCCTGGGCACCGCCGGCACCGGCGGGATCTACTATCCGCTGGGCGGTGCGATGGCGGCCCGCCTCTCGGTCATGGATTCGCTGCGGCAGTACACCGCCGAGGTCAGCGGGGGATCGGTCGAGAACGTCAACCGGCTGCGCGAGCGCCAGACCGATCTGGCCTTCGCCACCGGCAACACCATCTACGAGGCGGCCACCGGCGGCCAGGACTACGAGCAGGCGGTCGCCGACCTGAGAGTCCTGGCCCCCCTCTACCCGAACATGACCCACATCGTCGTGGCCCGCGGATCCACGGCGAACTCGCTCGCCGATCTGGCCGGCGGCACCGTCTCGGTCGGCCCCCCGGGGAGCGGCACCGAACAGATGTCCCGCCAGATTCTCGACGCCTACGGTTTGACCTACGACGACGTCACGCCCCGTTACCTCACCTTCAACGAGTCGGCCAACGCGCTGCGTGACGGTGCGCTCGACGCCGCGATCATCTCGGTCGGCTACCCGGCCGCGGCCGTCCTGGAGGCGACCACGACGGGCGGCGCGCGCCTTCTTCCCATGGAGGCGGACCGCGTCGACCACTTGCGCGAGAACTACCCCTACTACATCCACGGACAAATCCCGGCCGGCACCTATCCGGGCACGGACGCAGCCGTTCCTACAGCGGGCATCATGAACTGGGTGATCGGGATGGCGGAGCTGCCGGGCGAGGTCGTGGGCAATGTGGTCCGGATGCTGGCCGACGACCGGGACAGGCTGGCCCAGGTCCACGACATGGTGCGCCAGATCGACATGGCGTCGCTCCTGGATGCACCCATCAGTCTGCATCCGGTCACGCAGGAGTGGGTTGCGGCCAACCTTGGAGATTGGACCCGATGACTGCAGGTCCCCTCACCTGCCAGCGGCACCACTTCTCGCTGCCGGACGACTTCCACTACCTCAACTGCGCGTACATGAGCCCGCTGCCCAGGGTCGCGGAAGAGGCCGGCATCGAGGGCCTCCGGGCGAAGCGCTTCCCCCAGGCGATCGCGCCCGAGGACTTCTTCCGCCCCGCCGACGAACTCCGCGCCCGCTTCGCCCGCCTCGTCAACGCTCCGGAGCCGAATCGGATCGCGACCGTGCCATCGGTGTCCTACGCGGTGTCGACGATCACGCGCAATACCGCGGTGGGTCCGGGCCGCAACGTGGTGATCGTGCACGAGCAGTTCCCGGGCAACGTCTACCCGTGGCGTCGGCTGGTGGACGAGAGGGGCGGCGAACTACGGGTCGTGGAGCCCGCGGGGGAAGGGGTGCGCGGCGAAGGCTGGACGGATCGCATCCTCGACCGGATTGGCGGCGGGACGGCGGCGGTGGCCATGGGCACCGTGCACTGGACGGACGGGACGCGCTTCGATCTGCAGGCGGTGCGCGAGCGAACCCGCGAAGTCGGCGCGGCGATGGTTCTGGACGGGACGCAGACGGTGGGCGCCGTTCCGCTGGATGTGCAGGCGCTGGCGCCGGACGCGCTGGTGGTGGCGGCGTACAAGTGGCTGCTGGGTCCGTACTCGCTGTCGCTGGCGTGGTTCGGCGAGCGGTACCTGGACGGGGTCCCGCTGGAAGAGACCTGGATCGGGCGACGAGACTCGGAGGACTTCGCGGGGCTGGTGGACTATGTGGACGACTACCAGCCGGGGGCGCTGCGCTTCGATGTCGGCCAGCGCAGCAACTTCGCGCTGATCCCGGCCCTCTCGGCGTCGCTGGACCTGGTGCTGGAGTGGCGGCCGGAAAGGGTCTCCGCGTACTGCCGGGCGCTCATGGCCGACGCGTTTCCGCGTTTGCGCGAACTGGGACTGAGGGTCGAAGACGACCGGTGGCGTTCTCCGCACCTCTTCGGCCTCGGGCTGCCGCCGGGGGTGGACGCGGCGCGGCTGAAGGATAGCCTGGCGCGACACCGGGTCGGGGTGTCGTTCAGGGGCAGCAGCGTGCGGGTGTCGCCATACGTTTACAACAATGCGGCAGACGTGGATGCTCTGGTGGCGGCGTTTGGGGAGGCCATCAATTGAATGGCACCGGTCCCGCCGGTCCGGCCGCCCCTCAGCGCACGGTCATGCCCGGCCCGAAGACCACCTTCGCGATCCCCCCCGCTTCGATCCCCTGCTCGCCAAACCACCCCTTTCGCACCTCCAGGGCGAAGGCGGTAGGCGCACCGGAGTCGACGATCGTCTCGTCGAGAGCCTCGAGCTGCTTGATGGCGATGATCTGGTAGGCCTCGTCGAAGAAGGCGACATCGAGGGACACGCGGGTGTCCTTCATCCAGAAGGACCGCTCCTCGATCGTCGGGAAGACGAAGAGCATGCCGGTTCCGTCCGGGACCGCATCCCGGTTCATGAGGCCCCGAGCGCGCTGGTCGGGGAGACTTGCCACCTCGGCCAGCACCGTATCGGCCCCGAAGATGACCCAGGCCTTTCCGGGTGCCGGCCGGGGGCCGGGTTCCTGCGCGGCCGCGGCGGCCTCCAGGCCTGCGGTCCGCCCCGCCCCCCCACCCCCGTTCCCCCCAGCGCATGCGGCCACCATCACCGCCACGGCCAACACCACCACCCCCACCCCACACCCCGCCGACCACCTTCCAAACGCGTCTGCCATTCTCATGCGATCACCTTGTCTTCCATGCGGACCGAACCGCCTCCCTCCGTCTCACGCCCTCCCCCCACCCCGCTTCCCCGCCTAACTTACGCCTCCGCCCTCACTCCATCCAACCCGACGACCCCTCACCACCGGTCTCCTCCCACCCGCCCACACCGCCTCATGACCCTCGACCCCGCACTTCTCGACATCCTCGTCTGCCCCGAGAGCAGGCAGCCCGTCGCCGCCGCGTCCGCCGACCTCCTGGCCCGCGTCAACACGGCCATCGAATCCGGTTCCACCGTGAACCGAGGCGGCGACCCTGTCACCGACCCTGTCACGGAAGGACTCCTGCGCGAAGACGGCCAGGTCCTCTATCCCATCCGGGACGGTATCCCGATCATGCTCATCGACGAGTCGATCGAGGTGGCCGGCCTCTGAGGGACTTCACCCCGGGCGCACCATCCGCCCCGCCGCCACCGTCACCGCGTGGCCGAGCAACTCCACCCACCGGATCCTCGTCGACGCCGAGCCATGGCGCGAAGAACCGCGATACGAAGTCGACCGCGGGATCATCGCCGTCGATGTCGAGGCAGACCGCCGCCGGATTGCCCCGGAACGGGGGTATCGGTGAAGGCGTCCACGGTGTAGTATGGGATTTTTCGACCGGTCATTTCTCTCGGACGGCTGGTGATGAAGTCCCCGTGTCGCAACGCGCATGCCGCGCCGGGGGTCTTTCAACGGGCCGCCAGTTCTCTGGTGGAGTTGCATGGCTGCTCGAACGGAGCGCGGTTTCAGCGAGGACCGCAAGGGTCGAAAGGCCGTTAACGCAATGCCAAAATCCACGTTGGCCCGGGAAAGAACCCCCACGGCATTCGGCCAGCGATGACCAACCCCGGCGGCCTCGTCACGGCGGGTGGTTTCGCCCGTTTCTACGCCCCTCTGGCGGCCACCAGCCTCCTGCTGACGGCAACCAACCCCATCCTGGCCGCGGCTTTGGCGCGGTCCGTGGACCCTGTCATCGCCCTGGCCGGATACAGCGTCGCCTTCGCGGTCTGTGGCGTCCTCTACGCCCCCCTCTTCGTGATGCAGCAGGTCGCCGCCGCGCGCCTCCTCGCCGAGGCGTCGTTCTCACCCGTCAAGCGCTTCGCGTACCTGACCGGCGCGGTCATGTCGATCGCCGGGGCGCTGATCGCCTACACGGCGGCCGGGGACGTCGTCTTCGCGACGGTGGTCGGGGTCGGGCCCGAGGTGCTGAACGAGGCCGTACGCGCCATGCAGTGGCTGTGGCCGGTCCCGTTCCTGACCGCGGTCAGGGCCGCGCACCAGGGGCGGTTGGTCGCGGGGCACCGCACGGTTCCCATCGCGGCCGCGACGGGGGGGCGGACGGGGGTCTTGGCGGTGGTTTCGTTTGCGCTGCTGGCGACGGGCGGGGGCGCGTGGGTCGGGGCGGCCGCCTTCACCGGAGGGCTGGTCGTCGAGGCCCTCGTGGTCATGTGGTCGCGCACCCCCGAACTCCAGCTCGAACGCGAAGACTGCGAGGCCGACAAGGAGAACGTGGCCCGCTTCTCGGCGCCGCTCATGCTCAACGTGCTGCTCTGGTGGGGCACCCCGCTCATCATCAACGCGGTTCTAGCGCGCACCGCCGACCCGGATCCGGCTCTGGCCGCCTTCGGTGTCGTCGAGGCGATGGCGTGGTTCATCGCGGCGCCGGTGGGTCAGCTGCAGCACGCCAGCATCGCGCTGGTAGGGTGTTCCGAGACGCATCGCCGCGTGAGGGGGTGGGGAGCCACGGTGGCCCTCTCGATGATGGCTGTGCTCCTCGTCCTGTCAGTTCCGGCGATCCGGGAACCGGTGCTGCGCAACGTGTTCGCGCTGGACGCGAACCTGGTGGCGCTGGCCGGGGCGGCGCTGCCCATCGCGGCGGCGTACCCGCTCCTGTACGCGATCCGCCAGTACTACCAGGGTCTCTTCGTGCGATCGGGGCGGACGGGGGTGGTGGGGGCGGGGGCGGTGCTGCGGATCTCGGGCCTCGTGGCGGCGGCGCTGGTGATGCAGAACACTGGCGTGACCGGGGCGGTGCTGGGGGTGGGGCTGGCGGTCTTCGGCCTGACGATCGAGGGGGCTTTTCTGGTGCGCTATTCGCAGCGCGAAGTGATGCCGGAGTTGCGTGCCAGCCGCGCGGCGGCGGTCAATCCGGAGGCGTTTGAGGGGGTGGCGTAGGAGGCTGGGAGAAATCGGTCCCAGGTTGTTTCCTGGGCGAGGCGCGGCTTACTCCGGGATCGGTTCAGTGATCGTCCGCGCGACGCGAAATCCAATGGTGTTGTCTTCGAAACCACGGTCCCGGGCGAAACGAAGTCCCGCCGAGCGAAGAAACCTGACCAGGTTCCTCCACGAGCCTCCGCGGATCACCCGCATGGAACAGTCCCCGGATTCCCGGGCGCTCCCGTCCCTTGGGGCTCTCCGGTAGCTATCGTTCCAGCAGTCCGCCGTCCACTCCCACACATTGCCCATCATATCGTAGACCCCGAAGGCGTTCGGTTCGAACGACCCCACCGGGGCCGGATGCACCTGTTCGTCCTGGCAGGGAACCGGCATCCAACCCTGGTCCAACTCCTCGTTGGCCGTCTCGTCGTAGCCGTTTGCGTACCCGCATTGCTCATCCGGGGTCTCGCCCCAGAACCGTGCGGTCTTCGTGCCGGCGCGCGCGACGTACTCCCAATCGGCCTCGCTCGGCAGTCGATAGGCCCGTCCCGTCTGTCCGGACAACCACCGCACATAGGACTGTGCGTCATCCCAGCTCACGTTGATCACCGGCCGATCCCCGCGTCCCCAACCTTCATTGCCCGGAACGTTCCCCACACAGCCTCCTGCCTCGCTGCAGGCGTCCCACTCCGCGAACGTCACCTCATGGACGCCCACCGCGAAGGAGTATTCGATCGCAACCGTGCGCTGCGGCCCCTCGTCTTCGTCACGCCCGTTCTCGTCTTTCGGAGAGCCCATGGTGAAGCTCCCGGCCGGGATCACTACCATCTCGGGGCATGTCGCGCAGTCCTGGAAAACGGGACCGGGGGTTACGCGATCCATCTTAAAATCATCGATCCCGGAGCCGTCCCTGTTTCCGGATTCGTCCCCCGCAGTCCGTTCAGCCATCCGACGTACCGGCCGTTCCATCAGCTCCGCAACATCCCCCGCCGGCCGCTGAATCTCCAGCCGCACCACCTGGTTGACCCCGAACTCATCGGTGTCGATCGCATGGATGTCGGTTGCGGTGATCGACTGGATCCGCATCCCGGCCAGGCCGGCAAACGTCTCCGGCCGCCCGAGCAGGCGCCCGTTCCAGTCGAAGACGTCGAAGCCGCGACTGCCATCCGCGAACATCCGGGCCACCCAGAGCGTGCCGTCGGTCGACAGATGGAAGACATCGAATGACGGGTAGTGCCGGGGCAAGATGTCCAGTGTGAGCGTGGCGAGAGTGGCGGGGTCGGCGGCTTCGGCTTCGTCCCGGAGCGATTCGAGGGCTGCGGTCCGAATCGAGTCCGGAATCTCCGCCGGTGAAAAACGGCGCCGGATCGTCAGCAGTGCATTCCCGCTCTCCAGACTCAGCTGAACAATCTCGTAGCTGCCGTCCTCGGCGACTCCGTCCGAAAACCAGAAGTCGCGATCGGGCCCGTAGGCGCCCCAGGGTTGAGGGGCGAAAGGAATGGGCAGCTCGAAGGTGTAGGGTCCGTCCTCGATCGTGATTCCTGTGGGTAGTGGCTCCGGCGGCAGCTCGAGAAAGCGACCGTCGTATTCGAGGGTCCCGTCCTCCGTCTTCCGGTAGACGCCGAGCACGGCTTCGTCCGCCTCCGGGTGGGGCTCCATCACGAGGAAGAGGCCGTCACGGGTCCACTGCCGCCAACCACCGCGGAGGGTGGAGGGACTCCGGTGTCCTTCGACCCGGGTACCCGCCGTGTCGAAGACCTCCCATCGTGCGAGGCTGAGATCTTCGACCCAGATCGTTCCGTCTGGGCCGTGAAACGCCGGACCGACCCGCATGAATTCCGACGGTCCTTCGCCGGTCCGGCCGATGGTGCGGACAAAGTCGGCCCCGCGTCGAAGACTCTAAGTTCATTCGACTGCGCATCGACGATCCACATGCGGTCCAGGTCATCCACCACAACCGCGCGGACGCTACCGAACAACTCCGGGCCCTCACCGTCGTGGCGCCCGATGCGGACGCGCTCCACGACACTCCAGCGGGCGTCCGGATCCGCGTCCCACAAACCCTGTTCGGAATTGCTGACGACGATTGAACCGCCTGGGCGCGTGTCAACCATCGGTCCATGGTGACTCGTCCCATCGCCCCCGCACGCCCCCAGGAGCAGAGCGCCGCCAACGCTCCCGATTCGCACTCGGTTCATCTTTACCTCCGCGCCTTGGCAGTCCTTGACCGCTTCGCTCATCTACTCACGATGTAATGACAAGTTTCCATGATGTCATCTGTAGTTTTCATCAGCACTTGCGGGAGGTCTCCACGGATTGCTAACCCGCCGCTCGCTTCCCCTTCAGAAAGTCCATCATGATGTACTGCCCCAGCGTCATCGTTGACGTGAAGTACGCCTTCCCCCGCGCGATCTTGCTCACCTCACGCACAAACCGCACCAGGTACGGGTCGTTGGCCAGCATGAAGGTGTTGATGGGGATCCCCGCGCGCCGGCACGCCGACGCCTCGCGATAGGTCGCGCGCAGGATGTGGCGGTCCAGCCCGGCGGAATTCTTGTAGATCCGGCCACGGTCCACCGTGATTGCACTCGGCTTCCCGTCGGTGATCATGATGATCTGGCGCATGTCCTTCTTCTGCGCCTTCAGCAGCCTGCGCGACAGCTCGAAGCCCTCGGCCGTGTTGGTGTGGAACGGTCCCACCTGCGCCTTGGCCAGCTGTCCCAGCGGGATCTCCTGCGCTCGGTCGCCAAAGGTGACGACCCTGAGCGAGTCCCCCGGAAACTCCGTGCGGATGAGGTGTGAGAGGGCCAGCGCCACCTTCTTGGCCGGCGAGAACCGGTCCTCGCCGTAGAGGATCATGGAGTGCGAGATGTCCAGCATGAGGACGGTGGCGCACGAGGAGCGGTAGTCGGTCTGGTGGACCATGAGGTCCTTGTAGTCCAGGTTGAGCAGCGGGGCCCCCGGAGTCGGTTCGCCCGCGGCGCCGGGAGCGGTCTTGCCCCAGCCCTGCGGCGGGACCTGGAGTCCCTCGCGCGCGATCGTCTTCTTGAGCGTCTCGGGGAGGTCCAGGTTGAGGGTTTCGCCGAATTCGTAGGGCTTGCTCCCCGCGTCGGATTCCACGCCGGTGGCGTACTCGCTGGTCTCGTGGGAACCGATGCTGGACTTGCCCATCGATGACAGCAGGTTCCGGAGCGCGCGGTACCCCAGGAAGTCGAGTCCCTTCCTGGTGAGGTTGAAGTTGACCAGTTGCGCCGCCTCGCGCGCTTCGTCGACCTGGCCCTCGCCGGCGGCTTCCTCCACCGATCCCCCCAGCCCCCCCGCCTGCCCGTCCAGCGTGATGTACCCCTCTTCGACCATCTTGCGAATGATCTCGTCGAGCAGGTCGGCGATCTCCTTTTGGACTTCGGGATTGCCGGGACCCTCGCCGCGCAGCTCCTCGATCATCTCCTCCGTCAGCTGGCCGCTCTGGGCGAGCGCGCGCAGCAGTGCCTGTTTCAGCGCCTCGAGCGAAGAAGTATCCTCAGTCCCGGACCAGCCCCAGTAGGGGTGGAAGTGCGGCCCTCCGGCGAAGCCGCCGTCAAGGAGGAATTCGGAGAGCTTCTCGAGGTTGAGGGCGTCGAGCCAGCTCTTCCGATACTTGGTGTAAGTGGTGAATCGCATGATGAACAATGGACGGTTGAAGGCCTTGGCGCCATGAACGACGCCTTGCGGCAAGTGTACGGGCCCGGCGGGCGGCCACCGCCATGATCGGCGACATTCCCGGCTTCCGCCGTGCTCTTCTGGGCCACTTCGACCGGAGCCGCCGCGCGCTGCCGTGGCGATCGGAGAGGACGCCGTACCGGGTCATGGTTTCCGAGTTCATGCTGCAGCAGACGCGGGTGGAGACGGTCATCCCCTACTACGAGCGCTGGCTGCGCAGGTTCCCCGAGTGGGAGGCGCTGGCGGACGCCGGCGAGGATGAGGTGCTGCGCGCGTGGACGGGTCTGGGGTACTACCGGCGGGCACGGAATCTGCACCGGGTGGCGCGGGTGGTGCGTGAGCGGTACGGGGGCGAGCTGCCGGAGGAGCCCGCGGCGCTGAAGCGGTTGCCCGGCGTGGGCGAGTATACCGCGGGCGCGGTGGCCAGTATTGCATTTGGGCAGGCGGTTCCGGCGGTGGACGGGAATGTGAGGCGGGTGTTGTGCCGGATTCTCGACGTTGCGGCGCCGACGGCCGGCCGGCTGCGCGAGGAGGCCGCTCGCCTGGTCGATCCGGGGCGGCCGGGCGACTTCAACGAGGCGCTGATGGAGCTGGGGGCGACGGTGTGTACGCCGAGGGCGCCGGGGTGTGGGGGGTGTCCGGTGCGAGGATGGTGTGGGGCGAGGGGGGCGGGGACGGTGGATAAGCGGCCGGCGCGGCGTCCGCGCAGGGAGGTGGCGCGGGTGGGGTATGGGGTGGTGGTGGTGGTGGGTGGTGACCCCTCGTCGACCGTCACCCTTTTCCGCAAGCGTCCGGAATCGGGGCTCCTGGCCGGCATGTGGGAGTTTCCGTCGATCAAGTTGTCGGGGGATGAAAAACCCGGCCGCGTACGCATCGCCGCTGCCGCCAACCGGTTGCTGAAAGACCTCGGCGTCCCCGCCCACCCCACCACCCCCCTCCCCCCCATCCGCCACGCCTTCACCCACCTCCACGCCACCTATCACCCCATCATCTGCGTCCCCCACCCAACCCCTCCCAACCCCCCCACGACCCCACCCACCCCCCACCCACCCACCCCTGTCCCCCACCCAACCCCCCTCCCCATCCCACCACGCGCCGGCGACAACGGCGCGGATCTACCACCACCCACCCACACCTGGATCCCCCTCGCCCACCTCAACGAGTACCCCCTCCCCGTCGCCCAGCAGAAGATCGCGGCGCAGCTCAGGGCGTGGCTGCGCGATAGCCCCCGCCGCGCGTCCGGCTGATCATACGGTTCGAGACCAGTCCTTCCAGCACCAGTTCGCACGCCGCCGCCTTCACGCCGGCCGAGCTGTCCGCCGGGGCCAGCCCCACCATCTCGGTCATCTCGACCAGTCCCGGCACCTGGCTGAACCCCTCGACGCACGCCGCCGCCGCCGCGTCCTCCGAGACCTGCATGACCCCGCCCGACTCGAAGTACGCGACGATCGAGTCGCAGTCGGCGCCTCCGGCCACCTCGTCGAAGGTCAGTCCGGCGGCTGCCGAGACCAGTTCGGTCGCGATCCGGCGCGCGCCCTGCATTTCTCCCTCGTACTCCAGCTCGAGCTTGCCGGTCATGGCGGGGAGCGCGGCGTAGATGTCGCCGATGCGCGGGACCGCCTCGTCTTCGCCCTGAAGGATCGCGCGCCGTTCCGCGCTCGACACGACCGTCTCCATGACCGCGATCGGCATGCGCTGGCTGACCCCGCTGGTCTGGTCGACCCGGTTCTCCATGCGCCCCAGCACCGTGATCCGCTCGACGATCTCGCGCACGAACGGCGGGATAAAGACGGGGAGTCCGTTGCGCGACACCCACGCCTCCTGCTCGGTGATGGCCAGCGCCGTCGCGAGGTCCTGCGGGTAGTGGGTGCGGATCTCGGCGGCGATCCGGTCCTTGAGCGGCGTGACGATCTTGCCGCGCGCGGTGTAGTCCTCCGGATTGGCGGTGAAGGCGATCAGGAGGTCGAGAGGGAGGCGGACCGGGTAGCCCTTGATCTGCACGTCGCCCTCTTCGAGGATGTTAAAGAGCCCGACCTGGATTCGCGGCGACAGGTCCGGAAGCTCGTTCATGGCGAAGATTCCGCGATTCGCGCGGGGCAGCATCCCGTAGTGGATGGTGAGCTCGTCGGAGAGGATGTGGCCTCCGCGCGCCGCCTTGATCGGGTCGAGGTCGCCGATGATGTCGGCGATGGTGACGTCCGGGGTGGCGAGCTTCTCCAGGTAGCGCTGTGCGCGCGCCAGCCACTCGATGGGCGTGGCGTCGCCGCACTCCTCGATCATCATGCGGCCGTGCTTCGAAATCGGCGCGAGCGGGTCGTCGTTGACCTCGCTGCCCGCGATCACGGGGATGTGCGGGTCGAGCAGGCCGACGAGTTGCCGAAGGATCCGGGACTTGGCCTGGCCGCGCAGCCCCAGCAGGATGAAATCGTGGCGTGACAGGATGGCGTTGGTGAGCTGGGGGACGACCGAGTCCTCGTAGCCGTGGATGCCCGGGAAGAGGTCTTCGCCGGCCCCGATCCGGCCGATCAGGTTGTCCCGGAGCTCGTCGCGGACGGTGCGGGTGCGGTAGCCTGTGGCCCGGAGCTCGCCGAGGGTGGTGGGTGCGGGTTGGGTCATGGGGGTAAGTTAACACGTGACCGAAATCAAACCCGGTAGTACCGTTCATCCGCACCGGCACCAGCCGGCGTTTTCGACGGAGCAGCTCATCGTGCGCGAGCCGCCCGACGCCGAGGCCGTTCCGCTCGACGTGGTGTTCGTGGGCGGGGGGCCGGCGGGGCTGGCGGGGGCGATCGAGCTGGCGCGTCTGGTGGCCGAGGGCAACGAATCCGGCGACGGGGTGGGCGAGGTGGAGATCGGGGTGCTGGAGAAGGCCGAGGGGCTGGGGGATCACAACCTTTCGGGCGCGGTGGTCAACCCACGCTCGTTGCGAGATCTGTTTCCCTCTATGTCATGGTCCGACTTACCGTTACGGCGTCCTGTCGAGCGCGAGGCCGTGTACTTCCTGACCGAGCGGAGGGCAGTGCGCATCCCCGCTCCGCCCACCATGCGCAACCACGGCAACCACATCGCCTCGATCTGCGAGATCGTGCGGTGGCTGGGCGAGCGCGCCGATGATCTGGGCGTGATGGTCCTTCCGGGGTTTCCCGCCGACGCGCTGCTTGTCGACGGCCGGGACGTGATCGGCGTGCGAACCGCGCCCCGGGGCCTGGACCGGGACGGGGAGCCGGGGGGAGCCAACTACATGCCGCCCGTGGACGTTACCGCTCGGGCAACGGTTTTGTCGGAGGGGACGCGGGGTGCGCTGTCGCAGGCGTACCTCGACTGGCAGGGCATCGGGTCGGCGAATCCGCAGATCTACTCTCTGGGCGTGAAGGAGCTGTGGGAGGTGAAGCGGCCGCTGGACCGGATCATCCACACCATGGGTTGGCCGCTCATCAGGGGCGGTTTCGGGGGGACCTTCGCGTATCCACTCGCCGACGACCTGGTGGCGCTCGGCCTGGTCGTGAGCCTCGACTACCTCGACGCGCGCCTGGACGTGCACGGACTGCTGCAGCGGCTGAAGCATCACCCGCTTTTTCACGGCATCCTGAAGGGCGGCGAAATGGTGGAATGGGGCGCCAAGACGATACCGGAAGGCGGCTACCATTCCCTTCCCGAGCGCCGGCACGGAAGCGGGATCTGCATCGTGGGCGACGCGGCCGGGTACGTGGACGTGGCGTCGCTCAAGGGGATCCATTACGCCATGCACTCGGGAATCCTGGCGGCGCGCGCGATCTACGCGGCCCTCAGGGCGGACGACGTGTCCGAGGCCGGGCTGGCGAGCTACACCGCCGCGGTGGACCGGTCGTTCATTGCGAGCGACCTGCGCCGCAACCGGAACATGCGGCTGGCCTTCAAGAGCGGGTTCTTCCTGGGCGGCGCCAGGGCGAGCCTGGCGACGGTGACGGGCGGGCGGATCCCGGGAGGCAGGATCGCAACGGAGACGGATGCCGCGGAGACCAAGAGGATCGGGGGACGGACAGCCGCCGCGGGGAGTGCCGGCCCCCTGGCCGTGTCCAAGGTCGACGCCGTCTTCAAGAGCGGAAACCAGACCCGCGACGACATCCCGTCGCACCTGACGGTGGGCGAAGACGTATCCGCCGAGGTGGCCGAGATGTACGTTCACATGTGCCCCGCGGGCGTGTACGAGCGTGACGGCGACCGGTTGCGGGTGAATGCGCCCAACTGCGTCGACTGCAAGGCCACCGACGTGCTGGGCCCGAGGTGGGCGCCGCGCGAGGGAGGCAGCGGGCCGCGCTATCGACGAATGTGAGGAAGCGACAATGAGTGAAGGACGACGAAGTGGAAATGTGGCCGAAGTGCCGCCGGCGGGACCGCTCTGCCTGACCGGGCGGATCAGGGTCGAGGTGGGCGGCGAAATCGCGGCCGAGACGAACGATGTCGCGCTGTGCCGATGCGGTCATTCGGGCAACAAACCGTACTGCGACGGGTCGCACCGCAAGGTCGGGTTCGAAGATCCGGGGGTGATCCAGGGTGGGCGGCTGGTGGGTGGTGGTGGTGAGGCGGCCGCGGGCGAAGAGGTCACGATCGTCTGTGCGACCGACGGGCCGCTGCTGGTGCGCGGGCCGCTAAAGGTGGTGGCATCGGACGGGGGGACCTCCGAAGGGACGAAAGGGGCGCTCTGCAGGTGCGGGGCGTCGTCGACGAAGCCGTTCTGCGACGGATCTCACCGTGATGCGGGGTTCATTGGGGGGTGAGGAGACGTAACACTGCACGGAGAGGACCAATGAACAGAAGAAATCTGCTGACGATCGCCGCCATCGGGATTGCCGCCGGTTGTGTCACAATCGGCGTCCCGGCTGCCACGGGGCACCTGGCGTACGGGGTCCCCGGAACATCGTACACCGTCTACGAAGTCGTCGATACCATCGTGACCGAAATGACCACGCCGGAGGGGGAAGCTTCCGTGGTCACGTCCGCGTCCTCGACGACGCTGCTATTGGAATTCTTGAGCTCCATCAAGGTGGGCGGCAGTGTCGCGACGACCTTCGACCGCAGCGAGCCCATGAAGGTGTTGTCGGGCCGCATGCGCGTGAGGGGACGGGTGACGGGCTTCGATGCCACCCAGTCCAGCCCGGCGAGGGGCGTCGTGTTCGGAGACCTCGACGATGTCTCCGGGAACCTTCGGGGGATGATCAACCGGCACGGGCTGTATGAACTGGCGTCGCATCCTGCGGCCTCGGGTGCAGCCGCGAACGACTATCTCTTCCCCACGCTCGGCCACGCTCTCTTCCCTCGCATGCCCACAGCCTGGGTGGATCCGGGGGACAGCTGGGTGGATACGGTTACAGTCACGGACGACGGGGAGGGAGCGTCACCTGCAACCACGTGGATCAGAACCCACACCCTCGTGGGCGACACCCTGGTGAGGGGCCTGATGCTCATCCACATCGCGGTGGCGAGCAAGGTCACGATGGAGGGTGCGACCGAAGGGGAGGGAATGCCGATCACGGGGAAGGTGACGGGCACGATGAACGGCTCGATCATGTGGGACCCCGAGCGCAGAATGGTAGCCTACGCGGAGTACCACCGGGATTGGCGAGTTGCCGCAACCGGCAGCGGGGAGATTTCCCGCCCCGCCCGGACCATCACCGGGCCGACCAGAATATGGCGAACAAGATGAGGATGCAGCGTGCCACACCGAGAGGAACCATGAACAAAAGGGCACTGAAGACGATAGCTGCGACCGCTGTGGTCGCTGGCTGTACGGGACCCGGCGCCCCGTCTCCCGCAGACACCTTCACCTACACGCTCCCGTCGCCGCCAAACGCGGTCTACGAGATTGCCGACACCATGGTCCTCGGCGTGAATTCGCCCATCGGCGCCCTGGAGATCGTTTCGGGCGCCACCGTAACCATGGGTCTGGCTTTCGCGACGGACCCGGGGGGCGTGCGCGTCACGGGCACCGTGGAGAGCCTCGAGGCCACGATGGACAACCCGATAGGGCCCGCGGAAACTGCTGATCTCGACGACGTTTCGGGCACCCTCGATGTCCTGCTGAGCCGCTACGGGGTCGTCGAGGTCGCGTCGTTCCCGGAAGTCTCCGACGCCCTGGCTCCGACGTCTTCCTTCCCCGTCCTCGCCTACCTGCTCTTCCCCCGCCTCGCCCAGGGCGTGCTGGATCCGGGGGCGACCTGGACGGACTCGGCGACAGTGTCCTTCGAAGGGGAGGTGGGCCTGACCTCCACCATGGCCAGCACGTACACCTTCGTGGGCGACACCATGGTCGACGGCCTTTCGCTTCTGCACATCGCGGTCGCGTCCGAGGTCACGATCGAGTTGGAGGCGGAACAACAGGGGACCTCGCTCAATCAGACGTTCGCGGGCTCGGCGAACGGACTCGTGCTCTGGGATCCGGCGCGCAGGCTGGTGGCGTACGGTCGGTTCGAGCGCGACCTGGAGGGGGACATGACGATGCCGGGCATTCCCTCGATCCCGGTGGGGGCAACCGGGCCGACGGTGTTCCGGCTGGGTGGCTAGCCTGTGAACGGAACAATACGGAGGTGAGCGGCGTAAAAAACTAACACGCTAGGATTCACCAGGTTGTTGGCGGTGGGGGGCGCTGCATGCGGCACCAAACCCAAACAGTCACTTTGAAGCTTCGACCTGCCTCCGCCCCGGGACATGTGGTGCGGGCGATCACTCTGTCGGCGCTCATCGCGACTGCCGCTGCGTCCGGTTGTGCAAAACCTCGCGCCACCATGGGCTACGGATTGCCATCGCCGCCGGACGCCGTCTACCAGATTGACGAAACCGTGGAGGTTTACATCGCGGCGCCCGGTGGAAGCTGGGAGGTTGCCGGGGGATACTCCCTGACTCTCGACTTGGGTTTCGAGATGGAACCGGATGGGATGCGGGCAAGGGGGATCGTGGAGAGCTTCGAAGGCTCCCTGTCGGATCCGATCGGGGACCTTGGCTACCTGGTCGGCACCATCGAGTTCGTGGCGAATCCCGGGGGCGTTGTCGAGGTCGAGTCATTCCCGCGGCTTTCCGGCCTGTCCGCCCGTGAACTCTCGCTCGCCGGGCTGCCGTACGATCTCTTCCCCCGCCTGCCCGGGGACACGGCGAGCGCGGGCGCAACCTGGGCCGATACGGTGTCGTGGCACACCGACCCGGAAAAAGCGGAGCAGTCCTACATTGCGAACTACACCTACATGCTCGTGGGAGACACCGTCGTGGACGGGCGGAACCTGCTGCACATCGCGGTCGCGGGCGAGCTCGACTTCTTCACGGCTTGGGACGAGCCCGGAAACCTGTTGGTTCGCCGGGTGAAGGGCCCGTTGACCGGCTTCATCCTCTGGGATCCCGAACGCGGACTGGTAACCCACCACGAATACGAGAAGGACCTGGTGAAAACGGTGACCAGGGAAGACTCGTCCTTCAAGGCGAGCTTGTCGGGGCGCAGGAGGATGCACCTTGGGCGCTAACAGAGAAGCGCCGAGAGTCAGGGCGCTCGGCAGGGCAATGCAGCGGGCGCACAACTGTAATCCACAGTTTACAAGATGTAACGTCGGGTTGACATCCATAGCGCCCGCCAATCCACTCGCCTAGGATTAGACCCGTCACCCAGGACAAAGCCGGAGAACGGAAGGTCCCCGGCGGATCTGCCCCGCGGAGAGTCCCTCCGAAAGAATACAAACAATGACCAGAACCACTCTGCTCACGATCATCGCCGCCACGGCCACCGCCGCCTGCGTCCGCACCGGCGGCCCGCCCTTCTCCTACGCGGTCCCGTCGCCCGCAAACGCCGTCTACCAGGTCGACGACAGCATGTCGATCGAGATTGACGCGCCGACGGGCGGCATGGCGATCACGGGCGCGGGTTCCGTGACAATGGCGCTGGCCTTTCAGGCCGACCGTGACGGCCTCGTGTACGTCGAGGGAACCGTCGAGGCCTTCGAGGGCTTCATGACGAATCCGATGATGGGAACGCGGACCGCGGACCTGGACGATGTGAGCGGAAACCTCGCGGTCTTCATCAGCCGGCAGGGGGTGGAAGAAATCGCGTTGGTCCCGGTGCTTTCCGGCCCGGTTGCCCAGATGTCTTCCTTCCCGGCAATGGCATTCCTGCTCTTCCCGCGCATGCCCGGCGGCGATGTGGACACGGGCGCCACCTGGGTGGATACAATGACCGCGTCCACCGATGCCGACGAATGGTCGACGTCGAGCACGACGATCAGCACCTACACGGTCGTCGGCGACACGCTGGTGGACGGCCGCACGCTCGTGCACATCGCGGTCGCCACCGAAATCACCACCGAGACCGAGGCCGACCAGGGAGGAATGTCGATCACCCAGAATACGGCGGGCTCGGCGGACGGCTTTTTCCTGTGGGACCCCGAGCGCGGACTGGTCGTCCAGGCGGAGTACGAACGGGATGTCGAGGGGACCATGTCCGCGGGGAACATGGGGACCATGGGCATGGCGGTTACGGGGCCGACACGGCTACGGTTGGCCGGGTGAGGGGCTCCTGGCGCCACCAAGGCGGACAGCGCGCGGGAGTTGACAGAGGCCTTTCCGTTGAGCAAGGTCTCTCTTCGGACTACACAAGGCAGGGGGTATGATGGGAAGAACGTGGTTATCGATCGCCGCCGTGGTCTTGGCGGCCGCCTGCGCGGGTTCCGGGCACCCGGCACCACCCGGCGGCCTTGCCTACCGGGTCCCGTCGCCGCCGACGGCGAAATATGACGTGACCGACTCGGTGGTGGTTGAGAACCGGCCGTTCCTGCAGAGACGGCAGACCACCAGGACAACCGCCACGACCCTGGGCCTGACCTTCGAGACAGTGCCCGGCGGAGTTTGTGTCACCGGGACGGCGGAACACTTCGAAGTCTCCCTGAAGGGCGGGGTTGTTGTGTCAGCGGGCGCACTGCCGGGCCTTGCCGACCTGACGGGGAACCTCAATCTCGTGATCAACCCCCGCGGCGAAGTCGAGGTCACGTCCCTGCCCGAATTGCCCGGCGAGGACGCTGCCTTGTCTCCCTTCGCCTCCATCGCCCACGAACTCTTTCCCCGGCTGCCGGATCGCGCGGTGGACCCGGGCGACACCTGGGTGGACACGGTGATTTGGTCCTCGGCATCGATGCGGACGGAGACAACATTCACCAGGGCGTACACCTACACGCTTGTGGGAGACACGGTGGTCGACGGTCGACCACTCCTGCACATTGCAGTTGCGGGGGAGGCGGCGTTCGAAACCGAAGGTCAGGTGGGCCCGTCGGCGCTGAGCTCAAGTAGCGAGGGGCAGGCAACAGGTCTCATTCTGTGGGATCCCCGACGGGGCCTGCTGGTTTACGCGCAATACGAACAGGCACTGGAGGGGACCTCGACCCGAGCGGGCATGCCCCCGTCCTCGACCAGGCACGCCATTTTTCGAAGGGTCTGGCTGGTGGAGTAAGGAGCGGCATCCCGAGCGGGACCCAAAAAGGTGACTTCCGATGGGGGTGGCAAAGCGGGCAGTGTCGGGCGCTTGACGTATCACCATTGTCGCTAGGTTCACGCGCCCATCCACCTGCGCTTCTATCCCGTTTGGGACCGAATGGCGTTTCGCCATCCTCGAAATCGGCAAATGCTACATTCTGGGGCGAACCGAGGACGACCTCGGCGTGGAGTCGATCCACCTGTGGCAGCTGGAGAGGGCGGACGGGGTGTAGCCACCACAAAACTCTCCCAACCACCACATAGACGCTTTGCCAACAACCGATCAGACGCTTCCGTACCCGACACATGGCCGCTATCTTTCCAGCCATGTTTGATTCCCCCGCGCTGTACCCCCGCCCCCTGGTCCCGGTCCTTCAGCATGCCCTGACGGACACGCCCGTCGTGTGCCTCACCGGACCCCGTCAAAGCGGAAAGACCACCCTGGTGCGCGCAATGATGCCCGACCGCCCCTACTTCAGCCTCGACCATCCGCCCTACCTGTCCGCAGCCAGGGCGGACCCCGCGGGCTTTGTTGCCGCACTCCCGCGCGAGGTCACCATCGCCGAGATCCAGCGCGCACCGGAGCTGCTGCCCGCGATCAAGCTCTCCGTCGACCTGGATCGCCGTCCTGGACGCTTCGTCCTTACCGGCTCAGCCAATCTTCTCCTGGTTCCCACGGTCACGGAGTCGCTGGCCGGGCGTATGGAGATTGCCCGTCTCATGCCACTCTCCGAGGCCGAGAAGGAGCGTCGGCCCGGGCTCTTGCAGCTGTCTCTCTTTGACGAACGGGACCTGGCCGAGATCTCCGCCCCCGAGCTCTGCCCGGGCGAGCGGCTCGTCGTCTGCCGCAACCCGCTGCTCGCCGCCGAGCGGGCCCGCAAGCGCGAGGCGCTGCTGCAGGCCACGGAGGCCAAGCTCGACCTGGTCGTGCGGGCCACGAAGCGCGAGAACCGCCCGCTGCGAAGCGAGAAGAACATCGCCGTGCGTGCCAACCGCCAGGCGCCGACTCCTTCCCCGGCCCGGTGGCCGCAGGGACGTCGAGGTGTCTCCAACCGCCGGAAACAGGCCGACAAACTACTTCTTCCCAACTCGAAACGCTGTTTTGGCCCCCGGAACCGCCCCCACCTGCCCTCGCTGGTTGCGAGAGGTTTCTCAGCCCCCTACCTTACCCTCGACCCGGAGGTTCATGAATAAGCCGGGTTCATTGAGAGGAGGCCAACAATGGCCAACTTCGGTAAGAGCATCATTGCTCTACTCATCGCCTGTTCCGTCGCCTGCGACGGAGATGACATCGTCGAGCCCGTGCCGGCGCCAGACTTTATAGGTCAGGTATTGGTCCCGGTCGACGCGAGACCTAGAACTCAGGCAGTGCCGGTGGGCTCAGTCAGTGTAACCATCGTTTCCGGCCCCCGTGCTGGCGAACGAGTAGGGACCGACGAGGACGGAAAGTACGTCTTTCCGGAGGTGGAAGAGGACGAGCTTCACATCAAGTTGGAGAAAGCGGAGCATGAAACCAAGGAAGCTATCGTTCACCGGACGAGAGCCACCACCTTGACGGACAGAATCCTTCTGGAATACGGAGGGCCACAAGACAGACCGGGTACAGTTTTGATCGGCCTAGCGTGGCCAGAGTACGCCAAGCAAGTGATGGATACGGTGTCTGTCGTATCCGACTTGCTTCTGATCAGGTCCGAAACCCCAGGATCTTATGGATGGGGTGTGGTTGCAGTAGATGACCCAGAGGAACCAGATCCGTCAAAGAGTACCCTCTTGAGCGAGATCTGCCACGCCCGTCAACACGGTGTGGTAAGACCCCGCGGGGGCGGTACTGGCTCAGGAACAGGTTGGTGGTCAGAGTGGCTTTCCAGCTCCGAAGGAGAGGCCTATCTCGAAGCGCGAACGGCCGACAAAGAGGAGATGGATCTCAATCCTCTGCCTGTTTTTCCAGACGACCCTTGGAATGACAGCGACACCTCGATCGTTGAGGAAAGCGCTAACTTCTGTGCTTTCTGGTGGGGTGCTGGCAAAGATCGGTACGACCCTTACTACTGGCGACACTGGGTTAGGAGACACGCCCCCAACCGAACTGAATGGTTGAAAGCGCATCTCTACTCCAAGGAACCGCGACCAACAACACCAGATTTTATAGGTCGGGTGTTGACCCCGGTCGACATGAGACCCAGAAGCAATGCGATACCAGTGGACTCAGTCAGTGTGACCATCGTTTCCGGCCCCCGTGCTGGCGAACGAGTAATGGCCGACGAGGACGGAAAGTACATCTTTCCGGAAGTCGAGGAAGCAGTGGAGGACAGACTTCACATCAAGTTGGAGAAAGCGCGACACGAGACCAAGGAAGTTATCGTGCGCTGGAGGAGAGCGACCACCCTGGCAAATGACACGCTGCCCCTGGAATACGGGGGGCCGCAGGACACGCCAGGTACAGTTTTGATTGGACTCAAGTGGCAAGAGTATGCCAAGCAAGTAATGGATACAATGCTTGTGGTGGCGGACTTGCTTCTGCTCGAGTCAGGGACCCAAACCGCCAGCGGGTCTTATGGGTGGGGCGTCGTTGTGGTAGACGACCCAGAAGAACCAGACCCCTGGAATAGCGCCTTGATGCACGAGGTTTGCCACGCCCATCAACACGGAGTGGTAAGACCCCGCGGGGGCGGTACTGGCTCAGGAACAGGTTGGCGGCCGGTTTGGTTTGCCAGCCCTGAAGCAAGGGCTTATCTCGAAGCCCGAGAAGCTGATCGGGAAGAGATCGGACACAATCCAATAGCTACTTTCCCAGACGATCCGTGGAATGATAGCGAGCTGTCGATCGCGGAAGAAAACGCTAACTTCTGTGCTTTCTGGTGGGGCGTCGGCAATGATCGGTACGACATTGAGTACTGGCGAAGGTGGCTTAGGAACGGCGCTCCCAACCGAACCAAATGGTTGGAGGATTGGCTTTACTCCTGAGAGAAACAAAGTCCACTTTTTCTTTGGTTCATAAATTCGAATCGGAAACCATCACCGACTACGACGAAGACGAGTCGCGGGACGGGAAGACCACGATCTGTCACCGAAGGTGGAAGCCGGAGGTCGGTTCTCGTTCCAGGTGACTGGCAAATCCTGGACGGCAGAACTGGCGAACTGCTTAGCTTTGGCGAACATGGACCAACTCTGAATCCGATTGCTGTGCTGGTTCCAATGGGGGTGGCAAAGCGGGCAGTGTCGGGCGCTTGACGTACCACCATTGTCGCTAGGTTCACGCGCCGATCCACCTGCGCTTCTATCCCCTTTGGGACCGAATGGCGTTTCGCCATCCTCGAAATCGGCAAATGCTACATTCTGGGGCGAACCGAGGACGACCTCGGCGTGGAGTCGATCCACCTTTGGCAGCTGGAAAGGGCGGACGGGGTGTAGCCACCACAAAACCCTCCCAACCACCACATAGACGCTGTGCCAACCACCGATCAGACGCTTCCGTACCCGACACATGGCCGCTATCTTTCCAGCCATGTTCGATTCCCCCGCGCTGTACCCCCGCCCCCTGGTCTCGGTCCTTCAGGATGCCCTGACGGACACGCCCGTCGTGTGCCTCACCGGACCTCGTCAAAGCGGAAAGACCACCCTGGTGCGCGCAATGATGCCCGGCCGCCCCTACTTCAGCCTTGACCATCCGCCCTACCTGTCCGCGGCCAGAACGGACCCCGCGGGCTTTGTTGCCGCACTCCCGCGCGAGGTCAGCATCGCCGAGATCCAGCGCGCACCGGAGCTGCTGCCCGCGATCAAGCTCTCCGTCGACCTGGATCGCCGTCCTGGACGCTTCGTCCTTACCGGCTCAGCCAATCTTCTCCTGGTTCCCACGGTCACGGAGTCGCTGGCCGGGCGTATGGAGATTGCCCGTCTCATGCCACTCTCCGAGGCCGAGAAGGAGCGTCGGCCCGGGCTCTTTCTTGCCGACCTTCTGTCGGGAGCGATCACTCCTGCTTTGCGTGCTGGCGGCCAGTTGGCAGATCCGGCCGATCTCGCGCGGCGCCTCGTCTCCGGAGGATACCCGGAACCGCTCGCCCGCAGTCCGGCTCGCACCCGCCAGTGGCATCGGCAGTACATCCGGAGCATTGTCGACCGGGATGTGCCAGATGTGGGAAGAGTACGGGATGCGGACGGCGTCGGACGGCTGCTCGGACTTCTGGCGGCGCGAAACGGCGAACTGCTCAACACGGCCGGTCTGTCACGAGAGCTGGGCCTCCACCGCGGCACGGTTCGGGAGTACATCGCGGTGCTGGAGAGACTCTTCCTGGTCAGGCGCCTCCTGCCGTGGCACCGCAATGTCGGAAGGCGGCTGGTGAGGACCCCGAAGATGCACGTTGTGGACAGCGGGCTCGCCGCTACCCTGGCCGGACTCGGGTCCGGGGACTGGATCGGGAAACGGGACCGCATGGGCCACCTCCTCGAGTCCTTCGTGGCCCAGCAACTGACGACCCAGGCGGGATGGACCGA
Source organism: Longimicrobiales bacterium (assembly GCA_951828585.1). Taxonomy (GTDB): domain Bacteria; phylum Gemmatimonadota; class Gemmatimonadetes; order Longimicrobiales; family Gaopeijiaceae; genus Bin94. The sequence continues at coordinate 1,474,544 of OX639991.1, forward strand.
CCCTGACATCCGGTTCTGGCACTTTCGCGACAAGGACGGCCAGGAGGTCGACCTCGTCATGACCCTCGGATCGCGCACCTGGGGTATCGAGGTGAAGGCGACGACCACGCCGGGACGGTCGGCGGGCCGTGGAATGGCGCGACTGGCGGCGTTGTGCGGAGACGATTTCGAGGGCGGGATCCTGCTCTACAACGGTCGGGACATTCTGCCGTTGGCCGACGAGAGAATGCTGGCCGTGCCCCTGAGCGAGCTCTGGGAGCGGTAGCTGGAGATGGCCGCGACGTCTCCCTTCACCTCCGACCGCGAGCGGCGCCTCTGGCTCTGTGCGCTGGCCGTCGTCGTGGCCATCTATTCCACGCTGGGATTGGCGGGAACGCTGGCCGAGGCACTGCGCGAGCACAGCCTGCTGCCGGCCGCGCTGCTCGTCCTGATGTTCCTCACGGTGGCGACCATCATCGGAAGCGGGCGGAGGCAACGTCCCGGGCGGCGCGAAGTCTGGGTGGCGTGCGGCGTGACGGCCGTCTACGGGATGGCTGTGCTCAGGATGGGCGGGAGCCTTGAAGAGCGCACCCACCTGTTCGAGTACGGCATCGTCGCCGTCCTGATCTACCAGGCTCTGGGCGAGCGTGCACAGAACGGTCGGCGGGTGCCGGTGCCGGCCGCGCTCGCCCTGGTCGTGACCGCACTGCTGGGCTGGGTCGACGAGGGCATCCAGGCGCTACTGCCAAGCCGCGTCTACGACAACTTCGATGTCCTCTCCAACGCCATCGCCGCCCTGATCGCGATCGTGACGAACCTCGTTGTTGCGCGTGCGAGCGCTGCCGTGGCACGCCGGCAGGGAAATCGAGAGTGACCGGGCGACGTGGCAAGGACCCTGTCGCCCTGATCGCGGCTGAAGACCTCAGTTCCTGGATGGAGACGAATTACCTGCTTCGATCGCCGAACAATGCGCGAAGGCTGAAGGAAGCCATGGCTCGGGCCGACGCCGGCGAGGGACAGGCGCTGCGGATTGACGATCTCCGCACGCAACTCGGCCTGAAGGGGGAATGACGCGGAGGAAGTGCCGGGAAGCGGTGTTCGATCCCTCGTTCCTGGAAGATCTGACCTGCTGGACGCGGACCGACCGGAGGCTGGCGTTTCGCATTCTCAAGCTCGTCGAAGCGATTCTCCGCGACCCCTTCGCCGGAATCGGGAAGCCCGAACCCCTGCGCGGCGAACTCGCCGGTCGTTGGTCACGCCGGATCGATATCGAACACCGGCTGGTCTACCAGGTCGCGGGTGACCGGGTCCATTTTCTTGGTGCGCGATATCACTATTGAGCGTCCGCCGTCCGGGCAAACCCTGTCGCTCACCGACCTCCCCGCTCAAGCGGCCACAGTTGCACGGATTCCACATCGAGGTGTAAATCTCACTTCCACCCAACACAGCAGGTGAATCAGATGAAGACCGCACTACGACAGATGCCGGCATCACACACGTTGCGCTCACCCCGGCGCCTCAGGGCGAGTCTCCTGGCGGTGGCCATCATCGGCGTCTTCCTCGGATGCGATTCACCGCCGGATTCCGCCACGATCACGGTGAGCGACAGCACGGGGACGAGAATCGTCACCTACGCCTCGCTCGATGACGAAGCCTTTCCGGTGATCGATCTCGAGCCGCGGGTCGACACCATCGGAGCCGCGGTGGGCGCGGATGAATACCTCTTCCGGATACTCTTCAATGTCGAGCTCGTGCCTCAGGGCATCGTCACCGCCGATCTTTTCAACAGCGAGCTTCGGCTCTTCGACAGGAGCGGCCGCTTCGTCTCGAGCGTCGGCGGACGTGGAGAGGGGCCTGGTGAATTCCAGACGCTGACCTGGATGCGGGGGCGTGGAGACAGCCTCTTCTACGCGTGGGATCAGTGGGGCAATCGTCTGAACACCGTGCGCTTGACCGAGGCGGGCTTGACCCGCGAATCAAGCGTGCAAGGCTCATGGGAGCCCGGCTACAGCCCGGTCGGCGTCTTTTCACCGAGGCGGGTTGCGCTGGACAACAGTCCTATGGTCCCCATAGCAACGAGTGCCGGTCTGCAACGATTCGAACTGGTCGTGAGCGTGATGAGCCTTGACGCGGATCCTTCTTCGAAGCCACTCCAGGATGTGGCGGCCGTCGAAAGTGCGCTCCGCTACGTCAGCGAGGACCAGCGCCTGGTGCCTGTCCCCTTCCAGAGTATCCCGCGCTACTTCTTCGCAGATGGAATGATGTGGCTCAAGGACGGGGTGAACGGAGAATTCCGCCGCGTCCGAATGGACGGTGCGCTGGAACTCGTCGTGCGGCTCCCTCCCGGTCCCCCGGTGACCGATCAGGACATCGCCGCTTTCCGGGAGAGGAACCTCCGCAACGTCCCGGACGAGGAGGTGCCGGCGGCGCGGCGCCGTCTGGCACAGGTGCCCAGTCCTTCCTTCTTTCCCCCCATGGGATCGATGCAGCTGGACGACGCGAGCGGCTTCGTCTGGGTGACGCCGTACCCGTCGGGGGACGAGCCCGTGCCTTGGTATCTGTTCGACTCGCTCGGATGCCCCGTCGGACGGGTGACCCTGCCGGGGACCGGCTCGGTGCTGGATATCGCGGGCCGACGAATCGCCGTCCGGGACCAGGACGAGATGGATGTCGAGCGGGTCCTGATCCATCATCTGGCGGGTACCCCGTCGGACCGGGTCGGGAGCGGGGTTTCCGCCTGTCGTCGCTGACCCGGTTTCCCTTTCCCGCCACTCTGCCAGCGGCTACTCTCCACGCTTGGCGGATCGAGGGAACGAGACCCACTCGTCTGGAGGAAACAAAGTGATCAAGCGCACAACCGCAATCCTCGCCGGCCTGATCCTCGCCGGCTGCACAGGCACGGAGACCGACTCGGCGACCGACGCGGGCCCCGAACGCATCGAGGCCTGGCAGACGGTCGAGAGCTACAAGATCGACAAGAGGATGAACATCCTGCGCACCGGCCAGTGGCTCAGGCAGCCGGGCCACGAGGGGAAGTCGCGAGAGGAAGCTGAGGAGGCGCTGGAACTGGAGACGCTCGACCCGGGTCCGGCCATGGAAGCCGCGTTGGAAATCGCCAGGGCCAATCCCACCGATGACCTGGGCTTCCTGGCGCTGCATTTCGCCTTCTACGAGCACATGGGATTCGACGATCCGGAGCGGCAGGAGATCCGGGACGAAGTCTACGAGTTCCTTGGGGCGCACTATATCGACGACCTGCGACTCGACCGCATGCTTCTGGGCCTCATCCGGTTCGGCGGCGAGGGCGGCGTGGATCTGATCGACGAGGTCGTTGCCAACAGCAGTCAGCGCCGGCTTCGCGCCCGGGGAGCCTTCTGGTCCGCCACCGAGCGGTTGATGGAGGTCGACGACCTGAGAGCCACGGCGGCCGAGCGTGCGCAGGTGCGCGAAGAGGTCACCCGCATGGCGCAACTGGTGGTCGACGAGTATGCCGACGTGGAGGTTTTCCGGGGCGAGGCGGGTGGCGAGGCGATCCAGCCCGTCCTGTACGCGCTCGAGAATGTGACGGCGGGCAGTGTGCTCCCCGAAGCCACTGCGCTGCGCATCGGCGGAGACGAGGAGTCGCTGAGCCAGTACCTGGGAAGCGTCCTGCTCCTCGACTTCTGGGCGACCTGGTGCGCCCCGTGCATCGCCAGTCTGCCCGAGGTCACGCAGCTCCAGCAGTTGCTCGCGGACCGTGACTTCCAGGTCATCACGATCAGCATTGACGAGAACACCGAGCTGGTCGAGCGGTTCATGAACGACCGCATGGACCTGCCCTTCGTGAACTGGTTCGTCGGGGAGCAGTCCAAGCTGTACGACGACTGGTCGATCCAGGGTGTGCCCACCTACATCGCCGTGGATCGGGAGGGTGTGATTCTGGGCAGGTCGCACGAGGTGGAGGCGCTCTACGAGGTGATCCTGGAGGCCGCGGGGGCCGACCAAGCCACGCGGGCGGAGCTGGTTGGGGACGGGGTGGCCACGCCTTGATGCCTCGCATGACCCTTCGTCACCCGTTCACGCGGGCAGCCGCGGTCGTTCTCGCGGCCCTCGCTCTCACTTCATGCGGCGGCCTGCGCTACACGTCACTGATGAACCCCACGGTCGATGTCAACGTCGAGCATCCGCCCAATCTGGGACTTGGAATCGCGAGGGTCACCTTCTCGTCGGAGAACGAGTTGCCCGCGCGCACCGGCCTCGCCGACCTCCTTTCGGACAACCTCGGGCTGTCATCCGCCGTTTGCGGAGCGGAATTGCAGCAACGGCTCACGCGCATGCTCCTAGAAGAAGGCCTCGAAGTCACGCGCAATGACAATCGCGCGCAAGCCGACGTGGCCATCTCGATCAGCGTCACCAGGTGCGATGGCGAACAGGAGCGGAGCACATCGCAGGTGGTCGTAGAGAAAGCGGACAGCGCCGGTCGCCGCCGGACGGCGACGAGCTACCATGCGCATACAAGGGTGTTCTTTCGAGCGCTGTTCGAAGTCACCGATCTGTCGACCGGCAACGTGATGCTCAGTCGCAGTTACGAGTTTGAACCCAGACGTACCAAAGTGGGGAACAGGGCGGCCGCGCACTACAACGTCGGGATCCTGCACCGGATAAGGGGAGATTTCGGCCTCGCCCTGGCCAGCCTGGAGCAGGGCCGTGCGGCGGACCCGGACAACGGCGTCATAAGGAGCGCGATCCGGGAAGCGATCTCGGCGGAGGCGGTGGCCAGGGAGTTCACCCGCGCCGAAGAGGACGCGTCGGTTCAGGTGCAGGAAGAAGCGGGGGAGGTGGTCACCAATGAGGTGGTGATCGGCATGTTCGAGGACGGGCTGGAGGACGAGATCATCATTGAGGCGATCAGGAATTCGGAGGTGGATTTCGACGTGTCGCCCGCGACGCTGGGAGAGTTGAGGCGCATCGGGCTGAGTCCGGCGGTGATTTCGGCGATGATTGCGGCGGCGGGGGGCTACCCCCCCACCAACTCATAAACCACCACGCTCTCCACATCCATCTGGTCCAGCTCCACCCCGAGGACGAGCCCTCCGGCCACATCCAGTATCCGGAACCGTGGCGGCGTCTCCACCGTGCCCAGCCATTCCCCATCGGGCCCGATCACCGTGTAGGGCGAAGTGCTGATGTTCTCGCCACCCGTCTTGTAGGAAGGCAGCCATACCCTCCCCTCGGCGTCCGCGAACGGGGACCCGAAGAGCGGCATCGGCTGGCCGATGACGGCGCGAAAGATCCCCATCTGTTCCCGGGTGACTTCCGCGAGCCCGGCATCGGAGATCTGGGGGTTGTGCTGGCGGAGAAGCATCCGGCGCTCGGCCTCGATGGGTTCCAGCAGGTCCTCGGTCAGGGGGGTCGGGTCGGCTTGCCAGCGGACGATCTGCGTGACGGTGCCGTCGGTCAGACTCCAGGTGACTTCCGCCCTGTCCGACCTGGTGTAGACGAAGTGCCCGGCGGAGACCATGACCTCGCCAGCGGCCGCGATCGGGTTCCACTCCAGCCCCTGCGGGATCCGTGGGATGAAGTCGTACGACGCGACCGTGTCACGGGCGCCGGTCTCCATGTCCAGCCGGATCATGTGCCCCGGGAGCCAATCCACATCGAGTCCGGACGGACCCCAGTGGTTGGCCAGCAGCAACTCGCCGGACAAACCGACTCCGTGCACGCTCAGACCCAGGGCGAGCCTGAGAACCGTGGCGTACGCGACCGAACCGCCGAAGTCACCGCCGACGTGGCATTCCCGGTAGCGCGCCCACGCGCCATTGAGCGCGTGGTCTCGCCATTGGGGACCGAGCGGGGCGTCGTTGGCAATGAGAAGGAGCATGACCGACTTCAGCCGGTTCATGTCGTATCGGCCCGACCGCGAGAGACGCTTCCAGTCCTTCAGGAATTGTCGAGCGTAGTCAACGCGTCGCGGCAGTTTGGTCCGCTTACTGGCCGCTGGCGTCTTCAAGCTCCGCAAACATCTCATCCGCGCTCGCGAAGCGGGCCGCGCGCGTCTCTACCATCTCGTCGATTTCGGCCATGGCGTTTCGCGTTTGCGCGTTCGGAACCTTCAGTTCGAGGGGAAACGCCTGGTCGACGGCAATCCGATGGAACAGCAGCCGCACGGCCTGCGAGGCCGTCAGCCCCATCGCCGCCAGCGCTGCGGTCGCCTTCTGCTTCATCTCGGTGTCCATGCGGACGTGCAGCATCGTACTCTGTGTCTTCATCCAAGCCTCCAGTATCGCATTTGAGATATAGTGTGTCGTGTCGGCGCGCTGCGGTCAACCCCGGCTCCTGACCATCTGCTTCACATGTCGGCTCCATCGCACACCGGCGAGCGGATGGCAGGCCGGTAACTCACGGGCACACCTCTCCGCTTGCCGCACGTCATTCATCGTCATCGAAGATGGAATGCAGCCCGAACGCCGTCAGCCCCGCCACCGCACCGCGCAGCACCGACGACCCCCGGGAGTCGCTCCGGGCCCGCCGCTCGGCGTCCTCCACTCGCTCCGCGCTTTCCGCCAGCGCATCGGCGGCCTCGGCCATCGCCAGCGCGCTCGCTTCGGCCAACGCATCCTCGTACTCAGCCTCGTCGAACTCCGCGCCGCCCTCATGATCGGGATCGTCAGCACCTGGACCATGTCTTCCGCTTCGAGCTGCTCGGCCGCGGCGGCGTGGTTGGCCTGGAATCCGCGAATCCATCCGGGCAGGAGGAAGGCATCGAGGACCCACCAGCAGAGCACGCCGATGAGCCACACCATGGGCCCCGTTTCCGGGTTCGGCAGAAGGGGGGTCAAGATGGCCATCGCGCCGACCAGCCAGGCCAGCATGAGCCATCCGTGTTTCCGCAGATAGAAGCGGTGTGCACCCACCCAGCCGAGGCACAGCCACAGCATCCAGGCAGCCACGGGGTGCTTCTCGACTGCGCCCAGTTCGGCCAGCCGGCGACGCTCTTCGGTCTTGGCTTCGTTTACATGGCGGCAGCGCGATTCGGGCCATCCATGCGGACTGAATGGGACACGCCGCCACTCGCGCCTGGCCCTGGAGAGGCCCCCCGGCTGTTCCGGTCCGCTGATCAGGTGATGACTGGACTGCCCCAACCTGTTCCCCTCCCGCTCAAGTAGCGGACGCGCTCTCCACTTGACGTGCTGTACTATGTATGGTACAGTCTACCTTGTGAGGTACGAATTGCCGGAGCTCAAGAGACTGCCTGCGGCGTTCTACCAAACCCCGAGCGGCAAGGAACCGGTCAGGGACTGGCTCCTCGCTCTGGACGAGAAAAGCAGGCGCACGGTTGGACGGGATATCGCCACTGCGGAGTTCGGTTGGCCGATCGGGATGCCACTCTGCCGGACTCTGGGTGGCGGGCTTCTCGAGGTTCGGTCGAACATTGCCGGAAGGCGCATCGCGAGGGTGATCTTCGTCGTCCATGCCGGCCAAATGGTCCTGCTGCACGGCTTCGTAAAGAAGGCGCGGAAGACTCCGCGCACGGACTTGGAACTCGCGAAGCAGCGGGCAAAGGAGATCAAATCATGACGAAAAAAACGGGACGGATCGGATCGTCGTTCGAGGATTACCTCGCCGAGCAGGGAACTCTCGAAGAGACCCGCACAATCGCTGTAAAACGGGTCCTGGCCTGGCAGTTGGAACAGGCGATGGAAGAGAGGCAAATGAGCAAGAGCGCCATGGCTCAAGCGATGCGGACGAGCCGCAGCCAGTTGGACCGGATTCTGGATCCGGACAACGACCACATCCGACTGGACACCCTCGCCGCGGCCGCGAACGTCCTGGGCCTCAATCTGCGGATCGAGCTGGTCGGCTAGCTTTGCCCCTCTTCACCTCCAGACGCGAGCGCCGACTCTGGCTCACCTCGCTGGCCGTCGTCGCGGCCATCTATTCCACCCTGGGCCTGGCGGGAAAGCTGGCCGCGTTCATGCGCGAGCACCAACTCATGACGCCCGCGTTCTTCCTCATGATGTTCCTCACGGTGGGGGCCGGGGCTGTAGCGCGCAGGCTCGGGGACCGACAGTAGCCGGGGGGCCGTCCTGGCCCATCCGCAGTCACATTTGCCAATATTCCCGACCAAATGTAAAATACGTCTATGATTTGGCGTCCCCTGTGGCTAGAGAGAATCCAGCGCGCGTGGTCCGAGAGGCCGGTCGTCTGGCTGTCCGGCGTTCGGAGGGTGGGAAAGACCACCCTGGCCGGCATGGTGCCCGATGTCGTTTACCTGAACTGTGACCTGCCGTCCACCGCCCGTGCCCTGGCCGATCCCGAACTCTTTCTCGGCAGCCAGAGGCCCGGAGCCGTGATCGTGCTCGACGAAGTGCACCGTCTTGCCGATCCGAGCCTGCCGCTCAAGATCGCCGCCGACGAGTACCCGCATCTCAGGATCCTGGCCACGGGCTTGTCCACACTGGCCGCAACGGGCAAGTTTCGCGACTCGCTGACCGGAAGAAAGCGGTCGGTCCATCTTTGCCCGGTGCTGTGGGAAGAGTGCGCCGAGCCTTTCGGGACTCCGGACTTCGACCGCCGCTTGCTGCATGGCGGACTGCCGGAGGCCCTGCTGGCGGAGACGAAGTCCCCGGAATCGTTCGCGGAGTGGATCGACAGCTTCTATGCGCGCGACATCCTCGAGCTGTTCCGCGTCCGCAATCGCCAGGGCTTCCTGACGCTGCTGCGCCTTCTCTTGAGATGGAGCGGAGGGCAGGTCGACTACAGCCGTCTCTCGCGATTGACGGAGTTGAGCCGTCCCACCGTCAAGTCATACGCCGAGGCGCTGCAGATCGCGCACGCTATCCACCTCGTGAGGCCGTTCCGGGGTGGGGGCAGCGGAGAGATCGTCAGCCGGCCCAAGTGCTATGCCTTTGACACGGGATTCGTGACGTTCGAGCGGGGCTGGAACCGAATCAGGGAGGATGACCGCGGAGTTCTGTGGGAACACCTGGTGCTGGACTCGCTCAGGTTCCGCCATCCGGACGACGACATCTTCTATTGGCGTGACAAGGGGGGGCGCGAGGTGGACTTCGTGCTCCGCCGGGGCGAGGGACGTGTGGACACCTTCGAGTGCAAGATCGACCCGGATGAAGTCGGGGCGGGTCCGGTGACCGCGTTCCGGAGACGGTATCCGCTGGGGCGGGACTATGTCGTGGTTCCGGTTGTGCGGCGTGGCTATCGAATTCGCAGGGGCGGGCGGGAGTTCACTGTTTGCGGGACGAGCGGGTTGTCGGCGCGACATGGTCGGCGTGTGGGGGGTCTCGGCGAGTGACGCCTCCTCGATAACGATTGGACGCTATTTCAATCGACAATTGGACGCTCTTCCCATAACGATTGGACGCTATTACGCTTGACAATCGGCCGGAACCCCTCCCGCCGCTTCCGGAGCCCTTCCCCAGCGCAGGAGCCCCCGCCATGTTCCCAAGGTTCAGTGACCGCCTCGTGCGCGAAGCACTCGCCGACACGCCCGTGGTGTTCGTCATGGGCGCGCGACAGGTGGGGAAGACGACCCTGGTCAAGAACCTGATCGACAATAGCTGGGAGTACATCACCTTCGACGACATCGCGCAGGCGGAGGTGGCCCGCGCGGATCCCGTCGGCTTCATCCGCAATCTTCCCGCCAGGAGGATTGCCCTCGACGAAGTGCAGCGCGTGCCGGAGACCCTGCTCGCCATCAAGCAGGCGGTGGACGAGGACCGGACGCCCGGGCGCTACCTGCTGACGGGATCGGCCAACGCGCTGCTGCGCCCCAGGGTCTCCGATGCGCTGGTCGGAAGAATGGAGGCCGTTCGGCTCGCGCCGTTGTCCGAATGCGAGATTGCAGGTCGTGAGCCGACGTTCCTCGGCGCCCTGCTCCGGGGCGAGGCGCCGTCGGCCAGAAACGTGCGGGTCAGGGATCACCTGGTGCGCCGGATTGTGACGGGCTGCTTTCCGGAACCGGTATTGCGCGCGGGCGCACGACGGGCAAGCGCCTGGTATCGGCAGTATGTGAACACCCTCATTCAGCGGGATGTGACCGATCTGCCCGGAATCGGTCATGTCGAGGCCATGACAAAGCTGCTCCGGCTGACCGCCGTTCTCTCGGGACAGCTGGTCAACCTCACCGACCTCGGGGGCAGGCTTGGCCTGAACCGGCTTACGGCGGGGAAGTACCTGGGTCTCCTGGAGCAGCTCTTCCTGGTGGAGCGTGTCCCGGCGTGGCAGGGCGCCGAGGTCACCCGTCTGGTCAAGACGCCGAAGATGCACGCCGTCGACTCCGGTTTGATGTGCGCCGTGCGCGGGATCAGCCGACGAAGGCTGGTGGCCAACCCCGCCGACCTGGGGTCGCTGCTGGAATCCTTCGTCTACAACGAGCTGAGAAAGCAGGCGCTCTGGGTGGACGAGCCTCTGGCCTTCCATCACTACCGCGACAAGGACAAGGTCGAGGTGGACATCGTGATGGAGAGCGCGTCGGGCAAATGCTACGGGGTCGAGGTAAAGGCGGCGGCGTCGTTGCGCGCGCGTGACTTCGTTGGGCTGAAGAGGCTCCGGCGCGTGGCGGGGAAGCGGTTTCGGATGGGGGTACTGCTGTACGACGGGGATCACACGACGGCGTTTGGGGAGGGGCTGTTTGCGGTGCCGGTCGGGGCGCTCTGGGGGTGAACACCGATCCCCCGCCTGTTCCTACCCCGCGGGTGACACCTCCACCGTGTACACCTTGCGCCCCTCCCCGTTGTGATCCTCGCGCCGAATCGCCCCGCCGTCGCTGTACCAAAGCGTGATCTCCGCGGTCCCCGGCTCCTCGAAGACCCTCGTTGTCCTGTGTTCGACGAACTCGGGATCGGTCGAGCAACCGCCAACAATAAAGGTATCGGTCGGGATTAACGTAGCCGACCGACCGTCGACCCCTCCTGCGGTCCACGAATACTCATAGCAGCCGCTGCCCCCTGTCCAAACCGCTATCTCCAGGGGGACCCCGACGGTTGCCGTCTCGGGGATCTGCGGCAACGGCCATGCAAGATCATCGAAGTCGATCTTTCCGATCACAATGCCGCGCGACCACTCCTCCTCTTCGCAGGCGAGGAGGCCCGCAGCGCCGATCGCGACCGCCAGCATCGCCAGGTGGCGACGGAGTGGGCGCGTGCGCTTTGGGGGGGCACGGGTGGGACGAATGCGTGGGGTGGAGGGAAGGTTGTCCATGGGGCTTCTCTCTTTCCGGTTCAGTCTTTGGCCTGAACCATGGGGGGTATGTAGAAATACCCTGACGACGGGGCGGCGTTCCACGAAATGGCGGTGGCGCATCGGTGGGTGGACGATGGGGTGCAATTGTGATGGGCTGGGGGGAAGAGCTCGACCGGGTCACGCTGCGGACCTCCAACGCCACCAGCGAAGTGACGGGCGCCGTTGAGCCTGCGGGAGAGGGTTGGGGAGGCGGGCGCTTCGGGCGGGCGCCGACGGACATCACGGACCAAGCACGCCCACTGGGATCACCGCCACGCCGTCCGGGCGCTGGTATCCGTAGCCGGTGGAGGTCACCACGGCGAGAGCTGCCGGGTCGCCGCAGCGGGCCGTATCGACCCGCTCGGCGAAGGTGAGGAGCGTTCTCGCGGCGTCTTCAATCCGGCCTACTCCCAGCTTGATCTCGAACGCGGCCCATCGCCCGGGGCCGGCGTCGACGACGGCATCGACCTCCAGGCCCGTGTTGTCACGGTAGTGATACACCCTGGCGCGCATCGCCTGTGCGTAGACTCGCAGATCCCGTACGACCATGGACTCGAACAGGAGGCCTAACCACAACACGTCCCTGAGCAGGTGCTCCGGCCCCGCTCCAAGTGCCGCGGCCGCAAGCGAGGGATCCACGAAGTGACGCTTCCGCGAAGTCCGGAGCCGGGAGCGCGAGCGCAGGTGGGGTGCCCATGCGGGCTGCTGTTCGACGACCATGAGCTGTTCGAGCGCGGCCAGGTAGGAGCGCGCGGTCTGTTCGTTGAACGCCGCGTCGGAGCCTTGGGCGTCGCGTGCCATCGTCGCCGCGGTGGCTGCCGTTGCCGTGTTGCGCGCAAGCGATTGCAGAAACCGCGCGACCCTCTCCGGATCCCGGTTGACTCCCCCTGCGCGACTGATGTCGACCCGGCAGATTTCGGCCAGGTAGTCCTCGTTCGCGATCATCGCCGCCTCACTCGAACTTCGGCGAAGGTGGCCCGGCCATCCCCCCACGCAGAGCAGTTCGGCCAGAGCCTCCAGCGCCAGCTCGCTCGAGGTGCTGTGCGGGGGACTGCCGTCCATCAGCCGCTTGAGCGATACGTGGCCGGTGGAGTGTCCCAGTTCGAATAGGGACATCGGACGAAGGCGGAGCCGGCTCATTCGGCCAGCGCCGGTGTGCCGCGTTACGTCGTCCGCGGGGACCGCCGAGCCGGTAAGGATGAAGTGCCCCAACCCCGGCCGGTCGTCCACGGCCCGCCGGACATAGTTCCATATCGCCGGTTCCGCCTGCCATTCGTCGACCAGCCGCGGGGACGCTCCCGCAAGCAGCAGTGCGGGGTCGACGGCCATGGTCTCGCCGACACGGGGGTCGGCGTCCATGAGCACCTCGCTCGCCGCCGCCTGTCGCGCGGTCGTGGTCTTCCCGCACACCCTCGGCCCCTCGATGACGACGGCACCGGAGGAAGCGAGCCGCCAAGCCAACTCCTGGTCGGCGATTCGGGGCCGGTAGGCCTGGTGTTTCGGATCCATGGTGTCGAAGATGCGATGCTGATACCGGAATTGCAATGGTGACAGTAGTGGAAAGGCAATTGTCGTGGCGGTGAAATTGCAACCGGGAAATTGGATTTATAACGAGTTTAGCGGTATTATCTCTTGGCAATAAACCTGCTAACCTCCCTATAATCGAAAACCCATGGATCCGATTCGCAACCCCTATTCGCCCGGAGCCGGCATGCCTCCCCCTGAATTGGCAGGGCGTGAAGACCTGCTGGACAGGCTTCGGATAACGCTCGAGAGAGTACGGACACGCCGTCCCGCCAAGAGCATCCTCGTGGTTGGACTTCGAGGCGTCGGCAAGACGGTCCTGCTCCTCAAGTCGAGCGATTACGCGGAATCGAGGGGAATGCTGGTCACCCGTGTCGAGGCGCCCGAGTCACGTTCGCTCCCCGCGCTCCTGACCCCCGGGCTGCGCTCGGCCATGATCAAGCTGGCGAGACTGTCGCGTGCACGTGAACTTGCGAGGCGGGCGCTCCGGGGTCTTGCAGGGTTCGCCGGCGCCCTCAAGGTGAAGTACCACGATATCGACCTCGGGCTCGACCTTGATCCCGAGCCTGGACTGGCGGACAACGGCGACCTCGAACTCGACCTGCAGGCCCTCCTTGAAGCTGTAGGCGAAGCTTGTCTGAGCGCGGACACGGGGTTGGCGATGTTCATCGATGAACTCCAATACGTCACCGAGAACGAGTTGGCGGCACTGATCGTCGCGCTCCACCGCACGGCGCAGCGCAGGCTTCCCGTAGCGCTGGTGGGTGCGGGTCTCCCACAACTGCGCGGACGAATGGGGCATGCGAAGTCCTATGCCGAGCGGCTGTTCGACTATCCGGAGGTCGGCCCGCTGTCGCCAATGGCCGCCGCGCTCGCGATCACCAAGCCCGCCGGGGAACTGGGAGTGGAGTTCCGGAAGGATGCCGTCGAAATGATCCTCAGTGAGGCCGAGGGGTATCCCTACTTTCTCCAGGAGTGGGGCAAGCATGTCTGGGACGCCGCAGCGCGATCGCCGATTACGGAGCAGGATGTGCGGTCGGCATCCGCCTCGGCCCTCGCCACACTCGACGAAGGCTTCTTTATGGTGCGGTTCGATCGTCTTACCCAGACCGAACGGCGGTATCTCCGGGCAATGGCCGAGCTGGGCGCCGGCCCCCATCGCTCCGGCGAAATCGCCGGCCAACTCGATCGCAGAGTGACCTCGCTCGCTCCGGTTCGCGCCAAACTGATCGCGAAGGGAATGGTCTGGAGCCCGGCCCACGGCGACACCGCTTTCACCGTTCCCCATTTCGATGGATTCATGCGTCGAATCATGCCCGGCGATCGCTGGCGGAAGTGAGTGCTACCCAGGCGGACCCTCCGTCCCCTCCCGCAGCACCGCCAGATACCGCTCATACGTAAACACCCTCCCCCGCTGCCGTCCCGTGACCTCGCGCACGATGCCGAGACTCTCGAGGAGCCGGAGCGCGGCGCCGACGGTTGGCGCGGAGAGGCCCGTACGCGACGCGAGGCGCCCGATGTTCCCGACCGGCCGCTCGACGAGCGCGTGGTGCACCTTCAGCGCGGACCCCGCACGCCGTCCCTGACGGCCGATTCGCGAGCGGTCGTCACCGATCGTTTCGCTGGCGGTCCGGGCCGTCACGCCCGCGTCTTCGGCCACTTCCCGCACACCTTCCAGGAAGAACCGCAGCCAGGCCTCCCAGTCTCCGGTGCGCCGGGTGTCGTTCAGGAGCCGGTAGTAGGTGCTCCGATTGTGTTTGAAGTACAGGCTGAGGTACAGAAGCGGTTCCCGGAGGAGCCCGGCGTCGCACAGCATGAGGGTGATCAGGAGGCGTCCCAGGCGACCGTTGCCGTCAAGGAACGGGTGAATGGTCTCGAACTGGACGTGGGCCAGGCCGGCCTTAACGAGAACGGGAAGCCCGTCGTCCGGGTCGTGGATGAACCGCTCCAGGTCGGCCATGCACTGCTGGACATGGCTGGGCGGCGGGGGAACGAAGACCGCGTTGCCGAGACGCGAGCCGCCGATCCAGTTCTGGGATCGCCGGAATTCGCCGGGCATCCTGGCGGACCCGCGTTCGCTCGCGAGTAAGAGGGCGTGCATCTCGCGCAGGAGGCGGTTGGAGAAAGAAAAGCCGGCTCGCAGGCGGTCGAGGCCGTGGTTCAGTGCGGTGACGAGGTTCGAGGTTTCGAGGGTGTCGGTGGGGTTGGTGGTGGCGGGGCGTCCTGCTTCGTGGAGCATGAGGTCGGTCAGCGAGGACTGGATGCCTTCGATCCGGGAGGAGAGGATGGCCTCTTTGCGGATGTGGCCGTAGGCGATGAGGGCGGGGTCGGGGAGGAGGGTGGTGACGGCGTCGAGGCGGCCGAGAGCGGTGGCGGCCTGTTCGAGGAGGTGGCCGAGGGTTTCGCGGGGGGTGATTTGGGGGGTGGGGGGGAGGGGGTGGGGGATGAAGGCGCGGACGGGGTCGCCGGGGGTGGGGGTGGTTTGGTAGGTGCCGGTGGGGTTGCGGTGCATGGGGGGTGGGGTTCGTGGGACAGGGGGATTCTGGTTGTGGTCTGTCGGCGACAGGGGCTTGGTGTAGGTGAGGTTGATGGCACTCGGTTAGAGGGAGATGTGGCCTGATGCCAATCACGGAATTGCAATGGCGCCAGTAGTGGAATTGCAATCGTCGCGGCCCGAGCAGGGGGGGTGGCTCAGGCCCTCTCGTAGAGGATCGCGTCTTCGATCTGGGCGATCTCCAGCCCGTAGTCCCACGCCAGGGCTTCGACGGTTTCACCGGCATCGATCCGCTGCGCCAAAGCGCCGGTGGCAACTCCGGATCCCGCTACGGTGGGCCGGCCGAAGGAGATATGGGGATCGATCACAATCGGCCTGTCCGTGGACCGTTCGGCGCGGAACGGGTAGAGGCGGGACGGAAGGGCGTCAACATCACGGTCGACTCTCTCCAGGTGTGCCGCGAGGAGCTTTCGCATTGCCATTTGGCTGGAACGCGAGAGTGTGATCAGTGAGCCGAGGTGTTCGAGAACGAGGTCCTGGCCCGAGGTGCGGAGTTCATCCCGCAGGAGCAGGCGCTCGATTCCCAGAGCTTCTTCGGCGTAGGTGAGGGCGTCGCGAACCGCCGTCATCCTGACTCCGCGGATGGTCTGGAGGGCGCGAAGAACGTGGGCCTCGATCAGGTTGTTGAAGGAGACCCTGTTCCTGCTTCCGGAAGGGGCGCGGATCAGTGGTTTGGAGACCGCACGCTCCAAATCCTTTCGATGCGTGCGACCGACGACCCAATAGCGGAGCGTTGCCTGAGGCACTCCGAGGTAACGGGAGGCCTCGGGGAAAGAGTAGGCCGGAGCATCTCTGATGTTGTAGGATGTGGTCGGCCTGCGATTCTTCGGCGTCTGGGGTTGGCGGTGCTGAGTGAGGGAGGGTCTCCGGGATCGTGGGGTTACTCTCTACGGCGCGGGGAGAGAAGCCCGCTCACCGGGCAGGTGAACAGAACTTACACTGCGTCGGCCAGGATACCACCGTGAGGGCGCATGTCAGCTCCTACACCCGAGGTGGCGGCCCAAGCACGGTCGCGCGGTCCCGGGGTGCTATGGGCGCGTGAGTTCCGATGCCGACGTGAGCGATGATTGCCAAGCCAAGATAGTTGACGGGTGCCCTCGCCGTCACGACACTGGCGGGCTTCCGACGGTCGTGACACCTTGGGTAAGCCGAACACGCCCACCGAATCGCTCGGCCGCGGCGGCGGAGCCCAAGACCAACGGAAGATGATCCGGACGCTCAGCCTAGAGAACTACCGAGGCTTCGAGGAATACCAGCTTCGTGAACTCAGTGCGGTGAACCTGCTGGTGGGCCCCAACAACTGCGGAAAAACCTCAGTTCTCGAAGCCGTCCAGCTTCTCGTGTCGCGGGGTGACCCTCGTGTATTGTTTGAGTCAGCCCGGCGGCGGTTGGAATCGTCCATCAGGGAGGATCGCCGGAGGGGTCCTGCATACCCCCTGCACCACCACTTCCACGGCCATACGCTGGAACCGGGGGTTCACCTTGGCGTCTCCTCCAGCGACGGGTTCGGTCGGGTTCGGATTCACATCGTAGAAGGCGAGCCTGGGGAGCCTGAGGATCTCTTCGAGGTCCTTTCGGGAACTGTTCGACCGCTGGCACTTCTGATCCGGGCTGGTAACGACAAGGACGGCACTGAATTCCCACTCGCGGAGGATGGTTCCGTCGATTGGCGTTCCCCGGCAATGCGACGTGCGGCGGCCGAGCGTCCAAAATGGCCGCCACTTCAGTTCGTGACCGCCGACTCCCTGCATGCTCGAGAGATGGCTGGTACGTGGAACTATGTCATCCATCACGGTCGGGAATCCGAAGTGGTCGAGGCGATGAGGATCCTTCAGGAGGACCTGCAATCGATCCAGTTCCTGGCCGGCGAACCAACCGTAGGCGGTTCGGATGGGATCCTGTTGGGTTTCCAGCCAGGCACTCCCCGTGTGCCAATAGGGAGCCACGGCGACGGGATGCGTCGGCTCCTCGCGCTTTCCCTTTCGTTGGTGCGCGCAGCCGAAGGATTCCTACTGGTCGACGAGATCGACACTGGCCTTCACTGGACGGTCATGGAGGAAATGTGGAATCTCGTGGTTGACGCGGCGGTGAAATCATCCATTCAGGTCTTTGCGACCACCCACAGCCTGGACTCCATCATCGGGCTAGCGGCCCTCCTGAAGAAGCGATCTGATCTGGCGGAAGCGGTATCTGTTCAGAAGATCGAACGACAACTGGATCGCAGCGTGAGCTTTAGTGCCGCGGACATAATCACTGCGGCCGATCTGAGCATCGAACTCCGCTGATGGTTGGATCCGCAGGTCATGCCGGGATGCTTTTCATCGAGGGTACGGACGATGAGCATGCCATCCGTCACCTGCTGGTCCGGCGGAGATTCGACGTCGAAGCTCTCCCGGGATTCAAGGACTCGGGCGGCAAATCTGGGGTGCTTCGGGCCATTCGTGTCGCCGTGGGCGCTGGAACCGGAAAGTCGCTCGGTTTCGTCTTGGACGCCAACGACGAACCCAAGAGCACTTGGGACTCGGTAACGTCGCGGCTAAGAGGCGTCGGCGTTGAAACCCCGGACGAGATCCCGGCGGGTGGCTTTGCGGGAGAATCCAAGGTGTACGGGACTCGCGTAGGGGTGTGGCTCATGCCGGACAATCGCCAAACTGGAGCATTGGAAGATTTCTTGCGGGAACTCATCAACGAGGGCGATCCGCTGCTCCCCCATGCTCAAAGCTCGGCACGCAAAGCGAAGGAACTCGGAGCACGCTACTCGGAGTCACACGCCAGGAAAGCAGTCCTCCATACTTGGCTGGCTTGGCAGGAAGAGCCCGGGCGCCCGTACGGCGTGGCGATCAAGGCCCGCTATTTCGGAGCCAGCAGCCCTGCGGCGGATCAGTTCCTAGCCTGGTTCGAACGAGTGTTCGGGGTCACTCCAGTTTCGTGACTGAGAATGAAACGATGGGTCCTCCAAGTTTCAGTTAGCCCAGCCCCTTTTTCCCGGTTTTCCGATCACCCGGGCTACCGATGAGGAGCAACTCACCCCCGTGACCGCATCCCGTCTTCTCGACCTCTTGACCGAACAGGGCGCCGCCCGCCCCCTCCCCTCCCGACCCGGCACCACACGAGCCGTCGCGGTCGGCCCAATCGAAGTAGCCGAATCCCAACGACCCAGCGACACCTTCATGCGCGCCCGCTGGAAGGAACGCGTGCGCGGCTCAGCCGTCCCCTACCTCCTGATCGCCGACGACCCCCAACACACCAACCGCATCCGCGTCCTGGGCCCCTCCCACGGCAAACGACCAATCCAATCGGTCAGCGCCGAGCTTCTGCCGGACTCCCTTCATCAAGTCGCGAAGCTCCCGGCCTTCGATGCGATCCGCCGGATCGCCGACGACCTCGCCCGGATCGGTGGCGATGGCCTCACTGTCAATGGGCTACTGACCCGCCACACCCTCGAGTACCGCTTCAAGGGCGACCCTGCTCGATGGGAGTCGGCCAGCGAGGAGGTCCGATCGGTCAAACCGGCCGACTCCTGGCAACATGTCCTGCGCAAACGGAAGGCGTTGAACCGGCGCGCGAGATGGTGATCGAGTTCGCGCGTGACCGCGCGGGCCGCGTGCAGATGCGGCGTCAGCGCCTGCAGGAGACGGACGTGGTCCTCGCCCCGGGCCCGCCACACATCGTCCAGATGGTGCAGGAGTTCGGAGACCGGATCCGCCGTTGGTACAGTGGTCTGCGCCGGTGATCCGGGCTGGGCGAGTCCTTGACTCACGATGCCTCCTTGCGGACCGTCCGCCCGGCCTGAACCACCGCCTCGAAGAGCGCTTCGATTCCCGTGTCGGGTTCATCCATCGGATTCATCGCCTTCGGGAGGTCGAGGCGCACAGCGGTCGTGAGGATCTCGGAGACGGCGTTCCAAGAGCGGTCAGTTGTCGGTTCCACAGGATCCGGCTCGTAGGGTACCTTCCGCTCCCCAGCCCAGCGGCGGATCTGGTTCCGCGTAATGCGGATGAGCGTCCGGGTCGCCGGATCGACGCCCCGCATCTTCTCGTCGTGTTCCAGCCACCGCCATCCGTACCATGGGTTGGTCGTCTGCCATGCGACGCCGCCGACGGGGACGGTGTGGTTGCTATGGTCGTCCAGACTGACCCGGATCACGGCGTACCCGTGTCGAATCTGGCTGCCCGATCGTGAGTGCATGCTGCCCTCCTGTGTCAGCAGTGTAGGATACCACAACCGGTCCAGCCATGCCCTGGGGCGGCAAGCTCGTTTCCGCCCGAAGCCGCCGGTCAGCAGCACGATATGTACACTTCACATTACATAATGACAACTCCAGTTGTCGTTTCTGTCCCACCTGGCGTGGCGCCGTTCCGACCCCCCGGATCGCAGCCAATGCCCACCGTCTTCCTCGTCAACGGAAGCGGCGAGAGGATGGCGAATCCTGCAACCCGCGCATCAGCAGGCCCGTAGAGCCGGGCATCGCACATCCGCTCCCCTCGATTCCATCGGTGATCCGAATGCTGACCGCTCCCAGCTGCCGTCTTGTTCCCGTAGTCCTGTCCGTCCTCCTCCTCGCGTCCTGCAACCGGGACGCCGAACTCGACTCCCCGACGCTGCCCATTGACAGCGCGGGCGTCAGGATCGTGGAAAGCGACCCCTCGAGTGCGGATGCCACCTGTACGATCGGCGAAGAACCGAGCGTCGTCATCGGAGACGACGAGACCGACGAGCGGCAGTGGTTCTCCTCTATCCAGGGGACGGGACGGCTGTCGGACGGATCCATCGTGGCAGCGGACCGCGCGACCGGCGAAGTGCGCATCTACGACGAGACCGGCGGGCACCTCAGGTCGATGGGCCGAAAGGGCGAGGGGCCCGGCGAGTTCGACGATCTCTTCCAGCTCTGGGTCACGGCTGGCGACACGCTGTGGGTGGCGGACGCAGCGGCGCCCTGGCGCTACAACGTCTTCACCGCGGAGAGCGACTTCGTGCGGCAGGTAAAGCTGAACCCGTTGTTCCTGAACTGGATACAGGGCGGCGTCCTCGACAACGGCTACAGCGTGAATTCGAAGTTGAAGTCCGCCCGCCGTGAGGACTTCAGCAACCCCGACACGCTGCTCGTCCAGGTCCACGATCCCGAAGACAACCTCGTCGGTACTCTCGCGCGGATGCCCTATCGGATCAGCGGTGTCGTCAAGGAGATACCGGACTACTGGCTCTCCCCGCTCTTCCAGTCGTTTGCCCGGGTCGATGCCGTGGGGGTCCACCATCGCGCTGGCACACGGCCGGGACACCGAGGTCCGGGTCCTTGACGACGAGTTCAACCTTCGCACGATCATCCGGTGGTTCGAGCCCGACCGCGAGGTCACCGGCGCGGATGTGCAGGCGTGGCCTGAGGACTACATCGAGAGCCGCAACCAACCCGCGTCCGCGCCCTGGAGCCGGTACGATGACGCGCGCGTCAGCACCAATCGTCCCGTGGCCGAACTCTTCCCGTCGGTTTCCATCGTGATGGTCGGCAGGGACGGGCGCATCTGGGTCCGCCAGTACGACCGGCCACGCGAGGACCGGGGGTGGTTGAGCTTCAACGCCGGGGGCGAGTTCGTCTGTCACCTGGCCCCACTCCCCGGCTCGGTCTGGGAGTTCGGCAGCGACTATGTGCTCCTGGTTGCCGAGACGGAACTCGGAATCCAGACGGTCCAGGTGTATCGCCTCCGCTTGCCGATGGGCTAGCAGCTCGCTGCGACGAAAACTACGAAGTGGACTTCGAGGTCGTGCCCCGAGACTCCACCGTCCGGGGAGCCTTCAGTTTGTCCGCGACCTCGGAAATAATCTTCCGAACTCGCTCACTCCGAAGCAGCTGCGCACGATCGACCGAATGGCCGCTCTCGGTGTGGTGAATCGTCCGGACCGGCTCGGTCTTCTGCTCGGCGTCTTTTGGAATCAGAGGCTCCGTGTCAGTGGCGGTGGGGCTGCGAGTGGAGGAAGGGGATCTCCCGCCCGTCACCAGATGTTCGATCTCGATACCTCCCCACTGCTCCCTGAGGTATTCCGCAACCAGGCGTCTGTGGCAGTAATGGGGCCGGTGCTCGCCGCAGAGCAGGCAGGCGCCGTCGAGGAGCGCCGGATCAACTACATCCTCGATTCGCCGACGAGCCATCAATGCCATGAAGCGTTCTTCATATTGCCCCCAAGTCCCCCGCCGCTTCCGGTAGGCATCCAGAATCTCCTTTGTTGGCGCGAGGCTCGGGACGTGTACGTAGTCCACGTCACAGATCTCGCGGAGAAAATAGGCGAGGTCGTGCCTCTTGGCGAATCCAGCCAGTTGCGACACGATGTTGAGACGCACATCCACTACCCGGTTCGCCCCGGCATCACGCAGCGATCCAAAGAACTCCTGCGCGCGCTTCTTCGTAAAGCCGATCGTGAATATCTTCATGGCTGTACTTCTTCGCCCTTCGCGAGTCAGGTGTACGCGATCGAGCCTTCGAGCTACAGCTGTCTCCACGGATCCTCCTTTGCGAGCGCCGTCGTTCGGCCCCCTCCGGTTCCGAGGGCCGCGATGTAGTCTCGCCATTACTGAATGACGCCCATGACCCGGCCCGCCTTGGTAGCCGTTAGAGATCCCGAGGAAACCAGCCGACCGGCCAGCTCGACGAGGCCCAGACCAAGGCTGTGTCGGACAAGTACACCGTAAGTGGGACCACCGTCGCTCCCCTGCCGCTTCTGACGCTGGCGCCTCTGGCCATCGAGCCAACGGCTCCGGAACAGGCGGTTGAGACCACGCCAGGTTTCGCGATCAATCACGGCTTGGCGGTGGAGCCGATAGGCGACCATCGAAGAGCTGACGTTCAGGGGCGCGGCGAACGCGGCGATCGCTGCGGCCCAAGCGTCCACACTGTTCCCCGCGGGGCGCTGGTACGCGGCCAACTCCTCCTCCGGTAGCAGGAAGCCGGACGCCACCCTGTTGCAGAACACCTCAACGGGGTCCATGGGGTCTCCACCACTGATTCCCGGCTCGCCGACCCACAGATGCGCCAGTTCGTGGAGCAAAGTGAAGCACCTTGCAGCCGCCGAGTCCTTCGGGTTGACGACCACGAACGGAGCGACGTCGTCTGCCAAGGCGAACCCCCGAAACACCTCCACCCCCAGATCGGTGTGGTGGCTGCCCAGGTTGCCCAACACCAGGACGAAGATGCCGGCCTGTTCCGTGTGGGATCGGAGCAGGCGGAACGCTTCGTCCGGATTCCCGGCGGCCCGGAAGGCCTGAAGCGGCACCCCAAGCGTGTCCCGAATCAATGCGACCAACTGCGTTGCCGACGTATCGGTGGTCGCCGACGCGACGAAAGAGAGCGGGGCAAGGTCGTCGTCTTCGTCCATCATCGCCTCCCGAAGGAGTCCCTGACGGGCCTGGACGTTCCGGACCAGAGAATTGAGGACTGCCTCGTCCTCGTGGGACCGGCCCGTCATCGGCGCACGGAAGTCCTTGCCCCAGTCACCTCGGCGAGGGGGTTGGGCGAGATAGAACGTCAGGAGTGGCCTGCGGTACTTGCTGGCCATCCTGGACAGCATGGCCCGGGTCGGCGGGACTTCCCCGTTTTCCAAGGCCGCCAGCCGGTCGATGGCCGCCACGCCCCACGCGTCTCCGATCCCCAGCTTCTTGATCGCGTCCTCCGGGCTGAGCCCGGCCGTCTCGCGGGCCCAGCGGAGGATTTCGGGGTTCACTTGTGGCACTGCCGGTCCTTTCGGTGATCGGATGTGGGGAACGAGGTGCTGGCGGTCCGAAATCGATTGATCCCAGTCTCGAACGGATTCCGGGACGCGTCCATAGTGGAATCGGCCAAGTGGTGGGAATGTATACTCTACTTTACATTGTGACAACGCCAGTTGTCATATCCGAGGGAGCATCAGTACCCACCGAATTCCTCATCGGCGTCAACGCACCCCTCCCCAATGCCCGCCTCCTCCAGACCCTCGCTCAGGCTCTCCAGCTCCACCAGACAACCCAGCTCGTCCAGCTTCCGCCTCGTGATCTTGCCGCGGACGTACGCCTCGATCGCCAATGCCAGGAACCTGGACCGAACCCTCTCCTGCCCGCCGGAACTGTCCGGTTCCGGAAGTCCGAGGAAAGCCCTCAGCGCCTTGGCACGTCCCGCACGATCCTGCCCAGCCAGTCGTGAGCGCTCATCCTCGCTCAGGAAGCCGAGCCCCTTCAACCGGTAGAGCATCGCCGCGCAGCCGACTCCGAAGTGGTTGGCCATCCTGACGACATCGTGCAGCTCGAGATCCTGGGTCCGGGCAATCACCCTTCCTTCGACCCGCGTGGCTGTGTCTCCATCGAAGGTGTCCGCCCGGGGTCGGCTCGGCTGGCCCATCGCCAAGGCGTCCACATAGCTTCGCACTCCCACAGCGGGCATCAGGAACGCAGCAGCGTAGGCGTTGGCCCGAACCTCCATCAGGCTGGACCGGTCCTGGGTGCGGCTCAGGATGGCTTTTCGTTCGCGATCCAGCAGGACGTGCGCGTATTCGTGCGCGAACGAGAAGCGACGGCGGAGAATGTGATGGGCCCGGTTCGCCGCGACGAGGATGTTGCTGCCGACGCCCATCAGGGTCAGCCCGGAGATCTCGTCGTCCATATCCACCAGAGCGGTACTGATGCCCTGTGCTCCGAGGAGATCGGTCACATCCGGCAGCGGAGCGATTCCCAGGTCGAGACGCCGACGCTCGTCTTCAGCCGCGGCACGTCCCTGTTGAACCGCATTCCACTTCGAACTGGGGGCGGGCAGCGAATACGCGGGAATCGTCGACAGGCGTCGGCGTAGCCCCAGGACCTCGTGCAGATTCACGAGTTCCCGGTGCAATTCCCCGCAACGCCGCAGAGATTGCATGGCGGCAGGACTGCCACGCAGCTCGGGGTGCGCCCGGAACATGGCCGTGACAGGATTCGTCTCCTCGAACCGGTCTTCGAGGAAAGCGCGGACATCGCGCTGGTAGAGCTGGGCCAGCGGATTGTAGATGGCCCGAATCCCGGCAGAAAATCGTCTAAAGTATTACAGGACTGCACGATCTGCGTTTCCTGCTGGTGTACGGGACCCTGCTGGAACGTGCCGTAAGAGCGGGAAGAACGGACTTGAATGGCGGGACTCCGAGCCCACAGAATGCGGGATCGATTGGCCGGAGTCCGAACCGTCATCAGGGCATCCCTGTGCCCCTCGGGTCACCGACAGCGCTCAGCGTGGTTAGGCTACATTCCTAGTAGTGTGGAGCACCGGGAGTTCCCCGAAACGGAAGGTACGGGCACGACGCGGATCAAGAGGAACCAAAGGGTCGGCGAAGGAAAGAAACATGGGACAAGAATGGATCCAGGTGGCGATGCTCGTCGCCACGATCATGCTGGTGCTCGCCAGCGTGGGCGGTTTCACCATCAACTACTACCTCCTCCGGTCACACGTGGACCCGGATGTCGTCGTGTACACGGCGCATGATGACCGCCGACCCTCGATCCTGAAAATCGTGATCGAGAATGTGGGAGCCAGCCCGGCGTTTGACGTGCGATTCAAGCTTCCTCGCGAGATTGAGCGTGAAGCGTCGAACAATCCGGCGAAACTGATGGACGACATCTGGAGACCGGTGCGGGAGCGGCCGCTGGTCGACGGTATACCGCTGCTCGGCCCGGGGAGTCGCCGGGTATTGACGTGGGGTTCCTTCATTGCCCTTCGCGAGACATTCTGCGATGCGCCTGTACGGGTGTCGGCAACCTACGAGAGCCGACGGAGTTTCCCCTGGGATCCGACTGACCACACGTCTAACTCGGTGTTGGAAGTTCGCTCCTTCCTCGCAACCGATGCATCGGAACCGTCTGAGCTTCGGGGCGTCAAGGCACTCGAAGCGCTATCGAAGAACCTCTCAGCTATGCGGGGCCACGTGCAGGCGATCGCCGTAGCCCTTGAGCGGCCAGA
This sequence comes from Longimicrobiales bacterium, assembly GCA_951828585.1. GTDB lineage: Bacteria > Gemmatimonadota > Gemmatimonadetes > Longimicrobiales > Gaopeijiaceae > Bin94. Next base: position 1,499,762 of record OX639991.1, read on the forward strand.
GACCCAGCAGGAGATCGAGCGGTTCCAGCGCCATCAATCAGGTGAGAACGACCCCGCAGCCCGGGATCGGCCCTAACGGATGAGCCGCAAGAGGTTCAGGAAACGCAGGCGCGTGCGGACTCTGGGGGCAGAATGGCCGTGGCCCGTGGCCTCTCCGCGCGGACGGATCAGGTCAAGGCCATTCGAGGCCGCCGAGCGGTTCCTCCAATGACACCGGACCGCACACCTGTCGGCGTCAGACCAACGCCGCTAGACCGAACTTCCAGCGAAATCCGGACTTTCTGACGCGGTAACCCATTGGGGAAGAAGACGTTAGGGGGGATTACCATGTCGGATGGTGTACCCATGTAATGAATATTATATCAGTTTGACATGCCTTGGGTTATTCGTTACTATCATACCCATGTATATCGAGCGCGTGCCCAACCGGAACTCCCCGCCCGCCGTCCTGCTGCGCGAGTCCTTCCGCGAAGACGGCAAGGTCAAGAAACGAACCCTCGCCAACCTGTCGAAGTGGCCCGACGACCTGGTCGAGGGACTCCGCATCCTCCTCAAGGGCGGCGTCGCGCTCCCCTCTCTGGGCGACGCCTTCAAGATCCTCCGCTCCCGGCCCCACGGCCACGTCGCGGCCGTGCTGGGAAGTGCCCGCCGCCTGGGCCTCGAAAAGCTTCTGGACCGCCGTCCGTCGCGCGAGCGGGCCCTGGCCGCCGCCATGATCCTCGCCCGCATCCTGGATCCCCGCTCCAAGCTCGCCACCGCACGCTCCCTGTCCGGCGAGACCCTGGCTCACACGCTGGGCGAGGAGCTCGCCGTGGGGGACGCCGGCGAGAACGAGCTCTACCGGGCCATGGACTGGCTGCTCAAGCGCCAGGACCGCATCGAGCGCCATCTGGCGGCCCGGCACCTCGAGGACGGCGCTGTGGTGCTCTGCGACATCACCTCGGTCTACTTCGAAGGCTCGAAGTGCCCGCTGGCCAAGCTCGGCTACTCCCGCGACGGCAAGCGCGGCAAGCCCCAGATCGTCTTCGCGCTGCTGTGCAACGGCGAGGGCTGTCCCGTCGCGGTGGAGGTCTTCGAAGGCAACACCGCCGATCCCGGGACCCTGGGCGCCCAGCTCAAGAAGCTGCGCGAACGCTTCCGCCTGTCGCGCGTCGTACTCGTCGGCGACCGGGGGCTGCTCACGGATGCCCGCATCCGCGAGGAGGTCCGTCCCGCGGGGCTGGAGTGGATCACCGCACTGCGTGCCCCGGCGATCCGCAAGCTGGTGGCCAGCGGCGACTTGCAGCTCTCGCTCTTCGACGAACAGGATCTGGCCGAGATCACCGCCCCCGAACTGTATCCCGGCGAGCGCCTCGTCGTCTGCCGCAACCCCCTGCTCGCCGCCGAGCGGGCCCGCAAGCGCCTGGACCTGCTCGCGGCCACCGAGGCCGAGCTCGACAAGGTCGTGGCCGCAACCCGGCGCAAGCACCGGCCCCTCACGGGCAAGGACAAGATCGCCGTGCGCGCCGACCGGGCGCTGCGCCGCTACAAGGTCGGCAAGCACTTCGACACCGAGAGCACCGACGACACCTTCTCCTGGGCGCGCAACGAGAGCCGCATCGCCGAAGAGGCCGCCCTCGACGGCATCTACGTCATCCGCACCAACGTGCCCGCCGGGGAACTCGCCGCGGAAGAGGCGGTCCAGTCCTACAAGGGCCTGAGCCGCATCGAGCGGGCGTTCCGCAGCTACAAGACCGTCGATCTCAAGGTCCGCCCCGTCCACCACCGCCTCGAAGGCCGGGTACGGGCCCATGTCTTCCTCTGCATGCTCGCCTACCATGTCGAGTGGCACATGCGCCGCGCCCTCGCCCCGCTGCTCTTCGACGACGACGACCCCGCCGCCGCCGAGGCGGCCCGAACCTCACCCGTCGCGCCCGCCCGCCCCTCGCCCTCGGCCCGTGCCAAGGCGGGCAGAAAACGCACTCCGGACGGCCTTCCCGTCCACAGCTTCCAGACCCTGCTGGCCGACCTCGCCACGCTGACCCGCAACCGTGTTCAGCCCGCTGCCGATGGGGCCGTGGCCGCCGATGTCCTCACCCGTCCCACCCCGCTCCAGGCCGAAGCCTTCCGCCTCCTCGGCGTCCGCCCATGACCCGTACCCAGTAGCGTACACCCCCAAATCCCGCCTATGTCACAGCACTACAATCAGTTGCCCGCTTCTGGACGGTCGAAGTTCTGGCTAGACCATCGTTAACAGCACGCACCTCCGATACTGACGGAACGCTAAGGGTGTCCGACAGGATGAAGATCTCACGCCCTTGGTAGGAGCTTGTAGCGCTGTACGGAAGGTTGTAAACGAATCTTCTTCGGCCCTCGTACAGATCCATGATATCCTCATGCGCGTCGTAGGACACCATCCAATGATGAGCGAGTTCTGTCTGGATAACGCCGGCGAGGCGTACGTGGTCGGCCCGCTCATATCCGTCTAGGTACAACCGTTGCGATCGCTCGTAGTACGGCGGATCGCAGTAGATCAGGGTCTGTTGGATAGGCAGATGAGTCGGTGCATGTCGGCGCATGAAGTCCTCGGCATCCAGGTTTGTCACGCAGATCCGGTCCGCTTTCGTGGCAATGGCCTCCACCCGTCGGGCCAACTCATTCCGCGGAAACCGGGCGTCGATCCTCCACCTCCCAGTTTGCGCCAGACCTCCGATTACTCCGGCGGTCAAGATCCCCGAACGGTTACACCTATTCAGGTAGAAGGTGCTGAACCCGAGCGAGAAGAGATCGTGGTTCTCAGGATGACGCACGATCTCACGATGCCGCCGCCAATCGTCGACGGTCAGTGCCGCCGTTCGGATTCTCCTACAGAAGTCCTCCGGGCGAGTGACGATCGAGACCCAGACGGCGTAGACATGCAACGACGAGTCGTTGAGGTGTATGTGGCTGACATGGCCGCCGAGAAGAAGATCTAACGCAACGCCTGCTCCACCCGCGTACGGCTCGGCGTAGTGACCTCCGACAAGGTCATTGAGCTCCAAGATCTCTCGAACGAACGGAGCCAGCCGCTGCTTCCCTCCGGGATACCGGAGTGGCGTGACGTAACGTGCGATCAGAGACCTCGGCGATCTTGACCCGAGCGCGTCCCATCTGGATGTCCGGGCTCACTCATTCATTGCTTCCAGGAGTGGGAATATGTTTCCGAACAACTGACAGACATCCCCCGTGGTCACCGAGAATTTCGGGTTGTGAACCAGCTGGTTCATGGAGGTCACCGACAACAGACCTTCTGATCGCGCCAACTCTGCCATCGCTCCGTGTAGCTGCTTGGTGCGTTCCATGTCGGTCTTGCTCTTCGTCAAGTGCTTTGTGACGTCCCGGAGAATGTCCACTAGACGACGATCCCTGCCCTTCTTCTTCGTGGAAAGCCCGCCCGTAGCACCGTGTTGCCCGCAGTACGCCTTCGCGGAAATCTCGAACATGCTACGGAGCAGGAAGCAGAAGGCTAGGGGGTTGTACTTGAGGTTCAACGCACGTATCTCGTCTCGCAGAAGAACCACCTTCTCCCGATCCGGCCCCCGAGGCGTGAAACTCTTGATTGTAGCCTTGACGGCTTTGGGATCTCGCAAACTTGCGGCCGGTGCTACCCCACCCTTCGTCTTAGCACCAGTCTTGGTCCCGGTCTTGCCAGTTCCTCCCTTCTTTCCGGGTTTTTTCGTCGGATCTCCAGACAGGGGCGGAATCCTGTATCGTTCTGCGAAATCCTTGCCCGGCTTTCGGATGTCCGTGAACGTCAAGAGCTTGAGGCCGATGTCCTTTGCAATGGCTTCAATCGCGTCTCGATGGGAGATCGATGGGTACCGGTTTGCGAGGTCCCGTGCGGAGTCCGCCCCAAGACGCCCAGCGAGCCTCTTCATTGCTTCCGCGAGCACCGTTAGCGGATAGTCGCCCGCCCACTGCTGGGCCTGATGGGGTGTGCGGTTCTTTCCATCTGCCAGGTAGCCTTCGAGGAGATCAAGCGCCGGTTCGTTCGCGCCGCTCTCGTCGCGACTGTGTCTTGCGCGTGCTACTGCGGTCCAGTTGCTTCGCCCCGCTTTCTGCCCTTTGCCGTGGGCGAGCGTAACGATACGGTCCACGGTGTCGCTTTTCGACGCCGGATAGATGATGCAGGGAACCTCTTCGGTCTCCGCCCGCCAACCACTCGATACAACGGCCAGCTTGCTCTCGATGTTCGCTGGAACTTCTAGGTGTGAACGATTCAAGAGTCCGTGCGCGATCTTCAGGGCCGCTACGCGACGGTTCCCCTCCTTGACCGTGAAGGTCGGTTTCCCGTCGGAACCCACGCCCTGTAGCACGAGAATGCTCTCTGTTGGCAGATACCCGCTGTCCAACAGACTCTCCATGAGCGCCCAGAACCAGCCGGGTCGGATGGACACCATCGCCTCCACCGCTTCCTCTTCGTTTGCTTGCGGCACCGTCCGGAAGTTTCTGAGGTCGAGCTGCAACTGCTCGATCGGCAGGCTTTCGACGCTAGGCATGGGAGTCTCTGGGTCTCGGGAAGTGGCTGGGAGTGGAAGCAGATGAGAGTTGGGCAGCGCCAAGATGAGAGCTTCGTTGCATCTCAGTCAATGGGCCGCTTTCCAGAACCCCCATCCAGACCACCAGATTCACTTCGTCCTCCTCGATGGGATCGAGCGGCTCGGGCGGCTTCCACGGCTGTAGCCCGAGTTCGTTCACGACATCGGCGATCCTGCGTGTCAATTCTCCAGCGGGGACGTGGTCGGGCGCGAACACTTCGCGGAGCCGACGCTCCTGGCGGATGCCCCACGGCGCTTCGAGGGCGTCCGCAACCCGGTCCCGATCCTCAACGGACAGCCCGGCTGCGGGATGTATCCGGACATGGTCGGCGGCGGCCCTGAAAAGCGGGCGGATGCTGGGCTGGAGGGTGGCCGGATCGGTGGCGCGCATCCATTCGTCGTAGATGTCGCGGCGGGCACGCTCCCAAGCGCCGAAGGCTCCTTCCGCGAACCCCTCCGGCAGCGCGCGCTCGGTGTGCTCGGTGCATGAGAGGATTCCGAGACAGGTCAGGGTGTCGCGCTCGATCTCGGCGTCCGCCTCCGAGGGCACGAACCGCATGAACACGCGGTCGAAGACGCGGGCGCAGAAGACGTGGCCGGTGCGGGATCCGCCCACGAATCCCGAGCCGACCCCCCACGCCAAGTCTCGGATCCGGTCGCCCCAGCGCTCGATTCCCTTCCGCAGCTCCTGCCGGTACTCCTCGCCGCTGTGCGCGTGCACGCCCTCGCCTCCCCGCTCGAAGAGGGAGGAGTCACCCCTTCGGAGGTCCTCGATCTGCTTCCGGTCGTCCGCGAAGACCTGCTGGGTCTGCTCCATGCCGGGTATCGGGGGTTGTTCGACTCCGATCGAGGCGGCGGCTTGGGCCAGCTTCCGGCGGATCCGCTCTTCGAGTGCGAGAAGGGCCTCGAGTTGACGGTCGGGAAACACGCAGGTGAGGAACACCTTCTCGTGAGGACTGCCGATGCGGTCGATGCGCCCGTGGCGTTGCACGAGCCGCATCGGGTTCCAAGGCAGGTCGTAGTTGATGATCCGTCCGCACTGCTGGAGGTTCATCCCTTCGGCCAGCACGTCGGTCGTAACGAGGATGTCAAACCTGTCCTCGGACCGCGACGGCGGGGCCTCCGTGGATTCGGGTGCGAAGCCGAACACCGCGTCGCTACGGGAGATCCCGTCGAACGACTCGGTGCCCCGGACGACGGCGATGCGTCCGCGGTACGGGGCGAGCCGCCGATCCGCGGCCACCACCTCCTGCAAACGCTCGGCGATCCACTCGACGGTGTCGCCGAAGTAGGAGAATACGAGCACCTTGCGCCGGTTGCGGATGTCCCGTTCCGTGATGCCCTTCCGCTCGGCCTCCGCCGCGATGCGGGCGAGTTCCCCGGCGAGGAGCTTGAGCTTGGGGTCGTTCTCCGCCCTAATCGCGGACGCCCGAACCCGGAGGCGTTCGAGAAGCGCCCGATCCGACCGCACGTCTTTGACGAGCGTTGCGGTGTCGAGGTCATCCGCGACCGGCTCGCCCTCGCGGAGAAGCTCCTCCCACGCCTCGTCTGAATCGGTCTCGCGGAGCGCGGCCAGGGAATCGGAGGACGGGATCACCCCGCCCTCGATCGCGCGCACGAAGTCATCGTGAGCGGCGACCATCCTGCTAACGGTCTGAACGAACGCCCGTGCCGACGACTCGAACCGCTTGAGCAGCCCGGAGCGGATGAGGCCCACCAGCGCGGTCTCGCGGGCGTCGGGAGTCCCGTCGCGTCGGTAGCGGGTCGGCCAGTACCGGGCCATCGTGAGCTTGGGCTCGCCCTCCCCGGCGTCCAGAACCTCCGCGAACTCGCTGAAGAATCCGGGAAGCACCTCGTCCAGATCGTAGCTTCGGGCACGGACCTCCGGGTCCGGGAACCGTATCGTGACCTCCGTCCCGTCCTTCAGGCGGAAGTTGTCGTTCGGGTAGAAGCGCTGAACGAAGTGCCGCGTCCGCCGCACGGTGGTGGCGTCGAGGATGTCGAACAGGGTGTCCGGGCTGAGCGAGAACGGATCCTCCTTGTCGGCCTGCCGGAACCGCTCCTTGAGCGAGGGGATGCCTCGGTCCGCGAACACGGCGTCGTGGCCGACGAAGTAGGTGAGGAGATCGTAGAGGTCCCAGAGCGAGTTGTTCACCGGCGTCGCGGTAAGCAGGACTACCTTGCGGGGCGGGTCGCCGCGCAGCAGTTGCCGGAGCGCGCGCGCACGCTTCGTGTCCGCGTTCCGGAAGGCGTGCGCCTCGTCAATCACGACGAGCGAGTAGTCGCCGATGCTAGAGCCCAAGGCGCTTCCGTCCCCCTGGCCCAGTTGCCGGTCGCCGGCCAGTTGCTCGAATGACACGACCTCGATGCCGACTTGGTAGCGCCCTCTGAATTGCCTCCACATCCCGTCCCGTAGCTGGGCCGGGGCGATCAGGAGCGCCCGCTGCCGGTTGCGCTCGATGACCTCGGTGAAGATCTCGGCCGCGATGAAGCTCTTCCCGAGCCCCACGCTGTCGGCGACCAGCACGCCGTTGTACTGGTCGAGGATCCGCTTGGCCCGGAACACGCCGTCGGTCTGGAAGCGCGTGAGCCGGATCCGGCCCGAGTCCCCGGCCTCCTCTTCGAGTTCGCCGCCGTACCGCTCCCACAGGGCGCGCAGATAGATCAGGTAGGGAGGATGTTCGGCGAACTGTTCCCTGTAGATGGCGGCGAGATCGTACGGACGGGCGTCGTTCCAAAGCCGGTCGAACCACTCTTCGACCCTCGCGACGACGCCTGGCTGGTATTGGCCGAGGTTGAGTTCGAGGTTTGACGTGAGCCCTGCGAGCGTGAAGTTCGACGATCCGGCGAGGACCCCCTGCTTGCCGGAGAACAGGAATGCCTTGCCATGCAGGAAGCGGTGCTCGTAGCGGCGCACCTCGATCTTGCCGGAGTCGAGGAAGTCCAGAAGCTCGCGCACCGAAGCCCGGCTCGGCTCGGAGAACGGGAGGCGGTCGCGGTCCCGTCTGAGTCTGCGCTCCGCGCCGTCGAGTTCCTCGTTCGCCAGCCTCTTCTCGTAGCGTTCGCCGCGCGGATCGCCGAGGCGGCGCTCTGGCAGCCGGGCCGCGGGCAGCGGCTCGGCACCTAGCAGGAGGCGCACGCCCGCAGCGCGGCGGAGCATGTCCGCCAGCCGACCGAAGCCCCCCGGATTGAAGTATCCCGTCGCGATGGACGCCGAAGGCGGTTCGCGCAGCGTAGCGAGCAGGTGTTCGAGGCGCTCCCGGAGCGCCCGTTCGAGGGTGTTGCCGTCCAGGTTATCCACGAACTCCGGGTGGCTCATCGGTCACTCTTCCAAGTTTGGAAGTGGTGCAGCGTGGCCCGTAGCGGTTCTTCGTGGTCCCAGCCCTCGTGGAACGTCTCGAATATGTGGACGACTTGCGACTCGATGAGGCCGTAGAGGTGTGCCACTACGGCGTCTAGTTCCCGGATGTGGTCCTGCTTCTCGTCCGGGTCCATAGGACCGCACGGGACGCCGAGTCGTCTGGCCCAATCGGCGAAACGGTCGTCCGGCGATGCGAGTCGCCCCGCCAATGCGATCGCGCGCTCCCCTAGGAGTCTGCGCCGCAGAAAACCACGACTGCTATCTTTAGGGGAGTCGAAGGCATCGTGAAAGGTTGATGGCCAGCCGAGGGGGGTCAATGGGAACGACGTTCCGACCGTACCAGCCGGACCAGATGCAGCTGCTGCCGCAGGATCTGCGTGAGTGGGTCCCGGAAGGGCACTTGGCGCATCATGTGAGCGACCTGGTGGACGCGCTGGATCTGGATTCGTTCTACGCGCCGTACGAGGGGGACGGGCGGCGCAACTCGCCGTACGATCCGCGGATGATGGTGAAGGTGCTGGTCTACGGATACGCGACGGGCACTTTTTCGTCGCGGAAGCTGGCGACGAAGCTGGTGGAGGACATCGCGTTTCGGATGCTGGCGGCGGGCAACTTTCCGCAACACCGGACGCTGTGCGAGTTTCGCCGGCGGCATCTTGATGATTTCGGGGCGGTGTTCGCCGAGGTGGTTCGGCTGGCGCGGACGATGGGCCTGGCGGGGTTGGGCAGGGTCTCGGTGGACGGGACGAAGGTCCGGGCCAACGCGAGCAAGCGCAAGGCGATGAGCTATGGCCGGATGGCCAAGGAGGAGCGCCGGCTGCGAGCGGAGATCGCGGGACTGCTGGAGGAGGCGGAAGCGGTCGACGCGGCGGAGGATGCCCACTATGGGGAGGACGTTCGGGGCGACGAGTTGCCGGAGGAGTTGAAGCGGCGCGAGGACCGGCTGGCGGCCATCCGGGCGGCGAAGGCGCGGCTTGAGGCCGAGCAGCGGGCGAAGGACGACGCGCGGGGCCGCAAGCCGGGACAGGAGCGCAACGCGAAGGGAGGCAGGCCCTACAAGCGGGAGTACGGCGAGCCGGAAGAGAAGGCGCAGAGCAACTTTACGGACCCCGAGAGCCGGATCATGAAGACGAGTTCGGAAGGGTTTCAGCAAAGCTACAACGCGCAGATCGCGGTGGAGGGGGACAACCAGCTGGTGGTGGCTGCGGCGGTGACGGACAACGCGAGTGACCAGGGCCAGCTGGTCCCGATGGTCGACGCGGTGGCGCAGACATGTGGCGAGACGCCGGAGCAGGTCTTGGCGGACGCGGGTTATTGCAGCGAACCGAACCTGCAGGCGCTGAAGGAGCGGGACATCGACGGCTATGTACCGCTGGCGCGTGAGGGCAAGACGGCCGCCGACCCCGATCCGGAAGAGTATCCCGCCAAGGCCCGCATGGCCGAGAAGCTGGCAAGCGACGAGGGCCGAAAACGGTACGCACGCCGCAAGTGGATGGCGGAGGCGCCTGTCGGCTGGATCAAGGAGGTGATGGGATTTCGAAGATTCAGCTTTCGGGGCCTGCGGAAGGTCGAAGCCGAGTGGACCCTCGTGTGTCTGGCCCTCAACGTGAAGCGGCTACATACCCTCCAGGCCGCATGAGGCGGCGTTCGTTGCCCCGCAACTACGCCCACCGAGGCTCCCACGGGCCTCCTGGGCCCCGATTTGGCACTGCACGGCCCTCCCGCCCCGTCAGCGGCTCGGATCCCCCATCCCCCCACCCCCGAGTCTTTCGATCCCCCAGTGCCCTTCCCAGGTTTCCGTCACGTCCGCCGCGCTTCTGCGGCGCAAGCTCCTAGCGGGCTGTCTCCGCCGGGACGAGGGACGGGGAAAGGGTTGATGACGAAGTAGGTCAGGTGGGTCTCCACGAATCGCCGCGCATACCAGTCGAGGGGAAGGGAACTCAGTAGGCCAAGTAGGAAGGCCTCGTCCCTCTCGCCTCCGCGCGGGAGGAGGAAGAAAGGGGAGTTGTGGACCAGCAACACCCGTGGCGGCACCAACGCGGCGCGGACTGTGCGACTGTCGGTGGCACGAGTGACATCCCGGAAGGCGATGCGGGCCTTCAGGCAGGGCAAGGTCGCCGGGTCCTTGCGCCATTTGGGGCTGAACTCCGCGAACGCCGAGCGCCTGTTCGCCCGCTTCCGCTTGCCCTGAAGGTGGCCGAGAACCCGAGCGGGGTCTGCCCATGCGTAGTAGGTCCCCGTGTCCGGGGTCCAAAGGTCGAACGACGCCCCCTTGTAGACCGGCCAGAAGCCGTCGGGACACTGTTTCGATTCGAGGTCCATCACCGGCTTGTCTGCGGTGGCGTGTAGCTCCGTTTGTGGCCGCGCCCGCCAACCCCTTCCGTCGTTCAGGTCCAGCCGCGGGCTCTTGCGCAACTGCGCGAACACTTCGACGGACTCGTCCGACGGCAGAAGCGGGAGCGAGGCCGTGTCGTTCCACGCCCCAACCTCTCGGGCGCGGAACGTCACCGCAGCCCGCCGGACACCGGCCCGGAAGCGCTTGAGGTTCGCGTACGGCCCGCTCAGCCGAAGCTTTGACTCGCGGCTGTCCTTCCTGCGGGTGATGGTAGTCAGGCCAATGGTGTATTGGGGATGGACGTTGGGAAACACCCACTCGCGATTGTTCACCAGCATCGTCAGGTCCAGCACCTCGGCGCTCGCCAGCAACTCCTTGCGGAACGCCGTGGATCCCTTCGCCGCAAGCGCCGAGCGCGGTAGCACGACGCCGATCCGCCCGCCGTCCCGCGACACAAGATCCCAGAACCGCCACACGAACGCCTTGTAGAGGTCGGGATCGCCGGTTCCCATGCCGGGGAACCCTCCAGCCGTGAGAAGGTGGCGCATCGAAGCCGCGCCGTCCTTTTCAGTTTCGAGTCGGTCCGCCAGATCCGGGCGCTGGGCGCGATACTGAACCTTCAGCGTCTCCTGCACCCTCTGCGGGCGCGACCGCAACCCCGGGAAGTGTCGCGCCCAGAAAGCGTCCTCTTCGACGCGGGGTTTTTCCCACGGTGGATTGCCGAGAATCACGTCGAACCCGTTGCGTCGGCCAAAGGAAGACATGTGGGAAAGCGAGCGCGAAGTGCAGTACATCCAAGCCCTTAAGTTCGTCGCGTCCTTTGTCCATCAACTGGGCTCGGAAGATGTCGCCCGGGTCGTCCAAAGCCGTCGCCACCCGTCCCTCAGCGATTGCTTCGCGGATGCCGCTGTTCGTGCGCGAGGCCGTCAGGAGCGTAAAGAGCTCCTGCTCCGATTGTATAGCCTGCCGCATTCGAGAATACAGTTCCCGCGCCTCACGGATCTCGGCATCGTTGGCGTCGGTGAGCCGGGCCAGCCTCTCAAGGGGCTTCCGCACCGCTCCCAGCCGCTCGCTCGCGACGAACGCGAACAGGTTGCCGCTCTCGGTCTGAAAGAGTTCGGACGCCTCCTCGAAAGAAGCGATCCCCACGAGCGAGTTGCCTTGGATCAGGTTGTGGTCGAGGAGCGAGAGCGGGAGCCCCGGCACGAAGGTGTGGATCCAGAGCGAGAGGCGAGCCAGTTCGACGGCCATCGGGTTCATGTCCACCCCGAAGATGCATCGCCGGGCCACCTGCCTGCGAAGCAACTGGGTGTCCTCGATGGGGTCCCCGGACCATTCCGGCCCAAGCTTTTCGGCCGCCGTCCGGCGGAGCCGAGCAAACTCCTCGCGCACGTCCGGGAGGGGCCGGCCGGCCAGATAGTTGGCGAGACGGCGTTCGATCCGGTCCACTGCGCCGACCAGGAAGTGGCCGGAGCCCATCGCGATGTCGGCGACCCGGAACTCGAAGAACCGCCGTCCCGCTTCCCGATCCGGCATTTCGTCGAGCCGCTCGATGTGCTCGTCGAGCGCCGGTTCGAGCGCCCGGTCGAGGAGATGCTCGACGGCGAAGGCCGGGGTGTAGTAGGAACCGGTGGATTTCCGCGCTCCCGAACGGTTGTGGAGATACACTTCGCCCGCCCGCACTTCGGAACCTGCCAACGACGTTGAGACACTTTCCGATTCAGTTTAGTGAGCCCTCCTTTCCCCCGTTGGCCGGCTCTGCTCCATCGGCTGCCGTGACGGGGAGTGCGCGGTTGATCCAGACCTCCACCGGGAGTTCCGCAGCTCTCGGCGGGCCACCGACAAAGCGGTCGGGCCGGGCGGCGTAGGCCGCAGCCAGCACCTTCTGTCTGTGCTCGATGACCGCGGGGGCGCGGCCGAGATGGACCTGTTCCGGCGTCAGCAAGCCGATGCCGCCGTGCCGGTGCTCGGTGTTGTACCACTGGAAGAACTCCCGGCAGAAGTCCTTCGCCTCCTCGATGTTGCCGAAGCGACCCGGGAAGCCCGGATGGTACTTGACGGTCTTGAAGTGCGCCTCCGAGTAAGGGTTGTCGTTCGAGACCCTGGGGCGGCCCAGCGACTGGGTGACGCCCAGGTCGGCCAGGAGCTGCGCCGTGCACTTGGCCGTCATGGGAGATCCCCGGTCCGAGTGCAGCGTGAGCACCCGGGGCTGCACACCGTGCTTGAGGCATGTCTCCCCGATCAAGTGTCCGGCCAAGCCGGCGGTCTCGCGCTCCGCCACCATCCATCCGGCGGCGTAGCGGCTGTAGATGTCCAGGATCACGTACAGATAGAAGTACTGCCACTTCTCCGGCCCCAGCAGCCGGGTGATGTCCCAGGACCACACCTCGTTGGGTGCCCTGGCCACCACCTCGGGCTTCGGGTGGTTGGGATGGCTACGTTGCGCCCGGCGCTCGCGGACCGCCTGATTCTCGGCCAGGACGCGGTACATCGTCCGCTCCGAACACAGATAGACGCCCTCGTCCAGCAGCGTCGCGTACACTTCCGCGGGAGCACGGTCCGCGAAGCGCGGCGAGCACAGCACACCAAAGACCCCCGCCCGCTCCGTCGCGTCCAGGGCCCGGGCAGGAGCCGGCCGGGGCTGCCACTGCCCGGTCTTCGGCCTCCGGCGACGGTAGAACGTGGCGCGCGCAACCCCGAGGGCTTTGCACGCCGCGCGTACGCCCACGTGCCCGGCCAAGCCTCTGGCCGCGCTCAAGAGCGCTTCCCGTCCCCGGGGCTCACACCCAGCAGCCCCGCAACTTTTCCCTGGACATCGATGATGATGCGCGCCTTGCGAAGTTCCTCGCGCAACCGCGCGTTCTCCCGCTCCAGCTTCCGCACCCTCTTCGCCTCACGCTTCCCGCCGGACGGCCTCGGGCCTCGCTTCTTCGCCAGCCTCCGCAGCGACCCTTCCCGCGCCGCCTTCCGCCACGACGACAAGTGCGAACTATACAGTCCTTCGCGCCGAAGCAGCTCTCCGATCTCGCCCGGTGTATCGCAGGCGTCCGCCTTCTCCACGATCGAAAGCTTGTACGCCGCCGTGAACCGCCGCCGCGTCGTCTTCGCCGCAACCTCCGGATCCGGCCGGGCTGCCGCGCTTCGCTTGCCCTCCCCCGTGGAGAGGGGCGTTCCGTTCACCTTCATTCCTTCTCCTCGTGCCATCGTTCAACTCTCTGCCTCGCCCTACTCTAATCTCTTTCTCCTCTCGTGTCTCGCGTGTGTTGGCAGAGAGGGCTTCGACCGTGTCGCCGGATCGGGCCGGGAGGTATGCCTCCGTCTTGGCGTCCACCGTCAGGTCCGTCTCGGCGAGCGAGAGCTCGCTCTCCAGCAGACCCTCGTAGATCGTTCCGAACTCGCGGATGCCGAGCGACCGGAAGTCCACCGGGCCTTCGGTTTCCTCGGCCGTCCGGTCGAGGAGCAGCGCGGCGAGCGCCCACGCGAACTCGCGGTCGGGGAGCGACAAAGTCGCGATCCGGGCTCCGAGCTTCGAGACGGATTCCTCGGAGGCGAACAGCGTGCCGTTGTACGGCGGGACCTCCCACTCCGGGTTTCCGAGGCTCACCGCCGTCCAGATCTGCGTGACCTCCGACCAGAAGGAGGGCTGCTCTCCTAACTCGACACCCTTGCGCCGGGCCTCGCCCAAGCGCTGGGCGATCCGCTTGAGCGAGTGCTCGCGGTAGCTCCGCGAGGCGTGCAGGGGCAGCAGGCCACGGTCCTCGGCATAGGCGACGAACAGAAGCCTGTAGAGGATGCGAAGCGCCGCTTGGTAGGCCTGTCGGAGATCGTCCGCAGTCGGACGCTCCGGATACATCGCCGCCACGACGGCGCGGGCAAGCGACGGCATCACCTCGCGGTAGACCCGCTCGCGAAGACGACCGCCGAGATCCGCAGCGTAGTCCTCGCTCGCCCGGAGGATGTCTCCGACGCTCCCGCCCTCCGACAGCGCGGTCGCGGACAGCAGGAGCCAGAGGTAACCGGCGTCATCGCCCGCAAGGAGGTCGAGATCGATCTCGACGAACGTCTCGGAACGTCCCCGTCGGCCCGTGCCGACACCGGGTTTGGCCGGATAGAGGCGGAGCGTACCACCCGCCACTGCGACCACCCAGTCCAGGTTCTCCCGGTCGGCCTGCGCCAAGGCGTAGGACACCGGCGAGACGCCGTCGAACCTCGGGCTCGCGGAGTCGATCTCCTCGGGCCGGTCCAGAAGGACGGCTACCGCCGTCTTGCGGTCTCCGGCCAAGAGCAGCATCGCCGGTCCGGGAAGCTCCTCGGTGGCGAATCCGAGACCCTCGATCAACGCGCGCCCCCGGAGAGGCCGCACGCTGCGCGCCTCTTCGGCCGCGTGTGCCCAGTCCCCGCGCGACGGAACCCCCTGCTCAAGTTCCTGCATCGCGAAGAGACCGCCGTTGCGGAGGCCCGGGATCGGCGCGTCCAATGCGGGGAGCAGCCGATGAAGGAGGCGGATCGCGGCGTGCCGTCCATTTTCCTCCAATGCCCTGCCGCACACGGCTTCGACCTGCTCGACCGGCAGGTCTCGATGCTCGACCGGATTGTGCTCGGTCGGGCCACACACCGCCGCCCGCCCCGCGCCCCACGGCGCTACGATCAGCACCGGCGCGGCGCGGCGTCCCGCCCGCGCCCGGAACATCGCCCTGAGATCCGCGATCCGGGGCCGCCCTTCCAACGCGGCCACGACGACTTCGAGAGCGAGCGGGCCGAGCCCGAGATAGAGCTTGGCCCGGCGGTCTCCGACGGTGACGTGGCGGGGTTCGAGATGGTTGAGCATGACGAGAAGGATCCGGTTCGTGACTGGAGAGGGCGACGATGAAGGCAGTCAAACTAGAGACGATCCGGAGACGGGGCGACCTGACCGGTCCCTATCTATGCAGCGGACCCTTGCGATTCGGCGCGCAAGTAGCAGCGAACCCGGTTATTCGGTAGAGTCAATGGACCATGAATCCCCACCCGATCCGCACCACGTAGTCGGCAACCCAGATCGCGGAGGTCAGTTGTGGACCTGCAATGCATGGCGGTGTTCCGGAAAGTTCCCGAGGGCTACATCGCCTTCATCGAGGAGTTCCCCGGTGCCAACACCCAGGGCGCTTCCCTCGAAGAGGCCCGGTCGAACCTTCGCGAAGCCGTCGCCATGGTGATCGAAGCCAACCGGGAAATGGCCCGCGAAGACGCCGATGGCGGTGCGGTCATCAGAGAGCCCATCACCGTCACGGCGTGAAGCGCCGGGACTTGCTGCGGCACTTAACGCAACACGGGTGCGCCTTCCTGCGTGAGGGCGGGAACCACACCCTCTACATCAACCGGCAGGCCAAAAAGGTTTCGACGATTCCCCGGCACAGCGAGATCAACCGGGACCTCGCGAGAAAGATCTGCAAGGACCTCCAAGTGCCCCGGCCTCCAGACAGGTAAGATGGCAAGGCGGCCCCAGCAGCCCAGGAAACGCCGGTGTGGGTCCTGCGGCAAGCTCTATGTGGGCCGTCCCCGGCAGGAAACCGTATGCCTCACCTGCGACACCCGGGGGCGGCTCGGGGCGAGACATCCGGGGCCATCGCGGTTCGCTTCGGGATCCCCCGGTTCCTTGTCGAGGCGGTGCTGGAGTCCGATTCTCAAACGACCCGTACCCCTCGGAGGTCGGCGATCGTCGATCGTGGCGGATCCCAGAGCCCGTAGTTTTCCCGAAACCGATCCAGATCGGGGGGCTGAACTCATCTTGGGGTGTCCCCACGCACGGTTACCTCCGATCCGGTCCTTGGGGAGGGTCCCGCCTGCAAAGGCGCTCTGCGATGGGCGCGTATCGGCTTCGGCGGGCTTCGTCCTTGGGCTGGATTGAAACCAATCGCGGACCGAATCCGTAAGGTATCGCCCTTCGGGTCACCGAAGCGCGAATGGCAGCCCGATCAAACGAGGCGAAACGCGGGAGGAGACGCGTAGTTCAGGTTGATCCATACCACTGCGGAACTGATGCCTGTGTCCCCCGCCAGGGGCACTGGCGGGGATCAGTCGCCGTTCCGGCTTGGGTACATGGACGGCCCGGCATCCCGGGCGTCTATCTGGCCGCGGACCGCGCTTCGCGACGCCTGCTGAACGGCTCCGGCGGAGCGTTTGTGGGAGTGCGCCGCCACCGCAATGCTGGCGGACACCGAGGGGTGTCGGACACGCCGCCGCCGGGGTTGTCTGTCGCCTGTTTGGGCGGAGAGCCAGCATACCCTCCGTGGCCACGCTTCGCGCGTCCCCGGAGGGAGCTGGCGGGGGGCTGTGCCCCCTGTGACCCCCCCATCGCCAACGGCGCGTCATGAGTACCGGACGCGCCGTGTGGGTGAAGATCCGCTCCAGCGAGGCGGAGCGCGCCGAGTGGCACGCCAAGGCGCGTTCTGCCGGCCTGACGCTGTCGGATCTGTTGCGCCGGTCGGTTGGCCGGGTGCATACCTGGACCGTGGCGCACGCCGACGTGGAGCACGAGCGCACCCAGCAAGTCGCGCGCATCGGGAACAACCTCAACCAGATCGCTCGGTGGGCCAATACCCACAAGGGGGCCATCGAGGCCGTCGAGGTGATCGGCCACCTGACTGCTATCGAGCGTTCGCTCGCGACCCTCGCTCGCTTCGAAAGCCAGGACAGCGATGCTGGTTAAGTTCCTCGCGCGCGGGACCGGCTCGGCCGGGGCAGCGGTCGGCTACCTCCTCGGGGAGCGGGACGCGGCTGGGAAGCTGCGCGAGGGTGTCGAGGTGCTGCGCGGGAACCCGGACATGGTGGCCGCCGTGGCCGATACGCTGGCGTTCGAGCACAGGTACACGTCGGGCGTGATCGCCTGGGCACCGGAGGACCGACCCACCGACGAGCAGATCGAGGCGGTCCTGGACGCCTTCGAGAAGACGGCCTGGGCGGGACTGGAGCCCGACCGATACGCTTGGACCGCCGTGCTGCACCGCGAGCACGGCGGCGGCGCTCACGTCCACGTCCTCGCCGCGAGGTGCGACCTGGAGACCGGACGGAGCCTCAACATTGCCCCTCCGGGATGGGAGAAGACCTTCGGGCCGCTCCGGGACTCCTTCAACCACGAACACGGCTGGGCGCGACCGGACGATCCGGCTCGGGCCAGAGTGCAGCAGCCCGGACACCGCGCCTATGTCGAGGCGACGCAGTTGAGGGCCGGCCTCCGGCTCGAAGCATCACCCCGCGACCTGATCCGGGACTACCTGCTCCAGCGAGTCGAGCACGGCATGGTGCGGAATCGTGCCGATGTCGTCTCCGCGCTGCGGGAGGCGGGTCTCGAAGTCCCGCGCCAGGGCAAGGACTACCTCACCGCGCTGGACCCCGAGAGCGGGGACCGGTGGCGGCTGAAAGGAGAACTGTATGGAGAGAACTTCGACCGCGAACGACTTGACCGAGCGGCTGCGGAGGAGGCTGGAGAGCGAACGCAGGGAGATCGAAGAGTTGACCGCGAGCGAGCTCGAACGGCTCGCAGAGAACTCGCGGCGCGTCGCGAGGAACGCGCTACGTACAATCGAGCGCGATACGGAGGAGGCGACCGGGCGGATGCGCGAGTTGCTGGTCAAGGCGTGGCAACGGCCGCTGATCGTGGGCCTGAGCCTTTGGCTGGGTTTCTTCGGCGGAAGCTGGGTGACGATGCGCTGGTTGTCGAGGAGCATCCAGGATCGGATCGAGAGGCTGGCCGAACTGGACTACGACATCTACGACACGCGACAGACGCTCGCGCAGATGGAGGTGGACACCTGGGGGGTCGCGCTGCTGGAGATCGAGGGGGAGCGGGTCGTGGTGCTGCCGACGGGGACGCTGGAGGATCCGCGCTTCACCTGGCGCGGTCGGCCTGTCGTGAAGCTGTCGAACAAGTAAAGGAGCTGTATGACCGAATTGGAGAGGCAGTTGACGGAGGCCTTGAAGAGGCTCTCCGCGCAGTACGAGAGGGAACAGCGGCGGCACTCCGGGCAGGTCGAAGCCTTGAGGCAGCGCGTCGAAGCCTTGCAAAGGCGCGTCGAGCGGCAAAGCGAGGAGAACGAAGGCTTGCGGCAGCACGTCGAGCGGCAGAGCGGGGAGAACGCAGCCTTGCAGAGGCGAATCGAGTGGCTGGACGAGCAAGTTACACGCTTAGCCGAGTCGTACGGCACGCTCGCCGCGACCTTGTGATGATGATAGGGGCGCTGAGCCAGCGCGGGCGCGGGCCGGAACGCGACCACGGTCCGAGCCGTTGACGATGGCGTCAAGTCGCTTGCCACCGGAACGCCGTAGCGCCCGGCGCGCCGCCGACCGCCCGTCTGGCGGAGACGCCGTCCCGGCGCGAAATTTCAACCGCGCAGATCGTGCGGTCCATCACGAGAGGAATCGAATGATGGCACGCACGAAACGAAGTCGGCGCTCGTACAGCGCCGGCGAATGGGGCCGGAACCGGGTGAGGGTGTTCGCCGATCCCAAGACCGGCTTGTACCAGATCGAGTGGCGCGAGAACGGGCGCAGGCTCACCCGGTCGCTCAAACACCGCGATTGGGCGAGGGCCAAGAGGCAGGCGGACGAGGTGGCCGCTGGCTTCGCGGTCCACGAGCCCAACGGCAAGGCGGAAGCCGAGCCCGCGCCGCTCACCCTGGAAGGGCTTTTTGAAATCTACGGCAAGGAAGTGACGCCTACCAAGGGCGAGCACACGCGGCGACGCGACAGGGTCGCAGCCGCGATGTTCCTCCGCTTCTTCGGGGGGAACCGAAGGCCCGAAACCCTATCCCAGCGCGACTGGGACCGGTTCATCCGGGAGCGCCGAGCAGGCAGGGTTGGCCCCAGCGGCAAGCCCGTCGGCGACCGGATGATCGAATGGGACCTGACGTTCCTGATGGCGGTACTGAACTGGGCGGCGAGGTCGAGGGACGAGGATGGCCGCCTGCTCCTCGACAGGAACCCGCTGAAGGGCCTCCGCAAGCCCAGGGAGAAGAACCCCACCCGGGTTGTTCTCACGGAGGAGGAATACCAAGCGCTTCTCAGCGTCTCGCGGCAGGTCGACTGGCGGTTCCACGTCGCGCTCGTGCTTGCTCACGAGACCGGGCATCGGATCGGCGCAATTCGCAACCTCAAGTGGTCGGACATCGACTTCGAAAGCGAAACGGTGCGGTGGCGTGCCGAGCACGAGAAGACGGGTTACGAACACAGGACGCCCTTGTCCCCTGAAGCCACCGATGTCCTTGGAGAGGCGCAAAGGCGTAACCCGGAGAGCGGGGACGCGCCGGTCCTGCCCGCGACCAGGAATCCCTCGGTGTGCTTGGGCTTCCCGCAGGCCCGTTTCTGGTGGAAGCGGGCGGAGCGGCTCGCTGGACTCCAACCGAAGCGCGGTAGGGGGTGGCATTCACTGAGGCGGAAGTTTGCGTCCGATCTCATGGACCTCCCGCTCAAGGTGCTCTGCGAACTCGGAGGCTGGAAGGCGGCCAAGACCGTTCTCCGCTGCTACCAGCAGCCGGACGAGGCGCAACTCAGGCAGGCAATCCGGAGCCGCCGCAGGCCGCGGGGCTGAACCCAATCGGCGGGAATCAAACAGCTGGAACTCGCCCGCCGAATCCCGCAAGTCACACGCTTACAATGGTATCCGCACCTGATTGCGAATGCTGGGCCAGCTGGTGCAGTTCCAGGCCCGACACACCCCGCTGTCCGGTTTCCATCTGGAATACCGCCGAGCGTGAGACCCCGAGGGCTTTGGCGGCTTTCGCCTGTGTGATGTGGCAGGCCTTCCGCGCGCTGCGAAGGCGTCGAGCGAGGTCAAGCTGGGTGATCGGCATCGGGGGGCTCACTTGGGGTTGGCCGCGCTCGGGCAAGGGTGACCCCCGAACTGCTGAAAGATAGATTCGCAACTATGATGGCAATATATCGCGATTGGTGTGCAGTATTATCCCACGAAATCATGTGGCCGGTGGTCACAATTGCACTCCTCCGGGTTGGAAACTGTACTTTGAGTGGGAGCCAGTGCCACTGGCCACTCATCGTCCGCCGAAAGGCGGGCCAACCGGGACCCCAAGGGGATTCGCCCACTCGGACCCATCCACTCCATTTCAATAGACGGGCATCATGAAAGAACTCTCACGAGGAGCAATGCCCCGCATACGGACGCCACTATCGCCAACAGTCGCCATTCTCGCTCTGGCAACCACTCCCGCCTGCGCACCGGATGTGCCCGGCGTGCCCGAAGTCAACGAGCTTCTACCCTTCGCCTCGAGCGGTGCCCCTCTCAGTGCCACCGACGACATCGCGATCGTGTCCGAAGAGATCGCGTGCGTCATCGACTCCTACGAGTCCCGGATTCACTGCGTAGACCGGAGCGATGGCGGCGTAGCCGTCTTCGGCCGTGAAGGCGAGGGGCCGGGGGAGTTCGACGGGCTCACGGGCATTGAGCGTGGCCCAGGCGGTCAAGTAGTGGCCATGGACTACGGGTCCGCACGGATGACCTTCTTCGAGCCGGATGGCAGCCTGGTCTCGGAGGCTCCCTTGCCGCCTCGCTTCCAGCCATCGCAGCTCCGTGGCGACCGCCTGTTCGGGTTCGAGTTGGGGATGCCAGATTTCGCCAGCGGGGAAACCCAGCCCACCTTTGTCCCCATGGCGGCAGACGCCAGATCCGGGGAAGTGCTCTGGCAGCGCACGGACCTGGCCGACGCCGTGGGACTCGAGTGTTTCTCCGGGGCGGTGGGTGCCTCGACACCAGACGGCGGCCTCGTGTTCGAGGTCTGCGGAAATGAGTTGGCGTTCTTTGCCGGCAGGGTTTCCCCGGAAAGAAGCCCGAGACATGACCCACCGAGGAATCCCCATGCCAAGACCAACCCCGAGACCGGCTGCTACGCCCTGATTCGCTCACCGATGGGCTCCGCCAAGGACGCCCGCAACATGCCGGTAGTCATCCACGCGGACAGCGTCCTGGTATTCCGTAACGCCACTCGTGAGGTGACCGACCAGCAGGGCCGGACGGGTCAATAGCATCCTTATGGACTCTGCCACCAGAGCCTCGCTCCACCCGCTCCGCCGGGTCAGCGGGGAGCCGTGCCCGGGGATGCTGCCGTCGGTGTCGTAGCCATGGACTCCTTCGAGAACACGTGCGCGGCGCCAAAGATGAACGCGGCGGACGGAACTGACGTGGCCCGCTGTACCGTAGCCGGCCTGCCCCGTGGTCGATTCGGCAGAGCATTTGCGGTCGTTGTTGCCTTGGTCGCTGCCAGCGCCGGAATGGCGAGAGCCCAGGGTTTCACCGCAACAATCCCGGCGAAGTACACGGACGCTTGCGATCTCGATCGATCGGACCTGGTCGCACGGGTCATTGCGCGCAACCCGGAAGTCTACCCTCGTCGGGTCGCTCAGACGCCGGGTGGCTGGCTCGTTTACGACAGGTATGAGCGGCAGGTCGTGGAGCTCGACAGGGATCTTCGGCGAGTCCGCAGCTGGGGCAGACACGGTCCTGGTCCCATGGAGTACGAGGATCCTGCGGGTCTGGGATGGCTGGACTCCACCCGGATGGTGGTCGTAGACGAAAAACCGCCTTCCCTGATCGTGTTCGGCCCCGGTGGAAGCGAGCACCGTCTTGCCCTGGCCGGGCTGCCCCGGCATGCCATTGTTGCGGACGGCCGTGTACTGATCGCGACCACCGAGGCTACGGTTCACGAAGTCACGTTGGACGGCCAGGTGCGGACGGTGAACACCCGCGACGACTTCGGTCTTCCCGAGAACCGGGGCGCGGGCACTCACGCGGCACCCCGGCTACGCGGAAACCACATGGCCTTCACCGGGCCGTCGGCGATCTGGAGGCTGGGCACCCAGCCACAACGGATCATCCAGCGATGCGTCCACGATGACCTGGCGAACATGCTCGAAGAGGCCGTTCGGGTTGACACTCCCTTTGGACCACAACCGTTCAATCTCACCACACTACAGGATTTCCTGCCTCTCGGCGCAAATGGGTTCCTTGCGTTGGGCGGGCTCGTGGTGAGAGTGAACGACCAGAAACTCCGGTCCATCGAGCACTACGACTCCGGAGGCAGGCTCAAGCAGGCCTGGCAACTGACGGGGTATCCAACGGCAAGTGGTGTGTTCGACGAGCACGCCGTCGGCAGAATGCTGATTTGGGACGAGGACACCATCGATGGCATCCAACTGGTCGAACTTGAAGGGCTCGCTGTGAACAGGTAGGGGACTTTCACACCCTCTCGCGCGTTCTGAACGGACACGCGGCCATTTCCCCGGAGATGGCCATTCGCCTGGAGAAGGCGGGCTGGTCCAACGCGGAGTTCTGGCTCCGTCGGCAGGCCACCTACGACCTGGCCCAGGCACGGAAGCGGGAACATCGGATCAAGGTTGCCCGCTACGAACCCCGGTCGGCGGTGACTGGGGACCCGGAGCAGTGGAGGGAATCGTGACAGATCTCACCCATGGGGCGCTGGAGAACTGCCCGGCAGTAGAACGTAATCCCAATGTGGTTGGCGGTGAGTGGGTATTCGAGGGTACCCGCGTTCCGGTTTCGCCCTGATCCAGAATCTGAAGGCTGGCGCGTCGATCGGGCAGTTCCTGGAATGGTTTCCGGGAGTCGGAGATTCTGCGTTCGATTCTTGGCGAACGGTGACCCGCCCCGTCCGCAATCGGCTGACCATAATGTCGCGCGAATCGTGGGACAGCGCCCAATGGCTGGATCGGCCGACTGGCGAGTGGGCCAGATGTACACTCTACTTTACATTGTGACAACGCCAGTTGTCAGCGTGCCCCCCCGAGCCCCCCTGGCAGCAAAGAAGGAGCCCATGAGCGCACGAGCCCTCCTGGCTACTCCTGCATTGGGTAGCCCGTGGGCTTGCCCGATGATCCCGTTGTCGCTCATGGGCTCCGTCACTCGTTGGCCCCCCTCCCCCTGCAGGTTGTCGCACGACGCGACGTTGGCGGACACTGGCGGATGGCAAGCGATGGACTGGCGCCCGTCCCGACCGGCACTGCAGGCGCCGCCATGGCGCAAGGCAACCCCGGGGGAGCGGGCGGTGTCCATCAACTCAGACCCCGGCATCCGACTCGGGAGAATCGACCGAATAGCCAACAGGGAACGACAATGCGCCGAATCATGCTGCCTCTCGCGCCCGCCCTCACTGCCGCGGCGATCCTCGCTACCGCCTGCGCCCAGGACGCGTCCACACCCCCCAGCGACTACGCCACCTCCTTCGACACGATCAACGGTGTCATCCACGTCACCAACACCGGCACCCCGCCCCCGGCGCGCCTCGTCCCGGTGGTCTCGATCGGGCCCAAGACCCTGACCGACACCGGGCTCCCCGGACGAGTTCGGTGATGTGAACAGCGTGGCGCTGGGGCCGTACGGGGATGTCTACGTGGCCGACGCCCGAACTTCGAGGTGAGGGTCTTCGGGCTGGACGGCGCCCACCGCCGCACCTTCGGCCGGCAGGGCGAAGGGCCGGGCGATTGGCGCCAACCGATGGAAGTCCCCGGACGGCCGATATGGCGCCTCCTGCTCGAACTTGCCCGCCAGTGCGGGATCCGGCGGCCGGTTGAGCTGCGGAACGGACCGCCAGGGTGCATGCCCATGACTTTCGGCGCTTGGCGTCCCGTCGTCGTTGTTTCGCCCGAACTGCTTGAATCGCCCGATTCGCTGAAGACCGTCCTGATGCACGAATTGATCCATGTACGGCGGGGGGACCATGTGTGGGCACTGCTGGATTGCCTCACTGCGGCCGCCTTCGCATTCCATCCCCTGGTTTGGTTGTTGCGGCGGGGGATCCAGCGTTGCCGCGAGACATCCTGCGACGCCGAGGTTGTGTCGGCGGGCAAGGTGCCGAGCCACGAATACGCGCAATTGCTGGTCAGTACCCACGCGGCCAACCGGATCGCAATCGACGCGTTGACTGCGAGCATGTTCGCACAGCCTTCCCTTCTGAAGCAGAGGTTGGAGTCCATACGGTCTGGGGGAAGTCACGACGCCCGCCGCGGCCGCCCGGCGGCTCCGTTCTCGCCTCTGTTGGTCTCTTTGCCGGGCTGGCGCTCGCCAGCGGGTCCGCGGCGGTCCAGGATGTTGCACCGGTCCGTGAGGCGCGCGAGGTATTGCGACTGGGCGATGCCGTAGATGTGCCCGATTGGCAAACCTTCGCTGCGGAGCCACGGCTCATGCTGGACGCCCCGGGACGACTCTTCGTGGTTCCCGGCGGGGACCCGAGGGTTCGGGTACTGAGCCAAGCCGGTGAGTTCATCCGATACATCGGCAACAGGGGAACGGGGCCCGGTGAGTTATCCTTTCTTTACAGGGCGGGCTTTGCCAAGGATGCGCTGTGGATACAGGACCGCTTCGCGTTTCGGACTTCATTCTTCGATGCCGGTGGCGCCCACATCAGGACAGTGGCGAACACCGGACGACCGGAGATAGGATCGGGATACGCAACCAAGATGCCGCTGGCGGACGGCAGGCAGTTGGTTGTCGGGCCAGCTGCGGAAGTCGCCGAGGGTCAACGGGCGACGATGGCTGTCGCGATCGGGCCCCAAAGCGGATCCCGGCTCGACACCATAGCCTCCGTTTTCGCGGATGCCAGCATGGGAATCGAAGGGATCGCCGGCACTTTCGCTCACCAGCCAGTGCCCGTACCGCCGCTGTATGCGCGACTGCCCGACGGGAGTGGTGTGGTTGTTGTTGATTGGGCAATCGACCGGCCCAACCACGTGGCCGTACGCCGCTACGGTCTCAATGGCCAACTGACCGCCGAGAGTACGCTGGACTTCGAACTGCGGGAGATTCCGGCCGATGTCCGCGAAGCGTACATCAAGGAGGGCATCGCCATGGTCAGACGCACGGCCGAATCGCTCCCCGGCTTCGGCGAACGGGGAACCGAAGCGCGGCAACGGCCGGCCGAGGCTGGCTTCATAGGCGGCCGTGTTGCTGCGTGTGATCTCCGCGATCCGGTCCTCGGTAACGCCGGGGCTGTGCATGCGAACCGACATTCGGTGTTCGGCCTCAATGGGTACCAGCCACTCCTCGGTCAGCAAGGCCGGCTCGGCCTGCCACCGGACGATCTGCTTTACGGTTCCATCGGGCAGATGCCAGGTGACCTCCGCCCGGTCGAACCTGGTGTAGACAAAGTGACCGGCGGCGACCGTGACCCTGCCAACGGGGGCGATCGGATCCTATTCCAGCTCCGGTGGTATGCGCCGGCTGAAATCGTACGACGCGACCGTGTCGACGGCACCGGTCGCCATGTCGAGCCGGGCCATTTGCCCGGGGAACCACTTATTCTCGAATCGGAACGGGGAACGGGAAGTGGCCAGCAGCAACTTGCCGGATGCACCGATTCCCTCCACACCCAGGCCGCTGGTGTGCCGGATGTCGGTTGTGCGCGCGACCTCACCGCCGACAAAGAGAGTCACGCGCCCAAGGTTGGTGTCAGCCACTAGGATACTGTCCCGCCCCAGTGCGAATATGGCGCTGACATGTTCCACATCACCCGGTCCCTCACCCTCCGTGGCAACCACATCGAACGTCGCGCCGTCCCGGCCAAACACGACCAGTTCGGCGTTCCACGCGTCGTAGACGACCGCGCTGCCGTCCGGCAGGAGGCGCCCGGTGCCGGCCTCCTGGAAGGCATAGTCACCCGGGTTGGCGCCGTGGCGGTACCGCGGTTCCGCGGCCAGGCGGAAGGAGAATTCGGCGGTCGGCGTTTCCTCGTACGCGACGATCCGCACCCCCGCGCTGTCCTCGATCTGGACGGAGATGTCGCCGATCGTGGAGGTGTCGTCGCCGCAGGCCGCGATGGCAGCCATGAGCTGAAGAATGAAACAGCTTCGGTTGGGCATTGTCGCTCTCGTTCAGGGGAAAGCGGGAGAATCCCCAATGTAATCTCTGCTTTCCATTATGTAAACCACAGTTGTCAATCGATTTCACCCACCCGGGAAATAATACACCCGCTCACCAAAATCGATCGTCCACGACCCCAGCGGCCACAGGTACTGATGCGAGATCAGCGCGTCCATCATGAAGCCGCTCTGCCAGAACGGGTCCTCTTCGACGAAGACGTTTCCCATCGCCTGGGTAGCGCCCTTGACCAGACCGTCCAGTCCATGCGACTCGATGGACGCCCAGAAGTAGCTGGTCCCTTCGATCGCGTTCATCTGGAGCCCCAGAAACTCGACGGTCTCGTCGACCACGATCATCGGCATGCTCATCGCGAGCCCCGAATCCAGGAAATAGTTGATGCCCTCGTGGCCGTTCAGGCTGCCCTTCGCGAACATGAGGTGCGTGCCCGTCATGAAGAAGAACGCGACGACCGGCGGGGTGTCCCCGAAAGCCGCCATGACCTGTGCGAGGGCCTCCGGAGTGCGTTCGCGCAGGGTGATCCGACGGTTGTCGTAGTCCATGGTGCCCAAAACTGCTTGAGGATCTGCGTGGTGAATACCCCGTCGCTGGTCTGGCCGAGCGCCTTCCAGGTGGCGCCGATCACGGGGACGTTGGTGAGGGTGACGTCACCCATCTTTACCGTTTCGGCGACCCCGAGGGGCTCCTCGACCGGCTGGCCTCCCGTGTAGGCGTACCTTGCCTGGCGGCTGGCGAGAGTGGAGAGTCCCAGGCTCGCGTAGATGTCCATGTCGAGGTAGAGACGGTCGCCGCCCGTGTCGAGGATGAGCGATACGGTACGGCCGTTGACATCGATCTCGACCACGGGAAGGGCGCCGGGCTGGGTGATGTCATTGGTCATCTCCAGGTGCGCGATGCGGTCGCCGGTCGCCCACTCGATCCCGTATGGGTCGCCCTCGAATGCCTGCATGAAGGCGAGGAGACTCGATTCGTCCCCGTCTTCCGCCGTTGCCGGCAACTGAGCAGGACGTGCGGCCAGCATCGGCATCCGCACTTGCCACGCTCGACGAAGGCTTCTTCATGGTGCGGTTCGATCGTCTGACCCAGACTGAACGACGGTATCTCCGGGCTATGGCCGAACTGGGCGCCGGGCCGCATCGCTCCGGCGAGATCGCCGGTGAACTCGGACGCACCGTGACCTCGCTTGCTCCGGTACGCGCCAAACTGATCTCGAAGGGTATGATCTGGAGCCCGGCCCACGGCGACACCGCTTTCACCGCTCCGCGCTTTGACGGCTTCATGCGACGAATCATGCCGGGGGACCGCTGGCGAACTTGAGCGGTGAGCCCAAAGGCCAGGATCCGCGCCTCGGTTGGTGAAAGAAGGGTCGCAGAAGATAGGTTAGAGTCCGTGGATAAGCCCGGATGCATCGCCGGTCGAATGCCGTGAGGGTTTCTCCACGGGCTCTCTAGAGCCGTCAGCGCAACACAATCCAACGGAAAGGTGCGGTGAACACATGGCGACCTGGAAGACCGTAGTTGCGAACCCGGGTCGGCGGGTGGCCCAACAGCCGCCTCGTCGCGATCGGCGTTCATGGGAGCGCCCCCTCCGGATGACGGCCGGCGTGCCCCTTCTCACGGCCGCCACTGCCCTCCTCACCGCGTGCAACCCATTTCCACCCCCCGACGACACCTTCCTCACGCGCGCCGAACGCACGGACTACCACGAAACCAGCTCCCACGCCGACGTCGTGGATTTCCTCGAGCGCGCGGCCGCCAGGTCGCCCTCCATCCACTACACCACCTACGGCTACACCACCGAGGGACGCCCACTCCCCTTGGCCGTAGTCGGCGACGTCGAAGACCCGACCCCCGCGACTGTCCGGGCTTCCGGCAAGACCGTCGTCTACCTGCAAGGCAACATCCACGGCGGCGAGGTGTGCGGGAAGGAGGCGCTCCAGATGTTGCTCCGCGACCTCCTGGCCGGCGACCACCGCGCGTGGCGCGAGTCGATGGTCCTGCTGATCGCGCCCATCTACAACGCGGACGGCAATGAACGGGTGACCCTTACCAACCGCGGGCGCCAGCACGGGCCGGTCGGGGGGATGGGCCAGCGGCCGAATGCCCAGGGCTACGACCTGAACCGCGATCACATGAAGCTCGAGTCGCCGGAAGCGCGGTCGGTGGCGCGGTTGTTCAGCCAGTACGATCCGCACGTGGCTGTCGATCTGCACACGACGAACGGCACGCGGCACGCCTATCATCTCACCTACTCACCCCCGCTCCACCCCAACACCCCGGCCGGGATCGACGGTTTTCTCCGTGACGGGCTTTTCCCCCACGTGACCGACGAGATCCGCAACAAGCACGGCTGGGAGTACTACTACTACGGGAACGCGTTCGCGCGCGGCGGCGGCGAGCCCGGCTGGTACACCTTCGACCACCGCCCGCGCTTCAACAACAACTACATCGGTCTGCGCAACCGGATCGCGATCCTGAGCGAGGCCTATTCCTATGCGTCCTTCGAGGAGCGGGTGCTCGCGACGCTGTATTTCGTCGAAGAGATCCTCGACTACGTCCATGAGCACGCGGACGAGGTCCGGCAGGTCGTCGCGGATGCCGATGCCGCGTCGGTGGTGGGTGAATCGCTGGCGCTGCGGGCCGCACCCGAGCGCTCGGCCGAGCCGGTCGACATCCTCATGGGCGCCACGGTCGAGGAGGCGCACCCGCTCACCGGGCGCCCGCTGCTCCTGCGCGCCGACACCCAGTACGTCGAGACCATGTACGAGTACGGGACCTTTGCCCCGACGCTCAGCGAACGCGTCCCCCAGGCCTACCTGATTCCCGCCGGTCTGGGCGATGTCCTGACAAGGCTCGCGGCACACGGCATCGAGCTTGAACCAGCCGAGGCCGCGCCTCTGGGTGTGGAATCATTCCACATCGATTCGATACGGACTGCCGAGCGGCCGTTTCAGGGGCGCAACGAGCAGACTCTCTTCGGGCGTTACGAGCCCAGCCAGGTCACCCCGGCCCCCGGCGTCATGCTGGCCCGCGTCGACCAGCCGTTGGGACGCCTGCTGTTCAGCCTGCTGGAGCCCCGGTCGGACGACGGGTTCGCGAATTGGGGGTTTCTTGCGGACCGGGTGGAGGATGGCGGGGTGTATCCGATTGTGAGAGTGCCTGGGGGATGATTGCACGCTTGCAAGACTTGCCTAAACCCCCTCCCACCCCTCCTCACCCCGCCGCAGCAACAGCTCCGCCTGCGCCCGGGTTCTCTGCGGCACCTCGTGACACCGCCGACACCGCGCCTCGTACGTCTCCGCACCCCCCACCTTGATCGTCGGTCCCTCCGCGGGCGCCGGCTTCCCGTCAATGAGGCGCTGGTTCCTTGTCGCCGGATCGCCGCACACGACGCAGATCGCGTTCAGCTTGTCGATCCGCTCCGCGCGCGCCAGGAGCAGTCCCATGGGACCGAAGGGTCGCCGCGAAAATCCATGTCCGTGCCGGCCACGATCACGCGCATCCCCCGGTCCGCCAGCGCATCGGTAACCTCGCAGATGCCGTCGTCCAGGAACTGGGCCTCGTCGATGGCGACGACCTGCGTCTCGGGGCGGACCCTCTCGGCGAGCTGCACGGAGTTGGACACGGGCTCGGCGTCGATCTGCCGGCCGTCGTGGGACGAGATCTGGAACTGGCCGCCGTAGCGGTCGTCGAGGTGGGACTTGAAGAGCTGAATGCGCCGGCGGGCGATGAGGGCGCGCCGCACCCGCCGGATCAGCTCCTCGGACTTTCCGCTAAACATGACGCCGGCGACGACCTCGATCCATCCGTGTCCAGCGACCACTTCAACGCCACCCGACCAGCCGGCGCAACTCCACCGTTTCCACATCCAGCTCGTTGCGGCGCAGTATGGCCACCACGTCACCGTCCGCCGCGACCACCAATAGATTCTCGGAGCTCGTAACTTCCCCCACTCGCTCGCCCTGCTTCGAATAGAGCGTCCATCTCTCCCCCGGACTCCCCCAATAGTGGTACTGCTGGACCCAGATCAACCCGTTCAACTCGCGGACGGTACTGTGGTAGGGATAGGACTCGGGACGCTCCCAGTCCTCGACCCCGTCCAACTCCCGAAAGAGATCACGGTCCTTACGTGTCACCGCTCTCGGTTCCGGGCTGGCGCCGGACCCCAGCTCGCGGACGAGTTCTCCCCTCCGGTCGAAGACGGGGATCGCGAATTCCATGTTGTCCCGGATGTAGTACTCGTCGCCGAGGACCCCTGAAGAAGCCTCTAGGCGGAACGGTCCCGGCCACCGGGTCGTCCCCGCGCCCCCTCGTCCGTAGGGCACCACGAGGCCTTCACCGCCGAGGTAGTGGCCAAGACTATCCACGAAATGGCCGGTGCTGTCATACCGGGCCAGGATCCAGGGAATTCGCCTGACCGTGGCGGCCTCAACTCCCACGGGTGTCTGAAGCGAGGAGGCGACAAGCATCGAGCCGTCGGTGAAGACACCTTGAACATCCGGGTAGGGATACCCTCCCCAAGGTTGAATGGTGACTGTCTTCTCCACGACGCCGGCCAGGTCGAGGACGGTTAGTCGACGATTCACGAAGTCGAAGGTGTATAGCCTGTTTCCGACTGCCTGCGATGAGCCGAGGACCTGGTATTCCCCCGGGCCTTCTCCCTCCCCGCCGGTCGTTCGGAGCAGTTCGCCCGTGGCCCGATCGTAGTAGCGTAGCGTCTTCGAACTCCACTCCGCCACGATCAGCGCATCCCCCGCCAGCGCCACGCCAGTCACCCGGAAGAGGGCATCTTCCGGCGTGTTGCCGATCGTCAGCAGGGGCTCGCTGTCGATCCTTGCGACGATCTGCGCCGTCTCCGGCGGCGGACCGCGCTGGGCACCACCCAGGTCGTCAGCCGCACATAACACGGGGGACAGGATGAGCGCGACCGCGGTGACCGGCACCGGCACGCGAAGAAAATTGGAGATGGCCGCCGATGGCGAACCCCGGCCGAACCTCCCCTCAAGACCCCAGAACCCCATATCCCCCCTCCAGAATCAGGCGAACAGACACGTACATCCCGAACACCCCGAAGAGTACCCGGATGGCGTTCAGCACGCCAACGAAAACACACAGTTCGCCCCTGCTGATCCCCCCCGACGTTCGGAGACAGAAACCGCCCAAGTGGCATCCGGCTGGTGAGGAACTCGATGGCCGGCGAGGAGTCCGGCCGGCAGCCCGGGATGGTTCACCCGCTCCCCATCATCCGCACCCCTCACCGACCCTCACGGCGCGGGATCGGCGGATCCTCAAATCGCCGGCCCCTTCCCTCAACCGGCAGCGTCACCGTTTCCGGCAGCACCACCACGACGTACGGCTGCGGCGTGTAGGGCGACATGTCCAGCTCCTCGTCATCAAAGTAGGCCAGCCGGTTCGGCGTCGTCCTCGTCATGAGCCAGAGAAGCTGGGCGGACAGCCGTTCCGGCCGGTAGCGGACCGCGAAGTACGGAAGAATCGTCTCGGCAACGTCCTCCCGGTCGGGAAAGTCCTGCGCGTAGTCGGAGATGGAGACGCCGTCCGCCTGCTGGGCCGCGCGCCAGCCGGGCGAGTCCGCATGGTCCGGATCGAGCGAGGCGTGTGCGCCTTCGTGCATGAACACTTCTTCCAGGAACCCGTCGTTGACGGCCCTCCTGGTGCCCGGATCCTCCGTATGGATCAGGATGCTGCCGTTGTAGGAGTTGCCCCCGAAGGCCCCCTGTCCCGCATTCACCTCCACCTCCTGGAGGTTCGCCAGGAGAGCCGCCGGCAACCGTCCCATCGCGGGCCCGAAGACTTCGATCTCCGCCTCGGCCGCCTCCGCGCTGCCGAATTCCGGATTGAACTGCCACTCCACCGTCCGTTCGCCGAACTGCACGTCGAACAGGTAGGCGTTCACCGTGATCCAGGCGTTGGCCCGCCGGTCGAAGATCTCCCGCATCCCGCGGCCGGTGTGCGTGACGCTGCCGAACGACGAGGGGTCGTCGGGGCCGAGGATCTCCGGGGTCACCCATACCGTTCCGCTGAACGGCGGCTCCCCGGTGTGTGCGAGCCCGATATCGAGCGTCTGGTCGGCACGAACGTCCACTTCGAAGGTCGCTCGCCGGTAGCTGGGTGGGGCGCTGACGGTGATCCCGATCTTCCCCCCGGTGACGCCCGACAGCTGATACTGCCCGAGTGAATCGGTGTTCGTGGACGCCGACGTTCCCTCTTCCAGCCGCACGGCCGCACCGGGAATCGCCAGCCCCGCCATCCGGCTGTCGGTCACCTTGCCGGAAAGCGTGAACGACCCCACCACCGCCGGCTCAGTCTCGCCGCAGGAGACGGAGACCAGGCCGGCCATTGCCGCCGATACGGCGATCACGATTGGGCGACGCGTCATTCCCGTATACTCCATTGAGACACACTCGAACCACTGCGCTACACGCGCAAAAACCTACCGAAGCAGGGCGTTGGACGCACGGACGCGGCTTTCGCTAGCTTCCTCCACCATGCCAACCCACTGGGCCATCGACCTCGGCACCTCCAACACGACCGTCTGCGAAGACCGGTCCGGCCAGCCGCACGTCGTGAACCTCCCCGACCTGGCCAAGCTGGAGCCCATCACGCAGACCCCCGTCATGCCTTCGTGCATCTGCGTCATGGACGAGCAGGGCGAGAAGGTCCTGATCGGGCAGGAGGCCGTCACCTACAACTGGGACGGACGGGCCACGGGTTTCGCGCGCGGTTTCAAGCGCTACCTGGGCATGGAGAGCAGCCGGGCCATGGCGCGCGTGGGCGGGAGGACCTTCACCGCGCACGACGTCGCGTCGCTCTTCCTGCACGAGGTCGTCCGCAAGCTCGAAGCGCGATTCGACGAAGAGGTCACCGACGTCACCATCGCCACGCCGAGCAGCTTCTACGAGACGTACCGGGCTGAACTGCAGGCGATTCTCCGGAGTGTGAAACGCCGCGGCTGGTGGGGACGCATGTGGGCGCGCCTTCGGGGGAAGCCGGGCGGGATCGTGTTCCGCACCCTCGACGAACCCGTCGCGGCCGCGCTCGGCTACGGGGTCGATGTCGGACGCCCCACCACCGTGGTCGCCTTCGATTTCGGCGGCGGATCGATGGAAGCGGCCGTCGTGCGGACCCACGGCGCGCGGACGGTGGAGACCGGCCGGGCCGAGGTGCTCGCCAAGCAGGCCGTCGAACTGGGCGGGGACGACATCGACCGCTGGATCCTGGAGCGGCTCGTCCCGTCGGCGCTGCACGACTGGCCTGAATGGGAGGTCGCGCTCCGGTGGGAGGCCGAGCGCGTGAAGCTGCTCGCGAGCGCCGGGAGCGAGGGCGACTTCACCTTCCGCAATGAATCGTACGGGAGACTGGACTACCCCGTCCTACGCGACCTTCTCGCCGAAAACGGCCTCTATGCGCGCATCCGGGAGCTCCTGGACGACACGCTCACCGAACTGCGGACACGGCACGGCGTCCCCCCGCACGCGGTCGACGATGTGATCCTCGAAGGCGGTTCCACCCTCCTTCCCGAAGTGCGCAACGTCGTGGGCGACGTGCTCGGCCGCGACAAGGTGCGTGAGTGGCTTCCCTTCGCGGCCGTCGCGCGCGGCGCCTGCATCTTCGCAGGTGGCGCGCACGTCGAGGACTTCATCTACCACGACTACGCGATTCGGCTTCTGCCCGACGACGACAAGGGGGCCGAGTACGAACTCCTCATCCCCGGCGGGACGCGGTTCCCCACGATCGACAACTTCGTGACGCGCTACTATGCGCCCGGCTTCGACGGCCAGCGGCACATCAACCTCTTCATCTGCGAGGTCGGGCGCGTGGCCGGGCGTCCGGTCGACTGGACCGAGCGACCCAACGGTACCCGCTATTTCGTGCCCGGGACCGAGGGCGAACGGGCGTTTTGCCTGTGCCTCAACGAGGCGGACCCGGCACTGCCGCTGAATCCGGTCGGCAGGGGAACCGCGCCCCGGCTGCGCGTGACCTATTCGGTTGACGAAAACCGCTGGCTGTGCGTAACGGTACATGACCTGCACCGGAAGACCGACCTGAGGGTCAAACACCCCGTGGTGCGATTGCGATGAGTGCCGGAGGTGCGATGAGCGCCAGACGTGCGATGAACGCCAGGGAGTCCGCTGAATGAGCCCGCTGAAATCCCTCTTCGGGCCGAGCCAGGAGGAGATCTGGCGGAAGCTGTCCCGCGAAGTGGGCGGGCGATTCCGCGAAGGAGGGATCCTCAGTTCACACGCCGTCCAGGCCCGTACCGAAGACTGGCTCATCACGCTAGACACGTACGCAGTGAGCACCGGCACGGCAAGCCAGATCTACACACGGCTCCGCGCTCCCTATTTCAACCCGGAGGGCTTCAGGTTCGAAATCTATCGGTCAGGCTTCTTCACGGAGCTGTGGAAGGGGATGGGGATGCAGGATATCGAGGTCGGCCATACCCGTTTTGATCGGGACTTCGTGATCAAGGGCAATGCGCCCGGGCGGATACGGCGGCTCTTCGACAACGAGAAGATCCGCCGCCTCATCGATGCCCAGCCCAGGATCCACCTGTCCGTCAAGGCGCACGAGGGGGTTTTCAGCAAGTTTCCCGCCGGGGTGGACGAACTCCACTCCCAGTCGGCCGGGACCATCAAGGACCTGGCGCAGCTCCGCATGCTCTTCGATCTCTTCGCCGAGGTCCTGCAACAGGTTTGCCACGAGGGGAAAGCGTACGAGGACGATGTCCGGATCCACATGCGGCGGCTGCGCGCGCCCGGGGGGCAGATCAGGGACAGGCATGTGATCTGGGAGGGGGACGAGCCGCGCCGCGATGCAGCCACCGCGCTTGGACGGCTGGGGGATCCCGCAGCCGGTCGCGCCCTTACCTCTGTTCTCCAGGACAAGGACACCGTGCTCATTGCGCGGGCGATCGAGGCACTCGCCCGGATCGGTGACGCGCGGGCGATCGGTCCACTCGTCCGCAAACTCGGCGACATCAAGGCGGCCGACGACGGCCGGTCCATCCGCGATCATGTCGCCGATGCGTTGAGGCAGCTGGGCGAAGGGGACCTGGTCGACGCCGTGCTGGTGGCGCTGGACGGCGACTTCGCACGTCTCAAGGCGTACGATGGCGAATACAGGGAGGAGATCATCGAGGCGCTCACCGACGCGATCCGCTGGCGCTCCGCCACGCACCCGGCGAACGCGCTCGCCGAAATCCACGCCGTGGAAGCGCTGCCACGACTCCGTAAGATCCTGACGAACTTCGGTGGGCGGAACCCCACCGGTCACGCGGTCGCGGACGTGATCAGGAAGCTCGAGTCACGGGCCTCGCTTCCACGAGCCGCCACGGCGCCCGATGCCCAGGTGGACACGCTGCCACGTGCGGCGCGGGAGCCGGGGCCGGATACCCGGACACTGCCGCGCGGTTCACGGGGACCGGGCGAATAGCGTCAGGCGCCGGGCGACCTGTACGGCACAGACTTCCCTACGGCGGCCTCCCGGCGCGCCAGCCAGCGGAATCCCGACCAGCGATCTCGGCCACATGAACCACCCGGTCGGCGAGATAGGGGTGTCTGCGCACCTTGTCATGGAAGCGTGTGTCCGCCGTTACGACGGGGTAGTTCTCGTGAATTGCCAACGCAAGGTAGAAACAGTCGTAAGCGGAGTGCCCGAGATCTCTTGCGAGGCGTGCGCCGGAAGCGGCGAGCCGGCGCATCGACAGGGGGGTGGCCACCGGGGCCGTACGCAGCAGGTCCACCGCGTCGGCGAGCTGTTCAGGGTCCATCTCACCGAGCCGGTGCTTGGCGGCCAGCGCGCTTGTCGCTTCGGCAAAGAGCAGATCGGGCGCCAGAAGCGTGACATCCGAATCGAGCAGCGTTGCCGACTCTTCAGAGAAGGGTTCGGCCACGAGCCACTTCACGGCCACGCTCGCATCGACCACGTACCCGGTCATTGCTGCGCGTCCCGGTCCCGGTCGGCGCGAATGGTGTCGGTACTGTCAATCGATGACGCGAGACGCTGCCGCATCGCGCGCGCCCGGTCGGCGAAGGTGCCTTCGGCCGGGAGCAGGGTCTTCCGCAGGATCTCGCGGTGCTCTGCTTCGGCGGACCTGCCGTTGGTTGCGGCGCGCTGCCTTAGGCCATCGATGACCTGCCGGGAGAGTTTGCGAACCGTGAGTTGAGCCATTTCTCTGCTGTCGTTGAAGTGTAGGCAATGAAACTGCATAATATGAAGTGCAGGCAATGCCGTCAATCCAGGGTTGGTCCCGCGCTGCCGCTGGCCCCCGCCCACCAAATGGCCGCAAGGGTCCCCACTCCAAACACGGGTAATCCTGGGTTGAATCGCATGCCGAGAGGACTGCGGGCAGCCAGCAGAGAAGCCGGACCCGCCCTGTCACGTCACCGGAGATCGGGTCTACCTTCCTCCAGCCCGTCACCACCACCGAGGATCAAGTCACCATGAACAGCACCACACCCGCAAACCCCCGCCCCCCCCTCGCCGCCACCCTAACCGCGCTCATCCTCCTCACCACCCTCGTCCCCCCCGCCAACCTCCTCGCCCAGCTCACCCCCACCCCCGGCCAGCAGGTCGCCCTCGTCACCGGCTCCACCTCCGGCCTCGGCCGCGAGCTTGCCCTCCGCCTCGGCGCCCGCGGCGACCATGTCATCGTCCACGGGCGCAACGCGGAACGCGGCGCGGAAGTCGTGGATTCCATCAATGCGGCAGGGCCCGGCAGCGCCCGCTTCTACCGCGCCGACTTCGCGTCCTTCGCCGAGACCCGCGCCTTCGCGGAAACCCTGCTGGCCGACTACGACCGCCTCGACATCCTCATCAACAACGCGGGCTTCGGCTCGGCCCCGAACGAGCGCATGCTCTCCGAGGACGGGCACGAGTACCGGTTCCAGGTCAACTACCTCTCCACCTACCTGCTCACGCACATGCTCATGGAGCGTCTGCTGTCCAGCACCCCATCGCGGATCGTGAACGTGTCGTCCGGCGCGCAGGCCCCGATCGACTTCGACGACGTCATGATCGAGAACGACTTCAGCGGGCGCCGCGCCTACGCCCAGAGCAAGCTCGCCCAGATCATGTTCACCGTCGATCTGGCCGAGGAGCTGGAGGGGACCGGGATCGTGGTCGGGTCGCTTCACCCGGCCACGTACATGCCGACCGGCATGGTGCTGCGGCTGGGCGCCACGCCGCGCGCCACCATCGCCGAAGGGGCCGACGCGGTCATGCAGGTGGTGGATTCGGACGACTTCGAGAGCGGGCAGTACTTCAACGGCTTGAGGCCCGCGCGCGCCAACGCCCAGGCCTACGATCCGGAAGCGCGGGCCCGGCTCAAGGAGCTGAGCCAGGAGTTGACGGGGATCCGCTGAGGGACACGGTTGCTCCGGGATACCGGCAACCAGATATTCGTCAGCGGCAATGTCGCGGGCGGGTGGCAGCGGGCACGATACTTCAGACCCAGGCCGACACGGCAAGATGGCGTCCAGCGAAAGAAACCACTCGGAGAAACCCGGCCCCATCGCCTACATGGCGAGCAACAGCGTCGCCGCCAACCTGCTCATGGTCGGGATCCTCGTCGCGGGAGTGGCGTCGTTCTTCGGGCTCGAACTGCAAGCATGGCCCACGGTGCCCTTCAACCAGGTCGAGGTCTCCGTCGCCTATCCGGGCGCCACCCCCGAGGAGGTGGAGGAGGCCATCGTCGCCAAGATCGAGGACGAGGTCGAAGGGCTGGGCAACGTGAAGGCGGTGAAGTCCGTGGCGGCCCCGGGCATGGCGTCGGTCAGGGTGGAAATGCGGTCGGGCACGGACATGAACGACGCGCTGGCCGATGTCGAGGCGGCGGTCGGGCGGATTCAGACGTTTCCGGGCGAAGCCGAACGTCCCCAGATCAGGGAGATGACCAACGCGCAGAGCGTGATGCGCCTGATCGTGTACGGCGGTGTCAGCGAGCGCGCATTGAAGGAGTTGGCATACCGCGTCGAGGACGAGCTCGCCGCGCTGCCCTCCGTCTCCCAGGTCGAGACCAGCGGGATCCGCAACTACGAGATCTCGATCGAGATGCCCCTGCAGCGGTTGAGAGCGCTCGGGCTCACCCTGACCGATGTCGCCAACACGATTCGCCGCAGCTCCCTCGACCTTTCCGCCGGCAGCATCGACACGGAGCAGTCCCAGGTTCGGGTGCGCACCCTGGGGCAGAGCTACGACCAGCAGGACTTCGAGGAAATCGTCCTCCTCAGCCGCGGTGACGGCACGGTTGTTCGCGTGGGCGATATCGCCGAGGTGCGCGACGGATTCCAGGACACGGATCTGATCGTGCGGCACCAGAATCTGCCGGCGGTCTTCGTCGAGGTCTCGCGCGCCGACGGCGAGAAGGTGATGAATGTGGCGCGCGCCGTTCGCGAGCACGTCGCCGACGAGGTCGCCCCCTCGCTCCCGGACGGCGTGGGCATCACCATCTGGAACGACGAATCCGATGCGTTCGAGGAGCGCGCCCTCATCCTCCTCAAGAACGGTCTCATCGGGCTCCTGCTGGTGCTGTTCGCCCTGGGACTGTTTCTCGAACTCCGGCTCGCCTTCTGGGTAGCCGTCGGTCTAGGGATTTCGGGGATCGGGGCCCTGGCCGTCATGATGGCCTTCGACATGGCGATCCACGCGGTTTCCCTATTCTCGTTCGTCCTCGCCA
Organism: Longimicrobiales bacterium; assembly: GCA_951828585.1. Lineage (GTDB taxonomy): Bacteria > Gemmatimonadota > Gemmatimonadetes > Longimicrobiales > Gaopeijiaceae > Bin94. Next base: position 1,538,587 of record OX639991.1, read on the forward strand.
TCGGGATCGTGGTGGACGATGCGATTGTCGTCTCCGAGCACATCCACCTGGAGCGCATGAAGGGCACGCCGGGCGTCGTCGCGGCGATCCGGGGAGCACGGCGAATCAAGGTGCCCCTGATCTTTGCGGTGCTGACAACGGTTGCCGCCTTCGCCCCTCTGCTCTTCATTCCCGGAGGGGTCGGACAGACCTGGAAGGCGCTGCCGACCATCGTCATCGCGATGTTGGTCATTTCGCTGATCGAGTCGCTGCTGGTTCTTCCCAACCACCTGTCCCACCATCTCCACGGGCCGAACTGGGCACCCCGAACGCGCCCCGGGATCCTCGTTGCCCGGGTTCAGGGCCGCGTCGATTCGCTGTTGAGCACATTCGTGCAGGGTCCCCTGCATCGCGCCGTGACGTTCGCGACCGACCGGCCCGGACTCACGCTCTCGTCGGCCGTCGCGCTTCTCATCCTCTGCGGTGCGATGTTGCCGGCCGGCATCGTGTCGTTCACCCTTGCCACGGAGGTCGAAGGGGATTTCGCGACCGCCACCCTGGAGATGCCGGACGGCACGACGGCTCAGCGGACCTACGAGGTGGCCCGGGAACTGGAGGCGGCCGGCCACCGGGCCATCGCACGCATCTCCGAAGACCGGCCCGCCGATGCGCCTCCCCTGCTCTCGGGCGTCACGATCACCGTCGGACAGCGGCCGCGGATCGAGGGAGGAGGACTCAGTCCCAACCCCAACCTGAACCCGGAAGCCAACGTCGCCACCATCGCGTTCAAGCTCCTGGACGCGGAGCACCGGCGGATTGAAACGGGAGACGTCGCGCAGGCGTGGCGCGAGGAGGTGGGTGTCCTGCCCCATGTGCGCGCGATCACCATCAGCGGCAAGCTCTACGACCTGGGCAACCCCGTCGAGGCGGTGCTGTCGCATCGGGATCCGGAGCGCCTTCCCGGGATCGCGACCTCGGTCGTCAACGGCCTCCGCGAAGTCGGAGGCATCCACGACATTCGCTCCGATGTTACCCCCGGCATCCCGGAGATCCAGCTCGGCCTGCTGCCCGAGGCGCGCACCATGGGTCTCACCCTCGACGACCTGGCCGGGCAGACGCGGGCCGCGTTCTTCGGCGCGGAAGCCCTGCGGGTGCAGCGGGGCCGGGAAGAGGTGCGCGTGTACGTGCGGCTGCCCGAGGATCAGCGCAACTCGATCACCGACATCGAGAGATCCCTGGTCCGGACTCCGGCCGGCGCCGAGGTCCCGGTAAGTCGGGTGGCTTACCTGAGCTCGGGCAGGTCGCCGACCGCCATCCATCGCCAGGACGGCCAGCGCGTGGTGAGGGTCAGCGCGGATGTGGATGCGGCCGTGATTTCCGGCGGGCAGGCCAACGGAATCCTGGAAGACGACATCCTCGCGGCGCTTGTCGCCGAGGACCCTGACCTGACCTACTCCTTCGGAGGCGAACAACAGCAGCAGCTGGAATCCATGAACGCGCTGGGGCCCGGGTTGGGGATCGCCCTGATCCTGATCTTTTCGCTGCTGGCCATCCCGCTGCGCTCCTACACCAAGCCGCTCATCATCATGGCCGTCATCCCGTTCGGGTTGATCGGTGTGATCCTGGGCCACTGGGTCCTGGGCGTCGCCCTGAGTTCGGAGTCGTTTATCGGATTCTTCGGGCTGGCCGGCGTGGTGGTGAACGATTCCCTGGTCATGACGGACTTCATCGATCAGGAACTCGAGGAAGGCCTCCCGCCGCGGCAGGCGATCATCGAGGGCGCCAAGGGGCGTTTCCGTCCGATCATGCTCACTTCCCTGACCACCTTCCTGGGCTTCACGCCGCTCATCCTCGAAGACGCCATTCAGGCGCAGTTCTTCGTGCCCTTCTCCGCCTCGGTCGGCTGCGGCATCCTCTTCACCACCGCCATGCTGATGTTCCTGGTGCCCGCGCTGTCCTCGCTCCGACTGAGGTGGATTGTCCGGCACAGCGGGTCACGTGGCCGGGCCGACGTCGGTCAGGCGCTCAGCCCCGCGCCTTCCTGAACCGCCAGCCGTGCAGGATGCTCCCGTAGTGGTTGAATGACCGGCGCGCCTCCGCGTCGTCAAAGGGGTAGTCCGCACCGAGCTGTCTCGCGGCAGCGAGCCCGGTGACGAAACAGGTTTCCTGGCTGTTGATCAGCGTGTGGGCGCCGCAATGCCACGTGCGCCTGCGGCCCTGAAGGAGGCGGAACAGGGGGACGAGGAGTGCAACCTGGCGAACGTCGTGGACCACATGCTGGAACCACCATCTGAAGACGATCTTCCGTTCGTCGATCGGGCTGACCGGGTTGTAGGTCACCAGGCAGGGCTTGTCGGACCGGCCGGCCCACGGCTGCTGGTTGTGCATGATGTAGGTGATCTCGTAGTTGTCCGGTCTGGCGCCGTACTGCTCGATGTGATTGCTGCGCGTCGTCAGGGCCTTCACGTCGCTGTCGGGAAGCACCGACGCGTCGGAGTGGACGATCGCGTGGTTGTGGAGTTCGCTCTCGTAGCGCACCGACGAGAGGGTGTAGCGCTCCAGCATCGAGGGTTCGTCGAGGATCATCAGCGTCTGGTTCGCGTTGCAGGCGAAGATCACCTGGTCGAAGGTCTCCTTCACGCCGTCCTCGTCCTCGACTACGACATGGGACGACCGGCGGTACACCTTTCGGACGGGCCGGTTGAGGTGGATCCTGTCCCGGAAACCGGCGGACAGGTTCTCGTAGATGCGCCGTGTTCCCTGGTCCCAGGTCTGCATGGGCGTGGCGGACTCGATGTCGAAGAACTCGAGATACCGCGAAAAGAAGGACGCGGGCATGTCGAACACGTTGGTCGCCATCAGGAAGTTGACGAACATGGGCTTGAGCACCTGGTACCTGAAGTCCCCGGAAAGGCTGGCCAGGTTCAGGACCGTCCCCATGCTGATGTAGTTGAACGGATTCAGCGCGTTCAGGAACTTCGACCGGGAACGGGTCAGCCAGCCGAACCGGTGCAGGCGTCTCAGAATTCGTTGGAACTTTGCGATCTCCGATTGCAGCTGGTCCCGGATGTCGGAGTCGAAATCATGCGCATAGACGCGGCCGCGATACTTCACGCTGTAGCTAAATCGGGTGTCGACCAGGTCGATGCCGAACCGCTCCATCAATATCACGATGTGGTGATACACCGACGGAATGCAGGCCGTGACCGAAATGTCGAAGGGGATCGAGCCGCCCCCGTCCTGCGGCATGTCGGCCGTGACGGCATTTCCCCCGATCCGGTCCCGGGCCTCGAAGAGGTGGAAATCGAACCGGTCGGGGTGGTGATTCAGCGCCCAGGCGGCCCCCAATCCCGATATCCCTCCGCCGACGATGGCTATCCGCTGCGGCATGAGTCGCTTCTTCCGCCGATCCCCAGCCGTGGTTCAGAAAAGTCCCGGTGCGTCAGACCGGCAACTCGCGGACCTGCTCGGCGACGCGAAACTTCAGCTTTTTGCTCGGCTTCATCGACGGGACCGGGCTGATGCGGTGTTTGTAGTTCCTCGGAAATACTTCGAGCGTGAAGTAATGCGCGACCATGAGGACGTTAATCATCAGCTGCAGTTCCATCCAGCGGAATCCGAGACACCGGTGCGTGCCCAACCCGTACGGCGCGTACCCGGGACCGCGGTGCTCATGGCGCGGCGCCAGATAGCGGTCGATATCGAACTCGAAGGGCTCCGGGAAGATGTCTTCCATGTAGTGCGGGGCTGTCTGGGCAATGGTGAGCCGCGCCCCGACCGGCAGTTCGTAGCCCTCCACCACACACGAATTCATCACGTTTCGTATGGACGCCGGCACGATCGGATACATGCGCAGGCACTCGGTCACAAAGCGGTGGGTGACGTCTACCGCGGCCGGGGTGAAGGCCTCGCCATCGGGATCTCCGTTGGCGAACAGAGCATCGGCTTCACTCCGGATCCTGGCGTAGAAATCGGGCTGCGACGCCATGGCGTACACCACGAAGCTGAACGCGTCACCAAGATACACGCTGGCGATCAGCGCCGCCGACAGGGCGAAACGCAGGTTCGATTCCGGCACCAACTGCGGATCACTGGCATTGAGGCTGAACAGATCATCCGCCAGGTTCCGCGGGCAGCCGGCCCGCTGCGCGGGTGTATAGACGCCCTGGACACGGGCGATAAGCGTGTCGATTGCCTTCGAGGTGCGCTTCATTGCCGGGGTCCTCATCGCGAATCCCGGCAGGAGTTTCATGATATGGACCGTGAGCGCCCGTTCCTTGTACGCCATCAGGTCATCGAAGATATCCTGCGAATCGACGCTGACGGAGAGGGGCGAGATCTGACAGTTGATCATGCGTCGGCACATGTATCGCGCCTGAAAGGAGTCGCCGACCTTCCAACCGGCCATGAATCCGCGGGCATGACGGTAGAGATCATCCACCTGGCCTTGCAGCCTCCTTCGTGAATACGCCGGCGCCATGGCCTTGCGGAGCCGGAAATGGTCGGCGCCATCGAGGGCAGGCAGGACTCCGGACGCACCGTAGACCTTCTCGAAGTCGGCGAAGTAGTCCCTGGCCCTGAGGTACATGCGCCCGTGACGGTTTGCCCAGTGGTTGATCTGTGGTCCGGCAAGGAAGATCATGGGTGGTGCGAACGGCACGCCGAGTCTGTACACGGGGCCATGTTTCCCCGCCAGGTCGGCAAAGAGTGCGGGGAGGTTGCCATCTCGCACGTGGGGGCTGCGCAGCAGTTCACGCAGTCCGACGACCGGGATTCGCTTGGTGAGGCTGGAGTGCCGGAGCAACGGTGCGGTGGCGTTGTGCATGACCGCCTCGCCTATGGAACGGCCGATCAGGTCCATCCGGCAGAGGAACTCGATGCGCCTTTCCGCCTCGCCATCGAGTTTGAACATGAACCGAAAGACATCGCACGTATTGATGAGACAGATGATGATGACATCTCTCGGATTCGGAATCGTGTCGGCGAAGATCAGGTTGCTGATACGCGTCCTGATAAATTGGCCGGGAGTGGCTTCCTGGGGTCTGCTGTACGGATCAGCCTGCCAGGCGGTGCGAGCCAGCGTCCAGTACTCGCCGTCGTGGTGTTCCACGATCTTCAGGTCCACCAGGCGGTCCAGGGTCAGGTCGATGACCGTCTCCGCGCGAAGGGCGAGTCGTTCGATCCAGTACCGGGCGTTCCGTTGGCGGGGTTCGTTGGCGACCGCCTTCAGAATGGGGTCCAGGGCGGGGTCGCTGGTTTCCGCAGCGTCAACCAGGAATAGCGAATCCAGGTCCGTGTCGATCCGCCCCAGCAGCGACAGTTCCGCGAGTACCGCCCCGATGACGGCGCAGTTCAGTTGCCAGCCGGGCACCTGGTAGAAGTAGCCGTTCTCCTCGTTGAGCAGCATCAGAATAAGCTCCTCGGGGAGAGTCAGCGACTGGGTCGCGGGCTCCGCTGGAGCAACGGTCGCGGTAGTCACCAGCCGTAGCCTCCGCGCGTCGTCGTGAGACGACAGCATCCGGGACCGGGTTCGGATCCAGCCGGTGTGGTTCCGGGTTCTCTGCGGGTCGTCGCGAGTTCTTTCTCTGAACCCGGAAATCTGTATTTCATAAGGGGATCCAATGGTTGCGGCGCCATTCAGCCAGGTCCCGGTTCCGTGGCTGGCCCGGCTGCCCATTCATCTCCGACGATAGTCCCGGATGGCATTGCTGGCAATACAGCCGCTACCCGACCCATCGAAGCCGGCACGCTCACCGCCACCGCCATCGGTCATGGGAGAGCAACTCTGTGGGGAATCTCATTTTCGGCTCTCATCCGCCCGTTGCCGCACGCAGGTCTCCTCAGCTGACACGCGATGTCGGCCTGATCTGTGACTGTACCTCAGGATAGAACTGCCGACAATAGAGCCGGAATTTCCCGATCGGGCCGTCGCTCCTGGACAGCCGGGGCGGGGCCCGATACTGCTTCCGTTCCCAGATCACCACGTCCTGCAAGACAAAGCGCCTCTCTTCCGAAAGGAAAAAGCGACTCATCAGCCGGTGGCGAAACCTCGTCGGCAGGAACCCCATGCCGGCGAAGAACCGTCCCGGCTTGCGGATTTCCCGTACCTGGGTGACGAGGGTCAATGCGATCCGCGTGCCGTCGACGGGGGTTGCGAGCACCCACATCCTCGCATTCATCCCGATCGTCTTCTCGTGGATTTCGACGAACGAGAAGCCCAGTCCATGAACGTGGACGACTGTGGAAACATCGGACACGATGTCGATCAGGCCCGCAACCCTGCGAACGTTCTTGAAGTCGAAGGAACTCCTGAGGTATGCGCCGTCGATCAATGCCGCACCGGTCGGCGTCACATCGTCGTATCCGTGCGTGTAGGCCAGGTGTTCCACATCCACGGAGTTTTCCGTCGTCTCCTGTGGGTGACCCCTAAACCGCAGGGTGGTCGACCGCAACCTGCTCCACTCCCTGCCGGCGGACGGTTCGTCCGGCAGGCGCCACTGCGGTGGCCGTCCGTTGCTCCCCCACCAGGCGAAGACCATGCCAAGAATCTCCGTGGTCTCGTAGACGGTCAGCTTCGCGGCCTTGGGGGCCGGGGCGTTGGGCGTGGCGACGCACTTGCCGGTCGTGTCGAACTGGAACCCGTGAAAGGGGCAGACCAGACAGCCGTCGCGCACCAGGCCCCCGACCGTAGGACCCATGTGCGAGCCCAGGTGCGGGCAAAACGCGCCCGCCACGCAGACGCGGCCCTCGTCGTCGCACCAGGCGACGATCTCCTGGCCCATCCAGACCTTCTCGATCAGCTTCTGCCGCAGGAGTTCTTCGCGGTGTGCGACGAAATACCAACCTTCGGGGAACGGCGGCATCTCGTTGAGGATGCTGAGCGTTCGTCTCGTGGTCTTGGTAGACATCTCTCGAGGGTGCCTGGCGAGCGGGGGGGCGATTAGCGTCAAGTGTAGACCGCAGGTCCGCTCGATTCAAGGTTGTGGTGCAAAAATGTAATCCGTACTTTACAATATGTCAACTGCACTTGTCATTTCGGGAGATTCGTACCGGGGGCCGTCAAGGGCGCCACGTCGCCACAACAGCAAGCCGCTTCATTCCCGTATCGAACCGTAAATCGGCCCCCAAGCCGACGAGACGCTGCTGGGTTCCCGCACCGGCGGACGAGGGCGAACCGAGGTCTTTCAACGCCCTCCTGGCGCGGCTCAGCCCAAAGGCCTTGTAGACCGTGCCCACGAGCGAGCCGACGGAGATGCCGGACCAGACGGCGAATCCCGTCCCGTAATAGTCGTCGTCGTCGATGTACACATGCCAAATGACGGAGGTCAGACCGGCGATCACCGTGGCGGCGGCGAGTGATTTCACGGCCCGCCGCTCTCCTGCGATTCTCTCACAGGCCAGCGTATGCGCAGCAGCCCATTCCTGGGCCCGGACCTGGCGAGGCTCGAGGCTTGCTGCTGCGGGACCCTCCGCATCGTGGGCGGCCACATACAGCCGGCGGTTCCGGTCGCCGTCGCGGTAGCCCACGGCGTACCATCCGTCCGATTCATCCAGGAGAGCGACTTCAATGTCCGGGGGAAGCGACACGATCGTCTTCGCATCGGGTCTGGGCGACACGCGAAGCGGAGCTTTCGCCGCCGAAATCCGTATCTCCGGCAGCGGCAGGGTACCCGTCAGGCTGGCTTTGCAGGCAACCTGGCCGGAGCCATCCGCGGGGAAGGATGCGAGCAGGCCTGCCCCGACAGCGATGGAGGCGAGCCACGGAAAGGGCTGTAGTCTCGTTGATTCGGCCATTTTCCGGGTCCCCTTTTCTGCTATCCGCGAAAACTGCCGGGATATCGCCCATGGGCGTTCCCTCGTCGAAACTGAACCTCCCGGATCGTTCGCAGCAAGAACAAGGTGCGCCGGGGAGCGGGGCGCCGACCGACCCCTGGCACTGGCTGGGGACCTTGCGGCTCCCGGGGTTAGGTTATCATGTCACAACACCTTCCAGTCCAAACACCGAGCCCCGGCACGACCATGAACCCCACCCCCCTCCTCCCCCTCCTCGCGGCCGCCATCCTCGCGCTGCCCGCCCCGGCCTCCGCCCAGCAACCCCCCGCCGATCCCGCCGACGTCGAGTCCATCGACGCCATCATGACGGCCGTCTACGAGGTCATCTCGGGCGACGCCGGCGTGGCCCGCGACTGGGACCGCTTCCGCTCGCTCTTCGCGCCCGGCGCCACCATGAGCCCGACCGGCCCCCGCCCCGACGGCGTGTACGGCCGGAACATCATGACCGCCGACGAGTACGCCGAGAACGCCGGCGCCTGGCTTGAGGAGAACGGCTTCCACGAAGTCGAGATCAATCGGGTGACCGAGCAGTACGGCGTAATCGCGCACGCCTTCAGCACCTACGAGTCGCGCCGTCTGGCCACCGATCCCGAGCCCTTCGCACGCGGCATCAACTCGTTCCAGCTGCTCCACGACGGGACGCGCTGGTGGGTGGTGTCGATCTTCTGGCTGCAGGAGAGTGAGGCGCATCCGATTCCGGCGAAGTACCTGCCGGGTGGGGGTTGATGGCCCTCTGAGCGGCAGACTCCGGGTCAGCCATCGGCGAGCCGGCCTGACCTGACATCGGGATCGGTCGCCAAAAGCTCGAACACGGGTCCCGGAACCACCCGGCGGGGAACCTGCGAATCCTTTTTGCCGGTTCCTGAGTATTCCACGGCGAGCAGACGGGGTATCCGGAGCCCGACATATGAAGTGGCGGGTCCGGAATCCCACGGAGATCCTCGCGCGGGGAGGGATCCATGCCGGTGGCCACAACACTCGAAAAGCGGAACCTGGGAGACACGGGAGCGTCGGTAGGCCTCCTGGGTCTCGGTGGGAACAGGGTGCTCACGAAGCGGGATAGAAGGGACGAGGCCGTGCGGGTAGTGCGGCGGGCACTCGATCTGGGCGTGACCTTTTTCGACACGGCGCGGTTATACCCGAACAGCGAGGTCCATCTCGGCGAGGGCCTGGAGGGGCACCGCGACGAGGTCTTCCTGGCGAGCAAGACCCACGTTAGGGGCCGCGCGATGGCCTGGGCCCACCTGCGCGAGACCCTTCGGCGGCTGCGGACCGATCACCTGGACCTGTGGCAGCTGCACGACGTGAGGACCGGCGAGGAGGTGCGCCGGATCTTCGGGGCCGGTGGGGCTATCGAGGCGCTGGTGGCAGCCAGGGAAAGGGGGCTGGTGCGCTACCTGGGCGTAACCGGCCATCGAAGTCCCGAAGTCATCTGCCGCTGTCTGGAGTCCTTCGACTTCGACACCGCTATGATCCCGGTCAATCCGGCCGAGGGTCACTACCGGTCGTTCCTGACCTCCGTTCTGCCCCGGGCGGCGGGCGCGGGAGTCGGCGTCATCGGCATGTACGCGTTCTGGGGAGGGCGGGTCGCCGAGCTGGGCGGGTTTGAAACCGTGGAGCCGTTTCTGCGTTTCTCACTGAGTCAGCCGGTGTCCACGGTGCTGGTTGGATGCGACTCGGTTCGGCAGCTGGAAGAGAACGTCCGCCATGCCTCCCGTTTCGCTCCCATGGCGCCCCCCGAGGCGGACGCACTGGTACGTCGAATGGCGCCCGACGCGTCCCGTCTCATGTACTACAAGTTCCCGAACGGGACTCCCCCGAGCGAGTTGGAATCATGAAGATCTGTATCGTCACCCGGGCGCTCTATCCCGTGATCGGGGGCAGCGAAACCTACGCGTAGAACCTCGGAGAATACCTGGGCGACCGGGGCCACCAGGTCGTGGTCGTGACTTCCGATCTGCCGTCGCACTACCGGGACGACCACAGCTATCCGTTCGAAGTGGCCCGGGTCGAGGGACTTTCCGACTTCAACTCGCTCCGGGCGCCCCTCAGCGTGCTGGTCCCGTTCCATCGGCTGCTCAAGAGACTCCGTCCCGATGTGATCCACGTGCAGAGCGTGCTTCCGGGAATCGCCCTGACGCTGATCGCGGACACGCTCCCGGGACCTCCGGCGATCGTATTCACCGACCACAACACCCCCATGCCCCATGAGCGCCGCTGGATTTCCGGGGTGAACTGCTACGATGTAGAACTCGCCTTCGGACAATTCATGTTCAAGCGCGGGACGTACGACGCCGCCCTCACTCCTAGTCTGCGCTTCTACAAGTGGGCGCTGAGCCGTGGAGCGCCTCCGGAGAAGCTTCACCTGATCCGCCACGGCGTCGCGAGGACGACGATCTTCGCACGGCGATGGCCCGGAAGGGTCGCAGGCTCGCGGTCTCGGAATTCAGTCTCGCGGCGATGATTCAGAGGATCGAACGCCTCTATGCCGTGCTGGTCGAGCAGAAGAGGGTCTGGGGATCGGGTGTCCGGGCCGGCCGGGCCCTCGAGCCGGCAGGCGCCGCGACGGGTTCGCGGGCCGAAGGGTGGCGCTGATGCTCACGACTCTGCTCAGGCCGATCGTGAGGAGATTGCTCGCGCCGGTCGGCCGGCGCATTCCGTTCCATCCCGACGTTCTGTCCACCCTCGGTCTGGTTGTGGCGGTGGCGACGGGGGCGGGGTTCGCGCTCGGTGCCTTTCGGTGGGCGGTAGTGGGGATCGCCGTATCGGGGATGTTCGACCTGCTGGACGGGGCTGTGGCGCGGGCACGGAATCCGCAGGGATCGAAGCTCGAAGGGTTCGTCGATTCGGCCATGGACCGGGTTGCCGACAGCGTGCTCTTCCTGGGGATCTTTCTCCATTACTACCTGTCCGACCCCGTTGGCCACGCCGGGGCCGTGCTCGCCGTCCTCGCCGTATCGGGATCCAACATCGCCAGCTACTTCAAGGCCCGCTCGGAAGTCGAGGGCGTTGCGTGCAACGTCGGCCTGGTCAAGCGGGCCGACAGGCTGACCCTCCTGATTCTGCTTGGGATGCTGGGCCCGGCGTGGGGTGTCCCCATTCTCTCGGTGCTCGTCTTCTTTTCCGCTCATTCGATGTGGGCGCGGGCTGCCTTTGTCTACCGTCGGCTGGGAGAGCGGACCAGCGGGTAGGGGACCGTTGCGTGGGCCGGTTTTCTTGCGGCTGGCTGCTTGAAGTCCAAGTATGTGGCGGTGAAGCACCCCCACGCCGGCGGAAGCGGCCGGAAGGAGCGCCCGAAGATGAGAACGAAACTGGCCCTCTTGCTGCTCGTCGCCGTCGTGGGCTGGAGTATGGTGCCGCCAGCCCCGGAAACCCGGGAAAGCGCGCTCGGCGAGGAGATCGTCACGGTCATTGCGACGGCTCTGGACAGCCCCGCCCCGGCGCTTTCCACGATCGGCATCATCGACGGAACCTGGAACAGAATCGCGGACCAGGGCATAGCGGCGGGAATAGGGCAGTATGCGGAAGAATCCGGAACCGCCGTCGAGTGTTCTTGGGACGGCGACGCCGGACGTCATGCCTGTTCCGGCAACCCATCGCTGTTTCTCGTCTTCGAGCCGTACGAGGGGGACGCGAGTTCCGATGAGATCAGATTCATGGTGTCGACGCTCGATTTCGGCACCGGCTTCAGGATGTCCGCGAGGGTGGTGCCGATCCAGGCCGGTGGTTCAACGATCCAACCGCCCCGGTTCACCGGGTTCCTCCATTTCGCGTACGAGCCGCCGGGGGACACCGGAGAAGAGCTTCCCGAACGCGACAATTGCAGGGGCATACTCACGGATTCCGGGGCTGGGCTTCAGCGAGCGGCGGACACGGGCGGCATGTTCTGGCTCAACGACACCGACGATACCGACGACATGTACCCCGGTGCCGGTGTCGTCTACAGCACGATGTACGGCGACCGCGATACCGGTAGAGCGAAAGTCTGGGTCAACCGGCGTGAGCAACCCCCTGGAGGTCTTCCGCACTCGGTGACCCACGCGACCCTGCATGCGACATTGAATGACCTCTACTTCACCGAATCCACTCGCCTGGATGATATGATGCGGGTTGAATCCGCGGCCCGGTCGGCGGCCGCAGGGTGCTATCACCTGGTGAGGGAGCCGGGACGGTAGGGGCGATCCGGGAGGTGGTTCCATGGGTTGTCCAGGGTGGCATTGTCCGCCTCACCGCAGTGTAGTACACTTGTAATACACCGAATGGGAGGGGGGCACGATGAGTGTGAAACAGAAGGCGGACAGAAAGGTGGGCCAACCTACCATGGCCACGCGAACCGTAAGACTGGACGCCGCCGCGGAGGCGACGCTGGCCGACCTGCGGCGCTGGACGGACCTGTCGATATCGGAGGTGATCAGGCGATCCTTGCAGGCCTATTCGCGTGAACTGGACGCGGACATCAGGATGCGGCCGGGCGAGGTGTACAGGAAGCTTGGGCTGCCGGGAGAAGGAGGGTTTGCGGTCGCGCCTGCTTCGCGGGCCAAGGAGGCGGTGGTGGAGATCATCCGGAAGAAACATGGCCGATGATTCTGGTTGATGCCGGCCCGCTGGTGGCGCTGTTCGACAGCAGCGATCACCACCACACCCGGTGTCGCCGCACCCTGGACGGGTTGAAGGAACCCCTGGCGACCACGACACCGGTGCTCGCGGAGGCATTCCACCTGCTGCGGCCCGGAAGCATCGGGCCGCCCCGGCTCATGGAATACATCCGGCACGGAGGACTCGGCGTCCTGCCCGTGGACGACCGGAAGCTCCAGCGCTGCTTCGACCTCATGCTGCAGTATGCGGACATCCCGATGGACTTCGCCGATGCCTCGATAGTGAGCGCGGCGGAACACTTCGAGACCCGAAAGGTGTTCACACTCGACCGTGGGGACTTCGCCACCTACCGCATCCGGCGCGGCTACCACCAGATCCCCTTCACGATCATCGGTGACCCGTCGGGGCCGCGTTTCGTGCGGGAAGGGGTGGGGCATGACGAGGAAGTGGAACCGGCCCACACGCCTTGACCCTCACGTAACTCCCGCCAATGACCGCCATGAAGTACTCCACCGGCGGCGTCGTATTTCTGCAAACCGGACCGTTCCCATGTCACCGCCAGCCATCACCCTCCTCCCCCTCCAACAGCAGCGACCCAATCACATACCCTGACAGGGAGAAGTACCCATGACGATCAAGACCCTCTCGGCCACTGCCCTTTTCCTTTTCGCCAGCGCCCTTCCCGCCCCCCGATCCCTCACGGCCCAGGAAGTCATCGACCTTACCGGCCGCGACCGGCGCCTGGACGCCGACTTCGAGGAGATCTTCCGCATCGGTGTACTGGAAGGCGAAGACTGGGAGATGTTCGGCACCGTCATGCACGTCGCGTTCGATGAGAGCGGGAATCTCTACATCGTGGACGGCAGCGGTGGAATGTCCCTTGGAGATGGGACACGCATAGTGGGACTGGGCTCGGGAGGAACGCGCGTGCTGGTGTTCGACGCATCCGGCAACTTCCTGCGCGAATTCGGGACCTCGGGTGAAGGGCCCGGCGAGTTCAATATGCCGGCGGGTTTCGCGGTCATGCGTGACGGCACGACCATCGTCGCCGATCTGGGGCACCGCGCCTACCAGCTCTTCGACACACACGGCAGTTTTATGCGCATGGTGCGAGGCGGCGAGGGCGACGGCCCAGGAGGGTTTGCGTGGACCCTGCTGGCCGATCCCCGTGGCGGCGCCGCATTCACGGGGAGCTTCGGGAACCGCCGCGCCACGATCAATCCCGGTGGCGGAGATGCCGGTCCACCGACATCGTCCCCGATTACCCGGCTCGGACTCGATGGCGAGGAGGTCCAAACCGACACCGTCGTCCAGGCCTGGCTTCCTCCCCGCGAGGAGGCTGGTCTCGAGCTGCCGGGGAACATCGGCGTCTCGGGGGATGAAAGGGTGATCCTGGCCAATGCGCTGAGCGGCCTTTCGCAGCCTTCCATCTTCGAGCCGCCGCTCCTGGCGGGCGTGTTGCCGAACGGAGGCATCGTCTACTCCGACTCGTCGGCCTACGCCCTGAAGGTCACGCGTCCCGATGCCAGTGAAGTGACGAGGATCATTCGGCGCCCCATCCAGCCCGAGCCGGTCACGCCTCGAATCGAGAAGGAGCATCGCGAGAAGCAGGAGGCCGCACGGAGCGGGGGTTCAGGTGAATCCATGCCGCTGCGGATTTTCACACCGGGCAGCCGCAATCCCGGCGCGCCAAACCCGACGATCCCCCTCGAATTGCCCAAACCGACCTACTACCCTGAACTCTCCGTGTTGCGCGACCTCTCCACCACATGGGACGGCAGCATCTGGGTGCGCCGCCGCGGCAACGAACCGGAGAGCGACGGGCCCATCGATGTCGTCACCGCCGACGGGCGCTACGTCGGCACCGCACTACCGCACTTGCTGGACTAAGATTCGTGACCACATGGAGTTAGATCTCGCGACGTATCACATTGACGATGAAGCGAGGGCGACGTTCCGGGAGGCCCTCATAGCCCACGAGTCTGGACTGTACCGGTGCATCTGCCGCTTGTTGTTCCCCGAAATCGAGCGGATCATCGGTGCTGGGCACCGTTCAGGACCGATGATCGACAAACTGCTAGCATCGGGAGAGCCGACCGAGCTTGACTTCAGAGAATTGTTCGACTGGGTCATGCTCGAACGCATTCGAAAGCACGCCTACGAGCAGGTATGGACCGAGGGCGAGCGGGAGAGATTCGAGCGGGATCCGGTCCCCAATCGTCACGCCGCCATGCATGGCCGAGTGGCCTATTCGACCCACAAGCACAGCATGAACATGCTGATCCTGACAGACTACGTTTTTCGGGTTCTTCCTCCGATCGAGGACTCCCACACGTAGCTGGTGACCGTGCGGTAGAGGCGGTCCCCGCGCGGTCGAGCGCCCGATGGGGCCGTGCCGTCGGTCCCCACCGAAGTCCGCGATCCTCCGCCTCCCGGAGCGCGTAGGAGTTCGGCCCATCACAAGGCGGCCGACAGCCGCAGATGGGCGCCGTCGAACGGCTCCCGCACAAAGTGGTCCAGGTCCCAGCGGAGCCCGGCCGTCACCTCGAAGCCCGACCGGAACCGGTGGCCCGCTTCCGTGATCAGTCGCTGATTCTGCGAGGTGAGCCAAGGCGCCTGGGAGCCCGCATCGCGGTCCAGAAGGGCGTAGGCCAGGCGGCCCGTCCATCCCGCCTCCGGGTACCGGAGGAGGGCCGCGCGGGCGAAACCCTCACGATCACGGTGCTCGCGGAGAGCGCCCCCTCCCGGCGAGCGCCATTCGGGTCGCTGCACATGCGCCAACTCCGTCTCGACCGCCCACGGCGGGTTAAGGCGGGTCCGTGCGCGGGCGCCCACGGTCACCGTCTGCTCGCGCAGAGTGAAGCCGAGCCCGCTCGCTGGCGCCCGCCGCTCGGTATCCGCCCTCGCCCAGGTACCGTACAGCGCTAACGTCACGCGCTCGCGCGGTGTGACCTGGAGGAGTGCTCCCAGGAACGCGACCTGTTCGAGCTGGGTGAACGGAGCCCGACCGGTTGCCGGAAAGGTCACCTGTACCTCGCTTCTTCGGCTCGATCCCGCGTGCAGCTCCGCTCGCCAGCGTGACGCTGCGGCCCTCAGGGTCGTGCGAGCGGCGAGGGGAGCCCCCGCATAGTCGTAGTGGGCGTCCACCTCGTCCGCCCTCACTCCCAGGCCCTGGAAGATCGCTTCGTTGAAGGCGTCGAGCGCTGCGAGGCGCACCTCCAGCGTCCAGCTCCGCTCTTCCCTGTCTCTCCAGGAGCGTGCCAGCGCGACTTCCACGTCTGCGGACGGCTTGAAGAAGTGGACGCCGAGCCCCACCTGCACGGTCCACGGCGTCCCGAGCACGTCGCGCCAGCGCATGCCGACCCACGGGTAGTCGCGCCGTGCCGTGAGCGATCGCTCTCGGCGGTAGCGTGCCATCAGGTCCACGGGGCCGGAGACGTGGATCTCCTGGCGCCAGTCCACGACGTTGAGGATGTGCGGATGGCTGATCGAGGCCCCAGCAATCCGAATGCCGTTGGGTAGCTCGGCCCAGCGTGCGTCTTCACTGGGATCGAAGAGGCTCGAGCGGACATCCAGCTCGTACTCGTGGTCCATTTCAGGGTTGAGCCGCTGGAAGATGCCCTCCTCTGCCAGACGGCCGTAGTAGGCACCGTCGCGGTCGAGCAAGGACAGCCACACCTGATCCGCCCACGCAGCGAGAGTCGCGAGAGCCACCGAGTCGGTCTCGCCCCCAGGGAAAGTCGCGGATCGCTCTGCGCCCGACTGGGCGCGGAGCGACGGCACGGTGAGGAGGGAAACTCCGGCTAGTACGGCGGCCAGACCCACGATTCACGCCTGCGCGGCAAACGGGGACGCAATCAAGGAAAGAGCCACCGTGAGAATCGTGCCTACGATGGCCGTCCGACATCTCATGACACCTCATCTCCTTACCGAGGGGAATATCTTCTTGGCGAAGTCATCGACCCGGTTCGAGCTTCTCTGCGGACGATGGTGAAACCTAGTCTTTCGCGACAGACGCGGAAAATGCGAATCCCGCGCCGACGGAACGATGATGCTCCGTTCCCAGGTTGCCCAGTGTCCCGGACGGCAGATCGTGCAGTTTCGGTTGACTTTGGACGATTCCTTGCCGCGATCCCCTCCCCCCTTGACCCTCACGTAACGTCAGGGCTTACCTTGCCCCCCATGCACAGCCAACCCACCCACGAGCCGGGAGCGCCGCCCACGCCCCCCGCCCCCCCCGACCTCTACACCGTCGGCCAGGTCGCCACCTTGGCGCGCGTCACCGTGCGCACCCTGCACCACTACGACCGGATCGGCCTGCTGTCCCCGTCCCGGCGGTCGGAGAACGGCTACCGCCTCTACGATTACGCCGACCTGGAACAACTCCGGCAGATCCGGTTGCTGCGCGAACTGCGCTTCAGCCTCGAGGCCATCGAGCAGATGCTGAGCGCCCCCGCGTACGACCGCCACAGCGCGCTGATCGCACAGCGGGAGCTTTTGCGCGAGCGGCAGGAGAGAACAGACAGTATCATTCGCGGGGTCGACCGGGCCCTGACCGCACTGGAGGAAGAGACGAAAATGGACGCCACCGAGATGTTCGAGGGCCTGGAGGAGTTCGACCACGCCCAGTACGAGGACGAGGTGAAGGAACGCTGGGGCGACACCGACGCCTACAGGGAGTCGATGCGCCGGACGCGCCGCTACGGGAAGAACGATTGGGCCAGGATCAAGGCGGAGGGGGAGGGTGTGTTTGCGCGACTGGCCGAGCTGATGGCCGAAGGCGCGGAGGCAGCGGGACGCGCGGCGATGGACCTGGCCGAGGAGCACCGCTGCCACATCGACCGCTGGTTCTACCCCTGCAGCCACAAGATGCACCGGTGCCTGGCCGAGATGTACACGGCCGATCCGCGCTTCACGGAGTACTTCGAGAAGCGCGCCGGGGGGCTCGCGGTGTTCGTGCAGGACGCGATACTGGCGAACGAGGCGCGCGCGAGGAACCGGCAGTGAGCGGGGAAGAGAGTGGGACGGTCGATGGGGTGGGGGAGGCGGGGGTGACGCGGGCCGAGGCTGGCGACGGCGACAACGGCCGCTTCCGGGTGACGTTGCTGCGGGTACTCCTGGTTCAGGTCGTTGCGCTCGCGCTCCTCGGCCTCCTGCAGGCCGTCTACCACGGATAGGGGGAACGGCTAGCGCATGCACCCCGTCAACTGGCTGATCGTCGGCGTCTACGTCGCGTACGTCCTCGTCGATGGCGTGCGGCGCGCGCGGGGGACGAAGGAGGTCGAGGGCTACTTCCTGGCCAACCGCTCGCTCCCGTGGTGGGCGGTGGGTCTGTCGGTGATGGCGACGCAGCTGTCGGCCGTCACGATGATCGGCACAACGGGACAGGGCGCCACCGACGGGCTCCGCTTCGTGCAGTTCTACTTCGGGCTGCCGCTCGCGATGGTGATCCTGGGCGTGACGATCGTGCCGTTCCTGCGCGGCAACGGAGTCTACACCGCGTACGAGTACCTGGAGCGGCGCTTCGACGCGCGCACCCGCACCCTGACCGCGTTCCTCTTTCTGCTGTCGCGCGGGATGTCGTGCGGGGTGATCATCGCCGCGCCGGCGGTGGTTTTTTCCGCGCTCTTCGGGTGGCCGCTCGTGTGGTGCGTGGCGATGATCGGCGTCCCGACGGTGGCGTACACGATGCTGGGCGGGATCCAGGCGGTCACCTGGGCCGACGTCAAGCAGATGGTCCTGATCGTGGTCGCGCTGGTGGCGGTCGTCGTGGTCCTGCTCGTGAAGATGCCGGTCTCGCCCGACGAGGCGCTCCACATCGCGGGCGCAACGGGGCGGCTGAAGGTCTTCGACTTCTCCTTCAACATCAACGAGACGTACACCTTCTGGTCGGGGCTGATCGGCGGGACGTTCCTGATGCTGTCGTACTTCGGCACGGATCAGAGCCAGGTGCAGCGGTACCTGGCCGCGAAGTCGGTGGGCGCGGCGCGCACCTCGCTGCTCATGAGCGCCTACTGGAAGATTCCGCTGCAGGCGCTGGTGCTGCTCGTCGGTGTGATGGTGTTCGTGTACTACCAGTTCCAGGCGCCGCCGCTGCTGTACAACCCGGCGCACGAGAGCGCGGTGGAGGAGGTGCGGGGGGCGGAGTATGAATCGCTCCGGAGCCGGTACGGGGAGGCTTTGGAGTTGAGGGAGGGCGCTGCTCGCCGCGCGGCCGGGTTGGCCACACCCGATGCCGGGCCCTCGGGTGCGGCGGGGGCGGCTGCGGCGCCGCAAGCGGCCCCGACGCCGGTGGTCCGGGATGTAGCTGTCCAGGACGCAGCCCGCCGCGCCGCAATGGACGAATTCCTCGCCCGCGAAGCATCCGTCCAGGATATTCGCGCCGAGGCCTTGGCCATGGCCGAAGAAGTCACCGGCGAGCCTTCCCGCGACGTCAACTACATCATCCCCCGCTTCGTGCTGGGCGAGTTGCCGATCGGACTGGCGGGCCTGTTCATCGCGGCGGTCATCGCGGCCGCCATGTCGAGCATCTCGTCCGAGCTGAACTCGCTGTCGACGGCCAGTGTGATCGACTTCTACCGGCGCTGGTTCCGACCCGAGGCGAGCGATGCCCACTACCTGACCGTTTCCAAGGTCACGACGGCGTTCTGGGGGGTGTTCGCCTGCATTGTCGCGGTCTACGCGGTCAGCCTGGGGTCGCTGATCGAGGTGGTGAACCGGTTCGGGTCGTTCTTTTATGGGTCGATTCTGGGGGTGTTCCTGCTAGCGATGGTGCCGCGGGCGCGGGGTGTGGGGGCGTTTGTGGGGTTGGTGGTTGGGATGGGGGTGGTGGGGCTGGTCGAATGGCAGACAGGGGTGGCGTACCTGTGGCTCAACGTGATCGGGGCGGGGGTGGTGGTGGGGGTGGGGGTGGTGTTGGGGCGGTGGGGTGGAAAGTGACGTGTCTCCCCTCCGATATGTAAAGTGTGATTGACCAAATATATACTGGAGTTTGCATGGCGCCGTGGGACACAGCGCGGCGTTGGGGGTAGATCGATTGAGTAGAGTGATGTTCCTCAAGACTACGGAGTCGGACCGATGAATTTCCGGATTGCCGTGCTTGTAACGGCTCTCATGCCTGCGGCGGCGGGTGGCCAGCAGGTGGTTGAGATCGATTTCGCCAACGGTCGGGACGTCATCAACGACGAACTGCGTGCGATACAACTCTCGCCGATTGCGATCGACCATGGCCGTGGTGCTCTCTACGTGCGGGATCTCGCGGAGCCGAACGGCATCATGGTGTTCTCGCTCGAGACGGGCGAGTGGCTACGAACGTATCGGGTCCCGCGCGGCGAAGGCCCTGGGGAGGCAGGGGAGATATCTGGGTTCGCATTGGCGTCGGAGGAAGGGCTGTACGTTCTGAGTCAGACAAATGTGATCCAACTGGATTCCGCGGGTGGGTTCGTCAGCTCCTGGTCGGCATGGGGGTCGCGGCCCCCCGCACTATGCGAATTCGGCGGCCACCCGACGATCACGGTGCAAGGTGGGCTAAAGCGGCGGGGGCGGAAGGCGTAGCCGACATCATCGGGGCCCACCGCCCCGTGCGGGAATTCTGGGCCCGACGCGTTGGCGAGGATCGGTCCGAGATTGACAGGTGGGGGGGTGCGCGCGTGGCGTGTACGGACGATCTGGCCTTTCTGGTGTTGCCCAGTCGGGAGGTAGTCCGTTCGGGAAGAATCCGGCGCTTTTCGTACACAGGTCCGGACTCGATCCTGGTCTACTCGACAGACGACGTTGAGAGAGTCCTGGCGGTGCCGACTGAATACGCGGATGAACGGGCGTGGAACAGGAATATGAAGCCGTCTCTGGACACGCAGGGCAATCTGGTTGTGGCGAGCGACGACGGCGTGGTTCCAGGTGCGATTATCGATCCCCGGACAGGGTGTTATGCCGTCCTGCGCAACCGAGAGTTCCAGTTGCACCGGGAGTTCCTCGGCGTCTACAGGGACAGCGCCTTGGTATTTCATCGCGACTACGATGAAAGGAAGGCGGATGGCAGGAGGGCGGTCACGCTCTATGCCGAAGCGCGCCAGGTGTCGCTCAATCCACTTCGTCATCTAAGTGGCCCATCCTGTCCCGGGATGCTGACGTCGGTAGCGGACCCCACGCGTTGAAGCCGCACGACTGAGCCTGCCGTCCCCGCGCCCCACGGTCTGATCATGCGCGAAAACCGGATGAACTCGCTGCGAGTCGCGGCATATCTGTCGTTGGCGGCGTTCCTCGCGACCTGTGAGGGCGCTTCGAATGGCAGCAAACCGGGTACCGCGGTCGAGCTGAGTTCGTCGGCAATCGAAGTGCTGGCCAGTTCCGACTCCCTCTCCGTGGTCCGCGACCTGGAGGTCACGAGCGACGGTTCCGTTTGGATCCTGAACGAGCGAGAGCCGTACGTAGTCGGATTCGGGCCGGACGGCGAGTTTGTCGGCGCTCACGGCAGAGCCGGAAGAGGGCCCCAGGACTTCCCCATGCCCTCGGCCTTTCTTACCGGAGGATGGCAGGGAGAGGCATGGGTATTCGATTTCGTGCGCCACGCGATGATCAGGGTCTCGCGGCCTGACGAGTGGGCGGAGGTCGCGCTCCGATCGGAGTCTCTTCCCCCGGGCAGTGTGCAGGGCGGCATGAACATGCTGGTTCCGTCGGTGCGAACGGCCACCCTCGGCCGCGAAATCATCGTGCCGCGCTCAAGTGGTACGATGCAGGAGGGTGTGCTGCAGTACCGCCATTCCCTCCTGCGGGCCGATCTGGTCGCGATGGATCCGGAGACGGGTGGGGTACGGACCCTGGTGGCGCTGGGCGAGGTGCTGGACGATCCGTCCGGAGACTTCATTTCGAGCGAGGGCGGTTTTCCGCTGTGGTATCGGCTGTGGGCCGTCTGCGGCGAGGAGGTCGTGCGAGTGTACGACCGCGTGAGGAACCGGTTGCGTGGCTTCGACGGATCGGGAGCCGAGGTGGAGCCTATAGACCTTCCGCCCGTGCCCTTCACGGAGGTCAGTGCCCGGCAGTTTGCCCGGTCGGTGTTCGGGATGAGACAGGCCGAGGTGACGGGAGCTATCGGGGTCAGGCTCACCGCCGAGGACAGCGCACGGGTCCTGGATCAGCTGGTCGGGATGGTGAAGGGGCAGCCGCACGAACTCGCGAGCTACCTGCCGCGGTATGTGGACTTACGCTGCAGCGAGGACGGGACGATGTGGATGCAGCCGCTCGATGTGGAGCTGGGTGGGTTGCGGGGTGGACGGTTGTGGCTGCGGATCGCGCCCGATGGAGACGTTCGGGAAGTGCGGCTGCCGGAGCGGTTCGATGCGTTTCGCTTCTCGACCTCAAGGGTGTGGGGGGTGTACCGGGACGAGAATGATCTTCCGTCCGTTGCGTTTATCGCGCTGGAGGGTGGTCGGGACCGGTAGGCGGGCCGCCGGATTCTTTGGAATTAGTGGGAGCGGATGAATGGGTATTCCCAGAACCTTCCTGTGAATCGGGGGTAGTAACGACAGGTATCGGCAGACCGCGCGCGTGCTGGGAGGACATCATGAAACAGGTAGCACCTCTCGTCCTCGCTTCCTCTTTTCTCCTTTCCCCCTTCCCCGCCTCCGCCCAGACCCTCTCCCTGACGGGCGGCGTCAACTTCACGTCCGTGGCCACCGAGACCGGCCTGTCCGCTAACGTTAACTATGACTCCGCGAAACGACCTTTCACCGGTGTCGCGGCTACCGTTCCCATCGCGGGGTCGTTCCGGATCCGCCTTGGCGCTTCCCTGTCGCAGAAAGGCAACTTCTACGCGCTGGATCAGATAGTACCCGATGACCCGAACTACCCCACCTTTGGAACGTTGGAACCCTACCTGGACCTGCACCTCAAGATGGGCTATGTGGAATTCACTGCTCTCGCCAGCCTGGCGAGTCCTGTGTCCGGGGGACCCGTTGCCGTTCGGGTGCTGGCAGGTCCGGCCGTCGGCCTCCTGGCATCCTGCAAGGCGACGCGGACGGAGTATGAGGAGGGCCGACCGAGCATGACAATGACCGTCTCGTGTCCCGATGAAGCGCAAATCGCAACGCTCGACCTGGGGCTCGCGGCCGGTGCTGGTCTGAATGTCGAATTGACCGATCGGCTGGGCGTCACCGCGGATCTCCTGTACACCCACGGACTCAGGGACGCCGGCGACGTGTGGGTTGGCTCGGACCCCGGGGATATCAACCGCGAACTTGACTTGTCGGCCAAGCACCGAACCCTGACCCTCAACACAGGCTTGACCTATTCCATTCGCTAGCTCCGGGAAGGGGATTGGGAGCTGGCGTCCGAACACCGATCGCAAGAACCAGGACGGGAGCTTTCGCATGAAGCGTATTGCAATGTCGGCCGCGGTGGCCCTGCTCTTCCTGCTGCCCGGCACATCCGCGTTCGGTCAGGTCACGCTTAGCGTATGGGGCGGGGTGAATGTGGCGACGATAATCAGGACGCCGGTGGATGGGCCACCCGACAGGCTCGGGAATGCCTACGGCCATGTTCCACGACGGGCAATCGGCGTTGCGGTCGGGATTCCGATCTCCGGCAACTGGGGCATTCAGCTGAATCTGAGCGACTCGAGAAAGGGCGGCGACATCAGCAACCCGCACTACAAGGGCATGTGGAAGCACGACTACTCCGAACTCAGCGTGCTGGCGGACCTGGCGCTCGAGTTGGGCGATGGTGACCGCGCGTGGCTGCATCTTCTTGTGGGGCCGGCCCTGGCCAGGAAGCGGTCCTGTGAGGTGACCGCCAGGGTTGGGGAGCGTACGATAAGGAACGAAAACTGCGCGAAGGGCGGGTGGAAACCCTTCAAGGACCGCGACTACGGCGTCGTGGGTGGGGCCGAGGTCGAGTTCGCGCTGTCCGGCAGGGTCGGCGCGACCTTCGCCGGGCTGTATACGTACGGGCTTCTGGACATAAACGACGAGCCCGAATGGGGCTATGTCGAGAAAAACCGGGCCTTGACACTGCGTGCCGGCCTGCAGTTTTCGATCGGCTAGTGCGGGGCACCACCCCGCGGCCGGGCCGGTCAACGCGTTTACTAAATCCCAACCTTCTCCTTGAACGACAGCGGCTGGATCAGCTCCACGGGGGCTGGAAACTGGTCGTTGGGGAGCCAGCGGTACCACAGGTCGCCCGCGATCCTCTGCAGCACGGCGTCCGCACACGGAAACCCCGTCGACTGAAAGATGCCTCGGACATCGGTGCGGCCCGTCTCGTTTACCGCCAGGCGCACGCTTCCACGCACGACCGTGCCGGAGCCCTTGACGAGGGCTTTGCAGTTGCCCGGGAGAATCACCAGTCGGTCCACCTCCAGGAACCTCTCGGGCGGTTCGACCGAGATTCCGCCCGTGGCGTTTCGAATCGCCGGAGGTCCGAAGAAGAGATCGAGGGGGATGAATTCGGGATCGACGACGTTAAGCGTTTCGAGGTCCGGGTTCGGTAAGGTCACACGGACTTCCCGGCTCTCGCGCCAAGCCAGGAACAGGATCACGTGGAGAGTGGCGGCGACCGACCAGCCCCAGTAGAAGACCTTCCGCTCCACTTTCCTTCGCCGTGCGATTCGTTCGCTCATCTTTCGCTCCCGGTCCGGGTGGGTTCACTCTTCTCTGGTACACCACTCGCACGAACCCGGTCCGCGATCAACACATGTCGAACCACCCAGCCGCGCGAGCCGCGCCATGACCTGCTGTCACTGCCAGGGCGTGGCGCGGATGTTCGACGAGAAGATGGCGCGGCGGCAGTTGCGCCACTATCGCCGTAAGGGGCTGGGGAAGGGGACGTGGGAACTTGTCGATGCGGTTGCGGGGGACGGTGTGGAAGGCCGCACGTTCATCGATATCGGTGGTGGGGTGGGGGCCATCCAGCATGAGCTGATGGAACGGGGGGCCGCCGGGGGGACCAGTGCCGATGCGTCGCCTGCCTACCTGGCGGCGGCGAAGGAGGAGGCGGAGGCGCGAGGCTATGCGGGGCGGATCCGGTACGTGGAGGGGGACTTCGTGGAACGCGCGGGCGAGGTCGACGCGGCCGACCTGGTCACGCTGGACCGGGTCGTGTGCTGCTATCCCGACATGCCGGCGCTGCTGGGCGCCGCCGCGCGGCTCACGCGGCGCACGCTGGGGCTGGTCATTCCGCGCGGGACGCGGTTCATGCGGTGGGGTGTCGCGATGGTGAACCTGTTCCAGCGGTTGCGGCGCCATCCGTTCCGGGTGTACGTGCACGATCCGGGTGAGGTGGAGGCGGTGCTGGGGGAGAACGGGTTGCAGCGGCGGCATGTGCGTGAGGGGTTGGTGTGGTGGATGGGGGTGTATGGGCGCGAGTGAGGAGTCGCAGAGGCGAAGCAGCGAGCTACCGAGGCCACTCCGCAGCCGGTACGTTATCGTACGGGGTTCCCTACATTCAACCGCACACGACCTGGCGAAGGAGGCCGTACCATGACGCACTGGAACGAGTGCCCGGCCGTCGAGCAGACACCGGGCAGGGTGAGCGGAGCCTGGGTCTTCTCGGGCACGCGGATTCCGCTTTTCGCGCTTTACGAGAACCTTGCCGCAGGCGCCACGGTCGAAGAGTTCGTCGAGTGGTTTCCGGGGGTCGAGGAGCGGCAGGTCAGAGCGGTGCTCGAACACGAGGCGCAGTCACTGAGAACGGCGCTGGCCCGTTGAAGCTGCTGTTCGACCAGGGCACACCCGCGCCGTTGCGGAGACACCTTCCCGGACACTCCGTGGACACGTTGGCGGAGAAGGGTTGGTCCGAGAAGAGCAACGGCGAGTTGCTCGATCTGGCGGAGCAAGAGGGATACGCGGGTGAGTAACGTTAGGGTTGGGAATGCTTGACGCACGCGCAACCTCCGACCCACCTTGCCCAATGCACCGCTCCGTCGCCTTTGTCGCCTTTCTGGCCCTGTCGTGGTCCCAGCTGGTCGCACTGCATTGTGACATGGGAGAGGGTATGGCCAGCCATTCCGCGGCCGGTGCGGACGCACACCACCCCCCCGCCACCACCCCTCACGCACATCACCCCGCTCCCACGACCGACACCCCACCCACCCCCCACCCCCCCAACCACGGCGGCAGCCACGCCTGCCTGATGATCATGGCCTGCGGTTTCGCCTCGGTTCGGCAAGCCCGCCCCGCCGCCATGATTCGCCTCCCCGCCGTCTTCTTCACGGCGGCCTTCCCCACCCCGCCCATCCCCGTCGCTGCCGACCTGGCAGTCGAGACACCCCCTCCCCGCCACACGGTGTGACCCCTTCGCGCCCCGCCCGGGGCGCACACCACACCTGAAGGTCACCCGCCGTGGCCCCTCCCCTTGGAGCGGTCGCGCCTCGGGCGACCCATCCATGGCGAGGACAACATGTCTATCCTGCGAACCATGGCGGTCGCGTCCGCGATCGCCGTCTCGGCATCCATCACCCCACCGCGCGCTGCGGCCCAGGCGCCGCCCTACTCCACCCACGGCGACCCGACCCTGGCCGCGCTCATCAGCGAAGCGCTCGAGGGCAACCCCCGCGTGCGCGCCGCGCTTCTGGAGACCCGGGCGGCCGAGTCGCGCACCGCACAGGCCGCGACCCTGCCGGATCCCGCGCTCTCCTTCACTCAACACATCCTCGGACCCCAGACCCGGGTCGGCCCTCAATTGTCGAGCGTCTCGGTCACCCAGTCGCTCCCCTGGTTCGGGACGCTGGCGGATCGCCGGGCGATCGCCGCGTCGTCGTCGGCCATGCAGAGCGAGTCGTACCAGGAGCAGCGAGCCGAAGTCGTCCGCCAGGTCAAGCTGGCGTACTACGACCTCGCGTACCTCGATGAGGCGCTCCGGATCACGGGGGAGGAAGAGCAGCTACTGCTTCACTACGAAGCGCTGGCGCGGGCCCGCTACTCGCAGGGATTCGGGCAGCAGCAGGAGGTCGTCAAGCTCCAGGCCGAGGTCACGCGGGTCCTGAACCGCCGGCAGGAGTTGCTTCGGCAGCGCACCGACTTCGAAGCCCTGCTGAATGTGCTCGCGGACCGGCCAGTGAATGCGCCGGTCCCGCCGGTGACGATCGGCGAGCGGCCGGCAGTCGCCCTGGACGACGAGCGACTTCACGAGACCGGGCTCGGCGAGCGGCCCGAGGTGCGGTTGACCCGGCTCCGCATCGAGCGTGACGAGCACGGGGTGAGCCTGGCGCGGCGGCGGTACCGGCCCGGTCTCACGGTCGGCGTCGCCTGGGGTAACGTGCTGGGCCGCCGCGACGACGCGGGACGTGCCGATCCACCGCCGGACAACGGCCGCGACACGTGGAGCCTCACGCTTGGAGCCAGCATTCCTGTCTTCAGGGGCAGCTACGACGCGGGGGTCCGGGAGGCGGCCGCGCGGGTGTCCGCCGCTGAGGAGGCATACCGCGATGCGGTCAACGGAGTGGCGCTGGCTGTCCGATCCACCGCGTTTCGCATCACGACGATCGAGGGGCAGCTGGCACTCTTCGAGCGCGCCCTTCTCCCACAGGCCGAACAGGTGCTCCGCGCGACCGAGGAGGCGTATTCGGGCGGAGTGACCGGGGTGCTGGAGCTGCTTGACAGCGAGGAGGTGCTGCTAGACGTGCGTCTCGGCCTCGCGCGTCTGAGGGCCGGCTACATGAAGGCGCTGGCAGAGATGGAACGGGCCATCGGCTCGGCGTTTCCGGAGGAGGAAGGGTCATGAACGGCACGAAGAATATCCACAAGGTCCTGTTTGTGGTGATCGGGGTCGCGATCGGTGCGGGGGGCACGGTGCTATTGCTGCGGGACCAGGCGGACGGACCGGCGGGGATGGCCGGGGAATCCGGCGCGGGAGCCCATGAGGGCATGACCATGCCCGCTGAAGCGGAAGCGGGCCGCGAAGGGATGGCAATGCCCGGCGAGCCCGACCCGGGCGCCGAGACCCCCGACGAGCGCGAGATCCTCTACTGGCGCGCCCCCATGGACGCCAACTACACCTCCGACCAGCCCGGCAAGTCCCCCATGGGGATGGACCTCGTTCCGGTCTACGCGGACGAGGCCACCTCCGACGGCGGCATCCGCGTCAGCCGGAGCTTCCTGCAGAACTTCGCGGTCCGTACCGCCATGGTTCATCGCGGCAATCTGCCCGTCTCCATCCGCACCGTCGGGATCCTGGCGCATAACGAGGAGCGGGTCGTCTCGGTGCAGACCAAGTACGAGGGATGGATCGAGCGGGCCAGCGTGAACAACGTCGGCGAGACGGTCACGCGGGGCGACGTGCTCTTCGAGATCTACAGCCCGCAGCTGGTCACCACGCAGCGCGAGTTCCTGGGCGCGATGGAGTACGTGGGACGGCTGCGGGACGGCGGCGCCTACGCGCAGGCGATCGAGCGGGCCCAGTCGCTGCTCGAGGCGGCCAGGGAACGACTTCTCTACTGGGACATGACCGAGGAGCAGATCGACGCGCTTGCGGAGTCAGCAAACGTTACGCGAACGGTAACGGTTTTCGCGCCGGCCACGGGCTTCATCGTCGACAAGATCGGTGACTCGATGGAAGGGATGAAGCTCAGTCCCGGGATGACGGTCATGAAAATCGCCGATCACTCCACCCTCTGGGCCGAGACCGAGTTCTACGAGGACGATCTGCGGCACGTCCGCGAAGGACAGGCGGTCGCGATCGAAGCCGACGCCTTTCCAGGACGGGAGTGGAGCGGCCGGATTCTGTTCTTCCGCCCGGCCGTGAACCCGCAGACGCGGACGCTTACCGCCTTCGTCGAGGTCGCCAATCCCAACCTGCGGCTCAGGCCGATGATGTATGTGAACGTGGCGGTGCGCACGACCGGGGCGGTCGACGTGGTGATGGCGTCTGCCGAGGCGGTGCTGCACAGCGGTACCCGCACGGTCGTGATCGTGGCGAAGGGGGGTGGGGTCTTTGAGCCGCGCGAGGTGCTGCTCGGCACCGAGAGCGAGGGGATGGTGGAGATCGCTTCGGGGCTCACCGAGGGTGAGACCGTCGTGGTTTCGTCGCAATTCCTGATCGACTCCGACGCGAATTTGCGCGCGGCGATTTCGCAGGTGCTGGGTGGTGGGGAAGAGGGCGACTCGGCTATGGCCGGGGACTCCGCGATGGCCGGCGATTCCGCGGCAGCGGGCGCCCACCGGCACCACAACTGAGGGAGGTCCGCCCATGTTCGCACACATCATCGACTGGTCGATCCGGAACCGGCTCCTCGTCATTCTCGGCACGCTCTTCATCGTGGCGGCGGGCACCTTCTCGCTCACCCGCACGCCCATCGACGCCATCCCCGACCTCTCCGATGTCCAGGTCATCATCCAGACGGAGTACCCCGGACAGGCCCCGCGCATCGTCGAGGACCAGGTCACCTATCCACTTACGACACAGATGCTGTCGGCGCCGTTCGCGCAGGTGGTGCGCGGGTATTCCTTCTTCGGCGTGTCCTTCGTGTACGTCATCTTCGAGGACGGGACCGACCTCTACTGGGCCCGGAGCCGCGTGCTCGAATACCTGAACTCGGTCTCCGGGCAGCTGCCGGCCGGGGTCACCCCTGAACTCGGTCCGGACGCGACGGGCGTGGGGTGGGCCTTCATGTACGCGCTCCGCTCCGACCGTCACGACCTCGGCGAACTGCGCTCCATCCAGGACTGGTTCCTCAAGTACGAGCTGACGGCGGTGCCGGGGGTGTCCGAAGTCGCCAGCGTCGGCGGGTTCGTGCGGCAGTACCAGGTGACCGTCGATCCGAACCGGCTGCGCGCGTTTGACGTGCCGATTTCCGCGATTCGCACCGCCATCCGGGAGAGCAACAGCGACGTGGGAGGTGGACTGATCGAGGTGGGCGAGAAGGAGTTCATGATCCGGGGGCTGGGGTACATCCGGTCGGTGGACGACATTCGCCGGATCGGGATCGGCGTGGGCCCGGACGGGACGCCGATTTTGCTGGAGGACGTGGCGCGGGTGAGCCTGGGGCCGGAGAGCCGGCGTGGGCTGGCGGAGTGGAATGGTGAAGGGGAAGTGGTCGGGGGCATTGTCGTCGTGCGGCCCGGCGCGGACACCCGCCGCGTAATTCGGGAGGTGCGGGCCCGGCTGGACGAGATCGCGCCGGGGCTGCCGGAGGGCGTCGAGATCGAAGTCGCCTACGACCGCACCTCGCTGATCGACCGCGCGGTGGGGAGCATCCGCATGAGCCTCGCGCAGCAGCTGCTGATCGTGGGACTGGTGTGCCTGGTGTTCCTGTTCCACCTGCGGAGCGGCCTGGTGGCGGTGATCGCGCTGCCGGTCGGGATTCTGCTCGCGATGATCGTGGTGCACCTGCAGGGGCTGACGCTCAACATCATGTCGCTGGGGGGGATCGCGGTGGCGATCGGGACGATGGTCGACGCCGGAATCGTGATGGTCGAGAACGCGCACAAGCACCTGGCGCGGTACGGGGGGCGCAGGCCGCACTGGGAGATCATCGGGCGCGCGGCGAGGGAGGTCGGTCCGTCGCTCTTCTTCGCGCTGCTGGTGATCACGGTGTCGTTCATGCCGGTGTTCACCTTGGAGGCGCAGGAGGGGAGACTCTTCAAGCCGCTCGCGTTCACCAAGACGTATGCGATGGCGGCGGCGGCGCTGCTCTCGGTAACGTTGGTGCCGGTGCTGGTGGGGTACTGGGTGCGGGGGAAGATCCGGCCGGCGGCGAGCACGCCGGTGGGGAGGATGTTGGGTGGGGTGTACTGGCCGGTGCTGGGGTTCGTGCTGAAGCGGCGCCGGTGGGTGATGCTTGGGGCGGTGGTGGGGTTGGGGGTGACGGTGGTGCCCCTGTCGCGTCTGGGGTCCGAGTTCATGCCGCCGCTCTGGGAGGGCGACCTGCTCTACATGCCGACGACGCTCCCGGGCGTGTCGATCACCGAGGCGCGCGAAATCCTGCAGCAGACGGATCGCATCATCTACACCTTTCCCGAAGTGCGACATGTGTTCGGGAAGGTGGGGCGGGCGGATTCGGCGACCGATCCCGCGCCGCTGTCCATGATCGAGACGACGATCGCGCTCAAACCGCGCAGCGAATGGCGTCCCGGGATGACGCCCGAGAGGCTCATCGAGGAGATGGACGCGGCGCTGCGAATCCCCGGCCTGACGAACGCGTGGACCATGCCGATCCGCGCCCGCATCGACATGCTCTCGACCGGGATCCGCACGCCGGTGGGGATCAAGATCGCGGGACCGGATCTGGCCGTGCTGGAACGGCTGGGGCGCGAGGTCGAGGCCGTCGTGCGGGACGTTCCCGGTACCGCCAGCGTGTACGCGGACCGCGTGATGGGCGGCAACTACCTCGACTTCGCGATCGACCGGGTGGCCATCGCGCGGCACGGCCTGACGGTGCGAGATGTGCAGGAGGTCATCCAGACGGCGATCGGCGGGATGAACGTGACGACCACGGTCGAGGGGCTCGAGCGCTACCCGGTCAACCTGCGCTACAGCCGCGAACTGCGCGACGATCTTCCCGCGCTGAGGTCGGTGCTGGTCGCGACGCCGGAGGGCCACCAGGTGCCGCTCGGGCGACTGGCGAGCATGGAGTACGTGGTCGGCCCGCCCAGCATCAAGAGCGAGGGCGCGAAGCCGAACGCGTGGGTCTACATCGACATCCGCGACATCGATGTCGGCAGTTACGTGGGGGCGGCGAGGGAGGCGGTGGCGGAAGGAGTCGCGCTGCCGCCCGGTTACACGGTCGCCTGGAGCGGCCAGTATGAGTACCTGGAGCGCGCGCAGCAGCGGCTTGCGTACGTCGTCCCGCTCACCCTGCTCCTGATCTTCGTCCTCATCTACCTGACCACCCGTTCCGTCACGGAGACTTGTCTTGTGCTCCTGGGCGTCCCCTTCGCGGTCGCCGGGTCGTTCTGGTTCCTGCACATCCTGGGCTACGACCTGAGCATCGCGGTGTGGGTCGGGATCATCGCGCTGGCCGGGCTCTACGCCGAGACCGCCATCGTCTTCCTCCTTTACCTGAACGGGTCCGTCAACGACTACCGCGACCGCGGCCTCCTCACCGAGCGGAGCGCGCTCAGGCAGGCGATCCGGCAGGGGGCTGTCCAGCGCGTCCGCCCCATCATGATGACGATCGCCACCGATGTGATCGGGCTGCTGCCGATCATGTGGAGCGCGGGCGCGGGGGCCGATGTGATGAAGCGCATCGCGGCGCCGCTGATGGGTGGGGTGGTGACGTCGGGGGTGGTGGTGCTGGTACTGTTTCCGGTGGCGTTCTATGTGTGGAAGGGGCGGGGGTTGGCTAGGGAGGCGCCACAACCCTGACTGGTGCACCGATGCGCCATCGGCGCCTACGATCGCGTCAGCCTCCGGAACCTGAACAATGCGAGCCACTGGTCGAAGGTGAGGCTGTGGGGTGGTCCGGCAGGATCGAACCTGAGATCCCGACTCAGCCGTTGGATTTGCGTTCGCGTGAATTCGGATCGCAGACACCGCCTGATCGAGCGGCCGTCGCGACCGAAGCAACTCTGGATGAAGCGCCGGTAGTCCACGGCCTGGAATCGGTCCACAAGCGGTCTTGTGCGACGGGCAAGCCAAAGCGCGACGGCGTCGACGGTGGGAGGGGGATCGAAGTCGGTACGGCGAAAGCGCCGCACGATCTCGATCTGCCACCACGGCTTGAGCAGCAGCGACCACAGGGTCTCCCGGGAACAGGGACTGCCGGCAAACCGTTCGGCCGCTTCACGCTGGATCACGAGCCAGGCGTCCTGCGGTGGAGAATCGGCCTCGACAAGCCGCCGGACGATGGCGGCAGTCCGATTGAAGGGAATGTTCCCCAGGACCTTGTAGGGGACATCGGGCAGCCGAAAACGCAGGAAGTCGGAGCTGACGATCGTGACACGGTTGTCACTCAGGAAGCGCGTGCGAAGCGCCTCGGCCAGCGCTCCGTCGAACTCTACCGCGACGACCTCGCGGCATCGACGTGCCAGTTCTCGAGTGAGAATACCACGGCCCGGCCCGATCTCGACGACCAGATCGCTTCGTTTGACGGGAGCCTGAGCGATCAGGCTAGCCGCAAGCGACCTGCTCCGCAGGAAGTGCTGTGAGAGGTCCGCACGCCTGGGTGTCCGATGCCTGGACACGACGAACCAACACAAACGTAGACATGGAATCTCCTGTGCTGCACGAGCAAGATCGAAAGCCTTCGCATACTACGCTAGGCAACAGGCGTCTCACCCGCAACCGACTCCGGCACCGCCTCGCCCCCGCTGCGCTCGATCGCCTCGAGCGTCTCGCGCACATCGTCCCAGGTCGTCGTGTGGTTGAGGATGCAAAGCCTCAGCGAGAACGTCCCGTGGAGCAGCGTGGACGATATGAACGCGCGACCCCCCCAGAAGATGCTGGCGAGAACTTCGCGGTTGATCTCGTCGAGGGCCGGCTCGCCGAGGCCAACTTCCGCCGGGTTGATACGGAAACAGACGATCCCCAGTGAAGTGGGGTTCAGCATTTCCAGCATCGGGCTGCTGTGGACGTAGTCTTCCGCCCGGGCGGCCAGCTCCATTCCCTTCGATATCGCCCTGCGGAACGCCCCCATCCCGAAGGTCTGGACCGACGCCCAGATCTTGAGTGCTCGTACCGAGCGGCTCAGTTGGGGCCCGCGATCCGAGAAGTTCGGATGGCCGGCACCCCAGATCGTGTCCTGCAGCATGTCGTGCGGCACGGCGAATGCGTTTTCCAGCGTGTTCACATCCTTGACCATGAGGCAGCCCGCTTCGTAGGGCTGGAAGAACCACTTGTGGGCGTCGAGCCCGATCGAGTCCGCGCGTTCCATTCCGCGCAGGAGTTTCCGCCCCCGCTCCGTGAGGACCGCGAACCCGCCGTACGCGCCGTCGACGTGCAGCCAGATCCCTTCCGACTCGCAGAAGTCGGCGAGCTCCGGCAACGGATCGATCGAACCTGTGCTGCCCGCTCCGGCGTTGGCGCATACCGCGATGGGATTGCGTCCGGCGGCCCGGTCTCTTGCCACGGCATCGGCAAGTGCCTCCATGTCCAGCCGGAAACGCCGGTCGCTCGCGACCAAGCGCACATGCTCCCTCTCGACCCCCACGATCCTGGCCGCGCGAATCTGGGCACTGTGGCTCTGGTCGCTCATGTACGCGGTCGGCGGGCCACCGCGCCGTGCTGCTTCCCGGGCCGCCACGAGGGCCGTGATCGTGGCCACGGATCCGCCGCTGGTCAGGAGTCCGCCGGCACCTTCCGGATAGCCGACCCACTTCCGTATCCAATCGATCACCACAAGCTCGAGCTGGCTCGGACCGCTCGACGTGAGCCAGGTGCACTGGTTGACCTGGTGTCCGGCCACCAGGAAGTCGGCCAGCACCCCCGGCCAGGTGGGGGATGAGGGAATGAACCCGAAAAAGCGGGGGTGGTCGATACGCGCCGCCAGCGGCATGATCTTCCGTGCAGCGCGGGTCAAGACTTCACCCGCCGGCCGGCCATCCTCCGGGGGATCGCTCAGGAGCTGGTCCTGGAGCGACTCCTTGAAGTCTCCTTCCCAGGCAACGTCCTCCGGCAGGCCTTCGATCCGGCCCACCAGGAGCTCGGCGACCTGATTCGCCAGCTGGAGCATCTGTTCGCGGTCCATCTCCAGACCGGAACTGGCGTCCGAGCCGGTGGCGGCACGCGGCTTGGGGTGCCCGCGTGCGATAGCGCTCTTCTGCGGTGTGGACCCGCTCACGCCGGCAGCCGCAAAGCCACCAGCCGCCCCGGCCGCCCCACCTGCACCACCACATGCTGCCGCCCCTCGTGACTGTAGGTCATCATCCCGTACTGACCCGCGCCCGGCATCTCCACACGGCCGACATGCTCGCCCGTCATCTTGTCGTAAGCGTTCAGCACCGGTGGCCCGTTCGACCCTTCCGTCGCGTACAGCAGGTCCCCCGCAACCATCTGGATCGAGAGCCCGCCGCCCCCCGCGCGTGACAGGTTCACACCCTGCGCGGCCGGGTGATCACGAACTGCCTCCGCCACCTCGCCGATCGGGATCCACCACAGCCGCTCGCCGGTGTTCATGTCATAAGCCGACAGCCGGTTGTACGGCGGCTTCCACAGAGGCAGCCCCTGTACGCGCGGCAGCCCATCCCCCGCCCCCGCGACCCATTGCGATATGGTCGCGCCCGTGGTCTTGGGATCGTCGGGTTCGTCCGCGTCCACGCCGGGGCCGACCCGACCTCCGCTGCAATTCCGCCGGTGCGACGCGTAGAGAATCCCCGTCGTGGGGTCCAGCGTGGCCGGATGCGTGATGTTGAGTCCCCCGTAACACCGGATGTTCTCCGTGACGGGACCCTCGTAGCCCTCGTAAAGACGCGGCACGAACGGTCCCCCCACCCGGTAGCGGCTCAGGATCTCGAGCGCTTCGGCGTGCAGCTCCGGGGTGAAGTCGATCACGTCCTCCGGCGGCAGCCCCAGCGGCTCCATCGGCTCCGGCCAGGTCGGCATCGGCTGGGTCGCGGCCGTCCAGTTGCCGGGCACCTCGCTCTGGGGAACAGGCACCTCCTCGATCGGCCAGATCGGGTCCCCGGTTTCGCGGTTGAAGGCGAAAATGAGCCCGGTCTTGTTGGTCTGGATCACCGCCGGAACCGCCTCGCCGTCAACCGTCAGGTCCACGACGATCGGCACGTTGGGGAGGTCGTAGTTCCACTGGTCGTTGTGCACGATCTGGTAGTGCCAGACGCGCTCGCCGCTGGCCGCGTCAAGCGCGATCACGCTCGTCGAGAAGAGATTGTGGCCGGGACGGAAGCCGCCGAAGTAGTCGATCGTGGGCGGGTTGGTGGGGATGTAGACGATTCCACGTTCATAGTCGGCCGACATCGGGGCCCACGAGGACACGTCCCCCGTGTACTTCCAGGCATCGTTCTCCCACGTCTCGTGCCCGTGTTCGCCGGGGCGCGGGATGACGTGGAACTTCCACCGAAACTTGCCGGTGCGCGCGTCGAAGCCCAGGATGTCGCCCGGCACGTTCTCGATACGCGTCTGGTAGTACCCCTGCTCGGCCGAATTCCCCACCACGACCGTCCCGTTCACCACGATCGGCGGCGACGAGGTCGTGATGTACCCGAGCTCGCGCGGGATGCCGTACTCCGGATCGTAGTCGGCCTCGAAACCCTCCCACGGGGCCCAGCCGTCAATGAGCGGCACCAGCATGTCCACCACGCCCGTCTCCGGGAAGCCCTCGATGGGGACGGGCTGGCCGAAACCCTCGACGTGCCGCCCGGTTTTCGCGTCAAGAGCGTGCAGGAAGAAGGCGGGCGACGTGTAGTAGATGACGCCGCGTCCGTCGATTTCCCCGTACGCGACGCCCTTGCCGTAGTTCTGACGCATCGAGCGTTCCCAGCGCGTGGTGTTCGGCTCGCGGTAGGTCCAGAGCGTTTCTCCGGTTGCCGGATCGATGGCCGCCACGGTGCGCCGCTGTCCCGCCACCGTATACAGGATCCCGTCGATGTAGGTGGGGGTCGATTTCATCTGCTGGTCGACATCGGGGCCGAAGTTGTCGGCGTGCCAGACCCAGGCGACCTCGAGGTCGTTGAAGTTGTCCGCGTTGATCTGGTCGACGGGCGAGTAGCGGGTGCCCCAGGCGTCCGCGCTCTGGAAGCGCCACTCGCCGTGGGGGTTCTGGCGCTCCTGGGCGGCGGTGGTTGACGGGAGGGCGAGCACCAGGGCCGGGAAGAGGAGGAGATGGGGCCGCATCGGGAGACTCCTGACGGACGTTTTCAACGGAGGGCAATTACGGGACGGGTTCGCATCGTAGCGCGGGCGGGTGCGCGTCGCCAGCGGTAGCGGTTCCGCGGCGATTCAGTCCGACCCCTCCGGCTCCCTGCACTCGAAGTTCTCCTCGCGCATCGGGTCCCCGGAGCCCTTGTAGACCGCCTCGGCCGGCCACGCGCAGACGGGCCGCTGCATCACGACTTCGCCCTGGTTCGTCCTCGACGCGACCAGCCGTTCCGGCGCCTCGCCCTCCTCGACCCACTTCCGGATAACCGCAATCCAGTCGACCTCCGCCGGCCCCGGACCGCCGCCGCAGTGCTGCACGCCCGGCAGCATGAACATGCGCAGATAGTCGTCCACTTCCTCGTCGCCGGCAGCCACGCCCTCGTAGTACCGGATGGTGCCTTTGGCCGGAATCGCCGCGTCGGACCAGCCTGTCCAGAGGATGAGCCTGCCGTCTGCCGTCTTGAAGGCGGTGAGGTCGGTGTCGGTTGCGTTGAGCAGCCTTGCGGTGCGGCGGGTGTCGGCCTCCCAGGCGTCGTAGTCGCTGAAGTCGTAGGTGGAGTAGTCGAACTCGGGGTTGTCGAAGATGATGTACTTGTGCATCTGGGTGCCGAAGGCGTAGTGCAGGTTGGGGGTGCCGGCTCCCCCGCGCCTCCCTCCCCCCGTGATCCACATCGGCCATTCCCCCGTGGCCTCGCCACCGTACGGATACCCCGGATAAACCAGCTGACCCTCGACCGTCGCGCCCGCGTAGATCACCTCCGCGGCACGGCGCTGCTCGTCGGTGAGCCCCGGAATCGACTCCAGGTCGATATCGCACGCGAGGGGGTTCGTCATGAAGCCGTCCCTGACGCCGTCCTTCTCGTCGCACGCTTCGAGGATCGCAGTTTCGAGCGCCTCGGCGGCCTCGGCGTCGATCACGGGCGTCGAGAGATCGTTCGGATCGGGGTACAGCGCCTGCTGGGTCTGCAGGAAAAGCGCGCCCACGCCCGTCCAGTGATACGCCGGCGCCCCGGCCACGATCCCGTCGAAGTCGTCCGGGTAGCGCTGCGACGACATCATCCCCTGCCCCCCGCCGCGCGAACAGCCCATGAAGTACGAGTAGTCGATGTCGCGACCGTAGTAGATCCGGATGATCGTCTTGGCCGTCTCGGCGGTCACGTGAACGGCGCGGTGGCCGAAGTTGACCTCGCGGTCGGGGCGGTTCAGCGCCCAACTCGCGTCGGTGCCGATGCCGCGATGACCGGTGTCGGTCCCGACGGTGGCGAAACCGCGGGTCAGCACCCGGTTCGACCCGAAGAAACCCAGCGCCTGGTTCTGCACGCTTCCGACGTACCCGCCACCGCCGCCCATGAGGAAGCGGCCATTCCAGTCGGCGGGCAGCGGGAGGAGGAGTTCGAACCGGATCTCGGTGTCGATCGTGCCGCGGACACGGCAGTGGACGGGGTCGTATTCGCTGGCCTCGACTGTGGCGACATCGTCGAGGGTGAAGCCGCTCCAGGTGATGGTGGTGAGGTCGTCGCAGGTGGGGGCGGAGGGGGTGGAAAGAATGGCGACCGTCAGGCCAGCAGCGTAGGAGGTCGTGATCATTGGACGTGGAGCATCCGTCTTACCTGAGTAAGAAACCCTTCGGGTGTGTCGCATTCGATCACTGCGTTCGCCAGCGTGGAGGTGAAAGTGTCATTGGTGTTCGGGGCGAGCATGGACGTGAGTTCCTCGGCGGTTGCTTGCCCGAACTTCTTGCTGACCATCTGGCACAGCATGGTGAATTCCCCCTCGTCACGCCCTTGGCGCATGCCCTCGTCACGCCCTTGGCGCATGCCCTCGTCGCGCCCTTGGCGGATTCCCTCGTCACGCCCCTGGCGGAACCACTTTCGGCCGAATTTTTCCAAGCTTCGCTGGTATTCGATGTCTACCTGTTCCATTGTCGTCGCTCCCTTCATCTGTTCTTCGGTGATTCGCTTCTTCGATACTAACATCTGCCCCACGCACTCGGCCATGAATCGGTTGTATTCGCCTCCGCTCTCCTTGGCGACACGTTGCAGGGCTGCCAGAGCGGCCAACGTCCCCTCCACCGACCGCACCTTCTCCAGTTCCAGGATCGTCGCCGGCAGGTCGATTCGGTCGATGGCATCTTGTCTTTCCTTTCGGGCCCGCGAAACCACCCGGAACTCGCCGGGCACCCAACGTCCGAAGAGCTCTCCCAAAGCGGTCGGCGCTCTCCACCGTCCCCGCCCATGAAAAATGACAAAGGCCAGGACATCCAGAGACGAACCGTGACGTGGAGTTCCTGTCCGGCGAAGCAGCGCCTGCACCGCCAGTAGAGCGTAGATCGCCACCCGCAGACTCATGAACCAGTCCTGACGGCCTTGGAATTCCAGGAGGATCACAACCTGCCGGGCGCCGTCCAGGGAACGGGCTCTCCACAGCATGTCGGGGTAGCGCCGGACCAGAGCTTCGCCAACCAATTCCGCGTCCATCTTCTCCAGGGTCGAGAAGTCGATCTCGGCGGCTCGGTCCGGAGAATAAGTTCGGACGAGCTTCTCGACGGTCACGGGGTGGGAAAAGAGTTTCTTGAACGCGGGGTCTTGCACTGGGGGGACCTGCAGCTCGTGTGGGTTAGCGGCCTCCCAAGCTCGCGCCGGTGTGTGGGCGGCTACATGGTCAAACCGGCCTGGGGAGGTGATGGCCGAGATCGCCGAAAGGCGGCGCGGGCGTATGGGTGGGATTCTCTGGATGGGCCCGTGGCGCGGTGAGTACCGAATTTCCCCGACACACCGACCGAGACGCTGGGCGCCAAATGGGGTCCGGGCCGTCACCGGCCCACCGTAAAGGCGCGAATTCAAGCAGTTTGTCGGCCACTTCGGGCCCATAGTGGCGGACAAACGCCTCTCCGCGCCCAATTCTTCACGCATTGGCTTCGGAGACGCGCGCACCGGAGGCGTCCAAGATGCTTGTCGCCGGTCCGGTTGCACGAGCTAGCACATGCCGCGGCCGCCAGTGTGGTTGCGCGGCGCAATCAATACGAGTAGCTTCGTACCCACTCTATCGTAACAATGCTCGCTCACCACCGTATAGTCATCAGGAGCCGGACCGACACTCTCGGACCGGATGCCGATCACGAGGATTCTCCAGTGATGATTTCCCGCAGCCTCACTGCCACCCTGACCGCGCTGGCGGCCATCCCCCTCCTCCCCCCTCCTCTCCCCGCGCAGCAACTCATCACACTCCCCCCCGAAGACCGTCCCCTCGACCCCGCCTTCGAGGAAGTCTTCCGCGTCGGCGCAATCGATGGCGAGCCCTGGGAGATCTTTTCGACCCTCGTCAAGATCGACTTCGACGCCCGCGGCAACCTGTACCTCTTCGACGGAGTTACGCGCGCGTCGGCGCCCGCCAGGCTGGCGCTGCTGGAGCAGCTCCGCGTCCTCGTCTTCAGCGCCGCGGGAGCCTTCCACCACGAGTTCGGCAGGATGGGAGAAGGTCCGGGCGAGTTCAGCTGGCCCAACGGCTACACCGTGATGCGCGACGGAACCACGGTCGTGAACGATGTCCGGCACGGCGCCTACCAGCTCTTCGACCCGTCGGGAACCTTCATACGCATGGTGCGCGTACCGGACGAAGTCGGGATGACCTCGAAGATTCAGCGCGACCCGCGCGGCGGGGCGGTCCTGGCCGAGACTTCCGCGATGAACATGGGGAGGGGGACCGGGTGGGCGACCCGTCCCGTTCTGCGGCTCGCGCTCGATGGCGAAGTCGTGCGGGCCGATACGGTCGCCGAGGGCTGGCTCCCCGACCGTTCCGCCCCGGCGGAGGCTTCCGAAGTGGCCAGGAGCTTCGGCTTGGGTGCGCTCACCCTGCCTGCGGTCTTCGAGCCTGAATTGCTGTTCACCGTGCTGCCGGACGGCACCGTCGTGCACAGCGATTCCTCGGCCTACCACCTCAGGCTTACCCCGCCGGGCGCGCGTAGCGTCGAACGCGTCATCACTCGGCCCATCAGCCCGCGGCCGGTGACGCCGGCTGTGAAGGAGGCCTACACGAAGCGGCGGGACGAGGAGATGGAAGCGCGGCTCCGCAAGGCCGAGGAGGCGGGGAGGAGGCTCACGGTGCTGGGGAGCTCCGAGCCCCACTTCTACCCCGTACTTCCGGTCATTGAGGTGTTGGCCGCGACGTGGAACGGCCGCATCTGGGCCCAGCGCCGGGGGGACGCATGGGACGGCGGCGGGCCGATCGATGTGCTGACTCCGGCGGGTGACTACATCGGCACCCTCCCGGCGGGGTCGACCGCCATGCCGGACGCCTTCGGCCCCGACGGCCTGGCCGCGTTCATCGAGTTCGACGAATTCGAGGTCGCGTCGGTCGTGGTGCGAAGGCTGCCCGCGGCCGTGCGCTGAAAAACGGATCACAATCACAGCCCGAAATGGAAGGACGACAAACATGACTCCGCGCAACTACTCGGTCTTGGGACTTGCAGCCCTCGTGATCGCGACCCTCACCCAACCCCTCCCCGGCCAGCAGTTCATCGAACTCCCCGCCGAAGACCGCCCCCTCGATCCCAACTTCGAGGAAGTCTTCCGCGTCGGCGCGATCGCCGGCGAGTCGTGGGAGACACTCGGCACGGTGCGCAGCGTGGCCTTCGACGCCCGCGGCAACCTGTACCTCTTCGACGGCACCGGGGGTGTGACCGGCCCCTGGCTCGACCCGCGCGTCCTGGTCTACGACGAGAGCGGCGCCTTTGCCCGCCAATTCGGCCGCTCAGGCGAGGGCCCTGGCGAGTTCAGCGCCCCGGTGTCGATGGCGGTCATGCGGGACGGGGAGGTGGTGGTGAGCGACATAGGGCATCGGGCATATCAGGTCTTTGACGAAACCGGCGTGTTTGTCCGAATGGCCCGAGTGGAACCAACAGATGTCCCCCTGCTTTTTGCACCCACCATGCACGCCGATCCACTTGGCAACGGCGTCTATGCCTCGGCCCCGCGCGGGCGCGTCGCCATCGTCGGAACTCAGCCGACCTCCAGGCCGGTGATCCGGTTGCACCTCGAGGGCGAAGCTGCTCGAATCGACACGGTCGCGCATGGCTGGCTACCTCCTCCTCCGGGTGTGCCCGACGACAATGTGCCAAGTGTGATGATCGGAGGGCGTTCCGTCTCATTGCGGGAGCTCGACAGGGTGCCGACCGTCTTCGAGCCGGAGTTGCTCGTCGGCGTGCTTCCGGATGGGCGGGTCGTTTTCTCGGACTCGACGGCGTACGAGATCAAGGTTGCGGGGAACGGTGCCGTGCCCGTCGGAAGCAAGATTGCTCGACCGTCCGAACCGGAGGCGGTCACAAGCGCGATCCAGGAGGCCGAGAAGGAGCGACGGTTTGCCGAGCGGGAGGCACGTTTTGGCCTCGGGGGAAAGAGAATCGTGCAGATCCAGGGGAGTGACGGCCGGGCACAGACGACGACGGTCGACTTGCCGGACCCGGTTTTCTACTCTGAGCTCTCCGTCTTGTATGCCCTCTCCACGACCTGGCAAGGCCGCATCTGGGTACAGCGCCGGGGCAAATACCCGGAGACCGACGGCCCCATCGACGTGCTGACCCCGGAAGGGGACTACGTCGGCACCTTCCCCGCCGGTACGACAGCGCTGCCCGACGCCTTTGGCCCGAATGGCTTGGCCGCCTTCATCGAACTGGACCAGATGGACGTGGCGACGGTGGTGGTGCGACGGCTGCCCCCGGCGGTGCGCTGATCGTGCTTCAACCGCTGACATCGTGACCCCCGTTCCCCGGACAACGGGACCACCCCCCGAAGTCATCCAACTTCCTGGCACCAACCAACTACCCTGACACTCGCAGGAGAACACCTCATGACCCCCAGGACCCTAGTCACCACCGGCATCGCCCTGCTCGCCACCACCCTCCCCGCCCCCCTCACCCTCGCGGCCCAGGAAGTCATCGACCTGCCCGGCCGCGATCAACGCCTCGCCGCCGACTTCGAGGAAGTCTTCCGCATCGGCGTACTCGACGGCGAGGACTGGGAGATGCTCGGCACGGTCGGGCACGTTGCGTTCGACGAGAAGGGGAACCTCTACATCGTCGACGGCAGCGGCGGCGGCGGCATGTCCTTCGGGGGCGGCGCGCCAGTAGTGGTGATGGGCTCGGGGAGCCAGCGCGTCCTGGTTTTCGACGCGTCCGGCAACTACCTGCGCGAATTCGGCACCTCGGGCGAAGGGCCCGGCGAGTTCAACGTGCCGGCGGGGTTCGCGGTCCTCCGCGACGGCACCACGGTTGTGAGCGACCTGGGACACGTCGGATACCAGCTTTTCGACCCCAGCGGCGCGTTCCTGCGCAAGGTGCGCGGGAGCAGCGGGACAACGCAGGGAGTCTCACGCAACCTTCTGGGAGATCCCCGTGGAACCGCCGTGTTCACGCTGGACCGCGGAATCCTGAACTCCGGCGGAGGCACGCCGACATCCCGCCCGATCATGCGGCTCGGACTTGCCGACGACGAGGTCCGGACCGACACCGTCGTCGAGGCTTGGCTTCCTCCCCGCGGGGAGGCCGGCATCAAGCTGCCGGGGAACCTCAATGTCCCCGGGGAGGCAGCCAGTCAACTGAGCAAGGCCCTGAGTGGCTTTTCGCAGCCTTCCATCTTCGAGCCGGGGCTACTGGCGGGCGTGTTTCCCGACGGAGGCATCGTCTACTCCGATTCGTCGGCCTACGCCCTGAAGATCACGCGGCCGGACGCGGGCGAAGTGACGAGGATCATACGGCGTCCCATCGAGCCCGAGCCCGTCACCCCTCGTATCGAGAAGGAGCATCGGGAGAGGCAGGAGGCGCTGCGAGAGGCGACGGGCTTCGGTGGCGGTGCCATCGTGCAGTTTCAAGGCGTTGCCAGCGGCGGCGGAGCCAGTCCCGGCGCTTCCGACGAGTTGTTCACCCTGGACATGCCCGAACGGACCTACTACCCCGAAATCCCAGTGTTGCGCGGCCTCTCCACCACCTGGGAAGGAAACATCTGGGTGCGGCGCCGAGGCGACGAACCGGAGAGCCACGGGCCCATCGACGTTGTTACCGCCGACGGGCGCTACGTCGGCACCTTCGCGAAGGACGCGACGGAGATGCCCGACGCCTTCGGCCCGAACGGCATGGCGGCTTTCATCGAGCGCGACGAATTCGATGTGGCCAGGGTGGTGGTACGGAGGCTGCCTGAGGCGGTGAGGTGAGGGTGGACGGGTAGCGGGCAGGGCGACGCGGTTGACAGCTCCTCCCCCCAGCTCGTCTCCTCAGTCTTGACCTAAACGACATGCCGTCGTATTATTAAGACATACCGTCGTTGCACGCGTCTAGACCGGGAAGGACAACCGCCTTGGCCACACCCACCCTCCCCAACTCCGAACTCGCGGTCATGGAACTGCTCTGGCGAAAGGGCCGCCTGACCGCCCGCCAGATCCTCGAACTCCTCTACCCCGACGCCTCCAGACCCCAACACGGCACCGTTCAGCGCCTTCTGCAGCGCCTCGCCGCCAAGGACTTCGTGGTCCGCGACCGCAGCCTCGGAGTCAACCTCTTCTCCCCCACGATCAGCCGCGAATCCTACGCCAGTGCCCAACTCGAGTCGCTAGCCAACCGGCTCACCCAGGGCTCGCTGGTGCCGATAATCACCCGGCTGGTCGAAGACAACAAGCTGTCGCAGGCCGAGATCGAGAATCTGCGCCGCATCCTGGAGGAGGAGAAATGAGCGGCCTGGTGCTTCAGATCGGCGCCACCAAGCTGGTCGTCTCCGTCGTTCTCGCGGGGGCAGCGTGGATCGTTCATCGGCGAGTCGGCAGCCCAGCCGTCTCCCATCCGCTCTGGTTGCTGGTGCTCGTGACCCTTCTGGTGCCTGCGGTGGTTTCGCTGCCGGTGCTTCCGGCGGAGCCCGATGTGGTGATCGGCACGCCGGCCACCGGTTCTGCCGAGGTAGCGTTGGCAGAGGGGGATTTCGACTCCGCAAGGGGGGCGCGGTTCAGCACCATCGCCGGCCCGGGTGTCGCGATCGCGTGGCTCCTGGGGACGATGGGACTGCTGACGTGGTCGCTTCTGCAAACGGTCCGGTTCCAGCGCAGGCTGACGAGCGCTTCCTGGCCCGCATCCGGGCACCTGCAACGCGAGGCCGCCGCGATTGGTCATGACCTCGGCCTGGCCCGGATCCCGGAGGTGCTGACCACGGGCGCCCATGTCACTCCCATGGTCTGGTGGATCGGTGGGAGGGTGAGGGTGCTCGTCCCCACCTTCCTCCTGACTG
Source organism: Longimicrobiales bacterium (assembly GCA_951828585.1). GTDB lineage: Bacteria > Gemmatimonadota > Gemmatimonadetes > Longimicrobiales > Gaopeijiaceae > Bin94. Next base: position 1,582,998 of record OX639991.1, read on the forward strand.
AACTCAGCCGCGACGAACTCCACGCCATCCTGGCCCACGAGCTGGCCCACGTGCGCCGCCGCGACCACCTCGTGCGCTGGCTGGAATGGCTGGCATGCGCCGTCTTCTGGTGGAACCCGGTGGCCTGGTGGGCTCGCCGCCAGCTCCGGATCGCCGAGGAATCGTGCTGCGACCGGCTCGCGCTGGACGCGGGAAGATCCAGTCCGGGGATCTACGCAAACGGGCTGCTGAAGGTGGTCGCGAACGCATCTCAATCGCCAGGGTTCCGCCCACCGCTCCCCGCCAGCGCGGCAGGTGGAGTCGGACGCTCCCAGGTCCTCGAAAGGAGACTCAGAATGATCATTTCAACAGACACCCGTTCCCCCGCTCCCCGCCGGCTGCGCGCCTTCACCTGGGGCGCGGTGCTGTGCGTCCTCCCATTCGGGCTCGTCTACTGCGACCGACCCACCCCGGAGATGACGGGCGAAGATGAAGCCGCAACCGTGGAGGCAACGCTCGAAGACCCGGTTGAGACCCTTGCCGGCGACCTGGCGGACATCCTCACGCGCCACGAGGAGGATATTCACCGTAGCATCCAGGCAAAGGTCGAGTCCGGCGCGCTCGATGAGTATCGAGGCGGGCTGCTGAGCGCGTACGTCTCTGGAGCAAAGGCGGGGCTCCTGATCCACTACGAGGGCCGGGACCTTTCGGACGAGGAGAAACAGGCGGTCGCCGACCGGCTCACCGCCAGCGCCGAACGGGTCAACCCGGCCCCCGGGGCCGCAATGGAAGACGCGACAGTGTTTCGGGAACTCCTTATGGATCAACTGGCGACTGAATTACTCGCCATGGAAGCCGAACTCATCCGCAACTTCCATAAGGTTCAATTGTTGAGGGTACCGCATCCTCTCCTTCCTGTCCTGAAATTCCACGAGAAGCCGCCGAGTTCCAATCCTGGTCCGCAAGAAACCGCCGGAACGCTAATGCTTGAGCTATGAGCAAAGGTCGCTCCACCGCCCGGTTCGCCGCCCTGGCGCTGCTCGCCCTCCCTTCACCGGCAAGTGCGCAGGAGGTCACAGCCCTCACCGAGAACCTGTGCGCGTCATGCTCACTCGAGATCACCACCGACATCCTGCTCGGCGCCGACGGTGAATCGGTGATCGGGAGGGCGTGGGACATCCAGCGCCTCTCCGACGGCCGTTTCACGATGGCCTTTCAGAACATCTCCGCGTGGGCCGAATTCACCATCTTCTCGGCCGATGGTTCGGCCTTTCGCCGTGTCGGGCGGGAGGGCGAAGGCCCGGGTGAGTACGGGCATGTGGTTTGGGTGAGGGAGCACGGGGAACAACTGTACGTCTTCGACAGTCGACGCAGGCGAATGACCGTGCTGGATTCGGCCCTCGAGGCGGTTCACACAGCCCCGGTGGGGTGTCTTGACTGCAACGGATTCGACATGGCGATGCTCCCCGGCGGCAGGGTGGCGCTGAACTACTTCATGCCCGGTGGTTCCCGCGAAGAGGCCTTCTCGGCCGACGCCGGATTCGCACTCCACATCCTGGGCACGGATGGCCAGACCGTGCATTCCATGGACGAAATCCCCACGAAGAGTCCCCTGACACCGACCGAGAACGCTTACCGCTTCCTGGACGTGGCCTCAGACGGGTCGCTGCTTTCCCTCCACCTCACCAGCTACCGGATCGACCGCTGGGATCCGGCAACGGGTGAACTGCTCGAGACATTCGCGCGCGGCGCCGAATGGTTCCCTGACGGCCAGAGTTACAGCCACGCCGCCGCGCCCGGCCGCCCGCCAACGACCGGGATGCGCGCCATGCATCTGGACGATGCGGGCAGGGTGTGGGTGTACATCTCCCGGCCCGTGCCGGACTGGGAGGACCGTCTGGAGCGAACTCCGCCCGATGCCCACCCGGAATGGGGCCCGTGGAAGTACGGCCCCGGTTCGTCGGAGGGCGTCATCGAAGTGCTAGATCTCGAATCGGGCCGTGTCCTGGTGTCGCAGGTGCTCGACCTGGAGGGGGGCTGGGGTCGGTTCTTCGCCCCCGGCTGGATGGCCACCTACGACGAGGAAGGGATCCCGCAGTACCGGATGTGGCGGGTGCGCCTGGTCGGCTTGAAGTAGGGCGTCTTCGGACGCAGCCGTCGGTCGCACCCCCGGCCCGCGACCTGCGGATAATCTTGGCCGTGGGTAAAAATACCGCTATTTTACCCAGATGTATCCAAGAAGTCTCGCCAAAACCCTTTGCGCCAACCAGCGCAGCGTCCTGGTGCTCGGCCCAAGGCAGGTCGGGAAGTCCACCCTGCTGTCCTCCCTCGCCCCCGACATCTCGCTGAATCTCGCCAGCCCGCGGGTGTTTCGCGACTTCGTCGGCTATCCGGAACGGCTCGAACGCGAACTCCGGGCCGCCCCACCCGAGGTGCGCACGGTATTCCTGGACGAGGTTCAGCGAGTCCCGGCCCTGCTCGATGTGGTGCAGCTCTTCCTGGACGAGTACCCGGACCGCTTCCGGTTTCTCCTGTCAGGCTCCAGCGCCCGCAAGCTGAGGCGCGGACACGCCAACCTCCTGCCGGGAAGGATCCACGTCCACCAGATGCACCCGCTCCTCGCGTGCGAACTGGGAGCGGATTTCGATCTGGACCGCGCGCTTGCGCACGGAACGCTGCCGGGAATCTATTCCGAAGGAGACGGTGCCCTGCGCGCCGCCGATCTCCGAAGCTATGCGGACACGTATCTGCGCGAGGAAATCCAGGCCGAGGCGCTCGTCCGGAACCTGGGGGGCTTCTCGCGTCTGCTGGACCTGATGGCCGCCTCTTCAGGCCGGATCCTCAACGTCCAGGCCATGTGCAGGCAGGCCGGACTCGGGTACGAAACCACGCGCCGCTACATCGAGGTCCTGGAAGACACGCTGGTCATGTTCCGGGTTCCGGCGTGGAGCGGCTCCAGCCGTTCGAGTATAGTCGGGCATCCCCGGCTCTTTCTCTTCGACATCGGGGTGCGCAACGCCCTTCTGAGGAGGCCGCTCGACGCGCCGCTTCCCGACGAACGGGGGATCCTGCTGGAGCATTTCGTCGCCTGCGAACTGCACCGTCGCCAGCGAACCCTTTGGCCGGAGGCCGCCCTCTTCCACTACCGGACGCGCTCCGGAGCCGAGGTCGACTTCGTGCTCGAGGTGGGGCGCGACCTGTGGGGAATCGAGGTCAAGGCCGGTCATCGCGTAACGCGAAGCATGCTCCGGGGACTGGCGTCGCTCGCATCCCGCAGCGAACGGGTCAAGCGGCGGATCGTCGTCTTCCTGGGTGACCGGCGCCAACTGCTCAACGGGGTCGAGGTGCTGCCGCTGGCAGAGTTTCTGGAGGAGCTTCCCGGGTAGGAGATTCGCCCCCCGTCCTCATCCCTCGACGATCGTCGCCCGCGTCACAAAGTCCACGTTCGGGAACTCCTCGTCCAGGTATTCGTTGCCGCGAGTGTGAATGGACGGCGGGTACGGGCCGGTGCCGCGGGGCTGCGTGTCCCCGTACCCGGAGTAGATCTGGTCCACGACCTCCATCCCCTCGACCACCTGTCCAAAGGGCGAGAAACCCATTTCGTCGAGTCGGCTGTTGTCACCGAAGTTGATGAAGATCTGCGTGGTGCGTGTGTTGGCACCCCCCATGGCGTAGGTGACGAACCCCCGCGTGTTGCTCTGCACGACCGGATCGTCCTCGATCCTCCGATCCGCCCAGGCGGCCGACACCTCGGGGCTCCCGTGAACCCCGAACTGCGCCATGAACCCGGCGATCACGCGGAAGAACCGAACGTTGTCGTAGTAACCGTTGGAGACCAGATTGTAGAAGCGGTCCGCGCCTTTGGGCGACCAGGCGCGATGGACCTCAATGACGAATTCGCCCTTGTTGGTCTCGAAGCGGGCCTGGAAGATGTCGGGGGCGGTTTCAGTAAGGGCTTCGGGAGTGAGAAGCATGGGATTGTAGGCGGGTCCTGATTCGCAGGCGGAGAGATGGACGGCCAGCGCGAGCGCGAGGGCCGGGGGGATTGGACTGGATCGATTCACGGATTCCTCCGGTTCGGCAGGAAGTCGGGGGTGGTCGGGGTTCACGCAATTCTGCCGCTTTCCCCGGCTGTTGACAACCATCGGCCGCAGGACAAGGATCCAAAGCTCCGTTAGGCCAGGACAATGCACCAACTCGGTTCCGAACCGGACACCGGTCGCCCCGGGTGTCCCTGATCAGGAGGACTGTGCAACATGAAATCCGGCACCTGCACCCCAGTCGCCGCCGTATCGGCCGCGTTGCTCGTCGCAACCCCCACCCTTTCCGCCCAGCAGGTCGTCGAAGTCACCGACCGCGACCGCCACATCGAACCCGACTTCGAGGAGGTCTACCGGGTCGGAGTCATCGAAGGGGAAACGTGGGAAATGTTCGCCGACGTGAAGAGGGTGGGGTTCGACGCCGCCGGCAACCTCTACGTGTTCGACCGAAGCGGAGGCGACAACTCGGGCGATGCCCGGATCGTGGTCTTCGACCGGACCGGGGCCTTTGTGCGCGAATTCGGCTCCGCGGGTGAGGGCCCGGGCGAGTTCAAGGACCCGTACGACATCGTGATCCAGCGGGACGGCACCACGGTCGTCGAGGACAACGGCCACGACGCGTACCAGGTCTTCGACCCCTCGGGCAGCTTTGTGCGCATGGTGAGGATGGCCGAGACGGATAGCAAGTTGGTCGTCCTGACCGATGTCTTCGGGGATCCACGGGGCGGTGCTGTCTACAAGCCGGGCCACGGCGGCGGCGAAAGTGACGCCCACGGGTCGCGCCCCGTCACCCGACTGGGCCTCGCGGGCGAAGTGGTGGACATCGATACTGTGGCACTGGGATGGCTGCCGCCGCGCGGTGACGAGGCAATCAAGGCGGAAATCGAGGTGCTGGGCGGCGCATTCAGCCTTAGCGACGCGTTCAAGGGTGTCGTCATGCCTGCCGAGTTCGAGCCGGAGCTGCTGATGGGCGTCATGCCCGATGGGGGACTGGTCTACTCGGATTCCTCGGCGTACGCGCTCAAGATCACGCACGCGGGTTACCCCGAGGTCCGGAGGGTCATCACACGCCCCCTCCGTCCCGAACCGGTGACGGAATCGATCAAGAAGGAGTTCAGTGAGAAACGGGCCGGGCGCCGCACGCGCTCCGAGACCACAAGTGCCACGACGGACCGGGGTGAGCGTGTGCCCATCGGCCTTTCACTGGAGTTGCCCGAGCCCACCTTCTCCCCCGAAATCCCGGTCCTCCGGGGACTATCCACCACCTGGGAAGGCAGCATATGGGTGCAGCGCCGCGGCAAGGAGCCGGAGAGCGACGGCCCGATCGACATCCTCACCGCTGAAGGGGACTATCTCGGAACCTTTCGGACCGATGCCACCAGGATTCCGGACGCCTTCGGCCCTGACGGATTGGCAGCGTTCATCGAGTTGGACGAATTCGACGTGGCCAGCGTAGTCGTACGGAGGCTGCCGACAGCAATCCGCTGAAGACGTTGGGGACCTGCCGCCCCCGCGCCCCTTTCGGTGCCCGGGCGGTTTGGCCACGGACTGCCGAGGCACTGGCGCCACAGTCCCGCTTCTTGCCATTGTGTTGGACCGAAACAACATGGACGATTCGAGCGGTCGCTCATGAACCAATGGAGAGCGCCAATGACCCCCACGCGACTTGCCCGGCTCGCCGCGACCGCGAGCCTCATCTTCCTCGCGGCCGACGCGAGCGCACAGTCGATCGATGAAGCAGGGTCCGCCTACGCGGATGGCCGTTTTGTGGAAGCCGCGGATCTCGCCGAGGCGCTGGGGACCTCGGAAGGCTACGCCCTGGCGGCGCAATCGCTGGCGGTGTATGCCCACTACGAAGCCTCCGAGGAAGAGTGGGAAGCCATCATCGAACGCGCCCAGCGGATGGGCGAGGAGGCCGTGAAGGCCGATTCGACCAACCCCGACGCGCACTACCAGTCCGCCCACGCGGTCGGCCGCTACGCCCAGAGAGTGGGTGCGTGGACGGCGCTTCGCCAGGGTCTCGCGGGCAAGATTCGCGACCTGCTTGAAGCAACCCTGGCCCTCGATCCCGACTACGTCGACGCGAATCTGGCCCTTGGCGGCTGGCACGCCGACATCGACGCCGAGGGCTTCATGGCGAGGCGGTTGTACGGGGGCAAGAAGGAGGAGGCCATAGTACTCTTCGACCGCGCTCTCGAACTCGCGCCGGAATCAAAGGTCGTGCTGCACGCTTACGCGATCAGGCTGCCTTTTCTCGACAAGGAGAATGGCGAGGAACGAGCCAGGGAGATGCTGGAGAAAGCACTTGGAGTGCTGCCACGGGATGCCTACGAGGACTATCTCCACCTGGACATACTGGAAGCGCTGGATGAACTGAACGAGGGCTGAGAGCAGCCCGTGGCAAGATCCTCGATGGCTCCAACCCACACACCCCGAACCGATCCCGCCGGGAGATCCACCATGTCACGCCCCGCCCCCACCCAACCCCTCCCCCCCTCCCCCCGCCCACCCCTCCTCCACCCCCCCCCGCTCCTCGCGCGAACCCTCCTATGCGCCGCAGCCCTCCTCGCCACCGCCCCCCACCTCCTCTCCGCCCAGTCGTACTTCCCCGGCCGTCACCCGGACTGGGAACGCCGCACCCCGGCCCAACTCGGCCTCGACCCGGCCGCCATCCAGCGCGCCGTCGAGATCGCGATCGCGGGCGAGTCCCAGTCCCCCCGCGACCTCGCCTTCAACCACCTCAGGTCCTTCGGGCGTGAACCGCTCGGCGACGCCGTCGGTCCCTTCACCACCCGCGCCCCCCAGACCGGCCTGATCGTCTACAAGGGATACATCGTCGCCGAATGGGGCGACCCCGCGAAGGCCGACAACACCTTCAGCGTCTCGAAGAGCTTCCTCTCCACCACCGTCGGCCTCGCGTACGACCACGGCCTCATCCGCGGCGTCGACGACCTCGTGCGCGACTACATGCCCCCCATCGTCCTAGACACCGGCGACGGCGAGCCCGGCGACGAGCACGGCCGCCGCCCCAAGCTCCTCTTCGAGTCCGACCACAACCGCAAGATCACCTGGAACCACCTCCTCAGGCAGACCAGCGACTGGGAGGGAACGCTTTGGGGCAAGCCCGAGTGGGCCGACCGCCCCGACCAGGATCCCGGCACCTGGCGCACCCGCCCGCGCAACGAGCCCGGCACCGTCTACGAGTACAACGACACGCGCGTGAACCTCCTGGCGCTGGCCGCCACAGCGGTGTGGCGCCGCCCGTTGCCGCAGGTCCTGCGCGAGTACGTCATGGACCCCATCGGCGCGTCGACCACCTGGGCGTGGCACGGCTACGAGAACTCGTGGGTCAACATCGACGGGCGCATGATCCAGTCTCCGAGCGGCGGCGCGCACTGGGGCGGCGGGATGATCCTGAACGCGTACGACCAGGCCCGATTCGGCCTCTTCACCATGCACCGGGGCAACTGGAACGGGAAGCAGCTGCTCTCGGGCGACTGGTTCGAGATGGCGACGACCGCGGGCGCGGTGAACACCCGCTTCGGCTTCATGAACTTCTCGCTGAACGCCGACCGGCCCCGCACCTGGACGCACGTCGGCGCGGGTTCGAACCTGGTCTACGTCGATCCCGGGCACGACCTGGTGATCGTGTGCCGGTGGATCCGGGGGGGCGCCTTCAACGAGGTGGTGCAGACGGTGCTGGAGGCGGTGGAGGGGAGTGGAGTGGAAACTCAGCGGCCTTGGTCGTAGCCGATTCGCCCGCGCGTCGACGAGTGCATAACGCCAAGTGTACCAACCGTGATCCAACCGATCGCGTACGCAAGCGGCACAGCGAGATTTCCGGGCTCTAAAGGGCAAATCGCCGATGAGGCCCAAACCCAGTCGTACTATCTCGGGTGCCGGGAAGAAAACGAATCGACCGACGCCTGATAGCCATCTACCGGCCCCTTCTGAATCGGCAAACACGACGTCGAAATTCAGCAGGCCCATCAAGATCAAGAACAGAACGACCACACGACTGCCCCGCGGCACCCAAGCCGCCACGCCAAAGGCCATCGCTGCCATCGTGAAAGAAGCAAGCGCCCCCGCTGGCGCCGACAGCAGAACAGGACCTTCGGGATCCCAGCCGGCCACGAATGCGAGACCAACGCATACGCCCCCAATAAACAGGGAGAGTCCTACCGTTGTCGCGAGCGTCTCCACGAATCTCATGAGTACGAAATGCACCTCGCGAACCGGCTTCTGTAGCCACAAGCCGACCTCGGCACCGATCAACTCCTCGTGAGAGGCAGCCAGAGATAACGGAATGGCTACGTAGCTGATCAACGCCCCCGTAAACCAAAAGAACACGTCGTTGGCGCGAAGTGCAAGCAAGGCCATGACACACATCAAGAGGGCGGCGACACCGAGTCCCTTGGAGCGAGACCGGATAAGAAGAGCGACTCGCTTGTGAAGAGGAATCAGTGTACGCGTCATCGGCCGGAAAACATTTCCTCCTCCAACTCCGCCCCAGACACCAAATGGCGACCGGTCAGATCTCTTGTACCCGTCGCACGACCGGATTCCAGAAACACGACTCTGTCTGCCGACCGAGCCACCTCAGTCAGGTTGTGGGTAGAAACGAGCACGGTAGCGCCCCGGCGTCGCGCAGAATCCATCTCACGGCGAAGAGCTATGCGCGCCGGCGGATCAAGACCTGCGAAGGGCTCGTCCAGGATCACAACATCAGGGTCACCGACCAACGCACAAGCTAAACACAGCCTCCGCTGGACCCCGTTTGAACACTTTTGGACGTCCTTGGAAAGCATCGGCGATTCAAGTCCGGCTCGTTCCAGAGCGCGGGCAAACTCCTCTTCGCGCTCGACCGGTTCAGTCACCAAATCAACAGCGCGCCCGAGTACATTCCTACCCGTCCATGCGCTCGGGAACTTGGGAAACTCCGGCACATAGGCGATCCCACGGGTCCGTCTGTAGTCGGCAGGCTTGAGGCCGCCGACCCGGCAATCCCCTCTGTCCACCACCAAGAAGCCCAAGAGTACCCGGAAAAGCGTGGTCTTACCGGCGCCGTTGGGGCCAACCAGGGCGGTCACCTCGCCAGCCCGGCCGTCGAAGGTAATGCCACGAAGCACCCCGTGACGACTCCAGATGCCCCGGTATGAAGCGTACATGTCTGTAGCCCAAACGTAGCTCTTGTCCCCGCGCATGCTAGCCGCCGACGGCATCGTAGACACCGATCCATGTTCCAGAGAGGTCATACCATATGCCAAGGACGGAGCCGCCCGAAATGAACACTTCGGGTGCAGGCGGAATCTGGAACACGGTTTCGCGACCGCCCTCATCACTGAATTGCCGCAATACACTGAGCTGATCGGAGGTTTGAGTGCGATAGACCAATATAGCGTCCTCCTGCACGAAAACCCTGTCGAACGGTGGATAGTATTCCGGCAATTCAGGGGTCACGCCGAATGTCCTCATGAGTGTTTGCAACTCGGGCCATCCATCGAGGTCGTCGGTACGAATCGGGCGGCGCTCCAGCCACTCGTGACACACCGAATCCACGACTTCGCCATTAAGGTGCAAGACATCAAGACAGTCGTCGCTCGGATGACCCAACAGAAAGCCTTGTGGGTGCGAGGCGAGCACGGCCATCTCTCGGAATGCACTCCACACTCTCTCGTCGGCATGATTCGCTTCACGAGCCGCCAACCGCAGGTAGACGGCCTCATCAACTTCCAGGACCACAAGGAATTCCCAGTCGCTTCCATGGTCACAGGTGAACAAGAGTAGAAGCCCTGACTCAGACGACGCGACGTCATGGACCAACGCCCCAAGACAGTCTTGTGGCGGCTCGATCCTTCGTCGCACGATGCTAGTCCCATCCGGTCTGTAGAGGTGTACGCTATTCCAATCAGCCACGACTATGGTGTCGGCGTGAGCGGTTATGGCTTGTGGAAACTGGAGCTCGCCGGGCCCGTCTCCTTTTCCGGCGAAACTCCCTTGGTGATTCCCGTGGGAGTCCACTCGGTGCACCTCTGCGCTGAAGCGGTCAAGCAAGAACCAGAACCCATCGTGGAAATCGGCATCGCGAACAGTGGCTACGGAAATCGATCGCACCGCCTTGGCTGGCGGCAGAACCGGGCTGGTGTGTTCCTCAATAGGCGTTGCCGGACCTGTGGCCCCATCCATGCGCCGGTCTGCGGCCACGAAAAGGCTCCAAGCGAGGAAACTAACGGCGAACAACGCAATGCCGTAGATGGGGATGGGGCCCCATGTCGTGCGTGTGACACATTCTGAACGGGCCGCCAACTTAGGTCGCTTCCCCATCCTCTCCGTAGATGCAGGGGTTTTCGACGGCGGAGCAAGCTTCGAATGTCATGGCACAAGCCAACGTTTTCGCCAGCTTCGCGCCGTGACATTTTGCCCGGTCCCAGAAGCCGTCAGCTTCCTCTAGACAATTTGAGACGTTGTACCTCGGCATGGTACACGCACGTCTCATAGCACATATTGCACGCCTCGCCGGGGGTAGGATCCTGAGTACCCTGAGCCACCAGAAACGTACGAGAGCAACCAGTGCCGTCCTGGGAGCCGAGCAATGTGAGGGCCGGGGCTCCGAAGAGCATTATGAGCGCGACGGCGACGACCGAGCCACGTAATCTGAGCATACTGCACCTCCTTGGGGTTAGGAACACCCGAAGGAAGTCGGCTGCCCCCGGGAGTTCAGCTACCTGGAAGGATAATTCGTCCGTATCTGGAGCGCAACCCCGGTGGCCGTCCGCACGATCTCCGGCTGCACCCGCGGGATAGGGCGGCCGCGGTAGTAGGCGAGCAGGTCCTCGACGGACCCGAAGTCAACCAGATCCTCCAGCGTTCGGATGGTGGGAAAGATCATGGGGAGCCGGTCGCGCCGGTGCCGTGCCAGCGCCGCCCCGGGCGTGAGCCACACGGCCCCCGTCATCTCGCGCTCGTCGTGGACCGCGCAGGCCCCGGGCGGAACCCTCGCCGCGAAGAAGCGGGTGTCGTACCGCCGGGGCTCCACGACCGGCGTCACCCAGTGGGCAATGTACTCGACCGCGCTTCCATCCAGCCGCGCATCCAGCGCCCTCAGCACCTTGGCGAACGGGGTTCCTCGGCCCAGCAAGGCTTCCCGGGCTCGGCCTGCCGATCCTTCCGACAGCCCGCCCCCGCCCCCCGCCCCCCCCACCCGCACCCCACCCCCCACCACCCCCGGCCACAACCCCGTCTCCTCCACCGCCTCACGCACCGCCGCCCCGTAATACGCGATCGCCGCCGGACGCGCCCCCTCCCCCAGACCCAGCCGCCCCGCCGCCCCCTCGCGCGTCAGCCCGTCCCAGCGTTCCGCCAACGCATCCTCACCATCGGCCGCGTCCACCCGCCCCCCCGGAAACACCCACGCCCCCGGCACGAACCCCGTCGCCCGGTTGCGCCGCAGCAACAACACCTCCGGCCCACCGGCCCCCTCACGCACCAGCACCACCGTCGCCGCCGGCCTCGCGACAGCCGGCACCTCGGGCACCCTACCCACCGTTTCCACAAACCCCTCCGGCAATCTCTCTGCCGGTATCTTATAGTCCGACTGAGACTTACGGGTCATAGTCCGCTACCGTCACATCTGCGCCGACCCCGTCGCCAGCCCACCGCGCAGACCGATCCAATCCCGCCGTGCGCTTCCCGCCGACCCCCCTCAATACCCCCCCGCATGCCCATCCTTCCTCGGCTCCGACGCAGCCGCCCACCCCCTCGCCAACCTCAAAATCACCTGCGCCCCCCCAAAGTCCGTGCGCCGCCAATCCGACAACTCGTGCCCCCGCCCCTCCAACTCCGCCGCCACCTCCCCGCCCACCCCCTCGATCGCCACCCTCAGCCCCGACAGATGCCGGAACCGCGGCGCGTCCACCGCCTCCTGCGGATCCATCCCGAAGACCAGCATGTTGAGCAACAGCTGCGTGTGCCCCTGCGGCTGCATGGATCCGCCCATCACCCCGAACGCCATCACCGGTTCGCCGTCGCGGGTCACGAAGCCCGGGATGATCGTGTGGAACGGGCGCTTGCGCGGCGCGACCCGGTTCGGGTGCCCCTCGGCCATCGTGAACCCCGCGCCCCGGTTCTGCAGCGCGAATCCCTGCCCCGGAATCACGATCCCCGACCCGAACGACGAGTAGACCGAGTTGATGAACGACACCATGTTCCCGTCCTCGTCGGCGACCGTCAGGTAGATCGTCTCGGAGTCGGTGACCGCCCGCCCCGGCTCGACGCGCTCGGCCGCCACCCGCGGATCGATCAGCGCGCGCCGCGCATCCACGTACCCGGGGCTCAGAAGCGACATCGGGTCGATCTCCATCGTCTCAGCGTCGGAGACGTACCGGTGCAGGTCGGCGAAGGCCAGCTTCTTGGCCTCGATCAGGTGGTGCAGGTAGTCGGCGGAGTTGTGGCCCATGCCCTCGAGGTCGAGCGGCTCCACCAGTTCGAGCATCTCCAGCGCGGCGATCCCCTGGCCGGAGGGCGGCAGTTCCCACACCGTGTAGCCGCGGAAGTCCGTGCTCAGCGGCTGGACCCAGCGGGGCTCGTGCGCGGCCAGGTCCTCCAGGGTCACGAACCCGCCCAGCGCGGCCAGTCCCTCGACCAGCTCGCGCCCGAGCGACCCGCCGTAGAGCACGCCCGGACCCTCGTCGGCGATCCGCTGGAAGGAGCGAGCCAGACCCGGGTTCGTGAACCACTCGCCCGCCCGCGGCGCCCTCTCCCCATCGATCAGGTAGGTCGCGGCAGCCCCCTCGTCCCGGGCCAGCTTCTCCGCGGCATTCCCCCACTGCCGTGCGATCACCGGAGTCACCGGAAACCCCTCGCTCGCAATCCGGATCGCCGGCTCCAGCACCTGGGCCAGGTCGAGCTTCCCGAACCGGCTCACCAGCGCGTCCCACCCCGACACCGCCCCCGGCACGGTAACCGCCTCCGCCCCGCTCCCCGGCATCCGCTCGTGGCCGCGCGCCCGCAGCGCCTCCACCGTCAGGCCGCTGCCGCTTCGCCCGCTGGCGTCGATCCCCGCCAGTTCACCCGTCTCCGCCCACCACACGATCGCGAAGGCGTCGCCGCCCATCCCGGTCATGTGGGGTTCCACCACGTTCAGCACCGCGGCCGCCGCCACCGCGGCATCGATCGCGTTTCCACCCCGCTGCATGATCTCGAGCGCGGCGGTAGTGGCGAGGGGCTGGCTGGTCGCGGCTGCGGCCCGCGGGGCGTACACGGTCGAGCGGCGCCCCATGTCCGGTTGCTGGGCTGTGGTGCTCACCGGATGGACCCCGGCGGCAATGAAAAGGGTAAGGAGAGTAAGTCGGGCCGGCATGGCATCGCGTCCTTCTGTCCTGTTCTGGTGACGGCAAGGGGATTTGCGGAAGGACGAAAAGCTATCCGAACGCCCGAGTCCGGGACAGCCCCGGACCCTGCCAAAATGGCCGAATCCACCAGCGCCGACCTGCCAAAATGACCGATTCGATGACCGTTTCCTGCCAAAGTGGCAGTACCGTGACGCGTAATTGTCCCCGCGCGCCGCGCGTAAGGCTCTGGCAAGGTTCTGGCATGAACCCCATACTCACCGTTGCAGGAACCTCGGACGACCAGTTCACCACGAGAGGCGAAACGACATGAGCCGACGGTTCTCGTTACCCGTACTGCCCCTGCGCGACACGGTCGTGTATCCGGGCGTCGCCGTGCCGATCTCGGCGGGCCGCCCGGGCACGGTCGAAGCCGTGCAGGAGGCGCTCGACGGCGACCGCCGCCTTTTCGCGGTGGCGCAGAATCAGAATCAGGACGACCCCGATCCGCAGATCCTGTACGCGGTCGGGACCATTGTGCGCATCATCCAGACGCACCGCGTGCGGGGCGGCATCCAGCTCCTCGTGCAGGGAGAGGCGCGCGCCCGCGCCGTGGCCTACGTCGACGACGGCGAAGCCATGCTGCGGGCCACCGTGGTTCCCCTGGAGAGGGAAAACCTGGCCGATCCCGACGACCAGGGCGTCAAGGCCCTCGACGCCGAACTGCGTGAGCGCGCCGCCGAACTGGCCACCCGCCGCGGGGCGACGGCCGAAAACCTCAACCAGCTCATCCAGGGGGTGGACGACCCCGGGGCCTTCGCCGACCTGGTCGCCTTCCAGCTGGACCTCCCCACCTTCGAGAAGCAGTCCCTGCTGGAGGTCCTCGACGACCAGGAGCGCATGAACGCCGCCCTGGTGGCCGTCGAACGCGAACTGGTCCGCCTCGACGCCCAGGAGGACATCCAGGCCAAGGTCCAGGAGGAGCTCGGGGAGCGCCAGCGCGAAATGCTCCTCCGCGAACAGATGAAGCAGATCCGCAAGGAGCTGGGCGAGGAGGGCGACCGCGACGATGTCGAAGAACTGCGCGACCGGATCGCGAAGCTCGACCTGAGCGAGACCGCCCGCAACGAAGTCGAGCGTGAACTGCGGCGCCTCGACCGCACCTCCCCGCAGGCCGCCGAGTACCAGGTCATACGCACCTACCTGGAGTGGATCACCGAGCTCCCCTGGAGCGCCCGCACCGACGACAAGATCGACCTCCACCGCGCCGAAGAGATCCTGGAAGAGGACCACTACGGCCTGGAGGACGTGAAGGACCGGGTGCTCGAGTTCCTGGCGGTGCGGAAGTTGCAGCAGGAACGGTTTGGGGACGACGAGGCGGACGGGGAAGAAGTTGCCGAAGTGGCTGCGGAAGCGGCCGCCGAGGACGAGGCTGCCGACACCGGTCCGGAGGGCGAAGCCGCCGCCGAACACGACGAGGGCGAGGGCGACGACCCCGCCGAGGACGCCGTAACCGCCACCGGCGGAAAGGGTCCCATCCTGCTGTTCGCGGGCCCGCCGGGCGTCGGCAAGACCAGCATCGCACAATCGATCGCGCGGTCGGTGGGCCGTAAATACGTCCGCATCTCGCTCGGCGGCGCGCGCGACGAAGCGGACATTCGCGGACACCGCCGCACGTACGTGGGCGCCATGCCCGGACGCATCGTGCAGGGTATGAAGGAGGCCGGCAGCAAGAACCCGGTCTTCCTCCTGGACGAGGTGGACAAGCTGGGCGTCTCCTTCCAGGGCGACCCGAGCGCGGCGCTGCTTGAGGTGCTCGACCCGGCGCAGAACTCGACCTTCATCGACCACTACCTGGGTGTGCCCTTCGACCTCTCCGAGGTGCTATTTATCGCGACGGCCAACTACGAGGACCGCATCCCGCCGCCGCTGCTGGACCGCATGGAGACGGTCGGGTTCCGCGGCTACACCGAGAAGGAGAAGCTCGAGATCGCGCTCCGCTACCTGCTCCCGCGCCAGCTGCGTGAGTCGGGGCTGCGCGAGGAGGAGCTCGAGGTCGGTGACGACGCGATCCTGACCGTGATCCAGAAGTACACGCGCGAAGCGGGTGTGCGGCAGCTGGAACGGGAGCTGGGCAAGCTGGCCCGCAAGGTGGCCCGCAAGATCGCGTCAGCCGAGACCGAGGGAATGGAGATTACTCCCGCGGCGGCCATGGAGATGCTCGGGCGGCCGCGTGTTCACCCGGAGCGCAGGGCCACGAACGATACGGCAGGCGTGGCCACCGGGATGTTCTACACGCCCATGGGCGGCGACATCATGTTCGTGGAGGCGAGCGTCATGCCGGGCGAAGGCGCCCTCGTGCTCACGGGCCAGCTGGGCGATGTAATGAAGGAGTCAGCGCGCGCGGCGCTTTCGTACGCCAAGAGCCACTACGCGACGCTGGGCATCGAGGAGGACGCGCTCGACAAGCGCGAAATCCACATTCATGTCCCGGCTGGCGCGGTTCCCAAGGACGGACCATCGGCGGGCATCACGATGGCGACCGCGCTGATCTCGGCCGTCTCGGGCCGCAAGGTGCGGGCCGACCTGGCGATGACCGGCGAACTCACGCTCACGGGCCGTGTGCTCCCCATCGGGGGGGTGAAGGAGAAGGTCCTGGGCGCGGTGCGTGCCGGGATCCAGGAGGTCATCCTCCCGCACGAGAACGAGGCCCACCTCGAGGACCTGCCGGATGCGGTGAGGAACTCGCTGACAGTCCACCTGGTGGAGGACCTGGACCGGGTGGTCGAGTTGGCGATCCGTGGCGTGAGGACGAAGCCGGTGAAGGCGGCGATATCGGCGGTCAGGACCGAGGAGGCGGGCGCGCCGATTCAGGCTTGAGGCAGGTGGTCGGTCAATCCGGCTGGGCGGCAGTTGGCACCTCGACGCCCGCTGCATGCGCGGCAGCGGCCAACGCTCGGTCGAGCGTGGCCAGCGGCAACTGCATCCGCATCGCCAGCTCCAGGTACATGGCGTCGTAGGCGGAGAGTCGGTGAGTGTGGGCAACGTCCAGCACCTCTCCCCAGATACGGGAGGGCGAAACGGGGTCGATCACGATCGGCAGAGCCGCGAAGTTGCGAGCAATGCGCGACCACTCGGCTCGGTCGATTCGCTGGCGGCGCGTGGCAACCAGAAGCACGTTCGCGACCTCGATCGGCCACAGGGCGGGCACAAAGGCCCGTCCGTTGACCAGGGACTCACGGAGCTCGCCGGTGGACTCCGTGGCCTCGTCGGGGAACACCCACGACATGGCGACGGAGCAGTCGAGGACGAACGTCATCAGCGGCTGCGTCCCTCTTCGATCATGTCGCGAACCGATAGTCCGCCGAGGGTGTGCGTCGCCTGAAAGGCTTTCATGTCGTCGATGGCTGCCCGAATTCGGTCGGTGTCGGTCGTCCGGAAGGGGATCAGTTCGGCCACGGGACGGCCATGCCGGGTGATTACGAACCGTTCGCCGGCGCTTACGCGGCGCAGGAGTTGGGGAAGGTGCGTCTTGGCTTCGAAGGCACCGATGTGCGACATGGAACTCTCCCTGAAACAGACCAGACGTAGACTAGTCTGATATTGTCATGGAGTCAAACGGGATCAAGCGAAGAACAGGGATCAAGCGAAGAACCCACGCTGGCTGCCCCCGTGTGGCCGGGAACCAGACACGCAGGGCCGAAATGACAGTCCCCCGTTGCCGTCCGACAACCTTGAGGACGGTACCACAATACGGTACCCTTCTCACCGCGGAACGGAGTGGAACCATGAAGAACACCATGGAGATCGATGGCTACAAGGCCGTCATTCAGTTCGACCCCGACATCGACATGTTCCGGGGCGAGTTCGTTGGCCTGAACGGCGGAGCGGACTTCTACGCTCTCGACGTGGCGGGCCTCAGGAAGGAGGGGGCGGTGTCGCTCAAGGTGTTCCTCGAGATGTGCGAGGAGGACGGTGTCGAGCCGCGGAGGTGGTACTCGGGGAGATTCAATCTGCGTATCTCGCCGGAACTGCATGCGAGCGCGGCCGCCGCCGCCGCTGCCGAGGGGAAGAGCCTCAACCAATGGGTCGCCGGTACGCTGGGCGCGAAGGTTCTCCGTTGATCAAGTGGCGAAAATGGTCGCTGCTGGACTCGAACCAGCGACCCCTACGATGTGAGCGTAGTGCTCTACCAACTGAGCTAAGCGACCGGGCCAGCACCTGCGAGTACCCCCACGGGGAATCGAACCCCGGTCTCCTGGCTGAGAACCAGGTATCCTAGTCCACTAGACGATGGGGGCGTCTGCCCGCGTGGCGGTGGTTCCGGGCGGCCGGGAAGCCTCTCGGGTACCGCCAGCCCTGCGGGGGCGCGAAAGGTAAGGTAAGTTGCGGCCGCGCTCAAGCTGCTCCTCTCCCGGATCCGGCGTCGTTGACCGAACATGATCCGAATGAGGACATTTCTACTTCGCCAAGGGAGGACATTTCCAAATCGGTACGACACCGATTTCCGCGCCGATTCCCGTTGACCGGCAACCGTGACCAAAGAACCGGAAGTTCTCATTCTGGGTGGTGGCCCCGCCGGGTCGGCGGCGGCCGGGTTGCTGGCGCGTTGGGGGGTTGAGGTGGTCGTGGTAGAGCGGTGGGCGGGTGGTGGAGGTGTGACCGGGGCGACGGGCGCCTCCGGCGTTGGAGAGGTCGAGCCGGACGGGGAGGCGCTGGCCGAATCGCTGCCTCCCAGCACGCGCAAGGTGCTGGCCGCGACGGGACTGCTGGGTGTGGTGGAGGCGGGGGGATTCCAGCCGAACGGGGGGAACACGGCGCTTTGGGGTGGTGAAGGGCGCCGCGACGATTTCGCTGGGGGTGCGACGGGGTTTCATGTGCTGCGTTCGCGGTTTGACGGGTTGCTGCGTGATGCGGTGGTGGGGGCGGGGGGGGAGATGGTGGGGGGCGTGGCGAGGTTGCCGGAAAGGGATGGTGAGGGGGAGGGGTGGGGGGTGGAGGTGGGGTTGGGTGGTGGGAATCGCGTGACGATGCGGCCGGGTTGGCTGCTCGACTGCACCGGGCGTGCCGGCCTGCTGGCTCGGCGTCACCGGATTCTGGAGACGGATGCGCCCACCCTGGCGGTGATCCGCCGGTACGAGAACTCGGCCGGGTGGCCGAACGTCGACGCGACCCACGCACTGGTGGAGAGCTTCGAACGCGGGTGGGCGTGGTCGGTCCCCACATCGGAACGGGAACGCCACGTCGCGGTCATGCTCGACCCGGAGCTGCACGCCGTCTTGGAGGGCGCCGTGGACCTCACGGCCGCATTCGAGGCCGAAATCGCCCACGCCTCGCTCATGCGCTCGATTACCACCCCGGCCCGGCCGGTCGGCCGCGCGTGGGCGGTCACCGCGTCCATGTACACCTCGTCCGCGTTCGCCGATGGCCGCGCGCTGCTCGTGGGGGACGCGGCCTCGTTCGTCGATCCGATGTCGTCTTACGGGGTGAAGAAGGCGCTGGCGTCGGGTTGGCTGGCGGCGGTGGTGGTGAACACGGCGATTCGGACACCGGAGATGGCCGCGACGGCCGTTGACTTCTTCAACCGCAGGGAACAGGCGATGTACCGGGTGTTGCGGGGTGGCCTCGCGCCGCATGTGGCGGGGACGGGGGCGGAGGGAGATGCGTTCTGGGACCGTCGGGCCGAATGGCTGGCCGACCGGCCCGGATCCGCGGTTGACCCGCACGCACCGGACGGTCCGAACGCGGAGGCCCTGCGCGATGATCCGGATGTGCGCGCCGCATTCCACGCGTTGCGCCTGGGCTCGGGACGCCTGCGCACAGGGCGCCGCGAGACGGCCGACCGTCCCCTCATCATCGGCAATCGGATCCGCATGGCCCCCGCCCTCGTCACCCCGCGATTCCCGGGCGGCGTCCGCTACTTCCGCGACATCGACCTGCTGCGGGTCACCCACCTGGCCCCCGGCTGCCACAACCCGGGTGCGCTTTACGAGTCCTATTCGGAGTGGGCCGCCCGCGAGGACATGCCTTCCGTTGACCTGGCCAACTTCATCGGCGTGGTCGCGCTGCTGGTGGCGGACGGGGTGTTGGTGCCGGGGGTGGGAGCCGGAACTGCCCCCGGGACATCCGCATGACGCTTGCATTGCACACTGGCGTGTCCCTCGCCCGCGTACTAAATCAAACCGTCTCATGAGAATGGCTTCCCACGAGCCACCCGACCCTCGAACAGGGAGCGAACCGGCCGGATGAGATCCCTCGCAGCAGCCGCGGCCGCGGCACTTCTTCTCTCCGCCGCCCTCTCACCGGGCACCACCGCCCAGGAGCCGGAAAGGGACGACAACGGCGCCGAAGGCATCCCCGTGACCGACCAGACGGTCATTGACGCTTGCCAACGCTGCCACGCCGTCGACGACGACGGTCTTATGTCCCGCGTCTCCTTCATGCGCAAGACGCCCGAGGGCTGGCAGCAGTCGATCCGGCGCATGGTCACGCTGAACGAGGCCGAACTGGACCCCGAGACGGCCCGCGCCATCGTGCGCTACCTCTCCGACAAGCACGGTGTTGCCCCCGAAGAGCTCAGGCCCGGCCGCTTCGAGGTCGAACGGCGCCTGATCGACTGGTCGTACGAGGCCGACGAGGATGTCGAGGACACCTGCAGCCAGTGCCACTCGATGGGCCGGGTGATCACCCAGCGCCGCACCCGGGACGAGTGGAAGCTGCTGATGGCGATGCACCGGGGGTACTATCCGCTCTCGGATACGCAGGGGTTCAGGCGGTTCGGGCCGCCGCGGCCGGGTGCGACCGATTCGCGCCACCCGATGGACAAGGCCGTGGCGCATCTGTCCGGTGTCTTCCCGCTGAAGACGGACGAATGGACCTCCTGGTCGGCGACGATGCGGCCGCCGCGAGTGGCGGGCACCTGGGCGCTCAAGGGGTATGAGCCGGGGATGGGACCGATTTACGGCACGGTCGAGATCGCCGCCGGGGCCGACGCGACCAGCTTCACGAGCACGGCGCGATACACTTACGCGCGCTCCGGCGAAGGGGTGGAGCGGAGCGGTCGCTCGATCGTGTACACGGGGTATCAGTGGCGCGGGCGGTCGTTCGAGGACGGGGACGACGAGACCGAGCTGCGCGAGGTGATGATGGTCGAGCGCGGCTGGGGCGAGATCAACGGCCGCTGGTTCGCGGGGGCGTACGACGAGTTCGGACCCGATGTTGCGCTGCTGCGTGCGGATGGGCCGGTGCTGCTTGGACTGCATCCCGTGTCGCTGAAGTCGGGGACGAGCGGGACGGTGACGGTGCATGGGGTGAACATGGGGGTGGGGTTGGGGGTGGGGGATGTGGACTTCGGGCCGGGGGTGGAGGTGGCGCGCGTGGTCAAGAGCGAGTCGCACATGTTGTCGGTGAAGGTGACGGCCAGTGAGGACGCGGTGCCCGGGGCGCGTGACGTGTTCCTGGCGGGCCGTCCCGTGCCCGGGCAGTTGACGGTCTACGAGAAGATCGACCGGATCGCGGTCACGCCCGAGTGGGGGATGGCGCGGCTGGGGGGCGGGGCGTTCCCGAAGGGCTACGTGCAGTTCGAGGCGGTCGCGTACAGCGATGGTCCCGACGGCAAGCCCGAGACGGGGGACGATCTGGAGCTGGGCCATGTCGACGTTACGTGGTCGATGGAAGAGTACTCGGCCGTTTTTGACGACGACGACATCAAGTACGTGGGGTCGCTGGACGAGGATGGTCTCTTCATGCCCGCGCTGGATGGTCCCAATACGGATCGCACCGGTCAGCGCAACAACGTGGGGGATGTTTGGGTGGTGGGGACGTGGAGCGGGGCCGATGGGGAGGAGTTGCGGGGGCGGGCGCACTTGATTGTTACGGTGCCGCTGTACATGAGGTGGGAGCCATGGCGGGTGATGGAGTTGCCGGGGCGGCCGACTATTGGGGGGGACCGGGATAGAGGAGGGGCGCGGTAGTACCGTCTCCGAAAGGACGCGCCCTCAGCTACCGCTGACGCCCCGCCTGGCCGCGCCAAAGTGCCTCGCGCCTCCGCTGTACCTCGGGCAATCCCTGGAGCGACCGGTTCCCCAGTGCGTAGTCCAACGGCGTGTTTCCGTTCACGTCGCGTGCGTTGGGGTCGGCGCCCAGCCGCAGGAGCAGGGGGAAGACGGCGGGGTGCCACATGGCCGCATGGTGCAGCGCGGTGAGTCCGGATCCGTCCGTCAGCGTCAGGTCGGCACCGGCGAGCACCAGGGTCCACGACCGAAGCATTAAACTTGGTATACGGTGGCCGACCCCCGACATATCCCCCGCCGCGGCATACCGTCATAAGCAACGGCGTCCGGTCGTTGACCCTGCCCCCGGAGGGAGGAACGTAACCGTCGGGATCCCGAGCATTCAGATCGGCCCCGGCGGCGATCAGCGCGGCCATGACTTCAGGACGGTGGTTGTACCAGGCGGCCGAGTGCATGGGTGTGTAGCCGTTGAGGTCGCGGGCTTTCACGTCGGCTCCGGCCGCGACCAGAAGCTCGATCACTTCGGGATCCGAGGCGTAGGCGGCGGCTTCGTGCAAGGGCGTTCGGCCAGTCGGCGAACGGGCGTTCACGTCGGCACCGGCATCCAGAAGGGCTGCGGCGACGGCTGGGTTGGGGTTCGCTCCCGCATAGTGCAGCGGGGAGTTGGCGGGCGCACGAAAACCCGCGCCGCCAGGTGCCTGGAGATCCGCGCCCGCCTCCAGCAAGGCCGCAACGACCTCCGGGTCGGGATTGGACTGTGAAGCCAGGTGCAGCGGGGTCCAGTTCCAACCGTAGTCGGTGCTGTAGCCGGTCGCCCACGCGTTGGCGTCGGCGCCGGCTTCGAGCAACGTCCGAACTACCCCCACCGTACCACCCCGCGCGGCGTGGTGAAGGGGTGCATATGTCCAGTGGTCGTCGGGTGCGTGCACATCCGCTCCGGCCTCCAGCAGAATGGAGACGACGGCAAGATCGCGGGTCCAAGTGACGGCATTGTCGAGCGCGTCCGCAATTGGGAACCGGTCGATGACGACTTGGGCGTCTGCCCCGCCCGCAATGCAGCCGGTTACGATATCGGCGCTGGCGAGGGCGAAGAAGCTCCGGGTGCCCCAGTGCTCGCACGCAAGCGGATCGGCGGTGTTGCCTGCACTGTCCCGGGCCGCCGGATCGGCCCCGAGTTGCAGCAGAGCGCGAACCGTCGCGGCGGCATCGCGGCGGACGGCGATGTGGAGCGCCGTCTCTCCGGCATTGTTGCGCGCGTTGACGTCGGCGCCCGCTTCCAGCAGGGCATTGACGGGGGCTTCGCTGATCTCCCATCTGAAGCGCCAGCCCCTGCTGGTGGCAACGGCGTGGAGCAAGGGAGTGCCGGGACCGCCTCTGCCGGCTTCGATGTCCGCTCCGGCCTCCAGCAATGCGGTCAGGACCTCCGCTCCCTCGTTGTCGACCGCAGTGTGCAGGGGTGTTGCCCCCGTGTTGTTCCGGGCGTTGACGTCCGCCCCGGCCTGCATCAGGAACGTTACGGCGGCTGGGTTCTCGACTCCCACGGCTTGGTGGAGCGGTGTGTTTCCGTCACTGTCGCGCGCGTTTATGTCTTCCCCCAGTCCGAGGCACCGTTCGAATTCGCCGATGAGCGCCAGCCGCGAGAAGGCCGACGTGTTCCAGTTTACGCAACTGGTCGGGTCGGCGGCCCGGCCGCGCTCGTCGCGAGCCAGCGGATCGGCACCGGACTGCAACAACTCGTCGACGATGGCACGCTGGTTGCCCCAAGCCGCGTGCAGGGGCGTGCCGCCCTCGTCGTCGCGTGCGTCCAGGTCCGCGCCAGCCGCCACCAATGCGGTGACGATGCCGGGGGTGGGGTTGTAGGCCGCGGCCGCGTGCAGTGGAGTGTACCGGCGACCATAGTCGCCTCGTCCGCCCCTGCCCAAGTGGACGTTGGGATCCGCCCCGGCCTCCGTGAGAACGCTGATGACGGCTGGGTCGGTCGCCGTGCGCGCCGCGCTGAAGACGACGGGTGCGAACCCGACCGGAGCCTTCGGGTCCACACCACCCTGGAGGCATTCCCGCACGAGTTCCACCGAAGCCGATGCGAAGAAGTCCCGGTTGCGCCAATCGTCGCAGGTAAGCGGGGTGGGGGGTTCGGCCGGAGAGACGGGTGTGGCCGCGACGACTCCGGGAGCGTGCGTCCGGGATACGGAGTCGACCGCCGGGTTAGCCCCTTGACCACCCGCGCCCGCCAGATCCGCCGCCTGCCCGCCCGCACAGGACGCAATGAAAAGGGTCACCAGCAATGTGGTCCCGACATTGAACGGTCTCATCACGATTCGCATGTCATCTTGAGATTACTATTTGTCAAGCGGAGTTGACATTGTGACCCTCTTCCAGGGTCGCAGCGCCGCATTCTCCCGGGCGTAGTCCATGGGCGTCTTCCCCTCTGCGTCGCGCGCTTCCGGGTCGGCGCCCAGCCGCAGGAGCCGAAAAAAGACGAAGGGATATCGGATTGCTGCCCGGTGCAGCACGGTGCGCCCGTCCGGGCCGGTCAGCTCCAGGTCCGCGCCCGCGCGCACCGACGTCCGCGCCGGTCTCCAGCAGCACGGCGGCAACATCCGGATTCGGGTTCGAAGCCGCGCTGTGCAGGGGGGTCCGTCCTCCCCGGGATTGCAAGACAACCCCAATCCCCTCGTCGAATCGCCTCGGCCGGGCGTGCGGATCCGCACCTGCCTGAAGCAGGGCCCGTACGACCGCGGAAGTACCGCTTTCAGCGGCCTTGTGAAGAGGCGTGTAACGGAACCCGTCGCGTGCGTACACGTCCGCCCCTGCTTGCACCAGGGTGGTGACCACCGCGGGATCCCGCGCATGAACCAAAGCCAGGTGCAGGACCCTGGACCAGTTGCCGTCCTCCGAGCCGGGAGCGGGACGCGGGTCCGCGCCCGCCTCGAGGCAACCAGCCACGTCATCGACGCTGGCGACGGCGAAAAAGCTTGCGCTTTGCCAGTGCTCGCAGGCGGTCGGGTCGGCGAAGTTTCCAACAGCATCTTGCGCCGATGGATCCGCTCCGGCCTCCAACAGCCTGATCGCGGCGGCGGGTCGGTCCGCTTGCTGGGCCACGTGCAGCGGCGTTCGCCCGTCAGTCGTTCTCGCATCCACCTCCGCGCCTGCTTGCAACAGCGTGGTGATCCCCGCGGAGTTCCGCGCGCGGCCCGCAGCCATGTGCAGCGGGGTCTCGCCCAGGTGCGTGCGGGCATTCAAGTCCGCGCCGGCTTGCAGCAGCAACAGCATCATGGGTGGCGATCCCACCGCGTTGTGCAGGGGCGTCCGCCCTTGCGAGTTGGGCGCGTTCACGTACGCGCCTGCCGCCAATAGCGTCGTGGCAGCGATCTCGGCGCGTGCTGCGACGCCTCTGGCCACCAGATGCAGCGGGGTATTCGCGTCTCGGTCGCGCGTGTTCGGGTCCGCCCCCGCCTCCAGGAGAAGGGCGATCTTCTCGGGAGCGGCCCGCTCGCGGCGCCCCATTTCGGCCAGATACAACAGCGGATCCCGATCGGAATAGATCGGCCTGTCGAGATGCACGCCGGTCTCCAGGCAGTCCTGCAAGCTCTCGGGAGGAGCTTCCTCCACTACAGTCGTGATGTCGCACGGGGGGTCGTCGATCCAGCCGACGTCCTGGAAACCAGGGTCGGCCCCGAGTTCGAGCAGCGTGCGTCCGACCGGCGGATTGACGTGGCGGCGGGCCACCTCGAGTGCGGTTGCGCCTTCGTTGTTGCGGGCCTCCCAATCGGCCCCGGCGTTGACCAGCAGGGACACCAGTGCCGTGTCGGCGCGCGTCGCTGCGAGGTGCAGGGGCGTGTCGCCTTCCGCGTTTCGTACGTGTGGGTTCGCGCCCGCCTCCAACAGCGCGGTCACGCGCAGTTTCGCGTCCTCTAGGAGTACCGCCTTGTGCAACGGAAACGAGCCGTCCGAGCTCCTGTTGTTGACTTCCGCTCCGGCGGCCGTCAAGAGCCGGATGACTTCGGGTTCGCCAAGCAGCGCTGCCACATCGAGGGGCGATCCACCCCTGTCCGTTGTCATGTTCGGATCGGCGCCCGCCTCCAGCAGGGCACTGACCAACGCGGCCCCGTGCTCTGCGGCCCTGTACAGCGGCGTGTCTCCCCACCGGCCGCGGGCGTTGGGATCCGCACCGGCCTCCAGCAACTGCATGGCCAGTTCTGTCGCTTTTTCGGGAGCGGAAAGGAGTAGCCACGCGGCCCGCAACAATGGGGTATGGCCACGCGAGTCCGCCGCTTCGAGTTCCGCACCGGCTTCCAAGAAAGCGGACACGGTGGCCGGGTTGCGGCTCGCCAGCGCCGAGTGGAGTGGGGTGGTTCCTGCATCGTTGCGTGCGTTCACCTCGGCTCCAGCCTCCAGCAGCAACGCGGTCACGGCCGAATCGGTCGCGGCAACGTGATGAAGGACGGTGTTGCCCTCCTGATTGCGCGCGTGCAGGTCCGCGCCCTCTTCCAGGCATCGCGCGAAGTCCGCGGGGACCGCGAGGCGAACGAAGATGGCGGACTGCCAGTTGCCGCAGTGGGTGGGGTCGGCGATCCGGCCGAGATCGTTGCGCGCGAGACCGTCGGCCCCCAACTGCAGCAATTGGCGCATCATTCCTGCGCCATTCGCGGTGATGTAGCCGTTGTATTCGGACCAGGTCAGGTGCAGGGGCGTGTTGCCGAGGGGACCCCGGACATCGGGGTCGGCACCGGCCTCCACAAGGGCGACGACGACATCCGGGTTTCGGTTGTACGTCGCCGCCAAATGCAGCGGGGCGACGGCGTCCCGGTCTTGCGCGTTCGGGTCCACGCCGATCTCCACCAGCGACGTGACGATAGCGGCGTTGGTGTTCTGGCCCGCGGCCTCGTGCAGGGGAGTGAGGCCACCCCATTCCCGGATGTTCGCGTCCGCTCCGGCGGTGACCAGCAGGGGAATGACGGTCGGGTGGGGAGTCACTCCCGCCGCCATGAAGAGGGGGGGAAGGGGGTGGAGGCCCGGGGGACCGTTGGGGTCGGCGCCGGTTTGCAGGCATTCGCGCACGTCCTGCGGCGAGGCTGTGCGGAAGAAGTCGCGGGAGCCCCAGTCGTCGCAGGTGGGGTGGGTGGGGGTGTCTGCCGGGGACGTGTTCGCGCCGGTCGAGTTCGCCCCGGGACCACCAGCGCAGGCTGCGGCGAAGAGGGCCGCCAGTGAGGTGGTGGCGGTGGCTAACGGTCTCACAACGTTCCTCATGTCAACTACCGTATACTTTTTGTCAAGCGGAGTTGACATTCCGTCTTCCTCAATCGCTTGAAGTCGGCGTTTCTCTCTCGTGCTCGGGTCATCGTCGCGCACCCCTCGCCTCTTCCTCCCGCATCCGCCGCACCTCGGGCAGCCCGTGCAGCGCCTCGTTGTCCTTCGCGTAGTCCCACGGGGTGAGCCCTTCGTCGTCCACGGCGGTGTCGTCGGCGCCGAGCGCCAGCAGTGCCAGAAAAGCGTGGGCATTGCTGCGCGCGGCGAGGTGCAGGGGGGTCCGACCATCCCTGTCCCGCAACTCCAGGTCCGCACCCAGGGCGACCAGGGTTTCGATAATCGGGGGATTCCGGTTGCTACGCGCTGCGAGGTGCAGGGGCGACGCTTGCCCCGGGTCCGCGATGTTCGCAATCGCGATCTCGGTCAGGAAGGTTCCGGCGTGCTCGATGGGTACCGCGGCCGCGTCGGGTGGCCGTCCCGTGTTCACTTCCGCGCCCGCCCGGACGAGCGCCGTCACCACCGCCGGATTCCGGTTGCCCGCCGCGGCTTCGTGCAGTGGTGTGACGCCGTCCATCGGGGAGTATATGCGCCTGTACTCCTCGGCGTAGCTTCCCACCGCCTGGGGGTCTGCGCCGGCCTCGAGAAGGATGTCGATCATGGCGGGATTCTCGTTCGATGAGGCGGCCTTGTGCAGGGCCGTCCGTCCCATCCATTCACGCGCGTTCACATCCGCTCCGGCTTCCAGCAACAGGGTGGCGACCGCCGGGTTTGCGTTGCCGGCGGCGAGGGTCAGGGGCGTCTGGCCGTAGTAGGCCCGCGCGTTCGCGTCCGCGCCTGCCTCAAGCAGGACGCGGACCACTTCCTCGTCCGGGTTGTTCTGCGCCGCCAGGAGAAGCGGAGTCCAGTCCCATCCCCAGTCGACGATGAATCCGCTCGCGCGCATGTCCACCTGCGCGCCGGCTTCCAGCAACGTACGCACTATGGCGGGGGTGCCCATTTCCGCAGCGTGGTGGAGGGGCGTGTGGTCTTCCTCGTTACGTCCGTGCAGTGCGGCCCCCGCTTCGAGGAGTACCGTGATCGTTGTCGGGTCGCGGGCCGATTGGACGGCGGTGTGGAGTGGGCGGGGGCCGTACGGGTCAGTGGCGAAGCGCGATTGAGGGTCGGACACCGCGACGTTCACGTTGGCCCCTTCTTCGATGCAGCCGGCCACGATTTCGGGAGTTGCCAGCGCGAAAAAGCTGCGTGTGACAAAGTTCTGGCAGTGGACCGGGTCGGCGACATACCCCGAGTCGTCTACCGCGGTCGGATCCGCTCCAAGTTCGAGGAGCGCGGCCGCGATGGCCGGGTTGTTCACTGCCAGGTGCAACGGGGTCACTCCGATCTCCGTGCGGGCGTTGACTTCCGCCCCGGCCTCCACAAACAACACGACCAGGCTGTCTCCAATGCCCTCCCTGTCCGAGCCCGCCGCGGCGTGAAGAGGCGTCTGACCACGCCGGTCGCGCGCGTTGACGTCGGCGCCGGCATCGAACAGCGCCCTGGCGAAGGAAACCCTGCCCGCGCCGCTCCTGCCAAAGAGACCAACTCTCGCAACTGTGTGCAGGGGGGTTCTGCCAGCGTTGTCACGCCCGTTGACGTCCACACCTGCATCGAGAAACGCCGCCAACATTTCCAGGGTACCCGGGCCATGGCTTTCACCTGCGGCCAACCCGGTGAGCAACACGTTGCCGAATCTTCCCCGCACATCCAATGGTGTTCCCGCTTCCAAGCAGCCTTTCAAACTTGTGACCGGAATGCCCGTCAGGAAACGCAGGTCACTCCATTCGCATGCCGCATCCACCGCCCCGTCCCCCCCATTCCCCGCGACCGGCTCCGCGCCCAACGCCAGAAGCTGCTCGACCGCCCAGGTGTGACCGCCCATCCACGCGACCTGGGCCGGGGTCCTGCCGCTCTCGTTGCGCGCGTTGATGTCCGCCCCCGCCGCCACGAGCGCCGCGATCGTGCTGGAGTCGGGACGGTACCCCGCCATTGCGGAGTGCAGTGGCGTGTCGCCTTCGGTCGTCCGCAGTCCAGGGTCGGCGCCCAACTCGAGGAGCAGGGCCACGTTGCCGGAATTCCTAAATCCGCCCGCCGCGAGGTGCAGCGGTGTTTCTCCATTGTTGTTGGGGAGGTTTATATCCACTCCGGCGTCCAGCAGGAGCGGGATTCTGGAACCCACGGAGGAGTACTCGGCCAGGGTATGGAGGAGCGTCTCGCCGTTTCGGTTAGCCAACAACGGATCGGCACCTGCATCGAGGAGTGCGCTGATCACTGCCGGTCCCGCGAATGCGGCGTCATGCAGCGCGGTTCGAAGACCGGTGCGGGTGTGCGCGTTGGGATCCGCGCCCCGTTCCAGAAGCCGGCGGGCGACTTCGGAAAGTGAGTCCCCCGGGCTCCGGCTGACTGATCTCATCAGCGGGGTGCCGAAGAAGCTGGGGGCGTCGACATCCGCGCCGGCCGCCAACAGGGCATCGACCACGCCCGCCGTTATGGCGCGGTGGAGGGCTGTGCCTTCGCGCAGCGTTTGCGCATGGACATCCGCGCCGGCCTCCAGCAGGAGGGTCGTTACGGCCTCGTCGTAGGCTGCCAGAAGAAGAGGTGTGATGCGGTCGCTGCCGGCGGCATTCACGTCGGCGCCTGCCCGCACCAGGACGGCTGCAACGGCTTCGTTGCGGTGGCGCAACGCGAAGTGGAGCGGTGTGTGGCCGTTGTACCCCGGCACGCTCACGTCGGCACCCGCCTCCAACAGCATGAGAATGAGGGCTGTATCCGCTTTGGCGGTTGCGTGGTGGAGGACGGTGTGGCCGTGCTCGTCACGAGCGCTCAGGTCGTTAGTTCCCCTGCACGCACGCGGCGTAGTCGGCCGGGGTCGCCGCCCGCGCAAACACGGCCTGTTGCCAGTTCTGGCAGACGCCTGGATCCGCGGCCTCGTCCCGCTGATTGCGCGCGAGCGGATCGGCGCCCGCGGCGAGCAGCAGACTGACCGCCTCGGCGTTGATCCAGGGTTCAAGCCAGGGTGAACGACGGGGTTCACGCCAGGGTTCGCGCCAGGCGTATTCGGGAGAGGGATTCTGCCAGGCGCGATGCAAGGGCGTGTTCCGGCGGTCGTCACGCGCGTCGATGTCCGCACCCGCCTCCAACAGGATCTCCAACAGCGCCGCAACTTCCTCGGGGTTGGGTATCTCCCGGGGGTTGGGGTGCAGACGCACCGCAGCGTGCAGGGGGGTGGTGCCGCGCAGGTCGCGCGCATTCACGTCGGCACCGGCGGTCAGGAGCGCCGCGATCACCCCCGGATTGGGGTTGGCGCGGGCCACCTCGTGCAGGGGAGTGCGGCCCCTTCGGTCCCGCGCGTTCACGTCGCCCCCTCCGGCCAGCAGGAGGTTGATGAGGATGGAGTCGGAAACGGCCCGCGCCGCGTGGTGCAGCGGTGTTCCGCGGTACATGTCCACGGGGGCGCCGGGGTCCGCGCCGGCCGCGATGCACGCAAAAACCGTATCTGGCACGGCCAGTTCGAAGAAGCGGTAGGAGCCCCAGTCCGCGCAGGTGACCTGGGGTGGGGTGGGGGCGGGAGGGTCCTGGGCGGACGCCGGGGCCGCGAAGACGAGCAGCAATGCCGCGAAAGTGGAAGATCTGATTGCAATCGTCATGTCCAACTTCACTCCCTCTTCTGGCGACCATCCGTCGGATAACCTACTGTGTGGCCGACGACCCCACCACACAGGACCCACCCATGAGCGCAGGCGCGCATACCACGCCGGTCAAGACCGCGGATCCCCCGCCCCCCGCCCCCACCTTCCTCGCCCAGCGCGAGTTCCATCCCTTTGAAGCCGGCGGCGAAACCTTCCTCTACCTGGTCCCCTCGGCCGCCGTCTTCCACCTCGATGAGCCCTCGCTCGCCGTGCTCCAGTCCCTCGACGCCGGCCCCGCGACCGAAGACACCATCATCTCCACCCTCACCCCCCGCTTCGGCGAACCCACCGTACGCCGCAGCCTCGCCGAACTCATGCGCGTCCGCGCCATCGGCCTCACCAGCGCCCCGAAGGAGACCTTCCCCCGCGTCCTTCCCCAGTCGAACTTCCCGCTCACCACGATGGTCCTGAACGTGACGAACAAGTGCAACCTGGCGTGCACCTACTGCTACGAGTACGGCGAGGACAAGATCGTCGACACGACGTGCGATCCCGCGCCCAACTACATGAGCGAGGAGACCGCGCGCCAGAGCGTCGACTTCATGTTCGAGCAGTCGGGCGAGCTGCCGGTCGCGCACCTGACCTTCTTCGGCGGCGAAACGCTGCTCAACTTCAAGGTGCTCAAGAAGACGGCGGCGTACGCGCGCGAACGGGCAAAGGAGCTGGGGAAGGATGTCGACTTCTCGCTTACGACCAATGGCACGCTGCTCCGCGACGAGGTGATCGACTGGCTGGCCGACAACCGGATCGGGGTGACGGTCAGCATCGACGGGCCGAAGGAGATGCAGGACCGGTTCCGCGTCTTCAAGAACGGGATGGGCAGCTACGACTACGCCATGCCGAAGATCAAGCGCCTGCTGGAACGGCACCGCACGCGGCCGATCGGGGCGCGGGTGACGCTGACGCGGCAGACGCTGAACGTGACGCGAATCTTCAACCATCTGCGCAACGAAATCGGGTTCTGGGAGGTCGGCTTCGCTCCCGTCACGACCGCCAACGGGCGCGGCTACGCGATCGAGGACACCGGGTTCGACCACATGCTCGGCCAGTTCGAGGAGCTGGCGCAGGAGTACCTTGAGTTCGCGGTCGAGGACCGGCATCACGGGTTCTCGAATGTGAAGGACACGATCGAGGAGATCCACAAGGGGGTGAGCAAGGCGTTTCCGTGCGGGGCGGGGCTGGGGCTGATGGGGGTGGCGACGGATGGGGAGGTGGGGCTGTGTCACCGGTTCGCGGGGTCGGATGACCACAGCATCGGGTCGGTGCACGGCGGGCTGGACCGCCAGCGGCAGTTCGAGTTTCTGGGGCGCCATCATGTGGCGAACAAGACCGACTGCAACACGTGCTGGGCGCGTCCGCTATGCGCGGGGGGATGCTATCACGAGGCGCATGTGCGGTATGGGGACACGGGGAAGGCGAACCTGCACTACTGCGACTGGATCCGGAGCTGGACGGACACGTGTCTGAAGGTGTACGGGGAGATCGCGGTCAGGAATCCGGGGTATCTGGAGCAGTTTGAGGGGTGAGGGGGGGGGGTCCGGTCCTCGGTACTTCACCGCAACCGGTAGATCGACAGTTGCGGTTCTTGGCCGACGCCGTACTCAACCAAACTGACGGCCATGTCTCCCCGCAGGACCATTAGCGCCGGGTACACACTGTCCCATGTGAAGTGCCCCACATGCTCACGTGTCTTCAAATCGAACACATCGAGCCGAGCGTCCCGAAGCTCATCGGGTCTGGCGTCACCCACTTGTTCCCAGTAGCCCCCTTCCATCTGCACGAATTCGATTTCGCGCCAGCCCGGATCCGCAACTTCGACGATGATCCAGAGCCGGTCCTGGGCGTCAACGCCGAAGTAGCCCATGCGGGGAATCGGGCGCGGGCTCCGCCTCAAGTCCGCCAACTGACCAGGGAACCACGATAGATCACCAACCACGGTTCGAAGGTGGCGCCCGTCAAGCGACCATTCCTCCCAGTGTGGCAGGGTGGGCTTGCCCCACCACACCGTGCCCGAGCGGCTCATGGTACTGAGGACAGGCAGACCTCCGTAGGGCTCGTCCGGTACATAGGTCGGCGAATCCGCACCGAAATGCACCACTGGCTCATCGGAAGCGAGGGTGGTTAGGTGAAGTGGATACCCTACGATATCAGGAGTCCTCGTTTGCAGGCTCGCAACGACCAGGGTGTCATATCCCGAAACATGAAAGCGTCCGTGTCCCAGGGCATAGGGATACCGATGCCTTCGGATGAAGGCGCCACTTCCGTCAAATACGGACCAGGAGCGATTGCGGTAGTCCAGGGCGACAATGTCGGTGCGGACTACCTGGACATCGCTGATTGCACCGAACTCCCCTGGGCCCTCGCCCGCGCGCCCGATCAGATCCAGGAACCGCCCGTCTTCATCGAAACGCTTGATAGTGGTTCCAGAAAAAGCAAAGGTCAGGTAGCCCATCTTGTCGTCCCAGACAGCCCGCGTCCACTCCTCCTCGATCATCCCGGGACCTACCGCCTCGCCTAGACTGACAACCTTTTCCAAGGGCAGGCGACAGGTATCGCACTGGTCGATCTCAGACAGGTCGATGACTATCTGTGCCGCCAAGGTCGGGAGGGGGACGGCAATGGGAAGCCAGAGAAGCAGTAGACTGCTCCAGACCATGCGGCACCCCGCCATAACACGAACGAAGAGGTTTTTGTTCACGGCCTCAAGCAGTTCATTCATTATGGCTGGGTCGCCGACCCGGCGGCAACCAAGGCATCAAACCCTGATGCTTGAGTGGGTGTCCAGGCCAGGGACGCCGCGACTGCTCCACCACATCCGAGAATCTGGACTGCTTGACGTTTCCAGTTGATCAGGATATTCGGCTCGGTTGCGTCAACGGAGACCAGCTCGTTGGCCGGCATCGCCTGGATCAGGCGCATCAAGGTGTCACGATCGCCTTTGGCCAACGGGTGGCCCACGCATTTGTGAGTGCCACCATCGCACCCAACGTGCGTGTCCTCACACTCGTGCTGCGGGCTCGAATACTCGCCTTCGGCCGGAAAAGCCGGGGTGACTTCGTGATGCCAGACAGTCGGTCCACACTGGACGCAGTTATAGATACAGAGAGCGGCATCGTAGGAGAGCACAGATGAAATCCACGCCCGATCCGGTGCTGAAACGTGCGTCTCGTGGCGAACGCCGGCCAGGACGCCGACGAGCACGACCAGAAACATGATCATCCTTGTGTAACGCATGGCGACTTCAATCCTCTCAGTTCGGGTTTTCCGATTCGGCAACTCCGGCTTGCGGAGCCACACGCTCAGTCTAAGCGACTCACGGCCGGAGAGTCAACCCTTAGCCCACCTTATTCAACCCTGCCTTATTCATGAATTCGCGAGTCGAGGGCAAGGTAGGGGGCTGAGAGGCCTCTCACAACCCCGATGGCGGGTCGGGGGCGGTTCCGGGGGCAAAAAACGGGCGTTTCGAGTCCGAAAAGGTTAGTTTGTTCGACCGAACCGAGCCGGTTTCCGGCGCTTGGAGACACCTCGGCGTCCTTGCGGCCGCCGGGGCCGGGAAAGGGTTCGGCGCCTGGCGGCGCCCGCGCTATCCGGAGGGCCCGTGCAGGGTCGCGAGCCCGCGGGCGAGCATGCGCCAGTGCGCCGACGCGCCTCCGATGGTCATCGTAATCCGGCGGCCCGATACGGTGAAGCGCGCCGGGGTGCGGAGCACGCGGTCCGCGAGACGCCGCAGGCTCCAGCCGGTTCCGGTCATGCGCTCCAGCACGGCGCGCTGGACGTGCATGATCTGGTAGCCGAAGCCGGCGAGCAGCAGGCGCACCTGGTTGCACGCGAAGGGGTCCACACCCTTCTCGCGCTTCGCGATCTTCTTGCCCCGGTAGTGGCTCTTGCGGCGCGACGTGGACGACAGGGCCGGGGAGACGACGCTCATCAGCTCGCCCAGGTGGCCCTCCGCCTTGCCGCGCTTGCGGTACAGCGCCAGGAGGTCCTCGCCGGACATCTCCTCCGACGGCATCGAGGTCAGCAGCCAGAAGCAGCGCGGGATGAGTTCGCCCGGCCGCTCGACGACGACCTGCACGACCCGGCGGGAACGGGACCACGACCCGGCCCGGTAGGACGACTCGCAAACCCAGGTGCGGGGCTCGCCGCCGGGCGCCCCGTTGTTCAGCGCATCCCAGACCACGGCGTCCATGGCCGGCAGCGCCAGGCGCTTCAGCACGGCGTTGTTGCGCACCCGGGCCACGTAGTGCGTGCCCCGCTCCTCCAGCGCCGCCATCAGCGGCTCGCCGGGATATCCCGCGTCGAAGCGCACCGCTGCCTTCCCGCACAGATGCCGCTCCGCCCGCTCCAGCACCTCGAGGACGAACTCCAGCCCGCCGTCCGCCGTGTGCACCTGCCCCTCGCGCAGCCGCAGATCCAGGATGTCGCCCGTCTCCCCCGCCGCCGCCACGATCGGATGATACACGCGCCGGTGATAGTAGCCGTTCCACGCGCTGCCCGGCTGTTCCCCATGGACCTCGACCGGCAGGCTGTCGATGTCGATCACCAGCGTCTTCGGACGCCGCCGGCCGCCCATCGCCTTCAGCCGCCACCCCGCCAGCCGCTGCAACCCCTCGCGCAGCACCTCGACGCCCTCCTTCGCCGACCACGCCGCCACCCGCCGCGACAGCGTCGGCTGCGAGGGCAGGCACCCGCCCTCGCCCAGCGGAGCCGTGCCCGCCCGGTCGCCGGTGGCCAGCCGCAGCGCCGGATCGTCGCGCAGCTCCGTCGCGTCGCCATGGTCCCGGCGGCCCTGCCCCGCCAGCAGCAGAAGCGTCCGCGCCAGCCGCCTCTGAGAATGCCGGATCCGGCGCCCGTCCCGCTTGTCCGGCAGCCCCTCCGCCAGAAACCGCACCACCCTGCTGCGCCGCAGCAGCTCGCGCCCCGTCAGAGCCCCCGAATCCCCCGTGATCCGGTCCCGGCCGGACCCAATCCTGATCGACCTGTTGAAGCTGAACGGCGCATCCATTATCTTCACCCCCGACGTGATGGCTGGCAGGTGCTCGCGATCCTTCTAACACTCTGAATCTAAAGCACTTGCCGCCTCACGTCGCCTCGCCTCCCGGCCATTCGTGAATAAGGGGGGTCAACAACTCCGGCTTTCGGAGCCGCAAGATGACGATGGCGAATCACGCCGGAGAATGCAAAGCGTTGTCCAATGAGAAATGATCATGAGCGGGGAGCCGGTTTCCAACGGGAAGTGAGTATGAGCGGGGGTGCGAGCAGATCATGGGAGCATGATCGTGACACTCAGCACCGAACGGATTCGCACCGTCGACGACATCCGCGCCTTCCTCGGCGGGAGCGAGGGGGCGGACATCGCCCCCCACGACCGTGAGGCGGCATACGCGTTCATTGAGCGGACGCTGGTCCGGTTCCGCTACCACTTCGGCCTGTCGGGGGCCGGGAAGGGCCTGGTCAGGAAGTACGCCGCCAAGGTCACCGGCTACTCGGACGCCCAGCTGACGCGGCTGATCAGGCAGCAGCGCCGCACGGGCCGCATCCGCGACCACCGGCTGCGCCCTCCTTCGCGTCCCTTCGCCACGGTCTACACGACCGCTGACGCGATACTGCTGGCGGAGGTGGACGAGGCCTTCGGCCAGCTCTCGGGACCGGCGACGAAGAGGATCCTGTGGCGCATGTACCATGTCTTCGGCGACAAGCGCTTCGAGCGCCTGGCGGGGATTTCGAACGGCCACATCTACAACCTGCGTGCCCGCCGGGCGTACCGGCGTGCCCGGACCACGTACCGCGCGACGCGGGGCTCGTCGTCGCCGATCGGGCAGCGGCGCAGGCCCCGGCCGGAGGGCCGCCCGGGCTTCGTGCGGGTCGACACCGTGCACAGCGGCGACCGCGACGGCGAGAAGGGGGCCTACGTGATCAACATGGTCGACGAAGTGACGCAGTACCAACAACTTGCGTCGGTTCGGCGGATCACCGAGCAGTTCATGGTCCCCGTGCTCGAGGAGCTCGTCGGCGCGTTCCCCTTCCGCGTCCTGGCCTTCCATTCCGACAACGGGTCGGAGTACATCAACCACCGGGTCGCGGAGATGCTGAACAAGCTGCACGTCGAAGAGTTCACGAAGTCGCGGCCCCGGCGCTCGAACGACAACGCGCTGGTCGAGTCCAAGAACGGCAACGTCGTACGCCGGTGGCTGGGGCGCAGCCACATCCCGGAGTCTCTGGCACCGGATGCCGACGCGTTCCTGCGCGACCATCTCTCGCCCTTTCTCAACCATCACCGCACCTGCCTCTTCGCGGTCGAGGTCGAGGATGCGAACGGGCACCGCCGCAGGAAGTACCCCCAGGAGCTGGTCATGACCCCGTACGAAAAGCTCGGATCGCTGCCCGGGGCCGACGGCTTTCTGAAGCCCGGCATCACCTTCGAGCAGATTGACGCCGCGGCGCACGCCGTGGACAGCCTCAAGGCGGGCCAGGAGGTCCAGCGGGCCCGCAAGGCGCTCTTCCACCTCATCGCCAAGGCGCTGAACCCCGCAGCATGACCGGCCCCGCCCGCCCCTCGGCTCGCTCCGCTCGCCTCGGGGCTGGCGGCCCTTGCGCCGCCCCCTCCCCCACCCCACCATCCCAACCTCCATCCACCCCTCACCATCACACCCCCCAACCTCGGCCCCTCCCCCCCGGCTCGTTCATGATCATGTCCGGGTTGGAAAACACTTGCAAGCCCAGCAGGCCGCCAGGTCCGGCGGCCGCGTCTGGGCCGATCCCGGTATGAGAACTGTAAGTCGTTACAGGATAACGCGTTGTGGGAACGACGTAAGCGCTGGGATCCGCCGCACCTGCGACTCCACCCGACCCCCGCTCCCACCGGGCGAGCACCCCCGCCCCCCCCAACGGGAGCCCCGGCACCCCCCTCCGGGCCAACGGAAGGCACCGCCCGGCCAGGCGCACAACACGCTCAGGCCGAGCCCGGTGTGCGGTCCCTCGTAGCCGGGCACCGCCCCGGGCAGCGTCTCATGGTCGGCCGGGCCGGAATCGCGGCGGGCCGCCCGCGCGAACGACCATCCGCGCGAACCCGTGTCCCGCGACCTTCCCCGCGCTCGCTCGCCGCCATTCAGGCAGGCGCAACACGAAGGGGGCATCGGATCCGGGGAACGGCAACCGCTCCCGAATCCCGGCGATTCGCTCGTCGCCGGTCGCGACCCTGACCGAGCTTGTGGCGTTTCGCAATCCCATGCCACCCGTTTCACCCACGGAAAAACCCCGCTGGACCGTGGCGAGATCGACGTAACAGGTGACGCTCACGCCACTTACGGGTCGCACGCCAATCCTGGCTGAGAGGGCTCGTGAATAACGCGGGCTCCCTTCTCCTCCCTGTGGGGACCGGCGGCCGACTCCGTTCCGATCCCCCTGACTATCTTCAAGGCGTTGCCCATGAACGGTTTACGGGAATTATCGGAGGTCCCGCGATTCGCTGGACCCACGACACCACCCGACTCGCATTGCCTCCCCACCGGCACCACCCGCCCCCCGTCGGGAATCGCAATGGCCCCCGCTAACGCTAACCGGATGCCTGCGCCCGCGAGCACGACCCCACCAGCTCACTATCCACCACCGGCCGGTCCACGCCGGCGTCCCACTTCTGCCGGAGGGCCGCGACGATGCGGTCCCTCGTCCGCGCGTCGGGACCCACCTCCTTGATTAGCGCGAGGGCCTGCCCCGTGATCCGGTAGGGGCCGTCCGCCCAGTCCGCCCTCACGTCGAACACATCGCGCTCGCCCTCGCGCCTGATCGCCGCCGGTCCGGCCGTGACGGGGCACTTCTGATCGCGCCGGGCGCGCCGGAACAGGGTGTCCAGCAGGTCCAGGACCCGGGAGACTTCGGAGGGGATGTCCCTCTTGTCCATCGAACGGACCAGGCGGTGCAGATCGCCCAGGGGAAGGAGGCTCTCGTCGCCGATCCGGTCGGCCAGGCGCCGGAAGAACTCTCTGACGAATTCGCTGGGGCTGCGCTCGACCCGCCCGGGATCGTCCAGAAAGCGACCGCCATCCGGATGAACGCTGTAGGTGACGTCCAGCAACTCGTCCTCGATCCGGTCGATCACCGGCCGGTTGAAATACCGGGTGGCTGCATAGATGCCAAGAACCTCGGACCGGAGGAGGTGCCGTTCGACCTCCCCCCGGCACCACCGGATGGTGAGCAGGCCATCCTCCTCGACCTCCTGGCGAGGCACTGTCCCCATGTCGAGGATCGCGAGGCCTCTCAGGTTGGGATCGTCGCGGCGAAGAGCGCGAAAATGCTGCGCGGGCGTCAGGGCGAACCTGCTCCTGCCGGACCGCGGCGTGCGGCCCGGTCCTGCGCCGGGGTCGGCTTGAGCGGCACCCGGAGCCCGTCGCAGGTCGCGAAGGTAGAAGGCGTTGGCCTGGTCGTCCCACGCATCGGCCGCGGGATGCTCCAGCCGATCGGCCAGGGCCCGCAGCAGGGCCAGGTCGGAAGGCCCGTCCAAGTAGAGCACGTACTTGAGGACGCCGGCGCTCTTCGAGTGGCTGGCCCGGTGCGACGTGAGCCGCCGCGCGGGGCGCGGATTGAGATCGAGTTCATGCACCCTGGCCAGCGGCAGGGCCGTGATGCGGTCGTGCATCGGATACTCGGTGGGACCCGGGTACACGACCCAGAGGTGCTGCAACTCGAGATCCCGAAGCACGGTGTGCATGGACTTTGTAACGCGGGGCGTCTCGCTCGCCTTGAACTCGAAGCCCCAGTGTCGTCCCCGGCGCCGCAGAAGCAGGTCCAGCTCCGCGCCCCTCTTGGTGGCGTAGTAGTAGGACTCGCGGTCGCCGTGAGCCAGGAGCACCTGCTCGAGCGCGAATCCCTCCCAGCTGGCGCCGTACCGGGGATGACCGGCGAGGTCGCGCATGCTTTCCAGGCCGAGCAGGTAGTGCAGCATCCCGCTGTCCCGCAGGTACACCTTGGGCGATTTCATCACGCGCTTCGCGATGTTCTCGGACCACGCGGGGAGCAGCCGAAGCATGTATGTGCCGATCAGCAGGTCCCGGTAGCGGTTCGCCGTGGGCGCCCGAACATCGAGCGAGCGCGCGACCTCTGCCGCGTTCCAGCGTTGCCCGTGCAGATGGGCCATCATCCTCCAGCAGCGGCCGACGGCTTCGGTCGATACGCCCGGCGTGATCCCCGGGATGTCGCGTTCCACGAACGTCTGTGTGAACGAGTCCATCCAGTCCACCCAGTCGGCAGTCGAGTCCGTCAGGAACGCGCGCGGAAACCCGCCGCGCAGCCAGAGCCGGTCAGCACCATGGGACCCCACCTCGAGCAGGGAGAAACCGCCCATTCCGACGAATCGAACCCTGCCCGCCAGGGTTTCGGACACGCCCTTCACAAGGTCGGGCGAGGCGCTGCCGAGAAGCGCGAAGACGGCCTTCCGGTTCGGATCGTCGCACAGGGGCCGCAGGATCTCGAAGAGCTGCGGCATTCGCTGCACCTCGTCCAGCACTACGAGCCCCCGGCAGCTGCTCAGGACCCGTTCCGGGGCGAGGCTGAGCGCCTGCCGGTCGCGCGGCTTCTCCAGATCGAAGTGCTCGGACGGGCGCGGCCACGCGTCCATGAGCTCGCGTGCGATGGTGGTCTTGCCGACCTGGCGTGCGCCGAGGATGGTGACGGCGGGCGAAGCCAGCAACCGGTCGCGCAGAGCGGCCAGGAGGCGCGGACGTGGGATAGTTTGTACCATATCGAACGGTCCTATGACTGATATGGTACGAAGTATAGTGGGATTGGGGGTGGGGAGGAAAGGGGGGACTACTTGGGTGATCGAATCTCAGCCGCTCCCCTTCGTAAAGCGCAGCCGTCCCACGCGCACCCTGCGGTTCCCGTCCGGCGTTTCCAGAAGGTCGTAGGCGAGATCCCCGTCGCCCAGCGGGCGCACCAGGGTGTCGAAGTGGTCCCTTCCCACGAGGGCCAGACCATCCTGCTCCAGCCGAACCCAATAGAGGTAGGCGTCGGCAACCCGCTCCAGCGCGGAGTTGTTTGCCACGATCTCATCGCGGAGTTCGTCGACCCTCAATTCGACGAATCTCTCTTCCGGCGCCATTGCGAAGACCCATAGGCCCGAGCCGTCGGGCGCAAAGCGGATGTCATTGACCTGGGCCGGCCAACCGACGGGCCCGGTCCGAGGAGCTTCCCACCCTTCCATTCCGGGCAGTTCCAGTTGCAGGGAGCCCAGGAGTTCCAGGTCTTCGTTGAAGAGTACTATCATCCCAAAGAGCGAACTGCCCCATATCATGCCGTCGGTGCCCGGGATGAAACTCGCCAACCCGCGCCAACTCTCTTCACCGGACTGCATCGAGCGGACCACGTTGCCTTCCTGGTCGAGCAGCAGGATTCCCACCTCGGTGTAGTCTTCCCCACGGTAGCTGACCAGCCAGCCCCCGGTTACCGGATTCGGCTGAATCGATCCAAGGAAGACAGCCCCGGGAACCTGCAGGGTCCTGATGAATTCGAGGTCGTTCGTGTACAGATGCAATCTCGCGGAGCCCGGCTCCATCAGGATGTTCCCACCGGGGCCGCTGGCGAAATTGGGGGGAGCACTCAATTCCCCCGGGCCCTCGCCCTCGCGCGTCAGCTCTCGCTGGTAGCGCCCCTCGGAATCGTAGACGATCACCACGCCGCCGAGGGTTTCGGAACTCACGAGGTATCCCCGGTCTCCCATGTCGAGAACCTCCGCGAGTATTCCGACGCCAGCTGGTCCGTATTCCGCCGATGCCGATCACCGATTCCGCCATGCCGATCACCGATTCCGGGGCATGCCGATCACCTTGGAGGAGAGCGGAGGTCCATAGGGGCGCTGGGGTCGGGTTACGGGTTT
This sequence comes from Longimicrobiales bacterium, assembly GCA_951828585.1. GTDB lineage: Bacteria > Gemmatimonadota > Gemmatimonadetes > Longimicrobiales > Gaopeijiaceae > Bin94. Next base: position 1,624,200 of record OX639991.1, read on the forward strand.
GAAGTTTAGGGGTTGGAGGGGGTAGTCGTCGAGTGTGAAGGGACCGTTGGCAGTGTGTTGCTGGGACGGCCGGCGGGCCGGTTTTTCCGGAGGGGTGTAGGTAGGGCGAAGGTCTTCGGACGGCCTCTACGGCGCTCTGGAGAGCGGTTTTGCGAGGGAACCGGGCCATTTGTCCCGGATTGGGGGGTGCGGACGGATCCGGGCCGGCCGCAACGGAACGCCCGGACGGCCGCACGGCCCGCTCAGAGCTGTCTTTCCGTCTTTTCACCCCCGATCGCAGGGAGAGACGCGCTTCCAGAGGCATGCTTGAGCCCGGTCTCTCGGCGGATCAGGCGTCGCCGGGGACGGCGTCGGCTTCCTTCGTCGAGTCGTAGAGCCTTCTCATCGATCCGCCCTTGAGGGCGATGCGGTGCGCGTTGTTGAGCAGTCTGTCGAGGATGGCGTCGCCGAAGGTGGGATCGCCGACGACCTCGTGCCAGTGCTCGACGGGGACCTGGCTGGCCAGCAGCGTGCCGCGGCGGGCGTAGCGGTCGTCGAGGACCTCGAGGAGGTCGTGCCGTCCCTGTCCCGAGAGCGAAGCGAGCCCCCAGTCGTCGAGGACGAGGAGCCACGTCCGGGCGAGCCTCTGGATGACCTTGGGATACGACCCGTCGCCGCGGGCGAGGGTGAGTTCGTCAAGCAGGCGGGAGACGCGGTAGTAGCGCGTCGAGATTCCGGCGCGGCAGGCCTGGTGGCCCAGCGCGCACGCCAAGTAGGATTTTCCCGAGCCCGTGGCACCGCTGACGAGCACGGTTTGGCCGTCCCGGATCCACTGCCCGGAGGCGAGGCGGAGCACGAGGGATTTGTCCAGTCCGCGAGGGGCCTTGAAGTTGATGTCTTCGATGGTCGCGTCGAGGTGGAGCTTGGCGTGGCCTTTCAGTCGCTGGTAGCGGCGCTGCTTCCGTTCGGTCTTCTCGCGTTCGAGGAGCAGGGAGAGGCGGTCCTCGAAGGACAGTTCGGCGATGTCGGGCATGGCGGCCTGTTCCTGGAAGGCCTCGGCCATGCCGGAGAGCCGGAGTTCGTGAAGCAGGTCGAGGGTGGGTTGGCGAAGCATGATGGTCAGGACTCCTTTCCATTCTGGGGAGTGTAGTACCCGGGCCCGCGGATGTTGGCGTGGTGGCCGGGGAGGGAGAGCGTGTACTGCTGGTCGTCGGCCTGGTCGAGGCCGGTCGCGAGGATGGACTTGACGGACTTGTAGCTCAGCGTGCCGATGTCCAGCGCGTGGCGGCAGGCGGCCTCCAGGCGCTCGGCGCCGTAGGCCCGCAGCAGTGCCTTGAGCCCGAGGCAGCTGCGGTAGCCCTGTTCGGGGTGGGGCCGGCTGTCGAGGAGTTGTTCGACGAACGCGGCCGTGTGCGATCCGGTCCTCTGTCCCCAGGCGATCAGTCGGGACGGCGTCCAACCCGCATGGGCGCGGTGCGAGGCGGGCATGTGCGACGGTTCGGTCGCGTATCCGCCCTTCCTGTGGACCCGTAGGTGCGCGGCCACCCGGCGGTACTTGTGGAAGATCTCGACGGTCTGGGCCGTGAGCCGAACGTCGACCTCGCAGCGGCCCAGCGGGTGGGGGACGCTGTAGAGCGCGTGCTCGACCTGGATGTGGTAGTCGATGTTGACCCGCGCCTTGCGCCACTCCGCGTATTCGTAGCGCTCGGCCGGAAGCGGCTTGAGCGCCGGCCGGTCGAGATCCTCGAACCAGCTGCGGCGGCTCCCATCGGTCTTGTCGAACGGCCGCTCGTTCAGCGCGGCCAGCAGCGGCGCGATGGCGTCGCGGAGTTCGCCGAGCGAGAAGAACGTATGGTTGCGCAGCGGCGCCATGACCCAGCGCTCGACGTGTTGGACTGCGGTTTCCGCCTTGGCTTTGTCCCGAGGTGCCCGGGGCCGCGCCGGCAGCACTGCGGTTCCGTAGTGGGTGGCCAGTTCCTGGTACGTCGGGTTCAAGTCCGGCTCGTAGCGGCTGGCCTTGTGGACCGCGGCCTTCTCGTTGTCCGGGATCACGAGTTCGGGCACCCCGCCCCAAAATTCGAACATCCGGACATGCGACATCGTCCAGTCCGGCAGGGACCGGCTCCGGGTCACGTCCACGAAGGTGTAGTTCGACGCGCCGAGGACACCGACGAAGACCATGACGTCCCGCGCCTCGCCGGTCTTCCGGTCCACGACTTCGAACTTCGGGCCCGCGTAGTCCACGAACGCCTTTTCGCCCGCCCGGTACACCTGCCGCATGACCACGTCGATCCGTCCCCGCCACGCCCTGTAGCGCTCGCAGAACCAGCTGTACCCGTAGCCGTTCGGATGCGCCGCCCGGTACTCCAGCCACAACAGCTGCAGCGTCACGCCCTTGTGGCGTTGAAGCTCCCGGTGAACCTGCTCCCAGTTCGGCTCCGGCCGGGGAACCCGCGACGGTGGCAGGGGCGGGAACAGCGCCGCCTCAAGCGCGGCGTCGTCCAGCCCCTCCGGCAACGGCCAGGAGAAGCCCCCGGCGCTTGCCCGCCGCACGTAATCGCTCACCGTGCTGTTGGCGATGCCGAGCGATCTGGCGATCTCCCGGTGGCTGCGCCCGGCCTCGTACTTCAGACGCAGCACTTCTCGAATCTTCCGCATGGACAACCTCTTCTGTGACACCCTCTTTCTCCTCGTCTCAAGGAACCTCTGGCGAGGATGGAAGAGGGTGTCGCTACAGCAGGTTCTCCAGCGCTCCTACTCGCTCACTCCAAGGTGATCGGCATGCTCTGGAATCACTGATCGGCATACTCTGGAATCGGTGATCGGCATGAAATGGAATCACTGATCGGCATGGGCCGGAATCAGCAGCTGGATCCTCGGCAGCGCCCAGCGTAACCATAAGCTCGAATTCGACGGTGCATCCGGCGCAAAGTTGCAATGCGCTGACAGTGTTCAGGAGTGGGCTCATGGGGTTTCTCCTTGACTGGGTTTCGCCGTGTGCCTGTGAGTGAACGTACCGGATGCGTCGGGATGCGTGAACCTCAGCCGCTCCCCTTCGTAAACCGCAGCCGCCCCACGCGCACCCGTCGGTTCCCGTCCGGCGTCTCGACCAGGTCGTAGGCGAAGTCCCCGTCCAAAGGGCGCACCAGGGTGTCGAACCGATCCGTTCCGACGAGCGTCAGGCCACTCGGATCCAGTCGAACCGAGTAGACGAAGGTGTCGAACAACTCGTCAAGCGCGGGGCGGGTTTGGAGGCGTCGTATCTCGTTGGGATCGATGACCGGCGCGAAGGCAAAGACCCAGACACCCGAGCCGTCAGGTGCAAGCCGCAAGTCGGTGACCATGGCCGGTGGAGCGGCGGGTCCGGTCTCGGGATTCCATGCCTCCATGCCGGGCAGTTCCACTTCCAGGGAGCCCAGAAGCTGCAGATCCTCGTCAAAGACATCGACCATCCCCACGACCGACGCGATCCAAATCCTGCCCTCCGCGCCACGGATCACGTCCCCCGTGATAGAAGTCAGACTGGGGGACTCTGCAGCGGGCTGAATCGAACGGACCACGTTTCCGCCTTCATCGATGAGCGCGACGCCCGCACCGGGCCCGTCGCTTCCGAAGACGTAGTTGACGAGCCAGCCCCCGGTCGTCGGATCCACCGCCATCGACCCACCGGCCCCGACTCGGAACGTCTTGATGAAGTCGAGGTCTCTTGAGAACAGATGCAGCGTGGGACTTTGCCACTCTTGAAGGAGGATTCCACCGTCGCCCATGGCAAACTTGGGAAACGTGCGGAGCTCCCCCGGCCCGTCACCCTCGCGGGTCAGCTCCCGTTGGTAGCGGCCCTCCGAATCGTAGACGATCACCACGCCGCCCAGGGCGTCCGAGCTCACGAGGTAGCCCCGGTCGTCCAGTCTCAGGACCTCCGCGAGCGTTCCGACACCAGCGGGATCCTCCGCCGCGCCCAGCGTGTCCATGGGTTCGAATTCGAGGGTGCAGCCGGCACATAATTGGATTGCACTGACGGCGTTCAGGACCAGGCTCATGGGACTATCTCCTTGATCGATTGCCGGCTCCATCCGAGGGAAGTTCGGTGGGTCCAAGCCATTGATGAACAATATATCTTGCTCACCAATGTAAAAGCTACCGACGGTGGACGCAAGGCTGACTTGGGGAAGGCGTGTCAGCCGTGTGAGGAGACCGCCAACCGGGGTCAGCCGTGATTCCCTCGCCAGGACATTTCGAGGGCTCCATGGACCGTCCGCCAGTTCTCCCGGTCGGCCACCAGTTGACCCTTCCCGCGGTCGGTGAGCCGGTAGTACTTGCGGCGTCGGCCTTCTTCCGTGAGCTGCCAGCGTCCCGCGATGAGCCCGTCGCGTTCCAGCCGGTGCAAGACGGGGTATACCATGCCGTCGTACCACTCCAGCTTGCCGTCGGAGAGGAGCTTGACCTGCTTGAGAATCTCGTAGCCATAGCTCTCGCCGCCGGCCAGGATGGAGAGCACCATCGGCCGTGACGAAGCGGCAACGAGTTCCCTCGAGACCGATCTCTTCATTGGAATGCTCCCGGACGGGGGACGCGGGCCGTGGTTTGGGGTCTGGCGGATGCCCATTCGCGGGCACGTATATGGAGGGCCGTGGCCACCACGGTCAGCGAGGCGGCCCAGGTCCAGAAGCCAGGGCCAAACCCGACGATCCCATTCCACCAGCTGGGATCTTGAGGAGTCCTTGTGGCGAAGCCGGCGATCACCGCAGCGCCCATGGCGCCAACCCCTGCAAAGCCGAGCATCCACTTCAGGCAGCGTCCGGACGGGGGCTTACGGCCCAGGAGCACCGGTATCGCCATGAGCATTGTGAGGTTGGGAAGGACAAAGAACCCCGGGACCTGGGGGTATAGCAGTCCACTCAAGGCGAACCCCAAGACGTGATAGCCGTAGTCGAATGGCAAATCGGGTGTGGGCAGCGAAAACGAAGCCGCATACATTGCCCACCCCACCAGAGAGACCCTCCGCCACCTCGCCTTCCCCACCTTGGCGAACTCCTTCGAGAGCACGGCGCCGGTGCCGATCTCACGGCACGCGACCCCGAACGCGCGGGGAAGTCCCAGCCCCGGATTCAACGCCATTTCGAGGTCGACATGTGCCCTGAGGTGGTCCTCCAGCTCGTCAAGCTCGCGCGGAGAGAGCGACGAGGTGCGCTCCTGCCACCTCCGCCACTCTGCAACCTGCGCGTCGAGGTCGAAGTGTCGGCGATGTTCCATGATCCCCTCCTTTGCCTTTCGGAACGGGTAGGGTATGCTAACGCGGCTCCGACCGAAGGGGCAAAGCGTGCTGCCGGTCCGGATCAGGCGGTTGAACTGCTTGAGCGTTCCACGACGAAGTGATTGGCGACGCCGCCTGGGGAAACATGCCGACTGATCGCCGAATGCCGTTCGAGGCTATGTTTGGAGAGTCCGCTTTTCCACCCGACCCGTAACCACCTGGTCGGCAACCCAGATCGCCAGGAGGTCAGTTGATGGACCTGCACTGCACGGCGGTGTTCCGGAGAGTTCCCGAGGGCTACATCGCCTTCGTCGAGGAATTTCCCGGTGCCAACACCCAAGGCGCTTCCCTCGAAGAAGCTCGGACGAACCTTCGCGAAGCCGTCGCCCTGGTGATCGAAGCCAACCGGGAAATGGCCCGCCAAGATGCTGGCGGCGGCCCGGTCATCAGAGAGCCCATCACCGTCACGGCGTGAAGCGCCGCGACCTATTGCGGCACCTGGCGCACCACGGCTGCCTTCAGGTGCCCCGGCCACCCGCCAGCTAGCCGCAGCCGCCCTGGAAACCCACCCGGACAGTGTTTTCCAACCCGGACATGAGTATGAACGGGCCAGTGGGAGGGGGGTGGGGTGCGAAGGTGAAGGGGTGAAGGGTGGATGGATATTGGGGTTGGGGTGGCCTGGCGGGCAAGGCGCCGCCCGCGAGGCGAGCGGAGCGAGCCGAGGGGGCGGCGTGCTGGATCACGCGGCGGGGTTCATCGCCATGCCGACGAGGCGGAAGAGCTCCTTGCGGGCGCGCTGGACTTCCCCGGCGGCCTTCAGGTCGGTCGCGGCATGCGCAACGGCGCCGAGTTGCTCGAAGGTGACGCCTGGCTTCAGGAAGCCGTCGGCCCCGGGCAGCGAGACGAGCTTCTCGTAGGGGGTCATGACCAGCTCCTGGGGATACTTCCGGCGTCGACGCCCGCCCTTCCCCTCGGTCTCGACGGCGAACAGGCCGGGCCGGTGGTGGTTACGGCGTATGATCCTGAGAACGGAGTCGGGGGATTGACCGAGCGACAGGCCGGAAGCGGGTCGGAGCGCCGACGCCAAGGCTGGCTTCGCGAGCCCGTCTCGCTCCGCCTGCGGGAGCCGGGGCTGGGACGCCGCGAGTGCGGGTAGGCAGGCGAGGGCCGCGACCGCGAACGAGAGCGCGCGAAAGCTCGGGCGCCTCTCGCGGCTGGGGCACGACGCTCCGCCCCTGGGTCGACCGAGTGGGGATCCGCGCTCCCTCCGCATCCACCGGGACATCATGCTCCATTGGGACATCATGCTCCACCACCGGGACATCGTGCTCCACCGGCGGGACATCATGCTCCATTGGGACATACCGATAGAGTAATCGGACGGTCGGCGCACCGGGAGGGGCGTTCCCGGCGGAGGCGCAGACGCGGGGCCGGCCCCGGGCGCCTCTCAACTCATGGTCTCAACCCGCCTTCAGCGCTCGCGTCTCAGCACCTCGACATCGTCCACGAGCCTATCGACGGCGGTGCGGCTCGTCCCGTTGTAGACGCCGCGAATGTGTCCGTCGCGGTCGACTAGAAAAAGCTGCTCGGTGTGTAGGAAGGTGTCGGGGGCCCCGGCCTCCGCCGCCCTTCCCATATCCTCGTGGGAGAAGTAGGCGCGCTTGGCGAGGTCGTCGATGACCTGCCTGCGCCCGGTGACGAGGTGCCATCCCGCCCAGACGACCCGCATCCGTTCCGCGTAGGCCCGGAGCACCGGCACGTCGTCCACCTCGGGAGTGATCGAGTGGGAGACCAGCGCCACGTCGTCGAAGGCGCCCAGGTCGGAATGGAGACGGGCCATGCTCGCCATCGTCGTTGGACAGATCCCGGGACAGGCGGTGAAGAAGAAATTGGCCACGTAGACCTTGCCGCCCAGCGTCTTGTGGGTGACCTCGGCACCGTGTTGATCGACGAGGCTGAACGAGCCGACCGAGTGAAAGTCGGCGGGCAGATCGGAGTGGTCGTCGTACCAGCGAGGCGTGAAGCTCTCGTCGTCGAAGTACGGCAGAGATCGAGCTTCGCCGCCTGGAGCGTCGGTCGGGCGGCCGTCGTTCGTCGCAAGCAGGACTGCGGCGGCGAGTCCGGCCGCCACGCCGCCTATCACGCTGGCGCGACTTGCGGCCCGGCCCACGCTCGCAGAGGTCACGATGGTCACGGCGCCGTCCCTCCGAGGCGCACGGCGCCCTGGTTCACGTCGTCCTGGTTCACGTCGTCCCGGGTCAACTCGAAGCACAGCTTGCTTCGCCTCAGGCCGTAGGTGCGACCGTCCCGCGCCTCGTAATTAGCGTAGAGCTTGCCGTTCTCGCGCCAGGCTCGCTGAAGGCCCTCCTCGCGGCCGTTCACCAGACGCACCTCCTTGAACCGGGCCCCGCTCCGGTACCACTCGCTCTGGAGCCCGTGCGCCACCCCGCGCACGTAGCGCGACACCGAGCGCGGCGTGCCGTCCTCCCACCAGGTCTCCGCCGTTCCGTGGCGCAGGCCGCCGAGGTAGGTCGCCCGGAAACTCGGCGTCCCGTCGGCGTGCCAGCGCTCCGCGAGGCCGACCCTCCGCCCCGCGCGGTAGGTCGCGCGCTCAACGAGGGAGCCGGCCGGGGCGTATCGGACCGCCGCGCCGCCGAAGGGTTCGCCCCGGAGAGTGACGATACCGTCGCCGCGGCGCGTCTCCAGATCACCGTAGTCCACCTCGACGGCCTGGCAGCCCGCGAGAGCGAGGGCGCACGCGATAAGGGCCGGCGGCCCCGGCGACCAGGCGGCGCGGCGATCTCGGCGGCCGGGCGGGGCCGACCGCGGGGCGCTAGCGGATCGCACTTGGCGTCCCCTGGTAGTCGCCCGGAAAGAGTATGTAGTAGCGGTCCAGGTAGAGCGCGTTCTGGATGTGGTAGTGGTACTCTCCTTCCGGATCGTGCGGCGTCGGGCCGGTGTGTCCTCCCGAGGCGTCCAGGTCGGCCGGATGCGAGCCGTCGGGGTCCCGCCGACCGTATAGGAAGAACCCGTCCGCCATCACTCCGACGAGCTTCTCGTCGTCGTCCGTCCACGCGACGGGCTCGAGGTGGTAGTGGTAGCTCTGCGGGCCGGTGTGCGCGCCCACGTAGTCGAGCGAACCGATCGCCCAGTCGAGCGGTCTTCCCGGGCCCTCCGAGTCGTTGTAGATCATCGCTCCGCTGACCGCAATGCCGATCGGACCCAGGCCGGTCGCCCGGCTCGACGATGCCAGCTCCGGAGTCGCCGAGATGGTCAGGGCGTAGCTCCCGTTGAAGTCGTCGATGTAGCCGGGGGCCATCCGCTCCCGCGTGGTCGCGGTTGGCTCCACGAAGAGCAAGTGATTCGGAGACCAGTAGGGCGAGGTGTGGTTGGGCAGCCCGTTGCTCTCGATAGTCACGAGGTCGCCGTTCAGCGCCACCGTGACGTTGACGCTGTCGAACTCCGCAAAGGCCGGAGCGAGCTCGCCCGGAGGCTCGGGAGCGGTCCCGCACGACGAGACGTAAAGGAGCGCGACGAGCGCGGGCGCGCCGCCGGCAGTGCGGGGTCGGGTCGGGTCTGCTTCGTTTCCAGGGTGGTTCATTCGTCCTCGGCTGGCTCGGTTCGTGTCGGCGGGTGATCCGGGCAAGCACGCTTCGCGTTCGCCGACCCACTCCACCTGAAGACAGGTCGAGACTCGATTTCGTTAAAGGTGAAGGGGTGAAGGGTGGATGGATATTGGGGGTGGGGTGGCCTGGCGTGCTGGATCACGCGGGCGGGGTTCATCGCCATGCCGACGAGGCGGAAGAGCTCCTTGCGGGCGCGCTGGACTTCCCCGGCGGCCTCCAGGTCGGTCGCGGCATGCGCAGCGGCGCCGAGCTGCTCGAAGGTGACGCCCGGCTTCAGGAAGCCGTCGGCCCCGGGCAGTGAGACGAGCTTCTCGTAGGGGGTCATGACCAGCGCCTGGGGATACCTCCGGCGTCGACGCCCGCCCTTCCCCTCGGTCTCGACGGCGAACAGGCAGGGCCGGTGGTGGTTGAGGAAGGGGGAGAGGAAGTCGCGCAGGAAGGCGTTGGCGTGCGGCGCCAGACGTTCGGGGATGTGGCTGTGTCCCAGCCACCGGCGAACGACGCTGCCGTTCTTCGATTCGACCAGCGCGTTGTCGTTCGACCGCCGGGGCCGGGACTTGGTGAACTCCTCGATGTGCAGCTTGTTGAGCATCGCCGCGACCCGGTGGTTGATGTACTCGGACCCGTTGTCGGCATGGAAGGCCGAGACGCGGAATGGGAACGCGCCGACGAGCGCTTCGAGCACGGGAACCATGTAGTGCTCGGTGATCCGGGGAACCGCCGCAAGTTGCTGGTACTGCGTCACTTCGTCGACCATGTTTATCACGTAGGCCCCCTTCTCTCCGTCGCGGTCGCCGCTGTGGACGGTGTCGACGCGCACGAAGCCGGGCCGGCCTTCCGGCCGGGGCCTGTGCCGCTGCCCGATCGGCGAGGGCACCGCCCGGGTCGTGCGAAACGTGGTCCTCGCGTTCCGGTACGCCCGGCGTCTCCGCAGGTTGTAGATGTGGCCGTTGGAGATCTCCGCCAGTCGCTCGAAGCGCCTGTCGCCGAAGACATGGAACATGCGCCACAGGGCCCGCTTCGTCGCCGGACCCGAGAGCTGGCCCAGCGCCTCGTCCATCTCGGCCAGCAGCAGCGCGTCGCCGGGCGTGTAGAACGTCGGAAAGGGCCGGGCAGGTGGACGAAGCCGGTGGTCGCGGATATGGCCCGTGCGGCGCTGCTGCGTGATCAGCCGGGTCAGCTGCGCCTCCGAATAGCCGGTGACCTTGGCGAGGAACTCCCGCACAAGGCCCTTCCCGGCCCTTGGCAGGCCGAAGTGGTAGCGGAACCTGACCAGCGTGCGCTCAATGAACGCGTACGCGGCCTCGCGGTTGTGGGGGGTGATGTCCGCAGCCTTGTTCCCGTCGAGGAAGGCGCGGATGTCGTCCAGGGTCCTGATCCGTTCGGTGCAGAGTGTCACGATCATGCTCCCATGATCTGCTCGCACCCCCGCTCATGCTCACCTCCCGTTGGAAACCGGCTTCCCGCTCGTGCTTGTCTGTTAGTCTCAGACCCGGGTGGCAGGGAAAACCCGGCCCTTCGGCGCCCCGCGGGGCGCCGAAGGGGGGCGGTGGTCGGATCGTTTCAGGCTTGGCCGTAAGGGGCCGCAAGTGAGTTTGGTCGCCACCGTCCTTCCCAACGTCCTGAATGGATACCTGAGCATAATGGCTCGCATGACAAGCACAGGAGAAGGGAATATGACCGAGCATACCGTCGGGATCGACATCTCGAAAGCCTGGCTCGACGCCTACGCCGCGCCCGAGGGGAGGGCCGCCCGGTTCTCGAACGACACGGCCGGGTTCCGGAAGCTGATCGCCTGGATCGGCCCCGAGGCCGGCCGGATCGCCTACGAACCCACCGGGCCCTGGCATCGCGACTTCGAGGAGGTGCTGCTGAGGGCCGGACTTCCCCTCTATGCCATCAATCCGTACCAGGTCCGTTGCTTCGCCCGATCGCAGGGGCGACGCGCAAAGACCGACGCGATCGACGCGCGCACGTTGGCGCGGATGGCCGCCGTGATCGACGATCTCCGCCCGACCAAGGCAACGTCCGGGAACGAGCGCGACCTCGCCGAACTGAGGTTGGTGCGCGATGGGCTGGTGGCGGACCGGACTCGTACTCTCAACCGCGGCAATCACTTGCGCCACCCCTTGGCCAAGCGGGTCAACAAGGAGCGTCTGGCGCAAATCGAGCGTCAGCTGAAGCGCATCGACGCCGTGATCGCCAAGCTTCTCCAAAGCGAGGAGACGCTCAAGCGCCGCTGCGAGATCCTGACCTCGATCCCGGGCATCTCCGGCGTCACCGCTGCGGGCCTGATCGCTCACATGCCCGAACTGGGCACCATGACCGGCCCCCAGGCCGCCAGTCTCGCCGGGCTGGCTCCGGTGACCCGGGAGTCCGGTACCTGGAGGGGGCGCAGCTTCATCCAGGGCGGAAGGGACAAGGCTCGCCGGATGCTCTACATGCCTGCACTGGCCGCCATCCGCGCTAATCCCGCCCTCGGACGGAAGTACGCGGCACTCGTCAAAGCCGGGAAGCCGCCCAAGGTCGCCATCACGGCCGTCATGAGAAAGCTCGTCGTCCTCGCCAACGCCCTCGTGCAGCAGGATCGCCTGTGGACGCCGGAACCGCCCGCCACCGCCTGATGGCTACGTCATACCTCTGCCCCGGACCCGCTCGCACTGGAGCTGCGACTCGCCCCGCCGGCTTGCGACATGGATACTCATTTCTCATTGGACAACGCTCGGACAGTGTTTTCCAACCCGGACATGATCATGAACGAGCCGGGGGGGAGGGGCTGAGGTTGGGGGGTGTGATGGTGAGGGGTGGATGGAGGTTGGGATGGTGGGGTGGGGGAGGGGGCGGCGCAAGGGCCGCCAGCCCCGAGGCTGTCGCGCCGATTTAGAAATGTCCTCCCTTAGCGAAGTAGAAATGTCCTCTTTCGGATCATGTTCGGTCAACGACGGAACCGGATCCGGGAGAGGAGCAAATGGACTTGAGTCTGAAGGAGAGGGATCGCATCTCGGTGTTGAGACAGGTGAAGGAGGGAGTGCTTAGCGCGGCTGCGGGAGCGGTGCGGATCGGGGTGACGCGACGGCATTTTCGCAGGTTGCGCCGGAAGTTCGAGGCTGAGGGCGATGCGGCCGTAGTGCACGGACTGCGCGGGCGGCGGTCGAACAGGGCGTTGCCGCGGGGGTTTCGAGAGCGGGCGCTGGAAGTCGCGAGGGAACCGCTGTACCGAGACTTCGGGCCTACGCTGCTTGCGGAGCACCTGGAGAGAAGCTTCGCGCTGCGGGTGAGCCCGGACACGCTGCGGGGCTGGATGATGGAGGCCGGCCTGTGGAAGCGGCAGCGCAGGCGGGCCAAGCACCGCAGCCGGCGTCCGCGGGGGGCGGCGTTGGGCGAGCTGGAACAGTGGGACAGCTCGGTGCATGCGTGGCTGGAGGACCGGGCTGCGGGCGACCAGGTGCTGATCTCGATCCATGACGATGCGACGAGCCGGCTGATGATGGCCCGCTTCGTCGAGCGCGACGACGGTGCGGAGAACCGCCGGGCGATCATCGGATACCTGCAGCGCCACGGCCGCCCCCTGGCTGTCTACACGGACCACGCCGGACACTTCGGGCAGTGGCTGGCGAAGAAGGAGGAGCGGACCGATACGATCATCTCCCGGGCGCTGGGCGAGTTGGGGGTCGAGGTGATCCTGGCGGGCTCTCCCCAGGCGAAGGGACGAGTCGAGCGGACCTTCGGTACGGCGCAGGACCGCCTGATCAAGGAAATGCGGGTGGCAGGGATCTCCACCCTTGACGCAGCGAACCGCTTCCTGGCCGATTCCTGGGTTCCGTTCTGGAACGAGCGCTTCGTGGTCGCGCCCCAGAATGCCCTCGACGCGCACCGGCCCTTGCCGCCCGGCATAGATCTGGAGGCCCTGTTTGCCGAGACGGAGACCCGGAAGGTGGCCCGTGACTTCATCATCCGCTTCAAGAACCGGTACTGGCAGATCCCGGAGCGGGAGGCCCGAGGTGTTCGGCCCGGTGACGAGGTCGTCGTTGAGCGCCGACTTTGCGGGGACATCCACTTCCGGATCGGCCAACGCTACCTGGCCGTCGAGTCCCTGGGTCGGGCCCGTCCCCCGGCAACACCGACGAAGACTCAGCCCGCGAAGCCCCGCAAGCCGGGGTCGAAGCCGCCGAAGCCCCCACCGGACCATCCATGGCGAAAGCAAATCCACGGGGGTGCCCGGATGGCCATGGCACGGCGGGACAAGCGCCTCGCGGAACAAGAGGCTGCGCGCAACGGACGGCCTGCCGATCTGCCGGATGCCGGACTCGCGAGCGGCGCTGATGGCCGGGGACCTCGCCGGAAATCGGATGCGGGATCGGTATGATCACCGCCTCGTGGACCCACACCGTCCGGGCAAGGCAGGGTGTGACCCAGACCAACGCGACCGCCGGCAACCCCCCGATCTCCGGGCCGGGCATGCCCGTCCCTCCGATCGGGGGGTCCCACTACCCACCCCACCCCCAACCCGCTCAGGCTGGCCGGGAGTGGCAAACACCCACCCAGGGGGGGACATTTCTATTTCGCTCTACCCCCGGACATTTCTATTCCGGTTTGACAGCCGCCAGCCCCGAGGCGAGCGGAGCGAGCCGAGGGGCGGGCGGGGCCGGTCATGCTGCGGGGTTCAGCGCCTTGGCGATGAGGTGGAAGAGCGCCTTGCGGGCCCGCTGGACCTCCTGGCCCGCCTTGAGGCTGTCCACGGCGTGCGCCGCGGCGTCAATCTGCTCGAAGGTGATGCCGGGCTTCAGAAAGCCGTCGGCCCCGGGCAGCGATCCGAGCTTTTCGTACGGGGTCATGACCAGCTCCTGGGGGTACTTCCTGCGGCGGTGCCCGTTCGCATCCTCGACCTCGACCGCGAAGAGGCAGGTGCGGTGATGGTTGAGAAAGGGCGAGAGATGGTCGCGCAGGAACGCGTCGGCATCCGGTGCCAGAGACTCCGGGATGTGGCTGCGCCCCAGCCACCGGCGTACGACGTTGCCGTTCTTGGACTCGACCAGCGCGTTGTCGTTCGAGCGCCGGGGCCGCGACTTCGTGAACTCTTCGACGTGCAGCTTGTTCAGCATCTCCGCGACCCGGTGGTTGATGTACTCCGACCCGTTGTCGGAATGGAAGGCCAGGACGCGGAAGGGGAACGCGCCGACGAGCACCTCGAGCACGGGGACCATGAACTGCTCGGTGATCCGCCGAACCGACGCAAGTTGTTGGTACTGCGTCACTTCGTCGACCATGTTGATCACGTAGGCCCCCTTCTCGCCGTCGCGGTCGCCGCTGTGCACGGTGTCGACCCGCACGAAGCCCGGGCGGCCCTCCGGCCGGGGCCTGCGCCGCTGCCCGATCGGCGACGACGAGCCCCGCGTCGCGCGGTACGTGGTCCGGGCACGCCGGTACGCCCGGCGGGCACGCAGGTTGTAGATGTGGCCGTTCGAAATCCCCGCCAGGCGCTCGAAGCGCTTGTCGCCGAAGACATGGTACATGCGCCACAGGATCCTCTTCGTCGCCGGTCCCGAGAGCTGGCCGAAGGCCTCGTCCACCTCCGCCAACAGTATCGCGTCAGCGGTCGTGTAGACCGTGGCGAAGGGACGCGAAGGAGGGCGCAGCCGGTGGTCGCGGATGCGGCCCGTGCGGCGCTGCTGCCTGATCAGCCGCGTCAGCTGGGCGTCCGAGTAGCCGGTGACCTTGGCGGCGTACTTCCTGACCAGGCCCTTCCCGGCCCTCGACAGGCCGAAGTGGTAGCGGAACCGGACCAGCGTCCGCTCAATGAACGCGTATGCCGCCTCACGGTCGTGGGGGGCGATGTCCGCCCCCTCGCTCCCGCCGAGGAAGGCGCGGATGTCGTCGACGGTGCGAATCCGTTCGGTGCTGAGTGTCACGATCATGCTCCCATGATCTGCTCGCACCCCCGCTCATACTCACTTCCCGTTGGAAACCGGCTCCCCGCTCATGATCATTTCTCATTGGACAACGCTCGGACTCGCCCACCGCCCCCCGGTCCCCTATGTTGGGACCGTTCATCACCGTACACGCCACGGAGGGCGCCCAGTGGATCACCTGAAAGCCATCAACCAGAAGGCCCGGCGGATTGAGGAACATGTGGGCACGCCGGTTCCGGCCACGCTCGCGACACCCGAGTCCGCCGGAAACGGCGACGCCGCGGCCCCCGCCCCCCCCGACCTCGACGTCGTGGGCCTCGAAAGCCGCTCCGGCCCCCACATCCCCCTCGGCTGCTCCCTCGTCTTCGCCCCCGGCTGGGAGGTCGACTCCACCGGCGGCACCGCCGGCCTCTGCCAACCCGTCGAGCGCGACCTCTTCGACTGTCACCTGGCCTGCTTCTGGCCCGCGCACGTCCCCGACCAGCTGAACCACGCGCCCGACTGGACCGGAAAGTGCGCGTCCGCCCAGAAGGACTGGCGCAAGATCGACCTGATCTTCCCGTGATGAGGGGTTCATCCGCCGCGATCGCCGCCGCGGCCCTCGCCGCCCTCGCCCTCCCCACCTCTCCCGCCCACGCCCAGGGCGGCGGCAACGGCGTCATCTACATGGCCGCCTACGACCAGTCGATCCTGGTTATCGACGAGAACACGCTTGAAGTAGTGGACCGGATCGAGACGACGACCGGAATCCCCATCAGCCTCACGCTGTCGCAGAATCACGAGCGCATCTACCTGCGCAACGCCGAGTTCGAGGAGATCGAGATCATCGACGTGGCCGCGCGCAAGTCGATCGACAGCTTCACGCTGAGCCGGGGACGGTCGAAGGTGCGGATCTGGGGGATGACGGTGGACCCGCAGGAGGAGTTCGTCATCCTCAACACGATGCGGTACACGAAGCGGATCGACCGCTGGGAGATCGACGACCCGGTCCTGCTCAAGTACGACCTGGAGGCCAGGGAGGTCACCGACACGATCCCGTGGCCGGACGGCGAGGAGCGTCAGCGGGTGCGCCTCATGTTCTCGCCCGACGGCGAATATCTGTACTTCTTTGGTAACGATATTCTCGTGCTGGAGACGGAGAACTACACGGAGGCGGATCGCTGGGAGCTGTCGCGGCCGCTCGAAGAGGGACTGGGCCGCTTCAGCTTTGGCTTCCCCCGGAGCTCGCACGACGAGCCCGGCATCCACACCGGTCTCTTCAACTTCACCGACCCGGTGCAGAACCGCCGCATCATGGGGATCGCGCGGGTCAACCTGGCCGAGAAGGAGTTCGACTTCTTCACTCTGGGACCCAGCCAGGGGGTCAGCTTCCGGTTGGCGCCCGGCGGCAGGAAGGGCTACGGCCTGGTACAGCGGATCGGGAACTACGAGTTCTGGACCTTCGACCTGGAGGGGCGCCGGGTGGAGAGCCGGCAGCGCTTCGCGGGACGACCGCGGATGAGCCTGGAGGTCAGCTCGAACGGCGAGCTTCTGTACATCTACAACGCGGGCGCCACGATCGACGTGTACGACGCGGACACGTATGAGTTCCTGCGAACGGTCGCGTACGATGCGGACATGACGTCGTTCATCATGATTCCGGAGGGGACGGGGCCGGGGGGCGGCTGAAGGAAGGGTGATTTCGGCGCCTGCGATTGTGGCCGGGCGGACACGGGGTGTGGAAGGAAGGACACGAGGGGGAGGTATGGGGGGGGTGGTGGGAGTGTGATTGATGGGACTTGGGCGACGAATTCAGGAGTTGAAATACGCTTTCCGGTGGTCCCGTTCTTGCCTGTATGGGAGGTCGTGAGCTCCCCTCGCAAAACCCACGGAACGCGCGCCCCCAACCTCAGCAGGGAGTCCCCCCTATGAACAAGCCGACCGCTCTCTCCACCAACCTGACGATCGCGATCACCGCCGCGGTCTGCGACCGCCCCGCCGTTCCCGGCGCCAACGGCACCGGCTACACCGTCCACGACTCCGCGGGCGTGGAAATCGTCGTGAACCACACGCCGGAAGACCTCGCCGGGCAGTTCTGGACCGTCGATCCCGAGCCCGAGATCGTGCTGGGTGGGGATGAGAACCCGGGCGGCGTGGCGAACGACTCGGCACAGCTGATCTGGGACGTCGTCGGAATCGCCCGCTTGACGGACGGACGAGTGGCGGTTCTGTCCGGGGAAGGCCGACAGCTGCTCCTCTTCGAGGCCTCCGGCAAGCTGTCCAGGGTCATCGGACGCCCGGGAGAGGGGCCCGGCGAGTTCATTCGGCCGGAGCGGCTGCAGTACCTGCCGCCGGACACGCTGGTCGTGTGGGACTACCACATCTCCTCGGCCATCCATTTCGGTACCGACGGATCGCTCCTGCGGGAGCGCACCATCGATCACGTTGCCCTGAGGGAGCGAGTGCCCGGCGCGAGCGAGTTCGTGCGAATGACCCTGCCGGATGGGTCCTTCATCGTGGCCACCGCCGATCGGGAGGCGGCCAGGGAGCATCGGGAACCCACGCCCGGCAGCACGTACAGATATATGCCCGAAGAATACGTAAGGGTCGACCATGAATACGGCACGCAGTCCTTCGGGACGTGGGAGGGCATGGAGATGTGGGTTCCGAAGATGGACATCGACCCCGGCTTCGCCGTTCCCTTCGTACCCACCTTTGCGCTCGATTCCCACATCGCGGCGGGAGGGGATCCGCTCTCGATCTACATCAGCGAGGGCGACCGCAACGAAATCCTCCAGTTTTCGCTCGACGGAACGCTGGTGCGCATCATCCGGCGCACGACCGATCCGCTGGCCGTAACCGACAGGTCGCACGGCGCGTGGATGAACGACATGTACGCGTTCGGCGAAATGATCGGCGAGCCTCTGCCTCCGGGCGTATTCGACGGGATGCCCCGGAAGGAATCGTATCCGCCGGTGGGCGGACTCGTTGTCGACGCGGAAGGCTATCTCTGGGTCAGGGAGTGGTCGGAGTCGGAGACCGGTTGGCCGGACCGGTGGAGCGTCTTCAGTCCTTGGGGACGCTGGCTGGGCGTCCTGGCCGTCCCGCCGGAACCCGCGCTCTCGGATCTCTTCATGTGCTACAAGTTCTTCGTGCCCTGCTGGGTGGACCGGGACATGTTTCTGACGATCAGGCGCGACGAGTATGGTGTGGAGCGGATGGAGGGGTATAGGATTCGGCGGGCGGAATAGGGATAGGGACAGACGGTCGACCTCACCCCGGCTAGAGCTAGAAAGGCCCCGACATGGGTGCAACGATGCTTTTTGAACGTCGAATGGTGGTTGCCATATTGCTCGTCTGCGTCCCCTCGTGCCGCGACATCACCGGGGACGAGGTTGTGGACCCGCCTCGCGCACCGCTTGGACCGCCCACGGCAGTCTTCGCCGAGGAGTTCGGGTACCTGCACGTGGTGCGCGAGCTGCCGGGCGGCGACATCCTGCTCGCCGACCTGTTCGACAGGGCCGTCTATCGCGTGGACATGGAGGCGCAGACGCGCACGATGGTGGCGGGGCGGGGGGAGGGGTCCGACGAATACCTCGAGCCGGATGCCGTCTGGCCGCTGCCGGGCGACTCAACCCTGCTGGTGGATCTGGGCAACGGCCGCCTGATCCGGCTGGCCCCCAACCTGGAAGTTGCGGCGACTCAGTCCATCACCGTGCGTCTGGAAGGGGGAGGCGTCTTGCTGGCGGCACCCCACGCCGTGGATGCCCGCGGACACATCTATGTCGCACCGGAGCCGTGGCCTCCGACGGGTGCCGACACCGCCACGATCCTGCGCGTCGATCCGGTGCGCGAAACGGTTGACAGTATCCGAACCATCAAGACGAAGTGGGCCGGTACACTCATGCCGCACGATGCCTGGGGTGTGGCCGCCGACGGATCAGTCGTTGTGGCGCGCTTTGACGCGTACGGCGTCGACTGGCTCTCGCCCGATGGCTCGGTGCTTCACGGCGACACCGTGCCGTTCACCGCGATCCCCGTCACCCGTGCGCTCAAGGAAAAGTTCTTTCGCGACCTCCAGCGCCACTCCCGGGCTATTCGCGGGGTTTTCGGTCCGAGCGGCGCCCCGCGTTTCATTCCCTACAGACGCAATCCCGAGACGGAACAGGAGAGTTACGAAACAGACCAATGGCCGGAGGTGATGCCGGCCTTCCACTACCAGACCATCCATGTCGACCCGATGGACCGGGCCTGGGTGCTCCGCCACGACGCGGCGGCGACAGCCCCTATGACATCTTTGACCGGCAGGGGCGCCTCTTGCTTCGCCTGGTCGCCGAAGGAGACCGGCGCGTGGCCGGCTTCGGGGCGGAATCGGTCTATGTGGTCGCTTTCAACGATGTCGACCAGGCGTTCCTTGAACGCTACAGTCTGCCGGGCAACTGATGTTCACGACGTGTTTCCTTCCCTACACCCCCACGCGGGCGAACAGTTCCGCGTCGCTGTCACAATCCATGATCGCGTCGGCTACCTCAGCAAGCTGTTCCGGATCCGCCATGTCATCCAGGACCCGGGACAGTTGCTCCGCGGTCTGCGCTCCGAACTTCCTCGTCGCCAGACGCCCCACGAGCGCCCGCCCTTCGGCGCGCCCGCGCTCCAGACCCTGCTCCAGTCCTTGCTCCAGACCCTGCTCCAGTCCTTGCTCCAGACCCTTCTGGATACCATCCCGGTGAACCTGCTCCCGCATCTCCCTGACTCTCTCGTACATCGTCTCATCCTCCGTCAACGTCTGCATCTTTGCCAACTCCTCTTTGGGAATCTGCCACGCTTCCGCGGCACCCGCCACCCACGAAAACAACGCCTTGCGGAGCTCGGCGAACCCCGCCCCCCGAAACCGGCCGGTCAGATCCCGCATGACACGCTGCAGGTTCTCGGGCGAGGGTTCCCGCTCCATCTTGCCGAGCGAGGTCACCAGATCCGTTGATGGCGGATCTTGCGCGCCGATCCTCTGCAGGTCGAGCAGGAGAAACTGCGCCCGCGGCAGAAAGCGCGCCAGCTGCGTCGGCACCCGGGCTATGAGCTCCGAGATGTCCGTTGAAGCTCGCCAGCGGGCCTGGCCGTTGTAGATCGTGACCGGCAGGACCGGCGGCAGCTTGTCGCTTGCCTTCAGTTCCCTTCGACGGACCAATTCTTCGTAGGTAAGACAGATGTAAGTCAGAATGCGAAGAGCCATGAAGTAGTCGCTCTCCGACTGGAATTCGAGAAGGATCAGCAGGTAGAGCCAACTGCCCCGAAAACGAATCTTCCAGAGCAGATCGACCTGGCGCTGAACCAGGCCGCCGCTGATGCGGTCGGTCGGAAGGGCCTCGAGCGTGCCGAAGTCGAGTTCGTCGGCGAGATCCTCGCCCACGAAGTTGCGGACCAGTTCTTCGACCGCCGCGCGCTGGGAGAAGATGAACTTGTAGGTCTCGTCGTGTTTGCGGGCCAATCCGGGCTCCGGCGAGGGGTGTTCGCGTGATGGCAGTAGTTGGGCCGCCTGCCGCTGGAAGTATCGGATTGTCGACGGGGCGCATACATGGTGAAATGGGACCGCGTTTCCGGCGGTCGGGCTGGACCGATCAAGACTCGATGCACCAGACCAGAACGGGAGGCGGACCATTGCCGTCGGAACCGGGGAGGTGCACGTTGCCCTTGGAGGGCGTCCCGAAGCGCATTCGGGATTGCAGCTTGAACGGAAGGAATTTCGCATAATGAAGTACCATCGCATCCCCGCACTCCTCGTTCTCGGCGCCCTGCTCGGGCTTGTCGGCGCGGTCCACGCCCAGCGCCCGCGACCCCAGCCAAAGAGTCCCGAGGAACGCTACGAGGACATGAAGAAGACCCCGTTCCTCGCTGCAACGCTCGAATGGATCATCCCCAACGTCGGCTACGACTACGCAGGCGACCGGGATGCGGGTATGCCGCCGACGTTACTGGCGGTCGCGGGGGTAGTCATCTTCTATACTGCTGCGTGGTCGTCGGTGTACAGTTGCATGCCGGAGTTGAACGAACCTCGGGACCCGAACTGTGGCAGGGTGTTCGGGCTTATTGCGTTGGGCGGGGCGCTGACCTTTCTGGGAAGTCGAGTCTGGGCATCCGTTTCGGCCTGGAAGCTGGCGAACAGGACCAATGCGTTCTACCGGAAGCGCCTCGGCCTCGATGACGCGGGGCTCGCCCTGTCGGTCACGCCGGGGGGGCAGTTCGGGTTGGGTGTGTCGCTGCGCTTCTGAATGAAGGTCCCTGGAGGTCGTAGAAGTTAGTCAGGTTATCTAGTCATGTTTTGGAAGGAGACCGCGATGTTCAGGCGAGTGACCATCATTGCCGCCCTCTCCCTCTCCTTTCTGGCGTCCGGGTGTCAACAGCCCGCAGACGACAGCGTGGCCGAGGCGGATCCGACCTTTACGGTTTGGGACTCCGCCGGCATCGAGATCGTCGAGAATCACGCGCCCGAACACGCCGCCGGTGAGTTCTGGACCATCGACCCCGAGCCCGAATTCGTGCTGGGCGGGTCCGAGAAGCCTGGCGAACTTGCCAACGATTCGGCCCAGCTGATCTGGAGCGTGGTTGGACTGGCGCGGTTGCCGGACGGCAGGGTGGCCGTCCTGTCCTCCGAGAACAAGCAGCTCATGCTCTTCGAACCCTCGGGTGAGCTGTCCAGGATCGTTGGTGGGCCGGGGGAAGGGCCGGGCGAGTTCACCCGTCCGGAACGGCTGCAGTATCTGCCGCCCGACACCCTGGTCGTATGGGACTACTTCCTGCGTGCGATCGACTACTTCGATTCCAGCGGAAAGCTGCTCAGGGAACGCACGGTCGACTATGCCAGGCTGAGGGACCTCGGCGCCTGGGGCGAGTCGCGCCGGATTCCGCTACCGGACGGGTCCTTCCTGGTCGGGGTGATGGATACCATTGCCGACGAGTCGCCCGACGATTGCACGCACCTGACGATTACGAGTCAGTCTGCCCAGTTTGGGGAAATGGTCCTGCACGCGGAGGAACTCCTGAAGATCGACGACACCTACGCCGCGCACTCGTTCGGATGCTCCAGCAGTTTCTTCAGCGCGATGGCGGCGGGAGGCGATCCCCCCTTTTTCTACATCCGCAACATGGGCAACGGAATCCATCAGAGAACCCTGGACGGCACGCTCGTGCGGATCATCCGTCGCACCACCGAGCCGCCGCCCGTCACCGACAAGGCGTGGCAGGCCGAGTTGGGGCACCTGGAAGCCTATCGGGAAATGATGGGCTGGCCGCCGCGGCCGGAGGAGGAAGGGCCGATTCCCAGGAGGGAGAAGTACAGCGCGGTCGCATCCATCCTTGTGAGTCCGGAAGGACTCCTGTGGGTCAAGGAGTGGTCGGCGTCTGAATACGGGTTACCGGACCAGTGGAGCGTCTTCAGCCCCGATGGGCGCTGGCTGGGGGTGCTGCCGTTTCCGCCGAATCCCGCGGCTCCGGACTTGCAGATGTGCGGCCGCCAATCCACCCCCTGCTGGGTGGGAAGGGACTACTTCCTGGCCGTCAGACGCGACGAACTGGGGGTGGAACGCGTCGAGGGATACCGGATTCGGCGGGAGGATGGCAGGGAGCAGTCATGATGTGCCAGCGATCAGGCACCCTTGCGGTGCTCCTGACGACCGTCGCCGTATCAGCGTGTAACCGGGCGCCCCGTGACGGCAGCGATTCCACCGAAGCCCCAACCTTCACCGCGTGGGACTCCGCCGGCGTCGAAATCGTCGAGAACCACGCGCCCGAGCACCCCACCGGACAGTTCTGGACCATCGACCCGGAGCCCGAATTCGTACTGGGTGGGACCGAGGACCTCAACGCGCTGGCCAACGACTCGGCCCAGCTGATCTGGAGCGTGGTTGGCTTGGCCCGCCTGCCCGACGGCCGCGTCGCCGTCCTTTCATCCGAGAACAAGCAACTCATGCTCTTCGAACCCTCGGGTGAGCTGTCCCGAATCATCGGCCGGGCAGGCGAAGGCCCGGGCGAGTTCACCCGCCCGGAAGAACTCCAGTACCTGCCGCCCGACACGCTGGTCGTGTGGGACTACCATATGACCTCGATCGACTACTTCGATACCGCCGGCACGCTGTTGAAAGAACGATCCGTCGACTTCCTGCGGCTAAGAGAGCACGACCTCTGGAGCGAGGGGTTCCGGTTCCCCCTGAGCGACGGATCGTTCGTCTCGTCGAAGAAGGTCCAGGAAGCCGAATCCGAGCCCGCATGGAGCGACTGTTCGCCGACGCGGCGCTGGATGATGCGGGGTTCGGAAACTGGTGAGCTCGTCGGTGGGCCGCAGGAGTCCGAGCATCGCGCAGACGAATTCATCAGAGTCGACACTGCGTACGGGGCCGACTCGTTCGCGTGCCCCAGGTTCATCGCGGCGGGAGGCGATCCTCCTTCGATCTACGTGAGCCGCAGCGACAGAAACGAGATCCATCAGTTTTCGCCCGACGGGGTCCTGCTCAGGATCATTCGGCGCACGACCGATCCGCTCCGCGTAACCGACAAAGCACGGAGGGCATGGGAAGATCGGAATGCCAAATACTATGAGTCGCTCGGCTTCTCGCTTCCGGAGGGCGAACTCGAGGCGATGCGGAGCGTGGAGACCTATCCGCCGATCGACGGCCTCATGGTGGATGCGGAGGGGTATCTGTGGGTCAGCGAGTATTCCGACTCGGAGACGTGGGCGCCGGACCAGTGGAGCATCTTCGGTCCGGACGGGCGATGGCTGGGTGTGCTGCCCAAGGACGTGCCGGTGTTCTTCCTGTGCCGCGACTTTCAATTCGTGTGCTGGATCGACAGGGACTTCCTGCTGGTCGTGGGGCGCGACGAGTTCGATGCCGAACGCGTCGTGGCCTACCGCATTCGCCGGGACAGCTCCAACCTGTAAACCCCAATTTACCAAATGTCATGTTTGGTATACTTTCCGCGTGAGCAGGGGCGAAACCGAGTCCATCCACAGGCGGCGATGCCGGCGACAACCTGAATGACCATCCTCGACCAGGAAATCCGCCGCGGCCTCGCCTACATCCTCCCCTACAAAACCCGCCTCGCGGCCATTCTCCTCCTCAACCTCGCGGGCACCGCGCTCGCCCTCTACGTCCCCTTCCTCACCCGCACCCTCGTCGACGACGCCCTCCTCGGCCAGGACACCTACGCCCTCACACGGGTCGTCGTCCTCTTCACCCTCGTCACCGCGGCCAGCTTCGTCCTGAACTTCGTCAGCGGGATGCGCTACACGAAGGTCTCGGCCGAGATCCTCTTCGACATGCGCGTGACCGTCTACCGCCATCTCCACCGCCTCTCGCCACGATTTTTCGCAAAAACGCCTCTTGGTGAAATAATTTCACGAATTAACAACGATGTGAGCGAAATTCAACGCGTTCTCTCCGACGCGGCGCTGGCGTGGCTCGGCAACGTGGCCTTCCTGGCGGGAGCGGTGGGGATGCTGCTCTGGCTCGACTGGCGCCTCTTCCTGGCCGCCGCCGCCCTTCTGCCCCCCGCCATCTGGGCCATCGTGGTTTACCGGCGCCGCCTGGTGGTGCGCGTGCGCGTCATGCGCGAACGGAGCGCGACCATCGGCGCCTTCCTGATCGAGACGCTGCGCGGCGTGCGCCTGGTGGCCGCGGCGAACGCGGGCGAACGCGAGGCCGGACGCTTCAGCCGCCTCAACGACGCCTTCGTGGCCGCTCTCATGAAGATGCAGCGGCTGAGCTACCTCGCGGGCGGCCTGCCGGGCATCCTGCTCTCGGCCAGCACGGCGGTGGTGTTCCTCTACGGCGGGTCGCGCGTGATCGACGGGGCGATGACGCTCGGGACCTTCACCGCCTTCATGGCCTACCAGATCCGCCTCATCGGCCCGGTCCAGGGTCTGATGGGACTCTACACGGGACTCGGCGCCGCCCGCGTGTCCCTCAAGCGCGTGCACGAGCTGCTCGACGAACCGGTCGAGGTCGAGGATCCCGCGCAGCCCGTCCCCCTCGGCCCCGTGCGCGGCGAGATCGTCTTCGAGGACGTGTCGTGCGGCCACGGCCGCGGCGCCGACGTGCTGGACGGCTTCGCGCTCACCGTCGCGCCGGGCGAGGTGGTGGCGCTGGCGGGACGGTCGGGAAGCGGCAAGTCCACCGTCGCCGACCTCCTCGTGCGCCACCTGGACCCCGACCGCGGCCGCGTCCTCCTCGACGGCACCGACCTGCGCACCGTCGCCCTGGCCGACCTGCGCGCGCAGGTGGCGGTCGTGGCGCAGGACACCTTCGTCTTCAACACCTCGATCCTGGAGAACGTGCGCTACGCGCGGCCCGACGCGGGTCGTGATGCCGTGTCACGGGCCGTGGACCGGGCCGGATTGGGGGACTTTGTCGCGTCGCTTCCGGACGGGCTCGACACGGTGGTGGGCGAAGAGGGCCGGGCGCTCTCGGCGGGGGAGCGGCAGCGCGTGGCGATCGCGCGGGCGCTGCTGGCCGATCCGGCGGTGCTGGTGCTGGACGAGGCGACGAGCGCGCTGGACGCGGAGGCGCAGGCCACGGTGGTGTCCGCCTACGCCGAGGTGATGAAGGGGCGGACGACGGTGCTGATTTCGCACCGGGAAGAGGTGCTCGGATCGGCGGACCGGGTGGTGGTGCTGGAGGGGGGGAGGGGGGCTCCGAAATTGCGACAAAAAAACACCTGACTGACAGGGGTCGGATCGTTAGCCCCATCACTGCATCCCGCAGCCCATTACGAGAGCCGCCCCTGCCAGCCAGGCAAGTCCTGCTCCGGTCGATACTGCCCCGGTCCTGCTGCCCGCGTTGTTTGCCACCGTTCCCCGGCGATGGCCATCATCACGGGTATGTGCGCTACTACCAGCCTCGCGAAGAAAAGTTCCCCTCATGGAATAGTGCCGGTCGGATGATCCCCGAAAACCCGCGTGAACCCGAGCCCGGACGCCCTCTGGCGGGCCGGATATGCACCCACTCGCCCCGGTTCCGCGATCTCCGGGGCCGCGGTGTCTCGGTCGCGGTCATCGACAGCGGGGTGAACGCGGAGCATCCCCACGTGAGCAGCGTGGCGGGCGGAGTGAAGATCGGTCTTTCGGGTGAGGTCTCGGAGGACTTCGTGGACCGCCTGGGCCACGGCACGGCGGTTTTCGCTGCCATCCAGGAGAAGGCGCCCGCGGCGGACCTCTACGCGGTGCGCGTCTTCGACGACCGCCTGAGGACGAGCGTGCGCGCGCTGGTGGCCGCGATCGGCTGGGCGGCGGAGCGGGGGGTGCGGGTGGTGAATCTGAGCCTGGGGACGCTCAGGGAGGAGCATGCGGGGATGCTGGCGGAGGCGGTGGAGCGGTTGGTGGAGGCGGGGGGCGTAGTGGTGGCGGCGGCGGAGGCGGATGGGCGGAGGTGGTGGCCGGGGTCGCTGGCGGCGGCGGTTGGCGTGGTGATGGACGAGGACTTGCCGCGCGATTGTGTGGAGGTGCGGGGGGAGGGGGGGCACGAGGTGGTGGCGGCGTCGCCGTATCCGCGGCCGATCCCGGGGGTGCCGGTGAAGCGCAATCTGAACGGGATCAGCTTTGCGGTGGCGAATGTGTCCGGGATGTTGGCGCGGGGGTGGGAGGGGGCTACGTGAAGGGTAGGAACTCGTGTGCGAGCCCCGGCAGGTCAAGGCGCAGCGCCAGGTCCCGTGCCCGGGTGGCGAGTTCGGGTCGCGGGCTGCCGCTTCGACGTCCGAGTCGGACGAGGTCGAGAGTCAGGCGGAGCCAGTGGAGCGGCCTCTCGGCGCTATGAGGCTCGGCGACACGCCCGAGCAGGTCCAGGGCTTCGCGCGCGTCCCCCTTCCGCGAGAGCAAACGAGCGTGAAAGAGGACGAGGTCAACCGGGACGTTGTGCAGCGGCTCTTCAACGGCGCAATTCCCGGCGATTGTGGCGGCTTGGTGGAACTTGCCGGTCTCCAGGAGCATGTTCCCCTCCAGGGCGGCCCATGCCCCGGCGAGGTATGGTGGCACGAGTGTATGCCCGGTTGCTTCCGCGGGCAGTTCGCCGGGGGTACCACCGTGAAGTGTGATCGTTTTGTCGGGGGCACTCCCGGCTGGGCCTCGCAAGGTCTCGATGGTGGCCAGGGCGGCCGGCAGGTCGCCGCGCGCCAGGGCCAGGTTTCCGCGGGCCAGATTCGCCAGGCACCGGATGTCGGGACAGTCGGTGTGTTCGGCAAGCGCAGTCTCCAGAAACTCTGCCGCAGTGTCCAGGTCGCCTGTCGCTGTGTGCCACTTCGCCAGTTCCAGCAGGATGAGAAGGTGTGAAGCGAGGTCGTCGCTCCTCAGTACCGCCTTTCGAGCCTCGTCTACCGAAGTCCTTCCTTCTTCAGTGGCAAGCAGGCCGTTGACCGCCAGAGCGGCGATGTGACGTTGCCGGACAAGCATCACTTCACTGTGCAGATCGTGCTCGCGAACAATAGTCACCGCTCGGCGTGCACAGACGAGTCCCTCCGCGGGACTGTCGTATTCGGCTTGCATGGCCAAGGTCGCCAGAACGCGGCAATTGGCCACCGGATCGCGAAGCCCCTCCAAGCGCTTCACTCGGGCGAACAGACCCGTAACTCCGTCGTGGTCGCCTGTCCTGCGGAGCAGCCGAAGCCTGGTATCCAGCACCTCCGCCAGGACCGCTTCCTCGTTTCTCGTGAGGACTGCCTGCTCCACGTCTGCGAGCTGTTGGAGGGTCGTGGAAACTGTCTCCTTTCCAAGCAGTGCGCTGGTGTCGGCGACGATGAGGCGGGCAGTGCAGGATTCGGCAGGAGACAGGCTGCGTACCTTTCTCAAGGCTTTGCTGGCGTACCGTAGCGCGGCTACGAGTTGCCCGGAGCGATGAAGAGCGCGGGCAAGAGGGATAGTCAGACGCTCTTGTCGCGGTTCGTCGCTCGTTTCGTACGCGATCTTCACGAATCTCGAGCGGTCCCGGGGCTCAAGCGTCACGGAAGGTCTCGTTGCCTCAAGGGCATAAATGCAAGTCAGCTGGCGTTCGCCGGCGCGATGGTAGTGGTCTGCCAACCGGTCGGGTCGAAGACTCCGGGTCCTTGACCGAAGCACCTCGGCCGTCAGCCTGTGGAGCAGGGATCGACGCGTGGGGGAAAGCCCTTCGTACACGGCCCGGCGGACAATGGCCTGGCGGATCCCGACCTTGTCGTCCGTCCGCTCGACGAGCCTTCGCGCGTGCAGCATGTCGAGTGCGTCGATGCAATCGTGTTGTGAGTGACCGGTGATTCCTGTTAGACATCGGACAGTGGTGGGATGCCCGAAAACGGCAAGTGCCGACATGATGCTCCTGGCCTTCGGTGCCAACGCGCCGATGCGGCGAACGATGCCTTGGCGTACCGATGCGGGGACGCGGATCTCCGGGTTCGAACTGCTGCTGCCAAGTGCGCCGGCAGTGATTTCGATCAGGTAGTGGGGATTGCCGTCCGCGAGAGCGGCGATGTCTTCGACGGTAGACTCGGCGAGCTTTTCTCCGCCCAACAACATAACGAGTTCTCTTGCTGCCGAACGTTCCAGCTCGTGGAGGCGAACGGCGATAGCCTCCGCTTCCGCTTCCAGCTCGTCGACCAGTCGGGCGGCGATTTCGTTGCGATCCAGCTTTTCCTGCCGATAGGCGAGCAACAGGGTCAGATTTCCGTCCCGCCACCGTTTGTGGAGGAACTGTACGACGGTGGCGGTTGCTTCGTCGGCCCAGTGGAAATCGTCCAGAACGACGATGGCCGGATGGGACTTCGTGATGGCGGCGAACAATTGCAGGAACGCTTCACAGGTGTGACGTTGCAACCTTTCCGGCTGTTTACCTGGTACGTGCGGAGGCGCTTTCCTATTGGGGTCGAACTGTGGCAGAAGAGACAGGAGATGAGAGCGCCATGGTTCAGGGACGGATGCCAACATCGGTCCCACCCAGACTGCGTTGAGGGCTTCCAGCAGTGGACTGAGCGGAATATCGCGCTCGAATTCACCCGGGCACGCGTACATGACCTTGCGGCCGTCGATTCGGGCGCCCTGCATCGCCTCTTCAATCAGCCGGGTCTTTCCCAGTCCCTGTTCACCGTTCAGGGTGACGATGCACCAGGAGCCCCGGGAACGGCGCCGAGAGATGCTCCGACTGAGGTGGGACAATTCGTTCGCCCGTCCTGTCAAAGGGATGTCCTGATCCTGTGTCCTGGCGATCCGAGACTTCTTGTCGGGCTGCTTGTGAACGGATTTCACGCTCTTGAGCAGCCTCGTCGTTTCCCTTTGCGGAGCCCAGCTGCCGGAGTGGTCCGCACGCTCGGAGAATGAGCGGTACTCGGCCTCCGCTTCTTCGACCCTGCCCCCCATCGCTTGCGCCCTTATGACTCGCCGAAGAGCAGCTTCGTCGTACGGGTCAAGTCGGGAGAGTGCCTCCGCGGCCGACCGCGCGCCGGCCCAGTCGTGAACTGTCTCGGAGGCGTTCCAGTCCGCCGACGCCCTGTTTCGCAAATGTGCCCGCATTCCGATTTCCTGTTTTTCCATCCAGTCCGAAAACGCTTCCGTCTTCCTGTTCGGGAATGCCGACAGGAATCCGCGCTCAAGGATGTCGCAGGCCACCCTGAAGTCGGAGTTCCGAATCGCTTCCTTCAGCTCATCGAGATCGGTAGTGATCGCTTGAGTGTCTACATGGACGTGCTCGCCCACCAATGCGATGGCCCTGACCTCGCACCGGTGGTTCGTCTGGTACACGAGCTGACTGAGCCGATGTCTGACAGCCCTGCCACTGTCGTTGTTCCAGAGCAGGTTCTGAACGATGGACCGGGGTATGCGGGCTTGACCGGTGCCGAAGGCCAGGGACAGCAGTCCGGCCTGGAAGGGAGAGATCCGGACGGGCGTGTCTTCGCGCCAGAGTGTGGGGCCCCCGAAGAACTCCAGCCGTAGCTCCCGGCGTGATATGGGCCTGTTTGCAGAGGACATAGACACGGAGGAGTTCCGTCTAGAGGGAGGCGCTGGCAGGAGGTTCGGAAACATTCGTCTCGCGCCTGTCGGGCGAGGCGAAGGCGACAATGGAAGGGCGGGCGCGCATGGTGTCCGCCGCGATTGTGCCCCGTTGGGCCTCGCGCGCCAGCCAGGTCTCGAGGAGCCACTCCCATCCCAGTCTCTCTCTCGCCTCCAATGGCCGAATGCCGAGTAGCCGACTCATCTGGTTGCTGAGGGAGAATCCGTCGGGATAGCCGAGTGACGACGCGACCTTGAACAAACTGGAATCCGAGTTCTGGAGCTTGATCGTCGCCCGCAGGATCCTCGATACCTGCAGCCAATGGGACGGTACCGGCAGACCCTGGTTCAGCAGGCGGCGCCCCAATGCGCGCCTCGACATGTACAGGTTCTTCGCCAGGGCGGTGATGGTCCGCACCCTGTCGCTCAGCTCGACGGTCCGCCGGATGATGTTCCGCGTGACGGGATCCAGCCGTATGCCCCTCCACTCCAGGTATTCGGTAACACCGGACGCGAGCGATGTCGGGGGCCTGCGAATCAGGCTGGCGATCTCACCGGGACTTGGCACCCTGTGATAGGGGATGACCGCCTGGGGGCGTGTCTGCTCGATCACCCGCAGGATCCTCAGAACGGATAGCTCGTCGTTCCCGCTCGGCAGGATGATGACGAGTGGGATGCCAGCGAGACGCTCTGCGGCGACCCGGTGCCCGTCGCGCCATCCTTCACAGCCGAGATTCCACAGCATTGCCCAGCCGCCCTCCTGCGGCAGCACGGGATCAGCGCGATCAACCGCCTGCAGATGACGATATGGCGGGCCGAACAGAAATACAGCTTCGCGGCGGCTGTCAGTGACCTCCATCGATGATAGCTCCTTGGCTCTTGGCGGCTTGTGGGACCGTCAGCCTAAGTAGCTGCCATCATCAACCGATCAACGCCGCCCCAACCCCTCCACCCATTTCGCGCACGGAACCGCACCGGGCCCCTCCCGGCCAGCCCCGCCCCCCGACCCCGCCCCGCACCCCTGTTGCGCCCTCACCACTCCGGAAATGATCTTTCCAGCGGGATCGTACCGTCACCATACGCCCCCCACCCCGCGCTGTCCACCCCGACCATTCCGGAAAGCAACAACTCCCTTGCCCGACATCGCCACCACCACCCCCGCCGGCCCCGACCCCACCCTCGCCTCCGCGCTCCGCACACTCGGCGGCCGCGCCACCCTGGGAGACGTCGTCTCGGCGACCGGCCTACCCGACCACGAGGCCGAGACCGCCCTCAAGTCCCTCCTCGAGACCCACCGCGGCCACCTCGAGGTCTCCGACTCGGGCGACCTCCTCTACCGGTTCGACCGCAAGCTGATCGCGCGCGACCGGGTGCCTTTCGGGGTCCGCTTCCGCAAGGCGGCCTGGTCCGCCTTCAAGACCGGGTTCAAGGTCATGACCGCGGTCATCCTGGTCGTCTACGTCGTGATCTTCGTCATGCTCATCATCGCGCTCATGTTCGCCAACAAGGACGACCGGGGCGGCGGCTTCGGGGGGCGCCGGAGCGGAGGCTTCGGAATCGGGGACTTCCTGATTCTCCACTGGCTCATGGGGGGGCGCGGCTGGAACCGGCGCGGCCTCTACTACGGCGACCGCCACGCCAGGCGCCTGCCCAAGGAGGCGCAGCCGCCCTTCTACAAGAAGGTCTTCGCCTTCATCTTCGGCCCCGAGGAGCCGCGGCCCACGCAGGTGCAGAAGGACCGGAGCCTGCTCCGGCTCATCCGGGCGCGCAAGGGCGTGATCACCTCGGCCGAGCTGGTGGAGCACACGGGGCTGTCGCTGTCCGACGCGAACGAGGAGATGGGCCGGCTGACGGGCGCCTACGGGGGCGACCCCCGCGTCTCCGACCGGGGCGAGGTGGTCTACGCCTTCCCCGGACTCCTGAAAAGCGCCCACGGCCGCGTGCGCGCGAAGGAGCCCAACCCGGCGTGGATGCGCCTGGAGTATCCGAAGATGCTGACCGGCAACGCCACGAAGTCGAACGTGGGCATCGGCGCGCTCAACGGGTTCAACCTGGTGGCGTCGTTCGTGCTGGGGCTGGGTCCCGCGCTGGGGACCGCGGCCGTGGAGGCGGTGCCGGTGGGTCCGCTGTGGTTCTGGGGCCTGGGCGTGGTGCCGGCCACCTTCAGCACCATGTTCTTCGGCATTCCGTTGCTGCGCTCACTGGCGCTGAAGGGGGAGAACAGGGGGCGCCGCCGGCGCAACGTCCGGCGCCTGCTGATCGGCCTCGTCTACGGGCGGAGCATCTCCGCGGTGCGCTGGATTACGGTGGGCGAAGCGATCGGGCACGTGCAGAAGCGGATGAAGGACTGGGAGGTGAGCCCCAAGGTCGTGCTGCGCGAGCTGGAAAAGCTGGCCGCCGAGTTCGACGCGGCGGTCGAGGCGGACGACGACGGGTTCCGCTACCGCTTCGCCGCCGTGCGCGAGAGCTTCGTCGAGGCCGAACTGATGCGCCGCCGGCTCAAGCTGCAGGACCAGAAGCTGGGCCGGATCGTCTACGCCACCTCCGATACGGGCACCGAGGCGTCACGGCGGGATCAGGAGGCCTTCGACAAGGAGTTGGCCCGCGCCGAGGTCGACGTGTCGCGCTACCTGCCCTCGCCCGGCCGGGTGGGCTACGAGGAGGACTTCGAGGTGGTCATGGAGGAGGCGCCTGTCCGGAAGGCTCGCCGCCGGCAGCGGCCTGCTCGTCGATCAACTCCTCCATGGCACTGAAGAACTCGACCCACCATTCCAGCGGCTGAGCGCCCATCACGGGGACCGTGTTGGCCACGAACGCCGGCGTGCCGCGCACCCCCAGGTTGCGCCCCGTCACGACTCCGCTCCGCACGCGGTTCTCCGGCCGCTCCTCCTCGATGCAGGCGTTGAGCTCGTCGACATCGACCCCCGCTTCGCGCGCCAGCTCCTCGTAGACGGGGAAGGGGTCGCCCTGGTTCTTCCAGTCCGCCTGCCGCTCGTAGAGCAGGTCGTTGACCGGCGCGAAGAGCCCCTGCTCGCCCGCGCACTCGGCCACGAACGCCGCCGACAGGCCGTTCTGGAACATCCCGCTCACGTAGGTGATGTACTTCCAGTGCACCTTGCCGGTCTCGATGTAGTCCTTGAGGAGCGTGGGGAAGGTCTCGGTGTGGAAGCGCCGGCAGTAGCCGCAACCGTAGTCGCTGAACTCAATCACCTTGATCCGCGCGCTATCGGAACCGAAATCGAAGCCGAGTTCCTCGAGCGGGACCTCCTGGGCCGCGGGCCGGAAGGCGACGCCCCCTTCGGACAGCATGGCGGCCGTGACGGACTGGCCGGGGTCGTCGGCCGAGGCGTCGGCGCCCGCGTCCGCGTCGTCGTTCCCTCCGCCGCATCCGGGCACGACGAGGGCGAGGGCGAGGGCGAAGGCGCGAATGTCCGGCATCCCGAGGAACCTGTCCCGGTTGCACTCGGCCGGCGATGCATCCGAGCGGACCGGCTGGGCTTTCTGGATTCCAAATGGAAAGTCTGATTTACAACATGTCATGTGTACTGTACTTTCTGTTATCGGTCGGGTGGTTGGCCGCGCGGGGTTGTCGCGGATCGCCGTGGACCGCTCATCATCGTTTGATCATCGTCGCCTCAACAGCCCTCCCAGGACCAGCCCCACCACCAGCCCGGTGAGCGCCGAGGCGACCAGCAGCTTCTCCAGATTGCGGGGTGGCGGCTCGGTCAACGCCTCCGTTTGCGGGTCGGTGCGGGAGTGAGGAAGGCCAGGGCCGGCGGCCGCCAACTCGAGCGCCGAGGTGGAGTCCTGTTCCTCCAGGTAGTTGCGGACGTGCTCTTCCTCGTCCTCGAGGCCGCAGGTGGTGCAGGACACGAAGCCGCGTTCGCGGGCCGTCCGGTTCGAATACGCCATCTCACCCCCGCCGCACGGACAGCGGAGGTCGGCGGCCATGGGGGTGATGATCTCGTAGAGGGCGCCCTTGGAGAGGTCCAGTTCCCGGGTGAGCTGGTTGACGCTGGCGCCGGAACGCCAGTAGAGGTCGTTGGCCCGTTCGACCACTTCATCGGGGACGGGGTTTTGCGATGCGGCGGACTGCTTCAAGGAGATCATGTCTTTCGTCCCGGAGGTGCGGAATCGTCGAGCGCGCTACCCTGAAACATACGCTGCACGATACGATGTATGTACGGGCGGCGCGCATCGGAGCGCGTCGTTCCCCGTGGCGAACGCGAACCGGAAGGTGGACATGCGCACCAGGGACGACGTCATCGAAAGCCTCGAGGGGGTGTACCGCGAGGCGTTCGAGAAGGCGGACAGGGCCAGCGACCGGGCACGCATGGACGCGCTGGATTTCGGCTTTCAGCGGGACCAGGTCATGCTGGAAGCCCTGCTCGATGTCCGTGACCTGCTCTCCGAGATCCGCAGCGACGGCGCGCCCCCGGAAGCGAGCCTCCTGGACAAGGCCCGCGCGATCCGGAAGTTCACGCGGCTGGGCGCACGATGAAGATCTACACCCGGCGCGGCGACACCGGCGAAACCGCCCTGTTCGGGGGCGGACGCACAAGCAAGGACGACATCCGCGTGGAGGCGTACGGGACCTGCGACGAGCTGAACGCGGCAATCGGAAACGCCTCCGTTCACGTAACCCGCGCCGCCACCCGGGACCGGCTGGCGCTCCTCCAGTCGGACCTCTTCGCGATCGGCGCGCACCTGGCCACGCCGCCCCCGCGGGCAGGCCGCAAGGCCCCGGCGCTTCCCGAACTGCCGGCCGGTCGCGCCGCCGAAATGGAATCCTGGATCGACGAGGCCATGGAGGCCGCGCCCCCGCTCAGGAACTTCATCCTGCCCGCGGGAACCACCGGCGCGAGTGGCCTCCACCTAGCGCGTGCGGTGTGTCGGCGTGCCGAGCGGCGCGTGGTCACGCTGGCGGTGGCGGAACCGGTCGATCCCCTGATCATACGCCACCTTAACCGGCTCTCGGACTACCTCTTCGCGGCGGCCCGCCTCGAGAACCTCGGCGAAGGCCACCAGGACCGCGAATGGAAGGGACGCCCATGAGACGCGACCGCGTCGAGTCCACCCCCCCGCACGGCGACGTCATCCGCGCCGACATCCGGTCCCCCGCCCGGGGCGACCCCCGCACGGCCGTGCTCGTCGCGCACGGCTTCAAGGGCTTCAAGGACTGGGGTTTCTTCCCCCATCTCTGCGAAAGCCTGGCGCGGGACGGCCACCTGGTCGTCTCCTTCAACTTCTCGCTGAACGGCACGGGCCCCAATCTGGTGGACTTCACCGATCTGGAGGCGTTCGGCCGGAACACCCTGTCGCGCGAGTTGGAGGACCTGCGCTGGATGCTGGACCGCACCATGGCCGGCGAATGGAGCGGCGGCCGCGCCCCGGCGGCGACCGGCCTCCTGGGTCACAGCCGCGGAGGCGGCACCAGCGTCATCACGGCGGCGGAGCACAGCGGGGTGGCGGCGCTCGTCACCTGGGCCGCGGTGTCGACCTTTCAGCGCTGGGGGGAGGAGCAGGTGAAGGACTGGACGACGTGCGGCGTGACCTTCATCCCTAATGCGAGGACCGGCCAGCAGATGCCCCTCTACCGCACCCTGTGGGACGATCTGCGGGCCAACGCGGACCGGCTGGACGTGACGGCGGCGGCGGCCATGGTGCGCGTGCCTTGGCTGATCGTTCACGGGGAAGAGGACGCGACGGTGGGCGTGGCCGAAGCCCGGCGGTTGCACGGTGCGGGTCCGTCGTCGGCGCTCCGCGTGGTTGCCGGGTCAGGGCATACCTTCGAGGCCGTGCACCCGATGGAAGAGACGACACCCGGGCTCGAAGCCGCGATCGAGGCCGCCGCGCGCCACTTCCGCCGGTCGCTGTAGAACAGGCGGCATCGAGGGGCAGGCGCCCGCTCGCAGGGTTGCGGCTTCAACCCCGTTCCGCAATCATTGGGGCGCCGAAAACCTGCGAATCACAGAGGTGATCTGTTGACCTACATCATTACTGAGCCGTGCATCGGAACCAAGGACGCCAGTTGCGTCGAGGTCTGTCCGGTTGACTGTATCTACGAGACCGGGGACCAGTACCTGATCCATCCTGACGAGTGTATCGACTGCGGCGCCTGCGAGCCGGAGTGTCCCGTGCAGGCGATCTTCCCGGACACGGATGTCCCTCCGGAGTGGAACGACTACATCGAGAAGAACATCTCCTACTTCGACGAATAGGCGGCGCGTGGGGTGTTCCGCGGTGACCGGCGCCGGCACCGGCCTTCTGCCGCGGCAGTGGATGAACAAAAGACGACGAGGGGGGCGAATGCGCTGTCGCGTCGCCCCCCTCGTCTCGGGTCAGGCCCGGATACCCGCGGCGACGTGCACCGCGGGCCGGATCCCCGGGATGGCTAGATGCCCAGTTCTCTGAGCCTCTCCAGCCGGATGTTCGCGGGGACCTTCTCGCCCGGCGGCACACCGTCGTCCTTCGCCCCTAAAGGCTCGGGGCGATCGTTGCCATGCCGTAGCAGAGCCAGGCCGGCGGCCACCAGAGCGGCCGCGCCCAACAGGTTTACGGTTGACTTGCGAATCGCTCTCCTCCCGCGCTGTGTGTGATCGGTCTCGGGTGAGTCCCATGACCTGTGTTACATATGACAAGCAAGAACCGTGCCATCCTGTATCGTGCAGATAGGAAGGACCTTGCGGTGCCGGGATTCCTTTCTGTTTGCTACGTTTTTGGCTGCTCGACGTTCCCTTTCCGAAGACGCGTCGCGCGGCGCTTTCGTGTAGCGGTTTCCCGACCACGGGTGAAAAATGGACCACACAGGTGACAGCGCTCCGGGACCGCCGCACGGCGCATCCCCGCCCCCGGACCCGGTGGCGATGGCGCGGAGGCTGGTGCAAACGGCGTCCGTAAACCCCGTGTTGGAGGAAGGCGGGACAGGAGAGGCGGAGATCGCCGCGCTGGTTGCGGGCTGGCTCGACGGGTGGGGCTACGCTACCCGGATGGCCCAGGTGGCGCCGGGCCGGTTCAACGTCGTGGGGCGGCGAGGAAGGGGGTTAGGTCCCGTACTGCTCCTCAACGGCCATCTGGACACGGTTGGGGTCGAAGGCATGTCCGATCCCTTCTCCGGGGCGGTGCGCGAGGGACGGCTCCACGGCCGGGGCGCCGCCGACATGAAGGGGGGCGTCGCCTGCATCCTGGCCGCCGCCGCCCGTCTGGCGGCCGAAGATGTACCCGGCGAGCTGATCGTGGCGCTCACCGCCGACGAGGAGCATGCCTCACTTGGCATGGAGGCGTTGGTCGCGTCCGGCATTCGGGCCGACGCGGCGGTGGTGTGCGAGCCGACGGGCCTGGCGGTGATGCCTGCCCACAAGGGTTTCCTGTGGATCGACGCAGAGGTGAAGGGGCGGGCGGCCCACGGGTCGAGGCCGGAGCTGGGCGTCGACGCGATTGCTCACGCGGGACACCTGCTGGTCGCCTTCGAAGCCGAGGCGGCCCGGCTGGCCGACGACGCCGGCCACCCGCTCCTGGGGCCGGCCTCGGTCCACGCGGGGACGGTCTCCGGGGGGAGCGCGCCGTCGGTCTACCCGGATCGCTGCGAAGTGGTGTTCGAGCGGCGGACGCTGCCGGGAGAGACCGCGGACCAGGTCATGCGCGAGGCCGAGAGCGTGTTGGCTCGGGCCCGCCAACGGTGTCCGGAGCTGGATGCCCGCCTGGAGCCGGGGCTCTACCGGGCGGCGACCGAGGTGCCTGTTGCGTCACCGGTGGTTCGGGGGCTCCTGGCTGCTTGTGAACGCGCGGGAGTGCCGGGCACGGTGGCGGGCATGTCTGCGTGGGTGGACGCCTGCTTCCTCAACCGGAACGGAATCCCCGCGGTCTGCTTCGGACCGGGGTCGATCGCCCAGGCGCACACCAACGGGGAATGGATCGCAATCTCCGAAGTCGAGACCGGCACGGAAGTCCTTGCCGATTTTGCCCGGTGCTTCCTGACCCGCCCGAAGTGACCCGGCGGGCCCCGGCTTTGGACGGCAGCGCTACCTGCGGCGGGTAGCTATCTCGATTGCCCCGGCCCCGTGGCCCGTTCCGTAGCGCGTCGTGGCATCCGACGCATTGATGTACTTCATGGACTCTACAGCGGTGACGACCATTCCGGAGAGCGCGTCCCCGGCGAACCCGATTCGGTTGCCGTCCTGGTACACGACGGGGTCTTGCTCGGATCCCCTTCTCTGCAGCCAGCGGGGCCGGAGGCGCTGGACAACTTCGAGACAGGTGAGGCTCGGATAGTTGGCGAGTTCCTCGGCGGTAATGAGGTTCGGGTCTACCCTCGTACCCCCTCCTGCACCGCCGCCGCTGGCGCAGCCGGCGGTCAGCGCGGTGAGGCCACAGGCGGCGACGAAGGTAAAGATGATCTGACGACGACTCGGGTGCATACCGTCTTCCTTGTTCTGGGGGGGCATCGCAGGCCCGCGTCAAGAACGCACGAGCCATGGTACCGCCTGCGTGAGGCGGCGTCCTCGCCGGTTCAGCGAGGTTTCAATATCGGTCGTGACGCCCCCGTCCTGTCAAGCGCGGGGGTTGCCGGATCGGTACCCTACCTCCGGCGCGTGGTCACCTCGATCGCGCCGTTGACCACTGTCTGGCCGTACCGCACCCTGGCGTCCGCGACGCTGTAGTATTTCAGCGACTCGACATCGCTGGCCCGAATCCTGTCCAGGAGGCTCGCCGACATGTGGCTGCCGTCCTGGACCACGAGGGGACTATCCGTGCGCAGGAACCAGCGCGGCCGGAGCTGCCGGATGGCCTCCCGGCAGCTGAGGTTGGCGTGGGGAGCCAGTTCCTCGGCGGTGATCAGGTTGGGGTCGGCACGGGGGCCCCGCTCTCCGTCTTCGCCACCGCCGCTGGCGCAGCCAGCACTCGCGGCGGTCAGACCCAGGGCGGCAACAAAGGTCAGGATGGCTTGGCGACGACTCGGGTGCATTCCGTCCTCCTTTCATTTTGGGAACAAGGCCCGCGCCACGGCGCCCGCTTCCCCGCGAGCTTGTTGGCCTTGCGCGGCTTGCTCACCAAACAACCGTTCATGACATAATGCGTTCCATGGTCCCCTTGCTGTCAAGCGCCGGAGCCCCCCCTGGCCGGGGGCAACTCTCGACCGGGCCGGGATGTTCCCTTGAACGGCGTGACCCGCTAGCATTCGGTTGAATCCAACTGGAGATGAGATGCGGCAGAGGTTTGCGATATTGACGGCGGTGGCGCTGCTGACCGGGTCCGCGGCGACTGCCCAGGCGCAAGCCGCGTTTGGAGTCATCGGCGGGGTCAGCCAGGCGACCTTCACCGGCGGGGGCTCGCAGGGGATCACCTGGCGGACGACTTTCCTCGTCGGCGCGGTTGGCGTCGTGCCCCTTCGCGATGTGCTCGCGATTCGACCCGAACTGCACTACGCCACCAAGGGCGCGCGGGCGCGGGTGGGAAGGACGGCCGATGACGCTCTGGAGCTGGC
This sequence comes from Longimicrobiales bacterium, assembly GCA_951828585.1. GTDB lineage: Bacteria > Gemmatimonadota > Gemmatimonadetes > Longimicrobiales > Gaopeijiaceae > Bin94. The sequence continues at coordinate 1,663,423 of OX639991.1, forward strand.
CTACCTGGAACTGCCGGTGCTCCTGCAAGTTCGTACGAATCCCGAAATGCTCCTGCGCCCGCAGCTGTACGGTGGAATGTCCGTCGGGTTGCTTGTCAGCTGCATGCGGGAACAGGTCGATTGTGACGATGATCCCGACTTTGTCGGACACACCTTCGGTTCCAGCCTTGTCGTGGGGGGCGAGGTGGAGGCCTTCGGCGCCGCGCTGGGTGTGCGCTACGAGGCTGGTTTGAACGGGGTGCGGGCCGGCCTGGAGGGACTCGAGATCGTGAACGGTGTGCTGTCCGTCACGCTTCGCTACCTGTTCCAGCGCTGATCTCCGGATCAGGCGGACCGAAAGAACTCCCTGACGAATTCGGACGCCGGGTGTGCGGCCAGGTCGGCGGGCGAACCGCTCTGTACGACCACACCCTCCTCCATGGCGTAGACCGCGGGTGCTTCGAGAGCGTGTACATCCCGCACATCGTGGGTGACAACGAGTGCGGGCTTGCCCCGCGCGGCCAGATGGCGGGCCAGGTATCCGCGCATGTCCCGGCGGGTCGCCGCGTCGAGCGCGGCCAGGGGCTCGTCGAGGAGGAGAAGGTCGGGCTCGGAGAGGAGCGCCCGGACGAGGGCAACACGCTGTTTCTCTCCCCCGGAAAGCGTGGCCGGAAGGCGCTCGGCCAGGTGCCCGCAGTCGATTTCCTGGAGGAGCGCCGCCGCCGCCGTTCGGCGCTGGACGCGTGATCGTCCGGCCCGTGCCGCGGCCAGGCCGAAGGCGACGTTCTCGAGCACGCTCAAGTGCGGAAAGAGGCCGTACCCCTGCGGCACGTAACCGATGCGCCGCTCCTCGGGGGCGAGGCAAACTCCCCCGTCGGAGTCGTAGAGGACGTGGTTGCCTACGCAAATGTGGCCCGCAAGGGGAGGATGTCCCCCGGAAACGACCCGGAGCAGGGTGGTCTTGCCGGAACCGTTGGGGCCGATGAGGACGACCGGGGCACCGTCGCCCGCGACCGCCGCGTCGAGATCGAAGCTGCCGGCGCGTGCGCGGATTCGAGCGTGCCACCTCATTTCGGCTGGGCGGGGACTTGCGGGGACCGCGGAGGGCGGTGCAGCCTGCGCGACAACAGCGACGGAAGCGTACGAAGGGGGACAAGCAGCAGCACGCTAGCGGCCGCCAGGACCAGGGCCAGCGCGACGGCCACCCGCGTGTCGGACTCGAGCGCGGTGTAGATGGCCAGCGGCATGGTCTGGGTGGACCCCGTGAAGTTGCCGGCGAAAAACAGCGTCGCCCCGAATTCGCCCAGGGCGCGGGCCCAGGAGAGCGCCGCCCCCGCAACCATTCCAGGCAGCGCGAGCGGAACCGCGACCCGGAAGAAGGCCCCCGCCGGGGACTGCCCCAAAGTGCGGGCGACGATCAGCAGGTCCTCGTCGACGCGGCGGAAGGCGGCGGCCGCGCCCTGGATGTAGAAGGGCGCCGAAACCACCACCTGGGCCGCCACGACGGCGGCGGTGGTGAAGGGGAGGCGGATGCCGAGCGATGCCAGGGCCGGGCCGAGGAGGCCGTGTGGGCCGAAGGTCTGCAGCAGCGCGATGCCCATGACCGCGGGAGGGATCACGACCGGGAGGTCAACGAGCAGCGCCGCGGCGCGGGCGCCGCGGCCGGAGGACCGCGCCAGCCACCAGGCCAGTGGGGTGCCGGCCAGCACGATCACGGCCAGGCTGGCGACGGTGGTGCGGGCGCTGAGCCACAGGGCGGGTGCGAAGAGAGGGTGGCGGGCGCCGGCGACGATGTCGGAGGGCGAGGACGCGCTGGCGAGCGCGATCAGGGGAACGGTGACGATGGCCAGCATGGGGATCGCGGCGAGCAGCGTCCCCCGCCCCCCCCACAACCCCCCGTGCGACTCCCTCACCACGCGGGCGCGGAGCCCGCCTTGAAGCCCCGCCGCGACAGGATCTCCCGTCCCGCGGGCGACGCAACGAAACCGATCCACCGCTCCGCGCCCTCCGGGTTGGCCGACCCGGCCACCGCGCCCATCAGGTATCCGGCGCGCACGTTGGCCCAACGCGGCACGGGAATCGAGCGCACCCGCCCTGGGGCGTCGTCGGTGCGGTATACGATGGCCGCGTCGGCCACCCCCAACTCCACCTTGGCGCGCACCAAGCGGGCATTGCTCTCCTCGGACACCACCCTGTCCAGCACCGCGGTCTCGAATTCGGGGCCGTTGTGCGCGGCGGCGCGCCGCAGCGCCTCACGGGTGTATGCGCCCACCGGCACGTTTTCGGTCCCGATCACCAGGCGCTGTGCACGCGGAAGGTCGTTGAAGGATTCGATCCCGGCCGGGTTGTCCGGCGGCACGATCACCAGCAGTTCATTGCCCGCGAATTCCGCGTAATCCGGGACGAGCCCCGCCCGCTCCAGGGATTCGATGTGGCTTCGGTCCGCGGACGCGAAGACGTCGGCGCGGGCTCCCTGCGCGATCTGCAGGCGCAGGACCTGGCTGCCGGCGAAGACGAGGCTGACGTCCGTGCCGGGGTGCGTGGACTCGAAGGCCGTCTCCATTTCGCGGAAGGCGTCGGCGAGCGACGACGCGGCGAAGACCTGCAAGGTCCGTCGGTCTTCGCCCGCTTCGCCCCCGGCAGCCACCGCGGCCGCTCCCAGAATGCAGAGGAGCGTGACTGCCAGGGAGGAAGCTCTCACGCGGCTTCCACGGTGGTGACGTGCCCGCTCTGGGAGCTGTCATATCCAGGCAGATGTTCCACCTCGGCCCGGAAGGACGGATCGTCCAGCGTCTCGATGAGGCGGGAGACCGGGGGCTCCGCTGCCCTGCGCGCCGGGACCACCAGGTCGAAGCGTTCCTCGGCCAGCGGAACGAAGTCCATGCCCTCGGCCAGGGCCGCGCTCTCGATCGCGATACCGGCGTCGGCGGAGCCCGACCGCACCAGCCGGGCCACCTCCCTGTGACCCCCGGCGCGGGGACCGTCCTGCGTGTCGCAGGTGCCATCCGTCGATCGGGAGGCCAGTGCGTGAGCCCCGGAGCCCTTCTCGCGATGGGCCAGCCGCAGACCCGGCCGCATCAGGTCGGCGCCCGCGGCCAGTCCCATCGGGTTGCCGGGGGGCACCACCACGCCCATGCGCCACCGCGTCAGATTGACGACCAGCAGCCTCCGGCCCGGAAGCGCCTTCTTCGCGGCCGCCTCCGTCGCGGCGCCACCCTCGTCGCCGGCCAGGTGGATCCCCGCCACGTGAACCAGTCCGGCCGCCAGAAGCTGCATGGAACGCCGGTTGCCCGCCGGCAGCCAGGTCACCCGGGCGTCGCTGAAGCGCTGGCCCACGCGAGTGCCGACCGCCCCGAGCAGGGGCGCGCATCCCGCCACCAGGACGTTGCGCCGGAGGCTGCCGGAGCTGACGAGCGGAGTCACGGTGGCCGCGTCGCCGTCGGAGCCGTCGATGATGCCGTCCGCGGCCAGGACGCCGTGGGAAGGCATCCGGTGTGCGACCCAGCGGTCTCCAACCCTGGCCAGCGCAGCCCGCGTTCCGCCCTCGTTGCCGGGAGCGGCGGGTGCGAGGCGGGCCTGGATTCCCGGAGCCGGGGCCAGCTGGAAGATGTCTTCGACGCTGCAGCCGAGGGCATAGGCCAGCTTCAGTCCCAGACTGGTCGAAGGCACGTTGCGGCCGGCTTCGACGGCGAGGATCGCCTGGCGCGAGACCCCGACGCGTTCGGCCAGGGCGTTCTGGGACAGCCCGGCGGCCTTGCGCTGGTGCTTGAGGTGGTTTTCGAGACGGGATTCGGACATCGGGCTCCTCCGTTGGACGGGTGGATGTGGATGGTTCGTGGACGGAACCACCCCAGAACATTGTAATGTCTACATTACAAGATGTAAAGCAGGGTTGTCAGAACGGGGCACCGGCGGAGACTGTCGGGGGGGGCGACGGAGATCGCCGTGGCCGCCGTCCGTTACGCCATGTGCGGCCGGATCGCCTTGGCCAGCGAGACCTCGATGTCCCAGATGGCCGCCGTGACCGCGCGCCCGATCAGGTCCAGCTTGCGGATGAGTTCGATGCGCGGCAGCGCGTGCCGCACCTCCCGCTTCGAGAGCAGTTCGGTGAAGATCCCGCATGCGTCGGCCAGGCAGATGATGACGACATCGCGGGGCGTGGGGATCACGTCGCTGAAGAGCACCTCCATGATGCGCAGCTTCACCTCGCGCTCGGCCCTGCCGTCGACCAGCGGATAGCGGCGCGACCGGAACACCCACAGGAACCGGTCCTCGCGGCGTTCCAGGATGCCGCGCGCGACGAGCCGTTCGATGGCCGCTTCGCGCGTGTCGTCGGCGCGGTTGGCGGCCCGCTCCACCCAGTAGCGCGCGTCGAGGGTCTCCGTCGCGGCGGCGATGTCGGCCAGCACGGGGTCGAGGATGTCGTCCCCCACCGGAGTCGGGTTCACCAGGATCAGCTGCTCGAGGTCGGTGTCGATCCGGTCCTCCATCGCGAGATCCATGAGCACCCCGCCGGCGAGCGCGTAACGCAGGGACCAGTCGGGCACCCGCAGGAACCGTTCTCCCTCGTCGTCGAGGAGCAGGAGCATGATCTCTTCGGCGAATCTCAGCATTGTGGGCCTTTCAAACGGTGGGAAGGTTGGGGATTCCGGCCAGCGGCAGCGCCGTGATCCGGTCCGTAAGCGGGTATTCCAGGTCGCCGGGATAGACCACCCAGAGGTGCTCGAGTCCCAGGTCCTGCATGACCACGTGCATGGACTTGGTGGTGCGGGGGGTGTCGGTACACTTGAACTCGAAGCCCCAGCGCCGCCCCCGTCTGAGCAGCAGCAGGTCGAGTTCGGCTCCCCGCTGGGTCGCATAGAAGTACGCTTCGCGGTCTCCGTGGGCCAGGAGCGTCTGCTCCAGCGCGAATCCCTCCCAGCTGGCCCCGTAGCGCGGGTGCGTGACCAGGTCATGCCTCTCTTCAATGCCGAGCAGGTAGTGCAGCATCCCGCTGTCGCGCAGATAGACCTTGGGTGACTTGACCAAGCGTTTTCCCAGGTTCTCGAACCAGGGAGGGAGGATGCGGATCATGAAGGCGCCGGCCAGGAGGTCGCGGTAGCGGTTCACGGTGCTCGCACTCGCGTCCAGCGAACGTCCCAACTGCGCGGCGTTCCAGGTCTGTCCGTGAACGTGGGCCAGCATCCTCCACAGTCGGCCCAGCGCCTGGGGTGATACTCCGGGGCGCAGCGCGGGGATGTCCCTTTCGACGAAGGTGCGGACGAACGATTGCATCCAGCGGGACCAGGCCGAGGGTGTCGGTGCGAGGCACGCCCGCGGAAACCCCCCACGCAGCCAGAGGCGATTCTGGCGGGCCGGTCCCACCTCGGCCAGCGAGAAGCCGCCCATGTCGACGAACAGGATCCTGCCGGCCAGCGTTTCGGATACTTCCCTGACCAGATTGGGGGAAGCGCTGCCCAGCAGGAGGAAGACCGCGTTGCGGTGCGGTTCGTCGCAGATCGGACGCAACACCTCGAACAGCTCCGGCATCCTCTGGATCTCGTCGAGAACCACCAGCCCCTTGCTCGCCGCTAGTACGCTTTGCGGCGTCAGCGACAAGGCGTTGCGCTCGGTGGCGACCTCGAGATCGAAGTGAACGGATGGGCCCGGCCAGTTGCGCGAGACGTGGTGCGCCAGAGTTGTCTTCCAACAGGATCTGCCAACCGATGGTGACGCCGAGTGTCCGCGCCAGAGAGCCTCGCCGGCGCTTCAGCGCGCGCGGGGATTCGTCGGCGGGTGCCCTAGAAGATGTTGACCTCCGCCTCCACGCCAGCCTCCTCGAACCGACCGTGGCGGAACGCCGTCACGTCCAGCGTGTGCGAGCACCCGTCCGCGATCAGTTCCGCCACCGCCAGCCCGGTAGCCGGCGCGTGCATGATGCCGTGGCCCGAGAAGCCGCAGGCGTCGACCCAGCTGCGGGCGCCCGGGTTGAAGCCGATCACCGGACTGTTGTCGGGAGTGACGCCGTAGTAGCCCCACCAGCTCCCCTGGCGGTCGACCCCCAGGTCCACCCACCACGGGAACCGGTCGACTCCGGTGAGAAGCACCTCCTCCAGCCAGCTCCAGTCGACCCCTTCGGTGAAGCCGTCGGCGGCGTGGGTGTCGAGGCCGAAGAGAATGCGGTCGCCTTCGCTGCGCAGGTAGACGCCGGTCTCCAGGTCGATGGTGAGGGGGTAGACGCGCTCGTCGGCGATGGGGCCGCTCAGGAAGATGTGGATGCGCTTGGGGCGCACGGGGACTTCGAGGTCGGCGACGCGGGCGGTCACGCCGGACCAGGCGCCAGCGGCGTTGACGAGGTGGCCGCAGGAGAAGGACTCGGTGGCAGTGCTGACGCGCCAGCCGTCCCCCTCTGGACGGAGCGCGGTGACGGTATGGTTGAAGCGGTATTCCACCCCGGCTGCGCGGCCCATGCGGACCCAGGCATGGGTGGCCATGTGGGGGTCGATCACGCCGTCCCAGGGGCCGTAGGTGGCACCGGCGAGGCCGTCGGTGGCGAGGGGGACGTAGCGCAGGGCTTCGTCCGGAGTGAGGATGTCGACGGGGGCCCCAAGGCTGCGCTGCAGCGCGACGGAGGCAAGGTGGTCTTCCCAGCGGTCGGGGGGGACCAGGAACAGGTAGCCGATGTCGCGGTAGCCGATCTCGAAGCCGTGCCGCTCGCGGAAGGTGCGGTAGACGGGCAGGGAATGCATCGAGAGTTCGATGTTGGGGCGGGTGGTGAACTGGACGCGCACGCCGGCGGCGCTGCGGCCGGTGGAACCGAGAGCGGGGGCGTTCTCGCGTTCCAGGACGGTGACACGGAGCCCGCGTGAGGCGAGCTCGTACGCGCAGGAAGCGCCGACGATGCCGGCGCCGATGACGACGACGTCGGGGGTGGAGTGGGGGGCCGGGTGAGGGGCTGGCGTCATGAAAGGGGCGCCCTTACGACGTACTGGACATCCAGTTCGTCCACGACCCGGGTGTAGATGTTGCCGTGCTGGATCCAGATCGGACTGTAGCGCTCGGGCTGGAAGGCGAGGCGGACGGAACCGCGATAGTCGCCGTCTTCGGAGAAGAGGTCGTAGAAGCGTGGGGAGCGGTCTTCGGTCGTGACCGGGAGTGCGGGCAACGACGCCTCGATCAGGAGGAGCGTATCTCCGTCCTCGCCGGTGCGTGTGAGACGGTAGGACCCCGTATTGGTGCGCCAGAACCCCCCGGAAGGGTTCAGCCGGCTGATCCACCGGGGTTCGAAGGGGATGGCAATGAACGATAGCCCTCCGCCGGGCAACTCGGCGAAATAGGTTCGGTAGGTGCCTTCACCGAGGTATACGGAGTCGATGGCTGCGGTGGGCGGGTCGTAGGACTTGTAGTAGACGCGAGTCGTGCCCGTTAGAAGTCCCGGTTGGGGCGGGCCCCTGTCGTCCCTGTAGGAGGTGCTCCTCCAGTAACGTCCTCGAAGATCGAACGCCCCGTCCCAGAAGGCCCCGCGTGCCCGGAGAGGCTCATTGAACCGAAAGAGCTCCTCGCCGTAGATGTCCACGCCGATGACGACAGGCTTCGTCCATTCGTGAACCCACAGCAGCGTATCGCCCGACAGGATGAACCCGTTGGAATCGAGGATCTCTCCAGGACCCTCTCCGCGCCGCATGATCGTCCGCTGGTAGTCGCCCTCGGGCGAAAACACCCGCACCTCGAGAGCCTGGCCGTCCAGTACGTAGATGGTGCCGTCGCTGGCGGCCTGGACGCCCCGGATGTCCCCGAAGATGAAGTTGAGGTCGGCGCCCTCGCGGCTGCCGAGTTGCAGGTCCACGTGGGCCTCGGTGACTTCGGGGCCGACGGAGTCGATGACGGGGAGATCGGGGTAGCGGATGAGGGTGGCGCCGTTGGGCAGCGTCTCCCGAGTCAGGCTGACGACTGGCGCGTCGGCCTCGCAGGACGCGAGGCCGGCGGCGGCGATGAGTACAAACGATACACGGGGCAGTGTCTCCTCCTCCCTGTCAATTCAGCGGCGCCCTCACGATATACGGCACACCCAGGTCGTCCACGACCCAGGTGTAGATGTTGTCGTGCTGGACCCAAAAGCTGCTGTACGGCCCGGGACTGAATCCGAAGCGGACGGAACCGAGGTACTCGCCGTCTTCGGAATACCTGTCGTAGAAGGCGGGGGCATCGGCTGAAGTGACCCTTTCCACCCAGAGCCGGCCTGCATCGTCCACGATCATGCCCGCGAGAATCGGCTTGATGTCCGGCATCAGCGCCGCGACCTCTTCCGCCTCGCGCCGCATCGCAGGGTACACTTCCACAATGGTCTCGACGTAGGCCGAACGGTCTTCTTCGGTCACCGGTTGCACGCGCAGCCCGGCCTCGATCACAACCAACGTGTCCCCGTCCTCGCCGACCCGCGCAATGCGGTATGCAGCGTTGTTCGCGCGCCAGAATCCGCCGGCGGGGTTCACCTCGGTCATCTCGAATGCCTCGAAGCGAATGTCCAGGTTTCACCTCTTCGCGAGATCGTCCGCAGATACCGGCCGTCGGGATCGAAGGCGCGCACCTCGGTGGCCGAGTAGTCCAGCACGTAGATGGTGCCGTCACTCGCTGCCTGGATTCCCCGGATGTCTCCGAAGATGAAGTTGGGATCGTCACCCTCGCGGCTGCCGAACCGCAGGTCCACCTGGACTTCGGTTACTTCCGGGCCTACGGAGTCGATGGCGGGGAGATCCGGGTAGCGGATGAGCGTTGCACCGTTGGGAAGGATCTCTCGCGCAGGGGCCCCCGCGGGGGATTCGGTGGTGCAGGAGAAGGCGGTGGCGATCAGTGCGAGTCGTGATGCGGTGCGGAACATGGTGCATCTCCTTGGGAGCAGGCCTGGTTTTCTTTGCGCTCGCCGCCCCGGAGTCGTGAGGGGTGAGCGATGAGTTCACGACAACGGCGCCCTCACCACATACTGCACCCCCACGTCGTCCACGATCCAGGTGTAGATGGCGCCGTGTTGGATCCAGTACCGGTATCCGGGTTAAAAGGCCAGACGCACCGAACCCAGATAGTCGCCGTCCTGCGAGAACTGGTCGAAGAAGGGGGGGGCGTCGGCCGGGACGGTTCTCCGCACCCAGAGCCGGTCCTCGTCGTCGACCAGGATGCCCTGGAGAATGGGTTTGAAGTCCGGCATGAGGGCGGCGACCGCTTCGTAGTCACTGCGGTACTCCGGTTCGCGCTCGGCCCACCTCTCGACGTAGGCGGATCGGTCATCGGACGTAACCGGGATGCCGGGCAGCGACGCTTCGATCACCAGCAGCGTGTCGCCGCCCTCACCGGTGCGGGTCAGGTGGTATGAGCCCGTGTTCGCGCTCCAGAACCCCCCGGATGGGTTGACGACATGGTTGTCGGAGGGGTCGAAGGGGACTTGAGCACCCCAGTCCGCGGCGGAACGGTAGGCGCGGCTGGTCGTCTCACCCATGTAGACCGAGTCGACCTGCTCCGTGGACAGGTCATGGGACTTGAAGTAGAGGCGCGAGGTGCTCGAGAGCAGCCCGGGCTCGGGATCGCCTCGGTCGCCCTCGTCATCATCACGATGGCTGGTTTCTTTCCAGTAGCGACCCTGCCGGTCGAACATCCCGTCCCAGATGTAACCGTAGCCGAAGACCGGCTTGGTGAACCAGCGCACCTCCGCACCTGCGGGATCGACCCCTTCGATCCTGTTCTGGGAATAGTCGTTGACCCACAGGAGGGTGTCGCCGGAGAGGAGGATCCCGTTGGCTTCCACAATCTCGCCGGGGCCTTCGCCGCGCCGCGCGATGGTGCGCAGGTAGGCACCGCCGGGATTGAAGACCCGAATCTCCTGAGCCTGGAAGTCCAGCACGTAGATCGTGCCGTCGCTCGCGGCCTGGACGCCCCGGATGTTGCCGAGAATGAAGTTGGGGTCGTCGCCTTCGCGGCTACCGAATCGGAGGTCCACCTGCACCTCGGTGACTTCGGGGCCGACGGAGTCGATGGCGGGGAGGTCGGGGTAGCGGACGAGGACGCCCCCGTTGGGAAGCGTCTCACGCGTCGGGTTACCTGCGGGCGATTCGGTTTCGCAGGAGGAAACGGCCGCGGCCAGCGTGAGAAGGAGCAGGACGGGCGCGGCGGTCGCAGTGGGTTTGAGCTCGGAACGAAGCATGAGTCGACTCCTCCTGACCGGGTGTTGCAACAAACGCGCGAATCGCTTCACGGGCGGACGCGGGAAGGCGGAAGGTTAGGGTTGGCGCTCCCGGAGCGCCACGCATCTCATCATGCGGTCAGGCTCTCTCAGGTTCTCCGTGCGCCTGCCGACCGACTACCAGCTGCCCAGCTCCCCCGCGCGCTTGATCACTTCGCCGAGCCGATCGGCCGCGATGCCCCAATTGGTCTGCACTGCCAGCTGCGCCCGCTCCGCTTCACCGTCTTCGATGGCATCGATCGTGGCCTGGTGCTCGTCGACGGAGAGTACGAGCTGGTCGATCAGGGCGTCAACGTACAGCCGCGTGTACCGCTCGGCCTGTGGTTTGATGGCATCGTGCAGAGCCAGGAGGCGGGGTCCGTCTCCTCCTTCCACGTAGCAACGGTGGAACTGCGTATCGACTTGGTGGTGTATTCCTTGCCGTATACAGTCACCTGCCCTAGCGTGGTGCAGTCTGTGAATGCTGGCGGACAACACACTTCAATACGGAGAACGATGGCCACAGTTACGAGACCGGGACCAGCAACCGATCCGGCCCCGTCCGAGGGCGACCAAATCACGATCCGACCGGTGGAGACGCGGGCAGAGTACGAAGCCTGCGTAGAACTGCAACGCTACACTTGGGGCCGACGGTTTTCGGACGTTGTTCCGGTCAGCATGATGGGCATCGCGGTAAAGATGGGCGGGGTCTGCCTGGGGGCGTTCGATCCCGGCGGTGCAATGCTCGGTTTCGTCTTCGGGGTGACTGGGCCCCGGGACGGTGAGTTGGCCCACTGGTCCCACATGCTCGCGGTGCACGTAGAGGCCCGCAACGCCGGGATCGGAAGGCGCCTCAAGTTCGCCCAGCAAAAGGCCTTGGCGGAGCGAGGCGTGGACACGCTGTACTGGACCTTCGACCCGCTTGTGGCGCGCAACGCCCACTTCAACCTCAACCGCCTGGGTGCCACGATCGCCGAGTTCGTCCCAGATATGTACGGGGCCTCGGACAGCGCTCTGCACCGGTTGGGCACGGACAGGTTTATTACGCGGTGGTCGCTGATGGGGTGCGGTGGGGTGGCTCGGTCGTCGTCCAGCCAGCTCGCGGAAGGCGATTGTATGGCGGTGGACGGGGGGCGGGTGGTTCCGGACCGCGCGGAGACGGCGACGGAAGGGGCCGCTTGTGGGAGCGCGCAACCGGCGATGGGCAAGCCCGGCTGCAACGGCCGGATCCCGTCCGGCGCCGACTTGATCCAGGTGCCGGTGCCGCGCGACATCGATGCGGTCGTGTCGGAATCGTTCGAGGAGGCGCTCGCGTGGCGGCGCGCGAATAGCGCGGCACTCACGCGCCTTTTTTCGGAAATGTACGACATCGTGGGGTTCAGGATGGGGAAGGAGTACGGGAGGTATCTGATGGCGAGGAGGCCGGCCATTTCTGCGACGGGCGGCCATGGGGCGTGATGGCGAGACGGCGTCCGGATTGGCGTTGGTCGGACAGAAATGGAAAGACTACATGACATTTTGTAAATCAACGTTTACAGTGACGAAGCGAAGGCCGGATTGAGAGCGAAGATCGAGGTACTGGCGGGCTGGGTCGTGCTGGGCGCGGTGACCGCGCTGGGCGCCTGTGGGGATCCGGAGGGTTCGGAGACCTTTGAAGCGATGGACATCGTGATAGAAAACGGGACGGTGGTCGACGGCACCGGGGTGGCCGGCTATGCCGGCGACGTGGGGATCCGGGGGGACCGGATTGCGGCGGTGACTGCCGCGGGCGGGCTGGCCGATGTGGAGGCCGGCGAGCGGATCGACGCCACGGGCAGGGTGGTGGCCCCCGGCTTCATCGACATCCAGTCGCACTCTCGGGGGCAGCTTCTGACCGGCGACGGACGGCTGCTCGGCAAGATCACCCAGGGCATCACCACCGAGATCATGGGCGAGGGGTGGACGAACGCGCCCGCCAACGCGAACACGGACCGCGGCGCCGGGCTGGTCGACCCCGAGGCGCGGGGCGAACGGCTCGACTTCTCGGGGCCGCGCGGCTTCGACCGCTGGCTGAGGGCGATGGAGGAGAACGGTGCCTCGCCGAACTTCGGGTCGTTCCTGGGCGCGACCACGGTGCGGGTGTACGCGAAGGGCGAGGTGGCGGGGGACGCGACGGAGGCGGAACTCGACACCATGCGGGCGGTCGTGCGGCGGGCGATGGAGGACGGGGCCTTCGGGGTGGCGACCGCGCTGATCTACCCGCCGGGCAACTTCGCCTCGACGGATGAGCTGGTGGAGGTGGTCGCGGCGAGTGCGCCGCACGGGCTCTACATCACGCACATGCGCTCGGAGGCGGACCGGCTGCTGGAGGCGATGGACGAGGCGATCGAGATCGGGGTGAGGGCGGGGATCCCCGTCGAGATCTACCATCTGAAGGCCGCCGGGCAGCGCAACCACTACAAGGCACCCCTGGCGATCGCGAAGATCGATTCGGCGAGGGCCGCGGGGGTCGATGTGGAGGCGAACATGTACCCCTACCCGGCCGGAGGGACGGGGCTTTCGGCCGTGCTGCCCCCGTGGGCGTCGGACGGCGGGGGGCTCCTGGACAACCTGCGCGATCCGGAGACCCGGCAGCGCATTCACGACGAGATCCTGGGGGATGAAGGGGACTGGGAGAATCTGGGCCTTCTGGCGACGCCGGAGGGGGTGCTGATCACCTCGGTGGCCGAGACGGGCCCCGACGGTGAGCCGACCGGTGCGGCGGGCTACGTGGGGAGGCGGCTGGCGGAAGTCGCGGCCGAGATGGGGGTCGACTGGGTGGACGCGGCCATCGAAATTCTCCTCATGACCGAGGGCGCCGCCGGAATGGTCGTGTTCATGATGGCCGAGGAGAACGTCGCGCTGCAGTTGCAGCAGCCGTGGATCAAGATCGGGACGGACGCGGGCGGCCACAATCCGGAAACCGCCACCGGGATGGTGCATCCGCGGTCGTACGGGACGTATCCGCGCATCTTGGGCCGGTACGTGCGGGACGAGGGCGTGATCACGCTGGAGGATGCCGTGCGCAAGATGACGTCGGCGGTGGCGACGCGGTTGTCGATCGGGGACCGGGGGGTGCTCGAGGTGGGGATGTATGCGGATGTGGTGGTCTTCGATCCGGCGACGGTGGGCGATCGGGCGACCTTCGAGGAGCCGCACCAGCTGTCGGTGGGGATCGAGGAGGTGTTGGTGAATGGGGTGGCGGTGTTGAGGGGTGGGGCGCACACCGGGGCGAAGCCGGGGATGATTGTGCGGGGGGCGGGGTATCGGGGGGAGGGGTAGGAGGGGCAGGGTCTGGTGCGCGTCGCGGTGGTGGGGGGTGGGGTCGTTGGCCTCGCGAGCGCGTGGTATCTGAAGAAGGAGGGGGCCGAGCCGTTCGTGGTGGAGGCGGGGAGGGTGGGGGGCGGGTGTTCGTTGGGGAATCTGGGGTGGGTCTGTCCGTCGATCTCGACGCCGGTGCCGGGGCCCGGGCTGACCTGGAGGTCGCTGCTGCGGGCGGTCCGGCGGGATGGTCCGCTGTATGTGCGGCCCTCGGCGGTGCCCGGCTTGCTGCCGTGGCTGTGGCGGTTCCGGTCGCACTGCAACAGGGCGGACTGGGAGCGGGGGGTGCGGAAGCTGGTGGCGCTCAACGCGAGGACGATGGAGCTCTATGATGAGCTGGCGACGGACGGAATCGATTTCGAGTTCTCGCGGGCAGGGGTGTTGATCGCGTTTCGTGATCGGGGGAAGGCCGTGGAAAGGCGTGAGGAGCTGGCCGCGGTGTCGGCGGTGGGGGCGAGTGTTTGGCGGGAGGTGGATGAAGGAGGGCTCTACGAACTGGAGCCGATGTTGCGGCCTGGGTTTTCGTGCGGGTTCTTCGTGGAATCGGATGGCCATGTGCGGCCGGAGACGCTGACGGCTGGGTTGGCGGTGGGGTTGCGGGCGCGGGGCGTGGAGATCTTCGAGGGGACGGCCGTGGTAGGGTTCCGGGAGGAGGGGCGGCGGGTTACGGCGGTGAGGACGGACGGTGGGGAGCTGGATGTCGATGCCGTAGTGCTGGCAGCCGGTGCTAGCACTGGTGTGCTGACGAGGATGCTGGGGTGGAAGATCCCGCTGACCGCGGGGAAGGGGTATTCGGTGACGATCGACGGGCCGAAGAACCAGTTGCGGCAGCCGCTCTACCTGGGCGACGCGCACGTCGGGCTGACCTCGTTCGAAGGCGCGCTCCGGTTCGGGGGGACGATGGAGCTGTCCGGGGTGAATGAGCGGCTGGACCCTGCGCGGGTGCGGTCGTTGCGACGGGTGGTAGAGCGCGACGTGGAGATCCCGGAGGCGCGGGAGGGGGGGCGGGAGTGGGTGGGGATGCGTCCGATGCTGCCGGATACGCTGCCGGTGGTGGGGCGGGTGCCGTCGCGCGGGAATGTGTTCGTGAACACGGGGCACCAGATGTCCGGGGTGACGCTGGGGTTGGGGACGGGTGGGGTGGTGGCTGGGGGATTGATGGACGGTACCCCTGGCTGGGGCAAGTAAACCTAAGGGCCTAGGTCACTTGTGAACCACGCTCAATGACGATAGAATGTTTCAGGTCGGCGCAGCAATTGGCGTTGCGTTGGCGGGCGCCACGGTACCCCCCGCCACTACGTGTCACCCCTAGTTTAGGAGGTCTTGTGGATCTAGAGCACAACACTGTGAACGAGTTGGAGAGTCAGATCCAGGCGGCCCGACGCCGTGTCGTATCAGATGGCTATGACATGTCAGTGGGGGAGCTGATCAGCCTTTACAAAGAACATGAGCTGGTCATCAATCCGATTTACCAGAGGTACTTCCGCTGGGACGAATCCCAAAAGACTCGATTCATTGAGTCATTGCTGCTGGGAATCCCCACGCCACCGATCTTCGTCTTTCAACAACCTGGAGGAACATGGGAATTGATCGATGGCCTTCAGCGCATTTCTACAGTTCTGGAATTCGTCGGTATACTCAAGGACAGCGATGGTGAGGCTGTCTCGTCGTCATCGCTTGAAGGCACGAACTTAGTTCCCGGTCTTGCAGGCATTGAATGGCAATCACTTCCGATTCCACAAAGATTGGATCTCAAGCGATCCCGGATGCGCGTTGAGATCCTAAAAAAGGAAAGCGACGAGGAGGCGAAGTTCGAACTCTTTCAGCGATTGAACACTGGTGGATCCCACTTGTCGGCTCAGGAGGTACGGAATTGTGTACTAGTGATGGTGAACCAGGATTTCCACGACTGGCTAAGGGGCTTGACAGAATACGAGCCCTTTCGAAGCACTGTCGTCCTTAGCGATGTCAAGCTTCAACAACAACAGGATATGGAAATCGTGCTTCGGTACATAGCTTATCGCCGCATCCCCTACGCAAGTGGTCTAGACGTTAACGAATACCTGGATCGTGCCGCCCTCAAGCTTGCACGTCAAATGAGCGAAGAAGAACGCAAATCTGAAGAGCGCACATTCCACACAACTTTCGATTTACTGACCGATGCTCTGGGAAGCAATGCATTCAAGAAATGGGACGGCAACAAATTCAGCGGCCCTTTCTTGATTTCGGGCTTCGACGCAATAGCCCACGGAGTCGCTTGCAATCAGGAGGAGATTCTCAAACAGGATAATCCGGAGTCTTGGCTGGACAGTAGGAGCCGAGCAGTGTGGAAGGAGGAGTACTTCCAAAAATACTCGGGCCAAGGTGTCCGCGGCACTACTAGGCTCAGGTATCTCCTGCCGTTTGGGAAAGCGTATTTTGGTCCATGAAGAAGAAGATTAGAACACCTGAGCAACTTCAAGACGTTCTGGATAGTGAAATGGCGTGGCGGTTGAGGGAAATTACCTATCTTCGTACAGCTACCAAGAAAGGCGGTGTGGCACAGCAGACCTTTATACGGGCGGGGATAGCGCTGCTGTATGCGCACTGGGAGGGGTTCGTAAAACAATGCGCCAAGGCGTACGTCAATTATGTATCGTGCAGGCGGTTGAGACACTCGGAACTACAATTGTGTTTCGTGGCACTGAGCCTAAGAGCCCAAATGCAGGATATTGTGGTCACCCAAAAGGCAAGTGCGATGGTGTCGGCGCTAGAAACGGTCTTGTGTCACCAGGAATCGCAAGCAAAGTTAGGGAAAGGAGATCTGATTGATCGCCGAGCCAATTTGAGTTTTAGTGTATTTGCTGATATAGCATCATGGATTGGGGTCGACGTACAGAAATATGAAGGCAAATTGCATTTCATTGACGATCGTCTGCTTGTCAGACGTAACAAGATCGCGCACGGACGAGTGGATCCATTGCAACTCGATGCGGATGCATTCGAGGGTCTGGCAACGGGTGTGATCGAGCTATTGCGATGGTTCAAGACAGACATCGAGAACGCGGTGTACACCGAGAGATTCATGAGAACTGGTGCGCAGACGTAGCATGCCGTGTACGTGAGTTCACCTCGCGGAAAGAGGCATCCCCTCCACAATGTGCCGCCGAATAGCCTCCTCCCAATGGACCATGAAGTCCTCGAACCCTTCGCCGAATGCCCGCACGAAGTCGTCCGCATCGGATGAGAGCGATGTCATGCGATACTTCACCGCCGCGCGGCTTCGTCCATCGCCGTCGGGGATCACCCTGACGTCCACCATGGCGACGTGGTGATCCGGCAGGACATACACGAACGACGCGCGGCCCGCGGCGGGATCATGGCGCGTCTGGACCCATGTCGCGGTTCCTTCACCCTTGCGGGTCTGGAAGACGGCGCCCTCTCCCACACCGGAGTCGGCCGGATGCACGGAATGCGGATCCCAGCCTGCCACCCATCGTCGCTCACCCTCGGCGTTGAAGAGCGGGAACGCATCGGTCGTCGTCAGGGCCATGCGTACCACGCCGGCTCGCTCGATGTGAACTCGACTGTCCGCTCTGGTTGCCATGGTCGCTTCCGGGGTAGAATGCTGTGGCTGGAATCCCGTGGAGGAACCCAACTTGCAACTGTAAAGACAACCTTACATTATGTCAACGCCAGTATACATTCTGTCACTCCAATAGCTCCCGGTGGACGCACGGAGCACGCCTACTTCAACGCCACAATGGAGCACATCGCCCACGCCGATGGCGCGCCCGGCAACTACGACGCGGTGACCAGCATCCGGTCGCAGCGCTTCTTCGACACGCCGCGCGAGGCCGATGGTCTGACTCCCGGGGACATGACCTGGGGACTGGTGCCGGATATCGTCGAGTCCGGGGTGGCGATCTACAACTTCGCGGGTTGGTGGGACGCTTTCGCGCGGAGTTCCTTCGAGGTCTTCGCGACGCTCGAGGGGACGAATCCGTCGCGGATCATCGCGTGGCCGATGTACCACCAGGGGATTTCGCCGGCCGCGTCCAAGGGCATCGGCGCGGACCCGACCCGCGAGACGTCTATACGCCGACCTACCTGGGCGAGGCGCTGCGCTGGTACGACCGCTGGCTGAAGGACATCCGCAACGGCATCGACCAGGAGCCGCCGGTCCACATCTTCGTCCACAACGAGGGCTGGCGGGCAGAGGAGACGTGGCCGCTGAAGCGGGAAGTGCGGTTGCGGTTCCATCTGGGCGACAACGGCGTGCTCGACCGGGAGCCCGGCAGTCCCGGTACCGACGAATACACCGCCGACTTCACCCACGACGCCTCGTTCGGTCCGCCGCTCGACGCTTCCCAGATCTCGGTCGCGAACGCCATGAAGGGGAGGGCGCCCTTCAATGCGGGGTCGATCGGCCATTCGCGCCAGCAGATGTTCGGCGTGCGGGGGAATGAGGAGGGGTCGTATGTGGAGTTGCCGGTGATTCCGCGGTAGGCAGGCCCTGCCCCAATGCCTACCCTTTACCGGCCCGCCTACGCGACCAGAGCAGAACGATACCGCATTCATGAGGAGGTTCACGATAGTCGGCTATGGGGAGATAGCGCCCCGGAACCCGCCCGGGGTCATACACTTCGGCGAACTCCAATTCCTCCGCCTGAATGTCGTTCATGTTCAACCCCGCCAGGCCTACGGGCCGCCCGTCCAGGAACACGGGTATCGGACAACCGGAGTAGGTCGCGAGCCTTGCGAGATGCCCCGTTCGTAACACCTGAAACCCTGCAAGGTGCCTGAAAACGTCCGAGAGGTACGGTTCGGACTGCTCAATGAGTTCCTCCCGGGTCAGGAGCCTGTCCGGCCAGCGATGATCGAGCCTCCAGTACACTCCCTGCTTTTCCAGGAACCGGGACCGGGCCTCCACCTCGAGGGGTGCCAGAACCACGGCGTCGATCGCCAACGACACCTCTACGGCCGTCGTGCGCCCGTCTTGCAACGAGATGGGCTCGGTGCGCGTCTCGTAGCCGAAACTCTGCACGGTGACCTCGGCAACCGGCCCGCTCAGGTCACGAAACTCGACCCACCCCCGCCCGTCCGTCATCCGGGCCTGCCCCCCGGAGAGCGAGACGCCCGCCCCTTCGATCAGACGACCCGATCCGAACTCCGCCACCCTTACGAGCAACCTCCCGGGAATGCTCGTGTCCACTTCCCCCAGTTCATGCATCATGACCATCAGGTTGCCCGCGCGCTCCACGCGGAAGTCACCCCGCAGCGTGGCGTACCCGCCCTTGTGCGCGGTAAAGGTGTAGCGACCCGCCGGGAGGTCGAAGCCGACCTGCCCGTGCATCCCGGTGACGTATCGTCTGGCGTGGCCCGCCACCTCGATCAACGCGCCCATCAAGGCCTCGTTCGTGTCCGCATCGCGCAGATTGGCGGTCACGCGGAACACCGTCGTGTCCTGTTCGGGCTCCTGGGCTGCCAGACCGGAGGGAGGCGCAAGGGAAGCGGCGGAGAGGGCAACTGCGACGCACGTGATTCCGGTGCCGGCCTTCGTCATCGTTTCCGCCGTGGCTTGTGTGGAGTTGTCGGTGATTCCGCGCTAGAATGGAATCTCAAAGTCTCTTCAAGATACCGGGAGTGTGATCGATGAAGCCAGTCAACTGTTCAGCGATTTTCGCTTTCGGCACCACTCTTTCCCTTGCCGCCGCCCTCACCGCCCAGGAAGTCCTCAAC
Organism: Longimicrobiales bacterium; assembly: GCA_951828585.1. Taxonomy (GTDB): domain Bacteria; phylum Gemmatimonadota; class Gemmatimonadetes; order Longimicrobiales; family Gaopeijiaceae; genus Bin94. Next base: position 1,682,651 of record OX639991.1, read on the forward strand.
TGGGCAGATTTCGAACTCTGTAACGACTGCGAATTCGAGATGACCGAACTCGTCCGCCTGGGCGACAGGGACGGAGCGGGAATCATCGAGGCCGACCACATGCGCGCCGCCTGGAGCGAGGAGTTGGGATATCTGCTCTTCCATCTGGGCGGTACCGGAATCAAGATGTTCGATCACGACGGAGCGTTCATGCGGGAGATCGGGAGAGAAGGGGAGGGGCCTGGCGAGTTTCGCTCCATTTGGGATCTGGATGTGATCGATGGACGAATCGTGGTGCTCGAGGGCGGAAGGAAGGCAGTCGTCATCCTGTCGCCTGCGGGGGAATACATTGCCCAGCGCCCCTACCAACATCCTGAAGGTGGACAGGTGACGCCTGTCGGCCAGGGACGGGTCGTCATGTTTGCGACCACGTGGCGCACGAGAGTCATCGAACACCCGCTCCACCTCATCGACCTGTCCACCGGAGCTACGACGCTCCAGTTCGGAGCCGCGAATGCTGGCGCCGAAGTGACCGACATCCTTTCAAAAACCGGCAAGCGCGTGGAGGGGAACGTGCTGAGCCGACCCGGCACGGTGTGGTGGGGCTGGATCGCGACCCCGGTCGTCCAGGAATGGTCCGCGGAGGGCGAGTTCCTGCGGCATGTGGAGGGGGAACTGCCCTGGTTTCCGGAGATCACCGAAATGCCGGACCGATCGAGGGAACCTCCGGAGACGATAATGACCGGGCTGGCGCTGGACGCGGACGACAACCTCTGGATGACCCTGAGGACCGCGGATCCCGCATGGGACGATGTCCTTCTGGAGCAACTTCGATTTGGATACGCAGTGCCCGCCGGTCGTGAGGACGAGTACTATGACACGCGCCTCGATGTCTTCAGCCTCCGCGAGCGGCGTCACCTCGGGCGGTTTGTGTGGGATTCGGCGGACGGAAACCTGCTGGACCGCGGCGGCGAGCCGGCGGTGTATGTCCCTGAATACGACAACGCGATGGTGCCGCGGATTGTGGTGTACGGTGCGGTGCCGGCGAGGCCGTAGGAGCGTTCTGTCTGGCCATGCTTACCAGCCTGTCAGCTCGCATCAAGTCGCTGATCCGCGCCGTCCCCGACTTCCCCATTCCCGGAATCCGCTTTCGCGACGTGATGGGGCTGGTGGAGGACGCCGATGGGTTTCGGGAGGCGACGGCGGCGCTGGCGGATCGATTCCGGGATGCGGCGCCCGAGGTCGTGGTGGGGATCGAGGCGCGCGGGTTCATCTTCGGGGTGCCGGTGGCGCAGGAGCTCGGCGTGGGTTTCGTGCCCGTGAGGAAGGCGGGGAAGCTGCCGGGCGAGGTGCGGGGCGTCGACTACGAGCTCGAATACGGGACCGCGCGGGTGGAGATGCAGGAGGTCGCGCCGATCGGGGTGGGGACGCGGGTGTTGCTGATCGACGACCTGGTGGCCACGGGGGGGAGCGCGGCGGCGGCGATCGAGCTGGTCAGGGGGATGGGCGGGGTGGTGGTGGGGGCGGGTTTCGTGGTGGATCTGCCGGAACTGCCGGGGGCGGGGCGGCTGAGGGATCTCGGGGTCGAGGTTTTCGCGCTTTGCAGTTTCCTGGGGGAGGAGGAATAGGGCGGAAGGTGGTCGGCGAGGCGGCCACACAATCGCGAATTGTAAACTCCAGGTGACATTAAGTCATGTGGAGTTGTCAGTGCGCCGTGGAAAGGCGCGCTTTCCTGGTGGGTGCGAATCCCACCCAGCTATCGCTCCGGCTGGTAGCGGCCAGAGCGGTTCATGGAGGTAACGACATGGGCTGAAGCACTTTGGCGAGACGGGCCGCCTTGGGCGGCTCAGCGACCATGCAGGCCGGAACGCGAGTGAACGCCGAGCAGGCCTCGAAACACATAACGGAACCTGCCAACGACGTTGAGACACTTTCCGATTCAGTTTAGTGAGCCCTCCTTTCCCCCGTTGGCCGGCTCTGCTCCATCGGCTGCCGTGACGGGGAGTGCGCGGTTGATCCAGACCTCCACCGGGAGTTCCGCAGCTCTCGGCGGGCCACCGACAAAGCGGTCGGGCCGGGCGGCGTAGGCCGCAGCCAGCACCTTCTGTCTGTGCTCGATGACCGCGGGGGCGCGGCCGAGATGGACCTGTTCCGGCGTCAGCAAGCCGATGCCGCCGTGCCGGTGCTCGGTGTTGTACCACTGGAAGAACTCCCGGCAGAAGTCCTTCGCCTCCTCGATGTTGCCGAAGCGACCCGGGAAGCCCGGATGGTACTTGACGGTCTTGAAGTGCGCCTCCGAGTAAGGGTTGTCGTTCGAGACCCTGGGGCGGCCCAGCGACTGGGTGACGCCCAGGTCGGCCAGGAGCTGCGCCGTGCACTTGGCCGTCATGGGAGATCCCCGGTCCGAGTGCAGCGTGAGCACCCGGGGCTGCACACCGTGCTTGAGGCATGTCTCCCCGATCAAGTGTCCGGCCAAGCCGGCGGTCTTGCGCTCCGCCACCATCCATCCGGCGGCGTAGCGGCTGTAGATGTCCAGGATCACGTACAGATAGAAGTACTGCCACTTCTCCGGCCCCAGCAGCCGGGTGATGTCCCAGGACCACACCTCGTTGGGTGCCCTGGCCACCACCTCGGGCTTCGGGTGGTTGGGATGGCTACGTTGCGCCCGGCGCTCGCGGACCGCCTGATTCTCGGCCAGGACGCGGTACATCGTCCGCTCCGAACACAGATAGACGCCCTCGTCCAGCAGCGTCGCGTACACTTCCGCGGGAGCACGGTCCGCGAAGCGCGGCGAGCACAGCACACCAAAGACCCCCGCCCGCTCCGTCGCGTCCAGGGCCCGGGCAGGAGCCGGCCGGGGCTGCCACTGCCCGGTCTTCGGCCTCCGGCGACGGTAGAACGTGGCGCGCGCAACCCCGAGGGCTTTGCACGCCGCGCGTACGCCCACGTGCCCGGCCAAGCCTCTGGCCGCGCTCAAGAGCGCTTCCCGTCCCCGGGGCTCACACCCAGCAGCCCCGCAACTTTTCCCTGGACATCGATGATGATGCGCGCCTTGCGAAGTTCCTCGCGCAACCGCGCGTTCTCCCGCTCCAGCTTCCGCACCCTCTTCGCCTCACGCTTCCCGCCGGACGGCCTCGGGCCTCGCTTCTTCGCCAGCCTCCGCAGCGACCCTTCCCGCGCCGCCTTCCGCCACGACGACAAGTGCGAACTATACAGTCCTTCGCGCCGAAGCAGCTCTCCGATCTCGCCCGGTGTATCGCAGGCGTCCGCCTTCTCCACGATCGAAAGCTTGTACGCCGCCGTGAACCGCCGCCGCGTCGTCTTCGCCGCAACCTCCGGATCCGGCCGGGCTGCCGCGCTTCGCTTGCCCTCCCCCGTGGAGAGGGGCGTTCCGTTCACCTTCATTCCTTCTCCTCGTGCCATCGTTCAACTCTCTGCCTCGCCCTACTCTAATCTCTTTCTCCTCTCGTGTCTCGCGTGTGTTGGCAGAGAGGGTAATGCGGAAGCCGACCCTTCTGTCAATAGGGGAAGGCCGTCGGTCGGCCGGGATGCCCGTCGAGGAAAGGGGCCTCAGGTGTGGAGGGATGACGGAGGAGCGAAAGCCTGCGGGAGTGGCTTTGCCTACGAACCCCGCGTGAAGGGGCGGAGAGTTCCGAAGCATCACATGCGTAAGCGAAGGGGCCGGGCCGAATGGAGGCTCGGTGCCGCCGGGGCGTGAACAGGCCCGGCGGCGCGACGGCGAGGGACACCGCGCGGGTGAAGCCGTGCAGCCTCTGGCAGCCGGAGGAACGCAAGCCACCGGCACCGTGAGTGTGACCCCGAACCGGTGTTCCGCGTGCGAGTGGCATGATCCCACTGGAGAGCCACATAACGGGAAATCCGCACGTCCGGTTCGGAGGGCAGGGGGTGGAAACGGACCTACGGGAGCCGGACTGAGCACCGCCGCGAAAGCGAGTGGAATTGACGCACCGGACCCTAAGGGCACCGCGCCACCCCCTGACCCTACTCGTGGGAATTGCGACCGGATCTTGGCGGAGGATTCCCGGCGCGGATCCGTGCCGCGCGCAACTGAGCCAGAGGGACCGGCGGCCCACGCCAGACGACGCCACGGATGATGGTGAGGAGCGCGGAGCGCCAGATCGTGTACACGATGACGAGGACGGCGGCCGGGAAGGGAATCGCGCTCCACCAGGGGTAGGAATCATCCCGCGAGACGGTGCCGGCGACCCCCCAGTAGATGAGCGGGCAGGCCGCGAAGAGGGCGCCGGCCAGAAACATGGCCGCTCGACAGAAGCAGCGGCGCCATCACGAGCGGGGCGACGGCCAGCCAGGTGATGGTGGCGGTGGTGCCCGCAGCCATGAACAGGTTGTAGTCCAGGGCGGCGAAGGAGTTCTTCTCAAGTCCTCGAATGAAGTCCCCCAGGGAATGGTACCAGGGACACTCGAAAAGCGCCTTTCCCTCGAGGAAGTCGGATCGCATTCCCGACTTCTTCACGGCCTGGCCCAGCCGGAGATCCTCGTCGGGCCGGAGTGCAACACGCTCGTGCCCCCCGAGCGCACGGTACGAGTCGGCGCGCATGATCGTGTAGGAGCCGATTCCGAAGAAGGCGGAACTCCGGGGATCCTTCACCTTCCAGAGCTGCAGCCTGGCGCCGATGAAGAGACGCGACACGATCGTGCAGACCTGGAGCATGGTGCCGGTGACGGCGAGGCGGGGCGCGGCGGCGAGGTGATCGAGGCGCTCCCGGACGAGATGGCGCACGCCGTACGCCGCGGCATCGGGGGCGAAGGTCACGTCGGCGTCGGTGAAGAGAAGGATCTCGCCGGTGGCCGCGTCGGGGCCGCGCTGGGCCGCGTGAGGCTTGCCGAACCACCCGGGCGGGAGTTCGTCGATGTGCAGGACGGTGAGGCGTGGGTCGCCAGTGCCGAGCCGTTCGGCGATCTCACCGGTGTGGTCGGAGGAGCGGTCGTTGACGTAGATGACTTCGTAGTCGGGGTAGCGTAGCGCGAGGAGGGACCGGAGGGCCGGTTCCATGGAGCGCTCCTCGTTGTGCGCGGTGACGATGATGGAGAGGCGGGGGGGTGGGGGGTCGTCGGGGTGGGGTGGGGCGGCCTGGTCGAGCCGGGGGATCAGGTGGCGGCCGAGTATGGTGGTGGTCGCGAGGGCGAGCCAGATGGCGACGGTGAGGGCGGCGAGGGCGAGGGGGAGGGTCATGGGGATGGGGGGGCGGGCCGGTGATTTGCGGCTGGCTTATCCCCGGCACACCGTCCCGGGAACCGGAAGTCCGTCCCTCTCGAGCTCTTCGGTGTAGAGCTGGATGGCCTCGCGGATGAGGCTGGCAACCTCCTTGCGGGTTTTCGCTGCAGCAACACATCCGGGCAGTTCCGGGACATGGGCTCCGTAGCTGGTCGGTCCCTCTTCGATCACGACGGTGTATTCCATCACGGTAGTAGGCTGGGGTGGGGGCTTCAGGCACGCTGTCCGGCATACTCTGCCGCGAGACTGGCCGTCGGCTCGAGTCCGTCCTCAATCATGGTTTCGATGTAGAGTCGCTTCGCGTTCTCCAGATTGGCCAAGGCATCGGCCTGTGTCGTTCCGTGACTCTCGCACCCCGGCAATTCGATTACGCGAGCGACGTAGCATGGAGAGCCGTCCGTGCACTCCTCAAGCGTCACGGTGTGCTGGTACGGAAGGGCCAGATAGTGTTCAATGTTCTTCATCGCCATTCCTCGTGCTCTCCTTCACGTTCTCAAGCTGTTCCAACTCGCTGATGAGCCTTAGCGCGGTGATAGTGTAGCCCTTCGGCAGGGACCGATGCCGGGCCACGGTGGCTCGAAGCTGCGGAAAGGCTGGGTGGGAGTATACGGTGTGGTTGCTGCCTTCCCGCTTCTTGAAGCCGTAGCTGATGTAGATCCGGTCAAGGTCACGCCACCCCCATCCGCTCTTTGAAGCTGACATCCGTTTCCGGAGCTTGTCGTCGACCATTGGATGATAGCGTCCTGGGGGTCTGGGTGCACTGCGGATTCCGTCCACAGTTTTGCTGGGGAGTCCAAGAAAAGGGGTGTGGACGGGCGGTTCCATGTCCCGATGGGACAGATTTCGGAGCGGTTCCCCTCAGTGAAAAAACCGCCCCCGCCCCACAAACGACCCCCCCGAGTCACCACCTCGCCCGGCTCCGGCCCCACGCCGCGGCAACCCATCCCCCGCGCCTTCTCCCACCCCGCCCAGCGTCCCCTTGCCCCCCGCCCCATCCCCACCCCGCCCCACATCATCCCCCACCCCACCCCCCGCCCTCCCCAACCCCTCCAGCCACCCGTTCAACGAAGTCACCCGCTCCGCGATCACATGGATCACCCCGTCCACCTTCTGCACCTTGCCGCGGCACATCATCAGCCGCGCGGTCAGGGTGTCGCGGCGCTGATTCTCGTACACCGACGGGAACACCACGAGGTTCGCCGTCCCCGTCTCGTCCTCGAGCGTGACGAACATCACGATCCCCTTCCCGGGGCGCTGCCGGGTCAGCACGATTCCGGCCACAAGGGCCCGGTCCCCGTCGTTCAACTTCTCCAGATCCTTCGCGGGCAGCACACGCCGCTCGTCCAGACGGCGCCGCAGCAGCGCGACGGGGTGGTGCTTGAGCGACAGGCCCGTGGTGCGGTAGTCGGCGGCCACCTGCTCGCCGACGGTCATGGCGGGCAGCGCCGGCTCGGGTTGGATGCGGCCATTGTCGTGGACCCGGAGGTCGCCAGCGGTTCGATCGCCGCTGACCCGGTCGTCCTCCGCCGACTCGAATAGCGGCAGCGGTCCGGCTTCGCTCATTGCGCGGACGGCCCAGGCGGCCTGGCGGCGGCTCAGCCCCATCGAAGTGAAGGCGTCGGCTCCGGCCATGCGCGTCATGACGGCGGGAGAGATGCCCGTCCGCCGCCACAGGTCGACGGGTGAGCGGTAGCCGTCCTCCCGGGCTGCAGTCACGCGCCGGGCGTCGTCTTCCTTCAGGCCGCGGATCCGGCGGAGGCCCAGTCGCAGGGCGAGAGGGCAATCCCCCGCCGCCCCCTCCAGCGTGCAATCCCATTCCGAATCGTTCACATCCGCCGGCCGCACCTCCACCCCGTGGTCGCGCGCATCCCTGACAATCTGCGCGGGCGCGTAGAATCCCATCGGTTGACTGTTAAGCAACGCGCACGCGAAAACCGCCGGGTAGTGGCGCTTCAGCCACGACGATACATAGGCCAGGTGCGCGAAACTCGCCGCGTGGCTCTCGGGAAAGCCGTATTCACCGAAGCCCTCGATCTGGCGGAAACACCGTTCGGCGAAGTCCCGGGTGTAGCCGCGCCCGGTCATCCCCTCGACGAACTTGTCGCGGAAACTGTGAATCGTCCCGGGATTGCGGAAGCTGGCCATGGCCCGCCGCAGCTGGTCGGCCTCGGCCGGCGTGAACCCCGCCGCAACAATCGCGATCCGCATGACCTGCTCCTGAAACAGCGGCACGCCGAGCGTCTTCCGGAGCACCTGTCGCAGTTCTTCGGACGGGTATTCCACCGCCTCACGCCCCTGCCGCCGCCGCAGGTACGGGTGGACCATGTCGCCCTGAATGGGGCCGGGGCGCACGATCGCCACCTCGATCACGAGGTCGTAGAAGGTCGCCGGCTTCAGCCTCGGCAGCATCGCCATCTGGGCGCGGCTCTCGATCTGGAAGACCCCGACGGTATCCCCGCGCTGGATCATATCGTAGGTGGCCGGGTCCTCCTGCGGCACGTTTTCCAGCGTGTAGCTGACGCCGCAGTGCTCTTCCAGCAGGGCGAAGGCCTTGCGGATGCACGTGAGCATCCCGAGCCCGAGCACATCCACCTTGATCAGCCCGAGCACCTCGAGGTCGTCCTTGTTCCACTCGATGACGGTGCGGTCCTCCATGGCCGCGTTTTCAATGGGAACGATCTCGCAGAGCGGCCCGCGCGAAATCACGAAGCCGCCGGTATGCTGCGACAGGTGGCGCGGGAAGCCGTACAGCTCCCGGGCCAACTCCAGCGTCAGCGCCAGTCGCCGGTTACCCGGATCGAACCCCTCTTCGCGGGCCCGGTCCCCGTCCACCGCCTTCGACCGCCACGAGACCATGGAGAGCAGCCGCCCGATCACGTCCTCGCTCAGCCCCATCGCCTTGCCCACGTCGCGCAGAGCGCTCTTCACGCGGTAGGTGATGACGGTCGCGGTCAGCCCGGCCCGCTCGCGCCCGTACTTGCCGTAGATGTACTGGATGACCTCTTCGCGGCGCTCGTGCTCGAAGTCGACGTCGATGTCGGGCACCTCGTCGCGTTCGGCCGAGATGAAGCGCTCGAAGAGCAGATCGATCTGCGCGGGGTCGACCGAGGTGACGCCCAGGCAGTAGCACACGGCGGAGTTGGCGGCCGAACCGCGCCCCTGGCAGAGGATGCCGAGCTCGCGCGCCTTGCGCACGATGTCCTCGACGGTGAGGAAGTAGGGCTCGTAGTCCAGCTGCGCGATGAGCGCGAGTTCGTGTTCGATGGTCGCGCGGACCCTGGGCGGGATGCCGTCGGGGTAGCGTTTGGCCGCACCGGCCCAGGTGAGCGTTGCGAGGGTTTCGCGGGGGGTGCGGCCGTCGCCGGCGACCTCGTCGGGGTACTCGTAGCGGAGTTCGGCGAGTGAGAACCGGCACTGGCCGGCGACCTGGACGGTGTTGGCGAGGGCGTCGGGGTGGTCGCGGAAGAGGTGGGCGAGTTCGGTGGGGGATTTGAGGTGCCGTTCGGCGTTGGCTGCGAGGCGCCAGCCGGCGTTGTCGATGGTGCAGTGTTCGCGGATGCAGGTGAGCGTGTCGTGGAGGCGGCGGCGCGCGGGGTCGTGCTGGTGGATGTCGCCGGTGGCGATGAGGGGGATGTTGTGTGAGGCGGCGAGGGTGGCCAGGTGGGCGAGGCGGCGGTCGTCGTCGCCGCGATGGTAGTGGGTGGCGGCGAGGTGGAGGGGGGTGGGGAGGTGGTCGCGGTACCAGGCGAGGTCGGTGGCGAAGTGGGGGGTGGGGGTGACTGGCGGAATGGCGATGAAGAGGTGGCCGTTTGGGTCGGCGGCCTCAATGACGTCCTGGCGGGTGAGGTGGCATTCGCCCTTGGGGGCGCGCCGGCGTCCCGTGGTGATGAGGCGGGAGAGGGCGCCGTAGCCGGGCCGGGTGGTGGGGAGGCAGAGGAGGCTGGGGGCGTCGGTCAGGTCGAGGCGGGCGCCGGGGATGAAGTGGAGGCCGGTGCGCTGGGCGGCCTCGTGGGCGCGCACGACCCCGGCCAGCGTGTTGCGGTCGGTCAGGGCGAGGGCGCGGTAGCCGAGTTCGGCGGCGCGTTCGACCATCTCGTCGGGGTGGGAGGCGCCGTGCAGGAAGGAGAAGTTGCTGGTGACCTGGAGTTCGGCGTAGGCGGGGGGGGTGGACCGGTGTCGTGGGGCTGGTTCAGAAGACATGGTCTCTGAACGATAACCGAATGTTTACCGAAGTGTCAAGGTGAGTTCAGATACGTCTCCGGGAAGGTCATACTGTAAAGAGAGGTCAGTGCAAGCCCAACTCCCCCAGTTCGTACCAGTTGATCGCGTTGTCCGGAACAACGCCGGAATCGTCCGGCCCCGCAACGCGTTCCACCAGGACAACCAGGGTCGACCCGACCAGGTCGAAGCCCTTCATGTGGTCCCGGACCTTCACGGAGCCGATGAACGCGCCGCCGCGGGCCGAGAAGACATCCAGATAGGAGAACTCGTTGTGGTCCCGCTGGGTGGCGATCCACAGCCTTCCGGTTGCATCGAAGAGTCCTGTTTGCCCCGCCATGTGGTAGAACTTGGGCGAATTCCGGTAGGCTTCCAGCCTTTCGGGGCGCACGGCCGGTCCGCGGGGGCGACGGGCCAGGACACCGAGTTCTTCCGCCCACCGGGCAACTTCTCTCTCGCTGGGGAGTTCGTCGAAGTACGCGGGCGATCGGACGACGGTCGCTTCGCCATCGGCGGAGACGAAGATCAGAAGTCCCCGGCAGGCAATCAGGACCCAGCCGCCGATGGGGTTGGGGAAACCTTCATACACCTGCTCGCATTCGGTCTCGACGTTCGCCGGGGGGCTTTCCTCTTCATTCAGAACTTCACCTGAGGCGAGGTCGATTTCGAAGGCGATATACCCCGAACCAGCCGGTTGCCGGGTTTCGCGGGCGGCACTCGACAAAGTGCCCACCATGGAAACGGTCCCGCCGAAGCGTCCGGTCGGCTTCGGAATGAGCACTGCCCCGGGGATCTGGAAAGCGGTCACAAGGGCGCCAGTCGGCTCAAAGACCGAGAATCGGTCGGCGCGGTAGTCCACCACTCCGACGGTTCCGTCCATGCCGCCAACGAGACTGCTTACACCTGTAAATTCGCCCGGGCCCTCTCCCTCACGGCCGAAGACACCGACGATGGAACCGTCAGGATCTACACAGCGAATCCTCTTTTCGTAGAACTCGCTGACGCATGCCGTGCGTTCATCTGCGAGCAGTGCGATGTTTCCGCTGAACTCTACCCGTGTGGTTGCGACGAGCACGGGCTCGAACACGTGGTAGGTGGATGCCTGTGGGTCGCTGCACCCGGTGGCCACGGCAAAGGCGAGCAGGCCCCACGTCACCTGGCTGGTGGAATCGAGGCGTTTCCATGCTGTCATTGGAGCGTCCTTCTCTGCCGGTAGTGCGGTAGTCGACGGGCACCGCCCGCCCTCCAACATGGTCGTGTGGGCTGGCATCCGGCTACCTTGGTCAACAATCCCCCTCCACAAAGGACTCTCGCTCATGAAGATCGTCTCCAGTTTCGAGGTCACCGGCTGGGACACCCTGCCCTACGGCGACGAAGGCGAAGGTCCCCTCCTCTCGGAGGCACGCGTCACCAAGCGCTACCACGGTGATCTGGACGGAGAAGGACGTGTGCGGCTGCTGATGTGCCGCGCCAGCGCCGACGGTCCTCTGGAGAACGCGGGGTATATCGCGTCGGAGCAGGTCACGGGCACGCTCGGTGGACGCGAGGGCACGTTCGTGCTCCATCACTGGGGAATCGCCGAGGCCGGAGCCCCGCCGCGCACCGCCGGGCATGTGGTGCCGGGGTCGGGGACGGGTGAGTTGGCAGGGCTGTCGGGGACGATGGAGATTCATGTGGATGGGGAGGGTGGGCATACGCTGGCGCTGGAGTATCGGATCGAGTAAAAGTTGCTGGTGCCCCGCCCACCACCCCCTTCACGGCGGACTCACATCCAGCACGATTACCGCCACCTTCCGTTGATCCTCGGTCGCCAATTCTGCCGTCAAACGATGTTGTAACTCGTCTGCTGTTCGCGGGGGTCTCCCCTTTGGGGATGGGGTCTTCGCATGTTCCGGGCCGTGCCAGAAGACGACGTAGATGCCGCAACCTCCCGATCTCGGATCGCGGGCATAGCGGGGAATCAACTGCTCGGTGACACCCGTCCATAGGTCGCGGCTCGAGCTCATTTTCGTCTCGACAGGAACGGCGAAGTCCTGGAAGGAGACCTGCAAGTCGGCGCGCTTGTCCCCCGCATGCCGTACCTCTGGTTGCACCCGCACCCGTTCCGGCATTTGAGGGCGCAACGCGGCCAACAGGGCCAGCTGGCAGGAGGGTTCTATCTTCGGCGTCTTTGGCTTCCCGCGTTCTCCTTCGCTCCAGAAGTGACGCCACACATCGGCGTCACCGTCCCGCACCTGCTCACCGATCGCCACGATTCTGTCCACCGTCAACGCGGCCAGATCCGCCGCACTGGCGGGTCGGCCGTCATTCAGGACCCCCAGCACACCCCGGATCGTCGGCGGCTCGAATTCGGCGTCCAACCGAACCACCCTTTGGGCGTCAAGTGCGTCGGCGATCGGTTCCCGCCAGGCGGCGAGATCTTCGTCGTCAAGCAGTGCCTGAAGCAGTTCCGTGGCCTCCGGGGACGGCAGGTTCGACAGAGCGCCGAGAGCCACGCGGATGACTCCTCCGGAAAGTGGATCGAAGTAGCCGCCGAGTCTCCTGGCAAGCATCGCCAACGACTGTGCCGATAGCGTCCCGACTCGCTTCGAAACCGTCGGCACTTCGAGAAAGGTCGTGAACTCGCGCACCCGGGCACCCGGGCCGTCGGCCAGAAAACGGTCCAGCTGCTCCGCCAACAGCGGGTCGCCAAGCAACATGCCGGTCGCCAACCAGCGGATGCGATGACCGGTTCGCAAGCTGGACAATTCGAGCTTCCGGTGGACGATCGATGCCAAGTCGTCCCGGTCCATATGCTCCAAAGCTGCTGGAATCAGGTAGTCCAAAAGGAACACCTGGTCAGCCGCCGCCTTGGCGGGAAACGAATTCAACAGTCGCGTCAGAGCCAGCCGGGCCACTTGCGCATGCGATTCGGCACGAGTCAGAGCGTGCAAATGCTTGTCCACGCTCGAGGACCTTCGGATGCGCGTCCGGTACACCTTGACGAACGCATCGGCCACTTCGCCGGCGTCGCACCGGAGTGCCCGTCGATACCAGGCCGGATCGGAGATGTCGCGTCCCCTGGCGAAGAACAAAGAGCCGAGCGCACGTTGCAAGGCGTTTCCTTCCAGGCGCGCGCGGTCTTCGCCGACCATCCGCTCCTCTTCCTCGAGAGCCGCCAGCAACGGCAGGACGAAATAGGAGACCCTCCCGTCCTCATCCAGCCGGATCAGGTCCTCCAGAGTTGGGAGATCGGTGCGACGAGCCATTCGCCGTAGGCCGTCCAGCGCAACGCGCAACAACTCCTCGTCGCCAAGGAAGAGACTGCGGACTCGCTCCTCGGGAGTGTTGCCGTGCACCGACCTGTTGACTCCCAGATAGGCACTCGCAACATCATGGTACAGATTTGGCGGACCGTCGCCGCGCGCCAGTGCGCTGGCGTGCTGCCGTACCCAATCGATCCATTCCTTCCGTTTCCGCGCCCGCTTCAGGGCGAGGGGATGCCGCGGGTTCGGCCGCGGGACCGGGGCCAACGCCGATTCAAGCCATTCTTCGAGCGGCGAATGGCCGGAAATGCGGGCGCGGACCTCTTCAAGGGTGAGGCCGTTGGCCTTCGGCGGGGCCTCCGGAGTGGAGGCCGGGCCCGCTTTCTTCTCCCAAGGCTGGCGGCGATCGTCGAGGAGTTCCGCCAGCGTGCGCGTACCAATGCCGGTCCGCCGCAGCATGTGACACGCGAGCCACGGACGGGATTCCGACAGCGATACGGCTTGTTCCAGAAACCAGGGCGCGAAGTCCGCGACCGGAGCGTCGGCGAGTACATCGTCCAAGGTCAGCGAACCGGCGGGCGAGACAGGATCCGCCGGGACGATGATGTCATCGTCATCCTGGCGGCGAACGATCTCCAGCATCAGCGCTTTCTGCGTCGATGGTCGATCTCTGAGCCAAGCGTCGGTCTTCGATCTGATGTCCTCCTCCGGCGTGTCCACACCAAGATGACGTCGAACCAGACTTGACAGTTCGAGATCGCCCTTGCTCGGCATCCACTGCATCACCACGACAAGCCACGAGTACAATCGCTCGGTTTCGATCTCTTCGCCGTGCTGTTCGAGGGCGCGCGCGAGCATCTTTACAGCGCCGTCGCGAGTGCAGGAGTCGTCAATGCCATGCGGCCTGCCGCCTAGCCGACACAGGCTGTCGAGAACCTCCGCCAATCGGCCCTCCTGTTCGGACCGCCGCGGGAGGTCGTACAGCCAGAACTCCTGATGCCCGCTACCAACCGGGTCAGGTGGGTACGACCGCGCGTAATGCCAAATCTCCTCCGGCGTTACGTGCCCTGGATACAGATAACCCAACAGGACTCCGGTCAGGCTCCCCCTCGGATCCTCGATTTCATTGTCGCGAATCGCATTCAGGAGCCGCAGGGCTTCGTCGACGTGGCGTCCGTCATCGGACACGCTTCGCACCCAGGCCTTCAGGGCGGCAGCCCGCGTACCGGGCCACCAGCGCCCATCGGTCACCACCCCCAGCAACGGAGCCCGAAGATCCCGCGGAATGGACGAACCATCCGCCTGGGCGATCGCCCGCAACGCCAGGTACACAAGCGACTGGGTCGCGTCGTCGCGCTCCGGGGCCGAGATCATGTCGCGCACGATGGGCAGGGCCCCGGGCGTGGCCAGCGACGGCAGCGCTGCCGGCGGCCACCGCCGGATGTCGATCTCTCGGGCCCGGTCGCGAAGGTTGGACACCAGTCTTTGCTGATCGTGCGAAGTGAACTCCGAGGGATCCCCGTAGATGGCCACGCCAACCGGATCGTCGCGGATCAGAGAAGGGCGAGACTTTGGGCTGTGTACGGCGATCCACGCGGCAAGACCACGCAGCGACGGCGCGGACGTCCCGTCGCCGCCCGCCATGAGCGCCCGCAGCCGGGCGGACGAGACGTTGCTGCCTTCGACCTCGCCGCCCAGGAATCGGCCCGCGAGAAACTCCGCGACCTGCCGGTGCATCGGCTCGAAACGGCCGGCCGGTGTCACGCTGAACAGCCGGGTGTGCAGTGCACCGTCCAGTTCCTCGGCGTCCAAGCCAGAATCCGCATTCTCGATCTCGCGAAGCGACGGATAACCGGGAATTGGCTCCGCCGGTTCGACCGACCATCCGGGAGCATCGGTCAGGAGGCTCAGGGCGCAGAGCTGTCCGCTCGCGTTCAGCAACGCGGTCTCGGGGGGTTGAGACATCCACCGCCTCGGGGCACGGTGCGCCGGGTTCTTCTCGCGGATCATCGCCCCGCAGGCGGCCTCGAACAGGCCGCGCCGGCTGGTGATTCCGCCGTTCTCAATGCCGGCTTCCAACAGTAGACCGAGGTTGAGGGGATGCTGAAGAAAACCGAGCAGGTCGCGCTCGCGGGCGGCATTCATGAACTCGTCGGCCCGGGATTGCCCGACGCCTTTCTTCAGCAGGAGGCGCATCTCCGCTTCGTCCAGGGGATCCAGGCGGAGCACGACCAATTCATGGTACGAGCCTAGCCGCCTGAGGGCCGCGGCATCATCTTCGCCAAGCCACTCGCCAGCCCTGCAGGAGAGACGAAAGCGCGGGTGCCCGAGCGCGTCCAGACGTTTCCGAATGGAGTCCAGCGGGCTGCGCCAATCGCTCGATGCCGTGCGTATTTCGTCGAGCCCGTCGATAAACAGGGTCTTCCCGCGCCACTCCGGGTGGCTCGTGATGTCCAACTCCGCGAAATCCCGGGCGCTCACCCGCTCGCTGCGCTCCGGCTCCGCATCGCATTCCATCTCGAACGCCGTAGTCTTGCCCGATCCGGGCTCGCCGAGCAGCACGTACGCCGAAACGTCGCGCCAGTCCGCCAGCGGACGGGACTCCGCCGACGAAGCCGCACTATCCTCGGCGGACGAGACCGGATCCAAGCTCAAACGGGTTGCCCGGCGTGGCACCCGAAACATCGTCATCGTTCGTCCTCGAGCCAGTAGCCGGCGGGTTCCGACAGGAACTCGTGGAGCGCCACGCCCCCGGTGCCCACCACCTCGGCGCGGGTGGGGTTAAATCGCTTCTTGAACTCCTCCAGTCCGCTCACGGCCCGGCGCCGTGCACCCGTCTTCACCTCTATCGCGGTCAAACGCGGCCCGCGCGCCAGCACGAAATCCACTTCCGAGCCATTGTGACGCCAGTAGTAGAGCCTGACCCCCGGCGTGCGGGTGTTGTGGAGATGGGCGCCCACCGCGCTCTCCACAATCCGGCCCCAGAAAGAGCGGTCAGCTCTCGCCTCCTCGAACGTGTACCCCGACGAAGCCGTCATCAGCGCCGTGTTGAGCACATTGAGCTTGGGGCTCGAGGCGCGCCGGCGGTGAGTCTTCGGGCTGTACTTGCCGAGCCCGGTCAGCAACCCCGCGCCACTCAGGAGGGTGAGGTAGCGCGCCAGCGTCGTCGTGTTGCCGGCGTCCTGGAGTTGCCCGAGCATTTTGTTGTAGGACAGGATTTGCCCGGAATAGGAGGAGCCCAGTTCAAGCAGGTTGGAAAGAAGCGCCGGCTTGTCCACCCGGGTAAGGGAGAGGATGTCCCGCTCGACATTGCGCTGGACGATCCCATCCTCGATGTAGCCCCGCCAATCGTCCTCGTCGTCCCATCGTTCCGCTCCCGCGGGATAACCGCCGAAGAACAGGTACTGGTCCATGCTGCAATCGAAGGCGCGCACCATCTCGACCAACGACCAGTGGCTGACCGGAAACGGCAGGAACCTGCCGACCAGCCTTTCCCCCAAACCGACGAGCAACTCGAGCGGCGCAGATCCCATGACGACCACGCGGAGCGGACAGCCGGTCGCCTGGTCCTGGTCCCAGAGACCCTTCACCGTTCGGGACCAATCGGGTATGTCCTGGATCTCGTCCAACACCAGGACGGCTCCGCCAGGTGAGCGTTCGGCCGCGTAACGCGCCTCTTCCCATATTCCAACGAGCCAGCGGGAATCGCGCTGACCGGCGAAGGCGCGACTATCGGCATGCGATGGTACCCGAAACTCGGGCCACGCGTGGGTGTCGCCGGGCTGCAGTTCCGGCCCCGCACCCGGAGGCGCGTCCACGGCCGCATATCGCCAGGCGATCCCTGACGACTCCAGTTCCAGCGTCGCCAGCGCCTGACGCGCGATCGTTGTCTTGCCTGTCTGGCGGGGACCGGTGATGGCGATGAGCCGTCGCCGCCCGCTCCCCGTGAGGAGCTTCACAAGGCGGCGAACATGGGCGCGGTGGAAGGTGATCATGCAGAAAGCTAATCCCTGAGTGAAAATACTCAATAGTGGGACTACCTGTCCCCCCGCCCCCGTCCCTATCCTGTTCGCGCGCTCGCCCTTTGGGGCTCCGGAACAGCGTCGCCATACTCCCTGGCGGTGTCGAGCCAGAGCGCGATGGCCTGCTTGATGTTCTCGTTAGCCGTCGTTTTCGTGGAACCGTGGGCCATGCATCCGGGAAGTTCGGGCACTCTGGCGACGAAGGCGCGATCCTCGTCGCTCCATTGGATGAGAATCTCGTACTGGTGACTCATTCTTGTTCTCCCGGTTGGTAGTTGAGGATCACTTTGCGCACCTGTCGGACCTGGTACGGTTTCGCGTGGCTTCCGTCTCGTTGCAGAACGAGTTGCTTGGGAACACCGTCCTCACGGAAGATATGGTGACTGCCCTGCTTCGGCTCGGCAAATCCAAGTCCCCGAAGCAACCGGCGCAGGGGGGTCGAAGCGGACATTCGCGTCTGAATGTCCGCCCAGAACTTGCCGTAGTATTCGCCTTTCCCGTGCTATGCCCGCCTCCCTGGTCGATCACGGCAATAACACTGGGCGGCTGGAGTGGGCAGCTCCATGGTTGATTGGGCCAGATCGGGATCCGCCTCACGCAAAGAGCCCGTGCAGGAACCACCGGGACGTCCCCTCTGGACGGAGCGTATCCTCCAGGGTAGATGCCGTCCCGGAGCCCCGCCCACCCTCCCGAAACACCCAATACCGGCACCCCATCTCGTCCTCGGCCAGGTAGTAGTCACGCCGCGGAGCGTCTTCACGCCACCACTCGCACTCCAGCCGCTCCGGCCCCTCGACCGCATGCAACTGGTGCGCCCGTCCTTGCCGGCGAAAGCCTCGCAGCCCGTGGCAGATATCCCCGCTTTCGGTGGGACCTGGGGTGTCACCACGGTCGGGGGACGGACCGCCGGGTTCCGCGGTGACGACCTCCACCGGCACTGGAGGAGAGATCAACCGCAGCGGCCTGCGGCGCTCCACCGGCCAGTCCGCAGCGGACGCGGGTAGCGCGTCTGGCGAGAGTCCATGGGGCACACTCGAACCGGGCCTACCGTTCCGATCCCCCTTCGCGTGCCCGGCGCTGCCATTGCCCCCCGACAGCGGCGGTTCCCGCCCCGCCGCCCGCTCCGGCAACCAGCTCTGACGCGGCACCGGCCGCCCGATCCTGCCGAATCCGAACCGGTTCCCCAGCCGGTCGAGCAGATCCGCCAACTCTTCCTCGTCCGCGGCCCGGTATCGCGCAGTGGACATGGCTACACGGTCGACCCCGCCCGCGCCCCGGTATCCCGCGGGGGACGTGGCTGCTGCACGGCTGGCCTCTCCCGCCCCCCGGTATCCCGCACTGGACATGGCTACACGGTCAGCCTCGTCGGCAGCCCGGTATCGCACCGCGTCCCCACCACCCCACTCCCCCTGCACCTCATCAATCGTTTCCACCACGTCAGTAGCCAACGTGATCTCGTCGATCCCAAAGCCGGGTTCGACCTGCTCCAGCTTTTCGGCGAAGAGTCCCATGAGCGGCTTCTTGCGGCGCAGCGGACGGCTGGTGCCGATGGTGAGGCTTCGCCGGTCGCCGTCGACACGGTGGCAGACGAGGTGCAGCCGCCGAGCGCCCTCGCCCGCCCGGCTCAGCTCCAGGCAGAGATCGTCCAGGAGGCCGTCGACCGCGGCGCGGATGTCGGACGGCGTCGAGATCGGCTCGGCGAAGGCGCGGTGGGCCTCGCGCGGGGGGAGGGGGCGGAGCGGGATGATCGGCTCGTCGACCTGGCCCAGCGCCTGCTGCAGCCGCCTGACCGGTTCCACGCCGAAACGCCGGATCAGTTTGACGGATTCCATGACAGATAGTGTGCAGATTCTGTCCAGGCCGAAGGAATCGAGCCCGGCCGCCACATCGTCGCTCAGTCGCAGGGCGGCCACGGGCAATTCGGCAAGCGCAGTCATCAACCCGGACGGTCCGGCACCGGAGGGCACCACCGCGGGGTCTTCGGCGCCGTAGTGGGCCAGGGCCCAGGCCGCGCCCGGGGTGTCGGCCAGCGCCAGCCGCACGGTCAGGCCGAAGTCCTCGAGCGCGGTCCGCAGCGACGCCATGAGCGCTTTCTCGCCGCTAAAGAGACGGGCGCAGCCGGCGATGTCCAGAAAAATCGTGTCCACGCCGTCGGGCATGACGCGCGGGGTGAAGCGGTCCGCCCAGCGTGCGAGGCGCTCCAGGGCGAGGGCGTCGGCGGCGGGGTCGGCGGAACGGACGACCACGCCAGGCACGATGGCGCGGCCGTCGGCCAGGGGCATGCCGGGCGTGAGGCCGGCCCGGGTGGCGCGGGGGTTGGCGGCGGTGATGACCAGTCGGTTCCGGATCTCGCCGGTGGTTACGAAGGGGTGGGTGCGCGCTTCCGGGCAGCGGCGGACCAGTCTCTCGGTGGGCCACCACGGCAGCCGCAAGGCTATGATGCGGCGGGGGATGCGGGGGGCGGGCGGAGACGGCGTCTCCCGCGTGGGGGCGGTTGTGGGCTGAAGAGACATGGCAGCCCGTGGACAATAACCGAATAAATACCGAACTGTCAATGCCAGTGTGTGGAGGACGAGTGGGAGAGGCACCCCCCTCTCCTCGGATGCGTGGGCCAACCGGAGCGTGGCGGCCGCCGCAGCCCGAAAAACTTTGCCCGAAAAAATCCTTGCGAATCGCTGCGGGGGAAACATATTATTCCTCCCCCCTTCCACCTCCCCCCGCATCGCCCCCGCCGTATCCGTCTCTAAGCCCTCTTTTGCCCTCCAGACAGGAACAAAGGGATCCGTGCATCCCCAATTCCGGCAACCCACGACTTCACGGAACTCCTGAGCACTCCCCCGCATGTTGAACCGAATCAGTAGAGAACTGACCCAGCGCCAGGACCGTCCGGCGGCACGCGCGATGCTCTTCGCCGCGGGCCTGACCGAGGCCGACCTCGATCGCCCGCAGGTCGGCATCGTCAGCTCCGGGTTCGAGGGCAATCCTTGTAACATGCACCTCAACGGGCTTGCCGCGGCCGTCAAGGAGAGCGTGCAGGCATCGGAGATGGTCGGATTCGTGTCGAACACGATAGGGGTGAGCGACGGGATCTCGATGGGGACGGCCGGGATGCGCTATTCGCTCCCCTCGCGTGACCATCCCCTGTACGTCGGCCTGCTGGGCATGCACGGCAACTACGGGCCCAATCTCAAGAAGGACGACTGCGACCTGCTCGTGGCCGTCGGCATGAGGTTCGACGACCGCGTGACCGGGAATCTCGCGAAGTACGCACCCCGGGCGAGGGTGGTCCATGTCGATATCGACGCCTCCGAGATCGGCAAGAACGTGCCCGTGGACGTGGGGATCGTGGCGGATGCGAAGGAGGCGCTGGCGGCCATGGCGGATCGGGTCGCGACCGGCTCGCACGAGGCGTGGCTGGACGCGTTGCCGGCCGCGATGGGGGCCGCGCTCGCCCGGTCCGACCGCCAGGTGGTGGGGGTGATCGGCGACGGCGGCTTCCAGATGACCATCCAGGAGCTGGCCACCATCGTCCAGGACGACATCCCGGTCAAGGCGGTCATCCTGAACAACGGGTACCTGGGCATGGTCCGGCAGTGGCAGGAGATGTTCTTCGACAACCGCTACTCCGCCATCGAGCTGGCGAACCCGGACTTCGTGGGGGTCGCCGAGGCCTTTGGCTTGAAGGGCCGGCGCGTGGCCGAGCGGGCGGAACTCGATGCCGCGATCGACGAGATGCTGGCGTGCGAGGGCCCGTTCGTGCTGGACGTCATGGTGGAGCGCGAAGAGAACGTCTTCCCGATGATCCCGGTCGGCGCCGGGTGCTCGGAGATTCGTCTCGGGTAGGCGGACTTGTGACTGCCCAATATGGAATCTCGGTGCTGATGGAGCACAGCAGCGCTTTGCTGCTGCGCCTCGTGGCGTGCCTGGTGCGCCATCGTATCGAGATCGTGAGCATGACCTGGGTCCGCCCCGCGCACGGCGCGCTCTACGAACTCGAACTGCTCGTCCGCGCCGACGCCGACCATGTGCGCCGCGCCGTGAAGCAGATGGGCGCTTGCGTGGGCGTGGCGGAGATAGACTATCGTATGAGGGAGAACGACAGGTGAACCGGAGCGGGACCGGAGTCCGCTCGAACAGGAGAGACGAATCTTGGCAAGGATACGCGTAGGCGACGCCGAAGAAACCGTAGTGACGCGAGGTGAGTGGCCGCTGGAGAAGGCCCTGGAGTCTCTGAAGGACGAGACGATAGCGGTGCTGGGCTACGGGGTTCAGGGACCGGGGCAGGGCCTCAATCTGAGGGACAACGGCTTTCGCGTGATCGTCGGACAGCGAAGTGCTGATTCCGGCCCATGCCGATCAGTGATTCCATTTCATGCCGATCACCGATTCCAGAGTATGCCGATCAGTGATTCCAGAGCATGCCGATCACCTTGGAGTGAGCGAGTAGGAGCGCTGGAGAACCTGCTGTAGCGACACCCTCTTCCATCCTCGCCAGAGGTTCCTTGAGACGAGGAGAAAGAGGGTGTCACAGAAGAGGTTGTCCATGCGGAAGATTCGAGAAGTGCTGCGTCTGAAGTACGAGGCCGGGCGCAGCCACCGGGAGATCGCCAGATCGCTCGGCATCGCCAACAGCACGGTGAGCGATTACGTGCGGCGGGCAAGCGCCGGGGGCTTCTCCTGGCCGTTGCCGGAGGGGCTGGACGACGCCGCGCTTGAGGCGGCGCTGTTCCCGCCCCTGCCACCGTCGCGGGTTCCCCGGCCGGAGCCGAACTGGGAGCAGGTTCACCGGGAGCTTCAACGCCACAAGGGCGTGACGCTGCAGCTGTTGTGGCTGGAGTACCGGGCGGCGCATCCGAACGGCTACGGGTACAGCTGGTTCTGCGAGCGCTACAGGGCGTGGCGGGGACGGATCGACGTGGTCATGCGGCAGGTGTACCGGGCGGGCGAAAAGGCGTTCGTGGACTACGCGGGCCCGAAGTTCGAAGTCGTGGACCGGAAGACCGGCGAGGCGCGGGACGTCATGGTCTTCGTCGGTGTCCTCGGCGCGTCGAACTACACCTTCGTGGACGTGACCCGGAGCCGGTCCCTGCCGGACTGGACGATGTCGCATGTCCGGATGTTCGAATTTTGGGGCGGGGTGCCCGAACTCGTGATCCCGGACAACGAGAAGGCCGCGGTCCACAAGGCCAGCCGCTACGAGCCGGACTTGAACCCGACGTACCAGGAACTGGCCACCCACTACGGAACCGCAGTGCTGCCGGCGCGGCCCCGGGCACCTCGGGACAAAGCCAAGGCGGAAACCGCAGTCCAACACGTCGAGCGCTGGGTCATGGCGCCGCTGCGCAACCATACGTTCTTCTCGCTCGGCGAACTCCGCGACGCCATCGCGCCGCTGCTGGCCGCGCTGAACGAGCGGCCGTTCGACAAGACCGATGGGAGCCGCCGCAGCTGGTTCGAGGATCTCGACCGGCCGGCGCTCAAGCCGCTTCCGGCCGAGCGCTACGAATACGCGGAGTGGCGCAAGGCGCGGGTCAACATCGACTACCACATCCAGGTCGAGCACGCGCTCTACAGCGTCCCCCACCCGCTGGGCCGCTGCGAGGTCGACGTTCGGCTCACGGCCCAGACCGTCGAGATCTTCCACAAGTACCGCCGGGTGGCCGCGCACCTACGGGTCCACAGGAAGGGCGGATACGCGACCGAACCGTCGCACATGCCCGCCTCGCACCGCGCCCATGCGGGTTGGACGCCGTCCCGACTGATCGCCTGGGGACAGAGGACCGGATCGCACACGGCCGCGTTCGTCGAACAACTCCTCGACAGCCGGCCCCACCCCGAACAGGGCTACCGCAGCTGCCTCGGGCTCAAGGCACTGCTGCGGGCCTACGGCGCCGAGCGCCTGGAGGCCGCCTGCCGCCACGCGCTGGACATCGGCACGCTGAGCTACAAGTCCGTCAAGTCCATCCTCGCGACCGGCCTCGACCAGGCCGACGACCAGCAGTACACGCTCTCCCTCCCCGGCCACCACGCCAACATCCGCGGGCCCGGGTACTACACTCCCCAGAATGGAAAGGAGTCCTGACCATCATGCTTCGCCAACCCACCCTCGACCTGCTTCACGAACTCCGGCTCTCCGGCATGGCCGAGGCCTTCCAGGAACAGGCCGCCATGCCCGACATCGCCGAACTGTCCTTCGAGGACCGCCTCTCCCTGCTCCTCGAACGCGAGAAGACCGAACGGAAGCAGCGCCGCTACCAGCGACTGAAAGGCCACGCCAAGCTCCACCTCGACGCGACCATCGAAGACATCAACTTCAAGGCCCCTCGCGGACTGGACAAATCCCTCGTGCTCCGCCTCGCCTCCGGGCAGTGGATCCGGGACGGCCAAACCGTGCTCGTCAGCGGTGCCACGGGCTCGGGAAAATCCTACTTGGCGTGCGCGCTGGGCCACCAGGCCTGCCGCGCCGGAATCTCGACGCGCTACTACCGCGTCTCCCGCCTGCTTGACGAACTCACCCTCGCCCGCGGCGACGGGTCGTATCCCAAGGTCATCCAGAGGCTCGCCCGGACGTGGCTCCTCGTCCTCGACGACTGGGGGCTCGCTTCGCTCTCGGGACAGGGACGGCACGACCTCCTCGAGGTCCTCGACGACCGCTACGCCCGCCGCGGCACGCTGCTGGCCAGCCAGGTCCCCGTCGAGCACTGGCACGAGGTCGTCGGCGATCCCACCTTCGGCGACGCCATCCTCGACAGACTGCTCAACAACGCGCACCGCATCGCCCTCAAGGGCGGATCGATGAGAAGGCTCTACGACTCGACGAAGGAAGCCGACGCCGTCCCCGGCGACGCCTGATCCGCCGAGAGACCGGGCTCAAGCATGCCTCTGGAAGCGCGTCTCTCCCTGCGATCGGGGGTGAAAAGACGGAAAGACAGCTCTGAGCGGGCCGTGCGGCCGTCCGGGCGTTCCGTTGCGGCCGGCCCGGATCCGTCCGCACCCCCCAATCCGGGACAAATGGCCCGGTTCCCTCGCAAAACCGCTCTCCAGAGCGCCGTAGAGGCCGTCCGAAGACCTTCGCCCTACCTACACCCCTCCGGAAAAACCGGCCCGCCGGCCGTCCCAGCAACACACTGCCAACGGTCCCTTCACACTCGACGACTACCCCCTCCAACCCCTAAACTTCAAACCCGTAACCCGACCCCAGCGCCCCTATGGACCTCCGCTCTCCTCCAAGGTGATCGGCATGCCCCGGAATCGGTGATCGGCATGGCGGAATCGGTGATCGGCATCGGCGGAATACGGAGTAGCTGACGGGGTCCGTTCTTGAGTAGCTGACTCCCGAAGAGCAACCTGGGCAATCGCCCTGCCCTTCGCGTCCTTCATCTCGACGATGGCCGAACCCGGATCCGGCGACCTCCATCTCGGCGTCCAGGTCGAAGCTTCCCGAGTTCTCGAGGGAGAGCCTCCACGGGATCGACACGAGTTCGACCGCAGACGACGATCATTCGCAGCTCGGTGAGGACCAGAGCATCCATCCTCACAGCTTCGTCCTCCATCACTTCATCCTCCATCAGCACAGGATGACCGCGCCGCGTACTCTCCGATCAGACCCAGCCCTTCCCTACGAACTTCTGCTCGACCATCATCGGCGTCTCCATGGGTCTCCCTCCTGCGTCTCCATGGGTCTCCTCTCCTACCTCATGGGCAAGGGGGGGGGTCGATTCCATCGTGAAGACGATCAACCAGGTCGCCGAATACACCCCTCTGAAAAGCTTGGCGGATTTTTTCGGTTTTGGGTACTAAGATATTCGTAGTTGAGTGAGAGGGTTCAGCCAGCGGCGGGTGTACGCACCGCGCTCCCGCCAAGGACACACGGTGGTGCGTGCCGCTGGCTGAACCGATTCGGTCATCCGGAGTTCTTTCTGCCTATGAGGTTGCGGCGCTCGCGGCGCTCACGGCCCTGGTGGGGGCTCTCGGCGGTGACATTCTCTATCGCTCGATTACTCGCAGCTCGGCAAGGTCTTTCCGAGCTGCCAACAGAGCCTTGTGCGCCTCCGACAGAGCCGAGTAGCTCTCCTTTGTCGCATGCTTCGAAGATACCTCGTGAAGCGAAGAGAGAGCCATCTGTTGGCGTCGAGCGACACGCTCTAGCAGGAGAAGGTTGTGTTCCAAGTCGTCAATCCGTTGGTCGCGGATCTTGTCACGAGTGGGCATCTGGCGTTCTCGGTTGGAAGTGAGAGATGGTGGGTCAGTTGAATTCTGGTGGGAGTTCAGTTTCCGGCGAGAGCTCAATGATCTGGTCGCGGGTGTAGACGCACGCCGGACCCATGGGGTGCTTTACCGTCACCCAACACCGAACATCCTCCTGCAGGCGTTGACGTTCCAAGGCCTCAATGAAGCGCGCGGTCGCCTGGATCTTTCCGGCAACATCCACCCTGGTCCTGCGTTTTCTCCCGGCTGCGGGCGAGGTACGGAGGATTCTGTCCTACCCAACTGCCCCGAGGTACCAGTCGGATGATGTGTGGAGTTCTTCGCCGATCCTCTCCTCTCATCCACGTCACGCGGTCGGGGGCGACGGCCGGATCTACGTGCATCCGGGCGCGAGTTATTCCATTGGAGTGCGGAGTCACGACGGGACGTTGGAAAAGCGCATCCTGGGCGAGGCGGACCTGATCCCGGTGACGGACGAGGACTTTGAGGAGGGGATCCTGCGGCTTGTCCGGGAGTCGCGGGATGCTTTCCAGGAAAGCAACAGCGAGAGCGTCCGTATTCCGCCGATGCCGATCACCGATTCCGCCATGCCGATCACCGATTCCGGGGCATGCCGATCACCTTGGAGGAGAGCGGAGGTCCATAGGGGCGCTGGGGGTCGGGTTACGGGGTTGAAGTCTAGGGGTTCGAGGGGGTCTTCGTCGAGTGGTGGGCTCTTGTCATTGTGTGTTGGCTGGGACGGCCGGTGGGCCGGTTTTCCAGAGGGGTGGAGGTAGGGCGAAGGGCTTCGGACGGCCTCTACGGCGCTCTGGAGAGCGGTTTTGCGAGGGAACCGGGCCATTTGTCCCGGATTGGGGGGGTGCGGACGGATCCGGGCCGGCCGCAACGGACATCTGGACGGCCCCACGGCCCGCTCAGTGCTGTCTTTCCGTCTTCTCACCCCCTATCGCGGGGAGAGACGTGTTTCCAGAGGCATGCTTGAGCCCGGTCTCTCGGCGGATCAGGCGTCGCCGGGGACGGCGTCGGCTTCCTTCGTCGAGTCGTAGAGCCTTCTCATCGATCCGCCCTTGAGGGCGATGCGGTGCGCGTTGTTGAGCAGTCTGTCGAGGATGGCGTCGCCGAAGGTGGGATCGCCGACGACCTCGTGCCAGTGCTCGACGGGGACCTGGCTGGCCAGCAGCGTGCCGCGGCGGGCGTAGCGGTCGTCGAGGACCTCGAGGAGGTCGTGTCGTCCCTGTCCCGAGAGCGAAGCGAGCCCCCAGTCGTCGAGGATGAGGAGCCACGTCCGGGCGAGCCTCTGGATGACCTTGGGATACGACCCGTCGCCGCGGGCGAGGGTGAGTTCGTCGAGCAGGCGGGAGACGCGGTAGTAGCGGGTCGAGATGCCGGCGCGGCAGGCCTGGTGGCCGAGCGCGCACGCCAAGTAGGATTTTCCCGAGCCCGTGGCACCGCTGACGAGCACGGTTTGGCCGTCCCGGATCCACTGCCCGGAGGCGAGGCGGAGCACGAGGGATTTGTCCAGTCCGCGAGGGGCCTTGAAGTTGATGTCTTCGATGGTGGCGTCGAAGTGGAGCTTGGCGTGGCCTTTCAGGCGCTGGTAGCGGCGCTGCTCCCGTTCGGTCTTCTCGCGTTCGAGGAGCAGGGAGAGGCGGTCATCGAAGGACAGTTCGGCGATGTCGGGCATGGCGGCCTGCTCCTCGAAGGCCTGGGCCATGCCCGACAGCCGGAGTTCGTGAAGCAGGTCGAGGGTGGGTTGGCGAAGCATGATGGTCAGGACTCCTTCCCGTTCTGGGGAGTGGTGTAGTACCCGGGCCCGCGGATGTTGGCGTGGTGGCCGGGCAGGGAGAGCGTGTACTGCTGGTCGTCGCCGGCCTGGTCGAGGCCGGTTGCGAGGATGGACTTGACGTATGTGGACGCCCCGTCGTGAGCAAGCTTGATTTCCGAACCGAGTCTGTGGCAGTGTGGTCAGGTACTGTCGTATGTTCGGCCTCTTGATGCAGCGCTTGTTGGCCGCGGGCCCGTATGGTGTTCGTGAGATCGGATCCAAATCGGACTTGCGGGCTCGATGGCCCTCCGTCAAGTGCTGGTTTTTCCGATCCCGTCTTGTCGACCGTTTGCCCTTACCCCGTTCCTTGCGTCCTGCCGCCCACTGTCTCCCGGCAGCTTCCTTGCCTTTCGCTTCTCTCCTTTCTTCGCCCGCTCAGGCCGCGGCGCGAACTTCGTAGGTCTCCTTCTTCGTGGCCAGCGCCCAGACTCTCCGCGCCGTCCTGTTGGCGAGCGCCACCGCCACCAGCTTCTTCGGCTTGCGCGCCAACATCCCGGCCAGCCACGGATCCGTCGTCTCTCCGCGGCGGACCGCGTGCCGGACGACCGCCATGGCTCCCGTGACCAGGAGCCGCCTCAGGTCTTGTTGGCCCATCTTCGATATCCTGCCGAGCCTCGGCTTGCCGCCGGTCGTGTGCTGCCGAGGCACGAGGCCCAGCCAGGCCGAGAAGTCGCGTCCCCGCCGGAAGCTCTCCATCGGCGGCGCGAAGGCCAGGATAGCCAGGGCGGTGACCGGCCCGATGCCCGGGATCGTCATCAGGCGCGCCGTCTCTTCACACTCCCGCGCGCTCGTCCGGATCTGCCGGTCGAGTCCGTCGATCTTCTCGTCGAGATCCTCGATGCGCCCGAGTAACAGCCCGCCCAGTTCGGCGACAACCTTCGGCAGCCCACAGTCCCCGTCCTCGATCACCCCGGCCAGCTGCCCGATCCGGGCCCTGCCCTGTGGAGCCACAATGCCGTATTCGGCCAGGTGGCCCCGAAGCGCGTTGATCGTCTGCGTGCGCTGGCGCACCAGCAGGTCACGCGTGTGAAAGAGCATCGCCTGCGCCTGCTGGGCCTCGCTCTTGACCGCAACGAAGTGCATGGTCGGACGCTTCGCCGCTTCCGTGATCGCCTCCGCGTCCGCCGCGTCGTTCTTATGGCGCTTGACGAACGGCTTCACGTAGATCGGTGGCACCAGCCTCACCTCGTGGCCGAGCGCACCGATCTCCCGGCCCCAGTAGTGCGCGCTGGCGCATGCCTCCATCGCCACCGTGCTTCGCGGTTGCGACGCGAGAAAGCTCAGCAGCTTCCCCCGGCTCAGCTTCCTGCGGTACGCCACCGACCCGTCCGCCTTCGCCCCGTGCACCTGAAAGCTCCGCTTTGCCAGATCGATCCCGATGATGCTAACCTCTTCCATGTGGATGTCTCCTCCCTCAGATGGTCGACTAATCGCTCAGTACCATCTTGGCACATCGCGATGCTGCCGGGAGGGGGCGTCCACCCCATCGGACTTGTAGCTCAGCGTGCCGATGTCCAGCGCGTGGCGGCAGGCGGCCTCCAGGCGCTCGGCGCCGTAGGCCCGCAGCAGTGCCTTGAGCCCGAGGCAGCTGCGGTAGCCCTGTTCGGGGTGGGGCCGGCTGTCGAGGAGTTGTTCGACGAACGCGGCCGTGTGCGATCCGGTCCTCTGTCCCCAGGCGATCAGCCGGGACGGCGTCCAACCCGCATGGGCGCGGTGCGAGGCGGGCATATGCGACCGTTCGGTCGCGTATCCGCCCTTCCTGTGGACCCGTAGGTGCGCGGCGACCCGGCGGAACTTGTGGAAGATCTCCACGGTCTGGGCCGTGAGCCGAACGTCGACCTCGCAGCGGCCCAGCGGGTGGGGGACGCTGTAGAGCGCGTGCTCGACCTGGATGTGGTAGTCGATGTTGACCCGCGCCTTGCGCCACTCCGCGTATTCGTAGCGCTCGTCCGAAAGCGGCTTGAGCGCCGGCCGGTCGAGATCCTCGAACCAGCTGCGGCGGTTGCCTTCAGTCTTGTCGAACGGCCGCTCGTTCAGCGCGGCCAGCAGCGGCGCGATGGCCTCGCGGAGTTCGCGGAGCGAGAAGAACGTATGGTTGCGCAGCGGCGCCATGACCCAGCGCTCAACGTGTTGGACCGCGGTTTCCGCCTTGGCCTTGTCCCTCGGTGCCCGGGGCCGCGCCGGCAGCACCGTGGTTCCGTAGTGGGTGGCCAGTTCCTGGTACGTCGGGTTCAGGTCCGGCTCGTAGTGGCTGGCCCTGTGGACCGCGGCCTTCTCGTTGTCCGGGATCACGAGTTCCGGCACGCCTCTCCAGAACTCGAACATCCGGACGTGCGACATCGTCCAGTCCGGCAGCGACCGGCTCCGGGTCACGTCCACGAAGGTGTAGTTCGACGCGCCGAGGACACCGACGAAGACCATGACGTCCCGCGCCTCGCCGGTCTTCCGGTCCACGACTTCGAACTTCGGGCCCGCGTAGTCCACGAACGCCTTCTCGCCCGCCCGGTACACCTGCCGCATGACCACGTCGATCCGTCCCCGCCACGCCCTGTAGCGCTCGCAGAACCAGCTGTACCCGTAGCCGTTCGGATGCGCCGCCCGGTACTCCAGCCACAACAGCTGCAGCGTTACGCCCTTGTGGCGTTGAAGCTCCCGGTGGATGTGTTCCCAGTTCGGCTCCGGCCGGGGAACACACGACGGTGGTGGGGCCGGGAACAGCACCGCCTCCAGCGCGGCGTCGTCCAGCCCCTCCGGCAACGGCCAGGAGAAGCCCCCGGCGCTTGCCCGCCGCACGTAATCGCTCACCGTGCTGTTGGCGATGCCGAGCGACCTGGCGATCTCCCGGTGGCTGCGCCGAAGCTCGTACTTCAGACGCAGCACTTCTCGAATCTTCCGCATGGACAACCTCTTCTGTGACACCCTCTTTCTCCTCGTCTCAAGGAACCTCTGGCGAGGATGGAAGAGGGTGTCGCTACAGCAGGTTCTCCAGCGCTCCTACTCGCTCACTCCAAGGTGATCGGCATGCTCTGGAATCACTGATCGGCATACTCTGGAATCGGTGATCGGCATGAAATGGAATCACTGATCGGCATGGGCCGGAATCAGCAGAGCGAGCTGGATTTATGTTGGCCGCCATCGAGAGGAGTGCGCGCTGGGCGGGAAAGGCGGACCATCGGCCCGTTCTCGGCAGGATTTGGGCCTCGAGGGATGGGAGCATCCTGGTGGAGCGGCTGGACCTGGCCCCGGACCCCTTCGCCGACACGGGGCGGAAGCGATGGGACATCCTTGGGCCGGATGGGCGGATCGCCGGAACACTCGAGACCCCTGCCGGTCTAACAGTGCGAGCCTTCGAATGGCCCCACATCCATGCAACCCGCCTCGTCGACGACCAGTTGCAAGCCGTCCGCTTCCGGATCACCCGCGGGTAGAAGATCAGGATGTCGACCCATCCCGCTTCGCCACAGGGTCAAATTGCCAGGAGTTGAGAAGACCATGACAAGTAACCGCACCCGGGGGATAGCCGCTCTCTTCGTTGTCTCTCTCTGCGTCGTGGCGGCACCGGCGAGTTCCGACCAGCCCCCGCAGGCGCCCTGCTCCAGACCCTCCCCCCGCGCATTCGACCCCGGCGAAGTCGTGGAGATTCGGGACACCGAGGCACCGTGCAGGTTGGAGGTTCGGGAAGCAGGCGTCCAGCTTCTGGCGGTGGAGGACGGCTCGCGACCCGACCCGGGCATCCAGGTCCGGCGCGATGGGCGCGGCCGCTTCTATTCGGCGGGCGCGTTCGGATTCGGAGTCACCATCACGCTCTGGGACCAACAAGGGAGGTTCCTGAAGGCTTTCGGACGCGCAGGGGAGGGCCCGGGCGAGCTCAGTGACCGCGGGATGATTACGATCTTCGTGGACGGGGAGGACCGGCTGCATGTTCGCGACGGAGGCTTCCGCTGGTCGGTCTTTTCCCCGGAGCAGGAATTCCTGCGGAGCGCTTCCGCTTCCCTGGCCAGTTTCCAGAGCGGCACGGTCGTCCTGGACATGGGCATGGCCGTGACAGGGAGCCGGGATGGGGAGAACTACTTCCGGATCGTGGATTCGGCCGGAGCTGCCCAGCGGGCTTTCGGGGTGATCCCACGCAGGCTGCGCGGGGCCCGTGTGGATTTGGAGCGGGACATCACCCATGCCGGCGGCGACAGCTTCTGGGCGGGTCCGATCGCGGGCTCGCCGGACGGATACCAGCTCGAGGAGTGGGGGATCGACGGGGAACTCCGCCGCGTTTTCCGCCGGGCTGTCGACTGGTTCCCGTCGGGTGATCCGACAAGTCTCTCGGACGGTGAACCACCTCCCACCCAGGTGACGCTTGTCCACCTCGACGACTCAGGCCTGTTGTACGTCTACGGTCTCGGACCAACCAGGCATTGGAGATCTCCGGGTTCTCTCGGAAGAGCGCCCACTGCGGAGGAGATGGACAGGATGGCCCAAAGCTACGTCAAGGTGATCGACACGAAGTCGGGAAGGCTGCTCGCGTCGGAGCGGAACCTGACGAGAACGCAGTTTCTGGCCCGCTTCCCCCACGGCTTTTTTCGGGGCTCGAAGGAGGGCTACAGGTACAGGCAGGGTGACACCTACGGATTCTCCTGGTCCCCCCGAGACCCCGAGGAGGAAGATGATCCCGAGGACCTTCTTCCGGCGGTGGAAATCGTATCTGCCGAGTTGGTCGCCAAGTAGTCCGCAGGTCCGGGCATCCCCGGTTCGGGCTCATCGGCCGTTGGACAGGACCTCCCGACAGCATCCGTGTCCGTCGGTTGACTCTCGCACCCGTCGGGGCGATTTTTCCTCGCTGTTCCTACCAATCCCGCGTAGCTCAGCTGGTAGAGCAGACGGCTGTTAACCGTCGGGTCGCAGGTTCGAGTCCTGCCGCGGGAGTTGCTTCTGGAGCCCTGGTCAGACGCTTGGCCGGGGCTCGATTCGTGATCGCAACCAATCGGCGATCGCATCCTCGTCCAGCCTTCCGGACGCCAGAGCCACCATCCTCTCGACGACTTCGTCTTCGGGCGCGACGAGTGCGAACCCGTTGAGGCCGAGAAAGACGACCGCGGCCAGGAACGACATTCTCTTGTTTCCGTCCCGAAACGGGTGGCCGGTCCAGATGCCGAAGGCGTAGGCGGCGGCGAGGCTTGCCAGGTCCGACTCGGGCTCGCACATGCATCTGTACGGTGCTCGCGCCAGGGCGATCTCGAGTGCATCCTCGTCCCGGATGCCGATGAGGCCGCCGTGTTCGCGAAGCTGATCAAGATGCACCGCCACGATGACCAGCCGGGGGACCCACCTTGGTTCGGGGCCGGTCACTGGCCAAGGCTCCTGAGAGCTCGCCGGTATCGCTTCTGAGCCTCGACGGCGATGGCCAACCCTTCCTCCACATCCGGATCATAGGGGCTCAGCAGGATCCCGTTTGCCGTTTCGACGGCCAGCACTTCGTCCCCCGCTTCAAGGTGGAGGCGTTCCGCCATGTCCTTGGGCAAGGTGGCGCCGACGGATCCCCCCATTCGCCGCAGTTTCACGCTTCGGACCATGAAATCTCTCCCAGAAGTAGCACTGTAATGCTACTCGGCCTTCCTCTCCTGGCAAGGGATCGTCGGTGACCCGCGGATACCGCTTGTGGGCGATCCTGAACGAATGCACCGGAGCCGCCCTGGCGTTTCTCAGCGGGGGACGGCTAGCAGCCTCCCCCCCCGCACCCTATTCTGACGGTCCCGCAAGCGTTCCCCACACGCTGGAGTCACCATGCCACGCCCCCTCCCCACCCCCCTCCTCCTGGCCACCACCCTCCTCCCCCTCCCCGCCCTCGCCCAGGACACCGACGCCACCGATCCCCCCGAATGGGACGTCACCCTGGCACGGGGCGAGAACCGCGAAATCGACTTCGAGACCGACGAGGGCACCTGGATGTCCGTCGACATTTCGCCCGACGGCCAGTGGATCGTCTTCGACCTCCTCGCGCACGTCTACCGCGTCCCCGCGGGCGGCGGGCAGGCCGAGTGTCTCACCCAGGAGAGCGGCGTCGCGGTCAACTATCACCCCAGGTACTCGCCGGACGGCCGCCACATCGCCTTCGTCTCCGACCGGAAGGGCCAGAACAACCTGTGGGTGATGGACGCGGACGGGTCGAACCCGCGCCAGGTGCAGTCCAGCCAGGACACGCGGGTCACCATGCCCGAGTGGACGGCGGACGGCGAGTACATCCTGGTCGCGCAGGGCGGTGCCATCTGGATGTACCACATGGATGGGGGGACCGGGATTGAGGTCGTGTCCTCCGAAGAGGGGTCGGCTGCGTGGCCTTCCACATCCGCCGATGGGCGCTACGTCTACTACCACATCCGCACCCCGGGTTCGACCGTGCCGTGGGCGGTGGACCAGGTGGACGGCGAAGTGGTGCGCGACGCGCTGCAGGGGACGATGAACCTGCGCCGCATGGACCTGGAGACGGGGGACGTGATCCGGGTGACCAGCGGCGTCCCATCGCGCCAGTACCGGCTCTCGGATGGTGGGGGATTTGCCGGGGAGATTTCCCCCGATGGTCGTCAAGTCGCCTTCGCGCGCCGCCTTCCCGACGCGACGATCGAATGGAAGGGGCACGAGTTCGGGCCCAGCACGGCGCTCTGGATCCGTGACCTGGAGACGGGTGCGGAGCGGATCGCCATGGATCCCATCACGCAGGACATGTCCGAGGGGATGAAGACGATCCGCGTGCTGCCCGGGTACGCATGGGCACCCGACGGGGCGTCGATCGTGATTGCGCAGGGGGGCAAGCTGCGGCGTCTGGATGTGGCCAGTGGCGAGGTGGCGACCATCCCCTTCACGGCGCGCGTCCACCGCGTCATCTCGGAGCAGGCATACCAGGCGTTCCGGATCGACGACGGGCCGGTGCCGGTGACGTTCACGCGCTGGCAGACGGGTTCCCCCGACGGCTCCAGCCTCGCCTTCACCGCCGGCGGGCGCGTGTGGGTCATGGACCTGCCGGACGGGACCCCGCGCCGCCTCACTTCCGACGCGGAAAAGCAGTTCGAATACGCCCCCTCCTGGTCCCCGGACAGCCGTTCGCTGGCCTACACCACGGTGGACGAGAACGGAACCGGCCACGTCATGCGCATCGGTGCCGACGGGAGCGATCCCCGCCAGGTGAGCAGCGAGTCCGGCGAGTACGCCCACACCCAGTGGAGCCCCGACGGCACGGAGATCCTGGCCACGCGCGGTTCCGGCGCGACCGTCCGCTACCGTTCCCTGGCGCACAACCCCTGGTACGACCTGGTCCTCTTCCCCGCCCACGGACCCGGCGGTGGCGCCGAAACCCCCGGCCAACTCGTCGTTCGCGTCGCCGGCAATTCCCTCCCCACCCGAACCCAGTTCGTCCGCGGCTCATTCGGTCCGGAGGGCCGCATCTACTACCGCACCATGGGCGACTCCACGCGCCTGGTGTCGGTCGCACGCGACGGCACCGACCGCCGCACCCATCTCGTCCTCCCCTGGGCCGACGAGATCATGATATCCCCCGACGGCCGCCACGCCGCCTTCAACGAGGGCGACAACGCGTACCTGGTGCCGGTGCCCGGCCCTATCGGTGGCGAGTCCGTCCCGGTCGCCAGGAAGAACGGCAAGCTCCCCGTGCGACAGCTCAGCACCCAGGGCGGCATCTTCCCCGGCTGGCGCGATGCGAACACGGTCGAGTTCGGGAGCGCGGCCAGCTACTACGCGCACAACGTCGAGGCCGAGACCACCGACACCTTCACGATCGATCTCGACCTCCCGCGCGGTTCGCTCGCCCGCGGCACCGTGGCCATCACCGGTGCGCGCATCATTACGCTGGAAAACCGGCAGGTCATCGACAACGGCGCGCTGGTCGCCACCGACGGCCGCATCACCTGCGTCGGCGCAATGGCGGAATGCGACACCTCGGCGGCCGATCACACCATTGACGCGACCGGCAAGACCGTAATCCCCGGCTTCGTCGACATGCACTCCCACTTTTTCCGCGAATACCGGGGAATAATCCCGCCCAACGCCTTCGAGATGGCGGTCGCGCTGGCGTACGGCGTCACCACCAACCTCGACAACTCGCAGTGGTCGCAGGACATCTTCCCCGCGGTGCAGATGATCGAGACGGGCGTGCTCGTCGGGCCGCGCACCTACACCACCGGCGACCCGCTCTACCGCGGCGACGGCGCCCGCCGCAACGAGCTGACCAGCTACGAGGCCGCCGAGGACGATGTCGCGCGGCTGCAGTCCTGGGGCGCGGTGTCGCTCAAGCAGTACCTGCAGCCCCGCCGCGACCAGCGCCAGTGGGTGTCGGACATCGCGCGCAAACGGGGCCTCATGGTGACCTCGGAGGGGAGCGACCTGGCGTTCAACCTTGGCATGATCATGGACGGCCAGACGGCGTGGGAGCACCCGATCAGCTACGTGCCGATGTACTCCGACGCGGCCCGCTTCTTCGGGCGCGCCGAGACCGTCTATTCGCCCACCTTCGTGGTCGGGGGACCGGGTCCGTGGAACGACGAATGGTTCTTCCAGGAGACCGAAGTGTGGAGGGACGAGAAACTCCGGCTGTGGATGCCGTGGAAGCAGCTGGTGCCGCACTCGCGCCGCGTCTACAAGCGTCCCCGCACCGACTACAGCTTCCCCATGCTGGCCCAGGTCCTTGCCGACTGGATGGCCGAAGGTGCCCATGGAGCCATTGGCGCGCACGGGCAACAGCATGGTCTTGCGTCCCACTGGGAAGTGTGGATGGCCGCCGAGGCAATGGGACCGATGGGCGCGCTGGAGCTGGCGAGCGTCGAGGGCGCGTACTTCCTGGGTGCCACGGAGGACGTGGGTTCGCTGGCGCCCGGCAAGCTCGCCGACCTGATGATCCTCAACTCCAATCCACTCGACGA
This sequence comes from Longimicrobiales bacterium, assembly GCA_951828585.1. Classification (GTDB taxonomy): domain Bacteria; phylum Gemmatimonadota; class Gemmatimonadetes; order Longimicrobiales; family Gaopeijiaceae; genus Bin94. The sequence goes on from OX639991.1 coordinate 1,718,326, forward strand.
CATCCGGAACACCACCGACATCATGCTGGTAGTGAAGGGCGGGATCCTCTACGACGGCATGACGCTCGACGAGCTGTGGCCGAATGCGCGGCCGTACGGCGCGCGACCCTGGTTGCACGAAGAGGTGTGGAGGGCGGGGCCGCGGCCGGTGAACCGGTAGTACGGACGGAGGGGGCAGGCTCGTGAAGAAGGCGACGAAGGAACGCCGTGGGAAGATTGTGACCCTCTTTCGCGGACCGATCTGGTTGCCGCTGGCGGTCGTCGGGCTCGCAATGTGTACGGCGCCCGACGACCCCGCGCCCGAGTTCTTCCCGGACATCGTCATCGTGCGGCCGGGCGACACCCTGGCCGTCTTCCCCCCGCCCGGCGACACGTCCGTGTTCCTTGCCCGCGTGAACGGCCTGGCTTTGGCAGACGACGAGCAGAGCGTCTACATCCTGGATGACGGGAACTACCAGGTTCACCATATCGATCTGGATGGAAAACTGTTGGCGTCAATGGGCGGTCAGGGGGAGGGGCCTGGTGAGCTGGAAGGACCCGTCGCAATCCATTCCGCCGAGGGAGGGGGGGTCTGGGTCCTGGACAACGGAAACGGAAGAGTGACCCGCTTCAGCCCGGACGGCGCGCTCGTTGAGACGGTGAATGTGCAGAAAACCCCGAGGATGACGTTTGCGCCCTTTGGCAACGGAATCCTGGTCCCCACGGTGGGGGCACATCCCCTTGAGGACCCGGACGGAAAAGCCGAGACCCTGCTGTCCTTCTTCCGCGCCGCAGAGAACAGGGAATTGGTCAATCCCGTGGTGGTCCCTTCAGCACTGGCCAGTGCCGAGTTCCTTGAGCGTGTGGCAGGGTGGAAGCTGGCTCCGATCGCGCCGGGAGAAGTGGCGATTGTACTGAATTCGAGTGATCCTCGCGGATGGCGGGCGTTTGTCGATGCTGCTGCCACACGGGTAGACAGCCTGGTGGAACTGCCGATCCCGGGCGATGTACGCCAGCGTCTGGCGGAGATCGCGGAGGTCGTGGCGGAACCCGGTGCCCAGCTCCGGCCGTTTCACCGGGCGGAAATGGTAGGGGACAGGCTCTGGATCGCTTCGGTCGGCATGGTGGACCCCGTCGCCTTCACCATCCCACTCGCCGAGGGGGAGCCCTCGATGAGGGTGCTGGCGGAGGGACTCAACAGGTGGAGGGAAGGGTTCCGTGTCGAGGACATCATCGTACTCGATGACCGCATGATCGTCGCGAGGGATATCGAGGTGCTGATTCTGGAGTGGTCGCCGGAATCGGGGTGACCTGGCACGGGGGTCCGGTGCCACTTACCGCGCTGTTACCGGGCGCCGAACCCGCCGACTGCCGCAAGCCATTGCGCCGCCCCGATCCCGTTGGCTACCATGCCGATCCCGACGATCCAGCCCCACCAGGAGTGACCCATGTTCCCCGGCACCATCACCCGTCCCGGCACTCGCATCGCGGCCATCGCCCCAACGTGCGCCTTCGCGTTCCTCGCGCTCGTCTCCGCCCCCGCCCCCCTCACCGCCCAGTCCGGCGCCTTCGGCCACCAGGTCATCATCGACGGTACCGATGTCCTCATCGCCGAACCGACCACCAGTTTCCGCCCTGGCGCGGTCTATATCTACAGCCAGTCGGGCGGCGCCTGGCGCGAGTCCACCGTCCTGCACGCCCCCGATTCGGAAGATGCGGACGGCTTCGGTACGCTGCTGGCAAAGACCGGCAACACGCTCTTTGTCGGCCAGCGGGGCGGCCCGATTCACGTCTTCGAGCGCGAGGACGGCGGCGCATGGCAGGCCACGGGAACGATCGAGGGCGACGAGATCGCCGGAGAGTCCCCGACGTGCCGCTTCGACGGGTACTGCGGAACCGACTTCGGCCTGAGCTTGGCGGCCGGCGGCGATTGGCTGATGGTGGGTGTGCCGGGGGTGCCTGTCAGTCGGTTCCCGAGACCACCGGATTCAGACGAGGAAGAGCCGACCGATCCCCGGGGCGTGGTGCATGCGTATCAGCGGGACGGCGACGGCAACTGGATCCAGCGCGCCCAGCTGCAGCCCGGCGACGGCACGGACGGCGATTTCTTCGGCGCGGCCATCCTCTTCACCTCGCATGGGGTGCTGATCGCGGCTCCGCAGTGGAGCACGGGGGACCCGGCAGGCGAACAAACCGGCCGCGTCTATCGGTTCAGCCTGGGTAGCGATGGTTGGGAAGAGGCCGGAGCCCTCGAAACGGACGCGGGGGGCAACGCCAACTTCGGGTCTGCCCTCGCGGCCTCGGGTGACAGGGTTCTCGTCGGCGCCCCGGGCGCAAACGACAGCCGGGGCGCGATGTACACGTACACATGGAACTCCGACCGGTGGGTGCCCGGCGACGAGCGGCTGACTTTCGCTGGTGGAGAGAACGGCGACCGCTTCGGCACGGCCCTGGCCTTTGCCGGGGACGACGTGTGGGTCGGCGCGCCCACTACGCGGGGCTACGAACTCGGATCGGCCTTCGTGTACGAGGCGCAGGCGGACGGTTCGCTGCCCGCCCAGCCACGCCGCATCCAGCTCCCCATGGAAGAGACGGTCGAAAGCGACAACTTCGGCGGCCTGGTCGTCGCGGACGCCGGCAACGTTGCCGTCGGGGCGCCCGGCATGCACCACCAGGCCGGCTCGGTCCACCTCTTCCAGCGCAACGGCGGCGACTGGGGCGATGGCGAGATGCTCGTCAGCGCGCCCGATATGCTCGCGGCGGTCGTCGGCGAAGAGCACCGCTGCCCTGAAGAGGGCCGCGTCGGCCTCTTCGACTGCGACGAGATCGAGCTGCTCGCGTACATCCCGCCCTCGCTTCTCCGGGCCGGGGACCGCGCCCGCGGCGTGCGCGCCAACGACAACTGGGGCTGGACCGACCCCGAAACCGGGCGCGAGTATGCGCTCGTGGGACGCAACGACGGTACATCGTTCGTCGACCTCACCGATCCCACCAACCCGGTCCTCGTGGGCGACCTTCCCAAGCCTTGGGGCACCCCGCCATCGCAGCTCTGGCGCGACATCAAGACGTACAAGAGTCACGCGTTCGTGGTAGCCGACGGCGCGGGCGAGCACGGCATGCAAGTTCTGGATCTCACACGCCTGCGCGATATTACCCCGGACGAGATGCCCGTAGTCTTCGAACCCGACGTGCACTACCGCCGCATCGGAAGCTCGCACAACATCGCGATCAACGAGGAGACCGGCATCGCATATACGATCGGCGGCGGCGGCGCGGGCGACACCTGCGGCGGCGGCCTCCACATGATCGACATCAACGATCCCAAGAACCCCGAGTTCGTCGGTTGTGCTCCCACAGGCGGCACTCACGACACCCAGTGCGTCACCTACAGTGGCCCCGACGAGGACTACCAGGGACGGGAGGTGTGTTTCAACTCGAACGGCCGCACATTCCAGATCCAGGACGTCACCGACAAGCAAAACCCGGCTACCCTGGGGAGCGGCTCCTCACCGAATCCCGCCTACATCCACCAGGGCTGGCTCACCGACGACCACCGCTACTTCTACCAGAACGACGAGGCCGACGTGATCGCCGGCAACGCGGAGACCACGCGCACCCTCGTCTGGGACGTCACCGATCTCGAGGACCCCGTGCTGGTCAATGAATTCATGGGCTCCATGCCCGCCAGCGCGCACAACCTGTACATCAAGGGCGACCTGATGTACCAGGCCAACTATCTCTACGGCCTGCACATCCTCGACATCTCGGATCCGGAGAACCCGCGCGAGGTCGGCTACTTCGACACGGCGCCGCACGCGGAGGGGCCGGGGTTCGGCGGTGCGTGGAGCAACTACCCGTACTTCGAGAGCGGCACGATCATCGTGACCAGCATGCAGGAGGGGCTGTTCGTGTTGAGGAAGAGGGTGCGGCCGGTGAGTTGAGGGGACCGCAACGGGCCGGAAGGACGGCTGTCCCACGCATCAAACCCGAGCGTTCAATCGGACCAACGGCCCCTGCCAATCGAGGATTCGCCGGTCTGAAGTCAGAAGGCGATGCCCCTCCAGGGAGGCAGCTACAATGATGCGGTCGGCCGGATCGCCGTGGAAATCGGCAAGACATGCGGCCCGTATCCCACACCTGCCGTCAACCGGGATTTCCAGCAGTCCCTCGTCAAGCAGGGTGTCGCGCCAGGAGTCGAGGTCGTGTCGCAGTGTCAACCGTCCCGACTCCTGGAGCATTGCGATCTCCCAGAAGGAGATTGCGGACACCGCGGCGTCGCCGGCTCTCCATGCCTCTTCGGCTACTTGACGCGCGCGCGGCCCCAGCCGCTCGCTACCGAGGCGCAACCAGACGAGAACATGGGTATCAAGGACGATCAACCGCCGGACTCTTCGCGGACTCCTTCCGCAGCCTCCCAAACCACCGGCACGCGAGCGACGATGTCACCATGGATTTCGATGACGTCGCTGTCGATCCCGAAGACCCGGTCCGGTTTCTCCCGGTAGGGTACCAGTCGCGAAACCGGGCGACCGCGCTTGGTGATGACGATGCTGCTTCCGGTTGCTGCCACTTCGTCCATGAGTTGCAGGCACTTGGCCTTGAATTCGGACGCCTTGTAGGTTCTTGCCTTGACCATGGTCATGACCATAGTCACATATGGTTGGCATGTCAAGTGCCGTCCCCCTCACACCGTCCCCCGCAACCCCTCCACAAACCCATCCACCTCCTCGACCGTGTTGTAGAAGTGCGGACTGACCCGCACCACGCCCGGCCGACTGTCCACGATGATCCCCCGTTCGCCCAAGGCGACCACTGCCGCCCCAGGATCCGGATGCCGCACCAACACGATCGCCGACCGCGTCTCCCGGCACCCGCTCACCCGCAACGAGAACCCCGCCCCCCCACACCCCTCCACCAGCCGTTCCGTCAAGTCGACGTTGCGCGCCCTTACCGCCTCCATCCCCACCCCGTCCACAATCTCCTGCCCCCCCAGCGCGGTATGCACCGTAGCCAGCGCCGGCGTACCCAGCTCGAACCGCCGCGCGTCATCGTGATACCGAAAATCCCCCGAGTTGAAGTCGAACTGGTCCCGCGTCGCGAACCAGCTGGTGATCCTCGGCTCCAGATCCCCGATCAACTCCTCTCGAATGTACAGATACGCCAGCCCCGGCCCCCCGCACAGCCACTTCAGCGGCCCCGCCGTGTAGAAGTCCACCCCGCTCTCGGGCAAATCCACGGGAACCTGCCCCGCCCCCTGGTACCCATCGATCAGGCTGTACGCGCCTGCTCGCCGCGCGATGTCCGCAATCGCCCCCGGATCCTGAATCGCCCCGGTCGTGAAGAAGACGTGACTGGTCGCGATCGCGAGGGTCCGCTCGTCGACCGCGTCCTCGTACTGCTGCGGGTCGATGTGGACGCCGTCATGGCTCTCCAGCACGACCATCTCGGCATCCGGGCGCACCTTCCAATGGTAGAGCAGGGTGGGAAAGTCCAGCTCGGTCGTGACGATGCGGTTGCGCTTTGTCCAGTCGAGGCTCGACGAGACGGCGGCCAGGCACGCCGAGGTGGAGGGCATGAGCGCGACCGTGCCGGCTGGGGCGCCGAACATCGTCTCGACGCGGCCGCGCAGCTCGGCCAACAGTCCCCACCAGTGCTCGTACCAGGCCGAGGCGCCGAGGTCGTGCCACGTGGCGACGAAGTCGGACAGCCGGTCCTCGGCCCGGGTGGAAAGGGCGCCCAGTGAGCACGAGTTGAGGTAGTTGCGGCGCTGAAGGATGGGGAATTGGGCGCGGATCTGGTCGAGGTTCATGATGGGCGTCGCCGGGGCGGCGAGATTTGCAAGTGTGGTGTCCAGGGGCGGATCAGGTCCAGTTGAAGCCGCCGGTGTGCTTCAAGTAGACCCGTAGCTGGGGCCACGGGACAAGGAAACGCCACTCGTCACGTCCAGTGAAAGCCCCCCGTGTGCTTCAGGTAGATCTGTAGCTGGGGCCAGGTAACAAAGGACTCCCACCATCTGAAGAAGCCGCTGTAGCCTGACGGCACCACGCGTTTGCCAAGACCAACGAAGACGAACAATCTGGCCGGCAACGGGTAGGGCTCAAATCCCACCGGAACGTGGATGACCGCGCGGTAGCCGCCCGTCGCGCCGGGCGGCGGCGGGGCCAACCGGAACCCGAGGCCCGCCGAGACTCCGGACGTCGCAGTCTCCCGCAGGTTCAATCCGAAGCTCGGTCTGGCTCTCTTGCTGCCGCCCTCGCGCACGAATCTGGACAGCCCGATCACCAGTTCCACTTCGGTCGTGCCCCCGGTGAGGCCGGACTCGCGGCGGTCGTCCGTGTTTCCGAGGTGCATGCCCATGTGAGCGGCCACCGTGGTCCCGCCTCCCAATGAAATGCCAAACGACCAGTATTGGGCCGTCGCGCCGGCGGGAAGCAGTGCGGCTACGCACGCAAGCAACGTTGTCGCGATGGCGGATCGACGTTTCATGGGACGACACTCCTTTCGACCTTCCCCTGGGTCGGTTGCGATCCCATGACCGCAACGTCATGATCGCATTGCACTACGCCTGACCGGCTTTCCCGGTTTCCCGAAAGAGAAAGGATCGCGCTGTGAAGCGAAGGGATCGGCCGCGCGCCACCGACAGCGGCGGGAGGCCGAACGAATCGGTGGTCCACACCGACCGCGCCCTCGCCGAAGCCCGCACCCTCGGCTTCGAGATGGCCGGCGTCGTCACCCGGGGCGACAGCGAGCACATGGCGCACTTCCGGCGCTGGCTCGAGTCCGGCCTCCACGGCCGCATGGACTACCTGTCCCGCCCGGACGCGGTCACACGCCGCGCCGACCTCGACCGCACCCTTCCCGGCTTCCAGTCCGCGCTCGTCGTCGCCCACTCCTACGCCGACGACCAACCCACCACCCCACCCATCCACCCCTCCCGCGCCATCATCGCGCGCTACGCCCGCGGCCGCGATTACCACCACGTCATCACTGAAAAGCTGGACACCCTCGCCCACCGCCTCGAAGTCCTCGCGGGACGCCCCCTCCGGCGCCGCGCCTATGTCGACACGGGACCGCTCCTGGAACGGGAACTCGCCGTCCGTGCCGGCCTCGGCTGGTTCGGCAGGAACACCATGCTCATCCATCCGCGCCGGGGGTCTTACCTCTTTCTGGCCGTCCTGCTTACCGACCTCTCGCTGGAACCGTCCACGCCCTTCACCGAGGACCACTGCGGCACCTGCCGGCGCTGTCTCGACGCCTGCCCCACCGGCGCCCTCCTCGGCTACGACGAACACGGCGCCCCCGTCATGGACGCCACGCGCTGCATCTCCTACCTCACCATCGAGCTCAAGGGCCCCATCCCGGTCGAGCTGCGTCCCGCCATCGGCAACCGGGTGTACGGCTGCGACATCTGCCAGGAGGTGTGCCCCTGGAACGAAAGGTTTGCCTCGGCGACCGCCGAGCCCGCTTATTCGCCGCGGATCGAACTGGACAACCCGTCCCTGATCGACTTGGCCACTCGCCTGCTGGAGATGTCCGGCAAGGCCTTCCTGCGCGAGTACCGCGATTCGCCGGTGTCGCGGGCACGGCGGAACGGGTTGTTGCGGAATGTGTGCGTGGCGCTGGGCAATTGGGGGGCCGCAGAAGGGGTTCCGGTGCTGGAACGAGCTGCTGCGGATCACTCGGCCCTGGTGCGGGAGCACGCTCGATGGGCCCTGGAGAGGATTGCGGGCGAAGACGAGGGCACCCCAGCCGGCTCTCCCGTCCTCTGGCAGCCATGACACGCACCGCGCCCGCCACCATCATGGAACCCGACCGTTACCCGACGGGTATCCATTTGCGTGCTGGTCAACGGTTGATTCACGGTTGACGACGGCAAGCCCACCGGCGCCCTGCCCGGTGCGGTCCTCGATCGACGAGGTAAGAACAAGACTGCAAGCAACGGAGCGAGCGAGTAATGTCAACAATCACAAAGGCTTTCACGAGCAGGATCATCCTGGCGGGGGCCCTGGCCCTTATCGGGCTCGCGTCGCCCGAGCGCGCGACCGCGCAGTGGGACGACGCCAAGGGCGAGGTCTTCGGCTACCTCGATCTCGCCATCCCCATCGGGGACTTCTCGACCTACGTCGACAACCTGGGGGGCGGAGCCGGCTTCGGCGGCGTGCTCTTCCTGGGCGAGAGCAGGCTGGCGGGGCTCCGCGCCGAGGGGAACTTCATCATCTACGGGGCCGAGCGCCGGGCGGTCCCCTTCAGCAACACCGTTTCATTCGTCGATGTCGAACAGGAGACCACCAACGGGATCGTATCGGCGGGCCTGGGTCCGCAGATCTACATGGGCAGCGGGGCGATCAGGCCGTATTTCTACGGCACGGTCGGCTTCTCGTACTTCGTGACTTCCACGAGCGTGAGCGGGATGTATGAGAATGAGCCGATTGCGTCCACGACCAACCACAGCGATTTCCGGCTGGCGTTCACCGGAGGCGGGGGACTGTCGGTCCGGCTCCGTGGGGGACAGAACCCGCTCTCGCTGGACCTGTCGGCCTCCTACAAGCACAACGGGCTGACCGAGTACCTGGCGAACGGGGATGACAACCTGATCAACTTGCGGGGTGGCGAATGGAAGGCCGATCCGATCGTGAGCGACGCCAACTTGATGACCATCCGGGTGGGGATTTCGGCCGGGGTGGGATAGGACTGGAAACGGGAGTACGAAAGCCCCGCGCCGCGGTGATGAGCGGCGCGGGGCTTTCGTTTGGGCCGTTGGGGTGGCGTCCGGCTCAGCCTGCCTCTGCGGCCAGGCGACGGACCGCGACCAACAGCTCGCGGACTTTCTCGGAGTCGGCCGCGTCAGCAGCTGCTTCCCGAAGCCTCCTGGCCAGGGCCACGAGGGTATCCTGCCGATCCTCTCCCGATGCCGCTTCGGCCGCATCCAGTACCTGGCGCGCCGAGGCGACCACCGAGGCCGACACCCCGTGCCAGCGCTCCAGCTGGTCGACGTAGGCGCGAGCCAGCGCGAAGGTCGCGGGCCACTCGTAGATGGGCTGGCCCTGTGAGTTCAGATGCGTCAGCACCACCGAGTTGGCCGCGTCGATCTCGTTCTGGGTGAGGATGTCGCTGGGCGTCAGTTCGAAGATGTCGAGGCCGCGCTGCATCTCGGAGTTGACGATCACGCCGTTGTACCAGTAGACGGACCATGAACCGGCGCTCATCATGCGCTCGGCGTTGAAGGGGCCGCGGTCGTGGAAGGCGATCTCGACGGGGTTCTTCGGATCGGTCCAGTCGATGAGCGAGATGCCGCCCTGGTACCATCCCTGGATCATGATGTCGCGACCCGGAATCGGAATGAGCGAGCCGTTGTGGGCGACGCAGTTCTCCAGCGTGGTCTGCGGCGCGGGCAGTTTGTAGTAGCTCTGGAAGACCATCTCGCCGTCCTCGATGGTGAACACGGCGTTGGCGCCCCATTCCTTCGGGTCGTCCTCGCGGCACTTGGGCGCGCCGCCGCCGCCCCACTCGTCGGTGAACATGACCTTGCTGCCGTCGTTGCTGAAGGTGGCTGAGTGCCAGTACGAAAAGTTGGAGTCGGCCACCGCGGCCAGGCGGAAGGGGTTCGCGGGATCGGTGATGTCGAGGAGGAGGCCGTAGCCGCCACAGGCGCCGCCCGCCAGACCGATGTCGGGGTAGACGGTGATGTCGTGGCACTGGGTCGGGCCGGGGCGGGGCCCCTGGGGCATCTGGGCGCGTTCGGCTGCACGGGCCGCGCCCTCGGCGTCCATCTGGAGGAGCATTTCTCGCAACGCCGCGCTGTCGGCGGCGGTGACGCCGTCGCCACCCCGCGCGTCCACGATGCTGTCCAGCAGCGGCTGGACGAACCGGTCGGGCATGACCGACAGGCGGCCACCGCCGAATTCACGTACGAACGCACCCCGCTCGCGTGCGGCCTCGGCTTCGGCCCGCGCCTCCTCCTGGGCCCGGATGTCGCCCGGCGCCAGACCGTGCCTCGGCGGCGCGACCAGGTCCTGGAAGATGCGCGGCGAGGTGACGATCGCGGCGGCCGTGGGGTCGGCCAGCGGGACGCGGATCACTTCGATGCGGAAGAGTGCCGAGTTGGGATCCTCGTCCGGCGACAGGGCCGAGCAGCCGGGCAGCTCCTCGGGGGGCCGCACCTGGGACGAGCCAGAAACGTAGATGTACACGTTCTCGTCGTCACCCGGGTGCTTCAGCACGGTGTGGGTGTGCGAGCCGCGGCAGGTCTGCACGTTGGCGACGTACTGCGGATTCCGGATGTCCGAAATGTCGAAGATGCGGATGCCGCGGAGCCGTTCGTGACTGATACGGTCGCGGGCGCCCCGCTCGCAGTCGAGCCGTCCGCCCAGGCCCTCGCCCGACACGAAGAGAAGGTTCGCGTACACCGAGACATCGCTCTGTGACGCGGGACACACGTAGGTGATCACCGAGACCGGATTGGCGGGATCGGAGATGTCCCACACCTGGACGCCGTCGTAGTTACCCTGGATGGCGTAGTTCCCGGTGAAGGCGAGGTCGGAGTTGGTCTGGCCGACGAAGGGCTCCTCCGGTGGCGTGGTCGACAGCATGCGCAGGTTCCAGATGGCCTCGCCGGCGTCGAACATTCCGGGCTCGAGGCCGACGCGGGGGTCGGGGGTGGGTGGGTTGACGTGCAGGCCGGGGGGATTGGCGAAGGTGGCCGGCGCGACGGGAGTCATGGCGGTTGTCGCGCCGGGATCGGCCGCGGGCTGCGACGCGCAGGCGTGCAGCGTGGCCATGAGGGCCGTGAGGGAGAGGAACGCCGCGAGGCGTACGAGGGGGCGGCGATGGCCGCTGGTGGTGCTGATCGGGGTCATGGGGCTGTCCTGACGTTTGATGGGGTGACCCGGGGGTGGGAAAAGCGTGGCCGGTTCAGCGTGCTCCTTCGAGCGCGTCGAGCATGAGCTGCATGCGCTCGATCTCGGAGCTCTGATCGGCCTGGATGTCGGAGGCGAGCTTGAAGACGAAATCGTCCTGGGCGGCGCCGTCGGTGTCGAAGAGTTCGAGCACCATCGTGACGGCGCCCTTGTGGTGCATGATCATGTACTTCAGAAAAAGGCGGTCGAAGTCCGTGCCCTGGGCCCGGCCGAGTTCCTCGAGCTGCTCCTCGGAGAGCATGCCCGGCATGTGCATGGCGTGCTCGGGGCCGTGGATCATGAGATGGCCGTCGGCGATGTGGATCTCGGGTACCTCGAGCCCCCGGTCGCGCAGCCACGCCTGCATGACGTCGATCTCGTCCTTCTGCGCGTTGATGATGCGCGCGCAGAGCGTCTGGATGGTGGGGCTCGCACCATTTTCCGGTGCGAAACCGGACATGACCAGGGCCTGCGCGTGGTGCCCGATCATGCCGGTCATGAAGTGCACATCGGCGGCGTGGTAGCCTGTGAGGGCGCTGTCCGCGCGGGCCTGGTAGAGGGCTTCCAGTCTGGAGATGGTGGCCGCGTCGGGGCGGGTGACGGGAGGGGCGGGGTCGGTGGTGAATGGATTGGCGGAGGGCTGGATGCTGGGCCGGGGCTCGGGGGCCGGTGCACCCGCGCAACCGTGGAGCGTGCCGCACAGCAGAGTGGCGAATAGTATGTGACGGTTTTTCATGGCAACCTCCCTGACTCAGCCGGCGTCCGCCAGGCGCTGAACCGCGTCGGCCAGCTTGGCGACCTTGTCGGAATCCGCTGCGTCCGCAGCGTGTGCGGCGAGCGCGTTGGCGAGCGAGCGGAGCGTATCGCGGCGGGCCGTCCCCGAGCCGCTCTCGGCCGAGTCCAGCGCGCTCCGTGCGGCGGCCACCCGCGGCGCATCCATCCCGTGCCAGCGTTCGAGCTGGTCCACGTAGGCGCGGGCCAGCGCGAAGGTGGCCGGCCATTCGTAAACGGGCTGCCCCTGCGAGTTCAGGTGCGTGAGCTGTACCGAGTTGGCCGCGTCGATCTCGTTCTGGGTGAGGGATTCGCTGGGGACCAGCTCGAAGATGTCGAGTCCGCGCATGATCTCGGAATTCACGATGACGCCGTTGTACCAGTACACGGACCAGCTGCCGGCCATCGCCATCTGGTTGGCGTTGAAGGGGCCGCGGTCGTGGAATGCGATCTCGACGGGATTCTTCGGGTCGGTCCAGTCGATCAGCGAGATGCCGCCCTGGTACCAGCCCTGGATCATGATGTCGCGCCCCGGAATCGGAATGAGCGAGCCGTTGTGGGCGACACAGTTCTCCAGCGTGGTCTGCGGGGCGGGGAGCTTGAAGTAGCTCTGGAAGACCATCTCCCCGTCCTCGACCGTGAAGATGGCGTTGGCGCCCCACTCCACCGGGTCGTCCTCGCGGCATTTCGGCCCGCCGCCGCCGCCCCACTCGTCGGTGAACATGACGGCCGTGCCGTCGTTGTTGAACGTCGCCGAGTGCCAGTACGAGAAGTTGGAGTCGGCGACGGCCGCGAGGCGGGTCGGGTTCTCGGGGTCGGTGATGTCGAGGAGGAGGCCGTAGCCTTCGCATGCGCCGCCCGCAAGGCCGATGTCGGGGTAGACGGTGATGTCGTGGCACTGGGTGGGGCCGGGGGGCGGGCCGTCTTCGGGTGGGCCTCCTCCCGCGGCCATCATCTGGGCGACCATTTCGTTGAAGTACTCGCGCAAGGCGGTGCTGTCGGCGGCGGTCGGGGCACCTTCCCCTCCCCGCTCTTCGACGATGCTGTCGAGCATCGGGGTGACGAACTGAGCGGGCAGAACCTGTACCTGCCCCATGATCTCAAGGGCGAATTCCCCCCGTGCGCGGGCCTCGTCGGCAATTCTCGCGTCAGCCGGGGAGGCGCCGTGCTGGGGCGGTGCCACCAGGTCCTGGAAGATGCGGGGCGAACTAACGATCGCGGCAGATGCGGGATCGGCGAGTGGAACGCGGATCACCTCGATCCTGAAGAGTGAAGAGTTGGGGTCCTCTTCGGGAGAAAGAGCCGAGCAACCCGGCAGCTCCTCGGCCGGCCGCACCATCGAAGAACCGGACACGTATATGTAAACATTCTCGTCATCACCCGGATGCTCCAGTACCGTGTGGGTATGAGAGCCCCGGCAGGTCTGCACGTTTCCGACGTACTCGGGGTTGGCGATATCGGAAATGTCGAAGATGCGGATGCCGCGGAGCCGTTCGTGGCTGACCTGTTCCTGGATCCCCTGGTCGCCGCAATCCAGGCGCGCGCTGAAGTCCTCGCCCGAGACGAAGAGGAGGTTCTCGTACACCGACACGTCGCTCTGAGAAGCGGGGCAGACATGGGAAACAACGGACACCGGATTGGCCGGATCGGAGATGTCCCAGATCTGGATCCCGTTGAAGTTGCCCTGGATGGCGTAGTTGCCGGTGAAGGCGAGGTCGGAGTTGATCCCGCCGACGAAGGCGTCGGGCGGGGGCGTGGTCGACCGCATGCGGAGGTTCCAGATGGCTTCGCCCGCGTCGAACATCCCGGGGGCAAGCCCTACGCGGGGGTCCGGCGTGGGCGCGTTGACCTGGAGGCCGGGCGGATTGGCGAACTCGGCGTCCTCGTTGCCGGCGAGCCCGCTGAGCACCTGAGCCGGAAAAAAGGTCTGCGTCTCTGCCGGCACCGGCGTCCCCTGCGTGGCACATCCCGTCAGGATGGCCAGCGCGGCCGGGAGGGAAAGGAGCGCCCCGAGGCGCGCGAGCTTCCGGGAACGGTCGTTCACGGTGGTGATCCGAGTCATCTTGTCTTCCTGTTCTGGGCTGATCTGTGTGATTTGTCGTAGATGCATGTTGGTGGGTGTCGAAGCCGATGGCGAGGGGTCAGTCACCCCCGTCCGCCAAACGCTGAACCGCGTCGGCGAGTTTCCGGATCCTGTCGGACTGCGCCGCATTCTCGGCGTGCGTGTTCAGTGACCGTGCCAAGGAACGGAGCGCATCCCCCCGAGCCGTCCCCGAAGCCCTCTCCCCCGCCGCCAGCTGCGCGCGCGCCGAGGCGATCTCTTCCCCCGGCAAACCCACCCAGCGCTCCAACTGATCCAGATACGCACGCGCCAGCGCGAAGGTGGCCGGCCACTCGTAGACGGGCTGGCCCTGGGAATTCAGGTGCTTCAGCCGCACGGAATTGGCGGCGTCGATTTCGTTCTGCGTAAGCGCCTCGCTGGTGACGAGCTGGAAGATGTCCAGCCCCCGCGCGATCTCGGAGTTCACGATCACGCCGTTGTACCAGTACACGGACCAGCTGCCGGCGGCCTGCATGCGTTCGCCGTTGAAGGGGCCGCGGTCGTGGTAGGCGATCTCGACGGGGTTCCGCGGGTCGGTCCAGTCGATGAGCGAGATCCCGCCCTGGTACCACCCCTGGATCATGATGTCGCGCCCCGGTACCGGAATGAGCGAGCCGTTGTGGGCGACGCAGTTCTCCAGCGTGGTCTGCGCGGCGGGCAGCTTGAAGTAGCTCTGGAAGACCATCGTGCCGTCTTCGATCGTGAAGATGGCGTTGGCGCCCCACTCCATCGGGTCGTCCACGCGGCACTTGGGCGCCAGTCCGCCGCCCCACTCGTCGGTGAAGAGGATCTTGCTGCCGTCGTTGCTGAAGGTGGCCGAGTGCCAGTACGCGAAGTTGGAGTCGGCCACCGCATCGAGCCGGAACGGGTTGGCGGGGTCGCTGATGTCGAGAAGGAGGCCGTAGCCGCCGCACGCACCGCCCGCCAGGCCGATCGCCGGATACACGGTGATGTCGTGACACTGGGTGGGACCGGGGCGTGGACCATCGGCCGGCTGGGCCCGGCGCGTGCCCATCGGGGTGATGGCCGCAGGCATCGAGGCTCGGCGCGTCGCTTCCAGTTGGTCGCGCAAGGCCACACTGTCGGCGGCGGCAGGCGGGCCCTCTCCCCCACGCGCCGCAACAATGCTGTCCAGTCGATCCCCGGCCTCGGCGGCCGACAACGTCACCACCAGATCGGCCGCTTCCACCACGAAATCACCCCGCTCACGCGCCTCCCGGGCACGAGTCTTCCTCTCCTCTTCGCGCGCCCTCCTTCTCTCCTCCATGCGCGCCATCGCCTGCTCCATGGCCGCGATGTCGCCCGGCGCCGGACCGTGCGTCTCCGGCGCAACCAGGTCCTGGAAGATCCGGGGCGAAGTCACGATCGCGGCCGCCCCGGGGTTGTCGACCGGCACGCGGATCACCTCGATCCTGAACAGCGACGAGTTGGGGTCCTCCTCCGGCGACAGCGCCGAACAGCCGGACAGCTCCTCGGACGGACGCACCGACGACGAGCCCGACACGTAGATGTAGACGTTCTCCTCGTCGCCCGGGTGCTCGAGCACCGTATGGGTGTGCGACCCGCGGCACGTCTGCACGTTCGCGACGTACTCCGGACTGGCGATGGCCGAGATGTCGAAGATGCGGATGCCGCGAAGGCGCGCATGGCTCACTTGCTCGCGCACGCCCTCGTCACCGCAATCCAGCCGCGCGCTCAGGTCCTCGCCGGAGACGAACAGCAGGTTCCCGTACACCGACACGTCGCTCTGCGAGGCCGGACAGACATGGGTCACCACCGACACGGGGTTTGCCGGGTCGGAGATGTCCCACACCTGGATGCCGTTGAAATTGCCCTGGATGGCGTACTTGCCGGTGAACGCCAGGTCGGAGTTCATCGCGCCCACAAACTCCTCGGGCGGCGGCGTGGTCGAGAGGAGTTCGAGGTTCCAGATCGCCTCGCCCGCGTCGAACATGCCGGAGGCGAGGCCTACGCGGGGGTCG
Source organism: Longimicrobiales bacterium (assembly GCA_951828585.1). Taxonomy (GTDB): domain Bacteria; phylum Gemmatimonadota; class Gemmatimonadetes; order Longimicrobiales; family Gaopeijiaceae; genus Bin94. The sequence continues at coordinate 1,734,054 of OX639991.1, forward strand.
GGGGTGGGTGGCGTGACCTGGAGGCCGGGGGGAGTGACTGCCGGGGGTGCGAGGGGCTCCGCGCCCGAGGTGGTTGCCGCGTATGAGGAGCAACCGTATGAGACGGCCACCCCCAGGAATAGGAGCGCCAAAAGCGCCCGTTGGCGAGCACTCGCGGTGGCGATGGGAGTCATGTGATGCGTCGGGTGTGTCAGGCTGGCCACCGGACTCCTCTTCCGGCTGACTTGGGAAAGGGGCGGAAAAAACCGCCAAGCCTTGAATCATATGGATCGGCGGCGTTGCTTTCCAGTCGTACCAAGGACACCGAAACGACCAACTCCGTTGGTGGCCGGCGGGCGGACTTGACCCCAACCGGCCGTTTGCGGAAGGTGACTCGGCTCAGAGACCTCACCTCCCACCTGGCGAACCCGGAGAACCGACCGGATGTCCCCCTCCGCCGTGCGCATCGCGGTCATCATCGCGCTGGCGCACGGCATCAACGACGCCTACGCCTCGATCGTGCCGCCGCTGCTGCCGCGGATCATGGACGATCTGGGGATTTCCATTGCGATGGCGGCGGTCCTGGGCGCCGCGTTCTCCATCGCGACGGCGCTTCCCCAGCCCCTCTTCGGCTACCTGGGAGACCGCTTCGGACGCAGGACTCTGGCGGTGGGCGGAATGCTCGTGAGCGCGATGTTCGTGTCGCTTATCGGGTTCGCGTCGTCGTACTGGGTTCTGCTCGTGCTGCTGGTGGTCGGGGGACTTGGAGGCGCGGCGTTTCACCCGCCCGGGGCGTCATATGCCGTCCGCTTGTCCGAGGGGCAAGGGGGCGGCGCCCGCTACTCGATCTTCTCGTTCGGGGGCGCGGCCGGATACTCCGTGGGGCCGCTGGTGGCGGTCGGGTTGGTCGCTTGGGGGGGGATGGAGAGGCTTTGGGTCGCGATGCTGCCCGCGCTCCTGCTTGCCCCTTTCTTCTTCCGGGGACTGCCCAGCGGGCGAATGGAGGCCCGGAGCGCCGCGCCCGCGCCTCCGCCGTCGGACGTCCTCCGCCAGCTTGCCGGCCCCCTCGGCATCGTCTTCGGGATCAGCTCGGCGATGACCTTCGTGCAGCGGGCCTTCCTGACCATGGAGCCGATCATCGTGGCCGAGATGGGGGGCTCCGAGGCGCTGGGCGCGGTGGCGCTCTCGGTGTACCTCGGCGCGCAGGCCTTCGGCACGGTGGCCGGAGGGGTTCTGACGGACCGGATGGACCGTCGCAAGCTGCTCTTCCGGCTGTGCGCGCTGGCACTTCCGGCGCACCTGCTGGCTGTTTGGCTGGGACCCTGGAACGGGCTCGGCCTCGCGGCCATCGCGATGGCGGGCTTTCTCGGCATGTCCACGCTGCCCCCCATCGTCGTCATGGCCCAGGAGATGATTCCGCGGGCACCCGGCGCCAGTTCGGGGATCGTGATGGGGCTTGCGTGGACGGTGGGTTCGGTTGGGGTGATGGGGACGGGCGTGGTAGCCGACGTGGCGGGGCCGCAAACCGCCGCGCTGCTGTCGATGCCGGTGGCGGGTCTGGCCGCGCTGCTGGCGCTTCACCCCGGGTTGAAGTGGATGGGGACGAAGGGTGGGTGACAGGTAGCGGGTGAATGGTCCTTGCCCGCTCGCCGGACCCTGCCCAGGATTCGGGCTTCCAGAAACCACGCGCGGTCGCCCGCAGAACACCGGGGAAAGCTCACCTTGCTTCCGCTGACCCCAGTCGAGGCACGACGCCCGCGCACATCCGGGGAAACACCATGGGGAAGGAAGAGCGAACGATGAGAGGCGGCCCGAGCGAACTCGACCGAAGGGATTTCCTCAAGACCGGAGCACTGGGACTGGCCGCGGGGGCGGTCTCGGGTTGTGGTGCAGCGGATGACGGGCAAGACTCCCTGGCCAACGCAGCTTCCGTCCCGGGCGGCCTGGCCTCCCCTCCGGCCCAGCCCTTCGCCGCCCCGCCCATCGAGAACGTTCGGATCGGGTTCGTGGGTGTCGGGTTGCAGGGCACGGGGCATGTCGGCAACCTGGTGCGCATCGACGGGTGCGTGATCACCGCCGTCTGTGACATCCGCGAAGCCCATGCCGAGAACGCCGCCAACATCATCGAAGCGGCGGGACACCCCAGACCCACGCTCTACACCAACGGCGAGACCGACTTCGAACGCCTCTGCGCCGAAGAGGATCTCGACCTCGTCTTCAACGCCACCCCTTGGCGCTGGCATGTCCCCGTCTGCGTCGCGGCCATGGAGAACGGCAAGCACGCGGCCACCGAAGTCCCCGCTGCGTACACCCTTGAAGGCTGCTGGGAGCTGGTCGAGACGGCCGAGCGGACGAACCGTCACTGCTCCATGATGGAAAACGTCAACTACGGACGCGCCGAACTCCTCTGCCTGAACCTCGTCCGGCAGGGCCTGCTTGGCGAGATCCTACACGCCGAGTGCGGTTACCTGCACGACCTGCGCGGCATCAAGTTCGGCGACGAAGCCGAGGGACTCTGGCGCCGCGACCACTCCTGGACCCGCAACGGCAACCTCTATCCCACACACGGCCTCGGCCCCGTCGCCAACTGCATGGACATCAACCGCGGCGACCGGTTCGCCCACCTGGTCTCCATGAGCAGTCCTTCACGCGGCCTCCAGGAATATGCCATCGCCAACTATCCCGAGGGACATCCCAAGCGCGCCGAGACCTTCGCGCTCGGCGACGTGAACGGCAGCCTCATCCAGACCGCGATGGGCAAGACCATCTACGTCGCTCACGACACCAATCTCCCCCGCCCGTATGACCGCATCAACAAGGTCCAGGGGACGCGCGGGATCTTCCAGGGGTATCCGGACCGGGTCTACATCGAGGGCCGGAGCCCGGGACACCGCTGGGAAGAGGCCGAAGCCTACTACGAGGAGTTCATGCATCCGTTGTGGAAGGCGCTGGGCCCTTCGTCCACGGGCGCGGGGCATGGAGGGATGGATTTCATGGAGGACTACCGGCTCATCAAGTGTCTGCGCGAGGGGCTGCCGCTGGACATGAACGTCTATGACGCGGCGGCGCTGAGTGCTGTGTGCGAGTTGTCGGAGATCAGCGTGGCGAACGGGAGTGCACCGGTGGAATTTCCGGACTTTACGCGGGGGAAGTGGCGGGAGTGGGCGCCGTGGGGGATTGTGGGGGCTTAGCGGGGACTACAGATCCCGCGGCCAGATCTCGGGCCGCCCCTTCAGGGTCACCGCCCCGAAGTCGCGTAGGTCCAGAGTCACGATCGCCCGTGCATCGAGACGCTCCGCGATAGCCATGACGACGCCGTCGACCAGGCCCAGCGAGAGATCACGATGGGTGCGACCGAGTTCCAGCGCCCTTTCCAGATCGCCTGCCTCGTCCCACTCGATCAGATACCGACCGTCCGCCAGATCGGCACACACGGCCTGGGCGGCGGCTGGGCCTCCGTTCTTCGACACCATGTAGTCGAGCTCCGGCAGAATGGCCCACGGCAGCACCCATTCGCTGCGGTGGGCACGAAAAGCCGCTCGCACCGACACATGGTGGGGACTGTCCAGGTCCAGAAGAGCGAGCACCGCGCTCGTGTCGGCGACGATCACGGTGACGTGTCCGATTCGGATCCGGCGTCACTGCTCCAGCGAGGAAGCCCTGGTCCGGGGTCGTCCTGGCAATCCTCAGGGCCTTCCTCGCCGAATCCGTCCATCATCTCCTCGTACCTCTCCGCCAGATCGGGTATGCCGCTGTTCATGATCCCAATGGACCGCGGCCATTCGCGCTCCGTCGCCCGCGCCGCGTACTCGGCCACCGCCTCCCGTACCAGCTCGGCCGCCGAGCGCCCCTTGTCGGCCGCCAGCGACTTCAGCCTGCGGTAGTCCGCGGCGTTCAGGTACACCGTCGTCTTGATCGTTTCCATGCCATATATGGTATATGGTTGCCATATATCGATCAAGACGGGGCCGTGCGGTGCCCGGTGGTGGCGGCAGGGTCCGTCCCCAGCCCCCGGGCCAGGCGCCAAAACCCGTTGCGCCCCACTGATCGCATCCGGTATCGTCCAACTTCCCCGGTCCCGGTCCAAGGACGCTGGCCCACAGCCGGCGTGCGCCAAGAGCAGCCCACATGAGAATCCGCACAGTTTCCGCAGCCACCGCCCTCACGGCCGCCATCGCCCTCGCGGCGTCCCCCACCCCCCTCCACCCCCAGGTCCCCACCCCCGAGTCCGTCCTCGGCCAGCGCGTGGGCGCCGATTTCTTTCTGGCCACTTTCGAAGAATCCATCGACTACTTCCAGCAGCTCGACGCGGCCAGCGACCGCCTCGAGCTCCGCGAAGTCGGCCGCACCTCATTCGGCCGCCCCGTTTACATCGCGCTCATCTCGGCCGCCGAGAACCTGCGCAACCTCGACCGACACCGCGAAATCGCCCTCCGCCTCGCACATCCCCGCGGCCTCACCGACGCCGCGGCCGGCGCCCTCGCCGACGAAGGCCGCGCCCTGGTCCACATTGACGGCGGCCTGCACGCGACTGAAGTTGCTACCGGGCAGCACACCATCCAGCTCGCCTACGACCTCGTCACCGGCGACGACGACCCCGAGATCGCCGCCATCCTCGACAACGTCATCCTCATGCTGTGGCCGTCGATCAATCCCGACGGGCAGACGATGGTCGCCGAGTGGTACCGGTCCAACCTGGGCACCCCGTACGAGGTCTCGTCCGCCCCCTTCCTCTACCAGAAGTACATCGGCCACGACAACAACCGCGACGGCTACATGATCAACCAGATCGAGTCGCGGATGGCCACGCGGGTGGCGCGCGAGTGGGAGCCGCAGATCCTCTACAACCACCACCAGAGTTCGCCTTTCCCGACGCGCATCTGGATTCCGCCCTTCGCGGAGCCGATTTCGCCGCACGTGCATCCGCTCATGTGGCGCACCGTCAACCTGATCGGGATGTCGATGGCGCAGGCGCTGGAGGAGCGCGGCCAGAAGGGCGCCATGCACATGGGGACCGGCTTCGACAACTGGTACCCGGGCTTCATGGACCACGCCAACAACTTCCACAACGTGGCGTCGTTCCTGACCGAGACGGGGCTGTACCGCTACGCGACGCCGGGCTTCTACACGATTCAGGACTTTCCCCCGCGCACACGCGAGTTGCGCCCCGAGTCGCTCTACAGCAGTCCCTGGGAGGGCGGCTGGTGGCGGCTCCGCGACGCGGTGGACTACATGCTGACCGCGTCGATTTCGGTGCTGGATTTCGCGGCAAAGTACCGGCGGGATGTGCTGTACAACCGCTACCAGGCGGGGCGGGACATCATTGCGCAGTATACGGAGGGGCCGCCCTACGCGTATTTCATCCCGCGGGAGCAGCGCGATCCGGTGGCGGCGGTCGAGATGCTTCGGCGCCTGGCCTACAACGGGATCGAGGTGCATCAGCTGAGCGAGGGGGTCACCCACGATGGGATCTCGCACGCGGCCGGGACGTGGGTGATCGCCATGGACCAGCCGTTCGCCAACTTCGTGAGGCAGCTCTTCGCGGTGCAGGACTATCCGGATCTGCGCCAGTATCCGGAGGGGCCGCCGGACCAGCCGTACGACGTGTCGGGGTGGACGCTGCCTTATTTGATGGACGTGCGCGTGATCGAGGCTGCGTCGCCGCTGGGTGACGGGGTGCGGGGCGCAATGACGGGGCTGGGTGATGATGGCGGGGCGGGCGGTGCAATGGTCGCGTGGGACGCCGAGGTGGACGATGCCTCCCCGTTCGATTCGCCACCCGGGGTGGGGTTCGACAGCCACCCGGTGGCGGCTGCAATCGTGCCGCCGCCGGGGAGTGATGCGGGGGGTGGGACGCTCTTCATCGATCCGGCGCAGAACAACGCCTTCAAGGCGCTCAACCGGGCGTGGGCGGCGGGGGGGCAGGTGCGTTTCGTGCCGGGCACGGCGGGCGAAGAGGGGGCGGCGGGCAGCTCGGGACACTATCTGGTCAGCGGCCTGTCCAGCAGCGCTCGCACCGCCCTCGTGTCCAGCCTGCACCTGCGCGCCGCGTCCCCGGCGGCAGCGACGGCGTTCGCCTGCCCCAGCCCCGCATCGGCCTCTACCGCCCCTGGAACGCGTCCATGGACGAGGGGTGGACGCGCTGGCTGCTCGAGATGTACGACTTCGACTTCACCAGCCTCTACAACCCGGACATCCTCGCCGGCGGCCTGCGCGACCGGTACGACGTGATCGTCATCGCCGACATGGGCGGGGGGCAGATCCTGAACGGCTTCGCCAAGGGGTCGGTGCCGCCCCGTTACGAGGGGGGGATCGGGGGGAGGGGGGTGCGGGAGCTGGATGCGTTCGTACGCGCCGGGGGCACGCTGGTCACCCTGAACAACGCGAGCATGTTCGCCATCCAGCAGTTCCATCTGCCGGTCCGAAACGTCACTACCGACCTCGAATCCGCCGACTACTTCATGAGCGGGTCGATCGTCGAGATGGAGGTTGACCCCTCCCACCCGGTCATGTCGGGGATGCCCGAGCGCGCCAAGGTGGTGGTGGAGCGCAGCCCGGTCTTCACCACGGAGGAGGGCTTCGAGGGCGCGGTCCTGGCGAAGTATTCCGGGGAGGGGTCACCCCTGCTTTCCGGCTATCTCCTCGGCGAAGAGCACCTGCAGGGCTACGCGGCCGCCCTGGACGTGGCCCACGGCGACGGCCGGGTGGTGCTGCTCGGCATGAGGCCGCAGTGGCGCGGCCAGCCCTTCGGCAATTTCCGGATCCTTTTCAACGCGGCGATGTACAGTAGGGGTATGGCGACAGTTGCGCCCACGAACCCGGACTTCTGGGAGGCCCCTGAAGAAGATGAGGAGGAAGATGGTAGGGATGGGAACGACGGAAGGAACGGGAACTGACGGGCAAGGTGGGCGCGACACAAATCAATTGCGACTCGCGTCCCTACCAGTGGCCGGGACCGACCGCTGCCGTGGTGGCGAGGTCGTCGCATCCGGTCCCGAGGCGCCGGAAATGCAACGCTATCACCGGTGGCCGCTGTCCTACATGAAGAGAAACCGGGACACAGGTTCCCGGGACCAAACAGGAGGAGAACCGTGGCAATGACCACGCAACTCGGCAGGACCCTCTTTCAGTGCGCCCTGCCAGGGCTTCTGCTCATGTCGCCGCTGGCTCTGGGCGCCCAGCAGGGCACCATCACCTACACCCACTCGATCAACTTCGAAATCGAACTGCCCCCGGAACTCGCGATGATGGCGGGCGAGATGCCCGAGATGCCCTCGGCGGTGACCCAGGACGTGCTCCTGCACTTCGACCCGTTGGCGTCGCTGATGGTCCCGGCGCCGAAGGGGGCAGACAAGAAGGGGCGCAGGGAGGACATCGTGATGGAGATGGCCATGCTCTCCGAGGTGGCCATGTTCATGGGTCCCGTCGGCGTGAAGCTCGGCGGCAAGGCGGCCACCGGTCGGAGCCCCGCCGCGGAGTCCTTTGTCGACCTCGACGAGGGACGAATCGTCGAGACCCACGAGTTCATGGGCCGCACGTTCCGCGTGGTGGACCAGCGGCCGGAATACGAGTGGCGGCTGACCAGCGAGCAGGCGGAGCACCTGGGGTACATGGTGATCAAGGCGACCGCCGAGCACGACAGCACGTCGATCGAGGCATGGTTTACGCCCGAGATACCGGTGCAGGGGGGACCGGGGCCCTATGGGGGCCTGCCCGGGATGATCCTGGTCGTCTCGATTGACGACGGCGAGACGAAGTACTTCGCGACGGAGATCGCGTTGGGGGACGTTGAGGAGGGGCTCATTCAAGCGCCGGACGAGGGTAGAGAAATGTCCAGGGAAGAGTACGACAGGGTTGTCGAAGAGAAGATGGAGGAAATGCGGAAGCTGATGCCCGTCCGAATTCGTCGTGACGGGGGAGGTGGCCGATGACCGCCTGGCAAATGGGTCGATGGGGCCGACGCGTTCTGGCCTGGAGCGCGGTTCTGGCTCTCGGTGCGGTGGCCGCGCCACTGCAGGCCCAGGAGGAATACGAGGTGAGCGGGCAGGTGACGGACTCGGCGGGGATGCCGCTGAGAAACGCGATGGTCGTGGCGCTCACCCAGGCGGATTCGGTGCTGACCGAATACGCTCTGACGAATGGAGAGGGCCGTTTCGTCATAGGCGGCCTCCCCGCGAACCAGTACATCCTGCAGGTCACGCTGATCGGCTTCGCGACCTTCCGGCGTGACTTCGAGATCACCGACGCCGACATCGACGCGGGTACGGTCAACATGTCGGTCATGGCGGTGGAGCTGGATTCGCTCGTGGTGAGCGTGGAGCACGTCCCGTTCATCAACCGTGGCGACACGCTCAGCTACAACGTGCTCGCCTTCCCGACGCAGCCGAACGCCATGGTGGAAGATCTGCTGAAGCGGCTGCCCGGAATCGAAGTGGACACGGAAGGCAACATCAAGGCGCAGGGCGAAGAGGTCGAGAACGTCCTTGTGGACGGCAAGGAATTCTTCGGCAAGGACCCCAAGGTCGCCACGCGCAATCTGCCCGCCGACGCCGTGAAGCAGGTCGACGTCTATGACAAGCAGTCGGACATGGCCGAGTTTACCGGAATCCCCGACGGGGATGACGAGCGCACGATCGACCTGAAGCTCCGGGAAGAGGCCAAGCGCGGGTATTTCGGCCGGGCGAGCGGTGGCTTCGGTGGGGACATGAACACCCAGGCGCGTCTCGGCGCTCTCGCCAGCAACGAACTCCGCTACGACGGCAGGTTCACGCTGAACCGCTTTTCGCCGACCATGCAGCTTTCCGTGAATGCGAACACCAACAATACGAACCGGTCCGGATTCTCGATGGACGGCCTCGGCGAGCTCATGGCCATGGGTGGAGGCGGTTTTATCGTCGAAGAGATGCTGGCGCGCGAGGGGTTTGGGGGAGGTGGCGGCGGGTTCGGCAATTCGAGGGGAGTGGGAATGAACCTGAGCCGGGACTTCGGCGACAAGGGATGGATTCGGGGCAGCTATTCGCTCAGCGACTCGGACAATCGTCAGGACCGCATCCTGCAGCAACAGGCGCTCTTCGGTGCCAACGTCGCGTCACAGATCGCCGACAGCAGCCAGCAGGAGTCGGGTAACACGGGCCACCGCCTCAACGTGAACGGTCAGTACACCTTCTCGCCGGGGCACCAGGTGAGGGTCAGGGTGAACGCCAACACGGGGTCCTCCACGCTGGATTCCTTCCAGGAACGCGTGACCCGGACCGAGGACGGGCAGCCGCTGAACACGGCGGTGACCGACTACGACGTCAACAGCGGCAACTGGAACGGGGACGCCCGGTTCACCTGGCGCAAGCGTCTGGGAGAAGGCGGTCGCAGCATCGTGGCCGAGTTCAATAGCGACCTTCGGAACTCGGATCAGGTCGCGGACCTGGGATCGACGATCACCGGCGAGTCCCGTGGAGGGTCCGGCGGCGGTGCCGGCGCGACGGAGGATATCCGGCAGGAGCAGTCCAACACGGGAGGGAGCTGGAACACCTCGGCGCGGATCTCGTTCACGCAGCCGCTGGGAGAGCGCTACGTGATGGAGGTCCACGGCCGGGGCCGCACGAGGGCCCAGGATCAGGACCGCGAGGTCTTCGACATCGTCGGCGACGGGCTGGTCCGCAACGACGAGCTCACTTCGGGGTTCGAGCGCACGTACAACTACTACAACGCGGGGGCCCGTTTCAGCCGGAACAGCGAGAAGGCGTGGGTCACGCTGGGGTTGACCGCGCAGAGATCCGACCTGAGCGGGACGATCATGGACCGCGACGAGACGATCAGCAACGGCTATACCCATGCGCTCGGCAACCTGGACCTCAAGTGGGAGGTGAAGGACGGCCAGTTCTTCGGCTTCGGCTACAGCACATCGACCCGCGAGCCCTCCCTGAACCAGCTGCAGCCCTTCATCGACAACCGGGACCCGATCAACGTGTACGTCGGCAACCCGGATCTGGACCCTTCATACTCGCACCGGCTGAGCACCAACTACCGCTTCTTCGATCAGTTCAGCTTCGTCAACTTCTCCACGCGGGCCGGATTCAACTACACGAGCAATCCGATCGCCAACTCGCGCGTGTTCGACGACCAGGGGTTCCAGACGATCTCTCCGATCAACACCGACGCCTCCTGGTCGGTCAACGGCAACACGAACTTCGGGACGCCCATCCGGAAGCTGGGCATCGACATCGACCTGCAGTACGGCATCAGCTACTCCGAGGGCACGGAGATGATCAACCGGTCCCTGAACGACAGCCGGGTCATCCGGAACACCGTCGGGGCCAACTTGTCCAACAGGAACAAGGAGAGGTTCGAGATCCGCGCGGGCGCGAACTTCACCTTCAACGACGTGGAGTACTCGCTGAACCAGGCGCTCAATCGCGACTACGTGAACAGCCGGTACTCCGCGAACGGCAGGCTCTACCTGGGTGCGTGGACCTTCGGCTCGACCTTCAGCTGGAGGGTCTACGACCAGAACCTGTACAACGTGGGCGCCGGACGTCGTGGAGAGTCGTACTCGCCGTCTCCGGGCCGCAACGTCGCCCGCTGGGATGCGCGCGCTTCGCGCCGGCTTCTGAATGACCGGGCCGAACTCGAACTGCAGGCCTTCGACCTGCTGAACCAGAGCCAGTCGGTCAACATCTCCAATTCGGGCAGCTTCATTCAGGAGTCGCGGACCCAATCGATGGGCCAGTATTTCATGGTTAGGGTCATGTACCGGCTGGGGATGATGGGGTTCGGGCGGCCTGGGCGGGGTTGAGGGGATGGGGAGCAGGCAGGGATCGCGAGGGCGGAGAGGAGTGACTCTTTCCGCCCTCGCGGTCGTTTGCGTTGTGTGGGGCGGGTGGGTTGTGGAGTCGCCCGCTGCCGACCCGCTCTGGATTGCGCTGGTTCACGTCGACGGCTCGCTGGTGGAGGTCGGTGGGGAGGTGGGGGGGTGGTGATGCGGGCTAGCGGCGGCAGCTGCTGACCTGGATTGGGTTTGATCTCACATTCCTAACGGAAGTGGACCCGAGCGTGTCACAGTAAGTGGGCGGATTGGTGACGCTGCACAACGCTCCGGCTCACCGGTTGGCCCAGGAGAGTCCCCCCCATCAGGAGACCCGCGAATATGCGCCTGCTTCGTCCTGCCGTTCGAGCCCGCCCGCGAGCCCGCTCCGGAATCACCGGCCCGCCCGATCGTGGCGGGATCGCTTCAGCATTGACGATGACAGGCCTGGCGCTCCTTGCGGCGTCGGCCCCGCTGATGGCCCAACAGGGGACCGTCACCTACGACCATGTGGTCAAGCGGGAGCTCCCGCCGGGCGTCGCGGAGAGGATGCGGGAGCCTCCGCCCCCGCAGACGAGCACCATGCTCGTCCACTTCAGCCCGACGAACTCGCTGATGGTCCGGGGCGCGAATCCGCGTCGTCAAGGTGAGGGCGGACGACGCTTTGGCGGTGGGGGCGACCGTGCGGTGGGCGGAGCCGGTTTTCGTGATCGGCGCGGAGGGGGGCGTTTCGGGTTCGGGTTCAGGTTCGGCGGGGGCACCGATCCCGACGCCGCAAGCGTACTGCAGGCAGCCTACCTGGACTACGAGGAAGCGACGATGGTCGAAGCCCGCGGTTTCCTGGGCCGCACCTTCCGCGTCACGCGCGAGCGGCCCTCCTACGGGTGGCGCATCGGGACCGAGCAGGCGGAGCACCTCGGCTACACGGTGATGAAGGCCACCGCGGAGCACGACAGCACGACCATCGAGGCGTGGTTCACGCCGCAGATCCCGATTCCGGGCGGCCCGGCATCGTACGGGGGACTGCCCGGCATGATTCTCGTGCTCTCTCTGAATGACGGACAGACGCAGTACCAGGCCACGGAGGTGGCGCTTCAGGAACTGGAAGCGGGACTGATCGCTCCGCCGGAAGACGGCGACGAGGTCTCGTACGAGGAATTCGAGAAGCTCGTCAAGGAGCGGATCGAGGAAATGACACGATCAAGAAGGCCCCCCGGTTCGGACGGCGGGCCATTGGAGAATGAACAATGATGACCTGGAAGGAATACGCGATGATGTGCCGGAATGCAGCCCTTCGGGGCGCGCATGCCCGGTTTCTGCCGGTCCTGGCGTGCGTGGCCGCGTTCCTCACCACGGCAACGCCCGTCCGGGCACAGCAGGAATACGATGTGCGCGGCACGGTGGCGGATTCCGCCGGTCTGGCCATGCAGAACGCCATGGTGGTGGCCCTGAGCCGGGAAGACTCGGTGCTCGTGAAGTATGCCCTCTCGAACTCCGACGGGAACTTCGTCATCGAGAATCTGCAACCCGGCGCGTACATCCTGCAGGTCACGCTGATCGGGTACGCCGCCATTCGCAACGACTTCGACGTGACCAGCGCCGACGTCGACCTGGGTTCCGTGACCATGAACATGCAGGCGATCGAAGTCGATTCCCTGGTGGTGAGCGTCGAACACGTCCCCTTCATCAACCGGCGCGACACGCTCAGCTACAACGTAAACGCCTTCCCGACACCGCCGAATGCGATGGTCGAGGAGTTGCTGCGCCGCCTTCCCGGGATTGATGTCGACACCGACGGCACGATCACTGCGCAGGGCGAGGAGGTGCAGAACGTCCTGGTCGAGGGCAAGGAGTTCTTCGGCCGGGATGCGAGGATCGCCACGCGCAACCTTCCGGCCGACGCGGTCGAGCGGGTCGATGTGTATGACAAGCAGTCGGACATGGCCGAGTTCACGGGAATCCCCGACGGCGAGGACGAGCGCACGATCGACCTGAGGCTTCGCGAGGAGGCCAGGGTCGGGTACTTCGGCCGCGCGACCGGCGGCTTCGGGGGCGACGTGAACAATGTCGGCCGTCTGGGTCCCACCGTCGGCAGCGACCCCGTCGGAAACGACCTTCGCTACGACGGCAGGTTCAACCTGAACCGCTTTTCGCCGACCCAGCAGCTGGCCCTGACCGCGAACACGAACAACGTCAACCAGGAAGGGTTCTCGTGGGAGGATGGGGGGGGACGCGGCGGTGGCGGCGACGATGGATTCACCGAATCGGTGGGGCTCGGGCTCAACGCCAGCCGTGACTTCGGCAGCGACAACACCTGGATCAGGAGCAGCTATTTCCTGAGCGCGGTGGACAACGAGCAGAACCGGACCCTGCAGCAACAGGCGCTCTTCGGCGCGAACATCGCTTCGCTCGTCGACGAGACGCGTGACGAGGAGTCGGGCAACAACAATCATCGCCTGAACCTGAACGGACAATACACGTTCTCGCCCGGTCACCAGCTGCGCGTCCGCGCAAACGTGAACGCCGGGTCTTCGTCGTCCGAGTCGTTCCAGGATCGCGTGACCCAGACGGCTGAAGGCCAGCCGCTGAACACCGCGTCAACCACCAATCTCGTGGAAAGCAGCCAGCGGCGCGGGGATCTCCAGCTCACTTGGCGCAAGCGCCTGGGCGACGGCGGCCGCAGCGTGGTGGTGGAATACCGCGGCGGGCTTCAGGACTCCGATCGCGTGACCGATCTGGAGTCGACAATCGAGGGCGAGTCGCGCGGCGGGCGCGACCAGGTGCAACACATTCTGCAAGAGCAGAACAACACCGGGGAGACCTGGAACAACTCCGGCCGGTTCTCGCTCACGCAGCGGCTGGGGGACTCCTTTTCCATGGAGGTCTTCGGCCGCGCCAACACTGTGGACCAGGACCAGGACCAGTCGGTGTACGACCTGACCAGCGATCAGCGGATTCGCGTCGCCGATCTGAGCTCGGGGTTCGAACGCGCCTACAGTTACGTCAACGCCGGGGCCCGCCTGAGCCGCAACTCGGAGAACTCCTGGATCACACTCGGGCTGCGGGGACAGCGGTCGTCGCTGGAAGGGACGATCGTGGACCGCGACCAGACGATCACCAGCGGCTACACGCACCTACTCGCCAATCTGGACTTCAGGTGGCAGTTCAAGGAAGACCAGACCATCAGCTTCGAGTACGACGGTTCGACCGACGAGCCGTCCCTCACGGAGCTCCAGCCGTTCGTCGACAACCGCGACCCCATCAACGTGTACGTCGGCAATCCCGATCTGCAGCCCGAGTACACCCACGAGTTCGAGGCCGACTACCGCTTCTTCGACCAGTTCAGCTTTCTCAACCTGTTCGTGCGGACGGGCTTCGAGTACACCGACAACCCGATCGCGCGCGCACGCGTCTTCGACGAACAGGGGTTCCAGACGATCACTCCGATCAACACCGACCCGCAGTGGTCGGCCAACACCCGCTTCAACTTTGGGACGCCTATCAGGAAACTGGGCGTCGATGTCGATCTGGAGTACCGGGTCACATACTCCAAGGGATGGGAGCAGGTGAACCGGGAGACGAACCAGAGCCGCGTGGTGAGGAACACCGTCGAGGCCAGCCTGGAGAACCGCACCAAGGACCTCTTCGACCTTCGCGTGGGTGCGAACTACACCTTTAACGACGTGGAATACTCGCTGAACCACTCGCTGAACCGCGACTACGTGAACAGCCGCTACTTCGCGAACGGGACGCTCTACCTGGGCTCCTGGACCTTCGGGTCGACCTTCAACTGGCGGGTGTACGACGAGGACATCTACAGCCAGGGTGGCCAGACCGGCGGCGAGGTCAACACGCCGGGCAGGAATGTCGCGCGCTGGGACGCCAGTGCATCGCGGCGGCTGCTCAACGACCGGGCCGAACTGGAGCTGCGCGCCTACGACCTGCTCAACCAGAACCAGGCCGTGAGCATCTCCAATTCCGCCAGCTTCATCGAGGAGTCGCGGACCGAGTCGCTCGGCCAGTACTTCATGGTGCGGGTCATGTACCGGCTGGGGATGGGAGGCAACTTCGGGCGGCCAGGTCGTGGTGGGGGGGGACGGGGGCGGTAGGGGGTTGCGGATGCCCGGTTCGGTGCGTGACCGTAGAGGGGTTGTTGACGAGCACGCTGCGGTCACCGGGAGGCGAACCGAATGTCGGTCGATGTCGACAGATTCTGGGCGAGGGTCCAGCTTGGCGAGGACACCGACCTTGAGCTGAAGGAGGTACGGTTTCGCGGCAGGGACGTGATCGCTCCGAGGCGGCGTGACCTTGCCGACGGATTGGCGGCATTCGCCAACGCGTCTGGCGGATGGCTGGTGCTTGGCGTCTCCGATGATCGAACTCCTCAGCCTCTCGACGCGACACAGCTGGACGCGTTGGTCCACCTCGTCACCGAAATCTGCTCGGACAGTATCGAGCCGGCGCTCCATCCCGGCCTGCACCGCATGCCGCTGAGGGAGACCGCGGGTACGGGTGTACTCCTGGTCAGGATCCCGCCAGGTGCTTCGGTCCACCGTTCTCCGGGCGGCTATCTGCGACGGCGGGGCGCCAGCAAGCGGCAAATGGAGTCGGCCGAGATACGTCGGCTTCTGCAGGCGCGGGGCCAGTCCGATGTCACGGGCACCGACCTCCAGGTTGTCGCAAACACCAGTGTCAATAGCCTGCGGCCGGAGCTCTGGCGCCGGTACGCCAGCAGTCGCGCCAGCGACCCCCCGGAAACAGCTCTCTCAAAACTCAAGTTCCTGAAGGACGATCGATACGGCACACGGCGAGCAACGGTTGGGGGAGTGCTTCTTGCGTCGGAGGATCCACGGCAATGGCTGCCCAATGCGTACATTCAGGCCGTCTGTTACGACAGCGGCAAGATGGACGGCAACCGGCAACTCGACGCCCAGGATATCTCGGGGGCCCTGGACCGGCAGATTCACGATGCCATGCGGTTCGTGGTCCGCAACCGCAAGGTGGCCGCGCGCAAGCAGCCTGCCCGGACGGACTTTCCACAGTACAGCGACCGCGCTGTGTTCGAAGCGGTCGTGAACGCGGTGGTGCACAGGGACTACGCGATCAGCGGATCCAGGATCCGGCTGTTCATGTTCGACGATCGCCTGGAACTCTATTCACCCGGCGGGCTTTCCAATTCGCAGAAGATCGAAGACCTGCGGACGAGTCAGTTTACCCGGAACGAACTCCTGGCGTCGCGGCTCGGGCAGTGTCCGGTGGGAGACGTCCCGGGATCGGGTGGGCGACAGTACTTCATTGAGCGCCGGGGCGAGGGCATCGGCGTCATCGAGGACGAGACGTTCGCGGTTGCCGGACGCAAGCCCGTGTTCGAACTGATCGGGGAGCGGGAACTGAAGCTGACGCTCCCGGCGGCGAAGCCACCCCTGCCCGAGGGACTCGCCGCACGGGTGGCGGTTCGCCGGGAGGATTCGGGTGAACCCTTGCGGGACGTGCATGTCCTGCTCGTCTACCCGAACAAGACCTATCTGGAAACCCGCACCGATCCGTTCGGATTCGCGGATTTCGAACTCCATTCCCGGCTGCCGATGACGGTGCTTTGCGCCGCGCCGGGGTTCCTGGCCAGCGTTGAGCGTGGGTATCAGGGGGACTGGCCGCTTGACGTGCGGATGAGGCCGACCGAAGACGGGGGCTCGCTGATCATCGCGAACCGCACGGGTCGCCTGCCGGGAATTCGGGGGAGGCTGAACCCGATTCTGGACAATCTGGACCGCTCCTACCTGTACGCCGAAAACGTGGCGATCAACGACGGAATGCAGCCGCCGGTGCGGTTCAGCCTCGACGAGCCGGTTCGGCTGACGGATTCGGTCGGGGCTGTGGCCACCTTGTGGTTTCGGGAGATGGTGGGGGCTTCCAGCGTGCTTGACTATCGGTATGGGTGAGGTGGGGTGTGACGGACCGTCACGTCTCGGACCCCCTCTGGTCTGCTCCGCCGCCCTCATCGCCCTTTCAGCATGTAGTCCGGGCGGCGACTCACGTCCGCCCGTCCCCGTCGTGTGGACCGATGGCGTGTTCGAGGAATGGATGGGCGTCGCTCCCGCCGTGGTCGATTCCGCGGGCGATGTACCGCAGGGCTCGCCGGTGGACCTGCGGGCGGTCTTCGTGCACGACGATCCCCGCTTCGTCCACCTCCTGATCGACCTGGGTGACACGGTTACGGTGCAGGGGATGCCCGGGACCGTTGAGATCGTGCTCGACGCTGACGGGGATGGGGGGACGGGGGAGCCTCATGGCGGGGTGGCGGGTGCCGATCTGGCCATTGTCCTGTCCCGGCAGGGGGATCCGGTGGCGGATGTTTATGGCGCTGGAGTGGGGGTTTGCTGGATCGACGAAAGCGGTGTCGGCGACATCGAGAGCGCGTCAACCGTCGGTCTTCTCGTGTCCCCGACCTACTCGTCCGACCGGTTCGAGGTGCGGCTGGACCGGCTCAGGCTGCGGGATCGGCTTGCCGAGCGATCGGATGGAGCCGGTGCGGTGGAGGAGCGAACTGCGCGCCCCGCGGTTGTCGCCGGGAGGGTCCTGAGGGTGCGGTTGCGCTATCTGCGAGCCGGTGCCGTGGTCGACGAAACCCCTGTCTTCACGCACACGCTGGCCACTGCGCCGGGTGAGGCCCCGCCGTTGCTGGACGCGGACGCGGTGGCGAGAACCCCCAACACCCTGCGCGTCGTCGCATGGAACGTCTCGGACGGGAACTTCCGCGACCGCCCGGAACCCTTCCGGCGCGTACTGGCCGCTCTCGAGCCGGACGTGGTTCTCCTCGACGAGGTGTACGCCGATGTCGCCCTGGCGGATCTTTCCCGCTTCAGCCAGGGTCTGGGCCCGGTGAACGAATCGTCGTGGAACTGGTGGCTGGCAGCGGGCGGCGGCCGACAGCGCACCGCCGTCGGCGCGAGGGGCCTGGAGTTGCGTGGAGAGACCGCATTGGCCCGAGTGGACCACCCACCGGGCGCGCTTGACCAGTGGCTGCGCGAGGTCGGCGACGAACCGGAGTCGCCCCGCATGCCGCCGCCTTCCAGGCTGGCCCGCGCGGAAGCGGCCGGCGGCCTTTCGACGACCGGAGCCTGGGTCACCGTGGAAGGCCACCCGGTGCTCTTCGTCCCCGTCGACCTCCAGAGCGCGGGATACGACGGTTCTCCGCGCGACCGGCTCCGTGAACTTCAGGCGCAAACGCTCAACCAGGCGATCGCGGCCGTGCTCGCCGACCGGCCCGACGCCGGGCTCGTCATCGGTGGCGACCTGAATGTGGTCGGATCCGCGCGCCCGCTCGAGGTGCTGCGGTCCGGCCTCGGGGTCACCGGTGGCGACCTGAGCATCGCTCGGCTGGAACGACTCCGCGATCGCTCCCTGGCGACTTGGCGCAGCACCCGTGCGGGGGACCCGTTTTCGCCCGGCAGGCTGGACTACGTCCTCTACCGGGGGACGGTGCTGTGCATCGAACGCGCTTTCATCTTCGACGCAGCCGACCTGTCACGCGCGGCTCTGGCGCAGCTCGGCGTCCGCGAATCCGACACGCTGCAGTCCGACCATCTGCCGCTGGTGGTGGATTTCACGCTTCGTTGAGCGGTCGGAGTCGGGCCTGTCCGCCTATCCGCCGGTGCAACCTGGGGCTGACGATTTGCGTCCATTGAGGTTGAGATCGTCGACCTCCGCTCGATACGGGACACCCGCCACCCCCGCACCCCATGAAACCTCCCCTCCGTACACATTCCGCAATCGCCGCCGCAGTCGCCCTCGCCGCCGCCATCGCCCCACCCACCCTCGCCCAGTCCCGATTCGTACCCGGCGCCTTCGAAGACCCGGTCGCGCGTCAACTCTACAGCGACGCCTACGACCGCTGGCACGCCCTCGACACGACGGTCGCCAGCTACACGGCCCTGATCCGGCAACGTGTCGCCGGCGCGGTGCGCACGCCGCTCCGGGACCGGGTCGTGTACAGCAACGAACACGCCGTGCGCACCTGGTGGAGGCGGGGAGCGGACCCCGTCACGATGGTCCTCGGCAACCGCACCCGCCACCCCGGCCGCGACTTCATGCTGCGGCGGGGCGAGGCGGACCGGCTCGACGCGATGCCATACGCCGAACCGTTCTCGCCCGGCGACGACCACCTCCTCTTCGGCTGGAACCGCGAAGACGAAGTGGGTCCCCCCGGCGCCGATGGCCGCGCGCTCGTCCATCCCCTCTCCCATGGAGCCGACCAGGCCTACCGCTACAGCAGCGGCGACACGATTACCGTGTCCTTCCCGGACGGTCGCCAGGTCCGTGCCGTCGCGCTGCAGTTCATCCCCTATCGGGCGGACGCGTTCCTGCTGACAGGCACACTTTGGATCGATCCCGTGTCGGGCGTGCTGATACGCGCGGTTTACCGGCCCAGCGTGGAAATGGACTTCCTGCGGGACGTCGATGACCCCGGCACGCCGGGAGCGAACCTGGCGCTTCGTCTCATGCCGGGCGTCTTCAAACCGGTCAGCCTGCGGCTCAATTCGATCTTCGTCGACTACGCGCTGTGGGAATTCGAGCACTGGCTGCCACACAGGGCCCGCTGGGAGGTGGTGGCGACCGCCGGGGCCCTCAAGGGCCGGCTCACGGTCGACGTGTCGTACGAAATCGAGTCCTTCACCAGCGTGTCCGAGGATCCGGGCGCCGCCGCGGGGCACGACGAGGCCGCCGACAGCGCCTTCGTCGCCACGCTGCTCTCCCGGGCAGGCGCCGGATACGAGCTGACGAACCAATCCGTGGCTCAGGGCAAGGACACCAGGTTCATCGTCCCGAAGGACCGCAGGCTCCTGGAAATCAGCCCCGAACTGCCGCCGCCGATCTGGGAGGACGCGCCGCGGTTCGCGACGATCGGGGAGCTGGAGGACCTGGTGGGCACGCTCGCCCAGGTGCCGGTCGCCTCGTACAGTCGCACGCCGTGGGCGTTCCGTTACGGCTGGGGTAGCCCCGAAATGGTACGCTACAACCGCGTCGAGGGCCTGGCGGCCGGGTTGGAGTTCGACGCGGTGATTGGCGGCCCGCACAAGGTGCTTACCTCCGCCTCGTTCGGCCTGGCCGATGGCAAGGTGAAGGCGCGCATCGACCTTGAGCGCTCGACCGAATTGCGCAGGCTGACTTTGGGAGGATTCCACGAACTCCGCAGCACGGACGCCGAGGCGGGCCACTTCCGGTTCGGCAACTCGATCACGGCCCTGGTGACCGGGCGGGACGAAGGCGAGTACTATCGTGCGACGGGCTTCGATCTGAGGTGGCGGGCCCCGGAGGGTGAGCGGGAGTCGTTCGTTTTTCGGGCGTACGGCGAGCGTCAGGAGGCGGTGGAGACGCGGGCGGGCTTCGCGTTTTTCCAGGCGTTCGACGACGAGTGGAGCTTCGCGCCCAACCTGGAGGCCGACGAGGTCGACGAGGCGGGGGCCGAGGTGACGGTGCGGTCGTGGTGGGGTGAGGAGCCGGATCGGGCGCAGGCGGGTGTGGAGTGGTACGGTCAGGTCGCGAGGAACCGGCCGGTGGGAGGGGAGGGGGAGGGGGCGAGCTTTTTCCGGAGCAGCGCTGTGGCGCGGGCGAGGATTCCGTTTGCGGGGGATGAGTGGACGGGCTGGCGCCTGGGTGTGGAAGCTGCGGGTGGCACGACCTGGGGAGATGCGCCGGTGCAGCGGGCCTGGTTTCTTGGCTCGGCGGCGACGCTGCGTGGATACGAGCCGTCGGTGATGGGGGGTTCGAGTTTCTTGCGTGGTCGCGTGGAGGTGGCCCGGGTCTTCGAGGGGGTGGGTGTGAGCGTGTTCTACGATGTGGGTTGGGCGGGGGAGCGGGGTGGCTTCGAGGGGGGTGACCTGCTGTCGGCAGCCGGGCTGGGGCTCACCGTGCTGGACGGGCTGGTGCGGGCCGACATCGCGAACGGGTTGAGGGGGCCGGAGAAGCGGTTCCGGTTCTATCTGTACGCGGACGCGATTTTGTAGAGGGCCGAATGTCAACTATTGATTACAAAATGTGAACTGCGGTTTACATTCTGTGACTCCGGGGCGTTGAAAACGCGACCCCTCGCACCGATCTGACGGATTGCAGAGTGAACGGTAACACCGTACGCTATTCATCGGCTCTCGGGAGTTCACCGCGGGCAGTGGAGCGTCGCGGTCTCGCGCAACTGGAGGATCACCTTTGAAGAAGAGGACGGGATTGTGAGCCGTCTTGACCTGGAGGACTACCCCTGATGGCGGCCCAGGACATTCAGGTTGGCATGACCCCCTCTCATCCGGGGGAGTTCATTCGAGCCGAGGTAGTCGAGGAGTTGGGACTCAACGTCTCGAGGGCGGCCCGGATTCTCGGGGTTCGGCGGGCGACGCTGTCGGACCTTCTCAACGGCAGGGCGTCTCTCTCTCCGGAGATGGCGCTGCGCCTGGAGAAGGCTTTCGGGGTGAGCATGGACATGTTGTTGCGGATGCAGGCGTGGCACGACGCCAAAGGGATGCGTGCCCGGGCGGACGAGGTTGAGGCGCGAAGATGCGAGCCGGAACGAGAGTCGACAGGGGACACATGACGATTCGCAGGACTTCAAGATCAATCCTTGCAACCGTCCTCCTTTCCGCCTGCGCGGGCGATGTGGCTCAAGAGGCCACGACGCTGCGGGTCGACACGCTCAGCGACGGTTCCATTGTCGTCAACAACCCCGACGAGGGTCTCTGGGAAACCGATCCGGATGCGCGCTGGAGGATCACCGAAGACCTGCGCATCGGGAGTGCCACCGCCGAGGGACCGGACGCGTTCGGGGACGTGGGCTACCTCATGATCGACGAACTGGGCCGCTTCTGGGTCGGCGACCGGCAGGCCGACGAGGTGAGGGTGTTCGACGCGACCGGCCGCTTTGTGCGCACCGTTGGCAGGAGGGGCGAGGGGCCCGGCGAATTCCTGGGAATCGGCCGGATCTTCCCGGGGCCGAACAGCGAGGTCTGGATCGACGATGAGACGATGGAACGCTTCGAGGTCTTCGACACCGCGGGAACGAGGATCGGGGGCTATAACAGGGACTCCAGGTTCTGGGACGGGATGTGGACCGATGAGGGACTCCTGCTATCGCTGGGTCCGCACCCTGAGAGTTTGGAACTGGAGGGTGTCTACACGGTCTACCGTCGGGGGTCGGGCAGTCTGCTCGAGCCCGAGGGACGAGTCCTGGAAATGCCGGTGCCCCCGCCGGATCCACCGATGCTCGAGTTCAAGTCCCCGGGTGGAGAAGCAGTTCGGGTCATACCTCCCCCGTTCAGTCCCACACGCAGATGGGATCTCGGGTCCCAGCGGGATGCGTGGTACACGAATGGACGCGATCTGGGTGGCCGCTATGAGATCCACCGGATAGACCTGGAGAGCGGCGACACCCTGCGGACGATCGTGCGCTGGTACCAGCCGGTCCAGGTATCGGACTCCATGCGGGCCGCGGCCCTGATGTCACTCTGGGGGGGATTCTCGTGGAGCGAACGGCCTTCGGAGACAGAGTGGCGCAAGGTACCCGGCGTGTATCCGCCCGTGCGAAGCGTGTACCGGTCCGGCGATGGCACAATCTGGGTACGCCGTTCCATCGGAGACGGTGTCGACGGATTCGATGTCTTCGATCACGACGGGCGCTATCTCGGCCAGCCTGAAGTGCCCGACGGCCTGTTCGGGATGTCGGTTCGGTGGATCTTCGAGGACTACGTCTACGCGGTGGACACCGACGAGTTGGGGCTGGGCTACGTGGTTCGGCTGGCGATTCGGCGCTGATTCCGCGGGGGCTGGCTACTCGAAAATGTCAAGTCAAGATTGCAAAATGTCATCTTTACATTTCGTGCGATGACTACCCGCAGTCCCCCGGCGACCTGAGTTCGTAGAGCACCAGGTAGGGCACGTCCAGTTCGGTATTGCCCGTCGCCCAGACTCGGTCGCCGAGGGCGGCCTCGAAAGCGATGCCGGTCGGGGCCTGCACGCGGAACTCGGGTTCGCCGTCCGGACCGAGAACGACCCAGACGGCTTCGTGGCCCTCCGCCGGCGCCGCGTCGCGCAGCCACGCGCGTTCGCCGTGGGTCAGGAAGAAGGATGAAATCGGTTCGAAGTAATCGTAGAGGAGCAGGCCCTCGGTGACGGCGTCGCGCACGTCGCTTGGGACTTGCCCGCCGACTTGGCGGACCAATGCTGCGGCGCCCCCCGCCCTCTCCACACCCTCGTCGATGAAGGCTTTGCGCGCGTCGGCCGATAGCGCGCGCAAGCGCGACCCGATCGTGGTCTCGCGCACCACGCTGCCGTACACGTCGTAGTGTCGCAGCACAAGCTCTTCCGGACGGTCGGGTTCCCAGTCGGCCGTCACGACGCCGTTGCCCTTCGCGTGGATCCGGTAGAGTGGCGGCGTCGTCATGGGGCGGAACCGAATGGTGGCTCCCATGGCATTCATCCAAGTGTTGTCGAGACGGAAGCCAAGGGTATCGCGGGCGGGTGCGGATCGGCTTCCGATGGTCATGGGGACGAGGACACGCTGATCGCTCCAGTTGCCGCTTGCTGGGACGTAGTACCCACGCCCACGGGTCAGCGGGATCGACCTCCTCCACGTTGGTGGCGCGCTGCTCGGCGGGCCACGATCCATTTCGGTCCGGATGTGCGCACCCGCCGAGTCGAAGTAGGAAATGTGCAGCAGCGTCGAGTGCTGCAGCCACACCGTGTCGCCCACGAAGCCGAAGCCGCCGAGAAGGGTAAACTCACCGGGTCCCTCACCCTCGCCGCCGATGTATCGCACGAAGCCGCCATCCGGATCGAGCACGGCAACTCGCGGATCCCCACCCCTCAAGTAGAGCCTGCCCGCGGGATCAAGCTCGAGCGCGGGCGTCCTCGAGAACGCGAGCCACTCGGGGACGTCGAGCCCGCCGCCCAGGCGGAGAACCTCGCACGCCTCCTTGAACTCGGCATCGGCGACGAGTTGCGCGGCAGCGTGGGTGGTCGGGAAGGCGACGGTGGCTGCGGCTGCGGCCACTGCTGCCAGTGGGTGCGCCAGGGTTTTGATCGTCATCATTCTCGTCCGGTCTCGGCTGGGGGTCGCCCTTCGTTATGTCAGAGTCAGCCAGCCAGGTCAGTATAGCAGGTACCGCTCCACCGACGCGTCGAAGGCCTCCAAATCGGCCTTCTCACCCTCCAGAATCTCGTCGGTGGCCACACCGTCCTGTACACCCTCACGCAGCCCCGAGTGCCCCCACAGGATGTCGATCGGGGGCAGGCTCTCTTCGTATTCGTAGGGGGGTTGCCGCCAGCCGAAGTCGTGCGGAGCCAGCGCGCGGGCCGCGACGAGGATCTCGACGGCGGTGCGGACCGGTTCGAAGGCGTGGGGGTCGGGTACGTGCAGCTGGGCGCCGCCACACAGCGTGCCGGCATGCTTCTGGAAGGTGGGTTCGAAGTGGCAGGGGCGGAGATGGACGCCGGGGAGGTGGGCGTCGGTGAGTCGGGTGGTCAGGGCCGTGGGGTCCAGCCAGGGGGCGCCGAAGAGTTCGAAGGGGCGGGTCGTGCCGCGTCCTTCGGAGAGGTTGGTGCCTTCGAGCAGCACCATGCCGGGGTAGACAACGCAGGAATGAGGGGTGGGGAGGTTGGGGCTGGGCATGACCCAGGGGAGACCGGTGTCGGGCCAGAGCCTGGAGCGCTCCCAGCCGTCGCATGGGATGACGGTGAGATCGCAGCCGATGCCGCGCTCCTCGTTGAGCCAGCGAGCCATCTCGCCGCAGGTGAGGCCGTGGCGGAGGGGGACCGGGTGCAGGCCGACGAAGGACTTATAGCCGGGTCGCAGCACGGGGCCCTCGCGCCGGGCCCCGCCGATGGGGTTGGGGCGGTCCAGAACGACGAAGCGGACGTTCGCCTCGGCGCAGGCTTCCATGGCGAGGGCCATGGTCCAGATGAAGGTGTAGACGCGCACGCCCACGTCCTGGAGATCGAACAGGAGGGCGTCGAGTCCGTCAAGCATTGTGGGGGTGGGCTTGCGGGTCTCGCCGTAGAGGGAGTGGACCGGGATGCCGGTGGCGGGATCCGAGTAGTGGTCGGACTCGATCATGTTGTCCTGCTTCTCGCCGCGGGCGCCGTGCTGGGGGCCGAAGAGGGCGCGGAGGTCGTAGCCGGCGTTGCCGATGGCGTCGGCGGCGTGGGTCAGGTCCGAGGTGACGGACGCGGGGTGCGCGATGAGGCCGAGGCGCTTGGTGCGCAGATCTTCCGACTCGGCGGCTTCCCCGCTGACGAGGCGATCCAGGCCGGCGTGACTCACGGTCAGGGTCAATTCCCCTCCGGCGGCCCCTCGCGCTGCCAGTAGAACGGCCCGGCGGTCACCTGCTGCGGCCACACCTGGTCGAGCGTGTCCCCGTCGTACAGGCGCCCGTTCATCATGACCTGCACGATCGCGTTGGAGTTGCGGATGTCGTCCAGCGGGTTCGCGTTGAGGATGACCAGGTCCGCGAGTTTGCCCACCTCGATCGAGCCCAGATCGCGGTCCAGCCCCAGCGAGTGCGCGCCAATGATCGTCGCCACCTGGAGCGCCTCATGTTCGGTCATGCCCCCCGCCTGCGTGGCCCACAGCTCCCAGTGATAGCCGAGCCCCTGCAACTGGCCGTGACTCCCGACCCCCGCCCTTCCCCCCGCCCGGATCACATCGCGCACGAACGCCGACACCAGGTCGAAGGTGTGCACTTCGGGATGGAACCACCCGGGCACCCGGCGCGTCGCCTTGCCATGGATCTCTTCGACCGGGGTGAAACGGGCCAGCTTCTCGTCCCCCAGAACGTCCTCGGTCGCGTAGAAGTAGTTTTCCGCCCACGGGCCGCCGTAGGTGACCAGAATCGTCGGCGTATACGCCATCTTCGACTGCGCCACCAGTTCGACCATGTCGGCGTACATGGGGAAGCCGGGCATGTTGTGCTCGACGCCCGAGTAGCCGTCGATGGCCATGGTCATGTTGACCTTGGTGTCGAGGCCGCCCTCGGTGGTGGGCATGAGCCCCAGCTCGCGCGCGGCCTCGATGATCCACTGGCGCTGCTCGCGGTTGCCGGCGGCGTACATCTTGATGGTCTTGGTGTCGTAGTAGTCGCTGTAGCGGCGCAGGATGTTCCGGGCGTGGTCGAGATCCTTCACGTTCTCGGACGAGAAGACGCCGGGGCCGGTCGAGTAGATGCGGGGGGAGACGATCCGGCCGGCGCGGACCAGGTCCTCGTAGCTGACCACGTCGGTGGTGCCGGTCTGGGGGTCGCGCGTGGTGGTGACGCCGTAGGCCAGGTTGGCGGCGTAGGACCAGGGCTGGCTGCGCAGGATGTTGATCTGGGCGCGCAGGTGGGCGTGCGTGTCGATGAAGCCGGGGACGACGGTCTTGCCGGAGAGGTCGACGGTGTCTGCGCCTTCGGGGACGGTGATGGTGCCGGTGGGGCCGACGGCGGAGATTCGGTTGTTCTCGATGAGGATGTCGCCCTGGTCGAGGACTTCGTCGCCTGCCATGGTGATGACGCGGGCGCCGGTCAGGAGCGCGGTCCCCTGGGGGATGTCGCGGGGGAAGTCGACCTCGATGCGGACCTCGGTGGGCCGGTAGCGGGCGTCTTCCTCGTCTTCATCCTGTTCCGCCGCCTCGGCTGCTTCGGCCTCCGCGCCCGCGGGCTCGTCCTCCTCCCCTCCCTCCTCCTCTTCGTCTTCTTCAGCCTCCTCGTCGCGGGCCGCCGCCTCGACCGAGTCCTCGAGGGCCTGCGCGTCATCCAGGTTGTAGACCAGGTGCGCGTTGCCGATGGTCCAGTGCACGGTGCGGCCGTCGTGTCCCCACGCGGGGAACTCGCCGCCCACCTCGGTGAGCTGGCGCGCCGGGAAGGACGCGCTCTCGGGGTTGCCGACGTTGATCGTGGGGGGATCGCCGCCCACGACCGGGACGGTGACCGTGTAGAGGTGGTTCAGGACGCGGGCCAGCGCCTGGTCGCCTTGTGGGGCCATCATCACGAGCGAGGCGGTGGCGGGCGCGCTCGAACCGGGCGCTCCGGCACCCACGACGCGCACGTGCCGTTTGATGTCGGTGCCGTCCCAGCGGAACGAGACGAGGCCGTCGCCGAAAGCGTAGGCGTAGATCCGGTCGGGGTCTTGGGTGAAGTGGTGCGCGGAGTAGCGGGCGGGAGAGATCACGGTGGCGTCGCCGCCGTCGGAGGGGATCCAGACCAGGTCGTCGCCGCCGCCGGGGACGCCGCGGGTGAGGGCTTCGTCGTAGGCGCGGGCCGGGCCGCGGATCGCGACGATGCGTTCGCGGTCGGGGGACCAGATGGGGTTGTTGTAGAGGGCGGGGGCGGTGGTGAGGCGCTCGGGGTCGCCGCCGTCCGCGTCAACGCCGTAGATGTGGCCGCCCACATCGTCGCTCCAGGTGGTGTAGGCGATTCGTTCGCCGTCGGGCGACCATGCGGGCATGTGCTCGTTGACTTCGGCGTCGGTGAGGCGGGTGGGCGTCCCATCGGGCCATTGCATGACGTAGACGCGCGCCATCAGCGAGAACGCGATCCGGTCGCCGCTCGGCGAAGGCACCGCGTCGCGGACCTGCTTGGCCACGAATGTCGGCGTGTCCTCGATCGGGTAGTCGAAGTCGACCTCGGGCCCGATGGCCATCTCAACGTCCACGCGGAACGGAATCGGCGTGGGCTCGGACCCGTCGACCGGGACCCGCCAGATCCCGCCGCCCCAGTACGCGATCACCTCGCGCGAATCGGGAGTGAATGACATGCCCGGATAGGCGTCGCGGGACGCGCGCGACTCCTGGTCGTCGCGCTGCACGGGGAAGACGAGCCACCGTTCGTCGCCCGACTCCAGGTCGCGGATGCGGAGCCCCGTTTCGGCCACGTGCCGGGAGCCGTAGACCAGCCAGCGGCCGTCGGGGCTCAGGACGGGACGGAAGGCGCCGCCGTAGCGGAAGGAGCGGGTCGTGGACTCGCCGGTTTCGCGATCGTAGACGGCGAGCTGGTATTGCCGCATGCCCGAGTTGTACTCCCAGGTGCCGCTGCGTTGCGCATACCAGATGTAGCGGTCGTCGTCGCCGAAGGCTGCGCCGGTGGTCCTCAGGTTCGCGGGCTCGTCGATCAACGGGATCCCCGAGCCGCCGTCCACGTGGTACATCCACAGCTTGCCCTGTCCGGGGCCCTGCCGGGTGGCGAGCACGTAGTTCCCGTCCGGGGTCCACACGGGGGACTGATAAGCGCTCGACTTGCCCCTGGTGAGCTGCACGGTGTCGCTCATGTCCAGCGAGATGATGTGGATGCCCTCGCCGCCGGTTCGGTCCGAGGTGAAGACGACGCGGGTGCCGTCCGGACTGAAACGCGGCTGGCCGTCAAAGGCCATGCCCTGGGTGAGGGGGGTCGCGGTGCCGCCGGTGATCGGCATGGTGTAGATGTCGCCGAGGAAGTCGAAGACAAGAGTCTGGCCGTCGGGGCTGACATCGACCGACATCCACGAGCCTTCGGTGAAGCTGGTGGAGATGGTGCGGCCGGGGGCGAGGGGGAGGCCTTCCTGGCGGGGGTCGGGGGTGTCGGGGGGTTCTTGGGGGAGGGTGGGGGAGGGGGTGGCGAGGAGAGTGGCCGTGGCGAGGGCTGTCAGCGCCACGCGAAAGCGAAGGTGGGCCTGGTGGGAAGTTCGCCGGGATGACCCGGTGTCCGGTTCGGTTGCCATCATGGTCTTCGGTCCTTCTCGGTGATTGATCGGTGGGGATGAGAATGGCATGGCATCATAGCCCGGAACCGTCAGCCGGAGAAAGGCGGTGGGGCAGTGGATCGAAGTAAGTCATATGTCTTACATACCCTGAAGCTTCGCAAGCGCGACGCCGTGGTACCCGGCCAGGAATTCGACGTTGAGCGCCTTGGTCCGGGCGTCAACCGCCTGGCCCGCCGAGGAAAGCCGGAGAACAGCGGCCTGGTGGACTTGCTGCAGTCCTGTCCCGAAAACGACTAGTTCGTAGTGGAGTGGCTGCAAGCTCACGAGCAGGATATCGTAGTGGACCCCGTTCGTTCTCGGCGAAATACAGCGCTTGACCGTGGCCTGGTCGTGGACACGCGCAACCTGCGGGGACTTCGAATCGGCGGCGTGGATATCGTGGACTCGTCGAGTGGAGTGGGGGGGCGAGGATTACGGTCAACGCACCGACGGCAGCAATCCCGGGCGCGACTCACCGTTCGGCTGTCATGGTGCTCGCGGGCTGACCCGGATGCGGGCCCATCGACCTGCCCCGCAGGAAAAGGGTGACACTGTGTCACCCTTATTCGATTGACGCGGCAGCTGTTCGGGCGGGCGTCGAGAAAAGCTCCAAATTAGCCGAGCGGAGTTGGGGCAAAGAGTGTGTAAGCGTCGAATGGACGTGACCCGCTCGGTGTCGGTCAGGCAAACTGTTCAGTTCAGAACAAAATCGCTTCTTCTTCGTTGTGTGTGGCTCTAGTTGCGACGGTCGAACCGCGATGTACAGGCTTGCGAATTCCCATGACAATCGCTACTGTAAGGTTCCCGAGTTACGCAGCTCTGAACGTTAGAGCTTGTGACATGAGAGAATCTCAAAATGGGAAGGACAGTTCGATGACCAAACTGCTCGCTATCGTCATCTTGGCAGGAACGGCGACTTGGTCGGCACCCCAACTCCATATCGGTGCCTCCGCAGATGTTCCGCGCGATGTCCCCGCGTGCGAGTTAGCGGATCAATGGGTGGCCGCCAACCCCAACAAGCTGCCGACCACGTTGGAGGCGTTCGTTGCACACTCCATCGCGGTTCGGCGGGCCATCTACGACGCACTTGATGCGGAAACCCGCGTCTCACTGTGGCGGGAGCATCTCGGTATCGTGATTCATGAGGCGACGTCGTTGACACAACGTCAATTCCTGAATGGCGTGACGCGTGACCTGCCCAACCTGCTAGACCCCGAGATCACGCCTCCCGGGGAACTTGAGGCACTTTGGGAATTCGCTACTGCAATTCTTGGAGTAGATTTCGCTCGTCGTGCGCTTTTGGATTTGGGGCGGACCGAGGTCGCGCCGGAGAACGACAGGAGCGCTCCACAGGTATTGTGTTCGTGCTCGGTGGAACGGAAGGACTGCCCGCAAGGTGCCGGTGACGCCAGCTGTCTCGAGGGTGCCTGCGCCGAAAGGCGTAGAGGGTGTTGGATACTTGATCGGTACAAGTGCGATGGCTTGTGCTGGCTTGATGACCCCCCGGTAACCTAAGATGGACTAGCTATGAAAGCGCAATGGAAGGAAGCATCTTTGCTATGAGCGTGATTCTGCACTCTGCCACTGCGATGCAGTTATGTGTCGGTTGCACCTTGGAGTTTCAACCCCAGGACACCTTGGGTACCGCAGAGGATCCTGTGGGCGTCGGCGTGTTCGCAGATGTCGTGAGGATTGGAGATGAAGGATATCTTGTGAGTTCAGACGCGGCAGACGGGGTGGTTATCGTCTACGATACAGAGGGGAATTACCAGCGAGAGCTCAACCGCGTGGGTGACGGCCCGGGAGAGTTCAATATGTCTCCGAGGTTTGCCAGGAACGGTAGCGGGATTCTTATGCATGAGTGGCGCAGTCCCAGATTGCATCTTTGGTCGGATGACCTCACGTTCGTCAAGGCATTCCAGATGCCCATCGGGCAGGGAGGGGCGATCCACTCGGACCCGCTGACCGGGGGCTGGCTGGTCAGCTACCGCTCGGGAGCCGAAGACGCAGGCATCTTGCTGCTTGACGCGAACGGAGACGTAATTCGTACGATGAGTCCCGATGTCAAGTCCCGCAGCTTGAGCTATTTCACAGCGGGCGTGATCCGCGACGCGAGGGGCAGAATATGGATCTCATCGATGGCGGGGATGGTGGACGTGTTTGACAAGCATCTTAATCTCATAGGCTCATTGGAGTTGCCATTCCCCTGGATGGACAAGTGGAAGCCGGAACTCCGCGCTGGGCTTCCGCCGGTCGTTGTCATGGATATGCGCCTCGCTCCAGATAGTTCAGGTGTGTGGGTCTACGCGTTTGTGCCTGTCGTTGACCCGGATGAGATTGACTTTATGCCGGATCCGATGCCTCCGCCGGACGAGCTGGCCGATACCTACATCTCTTGGGTTAGCTTGGAGGCGAATGGCCTTGTCATCAAAGGTACGGATCGGCTTGACGAGCTGATTCGCCCTATGGACGGGGAATCCGCTTTCGATTTGGTTGAAACGCCCGATGGGAATCGGCGGGTTCGCGTTGGGCGGTTGCTCTTGCGGAAGACGAGTGGCGGAGAGTTGGAATGAAGAACACACGCACGTATGATTTCACCAATCGCCACTCAGCCCGCAAGCCAACAGGCCGTCTTAATGACCTTACTGAGAGTCATGTCGGACGGCTCCAATAGCCTCATCGCCTCAGCCGGAAGGGGCGCTCGATTCGCGGGCGCCTGTTCACGGGTGGGCGAATAGCCAACCTCAGCGCCCGTTCACGGGAGGGACAGCGCATGAACAAGCTACTCAGCATTCTCGTTCTCACAGGCATAGTCACGTTGACGGTGCCTCAACCCAACTCTTCGGACGCTCTGGGAGACGTGCCGGAGTGTGTGTTGGCGGAGCAATGGGTCGCAGCCAACCGCGACGCGCTTCCGACGACACTTGATGCTTTCCTGGAGCACTCCGTCGTCTTTCGGCATGTCATCTTCGACGCGCTTGATGGGGCCGCGCGCGCTTCGCTCTGGCGGGAACACCTCGCTGTTGTGGTCGAAGAAGTGACGTCGCCAAGGCAACGAGCGTTCATCGAGATGGTATCGCGCCAACTCGATGGCGACCTTATGGACACGGGTCCCCAATCTAGAATCGAGGCACTGGAGGAGGAAGCGAGGGCTGTCCTCGGCGACGCATTGACTCGCCGTGCGATTTATGTCCTGGGTCCGGAAGCGGACCCAACTATGGTCAACGCAGAGGAACAGCAAGGGCCGCTGTGCTATTGCAGGGTCAAGAAGGGTTTCGGGGACTGCGAAGGTGCCTATCGGTGCTCCAGATCCGCGGTGTTCCCGTGCGTGAAAGTCAGGGATTGTGGAGCGTTCGGGTGGTGGAGATGTGATGGGTTATGCAGGAACATTGTCAACTGAATTGTCCAGGGCCATTGACAATGCCAGGTTTTTGGCCATCCAGACGTCCGGGTCTGGAAGGTGGGGAAGCTGGCCTGCGGAGGGGAGTGGGCCCAATCGGTCTTGGTCCTGCGCTTGGTCATCGTGGTCTGGCCACGGCCGGCCAGAGGTACGGTGGCCATTAACACGTCACAGGGTACCGAGCCGCCGGTGATCGGCATGGTGTAGAGGTCGCCGAGGAGTCGAAGACAAGAGTCTGGCCGTCCGGGCTGACGTCGACCGACATCCATGAGCCTTCGGTGAAGCTGGTGGAGATGGTGCGGTCGGGGGCGAGTGGAAGGGCTTTCCTGGCGGGGATCTGGGGTGGTGTCGGGGGGTTCTTGGGGGAGGAGGGGGAGGGGGTGGCGAGGAGAGCGGCCGTGGCGAAGGGCTGTCAGCGCCACGCGAAAGCGAAGGTGGGCTTGGTGGGGTCGCCGGGATGACCCGGTGTCCGGTTCGGTTGCCATCATGGTTTTCGTCCTTCGCGGTGATCGATCGGTGGGGATGAGAATGGCATGGCATCATAGGCGGGAACCGTCAGCCGGAGAAAGGCGGTGGCTTTGCCAACATGGGGTAGGTTATCTATCTTACCTTTATGAAAAGCGTCATCTCCACGAAAGGACAGCTGGTCCTGCCTGCCGAGCTTCGCCGCCGTGACGGCGTTTTGCCCGGCCAGGAATTCGACGTTGAGCGACTTGGTCCGGGCGTCTATCGCCTGGCCCGCGCGGGCGAGCCGGAGAACAGCGGCCTGGTGGACTGGCTGCTGGCCTGTCCCGAAAAGGACTGGTTCGTGCCGATTGCCTCGGAGTCCACCGCATCGTTGAAGCCCCGGATTGGCGGTCAGTGAGATACCTCGTCGACACCAACGTCCTTTCGGAGACAACGAAGGCGTGCCCCGATCCGGGGGTGATCGAGTGGCTGAGGGATCATGAGGAACACATCTGCGTGAACCCCGTGGTCCTCGGGGAAATCCGGTTCGGGATCCGGCTGCTGGGGCCGGGACGGAGCCGTGACGCCCTGGACGTCTGGTTCACCGAAGTCGTGCGCCGAATCCGATGCGTGCCGATCGACATGAAGACCGGCCTCCGCTGGGCGGAACTGCTGGTGGCTCTCCGCTCGCGCGGAAGGTCCATGCCAGTCAAGGACAGTCTGATCGCGGCGAGCGGGCTGGCCCATGGCCTCGTCGTGGTGACCCGCAACCGGAGGGACTTTGAAGCGGCGGGGGTGGAGATCGTAGACCCGTTCTCGAGGGGTGGGTAGGGGAGCGTCCCCCTGCCTTGCCGCCGCATCTGCCCGATCAGTTCGGGACGGGGGGCACTTGAAGAAACGCCCCGCCGGGTCTGGTCGCCCGACGGGGCTGTGAAAGTTCATCCACCCGACGCAGACGGCCGCATATCGGGCGCGGATTGAGGCTCGCCGGGCCAGGGTCGCTCAGCGCACCGAGGGCAGCATCCCCGGGCACGGTTCACCGCTCACACGGCGCAACGGATGCATCGACACCCGGTAGGCGGAGTTTCCGGTGACATTGTACACGGTCCGGCCATCCTTCTCGGTCACTTCGAAGGGGTTATGGAGCACCAGCACGCTGTCCGCGTGGATGCGAATCGGCGTATGCTGACCCCGTGTCGTGTTGCGTATCAGTGCGTGGCAGCCGGTATCGGGGTTGATGATGACACCGTGGGTTGCCCAGTCGTGGCCCAGAAGCACGATGTTCTCCAGATCGTCGAAGGACATCCGCGCCCGCTCGCTCCAATGGGGGCAGGGTTCTCCGTTTCTCGTGCACCCGGTGCGGTCCGTGGCGCCCTTGACGGGAACCGCCACCGTTCCCTCCTCGCCGCTTCGGTGGTACACGAACACCGACGCTGGCCCCTCTTCGCTGGGCATCGCGACATAGGCCGCACCATCCAGACAGGCGATCCTGGTGTCAAACCGTCTCATGACGATTGCACGGACATCGTCGATCGTTCCGGCTACGACGCCACGGCTCTTTCCCTGGCTCGGCCCGAAGGCCTGGTCCATTCCGGCGTCGGGCCCACGCCTGATCACTCCCCCCTCGGACGGGACGGTGGGTGCCCCGCCGAAGTTGCACACTTCCCTGCCCAGGTTTGATTCCGGGCGCCAGGAGTGGATGGGCATGCCCTGGGGATCGTACTCCACGACCCTCATCATGCCGGAAACGTAGAGACCGCCACCGGGAGCGAGGTCGATGCCGGACCGGCCCTGCGGGAACTCGTACGGCCCCTCGCCCTCCGGGGTCCGAATCGTCCGGAGCCACTCCCCCGTCTCCAGAGAAAAGGCCATGATCCCTTCCGGCTCCTCCTTGTCGTCAACGTAGAGGATATTCCGTTCCCAGTCGACGGCCACCAGCCGGAATAGATGGCGCGCCACTCGTCATCGACAATGGTCCGGCCGGTGTCGAAGTCGATCTCGAGTATCTGCTGTGCATTGGCCGCGGGGGGCGGCAGGATGGCGAGCGCGGCGATCCACAGGAGGGTGGGCTTTGGCATGAGGTTTCTTCCAGGCGTGTGGATGGTTGGCCGCGCACCGGGGCGTGGGTGCTTCCGCAATGGCAAGGTGCTACTGGTCCGTTGGATAGCCCGCGGAGAAAAAGCGGTTGTCCCGCCACCCCGCCCTACCCCTCCTCCGGAAACAGCCTCCCAATCGTCCCATCCAACGCCTCGGCCACCCGACCGCACCGCCCCTCCCCCACCCCGTACGCCGACAGCCACACGCCCATCTTCCACCGCTCCCCGCTCCCCTCCATCTCCACGTGCAGCACGCCGTCGTTCAGCGATTCCACCATGCCTGCGAACGACCACGGCCGATCCGCGAACACGACGGTCCCCGAGAGCACCGTCCCACCGTCGAGGACGAAGTGAAATGGGTTGCCCTCCGCGAGCGAACGCCCGTCCTCCCCATCCCCTCCGACCCCCTCCCCCCCGAAAAACCGCTCCCACACCTCCTCGCGGGTACCCGTCACCCACGGCCGCGCACTGATCACGCGCCGCGGGACACCCGGATGCCGCTCCACCGCGTGCTTCAGGTTCCAGAGGAAGACGCGCCACCCGTTCGTCATCATGCGGAAGTGATTGTCGAAGTCCGGCGTGGCCGGCAGGCCGGTGTTGACGAGGTGGAACCGGGTCTTGCCGTTGGCGGTGCTCAGGTGGTAGTCCACGGTGAGCGCGGTTCCCGCATCGACGGCATCTACATCGGAAAGGTCCACCAGCCGCAGGTGCTCACCGGGCTTCCAGACGGTGATCCTGCTCGGCCAGTCCGCACCCTCGGCCCACGCCACGCTGACCGTCCCTCCCTCCCCCTCCTCGACCGAGGCGAACGGCGCGAACCAGCGCGTGATCCCGCCGCCGGTGGCGATCGCGTCCCACACGGCGTCAACCGGGGCGGCGACCTCGATCGAGAGCTTGATGTTGCGCGTGTCCGGCGAACCGGACGTCAACGCCCCTCTCTCCCGCTTCCGCGACTCCTGGCCAGCGCCTTGTAGTACTCCTCGACCAGAGCCCGGTACTCCTCCGGCACGTCACCCGACTGGTAGAGCAGGAGCTGGTCCTCGTCCTCCGCGCCGAAGAGTCGGCGGAGCTGGAACTCGAGCTGCTTCATGCCCTCCACCAGCTCGGCCTGGAGCCGGAGTGCCTCTTCGGGGTCGTCGTAGGTGCTGGCGCGGTCGAGCGCGCGCATGGCGTTGATCATGGCCTGGAGCTCCTGGGGATCCGCGCCGGCCCGTTCGATCAGCCCTGCCAGCGCCTGCGCCTCGCCCAGCCGCACGCGGCCCTCTCTGCGCATCTGCCGGACCATCTCGGGATCGAAGTTCCGGGGACCGCCTCCGCCCGTTCGCGTGGCGTCGCGGTCGTCGGAGTTCGCTGTCCTGTCCCCTCCACCTCCACCGGTTTGCGCCCCCGTCTCCAGGCGGCGCTCCATCGATTCCAGGCCTCGCGCCAGATCGCGGGCGGCCTCGAGGGCCTCGGTTTCGGTGTCGGCGACCGCGCCCCCCTGTACGGCCTCGTCGGCCTCTTCCAGGCGGTTCCGGAGTGATTGAATGGCCTGCGCGGTCTGGTTCTCGAAGGCCTCGGCGTACTCTTCCTGTCCGGTGCGCCCCACCAGGTTGCGCGAGTAGAGCAGACGTTCGCGCAGCTGGGTCTCGCGGATCGTTTCGGTGGCTTCGTCGAGCTCCTCGGCACCCTCGGACCCGTCACGGCGGGCGGTGGCCGCGAGCTGGTCGAGTTGGGCCAGGAGGTCCCCGACCTCCTCCGCCATCTCGGTCTTGGTCTCGATGACGCGATCGGTCTGGCTCCTCGATGGACCATCCGCCTGCCTCATCGCCTCCATGCGGTTTTCGACGTCCTCCTGCTGGCGGGCGAGTTCTTCCACTCTTTCCCGCGCGTCGTTCAGATCGCGCTGCAGGCGGTCGTCCTGTACGCCCTCCAGCTCGTCGCGCGCCTCGCGCAGGCGGCGCAGTGCCGACTGGGCCTCGGCGACCCCGGTGTTGCCTCCCTGCGCGGCCGACCGGCGCATCGCGTCGGCGACCTGTTGCAGCTCGCGCGCCACCTCCTCAAGCTGCCGCTGTCCGGTCTCGCGGGAGAGACGCTCCAGCTGGCGGGCCGCCTCCTCGGCCTCTTCGGCGAGGTCGCGCGCCGCCTGACTGCCGCCTCCCTGCTGACTCTGCTGACCCTGCTGCGCGGCCGCACGCCGGCGCTGCCGTTCCAGCTCCTGTTCCTGGCGCCGGGCCAGCTCGCGCAGCTTCTCCAGCGTTTCGTCAACGGCCTGGTCGGCGGTCTCCTGCTGGCTCCTCTGCACGGTCTCGTACTGGTTGCGCAGCGCGTCGGTCTCCAGCTCGAAGAGATCGGCCAGGTCCTCGGCGCTGGGGCCCTGCTGCCCCTGTTGACCGCCGCCGCCCTGCTGCTGTTGTTCCTGCGACACGAAGCGCTCGTACGTCTCCTCGGCCTTCTGCAGTTGCCGCAGAGAGCGCTGCTCGGGGGCGATCGCGCCCTGCGGGTTGAGCGCCCGCAGCGAGTCGACCGCCTCGGTCATGGCTTCAACGGCCTCGGGCAGCGCCTCGGCGATGCGCTGGAAGGACTCGTCGGCCCCGGTGATTCCCCGGTTCACGATGCGCTGGCGTAGCGTCTCGACCTGCTCCCGCAGCCGCTCCTGGTTTAGCGCGATGCTGACCACGTTCTCTTCCCACACGTCCTCCGTGTAGCTGTCGCGGTCCCGCACCAGGTTGAAGCTGGCCGCGATGATCTGCCGCTGCAGCCCCGACAGGTCGTCCTCCATGCCGCCGCCACCTCCGCCGCCACCACCACCCCCACCACCCCCCTCGGCCTCGCGGTACTCGCGTTCGAAGGGGCGCACCTGCAGGAAGTAGATGTCCGTCAGGGCCTCGTTCGGCGACGGCGCGTTGTCGCGCGCGATTGCGTGGTAGGCCACAAGGTCCCCCATCTCCAGCTCGTAGTCCTCCATGAAGACGGTGTGCCCGGCGGTTACGGCCGGCATCGGCGCACCCGACGTGGCATGCAGCCGTACCGTATCGGAGGGGCCGCCGTTCACGTTGTAGACCAGCAGGATCTCGGAGACGCCGA
This sequence comes from Longimicrobiales bacterium, assembly GCA_951828585.1. GTDB lineage: Bacteria > Gemmatimonadota > Gemmatimonadetes > Longimicrobiales > Gaopeijiaceae > Bin94. The sequence continues at coordinate 1,771,570 of OX639991.1, forward strand.
GGTCGTCGTCGGCGCGGGCCTCGAGGAAGACCTCCTCGATGGCGCTGACCGAGATGTCGCGCCCGGGCTTCGCGAAGGAGACCGACGGGCCCTGGTCGCTGAGGACATCGATGCGGTAGTCGGGGGCGCCGGTCACCCAGAGATCGTCGTGGGTGAGGAAACGGATGCCGTAGAAGCCGCGCTCCCGCACGGTGAACGAGCCGGTGAAGGTCTCCTCCGGTCCGGCCTCCATGGTGATCGTGTCGCCCGAGTCCATCACGAGGAGGGCGCCGGGGGTCGGGATGGTGGAGGTCACGGTCAGAGCGACCCGCGTTCCGCGCAGGGCGGCCACGTCGCCGCCGTACTCGAAGCTGCGTGGCGTGAGCCCCGTGTAGCTCGGGAAGTGGTAGACCATCTCCAACCGGTCCACTGCGGGCAGGTCCGCGACACCCAGGGTGAAGGTCGCGGAGCGAACCCCGGCGGCCTCCACGTAGTAGGTGGTCTCTTCCGCGACGTTGAGCATGAGCCCCTCGAACGACCCCGTCCCGTCCTCGATCATCGGCATGGCCACGAAGCCGCTCGTCCCCTCCTCGCGGGTGTAGAGGACGACGTCGTCGGAATGGAAACCTGCCAGGGTGGCCGAAACCAGCAGGTCGGAGTTGCGTGAGATGGTGGTGTCGCCGGGCAACACTGCAACGCTGTAGGGGTTGACCGCCTCGGCCGCGCGCACTGGGTTGAAGAGGGCGGACATGCCGTGGCGCAGGAAGTCCGGGCCGAGGGCGACGAAGAGGATCGAGGCGAGGACGAGTCCTCCCAGGACTGCCGACGAGCGACGCAGCGAGGTCCGTTCGATGCCCCGCCCGTAGTCGATTCGGCCGCACTCCTTGACCGCCTCAAACACCACCTCCTGCAGCAACGGCGACCGCTCCAGTTCGTCGCTCTTGCCGGCCGACTCGACCGCGGCCAGGACGCGGGACTGCAGCGACGGCTCGTTCTCTTCCAGGTACAGCGCCACCCGTTCGTCCGAGACGCGGCGCAGCAGGGGCCACAGGACGGACCGGATCAGGAAGAAGCCCACGACCAGCCAGAGGACGATGCGGAAGGCGGTGACCGCACCGGGCTCGAAGCGCAGGAACTCCAGCGTTGAGGCGGAGATGAGGAAGGTGAGGAGGGTGCCGGCGAGGGTCAGGGCGAGCCCGCGCAGGACGAGCTTGAAGCGCCAGCGGCGGCGGACGCGCCGAACGATGCGAATGAGTTGGTCCCTGCTTCGCCAGTTGCTCGCTACGGACATATTTCCTCCTGATTTTGTCGCGGAATTCGTTGTGATCCCGCATTGACCCTTCCGGGCCCTACTTCAGTCTACCATGGCCGACTCTTCTTTGATCCTAAGCCGTGACAACCGGTTGGCCAACACGGTCTCGGAAACCATCAGCAGAAAGACGGCCGCCAGCAGGTACCGCCAGAACGACTGCCTCCCCTCGAAATCCACCGCCTGCAACTCGGGGGAAGCCGCGTCCGTCTCTGCCGACTCGTCCTCGGCCTCCCCAGCCGCCGGCTCCCCCCCCACCGCCCCCACGAGCTCCTCGACGTCCAGCCTGGTCAGATCCGACTCCGTCACGTCGACGTTGGCTGCCAGCGCCATTGGATTTTCGGGCCGCTCTCCCGGCGGCCGGATCTCCCAGATCCCCCGGCTCTCCAGACGGAGCAGGGTGGTCGCCGGGTCCACGGCCACCGAGCCGCCCCCGGGTTCCATGGCCACCGCACCCGGGGGGATCTCGAGCGTGGTGCCCGCCCTGGTCAGCGCGGAGAGATTCACGGTCGACCCGGCGAGGTGCCAGGGCGCGACCTCGCCGCGGCCTCCAAGGAAGCGCGTCACGCGGTGCACAAACGGCAGGTACACGGGCTGTAGCGCCAGGTTGTTCCAGAAGCGGTCCAGCCCCGAGGCCCAGATGAGGACGCGGCCCTTCCCGCGCCTGCCCTCGACCAGCGCCGGCGTACCGTCGTCGAACTGCGCGGTCACGCGGCCGTCGGTGACTTCCAGGCGGCGGGTTCGGTAGAAGTTGGCCTGGGAGAAGTCGCCGGAGCGGGGGCCCATGAAGGCCTCGAATACGGCGTGGTCGTAGTCGACGAAGCCGAGGCGGCGCTCCCCCGTGCCCTCGGTGACCGGCCCGACCGTGGCGGGCAGGAACTCGGCGTGGACCGACGGTACGGAGCTGCGCTGGCCGAGCACGAGGAGAAGGCCGCCGCCCTCTTCCACGAAGGCGCGCAGACGGTCGCCCGCGTTGCCACCGGGGAATGGGGCGCCGTTGAGAACGACCACGTCCGAGGCCGCCAGCTGGCTGTCGCTGGGGGCGCCGCGGATGAGCAGGGTGGCGAAGCCGGCGCCCTCGGCGATTCCCAGAGCCCCGCGCAGGTAGAGGTTGGAGTCGCCGTCGCCGAGGGGGTCGACGATCAGGACGGAGAGGTCGCCGCCGGGCGACGCCACAAAGTGCAGCGTGTTGTCCTCGCCGAGACCGGTGCCGGGCGCCTCCGCGACGCGGACTTCGCCGCGGGTGAAGGGGTGCGTGAGGGTGAAGGGGTCGAAGGTGACGGCGGTGGCTCCGCCGGAGGGCGCGGTGACGGTGGTCGTGCCGATGTCGGTGTCGTCGATGGCCAGGGTGACTTCGGTGGTGAACTCGGTGTCGCCGGTGTTGATCAGTCGGGCTGACACGGTCACGCGTTCACGGTTTCCGGCCGACTCGCGGCCCAGCTCCAGATCGGTCAGGGCGAGGTTGGCGGCGCCTTCCTCACCCATCACCACCGGCTCGATCGTCACTCCGGCGGGGAGCGTCGCGTCGGGGTCGGGGCGCCACCCGGTGCGCTGGAAGTCGCTGATCAGGACGACACGCTGGCGGGGCAGCTCGGAGGCGGCCAGCGTCGAGCGGGCCAGTTTGATGGCCGGGCCGATGCGCGTGGCCAGGGAACCCGTGCGGAGCGTGTCCAGGGTGGCGGCGATCCGGGCCGGGTCGTTGATCGAGCGGTGGACCAGGTGCGGCGTTTCGGAGAAGGTGACGAGCGAGATGCGGTCCTGCGGCCTGAGCGCCGCGGCGATGTCGTTCGCGTGGGACAACGCTTGCGACCAGTTGTCCCCCAGATCCATCGAGTAGGAACGGTCCAGAAGGATGACCACCTCCTCCGGCCCCGGTCCTCCCACCGAAGCGAGCGCCCCACCCCGCACGAACGGACGCGCGAAGGCCGCGACCAGCAGCCCCAGCGCAGCCAGCCTCATCGCAAGCAGCAGCCAATGACGGATGCGCCGCCTCGAAGTCTCCTCGAAGGGGATGCGCTTCAGGAACATCAGCGACGGGAAGCGCAGCGGCTTCCCCTTCTCCTGGCGCGTCAGGTGGATCAGGACCGGGATGGCCAGCCCGGCCAGCGCGATCAGGAAGAGGGGGGTGAGGAAGCCCACGACGCTGCTAGCGGCTCCTGACCATCTTCTGGCGGAAGACCAGGTACGCGTAGAGCGCCTCGTCCAGTGGCTCGGCGGTGTTGAGGAGGACGTAGTCGACCCCCTGCTTGCCGAAGCCCTTGCCCAGCGCGTCGATATGGGCGCGGATCTGTTCCTGGTAGGCGCCGGCGTACTTCTCCGGCTTCACCGGCAGGATGGCCTGCGTTTCCAGGTCCTGGAAGTTGGTGGCCTGTGTGAAGGGGAAGTCGATCTCGGCGGAATCGAGGATGTGGAAGGCCACCACGTCGTGCCCCTGCGCGCGGAAGAACCCGAGCCTTTCCGTGATGTCGTCCGGGTCGGTGTAGAAGTCCGAAGCCACCGCGAGGATCCCGCGACGGAGGAAGGTGTTGGCGACGCGCGCCAGCGGCCGGTCCCATGACCCGGTGCGGTCGGCCTTCACCCGGGCCACCGCGTGGAGCACCTTGTCCAGGTGGGCCGCCGAGGGCCTCACGTGCTCGACCACGTCGCTGTCGAAGGCGTAGAGCCCCACCCGGTCCTTCTGACCGGCGGAGAACCAGGCCAGACTCGCGGTCAGGAAGCGGCCGTAGTCCAGCTTGGTGATATCGCCCGACCCGTATCCCATCGAGGCCGACGTGTCCAGCAGGAACGCCACGTCCGCGTTGGTCTCCGCCTCGAACTGCTTGATGAAGAAGCGGTCGGTGCGGGCGTAGAGCCGCCAGTCGATTCGGCGGATGTCGTCGCCGGGCATGTACTGCCTGTGCTCGGCGAAGTCCATGCTCACCCCCAAGTAGGGCGAGCGGTGGATGCCCTGCATGAAGCCCTCGACCACGGTGCGCGCAAGCAGCTGCAGATTGTCGATCCTGGCCAGGATGACCGGATCCAGGAACGACGTGCGCGCCGCGGGCGAGGCGGTGGCCATGGGCGTCTAGCGGCCCGAGCGGGCCGGGCGCGAGCAGGGGACCGCGCGGGTCATTCGTCCCCTACATCCCCGAACTGGGAAGCGGCACGGAGTCAAGCAGCATCGCCACCAGCTCGTCGGTGGTCCGCCCCTCGGACTCGGCGTGGAAGTTGGTGAGGACGCGGTGCCGCATGACCGGGAGCGCCAGAGCCCGGATATCGTCGAAGCTGACGGTCAGGCGCCCCTGGGTAAGCGCGCGCGCCTTCCCCCCCAGGATCAGGTACTGGGCCGCTCGCACGCTGGCCCCGTGGGCGACCCACTTCTTGATGAAGTCGAGGCCCCCGTTCGGGTTCGGCCGGCTGGCCCGCACCAGACCCACGGCGTAGCGCATGACCGGCTCGGCGACCGGAACGCGCCGCACCAGGTCCTGAAACGCGATCATGTCCTCCTGCGACACCACCGGGTGCAGCTCCGGCTCGACCTGGTCCGTAGTCTCCCGCACCACCTCCATCTCCTCCTCTTCCTCCAGGTGGTCCATGCGGATGTGGAACATGAAGCGGTCCAGCTGCGCCTCCGGAAGCGGGTAGGTCCCCTCCAGCTCGATCGGGTTCTGCGTGGCGAAGACGTAGAAGGGCGGATCCAGTTCGTAGGTGTTGGCCTGCACGGTGACCCGGTGCTCCTGCATGGCCTCGAGCAGCGCGGCCTGGGTCTTGGGCGGGGTGCGGTTGATTTCGTCGGCGAGGACCACGTTCGCGAAGATCGGCCCGGGCGTGAACTCCAGGCTGCGAGTTCCGTCCTCGCGCTGCTGGATGATGTCGGTGCCGGTGATGTCCGACGGCATCAGGTCCGGCGTGAACTGGATGCGCGAGAAGTTCAGGTCCAGCACCTGCGCGATCGAGTGGATCAGCAGCGTCTTGGCCAGACCGGGAACGCCCACGATCAGGCTGTTGCCGCCCACGAGCAGGGTCAGCAGCACGTGCTCGACGGCCTCGTCCTGCCCGATGATGATCTTGCGGACCTCGGAAAGGATCTTCTCGCGGCCCTCCTGGATGCGCCTGGCGAGGGCGACGTCGGCCTGGGGCTCGGCAGTGGGGGGGGTCAGGGTGTCTGTGGACAAGGGGTTACCTCTGTGGGTCTTCCGGTGGAGGGTTTCAGTCGGAGTGCGGGTTCGGTAGGGCTGGCAGCCGGTGCGTGGATAGCGGAACCTCCAAATAGTCTGCGTTTCGTGACCGAAAGCTAATCGGTCGACCATTAAGCAGACAGGCAGACGAGCGAGTTCGTTGGTGGGGATGGATGGAGGGCCGGAGGGGGTAGCAGCCCTGCAGGCAGACTGCAGTCTTGGAAACAGCTGACCTCGTCCGGCAGCGCAGTGTAGCCCCGCTTGAGGTCTTTGGGTTATATTTCCCATGTTGGGAACATACTACCAGAATCTTGATCCGATGCCAGGTTACCAGATCCTATTCGATGCGGATCGTCTCCAGGAAGACGCTCAGCGACTGTACGCGCCGTCACGCCGACGCACTGAACGCGTTCCGCGATTGGATCACCAGCGTCGAACGCACCGAATGGAGCGGTCCTGTCTGAGATGCCACAGTTGAAGCCGATTCGGTCGGGAAAAGCCTACGAGCTTGCGCTATCCCGCATCAGGAAGCTCATGGGCTCCGATCCCCGAGACCCCGAAGGACGGGAACTCGATGTCCTCGCGGACCTGGTGGAGCTATACGAGCGAAAACACTACTCGTTGGGCGTTTTGGACCCGGTTGACGCCATTGAGCTCCGCATGGAGGAGCATGGTCTGTCTCCACACGACCTGATTCCCTACCTCGGGAGCCCCTCCAGGGTTTCGGAGGTATTGGCTCGGAAGCGCTCGCTCACGCTGCCCATGGCGCGTGCTCTCAACAAGTACCTGGGCATCCCCGCCGATGTGCTGCTCCGAGAGCCGAACCCACCAGACAAGTGGAACGAAGAGCACTGGCGCCGCTTTCCACTGCGTGCAATGGCCAACCGTGGATGGATTCCTGAGGTTCCCGGCTTGTCCCATCACGCCAAGGAGATCATGGAGAAGTTGCTGGACCGTGCTGGGACGAACCCGGAAAGCGCAGCGATGTTCCGACAGACCGGCCTTCGGGCCAATGCGAAAGCCGATTCGTACGCGCTGCAGGCATGGTGCTGGCAGGCCATGGCGCTTGCGAACGAGTACCGGCTGGAGGCCGATTGCGCGCCTGGCAACATCACGTTGGATGTGCTACGCCAGATCGCACTGCTGAGCAGGTTTCGGGACGGTCCTCGCCGGGCGGCGGACTGCTTGGCGGACCTTGGTATCCCGTTGATTACGCTCTCCCATCTGCCACGGACGTACCTCGACGGTGCGGCACTTCAGCTCATTGACGGACGTCCGGTTGTTGCCCTTACGCTCCGGCACGACCGACTTGACAACTTCTGGTTCTGTCTGTTGCACGAGCTCGCTCACGTGGGGCGTCACATGGACTACGACAATCCGGCAGCGTTCTTGGATGACCAGTCACTACGCGGCGCAACGCCCTCGACGAAGGAGGATCCACGGGAAGCGGAAGCCGATGAGTGGGCCGAGGAGGCTCTGATTCCGACGGAGGCATGGGATGCGAGCAGCGTTCGAGTGCGTCCCACGGCGATCAACGTGATCCACTTCGCCGACGAAATCGGTATGCATCCGGCAATCGTGGCCGGCAGGGTGCGCTTTGAGCGCAACAACTACCGTTTGCTGTCGCAGTTCGTCGGCAGCGGCGAGGTGCGGCGGCAGTTTGAAGACTTTCAGCCTACCGGTTCATCGCATAGATCACATAGTTGACACCGAACTTGTAGGCTTCGTTAGACAGGTCGATGGGATAGTACCCCATGTCCGAGTACTCCCAGTAGTCGCCGATGTCGTTGTTGAAGTTGGCGATGACCATCAGGCGCCCCTCGGGATCGTTGCCCTCGTGGATTCCCAGAAAGATAGGCGTGTACTGCTGGAAGGTCGGCGGGGGCAGGTCCAGGGTTTCGATCTGGAAGAAGGAGTTGAAGATGGGCTCCTCCAGCTCGAGGATGCTGAAGGTGTGGCCAGGGAGGATGACATTGAAGATCGCCTCCACCTGGGCCCATTCGCGGTTCCCGCGGAAGTCGTCGAGGATCAGGAAGCCGCCCTTGCCCAGATAGCTGGCCAGGTTGTCGACCTCGGCCTGTGTGGGGGCCCACTCGCCCGGCTCGGAGACGTACGCGATCGGGTAGTTGTGAAGATCGGGGTCCTCGGCGTCGATCACATTCGTGCCGTCGGTGTTGGGACCCAATAGCGTCACTTCGTCCAGGATCTTGATGAAGTTGTCGTCGGCGTAGGGGTAGTCGTGGGCCCAACCGGGGCCGCCGCCACGCCCGAGGCCGCGCCCGAAGCCGCGTCTGCCCGTGTTGAAGCGGACCCGCACGAAGGTGTAGGTACCGTCATAGGGGACGCTGGGGAACTCCTGGAGGGTTGCATGGGGGGTTTCCGCGACGGTCGCGGATGACTCCGGGCCGGGGACTGCCGGCAATCCCACTCCCGCGGCGAGCGCGCCGAGGCCGGCGAGCAGGAGCGGGACGGTGACCCTCGGCGCCCTCATCTCCCCGCCCCTCCACGCCGCAGCTCCAGCAGCAGGTCGAGGGCTTCCTCGTAGTTTGGCGCGATTTCCAACGCCGCGAGAACCGCGCTGCGGGCCGCCGCGCGATCCCCCTTGAGGTGCAGGAGGCGGGCGACCTGGTAGTGTGCCTCCGCGCGATCGACCGGACGGAGGGCGAGGACCGCGCGCCGTTCCAGCACCGCGCCGTCCAGATCGCCGACCTCCTCCATCAGGGCGGCCAGGTGCTCGTGGTCGGTGATCTCGTAGGGGTGAATGTAGGCGAGGTGGCGCAGGACCTCGGCGGCCCCCACCTCGTCCCCGCCCCCCAGCAACCCCGCCAGCGCAACCCGCGCCTCGTAGTGACTCTCGTTGAGGGCGACCAGGGCGCGGTAGTGCGTGACCGCCGCCGCCGTGTCGCCCTCCTCCTCCCGGATGCGGCCCAGGAACCAGTGCGCGCCATCGGGGCCGCCGTACTGGGGGAAGAGTTCGAGCGCGGCCTCGAAGTGTTCGGCCGCCTCAGCGCCGCGATCGTCCCGGAACAGGGCCTGCCCCAGGGCCATGCGCGGCGCGAACCGGCCGGGATCCCGGGCGACCGCGGCCTCCAGCGTGGCGATGTCGGGCACGATGTCGGGCATCATGACCGGAACCGGCGCGGTCGTCGCCTCCTCGGGCTCTCCTCCCACCGACTCGATCGCGGCCGCAAAGCGCTCCTTCAGAAAGTCCTCGAAGTCCCCATCGAAGTCCTCCAGATCGACCCCCAGCGCCCTCTCGAACGCATCCTCGTTGGTCGCGCCGTCACGGTACGCATGCAGCATTTCCACGATGGCCGGGAACCCGAACCGATCCTCGATCACCTCGAAGACCAGCGATGCCTGGTAGTAGCTGTCCCGGACCTCGCCCGGATGGCGCGGGCTCGAAAACCCCCGGTCCAGCTCGCTGACCGGCCGCAGTTCGCCCGCCGCCAGCGACGCAACGAAGCTCGCCCCCGCCTGATGGCCCCAGCCGCTGTCCGCCTTGCGCTGCTCGTGCACGGACAGCCCTTCGGAGAACCACCTCGGCACCTCGCTGTTCGACACCCCGATGTGGAAGGAGTGCGCGATCTCGTGCCAGAGCGTCGACGCCCAGTTGAAGTCGCCCGGATTGCGTGCCGTGGGCGAATCAATGGCCAGGGCGGGCCCGAAGCTGACCCCCAGCGCCCCGATCCCCACCAGCCCGACCGTCCGCACCGAGAAGTCGGCGTGCCGCGGGTAGACCTCGACGCGGATGGGCTCCTCGGGCGCGTACCCGTACCGCTCCGACATCTCGCGCCAGGCCCGCTCGGCGATCACCTCCATGTACGGCCCCAGCAGGTCGGCTTCGTCCTCGTGCAGGACAAGATGGAAGTGCGGCGTCACGATGGTGCGGTAGTCGACGAAGGTGTCGAGCAGGTCGAGGGTGTTCTTGAACCACAGGTTGAAGGGATCGCCCGCGAACGCCTTCTCCAGGTTCGCGCGGCCCGCCTCGACCCGGCCCAGACGGACCTGGTTGAGCCCCATGAGGCCCCATCCGGCCCAGCTCTCGGGGTCCGCTTCGGCGGCTTGGCGGGCGAAGGCGAGGGCGTCCTCGTACTTGCGATGATCCGCGTGCAGTTCGGAGAGGACGATGAGGGGGGTGGTGGGGAAGGCGGTGAGGGAACGGACCGTCTCCATGACGGCGCGGAAGCCCGGGTCGTCGCCGGAGAGGTGGAGGATCGCCGCCTTCGTGCCGAGCGCCTCCAGATCCGCGGGGTTGACCTCGAGGGCGCGGCCGGCTTCATCGAGCGCCTGGCTTCGGTTGCCCTCCAGCAGCCGAAGTCGCGACAGGAGCGTGCGCGCACCTGCCAGGTTGTCGTTGGTCGCGAGCGCCGCCTCGATTGCACCCGCCACATCGCCGCCGCCCTCGAGACGGGCGACCCGGGCCAGGCCCAGCAGCGCCCCCGCGTGGCCGGGATTCTCCGCAAGGACGTACTGGAAGGCTTCAGCCGCCTGTCCCGCGTCGTAGCGTTCCAGGAAGAGTTCGCCGGTGGCGAGCTGCGGGGCGTGGTCCAGGGGGCCGGCTGCAACCGCCTCGTCCAGGGCCTGCAACGCGTCGTGCGCGTACTCGTAGTCCCAGCGTGACAGGTGCATGAGCGCCCGGCCGACCGCTGTGAGTTCCGCGGCCGAGAGGTCGCTCGCGTTGTTGTAGTAGTCGATGAAGCCGTCGAAGAGGTCGCGGGCGTCGCGGCGGTCGCCGTAGCGGTATTCGAGGATGCCGAGTTCGACCCGGGCAAAGGCTCCGGCGGGGTCGGGTTCGAGTGCGCCCGCTTCGAGGGCCGCGCGGGCCTCGGTGATCCGGCCCACCTCCATCTGCGCGGCCCCCAGTAGCGCCCGTGCTCCCGCAACCCCCCGCTCCACCCCCCGTTCGGCCGCCTTGACCGCGCCCTCGTAGTCGCCGGTCTCGCGCAGCGCGGTGACCCACCCGGAGAGCGCGGAGGCGTTTCCGTCAAGGGCTTCCGCGCGGAGAGCGCGCACGGCTTCGTCGTAGCGGCCGGCGCGCAGGTGCTCGAAGCCGGGGGGGTTCTGGGCGACGGCGCTTCTGAACGCGGTTGCCGCGGTCGCGACGACCAAAAGGGTGGTCATGGCGAACGGTCCGCGCGGGCGGTGGAGGCCGGGTGGGCGTGGCGCGAAGAACATCCTCGAAAGGTGCACTTTGCGGGGGCGGGGCGCCACAGCCTTTCCGCATGCCGGGAGGTACAGGTGTCACCTTCGGGTCGTGCACAGTCGGGGTTTCTACCGTGCGGTCCAAGAAACTGATCGGGCGTCTTACGTTTTCATATTCGTTCGGTATATCGTCTTGCGTCATCGCCGAACGAATTGTTGGCCGAATCCCGCATAACCCGGCTCCCGCTACCAGAGAGTCATCCCGCACGATGGGCGCGAGCAGCTGGCACTGAAATCGTAGGTCCGCCCTCGGGGGCTAACCTCCGAGCTTGAGATCCTCCGACACCTCGGCGAGGACATCATTGACCCTGCTGCGAGCCTCATCCGCAAGTTCACCCTTCGCACTCACCGATACCCCGAACCGCAGCTCCGCCGCCCCGACCGCCCCGAGCAGATCCGGTACCCGGTCCGCCAGGTCTTGAATCTGTCCCGCGTCCAGCACGGCCGGGGCGTGTTTGGGTGGCGGCGGCGGTTTCGTCCCCAGTTTGGGCTTCTCAAGGACCACCTGGACTGCCTGGTCGAAAGTACAGTCGACTGGGCCGCTGTCCTTGACGAGCTCCAGCCACCGTGCCTGCACCGCATCCCCGATTCCCTCACGCACTATTCCCCATGGCACCGGCGAGGCCCGCTTCTGGCAGAGGGCCTGGGTCAGGGCGAGACCGTTGGTGCGTCTGTCGGACCAAGCGGTCGGAACTTCCTCCTCGATGAGGTGCTGCGGTTCCACCCGGTCCGGCGGCGGATGTATGGTCGCCGCCGGGTTGAGCGTTCCGGCGGGAACCGGCTCCTTCCAGGAAGTCGCGGGAGGATTCGTGACCCACAATGTCCCGTCCTCAACGGCCTTTCCGACTGCATCCAGCACGATGTGATCCGGGCAGGCCGGGATTGACAGGTAGTCCTCGTACCCGTCTCTCGGAACAGTGGCCACATGGCCACCTGCGAAGTACTTCACCAGTGACTCAACGATCAATGGTTCGAACCCACCCTCGTCATCGGCCTTCCATAGACCGGGCAACCGCCCCGGTTTGAGCAGACGGTGATCCAGGCGGGCGAGCATCGCCTTTTCGGGGAGGACGATCTCCAACAGGTCGTCGCCCGTGGCCACGGACTCCACATCCTCCCGCCACCACGTTCGCGCGCTCCCATCGGGGCGCTTCAACCGGGCGACGAACAGCCCGTCGCGGACCCCCCGCAGCACAGTGCTGGTGACCAGTTCCGGCTTGAGGACCTTCGGGAGCCGTGGAAAGCGGGCGAACGCGTCGCTCAACTGGCTGGCGAGACGGGCGTCGTCTCCATCCTCCCAGAGATCGAACGGGCCGCCGGGCAGAAGTGCTTCGGGATTGACGGGCGTGTCGACGATCCGTGCCTTCTCGTGATCCTTGATCTCCTCGAAGAGAGGCTGGCCGCTCCCCGGAAGCTTGAATGCGTGCACCTCGTTCTGTTCGTTGACCGTTACGACAATCCCGTAGGCCTGCCGAATCACTCCGGGCAGTTCCTGCCGCGCCTGCTTGACGTGGCGGCGCAGGCGCTCGCGGCGGATGGGGTCGATCTGTTGCATGCCGAGCTGAGCTCCCACGTCCTCCCAGCCCAGCAAGCTCCGTGTCTTACTGCGCGCGGCGTCCACGCCTTCTTTTGAGGGCACGGCCAGCACGACCGCGTTGCGGTTGACCCTGGGGCTGTCGGGGCTGGTGGTGTGGTCCAGGAAGGCCTGAGCCACCTTGCTCGGCTTACCCGATGACGATTCCGCATCCGGACCGAGGATCACGAAGCGGAATTGGACGTTGTCCTTCACGTCGCCGGGAAAACGGGGAAGCTTGTGAACGGTGGCGCCAGCGCCCTGGGCGCCGCCCCATAGACCGGTGGCTTTCCCGATCGCCGCTGCGAGACGGTCCTCTACCGCTGCCGCGGTCACCCGGTCAACGCAGGCCTGGTCGTGCATCTGCCGCAGGTTGGGCGCGTTGCCCAGCCGCCAGGCGTCCGGCAAACTGTCAGCGCCATCGGCTTGGGCGTCTTCATCCTCGTCGTTGAGGAACCAGGAGGTATCGCGCCACCGCCGTAGCCCCTTCCGCAACTCGATCGTGTCGGGTGCCGCGCCGCCCACCAGCCTTAGCAGCTGGCTGGTCCGCGCCTTTCGACCGATCGGCTGCGAGTGCAGGAAGACAGCGACAACCGCCTGTTCCAGCTCGCGAAAAGCGGTCAGGGAAGGGAACTCCTCCTGAGCCTCCCGGGCCTTCTCGATCTCCTTTTCGAGCAGCGGCACCCAATCCGTTCTCCTCCCTTTGACGGTATCCTTGGTTGCGATCCCGGCCAGCTCCCTCACCGCCTCGGAAACGGTTTCTGACCCGGGTTGGTTCAGGAGAGCCCCAGGCCCGACCAAGGGACTGGTGTCGCCCCAGGCTTCCGCATCTCGGAGAGCGATGGCGAGCGTCCGCAGAATGCCTCGGGTCCGCTGAAAGCCCTCGATCTCCGTCCACCGGGTGTAGAACACATCAGTTAAATCGGGATGAAAGGGGAAGCTCGCCAGAAAGCGCTGCTCCTCACGGCTCTGCTCCTCTTTGGTGCTCTCGTCGATCCGGGCGATGCCCTTCACAATGCCGATGACATGCGACTTGAACGAAGCCGGATCCTCGATGCTGTCGGGTTCAAAGAACCGCCGGCGAAGAACCTCCGCGACATCCTGCTTCTGTACCGGTTGAATCCCCTCCTCGCGCTGGCGCTGGAAAACGTTCGCGAGATCGCGCAGCACCCCCTTGCCGAGCTCGTCGCTGGTCTCCCGGGGATCGGTTGCGAGCAGCGAAGCCACGATGGCGGCCCGGTCCACCTTGGCCACCGCCTGCGTCAGAGCTTGAAAGAAGTTCTGCAGCCTGTCCACCCAGGTCCGATCCCGGACGGCCGTCGCGCGGGCGTACATCATCACCTCGTCGAGCAGGATCAGCGTGGCTCGCCCGTCGGCTTCCTGCTGCTGTTCGATGACTTCGACCAGAAGCGGTTCGGCGGGTGCGGTGTCGCGTTCTTCGGCGAAGTCGTCACCATGCAGGATTCGGAGTCCCTCCTCTCCCGCGAGCTGAAAAGCCAGGATGTTCCACGGGTGCAGCAACGTCCGTGTCTCGCCGTTGGGCCCCTGCACGTCCCTGATCCCCTTTTCCACGTCGATCTTGTCAAAGCAGAGAGCGGCGGTCGTGGCCCGGGGCAGCTCCACGTCGCAGTGCTCGCGGAATTCTCGAACGGTCTTAATGTCCGGGAGGGCGTCCGGATCGCGGAAGAGATGATGAAGGGTGATCAGGGTGTGCGTCTTGCCGCCGCCGTAGGTCATCTCCAGCTGCCGGATCGCCTTGTCGCTCTTTCCCGCCAGGCGAGCGGCCACATCCCGGGCCAGGTCGCGAAGCGCGAAGGTCGGATAGGTGAGGGCGAAAAACTTCTCGGGGTCTTCGTAGAGAGGCCGGCGACCGGCCCGGCTGACCACCTCGTGGAGGTCGGCGGCGAACTGTGACAGCGACAGCTCACCGGTGCGAAGCTCGGGCTTGAGTGCTACGACCTGGTGCCAGGGAGTGGGGGTGGGGGGCATGGCTTGCGAAGAATCGGAGGAGGATCAGGTCGGTTGGGTAAACTGCTGTTGAAGATGACGGTAGTTGACGACTGACAACGGGTTGGTCGCCGCTGCGGCAAGGTAGAGGTTGAGATCGACGGTGACGAGGGGCGTGTCATGTAAAAGGAGCCCGAGTAGCGCCGATCGATCTCGTTCGCTCGGTCAAGCAATCTACCGGATGCGTCCGAACGCTCTCAAGACGAACAGTCCCACAGCGTTGCCTCCCGCACCCGGTCGGCGGGCCTCCCCCGCCCGAGGTGGTTCTGGAGTTTCTCAAGCGTGGATCTCTCCTCGGACCCTGGGTCGGCCATCTCGAGTACGGCCTGCACCACGCTCGCGAACACCTCGCTCTTCCGGAGCCCGCGCGCGTCGAGGAAATCGTTCACCCGGCCCAGCTCTCCCTTCCTCCACAGACGCATGACCCCGTGAAGACTGTCGATCAAGGCGGGCGTCCCGCCGGTCGCGCCGGCCCGTCCGAGGCCCGCGACCTTGCGCTGGTTCCAGCGCTTCAGTCGAAACTCACTGTCCGACCCTCCAGATGCATCGTCATCGTCGTCGGTGTCGGTGGCTGCACTCGACTTGCCGCGCACCAACAGGTCATTCCGACCAAGAAGATCGGCGTCCTTCAGGTTGCAGGACAACGCGTACAGAATGACCGCGCCCGCCGGCGCCTTTCTTATGCCGAAGTCGTGGCGGTGCAGGAGGTAGTATGTGGTGAGCTCGTCGAGGTCGCCCGCGGTGCGGTCGCCTTGCGAGAGCAGTCGGCCCACCACGTAGCCGACCACCATCCGGCGCACACTAACAAGGAATTCGCTGACCTGGATGCGCCGTTTGCCGACGTTGCGCTTGACGACAGGATAGCGGCTGAACGCCTCGAGCGCAGGACCGGTGGCCGACCACACGAAGTCGGGGCCGCGAATGCCCGCATCCCAGAAGTCGTTGAGCTTTCCGGTGATGTTCTCCCGCATCTCGTCGAGCACCTTAGATTCCCAGCCAGGCCGGCCGGGGGGGCGTTTCCGGCAGACAAGCCAGATGGAAGAGGCGAGCGCGGCGGACGCCATGGCGCGCTGGCGGGTTTGCATCTCGGTCTGGATGGGCCACGAGCCGGTCACCACGAACCCGGCCCGGATGAGCGCCGAGACGAGGGTTTCCCAGGCGTCCGGGTTCTTGTTCGCGAAGACGACGACAAGGTGGCCGTCGTCCCGCAACGCCTCATGGCACCGTTCGAAGGCGCGGGCCATGCCGTCTTCGTAGTTCTTCTTGGAAGCGTGCGGGTCGCCCTCGAAGCGGCTGGCGTCGTCGATCAATTCGCCGTCGTTCTCCGCCGCACCCCACTTCGGCCCGAGCGGCTCTGCAAAGACTCCGTCGATCTCCGCTGACACGCCATGGAGGGCTCGCCTCAGCCAGACGTGGAAGAAGTCCATCAGGTCAGAGTAGGGGATCGCGTCGTAGTAGGGCGGGTCGGTGCAGACGAGGTCTAGGCTTCCGGGTTGCGGCCCCAGGGCGCTTCGCGCGGCGAGGTCCGGAACCGGACTGTCTGAGACGGCGGCCAGTCCGTGGTCCACGTAGCGGGCGACCCAGTCGAGCATACCTGTGAAGCCGCCGGTCGTCTCTGACAGCGGGTTGACCTCGCAGTAGTCCCAGACCATGGGGAGGGCGAAGCGGGAGTAGGTTTGACGCAGCGTTTCACGCCCATTGTGCCACGAGCAAATCGCACTGCTGTAGTCGGCCAGCTTGCTCAGTGTGCAAGCCAAGTACGCCGTCAGCGCCTCCCGCCAGTCCTCCGGGTAGCCGTGCCCCTCAATCTCTGCCCGGACGGCCCGGATCTCGCGTAGCAGGGTCCCCAGCGCGAGGAGCTGCCGGTCGGTGAAGAGCTTGCCCCAGGTGTCGAAGCCGTAGCCGTCAACCGAGAACGCCCGCGAGGCGCCGACGCCCGCCTTCGGAGTCGACTCATCCAGCACCCCGAACGGTATCGTCTGGTACAGGGTCGTGATTTCATCACCGTCCACCTCCGCCCCAGTCAGCTCGCAGTCTGTCGGAAGCCGGTATTCCTTCCCCTTCTGGCCATCGGTCACCACGGCGATCATGCGGGTTCCCAGTCGCCCCGACCGCCCCTGCGCGCGCAGCTCCTTCATCTTCGTGACCGAACCGCAACAGGGGCACGCGGCCCCGCTGCGGCTCATCGTGCCCTTGCCCAGCTTCTGGTCGTGAGCGCGCTTTTGTGCTGGCGAACCGCGCGCGACCGGAACATCGGGCTCGATTCCAAAGTCGATGCGGCGGGTGTCCGGGTCTGCGGTCATGCTCAGCAGGACACGCTTGACCGGGTCGCTCTTCTTGCACAGCCACCGTGTCTTCAGCAAGGGCATCTCGGCACGGCAGCCTCCGCACTCTGCCGTCCGCGCCCACAGGCAGGCGACGACCGGCTTGGCCACCCAACGCGGGTTCCGGTCGTCCTCTAGGTACTTCTCGTCGTACTCGCGGTTCAGATCTTCCACCGAAACCCGGCCGCGCGGGTCGGGCTCAAGGAGGCGCGGCTCCCGAGGCTTGAACCGTATCGGCGGTCCCGCGGCCTTCCTCCTGCGGCCCTTCCGCTGCCGCGGTTCGAAGTACGCATAGACAGGATACCTTGCGGCCAACTCCTCGCGCACTCGGTTCCGCACCAGTAGGCCCCACGCCCGTACATGCCAGGCGAAACCTGCACTGGTGGGCGCGTCGGCGGTCAGGGTCGTCGTGAGCTGGACATCGCCCCCGTCGCGGTGACCCAGTTCCGCGAGCGCGTTTCTGATTCGGGCCGGTGTGTGATTCACACCCCGGGACTTCATGCGGGCCTTCACGAGGGCAGTGGCGAAGTCACGGTCGGCGATCGCGCACTCCGGCAACGGCCTCTCGGCCCGGCCGACAAGGTGCGGGTAGTGGAGCGTGCACCGGAGTATGAACCAGGCAACGGGATTCAGGTCGGAGGCGAAGGTCTCGCAACCGAGGCGCATCGCTTCGAGCGGGATCGCGCCCCCTCCGGCGAAGGGATCGAGGACGCGGGGTGCGCGGCCGCCGAGAGCATCGCGGATTCGTTCTCGGAAACGGTCCAGCTCGAGACCATTCTGTCTCCCCCAATGAAGGATTCCCCCGTCGGTTTCCTTGAGGTGCGGGTCTTCGCCTCCGCCCTTGAGCTTCTTCGGGACCAGGCGGCCGGCCATGCGCTCGCCGAGGCGTCGGCGGCCTTCGGGATCCCCCGGGTCGGGCAGCAGCGTGGCGAGGAGCATTGCTCGGCTCGCGGCGAGGGGTCGTCTGGCTGGCCATATGTGGAGTGTGGAGATATGGCCGTGGCGGACGTTTTTCTCGTGGACGGAGTCCAGAGAGATCTGGCGGAGGGGGAGAGTGGATTCGCTCAGGCGGGTACCGTCGGTCCCAGACAACATCAGGGGTGGTCCCCGGCACGGCGAACGTCTGCTCCAACGGCTTGACGCTGCTTGCCCAGCAGGCAGGAGCAGGAGGCTGCGCACACGCCCATCATGAATTGCGCCTCATCGCGGCAGACTGACTCCGGGTAGGGATCATCGAAGAAGTGGCCTACGAGGGACAGGGTGCCCATGCGTACTGGTCCTCTCTCATCCAGTGTGTGACACGCGAGCCGACCAGACGCCTCGGGTCCATCGGATGCTTGGCGTGCGGGTTGTGGTACACTGTCAAAGCGTATTCGGCATCCGGACCGGACAGACCGTAAGGAACTGCGGCGCCTTCGAAGAACTCGCGCAGCACGGCGATGCAGGACACCGAAGTGTTCATGTCGTGAGCCAACTTCTTGCCCGGACCTGGTCGTTTGCGCCCGCGAACGATGGGTGAGCCCGGATTTGCCGAAACGTGGTACTCAATAACATCCAAACCGCGCATCGCGGTAAACACGGCGTAATGATCGTCGTGTAGTTCGCATGGAGTACGGTTGTACACCACCAGCATTCCCGGGTCTGACCCTCCATGCGCCTTGAGCTGATCTGATTGTTGGCCTTCGAGATCACCTCACGCAGCCGTTGTCCTGGTTTGCCACCCAGCACTACCGACCCCGCTCCCTGCGCTGCTGTCCGTTCCTCTGGATTCGGATCGAATTGCTTGACCTCCACAACGATACCAGCACCATCCCGCAGCTGGAGGTAGAAATCCGGCACCTTCCTACCCGGGGCCACGGAGTGCTCGTCAATCTTGTCGACCGGCCAGCCTTGAGACTCGCAGAAGCGACAAAAGAGTTCTTCGGACTCGGTCATTCCGCGTTCTCCCCGATATGGCTGCGAATCGCGTGGCCGATTCGCTGAACGGACGGTTGGGTGGTTGGAATGGTGGGGTGGGCGGAAATCGCTCAAGCTGCCTCATTGGCCACCGACCCCTTCCGCAGCGCGGGTTTGATGATCAGAGCGTGGCTGTCTTCGTACCGTTCCAGGTCGTCGTTTCCGGCCACGATGATGTCGACCGGGGCACCCTTGACGACCAGCCGCTGGTAGATCCTCCCCCGCCAGTTGGCGCCGATGCACACCGCCCTTCAACGGACGAGATCCGACAAGAACGACCGCACCCCATCCAGAGCCGGGTGGTCGAGATTCCAGTACCCCTTTTGAGCGGCCACGCCCACCGAGACGTGGGGGTCCGGCCGCGTCGCCAGGAAGGCATGGGCGAACGCCTTCTCGGGACGCTTGATCTCGGACTCGCCGTCGCGCGCGGCGCACTTCAGGAACTGGTCGATGCAATCGGCCACCGGTGTGCTCCTTACGGTCTCGCCGAGGACCGATTCGAGCATTCCCGGTTTCTCGCCGTCCGGCAATACCAGCACGGATATGCATGGGTGGCCGGCGGCAACCGTGGCAGGCGGTCGGGGAGTGGGCAGTCCTGCGTTCTCCAGGGCATTGCGAACGCTCTTTAGAGCATCTCCCGCCGACTTCTCAGCATCTCGGACGATTCCGATTGCGGTTACGTTCGAAAAACCGGCCATCTTGGCGAAGGCGGACACGAAACCCCGCAGCCCATCAACCCCACCGTAGTGCTGTATCTGAACTCTCTCGAGACCCACTTTCTGGAGGAGCGCCCAAAAAAAGTTAAAGTCATCCTTGCCTTCCACCAGGAGCTGGATGGGGTCCGTGATCGAAGTCGGCGGAAACTGAGCTACGGTCGAGCCTTCGCTACGCATACCGAGCCGTTACCTAACCTCGAGGCCGTGCTCGAGGGCACCCTCGATCGATTCTGAGTCGTACGTGACGCACTTGACCGCGTCATCGTCCACGTCTAGCCGATGGAGCACGAAGTCGTGGCCGGGGGATGCGCGGTAGGCAGCGGCGATTGCCTCGTGGCTGTGTGTGGTCGCAATGACCTGCGTGGCGAACCGTTCCGCCGTCGTGTGGATGGCCTTCCAGACCCTCTCGAGAACCGAGTGGTGGAAGCCGTTCTCGATCTCGTCGACGAGCACCACGAGACCGCGCTTGTGCGCCATGGCCAGCACCAGCCTAGCCAATCGGTTCACGCCATCACCCAACACCGCAAGGGGAATCTGCTCGGGCAGGCCGATGTCCCCCCACAGCGTGTGCCCCCCCGGCCCGGCGAACCCGTCCAACGCCTGCAATCTGGGCTCGATGACCTGCAGCGCTTCCACGACGAGGCTGGCCTGCTTACGAACACGCAGCAGCCCCAATCGTTTGGCATCGTCCTGCGGATTGTCAGCGCAAGACTTGAGAATGACACAGGGAGCCACAAGCGGATCCCCTTTCACCTCCACTTTCGCACCGTCTTCGCCAAACGATGCGTGGCTTCGGACGGATCTGGTGAATCGGCCCTTGTGAGCAGGCACGGCCAGCGCGAAATGCAATTCGGGTGACCCTTGGGCTCCCGGATGTGTATCCCGACTCGCCGAAGCTCTTTCGAACCTCCCCGAATAGCGGTGTGTGATCTTCAAGTCGAGTGCACCGAGCACGCTGTGCGTGCCAGAGATGGACACTGGCTGCGACAAGTCGAGATCCGAGAACATGGGTCCCCACAGGGCCCGTGAGTTTTCGTCTGGATGGGCGCCAGTGCTGACGCCCCCCCGCACCACGTTCCCGTTAATGGCTGCCTGCGCGCTACCCCCGTGAGCCAGCAGGAACACCGCCTCCAGTAGGCTCGTCTTCCCCGAGTTGTTCCGGCCGGCGACCAAGTTAACCTGTCCCAGTCGTTTGACCTCCAGCGACTTGAGGCCACGATATCCCGCCACCTTGAGCGAAGTGAACACGGGCCGGCTACCGTCTTGCGACCGCGAATGCGGCCCAGCAACCGAGCAGACCGCCGTCCCCAGCCTCACCCAAGCTTGCCAATCTGGCCGCCCTGCGTTCCACCTGTTCGCCCTCCATTGATCCAAAGTCCTCATGTCCAAGGACCCAATGTACCCCCGCCAGTCTACCGCGCGACCCTTGGTCTTGCCCAACGACACGTGACCTGAGCCCGCCGATTCCGCAAAACAGATCGACCACCGCCCATCCGGGAACTGGGATCGATTGCTCCGCCGCAGTATCGGTGAGCTGCCCACGGCTTCCGCCGGCCTCCACTCGCGCCGCAGGCGATGGCGGCCTCGGCGCGCTCCAGACGGAGTGGCAGAATCTCGTTCCACCCCCCACCGAGGCGTCCGGTTGCTTGCGCGCCACGCCCCGCAGTCTCTGGATCTCACTCATCGGCGTGCCTCACCGTGGCTGTGTGTTGGTCGCTCCCTATTGGCGACCCTGCCGATCCGTCCCTGTCACGCCCTCGGTCTGACTTGTCACGGGCTTCGCCATCCCGCACGGCCGCCGCCCGCGCCATCGCCACCTCCTGCGCCCGGGCGAGTGCGGCGGTTACGCTCTTCACCGACGGCTCGCCCTCCGGGAACCTGCCTGGATGTCCTGTCATTTGTGATCTCCTGGTCGTTTCGTATGCGCGCCCCCAGTCGGCTGTCGTCCGGTGCGACTCGAGGTCCCGGCGTTCCATTGATTGTCCGGCAGCGCGTGGCTCACGGACACCCTGCCAGCCCGGTGACTGTTCGATGAGTAGCGGCGGACGCACCGAACTGTCGTACACCAGCCATTCGTTGGCAAATTCCCGGTAGAGCTCGCGAAAGTTCGTCCAACTTCGTCCAAAACGGCGGCGCACCACGGCCTCGGGGATGTCGTGCCCGCCTTCCTTCACCCGCTGGGCGACCCGCTTGACGGAGTACCCCGCCGACGGAAGCCGAAGATAGATGATCGCGACACTGTAACCCTTCTCCTGCCAGTGCCGGATCCGCTTTGCATAGGCCCGTCCGCTCAGCGTGGTCTCGACGGCGAAGTCCGTCCCGCTGGCGACGTACGCCGCCATCTGCCGAAGCGCGATCCGCCCGGCCTCCTGTGCAGCTGCGGCCGGATCTCGGGGATTCAGTCCCGCGGCGATGTCGTCGCCGTTCACGAAGGGTCGCCCAGCACCCTCCTTCTTCAGATACTCCTTCGCGAACGTCGACTTTCCCGCCCCGTTCGGCCCCGCGATCACGATGATCCTCACCCGTCCACCTCCGCCGCCCCCAACACCTCCCCCACGGAGATCCTCATCCGGGTCGTTTTCTTCGCGACCAGCTTGGAAAACGGATCCCGCACCCGCACGAGCTGCGGTGCGGAGGTCGCACAATCCAGAACCACGTACAGCCAGTATTCCTCGCCCAGATTGCACGCCGCCCGGAATTCGTTGTCCTCCATCCGGACCCCGCTCCGCCCCGCCCGGCCCTTCACCTCGATGTGGCGCTTCCCGCCGTCGGCATACACCGCCAGCAGGTCGAACCCGGGGTGATCGCCCAGCCCCGCCATGCGCGCTAGCGGCGGCGTCGACACATCCTTGACCGTGGCCCCTCGGTCCCGTTCCCACTCGGTGGCGATCGCCATGGCGATCTTCTCGACATCGGCGTTGAAGGCCTCCCTCTCTTCGTCACCGGTCGGCGGCAATACCAGAGCGTGCGCCAGGAACCGCACGGAACCGGCAATGATTCGCCGGGGCGCGGCTTCGAGTTCCTGGAGCGCCAGCCTCCGTTCCTCACCGAGCGCCCTCTGCCGCCGCACCACCTCTTCCTTCTCGTGCTGATTGGCCTGCGGGTTCTTCGCCAACTTGCTGCGAAGTCCGGCGAGTTCGGCTGCGCGCAGGTTGAAGTTGATCCCGATCCGTTCCCGCCGCCGGGGAAGTTCCGCCTTCACCGTCTCACGCCTGGCTTCCGCCCTGCGGAGCGCTTCCTCCTCAAGACGGGTCGCCGCATCGACCCGAAACGCCGCGGCCCGTCCCGCCAGCGGCACCGCGCCCGGCGGGATGTGCGGCGTGCCCTGAACTGAAGGAATGCGAATGCCTGCAGCGATGTCCCGGACACCTTCCCTTCATCGCCTTGCCGCAGACTCACCAACGCGCGCTCGAGGGTGTCCCTCGGCGCGGTCTCCGCATTCTCCCCCTCCGCCTCCACGCTGACCTCGCCCAGGTGAAGCAGATAGGGCACCTCGGTGCGCGGATCGACGAAGATCGCCCCCCGCGCCGCCTCGCGTCGGCACGCAGCGAGAACCTGGCCGCACATCGCGTCGAACACGGGCTCCCCCGGATGAAGCCAGATGCTGCGCTCCCCCGCTTCCGGCCGCCGGACGCGGAGGCGCTCCCTGGCGTTCGCCGGGTATTCCTCCAGCGCGTGCAGCAACGGATCGAGCGCCCCCTGCCGCGTGGGCACCAGCGTGAAGGAGCCGTCGAGGTTTCCCTGGACTTCAAGACCGAGAAGCGGCGAGGCGTGCTCGACGAACCGTCGCACGTAGGCGGGGAGCAGGTGCAGGTACCGTTCGCGGTCGACTTCGCCCTTGAGCGTGTCCAGGCGGCGGGCCACATCGCCGCTCTTGCCGTAGTGCTGCTCCTCCTTGTCGCCGATCCCGCGCACGGCGTCTTCCGTGAGGGTCTCCTCGATCCGCTTGCGAGCGCGCCGCTCGCCCTCGTCGCTTAGCGCCTCGCGCATATGCCGGCGCAACGACTTGTTCTCGAACAGGCGGCCGATCACGTCGAACACCTTGTCCGATCGTAGCGCCTCGCGGATTGCGTCAAGCCGTTCGAGCAGCACCCTGAGCACACGGCCTTCCCTGGTACCTGCCGAAACCAGGTTGACGATGCGCACATCGTGCTTTTGGCCGTAGCGGTGAATGCGGCCCATCCGCTGCTCCAGGCGAGCCGGGTTCCAGGGGATGTCGTAGTTGACCATCAGGCGGCAGAACTGAAGGTTGATGCCCTCGCCCGCGGCGTCGGTCGCGACGAGGAAACGGGCGCCCGCCGGGTCGCGGAAGCGTTCCACCTGCTCCTCGCGCTCCTCCCACGGCATCGCGCCGTGAATTGTGGCGACCTGACCCGCGTAGCCAAGCGCTTCGAGCCGTGTTACGAGGTAGTCGACGGTGTCACGGTGCTCACTGAACACCAGCCATTTCTCGTTGGAATGGCCGGGGTCCTCCAGGACTTCGCGGAGCCGTTCGAACTTCGACTCCTGGCCCGACTGAATGAGTCGGCGGGCCCGCCTGCGCAGATCGTGCAGGGTCTGAATCTCGTCGCGGAGTTCATCGATGGTGACCGCGACCACCGCGCCGAGCACCGCGTCCTCGTAGTCCTCGTGCCGCTCGCGGGCTCCGTCGTCGCCCAGGTCGTCAGCAGCGTCGTGCTGGTCGAAGTAGTCCGCCCGGTACTTGGAGTCGAGGGCCGTTTGGGCGCTGCGAAGTCCCCTGGAGTCTATGCGCCCGGCTTCGAGATCCGCAATCAGCACACGGACCTTCTCGATCCGCCGTTCGAACGACTTGAGCAGAGCCCACGTCGAGCTGGCCAGTCTTCGCTGGAAGACACCCATGGCGAGCTTGGCGGCTTGCTGGTTGCCGGTGGCCAGGTTGTAGGAATGCTGCAGGTAGGACGTAGTGCGCTCGTAGAGTGTCTGTTCGCCGTTCGGTCCCGGTGTGAGGTCGTACCCGAAGGTGTCGCACAGCCGTTCGCGAAAGAGGGGCCGTCCCTCGAAGTCGAGCATCTCTTCCTTCGTGCGCCGGATGAAGTACCGGGGCCGACTACTCCGCGGAAACCGCCGAAACGCCTCTTCGGCCCCGAAGACCCGGTGGTCGAGCAGGCGCCAAAGGTGGTGGTAGGGAGACTCTTTCCCCATGTGCGGCGTCGCCGTCAGAAGCAGGAGGTGACGGGCCGACCAGGAGAGACGGGTGTATTCCGGCGCGGCCGGGCAGCCAGCCAGCGCTTCGGCGAGCTTGTACCGCTGGGTCTTCTCCACTCGGCCGCTGTGAGCCGTGGCGCTGAGCTTGTGAGCTTCGTCGAAGACCACAAGGTCGTACGGTGCCGTATCGGCTTCGGCCAGGGCGGCGAAGGCGGTTTCCCCCCGAATCGTGTCGAGCGATACGATGGCGAGGTTGCCGCGCGGACCCGCGAACGGATTGCGGGCCCGAGTGTCCGAGCCCGCGACGATGCGGAAGTGAAGGCGGAACAGCGTCCGCAGTTCTCGTTCCCAGTTGCCCACCAGCCCGGCGGGCGGGATCACCAGCACGCGCCGGATCCGGCCGCGCATGAGCATTTCGCGGACGTAGAGTCCGGTCATGATGGTCTTGCCGGCGCCCGCATCGTCCGCCAGCAGGAAACGGAGCGGATCCTGGTGCACCATGTGGTCGTAGACCGCGATGCGCTGGTGCGGCAGGGAGTCGATTCGGGAGATCTCGCTGGCGAAGGCCGGATTGTACTGGTAGCCGTGAGTGAGACGCAGGCATTCGGCGAAGAGGGAGACGCGGTCCGGGTCGCCGTTGAAGTCGAGTGGGGGGTGGTCCATCCGGTTTTCCTGGCCGCCTGCCCAGGTTGCTGGCGTGTCGCCGGGTTTCCGGCGGGCCGCCTTGCGGGCGACTTCGCTCTCGATCTCTCTCAGGCTTGCGAGCGCGAGCCGCCGGGGCCGGGACTGTCCGGTTTCCCACCGGTGGACAGTAATCACGGATACTCCGACGCGGGCTGCGAAGTCCTCCTGGGTGAGGTTCAGGTGTCGTCGGAGGCGGCGAACACGGGCCGGGAGGCCAGTCGGCGCAGCATTCGGTGCCGCTGGGTCTGCCAACGCGTCGCGGGAAGGGCGCTCTGTGTGTGACTCAGGGTCCATGTAGCACTATCGTGGGATCTTCTCACGAGCGCAAGATGCCATCCGAGATGACGTTGGATCGCATCTATCATTTGATATGTTGGTGGCGCCACCCAACCGCATGCCCGCCCGAGTGGGGGGATGTCTCACCTCTCTGGAACACGGGCCGTCTTACGTTTATTCTGTCGTTCGATCAATAGTCTTGCGATTTTCGGTTCGGCCACTAGATTGTCTTGCGCATCCGTTTCGCCGATTCATCCAATTCCGCCACTTGGAGACCCCCATGACCATCGTCACCATCTCCTCCCGCTACCAGATCGTCATCCCCAAGGACGTGCGCGAGAAGCTGGCCCTCCGCCCCGGCCAGAAGGTGCAGGCCCTCCCCTTCAAGGGACGCGTCGAGCTGATCCCCCTCGATCCCATCGAAGCCGCCCGCGGCTTCGTCCGCGGCATCGACACCACGGTCCCGCGCGACGGAGACCGGCTGTGAACGTCGTCGACTCGTCGGCCTGGCTGGAGTACTTCGGCGACGGACCCAAAGCGGGAGAATTCGCCGACGCGATCACCGACACCGAACGCCTGGTCGTCCCCGCCGTCACCCTCTTCGAGGTCTTCAAGCGGATCCGGCTGGACCACGGGTTGGACGCGGCCCTCTACGCGGTAGCACACATGCAGCGGGGACGGGTGATCGACCTCGACGCCCACCTCGCGGTCGCCGCCGCCGAACTGAGCGCCGAGTCGGGACTCTCGATGGCGGACAGCGTGGTCCTGGCGACCACCCACGCGGCGGGTGCGGTGCTGTGGACCCTGGACGCGGACCTCGAGGGGATGAAGGGGGTGGAGTGCGCGGCGGGCGGGGAGGTTCCGGCAGGGCGTAAGCGGGTGCTTTCCGGAGAGTGATCGGCTACTTCCGCCAACTCAGATCCGCAACGAGGTGCGTCGGCCGGACATAGGTCATGCCCCAGCGCGACGACCAAGCAGCGAGGTCCTCTTGCCCGGAACCGGCACCCCCCCTTGACGTGCCATCCAAACACGTATACGGTAAGCAATAGTACGTATTCGTATTCTAATGGCAAACCAACATGAAACAGAAACTCACCGTCACGGTCGACCCCGAGGTCCTCGTTGCCGCCAAGCGATACGCGCGATCCCGCGGCGTGTCGCTGTCGGCGCTGATCGAGCGCGCGCTGCGGGAGGAGGCCGCCGTCGGCGAGCCATCCTTCACAGCGCGCTGGAGAGGCCGGTTCCGCGCCGCGAACCGTGACGACACACGCTACGACGCATTGGCCCGGAAATATCTGTGATCCTGATCGACACGGACGTACTGATCGATGTGGCGCTCGACCGTCAACCGTTCTCCAGCGAGGCTTCCGAACTGCTCGATCGCCTGCAGACGGGGCCGAAGCGCGCGTTCGTCGCGTGGCACACCCTGTCGAACTTCTACTACCTCGTCACGCCGGCGCGCGGCGGTTCGGATGTCCGCGCCTTCATCGGCGAGCTGATTCGCTTCGTGGCTGTCGCGGACTGTGACACGGATGCGATGGACTTTGCGCTCCAACTCGGGATGGCCGACTTCGAGGACGCCATGCAGGTCGCCGCGGCGCGCGCCAGCGGCGCCCGCTTCGTGGTCACGAGGAACGTTCGTGACTTCCGTGCCTCCCCGATCCCCGCGATCACGCCGGCGAACGCGCTGGAAGCGCTATTCTGAAGGGAGTTGGGAGGGGTGATGTCCTCCGGGAGGTAGCCCTACGGCTTCACGATCCTCCCCCGCACCACGTACAGCACCCCGATCTCGTCATACGTGGCACCGTAGAGCACCCCCTCCCGTACGATCGGCGCGGGAATCGTATGATGCAGCTCGAACGGCAGCCGCAGCATCCCCAGATACCGTCCCTGCCCGTCGAAGATATCGAAGATCCGCCCCACAACATCGTTCTCGTCGGCAGCCGGGACCTGCCGTTCGACCCACAGATTCCCCTCGTCGTCAACAAAGAATGAAACCGTGGACGGCTTGGTCCCGGGGAACTTCGACCGGTCGATCTGCCCGCCCTGGCTGGTGAACCACCCGAGGTTCTCGACGGCCTGCTCCCGCTCCTCGTCCGTCACCGGAATGCGTTCATGATCCTTAGTGATCGTCCGCAGCACCTTCCCATCGATCGTCATCTCGGTAAGCTGATAGCGTCCGGTCAGGAGCGTCCACACGGTGCCAGTCGGCGAGAAGCGCCAGGTCATGTAATCCTGGAAGGGGACCCCGGCTCGCATCGTAGACGAGCCGTCCTCGCTCACATTTTCGAAGTACTCGCCCTCCTCAGGATCCTCGGGAAGGGAGATTGTATCGATCGGGTTGTAGTACTGGTCGAAGCGCGCCATCGTACGCATGCCCCCGGTCGGAATCAGGACGTTGTAGCGGCCCATCGGGTCGAATCCTCCGGGGTAGGGCTTGACGACGAAGCCCCCGTCGGTCCGCTCCTGCCTCAGGAAGGTCCCCGTCGTGTCGAAGATCGAAACGCGCCCCTGGCCCAGCCCCATCACCCAGATCTCGCCGTTCCGGGAGAGGTCGACCGAACCGGCTTGCGTGAACTCCCCCGGCCCCTCCCCCTTCCTCCCGACCGTCCGCACGAACGCGCCCTCCGAGTCGAAGATGCGGACCTCCTGGGCCTGGTCGTCGAGGACGAAGATTCGGCCCCACGCATCGGCATCGAAGGAATAGATGCCCCCGAACAGGTCGGGTCCCTCGCTCATTGCCTCGCCGATCCGCAGGTCCTCGACCACCTGCCACGCCTGCTCCGGCGTCCACAGTGGTTCGTCGGCATTGTGGACCACGATCTCGCCGGAAGGGAGGGTGTCGACGGTGCCGGACCAGGTGCCCACCGCGTCGGCGCCGGAGCCGCAGGCCGCGAGAAGGAGCGGGATGATCAGGGCCGGCGCGGAGTGGAGGGACGTTCGAGGGAACGGCGGAGCGATGGTCGTCATGGGCCTGGTCCTTGATCGGGGAAGCGAGCGGGACCGCCGCCGGTCGGAGCCGGGGGGGGGCGCAGCCTCGTTGGAATGTTTCAGCTGAAACGCGAAGAGCGCAAAGTCGCGGGTACCACTTTGACGCTCGCAGGCGCCGAAGGGTTTACACCGCCGACCCGGTTTGTGAACCGCCCGCTCCCGAAAACAACTCCTCCAGCAACCCCAGCTTCTCGGATACCTCCTCCGCGATCGCGTCAGCATCCATGAAGTCGACCAGCCGGTGGAGGTCGCGTTTGCGAAGCAACATGGCGTGGCCGAGCCTGTCGGCGAGACGCCTGAAGAACTCCTCGGCGAAGTCGCTCAGCTTGAGCCTCTCGGTCCTGGCTTCCCACAGCAGGCGTGCGGCCTCGGGGTCCATGCCCTTCCAGGTCAGAAAGTCCCGTTCGCGGCCATCGAACACACGGTCCAGAGCCAGTTCGTCGAGCACTTCGTCGGTCTCGCGGCGGAATCGGTCGAACAACGGAAGGTCGCGGTATGCGTGGGCCGCGAAGGCTCGAAGAATCTCGGGGGCGACAATGTAGTTCTCGATCTCATACCGGCGCCAGTGAACCGTGGTCAGTCCCCCGTCATCCGAATCCTCGCGCCGACCTGCGTTCTGGTCACGGATCGCCAGCCCGCGCAGGTCCGGCAGCATGGGCCGGAGCGCGAAGAAATGCTGCTCGGGACGGAGACCGAAGCCTCCCTCGACGCGCTCGATCTCGGAATCCGGATCCGGCCGGGGGTAGTTGTCCCGGATATAGTAGACGTTGGCGTTCTCGTCCCACGCGTCGGCCGCGGCGTGTTCCAGCCTGGTCGCCAGCGCCCTGAGCACGTCCAGATCGGTGCCGCCCTCGACGTAGAGCACGTATCCCTGCTGTCGGGCCCGGATGTAGTGATCGGCGCCGTAGTGGTGCAGAGCGGTGACGATGTCGGACTTCGATGCCAAATCGTCCGCGTGCCCACCCAGCAGCAGCGTCAGGTTGCGGTCGAGCGCTTCGCCCAGAATGACCTCGGAGTGCGTGACGAGGATGACCTGGGAGTCATTGCGCGCCGCCTCATCGCGGAGAAGCACATAGGCCTGCCTTTGGCGAAGGATCTCCAGGTGCGCGTCCGGTTCGTCGATCAGCAGGACGCTGCGAGGGTGGGAGTGCATGTATGCGAGAATCAGGAGCATCTGTTGGAGCCCCCGGCCCGCCAGGGCAATGTCGACCGGCCTGCGTACCCCGGACTGTTGGTAGAAGAGGTCGATGGCTCCGCGCCCCGTCTCGGTGGGGTCTTCCAAGGCGACGTCGAACAGGCGGGCCATCCGCTTTCCCACTCGCGACCATGCCGCCGGGTCCTCCCGAAGAACCATCAGACATAGGTTGCGAAGCACCTGGGCCGTCTGCCCCTGGCCCAGCAGGACATCGATCCGGCCGGGCTGGATGATCGGCTCCTCGGTCTCGATGCCCGACATCGGGTACAGCAGCCGCACGTTGAGACCGGCTCCCGCTTCGATGAATTCGGGGGTTTCCAGAGTCGCCTCGTCGGGTGTGCAGTACACCATCTCGTCGCCTTGGCACCGGAAGCGCATGGTCACCGGCCGGACCCGATTCTCGTGAAGGACTCCGAGCGTGATATCGAGCGGAATGTTCCGGGGCCCGGTCCTGACGGCCATGTTGTGCCAATAGTCGCGGGTGCTGCGAACCGGAACCGCAACCATGCCCAGCCGGTTGAGGCCGGTGGCGGTGCGCTCCCTGGGCGGCGCCCGGCCCTTGCGATCGAGCCACGTTCGCACCGCCTGCGACCAGAGCGCGATCGCCTGCAGCGCCGTCGTCTTGCCGCAGTTGTTGGGGCCTGCCAGGACCGCCGGATGGTCCAGTTCTATGCGGACCCTGTCGCCAAACCCCTTGAAGTTGCGGATCTTGAGGTAGTGGAGGTGCCGCATCACCCCCCGCCCCCCGCCGCCCGAATCTCCCGGTTCTTCATCGCCAACTCCACCAGCAACTCCTCCAGCTCGTCCTCGTACCGCTCCTGCGACATCTGCCCCTTCACGCGCCGCAGATCCGCAATCCGCGCCTCGATCGCCGCCTTCTCCTCATACAGCGCACGCAACTCCGGCGTCACCTCCTCGTCCCCGCCCGCCCCCCCCACCGCCGTCAGGAACACCATGCGCGCCAGCGCCCCGTCGCCCTCCAGGCCGTCCAGTTCCCGGCTCCCCTCGCCATCCCCGTTGTCGTCCAGGATGGCGTGCTCGGTCATGAGCAGGTTGGCGCTCTCGTACTGGCGCTGGACCTCGCGCAGGGCGTACGAGAAGGCCTCCAGCATGGACACGCGCGAGTCCTTGTCGGCATCGGCGCCCTCGTCGGCGAAGGCGTCGACGAAGTGGAGGCCGAAACGGGTCACGTTGCGTTCACGGCCGGTGCGGGTGGCGGCGATGATGGTGCGGTTGGAACCGGAGAGCGCCGCGACGAAGGGCCCCGACGCGCTCGCCGTGTTCACGAAGGTGACGCGGCGGTCGCCAAGCCCGGCGAGCAGGTCGGCCATGTCTTCGGCGGTCAGGTCGGGGCCGGGGAGGTTGAAGCGCGCGGTCTCGTTGCGGAAGGTGCCGTGGCCGGCCAGGAGGATGACAAGGTCGTCGGCGGGCGCCATCGCGGCTACAATTTCGGCGAAGGCGGCGCGGATGTTGTCGGCGGTGGAGCGGGCGCGGATCCGCGTGGGGTCCAGATCCGTCTTCTCGCCCAGGTAGGTGATCCGCTCGGGGGGGACGCCGTACTTCTCGGTGGCGGCGTCGGCGAAGCGGCTGAGCCAGCCGTGGAAGGCCTCGGTGTACTGGGGGTCGCCGCCGAGGCCGGAGATGAGGAGGATGTGCGTGTTCTGGGGCTGGGCGGTGGCGGGGAGGAGGGCGAGGAATAGCGCGCCCGCCAACGCAGCCGACCGTTCTCGGCCCGCCGCCGCGGCCGTCACGTCCCGTAGTGCGCCCGCCAACGCCGCCGCGAGAACCGCACCGCCCTTCAAGCCAACCCCCTCTTCCGGCGATAGCCCCACTCCGCCCCTAGGAGTCCCGCCAGCAGCAGGAAGAGGATCGGCATGTCCCACAGGTCGCGCTCCTCGGTTACGGTGACGCCGCCGCCGGTGAACTGGAGGTCCTCGGGGAGCTGGCCGGCGGTTTCGGCGGTGTAGTAGCGGCCGCCGGTCTCCTCGGCGATGCGCTCCATGAGGCTGCGGCGCTGCCGGGGATCGCGGAACTCCTCGGTGCCGGGAGCCACGCGCACACCGGTCACGCCGGTCCCGAGCGCCACCGTGTCGCGTCCGGCGTCGACAGACACCTCGTAGATGCCGTCCATCTCGGGGGTGAAGGGGACGGTGTACTTGCCGTCTTCGGCGACCGCCCACTCCATGGGGAGTTCCTGCTCCTCGCCCGTCGGGGTGGTGATGCGGGCGGTGACCTGGGCGCCGTTTACCTCGACGAAGCCCTCGTCGAGCACGGTGGCCTCGAGGGTGACGGGCTCGCCGGCCTCGACCGACTCGCGGGCGGGCGCGGCTTCCACCGGGTCGGGGGTCTCGGCGATCATCCAGCGCAGCAGCTGCCGCCAGAAGGTCTCGTGACTCTGGTCCTCGAGGGGCACGGTGTGGTGCATCTGCCACAGCCAGACGTCCTGCACCGCGAGCACCATGGAGCGCCCCCTGCCGTAGCGCTGGGACGCCATGACCACGCGTTCGGCGGCCTCGCCCTGGCCCCCCGCCACCACCGTGCCCTGTAGCAGTTCGGTCGCGCCCGGCTTCAGCCCCGTGATGATGTTGGTCGTGGAGAGGGGCGGCAGGGTATCCCACCGGACCGCCGACTGCTCGGCCGACCCGTCGATGCGGGTGGCCGGGTGGTTCGCGCCGGCCGGCGTGGGGGTCACCTTCACGTGGGCGAGGCGCTCGGTCGGGGTGGTGTTCGTGGGCTCGTCGAGCACGACCGGGAGGACATCCTCGAGCGGGGTGCCCTTGTAGCCGCCCTCGGAGAAGGCGCGGCGTCCGCCCAGCATGAGCAGGGTGCCGCCGCGTTCGCCCACGAAGTCGGCGATCATCTCGAGCTGGCCGTGGGTGAAGAAGCTGGCCTCGACCGAACCCAGGATGAGTGCGCGGTAGGGGTAGAGGTCCTGGCGGGTGGTCGGGAAGCCTTCGACGAGCTCCAGCGGGTCGTCCAGGTTGCGACGGAAGAACTTGTTCTCGGCGGTGCGCTGCAGGAGCACGACCTGCAGGTTTTCGTCGGTACGCACCGCGCGCAACATGAAGGCGACCTCGTAGCGCGGTTCGCCCTCGAAGTAGAGGACCTTTTCGGTGCGGTCGCGGACCTGGACGACCGCGTGCAGCACGTTGTTCTCCAGGACCCGTTCGCCCTCCTGGCCGGGGATGCGGAAGGTGAGCTCCCGCGTGCCCGGAGTCTCGAGGGTGATCGCGACGGGGGTGACCAGCGGCTGTCCGTCGCGCGGCAGCGTAACCACTTCGGTGGCGACGATGGTCCCCATGTCCTCGACGACGATCGGGACGTCGCGGCCGGCGTACCCGGTCGCCTCGACGATGACGTTGACGATTGTCGAGGTGCCCGCGAGCGCTCGTTCGGGCATGTCGGCGCGGGTGGCCTGGACATCGGCCTCCATCTCCTCGTCGCCCAGCCCGACCGTGAAGACGGGCACCGACGCCGCGCGCAGGGGCAGCAGCGCTTCGCCGATGGCCTCGTCGCTGTTGTCGCCTCCGTCCGACAGCACGACCATTCCCGACAGCGGCACACCCTGCAGCTCGTCGCGGGCGTAGGCCAGCGCGTCGCCGATCCGGGTCTGGCTGCCGTCGAAGGTGAGCCGTTCGACGCCCTCGACCCTTCCCGGCCGGGACGAGAAACGGAAGTAGCGGAGCGTGAACTCCTCGCCGAGAGCGCCCACCAGCTCGCCCTCGGGGTCCAGCAGCGCGGCAGCCTGTTCGGCGCGGGAAGCGCCGTCGCGGTCGTCGATCGTCATGCTCCGCGAGTCGTCCACGAGCACCGCCAGGAAATTCCGCTGCGGCACGACCGAGGTCAGGACCAGCCCCGGCTGCATCACGATGAAGAAGAGGAGCAGGAACGCGGCCCCGCGCAGTACGCCCAGCACCCAGCGGTCGGCCTTGCTGCTCTTGCCCCGGGCGCGCAGGTAGGTGAGGACGGCCGGCACGGCCAGGGCCGCCGCGATCAGGCCCGCGGTCGTCAGCGGCCACGGCGACAGGAAGGAGAAGTCGCCCTCCTGGTAGAGGACGGGCCGGTACTTGAAGAGGAACTCGAAGAGGCTGCTCATGGGGCGGTCGCATCCGGCCTGGCGGCGGGCGGGCCGGAGGGGGATCCGGGCGGAAAGTTACTCATATACTCATATACTCATGTGCTCGTGGGGTCGGGGTCAGTGACTCATCGCGTAGACGATCATGTTCACCCCCATCTGGAAGGCGAAGGTGGAGAACTGGAGCGGGTAGTCGGGCTGTTCGGCCCACTCCCAGGCGTCGCCCAGGTCCGTGTTCCAGTTGATGATGACCATGAGCCTGCCGTCGTGGTCCTCGATGCCCTTCACGTAGGGCACGTACCCGTCGCGCTCGCTGGTCTGCCCGCCGCGCCAGTACCGCCCGTACGCCGGCACCTGGAGGATCTCGTCGATGTCGTAGAAGGTGTTGAAGACCGGGTGGTCGAGGTCCAGATCGATGATGGGGTGGTTGGGAAAGACGAGCCCCATCTGGTACTCGAACTGCGCCCACTCCCGCGACCCCCAGAAGTCGTCGATGACCAGGAAGCCGCCGGCCTTCAGGTAGTCGCGCAGGCCCACGATTTCTTCGTCCCTGAGGCTCATGTACCCGACTTCGAGGGCGTACAGGAAGGGAAAGCGGCGGAGAGCGGGGTTGTCCAGGGTGACCGCGTTCTCCCAGTCGAACGCATCCAGGTTGGTGAGGCGTTTCAGGACGGTCATGAACTGACGGTCGGACTTGGGATAGTCGATGGCCCAGGAGCGGCCTCCCCGGCCCCAGCCGTAACCGCCGGAAGAGTAGGCGGCGCGGGTGAAGTAGAACTCGTGCCACTCGTAGTCGGGGCGCTGGGGGATGGGGGTGGTTTGCGTGGAGGTGGAGGGGAGGGATGGTGGGGACCCGAGGCGGAGGTAGCCGGGTGGGGTGGACGACAGGGTTGTCGGCGCAGGGCCCGGCGCCCGATCGGAGGGTGCGATGACCGCGATCAGGGTCGCGGCGCCGTACAGGGTCGCGACCAGGGCCGCGGCGGCCCTGCGTGATGGCGTGGACCTGGCCGGTCGCGAACGCGCCAACTTCACCTTCCTCGGTTCGGGTTTGCGGGATGTCCGTCTTCTGCCCGGTGGTACGACTCAGGACACCCGGGGGCGCCGAAACGTAAGTGGGGCGGGGGAGTGGCCGCTACGCCCGTCGCCCGATTGCAATGCCGAACGGGATCGCCTCACGGCTGCCGCCGGTAGGCGAATCGCAGCCACCCCTCGGCCTCGTGGGTCCCGAATCCGATCTTGCGCGTAATGACGATCATGTCATCCCCGGTCAACTCGTAGTGGTCGGTGAGCCAGCCGTTCGAGGGAAAGGAGCGTTCGACGAACGGGCGGTTGCGCAGCCAGGCGAACTTGACGCGTGTGTCACCGGTCTCCAGCCAGCTTCCGTCCAAAGGCACGTTGAAGGAGAATTCGGGTGGAGTGGCCACGACGCTGAAGACCGGATCGGTCAATTCCAGGGTGAACCCCGCCGGCCAGTGTTCGACCGCCGTAAGCAGTTCGTCCTGCACCGATTGCGGCGGTTCGTCATCCGTGACGGGATCGCGGGTCCAGTAGTGGAACTCCGAACGACGGCTGGCTTCGGGGTCGAACACCCAGTTGCCGCCGTAGAGCGCGAGGTCGCCGGGGTCGGGGGCCTGGCCACCCGGGGAACTGGCGCAGCCGGCCACGGCCAGGGTGGCTGCGACGACCGTGGCGAACCCAGGGTGAGCGTTGCGATTCATCGGTTTGTCCTCCTCACTTACGAACGATCTTCTTCGGCGTCCGCTTCCGGTAGGCCAGCCTCACCGCGAACAACGCCGCCAGCGTGAGGGCGGCCACGAGCGGCCAGAAAGTGTCCGCCCTCACCTTCCAGTAGAAGTGTAGTACACCCAACGACGCCGAAAGATACGCCAGCCTGTGCAGCTTCCTCCATCGCTTCCCCAGGCGGCGGATCCATCCCTTCGTCGAGGTCACGGCGAGTGGGACCATCAGGACGAGCGCGGCGAACCCGGCCGTGATGTAGCGCCGGTCCAGCACGTCTTCGATGATGTACCCGATGGCGAAGAGCTGGTCGATTCCCGCGTAAGCCAGGAAGTGGACGCAGACGTGGAAGAAGGCGAAGAGCCCGAGCAGGCGGCGAATCTGGATGATTCGGTTCCACCCGGTGATTCGGCGAACCGGCGTGACCGCCAGTGTGGCGAGCAGGAAGACGAGCGTCCAACGCCCCTCGACCAGGATGATGGTGTCGACGGGCAGCACGCCGAGGGTGCCGCGGAAGAAGCCGACCGTGAGCCACACGATGGGCCCCAGGCCGATGAGCCAGATGGCGGTCTTGAGGAGCAGCATCCGGCGCCGGGGGTTGGCGGCGGGACGCTTCACCACGGATGGCCGGCGGACCTGCGCGTGATCGCCCGCGGGACCGCCTGGTATGGACTCACCCTCAGAAATACTTCTTCAGGTCCATCCCTTCGTACAGGTGCGCGACCTCGTCCGCGTACCCGTTCAGGAACAGGGTGTCGATGCGGCGGGAGCCGAACAGCTTGCTGCCGTCGATCCGCTTCTCGGTGGACTGGCTCCAGCGCGGGTGGCTGACGTTGGGGTTCACATTCGAATAGAAGCCGTACTCGCGCGGGCTCTGGGTCGCCCAGGTGGTAGGCGGCTCGTCGGCGGTGAAGGTCATACGCACGATCGACTTGATGCTCTTGAAGCCGTACTTCCAGGGCACGATGAGCCGCAGCGGAGCCCCGTTCTGGTTGGGAAGCTCCTTGCCGTACAGGCCGTTGACCATGAGCGACAGGGGGTGCATCGCCTCGTCCATCCTCAGTCCCTCGCGGTAGGGCCAGCCGATCCGGGGCTTCCAGCGACGCTCGGGCATCTGGTCCGGGTCCCACAGGGTATCGAATGCGACGTATTTGGCGCCTGGGTCGGGTTCGGCCCGGTTGATCACGTCGGCCAGCGGGAAGCCGCGCCAGGGGATGACCATCGACCACGCCTCGACGCACCGGAAGCGGTAGACCCGGTCTTCGATCGTGGACGGCTTGATGAAGTCTTCGAGCGCGTAGTCGCCGGGCTTGTTGCAGAGGCCGTCGACCTTCACCGTCCACGGCTTGGTGACGAGCGTGTGGGCGTTCCGGGAAGGATCCTTCTTGTCGAGCCCGAACTCGTAGAAGTTGTTGTGGGAGGTGATCTCCTCCCAGGTGTTGGGTTCTTCCTCCTGGCGGGGGGCGAGAGGGGAGGCTGCCGCGTCGCGCGAGAGGAAGGCGGCGGCGCCGATCCCTGCCGAGGCGCCGAGGAACTTGCGGCGGTTGATGTATACCGACTCGGGGGTGATCTCCGAGGAGGGGATGTCGCTGTTCTTCCGGGTCCAGATGATCATGGGGACTCCTTATGGGCGGGCGTGGAGCGGGCGCGGCGGACGCACCCGGATGTGACGCCTGGTCTTACACTCTGCGTGGATGATCGATCCGGGGCGTGGGGCGTGTCAAGGCGCGGAGGTGGCGGGGCGGCGGTAGACGAAGCGGGGATTCCGGTTGGTCAGGAAGGAGAACCCGCCCCCGATTCTCCGGGTTGCGACCAGGGTCCCGTCCTCCGGCAGCTCGTAGGTATCGGGAATCCAGGATTCGTCGTCCCCGACTGAGAGGGTCAGCGACGGCAGACCGTCTTTCCAGCCGGACCAGCCTTGAGGCCCTCGGCCTCGGGGCCGCGCGGATCCTGGTAGTGGGCGCAGGTGACGGCCAGGAGGATGGCCAGGACGAGCGGCGGCAGAGTGGCAATGCGGTTCGGGCGGATCACGCCGGTCTCTTCGGCGGGGCCAGGGACGGAACTGCGAAACGTCAACGGCGGAATCTCCGTCAAGGTACAGCACCCCTGGTCAAGTTGCGCGGTTCCCGGGTGGGACTTATCGCTAGGGGTCCGTGGATGAAGCCGCCCGAGCACCGAGAGCGGTGAGGCGCCGGGCTGGCAAGGCGCGACGAAAGGTGAATAGCAGGGCTATTCGCCCGAGGAGCAACGCAGAGCGTAGCCTCGGGGTGGAAGAAAGTATACCATACATGACATAATGTGATGTTGTCTTTACAGTGTAAATAGGCGAAGCGAAGCGGCCAGCGCGGATGCATCGCCGCTCGAATGCCGGGGGGATTTTGTCCACGGGCTGCTAGGGGGCGTGGATAATCGGTGCTTCGTATGGCGAAAGGATCTATCCATGGGTTACCGGGAGTCACCCCGCGCCGACTCATGGCCCCGCATACCCCGGAGGCGCCCAACCATGTTACCCGCATCGCCAGCCGCCGTCCGCCGCCGGACGAAGCACGAGCCGGACGTGGTCGTGATCGGGAGCGGGGTGGGGGGGAGCATGGCCGCGCACGCGTTGATCGGCGCCGGGCTGGAGGTTCTGATGCTCGAGCGGGGGGTGCCCGTCGAACGGGGCGAGCACAACTGGGATCGCGATGCGGCTTTCGAGCTGAGCCCCTACTTCAAGATGGAGAGCCACTACCGGCTGCGGGGCGAGACCCGGGGTCGCAAGGGCACCTTCCAATGCGTCGGGGGACCGTCGGTTTTCTATGGGGGCGTTGCGCTCCGGCTGCGGGCGGCGGACTTCGACCGGAGAGCCGAGATCGTGCGTGACACAGCTGCGGCCTGGCCCGTCTCGTACGATGACCTGGCTCCGTACTACCGGGCGGCCGAGGAACTTCTAGGCGTCGTGGGAAGACCCTCGCGCCATCCGGTGGACCCTGCCGACACCGTGGTTCACCCCTACCGGGCGCCCGCTCTTCGAGGCCCCGCGCGACTGATCCGGGATGCCGCGGCCGGTCTGGGTCTCAAGCCATCCCACCTGCCGCTTGCGATCGATTTCGAGGGGGACGGCACCGGGAGGGGAACGTGCATGCAATGCGGTACCTGCGACGGGTACGCGTGTGCGGTAAGCGCCAAACGGGAGCCGAGCACCGCGATCCTGCCGGCGCTGGTGGCGAAGGGGCTGAGGGTGGTCTCCAACACGGTCGCGGTGCGGATTCTGTGGCGCGGCCGGCGTATCGCCGGCGTGGTCGGGATCGATCGCACCAGCGGCCGGCGCACGGTCTACAGGGGGAAGCGGTACATCCTGGCGGCCGGGGCGCTGGGATCCGCCCACCTGGCGCTGGCTTCGGGGCTGGAAAACGCGTCTCCGGCGGGCGAATGGGTGGGGCGATGTCTGATGCGACACTGCAACATGATCGCGTTTGGTCTCTTCCCGCGGCCTTTGGCGGGCAGCCGCTCCTTTCACAAACAGGTGGGGATCTTCGATCACTACGGTATTCGCGAAGATGAGCCCAGACGCGGCGTGATCCAGTCGATCCAGCCGCCTCCGCCCGGACTGATCGCCAATCGGTTGCCCGCGTTCATGGCAAACGTCGCGGACCCGTTCATCGATCGGTGCACGGGCCTGTTGTCGATCGCCGAAGACGAGCCCCGCCCGGAGAACCGGGTCGGCGTGAGCCGGACCCGCAGCGACCGCTACGGGATTCCCCGGGCGATCGTTACGCACCGGTATACGCGTCGCGATCTGGCCGCGCGGCGCTATCTCGTCAGGGTGGCAAAGGACGTGCTGCGGGCCGCGGGCGCGTGGGCGACGCCGACCTTCCGCATCCACACCTTCTCGCACGCGGTGGGGACGCTCCGCATGGGCCAAGATCCCGCGACTGCCCCGCTGGACGCATGGTGCCGGTTCCGGGGCCTGGACAACCTGTGGGTGACGGACGGCAGCTTCATGCCGCGTTCGGGCGCCGTGAACCCGAGCCTGACGATCGCGGCCAACGCACTGCGGGTGGCGGAGCGGATTGGTGGGGGGCGGCGAAAAGGGCGAATCGTACGCTACGCCCGACTCGTGAGAAGCCAGGCATGACGGCAGGACGGGATGGCCTGGGCATCCTTATCGTCGGTTCGGGCTGGGCGGCCGGGTGGCACGCCCGGCTGCTGGCGAAGCACCATCGAAACGTGTCGCTCATGTTCTGGGGACGGTCGGAGGAGCCGGTGCGGGCGCTTGTGGGGAAGTTCGGTGGGGATCGGGTTTCGGGTGACTGGGAGGAGGCCGTATGCGACGAGCGGGTCGACGCCGTCTTCATCACGACGCCCCCGGACACGCACTGCGAGATCGCTGTGGCGGCGCTGGAGGCGGGCAAGCACGTCATCGTCGAGAAGCCCGCCTTCCTCGACAGCGGCGAATTCGACACGGTGGAGGCGGCGGCCGCGCACCATGGCCGCCGGGTGCTGGTGGCGGAGAACTACTTGTACAAGCCGCTGCTGCGTGCGATCCGCGCCCGGATCCGGTCCGGCGTGCTCGGCCAGGTACGCTTCGTCGCGATCGACGCGGTCAAGCGGCAGGTTGCCGAGGGTTGGCGTGCCGATCCGGCGCGTGCGGGCGGCGGTGCGCTCATGGAGAGCGGCATCCACTGGGTCGCCTTCATGGACGCCCTTGGGCTGTCGATCCGCGGAGCCGAGGCGTTCTTTCCGGATGCCCCGGCGAGACACGAGCGAAGCGTGACATTCGTGGTCGAATACGAGGAGGGCGCCGTCGGCGTCCTGAACCACTCCTGGGAGATCCCCGGTCTACTCAAGGGCTTGCGCCTCTCCCGGATCTACGGGACCCGCGGTTCGCTGCTCTTCGAATCGAACGGACTCTTTCTGCTCACGGGCCATCGCAGGCTCTCGTTCCCCGGGCTTTCCGATATGTTGGGATACCGGGCCATGCTCGCCGATTTCGTCAGGGTGCTGACCACGGGCGCGGAACCCGAATTCACGATCGCCGATGCGCGCAGGTGCATCGAACTGATCCAGCACACCTACAGCGCCGGCCGGGAGAACCATCCGTGAACCTCGTATGCGAATTGCTGGTAGGTGCGGCCGCGGGCGCCCACACCTCGACGTGGGGGATGTACAAGGACGCGATCCACGAGGGGTTCACGGTGCCGCGCTACCTGCGCAGCACGATTGTCAGTCTCATCTGGGCGCCGGTCTTGGCGCGTCTGGCGGAGATCGATGCCACGACGGCCGCGGGCATCGTTGTCCTCTTCGGACTCACCTACGCGGTGGAACGCGCGACGACCGAATTCTGGAAGACCTTCATCCGCGACGAGGACCAGTCGAAGTACTTCATCCCGATGCAGTTTCACGTGTTCGGGCACGTTCCCCGGGGTCGTGTGACGCGGCTGCTGGTGGGGTTGGGGTACGTGGGGGTGGGGGTCGCGCTGCTCTGGCTGGGTCTGCGGCTCCAGCCCGCGCCGGGGGTCGAGGGGCCGCTCTGGCAGGTGCTGCTGGTGGCAAGCCTGGGAGGCTGGTATTCCGCCTGCGCTGGCGCCTTCAAGGACGCGCCGATCGAGGGGTTCGAGTGGCTGAAATTCTTCCGCAGCCCGTTGTGGGCTGCCTTCTACGGGTTCCTGGTGTCGCGCTTCACGACCAGCTACGTGCTGATCGCGCTCGCCGCGGTCGGCTACACGGTGGCCACCCTCGAGACGTACAAGACGTTCTTCTTCCCGTCGAGGCCGCGCGGGAAGTTCGCCGGGAAACCGATCACGCATCCGGAGATGTTGAAGACGCGGCAGAAGTTCGTGCCGCTTTATGTGGCGATCTGGTTGGGGGTGGTGGCGGTGTTCGTGGTGGGGTTTGTGTGAAGGGGTGGGTGGCGCCAACCGGCCAGAGGTGCCTCCCTCGGCG
Source organism: Longimicrobiales bacterium (assembly GCA_951828585.1). GTDB lineage: Bacteria > Gemmatimonadota > Gemmatimonadetes > Longimicrobiales > Gaopeijiaceae > Bin94. The sequence continues at coordinate 1,812,845 of OX639991.1, forward strand.
CCCGGCCGTTGCTCGGCTGATTGGGGAAAATCGAAAGGACTGCTTTTGATTTTCCCGGTATGAGCGGGCAGGAGCCTGGGCGACGCACGCTTGCGCCCGTTCGTCGTCGTCGGGACGAGAAAGCGCGGCTCCGCCGTTCCATCTTGCTTAGCTTACCAATCGGTATAACATTCCTGATCAGTATCACTAATTCGTCCTGCCATCCCCGATGAGTTATCTCAGAAGCCTCGCAATCGACCTGCCCGCCGAGCAATCGGCGTTCCTTTGGGGCGCTAGACAGACCGGCAAGTCCACCTATCTGCGGGAGCGTTTTCCGGACAGCGTCTACATCGACCTGCTGGACTTCGATGTGACGATGAGCCTGAGCTCACGTCCGTCGCGGCTCGGGGAGCAGCTACAGACGTTGCCGGAGTCCCGCCCGAAGCCGGTGATCATCGACGAGATTCAGAAGGTCCCCGGCTTGCTCGACGAGGTCCATCGCCTGATCGAATCCCGTCGCCTGTCGTTTATTCTGTGTGGTTCAAGTGCCCGCAAGATCCAACGTGCCGGGGTGAACCTGCTTGGGGGGCGCGCCTGGCGCTTCGAGTTGTTCCCGCTGACCTGGCCCGAGATTCCGGACTTCGATCTCCTGCGGGCGATGAACGACGGCCTGCTTCCCGGCATCTACGGAAAGCCGTACGCTCGGCGGTCGCTCGCGGCGTATGTCCGCGACTACCTCGCGCACGAGATTGTCGGTGAGGCCCTGACGCGCAACACCGCCGCTTTCATGCGCTTCTTCGAGGCGCTGAGGTTCTGTCACGGCGAGCTGCTCAACTACTCGGCCATTGCCCGCGACTGCGGCGTCAGCGCCAAGACCGTGCGGACCTACTTCGAGATTCTGCGGGACACACTGGTCGGCTATCTGGTCTACCCGTTTCACAAGCGGGTTGGCCGACAGAGCATCTCAGCCGCCCCGAAGTTCTACCTCTTCGATGTCGGCGTCGCGGGACACGTGTGCAAGCGCCGCCTGGCCGACACGGCCGGGGCCGAATTCGGACGGGCGTTCGAACAGTTCATCCTGCTCGAGATCGTTGCTGCCCGGAGCTACCAGGAGAAGGACTTCGCCATCGAGTTCTGGCGCACCAAGACCGGGTTGGAGGTGGACTTCGTCCTGAATCGGGGAGAGGTGGCCGTTGAGGTGAAGGGGCGAGTGAGGCAGCGCGACCTGCGGCCGATGCGGGCATTCCAGGAAGAGTTCGCGCCGCGCAGGGCGATTGTGGTCACGTCGGAAGACGACCGCCGCCGCGTGGGGGACATAGACGTCATGTCCTACCAGGATTTCTTGCGGGAGCTGCACGCCGCGGAGATACTGTAGAAGACCCGCGATGCCCTTCCGGCAGGGGCTGCACGACAACACCAGGGAGCCCGCACCGTGAAGACATCATCAACACCCGCCGTGACGCTCATCGTTGCCGTAGCGCTGGTCGTTTCGTCTCCAGCGTGCACCGCGCCCACTCCGGAGGCTCCGGAGGACGCCGCCCAGGGCCCCTATCACATCCTCGTCACCAACGACGACGGAATCGGGTCGCCCGGCATCCGGGAGCTGGCGGACGCCCTGCGGGACGTGGGCGAGGTCACGGTGGTGGCGCCCTGTGGGCAGCGCAGCGGGAGCAGCATGTCGGTTCAGCTCGGCCAGGGGAAGCGCCTCATGCCCGTCGGGGAAGATGACGCCCCCTGGGGACACTGCGTCGAGGGCACGCCCGCCGACGCGGCCATGGTTGCGCTCGAGGGACTGGTGCCGGAAGGAGGCTTCGACCTCGTCGTCAGCGGGATCAACGCCGGCGCGAACACGGGCGACCTCGGGCACATGTCCGGGACGGTCGGCGCGGCCATGATGGGGGCCTACTACGGCGTGCCCTCGGTGGCCACTTCGCTCGGCGGCCAGGTGATGGACTTCGGCTACGCGGCCGCATTCATGGCCCGCTTCGTCGAGGAGCTGCGGCGCCGGCCCCCGCGCCCGGAAGTGGTGCTCTCGGTGAACTTCCCGGCCGCGACGGAGGACGCGATTGCCGGGGTGGCCATCGCAAGAATGGGCGGAAGCTACATCCAGTTCGGCTACGAGGAGGTCGAGCCCGAGGACGGCGCGCGCCGGTTCCGGCCCCGCTACACGCCGGCCGAGACCCATCCGCCGGGAAGCGATACCGAGGCGTTCATGCAGGGCATGATCACGATCGCGCCGCTCCGCTTCGACTGGACGGATGAGGATTTTCTGCGGGAGCTGGGAACGTGGGAGCTGGACCATCGGCTGGCGCCGCCGCCGGAGAGCTGAAACGCAGACTCCGGGCTGGGAGGGGAGGCTAGGAGCTTGCGCCGCAGAAGCGCGGCGGACGTGACGGAAACCTGGGAAGGGCACTGGGGGATCGAAAGACTCGGGGGTGGGGGGATGGGGGATCCGAGCCGCTGACGGGGCGGGAGGGCCGTGCAGTGCCAAATCGGGGCCCAGGAGGCCCGTGGGAGCCTCGGTGGGCGTAGTTGCGGGGCAACGAACGCCGCCTCATGCGGCCTGGAGGGTATGTAGCCGCTTCACGTTGAGGGCCAGACACACGAGGGTCCACTCGGCTTCGACCTTCCGCAGGCCCCGAAAGCTGAATCTTCGAAATCCCATCACCTCCTTGATCCAGCCGACAGGCGCCTCCGCCATCCACTTGCGGCGTGCGTACCGTTTTCGGCCCTCGTCGCTTGCCAGCTTCTCGGCCATGCGGGCCTTGGCGGGATACTCTTCCGGATCGGGGTCGGCGGCCGTCTTGCCCTCACGCGCCAGCGGTACATAGCCGTCGATGTCCCGCTCCTTCAGCGCCTGCAGGTTCGGTTCGCTGCAATAACCCGCGTCCGCCAAGACCTGCTCCGGCGTCTCGCCACATGTCTGCGCCACCGCGTCGACCATCGGGACCAGCTGGCCCTGGTCACTCGCGTTGTCCGTCACCGCCGCAGCCACCACCAGCTGGTTGTCCCCCTCCACCGCGATCTGCGCGTTGTAGCTTTGCTGAAACCCTTCCGAACTCGTCTTCATGATCCGGCTCTCGGGGTCCGTAAAGTTGCTCTGCGCCTTCTCTTCCGGCTCGCCGTACTCCCGCTTGTAGGGCCTGCCTCCCTTCGCGTTGCGCTCCTGTCCCGGCTTGCGGCCCCGCGCGTCGTCCTTCGCCCGCTGCTCGGCCTCAAGCCGCGCCTTCGCCGCCCGGATGGCCGCCAGCCGGTCCTCGCGCCGCTTCAACTCCTCCGGCAACTCGTCGCCCCGAACGTCCTCCCCATAGTGGGCATCCTCCGCCGCGTCGACCGCTTCCGCCTCCTCCAGCAGTCCCGCGATCTCCGCTCGCAGCCGGCGCTCCTCCTTGGCCATCCGGCCATAGCTCATCGCCTTGCGCTTGCTCGCGTTGGCCCGGACCTTCGTCCCGTCCACCGAGACCCTGCCCAACCCCGCCAGGCCCATCGTCCGCGCCAGCCGAACCACCTCGGCGAACACCGCCCCGAAATCATCAAGATGCCGCCGGCGAAACTCGCACAGCGTCCGGTGTTGCGGAAAGTTGCCCGCCGCCAGCATCCGAAACGCGATGTCCTCCACCAGCTTCGTCGCCAGCTTCCGCGACGAAAAAGTGCCCGTCGCGTATCCGTAGACCAGCACCTTCACCATCATCCGCGGATCGTACGGCGAGTTGCGCCGCCCGTCCCCCTCGTACGGCGCGTAGAACGAATCCAGATCCAGCGCGTCCACCAGGTCGCTCACATGATGCGCCAAGTGCCCTTCCGGGACCCACTCACGCAGATCCTGCGGCAGCAGCTGCATCTGGTCCGGCTGGTACGGTCGGAACGTCGTTCCCATTGACCCCCCTCGGCTGGCCATCAACCTTTCACGATGCCTTCGACTCCCCTAAAGATAGCAGTCGTGGTTTTCTGCGGCGCAGACTCCTAGGATATCGCGTCCCACGCCCCCCGAAACCCCGCCGCCATCCGCGGCCCCGCCCCCTGGTCCTCATGTTTGAAGAAGACGAACACATCACTCCATGCGGTACGGCACAGCGTGGCCGCCCACCCCGCGAGGTCGGCATCCCCATACCCCGGCCGCCTCAGCCGCGCATACCCGAACGATGCCGTTTCCACCACCGGGGCCTCGCCCTCGCCCGTATCGGCGGTCACCAGCGCGGCGCCGTGATCGGACAGCGCCTGGTACACGTCGTCCACGAACCAGCTGTCGTGGCGGAACTCGAAGGCTGCGCGCACATCCTCCGGCACGATCGCGAGGAAATCGGTCAGGCGCGCCACGTCCACGCGCAGGTACGGGGGCAGCTGAAACAGGATCGGGCCGAGACGGTCGCCCAGTGCGCCCACGGCCGTCCGCGTCAGGTACTCCAGCGGGTCCCCGGCGTCCTTCAGCCGCGCCATGTGGGTGATCCGCCGACTGGCCTTCAGAACGAACGCGAAGTCCTCCGGCACCTGCGACGCCCACTTCTCCAGCATCTCGGCCCGCGGCAGCCGGTAAAAGGTGTTGTTGATCTCGACGCTGCTGAGCTGCCGGGAGTAGTACTCAAGCATTCGGTTGGCCGGCAGCTTCTCGGGGTAGAAGCTCCCCTTCCATTCCTTGTAGGAGAAGCCGCTGGTTCCGGTCCAGAGTCTGGTGTCGCTCATCACGCCCCTCGTTTCGATGGTCCGAAGGTGGCCATCGCCGTATGATGTCCCCATGACACCCCGACTCGCCATCCCCACCGCCCTCGCCGCCGCGCTCACGACCGCCTGCGCCGGCTCCCTCGAGCTGACCCCCTCGGACGCCCCCACCGTCCTGTCCGGCCACCACCTCGACCACCCCAACCCCGCCCTTCCCGGCCCCCACGAAGTCCTCACCCTCTACTACGGCTCCGGCACGGACAAGAACCGCCCCGAGTACCGCGACTCGGTGGCGATCGTGACCGAGCCCGTGGACGCCTCGAAGCTGGTCAGCCTCGGCGGCTCGGCGAAGTCCCGGAACGAGTACTGGGGCTTCCCGCCCGACAGCTTCCCCATCAACGCGCGCGTCTGGTACCCCGACGACCCCGGCCCGCACCCCCTCGTGCTGGTCGTGCACGGCAACCACAACATGCGCGACTTCTCGGACCCCGGGTACGACTGGCTCGGCGAACTCCTCGCCAGTCGCGGTTACATCCTCGCCTCGGTGGACATGAACTTCATCAACGGAGGCATTCGCGGCGAGAACGACGGGCGCGGCTGGCTGCTGCTCAAGCACCTGCAGGCGTGGCGGCGCTTCGCGGACGACCCGGAAAACCCGTTCCATGGGCGGGTCGACATGGGTAACATCGGGCTCATCGGGCACTCTCGCGGCGGCGAGGCGGTGGCTCTGGCGGCCGCATTCAACCGCCTCACCCGCTACCCGGACGACGCGTCCTTCGAGTTCGACTTCGGCTTCGACATCGGGGCCGTGATCGCGATCGCGCCGGTCGACGGGCAGTACCTGCCTGCCGAGCAGCGCGCACCGGTCCAGGACGTCAACTATCTCGTCTTCCACGGATCCCACGACGGGGACGTGACCAGCTTCCACGGGCTCCGGCAGTTCAATCGGGTCGCCTTCACCGGCGGCGCGGACGTGACCGACCACTTCAAATCCGCCGTCTACGTCTACCGCGCCAATCACGGGCAGTGGAACACCGTGTGGGGCGCGCACGACAACGGCCCCCGCAGTCCCCGCATCCTCGAGCTCGACGGCCTGCTGCCGCCCGAGGACCAGCGCGAGTTCGGCCGCGTCTTCGTCTCGTCCTTCCTGGACATCACGCTCAAGGGCGACGACCGCTACCGCCCAATCTTCCGCGACCACCGCGTGGCCGGCGGCTGGCTGCCCAAAACGATGTACATCACGCGCTTCATGGACTCGTCCTTCCGCCCGCTGGCCGACTTCGAGGAGGACATCGACGTGACCACGGGGTCGGCCGCGCGCGTAGCGCTGCACGGCGCCGACTTCAGCACCTGGCGCGAGGGGCGGCTCAACCTGCGCTCGGCGAACCGCACCAGCACCTCGTCATCCCAGCTCAACCAGGCGCTCTGGCTGGGGTGGAACAACAGCTACCGGGGCTCCGACGAATCCGCGCCGCCCGCGGTGTTCACCTTCACGCTGCCCGACGGGATGGCCGGGGATTGGGCCGTGGGGCCCGAAACGAGCCTCGAAATGCACGTCGGCGGTCTCGACGACGAGCCGGGGCCGCGCAAGAAGCCCGAGGAGGAGGGGGATGAGGGGGAGGGGGATGAGGGCGACCCCGGTGGTGCGGAGGAGGAAGCCGAAGAGGGGCGTGACGACAAGGACACCGAAGACGAGGAGAAGCCGCCGCTCGAGCTGACCGTCGCGGCGGTGGACGCGGATGGCGACACCGCCCGGGTAAGCCTGACCGACTACGGACCCCTGCGCAGACCCCTTACCATTCGCGTGCTCCGCCGCAAGGACCTCGAGGACGGCCGCTTCGCCAACCCGTGGGAGCTGATCCTGCAGCACTTCTCGATTCCGCTGGCGGACTTTGCGGCGGCAAACCGCGCCTTCGACCCGGAGACGCTGCGCGCCGTCCTCCTGGTTTTCGACCGGACGGAGAAGGGGACGGTGGTGGTGGACGATGTGGGGCTCTCGCGGCTGCACCCGGGGTTCCGGGGGGCGAGGGTGCCGCGGGGGTAGCAACCCGTGGACAACCCCCCCGGCATTCGACCGGCGATGCATCCGCGCTGGCCGCACTGCTCACCGCTCCCGAAGCGGCGGTTGAAGCAGCGGCCCGTGACGACGTTTACGGCTGCTCTGGTCCTCGCGACCGGGGCGTTCCGGCGGTCGGAAGGGGATACATCCCCGCTGGCGCTACCGGGGCGTGGCGTGACCCCTCAACCGCTGTTCAATGGATTTGATTTCGTCCTTCTTGGCTTGTGTCAAAGGGTACTTCTTCCGAGCCGCCCGTAGCTTACCCTGTTCCGCCAAGTCCCACAGCAAGAGCACGTCGACCTTGTCATGAGGCAATCCCACGCCGACCTGTTCCAACGCGGCGGCGGTGAGAAGCTTGTTCTCGACGAAGCCGCGGCCATCTTGTGGACCTCCAATTTGGTGGTACCCGCGGTGCTCCTGGATCTTGGGTAAGAGGTGGCGGAATCGCTCGCTGGGGCGGTGGGGTGCGAACCATCGCCATGCATCCGCCCCGCTCAGTATCAATCCGCAGGCCGCTACGCCCAATGCGACCAACGGGAGCAGAGCCCCAACTTCGGGCCAGTGTTCAACGACGGAAGTGCGCACCTCCATGAAATCCATCAGATAGCCGAGACCAAGGACCAGCAAGGTGATACCTTTGGCGCACCCGCCGAGGCTGGTTACGAAGTCAAAGGCACGGGATATCGCGGTGCTCATCCTACCAACTTAGCGTCACTTCAATGAGTCGTCATCACGACCGGCACCTTCGATTTCGCCGTTCGTCGCATGTCCGCCGGGCCGGTGATGGACGCTACGAACTGGCGTTGCTGGACGCGAGGGCATGCAGCCGGGGCGGGCGGGAAGCCCCGGGCGACAAGGATCGGGTCGACATGACGGCTTCGCGGCGTGCCGAGGCGCGGCTTCTGGCGGCTCGACGGCCGGGCGCGGAAGCAGTGGGCCGAGCTGCACGAGCGCCAAGAGGACACGCGGCAGAGGTCCGACCGGAAGAACCGCGCACTGCTCGACCGCCTCCGGATCTGGCGGACCGAGCGCTCGTTGCACGTGCTGATCAGAGCTGTTCGGGGTCGGGAGGATCTGGTCGATGAACTGGCGCGAGGACCTCGACGGGTACCACAAGGGGGAGCGGGCCGCGCTGGGCAAGGCCCGCGGCGACCCGGATCCCGCTTCGAGGACGCCCGCTTAGTACTGCCGCAACCCCCGTCGCACGATCCCCTTCCCCCAAAGTCGGTGACGTCGTACCGTTGAGATCCACCCCCATCCCAAGGAGACTCGCGCTGTGGACCAAGTCACCGTCGCCGACTACCGCTGCTTCTACTGGGAGCAGACCGCGCGACTTGCCCCGCTGACCCTGTTGGTCGGGGAAAACAGCACCGGGAAGACCTCGTTCTTGGCACTGGTCAGGATTCTCTGGGACATAGCGTTTCGGGAACGGCTTCCAGACTTCAAGGAACCACCCTATGATCTGGGTACCTTCGATGAGATTGCCCACTTCCGCGGGGGAAGGGGCGGTAGAGCGTTGTCTCTTGAAGCTGGGTTCTCCATGCGCACGACACACCGTGGCCGTCCTCCACACCGCGGGTCGAAACAGACCCGTTCCCACTACCAATTCACTTTCCGGCGAGACGGATCGGGCGTCCTTCCCCATTTTCGTCGAATCAACAACGGCAACGCCTCAGCTGAGTGCCGCATCTCTGAAGATGGCCTCGTCTCATTGAAGGTCGTGACGTCGACGGGTGGTTGGGCGCTCACTCCTCGTCATCTCGGATCTGCGGATCGCTTCGCCTCGTCGCCTGGGTGGGACAGCCCGCAGCGTGATCTCCCACCGCTTGGGTATCTCCTTCGAACGTTCCAGCGCGTCGTTCATACCGAACCGGAGCGGTTGGAGCGCGCCGACGGCACAGCTCACTCGCCTACCGACCAGGATCTGGAGGGGATTCGGCCCCTGTATACGCCTCGGTCGTCGCCCTTCGGTCGACCCTTTGCCAGCGCTCCGGTGAGGTCTCAGCCCAGGAGAACCTACGATCCCGCCCACGCGATATCCGATCCAGAAGGCGAGAACATCCCGATGTTCCTGGCGAACGTCGCACGAAAGGACTCAAAGGCGTGGCATTCCTTGAAGCGCTCGATCGAGCGCTTTGGACAATCCGCAGGCCTGTTTGACGAGATCGCAATCAAGGTACTGGGAGGCAAGACGGGCGGACCGTTTCAAGTTCAGGTGAGAAAACTCGGCACTCGATCCAAGGGGCCTCCCCGCAACATCATCGATGTCGGCTACGGAGTGAGCCAGGTTCTTCCGGTGGTTACCGAGCTTCTGCGTCCAAAGGGCCCGAGGATGTTCCTGCTTCAACAGCCGGAAGTCCATCTCCACCCAAGTGCTCAGGCCGCGCTCGGGTCCCTGTTCTGCGACATGGCGGCCCAGCGGCGGCAGCTCATCGTCGAGACCCACAGCGATCATCTGATCGACCGTGTGCGAATGGACATTCGCGACGGGAGGACTAAGCTGAAACCCGAAGACGTATCCATTCTGTACTTCGAACGCGGCAACCTTTCGGTCACTATCCACTCGCTGGGCTGGGACGCTCAAGGGAATCTGACTGCCAAGCGCGGTATGGTGCCCAATGGCTACCGCCAGTTCTTCCGCTCGGAGCGACGCAGGTCAATCGGGCTTTGATCGATGTGCTTGATCGTGGACGCCAGTGCCCGAGACGACGTATTCGGAAAAAACCGAACCCTCGCCGGGGAGCAACTCTTCCGTTGGCTGGAAAGGCCGAGTGCACGATTGGTGCTGGGCGGCAAGCTCACGGAGGAGCTCAGCAGCAGCAATTCCTTCGAGAGGTGGGCCGAAACTGCGATCGCGGACGGGCGCATCCGGAGCTTCAGCCGCGATGAGGTTGGTGCGGAAACGGATTCACTTGCCGCCGATTGGCAAGGCAGCTCCAACGATACAACACGTGATCGCGCTCGCGCGCATCAGCAGGGCGCGCATCCTGTACGCGATCGATGGCGACCTACGCGAGGACTTCAAGAACCCCGCTCTCGTCCCGCCGCCACGCGGCCGCCTGTACCCGACCGGAGACAGTCGAAACGCCATGAGGCGTCGCCGCCAACTTCTCAACCAAGCCAATCTCTGTCCCAACCGATAGACTGCGTCCGATGCGCGTACTGAGCGTACGAACGAACGGATCGCTCGGCGGCTTGGTTTCGTCAAGGTGTGTCTTGAGACGCATCCGATGTTCGAGCGTTCGCGTGCCGACAGACCCCCAGCCCCACGTCCCCGTGGGAGTGTCGCGCCGATTTAGAAATGTCCTCCCTTAGCGAAGTAGAAATGTCCTCTTTCGGATCATGTTCGGTCAACGACGGAACCGGATCCGGGAGAGGAGCAAATGGACTTGAGTCTGAAGGAGAGGGATCGCATCTCGGTGTTGAGACAGGTGAAGGAGGGAGTGCTTAGCGCGGCTGCGGGAGCGGTGCGGATCGGGGTGACGCGACGGCATTTTCGCAGGTTGCGCCGGAAGTTCGAGGCTGAGGGCGATGCGGCCGTAGTGCACGGACTGCGCGGGCGGCGGTCGAACAGGGCGTTGCCGCGGGGGTTTCGAGAGCGGGCGCTGGAAGTCGCGAGGGAACCGCTGTACCGAGACTTCGGGCCTACGCTGCTTGCGGAGCACCTGGAGAGAAGCTTCGCGCTGCGGGTGAGCCCGGACACGCTGCGGGGCTGGATGATGGAGGCCGGCCTGTGGAAGCGGCAGCGCAGGCGGGCCAAGCACCGCAGCCGGCGTCCGCGGGGGGCGGCGTTGGGCGAGCTGGAACAGTGGGACAGCTCGGTGCATGCGTGGCTGGAGGACCGGGCTGCGGGCGACTGCTGATTCCGGCCCATGCCGATCAGTGATTCCATTTCATGCCGATCACCGATTCCAGAGTATGCCGATCAGTGATTCCAGAGCATGCCGATCACCTTGGAGTGAGCGAGTAGGAGCGCTGGAGAACCTGCTGTAGCGACACCCTCTTCCATCCTCGCCAGAGGTTCCTTGAGACGAGGAGAAAGAGGGTGTCACAGAAGAGGTTGTCCATGCGGAAGATTCGAGAAGTGCTGCGTCTGAAGTACGAGGCCGGGCGCAGCCACCGGGAGATCGCCAGATCGCTCGGCATCGCCAACAGCACGGTGAGCGATTACGTGCGGCGGGCAAGCGCCGGGGGCTTCTCCTGGCCGTTGCCGGAGGGGCTGGACGACGCCGCGCTTGAGGCGGCGCTGTTCCCGCCCCTGCCACCGTCGCGGGTTCCCCGGCCGGAGCCGAACTGGGAGCAGGTTCACCGGGAGCTTCAACGCCACAAGGGCGTGACGCTGCAGCTGTTGTGGCTGGAGTACCGGGCGGCGCATCCGAACGGCTACGGGTACAGCTGGTTCTGCGAGCGCTACAGGGCGTGGCGGGGACGGATCGACGTGGTCATGCGGCAGGTGTACCGGGCGGGCGAAAAGGCGTTCGTGGACTACGCGGGCCCGAAGTTCGAAGTCGTGGACCGGAAGACCGGCGAGGCGCGGGACGTCATGGTCTTCGTCGGTGTCCTCGGCGCGTCGAACTACACCTTCGTGGACGTGACCCGGAGCCGGTCCCTGCCGGACTGGACGATGTCGCATGTCCGGATGTTCGAATTTTGGGGCGGGGTGCCCGAACTCGTGATCCCGGACAACGAGAAGGCCGCGGTCCACAAGGCCAGCCGCTACGAGCCGGACTTGAACCCGACGTACCAGGAACTGGCCACCCACTACGGAACCGCAGTGCTGCCGGCGCGGCCCCGGGCACCTCGGGACAAAGCCAAGGCGGAAACCGCAGTCCAACACGTCGAGCGCTGGGTCATGGCGCCGCTGCGCAACCATACGTTCTTCTCGCTCGGCGAACTCCGCGACGCCATCGCGCCGCTGCTGGCCGCGCTGAACGAGCGGCCGTTCGACAAGACCGATGGGAGCCGCCGCAGCTGGTTCGAGGATCTCGACCGGCCGGCGCTCAAGCCGCTTCCGGCCGAGCGCTACGAATACGCGGAGTGGCGCAAGGCGCGGGTCAACATCGACTACCACATCCAGGTCGAGCACGCGCTCTACAGCGTCCCCCACCCGCTGGGCCGCTGCGAGGTCGACGTTCGGCTCACGGCCCAGACCGTCGAGATCTTCCACAAGTACCGCCGGGTGGCCGCGCACCTACGGGTCCACAGGAAGGGCGGATACGCGACCGAACCGTCGCACATGCCCGCCTCGCACCGCGCCCATGCGGGTTGGACGCCGTCCCGACTGATCGCCTGGGGACAGAGGACCGGATCGCACACGGCCGCGTTCGTCGAACAACTCCTCGACAGCCGGCCCCACCCCGAACAGGGCTACCGCAGCTGCCTCGGGCTCAAGGCACTGCTGCGGGCCTACGGCGCCGAGCGCCTGGAGGCCGCCTGCCGCCACGCGCTGGACATCGGCACGCTGAGCTACAAGTCCGTCAAGTCCATCCTCGCGACCGGCCTCGACCAGGCCGACGACCAGCAGTACACGCTCTCCCTCCCCGGCCACCACGCCAACATCCGCGGGCCCGGGTACTACACTCCCCAGAATGGAAAGGAGTCCTGACCATCATGCTTCGCCAACCCACCCTCGACCTGCTTCACGAACTCCGGCTCTCCGGCATGGCCGAGGCCTTCCAGGAACAGGCCGCCATGCCCGACATCGCCGAACTGTCCTTCGAGGACCGCCTCTCCCTGCTCCTCGAACGCGAGAAGACCGAACGGAAGCAGCGCCGCTACCAGCGACTGAAAGGCCACGCCAAGCTCCACCTCGACGCGACCATCGAAGACATCAACTTCAAGGCCCCTCGCGGACTGGACAAATCCCTCGTGCTCCGCCTCGCCTCCGGGCAGTGGATCCGGGACGGCCAAACCGTGCTCGTCAGCGGTGCCACGGGCTCGGGAAAATCCTACTTGGCGTGCGCGCTGGGCCACCAGGCCTGCCGCGCCGGAATCTCGACGCGCTACTACCGCGTCTCCCGCCTGCTTGACGAACTCACCCTCGCCCGCGGCGACGGGTCGTATCCCAAGGTCATCCAGAGGCTCGCCCGGACGTGGCTCCTCGTCCTCGACGACTGGGGGCTCGCTTCGCTCTCGGGACAGGGACGGCACGACCTCCTCGAGGTCCTCGACGACCGCTACGCCCGCCGCGGCACGCTGCTGGCCAGCCAGGTCCCCGTCGAGCACTGGCACGAGGTCGTCGGCGATCCCACCTTCGGCGACGCCATCCTCGACAGACTGCTCAACAACGCGCACCGCATCGCCCTCAAGGGCGGATCGATGAGAAGGCTCTACGACTCGACGAAGGAAGCCGACGCCGTCCCCGGCGACGCCTGATCCGCCGAGAGACCGGGCTCAAGCATGCCTCTGGAAGCGCGTCTCTCCCTGCGATCGGGGGTGAAAAGACGGAAAGACAGCTCTGAGCGGGCCGTGCGGCCGTCCGGGCGTTCCGTTGCGGCCGGCCCGGATCCGTCCGCACCCCCCAATCCGGGACAAATGGCCCGGTTCCCTCGCAAAACCGCTCTCCAGAGCGCCGTAGAGGCCGTCCGAAGACCTTCGCCCTACCTACACCCCTCCGGAAAAACCGGCCCGCCGGCCGTCCCAGCAACACACTGCCAACGGTCCCTTCACACTCGACGACTACCCCCTCCAACCCCTAAACTTCAAACCCGTAACCCGACCCCAGCGCCCCTATGGACCTCCGCTCTCCTCCAAGGTGATCGGCATGCCCCGGAATCGGTGATCGGCATGGCGGAATCGGTGATCGGCATCGGCGGAATACGGAGCGACCAGGTGCTGATCTCGATCCATGACGATGCGACGAGCCGGCTGATGATGGCCCGCTTCGTCGAGCGCGACGACGGTGCGGAGAACCGCCGGGCGATCATCGGATACCTGCAGCGCCACGGCCGCCCCCTGGCTGTCTACACGGACCACGCCGGACACTTCGGGCAGTGGCTGGCGAAGAAGGAGGAGCGGACCGATACGATCATCTCGCGGGCGCTGGGAGAGTTGGGGGTCGAGGTGATCCTGGCAGGCTCTCCCCAGGCGAAGGGACGAGTCGAGCGGACCTTCGGTACGGCGCAGGACCGCCTGATCAAGGAAATGCGGGTGGCAGGGATCTCCACCCTTGACGCAGCGAACCGCTTCCTGGCCGATTCCTGGGTTCCGTTCTGGAACGAGCGCTTCGTGGTCGCGCCCCAGAATGCCCTCGACGCGCACCGGCCCTTGCCGCCCGGCATAGATCTGGAGGCCCTGTTTGCCGAGACGGAGACCCGGAAGGTGGCCCGTGACTTCATCATCCGCTTCAAGAACCGGTACTGGCAGATCCCGGAGCGGGAGGCCCGAGGTGTTCGGCCCGGTGACGAGGTCGTCGTTGAGCGCCGACTTTGCGGGGACATCCACTTCCGGATCGGCCAACGCTACCTGGCCGTCGAGTCCCTGGGTCGGGCCCGTCCTCCGGCAACACCGACGAAGGCTCAGCCCGCGAAGCCCCGCAAGCAGGGGTCCAAGCCGCCGAAGCCCGCACCGGACCATCCATGGCGAAAGCAAATCCACGGGGGTGCCCGGATGGCCATGGCACGGCGGGACAAGCGCCTCGCGGAACAAGAGGCTGCGCGCAACGGACGGCCTGCCGATCTGCCGGATGCCGGACTCGCGAGCGGCGCTGATGGCCGGGGACCTCGCCGGAAATCGGATGCGGGATCGGTATGATCACCGCCTCGTGGACCCACACCGTCCGGGCAAGGCAGGGTGTGACCCAGCCCAACGCGACCGCCGGCAACCCCCCGATCTCCGGGCCGGGCATGCCCGTCCCTCCGATCGGGGGGTCCCACTACCCACCCCACCCCCAACCCGCTCAGGCTGGCCGGGGGTGGCAAACACCCACCCAGGGGGGGACATTTCTATTTCGCTCTACCCCCGGACATTTCTATTCCGGTTTGACACCACGTCCCCGTGGGAGACAGTGTTTTCCAACCCGGACATGATCATGAACGAGCCGGGGGGGAGGGGCCGAGGTTGGGGGGTGTGATGGTGAGGGGTGGATGGAGGTTGGGATGGTGGGGTGGGGGAGGGGGCGGCGCAAGGGCCGCCAGCCCCGAGGCGAGCGGAGCGAGCCGAGGGGCGGGCGGGGCCGGTCATGCTGCGGGGTTCAGCGCCTTGGCGATGAGGTGGAAGAGCGCCTTGCGGGCCCGCTGGACCTCCTGGCCCGCCTTGAGGCTGTCCACGGCGTGCGCCGCGGCGTCAATCTGCTCGAAGGTGATGCCGGGCTTCAGAAAGCCGTCGGCCCCGGGCAGCGATCCGAGCTTTTCGTACGGGGTCATGACCAGCTCCTGGGGGTACTTCCTGCGGCGGTGCCCGTTCGCATCCTCGACCTCGACCGCGAAGAGGCAGGTGCGGTGATGGTTGAGAAAGGGCGAGAGATGGTCGCGCAGGAACGCGTCGGCATCCGGTGCCAGAGACTCCGGGATGTGGCTGCGCCCCAGCCACCGGCGTACGACGTTGCCGTTCTTGGACTCGACCAGCGCGTTGTCGTTCGAGCGCCGGGGCCGCGACTTCGTGAACTCTTCGACGTGCAGCTTGTTCAGCATCTCCGCGACCCGGTGGTTGATGTACTCCGACCCGTTGTCGGAATGGAAGGCCAGGACGCGGAAGGGGAACGCGCCGACGAGCTCCTCGAGCACGGGGACCATGAACTGCTCGGTGATCCGCCGAACCGACGCAAGTTGTTGGTACTGCGTCACTTCGTCGACCATGTTGATCACGTAGGCCCCCTTCTCGCCGTCGCGGTCGCCGCTGTGCACGGTGTCGACCCGCACGAAGCCCGGGCGGCCCTCCGGCCGGGGCCTGCGCCGCTGCCCGATCGGCGACGACGAGCCCCGCGTCGCGCGGTACGTGGTCCGGGCACGCCGGTACGCCCGGCGGGCACGCAGGTTGTAGATGTGGCCGTTCGAAATCCCCGCCAGGCGCTCGAAGCGCTTGTCGCCGAAGACATGGTACATGCGCCACAGGATCCTCTTCGTCGCCGGTCCCGAGAGCTGGCCGAAGGCCTCGTCCACCTCCGCCAACAGTATCGCGTCAGCGGTCGTGTAGACCGTGGCGAAGGGACGCGAAGGAGGGCGCAGCCGGTGGTCGCGGATGCGGCCCGTGCGGCGCTGCTGCCTGATCAGCCGCGTCAGCTGGGCGTCCGAGTAGCCGGTGACCTTGGCGGCGTACTTCCTGACCAGGCCCTTCCCGGCCCTCGACAGGCCGAAGTGGTAGCGGAACCGGACCAGCGTCCGCTCAATGAACGCGTATGCCGCCTCACGGTCGTGGGGGGCGATGTCCGCCCCCTCGCTCCCGCCGAGGAAGGCGCGGATGTCGTCGACGGTGCGAATCCGTTCGGTGCTGAGTGTCACGATCATGCTCCCATGATCTGCTCGCACCCCCGCTCATGCTTGGGATCCATCCGTCCGCACCGGTTGCGAGTTCCTCGGCACGATCGATGAATCCGAAAAGAGTGGATGGGACCACGCTGATGACCGCCGTGGTGCCATGAACCGAGTCCGAAACCGGGTGGCAGCGCTCGGTGGTGACACCTTCCTCATCGTGAGCTTGGAAACCGACGCCTTCGGCGCATACGTGCAGGCAGAAGCATACCGTTGCGGTACAGTCAGTACCGGCCACCAAGCGCCCTCTCCTCCAGCGCCGTCCGGCTGGGAAGGCTCCACTGCCGCTGGATCAGGATTCTACGTAAGTCGCTCTGGACATGTACTTACGAATGCGCACGTAGTGGAGCGGTGTCGAGAGGTCCGCATCCCGCCGACTGGTATTGCGGAGATTGTTGCCCGCGACGATGCGAGCGATCTTGCTCTCCTGAAGAACGACAGGGCCAACCAGCCGATCCCTGCCTTTTTCCGGGGGGGCAGAGGGGTGCAACCGGGCGCGGCCATCGTAGCGATTGGGTTCCCCCTTCAAGGCTTCATTGCGTCCGGACCCAGCGTTACCACTGGGATCATCAGTAGCCTTGCGGGACCGTCTAATGACCGCCGATTGTTTCAGATGACGGCGCCGATCCATCCTGGCAGCAGCGGTGGGCCTGTATTGGACGACGCGGGCAACGTGGTCGGCGTCGCAACGTCGAAACTCGATCCCTTTGTCGTGGCTCGTGAGACGGGTGACATCCCGCAGAATATCAACTTTGCGGTCAGCGCTGGTATCGCGCGCGCATTCCTCGACGCCGAGGGAGTTCCGTATGAGATTCTTCCGTCCGACGACCCCCTCCCGACTGAGGACATCGCAACCAGAGCGCGGCAGTTTGCACTGAGAATCGAATGCCGGAAGTGACAGAACACCAGCACCCTAACGACGGTATCCAGCGATCGACGAGGGGGCAACCTTAGCGAGAAGCAGAAAGGGAACGGGGGACATCCCACGGAGAAGGCCATTGAAGGGGCGATACCTCCCATCGCTGGCGAGCGCCGGATGGGTGAGGATCTTGACCCGGCGACCGAGCCGACACCCGAAGCCGGTTACCAACGGGCAGGGAACTTCCCGCCAAGAGATCCGGTGTTCCTGGTGTAGCGGGGGAGGGACGCGTCAGACCTCCTGCCAGCCCGTGGCCTCGCCGCTCTCGGTGCTCGGGCGGCTTCGTCCACGGACTGACAAAGGAGCGCTCGGGTGTTCTGTGATATAGAAAACTATATCATTCCAGCCGATCGATATAGTTTACCGTATCGAAATACCGATTTGATGCGCCCCAAGCATCGGATCGTGTTCGCTGTACGAATAGTCGACCCTGATCCTGTCCCCCTCGAACCCGGCCCCGAAGGTCACGGGCAGACCGTCCCCCTCCACCACCCGACCCGCCCCGATCCGCACGATGAACACCCGGCGCACGATCGGCCAGTACGCGATCTCCACCCCCCCGCCCGGCACGATCTCGCCCCCGCCTTCGCGCGCCACCTGAACCGCGCCCCCGATGTCGAGCGGCCCGACCGCCCTTCTCCCCCCCGTCCCCGCCCCCAGCACGACACGCTTCGGCAACGGCGTGCGAGTGCTTCCGAGCATCAGGTCGCGTCCCAGATTCTGCACCGTGAGCGCCGCCGACACCGGCCCGATCCCCCGCGCCACGCCAACATCGACCGCGACCGTCCGAGCGCGTCCCCCCGCCACGCTTTGCCCCACCACCTTGGCCGCCGCCCCCACGTCGAACCCGAAGATTTCGCGCGCGTAACCCACCGTGCCCACGAATTCGGTGGCGCCCCGCCATGACCGCCCGGCCGCGACCGCGCGGTCGGACCCGTCGTGATCGCCTCCGGCGCCGTAGTCGAAGACCGCCAGACCCGCCGCGACCGTGCCTCCCAGCCACGCTCCGCTCGCGCCCAGCACCATGTGGATGGCGTCGTGGTGGGCGCGGTGTGAATCGTCGTCGTCGCTGGCGTACCCCTGCCAGCCGTGTTCCCGGGATTCGTGGTCGCGGTCGTCCCGGTCGTCGTCGCCATCGCCCCGGTAGGAGCCCCCGAGGGAGAGGTCGAAGCCCTGGCCGGAGATCAGCGCGGGGTGGTGGAAGACGGCGTGGGCCCCGCTGCCGATCCAGAATGCGCCCCCGAGCGCCAGAGCCCTCGTGCTCGCGAGGAGTTCGAGGATAGGGGGGCCGGTTGGGTGGTCGCGTTCGCGCTCCTGCGCCGGCAGGGCAATAGCGCCGCATGAGGACGCCAGCACGATCCACGCCAATGCGGGCAACACCGGCCGCGTCAGCAGCGAGAGGAGATGGCCGCGGTTCCGGGGGAGAGTTATTGCGTTGGGGAGCACGCTTGTTCGTCTCGGCGGGTGAGGCGCCCGGGCAGATCTACTCCAGTTCGGTCTGGACAACCACCCGCTTCATCCCCGCCTCGACCAGTGCCTTCTGCACCTCGTTGACCGTTCTGTAGGCGACTTCGGGATCCACCTCAACGCTCACCACGCGCGTGGCCTCGATCTCTTGGAGGGCTTCACCCAGTTCGGCGGTCGTCATTTCCACGTCGTCCAGGAGGACTGTGCCGTCGTCCTGGATCGAGACCGTGACGGGGCCGTTGTCCTCGTCGGGAGGTGGGGCGTCGCAGGCGCTCACAGTTGCGAAAATCGCCAGGGTCAGCAGTGCTCTCATCATGTTCTCCATGTGGGGGGCCGAATCGGGCCCGGTGCGGTGCAGGTCCATTGTGGGCCGGACTACCAATGCCGGTCAACTGTGATACCCGCCAGTCACGGCCAGGTTGCGAAAGCAGCCCAGGGGCCCGCGCGAGCGTCTGCAGATTTCCTGCGCAGGCTGCCGGGAGCAAGTGTGGCCCGCTTCACGGCGCTAATTCCCCCGTTTCCATCCCCAAACTCCTCCGGCACCCGGAGCACCGCACCACCACCCGGTCACGCACGTAGGAAACGTCGTCCCTGGGCGCGGTGTGGATGACCGCGCAGGAGGCGCCGCACCGCGGACACCTCGGGTTCGGCGTGCCCCGGGCCAGCTCCTGCGACAGGATTCGCCGCTCACGGGCGTTGTAGGCTATTGTGTCCATCCTGGAGTCAGGAGCCCGGAGAAGGAATCCCCCCCGGCACTCCTGGATGCCCCGGGGCCAACGGCGCCATCGTTTCGGGTGTCCTTGCGGGTTGGGTAGCGGTGATGCCGGGGGGAAGAGGATCAGAGTACGGAGACCAACACGAGGCTTACAGATAGATGATCGTATTGTTGGCGGCAATGACGGCCGCGGTCGGGCAGGAAGTGGTAGTCGGAGAGAACGATTCTGGAACGGATGGGACGGACGCCGCGTCGGCCGTGGTCGTCTACGACGGCAGCGCGGGGCAGCTCGAAGTCCCCGGCCCCATGGTGGCCGAAGCCGATATCTCGATCGACGGCGAGATCACCGAGGCCGCATGGGCGAACGCCCCGGTCCTGACCGGCTTCACCCAGTTCGACCCGGTCGAAGGCGTCCCCGCCACGCAGCGCACCGAAGCGCGGGTGCTCCTCACCGACGACGCCATCTACTTCGCCATAACCGCCTGGGACGACGTGGAGGACGGAATCCGGGCCACCCTCGGCGACCGCGACTCCTTCGCCCGTTCGGACGACTATGTGCGCATCATCCTCGACACCTTCAACGACCACCGGCGCGGCTACGTCATCATGGTCAACCCGCTTGGGGTCCAGCAGGACGGGCTGTGGGTGGTGGGGGGAGGCGGCGAGCGCCGCCGCAGGTGGGGTCCGCCGATCGACTGGAATCCGGACTTCGTGTGGGATTCGAGCGGCCGCATCTTCGACGGGGGATACACGGTCGAGGTGAAGGTGCCCTTCAAGAGCATCCGCTTCCGCAAGACGCCGGTGCAGGACTGGGGACTGCAGATCCACCGCCGCATCGCGCGCAACGGGTACGGTGAATCGTGGGCGCCAGTGACCGCCGACGTGGCCAACGAGATGGAGCAGTTCGGCACGCTCACCGGGCTCCAGGACCTGAACCCGGGACTGTTCCTCGAGGTCAACCCGGTCCAGACGTTCAGCAAGCAGGGCGCGTACGACCCCGGCGCGGATGCGTTCCAGCGCCAGGGGATCGATGGGGACTTCGGGCTCAACCTCACCTACGGCATCACCTCCAACCTGACCCTCGACGGGACCTACAACCCCGACTTCTCCCAGGTCGAGGCCGACGCGGGCCAGATCGCCGTCAACGAGCGCTTCGCCCTCTTCCTGCGCGAGAAGCGCCCGTTCTTCCTGGAAGGCACGGAGATCTTCCAGCTTCCGCAACAGCTCGTCTACACGCGCTCGATCGTCAATCCGATCGTGGGGACCAAGCTGCAGGGAAAGATCGGTTCCTTCAACGCCGGATACCTGGGCGCCCTGGACGAAGTCGACGATCCGGACCAGCCGGGAGAGAACACGCACGCGGTGGTGAATCTCTTCCGCCTGCGGCGTGACCTGGGAAGCACCTCCAACGTCGGCATGGTGTACACGGACAGGGCCTTCAACCGCAATCGCTTCAACCGGGTGCTGGGGGCGGACGGACGCTTCCAGCTGCACCAGCGGTACACGGTCACCCTCCTGGCAGCCGGGAGCCGCGCGGCCCACGGCAGCCCCGAATCCGTCCACGGCGGACTCCTGTCGGCACAGCTGGAGCGGTCGGGCCGCAACCTCCAGTTTGAGATCAGCGGCCACGACATCAGCAATGACTTCGAGGCCGGCAGCGGCTTCCTGAGGCGCACCGGCATCGCCCGGCTGCAGTCGCGGGCGAGCTACAACTTCCGTGGCCGGCCCGGCGACCTGATCGAGAGTTGGGGCCTGAGCCTGGAAACCGAAGCGTTGTGGACCCACGACGACTTCTGGGCCAGACAGCGGGCCCAGGAGGCCAGTGTACGGCTTGGGGGCAGCGTCTCCTTCCGCGGCAACATCACGGTCTTCGGCAACTACTCGCACTCGTATTACCGCTTCGAGCGCGACAGCTACTATAACCTCGTCTCCACGAGTGCCGGGGGCGTCAAGCAGGCCTTCTTCCCCGACCAGTCGCTCTTCCAGGGTCTGAGCTCGGGCACGGTCTTCTTCTGGATCAATTCCTTCGACCGCGTGCGCGGGAATGTGCGGCTGACGCGGTCCGAGTCGCCTCTTTTCGACTTCATCAGCGACGCTCCGGTGGACGTGGCTGATTCGTGGTCCGGCGACGCCAGCCTGAACCTCTTTCCCACAACCAATCTCAGCGGTGAGCTGGGCGTCCGGCACACGAGCCTCTTCCGGCAGCGCGACGGGTCCCTCTACTCGCGGGCCACGATTCCGCGGGTCCGGGCGCAGTACCAGTTCAATCGTGCGCTGTACCTGCGGGCGATCGTGGAGTACGGAAGCCAGAGGCGGGGCTCCTTGCTTACACCCACCGGGGGGAGCCAGGTTGCATATTGTTCGGACGGGTCGTGCTTCGACCTGCAGGGGTCGGAGTCCAACGATTTCTCGTTCGAGACGCTGCTGAGCTACGAACCGACCCCGGGGACGGTCTTCTTCATGGGGTACACGCGCCGCATGGAAGACATGGAGGCCTTCCGCTTCCGGGATGTCCGTCCGGAGGCCGAGGGACTGTTCGTGAAACTATCCTACCGGTTCCGGGGGTAGGGTAGGGAACGATTCCTGGAACCAGAACAAGGAGATGATGGAATGACGATAAGAGCCGTCGGCGCGGTTGCTGCCACCGGTGTGGTGAGTTTGATTCTGCTGAAGCTGCTCGCGGCCATCACGGCGCCGCTTGTCGGCATGTTCTTCAGTTTCATGGTGCTGGCCTTCAAGGTCGGGTTGGCGATCGGAGTGGTGTACTTCCTGTACCGGATGTTCCGGCGGCGGCAGGAGGAGATCGTCGCGTAGGTGTGGTCCGGCTGTCGGGGGACTGCACCCGGCGCTGAACCCTACTACTTCCCCCGCGGTCGCGAGGGTTTTCCGCCCGGCGGCCATCCCTTTCCACCCGGGCGTCCGGGCTTCCGGCCACCGGGTGACCGCTCTTTGCCGCCCGGCCGCCGTTCCTTGCTTCCTGGCCGCCGTTCTTTGCTTCCCGGGCGCCGGGGCTTCCGTCCCGAATGCCCTTCCCGGCCACCCGGCCGCCGGTCCCTGCCACTCGGCTGCCACTCCTTCCCTCCCGGCCGCCGCTCCTTCGCGCGGTCGTAGTCCACGCGCAGGCTGCGCCCCCCCAGCGTGACACCGTTCATCGCCGAGATCACCTTCTTCGCGTCGCTTTCGCGCACCTCGATCAGGGAATGGCTCTCGCGCACGTCGATGCGCCCCACCCTCTTGCCGGGAACGCCCGATTCGTTGGTCAGCGCGCCTAGCAGGTCGCCCGGGCCGAGGTCGTCGCGCTTGCCCGCGGTTACGAAGAGGCGGGTCCAGCTCTCGGGCGCGGAGGCGTTGGCCGCGCCGACCGCGGGAGCCTCCTTCTTCGCGCCCCTGCGATCGAGGAGCATGAGGGCCGCGGCCGCGACTTCCGCCGCAGAGAAGCGGTCCAGCAGCGACTCGACGAGCAGGTAGTAGGGGGCCATCTCGGGGGCGCGGACCGCTTCGTGAAGGTCGTCGATGCGGGCGTCGAGGGTGGCCGAGACGCGGGGAGGACGGGTGGGGCGGACGCGTTTGAGGCGCAGGCCGGCGTCGGCGGCGACCTCCTTGAGGTGGCCGGTTTCGCGCACCGCGGCGAGGGCCCAGGCGGGTCCGCCGACCGTGTGGCGAAGGGTCGCGGCGGCGCTTCCCGTGGGGACCGAGCAGGAAAGCGTTGCGACGGTCTCGGGCTCGTCCATGGCGTCGAGGGCCTCGCGGGCGGCCTCGTCCTCGCCGGGGGAGAGCCAGACGGGGACGGTCTCGTCGCCGGGGGGCCCGGAGCCGTAGCCGTGCATGGCAAGAAAGTCCCCCAGGTCCGCCGCCTGGTCCGCCGACGAGACAAAGATCAGCACGTGGCGGATGGGATCTTCCAGCAGCGTGGCGGTGAGCGCCAGCGCCGACTCCCAGCGGTCCCCCTCGAGCACGATGAGGTTGAGTTCGCGGGAGGACTCGTCGGTCGATGGCTTTTTCTTGCGGGGTTTTCCCGCGGATTGACGCGGCCCGGCCGGAACGGTGGCGGCCCGGTGCGTGAAGCGTTGGGCGAGCGAGCGCAGCGGGAGGCCGAAGGGAAGGCCGCAGAAGATGCGCTGGCACTCCTTGGGCAAGCCCGTCAGTAAAGCCTCGAGGTGATCGGCGGGGACGCCCTTGACCACACCGTCGCCGTCGTGCAGGACGAGTGCCTGGACGTGCGTGACGTCAATGGACCGGTCGTACAGCGCCTGCACGCGGTCGGCTGGGACGAAGAGGAAGTCGGCGCGTTCGGGGAGCAGCCAGTTTTCGGCCAGCGCGGCCGCACGCGCTCCGGAGGCCTCGCAGAGGCGCGCGAAGGACCTTGCAAGTTCGGTGGCTTGGCGCTGCCCCGCGCAGAGGACCAGGCAGACGGGCGCGCCATGGCCCCCCTTGAGCCGGTCCAGCAGGGGTGCGCCGTAGCCGACGAGGGTGCCGCTGCCCGGCCCGGCCCGGCCCATGAGGTCGTTGCCGCGCGCGATGACGGGGATCGCCGCCGCCTGGAAGGGGGTGGGCGTCTCGATGCCCTCGGCCGCGAGTGCTGCGACGGTTTCGGGGCCGAGGGGAAGGTCTTCGAAGGATGTCATCGGCGGGGGTCAGCAGTCCGTGGATAGAGCCGCCCGAGCACCGAGAGCGGTGAGGCGCCGGGCTGGCAAGGCGCGACGAAGGGCGAATAGCACCGCTATTCGTCCGAGGAGCAACGCAGAGCGGAGCCGCGAACGGGCGACAAGTATAGTACACATTACAATCTGTAAGGTATAGTTTACTGTGTGACTAATTCGAGCGAAGCGTCCAGCGCGGATGCATCGCCGCTCGAATGCCGGGGGGATTCTGTCCACGGGCTGCGTAGTCCTAGTCGGGATCGCCGGAGCCGGGGCCGCCGGCGTCGCCGTACTCGTAGGGGAGATGGTTGAGAAAGCGCTGGATCTCGTAGTCCATGCGCGATGTGCGGAGCCGGTCGGTGCGCGCCGTGACGTCCGTAAACGGGCCGTGCCGGTGGACGGAGAGGACCACCGTGCCCTCGTCGCCGGTGTAGGTGGCGCCATGGGAAGACTGCTTCGACCTGCTGAGGCCGATGTAGACCGGGAGGAGTTCCTCGGCCCGTGCCAGGACCTCCGCCGGAGCGAGCGCCGTCTTGCGTTCGTATCCCGCCATTTTTTCCGTCTACTCCTCTTTTGCTGCTTCGAGTTCGTTCCTGATCCACCGTGTCCACCGCGCGATTTCGGCCGCCGTGGCCAGGCCTTCCAGGCGACGGTCGCCCGCAACGAGGGCCGGGACCACCGAAATCCCGTGCTCCCGGGCCGCCTCCCGCTGCTCCAGGACGACACGGGTGAAGCGGTCCACGTCCAGCACGGCCTTGGCCTCGGTGCGGTCCAGTCCGGCGCGGTGCGCGATGTCAACCAGCAAATCTATCCGCCCGATGTCGGTTCGGTCGACGAAGTGGGCCTCGAACAATGCGCGCCGGACGGCGTGGTAACAATCCCCCTCGCGGGCGAACTCGGCCAGTTCGTGGGCCTTGCGGGTCCACGGCACGAGCTGCGGAGTATGCATTGGGACGCCGATTTCGCGGGCGCATTCGACAGCCTGGGCCTGGTAGGCGGACCAGTCGGCAGAGGTGGGATCGATCAGCGGGCGGGGGGGAGGCCGGAGCTCGAAACCCCGCCATTCGACCGCGTCCGCCGCACCCGCCTCATCGATCAGGTGTGCGGCGAGGCGTGAACCGGGATCGGTTAGATCGAAGTAGAAGGCGGGGGCTCGCTTCGGCATGGTCGCAATGGTCGGGGCGGCTGGCAGGGTTGCCAAAGATACCTCCGCGAACCGATTGTGCGACGGCTCCGCCGAAAGCAGCAACCCTTTGAGTCCCCAAACGAGCCCCACCAACCTATGACCTATTCCGAGAACATCGCGAGGCTGCAGCCGTCCGCCACCGTGACGGTCAGCACCCTCGCCAAGAAGTTGCGTGCCGAAGGGCGCGACATCATCAACCTGAGCGCGGGCGAGCCCGACTTCCGCACCCCCGAGGGGATCGCCGAGGCCGGCATCGAAGGGATTCGGCAAGGGCGCACGCGGTACACCCCCGCCGCGGGCCTCCCCGAACTGCGCGCCGCGGCCGCCGAATACATGACCGCCGGGACCGGCTATCCGGCCGATCCAACCCGCGTGGTGGTGTCGGCGGGGGCCAAGCAGTCACTCTTCAACGCCTGCTTCTGCCTCTTCGGTCCCGGCGACGAGGTGCTGATCGGGTCGCCGTACTGGACCTCCTATCCCGAGATGGTGACGCTGTCGCGGGCCGAACCGGTCCCAGTGGCCGGGAGCGAAGCCCGCGAGTTCATGCTCACCCCCGACGACCTCGACGCCGCGGCGACCGAGCGAAGCAGGGGACTGATTCTCTCGACCCCGTCGAACCCGACGGGCGGCGTGTATTCGAAGGCCGCGCTCGGTGCAATAGCGGATTGGGCCAGGTCTCGCGGCGTCACCCTGATCAGCGACGAGATCTACCAGGAGATCTACTATGGCGAGGGGGACAAGGCCCCGGGCGCTCTCGACATTGACCCTGACGCGGTGGGTGACCTGGTGGTCACGAACGGGATGTCCAAGGCGTTCGCGATGACAGGGTGGCGGGTCGGGTTCTCGTACACTTCTCGCGAGCTGGCCTCCAAGATGTCGGCGTTGCAGAGCCACGTGTCGCTGAACGCGGCCACGCCGTCGCAGGTGGCCTCGCTCGAGGGCCTCACCCGGGGCGAGGACGGCGCGCGCGACCGTGCCGTCATGCTGGCCGCCTTCCGCCGCCGCCGCGACCTGGTGACGCGCCTCTTCGACGAGCTCCTCCCGGGGTGCTTCTACGTCAGGCCCGAGGGCGCGTTCTACCTGTATTTCCGCGTGGACGGCGTCTTCGACGGGGACATGACGTGCGCCGGCGATGTCTGCACGCGCATCCTGGAAGAGGTGGGGGTGGCGATCGTGCCGGGCGAGGCGTTCGGCGACCCGCGCTTCGCCCGCATGAGCACGGCCTCGTCGGACGAGGACATCGAGGAGGGGGTGCGGCGCATGGCGAAGGTGTTGAATGGGTGAGGGGAGGGGGGGAGAGGGGGATCCCCGCGCGGCGGAGACCCTGGTTAGTGGCGCGCCCGCGCCTTCCGAATTGGATCACGACAAGCTGGACGAATACGTACGCCGACTCTTCGCGCGTGAAGACGACTGCCTCCGCGCGATACGCGCCCGTGCCGCCGAGGCCGCGCTGCCAGCGATCCAGCTCCCCCCCGCCACCGCACGCGCCGTGCAGATCCTGTTGCGGGCGATCGGGGCGCGACGCGTTCTCGAGATCGGCACGCTGGCCGGCTACTCGGCGGTGTGGATCGCGCGGGCGCTGCCGTCGGACGGCAAGCTGATCACGCTGGAGATCGACCCGCGCCGGGCAACCGTTGCCCGTGATTCCGTGGCGGATGCCGGTCTCGCCGACCGGGTCGAGGTGCGGGTCGGCGACGCGCTAGACCAGATGGTCGCGATGGACCCGGATCCCCCCTTCGACGCGGTCTTCCTGGACGCCGACAAGGAACGCTACTGCGACTACCTGGAGCAGGCGGCCCGTCTTGTCCGCCACAATGGGCTGTTAGTGGCCGACAACGCGCTCTGGCGCGGCGAAGTGCTCGATCCCGAGGGGTTCGGGGGGCTGGCGGTGCACATTCACCGCTTCAACGAGCGGGTGGCCGCCGATCCGCGCTTCGAGGCGACCATCGTGCCGGTGGGGGACGGGTTGATGGTCGCGGTGAGGGTAGGTGGGTGATGTGCTAGCAATTTGTGCTGGCAGCCGACCCGCCTCTCCATTCGTTGCCTTTTGCGGCGTCTCCGCCCGGTTCGCCCAAGCCTCTCGGTGAAGGGCTTGGACCGGACAGATCGTGTGCTAAAGACCGGACAGATTTGTGCTAACGAACAACGGTCCTTGACAGAACGGGGGGGGGGGGGGGATAGACTGTCAGGCGCAGTATGGCTCCTCCGGGAAACGCTCGGAGGGAGCGAACTCACCGCTGGTGCCGGGAGGCAAACGATGGCGATCGCAAGGAAGACGTACCTGTTCGTGGCCGCGCTGATGGTGTTCTTGGTGGGGGGCCTGCCCAACGAGGTGGAGGCGCAGGGTGGGGGGCTGACGTGCGGGTGGTGCGGGGAACTGGGACCGATCCACGGGTTCCCCAACGGGGGAGACAAATGCGGCTGGACAAACTCGGACCAGGGCTACCAGTGCTCTCGCTGCGGCGGGACATCTCACTGTCATGGGTTCGTCAGTTGGCACGCTTGGGGACCATGCCACATCCCCTGCGGTGGGACGGCGATGCAACAGGCGTTGTCCAATGCCGTGTCCGATCTTCGGAGCGGATTGGACGCCATGGATCTCGAAAGGGTAGCGGAGAGCATCGGGTCTACTCGCGACGGATTCTCGGTCGAGTATCTGCCGGAGGCGGGCCGAATCGACTTGGTCCTGGCGTGCGCGCCGAGCATTCCTGCGGGCACGGTCCCGGTTACGCCAGAGATCCGACCTGCTCTTGATCGAGCGCTGAAGGAGCCTGTTGCGGCCATCGACCGCCGCAGTCGCGATGGCTGGCGAAAGAATGCAATCGAGGATTGACGGAGGAGCAGTGCCACCGCAGACGGCTGCTCATGCGGCCGCGACTGAGCGGCGGTGGTGGCATGCTGCGCTCGGGTGGGCGACATGGGGCGCGATTCTCTTTCCCGTCCTCATGGTGTCTTCCCTGTTGCCTGGGTGCGATCACCAGGATTCCGGTGATCCGACCGGAACAGAAGCCGGCTTCGCGATCCGTGACTCCGCCGAGATCGAGATCGTGGAGAACCACTTTCCAGAGCATCATGCAGAACGGTTCTGGCGCATGGATGTGGAACCCGAGATCGTGCTCGGCGGTAGCGATCGGTCGCTTCTTGCCGGTGACTCCGCTCACCTGATATGGCAGGTGTCGGGGCTTGCGCGACTTGAAGACGGGCGCGTCGCCGTCCTTTCCCGCGGCAACAGGCAGCTCTACCTGTTCGAGCCCACCGGCGAGCGGTCGCGGGTCATGGGCAGAGAGGGGCGGGGCCCCGGAGAATTCGGTGGGCCCGCCGAGCTGCAGTACCTTCCCCCGGACACCTTGGCGGTGTGGGATTCGTGGTTCGGGCCGGTGAGCTATTTCGACACGGACGGAGATCTCATCCGAACTCGGTCGGTGGACCTGGGCAAGGTGATGGAGGCCTCGAACGGCGTGACCGCTGAGTCGCGCCGCATTCCGCTGGCGGATGGGGGCTTCGTGACCATGGGCGGCGAGGAGGATCCGACCCTTCAACCCTCGACCGGAACGGCGGTCAGATCACCCATCGAATTCGTGCTGGTTGACCAGGAACACGCTACCCGCACACTGGGTGTTTGGGAGGGCGAGGAAGTCGTTCCAGTGGACATCGGGGGCGTACTCTTGCCGAGCTTTACCTTTCTCGACGCATTCCTTGCAGCGGGGGCGGCTCCCCCATCCATTTACATCGCCGACGGGACCAGAGACGAGATCCGGCAGTTTTCGTATGACGGGAGGCTCGTCCGGATCATTCGCCGCTCGACGGCTCGGGTGCCGGTTTCGGACGAAGGACACCGCGCATGGGTGACCTACTTGGCCACCGCGCACGGTGCCATAGGGCTTGAGGATCTCGGGGAGCCGCTCCTGCGAGCGATTCCCAAGCGAGATTACCATCCTCCCGTGGCAGGCCTGTTCGTGGACCCCGAGGGGTATTTGTGGGTTTCCGGATGGTCTGCGTCGGAGGTCGGGGGACCCGACCTATGGAGCGTGTTCAGCCCTGAAGGACGGTGGCTCGGAGTGCTTCCGGCTCCAAGGCTCAGAGTGCCGTGCCACTGGTATCTGAACCCGTGCTGGATGGGAACGGACTTCCTTCTCGCCGTTGGACGGGACGAGTTGGGCCGGGAGCGGGTCGAAGGCTACCGGATCCGGCGTGACGATTGACGGGCGCGTTCCCTGCATGCGGAGGTCAGAGTATCGCCTGCGCCGCCCGCACGGCTGCGGCCACGTAGCTGCCCCCAAAGAGCCGGGCGTGGACCAGCAGCGGGTACAGCTCGTATGCGGGGCGGCGGTGCTCATGGCCCGGTCGCCGGGGCCAGACCTCGTCGTAGCCACGGTAGAAGGCGCGAGGAAAGCCGCCGAAGAGGCGTGTCATGGCCAGATCGACCTCCCGGTGGCCGATGTACACGGCCGGGTCGATGAGGACGGGTTCGGCTGCGCCGCCTCGCCGCCCGTCGCGCCCGCGGGCGAAGAGGACGTTGCCGGACCAGAGGTCGCCGTGCAGGAGCGACGGACCGTCGGCCTTGGCGGCGGGTGTGAGGAGAGCAGCCGCGCGATCGGCTGCCTTCTCGATCGTGGCCAGTTGTCGCGTGGACAGGGCGCCGCGGGTGGCCAGTGCCCGCGCGAGGGGACGGATGCGCTGCTCGGCCCAGAAGTCGCCCCAATCCTCCGTCCAGCGGTTCGGTTGGGGGAGCGAACCGATCACGTTGTTGGAGTGCCAGCCGTGGCGGCCGTCGCCCTCGGAGCAGCGGTGCAGGGTGGCGAGTTGGCGTCCCAGCCGCCGCCACGACTCGTCGCCGGGGACTGCTTCCTCGATCCACTCGAGCAAAATCCACGCGACCGTGTCGGCCTCGCGGCTGCACGCCAGCACGGCGGGCGTCCTGACGGCGCCGGATGCCGCGAGTGCCTGGAGTCCCTCCGCCTCCACGCGGAAAAAACGATGTCCCACATCCGCGTTCCACTTGAGGAAGATGTCGCCTCCCCTGGTCCGCACCTTCAGCCCCTCGTTGACGCAGCCGCCGCCGACCATGCGCGTGCCCAGCACCTCCGCCGGGTCGATGCCCGCCGCTTGGCAGGCGCTGGGGACGACAGCCGGGTCCATGTTCGATCGGCGCCGACCCGTCAATCCCGGCCGGGGCCCGCCAGCTCGTCGAGGAGGCCGCGGCAGGAACGCTCCAGAATGCGGTAGACCCGCTCGAAACCGTCGTGGCCGCCGTAATAGGGATCGGGGACATCGGCGTCGCGTGCGTCGGGGTCGTAGTCGCGCATCATCACGATGTCGGCCAGACCGCCCCGGCCGCGACCGTATCGCTGACGCAAACGCTGCAGGGAGCGCTGGTTGCTGCGGTCCATCGCGACGATGACGTCGAAACGCTCCATGTCGCGGGGAGTGACCTGGCGGGCGTATCCGGTCAGGTGGACGCCGTTCGCCGCGGCCACCGCCGTGGAACGGGAGTCGGGCGGTTCGCCCGAGTGGTAGCCCGCGGTCCCGGCGGAGTCCACATGGAAGTCACCATCGAGACCGCGCTCCTCCGCCAATGCGACGAAGATCCCCTCGCCGAGGGGAGAGCGGCAGATGTTTCCGAGACAGACGAAGAGAACGGATGTGGTGGGCCGGGACATGCTTGAAGATGGCGAGAGGGTGGGCCGGAGTCACCAGTTTGCCCGGCAAGATCCGACAGGTTGAAGCCTGCGGTACCGCGGGCGGCCTGCACGGCAGCCCCGTCTCTCCGTCTGGCAAACCGGAATGGGAGCGCCCACCGCGTCCTCCCTTAGGTTGTTCGGCATTGGCGGACCTTGTTACATTTTTCACAAGCCCAAGGATGTGTCGCCGGTTTGAGTTGAAGCGGGGTTGCTGCCGCGGGCCGTCAGTCGGGCGAAAGCGCCCGGCACGCCATTGAACCGCCACACATGACTTGACCGAATCGACGAACTTTTCGGCCTTCGGGCTCTCTCCGCTCCGACTGGCCGCCATCGAGTCCCAGGGCTGGACCCTGCCGACCCCCATTCAGCAGCAGGCCATTCCTCTTGTCGCGGACGGGCGGGACGTGGTCGGGATCGCCCGTACCGGGACCGGGAAGACGGGCGCCTTCATGCTGCCCGCGCTGGAGAGAATCGAAGAGGGGGCCGGGCTGCAGGTGCTGGTGCTGTGCCCCACCCGTGAGCTCGCGCAGCAGGTCTGCGAGGACACGGAGGCGCTGGCCGCCGGTTCGAAGGTGCGCTCGTCGGTGATCCACGGAGGGGTCGCCTACGGGCCGCAACTGGATGCGCTGGCCCGTGGGGACGAGGTGATCGTCGCCACCCCGGGACGCCTCATCGACCTGCAGCAGCGCGGCAAGGCGAAGCTGAAGGGCGTCCGCCTGCTGATCCTCGACGAGGCCGACCGCATGCTGGACATGGGGTTCCGGCCGCAGATCGAGGATGTGGTGCGCGGACTCGGGCGGCGGCCGCAGACCCTCCTCTTCTCGGCCACGATGCCCAACGCCGTCCACGCCCTGGCGCTGCGCATGACCCGTGACCCCGCCTGGATCGAGGTCACCCCCTCGGGCACGATGGCACAGGGGATCTCCGAGATCGCGTATTCGGTGCGGCCGGAACTGAAGCCCGACCTTCTGATCCACCTCCTGGCCCAGCCGGGATGGGAGCAGGTGCTCGTCTTCACCCGCACCAAGATCGGCGCCAATACCCTGCAGTCGCGACTGGAAAAGGCCCACATCTCCTGCGACGCGATTCATTCGGACCGGCAGATGCGCCACCGGACCCGCGCGATGGAGCGGTTCAGCGACGGCGAGGTGCGAGTACTGGTCGCGACCGACATCGCGCAACGGGGGCTGGACATCGAGGGGATCTCGCATGTGGTCAACTATGACGTGCCGCTCGACCCGGGCGACTACGTGCACCGCATTGGGCGGACGGGCAGGGCGGGGGCGACGGGCGAGGCCGTGACCTTCGTGACCGCGTCGGACATTGGAGCGTTCCGAACCCTGGAGTTCCAACTGGAGCGCCGGCTGGACAAGGTGCACCATCCGGACTTCGACTTCGCGGGAGGCGTGGTCATGGAGCGCAGGGAGCCTTCGCGGGCGCGTTCCAGGTCGGGGCGCGGCATGGGGAGCAAGGCCGGGAAGCAGCTCGCGCCGGATGAGTTGGCGGCGCTGCTGAGCCACGAGGACTGAGGACCGACCGCATGATCCTCAGGCGATACGGGAAGTGGTATCACAGCGTGCAGCCCAACTTCAACCCCGCCGCGATGACCGAGATAGGGTTCCAGCGCGATCGGGTGTTCTCGGTTTCGGCGGCGGACTTCGAGGGCGGCAACCGCGCGGTTAGTACGGAGAAAATCGGCGCGGAGGCCGACGGCGACGTGCAGCGTCACGCCGAACGGGAGTTGCTGGGGAAGCTGGAGCAGGCTTTGCGGGACCATGTGGCCGCGCTGGGGCCCGGACAGGTGCTGGTCGTCATGAACGAACGCACCGATTGGCCCAAGACGCGTGAACGGCGCGAGGGAGTGATCGTGGACGGCGAGAACCGGTTCCATTTCCACTGGTGGGTGGATCCGCCGCTCAAGGTGGGCGTTTTCGAGGGGGAAGTGGCCGGGTGAGTCCGGTGGCCGAATGAGGGCGTCCGCGAGGTCGCTCGGCCTCCGGGGGTGCGTCGCCGCCGTCGTTGCGCTGGGGACGGTGGCCGGGATGTGGAGTGATGCCCACTCCCAGCAGTCCCGCCCCAACGTCTTCCTCGACTGTCGCGAGGCTCGGTGCAACTACGAGTACTACCGCACCGAAATCGACTGGGTGAACTGGGTCCGCGACAGGCAAGTCGCCGATGTCCATGTCATCATGACGGCCCAGGGGACCGGTGCGGGGGGCAGGGAGTACCTGCTCGACTTCATCGGCACCGACGAGGAGAAGCCCTACAGCCACGAGCATTCGTACCAGTCGCTACCGACCGACACCGACCGCGAAGTGCTGGACGCCCTTGCCAACACCCTGGCCCTCGGGTTGGCGATGTTCGCGAATCAGTCGGGGTATCGCGGGCTGGTCACGCTCACGGCGGCGGAGTCCGGGCAGCCGGAGGGCCTGGTGTCACCGGACGAAGTCGACGATCCCTGGAATCTGTGGGTGTTCCGGGTCCGCGGCGAAGCCGGCGTCGAGGGGGAGTCGAGCTACCGCAACGTCTCCCTCGAAAGCAATCTCGCCGCCTGGCGCACGACGCCGACCTGGAAGTTCAGCGTGTCGGGCGGAATGGGCCACAATCGCCTGCAGATCGACCTGTCGGAAGGGACGTTCAAGGACAATCGCACGCGCTGGAACGTGGACTCCCGCCTCGTATACGCGCTGGCCGAGCACTGGTCGGTCGGCCTCATCGGATCCAGCGGGCGATTCCTCAGCTACAACCTGGATTTTCGCGCAGCGTTGTCCCCCACGATCGAATACAGCGTCTTCCCCTACGACGAGGCGACGCGCCGCTCCTTCACCTTCGTGTACGGGATCACCGGCATGTACCACGACTACACGGAGCGCACCGTCTACCTGGAGACCGCCGAGACCCGCTATGAGCAGATGCTGGAGATCCGGTTCGACCAGCGCCAGCCCTGGGGCAGCGCCTGGTTCGGGACCAGCGGCACGCAATTCCTGCACAACACCGATCTCTACAGGATCTCCTTCTGGGCCGGCGCGTCGGTTCGGGTCGTGCGCGGCTTGTCGGTCAATGTCTCGGGGAATGTGTCGTGGGTGAGGGATCAGATCTTCCTGTCCGCGGAGGGTGCGACGGACGAGGAGGCCCTGTTGCGGCTCCAGCAGCGCCCGACCGACTTCGACTACGGCATGGAAATCGGCTTCAGCTACCAGTTCGGGTCGATCTACAACAACGTGGTGAACAACCGGCTGAGGCCGAGGCGGTAACAATGGCCCAGCAACCACGCCGAACCGGTACCGGAGTCCGCTTCGAACCCCACGAGAAACCCAGCAATCCCGTCACGATCGGGCTCGCGGCGCAGTACTGCCTTCTCACCCTTGGGCCCATCGTGCTCACCGTCGCCATCGTGGTGCGGACAGCCGGCGCCAGCGAGCTCTTTCTGTCGTGGGCGGCCTCTGCGGCGCTCCTGGTCAGCGGCATCACGACGATGGTGCAGGCCAGGCGGTTCGGACGCTTCGGAGCGGGCTACATCCTGCTGATGGGCACGTCGGGGGCCTTCATCGCGGTGTCGGTGGGCGCGCTGGCGCAGGGCGGACCCGGCATGCTGGCCACGCTGGTCGCGACCTCCGCGCTCTTCCAGTTCCTGCTCGCGTCGCGGCTGTCGCTGCTCCGCCGTCTGATCACCCCGACGGTCGCGGGAACCGTGATCATGCTGATCGCGGTCACGGTCATGCCGCTGGTTCTCGACCTGGTGGAGCGGGTGCCCGAAGGGGCCGCCCCGTCCGCCGGGCCCGTGACGGCGTTGGTCACCTTGGGTGTCACGATGTTGATTGTGCTGCGAGGCGCCGGAGCGATGCGCCTCTGGGGTCCCGTGATCGGGATCGTCGCGGGGAGCGCGGTTGCGGGTTTCTATGGGCTCTTCTCCTGGGATGCCGTGGGCGCCGCCCCCTGGTTCGGACTGCCGGTCGCGGGCTGGCCGGGCTTCGACTTCAGCTTCGGGCCTGTCTTCTGGGCGTTGCTGCCCGCCTTTGTGTTCGTGACGCTCGTGGGCGCCATCGAGACCATCGGCGACTCGGTGGCCGTGCAGCGGGTATCGTGGCGCGACGATCGGGCCACGGACTTCCGCGGGGTGCAGGGCGCGGTCATGGCCGACGGGCTGGGGAACCTTCTTTCAGGGCTGCTGGCGACCGTTCCCAACACGACCTATTCGAGCAGCGTGTCGATCGTCGAGATCACCGGTGTCGCCGCGCGGCGGGTGGGGGTCGGCATCGGAGTGGGATTCTGTGCCCTGGCCCTGATGCCCAAGCTCGTGGCGGTGATCCTCTCGATTCCGGACGCGATCATCGGTTCCTACGTGGTCGTTCTGATCGCAATCCTCTTCGTGCTGGGCATGCGGATCGTGGTGAACGACGGGATGGACTACCGCAAGGCCGCGATCGTGGGCGTCTCGTTCTGGGTGGGGTCGGGCTTCCAGAGCGGCGGCCTCTTCATCGACCGGATGAGTCCGTTCTTCGCCGAGATGCTTGGCAACGGCATGACCTCGGGCGGTCTGACGGCGCTCGTCCTGACGGCCTTTGTCGAACTCACGGGCCCTCGCCGCAAGCGACTGGTGACGGCGCTCAGCGTGGATGCGCTGGCGGAGATCCGCACCTTCCTGGAGGGATTCGGCGCGCGGGTGGGTTGGCGCGACGATGGAATCGAGCGGGTCCAGCTTGCGGCCGAGGAAGCGCTGGTGAGCCTGATGGGGGATGAAGGGGAGGATTCCGGCCCTCCGCGGCGCCTGCGTTTGAGCGTGCGGTCGCGGCGCGGGGCGGTCGAGTTGGAATTCCTGGCCGTGGCGGGTGAGGGCAACCTGGAGGACCGGTTGGCGCTGGCTGGAGAGCAATCGTTCGAGATCGCGGGCGAGCATGATTTTTCGCTGCGGCTGCTACGTCATCTGGCTGCCTCGGTCCGGCACCAGAAGTACCACGACACGGATATTCTGACGGTGAGGGTGGACTTGCCGGCGCCGGGGTGACTCGGTTGGTGCGGCGCTGGCGGACGCGAGCATTGCAGGGAGGTTATTGCAAATGAAGAAGATCGGAAACCCCGGAGCGGCGACAATGCTCGCCGTTGCAACCGCCATCGGCGCGCCCGTCG
The DNA here is from genome assembly GCA_951828585.1 of Longimicrobiales bacterium. Lineage (GTDB taxonomy): Bacteria > Gemmatimonadota > Gemmatimonadetes > Longimicrobiales > Gaopeijiaceae > Bin94. The sequence goes on from OX639991.1 coordinate 1,848,741, forward strand.
CGGAGGCCCAGCAGGTGCTGGAAATCGACACTGCGGCCGGACGGGTCATCATCGACGACATATGGCGCGCCATAGGCACAGTCGACGACATTGTCCTGGACCGGGACAGGGCCATTCTCTACGTCACCGATGCCGAGGAGCCGGAGGGGGTCATGGCCTTCTCCCTCGAGACGGGGGAGTGGATTCGGACCATTTCAACCCCTACTGGAGATGGTCCGCACGAACTTTCGGAGGGCCTGACCGGCATGTCGCTCGCTCGAGACGGGGGACTCTACGTTTCCGGCCATTTGAGGATCCTAGAGTTCGACGCGCTCGGCAGTTTCGTCAGCTATTGGCAACCTCGCGCGGAACCGCGCAAGAAGGTCTGCGGATTCGACGGTCAGCCGGCCATCCCGGTCCGGGGTGGCGTGATACGGCGTGGGCCCGACGGCACCGACGAGGGCGTGGGTCCGGGCGAGGTGGATGGTCGGGGGGCCGATCGCGTGATCTGGGAAACGGAAACGGTGGAGGGAAGCCGGACACGCCGCAGCGGATGGACGGCTGTTGCACAAGTCGCCTGCACGGACGCCGAAGCCTACGTCGTGTTGAGTTACGGGGAGGGTCCCGATTCCGTGTTCGTGTATCACCGCGACGGCGAGATGCAGACGCTGGCGGTCCCCACCGATTTCGCCGAGGTGCGGGACGGTTGCACGGTGAAGGTGACGATGCCGTCCGGGCGGTCCGTGGATTGGCCCTGCGGTCGCTGGAACCGGCAGCTGAGACCGTCCCTGGACGACCAGGGCGACCTCGTGCTGCTCGGCCGGAACGTGGAGGTTCCGGGCACCGTCGTCGACCCCGAAACCGGCTGCCATGCAATCGTGCGCAAACCGGGACCGTCACTTGACTTCGACGCATGGCACATCTACCAGGACAGCGCCCTCGTGTTCGAGTACGCTACCGGGTCCAAGGATGGAGGAGGCTCCTACATTTCGCAGCAGGCCAACAGGGTAGTCCTGCGCCCGCTGCGACGGATCAGCGGGGAGCCTTGTCCGGGGATGTTGCCCTCCGTGGATGGTGTTGGGTAGGGTGGTGGCGTAACGGCGACTCCTTCCCGGGTCCCCCTACGTCACCGGCCCTCCCCTCCGATGCTTCTCGAACCACTCCCGCAGATAGATGTGCGTCCGCAGGAAGTTCGACGGCCTCGAACTCGTTCCGTGCCACTCGTTCTTGAACCGGATCATCGCCGTCGGGACCTTCAGCACCCGCAACGCCTGGTAATATTCCTCCGTCTGCGGCATCGGCGTGCGCAGGTCACCCTCGCCGGTCATCAGCATGGTGGGCGTGGTGACGTTGCCCACGTACATGAGTGGTGAGCGCCGCAGGTGCTCCGACGGATCGTCCCAGGGGAACTTCTCGAAGTTGCGGTACCAGCTGGCGCCGTCCGTCGTTCCCACGAAGGACAGCCAGTTGGTCACGGGGCAGTTGGCCGACGCGGCCGCGAAGCGGTTGGTGTGTCCCACCACCCAAGAGGTCAGCACGCCGCCGCCCGAGCACCCGTATACGAACATGTTCTGCTCGTCGATGTAGCCGCGCCCGACCACCAGGTCGACGCCCGCCATGAGGTCGTCGAAGTCCTTCCCCGGATACGCGTTCTTGATTGCGTTGCCGAAGGCGCTGCCATAGCCGGATGAGCCGCGCGGGTTGGTGTAGACGACCACGTAGCCGTTGGCGGCGTGGTTCTGCCAGCCGAAGTTGAAGCCCACGTTGTACATGCCGTGCGGCCCGCCGTGGATGGCGAGGATGAGGGGATACTTCTTCGACGGATCGAAGTCGGGCGGCTTGATGATCCATCCCTGGATGTCGTAGTCCTCGACCGACTTGTACCAGACCTCCTCGACCTCGCCGAGGGTCACGCCGGTGAGGACGTCGTCGTTCACGTCCGTGAGGCGGGTGATGTCGCCGGGGTCGGAGAGCCGGAAGGTGACGATGTCGCCGGGGTTGTGGGAGTCGGAGCGCGTACCCACCGCGAGGCCCGACTCGATCGACGAGAAGCTCAGCATGTGGTTGCCCTGGGTGACCGGCGTCACGCCCCCGTCCACCGACGCGAAGTGGACGTTGCGAGTGCCTTCGCTCGAGACATTCAGGTAGAGGCCGCTGCCGTCCTCGGCCCAGGTCATGCCCGAGGCCTGGCGGTCGAAGCCCTCGCTGATCATGCGCGAGTTCGACCCGTCGCGGTTCATCACGTAGATCTTGCGCGTGATGTAGGTGTCGGTGGTGAGGTCGTTGCCGGTGTAGGCGATGAGGCTGCCGTCCGGGGAGGGGACGGGGGATCCGTCGGGCCCCGAGCGGTCGGTGAGCCGGGTGATTGCACCGTTGGCCACGTTCACCGAGTAGATGTCCGACTGGCGCCACTCGTGCTCGGCGTCCTCGACGCGCAGCGAGGTGAAGAGGATCTCGGCGCCGTCGGGCGTCCACGTGACGCCGTTGTGGTTCCAATCCCCGTCGGTGAGCTGGCGGGCGGTTCCCCCGTCGGCCGGAACGACGAACAGGTGCGTGTAGCCCTCGTCGATGTAGCCGCGCCGGTCGCGCCGGTAGTAGAGCCGGTCGACCACCTTGGGCGCTTCGGTCCACTTGGCTCCGTCCGGACGCCCCGGCACGCTGATCGGCCACGGATGATCCGAATCGACGGACATGGTGAAGGCGATCTGCGTCCCGTCCGGCGACCACTCGACGTTGCCGGGGCCGTTCTCAAGGTGGGTGACCTGTGTCTCGGCGCCCTCGGCGTCCATCCAGCGCACGAAGATCTGGGTGCCTTCGTCGTCGCTGCCCCTCGTGAAGAGGATGCGGTCCCCGCTCGGCGACCACTTCGGCGAAGATCCCTCCGTCAGACGGCGTTTTCTGCTGCCGTCCGCGTTCATGATGTACACCTCCGAGTCGCGCCGGTCGTTGATCTTGTCCACCCAGCTGCGGGTGTAGATGATCTGGCTGCCGTCGGGCGAGAGCTGCGGGTTCGCGACCCACTCCCAGTCGAGGTAGGTGACCAGCTTCAGGGTCCCGTCGGGCTCGTTCTGGGCGGTGAGCGTGGTGGGCAGCAGGAAGGCGGCGAGGAGGATGGGGAACAGGTTCGGGGCGATGCGGGGTCTGGTCATCGGTGCCTCCGGGATGGGGTGTCCGGGTGCGGTGGTGGGGTTGGGTGGGGGGGGAAGGTAGGGGGTCGGATCAGGCCGGGAAAGTGCGGCGGGAATCCCTCGGTCTCGGCATCCCGATATGGAAACTGGAGATTACATAATGTAATGTGTAGTTCACATCCTGGGCCACCGAGGAAAGCGCTGGAGGGGAAGATGGGGGCGCTCAGGCGACAGAGGACGCTCGCCGACCGCCTGCAACATCCCGGATGTCCGCACGTAGCGCCGCGATATCGGTCCGCATTTCCGTCCTGAGGCCCGATATCTCGATGCGCAGGGCCCCGAAGTCCTCTCTGCATTCGGTGCGCAGCGCGGCGATCTCCGCACGAAGATTGGAACTGTCGTCCCGTGTATCGGACCGGTGGACCTGGAAGTCGCTCCTGAGGTCTGTCCTGACGGTGGACATGTCACCCTTCAGCTCGGTTCTCAAAGTTTCGATGTCGCCCTTCAGTTCCGTGCACAGGTCGTCAATCCTCGATCCGAGATTGTCCAGTCCTTCCCTGGTCTCGGTGCGTAGCGTGGTCATGTCCCCCCGCAGGATGTTCATGTCGGCACGCAGCACTCCGTTGAGCCTGACCTGCATGACGGCGAGGGCGACGCCGATCGCGATGAGGGAGGCACCGACACCGAGAATCGCAATGAATTCGGGGCTCACAGGGACACTCCCAGGTCGATATGGCTTGTCGACCGGCCCATCGGTTCTTTCATGGCACTACACTCCATCCCCGCTCCTTCATCTCTACGGTGGGTGGCCCGATCGGCGTTTCCGACGCGGTGACCACGCGTCTCGTTCGTCTTGCGACCCGACATGTTACCGACCCGCGTCGGGCGCAGGAATGCTGGAACGGGACAAACTGACTGTCCAACGGTAGTCTCCCCGTTTAGTCCCGACCAGTTGATGACCTTTGGCCGTTGCCGAACACTCATGGAAGCCGCGAGTCAGCACGAACCCTTTCCGGCGCGTCCAAGTGGTTGGCGTGGCTCGCCCTTGGGGCTGACGGTCACCTGTCATCACACTCCCCCCGGATCCCACGCCGATTGAACCGCCCCCGCCGCGCCGCGCCTCCAGTTCTCACCCCGCTCGCCCGTCCTCTCCGTCCGTCCTCTCCTGCGGCGACCCCAACGGCGACGGCTCCGGCGGCTCGCCGACATGGCCCGTGGACCGCGAAGGCCGGACCGGCGGATGTGGCCGCGGCGGAGACGAAGCCAGCGGTACGACGGTTGTCGTAACCCTGGGCCGTCATTAGACTGAAACCCTGCCCGCGGATGGGTTGCGGATTCCGGCGGCGTTCGGGTCCGGCGGGCTGACGGCCTACGATCGATTCGGACGAAATGGACGTTCGGACCGTCCGTGTGATCCGCCTGCTGTCTCCGGATCGCCGGTAGGTCAAGCTACGGTAACCGAGCCGAAGGAGGATCCGAAGAGATGAATGCGAAACATGTAACCCTGTCCATCACCGTTTGCACGTCGCTCCTGTTGGGCTGCGGCGACGCGGGGACGCCCAGCGACGCGAGCGGCAACGATCCGGGCGGTGCCGATGTCCTGGTGACACCCGTGACGGAGGAGGTTTTCGCCGTGGGGGCCCTGGAGGGCGAGGACTGGGAGATCTTCGGGCGAATCCAGTCGGTCCGGTTCGACGCCGATGGCAACCTCCACATCTTCGACCGGCAGGCGGACCGGGTCGTGGTGATGGGGGGCGACGGCGGCTTCCTGCGCACGGTGGGGAAGCCGGGTGAAGGGCCTGGCGAATTCTCTTCACTGATCGGGCTGGCAGTTTTCGGGGACGGGAGCTATGCGGCGATCAGCTTCGGTTCCATACACCTCTTCGACGTCGAAGGCGAGTTCACCGGAACCGTGCCGGCCGATGCCTCCACGGGAATCCCGATGCGGGCGCAGGCGTTGCCGGACGGGCGACTCCTCAGCACGAACACATTCAGGATGAACATGCCGACAGCGGGGCGATCGGTTTCGATTTCGACGAGCGAAGATCTGGAGGGCCGTCCGATCGAAATCTTTTCGCTCGACGAGGGTGCGTCCGAACTCCTCTACACGGCTTGGGAGCTGCCTGAAGAGGATGGCAACAGCAGTGAGATGTCGGTGTCGGGATCTTCCGCCGCCGTGAGCATTAGCATGCAGATGAAGCCGCCGCGGGCCTTCGTTCCCGGGCTGCACGTCGGAGTGCTTTCTGACGGGAGGGTTGCCGTGGTGGACTCGGTCGGGTACCGGGTTAAGCTGGTGGGGATGGACGGGAGCGTGACCGGGACGGTTGAGCGGCCCATCGCACCGACGTTGGTGACCGAAGCGATCATGGAGCTGGAGCGCGAACGACGGCGGGCCGCACGCAAGGAGGGAAACGAGCGAGCCGAGGGAGGTTCGTTCATCGCGGTGAGTGGAAGCAGCAGCAGTGGCTCCGCGTCGGGCACAGTGAGCTCAATCAACCCTGACAACGTGCAGAGCATCGAGCTGGCCTCCGGCTCGATCGAGGACATGACCTTCGCGGACGAGATCCCCGTCATCGACGACATCGCGGTGGACTGGGAAAACCGGATCTGGGTGGAGCGCACCGGCGAAAACGGCCAGGGACCGGGGCTGATCGACGTCATGACCCCGGATGGCCGCTATGTGGGTACGCTTCCGCCCGACGGGCTGCGCATCCCGAGGGCGTTCGGACCGAACGGGCTGATGGCCTACGTGGAGTTGGACGAGTACGAGGTTCAGAGCGTGCGGGTGATCCGACTGGTGTCGCTGGAGCGCTAGCGTTGGCTGCGCGGGGCCGACCGGGGCCGACCATGCCCCGCGATCGCGATTGGCGCGCCCGGGCTACGTGATCCCGGGCGTGAGCCGACCGCTACCGAAAGAGCGCCGGGTGACCGCCGGTGTGCAGAAAGACCGCGTGATCCCCCGCCGAGATCGTTCCGTCCCGCAGCCGGGCGACCAGGGCCGCGGCCGCCTTGGCGGTATACACCGGATCGAGGATCACCCCGGCACGGGCGCCGAAGAGACGCGTGGCCTCCTCGCCCTCGGGAGTGGGGATCCCGTAACCAGCGCCGCCGAACCGGTCGGTGACGGTCACAGCGTCCGCCGTTTCGCGAACGCGGTCTGCCAGGTCCATGTCGCCGCGCCCCGCGCCCGGGTCGGCGCCGCCGGGGTCCTTTTGTGGATCGGGTTCGCGTCCAGGCAAGCGAGCCGCCGCCACGGCTAGCCCGGTCGCGGTCTTCCTTATGGTCGCCGCCGGCTCATCCGCACTGACAGCCACCAGCCGGGCACGCCAATCGAGGATCGCACACCCCAGGATCAGGCCCGCAAGCGTACCCCCAGAAGACGACGAGGTGAAGATCCAGGGTGGCGCGTGGTCGCTTCCGAGTTGTTTGTGCATCTCGGCGACGGCGTGCACGTATCCCAGCGCTCCCCTCGCGGTCGAGGCGCCGATCGGCACCACCAGCGCCTTCCCTCCGGCCGCGGCAATACGGTTCGCCTCATCCTCCATGGCGGGACCCCGTTCCGCCCGGTCCCCCACCGTCACGATCCGCGCACCCAGCAGCCGGTGCAGCCGGGCGTTGCCCCGCCCCGGGTCTTCCGGTTCGCCGTTCACGACCAGCGTGCACCCCAGCCCCAGCCGCGCCGCGGCGGCCGCCGTCACACGGCAGTGATTGGAGTGCGGCCCGCCCGCCGTCACCAAATGGCTAACGCCCTGCAACCTTGCCGGGTCCAGTTCGTACTCCAACTTGCGCACCTTGTTGCCGCCGAGTCCCAGACCGGTGCAGTCGTCTGCCTTGATGGAGATGCGGGCGCGGGTCCGCAGGTGGCTGGCCAGGCCCGGCGCCGGAAGCAGGGGAGTGGGCACGGTCGCCAGGCGAGTACGACCGATGGCCTCCAGCCGGTCGAGCGCCGGACCGGAACCTGCGGAACGAAGAACTCTCATTGGAGGAAGATGAGGGTGGGAGGGCGATTCCACCAAGAGTCCCGACCCAGTACAATTCAAGCAGCCCGTGGTGAGGGGTTCGCCAACATGTCCAACAAGTCGCCTGTCAAAACGATCCGCCCGCCCCTGTCCCGGGGGTGCCGGACCGGAGTTGTTCGGGGTCGCGACGGCAAGGACGCCAAGCGGGTGCAGCCGCGTCCGTGGCCGCTCGCTCTCGCCGCCGCCCTCCTCGCCCTCGCGCTTCCTCCTGCCGCCTCCGCCCAGAACAGCGCGATCAGCGGCCGCGTATGGTCCGCCGACGGCCTCCTCCTCGCCTCGGCCGGCGTCCGCCTCGTCGCGGCTGCCGATTCCACCCGGCGGCGCGTAGCCGACACGGACCGGCTCGGGTTCTTCGCCTTCACCGACGTGACGCCCGGCGCCTACGTCCTCACGGTGAACCGGATCGGGTACGCCACGTATGAGGGGCGGGTTGAAGTCGCGGCCGGGACCCCGCTCGAACTCGATATCAGCCTGGTGGCGCAGCCGATCACGCTGGAGGGGATTGCGGTCGAGGCGGAGCGCAGCCGCGCCCGTGCCCGCTTCGAGGAGTCGGCGGGCGCGACGGTCCAGGAGATCAGCCGCGTCGAGATGAAGTCGCTCCCGATCCTGGTGGAGACCGACCCGATCCGGGCGGTGGAGGTGCTGCCGGGCGTGAACACGGTCTCCGACTTCACCGCGGCCTTCAATGTGCGGGGCGGGTCGGCGGACCAGAACCTGATCCTCCTAGACGACATCCCCATCTTCAACCCCTTTCACCTGGGCGGCGTCTTCTCGGTCTTCAACGCCGACATGGTGCAGCGCGCCGAATTGCAGGCGGGCGGCTTCCCGGCCGAGTACGGGGGACGCGTGTCGTCGGTCCTCACGGTGGAGACGGATGTGGGGGACGGGAAGTTCGGCGTGGACGCCGGAATCAGCCTGCTGGCGTCGCGGATTGCGGTGAACGGGTCCCTGCCGAAGGGCTTTACGGACCAGATGGGCCTCGCCAACACGCGGTGGCGCCTGTCCGGCCGCCGCTCCTACTTCGACGTTCTCGTCAGGCCGTGGTTCAAGTTTCCCTATCACCTGACGGACCTGCAGGGAGCCTTCGAGGCGTGGACGAAGGGGGGCAACCGCTTTCGCTTCACCGGCTATACGGGGCGCGATGTCCTCGACCTCTCGGATGTGGGTGACAACCCGCTGCCGATCCAGTGGGCGTGGGGGAACGACGCCGTGGGAGGCTCCTGGACGAATCCGATGAGGGCGGGCGGGTCCATGGATGTTCGGGCCTCCTTCTCCCGCTTTACCTCCGACTTCGAGTTCACGGAAACGGGATCCCGCTTCACCTCCAACATCGAGGAATCTGCGTTCCACTCCAACCTCGAACAGCGTCCGACCGGGCGGACACGGTGGAAGTCCGGGGTGGCCGCCAAGAGACTCGTTTACGACAACCGAATCGTGGCGGGGGGCACTGTCTTCGCCGAGAGCGCCGGGAGTGGATGGGAGGGCGCGGTGTACAGCCAGATCGACTGGGATCCCAACTCCCGTTGGCTGCTCGAAGGCGGGCTGCGGGTCGACCACTGGATTCCCGACCAGGGCGAGAGCCGGACGACTCTGTCACCACGCTTCGCGGTCAAGCGCTTCATCCGCGACCGGAACGCCGCGGTGCGCCTGACCGGGGGACGGTACACCCAGTTCCTGCAGTCGCTCCGCGACGAGGAGTTGCCCCTCGGCATCGACACCTGGGTTCTGGCGGGGGCGCGCGCGCCGCGCATCGTGTCGGACCAGATTCAGCTGGGCCTCGAGAGCTTCTTCGGCGACGACGACGAATGGTACTCGTCGCTGGAGGGCTACTACCGGACCTTCGACGGGGTGACCACCGTGAACGCGGCGGACGACCCGAACGACGAGTTGGACGACCTCGTCTCCGGGGACGGCTGGTCGTACGGCGTCGACCTCTTCCTGCGGCGCGACCGGGGCACGACGACGGGATGGATCACGGTCTCCTTCCTGAAGACCGAACGTACCTTTCCCGACACGCGGTCGGGCCTGGATCCCCCTCCCGGCCTGACCTATCCGCCCGTCTTCGACCGCCGCCTCGACATCGACCTCGTGCTTCGCCGCTCGTTGGACTGGTGGGGCGTGGAGGCGGGACTGCGCGCGAACTTCGGAACCGGGACTCCCTATACGCGGCCGCTCGGCCAGTTCGATATCTACCGCCGCCGTCCGGTGGAGAGCGTGGTGGAGTACAACAACGGGTCCGCCGTGGCGCTGGGGCCACGCAACGGGGCGCGGTATCCGGCGCGCCACCGTCTGGACCTGTCCCTGAGGAAGACAATCGAGAAGGACTGGGGACGCGTGATCCCGTACCTGAGCGTCATCAACCTCTACAACCGCAAGAATGTCCTCTTCTACTTCTACGACTTCGAGCCCGACCCGCCCACGCGTTCGGGAGTGTCGATGATCCCCTTCCTGCCGACGTTGGGTGTGGAGGTGTCGTTCTGATGTCCGGCAGACCGTGGATAAATACCCGCGAGCACCGGAAGCGGCGAGGCAAAGGACGAATGTCCGCCGGCCGTGCGATTACGATCTTCGCCGTTTCCTCCCTGGCCACGGGCTGCGAATTGACCGAGGTCACGGTGGAGCTTCCCGATGACGTGATCGTGGCCGAGGCGCAGGTCGTGCTGACCCTGGGCCACGACGATGACGAGACGTCGCTGACGGCTTGGACGCTTCTGCACCGGACCTATCAGCCCGAGGGCGCCCCGAGCCTGTCCGGCGCGGTGATCACGGTTTCGGGCGAAGGACAGAACACCATCCGGCTCGTGGAGCAGGACAGCGTCGACCTGTGCATTGTGCCTGACTCGACCGAGGACTTCTCCACCGAGGGGGCGGCCTGCTACCGCGCCGAGGCCACGCCCGCCCCCTTCTCCCCCGGCGAAGTGCTCTCACTGGACATCAGGGCCGCCGACGGACGGGTCCTCGCGGGCACCAGCCTCGTACCCGGCGCGTTCTCGCTGATTGGGTTGACCCAGAGAGACGGCCAGTGCCGCCTTCAGCCCGACACCAACTACCGCTTCGTGTGGACACCCTCGGACGATTCGTGGGCCTACATCGTCGACGCCCGTCTCGAAGGCCTTGCCGCGGCGTTCGCCTCCCGCGACATCAACGCACCCGACACGTTGTACATGGTGGGCATTTCGATCGGGCGCGAAGACACCGATATCGTCTTCCCGAGAAACCTGGGGGTCTTCGACTTCTTCGACAGCGACGAGGACGAACGCGAGGTCATTCGGGCGTTGAGAAACGGGCTCCCGGAAGGATCCCGGGCCGCCGTGGCGATCACCGCGGTGGACCGCAACTGGGTGAACTGGGCGCGGGGGGGCAACTTCAACCCGTCGGGACAGGTGCGCATTCCGTCGATCTTCGGCGAGGGAACCGGGATGTTCGGGACCGCGATCCAGCGGCGGGTGTGGGTCAGGTCGAGCCAGCGCGGGCCAGGAGAGCCGCCGCTGTGCGGGCTACCCTGGAATTGAGGGGCAGCCGGCGGATGGCGGAGTAGTCTCCAAGATGGAAATCAAAGTTTACAAAATGGAATCCCGGATTTACAATCTGCCCTTCTAGGGGTCCGTGGAAACCGTCACCCGGCTGGCGACATTCCGCTCGATCCGCAGGGGCCCCGCCCCCCCCTCCACCGTCACAGTCAGCGCGCCCTCCTCCCCGCCGCCCTTCCACACCGCGGCCTTCGCCCCCGGAACCAGTCCCACCGACTTGAGGTAGCGAAGCCGGACGGGGTCCTCGTCCGCGACCGAGCGCACCGTTACCGTGCTGCCCGGTTTCACCTCGTCGAGGCGGTTGGTCGGCGTGGGGTCGATCCGGCCCGCGCGGGTCGGGATGGGGGCCCCGTGGGGATCGGTGGCCGGGTGGCCCAGCGCGTCGGCCATTGCTTCGATCAGCCGTTCGGATGCGGCGTGCTCGAGCCGTTCCGCCTCGGCGTGCACATCGTCCCAGTCGTAGCCCAGCCGCTGCACCAGAAACGACTCGATGATCCGGTGGCGGCGGAGGATCTTGAGCGCCTCGCGGCTCCCTTCCTCGGTCAGCCGCACTCCCCGGTAGGGCTCGTGGCGCAGGAGCCCGTCCTCGGCCATCCGCCGGATCATCCCGCTGACGGAGCCCGGCTGCACGGCGAGCAGTCGTGCCAGCTCGTTCGTGCTGGCCGGACCGCCACCTTCGTTCAGGGAATAGACCGCCTTCAGGTAGTCCTCCACCGAGGGCGACAGAGAGGAAGATTTCATGGGTGCAAGATAATGCGCGGGAGCCGGAATCGGGCAAACTCGCAGGCTGGGTGGACCCATGCGTTCCCCGGCGCGGCCAGCGCGCGGGTGGGGCGGCGTGAATTGCAGCCGGACGCACAACGAAAACAGGTGTTCACGTTACCTTATGGGTGCTTTGACTGATTCTGCCCCAGGAGGCCCGATTGGAAGACTCGGTTGCTGTTGACGCCAAGCGCATCCTGCTGCGCTACGGCACTCCGATTCTGGTGCTCGACAAGGTTCCGTCGGAAGAGCGCATCAAGCTGGCTCGCCAGATCGCCAGAACCCCGCTTCCGGAACGGGAGACCCGTCTGCGCAAGTTGCTCGCGGAAGCCGGTCACCTCTAGCAACCCCGCTCAGCGCACCAGCCGCAGGTTCCTGAGCCGCCCCAGCGCGGCCGCCACATCCTGTACGCGTGGCAGGGCGAGATCCCCGGTCCTGCCCGAGTCGAGCACATCGAGCCCTTCCCGCTCCAGGGCTTCGCCCAGCGCCGCGAGCACGTCTTCCACGGCGATTCCCGCGCCCATGTAGTTGCGGACGAGGTCAACCGCCAGCGCGACCGCTCGCGTCTGCGCGTAGGAAACGATCTGCCGCACCCCTCCAAGCTCGATCCTCTCCTGCCCGAAGTCGACCGTGTCGCGGCTCCGGACCTTGATCGACCGTGCGCGCCGGCCCCGCCGCGCCGAGATGGAGCGCGGATCGGGGAAGCGGTGGCGGGCGGGCCAGCGAACCGGTCCCTCGTGGGTCCGGCGGCCGGTGGGAAGGTCGGCCGCGACTTGCCGCGCCGCATCGGTCAGGTCCACGGGGCGGTACCGGATCATTCCCACCACGCGGTCGGCCACATCCAGGTAGTCTCCCGAGCCGCCGATCACCAGGAGCGTGCTGGCGCCGACATCGTCGCGCAGGCTGCGCACCCGGTCGATGAAGGGAGTGATGGGTTCGTCGTCGCCCTTGACCAGCGCCTGCATGCGCCGGTCGCGGATCATGAAGTTGGTGGCGGCGGTGTCCTCGTCGATGAGCAGCAGCCGCGACCGGGCCTCCAGCGCCTCGATGATGGCCGCGGCCTGGCTGGTCGACCCGGAGGCGTTGGGCGTCGAGAAGGCACGGGTGTCCTGGCCGCCGGGGAGCGCGCCGATGAAGGGCGAGATATCCACGCCCGCGACCGATCGGCCGTCCTCGGCCTGGACCTTCATGGCGGTCGGGTCGGTGACGACGCATTCGCGGCCGTCGCCGGGGCGGTGGTTGTAGACGCCCTGGGCCACCGCGTCCAGCACCGTCGACTTGCCGTGGTAGCCGCCGCCCACCAGCAGGGTCACGCCGCGCGGGACCCCCATGCCGGAGATGGGTGCGGCGTTGGCGCGGTCGAGGGTTACGCGGAGGTTTGGGGGGGACTCGAAGGGCGTGGCCCGGTCGGCGGAGAGGGGTCTGTCGTCGATGCCGCTCCGCCGGGGCAGGATCGAGCCGTTGGCGACGAACGCGACGAGGCCGCGCTCGTCCAGCTGGGCGCGCATGAAATCGGCGTCTTCATTGACGTGCGCGTGGCGGGCCAGGGTCTCGGGGGAGTGGGCGCGGTGGGGCAGGGTGGACTGGACCAGAGCGGGGAGGGTGTCCAGGAGGAGCCGCTCCGCCGCGCGGCCCAGGATGCGCCGGCCGGCGGCGGGCAGGCCGAGGGTGAACCGGGCCTCGATCGCCCCGTCGGGTCCGACGAGCACAGCCGTGTTGGGGAGGACGACCTGCCCGGGATCGGCCATCGCGATCTCGCCGCTTCTCCCGCTGCCGCTCCCGCGCCGGGCGCGCCGGGCGGCGGCCGCGAAGGTGCGGGCGAGGAGGCAGGAGAGACCCGTTCGGCGGGAGGGCGTGGCCAGGGTGGATGCGTCATGGCCGGCCCACGCGGGGTCCAGGATGACCGCGACCCTTGAGGGGGCCGCGAAGGGGTCTCCCTGGACCCGCCGCACCTCCAGGGTGTAAGGTGGGAGGCGCCATGTGCCCTTGAGGTCGCGGTACGCGGGGTAGCCGCGGCCGTCAATGCGGCGCAGTGTCTTGCGGAGGTCGTCTTCCGTTCGGTGCATGGTTTCCGTGGTTCAGGAGGTTTGTATGTCGCGTTCACAATATGGCTGGATGACGCTGCTCGGGGTTATGGCCTGGCTCGCCGGGGCGTGCGGAGGTTCGGACACACCGCCCGAAATGTTGGAGTGCGGGGACCTCGATCCCGCGTACCTTGCCGATGGTGGGGTGGGGCGGGACGGGATCCCGGCGCTTACCGATCCGGTATTCGTCGCCTCCGACAATGAGGAACAAACCAGGTATCTGTCGGAGGAATCACGGGTCATCGGCGTGGAGGTGGACGGCGAATGGCTTGGCGTCCCCCACAACGTCATGTACCGGCACGAGATCGTGAACCTCAGCCGCGACGATGAGATGTTCGCGGTGACCTACTGTCCCCTCACCGGATCGGCGCTGACCTTCGACCGGGGGTCGGTGAATGGCGCCGAGTTCGGCGTTTCGGGACTGCTCTACCAGGCCAACCTGATCATGTACGACCGAAATGCCGACGATTCGCTGTGGCCCCAGATGTCCGGTGCGGCCGCGTGCGGACCGAGCGAGGACAAGGTCCTGGTGCGCCGCCCGATGGTTGAGATGACGTGGGCTGGATGGAAGGAGCTGTTTCCGGATTCCAGGGTGATCGGGATCGATGCGGCGCGGACCTTCACCTACAACATCAACCCGTACGGGATCGGCTACGAGAACCTGGACAATTCCGACTTCATAGGCTTTCCGCTCCCGCGCGACGACCTCAGGCGCCGGCCCAAGGAGCGGGTCCTGGGCCTGCCGGCGGAGGGGGGCCGGGCGCCGCTCGCCTTCCCCTTCCTTGCCATGGCCGAACAGGGTGACCACTGGACTGCCGACTTCGATTACGCGGGATCCGCCGCCGTGGTGTTCTGGGACGCGGGCAAGCAGGCGGCCGTGGCCCTGCGGCCCGTCGCGGGTGGCCAGGCGCTGACCTTCCGGATCGAAGAGGGTGGCTTTTTCGACAACGAGACCGGATCGCGGTGGAATGTGGCCGGACTGGCCACCGCAGGATCCCTTGAGGGCGAACAACTCGAGATCATCGCCGAGGCCTACGTCGCGTTCTGGCTGCCGTGGGCCGCCTTCCATCCGGGGACGAATCTGTTCATTGAGTAATGCCGGAGCTGGCGGGCCGCGGGTAACAGGGCGCCCCGCCAGTGCGGTGTTTGGTCGCTTTCGGTGCTTTCGGAGACTCGTTCGAGGACTGTTGACGACTGTGGTCGCAGGGTTGGGTGGCAGCGGGGGCGGTTTGGGCGGACAGTGGGTGGAAAAGCCCGGCAACGGGTGGGTCGCGCTGGCCGTGTACCACCAGGACACGCGGGACCGCTTCGGGATCGAAGGGGGTACCCGGGCGCTGTCCGCCGAAGGTCGCGCGGTCACGACCTCGTCGTTCCTGACCATGGCCATGGGTCTCGCCCCGGGGGTCGACCTGTGGAGCCAGTTCTCCTTCCACAGGCTCCGCTACGACGATGTGGGGGGGAGGCGGTCGTCCACGGGGATCGGCGACACCAGGCTCTGGGTGCGTGCCGCCCCGCTGCGGTGGCTGGGTTCGGAGCTGCCCTTCGCCATCCGGGCCGGCTTCAAGGTCCCCATCGGCGACTTCGACGTGGACGCCGAGGTTATCCCGCTCGGAGACGGGCAGCGCGACTGGGAGGTGATGGCCGAAGTGGGACACTCGTTCTGGCCGCGCTCGCTGTACCTGTCCGGGTGGGTGGGCTACCGGTGGCGAGAGGAGAATGCCGAGTCGAGAAAGGACTTCGGGGACGAGGTGTTCTACTTCGCCCAGATCGGGGGACGCCTGGGCCGGTTGGGTTGCAAGCTGGCCGTCGACGGGTGGGACGGAGCCGCGGGCGTCACCGAGGGGATTCCCATCCCGAGTTTTCAGCGCGACCTGGTGCAGCTTCAGCCGTCGCTGCTGTATGATGTCGGTCCAGGGCAGATCGAGGCGGGCGCGCGCTTCGCGCTGGGTGGCAGAAACCTCCCGGCCGGAACCGCGCTCATGATTCAGTACTTCACCGGATGGGAGCCGTTCTGATGGATGGATTCGTCGGGTTTCGAGGGGCCGTGAGCCGCTGGCAAATCGTGGGATTGGCGGCTCTTCTCGGTGTGTGGGCCTGTGCGGAGGACGCCGGGCCACTTCCGGACGGTGTTTACGGCGATGCCCAGGTGGCGCGGTCGGGAAGCGGGGTGGTGGTGGCCGCGCAGCCGCGTGCGGCGGAAGCCGGGGCGCGGATGCTGCGCCGGGGCGGCAATGCGGCGGATGCGGCGGTGGCGGCGGCCTTTGCCGTGTCGGTCGTGGAGCCGTCCATGAACAGCATTGGTGGCCGTACCCAGATTCTGCTCCGGCTGCCGGACGGCACGGTGGCCGGGATCGATGCGACCACCCAGGCGCCTTCCACCTACGACCCCGAGACCGCGCCCCAGGCGTCCTACGGATATCCGACCGTGGGCGTGCCGGGGGCGGTGGCGGGACTCGTACGCCTCCTTCGCGAACACGGAACACTGCCCCTGGCTGAGGTCATGGTGCCCGCGATCGAGTTGGCCGAGGAGGGCTTCGAGCTACTGCCCGGCGAAGCGGCGCGGCACGCGGCTGGCGCGGAACAACTGGCCGAATTCGACGGCTCCCGTGCCCACTTTCTCACACCATCCGGCGAGACCCGCGCGGCCGGCGAGGTCTTCGCGCAGCCCGATCTCGCGGCCACCCTCACCGCCATTTCCACCGGCGGCGAGGACGCATTCTACCGCGGTGCCATCGCGGAGCGGATCGTGGCCGACATGGCCGCGCACGGCGGCGCCGTCACCGCCGGGGCGCTGGCCGAATACCGCGCCCTCGACGCCCCGGTCGTGCGGGGGAGCTACCGCGGCTACGAGTTGGCTGGGACCGACCTCCCGGCCTCGGGCGCGGCGACCATTGGAATCCTTCACATCCTGGAGCACTTCGACATGGGCGCCCTCGATGCGGACAGCTGGGCGGGGCTGGTGGGGACCGTGGTCGCGCGGGTCTTCGAGGAGCGCGCTGCAGCCCGTGCGGAGGGTGCGCGAGACCTTGCGTTCATGACCGGCAGGGAGTGGGCGGCCGGGATTGCGGCGACCACAGAGGTCCCCGGAGCGGTGCGCCGCGCGGCTGGGGCGACCCCGGGGGATGCGGGGACGAGCCGGGCGACATCGCTCATTGCCCAGGCGGGCGGGACAATGGCGAATTGGGACGCCGGCGAGTGGGGTCCGGCGGACGGTCACACGACACACCTCTCTGCCGCGGACGCCGACGGCATGTACGTGGCACTGACCCAGACCATCGGTCCCAACCTGGGATCCAAGGTCGCCACACCGGGTCTCGGCTTCCTGTACGCCGCGACTCTGGGCGGCTACCTCGGCCACATGGAGCCCGGAGAACGGGCCAGATCGAGCATTTCGCCGCTAATGGTCCTCCGCGACGGCAAGCCGGTGCTGGTGCTGGGGGCGGCCGGGGGCGCAAGGATCATCTCGGCGGTGGTGCAGGCGGTGCTCCGGGTGGTGGACCAGGGCATGTCGCTGCCCGATGCGCTCGCTGCAGCGCGGGTTCATCCCATCGACGGGGGCATTGCCATGGAGACCTCGCCGGGGATCGGCTGGGCGGCGGATGATATCGCCGAGGTGGAGTCCTGGGGGATGGTGGTTCAGCAGGTGGAGCGGGAGGGTGCCTTCGGGCGGATCCACGGGATATGGGTGGATCCTTCTACGGGCGAGGTCGTGGGAGTGGCGGATCCCGATTGGGAGGGCGCGGCGATCGCGGTGGAGGTGACGGGACGGTAACCGCGCCTTCACATCAGCCGATGGGGAAAAGAACGCCGCCCCGGAGGGCAAGGCTGCGGTTCTTCCGGAACGGTTCATCTCCCCCGTCCGCGTAGGACAACCCGCTGTAATACAGAAAGCCCGCCATGACTCCCATCTTGTCGGTCAATCCGATCTCGAGGTTTCCTCCGAGGGCCAATCCGTAGTCCATCGAGTTGAACTCGCCGTCGCTGCAGGGGTTTTCGCGCTCGCAGGACATCAGCCAACCCAGAGTGGGACCGGCCTGGATATGAACAGCCAGGGGTTCGATGACCAGCGGCACCCTCACGTCGATCAGGGCCGCAACTTCCAGGTAGTTCAAGCTGAGGGCACTTCCGCTCAGGCCCTGCACATCGGCCCCGCGCCCGGCGTAGGACCCGCTCAGCTGGACTCCGAGGCTGTTGACCCGCTCCGGTGGAGTCAGTCGAAATGTGGCCGAAAGACCGAAGTGCGGCTTGGCAACCCGCAGGTAGCTGAACGGCAGGAGGGTATCCCGTGCCTCGTTGGTCAGGATCGCGAGGTTGAGGCCGCCATGGAGCGAAAGGGTGGTCTGGGCGGACGCGTTTGACGCGGGGAGGAGCAGGCCGGCAGCCAGGAGGATACTGGGCAGGCGTTTCATGAGAACCCTTTCGCTGAACGGGAGGCGTTAGTCCAAGCTAAGCGTCGGACGGCGCAAGAGAAACCGGGGGTGTTGCCCGGGCGCGGTCCCTCCGCTCTTGTCTCCATGCCACGCCAGCCCACTTTGTGTTGGACCTTCCTTTCCCATACGGAGAGCCTCGATGAAGACTACACCCCGGCCCGCACCGTTGATCCCGTTCGCCCTCCTGGCCCTGACGGCCTGCGCACCCGACGCGTACGACACGATCCTTCGGGGCGGTCGCGTCCTGGACGGCACCGGCGTTCCCGCCCGGGGAGCGGACATCGCCATCCGCGACGGCCTCATCGCGGCCATGGGCGACCTTGGCGGTGCGGTTGCCGAGACCGTACTCGATGTCACCGGTCTGTACGTCAGCCCCGGTTTCATCGACACCCACTCCCACGCGGGACCGGGCCTGGCCACCGTAGAGCTGAGCCATGGCGAGCCGCTCCTGGCACAGGGCCTTACCACGGTCGTGGTGAACCCCGACGGGGGCGGTCCGGTCGACTTGGCCGAACAGCGGGCCGAGCTCGAGGAACACGGCCTCGGCGTCAACGTGGCGCAGCTTGTCGGCCACGGGTCCGTGCGGGGGCGGGTGCTGGGGAGCGATGACCGCGCGCCCAGCGATGCCGAACTGGACGAAATGCGCTCCCTGGTCCGCGCCGGGATGGAAGCGGGGTCGTGGGGACTTTCCTCCGGGACCTTCTACGCGCCCGGCAGCTACTCCGAGAACGCGGAGCTGATCGAACTGGCGCGCGTGGCAGCGGAGTTCGGCGGAATCTACACCAGCCACATCCGGGACGAATCCAACTACACGATCGGGGTGATCGCAGCGGTCGAGGAGGTGATCGATGTGAGTCGCCAGGCGGGAATCACCGGGGTCGTGACCCACATCAAGGCGCTGGGACCGCCGGTGTGGGGTTCCTCCGTGGCCATCGTCGAACGGATCGACGCAGCGCGCGCCGAGGGGCTTTCGGTCTACGCCGACCAGTATCCCTACCTGGCCTCGGCCACGGGACTCTCGGCGGCTCTGCTGCCCCGATGGTCCCAGGCCGGCGGCAGCGATGCTTTCGCGGAGCGGGTGGCGGACCCGGAGACCCGGGCTCGCATCCGCGAGGCGATGGTGGAGAATCTGGCTCGGCGCGGGGGCGCGGACCGGATCCAGTTCCGGCGCTTCAGCGAGGACCCCTCGATCGAGGGACGCCTACTCTCCGATGTGGCCGAGGAGCGGGACGAGGACCCCGTCGACACCGCGTTGGAGCTGATCATCCAGGGTGGTCCGTCGATCGTCTCCTTCAACATGAGCGAGGAGGATCTGCTCCGGCTGATGACGCAGGAATGGACGATGACTTCGTCGGACGGGGGTCTGCCGCAGTTCGGCGTGGGGGTGCCCCATCCCCGATCATACGGGGCGTTTCCGCGCAAGATCGGGAAGTACGTCTTCGAGGAGGGCGTGATGGCGCTGGAGGCGGCGATCCGGAGCATGACGTCGCTCCCCGCCGAGATCATGGGCATGGATGATCGGGGCCGGATCGAGGAAGGGATGGTGGCCGACCTGGTGGTCTTCTCGGAGCACTTCAGGGACAACGCGACCTTTACCGAGCCGCACCAGCTGTCCGCGGGGGTGGTCCACCTGTTCGTGGGCGGGGAGGCCGCGATCCGCGACGCGGGGTTCACGGGGGAGCGGGCGGGGCGGGTGTTGGTGAAGGGGGTGGGGCGGTAGTGGTCCGGCGGGAGGGGTCCGCCTTCTAGCGCTCGCGGGGCGCGGGGTCTTGCCGTGCCACCGTGCCTTGTCGTCGCACGGACCAAACGACCACTACCGCGCTGACGGCAACCAATCCCCCCAGGCTCGCCTTCCATACGGCCACCGTTCCCATGATCCCCTCCTAGAGACAGGATGCTGCCGCGAGGGTCGACAGGATGCCCAGCACGAGGCCGGTGGACCGCAGGATCCGCATGCGCCGAGTGTCCGGGCCCTGGTCCCTGATGGCCAGGATGCGGGTGGACACGTAGACGCTTGGAAAGGCGGCCATGAATACCAGCGCCATCGACCAGCCGTGTCCTCCGTCGATGAGGTCGATCGATCCGGCCAGGACCCCGCCAACGGCCATCACCGCGATCAAAGGGAGGGACCAGCGAGGGTAAAGTTGTGTCCGCGAACGCTCCATTGACCGACTCCTCTGTTCAGCGATGCGGGGGCGAGTTGAACCGCTTCGCTCTACGTTGCTCCTCGGGCGAATAGCTCTGCCGATAACCTCCGGTCGCACCTCACCACCCCGGCGCCACGCCGCTCCACGTGCTCGCGCGGGTATAATCCCCGGACTCCTACCCGATCGGAAAGACCAGGCCTCCCTGTACCGTGATGGCCCGGTTGTGCACCGTCCGGTCCAACTCGCCAGCGTAGATGGACCGCAACCCGTAGGTGTAGAGAAAGTCCAGCGACAGCGCCGTCCGTCCCGCCACGCCCAGCTGCACGCCGGCGCCCCCGACCACTCCGACATCGATGGCATGGGTCGGATTGTAGGTTTCCTCGTCGGTGCATTCGCCCGCGAGCGCAATGGGTTGAAGCGCGTAGTCGACTTTCACCTCGCAACTCATCTCCCGTGCCAACGCGGGACCCGCGAGCAGGTGTACGGAAATCCGCGAGCCGACCAGCGGCAGGGAGACCCTTCCCAGGGCGGACAACTGGACGTAGTCGACCAGTGCGCTCACATCGCCCAGCTTGCCGTCCGACCAGGTGGCGCCTCTCTGGACATACGAGCCTTCGAGCCGCAGCCCGAGGGATTGCGACAAGGGAAGGGTTGCAGATGCGCCCGCCGCGATCCCTTTGCGCGACTCCTCGCCCCGGATCTCGAGCCCGGTAAGGCTCACCATCGACGAGCTCCAGCCGGCGGTGACACCGAGCGTCACCTGACTGGCTGCAGGGCTGGCCGCGAGTCCCGCGACCAGAGCGCATGGAAGAAGGGTGCGGAGTCGGGTCATGGGGCCTCCAGCGGGAGGAGGTGGCGACCCCGCGCGGGTTGCGGTCGTCTCGGGAGAGAGCATCACTCCGGCACCACCCCGTACCGCCGAAGCACTTCCATTGTCGCTTCGATCGGCAGGGCCTCGCGTGTCCCGAAACGGCTGCTCACCGTGACCGCCTTGAAGATGGAATTGTAGATGGCTTCTTCCGTGGCTTCCACGGCTGCCTGGAAAATCCCCGAAATCGCGTTGTTGGCAAGATCGTTCACCGACCGCACCGGGTCGCCGGGACGCCTTCGCACGCCCGGGGCGGTGGAAAACGCGATCACGTAGTCCCCCGACCCGTTGCTCGCATACGAGCCCGTGCGCGACAGTCCCATCACGGCCCGCATGGCCACGCGGCGGAGATTCCGTTCCGACAGCGGCGCGTCGGTCGCTACCACCATCATGATCGAGCCCTGGGACTCGCCGCCGCGCTCCTCGCCGAGGCCGGGTCCACCCGTCCCACCCGCGCCCCCGCCACCCACCCCCCCGCGGCCGGATTGCCCTTCGCCCCCCTCGGCCCCGCCGCCCGATCCGCCCTCGCCACCCGCGCCTCCTCCCCCTGCCCCCCCACCCCCCCGCTCCACCTGCCCCCGAAACGCGTACCGCCCCAACTCCTGCCCCACCGGCGCACCGGCGATCTGCAGGATGCCCCCGAAGTTGGACTGTACCAGCACCCCGACCGTGTAGCCCCCCAGCGACGCAGGCAACACCCTCGAACTGGTCCCGATCCCGCCCTTCCAACCGAATGCCGACGTTCCCGTTCCGGCCCCGACCGCCCCCTCCTCCACCGGCCCCGCTACCGCCCCGTCCAACGCCGCACGCACGTGGGCCGCCGTCACCGGCCGGCCGCGAATGTCGTTCAAACCCCCATCGTTCGTCTCACCCACCACCGGGTTGATCGACCGCACCCCGTCCATCCCCTCCATCTCCAGCGCCCATTCCACCATTGCGTCGGCCGCCTTCCACACGCACAGCGTACAGGTCAGCAGGATGGGCATCTCCAATTCGCCCAGCTCGCCGACCTGCGTGACGCCCAGCAGCTTGCCGAAGCCGTTGCCGACGTGCATGGCGGCGGGCACGCGGTCGAAGTAAAGGTTGCCGCCGTGGGGGCGGATCGCGGTCACGCCGGTGCGGATGTCGTCCCCCTCGATCACGGTTGCGTGCCCGACCAGAACGCCTTCCACGTCGGTGATCGCGTTGTACCGTCCCGGCTCGAAGATCCCGACGGCGATGCCGAGGTCGCGGGCGCGGGGGCGGTCGGGTTCCTGGGATGCGGCGGTGTCGCCCACCGGGGCGAACAGCGCGATCGACACGGCAGCGAGAACGGGCAGGACTCCCCGCCGGGGAATGATCGGTCGCGTGACCGCAACCAGGTGGGCAGCCCCGAGCTCTCTCAGGGAATCGAGTGTCGGGATCTTTGGTGTAGCCAAATTACCATATCTCCTAACCGTAAGACCATATTTCATTTCATCACCGCGTGGCCGGGGGGATTTCGTGCGGGGGGCTGCCGGGCCAAGCCGGGCGCGTATGCATCCCATCACAGCGCCCCGGCAACCATCGCCGCCAGCAGCAGCGGGTGATACAGCAACGACCCCAGAAACACCCGGCCGCAACGTTGCTTGCCTGGTTTCAGCATGAACGCCACGGTGACCGCAAGCATCCCCCCACCCAGGACCAGAGCCCCGGCAAGGTAGACGCTTCCACTCATCCCCAGCACACTGGGCAGGAGGCTCAGCGGCAGCAACACCACGGCGTTGCCGACCATGAGCCCGGAGATCAGCCGGTCCGATCCGGGGGGAATGAGCTGGAACCCGGCGCGCGCGTAGTCCTGGCGCAGATTCCAGCCCAGCGCCAGAACATGAATGAGCTGCCACAGGAAGAGGATTCCGAAGAGGGCCATGCCGCGGGCGTCGATGGTGCCCGCGTGTGCCGTCCACCCGATCAGGGCGGGGAGCGCGCCGGGCACGGCGCCCACGGGGGTCGCGAGCGGGGACCGAAGTTTGAGGGGCGTGTAGACGGCGTCGTACAGGAGCGCGGCGGTGGCGGTGAAGAGGGCCGGGAGCCACCCGATCCAGAACCAGAGATGTCCGGTGCCGGCCACGATCAGCAGCCAGCCGAAGGTGCGCGCATGGCCCGGCGGAACCCGTCCGGAGGGTACGGGACGCCCACGGGTCCTGAGCATCACGCCGTCGGGCTCGCGTTCCAGGTACTGGTTCAGGGCCAGCGAGCCCGCGGTGCCCAGCGTGATGCCGACGACCAGATGGAGGAGCGTGGCAAGGTCGACCGTGGGGATCGCCGCCATGAGGTAGCCCGCTACCGCCGTGACCGCGACGAAGATTGTGATCCCGGGCTTGGTCAGCTCCAGGTAGGCCGCGGCCCGTCCGCCCCGGCCCGCCCGGATCCGCTCCTCGACGCTCACCGGGCCCGCTGCCCGGGGGACTGCCCTGATCGCGCGGCCTTCAAAGCAGCCCCTGCACCAGGCCGCCGTCGATCTGCAGGGTGTGCCCCGTGACGTAGGAAGCGGCCTCGGAGGCCAGAAATACCACCGCGTTGGCGAACTCGCCGGGGCGCCCGATGCGCCCTGCCGGGATATCGCCGGTGATGCCCTCCAGCACGGCCTCCCGCGTCGTCCCCCGCGCCTCGGCCTGGTTCGCCAGGAGCGATTCCACCCGCGCGGTGTGGATGAAACCGGGCGCGGCCACGTTGCAGAGGATGCCTTCGGCGGCCAGGTCGCGCGAAATCGTCTTGATGAATCCCACGACCCCGGGCCGCGCGGTGTTGGAGAGGAGCAGCCCCTTGACCGGCTGCTTCACCGCCACCGAGGTGATGGCCACGATTCGCCCCCACCCGCTCTCGCGCATGTGGGGGAGCGCGGCCAGGGTCAGCTGCACCGTCGACATGAGGTTCAGGTCGAGGGCCGTGCGGTACGCCTCGGGAGCGAAGTCGTCCACGCCGCCGGGAGGTGGCCCCCCCGCGTTGGCGACCAGGATGTCGAGACGGCCGAATTCGGCGACGCTGCGGTCTGCGAGAGCTGCGCAGAAATCCTCGTCGGCCACGTTGCCCGCCATGGCGACGATCCTGCGCCCGGATTCGCGCGCGATCTCGCGTGCCGTGGCCTCGAGCGCATCGGGGGACCTGGAGTTGATCAGCACGTCGGCGCCCTCGTGCGACAGCCGCTCCGCCACCGCCCGGCCCAGTCCCCGGGATGCGCCGGTGACGAGCGCGGCCCTATCTTTTAATCCGAGATCCACGGAAGCTCTTCTTCCCAGTGTGTGAAAGCCGATGCGCTGCGGGGGCGAAAGGTGATCCGGACCCGGCGGCCAGGCAAGTCGGGGCCGCCGTGCAGGGGCGGCGGCGGCCGAAAAGGCGATCGAGGGGAAACCCTCTGCCCGGCCCGGTGGTACTAAGGACATACGCGGAACAGGATCGAACCCGCGGCCCGATCAGCGGAGACAGATGAGCACCCCCAACGTCAGAACCCGGCGCCGGAAGGAACGGAAGCTCTGGAGAACCGCCCTGGTGGTGTCTCTCCTCTTCCACCTCCTGGTGCTCGTGTTTGGTGGCCGGCGCCCCATTCCCCTGTCTCCCTTCGCCGCGGCGGGACCCAAGGCGGGCGACACCCGTGCGGCGCGAGGCGGGATGCAGACGATGAACATCACCGTCCCCCCGCCCCGCCCGATCGTTCCGCCGCCGATGCCGGTGCTGGCGGAGATCGAATTCGATCCCGTCGAATTCGACTCGGAGCCGCAGTTCGACCTGGCCGCACTGCTGGGGGAACGGCCGGGCGACGGCCCGCCGGGTCTCGATGGGGACGGCGAGGGTGACGGGGGCGATGCGACGGAGGGGACCGCGACGGTGACCCCGCCGAAGCCCCGGGGAATGATCCTGCCTCCCGACCACAAGGACCTCAAGGACAACGAGGTGACCGTCTGGGTGTTCGTGAACGAGCATGGCCAGGTGGTTGCCGACTCGACGCGGCTGGAACCCCCGACCCGGAATCGCGACCTCAACCGGCAGCTGATACAGAGAGCCGCGCAGTGGATCTTTCTTCCCGCGACCCGGCACGGCCAGCCGGTCGCCGCGTGGACCAACTTCAGGTTCGGCCTGAGCGGCACAGGTCGCACTCCGTCGCGGGACCGCTAACTTCACCTCCATGCAGCGTGCCGCCAAACGAATCCTCTGGGTGGACGACGAGATCGACCTTCTGCGTCCCCACCTCCTCTTCCTGCAGCAGCGGGGCTACCACGTCGACGCCATCACCAACGGCGACGACGCGCTCGCGCTGCTCCGCGACCACGCCTACGACCTGATCCTCCTCGACGAGCAGATGCCGGGACGGCGCGGCCTCGAAGTCCTTCGCCTGATCCGTCACAACGACCCGCACGCCCGCGTGGTCATGGTCACCAAGTCCGAAGAGGACCACACCATGAACGAGGCCATCGGCCGCCAGGTGGAGGCCTATCTGGTGAAGCCGACCAGCCCGCGCCAGGTGCTGTCGGTGGTGACGCGCATCCTCGAGGGCTCCACGATTCAGCAGCAGCGCGCGGCCCAGGACTTCGCGACCCGCTGGCCCAAGCTGTCGCGAAAGCGGGAGGATGCGTCGACGGCCTCCGACTTCGCCCGCGTCTACCAGGAGCTGGTGGACTGGCACCTCCGTCTGGAGCGGGCCGGCGAGACCGGGCTGCTCGCCACCGTCGAGTCGCTCCAGCAGGACCTGCGCCACGACTTCGGTCCCTGGGTCATGCGGGAGTACCCCCGCTGGGTGCGGGGCGGACAGGGGGCGCCGGCGCTCTCCGTCGACGTCGTGAAGACACACCTGATTCCCCTGCTGGACGGGGATCCGGTCTTCTTCGTGGTTCTCGACTGCATGAGGCTGGACCAGTGGCGGGCTATCACCCCTCTGGTGGGCAGTTTCTCCGACATCGACGAAGACTACCACTACTCCATCCTGCCGACCGCCACCCCATACGCGCGCAACGCCATCTTCTCGGGCTTCTTTCCCGACCAGATCGCGGCCAGGCGCCCCGGGTGGTGGGATTCGTCCGACGACGAGGGGTCGCTCAACGCCTTCGAGGACGAGCTGCTGCGAGACCAGCTCCAGCGCCTCACGGGCCGCGATGTGCAGGTCCACTACGAGAAGGTCTTCACCGACCGTGACGAAGCGCAGGTGCGCGGCCGGCTGCTGTCGGCTCTGCGGGCCCGGGTTCCCGTGGTCGCCATGGTCTTCAACTTCGTGGACCTCATGACCCACGGACGCTCCGAGTCCCCCATCCTGATGGAGGTCGCCAAGGACGAGGCGGCGCTGAGACAGCTGACCCGTTCCTGGTTCGAGCGCTCGACGGCGTTCTCCGTGCTGAAGGAAGCCGCCGCGCGAGGACACCGGGTCGTCCTGACCACCGACCACGGATCCATCCACTGCCGGCGTCCGGCCACCGTCTACGCCCGGCGCGACGCCAGCCCGAGCCTTCGCTACAAGTTCGGCGGCAACCTGCGCGCACGGGATCCGCGGTCCGCGTACGCGCCCAAGAGCATGGCGACGCTGCGGTTGCCGAGGGGGCCGGCGGGAATGAACTGCCTGGTCGCGCTCGACGACTATTTCTTCGTGTACCCCACCAAGCTCCGGGAATACCAGCGTCGCTACCGTAACTCGTTTCTGCACGGGGGAATCTCGCCGGAAGAGATGATCGTTCCCGTTTCGGTGCTGAGGCCGCGGCCGCGGTGACGGCGGTTCGCAGGCGAAACGGCTGACCTTGGCGGGCTGGCGGAGGATCCTTTCGTACCTTGGCCCGCGCCGGGGTGTCCTGTTGCTGGCGGCGCTGGCCAGCGTGGCCTACGCGGCCCTCGACGCCTTCTCGATCGTGGTGCTGATACCGTTCCTGGGGGCGGTCTTCGGGGCGGGGCGAGGGGACGGGGACGCCGCGGCCGAGCCCGGGCAGATCGACCGGATGCTCGAGTTCACCGTCGGCCGGTTCGTCGACCTGGATGGCGATCCGCAGACGGCGGTGGCCGGTATCATCGTCTTCATACTGGTGCTCGTCGTGCTCAAGAACGCGGTGGACTTCGCGCGCGCCTGCCTCTCGGCACGCGTCGAGCAGGGGGTCACGCGCGACCTGCGCAACCAGGTCTACGGGCACCTGCTGGAACTCGACCTCGCCTTCTTTGGACGGGTGCGCACGGGCCAGATCGTGTCCCGCCTGACCCACGACGTCGAACAACTCCGCACCCTGGTGACCGCCGAGCTCATCAGGGCGCTCTCGTCGGCGCTGGTCTTCTCGGCCACGCTCTACTGGATGCTTGTCGTGTCGGTCCAGCTGACCGTGGCCGCCTTCATCGTGGTGCCGCTGACGATGGTGATCTGGGGGCCGCTCATCCGCCGTCTAAGGCGCGGCGACCGCGAGGTCCTCGACATGGCGGGCGAGCTGAGTTCTCACATCCAGGAGACCGTCTCGGGCATCCGCATGGTCAAGTCCGCGGCGGCGGAGCCGCAGGAACGGGGGCGTTTTCTCGGACTGACGACCGACTACTTTGAGACCTTCCTGCGGACGGTCCGGATCCGCGCGCTGGCCGGCCCAATCACCGAGATCTTCGTCGCGCTCGGCACTGCGATCCTCCTCTGGTACGGCGCCCGAATGGTGGTGGTGGACGGAACACTCACCGGCGAGGCGTTCGTCGGGTTCATCTTCCTGAGCACGAAGCTCTACGCGCCGGTCAAGTACCTGAGCAAGCTGCCCACGCTGATTCAGCCGGGCCTCGTGGGGGCCGAGCGCATCTTCGAGTTTCTGGACGCGCCGGCGGAGATCCGGGACCGGAAGTGGGCGCGGCCCTTCACCGGGGTGCATGTGGGGATCCGCTACCGGGACGTGCACATGGAGTACCGCGCGGGCGAACCGGTGCTCCGGGATGTGGACTTTTTTGTGCCGACGGGAGCGGCGGTGGCGCTGGTGGGACCCAGCGGGGCCGGGAAGACCACGATTGTGGACCTGCTGGCCCGTTTCTACGATCCCACCGCCGGCGCGGTCGAGATCGACGGAACCGACATCCGCGACCTGCGTCTCGCGTCGCTGCGCGGCGGGCTCGGGGTGGTTGCGCAGGATACGGTGCTCTTCCACGACACGGTGCGCGCCAACATCGCCTACGGGAAGGACGACGCCCCGCTGGAGCAGATCGAGGCGGCGGCCCGGGCGGCACACGCCCACGACTTCGTGATGAAGCTCCCGCATGGCTACGACACCGTGGTGGGCGAGCGCGGCACCACGCTGTCGGGCGGCCAGCGCCAGCGGATCGCGATCGCACGCGCCGTATTGCGCGACCCCCCCGTGCTGGTCCTGGACGAGGCGACCAGCGCGCTCGACACCGAATCGGAACGGCTGGTCCAGGAGGCGATGGAGGCGCTGCTCGATGGCCGTACCGTGTTCGTGATCGCGCACCGGCTGTCGACGATTCAGCGCGCGGACCGGATCGTGGTGGTGGACGGGGGGCGGATCGTGCAGCAGGGCACGCACGACGAGCTCATGGAGGAAAGGGGGCTGTACCGGCGACTGCGGGAGCTGCAGTTCCGGTGAGCGCGCATCCCCGGTCGAAGCGCATGCGTCACCGGATGGAGTACGTGGCGCTGCGAGCGGTGATCGCCCTCTGCAGGGCCGTTCCCGCCGTGGTGGCGGACCGGGTGGCGGCCGCGTTGGGGTGGGTGGTGGCGCGGGTGTGGCGGCCGCGCTGGGATGTGGTCACGGGGCAGCTGCGCATGGCCTTTCCGGGGGCGGACGAGGGATGGCGGCGGTGGGTCGCGCGGCGTTCGTACGTGCACTTCTGCGCCGAGGCGGTGGCGATGTTCCGGCTGGCGGGCGCCCGGCGGGCGGGGATCCTCGAACGGACCCGGCTGAATGGGGAGGAGGTGCTGAAGGAGGCGGCGCGGGAGGGGCGGGGGGTGATGCTGGTGAGCGGCCACCTGGGCAACTGGGAGGTGGGGACGGCGGGGGTGGTCGCGCGCGGGTTTCCCATGGACATCGTGGCGGCGCGGCAGCGCAACGTCCTCTTCGACCGCTACCTCACCCGGTCGCGCGAACGGCTGGGTATGAGGGTGATCCCCCGCGATGAGGCGCAGCGCGGCGTGCTGGCCTCCCTCAAGGAGGGGCGAGTGATCGGAATCATGGGGGACCAGGACGCGCGCCGGGCGGGCGTCTTCGTGGACTACTTCGGCCGTCCGGCGTCCACTGCGCGGGGCCCCGCGGTGCTCTCAATGCGTGCCGGGGCAACGGTCGCGACGTTCTACACGATCCGAAGGGCAGGATGGAAACCCCGTTACGACATCTACATCGAGCCGGTGCAGGCGGCGGGGGGCGGCCGGGGCCGCGCGGCGGTTGCCGCGGTGACCCGGGCCTTCACCGCCCGGCTGGAGGAACGCGTGCGGGAACACCCGGAGCAGTACCTGTGGCATCACCGGCGGTGGAAGACGCCGCCGCCCGGGCGAGCAGAATCAGGAACCACGACAGACCGAGTATGTGTAGATTGACACCATGATCCACATCTGCATTCCCTGCCGCGACGAGGACCGCACCATCGGCGTGCTGCTCTGGAAGATCCGCGAGGTCATGCTCGGCATGGACCGCGACTTCCACGTCTACGTCCTCGACGACGGCTCCACGGACGGGACCGGGGCGCTGCTGGACAAGTACCGGCAGGTGCTGCCTCTGACGGTTCTCGCGGAGCGGCGGCCCATCGGGTACGGCCGCGCCCTCGAGAGGCTGCTCAAGACCGCCGCCGGCGGGACACGGTATCCGAAGCGGGACGCGATCGTCACCATGCAGGCGGACTTCACCGAACACCCGAACCACCTTCACGCACTGGTCAGGACCTTCGAGGGAGGCGCCGACATCGTGGCCTGCGAGGCCGGGGCCGAGTCCGCGAACCCCCCACGGACCGTTCGCCTTGCCCGCCGGCTTGCTCGGTTCGCGCTGGGACGTCCAGCGCCGGACGATCCCGGCATCGATTCCTTGATGGGCTTTCGGGCGTATCGCGCGGTTGTGGTCAGGAAGGCGCTCCGTGCTGCCGGGGGCCGGCCGCTCGTCTCCACCGACGGGTGGGCCGCCAACGCAGAGCTCATGAAGGTGCTGGCGCCCTTCGCCCGGCGGGTTGCGCGGGTGCCGCTGGGCTTGCGATACGATATCCGCTGGCGAGGTTCGCGGGTGCGCGTCCTGGGGACCGTGCGGCAGGTTCTGCGGGTCAGGAAGGTTTCGGCGCTGGAGCCAGAGGGTCATGGCGCGGTTTGAGGGGGGGCGGGGAGCGGTGGGGGTGGCTCGCCTGGCTGCGGGTGCCGCACTGGGCTTCCTGCTGCTGACGCCGACGGTCGCAAGGGCGCAGCAGGGGGCAACCGTGGTCGGGGACTCCCTGGCCGCGTCCGGCCAGGAGGCTCACAAGGTCCCGCTCTGGATGGGCGAGGCACTCAGGTACAAGGTCAAGTACGGGATCTTCGGGGTCGGCGAGGGGAGGATGGGTGTGTCCAAGCTTGATACGATCGACGGTTGGACGACCTACGTGGCCGAGATGCACATCAAGGGCTGGGGCGTGGATCAGAAGCTCCGCAGCTGGATCGACACGGAGAAGCTGTTTTCCCGGCGCTTCGTGAAGGAAGAGGAGGGTCGGCCTCGCGAATACGATTTCCTTCCCGAAGAGCATCTTGTCCACCAGATCCAGCATCTGGACAGCATCTGGTCGATAGAGACGTCGGAGCCGCTCGACGACATTGCCTTCGTCTACCTCGCGCGGACGCTCCCCCTCGAGGTCGGGCAGACCTACGAATACAACCGGTATTTCAAGGAAGAACGCAATCCGATCATCCTGAAGGTACTGCGCAGGGACGAGCGAAAGGTGGGGGCGGGAGAGTTCAATACCATCGTCGTGCAGCCCATCATTCCGGAGAGCAGCCTGTTCGCCGAGGGTGGTAATGCCGAGATCCACCTCTCCGACGACGAGCGGCGATTGGTCGTTTACATGAAGGTGGACGGACCGTATCTGCCCTTCAATTTCACCCTGCACCTGGAAGAGTTTCAGGAGGGCGCTGCGCTCGGGGACGACGGCGATGCGGAGGAGCGGAATGGCGACGAGGACGGCCCCGAGAGATCCACCCTGCGCAATCCGCCCGTCACCCGCACCCGCTGAACTGAAGTGCCTCGCCGGCCCGGCGCCGCGCCGCCCCCGGTGCTCGCGCGGGCAGATCCACGGACCTCAGGATGCTCCGTCGTATGTGCAGAATACCGGTACGCTGTGGCGAAATGTAATGTCAGCATTACTTTATGTCATGCGTAGTTTACAGTGTGACTCGGTAGGGCTTCGCTCCGCGTCGCTCATCGGGCCAGGCGTGCTCCCATTCCTCCTGGCGCTCGCCTGTCTCATCCCCCCCCACCCCGCCTCCGCCCAAGCTGACACCCTCACCGCCCCCGCCCCCGCACCCTTCGTCCCCGGCGAAGAGGTCCGCTACAAGGTCAAGGTCGGCATCTTCTCCATCGGCGAGGCGATCATGCGAATCCCCCGCATCGACACCATCCGTGGCGCCCCCGCCTACGCCATCGAGTGGACCATCGACGGCGGCCTCCCCGGCTTTCGCATCCGGGACCGGTTCTTCAGCTGGGTGGACACGCGGACGCTCGCGTCGCTGCGCTTCAAGAAGGAGACCCACAACGGGACGGAGCGCCGCGAACCCGCCTTTTTCCCGGAAGAGCGCCGCTGGCAGCGCCTCGACATCGACAGCGCGGGGGTCCTACCCAGTTCTCTCCCGCTCGACGATGTCTCGTTCGTGTACTTCGCCCGCACCCTCGAGCTGCAACCAGGGACCACCCACCGCTTCGACCGCTTCTACGAGGAAGAGGCCAACCCCATCACTCTGAACGTCCTCAGGAGGGACCGGCGGGAGGTGGGCGCGGGCGAGTTCGAGACCGTCGTCATCCGCCCCGTGATCAGGAACACCGGTCTCTTCGCCGAGGACGCCAACGGCGAAATCCACGTCTCCGACGTTCACCGCCGCCTGGTCGTGTACATGAAGGCGGATCTTCCCCTGGTGAACCTCACCTTCCACCTGGAGGAGATCGTGGAGGGGGTGCCGCTGGGGGATGGGGGTGGTGGACTCAAGCCTCCTGATGCCGATATCGAGTCAGCAGTCGGGGTGGGCAGCGAAGCCGCCGGACATGGTGGGGATGGATCCGTCGGAGTGGTGCAAGATACCGCCAGCGGTGACTCAGGACCGGGGACGTCCCCCTGAGACTGCGTCGACGGGCGGCGCGTCTTTGGGGGGCCTGGGTCCTCGCGCTCGTCTACTTCTGGCTGGCGCGGCCAGACGCGGTTTCCCTATGGACCGGGGGTGCGGTCATCCTTGCCGGGCTGTTGGCTCGCGGCTGGGCGGCGGGGGTCCTGGAGAAGGACCAGGAACTCGCAGTGTCGGGACCGTACGCATTCACCCGCAACCCCCTCTACCTGGGCAGTTTCACCATTGGAGTGGGCGCGACTGTCGCGGGTGGCCGGATCTGGATCGGCGTGGTCTTTCTGGCCTTCTTCATCTGGGCCTACCGGGGGCCGATGGCCCAAGAAAGCAAGAGGTTGGAGGAGCGCTTCGGCGAAGGCTACCGGCGCTACCGGGATGCCGTTCCGGCCTTCCTGCCCCGGCTGACGCCGTACCGACCGCCCGCTGAAACCGCGCCCGCCCGAACGCGCTTTTCGCTCGCCCGCTACATCCGCAATCGCGAATGGGAAGCCGCGCTGGGGGGGGTGGCCGCGATGGGGCTCCTGGCCCTCAAGGCGGCGGGCCACCTCGGGTGACCGGCCCAGCTATTGACCGGCTCCCTCCTCCACCTCCACCAGGTGCAGCGTCGGACCCGCCAGGACATTGCCCTTCACCTTCACTTCGAACTTGTATCGTCCCGGAACGGGGAAGACCACATCCTCGAGCGGCATGACCAGCTGGGTGCGTGGGGGCGGTCGGTCGGCGGGTCTGGGGGTCACCTCGGACTGCCCCTCGACCGTCAGGGTGGGCCGGCCGTCGGGCCCGCGGACATCGACGCGAAACGAGTGGCGACCGGCGTCATTCCGGTCCCATTCAAGCGACAGCACCAGCGTCATGTGATCCTGCCGGGCCGGAAAACCGGGGGCGTACAGGTCGTGGAAGAGGCCGTGGAGGTTGAGTTTGCCGTCGGGGGTGGCGGCGGCGTGATCGCAGATGGCGGCCGTGAGGATTCTCATCGGTCGCGGGGTTCCGGCGACCGCCGTGCGGGCTGGTTTCTTGCCATTGTTGCGTCTTCACGTAAGTTAGGGGCTTCGTCCGAGCGGCATGGGGTCGCCCGGGCAGAAGGCGGGCAGGCCCCGCTGGACCGACCAATTACAAGGAGGAGTGGTGGCGAAGCAAGAGCCGATGGATCGAGCGCGGGACGAGTTGTTCAGTCATATACACCGTTGCGGCGTTCTGCAGGCACACGAAGAGGACCAGGATTCGTGGATGACGGAGACGATCGAATACCTGGCGGAGCGCTACCCGGACCTGGATGTGCAGGAGCTGACGCAGCTCAAGGCGGTAGGAATGCAGTTCTGCAAACCAGTGATCTCGCGGCTCAAGCGCGAGGAGCCGGCCGTACAGCCCGCGGTGGACGAGGAAGACACCGAGGCCCTGCTGGGCGCGCCCCGAGAGGCTTGACTACATTCGGGAGAAACAACAAATGACGAGTCGTCGTGACTTTCTGAAGACTTCGGCCGGGGTGGGGATGGGCGCCGCGGTCGGCATCGGTTCGCCCAAAGCGCTCACCGGTTCACCGGCGGTGCTGCGGAGCAGGGTCGCACCCGTCGCCGTCGCCAGCGGCAACGGAATGGAGGCCGTCGCGACCGCATTCCAGGCGGTTAGCGCGGGTGGGGACACGCTGGACGCCGTGGTCGAGGGCGTCAACATCGTCGAACGCGACCCCAACGACCGGTCCGTCGGCTACGGCGGGCTCCCGAATCTGGACGGCGTGGTCCAGCTGGACTCCTCCGTCATGCACGGCCCCAGCCGGGGCGCGGGCGCGGTCGCCTGCCTCGAGGGGATCAAGTCGCCCTCGCGGGTTGCCGTGGACGTGATGCGCTACACCGACCACGTGCTGCTTGTCGGCAAAGGGGCTCAGCGCTTCGCCGTGTCGATGGGCCACCAGGTGGAGGACCTCCTCACCGAGAGCACCCGGCGCAGGTGGATCGAGTGGCGCGCGCGGATGAGCGCCACCGATGACTATCTCACGCCCGAGGAGGCGGGCTTGAAGGTTCCCCCCTTCGAGGACGAGGAAGACTACGGACTGGGACTGCTGGATTCCCACGACGGCGTCCGTCCGCAGGGGACGATAAACTGCAACGTCATCAACCAGGACGGTGACCTCTCCGGGGTCACCACTACTTCGGGACTGGCGTGGAAGATCCCGGGCCGGGTCGGCGATTCGCCGATCGTGGGCGCGGGCCTGTACGTCGACAACGATGTCGGGGCCTGCGGGTCCACCGGCCGCGGCGAGGCGGTCATCAAAACGTGCGGCTCCCACTCGGTCATTGAGTTGATGCGCTCGGGCATGTCCCCCGTGGATGCCTGCCTGGAGGCGCTTCGGCGCGTCGTGACCTTCACCGCCGAGGCGCGCCTCCAGAACGAGCAGGGACGTCCGAACTACAACGTGAACTACTACGCCGTGAACAAGAACGGCGACTACGGCGGCGCGGCCATCTGGTCTGGCGCACGCTTCGCGGTTTGCTCCGGGGGCGAGAGCCGCCGCGAGGACTCCGCCTATCTCTTCGAGAGGGGCAGTTGAGTACCGGGGACGCCGGCCACGGCGAAGAAACCGGCCACGGCGAAGAAACCGGCCACGGCGAAGAAACCGGCCATGGTGAAGAAACCGGCCACGGCGAAGAAACCGGCCACGGTGAAGAAACCGGCCACGGTGAAGAAACCGGCCACGGCGAAGAAACCGGTCACGGCGAAGAAACCGGCCACGGCGAAGAAACCGGCCACGGCGAAGAAAACGGTCACGGCGAAGAAGGAGCAACGAGCCCGAAAAGGGTCAAACCCCCAAAGCCGAAGCCTCTCGGGTTCGGCGTGGAGGAGCTGGCCGAGGTCAAGAAGATGGAACGCCTGCACTGCTCCGGCCGGCAGGTGCCTTCTCCGATGGGAGGTTTCCTCATGGATCTGGGCGTCCGGCAGGAGCTGGACGGAACCAGCACGATCCTCTTCGAGTGCAAGACGTCCGCCCTGCGCTACCAGCTCCCGCTCAGGATCAGCACCTGGAGGGAGCGAAGGAAGGTGAGGGTCCAGGCCGACGAAGGGCTGGATCCCCTCTGCCCGCGCGGCGAACTGGGACCTCCGCTGGTGCGCCGCGGGAAGGACTTCTTCTGCCCGCGCTGCAACATCATGTTCGGGAGGGTTCCGTAGCCAGAGTCGCGCTGATCGGAGGGGACGGAATCGGCCCCGAGGTCATCGGGGCGGCCGCGGAGGTCCTTTCTGCCGCCGCCGCCAAACACGGCTTCGACCTTACGCTCGACCACTGGGACCTGAACGCGGAACGCTTCCTGCGCGACGGCGTCACCATCACCGACGAAGAGCGCGACCGTCTCATCGACGAGTACGACGCCGCGCTCCTCGGCGCCCTCGGCGACCCCCGCGTCCCCGGCAACGAACACACCCGCGACATCCTTCTAGGCCTCCGCTTCGGCGCGGACCTGTACATCAACTTCCGTCCCTGCAAGCTCCTCGTCCCCGCCCTTTCCCCCCTCAGGGGCCCCCACCCGGCCACCGACATCGCCTTCTTCAGGGAGAACACCGAGGGGCTGTACGTGGGCGTGGGGGGGAGCTTCAAGCGCGGCACCCCCGACGAAGTCGCGACCGAGCAGAGCGTCAACACCTGGAAGGGAGTTGACCGCATCGTGCGCGCGGCCTTCGAGTACGCGGCGGCGACCGGACGGGGACGCGTCACGCTGGTGGACAAGGCGAATGTGCTCCTTCACGAGGGGGGGCTGTGGCGGCGCGTCTTCGCCGAGGTGGGGGCCGCGTACACCGGCATCGTCCAGGACGCGATGTACGTCGACGCGATGGCGATGGACCTGGTGCGGCGTCCGGAACGCTACGAGGTCGTGGTCACCTCCAACCTCTTCGGCGACATCCTGAGCGATCTGGGGGCGCAGGTGACGGGTGGGCTGGGGCTGGCGCCCTCGGGGAACCTCAACCCGGGGTCGTGGGCGCTCTTCGAACCGGTGCACGGGTCGGCGCCGGACATCGCCGGGCGTGGGATCGCGAACCCGCTGGCGGCCGTGGGATGCGTGAGCCTTGCCTTTGAACATCTGGGCATGGGCGAGGCGGCGGCCGCCGTGGACGAGTGCATCGTGGCGTCGATTCGGGAGGGCATCACCACGCCTGACCTGGGAGGAGGTGCCACGACTCGGTCGGTTGGGGAGTGGATGGCCGGACGGTTGCGCGGGTGAGGCGCTCCCTGCGGCTGTCGGCGGCCCGGCGTCCCGCTTCCGGAGATGGCCGCGCCTTGAACCCCCCCTTCTCCCGCAAGTAGCTTTCAGCCCCTTCACGAAGGGAACCCGCGGGAGCAGGCGGAGGCGAAGTGGGTAGGCAGGGTCGATGCGGAAGAGGTCGTGCGGGGGTCCGGGCAAATGAAACAGCAAAAGGCGGGAAGACCGCCACGGGAGCGATACATGGGAACGCAGGGCTTCGAGAAGGAAGTGGTCTTCCTTTCCGGGAAGCGCACCCCCTTCGGCACCTTCGGCGGGTCACTCAGGGACTTCACCGCGACCGACCTCGGCGCGCACTCGGCCACCGCGGCGCTGGAAGCCGCCGGGATCGAGCCCGCGCAGGTGGGCCACGTCTTCTACGGCAACGCCCTGCAGACATCCGCCGACGCCATCTACCTGGCGCGGCACGTGGGTTTGCGTGCAGGCGTCCCCCACGAAGCGGGGGCCCTCACGGTGAACCGGCTGTGCGGCAGCGGCTTCCAGGCCATCGTGTCGGGCGCGCAGGAGATCCTGCTCGGCGGCACCGAGGTGGCGCTCTGCGGCGGCTCCGAATCGATGAGCCAGGCGCCGCATGTGGTCCGCGGCGCCCGTTGGGGACAGCTGCGGCTCGGGCCGGCCGGCAAGGGCTTCGAGGACACCCTCTGGGAGGCGCTTCTGGACTCGCACTGCGGACTCACCATGGCGCAGACCGCCGAGGAGCTTGCTGAGCGGTACGGCGTGACCCGCGAAGAGGCGGACCAGGTGGCGGTGAACAGCCAGAGGCGGGCCAGGGCGGCCTGGGACGAGGGCCGCTACGACGCCGAGGTGGCGCCGGTCACCGTGCGGACACGCAAGGGCGAAACACAGTTCGCCGTGGACGAGCACATGCGCCCCGACACGACCCTGGAAGCGCTGGGGCGGCTGCGCCCGTACTTCAAGAAGGACGGCCTGGTCACGGCGGGCAACGCCAGCGGCATCGGCGACGGAGCGGCCTCGGTGGTACTCGCCGAGCGGAGCTGGGCCGACGCCAACGGTGCGACGCCGATCGGCCGCCTGGTCTCGTGGGGGTTCGCCGGCGTCGATCCGCGCATCATGGGGCTTGGACCCGCGCCCGCCGCCCGGTCCGCGCTCGCCGCCGCCGGGCTCTCGCTGGAGGAGATGGATCTGGTCGAGGTCAACGAGGCATTCGCGGCCCAGTACAAGGCCGTCGAGAAGGAGCTGGGGCTGGACCCCGAACGCACCAACGTGAACGGTGGCGCGATCGCGATCACGCATCCGCTGGCCGCTTCGGGGGCGAGGATCACGCTGCACCTGCTCCATGAACTGCGGCAGCGGGGCGCGCGGTACGGTCTCGGGTCGGCGTGCATCGGGGGTGGCCAGGGTGGTGCGGTTGTGGTCGAGGCGTACTGAGGCAGCTGGACGAATGCGCCGATGAGTTCCCGGGGACCGCTGACGCGGCGCGATTTCGACGAGGTCATGCGGCGGGCGGCCGAGCTCGCCGGTGACGATCCGGGGGGCGCCGAAGACGCGTTCAGCGATGCGGAGGTGGTGCGCATCGGGCGCGAGGTGGGGTTGCCTGAGCGGCATGTGCGCCGAGCGCTGGCCGAGCAGCGGGCCACGGGTGGCGGGGCGGGGAAGGGGTTGAGGGACGGTTGGCGGATGTTGCTCCTGCGTGACGAGGTGACGGCGAGCCGCACCATCAAGCGGTCCAGGGCACGCGTTCGGCGGGAGCTGGACGACTTCATGGTGGGCGGCCAGCTGCTGCAGCGGGTGCGCCGCAAGGACGACCTGCTCCAGTACAGGCCCGCGGTCGACTGGGTGTCGAGGGTGGCGCGCGCGGCCAGCTTCAGGTCGCGGCAGCACTACGTCGCGTCGGCGCGGCTCGTCGAGGTCCGGCTGGATCGGATGGATGCCGAATCTACGCAGGTGGAGGTCCGGGTGGATCCGGGAATCGCGGGGAACTACCGGAACTGGTGGGTCCTGGCCGCCGGCACGACGGGGGTGGCGGCGGGGGTGGGTGTCGGCATGAGCCTGCCTCCCTCGCTGTTCGCGGTCGGAGCGTTTGTCGCGGCCGGTGTGGCCACCGGTGTGCTGACCTCGTTGCTGGTGGCCATGCTGGCCGGTCCGGGATTCCGCCGCCGGGTGGCCGACGTGCAGTCCGAGGTCGAGGGGATCCTGGACGGCCTCGAGAGGGAGAAGGGACTCGAGCCGCCGCCGCCCGCGTGGCGGAGATGGGTGCGGCGCCACTTCCACGGCGTGGCGCGCGAAATGATGGAGACACCGGGAGATTCACAACAACAGGGAGATCCGACTTGGCGATCGAAAGAGTAGGCGTGGCCGGCTGCGGCCTCATGGGGAGCGGCATCGTGGAGGTGTCCGCGAAGGCGGGTTGCGACGTGGTGGTGCGCGAGATCGATGACGGCGCGCTCGCGGCCGGGAAGGCCAGGATCGTGAAGTCGCTGGACCGGGCGGTGGGGAAGGGGAAGCTGGACCCCGCGGCCCGCGACGAGGCGCTGGCGCGGATCACCTTCACCACTTCATTGGACGACTTCGCGGACCGCGACCTGGTGATCGAGGCGATCATCGAGTCGCTCGACGCCAAGAACGAGCTGTTCGGCTACCTCGACGGCGTGTGCCCCGAAGGGACGATCTTCGCCTCCAACACGAGTTCGCTCACGGTCACGGACATGGCGGCGGCCACCTCACGCCCCCAACGCTTCGTGGGCCTCCACTTCTTCAACCCCGTGCCGGTCATGAAACTGGTCGAGGTCGTCCGCACGATCGTCACCAGCCAGGAGACTTTCGACGCTGCCTCCGCCTTCGCCAAACGCGTCGGGAAGGTGCCCATCGCCGCGCGCGACAACTCCGGCTTCGTGGTCAACCTGCTCCTCGTCCCCTACATGCTGGACGCGATCCGGCAGCTGGAACGCGGCGTCGCAACGATCGAGGACATCGACAAGGCGATGACGCTGGGGTGCGGATATCCGATGGGTCCCTTCACGCTCGGCGACTTCGTGGGACTCGACACGCTCATGCACGTCGCCGAGATCATGTACGGCGAGTACCGCGAAGAACGCTACGCAGCCCCGCCGCTCTTGAAGCGCCTGGTGGCGATGGGGCGGTACGGACGCAAGACGGGCGCGGGTTTCTACGACTGGACGCCCGAAGGGCCAGTGGCCCTGAAGGTGTGAGGGTGGGGGAAGGTCCCCCGAAGTCAGCCAGGCAGGTTAGCCAGACGAGGCTCGCCAAGCTACCGGCGCGTGCCTCGCCGCTGCCGCCTGCGCTCGCGGCGAATCGCCGCCTCCCGCCGCCGCTTCCGCTGTGCGCTCGGCTTCTCGTAGAACCGGCGCTTCCTGAGCTCGGAGTAGAGCCCGGAGCGCTGCACCTTGCGCTTGAACCTGCGAAGAGCCCTTTCCAGGCTCTCGTTTTCCTTGACGAAGACTTCCAACCGAATCACCCCGCTGTGAGGCCGTTCATGTTTGCCGGGAACGCCCGGCGCGTTCAAAAGGCCGCCTGAAGCCCCGCTCCAGCCGGCCGCGTCATCGGAAGAAGTCCGGAGACGGACGCTAATGATAGACCCGGGGGACACTGGCTGGCAAGTCGAAGTCGAAGTCGAGTCGCCCCGGCTGTCGTCCCCCAAGGCCGTTCGTCCCCCAGCCCTTGCGCGGCCCGTAAACAAATGCTTACGATTTGCCCCCATTTTCAACCGGCTCGCTCATGCATCCGACCACCACGACGGAAAGCCGCCCCGAGGCGATGGCCGATGTGCCGGGGATCTGTGAACTCCCCCTCACTCGCGCCGTGGTGCAGTACCGTGATGCCCACGAACTGAATCGTTCCGGCGGGCGGATCCAGGACATCGGGCTGGCGGTCGTGGTCGAAGGACGGTTCGCGTCCTCTGTGCGCGCCATGGACCTCGGTTCTGCGGAGGTGAAGTACCTGAATCTCGCCTCCGAACTGGTGATTCTGGACTGGGTGTACGATCCCACGCTGGCGCACATCCGCGCCCTGGCGGCAGCCGGACGGGATGCGGCGGCCACCGTCGGCCTGGGCCCCTCCGGCGAACTCAGGCGGTACTGCTTCGATCTGGCGCTGCGGGTGCTCGATCGGCGCGGCTTCTCTCATCTGACGCGTCCCACCCTGCTCAGGATCGG
This sequence comes from Longimicrobiales bacterium, assembly GCA_951828585.1. Lineage (GTDB taxonomy): Bacteria > Gemmatimonadota > Gemmatimonadetes > Longimicrobiales > Gaopeijiaceae > Bin94. The sequence goes on from OX639991.1 coordinate 1,889,307, forward strand.
CTTCCGCGATCTCTGCAAGGATCTGGATCTGCACGAGAGCACCGTCGTCCGCATCGTCACGGGAAGGGACGAAGTCACCCGTGTCCATCTCGACTACGACGCGAACGCACTCGTCTTCCGCTCGGCCGGGCCCTCGCTCGGGACGAAGATGAAAGCCTCGATTCGGGAGATCTTCCCGCAGCTGCCGATCCAGCGGCCGGCCGCCGACGATGTGGGCGGGTCAACGGCCTGGCAGGTGCGCTTTGGCGTGCCAGTGACCTTCGCCGAACTTCGCGCCAGCCTGCTGGCCATGCGGCGGGGTCTCAACCACCTCTTCGCCCGCTTCGAGCCCGAAAGATTCCGGTCGGTCGAGGGCCTGCTGGACACCTTCGGCGAACGCGCCACGCTGGATCTTCTGGCTCGCCAAGGCGGGGAAGGGGACTGGCGGGAAACCCGGGACCGGAGCCCGTCCCAAAGACAGGGCGCCTCCGCGGCGGCGGTCGACCACACCACTGCGATGTCGGTTCACTGAACGAGGATACAGACCATGGACCAGAGCGTCGCGAAGGCGTGGGCCATCCCACGGGACCGCCCCACCGAGACACCGGAGGTACTGTACTTTCGGTATCTTGCCTACCGGCGGCGCCACGCCGACCGACTCGTCCGGCTGATTCCCCGCGACGCGGTCCGCGACCTGTACGGGAAGGCGCGCGACTGGGCCCTCGAGGAGGGGGTTCACGACTCGCGCGACCCGATGGCCACCCTGACCCGCTTCGCCGAGTACCTCCTGCCCCTGCCACCCTTCGAGGTGTGGTTGGCCGACAGGGCCATCCACCCCATCCGTCACATCGAGGATTCGAGCCGGACATCGCCGGTGTCGCCCCCGGCGCAGCCCGCCAGGGTCGAAGAGCGTCGATTCGTCTACGAGGGCCGGATCTGGGTTGCCTCGCTGCACGTCTTCGCGGTCGGCGCCCGGTGGCGGGGATTCCTGCGTTTCCGCCAATCGGGCCACGCGCGCCGGTATCACACGGCCCACATTTTCCTGGAGGAGACGGCCCGGGAGGTGCGGAGGAGTTTCCGGGGGTTCGACGGGGCTGCGTTGGGGGCGTTTCTGCGCTCCGTGCTGCCCTGACAAGGGGGACCGAAACGGCCTTCTGCACCGACCTATTCCTACTCTGTTTTTTGCGAAAAATCCGTTTCTGTTTCCCATCCCGTCGTGCATTCGGCGAATGTATACAAACCGTTATCGTCTTGGCACTTAGACCGCATCGCCTCCGTAACGCACAGATTGGGAAACTCCCCCGGAAACAGGTGGTTTACCGGTGAAGGCGCATTTTCGTAACTCGTTTTAGGACAACGAGTTAGGTAAACCAGGAGTCCGAAGGACCCCTCCTTGCGAATCCACAGTCCCGTCCCATATTGTTGATCGCCTGCCCAAAACGCCGACACGACGAATGCGGAGACCCCGTGAGCTCCCCGCTCCGCGGATGGTTCCGCCAAGAAACCGAACAGGAATCCAAACTTCTTCATACAGGGGTCCAGTGCTCATGTGGAACACGCGTTCCGTCCAGTTGAATGTCCGCCTCCCGCAGGATGTCGCCGCCGAAGCTGAAGAGGTTCAGCGCTCCGATCCCGACTTCCTCAGCCGGATCATTCAGTACGGCCTTACGCGGCGTGCCGTCTACCGCAGCCTCCGGGAGGGGGAACAGCGAGAAGCGCCGATGAGCCCCCTGTCGGCGGACGCCGCGCACGGTTTCCTGCAGCCGTAGGAATCGCGGCTCTTCCTGCTTGAAGTCCCTTTCATTACCTGTTTGGTGCAGGATTTGCTATGATTGGACTACTGGTAAACGGTTGTGTCTTCCAGTATCATAGCCGGGACTTCAAGTGCAGGTAGAGGAGACGATGGCGGACCGGGATGGAGAATCCGTACTTCGGGCGAAGTACAGAGACTACTGCTCCGCGCGGGTGGCCGATGCCCTTTTGTCCCTGTCCCCGGAGGAGGTCTTCGCGTTGGCGGAGGCAGAGGCACGCGCGTCCAACCGGATTGCGCCGAACTCCCACAATGAGGCAATCCGCCTGGCTACGGGCAGAATCCGCGATCGACTGGAGTTGCCCGACTACGGTGCCTGGGCCGAGGAGTACGTGAAGGATCCTTCGAGGTTCGACCCCTACCTGATGGGGCTCTGGAAGTCGGAAGAGTGAACGCGCCCGCCCTTGCGCGGCCGTGCGGTCCTCACTTGTAGCGGTAGGTCACCCGGCCCCGGGTCAGGTCGTACGGCGACATTTCGACCTTGACACGGTCTCCCGCGAGTACGCGGATGTAGAATTTGCGCATCTTGCCCGACAGGTAGGCCAGGATTTCATGCCCGTTCTCGAGCTTCACCCGGAAGTTCGCGTTCGGCAGCACCTCGGTTACGGTGCCCTCCATCTCGATTGCGTCGTTGGCCAAGAGCCTCTGTCCTCGCTGTGCCGTCCCGTGCGCTCCGTCAGAAGGGCAGGTCGTCGTCCGGTTCGGTAATGGGTGGGGTGGGCGCGGGTGCGCGGTAGCCGCCTCCGCCACCCTGGGAGGGCTGCTCGGCGCGACCGCCTCCCGTCGATCCAAGCATGATCATCTCGTTCACGATAATGTCGGTCCAGTACCTCGTGCCGCCGCGGTCGTCCTGCGTCTGGGAGTACTCGATCCGGCCCTCCACGTAGAGGCGGTCCCCCTTCTTGACCCACTGCTCCACTACGTCAACCAACCGGCCGAAGAAGGTGAGGCGGTGCCACTCGGTGCGCTCCTGCTGCTGCCCGGACCGGTCCGGAAACGACCGGCTGGTGGCCAGCGAGAGCTTGCCCACGCGGTTGCCGGAGGCGGCAGTGCGCACATCGGGGTCGCCGCCTGCGTTGCCGATCAGCGTGACCTTGTTGAGAGATCGTGCCATGAATTCCTCGAAAAGAATGGATGTTGCGGACCCTCCCGGTTCCGTCGGGTCCTCCGCCTCCCCGCCCCTTCGTCCGCCTCGGGGACCCGGCACATGCCTTCCCGGGAATGGGTCGGTGCCGTGAAACGAGCGCGGCACCGGGAGAGGCCAAATGAACGTAAGCCGACGTCGCCTTCGCCGCTACGCCCCGGGCGGCTTGCGTCCCATTCCGACTTGGCAGAGTCCCGTTGGCGCATCTAGCTTCCCGGCGCCGTACCAGCCTGCCCCCCGCGGGCGTCCGAACCGACCACCCAACACCCGAATCCAGCACATGACCGAGAACAAATACGTCAGGACCGAGACCTCCGGCGGGATCGCCACGGTGACCATCGACCGACAGGCAAAGCTGAACGCACTCAACCCGCGGGTGATCGCCGGGATCGACGCCGCCTTCACCGCGCTGCGGGGCGATGCGGACCTTCGCGCGGTCATCCTCACGGGCGCGGGTGACAAGGCGTTCGTGGCCGGGGCGGACATCGGCGTGCTCGCGGAGATGGGCACCCTCACCGGAGCGGAGGTAAGCCGCGCCGGACAGGAAGTGCTGCGGCGGATCGAGCGCTTTCCGAGGCCGGTGATCGCGGCGGTGGGGGGGTACGCGCTGGGAGGCGGTTGCGAACTCGCGCTCGCCTGCCACCTCCGCGTCGCCAGCGAGCGTGCCCGTTTCGGCCTCCCCGAAGTCGGGCTGGGAATCATTCCCGGGTACGGGGGGACGGTGCGGCTGGCGCGGCTGGTGGGACTGGGACGCGCCGCCGAGATGATCCTGACCGGGGAGATGATCGACGGGAAGCGTGCGGCCGAGATCGGGCTCGCCAACGTGGTCGTCCCGCACGAGGAGTTCATGGACCGTGCGAGGAAGGTGGCCGGGCGGATCGCGAGGAACGCTCCGGTGGCGGTCGAGATGGCGCTGGCGTCGCTCTATGGAGCCGAGGAGAACACCATGGAGCACGCGCTCGCCTTCGAGGCCACGCTCTTCGGGCTCCTGGCCTCCACGGACGACATGAAGGAGGGGATGGCGGCCTTCCTGGAGAAGCGCAGGGCGGTCTTCGGCGGGTCCTGAAACGGCGGTACGTGGGGTCCGCAAACGGCGATTCGCAAGGGTTTCCCGGGGGTCCTGAATCGTCGTCCGAGACAGGCCGAATCCTGTTATATTCATACATGTCCGGAAACTCCTGTTCGCGGTTTCGTCCCGCTTCGTGGTCTTGAGGGAACTGGAGCTGCGCCACTTCCGAAACCTGGGGGTCCAGGAGCTGCATTTTCCTCCGGAAGGGGTGGCGGTGATCGGCGACAACGCCCAGGGGAAGACGAACCTCCTGGAGGCGATCTACTACCTGGAGAGCTTCCGTTCCTTCCGGGGCGCGGCCGACGGCGAGCTGACCGCGTTTTCGGAAGACGTGTTCTACCTCAAGGGGTCCGTGGAAGGGGACAGGCCGGCAACGGTCTCCGCGGGCTTCGACCGGAAGCGGAGGAAGAAGAAGGTATCGGTGGACGGTACCGATGCGCAGCGTATGTCGAGTGCGCTGGGAAGGCTGGGCGCGGTCGTCTTCTCTCCGTCGGACGTGGAACTGGTCAGCGGCGGGCCGAGTGCGCGGCGCAGGTTTCTGGACATCCTGCTGTCCCTTAACCGGGAAGGATACGTGGAGGCTCTGGTGGGCTACAGAAAGGCACTCGCCCAGAGGAACGCGGCGCTCAAGGCCAATGCCGGGGCGGCGGCGGTCGGTGCCTGGGACCAGGGGCTGGTGGGACACGGCGCGCGTGTCACGCATATGCGCCATGAGTGGGCCACCACCTGGTCGGGGGCGTTTTCGGCGTACTGCACCGCCATTTCAGGGTGCGACTCGGTTGCCATGAAGTATCGGCCGGATCTGGGGGCGGGCGGGGGTGAGCCGCGCGCCGGCGAAGAGGCGTTCGGGGACGACGAAGGCCTGGTGCAGGAGCGGTTCCGGGCCCGGCTCGCGGAGAACTGGGAGACGGATGTGCGGCGGGGCGTCACCACCGTCGGGCCGCACCGCGACGAGCTCCTGTTGACGATCACGTCGCGGGCCAGGTCGCTTCAGGTCCGGACATTCGGATCCGGGGGACAGCGCCGCACTGCCGCGCTGGCTCTGCGCCTTGCGGAGGCCGCGACGATACGGCGGGAGCGAGGTACCGAGCCGATCCTCCTCCTCGACGACGCCTTCGCCGAACTGGACGAGGGCCGGTCCCGGCAGGTCATGGAGTTGCTCCGCGACGAGGGCACGGGCCAGGTCGTGCTCACCGCGCCCAAGGAGTCCGACGCGCGGCTCAGGGGACCCTCCCTGGAGCGTTGGCGTATCCACCAGGGAGTGATCGAGGCGTGATGGGGACGGAACGGCGAGAACGCGGCGGCGAGCGCTTCGCGCCGGTGGCCGAGGTGCTCGAGGGCTACCTGGAACGCACCGGCCTGGGAGACTCGCTGGCGCGGCTCACGGCAATGGACGAATGGGCCGCCGCAGTGGGCGAGCGCGTCAGTGCGGTGACCCGGCCCGTGGAGGTGCGCGGGGAGACACTCGTGGTCGAGGTGCTGTCCAGCGCCTGGATCAATGAGCTGTCCATGATGGGCGAACTCATTCTGGAACGGCTGAACGCCAGGGGAGCGGGCCCGCCGATCGGGCGCATTCGCTTCCGCCTGGCTGAGACGAAGGACAATCTGACACAATCTTCGGGGCGACTGCATGGCCACGGATAACAGCAAGAGCGGCAAGAGCGGCGACTACACCTCCAGACGGATCCAGGTCCTCAAGGGCCTCGAGGCCGTGCGCAAGCGGCCCGGCATGTACATCGGGTCGACATCGGCACGGGGGCTTCACCACCTGGTCTACGAAGTCGTGGATAACAGCGTCGACGAGGCGATGGCGGGGCACTGTTCCTCGGTGAGCGTCGTCATCCGCCCGGACAACATCATCAGCGTGGACGACGACGGGCGCGGCATCCCCGTGGATATGCATCCTACCGAGGGCGTTCCGGGGGTCGAGCTGGCCATGACCACCCTGCACGCCGGCGGAAAGTTCGACAAGAGTTCGTACAAGGTGTCGGGCGGGCTGCACGGGGTGGGCGTGAGCGTGGTGAACGCGCTCTCGGAGTGGCTGGAGGTGGAGGTGCGGCGGGGCGGGAAACGGTACCACCAGCGCTACGAGCGCGGCATCAAGTCCACCGAACTGAAGGTGATCGGCTCGGCCAACGACACCGGCACGCTCGTCACCTTCAAGCCCGACCCCGAGGTCTTCACCGAGCTGGGCTTCAACTTCGACACCCTCTCGGCCCGGCTGCGCGAGATGGCCTTCCTGAACAAGGGACTCGAGATCGTGCTGCGCGACGAGCGCACCGACGAAGAGACGGAGGACATCTACTGCTACGAAGGCGGGCTTGCCGAGTTCGTGGAGTACCTGCGGGGTTCGCGCGCCGCCATCCACCCCCAAGTGGTCTACTTCGAGACGAGCCGGCCCGAGGCCGAAATCGAGCTGGCCATGCAGTACGACGACGGCTTCTCGGAGAACATCCACACCTTCGTGAACAACATCGGCACCCACGAGGGCGGCACCCACCTGACCGGTCTCAGGTCGGCGCTCACCCGCACGATCAACGACTATGCGCGCAAGAACAGGATCTTCAAGAAGGACGAGAGCCTGTCGGGCGACGACGTGCGCGAGGGCCTGACCTGCGTACTTAGCGTGAAGGTGATGGAGCCCCAGTTCGAGGGGCAGACGAAGACCAAGCTGGGCAACTCGGAGGTTCGGGGCGCGGTCGAGATGGCCGTGAACGAGCACCTTTCGGCCTTCCTGGAGGAGAACCCCAGGTCGGCGAAGGCGCTGATCGAGAAGTCGCTGCAGGCGGCGCGGGCCCGGGAGGCCGCGCGCAAGGCCCGCGACCTGGCCCGCAAGAAGAGCGGTCTGGAGGGCGGGGTGCTGCCGGGCAAGCTGGCAGACTGTTCGATCGCCGACCCGGCGCTCTCGGAAATCTACCTGGTCGAGGGGGATTCGGCCGGCGGGTCGGCCAAGCAGGGACGCGACCGCTCCTTCCAGGCCATCCTGCCGCTCAAGGGCAAGATCCTGAACGTGGAGAAGGCCCGCATCGACAAGATCCTCTCCAACGACGAGATCCGCGCCATGGTCACGGCGATCGGCGCCGGGATCCGGGACGACTTCGACATCAGCAAGGCGCGCTACCACAAGATCATCATCATGACGGACGCCGACGTGGACGGCGCCCACATCCGCACCCTGCTGCTGACCTTCTTCTTCCGGCAGATGCGTCAGCTTATCGATCAGGGCTACGTCTACATCGCCCAGCCGCCGCTCTACCGCGTTCAGAAGGGCAAGACGGAGCGGTACGCCTACACGGACGACGAGCGCGACTCGGAGATCCGCAAGCTCTCCAACGGGAAGGACGGGAAGGGAATCTCGATTCAGCGCTACAAGGGGCTGGGCGAGATGAACCCGGAACAGCTCTGGAAGACCACCATGGATCCCGACGCGCGCACGATCCTGAAGGTTACGGTCGAGAGCGCGACCGAGGCGGACGGGATCTTCAGGAGGCTCATGGGTGACGAGGTGGAGCCGCGGCGGGAGTTCATCGAGAGAAATGCGAAATACGTGCGGAACCTGGACGTGTAGCGAGGGGGTGTCAGGTGTCCAGGTCGGTGGGGGGTCCGATCGCAACGAAACAACCGATGCAGTTCAATCGAATCGTGCGCGGTGTCGCCTCGCTGGCCGCGATTGCGGCACTGGCGTGCTTCACCGTCCTCCCCGCCGCGGCCCAGACCGGGTCGGTGCGGGGATTGGTGCTGGACGGGGCGTCACGGCGCCCCCTGGCCGACGCCCAGGTGCACATCTTGGGCACCGGGATCGGACTGCCGACCAACTCGGCGGGCCGGTTCGTGCTGCTGGGCATACCGACGGGTGCGCAGGTCGTCCGGGTCAGCCTGATCGGGTACGGAGAGTTGGACACAGACGTGACCGTGGCGGCGGACGAGGCGGTCTCGCTCGAGATCGAGATGACCGCCACGGCCATCTCACTGGACGAGATCGTGGTGACGGGGGTTGGCGCCGAAACGGCGCGGCGAGCCCTCGGCACGACCGTCGAAGTGCTCACGGCCGAGGACTTCGAGCTCGCTCCCGTGCAGTCGATCGACCAGGTGCTGCAGGGCCGCGTGGCCGGTGCCACCGTGAGCGCCACATCGGCACAGCCCGGGACGGGTTCGCTGATTAACTTCCGGGGCGTATCGTCGGTATTCGGCGCGCAGACGCCGGTCATCTACATCGATGGTGTCAGGGTCGACAACGACCAGGCCACCTCCGCCGGCACGGGGGGCGAGCAGTCGTCTGCACTGTCGGACCTGCTTACCACCGACATCGAGCGGATCGAGATCACCAAGGGGGGTGCCGCCTCGACGCTCTTCGGATCGGACGCGGCGACCGGGGTCATCCAGATCTTCACCCGGAAGGGGTCGCCAGGTGCTCCGCGGATCACTGCCCGCATGGAGCAGGGGCTGGAACTCCCCGAGCTCAAGTACATCTTCGACACGAGGGTGATCTTCACGCCTCTCGTCGACTCCGGCTACGTGTCGCCCACCTTCATGGAGGACCTGTACTTCAAGCGGGGCACCAGCCAGAACTACTACCTGGGAGTGACGGGGGGGACCAGCGACGTGACGTACAGCGTCAGTGGCCGCATGGAAGACAGGACGGGGACCCAGCCCAGGGACGGCAGCACCAACTACAATCTGCGCGGCGGACTCCAGGCGTCGGTCACCGACGACTTCACGATCGAGTTTTCGGGCAGCTACGTCCGCCACAACTTCCAGCGCTTATACAACGGCGCGGCCATTGCGGACCCGCTCACGACCTTCGAAGTCGGCGATGCGCTCGCATTCTCTGGTGCTTCCACTCTTGTCGAGGCGCTCGAAATCTTCCTTCTTCCCGAGATCGGCGAATCGGTCAACCGCTTCATTCTCGCCGGCGGCGCCCGCTGGAACATCCGTGACGACCTGACTGCCCGGCTCACCGTGGGCGCGGACAACCGCTCGAACCAGCAGCGCGTCTTCCAGCCGATCGGATTCACGCCCGGCGAGCCGACCGGTCAGCTCAACCGCCGCGACCGGTCCTTCACCTCTGTCTCGTTCGATGCCGGGGCCACCTACAGCTGGCAGAACGCCGCGGGTTCGATCGGCTCCTCCCTCACCGTGGGAGTCCAGGGTTTCCGTGAGGAGGAGAGCATCATCAACGGCAACGGGCGCGGCTTCTCGCTTCCCGGAACGACGGACTTCGACGCCGCCTCGGTCATCACCGCCTTCGAAGGGAACGTGGAGGTCTTCAACGGCGGCCTCTACGTGGACGAGCAACTGAGTCTCCGGGACAAGCTGTACCTGGGCGCCGGATTCCGGCTCGATGCCGGCTCCAGCTTCGGCGACGAAATCGATACGGAGCTCTATCCCAAGGCCACCGCGGCATACGTCCTGACCGACGACATGTCCATCCCGTTGGTCGACGAACTCAAGGTGCGGACGGCCTTCGGCCAGACCGGCAAGTTCCCCGGCGCCTTCCTCAAGGACCGGACCTTCTCTGCGACGCCGTTCAGGGGCGAGTCGGCCCCCCGCTTCTCGAACCCGGGCAACGCGCGGCTTCGACCCGAGAAGACTTCGACGATCGAGGCGGGTCTGGACGCGGCGCTGTGGCACAATCGCGCCGGGCTCAACGTCACCGTGTACGATGCACGCACGACCGACGCGCTCTTCCAGGTGCCCCGTCAGCCCGTGACGGGCCAGGGCACGCAGCAGGAGAATGTGGGCGAGATCTGGAATTTCGGAGTCGAGGTTGCTCTCAACGTGCAGGTGCTGAACGCCCGGCGTCTGGCGTGGTCCGTGGGCGGCCACTTCCAGTTAAACCACAACCGGGTGACCGATCTGGGCGGCGTGCCGGCCTTTCCGGTGGGCGGGCTCCGGCCGCAGCAGTGGGTGACGGGGTGCTGGAGGGTGAAGGTGGAGGGCGACCTGGACACGTGCGTCGGCGGCCCCGTGGGAGCCTGGCTTGTATCCATGCCGGTGGATACCAACGGCGACAGCCTGCCCGACGCCAGCGTAAACCAGTTCAGCGGCAAGGGTGCGGTGCCCACCAGGAGCGGGGGGCTGAACTCCACCATATCGGTAGGGAACAACCTGACGATCACCGCGTTGGCGGACTGGGCGGGCGGGCATCAGGTGTTCGACTGGGGGTCGGTGTGGGCGACCTTCAACGGAATCTTGCGGAGGCAGAAGATCCGCTGCGGGATCTACTGGATCAACCCGGTGACCGACGACAGACCCCCAGAGGAGCGTGACGAACCGTGCGCCTACGCTTTCCCGCTTCAGTACAATCCTGACGGAACCGTACGAGGCGAGTACAGTGAGTCGGCTGCTCGCAACGCCTTCCTTTACGACGGCGACTACTTCAAGCTGCGCGAGGTCTCGGTGCGATACGTCCTTCCCGAAGGCTTCGCGTTCCGCATGGGCGCCGACCGCGCCACCGTCTACCTGAGCGGCCGCAACCTGTGGATCTGGTCGCGCAACCAGCTCATGGACGGCGAACTCAACGGGGTCAGTTTCGGCGGCGGTTTGCAACTCGGGAGCGAGAGCAGCGTCACCCTGCCCCCGAACCGGATGTATCGGCTCGGGGTCGAGGTCGTGTTCTGACCGGCTGTGGGAGAGGACAAGGAGACGACCATGAAGAACGCACCGATTCGTCGATGGGGCGCGAGAAAGGCAGGTCTGGTACTGTTCGCCGTTCTCGCGGCCAGCGCCTGCGACGCCATCGACCCCACACGCATCAACAACCCCACAACGACCGACGAGGATCTGTCCAAAGCGAAGAACCCCACCGCGGCCCTCATGCCGGGCCTGCGCGCGCAGTTCGCCCGCATGATCAACGCTTACGTGGTGGCAACTGCGGTCATCAGCGACGACTACTCCATCCACGGCACGGGCATCGTGGTGGACATGGATGAACCCCACCTGGTGACCCCGACGCTCGTCAACTCAACGGGAACGAGCGCCAGCGGGGTGTACTGGAATGTGCAGGAACTCCGTGCCCTGGGCGACTTCGTGATCGACGTGATCATTCCGGACGACGATGAGCCGGATCCGAAGCACATCGCCGAGGCCCACTATTACCGTGGGATGGCCTACCTGACGCTGGGAGAGATCTTCTCCCATGCGCCGCACGAGGAAGACGGCGAACCCCAGCCGTCTTCGGCCGCCCTTGGCAAGGCTGTCACCGACCTGCGGAAGGCGACGGGATTCGGGCCGCGGACCCTGGCGGCGCTGGCTCGTACGCACCGTCTGCTGGGCGACGCCTCAGCGGCCGAAACAGCGGCCACCAGCGTACTTGACAGCATCCCGGACTTCCTCTTCGCCCCGCCGTACGATGAGGCCTTCCTCCCCAACACGGCCGTGGCGTTCCTGGTGCTCCGCGCGCTTCAGGAGATGCAGCCGCTTCCCCGGCTCGACTTCCTGGATCCCAAGTACACCGAACGGGGATCACCGATTGCGATTGCGAAGGCGGAGGAGATGCATCTGATCCTGGCGGAGGCGGCGCTGGCCGGCGGCGATCTGGCCGCAGCGCGGACCGGACTGGTCAACGCAATCAACATGGCGGGGACTCGCGGCATGGTCAGCTTCGACGACATCGACGAGCGGCGCAACGCCGACCTGAGTCTGCGGCCGCGGAGCGCGGAGATCATGATTCGCGCCGACGCCAACAGTCCGTATCGCGCGGGGCTGGTGAAGGACCGTCCGGCCGACGAACTGGAGGTTCCCAGCGTTTCGGCGACCTCGCTGGACGCAGACAGCGTTTCCGGGCTGGAAAGCGCCGAAGAACTCTGGCACGCGCTCTGGCTCGCCCGCCAGGAGATCATGCTGCTCGAGGGGCGGCGCCTTGCCGACCTGGGGATCAAGCTGCCGATGATGCGCCGCGAGATCGACCAGAATACAAGCATTAGCGAGGGAGATCCGGGGACAGTGGCGGTCGTGCCCGGCTACATCCCGCAGACGCCGCGGTACGCGATGGACATCTACTCGCCGGTTGAGATCTACGACGGGACGGGTCCTGATGCCCAGCTTCTCGTGACCGAGGTAACGATGCAGGTGGACATGAACAGGGTGCTGGTGCAGAACAACGCGTCGCCGTTTCAGTAGGCGGCGACGGACCTGAGCTTCCAGGATTCCGGCCGGCAGGTGCTTCGGGCCCTGCCGGCCGGTTTCTTGTCGGGAGGGCCGCGGCGTGGCACCGTAAGACAATGGAGGCCCATCGGTTGGAAGCGGAGAGGAAGCGGCTGCTGCTCGCGCGGCCGGTCGAGCACATCGACGTGACCGCCTTCGACGGGCGGGCCGTGGTGGACTCATACCGCAACGCGGCCTTCCAGGCTCGCAACCTGGCCGAAGCGGCTGACATCTTCGCCGAGATGGTCGAGGAGCCGGGCGGTGCGGTGATTCTGACTTTGGCGGGGTCGCTGGTGTCGGCGGGGCTCAAGGAGGCGCTGCTGACGCTGGTGGAGTGCGACATGGTCGACGTGATCGTGGCGACGGGGGCGATCGTGGTCGACCAGGACTTCTTCGAGGCGCTGGGGTTCCGGCACTACATGGCGCCGGGATCGCCCGAGGCGCCGGTGGTGGGGGACGAGGAGCTGAATCGGCTCGAGATCGACCGCATCTACGACACGTATGTGGACGAGGCCGAGATGCGGGTGTGCGACGAGACGGTGGCGGGGGTGCTGGATGGGCTGGTTGGGAGTGGCGGCAGCGGGGGGTTGGCCGAGGGTGGTGGGGGGACGGGGTGGCAGGACGCGACGGAGGAGGCGCGGCCGTATTCGAGCCGGGGAATCGTACGGGAGATGGGGGCGTACCTGGACCGACACCACGGGGACGCGCGGTCGATTGTGCTGGAGGCGTACCGGCGCGAGGTGCCGGTGTTCGTGCCGGCGCTGAGCGATTCATCGGCGGGGTTCGGGGTGGTGTCGCACCGGGTCAGGGCGGCGGGGAGGGGGCTGCCGCATGTGGCGTTTGACTCGGGGAAGGATTTCCATGAGCTGGCGAGGATCAAGCTGGCGGCGGCCGAGACGGGGCTGCTGATGGTTGGAGGGGGGGTGCCGAAGAACTTTGCGCAGGACGCGGTGGTGGCTGCGCGGATGCTGGCGGAGGGGGACGAAGCCTCTTCGCGGGATGTCCCCATGCACAAATTCGCCGTGCAGCTCACGGTTGCCGACGTGCGCGACGGCGGCCTTTCGGGCTCCACCCTGCGCGAGGCGGCCAGCTGGGGCAAGGTGGCGACGGCGCGGGAACGCATGGTGTACGGGGAGGCCACCGTCACCCTCCCGCTGCTGGTCAGCGACGCGCACCACCGGGGCAGCTGGCGCGGACGGAAAGCGCGGCGGCTCGGGTCGCTTTTCGCGCGAGAGCCGACCCCATGAGCCAACTCTACCTCGACTTCGACGCGAGCGGCCCCGACCCCACCCCACCCCCCCCCATCCCCCCCACCTCCCCCTCCATCCTCGTCCAGGAACTCGAACGAATCGCGCGTAGCGGCGGCCGCTCCCGCAAGGTCCTCCTGGCCCGTACACGCGGCGAGGGAAAGGAGCTCCTCAGACAGGCAGTGGTGCGCGGCACCTCATGGGTCGGCTTTGAGGTCAACACCTTACGACCCCTCGCAACGGAATTCGTTGCGCGCACCGGCGCCTTCGCGGGCCGTGCGATCATCGACGCCTTCGACGAACACGCGCTGGTCGAACGCGCCATCGACGACGCGATCCGGTCCGGCCGCGGCTTCGGTTTCCCCGGTCTCGCCGAAAAGGTGGGGTTTCGCGACGCGGTGCGTCATTCGGTGGCCGCGCTTCGCCTGGGCGGCATCCGGGCCACCTCGCTGGCGCGCGGCTCCGGCACCCCGCGCTCGCGCAGACAGGCCCTCATCACCGCCGTGCTGCGCCGCTACGAAGACCTGCTCGGCGCCGACAACCTGGCCGACAACGCCCACGTCCTGGCCACGGCCATCGAAATCCTCGAAGACGACACGGCCCCCCCACCGTTGCGCGCCCCCACCTTCCTCCTCCCCGGCCTCCCCGACCGCGGTCTCGCGGGCCGGTTCGCTCGCGCCCTGCAGCGCCGCGGCGCCACCCTCCTCAAGACCGACCCGGTCGAAGGCCTCCCCGTCCCGAAGGGGATCCTCTGGGACGTCGCCCCGCCCGTCGCGCCGGGAAGCTTCCTGCACGCCGTCGAGCGCCACGAGGGCCCCCGCCCGCAAATCGAGCTCTTCGCCGCGGGTTCCGTCCAGGACGAACTGCGCGGCGTCCTGCGCCGTGCCATGGACCTCGGCGCCCACTGGGACGAAGTCGAGATCATCGCCACCGATCCTGCCGTCTACGGTTCCGCCCTGCACGCCTTGGCGGACCCGCTCGAAATCCCCGTCACCTTCGCCGTTGGCCTCCCCGTCGAGCGCACCCGTCCCGGCCGCGTCGCGACCGCCTACTTCCAGTGGATCGAGAACGACTTCCAGGAGGCGCGCTTCCGGGCCCTCGTCGAGGCCGGCGACGTCACGCCCCCCCGTCCCCACCACCGGCTCCCCGGTCCCCGCCTGGCCCGCTCGCTCAGAAGGCTGCGGATCGGCTGGGGCAGGGAGCGCCACACCGCCAGGATCGAGCGCGCACTGAAGGACGTGGAGAAGATGAGGCAGGGCCGCTATCAGACCGAGGAGCAACTCGCGCGCCGCAAGGACCGCACCCGCGACGACCTGCGCGCGCTCCGAGCGCTGCTCCACCCCGTCCTGGCCGCCACCCCCGATGTCACCGGCAACGCATCCCCCGCCCAGGTCGCCACCGGCGTCAAGAGCCTGCTCGCCCGCACCACCCCCGGCACCGACACCGACGACACCGCGCGCGAACGCCTAGTCCGCCAACTCGACCGCATCGAAGCCACCCTCAAACGGCCCACCGACTACCCCGCCGCCGCCGCCATCGTCAAGTCCTTCCTCCAGATCCGCATTCCCGCCCCGCGCGCCGAAGGCCTGGCCCCCTGGAGCTCCGCCTCCGGCCACCTCTACCTCACCGACCTCGCCCACGGCGGCGCCACCGGCCGCCCCTACACCTTCATCGTAGGCATGGATTCGGCCCGCTTCCCCGGCTCCACGCAGGAAGACCCACTCCTCCTCGATCGCGAGCGCTGGACCCTCGGCCGCGGCGAACTCCCCCTCGCGCCCGACCGCACCGCCGAGACCCGCTTCAACTTCGCCCAGCTCGTCGCGCGCCTCCGCAGCACCGTCTTCCTCAGCTACTGCCGCTGGGATCCCGGCGAATCCCGCGAGCTCTCTCCCGCCCCCGAACTCCTCCAGGCCCTGCGCCTTCGCCAGGGCGACCCCTCCCTCAATTTCGAGCACCTCGAACACCACCTCGGCCCCAGCGAGTCCCGCCTCCCCCGACCGGAGCTTCAAACCAACCTCGACGAAGCCGACGTCTGGCTCCGTGCGCTCGCCACCTCCGACGGCAGGCTGCGCGACGGCCTCGACGCCGTGGGCCGCGCCTACCCCCGACTCGGCCTCGGCATGGCCGCGGCAAAGGCGCTCGACAACGACGAAGCCACCGTCCACACCGGCTTCCTGGGTACGCCTTCGCCCCCTCTCTCCTACCAGGACCTCTCCGGCCACGCCTTCTCCGCGAGCCGTCTCTCCGACCTGGGCGCCTGCCCCAGACGCTTCCTTCTCAAGCATGTGCTCAAGGCCTATCCGCCCGACGACCCCGAATTCGATCCCCACTGCTGGCTCAACCCCCTCGAGCGGGGCAGCCTGCTGCACAAGGTCTACGAAGAGACCCTGAGACTGGCGCGCGACCGGGAAATCGACCCCGACAACGACGACTTCCTCGCGCTTGCCCTGTCCGTGGTCGACCGCGAGGGTGCCCGCAAGCTGTGGGAGCTTCCCACGCCCAGCCGCGCGGTGCAGGAGTGGGAGATGAACGCGTTGCGCGACGACGCCCGCTCCTTCGTCGAGATGATCCGCGCCGACCCGCCGCCCTGGATCGAGCTGGAGATGCCCTTCGGGATGGGCGACGACACGACCCTGATCGACGCGGCCGGCAGGCCGGTGGCGGTGCGCGGCTTCATCGACCGGCTGGACGACCACGGCGCGGAGCTGCACGTCGTCGACTACAAGACCGGGGGAGACTACGGGTACGGCGGCAAGTCGGGCGTGTACAACGGCGGCCGGCGCCTGCAGCACCTCATCTACACCCTGGCCGCGAGCGCGATCAAGGGCCGGCCGGCCGCGCGCATGGAGTACCACTTCCCCACCCGTCGCGGCGAAAATCGGGTACGGGCCTTCGAAACCGGCGACCTGACCTCCGGCGGCGGCCTGATAGCCACCCTGCTCGACGGCGTCGCGGCCGGCCGGTTCTCCGCTACGGACAAAGCCGGGGACGACTGCCGCTTCTGCGATTTCGCGGAGGTCTGCGGCGTCCGCACCGACAAGTTCGGACGAAACGCGTCGTGCCGGCACGCCGAATGGACGGCCCGCAACCTGGGCGTCCTTCCCGAACTCGAGTCTCTCAAGCGCGCGCGCAACTGGGAAGACGAGGAGCCGGTGTTTTGAAGGAGGCACGGATAGATTCACCACCAGCCCCGCGCCCGCCGCCCCTGCGCGAACCCCCCGACCAGGCCTCGCGGCACCGCATCGTGGAGGACCTCGAGCGCAACCTGCTCGTCGAGGCGGGGGCCGGATCGGGCAAGACCACCTCCCTGGTCGACCGCATGGTGGCCCTGGTGCGGCGCGGCTCCTGCACCGTCGACCGGATCGCGGCGGTCACCTTCACCCGCAAGGCGGCCGCGGAGCTGCGGCAGAGATTCCAGGTGACGCTCGAAGCGGCCGCGGCCAAACTCGGACCCGATAACCGCGACCACGCGGTCCTGCAAAAGGCCATCCGCGACATCGACCTCGCCTTCCTCGGGACCATCCACGCCTTCTGCGCCAAGCTGCTGCGCGAGCGGCCGCTGGAGGCCGGGCTCGATCCGGGCTTCCGCGAGGTGCAGGAATCCGAGGCGGACCGCATGAAGCGCCGTTTCTGGGTGGAGTTCCTGGAACGTCTGGCCACGGACGGCGATCCGCGGCTGGGCGAGCTGGACAGGCTGGGCATCCAGCCCGACCGGCTCGAGGACGCCTTCCGCGAGCTGGTGGAGAACCCGGACGTCGACTTCGGCTTCGAAGCGCGGGACCCCCCGAACCCGGAGGAGGTCCGCGGCGTGCGCGCCAACTTCGAGGAGCTGCTGGACCGCGCTGAACGGCTCATGCGGGGCCGCGAGCCCCCGGACGGATGGGACTCCTTCGGCCGCCGCGTGCGCACCCTCCTCTACTGGCGCCGGTCACTTGACTGGTCAGACCAGTCAGCGTTTTTCGACGCCCTGGCCCGGGTCCACCTCAAGAAGGGCGGGCTGGTGCAGAAGCGGTGGTCCGACACCGCCCTTGGCAAAGCCGAGGCCAAGCGCCTGTGCGCGGAGTTCGTCGCCTTCGCGGGGGCGGGTGGCGCGGCGGACAGGGTGCTGCGCGAGTGGTGGGCCTACCGCTATCCCGTCGCCATCGGCGTGGCCAGGGACGCCGCCGACGCCTTCGCCGCGCAACGGAAGGACCGGGGCGACATCAACTTCCAGGACCTGCTGGTCCACACGGCCGCGCTGCTCCGCGACGACCCCGGGGCGCGCCGCGACCTGGGCAGGCGCTACCAGCGCGTCCTCGTCGACGAGTTCCAGGACACCGATCCCCTGCAGGCCGAGATCCTGCTGCTGCTCGCCAGCGACCCTGAGACCGGCAACGACTGGCGCACCGTGGCGCCCCGCCCCGGCGCTCTCTTCGTCGTCGGCGACCCCAAGCAGAGCATCTACCGCTTCCGGCGCGCCGACATCGCCCTGTACGAGGTGGTCAAGAAGCGCTTCGAGGTCTTCGGCGATGTCCTGCTCCTCGAGTCCAACTTCCGCTCCCTGCCCGCCATCGAAACGCTGGTCAAGGGCGTTTTCGACCACGAGGACCGCTTCGCGCGTGAGGACACGGACCGCCAGGCGGCGTTCGCCCCGCTCCTCACGCAACGCGACGATGGTCCCGGATTGCTGGCGGCCTACACGGTGGCGAGCGGAAGGCAGGATCAGGTCGCCCAGGACGAGGCCGCGCGCATCGCGGCGGAGATCGCCCGCCGGGTCGACGCCGGTGAACGCGAGCCCGCCGACTTCATGATCCTGACCCGCACCCGCAAGTACCTCCCCGTCTACGCCCATGCCCTTGAGGACCGCAACCTGCCCGTCGAAGTGTCGGGCGCGGGGGTCGGCTTCGAGGACGAGCTGGCCGCGCTGCTCCTGCTCTTCCGCTGCTTGGAGGACCCCGCGCACCAGCCGCGCGTGCTCGGGACGCTGACGGGTCCGCTCTTCGGGATCACGCTCGACCGGCTGGTGGCGTACCGGGACGTCGGCGGCCGTTTCGCGATCAACGCCCCGGCCGGGGGCGACGGCGAAGTGGCCGGCGCGATCAACGTGTTGCATGCGTGGTGGAAGCGAGCGCGCCGCGAGCCCGCGGATGTGACGGCCGAGCGTCTGGTGCGGGAGATCGGACTCTTTCCGCTGGCGGCGGCGGGCAAGCTGGGGGGACTCCGTGCCGGGGCGCTCGCCTACCTGCTGGACGCGGTGCGCGCCCGTGCCATGGAAGGGGACACCTCGATCGCGGGTGCCGTGGACGCCATCTCCACCGCGCTGGACTGGGAGGATGCGGAGGCGCCGCTCGTGCCGGGACGCGGCAATTCCGTCCAGGTGATGAACCTCCACCGCGCGAAGGGGCTCGAGGCGAAGGTGGTCTTCCTGGCGGCGCCCTTCGGGGAAAGCGACTGGCCGCCGCGTATGCGCGTGGCGCGCGACGAGGAGGGGGTGGGGCATGGCACGATCCCGATGGTGGAGAGGCGCGGGTTCCGGAACGAGATCATCGCGCAGCCGGGGAGCTGGGAGGAGGATCAGATGATCGAGCGCGCCTTCGAGGCGGCCGAGAAGGTGCGTCTGCTGTATGTGGCCGCGACGCGAGCGAGGGACGAGTTGTGGATTGGGCGGGGGGCGGGGTTGGGGAAGCGGAGCCGGTCGCCGTGGGAGGCGCTGGAAGAGTGGGTGACGTTGCAGGCCGTGGGGGTGGGGGAGGGTGGGGGGGTCGAGGAGGGTGAGGGGGGGATCGCCAGGCTGGTGGAATTGCCGCGCGAGGGTGCGCCCGAGCCGGATGTTCTGGATGCCGGGACGGATATGGAGGCGGCGGTTGCGGAGATGGTGGCAGCGGGGGAGCGTACGCGCCGGCCGACGTACCGTTTGGAGACGGTGACGGGGCGGGCGAAGGGGGTGGACGCGGGTCCGGCCGACTCGGACTCCGCCGTGCGCACCGACGACTTTGCCCCGGCCACCCTCGACCCCGCCAGCGGCGGCTTCGAATGGGGCAGCGTCGTCCACGCGGTGCTCGCGGCGGTGGGTGAGGGCATGAGCGGTGAGGCCCTCGCGGAGCTGGCCCGTGACCTGCTCATCGAATTCGAGCGTCCGGTGGACAGCGCTGGTTCGCCCACCGAGCTGCGGGCCATTCTCGCACTGGTGGAGGCGGTGCGCGCCTCGGCCGTGTGGCGGCGCGCCATGGAGAGCGACGAACGTTACACCGAGGTGCCGTTCGCGGTGAACCTGCGGGCGGCCGGTGGGGAACCCGAGGTGCTGGAGGGCGTGATCGACCTGGTCTTCCTTGAGAACGGCCACTGGGTCGTCGCGGACTACAAGACGGACAGCGGCGAGGATCCCGAGTTCGAGGAGCGGGTGGGGCGGTATCGCGCCCAGGTGGACCTGTATGGTGAGTGTTGGGAGAGGTTGACGGGTGAGGTGGTGGGGGAGCGGGTGTTGGTGTTTACGGCGCAGGGGAGGGTGGAGGGGTGGTGAGGGGGCGCCGGATCGGTTCCAGGCGCAGGATGACCCGAGAATCCGGAAGACGTGACAAATCGGGAGTCTTGTGTGCTCTTAAGGGTAGATCGTGATAGTCCGAAGCGCGCCGGACCGCCATGGTCGCTCGGCATGGGAGCGTTCTCGCCGGGTTGGAGCCCATGGCATTGGCCGGGCCGACAGGTAGTGAGCACACGCAGCCACTCTAACGACGGAGGAAGACGATGATGGAGACCAGAGGAATCACAATGAAGACACGAGGCGCGGTACGGGTCTTGGCGTCGCTGGCGCTCTTGGGCGTACTGCTGACGTGGACGGGCCAGAGACCGGCCGAGGCGGAGGCCGCGCTGAACTGCACCAACTTCCAGGACTGGCATGAGGTCGACGGGTTCTTCAAGTTGTTTTGGGCCGGTGACGATCCTGAACACCGGCACGACAGTGCCGGCAGCCTCCACCCTAACGACTATGAGCTCTTGCGAATTGTCAACCTGCCTTATTCATGAATTCGCGAGTCGAGGGCAAGGTAGGGGGCTGAGAGGCCTCTCACAACCCCGATGGCGGGTCGGGGGCGGTTCCGGGGGCCAAAAACAGGCGTTTCGAGTCCGAAAAGGTTAGTTTGTTCGACCGAACCGAGCCGGTTTCCGGCGCTTGGAGACACCTCGGCGTCCTTGCGGCCGCCGGGGCCGGGAAAGGGTTCGGCGCCTGGCGGCGCCCGCGCTATCCGGAGGGCCCGTGCAGGGTCGCGAGCCCGCGGGCGAGCATGCGCCAGTGCGCCGACGCGCCTCCGATGGTCATCGTAATCCGGCGGCCCGATACGGTGAAGCGCGCCGGGGTGCGGAGCACGCGGTCCGCGAGACGCCGCAGGCTCCAGCCGGTTCCGGTCATGCGCTCCAGCACGGCGCGCTGGACGTGCATGATCTGGTAGCCGAAGCCTGCGAGCAGCAGGCGCACCTGGTTGCACGCGAAGGGGTCCACACCCTTCTCGCGCTTCGCGATCTTCTTGCCCCGGTAGTGGCTCTTGCGGCGCGACGTGGACGACAGGGCCGGGGAGACGACGCTCATCAGCTCGCCCAGGTGGCCCTCCGCCTTGCCGCGCTTGCGGTACAGCGCCAGGAGGTCCTCGCCGGACATCTCCTCCGACGGCATCGAGGTCAGCAGCCAGAAGCAGCGCGGGATGAGTTCGCCCGGCCGCTCGACGACGACCTGCACGACCCGGCGGGAACGGGACCACGACCCGGCCCGGTAGGACGACTCGCAAACCCAGGTGCGGGGCTCGCCGCCGGGCGCCCCGTTGTTCAGCGCATCCCAGACCACGGCGTCCATGGCCGGCAGCGCCAGGCGCTTCAGCACGGCGTTGTTGCGCACCCGGGCCACGTAGTGCGTGCCCCGCTCCTCCAGCGCCGCCATCAGCGGCTCGCCGGGATATCCCGCGTCGAAGCGCACCGCTGCCTTCCCGCACAGATGCCGCTCCGCCCGCTCCAGCACCTCGAGGACGAACTCCAGCCCGCCGTCCGCCGTGTGCACCTGCCCCTCGCGCAGCCGCAGATCCAGGATGTCGCCCGTCTCCCCCGCCGCCGCCACGATCGGATGATACACGCGCCGGTGATAGTAGCCGTTCCACGCGCTGCCCGGCTGTTCCCCATGGACCTCGACCGGCAGGCTGTCGATGTCGATCACCAGCGTCTTCGGACGCCGCCGGCCGCCCATCGCCTTCAGCCGCCACCCCGCCAGCCGCTGCAACCCCTCGCGCAGCACCTCGACGCCCTCCTTCGCCGACCACGCCGCCACCCGCCGCGACAGCGTCGGCTGCGAGGGCAGGCACCCGCCCTCGCCCAGCGGAGCCGTGCCCGCCCGGTCGCCGGTGGCCAGCCGCAGCGCCGGATCGTCGCGCAGCTCCGTCGCGTCGCCATGGTCCCGGCGGCCCTGCCCCGCCAGCAGCAGAAGCGTCCGCGCCAGCCGCCTCTGAGAATGCCGGATCCGGCGCCCGTCCCGCTTGTCCGGCAGCCCCTCCGCCAGAAACCGCGCCACCCTGCTGCGCCGCAGCAGCTCGCGCCCCGTCAGAGCCCCCGAATCCCCCGTGATCCGGTCCCGGCCGGACCCAATCCTGATCGACCTGTTGAAGCTGAACGGCGCATCCATTATCTTCACCCCCGACGTGATGGCTGGCAGGTGCTCGCGATCCTTCTAACACTCTGAATCTAAAGCACTTGCCGCCTCACGTCGCCTCGCCTCCCGGCCATTCGTGAATAAGGGGGGGTCAAAGCAGTTGGATACCAACACACAGAAATGCTGGAGCATCACACGATCCCGTCCGGCGAACACGGGGATGCGGACACTTGTACCGGGATGCCCTGAGATCCCGATGCGAAAGGCGACACTCTTCTCGGCGTGCGCGTTGATTTTTCCTTTCAGCTTCGCCCTGTACGATGCCGTTGTCGGTCATTCCGCTCACGCACCTTGCCCCCGCAATTCTCCTCAGTCCTTCGATCCGGGAAGGGTCGCGGTGATCGCGGACGGAGATCCTCCTTGCCACCTCGTGTTCCGTCCGACGGGGATTCGGTTGCGGGCGGTCCCCGATGGTTCCAGGCCGGATCCGGGAACGATGGTGGTTCGGGACTCGCAAGGCCGCTTGTACACGGCGAACGCACCGGGCTGGGAAGCCGTGATCAGTGTATGGGATCCAGGCGGGGAATATGTCAGCTCTTTCGGACGACCCGGCGAAGGGCCTGGGGAGCTGAGTGGGAGATTGAACATCTTCCTCGATGGGCAGGACCGTCTCCATGTCCGGGACAATTCGCTAAGCTGGTCGGTTTTTTCGTCAGGACATGAGTTTCTTTGGCGCGTATCGGCCAATGCGATGCAAGGATTGGTGCGCACGACGGCCATTCTCGACAACGGGATGGCCCTGACCAGTAACGACGGGTATGCTGACAGGACCCGGTACTTTCACCTCGTGGACTCCACCGGTGCCCTGTACCGAACATTCGCGCCGGTCGGGGATGAGGTGTCCGGTGCGGGAGTCTCTCTTTGGCGAACCCTCGCCTACGGGGGAGGCGACACCTTTTGGGCGGGCCCGGTACTGGGCGATCCGAGGGGATACCTTCTTGAGGAGTGGGGGCTCGACGGCACATTGCGGCGGGCCTTTCGCCGCGAAGCCTCCTGGTTCGATCCGCGCGATGAGGAAAACAGGGTGGCAGTGGAATACCTCCACATCGATGAAAGTGGGCTCTTGTACGTCGTTGTCATCCGTGCGACTGAGGGGTTTGCCGAAGCGATGAAGAAGGCCCGGCGCTTGGGCCAGCGCCTGACCAGGGAAGAGAGGTCGGCGTTGACGGAAGCCGTCGTCGAAATAATCGACACGCGAAGCGGAGAGCTTCTTGCCTCCGAGGTCTACCCGGTGTCCGAGGCCAGGGAACTGGTTCCGACGCAACTCTTCCGCGGCATAATGCAGGGGGCGGTTTACCGGGAGGGACGGGACGGCATCCCCTCGGTGACTATCGTGTCGGTCGATCTGGAGGCGCGGTGAAGAGGGGTTGCGAACGGCACGGCCCAAGCGGTCCGACGCTGGAGACCGACTGATGAGACTATTGCCGGTACGTGCAACTTGGCAGGTTCTTTGCGTGGCGTCCTGGGTTCTTACAGGATGTGCGGGTGGTGCGCGGGACACGCAGGCGGGACCGTTCGGCTGGAGTGGCCCCATCGAGGCTAGGGAAGTCAAGCAGTGGTCGGCCCAAAGTCTGGAGGAGGCACCCCGGTGGGAGATGACCGAGCCACCCGCCTTCGTGGTGGTACCCGACTCGGTGTTGACTCCAGACGGGAAAGGCGCTCAGCGTTATGTTGCGGGAGCGGTAGCTACGGTCGACGAAAAGGTCGTTCTTCTCACGGCCCCCACCGGACCGGACTCCATCCTATTGCACATCGTTGATGTCGTGACCGGAGAGGAAACTAGAGTACCCGCCCCAGCGGGAGTCGATGGCGAGTCGCTCATGTGGGCTGACTTGACCATGTCCGCCCACGGTCACGGAGTCTTGTTGCTAGGGTCGACACGCTCCGAATACCGCGTCAGCAGACGTGATCGGACCGAAGGCGTGTGGTTCGCCACGTCGGATGGAGAGTTTGGGCGGCCAGCAAGCCACGTCGATTTGGTAGGCCCGCTCCAGGGAGTGCTTTCGGACGGATCGCTGGTCGTTCGTTCCAGTGGCTGGACCCGCACCACCGACACTACGGTGATCGCCTCCACCCTGTTGGTCAAACCGATGCCCGCAGACCAGCCGCTCCCTCGCTCCCATTCGCCGGAGCTGGTATTCGAAACCGCAAGAGTTCGAGACCCTGACGCCGACTATCCGGTCTCCTTCCACTGGGCGCACGATCCGTATCGGGCAACTGGCGTAGCCGATGACATTATCTGGACCGTCCCCACCGAGCGGCCCGAAATCGTCGGCCTGGACCGTTCCGGCCAAGTGCTGCTCAGGGTCGAGTGGGATGCCGGTGACCGCTCGATCCCGACAGACGCGTCCGATGAAGTGAGAAAAGGGCTACGTGGACTAACGCGCTTCCCGGCCGCGAGGCGCCTCGTGGTGGGCACCCATGGCCTGCTACATGTACAGCGGGTCGCGTGGCGCGACGGCCAACCACAAATCGGCCCCGAGTGGTTGGTGTTCACTCCAACGGGGGATTTGGTAGCCAGCGTCGACATTCCCCGGAACCTGGAGGTGATGGCGTTCGGCCCAGGGTCCGTCATCGCTAAGACTCGGGACGAGGACGGCGTCTTGGAGATCCGCGTTTACGCGCTAAGGAAGTAGGCTGGCGGGTCGGCGGTGGACTCTTGAAGCGGTGGCAGGAATCGTGAACGCAGGTGGTCCGACCTCGAGTTTCCACGGCTTCAGGGTCCGAACCCGGCTATGCTTGCCGACGGTAGCTTTCTCGGTGCTCCAGTAGTCCACACCATCGCGGTACGGATTCAATCTTGGGTGCAGGTCGGTTCCGCCGCCTCGATAGGAAACGGCGGCTCTTGAAGGTGCCGCATCGGGGAGTTCGGCGGCATTTCTGGGGCGAACGCCGAAAACCGCAACGGAGGTGTTGACCCTCCGAAAACGGGGCCGAATCAGCCCGATTTCCCCCTCTTCGGACACCGGAATGCCGTTTTGTCGGAAAATGACCCCCCATGTCGGGCCCAACCGGACCCTTAAAGGGATGAAGGCCTGCGGAAGAAGGTCGAACGGCTTGGCGACATGGGAGGCTCCGATGACGCCACAGGACGAGGGATGGGAGTTGATGGCGAAGTGGTTGGTGGTCCACCGTCAAGCGATGCTCAAGTTGGCCAAGAGCCATGTGACTTGCCCAGTGGCTGCGGAAGACATCGTGCAGGATGCGACAATTGTGGCGCTGAGGCGTGGCGGCAGTCTGAAAAACTGGGCGTCGGTGCGATCGTGGCTGTTGCGAATCACGGCAAGCGTGGCGAGGAGATCCATCGCGAAGCGCGCGCGGCGGCGCAACCTCCGAGCGAAGCACTTTGCCGCTGCGGTTCCCCCTGTCGATCCGCTCGCATCGTCCTCGGAGCGGGATGGGCGAATCGACATGGTCATGGACGCCTTGGAATCACTGCCGGAACTCCAGCAACGAACCATGCGATGTCTCCTTGACGGCTTGTCCTACAAGGAGACGGCCGCCAAACTGGACAAGACCGTCGGGGCCGTGAGGATGCTCCGCCAACGGGCGGTGGGCAATCTGCAGAAGGCGCTGCGCCCCCCAAGGCAAGTGCACTCCGGCACTGACCCTCCAGAGTCCGACATCCAGCCTACCGACCGCAGGAGACGACATGATTGATGCGATGTTCAAGCGTACGGGAATCGCCGCCCTCGCCCTCACCCTCATCACCATCCTCTTCCCCCCCACCCCCGCCACCGCCCAGGAAGACCCCCCCGAGCTCGAATTCCCCGAAGGCTGGGAAGTCCGCTTCGACCAGGAGGGGTCCAGCATGGACGACGTCTACCTGGTCACCATGCTCCCCGGCCTCCACATCACGACCGGCCCCAGGCTGATCGCCTACCACCCCGATTCGATCGCCTCCGGCGACTTCCGGATCGAGTCCGAAACTTTCCTCTTCGACCCCGAGGGGCGGCGCGAGGCCTTCGGCTTCTTCATCGGCGGCAGCGATCTGCAGGGTCCCGACCAGCGCTACACCTACTTCCTCCTGCGCGAAGGCGGCGAGTTCCTCGTGAAGTCCCGCTCCGGCACGGCCACGCCGGTGGTCCAGGACTGGACGGCCCACCCGGCCATCGTGTCGTACGCCACGAAACCGGCGGACGACAACACGGCCAAGAACGTCCTCGCACTGGAAGCCGACGGCGACGAGCTGCGCTTCTACGTCAACGGCGAGCAGGTGTGGTCGGGACCACGCGGGGACCTGGCAACCGATGGCGTCTTCGGCCTCCGGGTCAACCACAGGCTCGACCTGCACGTCACCTCGATCATGTCGGGGGCACTGAACTGACTGCAGCTCGGGATTCGGCTTGACAGACTAGTCAGACTAGTTAGATTTTCCGGTCATGAATCCCGTCTACTCCACCTACGAGGCCAAGGCCAGGTTCTCCGAGGTCCTGCGGCTGGTCCGCGAGGGCACGGCCGTCACCATCAGCTACCGGGGCGACCCCGTGGCGGAGATCCGTCCCCTGGCCCCTGAAGCCAGCAGCGTAGAGGAGCATTTCGCACGGCTCGAGAAACGTGGGATCGTGGTCCCGGCGGAGGACCCGCGTGGCCCGCTCAACCCGGGGCCGCCGAACCCCGGCGGACTCGCCCGCTTTCTCGCCGAGCGCAACGAGTGAGCGTCGCGTACGTCGATACGTCGGTCGCCGTTGCTCTCGCGTTTGGCGCAGAGGGCGCGGAATCTCTCGCAACCAGGCTGGCGGGCTATTCCCGCCTGGTCTCTTCCAACCTTCTCGAAGCCGAACTCAGGGCGGCCTGCCGACGCGAAGGCCAGCCGGTGCCGACCCACCTTCTGGCCCGAGTCAGCTGGATCCTCGCCCACCGGCCCCTCTCGCCGGAGATGGAGACCGCGCTCGAAGCAGGCAGCCTGCACGGCGCCGACCTCTGGCACGTCGCCAGCGCCCTCTACGCGGCACCCGAGCCAGGGGCGATCGCGTTCCTCACTCTCGACCGTCGACAGGCCAGGGTCGTTGCGGCGCTGGGTTTCCGGGGCGGCGAAGCCGAGTGTGGGCCAAGCTCCGAAACCCGCCGGGCGGAGTCCGGGTCTTCCAACCCTCAGAAGTCCAGCCAGTAACTCGCCTTCACCAGCAGCACATTCCGCATCGGGTCGTTCCACAGGTCGCGCACGTCGTCGATCCCGTCCAGGCCGGGCTCGCTCGCGCGGCCGAACCGGTCCTGCGCCCAGACGACGAAGAGCGTCGATCCCGGCAGGTACTCCCAGCGCAGCACCACGTTGCTCCGGAACGAGCGCACGCGGAAATCGGGGTCGGGGAATGCAAGGGCCCGGCTCGGCCCCGGCCCGTCGGCGTCCACGCTGTAGAAGTCGCCGGTCTGCTGGATGGTCGATCCGTTTTCTCCGTAGCGCAGGAAGTCGTAGGTGCCGGGCGTAACGAGCGCGCCGAACCCCTCGTAGTCGCCGCTTGACAGGAACGGCTGCGCGTAGACCTGTAGCGTGATCACGGGGGTGACCGCCACGTCCACGCGGATGGTCGCGCTGAGCGATGTCCTCTCGAGTTCGGAGAAGAGATAGCGCCGGCTCCAGGTCCTGCCCGCGAGGGGATCGGCGACCTGGCCGACGTAGAAGGCCGGTGTCCAGCTCCGGCTCACCCGTGGCCCGACGCTCCAGCTGAGCGACCCGTCGCCACGCCCGCGGATACTCGGCGACAGGGCAATCCCGTACGCCCCCTCCTCGTTGCCCGAGTAGTTGATGTTGAGGCTCCCGGATATGCTGTTCCGTCCGTCCCCGTTCAGGTTGAGGTTCGCATTCCAGTTCATGGGACTGAGCATCGAGGGGCCGCCGCGGGTCGAGCGCGTGTCCAGGCTGCGGAAGCGGAAGTTGCTGCGCAGCCGGAACGAGCGGAAGCCGTTGGTCTGCCCGTTCGCGTCCAGATAGAGGCCCCGGTCGATGATCCGGTTGCCGAAGTTGCGGCTCTCGCTCCCGTACAGGTTGACGCTGGCGCCGCGGAAGATCCGGCCCGGCACCGTCCAGCGCTTGCCTCCTCCGCCCGAGATGGCGAAAAAGTCGCCGATGGTCTGGAAGCCCGCGTCGTTCATCTCGAAACCGGGCGAGACCGCGCTGCCCTCGAAGCCGTACGTCCACTCTCCCGCGTTCTTGCGGAAGGCGAGCTGCCCCGCGAACCCCGTCATCGAGGTGCTTTCGGGGTCGAGCGACACGTAGTTCTGGTCGGGGCGCTGGTAGTAGCGCACGGGCGAGAGCTGGGCGCGGAGCATCGAGAGCGCGTCTCCGTGCACGTAGGATCCTGCCGCCCACCCCGAAAGCGAGTAGGTGCGGTTGTAGAAGCGGTGCAGGAAGTCCACCCCTCCCGCGAAGGCGCGGTCGCGGAGTCCGTTGAACGCATCGTCATTCAGGTCGCGCACCACCCCGGTGGCGATCGCCCCGACCAGGGTGTTGCCCTCGCGCATGTCCTTGCGGATCCTCAGCGCGGTGATGTTGGAGAGCGGATCGACGGGCGCCTCGCCGACGGGCATGTCCGTTCCATCGGTGTACCGGGCCATCTCGCGCTGGGTGGTGGCGTTCATGAAGGCGACGATCAGGTCGGACTCGGTGCGCCCCGTGATTTTGGCCGCCCCCAGGATGGTGGAGGACTGCGGCTGGTCCACGTACGTCCCCTTGCCGTAGGCCGAGAGTACCGGCCGCTGCCCCACGCGCCGCGAATAGAAGAAGTCGAGCCCCCGCATGCCGCCGAACCCGAAGAGGCCCGACCCTTCGACAAAGAACGGGCGCCGTTCCTCGAAGCGGGTCTCGAAGGCAGAGAGGTTGACCACCGCGGGGTCCGCCTCCACCTGGCCGAAGTCGGGGTTGAAGGTCGCGTCCAGCGTGAGGCCGTTGGTCAGTCCGTACTTGAGGTCGACCCCTGCGTTGCCCGTGGTCAGCGACCCGTCGTTGAAGGGGCTGGCCGGATCGGCCCGCTGGTCATGGGAGGAGTTCCCGACGGCATACGGCAGAATCTCCAGACGCCCCGGCCGCCGGATCCCTTCGAGGCCGAGCAGATGTCCGAACTGCGAGGTCCAGCCGGGCTCGGTCGGGGGACGCCAGCTCCAGGTGACGCCCTCGCCCAGGTGGAAGATGTCGCGCCGGAAATTGATCCCCCACACCTGGCTTTCGGCCTCGCCGAAGCGGAGTTGGGAGAGGGGGATCTGCATCTCGGCGACC
Organism: Longimicrobiales bacterium; assembly: GCA_951828585.1. Lineage (GTDB taxonomy): Bacteria > Gemmatimonadota > Gemmatimonadetes > Longimicrobiales > Gaopeijiaceae > Bin94. The sequence goes on from OX639991.1 coordinate 1,918,579, forward strand.
CACCCCAGCGAATCGACCCGGGTCGCGGCGGTCCACACCGGGTCCCAGCCGGCGTCGATCCCCTGATAGCCGTCGTTGGGGGCGACCAGGTCGTTGCGCCCGCCCGCGGGCGTGACCCCGAAGACGAAGGTGGTGCGGTGGTCGTGGTAGGAGTCGATCTGGACCTGGAACTGGTCGTTGGCCTGCATGAAGGAATCGCGCCGTCCACGCAGCTGGGAGATCGTGCCCGGGTCGTCGGCGTACATGCGCGCGCCGATGTAGAGGGCGTCGTCGGTGTAGGCGACGCGGACCTCGGTGCGTTCACTTGCGGGGTTGCCGTCGCCGGGGCGGTCGCGGCGGAATCCGGTGACGAGCGTGGCGATCTGCCAGACGGCGTCGTCGAGGCGGCCGTCGAGAGCGGGAGCGATGTCGGCCCGCACCGCGGTCACGGTCGGGGGCGTGTAGCCGCCCCGGTGCGTCAGGGTGGAGTCGGGGGGGGAGTGGGTCTGGGCCCCGGCCGGTGCGGCGGCCGCCGCAAGAAGGATGAGGATGGCGGCGGTACGGGTCATGGGATCCTGGTGTCTAGAATGGGATGAAGGGCCACACTCAAGGTCCCCCGGGGTGGCGCTTTTGTTGACATTGGCCCCTACACTTCGTACTCCCGAAACACCTCCTCGTTGTGCTCCCCCAGCTTCGGAGCCCGCCGCCGCCCCTCCGGCATCCCCAGCGGTGTGCGCACCTGCAGCGTCCCCGGCGCGTCTTCGTCCGGAATCTCGAAGAAGACCCCGCGTTCGCGGTGCAGCCCATGGTCCGGCACCTCGTCCAGCTCCAGGACCGGTTCGCAGCAGCAGTCGTGCTCGGCCAGGACGCGCGCCCACTCGTCCCGCGTTCTGCTCGCGATGACACGGGTCAGCTGTCGCCGGAGGCCCGTGTCACCCTCCGCCCCCGGCCTCAATTTCAGACCGGCCGCCTCAGCCAGCCGACCCAGAAACTGCGGCTCGAGCGCCCCCACGCTTAGGTACTTGCCGTCGCTCGTCTCGTAGACGTCGTAGCGTGCCACCCCGCCGTTCAGCAGCCCCGTCCCCCGTGTCGGAGGCGACGCTTCGGCGTGTACGATCCCGAACTCGCTGGCCAGCATGGCAAGCGCGCCCTCGGTCATCGAGATGTCCAGGTGGGCGCCCCGGCCGGTGCGGTTCCGGTCGACGATCGCGGCGAGGATGGCAATCGCGCCCCACATGGCGCCGCCGCCCAAGTCGGCGATCTGCACGCCTGCCAGCGCCGGGGGACCATCCGGATCCTGGCCGCTCATCCCCAGCACTCCGGCCAGCGCCAGGTAGTTGATGTCGTGGCCGGCACGGTCGCGGTACGGACCGGTCTGCCCGTACCCCGAAATCGAGCAGTGAACGATTCGCTCGTTGCGCTCGCTCAGCGCCGCCCACCCCACCCCCAGCCGGTCCACCACCCCGGGCCGAAAGCTCTCGACGACCACATCGGCGCGCTCCGCCATGCGCAGAAAGCGCTCCCGCTCCCGCTCGTCCTTCAGGTCCATCGTGACCGAGCGCTTGTTGCGGTTGACCGAGAGGTAGCGCCCGGACGCCCCGTCGCCGCGCGGTGGGAAGTCGCGCATATAGTCGCCCCGGCCCGGTTCCTCCACCTTCACCACGTCGGCGCCGAGATCGCCGAGGATCATGGTGAGGAAGGGGCCGGGGAGAAGCCGGGACAGGTCGAGCACTTTGACGCCCTGGAGGGCACGGGCAAGTGACATGTTGGTGACTCTCGGTCAGGTGTGGGAAAGGTCAATCCGACGCGTAGGCGAGCCGAGTGCGCGTCGCGGACGCGGTCGCCATGCGTGACCGGGTTCGCCCGTCAATGGTTACGACATTGTTACCCGCTCCGGGAAGGCGTCGTTACGTGGGACCCGGAAGTTGTATCCACGGCCGACGACCCGCCACCGGAACCCGGCCATGACCGCGACCGCGTTCCACGGCAAGGAGCCAACGTCCATGCACCAGTACACCAACCGCGTTCCCCTGCTTGCGTCTCTCCTGATCCTGTCCGTCCTCCCCGGCGCGGCCGCCGCGCAGGCCGGCAAGATCGTCGGGCGCGTGGTCGACCGAAGCACGGCGCGGCCCATTCCCAACGTCCGCGTGCTGCTCCAGGACGAGTCGGCCGGCGATTTCTCGTCCATGGACGGGCGCTTCGTGCTGCGCACGGTCCCGGCGGGAACGCACTCGGTCGTGGTCGAGATGCTCGGCTACGCGAACAAGACGGTGACCGGCGTCGTGGTCGGCACGGACAGCGTCACCACCCTCGACATCACGATGGAACCGGCGGCGCTGCGGATGGGCGAGCTCGTGGTCGAGGCCACCGTCGAATCCGGATCCACCGCGGCCTTGCTTACCGAACGCCAGTCCGAGGCTTACGTGGTGGACGCCATCGGCGCGGATCAGATCTCAAGGTCGCCGGACGGGGATGCCGCCGCGGCCCTCAGGCGGGTTCCGGGACTGTCGGTGGTGGACGGGAGGTTCCCGTACGTGCGCGGTCTCGGCGAACGCTACACCGGAACCACCTTGAACGGCGCCCCCCTGGCGTCGCCGATGCCCGACCGCAAGGCCGTACCGCTGGACATCGTGCCGTCGGACCTGCTCGAGTCGATCGTGACCGCGAAAACCTACTCCCCCGATCAGCCCGGGGACCACGCGGGCGGCCTCATCGAACTGCGCACCAAGGACTTCCCGGCGTGGCGGATCCTCTCGGTGTCGGCGTCGAGCAGCTACAACAGCGCCTCGACCTTCCAGGAGGGCCTGCGTTACGCGGGGGGCGGGCTCGACTTTCTCGGCTTCGACGATGGAACGCGCGATCTTCCCGCGGCGCTCCCAACCGACAGGCGGGTGATCTACCCGAACTTCTCGCGTGCCGACCTCGAGCGCTTCGGCGAGGCATTCCGGGGTGACTGGGGACCGGTCGCCGGCACGCTGTCTCCGAACACTTCCTTCGGACTCTCCTTCGGAGACGATCTCGAGGTGTTCGGCCGCTCCTTCGGGATCCTCGGCTCGGCTACCCACTCGAACTCCTTCAACCGCACGGACGGGATCATCGAGCGGGTGTTTTCGGCTTCCGGCGTCGACGACCCGGAAATCGACTACGCCGGCAGCGCCTCCACGCGCTCCGTCTCGCTGGGCGGGCTCGCCAATCTATCCTACGAGCTGAGCCCGACCACCCGGATCACCGCGAATCTCCTGTACAACCGTCTCATGGACGACGAAGCGCGGACCTACCAGGGCTTCAACCTCGACACCAACACCGATCAGCGGAATCACCGCCTCCGTTTCCTCGCCCAATCTCTGACCAACGCCCAGCTCAAGGGAGAACACGTGCTCGGCTTTCTCGGGGGCGCCAAGCTAGACTGGAGGGGCGCCCGGTCGCGGGCCCAGCGCCACGAACCCAATACCCGCGAGGTCCTGTATCGCGAGGAGGACGGCCAGTTCCGGTTCTACAACTTCGTCTCCTCGGGATCGGTCTTTCACCAGAAGCTGGTGGACGACACCTACAGCGGTGCCGCCGACCTGGAGCTGCCGTTCACCCTGGGCGGCGGAGATCGCAACGCGAAGATCAAGGTCGGGGGCGGAATGAGCACGAAGGACCGCAACGCCTTCACCCGCCGCTTCCGCTTTCTCGCCATTCCGGGGGGCGTCGTCAACAACGCCGTCCGGGGGCGTGACCCCAACGATCTCTTCGACAGCGAGACGATCGGCACCAACGGGTTCGAGCTGCAGGAAGCCACCTTCCGGCCCGACAACTACGACGCCGAAGAGAGAATCACGGCGGGCTACGCGATGTTCGACGGCGAGATCACCGGGTCTCTGAGAGTGATGACGGGACTCAGGGTCGAATCGGCGACGCAGGAAGTGGCGCCCCGGGACCTCTTCGACATCGGTCTCGATCCGCTCGACGCCGCCCGTCTCGACGACGCCGACCTGCTCCCGGCCCTGAACATCGCCGTGCGGCTCTCGGAGCGCATGAACCTGCGCCTGGGCGCCTCGCGGACCCTGGCTCGCCCGCAACTGCGCGAGCTGGCGCCCTTTTCCTTCGCCGACTACGCCGGAGGATACCTGACCGTCGGGAACCCCGAGCTCCGGCGATCCACGATCCGGAACTTCGACGTGCGCTGGGAGAGCTTCCTCGGGAGAAGGTCCGTCGTCGCGGCCAGCGCCTTCTACAAGACCTTCGACAACCCCATAGAGGTCGCGGTCCTGCCATCCACCGAGCTGCTCAAGACCTGGGTGAACGGCGGCAGCGCCGACAACTGGGGGGTCGAGTTCGAACTCCGGTCCGGCCTCGAAGGCATCTCGCCGGCGCTGCGGGGAATCTCGCTCAACACCAACTTCACACTGGTCCGGTCCTCGGTGAGCGTGCCGGACGTCATCCGCGTGTACATCCCCGGCGAAGGCGGATCGGACCTCCCCGTGGTGCCGAAGGACCGGGCACTGCAGGGGCAGTCGCCGTACATCGTCAACATCGGGCTCACGTACGCGGCGGAGTCCGGTTCGGCCGGCGGCGGGCATTGGCGCGACGTGACCGTGAGCGTGCTCTTCAACCGCTTCGGCCGCCGCATCGACGCCGTCGGCGGACAGGCGACGCCGGATATCCACGAGGAACCGCGGAACCAGCTCGACATCGTCGCGGAACGGACGCTGTTCGGCGGCGCCAAGCTCAAGCTCTCGGCGAGCCGCCTCGTCGGCGGCGAGGTGAGGTTCACCCAGGACGGTGGGCTGCTGCGCCGCTGGAACACCGGCAGAACCGTGTCGCTGTCGCTCGGGTGGGAGACCTGAAACTGAACCATGAGTAGGAAACGCCCGATCATCGCCGAATCCGGCACTCAGGTCCGGACGCGCGACGGGCGGCAAACGGGCGAGAGAACGCCCACGCCAACCAACCAGAGGAGGAATCGGAGAATGAGTCGCAAGGGACGCAGGTCTTTCGGAGTATTCGCAGCGGCGGTGACCGCGCTGGCAACCGCCTGCGGCGGAGATGAGGCTCCGCCCACCGCCCCGACGCCCCCGCCGGCCCCGACCGGGGTCAGCGCGATCGCCACCGACAACGACGTCACGGTGACCTGGAGCGGCCAGGGCGACACGTACATCGTGGAGCGCCAGGCCGCCGGTTCGAGCTTCAGCCAGATCGCCGGCGACATCACCGCGACCACCTACACGGACTCCGGAGTGGACGAGGGCGCGTACGCCTACCGCGTGATCGCCGTCGCGGACGGCTTGCAGTCGGACCCGTCCGACCCGGCGCTGGTGACGGTCGTGGGCGTGGACCTGCGCACGGATCTGACCGGGACCATATCGGGCACGCGAACGCTCAACGCGGACTCGATCTACGTACTGCGCGGGATCGTGACGGTGGACGACGGAGCCGAACTGCACATCCCGGCGGGTACCCTGCTCCAGGGTGACGCCGCCACCCAGCCCACCGCCCTCATCGTGAGGACCGGCGGCAAGATCTTCTCGGCGGGCACCGCGGACGCTCCGGTCGTCTTCACCAGCACCTCGCCTCCGGGCGAGCGGCGCGCCGGTGACTGGGGCGGTGTCGTGATCAACGGCAAGTCGCTCTGCAACTTCCCGGCCGACGAGTGCGTGGGCGAGGGCTCTTCGGGGACCTACGGCGGTACCGAGGTGGACGACGACAGCGGCGTGATGGTGTACACGCGCATCGAGTTCGCGGGCTTCGAGGTGTCGTTCGGCAACGAGTTGAACGCCCTGACGCTCAACGGCGTGGGCGCCGGCACCGAGATTCACCATGTTCAGACAAACGTCGGTCTGGACGACGGAATCGAGTTCTTCGGCGGAACGGTGGACCTGAAGTACGCCCTGGTCACCAACGCTTCCGACGACAGCTTCGACTACTCGACTGGGTGGCAGGGCCGCGGCCAGTTCTGGATCGCGCAGCAGAACCCGGACGACGCGGACAACGGCTTCGAGGTGGACGGCAACGAGGACGACTACAACGCCACGCCCTTCACCGCCCCGACGATTTACAACGTCACGCTCGTGGGGAACGGGCCGGGAGGGGACGGGGGGGAGAAGTCCGACATAGGTCTCCTGCTGCGGCGTGGCACCGCCGGCGTCATTCATAACGCGGTGGTCATCGGTTTCGGCGACCAGGCCCTCGACGTGGACAACGCCGAGACACTCGAGAACGGGCTGGAGGTCCGGAACACCGTCTTCGCCGACAACAACGCACCGTTCGCAACCGATGACGACGGGATCGAAGAGAGGGACTGGTTCATGAACGACAATTGGTCCAACCGCCTCGAGAACGACGCCCTCCTGATCGATCCCTACAACCGGGAGGCACCGGACTTCAGGCCGGCCAGCGGCTCTCCGCTCCTGACCGGAGCCGCGACCCCGCCCAACGACGGCTTCTTCACCATCACGGACTTCATCGGCGGGGCCGACCCCGATGGGGAGAAGTGGTGGGAGGGCTGGACCTCGTTCGCGATCAACTGAACTGAAGTCGTCCACCCAGTGCAAGCGATCGGAACACAAACCCGTGGAAACGGTTTCCGCGGGCCGCCGGGGGAGGGGGCGCGCGCCCGGCGACGCCTCCTCTTCCCCCGGCCGGTCCAGGGATTCCACGCCCTTCTCCCGGCGCTGGCCGTCGCACTCGGTTGCGGCGGCCAGCCCTTCCCCGGTTCGTCCACGAGCCTGGACGAGCTCGGTCGCGCCGCGGTGGAGGCTTTTTTCAACGATGATCGCGAGGCCCTGGAGGCTCTGCGCCTCTCCGAGACCGAGCACAACACCCGCGTGTGGCCCGAGCTACCGGCGGCCCGGGGTGAATCGCCCTTTCCGATCGACCTCGCGTGGCGAAACATCCAGCTTCGCAACCGGCGGGCCGTTTCACGGGTTTCCGCCGTTCTGGCGGCGGCGCAACCGATCGAATTCGAGTCGGTGGAGTGCGTTGGCGAGACACAGGTCTTCGACACCTTCGTGGTCCACACGGACTGCCACACCCGGTTTCGGACCCGGGGAAAGCTTTACAGGATCCAGCTATTCAAGGATGTTCTGGAGAGAAACGGCGGATTCAAGATCTTTCGCTACTACGACGAGGACCCTGAACTTGTGACCGGCGCGGGGTGGCCGGACGACGGGGAACGATCTCGTGGGGGAGGGAGCATGAGACCGCTACCCCGTGGACAGGGATCCGCGACCGGTGCGGCCAACCCCCCGGGCCCATGAGAAGAACCAGAACCCCGCCGCGCGTGCTGGTCGTCGAGGACGAGCCCGAGATCGCCGCCCTGATCGCCTACCAGCTCACGCGCGAGGGCTACCGGGTCGAAACGGCGCTGCACGGCGCCGCGGCCCTGGACGCGCTGCACCGCGGTCTTCCCGATCTACTTATCCTGGACCGGATGTTGCCGGAGATCTCCGGAGACGATGTGCTTATGGCGCTCCGGGGCGATCCCGCCACCGAGGCCGTGCCCGTCCTGATCCTCACCGCGAAGAAGGACCAGGCCGACCGCATTCAGGGTCTGGAGCTGGGCGCCGACGACTACCTGACCAAGCCCTTCAGCCCCCGTGAGCTGGTTCTCCGCGTGGACGCGATACTCAGGCGCACCCGGGCCTCTCGCGGCGCCGCGAGAGGGGGCGGACCCATCTTGCGCGCCGAACCCCTCAGGCTGGACGCCGGCGCGCACTTCGTGACGCTGGAGGACGAGGAAGTCCGGCTCACACCGACCGAATTCCGCCTCTTGCGGACTCTGATGGAGCGTCGCGGCCGCATTCAGAGCCGTCGCCAGCTCCTCACCGAGGTCTGGGACGTGGACTCGGTCACGGCGCGGCGCATGCACACCCGCACCGTCGACATGCACGTGCGTCGGCTAAGGGGGAAGCTTGGCTCCGTGGGGGATTGGATCGAGACCGTGCGGGGATTCGGGTACCGGTTTCAGAAGCCCGGCGCCTGACGCGGGCGCGGACTGCCTGTCGGCGACCAGATCGCAGAAGACGAAACCGTCCCGCTCCACCACCTCGCCGAGAGTCACGGGGACGGGACGGGGGAAGATGGGACCGTCGCTGACGAAGGTGTGAAACTCGCCGTTCTCGCCACAAGGGTCGGCCCGGGCGGGCAGGTCCGCGAGAAAGGCCTCGTCGAACGCACGTCCCACGAAGGACGCGTCCAGCATGGACAGGCTGACACAAACCGTCACCGCCTCGAAACCGTCGCGAATGAACGCGCGCGCCAGCCGGTCCGTCGCCTGTCCCCAGATGGGGAACACCGCTTCCAGCCCGGACTCCGCCAGCTGCCGCTCACGGTACTCGCGTAGATCCGCCAGGAAGATGTCCCCGAAGGCGACCCGGCGAACCCCCGCGTCGTACTGCCGCCGGAACTCCCGCCCCATCGCGCGCTCGTACACCTCGTTCGAGGACTGCGGCGGCACCACCACCTCGGCCAGCCCGATCCCGAGCGCCGCCGCCTGCTCGCGCACCAGCGAACGCCGCACCCCGTGCATGCTCACGCGGTCGTAGGCGTCGGTCACGGTTACGATCAGCGTCTCGACCCGGTACTTCCCGTCCCCCTGCAACGCACGCAGCCCAAGGCAGCTGTCCTTCCCCCCGCTGAAGCACATCGCGATCGGTTCCGGCAATGTTCACTGCCTCCGTGGCCGTCCGGTGAATGAACCATGGCGCAGCGCGCCCGTGACGACCAAGATTACCACCATGATGCCCAACAGGACTACGCCCCGGCCCTTCCTCGCCGCGCCCGCCGCCGCGCTCATCGTGGCCGCCTGCTCCAGCGCCCCGATCCCCACCCCCTTCACCATCCGCGAAGCCCCCGTCGACTTCACGCAGGTCGGCGACACCATCCCACCCGCGCCCGACATCGAGGCCATGATCGCGCCGTACCGGGATCAGCTCGATGAACAGCTCGACGTGGTGCTCGGCCACGCGGCTGGCGAGTTCACCAAAGCCGACCCGGAGGGCACGCTCGACAACCTGGTTGCCGAGGCGCTGCTATACGCGGCGCGCTCGCGATCGAGCGACACCGTGCACGCTTCGCTCGTCAACGAGGGCGGCCTCCGCGTGCCCCTCGCGGCGGGCCCGATCCTGATGCGGAATGCGTACGAACTCCTGCCCTTCGAGAACTTCGTCGTCGTGCTGTCGTTGTCCGGCGCGCAGATGGAAGAGCTAGCCGACCAGATCGCGGCCACGACCGGGGAACCGATCGCGGGGTGGACCATGGAGCTGGATGGCCGCGACGCGGTCGGGGTGCGGGTGGGCGGAGAGCCGGTCGACCGGGACCGCACCTACCGCCTGGCCACGGTGGACTACCTGGTCAACGGCGGGGGGGCCTGGAGCGTGCTGTGGGAGGTGGAGGCCGGGGCGCGCGAGGATCTGGACATCCTGATCCGGGCGGCGTTCGTGGAATACCTGGACGAGATGGGCACGGTGACCCCGGTCCTGGATGGCCGCATTCGAAGCGCCGGCCGCGCGGAAAGAGAGAACGAGGGATTCGCGGCCCGCTGAAGACCGCGATCGGACCCTTCATGTCCTACATCGGTGTCCGCGCCGTGGCGAGCAGGTGGTCGACGTGGTGCGCTTCGAGACAGCGGCCCGCGGTGGTCTCCAGTTGTATCGTAATGTGCTGAATGTCGAACTCGCCATACGCGATTTCACGGATCCGGTCCAGCAGAATCTCGTAGTCCTTGGCCGCGTACGCGGGGTCCACAAGCATGTGGGCGGTCAGGGCGACGTATCCTGGCGCCAGGGTCCAGCAGTGGACATCGTGGATCACGGTCACCCCGTCGAGTTCCTCGAGCTTGTGGCAGAGCGCGTAGAGGTCGACGTGCTCCGGCGTGCCCTCGAGCAGGGCATCCACCACCCGGGACAGCAGGCGCCAGGTGCTCGTCAGGATCAGAACGCCGATCAGCATGCTCGCAACCGGGTCGGCCACCTGCCAGCCGAATGCCCACACCAGAACGGCCGCGACGACGACGGCCACGGAGCCCAGCAGGTCGGTGATCATGTGCTGGAAGGTGCCTTCGAGCGTGGTGTTCTTCTGGGCCGCGCCGTGCACCGTCCACACGGCCGCGATGTTCACGACCAGTCCGATCGAGCCCACGATCAGGAAGATCTGGGCATCGACTTCCGGCGTTGCCGAAAAGCGGCGGTATGCCTCGATGAGCACCCACACGGAAATGCCCCAGAGCACCAACGCGTTGACCAGCGCGGCGATGACCCCGGTACGGTGGTAGCCGTAGGTGTGCTCTGCCGTGGAGCGGCCCGACAGACGCATCGTGACCAGCGCGAGCACAAGGAACACGGCGTCGGTGAGCATGTGGCCGGCGTGGGCGAGCAGGGCGAGGCTGCCGGCCAGAAAGCCGGCGACGACCTCCGCGATCGTGTATCCGCCGATAAGCACCAGGGCGGCTACGACGCCTTGCCGTCCCGCCGCGGAGGGATCGGGGGCGCCGGCGGGGTGATGGGAGTGGTCGTGGCCCGGGTTGCCCGCGGGTGTGAGGCCGTTGGTGGTGGGCGTCATGGCTACACTTGTGTACTTTGGATTCATTGAGATGCCGATACACTGCGAATACACTATGACAGGGCGCGGCTTCATTGGCAATGACATATGGATCCGGTTGGGAAGGGTGCCCCACAATGCCCGGGTGTGGACGCGACCCTCCCTGTCCATTTCCGGCGTGAGGCCGTAGGGTAAGCGTAGAGAACACTTTGCCACGGAAATTCATGCAACAATCGAGAGCACCATCGTCGTCTGCGTTGGTCCTTTGCGGCGTCCTGCTCGCGCCGTCGGCCGCGGTCGGGCAGGAAGCGGTGCGCCGCGTCTCACTTGCCGAGGCGCTGGAGGCGTTCGCCGGGAATAGCCTCGAGCTGAAGATCGCAAGGTCCGAGGCCGCTGGGCTGATGGGTATGGCCCGACAATCCCGCGCCTACTTCAATCCGGAATTCTCGTTTGAACGGGACGACCTGAGTCACAATGACGAAAAGGCCTGGGAAGAATCCTTCGTGCTCCAGCAGCAAGTGGAGTGGCCCGGCCGGACCACTGCCCGGGCACGCGCCGCCAGGCACACGATCCGTGCCGGGGCCGCCCGCTTCCGCGCCGACTCGGTTGCGTTGGCCTTCGAGGTGCGGGAGGCGTATGTGCGGGCCTGGTTCGCGGAAGAGGCGGAGTCGATTGTGCGGCGGACCGCCTCCGTGATTCAGTCGGTGGTGGAGGATGCGGAGGTCCGTCTGGAAGCGGGTGACATTTCGGCGTTCGAAGCCCGCCGGCTGCGGCTTGCGCGCGCTGAGGCCGAACAGGAGCTGGCGGAAGCCGTGCTGCGCACGCGTGCGGCGAGGCGGAACCTCGGCGTGCTCATTGCACCGGGAACCGAAACTCAGGAGGTCGGTCCGTCGGAGGGGCCGGACGGTGTGCCGCCCGTGATGGGCCGCGAGGCCGCGATGGCCGCCCTCGACGGTCGTCCGGATGTGGCGGCGGCGGCAAGCGAACTGGACGCGGCGCGGGCCGGTGTGGACGTGGCCGGGACCTACTGGGTGCCCGCCCCGAACCTCGGGATTGGATACCGGCACCACGATGATGGTTTCGGAGGCGCCAGCATTGGGCTCGACCTCGCACTGCCGCTCTTCGACCGGGGATCCGGGACCAGGGAGCAAGCTGCCGCCCACAGCTCCGCCGCCGCGTACCGTCTCGAACTTCGGAGGCAGCTGGCGCGAAACGACGTGCTGGCCGCTTCGGACCGCTATGCGTCCAGCCGGGCACGGCTCGAGGCCGCGGCGCAAGGTCTCCGGGCCGATGGCGAGGCGCTGCTGGCCTCCGCGACCGCCGCCTACGCCGAACACGAGATGACCCTGCTGGAGCTCCTGGACGCGGCGGGTGCGTTTCAGGGAGCCCAGTTAAGCGCGCTCTCCCTTGAGACCGAGGCTTGGGTCTCGTACTACGACCTGCTTCGCGCCACGGGAAGTGCTCCGGAGGATGAACGATGAACATGAGAGCAGTCGGACCGTGGCTGATGTGCGCGGCGGGCATCGCGTTGTGGGCGTGCGGGGAAACACCGGACAGCGGAGAGGCCGGCGCGGCCCACGATCCCCACGGCGGCGGCGGGTCTTTCACCAGGATGTCCGGCGACATCGAACTCTTCGTCGAGTACCCGCACCAGATCATGGGTGTCGAGAGCGAGGTGCCCTGGGAGATCTATCTCACCCGGGTGGAGGGTTGGCAACCGGTGGCGGACGCGGGCGTGACGCTCGTCGTGTACGGGCCTCCCGGAGGCCGCCAGGAGATCGAAGCGGTGCCGGAGACTCCGGGCTTGTACATGGTGTCGCCCACGATACCGTCGGAGGGACACTGGCACGCCGAGGTCGCGCTGTCGGCAGGTGGACGCGACTACGTGATCGGGGCGGGCGAGTTCGAAGTCTTCGCGAGTGAAGAGGACGTCCATGTGCACGCGGGGCACGGCCATGCGGGGGACGAGGCCGATGCGCACGCGGGGCACAACCACGCGGATGACGTGGCCGGTGCCCACGCGGGACACGACCATGCGGGGGACGAGGCCGACACGCATGCGGGGCACGACCACGCGGACGACCCCGCCGTTGACGAACCCGACCCCCACGCGGGCCACGGCCACGCGGAAGGGGAGGCGGCCGCCGGGTTGATCACGCTGCCCAAGCAGGAGCAGTGGTCTTTCCCGTTTGCGGTTGCCGCGGCGGAAGTGCGCGAGATTCCGGCATCGATCCCGGCTCCGGGCGAATTGGTGACCCCTCCCGGCGGCCTCGTACACGTTTCGTCACCCGTTGCGGGGCGCATTTCAGTGGACGGCCCTTCGGTCGGGCCGGGCGACCGGGTGCGCGCCGAACAGACCCTGGCGCTGATTGCGCCCACCAGTCTGGACAACTCGTACGCGCGTACACGGGCGGATGTCATGGAGGCCCGACTCGAAGCCGACCGGGCGGAACGCCTCTTCGCCGCGGGCGCCATCCCGGAACGGAGGGCGCTGGAAGCGCGGCGCAACCTCGAGGTGGCATTGGCCGCATTCGAAGCCATCGGCGGCCGCGCGGACAGCGTCGGTGAGGGGGAAGCCGACCCGGGCCTGTACTACCTCCGCAGCCCGATCGGCGGCGTGGTTGCGGTGCGTGACGCGGCGCTAGGCGCCCAGGTCGAGATCGGCGAGCACGCCTTCACGATCGTGAACGCGTCCACCCTCTGGTTTGTCGCGCGGGTTCCCGCCCGCTACGCGGCGGAGACGCACCGGATCCGGGGCGCGTGGTTCACCGTTGAGGGCGGCGCGACCACCTACACATCGAGGAGGGTCCTCTCCATCGGCAACATGATCGACCCGTCGAGCCGCACGCTCGCGGTCCGTTTCGGGATTCCGAACTCCAGTGGCGCGCTCAAGGTCGGGATGCTGGCGGAAGGTCACATTCTCCTCGGCGATCCCGAGCCCGGAGTCGCCGTTCCGGCCTCGGCGATCCAGGACGAGAACAACCTCCACGTGATCTACGTCATGATGACGGGGGACTCCTTTGAGCGCCGGGTCGTCACGACGGGTCCTTCGGACGGATCCTGGACCATCGTTGCGTCCGGGATCGCCTCCGGTGAGCGTGTTGTCACCGTGGGTGCGTACCAGGTCAACCTCGCCGCGCTCGGGGTCGTCGCGCCGGCCCACGACCACGCCCACTGATCAGCCAGTGGAACAAATCCCCCAGGCATTCGAGCGGCGCGGTTTTCTCGACGTCATCGTGGGCGCCTCGCTGGCGAATCCCTTCCTTGCGCTCATCTTCGCCATGGGTCTCTTCGTGGGTGGAAGCTGGGTGGCGGCCACATTTCCGGTCGATGTCTTTCCCGACCTGACCGCTCCAACGGTTACGGTGGTGACCGACGCCCACGGACTGGCGCCCGAAGACGTGGAGACGTCGATCACCTTCCCGATCGAGACGGCCCTGAACGGCGCCCTCGGGGTCCGCCGGGTCCGCTCCAAGTCCGCGCAGGGAATCAGCGTCGTCTGGGCGGATTTCGAATGGGGAACCGACATCTACCTCGCGAGGCAGATCGTGGGTGCGCGGCTCCAGGCGCAGGCGCTCGATCTTCCGGAGGGGGTGACTCCGCCGGTTCTCGCTCCCATCAGCTCCATCATGGGCGAGATCATGCTGGTGGGCGTTGTCGCTCCCGAGTCGCGGCTCATGGAGGCGCGCACCACGGCGGACTGGATCGTGAGGCGCAGGCTGCTGGCGGTGACGGGGGTGTCGCAGGTGGTTCCGCAGGGCGGGGACGTGCGCGAATACCAGGTGCTGATCGACCCGCAGCGGCTCCTGGCCTACCGGGTGGGACTCGACGACGTGCTCGCCGCGATTGAGGGGTCGAGCGAGAACGTGGCCGGAGGTCTCTACTGGTCGAGTGGACGCGAAATCCTGGTTCGGGGGATCGTGCGCCCATCGAGCGTGGAGGACATCGGGGTGACCGTGGTGGCGACCCGGGAAGGGGTTCCGGTCCTGATCGACGACCTGGCCGAAGTCCGCATCGGTCCCAAGATCACCTACGGGACCGGATCCGTGAACGGCGAGCCCGCGGTCATCCTGTCGGTCCAGAAACAGGCGGGCGCCAACACGCTCGAGCTCACGGAAAGGGTCGACGCCGAGCTGGATCTGATCGAAGCCGAACTCCCCGAGGGAATCACCTTCGAGCGCGACATCTTCCGGCAGGCCGACTTCATCTCGCTCGCCGTGGAGAACGTGATCCTCGCGCTCCGCGACGGCGCGTTCTTCGTGATCGCCATACTGCTGCTATTCCTGTGGAATGTCCGCACCACGCTGATATCCGTGGTGGCCATCCCCCTGTCGCTGGCTCTGGCGGTCGTTACGATGCGTGCCCTGGGCGGCACGGTGAACACCATGACGCTGGGCGGGATGGCCATCGCGATCGGGGCCCTCGTCGACGACGCGATCATCTTTGTCGAAAATGTCCACCGGCGACTCCGCGACAACCTCCGCCGGCCACCCCCCGAGCGCCTCGCGACCCTTCCCCTGATTCGCGGCGCGGCGAGCGAAATCAGGGATCCCATCCTGAACGCGACGCTGATCATCACCATTGTCTTCGTCCCCCTGTTCTTCCTGACCGGGGTCGAGGGCCGCATGCTCAAGCCGCTTGGATACGCCTACATCATCAGTATTCTCTCGTCGCTCGTCGTGGCCGTAACGGTCACCCCGGCGCTATCCTACCTGTTGCTGCCGGGCGACCGCTCGATCAAGCGGCGACGCGAGCCGTGGCTGGTGCGGGGACTCGAGTTCGTCTACGAACGGGTGCTGACCCGGGCGCTGCGCCGTTCGGGAAGGGTCCTGGCCGGGGCGGGATTGCTGCTCGTGGGTACGCTGGCGGTGGTGCCCACATTGGGACGGGAGTTCCTGCCCGAGTTCCAGGAGGGGTCGCTGACGATCGCGATCATCAGCGTGCCGGGCACGTCGCTGGGGGAATCCAACGCGATCGGCAATCGCGTCGAACGGCGGCTGTTGGGGGTGCCGGGGGTGGTCTCGACCGCACGGCGCACGGGCCGCGCAGCACTCGACGAAGAGGCGCAGGGCGTCAACGTGTCGCATGTCGAAGCGCGGCTTGATCTGGACAGCCGCGAGCTTGCGGAAGTGATGGCGGAGGTGCGCTCGGAGCTCGCGGGGATCGCGGGGACCAGCATTACGGTGGGGCAGCCCATCGGCCACCGCATCGACCACATGCTGTCGGGAACGCGCGCCGCGATCGCGATTAGCGTGTTCGGACCCGATCTCGGCGAATTGCGCAATATCGCCAGGCAGATCGAGGCCATCGCACTCGAGGTCAACGGGCTGGTGGATGTATCGATGGAGCAGCAGGCGGAGGTGCCCCAGCTGCAGGTGCGCGCCAACCGCCGGGCCATGGCGCGCCACGGGGTGAGCCCCGGGGCGCTGGCCGAAGCGGTCCACATCGCGATGCAGGGCGAAGTCGTGTCCCTGGTGCGCGAGGGCGAGCGGACATTCGACCTGGTCGTGCGCTACGCGGACCGTCACCGGAGCGATCCCGAGGCCATCGGGGGAGCGCTGGTGGCAACCCCCGGCGGCGCGACCGTGCCGCTTTCGCAGCTCGGTTGGATCGTGCAGGCCCGCGGGCCGAACATGATTACGCGCGAAAACGTGTCGCGGAAGATCGTGGTGAGCGCCAACGTGGCCGGACGGGACGTGATCGGCGCCGTGACCGAACTTCAGGGACACATCGCCGACGAGCTGGATCTGCCGCCGGGGTACCATTTGCAGTACGGGGGGCAGTTCGAGAGCGGGCAGAGTGCGACGCGCCGCATCACTCTCCTGTCGCTATTCTCGATCGGCGCGATCTTCATGATCATGTTCCGGGCGTTCGGCAGCTTCAGCACGGCCATGTTCCTCATGGTGAACCTGCCGCTGGCCCTGACCGGCGGAGTGATCGCCGTGCTCCTCATCGGCGGCACGGTGAATGTGGCCACGCTGGTCGGCTTCATCACGCTCTTCGGGATCGCGGTTCGAAACGGCATGCTCCTTGTGAGCCGGTATCAGGACCTGTGCGCGGGCGGAATGTCGCTGCCGGACGCCATCCGGCTCGGCTCGGTGGAGCGACTGAGTCCGATATTGATGACCGCCCTGACCGCGGGACTGGCCCTGATTCCCCTGGCAATGGGGATCGGCGAGCCCGGGAAGGAAATCCAGGCGCCGCTCGCCGTAGTGGTTCTGGGCGGGTTGCTGACCTCGACCCTGCTCAACATGGTGGTCGTGCCGGCCCTGTTCATGCGCTGGGGCAACATCCCGGTAGGGGAAGGCGCGGAGAGGTCGAACGAAGGATGAAACGGCGCGACTTCATGCGCGTGCTGGGCCTGGGGGGAGTGGCGGGGCTGGCCGGGGTCGAACCGCTGTGGGCGCGGACCGCACCCCGTGGCCGAGGGGTCGGAAGAGACCTCTCCTACGGACCCCTCCTACATGAAGACGGCGTCAGTCTGGTCGTGCTGCACACCAACGACACGCACTCGCGCATGGACCCCTTCCCAATGGATGGCGGGCGCTTCGAGGGACTGGGGGGGGCGGCCCGGCGGGCCACGCTGATCCGACGCGTGCGCGGAGCCAACGAGCACGTCCTGCTCCTCGATTCGGGGGACATCTTCCAGGGGACGCCGTACTTCAACTTCTTCGGCGGCGAGCTCGAGTTCCGGGCCATGACCGCCATGGGCTACGACGTGGCCACGCTTGGCAACCACGACTTCGACAACGGTGTGGACGGACTGGTGGCCATGCTGCCCGAGGCGGGCTTCGAGTTCGTGTCGGCCAACTACGACGTGAGCGGGTCGCCGCTGGCGGGGCACGTCGAGCCGTACACGATTCGCGAGTTCGGCGGCGTGAAGGTGGGGATCTTCGGCCTGGGCATCGCCTTCGACAAGCTGGTGCTGGCCAGTTTGCACGAGGGCGTCGTGTACACCGATCCGATAGCGGCTGCGCGCACAACGTGCCGGGAGCTGCGCGACCAGGAGTGCTCCCTCGTCATCTGCCTGTCGCATCTGGGATACCGCTACGGCGATCCGGCCCGGCCCAGCGACCAGACCCTGGCCGAGGCCGTCCCCGACATCGACCTCATACTCGGCGGACACACACACACCTTCCTTGACGAACCCCATCTTCTCGAACAGGGACGGTACGGCTTCACCCTGGTCAACCAGGTGGGCTGGGGCGGCATGCGACTGGGCCGGATCGACGTCAACTTCGATTCAGCCGGGCAAACATCCTCTTCCGCGGCCGCCAGTTACGATATCGACAACCGCCTGGACGGAGAACAATCCGACCTATACGCATGACCGCCCCCGGAACCTGATTGCGGACTGTCTTCCGCTGCCGCCCCGGGGGCTTGCGCACCCGCGGGCGATCCCGGGCTCCGAGAGCGGTCGGTCTCAGTCTCGGTAGCTCACCAAAATGTGAGCACCCGAGTTGGGCTTGAATGGCCTAGTCGTCCGATCCACCGCCGGCCATGGCAACGGCCGCACCGGCGATACCCACGACGACGGCACTGCCAACGGCCGCGCCGACGAGTTCGCCGGCATCGCCGCCCCACATTTCCAAGCTGTGGGCCAGGCTGAGCAACACCCCGTAGGTTGCCCCTGCTTTCGCTCCATCCATTGCGTCGCCCACGCCTCTCCATCCCAGAACCACGGCGAGCACGAGTCCGTGGCCGAGGGCACCGAGGACGCCGTAGAGGGAGAAATCGTTGTGGTCGTGGTGCCCGTGTGGGTGGTGCCCGCCGATGAAGGGCACCATGTCGACAACGTAGTCGACCACCAGTAGGGCGATCCCTGCAACGACGGTGGCTGTCACGAGTTTCTTGATGTCCACGTTGGTTCTCCTTTTTGGAGTGGACGGGGTACTGGTGAACGGGGGCAAACGTGGAGCGCGGGTCGCGGCCGCGCAAGGGGTTTGCGTGCAGTTTTGTATACCGCGTGACCCTGGATAGTGCTCCACACCCCGGTTTTCGACGGTGAAACACCTCCGTAACCGCTTGATACGGACCACGATAGCGGAGTCGCTGGTCGGTCTCGACCGCTCAGTCCCCGTAGACGAACCGCTCCACCTCGCCGTGGATCCGCTCCACGGTGGCCTCCGAGGGCGGCCGCGTGCGCCGCGACACCGCGATCGTGACGGCGAAGTTCACCGCGAGCGACCACAGCGCCTCGTGAACGCCGAACGGCTGCGGGAACTGGACCCGCGTCAGGTACAGGGTGACCAGCCCGGCGGAGATCCCCGCCACCACGCCCGCCGCCGTGTTGAGCCGCCGTCCCGGGTAGCAGACGCCCAGGATGGCCGGCATCAGCTGGAGCGCGCCCGCGCCCGAAAGCGTCACCAGCGTGACCAGGAAGTCGAGCTGCGAGACGGTGAGATAGAAGCCCACCCCCAGCAGCACGACCACCACGCACCGCCCGAAGGCCAGGTAGTGGCCCTGGGTGCGGTCAGGCGCGATGTAGCGCTGGTACACGTCCCGGGTGAGCACGGTCATGTTCGAGTGCAGGATCGAGTCCAGGGTGGACATGGCCGCGGCGGTGGCACCGGCCAGGATCAAGCCGGTCAGCCAGGGCGGCGCGTACTGGAAGAGAAGCTCCGGAAAGACCCGGTCCGGGGACGCGAGGTCGGGCAGGATGAGGGCACCGCCGAGCCCCACGAACGCCGCCGGGATGAAGAGCGTCATGAGGTAGATCGGGGTGGTGGCGCCGAGGACTTTCAACGTGCGGCTGGAGGCGGCCGTGAAGTAGCGGATCATCATGTGCGGCTGGAAGATGATCCCGAAGGAGAGCGCGATCGTCATGCCGACCCACATCCCGGGCGTAAAGAATCCTTCCGGGCCGGGCAGGCTCAGCAGGTCGGGCCGCTCCGCCATGAGCCGCTTCCACAGCTCGACCGGTCCGCCGAAGAGCTTGTAGGTCAGCACCAGGCTGCCAGCCCACACGGCGACGTACATCCAGATCCCCTGGATCACGTCGGTCCAGTAGACGGCCCGCAGTCCCCCGACCATGAGATACGCCGCCGCGACCACGAGCAGGATCAGCGAAGCCAGCTCGAAGGAAATCCGGTCGCCGGTCGCCACCGAGAGGATGTACCCCAGCCCCTGTGCCTGCACCTGGATGTAGATGAGGGTGAACAGCACCGACACGAACGCCACGATGATCCGCACCGCCTCGCTCTCGTAAAAGTCCGCGACCAGGTCCGCGGGCGTGATGTATCCGAACTTCTTGCCCAGCGCCCAGATCCGCGTGCCCAGCGTATAGGTGATGGCTCCCACCAGCACCGTCCAGGTCCCGGCCATCCAGAACCCGATCCCGTGCGTGAAGAAGAACCCCCCGGATCCCAGGAAGGCGAAGGCCGAGTGGAAGGTGGCCACCACCGTCAGGTAGAGGACGATGAACCCGGCCTGGCGCCCATAGAGGAAGAAGTCCTCCATGCTGGACGTGCCCTTCCGGTTGGCCACGATCCCGATCACGATGGTCGCGACCAGGTAGATGAAGATCAGCGAGGTGGAGACGACCCAGGGTTCCATTGGCGCCTACACCCCTTTCCGAAGCGTCCAGACGAGGACGCCGATCATGAGGCAGTAGACGCCGAGGAGGTAGGCGAAGAGGAAGGGCGTGCCGAGAATGAGCGGCTCGGTGCGGTTCATGAGGCCGTGCACGACGGGGGGCTGGGCGAGGGCCATGGCCGCGATGAAGGCGATGGTGGCGATGCGGCCGCGGCGCGTGCGGGGGAGGTAGTGGGAGCGGGGGGTTTGCATGGCGTGGGGCCTGGGGAGGAGAAGGTGGGTCAAGGGGCCGCGTACGGTGTCCGGTAGGTTAGGGGTGTGGGGGTGGGGGGACAATGGTGGGGGAAGTCCGCGGAGTTGGGCGCTGTCATCGCCCGCGCACGGTGCGATGAGTACTTTCCTGGATTCTCCGGACCCAAACCCCCAGCATGGAGGATACGATGCGGTATTCAGTCGGCGTGTGCCTCGTGCTCGGGGCGGGCGGGTGCGAGCCGGAGAGTCCGGAAGTTGGGGCGCGCACCGGTGCGCCTGCGGACCTCTTCGTCGACACAGCGACCGTCGTCCACAGCGACCTGCTTTTTCGCGTCAAGAGCGTGGGGCGAATAGCTGACGGGGGTCTTGCGGTCATGAACCAGGGCTCGCGGAACGTGCTGCTGCTGGACTCACAGGGAGACTCGGCGGGGACCATCGGCCGGCTGGGACAGGGCCCTGGCGATTTCCTTTCGGTGACGGATCTGGACACGAAGGGTGATTCGATCCTCGTCCTCGACGCGCTCGCGCGCCGACTCCAACTCTTCCATCGGACTTCACTGGTCGACATGTGGTCACTCCGCGAGATCACCGGGACGCTCGCTCAGGTCACGTTCAGCCCGGATGGAGCCCCGGTGGTGTCCGCCACGCGAGAGCCGCCGTACCCGGCCTCGGGGGATGCCATGAAGGTGCTCAGAGAACCGGTCGAGCTCCATCGGGTTGACGAGCCGGCAACGGCACTCGAGACACCGGTCGAGATCCCGGGCGACGAGTACTTCGTAGTCTTTGTCGCCGCCCGTGGAGGGTGGCGGTACGGTGCTCCGGCGTTCAGCGCGGCCGCAACCTACGATTTGACAGGGGCAGGGGTGGTTGTCGCGGATGCGCGAAACGGCGGTGTCGTGTCATTCCGCTGGGGTGGGCAGACAGCCAGGACCCTGCGACCGGCTTCTCCACCAACTGCCGTTTCGGAGGCGGAGATGGACCGGCTGTGGGCTAATGCCGACACCGGTGCCCGCCGCGTGCAAGACAGGGACAATTACATGACGTACGTGCGGGAAGCGGTGGAGATTTGGGGCGAATCGGTGCCGCGTCCCTTTTGTTCCGTCATCATCAGCGACGGATCCGAGACGCTCATCCGGCACTACGCACCCGGAGCAAGCGACGTGGCGCAGTGGTCTCTTCTCGGCGAGGACGGCGAGAGTCTCGGCACGTTCAGCCTCGACAGCGACACGCAGCTCTTCTCGCTTGAGGACCGGGAGATTCTCGGCGTGGGCAAGGACTCGCTGGACGTGGAGCATGTGATTGTCGGTCGGATCCGGGGCGCGTCCTGACCCGGCCTCCGACCGACCGCGCGGGAACGGGCGCTGGCCGCAGCCCGTGACCGAATCCACTGACAACCGAATCCATTGACACGGTATCCGCGAACTGCGAGAATCAGACCCCATGAACACCCGCACCCACACCCCGACCCATCATCACCACGGCCACCGAGAGGCGGTCGTGTGACGGCATAGCCACGCCAGACGGACGGGCTTGACCGGCACCGGCTTCCTCGACGGGAGGCCGGTTTTTTTACACGTGGGAGTCAGGTTGCGGAACTGCTGGAACCCTGCGGAGGCCGAACACGGCGGCTCGCGGAACGGAGGAAACAAAGTGAAAACGCTGTTGGAGACAAAAGGCATCAGAGGCGACGACGCGGCCCGCGCGGGACAGGTCCGCATCGGTCTGCCCAAGGGAAGCATGCAGGCAGGTGTGCTCGCGCTCCTGGCCGACGCGGGCGTGGATGTCCGCGTGGGCGAGCGCAACTACCGGCCCGCGCTCTCGTGGCGCGGCTTCGCGGCCAAGCTGCTCAAGCCCCAGAACGTGGTGGAGATGCTGCACGCGGGGTCGCGCGACGTGGGCTTCGCGGGCGCGGACTGGGTGGCCGAGCTGGGCGCCGACCTGGCGGAGCTCCTGGACACCGGACTGGACCCCGTCCAGGTCGTCGCGGCCGCCCCTGCCGACCTCCTGGTGGACGGCGCCCTCCCCCCCAACCGCCCCCTGGTCGTCGCATCCGAATACACACGCCTTACACACCAATGGATCGCGACCCAGCCCATCGACGCCGTTTTCGTCCGGTCCTACGGAGCCACCGAGGTCTTCCCCCCCGAGGACGCCGACCTGATCGTGGACAACACGGCCACCGGATCCACGCTGCGCGCCAACGGACTCGCGATCGTGGACACCCTCATGCGCTCCTCCACCCGGCTCTACGCCAGCCGCCCCGCCCTCGACGACCCCGCCCGGCGCGCCCCGGTCGAGGACCTCGTCCTCCTCCTTCAGTCCGTCCTCGAAGCACGCCGCCGCGTCATGCTGGAACTCAACGTCGCGGAGGCCGACTTCGAGCGGGTCGTGTCCATCCTGCCCTGCATGCGCGAGCCCACCGTGTCGCGCCTTCACGGCGAGAGCGCCTACGCGATCCGCGCCGCCGTCCCCCGCACCGCGCTGCCGGCGCTCCTCCTCGACATCAAGGCGCAGGGCGGCACCGATCTCGTCGTCTCCGAGCCTCAGCAGATCGTCCCATGAGTCCGCCCCGCCGCCAAATCATCGACCTCAGCATGAACGAGGGCGAGCCGCCCAGCCGCGCCTGCCTCGAAGTCCTCGAACGCCATGGCCCCGCCCTGCTCCGCAAATACGCCGACCCCGCCCCCCTCGAAGCCGCCTACGCCGCCTACCTCGGCACCGACCCCGCCAACGTCCTCGCCACGACCGGCGGCGACGACGCCATCGACCGTGTCTTCCGCGCATTCCTCGCGCCGGGACAGGAGATGGTCTTTCCGACCCCCACCTTCGAGATGGTCCCGGCGTGCGCCCGCATGGCCCGGGGAGACCTCGTCCCCATCGAGTACGAGTGGGGAACGCTGCCCCACGACGAGATCCTCGCCGAGGTGAACGAGCGGACCGGCGTGGTGGCGGTCCTCACCCCCGACAACCCCACCGGGCGCGCCTTTTCCACCGATTCCCTCCTCCGTCTCACCGCCGCGCTTCCCCCCGAAGTTACCCTCATGGTCGACCTGGCCTACGCCGAGTTCGCCGACGAGGACCCCACCCCCGCCCTCCTCGAGGTCCCCCGCGCGATCATGATCCGCACGATGTCGAAGTCGTGGGGTCTGGCGGGCCTCCGCGTGGGCTTCGCGGTGGGCGCCAGGGACCGGATCGACATGCTGCGCGGGTACGGCGGCCCCTACGCGCTGACCGGGCCCTCGATCGCGATCGCGGTGGACCGGCTGCAGAATGGCGTCGACGAGATGCGCGGGTTCGTGGAGTACATCCGCTCCCGCCGCGAACGCCTGGCCGAGGTTCTCCGCGATGTCGGCGGTGTCCCCGAGCCGTCGCAGACCAATTTCGTGCTCGCCTCCTTTCCCGACGCGCGCTGGATCCAGCGGGGGATGGCCGCGCAGGGGGTGCTGGTGCGGTACTTCGAGCATCTGCCCGAGTACGTGCGCATCACCGTGCCGCGCGACGACTCCGAGTTCCGCCGCGTGGAGCGCGCGTTGAGGTGCCTCGACCGTCCCGAGGCGCTGCTTTTCGACATGGACGGCGTGCTGGCCGACGTCCGGCGGTCGTACCGCGAGGCGATCGTGCGGACCTGCGCCTCGTTCGGGGTGGAGGCCGGCCTCGACCTGATCGAGGCCGTGAAGGCGGCCGGGCAGGCCAACGACGACTGGGCGGTGACGCACGGCGTGCTGGCGGACGCGGGCGTGCAGACGTCGCTGGCCGAGGTGACGGCCCGCTTCGAGGAGTTGTACCAGGGCACCGACGACGAACCGGGACTCCGCCGCCACGAGATGCTGATCCCGTCGCGCGAACTGCTCGCGGGGCTGGCCGGTCGGTTCAAGCTGGGGATCGTGACGGGGCGGCCGCGTGCCGACGCCGAGCGTTTTCTGCGCGAGGAGGGCGTGCGCGGGCTGTTCGGCGCCGTCGTGTGCCGCGAGGACGCGCCGCTCAAGCCGGATCCGGCGCCGGTGCGGGTCGCGCTGGAGCAGTTGGAGGCGCGGACCGCGTGGATGCTGGGCGACACCCCCGACGACGTGCGGGCGGCGGTGGGGGCGGGGGCGGTGCCCGTGGGGGTGGCGGGGCAGGGGGGCGGGGAGACCGTCTGGACGGCGCTCGAAGAGACGGGCGCCGCGCGAATCGTCAAAGCGGACACCGACTTTGGAGGATTGTTCCATGGCTGAAGGAAACGGGACCCGGGGCGAACGCGGCAGAACGGCCCGCGTGTCGCGCGAGACCGGCGAGACGAAGGTCGAAGTGCGCCTCGATGTGGACGGGCGCGACAAGGCTCCGCCGGACGATGCGGCCGCGATCGAGGTCAAGACCGGAATCGGCTTCTTCGATCACATGCTGCACGCGCTGGCCTTCCATGGGGGATGGGAGTTGGAGCTACGCTGCGACGGCGACCTCGATGTCGACGACCACCACACCGTCGAGGACACGGGGCTGGCGCTGGGCCAGGCGGTGGCCCACGCGCTCGGCGACCGGAAAGGGATCGCGCGATTCGGCCACGCCTACGCCCCCCTCGACGAAGCCCTGGCGCGCGCCGTCGTGGACGTCTCCGGCCGCCCCTTCTTCGCGGGCGAGCTGAACCTGCGGCGCGAACGCGTGGGCGCGCTCTCCACCGAGATGGTCCCGCACTTCTTCCATTCCTTCGCCCAGGCCGCCGCCATCACCCTGCACGTCGACGTGATCCGCGGCGCCAACGACCACCACCGGATCGAAGCGTGCTCTAAGGCGGTCGCGCTGGCGCTCAGGGCCGCGCTGAGCCTGGCTGGCGGGGATCGGGTGCCGTCGACGAAGGGGGTGCTGTGAGGTCGGTCACCGTCGTGCGCACCAGCACGGCCAACCTGGCGTCGGTGCTGACCGGTCTGGAGCGCCTCGGGTGTCGCGTGCGAACCACCGCCGATCCGCGTGAGGTGGCGGACGCGGACCGGGTGGTGCTGCCCGGTGTGGGCGCCTTTGCGGCGGCCCAGCGCGCCATTGCCGCGCACGGCCTGGCCGATTCGCTGCGCGAGCGTATCGATCGCGGTCGTCCCACGCTGGGCATCTGTCTCGGCATGCAGCTGATGGCGCGTGGCAGCGAGGAGGCGCCCGGAGTGCCCGGGCTCGGCGTTCTCGACGGGGTGGTCGAGAGCTACGAACCCGGCGAAGAGGGCTGGCGGGTCCCGCAGATGGGCTGGAACCTGGTCGAGCCACAGGACGGGTGCCGCATTGTGCCGCGCGGTCACGCCTACTTCGCCAACTCGTACCGGTTGGCCACGGCCCCGGAGGGGTGGCTGCCGGTCTGGTGCGAGTACGCCGGCAGGTTCGTGGCTGCCGTGGAGCGTGGTCCGGTGGTGGGCTGCCAGTTTCATCCGGAGCTGTCGGGTGAGTACGGCAGGGCGTTGCTTGTCCGCTGGCTGGAGGCCTGAGCGCGGACGCGAGGCGCCACGGGCGGTGCCGGGCGGACAAGCGGACACACTCCAACTCTGTGCTCCGGGAGGCCGGACACTCCATTTGCTCCCGACGCCCGCTTGCGAGAATTCGGGGGGGGGGGGGTACCTTGGCAGTCGTTGGGCGGGCAGGGTCTGCCCGCAACCGATACCTTCCAAACGGAGAAGAATGACATGACGATTCGAAAGCTGTTCCCGTTGCTGTTCGTGGCCGTGGCCGCGGTGGTTCTGATGCCGGAGACGGCGTCGGCGCAGTGCTGGTGGTGCGGGGTCTGCGCCTGGGATTCAGACGAACGAAACCCAAAGAGCTGTACGGGCAGGACACAAGGGTTTCCGGTCGGCTTCACGAACTGCCACGAAGACGCGCCATGCGCGTGTCGGCTGGATCCCCGAGACTTCGGCATCTGCCTCCCTTGGGAAGCCGAGGCCGCTGCCGCGGAAACCGAGCAGTTGAAGAAGACGCTCGCAGCCATCAGGGCGGGCAGGTCCGTCTCGGCCGATGGACCTTGTCGGTCTGGACGCCTTCGGGTGAGCGTCTGTTCAGCGTGGGGCGCTCGGGCGAGGGTCCGGGGGACTTCATGATGCCGTATCGCGTACACTTCGAGGACTCCCGGTTCTACGTGCGCGACCAGCCGAAGTTCACCTACTTCTCGTACTCCGGGGCCCTGCTGGGAACGGTGTCCAGCCCGCCCACTTCGCTCGGCTACCAGGGATTCCCTCTCAAGATCGACGCCCTGACTGCGGACGGAAGCTTCCTGGGCAATCCGAACATAGGGAGGAGCGTGGAGCTGGGTCTGTTCGGCAATGATCCCATCGACAGTCTGCCGGTGTTCAGCATTCGCGAGACTTCCGGGGGCTGGGTACGCGATGTGGTCTATTGGCGCGACATCCGTAACACCAATTTCGCGCTCTACTACGGGCACCGGCTCACCTTTCCGGGGCAACCGTTCACGGTCGCCGACGACTATCGGTTGGATCCGGGCGCCGGAACCGTCCTGGTCGCCCAGGTTGTCGGCGAGCACTTGGGAGCGGGCGAAGCGGAGCTGTTCGAACTGTCTGCAATGGCCGATGGCGATCGGTCCGTGGGCGATACCGTCTGGCACCGCCGGTTGGCGTTCGAGCCGATCCCGTTGACCCCGGCGATGGTGGAGGGCGCGATCGATCGGGTGGTGGAGCGGAATGTCCGTGTGCCCGAGGGCGAGGACAGCGTCCGCGTGCGAGAGTCGGCGCGCGGCAACATCGAGGAATCGGTTCATGTGCCGGAGTACCTGCCGGCCGTCAAGAGGCTCTTCTTGGCGTCGTCCGGACAGGTGTGGATCCTGAGCCACGAAACCGTGGACACCCTCAATGTCTGGTACTCGATCGAGCGGGGAGACGACGAATCGCCGCCCCGGCGCGTACTCCTCCCCGATTGGTTCCTGGTGATGGATGCGACGGACACCCACGTCTGGGGCGTTTGGAGGGATGAACTGGACATCAACTATGTCGTGGGGCGGAGGCTGGTGCCCCGGTCCTGAGGGGGTAGCCGCGCGCACGCGGCGGCCTCCGGCGGGTTCATTGACACCGTCCACGCGAAAGGCGACCGTCAACGCTCTCGGTGCTCGGGCGGCTTTGTCCACGGACTGACAAGCGGCGACATCGACCGGATTCCGCTTCCGGTTGCCGGCACCTTCCGCGGCCGCCCAACTGGAGATTCGCATCTTGCTCCCCGTCCGCATCATCCCGTGTCTGGATGTCCGTGATGGCCGGGTCGTGAAGGGCGTCAGATTCCGCGGCCTCGCCGACCAGGGCGACCCGGGCGAGCTGGCCCATGCGTATGAGGAGCAGGGGGCGGACGAGGTGGTCGTCCTGGACGTGACGGCCACCCCCGAAGGGCGCGGGACGCGGCGCGACACCGTGGCCGCCGTGAGGGCGGGGCTGTCGGTGCCGCTGACGGTTGGGGGCGGGATCGGTGGGGTGGGGGACGCGGCCGCCCTTCTCGAGGCGGGCGCGGACAAGGTGGCGGTGAACACGGCCGCGCTCCGGCGCCCCGAACTCCTCACCGACCTGGCCGCGCGGTTCGGGTCACAGTGCGTGGTGGTCTCGATCGACGCGTTGCGAACGGGTGATGGCCGCACCGACAGCGATGACGGCGCCCGGGCGATGCAATGGCTCGATGGGCCGCCGACCAACCATCGCGGCGCAGCCGAATCCCCCTACGAAGTCGTCGTACTCTCCGGCACCGAACAGCTCGCCCGGGACGCGGTCGCCTGGGCGCGCGAAGCGGTGGACCGGGGCGCCGGCGAGATCCTGCTCACCAGCATCGACCGCGACGGCACTCGCAGCGGCTACGAACTCTCGCTGCTTTGCGCGGTGCGCTCCGCCGTGCGGGTCCCCATCGTGGCGTCGGGAGGCGCGGATTCCCCCGGGCACATGGCCGACGCGGTGCGCGCGGGGGCGGACGCGGTGCTGGCCGCCTCGATCTTCCACCAGGGCAACTGGACGGTCGGGGCTGTCAAGGAGGCGCTGGTCGGACTCGGTGTGGAGGTGCGACCGAACTACATGGCGGAACCCGCGCGCGCGGCCACGCCGTCGCCGGTGGCTGCGGCGGGCACAGTGCCGGTTCCGGAGGGAACCCCATGATCATCCCTTCCATCGACCTCATGGACGGCCTGGCGGTACAGCTGGTCCAGGGCCGCCGCAAGGTCCTCGAGGCCGGCGATCCCCGCCCCATCGCCGAGCGCTTCGGCCGGGTGGGCGAGGTGGCCGTCGTGGACCTCGACGCGGCGCTGGGCCGCGGCTCCAACACCGCCGTCATCGAGGAGTTGTGCCGATTGGCCCCCTGTCGCGTGGGCGGCGGAATACGCGACCGGGACGCGGCCCTCGCGTGGTTGGATCGCGGCGCGGCGAAGGTCGTGCTCGGCACCGCCGCCGTCCCCGAGGTGCTGGAAGCCCTGCCCCGCGACCGGGTCGTCGCCGCCCTGGATGCCTGGGAGGGCGAGGTCGTGGTCAAGGGATGGACCGAACGCACGGGCCGCACCGTCCTCGACGGCATGCGCGAGCTGTGCGGCCTCGCGGGCGGCTTCCTGGTCACCTTCGTCGAGGGCGAGGGCAGGGAAGGCGGCTTTCCGCGCGAACGGATCGCGCCACTGGTGGAGGCGGCCAGCACCTCGCGCCTGACCATCGCCGGCGGCATCACCACCGCGGAGGAGATCGCCTGGCTGGACCGAGTCGGCGCCGACGCGCAGGTCGGGATGGCGCTCTATCGCGGCAACCTCGACCTGGCCGAGGCCTTCACCGCACCGCTCGGCAGCGAGCGCCCCGACGGGCTCTGGCCCACGATCGTGACCGACGACCGCGGCGGCGCGCTCGGCCTGGTCTGGTCGAGCCTGGCGAGCGTGCGCACGGCGATCGACGAAGGCCGCGGCGTCTACCACTCGCGTTCGCGGGGACTGTGGCGCAAGGGCGCGACTTCGGGCTCCACCCAAGCCCTGCTCCACATCGCACCGGACTGCGACCGGGACGCACTGCGCTTCACGGTCGCGCAGGCGGGCGATGGATTCTGTCACACCGGGGACTGGACCTGCTTCGGCCCCGCGCGCGGACTCCGTGGGCTGGAACTCACGGTTAAGGGGCGGCGGGCCGAGCCGGTGGCCGGATCGCTGACCGGCCGGGCGCTGGCGGACGATTCGTTTCTGCGCGGCAAGCTGGTCGAGGAGGCGGGAGAGCTGGGGCATGCGGAGGGCGCGGACCGCGTCGTCGAGGAGGCGGCCGACCTGGTGTACTTCCTGACCGTGGCGCTGGAGCGTGCCGGTGCCGGCATGGCCGAGGTGGAGCGCGAGCTGGACCGGCGCGGCATGAAGGTCAGCCGGAGAAGGGCGTCGGAGCCGAAGGGGGCGGGGCGTGGGTGAGGTCCGCCTCAGACGGCTGGACGCAACCGAAGCCGCCCGCGCCCGACAGCCCGCCGTCCGTCCCGAGCTCATCGCGGCGGTGCTGGAGATCATCGAATCCGTGCGCCGGGGGGGAGAGGCGAAGCTGCGCGAGTACGCCGAACTGCGGGACGGTCTTGAAGCCGGCGGGGCGCTGGTCCGGACCCCCGCCGAGATGAAGGCGGCGCTGGAGTCGCTGCCGCGGTCCGATCGCGAGGTGCTGGAGCGCACCGCGGGCCGGATCGAGCACTTCGCCCGCGCGCAGATGGCGTCGGTGGCGCCGGTGGACGTGGCGGTGGAGGGGGGGAGGGCGGGCGACCGCGTGGTGCCGGTCCGGGTGGCCGGGTGCTATGCGCCGGGGGGGCGGTTTCCGCTGCCGTCGTCGGTGCTCATGACGGCTGTGACGGCCAGGGTGGCCGGGGTGCGCGAGGTGTGGCTGGCCTCGCCGAAACCGTCCCGCGAGGTGATGGCGGCGGGGGCGGTGGCGGGGGTGGCGGGGTTGTTGGGGGCGGGGGGGGCGCAGGCGGTGGCCGCCATGGCGTACGGCGTGGGTCCCGTCCCGCGATGCGATGTGGTGGTGGGGCCGGGGGGGGAGTGGGTGACTGCGGCCAAGCTGCTCGTGTCGGGTGTGGTGGGGATCGACCTTCTGGCGGGCCCTTCGGAGTTGGCGGTGCTGTCGGACGAGGCCGGGGACCCGGTCCTCATCGCCGCGGACCTGCTTGCGCAGGCGGAGCACGATCCTGCCGCGCTGCCGGTCCTCATCACCACCTGCCCGGACCTGGTGGAAAGGGTCGAGGCAGAGCTGGCGCGTCAGCTGTCGGACCTGCCCACCGCCGAGATCGCGCGGGCGGCCCTCCGCAACGGATTCGCGGTCGTCGCCCCGGAAGATGAGGCGCTCCGCTGCTGCGAGGAACTCGCCCCCGAGCACCTGCAGCTGCACGGCAGCCGTACAGAGGACTGGGAGGGCACTCTAGACAGATTCGGGGCAGTATTTGTCACCGAATCTGTCACGGAGGTGTTGGGGGACTACGGGGCGGGTCCGAATCACACCCTTCCCACCGGGGGCACGGCCCGGTTTACAGGTGGTCTGTCGGTGCTCTCATTCCTGCGCCGGCCGACCTGGCTAAGGCTTGAAAGAGGGCCGGAACTCGAAGTCCTTACGAGAGATGCGGCCCGACTGGCCCGCATGGAGGGACTCGAAGCCCACGCCCGCGCGGCGGAACTCAGGAGTGGGAAGAGGGGCAGCGGGGACAGATAACCCCCAGAATCTGTCAAAAAAAATCAGGAGACAGGAGAAGCGGTCAGATTCATGCCGGAATCTGTCCAAGGGCCGGACACACGCGACGCCCGGACAGATTTCCACCAGAATCTGTCCTCGAATCTGTCACGATCCCGCCGGTGGCCGTTCACACCCGACCGACCACGTTCCGGGCGATCCGATCCCGGCCCGGGCGGACGACCCCCTCTCCCGCAACCCCGGATCACCCCGCGTCTCCCCGGTTCCCTCCCACCACCCCCGCCCCCTGGCCGATCTCGCCGCCGCCACCGTCACCGAACAGCTGGTCAGGGTGGCACTTCCGGCATAGGCACCCTGCATCGATCCCGAGTCGTCACCGCAGTAGATGTCGGATGAATTCGGAATGCCGGCCAACCACTGCATGAACGCTTCGGCATTCGGGGCGCACAGTCCATTGTTTCCTCGCCAGAGCAACGACTCGAGGCGCCTCATGCGCAGCATGGACATCGGGAATTCACCCGTGAGCCGATTGGCGGCGAGATTCAGGTGCACGAGGTCGGTCAGGTTGCCCAATTCCGATGGCAAGTCTCCCGTCAGGTCATTCGCACAGAGGTAGAGGCGGCGGAGAGCTCGCAGACTGCCGATTTCCCCGGGAATCGGGCCGGACAGGTTGTTGGGGCATACGTTCAGCCAGGCCAGCCGGGTAGCCCCACCCAGTTCCGGAGGAATCGCTCCCGTCAGATCATTGGTACCGAGTTCCAGAAATTCCAGGCTTGTCAGACGACCGAATTCGCCCGGGATGGTCCCGGTCAGGTTGTTGCCACCCAGGTCGAGTTTGAGCAGGCTCGCGAGGTTTCCGACCTCCGGCGGGATGATGCCGGTCAGGATGTTGTCGCCGCTGCTGAACCCCCGTCCCAGCAACAGAATATGGAGTTCCCCGAGGTTTCCGATTTCACTCGGAATCGACCCGGTCAGCCGGTTTCCGTAAATCGACATATACTGAAGATTCGTGAGATTGCCGAGCTCCGGGGGGAGGGCCGTGAGCACGTTGCTGTAGAGCGCGAGCGAATCGAGGTTCTCCAGCCTGCCGAGTTCCGGGGGGATCGGTCCTACGAGCCGGTTGGCGCCCAGGTCGAGCAACTTGAGATTGGTGAGGTTGCCGATCTCGGGAGGGATCGTACCGGTCAGGCGATTGCCGGCTTCGGGGTTCGTGTCAATCCCGCAAAGCGCCAGTGTCTCCAGTGTCTCGATACGGCCGATCTCCGGCGGAATCGGGCCGGTGAGCGTGTTGTAGCACAGGTCCAGATAACGCAGACTCTGGAAGTTGCCGATCTCCGGTGGAATCGACCCGCTCAACTCGTTGCCGAAGAGACCGAGATACCAGAGGTAGGGGAGATCGATGACTTCGCGCGGGATGGATCCGGTGAAGCTGTTGTACGTCAGGTCCAGGACTTCCAGGTACTCCAGGCGTCCGATTTCAGGCGGGATCGGGCCCTCCAGGTAGTTCCCGAACAGTCCCAGCCACTGCAGACTCTCCATCCCTCCGATCTCGGGCGGGAGCGGCCCCTCGATGAGGTTTTCTTCGAGGTGCAGGGTCTCCAGCTCGGTGAGCTTGCCGATCTCGGGAGGCAGCCGCCCGGCCATGTTGTTCTCGGAGAGATCGAGGGACCGGACCCGCCCGCGTTCACTAAGCTCCACGCCGTACCATTCGGAGAGCGGTGCCTCCGTGCCCCAGTTGGTGTTCGTGGCCCACAACTGCCCGTTGACCGACTCGAAGAAGGCCAGGAGAGCGAACTCGTCCGGGCCTATCGCGGTCACGGGGGCGGACGCGCTCAGGTCGTGCGACGTCGCGGTGATCTCGACGGTTCCCTCGCCGACCGCGTGCACCCATCCCACCGGAGTCGTGGTCGCAATGGCCGTATCGCTGGAAAGCCACGTGAACCGGCTCGCGGGGATCGGGCTGCCGCCCGCGTCGTAGGCTTCCGCCTCCATCAGGAGCGAGTCGCCGACCGCCATGAGATCCATCGGTGACCTGACCTCGAGACTCGTCGGCACCTGCTCCACCTCGACCGTGATCGAGCCGGAGGCGCTCAGGGCAGTTGCCGAGATGGTCGCGCTGCCGTTGCCCGTCGAGGTGACCAGCCCCTCGTGGTCGACCGAGGCGATGCGCACGTTGCTTGTGGACCACGACACGGACAGCCCCGGGACCGGATGGCCGTTCGCGTCCACCACCTGCGCGGAGATCCGGGCCGTGTCGCTCAGCGTCACGAATGTCGGGAGCTCGGTGGGGCGAATCCGCACGTCTGCCGGGACCTGCCTTACCTCGGCGGTGACCGAATCCGCCAGGTCGCCCAGCGTCGCCCGGATCATAGCGGTCCCGGTGGCGACCGCGGTCACCAGTCCGTCTTCGCGCACGGTCGCGATCGTCGGGTCGCCGCTGGACCACGACACCACGGCATCAGCGATCGGACGCCCGTTCGGATCAAGCACCGAGGCCATGACGCGCACGGTATCTTCGAGCGCTTCGAGCAACGGCCGCCGCGGGGGAGCGATCCTCACCGAAGCGTGGCGCTGTTGCACCTGGACACGGGCCGAGTCCTTCGCGTCGCCGGCGGCCGCCACGATGTACGCCGATCCATTGTCGACCGCAGTGACCAGCCCGGTCTGATCGACTCGTGCGATTTCGAAGCTGGTGGACTGCCAAGCGAGGGCTGCCCCCGTCATGACATTGCCGTTCTGGTCGAAGACCGTGGCTTCGAGCCGTACCGCGGCGAAGAGCGCGTCGAAGTCGACCGCGTCCGGGGAGACTTCGAGCGTGGTCGGGACGAGTTCGGGAGGCTCGATGCCCGGGTCCGCACAGGCGGCGGCGAGACCGAGGGCCGCGAGCGACAGGATCGATGTGGCGCGTATCATGCGTGTCATCCGTGTCAGTTCTTCCGAGCCGGGCGTCCCGCCGCGCTGCATTGCGGGCAGGAACGGCCACGGCTGCCAAGCAACCTAGCAGGTCGGTGCGGTGAGGAGACAGGGAGGGAGGCGGTTGTAAGCAGCCCGAGGAAAAACCCAACCCGGCATTTCCCGGAGTCGAGCAGGCGCCAGAAGGCTTCGATGTCGTCCGCACCCGTGGCCAGTGGTCCGATTGAGGTTGGTACCCCAGATTGCATGTGGGACGAACTAAGACTTCCGAGCCGCAATGTCCCCTTGCACGCTGCCCAATGACCTACCTTGTCGCCTCACTCCTGGCACTCGCCGCCGGACCGCTCCTCGACGCGGGCGCCGGCCACCGGCGCGGCTTCGTTCCCGTGCTCGACGGCCTGTCCCGGACGGCGATCCCGGGACTGGTCCTCCTGGCGTTCGTCCCCGGGGCGGTTGCGGAGGGGGACTGGTTCATCCTGCTGGCGCTCCTGGG
Organism: Longimicrobiales bacterium; assembly: GCA_951828585.1. GTDB lineage: Bacteria > Gemmatimonadota > Gemmatimonadetes > Longimicrobiales > Gaopeijiaceae > Bin94. The sequence goes on from OX639991.1 coordinate 1,952,881, forward strand.
CGGTTTCCTGATCCCCGTTGCAATCGAGAGAACCTCGCGCCGTGCCACCCGGCCGACCCATCGCCTGGCCCTGCTGGCCGGCCTGTCCGGTCTCGTGATCCATACCGGGCTCGACGGGGCGGCGCTGGCCACGCTCCCGGTCGATGCGACCCCGTCGTTCCCCATGGCCATCGTGCTGCACCGGCTCCCGGTGGGCGTCGCGGTCTGGTGGCTGGTTGCCCGCGAGATCGACCGCCGGGCAGGCGTCGCCGCGCTGGCTGCTCTGATCCTCGCGACCGTGGGCGGATACGTGTTCGGGGGGGCGGCAGCCGGGATGTTCTCCGATTCCGGGGCGTTGACGCTCTACCAGGCCGCCGTCGCGGGCTCGCTCGTGCACGTGGTGGTCCACCAACACGGAACCGCCACCAGTCCGGCCGACCGGCGCCGCGAAGGATGGGGCGCGATTCTGGCGCTGACGCTGCTCCTGGCCGTGTTCGTGATCGGTGCGGACGCCGGTGACAGCGGCCCGGCGGCCTTCGTGTCGCGCCTCTACGTGCTCACCGCCGAGAGCGCGCCCGCCCTCCTGCTGGCCTACGTTTTCGCGGGCCTGCTAAGCGCGTTCCTGCCGCAGCGATCGGTTCGGTGGATGGAAAAGGGCGGCGGGGTCTCCCAGTCCGTCCGGGGAATGGCGATCGGTCTTCCCTTTCCAATCTGCTCGTGCGGGGTCGTGCCGCTGTATCGCAGCCTGATCCAGCGGGGTGCCCCGCCCGCCGCGGCCATGGCGTTCCTGGTGGCCACCCCGGAACTGGGACTCGACGCGGTGCTGCTCTCCATTCCGTTGCTGGGGCCCCAGGTGACGGTTCTGCGCCTGGTGACGGCGGCGCTGGTGGCGATGCTGGTGGGGTGGTGGGTGGGGGGAAGGCTGAAGAAGGCCGAGCGCGCCGAGGAGTGGGTCGGGACGCCGGGGGACGGGCCGAGCACCCGACAGCGCCTGGCCGCCGCGCTGAAAACCGGGACCGGGGACGTGGTGGACCACACGGCTCCCTGGATCGTCCTGGGGCTGGGGGTCGCCGCCCTCGTGACGCCCTTCCTGGAGAGCGGCTGGCTGGGCAGCCTGCCTCCGGTGGCCGATGTCTTCCTCTTCGCGCTGCTGGGCTTCCCGACCTACGTCTGCGCCGCCTCGGCCACGCCGCTGGTGGCCGCGTTCCTGGCGACAGGGCTCTCGCCGGGGGCCGGGATCGCGTTCCTCATCACGGGACCGGCCACCAACATCTCGACCCTGGGTCTGGTCAGCAGCCTGCACGGTCGGCGCGCGGCCATCGCCTTCGCCGTGGTGATGGTGACCCTTGCGGTGACGGCCGGCGTCGCGATCAACGCCGCCTTCGGGGCGCTGCCGGTGCCGTCTCTCGCGACGCTGACGGAGGAGGCACCGAACCTGTTGCAGCAGGTCAGTCTGGTGTTGCTCGTGGGTCTCTTCCTGCGTTCGGTCGTGCGGCGCGGGCCGCGTGCCTTCGCGGGCGAGCTGCGGGAGGGGCTGGGCTGGGCGCACTAGCTGCGGCTGGCGCCAACGTCCGCGGCGACCCAAGCTTCACCCTCCCTGCCTCAAGAACCCGGCCCACGCCCCATTGGGAGCCACAAGACTCATGACGCGCAGACTCTCGATCCTCACCCCAGCCCCGTTCTCAAGGTCGACGCCCCCTCGCCTGGCCCGCGTTCTCTTCCTGCTCACCACCGCCGCCCTCCTCCTCCCCCCCACCCCCGCCTCCCCCCAGTTCGTCGAACCCGGACCCGGCCGCGCGGAGGGCGACGGCCCCTTCGACCGCCTCGTCATCCGCGGCGCGATCGTCATCGACGGCACCGGCGCACCGCCCCGCGGCCCCGTCGACATCGTCATCGAGGGCAACCGCATTGCGCGCATCGCCGGCGTCGGCTACCCCGGCCTCCCCATCGACCCATCGCGGCGTCCCTCCCCCGGCACCCACGAGATCGACGCGCACGGCATGTACGTCCTGCCCGGCTTCGTCGACCTGCACCTCCACACCGGCGGCCTCCCCAAGACGCCCCGGGCCGAGTACGTCTGTTCCTGGGTGCGGTCGCGTTGCCTGTCGTCCTGATTGGCCTGCTAGCGCTGGGAGTGGTGGATGAAGGTGCGACGATATGGGACATGGCCGTGCTCGTACCCCTCGCACTGCTGGTGTTCCCGGCGGCGGCGTTTCTCCTTGGTCGCGCCGCGATCGTCTGGCTTCGCCCGCGCCTTCAGGTGTACGGCCAGCTCGCCGACTACCTGCGCGTCATGTGGGTTCCGATCGGCGGATTCGCGGTCGGCTACCTGACGATCATCGTCCTTTTCGCCGGATTCTACGGAATGCTGGGGCGTTTCAGCCCCGCCGCGTTTGGTGGGGCCGTCGAGGGCGCCGGAATCACCGAATGGCTGTCCTTCTCGTTCTTCACCGCGCTCGGCCAGGACTTCATCACCGTCGTTCCCGCTTCGCTCGGTGCAAGGGTGCTCGTCGGCGCCCACCTGATCCTCTCGGCGGGCTGGGCGGTCGTGCTGTTCGCCGCGGTGATGTCGTCCATCGGGCCTAAGCTCAACCGGATCGCGCGGCAGCTCGGGGAGGAAGGGGACGACTGAATCGCCGGCGAGTCGGCACGGCGGCTATCCGAAGATTGACAGCACAAAGTGCTAGCAGTAGCCTGAATCCTCCCCAACCCTTCCCAAACCGCCACTTTCCACGTTGAAGGGATGCCGCCCAGATGAGTGCCACGATCACCGTCCGCCGTATGGACCCGGGCGACAAGGCCTGGCTCAGGAGCGAGGCACGTCACGCCGGCGTCTCGATGGAGGAATTCGTACGCCGGATGATCCGCGACCAGAGAGAGGCGTCGCGCCGCCGCATGCGCCCTTCGGAAGCTTTCAGCCGATACTTCGGCCCTGAACACGGAGTCGAACTGCCGATGCGCGGGTGCCACGGGTATCGGCCGGTCGAATTCCGGGACGTGGAGTAGTCGCCGGTGGCCTGGCTGCTGGACACGAACGTGGTCTCGGAGATGATGCGCCCGCACCCGGAGCCGCGGGTCGCACGATTCCTCGACGGTGTCGCGAACGAGGGACTGCATGTGAGCGCCGTCACGGTCTGGGAGATCCTCGACGGCATCGGCCGTCTCGACCACGAAGAACGGCGCAGGGACCTGGCCACTCGTTTCACGGACATCGTCAACGCCCTCTTCGAGGACCAGGTTCTCGATTGGGGCGCCGGCGACGCCGTCGAATGCGCACGCATCATGGAAGAAAAGCGACGGCGGGGCGAGTCGCTCGACCACCACCTGCCGGATGCGATGCTCGCCGGTACGGCCGCGAGCCGCGGACTGGCGATCGTGACGCGCAACGATCGGGACTTTCGGAACACCGGCGTAACGGCGGTCAATCCGTGGGGATAGGCCGGGAGCTGGTTTCTCGCGACGCGGAAACCCGGCGCCCACACCCCCCCTCTGGACCCCTTCCCGGGAACGCGCCCACGCCACCGGCCTCGCCCGCTTCACGGCCTCGCTGTCGGCGCAGGGCCATGATGTGGGCAACGACTACGAGGCACTCTGGCGCTGGTCGATCGAGAACCAGTCCGCCCTGTGGGACGCGGTGTGGGACTGGTGCGGGGTCGTGGGCGACAAGGGCGAACGCGTAGTCGATACCGGCGACCACCTCCCCGAGACCCGCTACTTCCCCGACGCGCGGCTCAACTTCGCCGAAAACCTCCTCCGCCGGCGCACCGGCGTCCCCGCGATCATCGCGCGAAACGAGAGTGGCCGTCACCGCGAATTCAGCTGGCGTGAGCTGTATGACCTGACCTCGCAACTTGCCCAAGCCATGCGCGCCGCCGGCCTGCAGCCGGGTGACCGGGTCGCCCTCCTGCTCCCCAACATCCCCGAGGCCGTCGCCATTGCGCTCGCGGCGGCTGCAATCGGCGCGGTCGTGTCCTCCGCGTCTCCCGACTTCGGCGCGCGCGGGGTTGTCGACCGCTTCGGACAGGTCCGTCCCCGGTTGCTCTTCGTTGCCGACGGCTACACCTACCGCGGCAAGCGCTACGACACCCTGGCGAAAGTCCCCCGTATCCTCGACGGCCTCCCGACAGTCGAGAGGACCATCGTCGTCCCGAGCCTCGACGAAGCCGCCCCGTCGACAGCAGCCGACGCAATCACCCTCCACGACTTCATCACCCCCCATCCCCCCACCGACATCCACTTCGCCCGTCTCCCCTTCGACCACCCCCTCTACATCCTCTTCTCGTCGGGCACCACCGGTGTGCCCAAGTGCATCATGCACCGCGCGGGCGGCGTTCTGCTGCAGCACCTCAAGGAACACCAGCTCCACTGCGACATCCGACCGGGCGACCGCGTCTTCCAATTCACCACCCTGGGCTGGATGATGTGGAACTGGCTCGTCTCCGCCCTGGCCTCGGAGGCGACGATCCTGCTCTACGACGGCTCGCCGGTGCATCCCACCACCACCACCCTCTTCGACGCGCCGAAACCACCGGCATGACCCTCATGGGCACCTCACCCGGCTACCTGGACACGCTCCGTACCTCCCGCGCGAGCCCCCGCCGAACCCACGACCTGTCCTTGCTACGGACCATCGTCTCCACCGGCTCGCCGCTGCCGGCGAACGGCTTCGTATACGTGTACCGGCACGTCAAGCGCGATGTGCACCTGGCCTCGGTCTCGGGCGGCACCGATCTGTGCGCCTGCTTCGTGGGCGGCGTCCCGACGCACCCCGTCCATCCCGGCGAAATCCAGGGTCCCGTTCTCGGCATGGCCGCCGATGTCTTCGATCCCGACGGCTCCCCGCTACGCGCGGGCAAGGGCGAACTGGTCTGCACGCAGCCCTTCCCGTCGCTGCCGCTCGGGTTCCTGAACGACGACGACGGTTCCCGCTACCAGGGCACCTATTTCGACCGCTATCCCGGTGTGTGGTGTCACGGGGACTACGTCGAGAGGACGGGGACGGGCGGATACGTCATCCACGGTCGTTCGGACGCGACGCTGAACGCGCGCGGGGTGCGGATCGGCACCGCCGAGATCTACCGCCCGGTGGAAGCGATGGACGAAGTCGCCGAGGCGCTGGCGAATCCGGAGGCGCTTGAGGAATTCAGGGGGTGGGTGGGGGGGTAGGGTCAAGCCGCTACGAAGCGCTCCACCGAGATCTCCCCGGCGCGGCCCCGGGCCTGCCAGAGATCGTGGGCCATCTGCATTCCCAGCCAGGTCTCGGGCGTCGAGCCGAAGGCCTTCGAGAGCCGTATCGCCATCTCCACGGATATCCCCGTATGCCCGTTCACCAACTCCGAGAGCGCCTGCCGGGTGACGCCCAACCCTTCGGCTGCCCGGGTCACGGTCAGGCCCAGGGGTTCGAGACACTGCCGCTTTACGATGCCGCCTGGATGAGGGGGGCTATGCATGGCCATGATCGGTCTTCTCCTCAGTGATAGTCCACTTAGTCCACATCGGCCGCAGCGCCGTCTTCAAAGCGGAAGGTCTGGGGTGGTCCTACTTCGTTGGACAGTTCGAGGGCAAAGTTAAGGTGGATTCCGGCTGAGTTTGAGAGCCCTCGGGAACCTTTGCTTCGTGAATCGTAAGCCCCGCTCGCCGGGAGGGGAACCCGACCGGCGAGCGGGGCTTGGTAGCGGTCGGGGAGCGCGCGCCCAGCGGGCGGACTGTCCGCTGGGCCTCCGGCCCGCGGCCTCATGGGTGTGCGCTCCGGTGCGCGGACACATGGACGGACGGGAGCCTGCGGGCGCTCGGCACCGGCCGGCTGGACGCAACGCGGCTTGGTCATGCCGCCCTCGCGCTGTTGCGGTAGGTCTCGCCCGGCGTCCGCCCGCCCAGCGACGAGTGCGGGCGCACCTCGTTGTAGAAGTCGATCCACGAGCCGATGATCCGCTCGGCATCCAGCCCGTTGCGGAGTTCATGCAGGTACACGGCCTCGTACTTCAGCGACCGCCACAGCCGTTCGATGAAGATGTTGTCGAGGAACCGGCCCCGGCCGTCCATCGAGAACGCCACGCCTGCCTCCAGCACCCGGTCGGCGAAGGCCGCGCTGGTGAACTGCGCACCCTGGTCGGTATTCAGGATCTCCGGAGTCGCCCGGATGAGCGCGTCGTCCAGGGCCCCGGTGCAGAACGACGCGTCCATTGTGTTGGACAATCGCCAGGAGAGGACGTGCCGCGTCGCCCAGTCCATCACGGCCACGAGGTAGAAAAACCCTTGGCTGACAGGGATATAGGTGATGTCCGCGCACCAGACATGGTCCGACCGGGAGATCTCGAGGTCGCGCAGCAGGTAGGGGAAGATCCGGTGCTCCGAGTTCGCCACGCTCGTGCGCGGCCGCCGGTAGACCGCCTCCATCCCCATGAGCCGCATGAGCCGCCGGACCCGGTGCCGGCCGGCCGTGACACCCTCGCGGCGGAGATGCCGCATCATCTGCCGGCTCCCGTAGAACGGATAGTCCATGTGGAGCTCGTCCATCCGCCGCATCACCGCCAGGTTCTGCGCGCTCTCCCCCTTCGGCCGGTAGTAGAGCGACGATCGGCTCACGCCCAGCAGCACGCTCTGCCTCGACAGGCTCAGCGGTCCGTCCGGCTCGATCATCCCGAAGCGCTCCGTCCGGCTCAGCGCTTCAACCCGCGCCGAAAAAAATCCCGCTCCACCGTCAACTCTCCGATCTTGGCGTGCAGCTCGTGGATCTTCGCCTCATGCTCCTTGGCGAGCTTCCGTCTCCCGCCCTTGGCGAACACCTCCGGCACGGCATCCAGCAGCTGCCGCTTCCAGGCGCTCACCTGATTCGGATGAAGCTCATGCCGTGCCGCGATCGCCTGTACGCTGTCGCGCTCCTGGAGCGCCTCCAACGCCACTCGGGCCTTGAACTCCGCCGTGAATCTCCGTCTCTTTCTGGCCATCTCGGTGCCTCCTGTTCCATAATGGAATCCACCTTAACGACCTGTCCAAAAAACCGGGACCACCTCAGTCACCCGCCAGTTCCCGGATACCGAAACCGCGTAGTGCCCCCTCATGGGTCCCTTGAGGGCGTGCAGTCGGAAGCCCGGTAGATTCATGTCCTCCGGCCCCGAACTGAAATCGAGCGCTGCCAGGATGTCCCGCAGTTTCCTGAGATGCTCCGGCGCGACTCGCCGTGCTGTCCTGCCTTCATAGAGCGCCTTCAACCTGCCTTATTCATGAATTCGCGAGTCGAGGGCAAGGTAGGGGGCTGAGAGGCCTCTCACAACCCCGATGGCGGGTCGGGGGCGGTTCCGGGGGCCAAAAACAGGCGTTTCGAGTCCGAAAAGGTTAGTTTGTTCGACCGAACCGAGCCGGTTTCCGGCGCTTGGAGACACCTCGGCGTCCTTGCGGCCGCCGGGGCCGGGAAAGGGTTCGGCGCCTGGCGGCGCCCGCGCTATCCGGAGGGCCCGTGCAGGGTCGCGAGCCCGCGGGCGAGCATGCGCCAGTGCGCCGACGCGCCTCCGATGGTCATCGTAATCCGGCGGCCCGATACGGTGAAGCGCGCCGGGGTGCGGAGCACGCGGTCCGCGAGACGCCGCAGGCTCCAGCCGGTTCCGGTCATGCGCTCCAGCACGGCGCGCTGGACGTGCATGATCTGGTAGCCGAAGCCTGCGAGCAGCAGGCGCACCTGGTTGCACGCGAAGGGGTCCACACCCTTCTCGCGCTTCGCGATCTTCTTGCCCCGGTAGTGGCTCTTGCGGCGCGACGTGGACGACAGGGCCGGGGAGACGACGCTCATCAGCTCGCCCAGGTGGCCCTCCGCCACGGGCGCGCTTGCGGTACAGCGCCAGGAGGTCCTCGCCGGACATCTCCTCCGACGGCATCGAGGTCAGCAGCCAGAAGCAGCGCGGGATGAGTTCGCCCGGCCGCTCGACGACGACCTGCACGACCCGGCGGGAACGGGACCACGACCCGGCCCGGTAGGACGACTCGCAAACCCAGGTGCGGGGCTCGCCGCCGGGCGCCCCGTTGTTCAGCGCATCCCAGACCACGGCGTCCATGGCCGGCAGCGCCAGGCGCTTCAGCACGGCGTTGTTGCGCACCCGGGCCACGTAGTGCGTGCCCCGCTCCTCCAGCGCCGCCATCAGCGGCTCGCCGGGATATCCCGCGTCGAAGCGCACCGCTGCCTTCCCGCACAGATGCCGCTCCGCCCGCTCCAGCACCTCGAGGACGAACTCCAGCCCGCCGTCCGCCGTGTGCACCTGCCCCTCGCGCAGCCGCAGATCCAGGATGTCGCCCGTCTCCCCCGCCGCCGCCACGATCGGATGATACACGCGCCGGTGATAGTAGCCGTTCCACGCGCTGCCCGGCTGTTCCCCGTGGACCTCGACCGGCAGGCTGTCGATGTCGATCACCAGCGTCTTCGGACGCCGCCGGCCGCCCATCGCCTTCAGCCGCCACCCCGCCAGCCGCTGCAACCCCTCGCGCAGCACCTCGACGCCCTCCTTCGCCGACCACGCCGCCACCCGCCGCGACAGCGTCGGCTGCGAGGGCAGGCACCCGCCCTCGCCCAGCGGAGCCGTGCCCGCCCGGTCGCCGGTGGCCAGCCGCAGCGCCGGATCGTCGCGCAGCTCCGTCGCGTCGCCATGGTCCCGGCGGCCCTGCCCCGCCAGCAGCAGAAGCGTCCGCGCCAGCCGCCTCTGAGAATGCCGGATCCGGCGCCCGTCCCGCTTGTCCGGCAGCCCCTCCGCCAGAAACCGCGCCACCCTGCTGCGCCGCAGCAGCTCGCGCCCCGTCAGAGCCCCCGAATCCCCCGTGATCCGGTCCCGGCCGGACCCAATCCTGATCGACCTGTTGAAGCTGAACGGCGCATCCATTATCTTCACCCCCGACGTGATGGCTGGCAGGTGCTCGCGATCCTTCTAACACTCTGAATCTAAAGCACTTGCCGCCTCACGTCGCCTCGCCTCCCGGCCATTCGTGAATAAGGGGGGTTCAAGCCTCGGTGGCGGAACGATGCGATCATCGCACCATTCTACATTGTCGCCTGTCAAATGACAACTTACGATTCGCGCGGCGGTGTGCCCGGAGGCGCTGGAGGGATAGGATGGACGATATCGGGATTCCCTCGAAGAGCGTTGGGGGTTGTCGGGTCCCGACCACGCCGGGGAGTTAGTTTGGCGGTAGAAGTAAACTCTACTTTGCTTGGGGTAAACTACAGTGGACACACACAACTTCCCTTGGGGCAAGTACGACCCAGCTTCAGGTGCCACGCATCGCCTCGAACACCACCACTGCGCTGACGTGGCTTGCTGCTTCCACGCTCTGGTTGCTGAGCCAGTGATGAGGGATAGGTTCGACCGGGCAGCCGGAGGCGACGGCCTGGATGACGTGACACTGGCCAGGCTATCCGTCCTTGCCTTCCTCCACGACTTCGGCAAGGTGAGTGCAGGCTTTCAATTCAGAGTGGGCGGCCGTCGCAGAGTCCCGTCAAAGGCGAATCACATCGAAGCTGCGGTCTGGGCATGCTGTCGGTCGGAGGTTGTGAGGGGCTTCGGGATGGACGCGCTGGAAGACTGGGGTGGCCCGGGGCTCCAGGAATTGCTGTTGGCCGCACTCGCCCATCATGGTCGCCCGATCCCACGCAAGAAGTTGGGTGACACGGGGCGGGAGAGCAGTTGGCGCCCGTGTGCGGGATACGATCCAATTGCCGCAGGGCGCGGGCTCTTCCGGCGCGCTCGCGGGTGGTTTCCCGAGGCCTTCGAAGCGGGACCAATGCTTCCAAAAGTACCCGCACTGGTTCACCACTTCGCAGGGACACTGGCGAGTGCCGACCAGATTGGCTCCAACGAGGAGCTCTTCGGGTTCGAATCGGACCTTGATCCACACTACATTTGGGATAGACCAAGGCCTACACCGGCACGACCGAGGACGGCCGGGGCTTCCCCGCGTGGGTGGGGATAGACCCGAGCAATACGAGATCCGGGTGAAGCACTTCCGGGCTTCCCCGCGTGGGTGGGGATAGAACCCGCGAGTCCACCGAAGAGCGCTTGCTCTACGCGGCTTCCCCGCGTGGGCGGGGATAGAACCTCTGGATGCCACCGACCCGAAAGTGTCAATGGCCGCCGAGAATGTCAGGGTTCTGGCCATTGAGAATGTCAGGGTTGGGAAGCTGGACCGCGGAAGGAGCGTAGTGACCGGAGCGGCGCGCGCCTGCTGAACGGCAGGGCAGGCGTGTCCGCGAACATGGCGCTCGCGCTGGAAGCCCTCGGATGGGGCACGGCCGATCACTGGATGCGAATGCAGGCGAGCTATGGGCTTGCGCAAGCACGACCGGGCGCGCAACACGCAGCACGTCCACCACGCTACGCAACTAAATCTTCTTCAACAACCACTCCAGCACCCAGCGAACCACCCGCTTCAGGATCTGTGCCATCGGTCTTTCCCTCGTCTGAAGTCCCCCGGGGAGCGCCGGCCATGAGCGCCGCGACGCTGCCGACTGAATCTCGTCCCCTTACGGCCGACGCTGCATCAAAGGTTCACCTTCCAGACGCGACGCGCCAGCCGTGCGTGGCGAACCATCTTGCGGAGCGCCACACTGGAGCGTAGGCGAAGTAAACCCCACTTGTCCAAATGTCAATCGTAGTTGACAGTGCGCCGTGGAAAGGCGCGCCTTCCTGGTGGGTGCGAATCCCACCCAGCTATCGCTCCGGCTGGTAGCGGCCAGAGCGGTTCATGGAGGTAACGACATGGGCTGAAGCACTCCGGTAGAAGGGCCGCCTTGGGCGGCTCAGCGACCATGCAGGCCGGAACGCGAGTGAACGCCGAGCAGGCCTCGTATGTGGACGCCCCCCGGTTGGCAAGCCTGACTTCGGGTCGGGGTGGGCGGTAGTCAGGTCAGGTACAGTCGTATGTGCGGCCTCTTGATGCGGCGCTTCCTGGCCGCGGGCCCGTATGGTGTTCGTGAGATCGGATCCAAATCGAAACGGCGGGCTGTGTGGCCCATCGAGGCCTACTGGTTTTTCCGACCCCGTCTTGTCGACCGTTTTCCCCTACCCCTGTCCGGCGTCCTGCCTGCACTCTCCAGCTGGGACCTCCTCAGCTCGCGCCCATGTGGGTGGTCGAGCCGTCATGCCCCGAAGATCTGGTCTCTGTATGAGGTGGTCCCGGTTTTTTGGACAGGTCGTTAAGGTGGATTCCAGGATTGAACAGGAGGCACCGAGATGGCCAGGAAGAGACGACGATTCACAGCGGAGTTCAAGGGCCGGGTGGCGCTGGAAGCGCTTCAGGAGCGCGACAGCGTGCAGGCGATCGCCGCGCGGCATGAACTTCATCCGAACCAGGTGAGCGCCTGGAAGCGGCAGCTGCTCGACGCCGTGCCGGAGGTGTTTGCCAAAGGCGGGAGCCGGAAGCTCGCCAAGGAGCATGAGGCAAAGGTCCACGACCTGCACGCCAAGATCGGAGAGCTCACCGTCGAGCGGGATTTTTTTCGGCGCGGGTTGAAGCGCTGAGCCGGACGGAGCGCTTCGGGATGATCGAGCCGGATGGACCGCTGAGCCTGTCGAGGCAGAGCGTGCTGCTGGGCGTGAGCCGGTCGTCGCTCTACTACCGGCCGAAGGGGGAGAGCGCGCAGAACCTGGCCCTGATGCGACGGATGGACGAGCTCCACATGGACTATCCGTTCTACGGGAGCCGGCAGATGATGCGGCATCTCCGCCGCGAGGGTGTCACGGCTGGCCGGCACCGGATCCGGCGGCTCATGCGGCTCATGGGGATGGAGGCGACCTACCGGCGGCCGCGCACGAGCGTGGCGAACCCGGAGCACCGGATCTTTCCCTACCTGCTGCGCGGCCTCGAGATCTTCCGTGCGGACCACGTGTGGTGCGCCGACATCACCTATATCCCTGTGACGCAAGGGTTTTTCTACCTTGTGGCCGTGATGGACTGGGCCACCCGGCACGTCCTCTCCTGGCGGTTGTCCAACACGATGGACGCCTCGTTCTGCATCGGGGCTCTGGACGACGCGCTCATCCATACGACTCCGGAGATCCTGAATACGGACCAGGGCTCGCAGTTCACCAGCGAGGCGTTCGCCGACCGGGTGCTGGGTGCGGGCGTGGCGTTCTCGATGGACGGCCGGGGCCGTTTCCTCGACAACATCTTCATCGAACGACTGTGGCGGTCGCTGAAGTACGAGGCGGTGTACCTGCACGAGCTTCGCGACGGCACGGAAGCCGGTCGGCTCATCGGGACGTGGATCGACTTCTACAACGAGGTACGCCCGCACTCGGCGCTGGCCGGGCGCACGCCAGGCGAGACCTACCGCAACGGCACGAGGGTGATGTGAACTGCGGATCACCACGGGGGCTGGCGGACACCCTCGCGAGACAGTCGCGGGGAGCGGGTGATACACCCATCCTGCGCGCCGCGCGCCACAGGTGTCCAAGCCCCGCTCGCCGGTCGGGTCCCCCTCCCGGCGAGCGGGGCTCATCCCGGCATCCGTCCTTCTCCTTGCCGGAGAGGACTTCAGCGTCTAACATCCCTTTCAAGACAGAACCAAGCGAAAGCTCCCGAGGGCTCTCAGAACCAGTCGGAGTCCACCTTAGCTTTGCCCTCGGACTGTCCAACGAAGTAGGACCACTTCAGTATCCTCCTCTGGATTTTGGGTCTTAGCTCTTAGCCACCCGTCACTTCACTGATCTGACCCGCAGCCCTGTTGTGCGGCTGTCAACGGCGGCTGTCGCTCTGGGGCCCTGTAGCTCTCCCCTTTGACCGTCACGGCCCAGATGATGCGTGCCATCCGATTGGCCAGGGCCACTGCGACTACCTTCCTGGGCTTCTCGTTCAGCATGCGGGCAAGCCAGGGGTCGGTGACGTTCTTGCGCCGAATGGCACTCGATATCACAGCCGTCGCTCCCAGATAGAGTAGCCTCCGTATGTCGCGCTGACCCATCTTCGTGATTCGCCCCAGCCGCTGGCGGCCACCCGTCGAAGATTCGCGCGGCGTGAGTCCGACCCATGCCGCAAAGTGACGTCCGTTTCGGAAGGACTCCATCGGTGGCGCAAAGGTGTGGACCGCCATCGCCGTGAGTTCTCCCACCCCCGGGATCGTCATCAGGCGCGCGAGCTGCTCATCGTCCCTCACGATCCGACGGATCTCCCGGTCCAGCTCATCGATTTCCACGTTCAGATCCCCGATCCGCTCGATCAGTAGGCGGATGGCGGGGGGTGCCGGCGCCGGGAAGTGCTCCTCACGCGCGACGAATGCCTCCTCCAGCCTTTCGACGTTGTGGATCCCGAGTGGAACGACCAGACCGAACTCTGCCAGATGACCCCGAAGCGCGTTAATCGTCTGGGTGCGCTGCTGCACGAGCAGCCCCCGGCTCCGGAACAACACCGAGCGCGCCTGCTCCTCCTCGGTCCTGACGGTCACGAACCGCATCGTCGGGCGCTGGGCCGCCTCGACGATCGCTCCCGCGTCGTTGGCATCGTTCTTCTGCCTCTTCACGTAGGGCTTCACATACACCGGGGGAATCAGCCGGACCTCGTGGCCGAGCCCCAGGATCATTCGTCCCCAATGGTGAGCGCTCGCGCAGACTTCCATCACGACCCTGCAGGCGGGCTGCCCGCCGAGAAACGTGAGCACCTTCGAGCGCGTGAGCTTCCTGCGCAGCACTGGCTCACCATCCGCTGTTGCCCCGTGCAGCTGAAAGTACCGCTTCGAGATGTCGATGCCGATGACACTGACCACTTTATCCATGGAACCTCCGCCGTTCGTGGACCGGAACGCACCGCGTGTGCATTCTCCTCACCAGGCGTATGTTTGCACCCGGTGTAGGGGGGCGTCCACTCCATCGAAACGGTTATTGCGGAAGTCGACCCTCCTGTCAATAGGGGAAGGCCGTCGGTCGGCCGGGATGCCCGTCGAGGAAAGGGGCCTCAGGTGTGGAGGGATGACGGAGGAGCGAAAGCCTGCGGGAGTGGCTTTGCCTACGAACCCCGCGTGAAGGGGCGGAGAGTTCCGAAGCATCACATGCGTAAGCGAAGGGGCCGGGCCGAATGGAGGCTCGGTGCCGCCGGGGCGTGAACAGGCCCGGCGGCGCGACGGCGAGGGACACCGCGCGGGTGAAGCCGTGCAGCCTCTGGAAGCCGGAGGAACGCAAGCCACCGGCACCGTGAGTGTGACCCCGAACCGGTGTTCCGCGTGCGAGTGGCATGATCCCACTGTTCGCGCCCCAACTCGATTCCCTGTTCCTGCCCTTCCTGCCGAATCTCGTCCAAGCTGCGCTGAAATGCCGTCGCAACGGTTCCCATGGTCATCGCCTCCTCCAATTGCTCACTGGTCATCCCCTTCGAACGTAACATCGCCGTGACCGCCGGGGTCAAGAACCGGTCGAAGTCCTCGTCTTCGCATTGTTCGACGACCTGGCGCACCGCCGCCAACTCGTCCCGCATTCGAGGAGCCGTGGACAGGCCCACCATCGCCAGCACCATCTGCGGAAGGTCAAGCGGGGTCGGCGGCGGAGCCTCCGGCGGCCTTGGCGAGACTACTCGGTATGTGTCCGGGGCGGAATCGCGAAACAGATCCCGCAGACGGGTCGGAGCGTTCCACGGCCGGTCTCCATGGTGCAATACCAGGCACGCCACGGACAGGTTGCGCTCGCCGCGCCCCAAGTCCTTGTCGCTTCGGAGAAGTTCCTGGGCTGCGAGGCCGGTGGACTGCGAGGCCGGTGTAGACGGTGGTCCGGAGGGCCATTCGCCGCTCCGGTCGGCCCTGGAACTCCAGAAGGAGCACGTAGTCGGTCTTCGCATCGGAGGAGCGGCCCCGCCAGATCTTGTCGGCGTAGCGCCGCTGCAATTTGTCGTCGACGAGTTCCGCAGGCAGCCGCTGGAGTGACGAGTAGTCGATCTCCTCGGCCCATTCGGGGATATGGGCCCTGATGAGGAGCTCGATCACCCGAGGGTGTGAGAAAACCGTCTTGAAGAACGCGTCTTCCAACGCATGGCCCGGCTGGTGTGGAACGGTAGTGCCCCGTGATGGACTTCGGGCCACGGCCACGTCACCCTCGCGCCCCCCATACGTAACCAGATCCGCCGCCATCTCTGCCGTCCCCCACGACAGCGTGACCCCGCCACCACCATGCCCGTAGTTGTGCACCACCAGCTTCCCCGCCAGCCGCTCCGCCCGCACCACGAACCCCTCGGCCCGGTACGGCCTCAACCCGGCCACCACCCGAATCACCCGATCACTCGACACCCGCACCGGCCGCAACGGCTTCCACGGCGGCGCGGCCCCGAGCCATCCCTCCGGCCGCGAAGCACACCCGGTCGCCCATCCCCCGGCAACGACCCCCGCCGAAACCCTCAGCCACTGCCGCCGATCAATCACCGGCGTACGCTCGCGCGCGCGCACCGTCCCGCCCCCCCTCAGACCACCTCCAACTCCGTCGTGATCGCAATACATCCGTGCAACGTCCGATACACCGGACATCGCATCGCATGCATGTCGTACGACCTCCCCACCGCCGCCTGGTCCGCCCCGGCCGCTTCCAGCCGGTACTTCGCATGAATCTCCCGCACCACCAGCACCCCGTCCTCCTTGCCCACCCTCCCCTTCACCTCCGCCGTGAGCCTGCCGCCCGACGCATCGATCCCGCGTGCCTCCAGCACGCCTCCGAAGGTTCCGACGAGTCAGCCGCCGGTAGCGGCGATCACGTAGTCGAGCGTGGTGGTGGTCTCGGTTTTGAGGCGGACGCCGTAGTGCTCGGCGATCGCGCCGTGGACGCCGAACTCGACCGGGCCGTCGTGGGCGGGCAGCCAGGCGAGGCGGTGGGGGCCGCGCGTGCGTTCGATCCGCACGTCGGCTTCGTAGACGATGTCGCTCATGGGGGAGGTGCTCCGTTTGGTGGGTGTCACATGGGCCACAGCCAGGCGAAGATGCCGGCCGTGAGGAGAGCGTACACGAGCCCGTCGAGCGCGTGCTTGAAGGCGACCTTGCCGGGGAGCCCGAACCAGATGCTGTCCTGGAAGCCGATGAAGCCATGGGCCATGAAGGCCGCGGTGCCGGTGACCTGGAAGACGGACAGGTACGACGCGCCCACCTCCCGCGTGCTCGCCGCCAGGTAGGCCACGAAGACCGCGACGACGAGATGGAGCAGAACCGACTTGGCCATCGCCGGCTTCATGTCGATCACCGTTGCCGGGTCGCGCACCCGCAGGATCCCCACCGGACCGGCGGCCAGCCTTTCCTGGTAGTCCTCGCTGGACGTCTCGCTGTCCGGCGCCCACGGGAACATGTACATGCCGGGACCACCGCAGCGGCGGACCGCGTCCATCAGGCCGTCCTCGTCGTCGGCGCGGGCGGAGTCGTTCTTGTGGTGCGGCATGACCATCCAGGCCATCGCGCTGACCACGAAGACGACGATGGCGGAGAGCAGGATGGGCAGCCAGAGGGCGGTGAGGGTGACCACGGCGGTACTCCTGGGGAAGGATGGGTGGGTGAGCGTGGGTGGCGAGATCGCGGGGGTCGCGGGCCGCGCGGACTGGACCCCGGCGACCCGCGACAATAGTGTTTCGGGGCCCCACAGGCCAGCCGCCAGATCCCGTGAGACCGCTAAAGGCCGAAATGACAACGATTACGCACGACTTCCGCGACCGGCGCGCGCCGCCGATGGCGCCGGCCCGGTCCAAGATGTGGATGCTGTCAATGACAGCGCTGTCAATGCCTGCACTCTTCCTCGCGTCTCTCGTCCCGACCCCCGCCACCGCCCAGACCGACCCGCGCGTCCTCGAGATCATCGACGAGGTGGACCGCCTCATGCGGGGCGAATCGAGCACGGGCCGCATGCGCATGGAGATCGACACCGAGAACTGGTCGCGCTCTCTGGAGATGAGCGTCTGGTCGCTCGGCACGGAGTACTCGCTGATCCGCGTGGAGAGTCCCCCGCGCGAGTCCGGCACCGCGACCCTCAAGGTCGAGAACGAGGTCTGGAACTACCTGCCCCGCGCCGACCGCACCATCAAGATCCCGCCCTCGATGATGCTCGGCTCGTGGATGGGCTCGCACTTCACCAACGACGACCTGGTCAAGGAGAGCCGTCTGATCGAGGACTACGACATCGTCATCTCCTTCGAGGGCGACCGCGACGGCGAGGAGGTGTGGGAGTTCACGATGACGCCCAAGCCCGAGGCGCCGGTGATCTGGGGCCGCATCGAGCAGCAGATCCGCAAGCGCGACCGCATGCCGACGTGGGCGCGCTACTACGACGAGGACGGGACGCTCTCGCGCAGCATGACCTTTTCGGACATCGCCGTCATGGGCGGCCGGACCGTGCCGACGCGCACGGTCATCCAGCCGGCGGACGGCGAGGAGCGCACGGTGGTGATCTACCTGGAGCTGGAGTTCGACGTGGGGCTGAAGGAGGACTTCTTCAGCTTGCGGAATCTGCGGGCGAGGCAATGACGGCGACGCCCGTTCCGGCGACTTCATGAGCCGCACCGCGAACCAAACCTGGTGGCGGATTGCCTGGCGCAACCTGTGGCGCAACCGGCGCCGCACCATCCTCACTGCCTCGGCGCTCTCCTTCGGGTTCGTGGCCTCGGTGCTGATGATCGGGTACATGGACGGGATCGTGGAGGAGCTCGTCTCGAACGGGACGCGCGTGGTGACCGGGCAGGTGCAGATCCAGGCGGAGGACTACCAGCCGGAGCGCAGCATCCACAAGACGATGGGGGGACGCGAAGGTCTGGACGTGGACGCGCTGCTGGCCGCAGTGGAGGCGCAGGACGGGGTGACCGGGGCGGCGCCGCGGCTCTACGGCGGGGGACTGGTCAGCTCGGGTGACGAGACGGTGGGGGCCGTGCTGATGGGGATCGACGCGGCCCGGGAGGCAACGGTGAGCCGGTTCGCGAGCGGGCTGGTGGCCGGGCGGATGCCGGGGCCGGGCGAGATCGCGCTGGGCGAGGCAATGGCCGAAACGGTCGAGGCCGGTGTGGGGGACGAGGTGGTGCTGGTGGCGCCCGCGGCCGACGGGTCGACGGGGAACGACCTCTTCGCCGTGTCGGGGATCTTCAGCGTGGGCGTCGGGGCGTACGACGACAGCTACGCGCTCCTCGAGATGGGGTCGCTCGCCGAGCTGATGGCGATGGACCCCGGCCGCATTCACGAGGTGGCGGTGGCGGTGGCGCGCATTCGCGAACCGGAGGTGCCGGCCGCCGAGATCAGGGAGGCCGTGGCGGCGGTCGCGCCGGGACTCCGCACCGAGCCTTGGTCGGGCTTCCTGGACCAGCTCTACTTCATGGTCAACTACGTCGACGCGGTGAACTTCGTCGTCGCCATCCTGATCTTCGGAATGGCCTCGTTCGGGGTCGCCAACGCGATGCTGATCGCGACCTACGAGCGCCGCCGGGAATTCGCGGTCGCGCGCTCGCTGGGGACGTCGGGGGGCGGGATCGGGCGGATCGTCATCTACGAGGGGCTCCTCCTCGGCTTGGTCTCGCTCGCCGCGGGCGCGGCGCTGGCGGCTCCCCTCATGTTCTACATCCACAACAATCCCATCGACCTGAGCAGGTTCGTGGGCACCTATTCCTTCGTGGGCTCCGCGGTCCGTCCCATGCTCACGGTCGAGTACTCCGTGTGGGGACCCTTCGTGAGCGCGGTCGCCCTGGTTGGCACCGGCGTCGTCTCCGCGCTGCTCCCCGCCTGGCGGGCGGTCCGCATACCCCCCGCCGACGTGCTGGCCAACCGGTAGCCGATAGATGGTACGCCTCCCCACCCTCACCTGGCTCGCGCTCCGCAACCTGGGCCGCGAAATGCGCCGCAGCGCCCTGACCGCCGCCGCCATGGCCATGGGTCTGGCGCTCCTGATCTTCTCGCGCACCCTTGCCAACGGCATGCACGAGGACTGGATCGACTCGGGTGTAGGCCTGGGTTCGGGGCACGTCACCTTCCACGCGCCCGGGTACCGCGACAGCGAGAGTCTGGACGACCGCATGAGCGCGGCCCAGGTGGCGGCGTCGCTGGCCGCGGTCGCCAAGGCCGAGGTCCCCGAACCGGCGCTGGCTTCGGTCCGGGTGGCCACGCGCGGCCTGGCGTCGTCGCCCGAGGGAGCGCTCCCGGCGTTCATCATCGGGGTCGACCCCACGACCGAACTCGCGTTCTCGAAGCTGGGCGAGGAGGTGGTGGACGGGCGTTACCTGGAAGACGGCGACCGTCTCCACGCCTTCCTGGGCCAGGCGCTGGCGGAGCGGCTCGGGGTGCGCACCGGGTCCCGCATGGTCCTGACGGCGCAGGCCGCCCCGGGCGACATCGAGGGGCAGCTGGTCCGCGTCGTGGGCACCTACCGGACCGGGATCGACGCCCTGGACCAGACGCTGATCCACATCCCGCTCGGCACGGCCCGCTCCTGGCTGGGCGTGGAGGGCGCCACCGCCGTGGCCGTGTTCCTGCCCCACTCGTCCTACACCGACCCGGTGCTGGAAGAAGCCAGGGCCGAGGTGAGCGGGGCCGGGGTCGAGGTCGTGGGGTGGCCGGAGACTTCGCCGGACCTGTACTCGGCGCTCAAGCTGGACGACGGGGGCGACTGGGCCTTTCACGTCATCCTCTTCGCCATCGTGGCCCTGGCCATCCTCAACGCGATCTTCATTTCGGTGCTGCACCGGAAGCGGGAACTGGGACTGTTGCGCGCGCTCGGACTGAGCGGCCGGGAGACGGGGCTCGTGGTCTACATCGAGGGGATTCTGCTCACCTTCGCGAGCGGGATCGTCGGCGTGGGCGTGGGGCTGGCGGTGGTGTATCTCTTTCTTCGCGACGGTCTGGACATGTCGGGCCTGATGCCCTCGGACCTCAATTTCGGGGGGATCGCCTTCGACCCGGTCATGGTGCCGGTCATCGAAGCGAAGCCCGTGATCCAGAGCGTGGTGATGACGGCCCTGATCGGCCTGTCGGCGGCGCTCTACCCGGCGTGGCACGCGGCCCGCCTGGACCCGGCCGAAACAGTCAAGGTGGATTGAATGCAAGAGAACTCGACGGCAGGAAACGGGACGAACGGGGCGGGGCAGCCCGCCGTGCACACCGAGGGGCTGTGGAAGATCTATCCGCAGGAGCCGCGTCCGGTGGAGGCGGTGCGGGGGGTGGACATCGAGGTGTCCGCCGGGGAATTCGTGGCGATGGCCGGGCCGTCCGGTTCCGGCAAGACCACCGTGCTCAACCTGCTGGGAGGACTGACCCGCCCTTCACGGGGGAGAGTGTGGATCGCGGGCCGCGAGATCTCGGAACTGCCGGACAAGGAGCTGGCGAAAGTACGGCTTTCGCGGATCGGATTTGTCTTCCAATCCTACAACCTGCTTCCCGTGCTGACCGCCGCCGAGAACGCGGAGTTTACGATGCTGCTACAGGGGCTGCCCGCGCGGGAACGCCGCGAGCGGGTGCGGCGCCTGTTTGCGGAGATCGGGCTGGAGGGGCTGGAGGACCGGATGCCGCCGAAGCTGTCGGGCGGGCAGCAGCAGCGGGTGGCGGTGGCGCGCGCGGTGCTGGCGGAACCGGCGCTGGTGCTGGCCGACGAACCCACGGCCAACCTGGATTCGACGATGGCCGAGGCGCTGCTCGACGTGATGGAGAAGCTGAACCGGGAGAAGGGGACGACGTTTGTGTTTTCGACGCATGATCCAAGGGTGATGGAGCGGGCGGGGAGGTTGATTCGGTTGGTGGATGGGCGGGTGGAGGGGTAGGGGGGGGTGGGGGGCTGCGGCAGCCGCGTGGCAGTGTGTAATTCTTACACACTCCGAGCGAACCAGCCGATCACCCGCCGGCGCGCGCAACCACCACCGTTTCCCGGTTTAGCGGTTAGGCCCAATGAACTTCCGTCGCGAGGTAGTCGCGCAGTATGGCCCTAACGACTAGCCCGTCGTCCTGCTCTACCCGGTCCCGATAGACCAAGGGATGGACGAGTGGGCACGGGGAACACACGGTAGCGAGGGGTCTCCGTATGTGGCCTAGCCGACATGCCGCCCATGCGGCTTGTGGTTCAACACTCTGTGGATGTACCCACCCCGCGATCGCCCCGGTGCCGTGAACTCCGCCCAGACTTCCGGCGGGCACGCCGAATACCTCCACTCCACACCATCAGGGAATCGCACATAGATCGTTTCCGTTTCTGGATCGTACGCCTCGGCAACAATTCGGCACGACTCGGTCACGGGCAGCCATTCAATCATTCTTCCTCCTCCTCTTCGTATGTTCCTCTCCATGCGGAAAGTGCCGGGCCAACGTCCGGTGTTCGAAGTTGACTACGCCAAGGATCCAACGACGGATCGTCGGCGAGTGGCTTCGGATCTGGTGGATCTAAGAGGACGCGTGCGGGCAACACGACGGATTCACCACTCACCACACCCTCCCCCGTACGCAATGATGGTAGTGCAGCAGCCAAGCCTGCCGTTGCATCAGGCAACGCCGCTCGAATCGCACCTTGATCCTCAGCATTCGACAGCCGAAGTGATATCACGGTGCCGCACTGTGCCAGCGCGGTGTCCGGCAGCTCCGTTGGACGCTGGGACACCAGCAACAGTCCGACACCATACTTCCTTCCTTCTCTTGCGATGCGATTCGCCGCACGACGAGTCAACGCATTGGCATCGGCACCGAGGTACCGGTGCGCTTCCTCCAATACGATCAGCACTGGGCTAGGGCGCCCAATCCCGGGACCGTCGGCACTACAACGGAGCGCAACTTCGAATATCAGATTAAGCACAACTCCTATAGCAAGATCTGCCGCAACCGACGACACGCCAGCAAAATCGAGCACAGAAACCGGTTGTTCCCCTCCAAGCCATTCCTGCATCACCTCAATCAAGGGATCGTCTCCACAGGGATCACCGCCTGGCTCCTGAAAGAACCGTAGCTGTGGATCCAGCAGTCCGAGCCGAAGCAGGCTTGGCATCGTTCCGTAGGCACCGTGGTACGGACCCTTGTGCGGCGGTTTGCCACCCGCTGCATATGGCTTGTATACGGATGACCGCAGCTGCGAGGCATCGCCAACTTCAATTCGGCAGACGCTGTTAGGGTCTCCCTTCTTGTCAAGCGTCTCGGAGTTCTCCTCATCGAGTCGATACCACACGCTTCGAATATCAAACGGCACGGGCGTGTCGGATGTCACAGCCGAGGGATCCAGAGAAAGCCACTCGGCATCGCTAACAAACTGACGGCGATGTTCCGTTACAAGCTCCGCGAAGCGGCTGCGGAACGTCGGCCCACCGCGGGAGCCGCAGAACGTGCTGATGATCTCAGTTGCTGGAAGCGCCCAAAACGGCACCCGCAACTGCGCATCCCCGGTCGCAAGCACACTCTTGACCGCCGCACGATCCGACAATGCGTGAGGATACTCGCCGTGTGGATCTATGACAACAATATTGGATGCTGACCATCCTTCGCTCACAAATCCCTGCAACAACGATGCAACCGCGCTGGTCTTCCCCGAACCTGTAGAACCCACAATCGCCGCATGGCGGACGACAAACCGTGCCACGTCGACGCACACCGGTACATCTGTAGCCGCAGCCAACCGGCCCAGGCACAGATGACGAGCGTCTGGATGGGGGAATACAGATTTGAGTTGTTCCGTTGTAGCGAAGTGAACGGGATCATCGAGCCCCGGATAGGCACCCACGCCTCGCTGAAAGCGTCCGGTGCCCCGATCTATAGACCCAAGCAACTGAACTTGGAGCCAACGTTTGTCGTGCTGTACGGCTTCCGCAGGCGCCACAGGGCCGGACAGTTCGGCAATACCAACAAGCCCAACCGTTGCGATGAGATCTACCGGTCCTTGTGGAATCCGGACCAACGAACCGATCTGACCCACAGACTGCAAGCGACCGCGATATATTGGCGCTGTGCCCGCAAGATCGGAATCAAGCGCCACCGTAACAGTAGACCCTAGCACATGACGAACTTCGCCAATGCGAGTGGGGTCGCGGCCAGTCACGACAATCTCCCGGTGAGGTCGGGGATCGGATTCCGAAACCACTCATTCTTCTCCACGTGGATCAGCACTCCGGGCTAAGAACTTGGCGAGATTGCGGAAGTCACCCATTCCAAACCTACCTTCATTCCATACGTCCGCCGGTGCGTCCCCGGGATCCCTCCAGCACATGCGGGAGCCCCCAAGGATCGCTTCATTGTCGGCCACTACTTGCAAATTCGGCGTGATCGCCGCGCGTTCCGCGAGTACAGCCGGTATGTCCCCATAGCAGAATGCGATGAACTCTGAGCGAGCACGTCGCGTTGCGGCATCGAAGATGTGCTCGTTCAAGTGGTCGTCCCCGAAAGAATACCCGGTGATTAGCAACATTGTCTCGGGCAGATGAAGCGCTCGCCGTAAACGGTCCTGCAGGACAATGAACGGAAGGCGTCGTGATTCGTCGTATTTCGCATCTGACGGATAGATAGCGGCCGGGCGTCCGTCCGGAACTGGATGACCCAGGCGTACGACCTGTTGACCATCTCCAGAAACCCAGTTGACGGAGCCATGCAACTTCCAGAGTCTAACAAAAGAGACGGGGATGGCTTCGGTCTCCGGCGGTCCTGGCAGTTCCTCCACTAGCTCTGTATGAAAGCGCGCTCTTAGAGTACCCACGAAACCGTCGAAATATGGTGCACGCATGGTTTCCAAAGCTGTCTCAAGCAGTAGATCATAGTTAACCGTGAACAGCTCAATTGGCCTATGATAGTTGGCGCGTGCCACCCAAGCCGCAAAATGACGTGCGGAAGTTAGATCAATGTCGTCTGGAGTTAGGGCGTTGACGACGGCTCGGCACACCACCTTATCCAGCTCGGTAGCCATTTCAGTGGTCAGGTCGTCCACGGTCTCGCCGCCCGACACAAGTGCAGCAATGCGCCGAATGCGGCTCAAGGCCTCCTCAAGGCTCCGTCCGGTCAGTTGCCGACTAAACGCTGTAGCATTCCCATCGTCAAGAACTGTTAGAACATGCTTTTGGAGTTCGGCGATATCCGGTAAGCCGCATGCCTTCCCGACTCCGGCACCTAAGAAAAAGCACACATGCCTTGACCGGCTGGCGAGCTTCGCGCCGAGGGAGGCGGCGAATTCCATTGGGTGGTGTTCCGTCATGGCGACGCCTAGCGTATGCAGAAACAGGCCGACCAAAGAGCGGTCGAGATCTGTTGTCCGTGTATGCAAGTGTTGAAAACGTGGCGAACGGCGTCTGGAATACTATTATGTAAGGCGTCCGGGCCGTTTGTCTGGAAGCTATGCAAAATAGTGTTCTCCTGACAGTCGCGACCACGATAACGCCCACACGGGCTTGACAGAAGTGACTTGTCTGACTCCTTTGATTGGTCGGAGAGTCTTGACGCCCTTTACGGGTTTGATTTGCCTGACGGGTGTTACCGGACCACCACGAGCGGCCGAAGCAAAAAACACAGCATACCCGTCTAAGTCCCTTATCCATCCGTTGTCAAACCATCCAATGTGTTTACCCGCAAACGTGTAAACGGCGGTTCCTGACAAATATGCGACTGGCTTGCCGGAGAAAAGATAGAAGTGTCCCTCGTCATCAGAGTACGCGATTGGTGCGCCTGAACTGCTATAGAAATCCATTGTCGTGCTTGCTTTCTGTTCTCTTTTGGGGTTCTTCCCCTTTTCTGGTGGGTAGCAGGTCATGTGCGCAGGCCATCGGGGTAGAGGTCGAGGCCGCCGAGGTGGAAGAGGATGGCGTTCGCGAAGCGTTCCCGGTTGCGAAAGCCGCGGCTGCGGACCTTGACTGTCTTGATCCGGCTGTTGATGCCTTCCGCCGGTTCGTTGGTGGCGCGGAGGATGATCGCATTGACGATTCCCCACAGATGCTCCCGGATCATCCGGGCGGTTTTCAGGACCGGCTCCAGATCGCAGTCCGATGCCCACTCCAGCCACCGGTGCCATCCGGCCAGCGCCCAGGTTCTGCTCCGGTAGTTCCAGAGGTTCGCGGCCGCTTCCTTCAGCTCCCAGGCCTGGGCGGTCCGGCGGGTGCCCGCACGGAGCCTCGCGAACGCCAGCTTTTCGGCGTGCGTCTTCCGTCTGGGGCCCTTCAGCCACTGCCACTTGGTGCCCACGAGGATCCCGTTGCCCTCCTTCACCAGCGCCCGGTGCTCCGCCCGCCGGACCTTGTCCACCGCGTCGCCGAGGTGCTTGGCCACGTGGAACCGGTCGAACGCGATCTTCATCACGGCGTCCGGGATCATCGCCAGAGTCGCCGAGATGTAGGGCCCCCACATGTCCATGCTGACGCTCTCGACAGCCTCCCGGTACTTCTCTCCCATGCCCTCGTAGAACGCCAGGAGCACGTCCTTGCCCCGTCCCGGGGCGACATGCACGACGTGGCCCGTCTCCGGATTCGACACCACGGTCACGTACTGGTGCCGGCGGCGGAACGAGGTCTCGTCCACCGAAAGGCGCCGAACCGCCTTCGTCTTGCGGCGCGCAAGTCCCCGCGCCACTGCACGTTGCATGATTCCGTCCACCGCGTTCCAGCTCAGCCGCATCCGGCTGGCGACCGCCTGTACGCTCGCCACCTTGAGCCACCGGATCACCTCCGCCTCGAACTCCATCGTGTACCTCGTGCTCCCCTCCGCCCACGGCACCTGAATCGTGACCACCCCGTGCTCCGGGCACTGGACCCGCGGGACATTGCAGACCAGAAAGGTCTTGTAGCCCCAGGCATCCAGGTTCCGCCACTCGCGGCGGCGCGTATCGTAGCCCGGGCACGCCTCGCCGCAGTGAGGACACCTCAACGGGCTCCCTCCGGTCCGTTGCAACTCCACCCGAAGTTCCTTGGGGTCCCGGGTCGGCTCCACCCTCGTGACCTTCCACTCCGGACCCAGGCCCAGAACGGCGTCCAGCCAGTCTCTTCCGGCCATGTCTGCGAGTTCCCTTCCGTCTCGTTGTGGACACCTGCCGGGAGCGAGCGCTCCGCGGCCTGACCACGCAATTTCCTCCGAGTCTCGCGATCCCGAAAGGCAACCCGCTACTCTCCTCCCCGTTCAGCACCAGCGCCGGTGGCTTCCGCGCCCAACCAAGTCGTTGTGCGAGGAGTGGTCGAGAGGGTCACCCCGGCCGGTCGGCGGCACGTCAGCCTTCGCCGAAGGGGATCGCCCCTCCCGTCGTCTACTACATCCTCGCTGTTCCACTCTCTCCACCCACGCTCATCCCACCGCCGCTGTTGCGAAAGCCCGCCAACCCGCCCCATAATTCGACCCTCCCCCTTGCCCGCCCACCACGACAGGGGAAGAACCTCTTTTGGTTGGTCCCGTTACCAACCATCACCTACGTGACGGGGAGCCGGGGCTGTTGTCAACGCTCAAACTAACACGTCGGCGGATTCGGGTCGAGGGGGGGACGTGCCCTCTCGCCGCGGCGGTCGTTTCCTCAGCTCAGGAGAGTTCGCGGAGGTGGCGAGGTGGTCACGCGAAGTGATACTGCTGGAGAGCGGCGGCGGCGTGTCGAAGTTGTCGACGCTCGTCGAGTTCACGCTATCGGCGCTGGCGAGCCCGGCAGTCACGAGGGCGCCGCAAAGGGGGCCACGGGGTGACGCAAGCGAATGTCCGCCATCTGGCCCGGTTTCCTCGCCATTTTGGACCGACGGATCTGAATCCAACAGTGGCGACGAGACGGCAGATCGTGAAGTCCTGGTTAGACGTCGGAGAGTTCTTGCCGGGAATTGCGTTAGCGATTGGGGGGCCTGATAAGCGTGAGGTCGGTAATCCAAGTCTACCGAGCCCAATGGACTTACGGGGTTCCGGGGGTCGGATTCCCGCCAGGAATGCGCTAGAAAAAGCCCCTTCGGCGGTGTTCAGAAGACCTTCCGGAGGTGGTGCGGATCGGCTCGCAAGTAGCACTGGAGCATCGTCCTGGCCCACTCTTATGGGGTCTGCGTAGTCATCGTCATGGGGCTCAGGGGCTGGCAGCCGGGTGGTAGTGTGTAATCCTTACACATCACGCTGAGACATGTTGGAGGAGAGCAACCGCCGGAGGCATCTTCGCCCTCCAGACCCTCCGAATCGGACCACGCAAACCACCCAGTCACCCCCCCGCCCGCCCAACCACCACCGTCTCCTGGTCCAGCTCGTCGAAATGCAGAAACACAGCCCTGTCCCCCGACACATCCAGAATCCGCGCCGTCCCGCCGAAACCAAGCCTCCCCTCCCGAACCCACCCACCCCCCGACTCCCCAAACACATGAAACACCGTCGATTCGTCCACCGTTTCCACGATCCACAACGACCCCTCCCGGCTCGCGAGCATCCCGCGCAAACCCCGCAGCGGCAACCCCGCCAGCTCCACCGCATCTCGGGACAATTCGCTCGCACCGTCGCCCGCACGATAGGCGGACACCTCCAGCGAATCCCCGCCGAAGGTCGCCACGAACAGCCGTTCCCCTCCTCCGGCAATCGTCGCCCAGGCGGCATGTTCGTCGCGAATGAGCTCGAAGGATCCCGTATCGGGCCCCCGCTCCCACAGTCCGTGAGGGACGCGGGCGACCGTGTTCGAGACACCACCCTCGGCGGTCACTTCGAGAACGGCCACGGTGTCGCGGGCTTTCGTGCCGGGCGGCGTGGCCAACCCCATGAGCCCGGGCGGCGTCCCCAATGACAGCGCCGCCCAGACCCTCGCGCCCATCCGGGTCATCGCCGCGACGTCTCTCCCCCGGCCCCCGTCCCCGGGCAGCGTGAAGATCCGGCCGAAGTCGCCCGATCGGGAAAAGACGGAGAAGCGGCCGAGACTCATGTCGTATGCCAGCAGCGAGTCCGGGCCGTGGGGTTCCAGTGAGACCGGCCGCCCGAACTCGCCCGGCCCCGAGCCTCGCCTGCCGATGCGGCTGGTCCGCCCACTGCCGATATCGTATCGAATGAGTTCGCCATCGCCTCCGTTGACCAGGTAGACGGCGTCCCTCTCGTTGTCGAGGACGGCATCGAATACCCGGTAGAAGGGTGGCTCATCCCACATCGGGCCGCTCCCCAACACGGCGACCGTGTCGATGCGGTCCCACGGGAGCTGGCTCGGATGGACGTCGCCGGCGGGCAATTCGGCGCCCGGCGGATCCGGATCCCCCACGCCGTCGGCTACCGGCATGACCAGCAGCATGGACATCATCGCGCGGGCCAAACTGGTCATGGCTGCATCCTCTGGTTTGGGAGTCCTACTCTATGGTGGCGATCCACGACAATCACGGTTCGCTCCGGTAGAGCCTGGTCGGCCAGAGCCGGCAGGTCAAGCGCCTGGCCGATGACGAGGAGAGCTTTCCCCAACCCCCTCAGCCCCGCCACTGCGCGATGGTTCTCAGTTGCCAACCACATGGCAGTGTGTAATCGTTACACACCCCAGAGTCTTCGACGGACGCTTATATTGGGCTTACCGAGTCGACTTGCGATGGAGAACGCGGACGCGATGAACAGCTTGCCCGAGCGGATAATGGAGTATGCCGAGGCCAAGCCGGAGGCCACGCCGACACAGGCGGACAATTTCCTGCACCTCGGCGACCGGGCAGCGGTGGCTCGGGCGCTATCCCGTCTCGCCCGGTCGGGGCGGCTCCTACGGATTTGCCGTGGGGTCTACATGCGTCCGATCCAGACGCGTTTTGGTCTTCGCGGACCGAGTCTGGAGCAAGCCATCACCGCGCTCGCGGGCCTCTGGGGTGAGACCATCGTGTCAAACGGCGGAGACGCGGCCAACTGGCTCGGTCTTACGACGCAGAACGCCGTGCGCACGGTCTATCTCACTTCCGGTCCCGACCGACTCCTGCATTTCGGGGCCCACCAAGTCAGACTGCTCCATGCTCCGCGTTGGCAGCTGGCGGCCGGGCAAGGAACCGCCGGCACCGTCATCCGGGCGATCTCGTGGCTCGGTCCCCACGAGGTTGAGAGGAGCCTGGATGCCGTGCTGCCCAAGCTCTCGCGGAAGGACATGGACGAACTGGTCGCCGCACAGGCCATCCTGCCCAAGTGGATGGCGGAGCCGCTGAGCAGGCGTCTCGCACATGCCTGAGGTCCAATACCATCGTCTCCCGGCAGCGGAGAAGCGCGAGGCCCTGCAGGCGGCGGCACTGCTCTGCGGTCGGCGGACCCAGCTTCTCGAGAAGGATGCCACCATGTTGCCCACCGGGATGTTGCTGGACGACGATGAGCCGTTTGACTCCTTGATGGAGCGATGCGCGATGCTCGAGACGAGGGCCAACGCTCCCTGGAAGATGGATGAGTAGCCCGGCCATGGACGTCATACCTCTGGGTGACGAGGCGATCGACAGCCGGTCCTACTCTGCCTCGCCGCCATCGGCTGCCGATCGCCCCCGCGGCGGCCTCCATCATGGACCGACCCCCGACCAGGGATCGATCACATCCAGTCCCGTACCCTCGAAATCTCGCACGTTGCGCGTGACCAGAGTGGCTCCGCGTGTGCGGGATATCGCGGCGATCTGGCAGTCGGCCTCGCCGATTGGCCGGCCCGCGTGTCGGCGCTCGGAAGCGATCTCCGCGTAGGCTCTGGCCGCGGCGCTGTCGAACGGCAGGATCCGTTCTCGAAAGCCGAGTTCCAGCCAGCTTGTCATGGCAGCCTCCAACGCGTTCCGCCGTTTGCCGGTCGGCATAATCGCGACGCCGTAGAGGAGCTCAGCTTCGCTCAGGGCCGTCAGGTACATGTCCTGCGCATCGCGCTCACCGATCCATGCTGCTACCGCGGTTGCCGGTTCGGGGCGCATGAGTTCGGACGCGACATTCGTATCTATGACGAACATGGAAGCTCAGGAGAAATCCGGAGGCTCGCGCATCGGGCCGCGCGGGGGCAGTTCAAGTTCGACGCCGCCAAGTGACGCGAAGCACTGGCGGGTGAACGTCGCGAGATTCCGCGGACCGGCGCGACGGTCAGTCACGGCTTCACGCAGGATGATTCGGGCTTCTTCCTCCATCGAACGGTGATGCTCGGCGGCGCGTACGCGAAGGCGCGTCTTAACGTCGTCGTCGAGATTGCGGATCGTGATGCTCGCCATTGGCCGTGCCTCCTCGTGGTGCGGAACGTGCGGACAAGCTATCGCGTGATTGCAGTGCAATCAAGAGCACGGCAGACCCCATTACGGCCTCACAGCCGCCCGCCCAACCACCACCGTCTCCCGGTCCAACTCGTCGAAACGCAGAAACACAGCCCTGTCCCCCGACACATCCAGAATCCGGGCCGTCCCGCCGAAGCTGAGCCTCCCCTGCCGAACCCACCCACCCCCCAACTCCCCAAACACGTGAAACACCGTCGATTCGTCCGCCTCTTCCACGATCCACAACGACCCCTCCCGGCTCGCGAGCATCCCGCGCAAGCCCCGCCGCGGCAACCCCGCCAGCTCGACCGGATACCGGGCCAATTCGCCCGCACCGTCGCCCGCACGATAGGCGAACACCTCCAGCGAATCCCCGCCGAAGCTCGCCACGAACAGCCGTCCCCCTCCTCCGGCTATCGTCGCCCAGGCGGCATGTTGGTCGCGAATGAGCTCGAAGGATCCCGTATCGGGCCCCCGCTCCCACAGTCCGTGAGGGACGCGGGCGACCGTGTTCGAGACACCACCCTCGGCGGTCACTTCGAGAACGGCCACGGTGTCGCGGGCCTTCGTGCCGGGCGGCGTTGCCAACCCCATGAGCCCGGGCGGCGACCCCAATGACAGTGCCGCCCAGACCCTCGCGCCCATCCGGGTCACCGCCGCGACGTCTCTCCCCCTGCCCCCGTCCCCGGGCAGCGTGAAGATCCGGCCGAACTCGCCCGATCGGGAAAAGACGGAGAAGCGGCCGAGACTCACGTCGTATGCCAGCAGCGAGTCCGGGCCGTGGGGTTCCAGCGAGACCGGCCGCCCGAACTCGCCCGGCCCCGAGCCTCGCCTGCCGATGCGGCGGGTCCGCCCACTGCCGATATCGTATCGAATGAGCTCGCCATCGCCTCCGTTGACCAGGAAGACGGCGTCCCCCTCGTTGTCGAGGACGGCATCGAATACCCGGTAGAAGGGTGGCTCATCCCACATCGGGCCGCTCCCCAACACGGCGACCGTGTCGATGCGGTCCCACGGGAGCTGGCCCGGATGGACATCGCCGGCGAGCATTTCGGCGTCCGGCTGATCCGGATGTCCCCCACCGCCGGCTACCGGCATGACCAGCAGCATGGACATCATCGCGCGGGACAAACTGGTCATGGCTGCATCCTCTGGTTTGGGCGTCCAACTCCATGGTGGCGATCCACGACAGCCTTGGTTCGCTCCGGTAGAGCCTGGTCGGCCGGAGCCGGCAGGTCAAGCGCGCCCAGGGGACCCAGCCTCCCATGTCCATGAAGAATATCGCACGTAACGAAGTGAACCATTAGATTCAATGCGACCGACTCCGATACCGGCTGTCGCGGGCGGCACTGTTCCTCCACCCGGTTTCGCGAATCGGCGTTCCGCCCAGGCCGATTTCCGACACTCCCGAACCCAAGCCACCGAGACAGGGGTTGACACGACGATGACCTTGACCGCCCACAGGTGTGTCCCAGTTCGTCTTCGTGGCTGGCGGCCGGGTTCCAGGAACCTGTGAAGAACGGCGAACCCGCAGGCGCAGAAAGTCATATCCAATCGGGGCAACCTGACGTTTTGAAACTCCCCCCCATGCCCTCAGCCTATGTCGACGGCTACCCCAAGGCGCGCGCGATCGACCGGGAGACCGCGGACAACTACATCGCGCACACCCATATCGGCGATCCGGTCATGGACGCGATCGTGGAGGACCTGGCGGGGCTGCCTCAGAGTCGGGTCCACCAGCTCATTAGCGCGGGGATGGACGAGGATCGCGATGGTCTCAGGAACGCGCCGCAATCGCTGCGCGATTTCTTTTTCGACGCGCCGCCGCCCGATCCGGAGTGGCTGGATCAGTCTGCCTTTCAGCCGGGCGTCCGGTCCTTTCAGAGAAACTCCGTCCTCGTCCTTTCGGCCTTCGTGGCGGGCGTGCTGATCGACGGCTTTTCGACGCTGATAGCCAAGTCGTTCGTGCAGACCGGGCGGATATTCGACAACGGTGTCTGGCGGCTCAAGCAGAACAACCGCCATCAGGTGGAGATCTTCCTGCCCGGCGGGCTGGAACGGTTCGGCGAGGGGTGGAAGCTGTCGGTCCGCATCCGGTTCGTCCACGCGCAGGTTCGCAGACTGTTGGGACAGAGGGAGGAGTGGGAGCACGACGCGTGGGGCGTGCCCCTCAGCGCCGCGCACATGGGCTACGCGGTCGCCTGCTTCGCGGCCCGCACCGTCAAGCACTCGGAGTCGCTGGGCGCGCGGTACAGTCCGGAGGAGCGGGCCGGTTTCCATGACGTGTGGCGTTACGCCGGCCACCTCATGGGCATCCCGGATTCCATCCTCTTCACCGACGAGGAGCACGCGCTGCACCTGTACCGGATCGGTTCCATTTGCGAGCCTCCTCCGACCGACGACGCGATCGTCATGACCAATGCGCTGATCAACTCCGCCCCTCTGGTCGCGAACATCGATGATCCGGTGGAACGGCGCAAGCTGGTGAACAAGGTCATCTACCCGGTTTCCCGGGCGCTGGTGGGCAAGGATCTTTCCGACCAACTGAACTTCCCCAGGACGAGGGGCATGCCGTTCCCCTTGCTCGCGTACCGGATCGACCAGCGCATGCAGCGGATCAAGGCCTGGACAATGAAGGGCGGATTCGGGGCTTTCGCGGACCTTCTTGGGGCGTCGGCCTATGAGGACGCCGGTCTCAGCTACCGGTTGCCCGACCACGCCCACGACGAACTGTCCACCAAGTGGTGAGGCGGCGTTTCCGAACCCCATGAGCCCGGGCGGCGTCCCCTGATGACCCGAACTCGCCCGAACCCGAGCCGCGCCTGCCTATGCGGCCGGTCCACCCATTGCCAACCATGTGGCAGTGTGTAATCGTTACACACCACACTGGAACACCTTGGGAGGAACAACATGGCCAAGCGGGTCAACTTCATGCTGGACGACGACTCCTGGCGCGTCATCGAGCGGCTGCCGCGCGGCACTCGCAGCCGCGCCGTCAACGCCGCGATCCGGAACTGGGCTGGCACTTCCATGAGACAGGACGCCGCAGCCCGGATGGATGCCCTGCGCGCACGCTTGCCCGCGGTCCGGACCGACAGGATCGTCGAGTGGATTCGCGAGGGGCGGGAGCAGGGACTGCCGTGATCGTAACGCCTGACGCATCGGTCCTTCTGAAGTGGGTGCTTCCCGGGAACGACAAGCAGGACACGGACGCGGCGCTCGCACTGCGTGACGGAGCGGTGGCCGGGACCATCGACCTGGTCGTTCCCCAGCTTTGGATCTACGAGGTGGGCAACACGCTGGCGAAGCGGTTTCCGGACGATGCCGGCGAGATATTGGCTTCGCTGTCCGACTTCGGCCTGACCGAGGCGCCACCGGACTCCGACTGGACAGTCCGCGCCGTTTCCCTGTCCGTGAAGTACGGAGTCACATTCTGCGGCGCGGCGTACCATGCCGTGGCGCTTGGCCTCGGGGGTGTGTTCGTTACGGCGGACGAACGATACGTGCGTCGCGCCTCGCCGGCCGGGGGCGTCTCGTCCCTGCGGCTCTGGCAAGCCGGGTGACGGGAATCAGGTTGTCCGCGGGCGCTCTGGCGGCCCTTCTCATCCCCACTTCGGCCGCCGCGCAGCAGCCCGGGCTGTCCGGCTACTACCTGAACGTCGGGACTCACGTCGCGGAAAGCCTGCTCGGGTCCGCCGGAGCCTCCGACGTCCAGCGGCTGCGCGTCATGTGGAACGCGTCACCGGGGCCGTTTCGACTCGACGCGGCGTACGAGCATACGCTGACCCTGCGCCAGGCCGGGACCTCGGTGGGCGCGCAGCTTTTCACGGCGACCGGGACCGAAACCGGAGGCGACTGGCTGCCGCTGGACGGCGAGATCGAGTCGAGCGACCGGATGTTGTGGCGACACCGGGTGGACCGGCTCAACGTGCGGGTCGACCTGGGCGCCAACGCCGACCTGATCGTGGGACGGCAGCCCGTCTCGTGGGCGACGACCCTCTTCCTCACCCCCGCCGACCCCTTCTCCCCCTTCGACCCTGCGGACCCCTTCCGCGAATACCGGGCCGGCGTGGACGCGGCGCGGCTGCGCGTCTACCGGGGCGCGTTCACGCAGTTCGAGGTGGTGGCGCGGATCGGCGCGCGGGAGAGCGTCACCGTGCTCGGGCGGGTGAGCTCCAACGTCGGCGGCTGGGATCTGGGCACGTGGGGCGGTGTGGTGCACGACACCCCTGGCGCGGCCGCCTTCCTGAGCGGGTCGGTGGGGCTGTGGGCGCTCCGGGCGGAGGCCGCGGTGCGCGAGGACGGCAGCTCGGTCGCGTTGCGGGGCGCGGTGGGAATGGACCGCACCTTCGCGGTGGCCGGGCGCGACCTGTACCTGGTGGTCGAAGTGCAGCGCGACGGGTTCGGGGCGACCTCGCCGGCGGGATTGCTTGAGGCGGCGGGGAGCCGCGCGTTCTCCCAGGGCGAGATGCAGGTGCTGGGGCGCGAGGTGGGGGCCGTGCAGCTCTCGTACACGCTGCATCCGCTGGTGTCGGCGAGCGGCCTGGTGCTGGGCAACTTTCGCGACGGGTCGTTTGTTGCTTCGCCGGGGGTGAACTGGTCGGTGTCGGAGAGTGTGGCGGTTCGCGTGGGGGCGTACTTCGGGGTGGGGGAGGGGGTGATGGTGGATGGGGGGGATGTGGGGCTGGGGTCGGAGTTCGGGGCGCTGCCGAGGGTGGTGTTCGGGTCGTTGAACTGGTTTTTCTAGGGGGGGGAACGTGCGGTGATCGCCTTGACCGATCAGCGTCCCTGTATGCATGATATTGTAATGCAAATCACAAGAAGGGAGTGCTCGACATGCCAAACCACCTCGTCCAGGCCCGCATTGACAAGGCCGTCAAAGAGGAGGCGGCGGCAGTGCTGGCGGCCATGGGCCTGACCGTGTCCGGCGCGGTGCGGCTGCTGCTGACCAAGGTCGCGCACGAGAAGGCGCTGCCGTTCGCGCCGCTGGTTCCCAACGCCGCCACCATCGAGGCCATGAGGGAAGCCCGCCGGGGAGACCTCCCGCAGTTCGCCACCGTGGAGGAACTGTTCGACGATCTGCATGAGGACGATTGAGCGAACCAGCCGGTTCAAGCGCGACTACAAGCGGGAGTCCAGGGGCCGGCACCGGACCTACCTCGATGCTGTCCTGACTCCCGTCGTGGAGACCCTGGCAAGCGATCGGCCGCTGGGCATGATAAAGCAGTGCAATCAGGACCCGGGAGTGCTCGACATGGCAAACCACTTCGTTCAGCCTCGCATTGACAAGGCCGCCCAGGAGGAGGCCGGCGTGTTGCTGGCGGCCATCGGCCCGACCGTATCCGGCCCGTCACGGCTGCTGCGTAAGGCGCGGCGGTACCCGCGCGAGAAGCTGATCCGAAGACTCCTCTCCTCGCTTGCGGTCGTACCCATCCTGGCTCTCACGGGTTGCAACGACCCCGTCCGGCCCTCACCCTAGGACGATGTCTCAGGAACCTTCCGAGGCGCCATGAATGCGATCACCAACCCCGCCTTTCGCTTCCGGGGCACCATAACCCTGGACATGACGCAGGCCAACAGCATCCTGTCCGGCACCTACCGGTATGACGCCACATTCACCCTTGACGGGCAGGACCTGAGCTTCGTCAACGGCGGGACCATCGCCGGTGCGATTGCCCAGGGCGCGAACCCCGTCATTGATCTGGAGCTCACGGACGGCAAGGACTGCCTCTTTGCCGATACC
The DNA here is from genome assembly GCA_951828585.1 of Longimicrobiales bacterium. Taxonomy (GTDB): domain Bacteria; phylum Gemmatimonadota; class Gemmatimonadetes; order Longimicrobiales; family Gaopeijiaceae; genus Bin94. The sequence goes on from OX639991.1 coordinate 1,988,654, forward strand.
ATGACGCTTACCGGACACCACATGACCGGCGCCAGGCTGATGAACCTGCGCGGCCGGATCGAGTTCGACAACGAAGAATGCGTGTGGTACGCAGGATTCTTCCACATGATTGTCCGTTGGTTCGATACAGATATAGCAGAACAGATAACCGGGCGGTATCATCGCAGCTTCAAGAGGACTGCTACCAATATCGATCTTTACCTGGATTTCGAATATGACAATACCGACATTGAATGTGAGTATTCCGGTTATACGGTCGATGATGACAGGATTGACGGCTATCTCACATGTAACAGTGATGACTATGTTGTGGATTGGCCGCTTTCAATGAACATTGGTAGAAGTTGAGTTGAGGCAATTGGCGGCCTCCCGTTGACCCGTCGACTTCGCGCGCAGCGGTCGGGCGCACCAGAGCCGACCGAGTGCCCCGGGGGACCCACCGAAAGGAGGACGCGCCGATGCGAAAGCTGACTAGAACTAGACCGGAAACCCCGCCACACCCCCCGCCGTATCGAGCCAAGCAACCTCATTCGCCAGGAGAACTTGTCCATGCCCGATCGCGATCCCCTCGCCCGCCGCCCCATCCTTCCGCTCCTCGCCCTTCTCGCGTTTTCCGCCTGTGGGCCGGACTTGAACCTGGACGCCGGCGAACAACTCCACCCGACAGACGAAAACGCGGCCCCGGCGGATGCGGCCCTGATCACGGTTGGCAGCGAACCCGTCGGGCTTTCGGCGGAAGCGCTGGCCGAGTGGCGCGCTGCCCGCGACAGGCTTCTCGGCGCCCGCACGACCCAGGCGCTTGGAACAAACCGCGGCGAGGGTCCGGAGCTCTTCGGCATGATCGGCGATGTCACCTTCGACCGTGACGGGAACGTCGTGGTTCTCGACGCGGTGAACTACGATGTGCGCATCTTTCGTCCCGATGGAAGCCATCTGCTGAGCTTCGGTCGGGAGGGCGAAGGCCCCATGGAGTTCGACACGCGTCCGCACAGCGTCACGGTCCTCTCTGACGGGAGACTTCTCGTGGGGATGCGTGCCGAGATGAAGACGTTCGCTCCGGTGGCGGGCGGTTACGAGTACCTGGACCGGATTACCGTGCCGTCCCGGGACATGTGCGTGTCGGCCGCGGAGCGGGTGTTCGTCACCGTCCACCACACGCGCACCAGCGACAGGGTGCTCCACGAGGTGAACCTGACGGGCGATACCACGCTGAGCTTCGGGCACGGGTACCTCCACGAGCAATGGCTGATCAGGAATCAGCTGTCCGACGGCACGATCGCGTGTCTCGACAATCCGCCCGCAGTCCTCTTCGCCTTCAGCGAGCACCCGATTCTGCGGTTGCACCGTCCCGGCGAAGACGATCCGGTCTGGACCGCGGCGCTGGAGGACTATGTTCAGCCGTTCTATGCGGGCGCCATCGACGGCAGCCACATCAGGATGCTGAGCAACAGCGCTGAAATCGTCGACAAGCCTCACCCGTTCGGGAAAAGCCACATTGTCCTGCAGACCGGCTACCGGCGTCTGCTCTCGCTACGGGTCCGCACCTACCTCGTCGATGCGGCGACGGGACAGGGGGCGCTCATCTCCGACGACTTCCCGCGGATCATGAGGATGTTCCCGGGGCGCTTCGTCGCGGGCTGGAACGATCCCTATCCGCGGATCGAGGTGCGGGAAATCCCGTGACCGCACCCCGCATGTCAACCACGGTTGACAAAATGTAAACTGGAGTTTACTGTGCGCCCTTCACTCCCTCCCCAACAACCTCACCACCTCCCCCACCGTCATCCCCCCCACATCGCGCGCCAGCCCCGCCTCCCGCACCGCACCAATCGCCCGTTCAAACCGCTGCCTTTCACCCTCCCCAAGCTCGACAATCTCCACCCCGACCCCCCGCGCGAGCTCCAGCGCCTCGGTATCGACACGCTCGAACGCCATGGCCCCGGCCACCGATAGCGCGCTGTCCGCCGCCTCGTCGATCCACCCCCGCTCCTCCGGCGACAGGGCCTCGTATGTGTCCCGGTTCATGAGCAGGGCAAACGCCAATCCGGATATGGGCAGCCAGGTGGTCAGGTAGGCGGCGGGCTCGTGCAGCCGGAACGCGACGATTCCGGACGGCCCGATGGCGACTCCGTCGATGACGCCGGTGGTCAGACTCTGGTGCAGTTCCGTGGCGGGCTGCATCAGGGCGCTGGCGCCGAGCGCTTCAATGAACGGGATGTCGCTCCGTGACGACACGCGGATCTTGAGGCCGCGGATGTCATCGAGCGTTCGCACCGGAGTCTCGCGGGTGAGAAGCACGGGCGGGGTGCTGGACCAGACTGCCAGAACCCTGGCATCGTACTCCTGTTCCAGAACGGACCAGGCGCGCTGCAGCGCCTCGGTGCACTCCAGCGCGGTCTCGCAGACGCCCGGATAGCCGATGAGGTCCGTCTTCGGGAAGAGGTCGGGCGTGTAGGCGGGGACGACAAGGGCGATGTCGGCCACCCCGCCCAGCAGCATCGAGTACTGCGCGGCGGGCGATGAGTTCAGGATGCCGCTCGGGTATTGCCTGACGGTCAGCCGGCCGTCCGAGAGCTCGGCCAGCCTTTCCGATAACGGCGTGAACACGGCTTCGTTCAGAACGTGGTCCGCGGCAGGAAGTGCGCGAGCGACAACTCGGTGCCTTCCTGTGTTCCCCCGCATCCGAGGGCGACCACCAGTCCGGGTGCGAGCAGTCCGCGGATGAACTCGCGCGTGCATTTCATGGGTAGTCTCCCGTCATCCGAACATGGCGTTGGGCAGAAGTGTGGCGAGGCCGGGCAGCACCGCGATCAATATCAGCGCCGCGAGCATCGCAAGCCAGAACGGAACGATGCCCCGGAACATCGTCCCGACCGGTACGTCGGGAGCCACGCCCTTCACCACGAAGATGTTCAACCCGACCGGAGGCGAGATCAGGCCCATCTCGAGCGTGATCACGATCATCACACCGAACCAGATCATGTCGACGCCCAGGGATTCGAGAATCGGCTGAACCAGGGGAACGGTCAGCACGAGCATCGCGAAGCCGTCGAGGAAGGTGCCCAGCACGATGAACATGACCAGCACCAGCATGACCACCTGAGCCCCCGAAAACCCCTGTTCGGTGACCCACTCGGCCGCGACGAAGGCGATTCCCGTAAATCCCAGGAAGACCTTGAACACGAACGCGCCGAAGAGCACCAGGAAGGCGGTGCCGCTCGCCTTCAGCGTGGCGCGGACCACTTCGTTCATGGCATTGCGGTTCAGCGCACGCCGCACGGCGGCCGCGACCAGCGTCAGCAACGCTCCCACGGCGGCCGCCTCGACGGCGGAGAAGACGCCGGCGTAGATGCCGCCGATGGTCACGACGACGATGCCGAGGATCCACATCGCGCGTGCGGTAGCCCCGAGACGATCCCGCCACGGGACCGGTGCCGTGGCGTGGGGAGCCTTCTCCGGATCGCGTCTCACGACGATCCAGACGCCGAGCACGAAGAGAAGCGTGAGCAGAATCCCGGGGATGATCCCGGCCATGAACAGGCGTCCGATGCTCTCCTCGGTGATGATCCCGTAGATGACCAGGCCAGCCGACGGCGGGATCAGTATGCCGAGCGTTCCGCCGGCGGCGATGGCACCCGTCGCCAGCGAATCGGCATACCTGTACCGACGCATCTCGGGAAGCGACACGCGCCCCATGGTGAGCGCGGCGGCCAGGGACGAGCCCGAAAGAGCGGAGAATCCGGCGCACGCGACGATCGACGCGGACGCGAGGCTGCCCCTGACACGGCCGAGCCAGCTGTGGGCGGCCTGGTACAGGTCCTGGCTCATCCCCGAGATCACGGCCAGGTTCCCCATCAGCATGAACAGGGGCAAGATGGTGAGGGAATACCGCGAGGCCACTCCGAAGACCTCCCCCGCCAGCACCGGCACCACCGCCCCCGGGCGGATCAGGGCGATTCCGGCCACGCCCACGACCAGCATCGCCAGCCCCACCGGCACCCGGATCAGGAGCAGCGCCAGGAGGGCGAGGAAACCGAGCAGGGCGATGCTGCTTCCGTCCATCAGTCGGCGGGCTCGTTGGGGTCTTCGCCGTGCCAGGTCGCGAACCCCAGGAGCAGTTGGGACGCGAGCAGCGCTCCATTTCCGCCACCGCGAGCGCGTGGATCTCCGGCGTCAGATCGTTCGCGTCGTCAAGCGATACGCCCTGCACGGCGAAGGGCGGCGGCCGGGTCGGGAACGGCTGCGTCGGATACAACACTTCGCCCGGCACGTCCGTCGACGTGTCCACCGGACGCTCCTCGATCGGCCACACCGGCTCGCCCGTCACCCGGTCGAACACGAAGGTGAAGCCATGCTTCGAGACCTGCGCCACCGCGTCGATCTCGCGCCCGTCCACGTTGATCGTCACCAAATTCGGCGCCGCAAACAGGTCGTAGTCCCACACGCCGTGGTGAACCGCCTGGAAGTGCCACCGCCGCTCACCCGTGCAAGCATCGAGGCACACCAGCGACTCGGCGAACAGATTCGCCCCCCTCCGGCGCCCGCCCCAGTAGTCGCTGCTCGGCGTACTCGTCGGCACGTATAGGAAACCCCGCTCCGCGTCGAGCGACATCAGCCCCCACACGTTGGCGTGGCCGGTGTAGCGCTAGGACTCGTCCTCCCAGGTGTCCGCGCCGAAGTCGTCGCCCGATTGCGGGATGGTGAAGAACACCCAGCGCCGCTCGCCCGTGCGAACGTCGAACGCCTGCACCGTTCCGGGGGGATCGAACCTGCGCTGCACCCCGTCGGGCAAGCGGCTCCCGACGATCACCAGGTCCTCGAACACCACCGGAGGCGAGGTCTGGTCGAACTCTTGGCGGGTGACCTCGCGGCCATGCCCTTCGGTCAGCACGACGCTCCCGCCCTCCCCGAAGTCCCCGTCCAGCTCACCGGTCGCGGCATCGATCGCATACAGCCGGTCGCGGCTGTTGAGGAAGACGCGCGCGGTCGTCCCCGTCGCCCCACCAGGCGACGCCTTGGTGCTCGAAGCCGGTCGGCCCCGCGCCGACCGGTCCGCCCTCCCAGGCCCTCGGATCGAATGTCCACAGTTCCGCGCCGCTCTCGGCGTCGAGCGCGACCACCCGCGTATACATGGTGGACAGGTAGAGGACATCGCCGACCAGGATTGGGGTCGCCTGGAAGGAGCCCGGGAGCGTGCCGTACTCCTCGAGGGGTGCCTCCTTCGGTTCCCATGTCCAGACAATCTCCAGTTCGGTAACGTTGGCGGCCGTGATTTCATCGGCTGCGGAGTACTTGGTGTGCGCCTGGTCGGCGCCGACGAACGGCCAGCCGGTCGTGGGCTCCGGTTCCCGGCTGCACGCGACGGCGGTGGATACCGGGGCAACTGTGGCCACCCAGCGCTTCATGAATCGGACTCCGATCGGGAACCGGACCGTGGGGAGACGGCATCGTCGCGCACCGAGGCTGTCGGTTCGCCTGCGAAACGTTCGGCCAGCAGGTGTCGATACAGCTTCAGTGCGAGCCCCTCATCCTGCTCCTCCATCCTGCGCCGGGCGGCCGGTGTCAACAGCATCGTCGTGCACGCCGCATCGGCGGTTACCGTTGGCGCCTCCTCGTCCGCAGGCTCGACCGGCCAGATCGCATCGCCCGGCCCGTAGTGGCGGAAGCGCGTGCCCGCGGCATCGTGGGCGGAAGCCCGGCCGGATGTCAGCAACTGGAGGCCTTCGCCCGGTACGTCCGGCCCCGCGAGAATCTCGCCGGGGGCGTACCGGCGCGGCCTCAGCCAGCTGTGCAGCTCGTCAACCATGTCCTCGAAACGGGTTCGCTGCTCCAACTGGCTGTCCAGGTCGGCGGCGGCGCGCTCCAACACCGAGGCGCGGTGCTTGTCGACCGTGCCCGCCTTCGCCTTCCATGCCTCGAGTACGATCTCCTCACACTGTTCGAGCGCGCGGTCCGCATCCGGCTCAATCCCCAGGACGGCAAGCTCCGAGGGAGGAAGGTTGCGCTCCAAACCGGGCCTCACCTGCTCTGACGGCGCGCTCAGAACCACCTTGACGCCGGCTCTATTCGCCATTTTCAGGAACCTCGCCAGGACGTTCACCGCCGAGAAGTCGAAGCCGGAGACGTCCGTGAAATCCAGCATCACGCAGGCGGGACGCGGGTCGGCGCTCAGCGATTCCCGGAGATGGTCGGCCAGGGGGTACACGCTTCCGAAGAAGATGTAGCCGCGCAGCCGCCACACCAGCACGCGCTCCCCTTCCTCCTGGAGGATGACGCGGTCCGGGACCGAACGCCCCTTGGTGCTCCGGCGTTCACGCACCGTGAAGCGCGATCCGATCGGGTCCACGCGGCTCAGGCGCACGGCGAAGAACAGCAGAGTGGCCAGCATCCCGGCGCCCACACCTTCGAACAGCCCGAACACCACGGTGACGCCCGCGATCAGCACGATGACGCCGTACTCCGTCCACGGAAGGCGCTTTCGGCTTCGAACGAGCCCTTCGTCCAGCATGCCGAGGCCGGCGAAGAACAGAATGCCCCCGACGAGCGGTACGGGGACCAGGTCCAGCATCCCATCGCCCAGAAACAGGGCGGCTGCGATGACGAGGGCCGCGACGATCCCGGTGAGGCGGGTGGTCGCCCCAAAGAACTTGCTGCGCAGCGACGCGGGCACGATCATGCTCGCGGGCGTGCCGCCGCCGAGGCCCGCGACCACGCTTGCGAACCCCGTCGCGCTCAACTCGCGGTTCCAGTCCAGATCCTGGTTCGCGGCCATTTCAAGGCCGGCGAGATTCATGATCACAACGATCACCGCCATGAGCGCCACCGTGGTTGTGACGAAAAGGGGGTCGCCTTGGGCACCCATCGTGGCGCCGACCTGTGCCATCACGATGACAAGCGCAGGCGACAGCCCCGATATCGCCCCGCGAAAGCCGCCCGTGAGGGCAATGAGGAAACAGGCGGCGAACCACCGGTAGCGAGCCCATCGGTTTGTCGGCGGAAGCGCTCACCGAGTGGCGTGCCGCCCGCGACAGGCTCCTCGGTGCACGCACCACCCTGGCGCTCGGTACCAACCGCGGCGACAGTCCCGAGCTCTTCGGCATGATCGGCGATGCCGCCTTCGACCCCGACGGAAACGTGGTGGTTCTCGACGCCGTGAACTACGATGTTCGCATCTTCGGCCCCGATGGAAGCCACCTGAGGAGCTTCGGCCGCGAGGGCGAAGGACCCATGGAGTTCGACAGCCGCCCGCATAGCGTCGGAGCGGGTGTTCGTCACCGTCCACCACACGCGCACGAGCGAAAGGTTGCTCCACGAGGTGGCCATGACGGGCGATACCACACTGAGCTTCGGGCACGGATACCTCCACGAGCATTGGCTGTTCCGAAACCAGCTCTCCGATGGCACCATCGCCTGTCTCGACGACCCCCTGAGGATCCTCTTCGCCTTCAGTGAGCACCCTGTTCTGCGGGCGCATCTTCCCGGTGAAGACGATCCGATATGGAGCGCGGCGTTGGCCGGGGCTGAGGAGGTCCGCGGCCGAGATCGTGGCGCTTCGTGCGGGGACCGCCTTGTCTCCAGGACAACCCCACGCAGATCCCTACTCGAAGGTGGAGGTGCGGGCGCTGCCGAGTCTACAGCCCTGACGGGTTCCTGATGGTGGGTTGGTGCGGCTACAGCAACCCCACCACCCCCCCCACCGCCCTCTCCGCGCTGCCACGATTGCGCTCCAGCGCCACCCGCCCCCCCGCCACCACCCCCAGCGCGGCAACCGGGTCGTCCAGCCACCCCGCGATCACGGCCATCGGGTCCTCGCTGACCACCAGTCCCCCCGCGGCCACCAGTTCGGCCACCACCCCCGCGAAGTTCTCGTGGTGCGGCCCGATCACGGCCGGCTTGCCCAGCGCCACCGGTTCCAGCGGGTTGGAGCCGCCCATGGGGACGAGGCTCCGCCCCACGAAAACGGCATCGGCCAGCCGGTAGGCCGCCGGCAGCTCACCGATCGTGTCTAGGAGGAAGACGCTCGCCGGCTCGCCTGTCCGGCGAGTCTCCTGGTCGCGCATTCTCCGCCCATCCCCACGAATTTCCTTCCCACCCACACGTATACTCTGCCCATCCTCACGCATATCCTGCCCACCCACACGCATGCCCTGATCATACTCTCCCATCCCACCACCCCCACTCCGCCGCCGCATCCCCGGCACCATCCCCGCCACCTCGTCCCACCGCTCCGGCCTCCTCGGCGCCAGCAACAACTGCCACCCCTCCGGCAGCCCACGCAGCAGCACCGCCTCCTCCCCCGGCCCCGTCGACCCGGCCACGATCAGCGGCCTGTTCCGGTCGATCCCCAACGCGGCCGCCAACGCCTCCGTCTCCCCCGCGTTCGGCTCCTTCAGCGCCGCATCCCACTTCAGACTTCCACCCACCACCACCCGATCCGCCGGCACCCCCAGCCTCACGAACCTGTCCCGGTACACCTTGGTCTGCGCGCTCACCCAGGCGAGCTGCCGGAACATCCGCCGCGCAAACGGCCTCCACCGCCGATAGCCCCGATAGCTGTGCTCGGACAGCCGGCCGTTCACCACACACACCGGAATCCCGCGCCGCGCACACGCCGCCAGAAAGGACGGCCACAACTCCAGCTCTCCCAGCACCACCAGCTCAGGACGCACCGCGTCCAGAAAACGACCCGCCATCCAGGTGAAATCGAGCGAAAAGCGCACCACCTCCCGGCGCCCCGCATGGATCCGCACCGCTCGCTCGAACCCCGTCGCCGTACTCGCGCTCACCACCACATCCGGCACCAGCGGGGAGGCCGCCAGCGCGTCAACGAAGGGTTCCAGCGCATGCGTCTCGCCCACGCTCACGCCGTGCACCAGGATCCGTGGTCCCGCCGCTCGCCGCTCCAGGTTACCCACCCTCCCGCTGCGGTCACGCAAGCCGGTCCTCCAGCTCCCCGTCTGCAGACGCTTCTTCACTGCATATGCGACGAGTCCCAGGGCCAGGGCGAAGTCGCGCAGTAGTCCGGTCATGGAGAGGTGCGTGGCAAGGGGGCAAAACCCGGTCGCATACGGGAGTTGTCAGGTCAACACGCAATCATAACCTTCAAGTCATGATTCCTCGAAAGGTGCGGAAATCTTCCAGCCGCCGCCCACCGCCGGTTCGACCCGAATGATTCCTTCCGATGCCCGGAAGATCCTCGTCGTGCGCCTCTCGGCGCGGGGAGATGTCGTTCTCTCGTCTCCCCTGGCGGGGGCCCTGCGGCGTGGCTACCCAACCGCCCACATAGCGTGGGCCGTGGAGGAACGGACCGCCGACGTGATCCGCCACAATCCGCACCTCGACGAGGTGATCGTCTGGGAGCGCGCGGAGTGGAAACGGATGTTGCGGACGGGTCGCTGGGGAGCTTTCGCGGGGGCGGCCGCGGACTTCTTCGCCGGGTTGCGCGACCGCCGCTTCGACGTGGCCATCGACGCACAGGGACTGCTCCGCAGCGGAGCCCTGGCCTTCTTCTCGGGGGCGCCGGTGCGCATCGGGCTGGGGTCGCGCGAGGGGTCGGGGCTACTCATGACGAAGGTCGTGAAGCGTGAGTTCTTCACGCGCCGGATCGCGTCGGCGGACGCCTCCTTCGCCGAGGCGCTCGGGCTGGACGCGACCTCGTTCGCCATGGAGATCCCGCGCGGCGAGGACGAGCTGGCCGCGGTCGACCGGATCGTTGCCGCCGAGGGACTGGGGGACGGTTTCGTAGCGGCGTGCCCCTTCACGACCCGCTTCTACAAGCACTGGTTCGAGGATCGGTGGTCCGCACTGATTCGGGAGATTCGGGAGGGTGCGGGGCTGGGGGTCGTGCTGTTGGGGGGTCCTGCGGACCGGGCTGCCGCCGACCGGATCCTGGAGGGTGGCGCGAACGGCCCGGTGGCGGGTGCTCCGCTCGTGGACCTGGTGGGCAGGACCACGCTGGGCGAGGCGTCAGCGGTGGTCTCCCGGTGCAGCGTGCTGGTCGGCGTGGACACCGGTCTCAGTCACATGGCGCACGCCTTCGGCCGTCCGACGGTCCTCATCTTCGGCTCCAACGCGCCGTATCTGGATCCCCCCACCCCGGGGGCATGCATTCTGCACTCGGGGCGTGACTGCTCCCCGTGCTGGGGCAAGCTGACCTGCGACGGGCGCATCGACTGCATGGACGACATTTCGGTCGCCGAGGTGCTGGCGGCGGTGGAGGCGGCGGTCGCGTGAGCGTCATCCACCTCGAGACCGGCCGCGACCTCTACGGCGGCGCTCTCCAGGTGCTGTACCTCGTGCAGGGGCTGCAGGAGCGGGGCGTGAATTCGGTCGTGCTCGCGCCAAAGGGGTCGGAGGTGGCCCGCGCGGCCCGCGCGCGCTGGCTGCGCGTCGAGGAGTACCCCTTTCGCGGCGAAGCGGACGTGGTGTCGCTGGCGAGGATGGCGTGGCGCTTCAGCCGCCCCGATGTGGAACTCGTCCACCTCCACAGGGGAGAGGGTGCGGACAGACTGGGTGTGATGGCGGCCACCATGGCCCGCGCGCCGGTGATCGTGACGCGGCGCGTGGCGGACCCGGATGTGGCCTGGATCGTGGCTCCCAAGTACGGCCTCTTCCGCCGCGTGGTGGCGATCTCGGCGGCCGTGCGCGACGTGCTGGTGGAACAGGGTGTCCCCGCCGAGAAGATCTCGCTGGTGCACGACGCGGTCGACGCGTCCGACTGGCAGGACCCGTGCGAACCCGCCAAGCGCGACGGGGAGTTCATGCTCGAGCCCGGGGCGCCCGCGGGGGCGATGGTCGCGCAGTTTCGGTCCCGGAAGGGGCACTGGGTGCTGATCGACGCGCTGGCCATCCTGAAGCGCCGGGGGTTGATGGCGAACGTCGTGCTCTTTGGGGAGGGACCGTTGGAGCAGAACGTGGCCGCGCTCGCCGAGGTGGCGGGCGTGGAGGACCAGATACGTTTCGCCGGTTTCCGCGGTGACCTGCACCGGTGGCTGGGAAGCTTCGACTTCTGCGTGCTCCCGGCGCTGCGCGAGGGTCTGGGCGTGGCGGCTCTGCAGGCGGGCGCGGCGGGTGTGCCGGTCGTGGGCGCGCACGCGGGGGGCATTCCAGAGGTCATCGAGAACGGCAGGACGGGCGTGCTCTGTCCGCCGGGAGACGCGGGGGCGCTGGCGACAGCGATCGCGGGGATCGTGGAGGACCGGGTGGGTGCGCGGGCCATGGGCGAGCGGGCCCGGGCCCGGGTCGAGTCCCTCTTCTCGGTGGGGGCCATGGTGACGGGGCACCTGGATGTCTACCGCGAGGTGGTGCGGACGCGCGGGAACGGATCCGGTTGAGCGTGCGACTCTCGGTCATCGTCGCCACCTACCAGTCGCCCGAGTGGCTCGAGAAGGTGCTGTGGGGATACCTCGCCCAGAATCACCGCGACTTCGAGCTGCTGATCGCCGACGACGGGTCGACGGACGAAACCGCGCAGATGATCGCGCGCTACGCGGACGAGGGGGTGCCGATTCGCCATGTGTGGCAACGGGACGATGGATTTCGCAAGTCACGGATCCTCAACAAGGCGATCGTGGCGGCGCGATCGGAATACCTGGTGTTCTCGGACGCGGACCTGGTTCCCAGGGGCGACTTCCTGGCCGTGCATGCCGGGCTTGCCGCCAAGGGCCGCTTCCTGTCCGGAGGGTGTGTACGATTGCCGATGGAGGTGAGCCGCAGCATCATGCGCGCCGATGTGGTAGAGGGACGCGTGTTCTCGTTGCGGTGGATCCGCGCCCGGGGTGGGGGCGCTTCCAGGGGGTGGACCAAGCTCGCCGTACCTGGCTTCGCGGCTGCCGCGGCCGACCGCCTCACCACGACCCGGCCCACATGGAACGGGGGGAACGCGTCGGGGTGGCGGAGCGATCTGATCGCCGTGAACGGCTTCGACGAGCGGATGGGCTACGGTGGACAGGACCGCGAACTCGGACGCCGTCTGGAGAACGCGGCGGTGCGCGGGTACGGCGTCCGCTACCGCGCGCTCTGCATCCACCTGGACCACGGCCGCGGCTACGCCACCACCGAATCCATCCATGGGAACATGGAGATCCGGCGCCGAACACGGTCGGAGCGCCTCACCTGGACGCCCTTCGGTATCGAGAAGAGCACCCCATGAAACCACTCCAATCCTTCCGCGCCGAATTCCCGGTCTCGCGCACCCACATCTTCCTCAACCACGGGGGCGTGTCTCCCACCTCGACGCGGGTGGTCGACGCGGTCCACGCCTTCATGGACTCCACCGCGCGGGTGGGACGGCCCAGCTTCGACGACTGGGAGTCGCTGGCCACCGATTGCCGCGAGCGCTTCGCCCGCCTGATCGGGTGCGTCCCCGACGAGGTTGCCTTCGTGCGCAACACCTCGCACGGGCTGTCGCTGCTGGCCGCCGGGCTGGACTGGCGCCCCGGCGACCGGGTGGCCGCGGCGGCATCGGTCGAATACCCCTCCAACGTGTACCCGTGGATGGACCTGGAGGAGCGCGGGGTGGCGGCGCTGGACGTGATTCCCACGGACGAAGCCGGAACCGTCACCGTCGAGTCGGCCGCCCGGGCGATGCGGTCGCGCACGCGTGTACTGGCGGTCAGTTCGGCGCAGTACGCGACGGGTGCGGTCACAGATGTGGCCGGGCTGGGCCGGCTCTGTCGCGAGTGGGGGGTGCTGCTCTGCGTGGACGGCATCCAGACGGTGGGGGCGCTGCCGCTGGACGTGAAGGCGGCCGGGATCCATCTCCTCTCGGCCGACAGCCACAAGTGGATGCTCGGCATGATGGGAATCGGGGCCGTGTTCGTGGACCGGTCCGTGGTCGGACACATCCACCCGGCGCTGATCGGCTGGCGCAGCACGACCGACAACTTCAACTTCGACCGCGTCCACTATGAACTGCTGCCGGATGCCGGCCGTTTCGAGGAGGGTAGTCTGGCATACCCGCTGATCGCGGGGTTCGCGGCTGCACTGGAGCTGCTCGAGGAGGCCGGGATCGAGCGGATCGCGGCCCATGTGTGCGGTCTGGTGGCCGATCTGGCCGGCCGGCTCGAGCGCCTGGGGTGCGAGACAGCTCCCGAACCGGAGCACCGGCGCCACATGGTCACCTTCCGGCATCCGGACGTTCCGGGCGAGGTGCTCGAAGAGGGGCTCGCCGGAGCGGGCGTGGTCGTATCGCTCAGGCGGGGGCGGATTCGCGTCTCCCCCCACCTGTACAACACAATCGATGAAATGGAACGCGTGGCCGACGCGGTGCGCGCCTTGCTGCCCCACCAGTCCAACCGAGGAGAATCACCATGATCCACAGTTACGTCATCCGCTCTGCCCGCGGCATGGCCGCTAACGTCACGGTCGCGGCAATCGCCGTTGCCCGCGCGATGGCCATCCCGGCCGCGACACTTGCCCTGGCCACCACGATGGCCACCATCGTCGCCCCGCACACCCTCGCCGCCCAGGACAGGCCCAGCCCCGCCGCCACCCCCCCCACCATCGAGGAGAAGACCGCCGCCATGGAACGCATGGACGGCTTCTTCCCCATCTACTGGGAGGAGTCGGCCGGCAGGATCTGGCTCGAAGTCGGACTCTGGGACACCGACGTGCTCCACGCCGCGGGAATCGGGGCCGGCCTCGGTTCCAACGACATCGGCATCGACCGGGGGCAGCAGTCCGGGTCGCGGGTGGTGCGCTTCCACCGGGTCGGCCCGAAGGTGCTCATGATCCAGCCGAACCACCGCTTCCGCGCCTCCAGCGACAACCCCGCCGAGCGCAGGGCGGTGGAGGACGCCTTCGCGCCGTCGACGCTCTGGGGTTCTACGGTTGCGGCCGCGACCGGAGAGCGCGTGCTGGTGGACTTCACGCCGTTCCTCATGCAGGACATCGCCGGGCTCGCGGGGCGCATGCGTCCCGGGACCTACCGTCTGGATGCGAGCCGCAGCGCGGTCTACATGCCGATGGTCATGAACTTCCCCGAGAACACCGAGATGGAGGCGTCGCTGACCTTCGCACGGCAGGCGGGTGGGGGCGGGGGGTTTGGGGGATTTGGCGGCGGAGGAGGCGCCTTCGAGGGGGTCGGCAGCGTAGCGGCCTCCGCGGCGGCGGCGACGGTCCGCATGCACCACTCGTTCGTGAAGCTTCCGGAGCTGGGCGAATACACGCCCCGCGCCCACGACTCCCGCGCCGGGTACGGCGGCATGTCGTTTCAGGACTACTCGGTGCCGCTGGGCGAGCCGATGACGCAGCGTTTCATCCGCCGCCACCGTCTGGAAAAGCGCGACCCGGGCGCCGCGATGAGCGAACCGGTCGAGCCGATCGTCTACTACCTCGATCCCGGCACGCCGGAACCGGTCCGCTCCGCGCTGCTCGACGGCGCGCGCTGGTGGAACCAGGCCTTCGAGGCGGCGGGCTTCATCGACGCCTTCCGCGTGGAGCTGCGCCCCGAGGAGGTGAGCAGCCACGACATCCGCTACAACGTGATCAACTGGGTGCACCGGTCGACCCGCGGCTGGAGCACCGGCGGTTCGATCACCGATCCGCGCACCGGCGAGATCCTGAAAGGGACGGTGACGCTCGGGTCCTTGCGGGTCAGGCAGGACTACCTCATCGCCGAGGGGCTGCTGGCGCCCTACACCAACGGCGACGAGAACCCGGCGGACATCGCGGAGTGGGCGCTGGCGCGCATCCGCCAGCTCTCGGCGCACGAGGTCGGACACACGCTCGGGCTCTCGCACAACTACTACGACAGCGACCTGGGGCGCATCTCGGTCCTCGACTACCCGCACCCGCTCATCACCCACGACGGAGACGACTTCGACTATTCGGAGGTGTACGACGCCGACATCGGGGAGTGGGACAAGGTGGCCATCCGGTACGGCTACGCGCACTTTCCGGCGGGAACCGACGAGGCGGCTGAACTGGAGCGCATCCTCGACGAGGCGTGGGAGGAGGACGTCCGCTTCTTCACCAACCAGGACGCCTCGGCCCACGCGCGGGCCGATCAATGGTCGAACGGGACGGATGCGGGCGTCGAGCTGGACCGCATGCTGGACGTGCGCCGCGCCGCGCTGGAGCGCTTCGGTGAACGCGCGATCCGGGCGGGACGGCCGATGGCGCAGATGGAGGAGGCGCTGGTGCCGCTCTACCTGCACCACCGCTACCAGGTTACGGCGGCGGCCTCCGTGCTGGGCGGAATGCACTACACCTACGCCTCGCGGGGCGACGGCCTCGACCCGGTCCGCGCGGCGCCGGCCGCCGAGCAGCAGCGGGCGCTCGACGCGCTGGTGCGCGCCATTCAGCCGGCCGAGCTGACCATCCCCCAGACGGTGCTCGACGACCTTCCGCCCCGCCCGTCCGGCTACGGCCGGTCGCGCGAGCTCTTCCCGCGCTACACGGGCCCCATGTTCGACGCCATCTCGCCGGCGGTGGTCGCCGCGG
Organism: Longimicrobiales bacterium; assembly: GCA_951828585.1. Lineage (GTDB taxonomy): Bacteria > Gemmatimonadota > Gemmatimonadetes > Longimicrobiales > Gaopeijiaceae > Bin94. The sequence goes on from OX639991.1 coordinate 2,004,098, forward strand.
CCCACGTGGTGGGGAATGTGTTGAATGGGAGCCGGGCGGCGCGGCTGTTCGAGCAGCAACTGCTCGATCCTTCGCTGCCTGGGCTGGGCGACGTGATGGAGGCGCTCACCGCAGTGGCCGAGCCCGATGCGGGGGACTCCCGCTACGAGGCGGAGGTGCGGCGCGCGGTCGGCAGGGTCGTGGCCGACGGCTTGATGGGACTGGCGGGTGGCGCTTCCATGCCTCAGGTGCGCGCCATCGCCGCCCGGCATCTCGGACGCATGAAGTCCATGTCGCAAGGTCTCGCCCTGAGCAACGACGCGGCCGCGGCCCACTTCGCGCTGCTGGCAAGCGACATCCAGCGCTTCGAGGACCGGCCCTTCGATTCGTGGACGCCCACCACCGCCCCGCAGGCCCCCCCGGGGGCGCCGATCGGGTCACCCGCACTCGATTGGATCGGTAACTTGACGGCCCCTGCGGGATCCCTGCTCGGCCGCGCGGGACTCGCGGTACCCGGATGGCCCGGCGAACTCCACCCGTTCTGTGCCTTCGAAGGCTGGTGACCGTCCGCCCGGGAACCGCTCGTCAGCCCGTCTCCCCGAACCGATCGATGACCACGACCCCAAGCACCTCGTAGCCGTCCATCCCCGTCAGCACCTCGATCCCCTCCTCGAGGGTGACCGTGCGGGTCACAAGCCGGGCCGGATCGACGAAGCCGGAGGCGACCATCCGCAAAATGCGGTCGTACTCATGCGCCTGCAGTCCGTGGCTGCCGATCATCTCCAGCTCCCAGGCGATCACACGGTCCATGGGGACTCTGGCGTTACGGTGGTCCCCGGTCATGAGACCCACCTGCACATGGCGCCCGCGCTTGCGCAGGCACGCGACCGAGTTGAAACAGGTGTCGGGATGGCCGAGCGCGTCGATGGAAGTGTGAGCCCCGCCGCCGGTTACGTCGCGCACTTCCTCGGCAACGTCCGCCGACATGGAGGCGTCCACGACCGCTGCGGCCCCCACCTCACGCGCCATGCGGAGCGCCGCGCGGCGGATATCCACCGCCACCACGTTCGCGCCCAGCGCCGCCCCGATCATCACCGCGGCCAACCCCACCCCGCCACACCCGTGCACGGCCACCCAGTCGCCCCCCGTCACCCTCCCCTGGGCCTGCACCGCCCGGAAGGAGGTCGCGAAACGGCAGCCCAGACTCGCGGCCTCCACGAACCCCACCTCATCCGGGAGGGCGGCCAGGGTGAGATCTGCGTGGCGCAACCCCACGCGCTCTGCAAACCCGCCCCAACCATGGAAGCCCGGCTGGAACTGGCGGTCGCAGACCTGCTGGTCGCCGGCACGGCAGGGACGGCAGCGCCCACACCCCGCAATGAAGGGCACCGACACCCGGTCGCCCGTCTTCCACCGCCTCACGTCACGCCCCACCTCCTCGACCACCCCCGCGATCTCGTGCCCCGGCACATGCGGCAGCACGATGTCGGGATCATGTCCCACCCACCCATGCCAGTCGCTGCGGCAGATTCCGTTGGCCTGGACGCGCAGCACCACGCCGTCGGACGCGGGCTCCGGGTCCGGCAGTGATTCGATCACGATGGGGCCACGGTACTCTCGATAGATCGCGGCTCTCACGGCATACCCTCCAGGTCGGTTTCAGCGTTGTCGCTGACGGCGGCATCTTCCATTTCTGGCTGTTTTCGTACACATTCGTGCACGCTGTCTCGTGGGATGTTGGGTGCCGGGGCCGGGGAACAACCGGGAACGAACAAGGCAGTTGAGGGGAAGTATACCGAACCAGAACACGGCGTGCTCGGTGCGCGCCGCTCTCAACGCCCCGGCTCTGGCGGAGTACGGGGCACCAACCCAACAAGGAGCAGTTGCATGAACAAGTCCGAGATGGCCAGGAAGCTTGCGGCGCGGTCCGGGTTGACCCAGGCCCAGTCGGCGGACGTGCTGGAGACGGTCTTCAGCTCGGTCAACGGTGTCATCGCCAACGAACTCGACGCGGGCGGAAAGGTCTCCATCGGAGGCTTCGGAACCTTCGAAGCACGTGAGCGGGCGGCGCGGGCAGGCCGCAACCCCCGTACCGGAGAAGCGATTACGATCGCTGCCAAGAGATATCCCGCGTTCAAGGCCGCGAAGAGCCTGAAGGATCGGGTTTCGTAGGTTTCGCGGGCGCACGACAAGTAGGTTGAGGCGGGGCGGCTTCAAAACCCGGGGCCACCCCGCTTCGTGTAGCTGAGAAGGCAACGAAAAGCCACTTTGCCAGCCCGGTGCCTCACCGCTCTCGGTGCTCGGGCGGCTCTATCCACGGCTAGGGAAGGCAAGCAAATGAGCGAATTTGCGACACCCGCATTGATCGGCGAGCTGGTCTTCCTGGTGCTCGCCGTCGCCCTGGTGTGGATCGTGTTCAAGGAGTTCATGCGCATCGCAATCCGGATCATCGTGCCGGCGGGCATCCTTCTCGGGGTGGCCGTCTGGGTTGGGTGGCTCGACGAGACGGCGGTCGGGAACCTTCTGGCGGCGGTCGGGGAAGGCGTGCTGACGGGGGTGCGCGCGGTGGCGGACTGGATCGCAGCGGCGGCGCGTTCCGGGTGAGCCGGATGTCGGCAGCCGGCTCGTCGCCTGGCCGCCGTGGTTGCCCGCGCGGATTCATCACGGGGCTGCCGTCCCGCTACTTGCCGCTGGTACTCGTCTCCGGGTTGCTTCCCGGTTGTGCCACCTCTCCCGCCCGCGAAACGAAGGAGTCGGTCCTGGATCCGGTGGGGACCTACGACCTGTCGATGTCATCCGTGACCCAGGTCTCCGATGGGACAATGACGATCCGCGGCGAGCCGGGGAACTACCGCGGCACCTTCTCCGTGGGGGTCCTGTCGGCGGCGATCGCGGGGGTGGAGACGGGGGTCGCGGTGCTCAACGTCCACGCCAACCTTGCTCTCGGCACACTCATTCTGCGGCTTACGGGAGATGGCTTCTGCTTTACCGGGAACTGGGTGCTGGGTGCCCAGCGCGGTACGATCACCGCCGAGAAACTTCCACGGCCGCAAGGGAGCAAGGGCTGTAATCCGTAGAGCGTCGTGTCAGTCGATGATCTCCGCGGGACCCGTGTCGACCGGGAGGTCCTCGCGGCCGCCCCATTCCGACCAGGATCCGTCGTAGATCGCCACCTCGCCAAGCCCGGCACACGCCATCTTCCAGGCAAAGGCGCACGCGCTGGTGCCCGAACCGCACGTGCCCACCAGCTGCCTCTGGGGATCGACCCCCGCATGGACCAGCAACCTCGCCAGGGTTTGGTTGTCGATGACCAGACCGGTGTGGGGGTCCACGAGATCGGAATAGGGCACGTTGCGGCTCCCGGGCACGTGGCCCGGTCTGAGCCCCGCCCGTGGTTCCGGCTCGGTTCCCGCAAAGCGGCCCGCCGACCGCATGTCCACGATCCGGGTGTGCGCGGCGCCGATCGCCGCGAGGACATCTTCGGCGGTGCGGACGAGGTGGGGTCGCGGCTGGGGGGTGAAGGGGGCGGGGGCCTCCAGCGTCCGCATGGACGGTCCCGATTCGATCGGCAGTCCCGCCGCCATCCAGTGTCGCAGGCCGCCGTCCAGCACGGCCGCGTTGTCGTGCCCGAAGTAGCGGAACGTCCACCACACACGCGCCGCGCTGAGGTTCACGCCCGAACCGTCGTAGACGATCACGGCCGACGCATCCGACACGCCGACCTCCTGGGCGCACTTCCGGAAGTGGCCCGGCGGGGGAATGGTGTGGGGGAGTTCCGCATCGGGGTCGCTGCACACATCGATGTCGAAGAAGCGGGCCCCGGGAATCCGCCGCTGCTCGAATTCCCGGACCGGATCCCGTCCGGACCCGGGCAGATACCACGAACCGTCCAGGACCACGAGTCCGGCCTGGCCCAGGTTGGCGGCCAGCCACTCGGTGGACACGGCCGGTCCGGGGACGATCGCGGGCGAGTCTGTACAGGAAGACGTCATGCGTTCGATTGTAACCGGCGCCGCCTCGCAACGCATCGGTGCGCTCGACGCGGGCACGGTCGCCGACCGCGGAGTCCGGCGCGCCGCCGGTCACTTCGTTACAGTACTGCATGAAGTTGTGGATGCGGCTCACGCTCTGCGCCTGGCTTTCGGCGTGCGGACCGGGACCGGCTCCCTCCGGACCCCCGCCCGGACCGACGCCCGGACCCGTGCCCCGGCCCACGTCCGTACGCTTGCCCTCGTTCTCGCCCGTTGGCGCAGCGACCCCGTGCGTGCGCCCCGTATACGGCAGCGGCTCCGAGTACGCCCTGCTGCGCGTCGGGTGCGAGGATCGCCTCGAGCCCGGAAGGGCGACCTGGACGGTCACCGGCGACACGGTGGTGCTCGAATTCCTGCCCGATTCGCCGGGACCGAGGGGCGTGGAGCTCGTGAACACCTGGCCGCCGCTAGATCAGCCGCCCTGGCTCGGGCACCACGTGAACCGGGTCGCCGTGCTCGGGAACGGGGGCATCCGGGTGGAGTTCGGGGATCCGGTGCGCGATCCCGCACGTGTCTTCGTGGACCCCAGATTGGCGGGCGTGCCGCTCCCGGTGGCGGGCGGCGACGTCCGGGACGCCATCGATGCGGATACGGGAGAAATCGTCACCCGGCACGACGCGTCGATCGAGTACGCCCGGTCGCTGGGCAGGAGTGTGCAACTGGCGGCGTTCGACCGCCTCTATCTGGTCGCCTTTGCCGGGAGCACCGGGGACGAGGCCGCTCAGGCCCTGCGGAACGCCGTGGGAGTGGCATGGATCGACCGGGGCGCGACGCTGGCGAGGCAGCTTCCGCTTCTTCGCTGGGAATCGGTCGTGGAGACGTGCGGGTCGCCCCCGGCGAGTGAGGCCGAAAAGGCGGGCGCCATCCCGGAGGCGGCCGGGCCGACAGCGCCGTCACCTCCCACGGTGAGCTATCCGGAGGACGATCTCGCAGCCCGTCAGATCGCGGAGCGGATGGTCTCACTCGGGTTGCCCGGTGGGCCGCTCGCGAAGACGGTCGCCGAGTTGACGGGGGCGGGTGAGCGAATGGTCGTGCGCCCGGTTGTGCCCGGTGGCGACCGCTGGAGCGGCACGGACGTGGCGGCGGTGATTGTGGCGGCTGCAGGGCCCGTGCATCCGTGCTCCCTGTACGCCGAGGTGGGCGACAGGCTGGTCGGGTGGAAAGGCAGATCCGAACGCGGAATCCCGACTGTGCTGCTGATCGGCGAGACGGCCTCTTTCGCGATCGGACCCTCATCCGCACCTCGCCCATGAGCTTTCGGGCCCGCATCGTCATCGCAGCCCTGGTGGTCGCCTGGATCCCGGTTCTGGCGCTGGGGCTGGTGATGCGTTCGGTCGGCGCGAAGCGGCTGGCCGAGGCCAACAGTCTCCGCATGCAGCAGCGGGGAGACGCTGTCGCGGCGGCCTGGCAGGAGGATGTGCAGCGCCTGAAGGCCCGCCTCGAAAGCCTGGAACGGCTGCTGGCGGAAGACAACGCGGTGAGGATGGCGCTCAGGTCCGGGCGGGGCCAGGCGCTGGACGCAGCGCTGGGACGTTTCGCCTCGGTCGGGGATGTCGGGGTGGCGTGCGTCCTGGACGAGTCCGGCACGATCCTGGCGGCCAGCCACTTTCCGGGGGACGCGGGACGGCGCGATCCCGTCCTGGCAGCGCTGGCGGAGGTGCCGGACGGGCCCGTCGTGGGTGTGGTGTCTCAGCCGGAGGGTGATGTGACCGCGGTGCTCAGGTCCCGCCGGATCGATGTGGGGGGTGTCGGCGTGGTCGCGGTGGTGGGGAAGGGGCTCGCGGATCTGGAGGCCGTGCCCGCGGACCGGGACGTGTGGCTGCTCGCACGCGCGGTGGGGGACGGGGGCGGGGTGGAGCGGGTGGTGCGGGGACAGGGTGGGACGCTGCCCGGCGGCGCGGAGATCGACGGCCGGCGCCGCATCGGTGGTGTGGGGTGGCTGGGGTGGGACGACGAGACCGAATTCGCCGACGTGGGGCTGTACCTGGCGTGGCGGGACCCGGTGCTCGCCGCCATGGTCCGGGACTGGGACCGCGCTCTCCTGCTGTCTCTCGCGGGCTCGGCCCTGCTGGCCCTGCTGCTGGGCGGCATTCTCGCGCCCCGCCTGTCGGGTCCGGTCGAGAGGCTCGCCGACACCGCGCGAAGGGTGCACCTGGGCCGCCTGGACACGACCTTCGGGCGCGGCGGCGGCCGGGAGCTGGACCGCCTCAGCTATTTCCTCGACGGCATGCTGAAGCGGATTCGCGAAGAGGTGGCAAGGGTCCGCGACGCCGAGAAGCGCGCCACGGTGGGGGAGCTGGCGCGACAGGTCAACCACGACGTGCGCAACGGGCTCGTCCCCATACGCAACGTCCTGGACCACCTCGGCCAGGCGCACCGAAGCGGCCCCGGCGACCTGTCCGATGCCTTCGCGGCGCGGTCCCGCACGCTCGTCGAGAGCCTCGACTACCTGGGGGACCTGGCCGATCAGTACCGGGCGGTGGCCGTGCACGGCCGCAAGGACCGCGCGGAGCTGGCGGGTGTGGCCCGTGCCGTCGTCGCGTCCTACACGGAGGTGCCGCAGGGGGTGCGCATCGTCGAATCGCTGGGGATGGAGGAAGCGTGGGTGGAGATGGACGCCGTGTCGCTCAGGCGCGTGGTCGAGAACCTGGTGGCGAACGCGGTGGTGGCGGTGGGGGGGGAGGGGGGCGAGGTGGTCGTGTCGCTGGAGGAGGCGGGGGGGGACGGACCGCCGCTATACCGGCTGACGGTGGCGGACGACGGACCCGGAATCCCCGCCGAGTTGGGCGCCCGGGTCTTCGAGCCCTTCTTCACCTTGCGGAGGGAAGGGACGGGACTGGGGCTGGCGATCGCGCGCCGGCTGGTCACCGATGTCGGTGGCAGGATCGTACTTGAGAGCGAACAGGGACGGGGGACGTCCGTGCATGTCATTCTCGGGTTGGCGGAACCCTCGGAGAGCGCGCACCAGAAAACGGACCGCGAGGAGGAGTAATGCGAAAGCTGGTGCTGATCGTGGACGATGTGCGTCCCCTGGCCGAGCAGTACGCCTACGACCTCGAGCGCCTGGGGCGCTTCCGTACGCGGGTGGCGGGCGGAGGGGCGGAGGGTCTCGACATCCTTGTCCGCGAGGTCGTCGACTGCGTGATCCTCGACCTGGAGATGCCCGGCCTGGACGGGTTCGACGTGCTGCGGGCCATGGAGCACCAGGAGATAGACGTGCCGGTCATCGTCTACACCGGGACCGGAAGCTTCGACCGTTGCGTGGAGGCGGTGCGGCTCGGGGCCTTCGGGTTCATCGACAAGGCCGAATCGATGGAGCGTGTCGTGCACGAGGTCCGCCTGGCGCTCCGCCAGTCCGACCTGCGGGACCGGCTCGGCCAACTGGAGGAACAGGTGTCCGGGTCCTCGCCGCTGATCGGCGAGAGCGAGGCCATGCTGCGGCTGCGGTCCGCGATCGGTCGCCTGGCGCGCATTCCCAGTCCGGTGCTGGTCCTGGGCGAGAGCGGCACCGGCAAGGAGCTGGTCGCGCGGGAGCTGCACCGGCTGAGCCCTCGCCGCGACGAGGCGTTCGTCCCGGTCAACTGCGGCGGCATGTCGGAGGGACTGGTCGACAGCGACCTCTTCGGGCACGACCGCGGAGCCTTCACGGGGGCGGTCAAGGCGCGGCGGGGTGCCTTCGAGCGCGCCTCCGCCGGAACCCTCTTTCTGGACGAGATCGGCGAACTGCCGGGAGGCGTGCAGGCGCGTCTCCTGAGGGTGCTCGAGGGGGGCGAAGTGACACGCCTCGGTGGCGAGGACGCCATTGTGGTCGGTGCGCGGGTGGTGGCCGCCACCCATCGCGACCTCGACGCCGAGGTGGAGAAGGGTTCCTTCCGGGAAGACTTGCTGTACAGGCTCAACGTGCATGTGCTGCCGGTGCCGCCGCTGCGCGAGCGGCCCGACGACGTCCCCCTGCTGGCCACACACTTCGCGGCCACGCTGGCGTCCGCTCTGGGGCTCGCGCCGCGTCCCCTGTCGGAGGACGCCATGGCCGCGCTCCAATCGCGTCAATGGGGACGCAACAACGTGCGGGAGCTGCGCAACACCGTCGAACGCATGATCATCGCATCGGACGGGGCCGCGCTCGAGGCCGGAGATCTGCCACCGGACCTGGTGCCACGCGATGCACCGCCGGGCGCGGCGGCCGGTCCTCCGTCGGGCACCTTCCGCGAGCAGAAGGTCGTCGCGGAGACCCGGATCGTGCGCGCCGCCCTCGACGCCAACGACTGGAAGATCGGTCAGACGGCCCGCGCCCTCGGTCTCGCCGACCACTCCAGCCTGCTCAAGATCATGAACCGTCTGGGGATCCGCCGCCCGACGGATTGACACGCCCCATTGGCAGCGCGAAACCACCGCCCGGCTTCCCTCCGGCCGTGCAACCGGTGGCCCCGCGATCACCGCCCCGGCTTCCCGTTCGTGTCCAATCGTACACAAACAGCCGATGAGATTCGCATCCCGCACGACGCCGTCAGTCACCCAAATCCCATTGTCACAATGCCTTAGCGTTCCCCAACCTCCTGTCGCGGCCTCCTGGCCCGGCCATTGCCCCTATGGCAGACAAGTGCAACGGCCCTGGCGCCCGCGGCTGGAACGAGATCCGGCCGGGCAGCCGCGGGCCAGGGAACAGGAGGACACGATGAAGAGCAGAAACGCAGGAAACGACCGTTCGGAGAGGGTGCTGCGCTGGACAGCCGCGGCGCTCGGGGCCGCGCTCTTCGCCGCCGCGATGGCGTGCGACGGCGAGAAGCAGGACGACCCGATGGAGGAAGTCGCCTATGTCGAAGTCGGCGCGCAGACGGTGATGGCCACGCCGGTGCAGGCCCGGATGCCTGTCGCGGCCGAAATCACCACGCCGTCCCCGGCGGCAGACACGTTGGAGACGAAGGTGCGCGAGGACGCGGGCCCAACCGAAGACGAGACCCCGGAGCCGGAGACCACCGCTGCCCCGATGTCTCCCTGGGAGCACTACGACGAGGGAATCTCAGCCTGGAAGAGTGGGGAGACGACCGCCGCCGAGGGCCATCTGCGGGAGTGGGTGGCGTACGCGCCCGACCATGTGAAGGGCAGGGTGAACCTGGCCCGCGTGCTCATCGAGATCGGGCGTCCGCACGAGGCGAAGGAGCACGCGACGCTGGCCGCGGATCTCGACCCGTCGTCGGTCGCCGCCAGGCGCGTTCTGGCGCGTGCGCTCGCCGAGGGCGGAGACCCGGTCGCCGCGCTCGAGATGTACGAGGAAGCGTTGTGGCTCGACCCCGACGACCGCTGGTCGCTCAACAACATGGGCTACCTGCTCATCCTGCGCGGCCGCCACGACGAGGCCGTGGGGCCGCTGGCCCTGGCGGCGCAGCTTGACAGCACAAGTGCGATGTTCCATTCGAATCTGGGCGCGGCGCTGGAGGGAGCGGGCTATCCGGCGACCGCGCTGCAGGCCTTCGCCGCGGCCGTCGCCATCGACCCCGACCACACCTGGGCAGCCGCCAGCGTGGCCCGTCTGCGGGAGCTCGTAGGAGAAGACGCCGTGCCCGAGGTGGACATCGACCTCCTGGCAGACAATTATCGGAAGGGACTGGTGGGAATGCCGGACCGGGAAGAGCCGGGTCCCGTTGAGTACCCCTGGCAGGGCCGTTGGCAGGCGGACTGAGGGGACCACGACCGTTTCGGACCACCAACTCGCTTACCCGGGCAGCCCGCCCCCCTGTCGCCAGCCGCGCGCGGGAGGGCGGGCCGCTCGTTTCCAACCACGCAAGACGGGACCGGAGGACGTGCGCGAGAAGACGAAGCTGCAGCCGGCCATGGTCTGGAAGGAGGCCCGCGAGATCATCTGGCGCTACCGCCGCCGGGTGGCGTTCGGCCTCGTGGTCATGGTGGTGGGCCGGCTGGTGGGGCTCGTCCCCCCCGCGTCCTCCAAGTTCCTGATCGACGATGTGGTGGGGCAGGGGCGCGTGGACCTTCTGGTGCCGCTGGCCCTCATCGTCGCGGCCGCGACGCTCATCCAGGGCGCCAGCACCTTCTCGCTGTCCCGGATCCTGGGCGTCACGGCCCAGAGAGCCATCACCGAGATGCGCAAGACCGTGCAGGCCCACGTGGCGCGGCTTCCGGTGGGCTACTTCGACTCCACCAAGTCCGGCGTCCTCATCTCGCGCGTCATGACCGACGCGGAGGGGATCCGCAACCTGGTGGGCACCGGTCTCGTGCAACTCACCGGTGGCGTGGTCACCTCGGTGGCCTGCTTTGCCATCCTGCTCTACCTGAACTGGCAGCTGACCGTCTTCACCATGGCGGTGCTTCTCCTCTTCGGGGGCGCCATGGCTTTCGCGTTCCGGCGACTGCGGCCGCTCTTCCGCGAACGGGGCCGCATCAATGCGGAGGTGACCGGGCGGCTGGGCGAGAGCTTCGCGGGGGTGCGCATCGTCAAGGCGTACACCTCCGAACGGAAGGAGGATCTGGTCTTCGCGCGCGGGGCCCACCGGCTGCTGCGCAACGTGGCCAGGTCGATCCTGGGGGTGTCGGCGGTGACCTCCTTCTCTTCGGTGATCGTCGGTTCGATCAGCGTGGTGATGATCGTGATCGGCGGACGCGCGATCCTCGGCGGCGACATGACGCTGGGCGGCTTCGTGATGTACGTCTTCCTGACCGGGATGATGGCCGGTCCCCTGGTACAGATGGCGAGCATCGGCACGCAGATTACCGAGGCCTTCGCCGGACTGGACCGCATCCGCGAGCTGCGCTCGATGTCGACGGAGATCGACGGCGACGAGGGAAAGGAACCGCTGCGGGGGACGGAGGGCGGAATCACCTTCGACAACGTGTCCTTCTCATACGACGACGAGGTACCCGTGCTGAGGGGCGTGTCGCTCGAGGCGCCCCCGGGTTCCACGACCGCGCTGGTCGGATCGTCCGGTTCGGGCAAGAGCACGCTGGCCAGCCTCGTGCTCTCCTTCAACGCCCCCGACTCCGGGCGCGTTCTGATCGACGGCCGGGACCTGGCGCGCCTGCGGCTCGCCGACTACCGGCGCCATGTTGGCGTCGTGCTCCAGGACAACTTCCTCTTCGACGACACCATTGAGTACAACATCCGCTACGGAAACACCCGCGCCACACGCGACGACGTGGTGCGGGCGGCCACGCTGGCGCACTGCCACGAATTCATCACTGCCTTCCCCGACGGCTACGACACGGTCATCGGAGAGCGCGGCATCAAGGTGTCCGGCGGGCAGAGGCAGAGGCTGGCGATCGCCCGCGCCATCCTGGCCGATCCGAGGATCCTCGTGCTGGACGAAGCCACCTCGAGCCTCGATTCGGAGAGCGAGGCCCAGATCCAGGAGGGATTGGGGGCGCTGCGCCGCGGCCGCACCACCTTCGTCATCGCTCATCGGCTTTCCACCATCCGCAGCGCGGACCAGATCCTCGTGATCGAGAGAGGCCGGGTCGTCGAGCGCGGATCGCACCAGGAACTGATGGCGGCTCAAGGCCGTTACCGGGAGCTGCACGACCGCCAGTACCGAATCGAGATCAACCGGTTCGTGAATCCGGGGGAGGAGCTCCTGCCGGGGCCTGGGGTGGACGACAACCCCGTGTGAGGGCCCAACTTGAAGAGGTCTACATGCACATCGTGGCCGCGAACATCGGCATCGTCGCGGGCGTGCTGCAGGTGCCGCCGCCGGCCCTGGCCGATCCCGCCTGGTACGATTTCCAGAATGCAGAATCGATCACCGACAAGATGACGATCGGCCAGGCGCTGGCCGCATCATTCGACTACGTGGCCGAGGTAGTCCAGAACTATTCGGATGCCCGCCTGCAGGAAGCCGTCGACCTTTTCGGCCGGGAAACCTCGGCGAGGGGGGCCCTCCTGCTGGTGATCACCCACTGTCATGAGCACCTGGGACAGTCGATCGCGTACGCCCGCATGAAAGGCGTCACGCCTCCCTGGTCGGAGGGCTGACCGAGGGTGACGGCGCAGTCGGCGCAGGCGTTTGCGCAATGTTCCCTGACCGCGCTCCTGCGGGCGGCGGACGACCTGCACGGTCCCCGACCCGGATCCGTCCCACGACAGCACGGAGCCGCGCAGCTACGACGACCTAACCACGCTCTTCGCCGAGTGGCGCGAGTTCGAGGCCCAGTCGTTCACTGGCGGAGTGCCCGACTATTCGGCCGACGCGATGGCCGCGCAGTACGCGGAGCTGCCCCGCTGGCGGGCGGGGACAAGCGGGTCGCCGGACTCGGCGATCGCGGCCGCGCGGGCGGCCACCGACGGATTCTTCGCCGCGGGGGTGATCCCCGTCGTCCTGACGCGGTGGGAGATGACGGGAACCCGTGAGGAGGTGCCGAGTGGGGTTTCACAGTGAGAAAACAGAGAGTGGCCATGCGGGCGCCGAATGGCCATCTTCAGTGTAGCAATGTGGTGCGAATGAGGGTTGCCCGGGTAATCACCGGCGGCCAGTTGCGTTACGATAGAGGTGTAGTCAAGGGATCATCGATTCGCGCCCCATGCAGGAGGCAGTAAAGTGCGAGAAGGCTTGCAGATGCGAAGACGTGACTTCATCAGGGCGGGAACGCTCGGGGGGCTCGCGGCGGGTGGGGGGATTGGGGGACTGGGGGACCCCTTGGCTGCAATTGTCGGCGGCCCCGGGCGCGGCGTTGCCGAGGGCCGTGTACGCCTCAGCTCCAACGAGAACCCGCTCGGAATCTCGTCGGCGGCGAAAGACGCGCTGGTCGAGGCCATCGTTCTCGCCAACCGCTACCCTGCGGACCAGCACCGGGCCCTCGTGGCCAAACTGGCCGCGGCGCACGAGGTGGGCGAGGATCAGGTGGTGCTGGGAACGGGATCGGCGGAGGTGCTGCAGATGGCCGTCCAGGCGTACGCCGCCCCGCGTGCGAAGCTGGTTATGGCGGAACCGACGTACGAGGCCGTGACCAACTACCAGCGCACGGAGGCGTACGAACTGGTGAGGGTTCCGCTGACTCCCGGGCACGAGCACGATCTGGATCGCATGCGCGAGGCCGCCGAAAGCTCGGGCCACCCAGCGCTGGTCTACCTCTGCAACCCCAACAACCCGACCGCGACCATCACGTCCAGCGCGGCGATCGACGCCTGGATCGCCGACGCGCCGGATCACGTCTTCTTTCTCTCGGACGAGGCGTACATCGAATACGTCGAAGACGAACGCATGTGGAGTTCGCTCCCGTGGATCGCGAAGAAGCGTAACGTCCTCGTGGTCAGGACGTTTTCGAAGATCTACGGTCTGGCGGGACTTCGGATCGGGTACGGGATCGCCCACCCCGACACGGCGGCGCGCCTCTCCGACTTCGCATCGCGGAACAACATCAACCAGCTCGCGATCGCCGCGGCCGGCGCGTCCTTCCGCGACGAGGGCCTGATGGAGAAGAGCCGCGTGGTCAACCGCGAGTCGCGGCAGATGGTCGAGGCCACGCTGGACGAACTGGGGTTGGAACGCATGCCCACTCAGGCGAACTTTCTCATGCACCGAATCAACGGAGACCTCGCCACCTACCGTGGCCGCATGGCCGAGGCGGGTTTTCTTGTCGGGCGGGACTTCCCGCCCATGCTGGACTGGAACCGGCTCTCCTTCGGTCTCCCGGAGGACATGGGCCGATTTTGTGACACACTGCGCGATTTTCGCGGAAAGGGATGGACCTAGCCAATGAAATCGAAATTGATTCTGATCGGAGCGCTGTTCACGTTCGCCCTGCCCGGTCTCGCTGCGGCTCAGGGTACGCTGCGGGGCACCATCACGAATGCTGCCACGGGGGCGGCCCTGGAAGGGGCCTCGGTCTCGGTGGCGGACCTCAACATGGGCGCCAACACTATGGCTGGCGGCGCGTACGAAATCACCGGCATTCCGGCCGGAACCCACGAGGTGGAGGTCCGTCTGATCGGCTTCCAGCTCGCGCGCCGGGAAGTCACCATCACCGAGGGCGGCACGGCCCGGCTGGACGTCGCGCTGACCGAGATGGCGATCGAACTTGGCGGACTGGTCGCCGTGGGCAGCCGTGCGCAGCCCAGAACGGTGACCGAATCACCCGTGCCGGTCGACGTCATCCGGACCCGGGAACTCGTCAACCAGGGCGATTCCGACCTGGTGAACCTGATCCGCAACGTGGTTCCGTCGTGGAACGCCAATATCCAGCCGATCTCCGACGCGGCCACCTTCGCGCGGCCCGCCAACCTGCGCGGTCTCGCGCCCGACCACACACTGGTGCTCGTCAACGGAAAGCGACGTCATCGCACCGCGGTCATCACCTGGTACGGCAACGGACTCGCCGACGGCTCCCAGGGCCCCGATATCGCGGTCATCCCCGGGTTGGCTCTCGAGCAGGCCGAGGTTCTCCGCGACGGCGCGTCCGCCCAGTACGGCTCCGACGCGATCGCCGGCGTCATGAACTTCGTGCTGAAGAACGACCGCTCCGGCGGCGCGATCGAGTTCAAGTCGGGCGGGTATCTCATGGGCGAGACCAGTGAACGCTTCGAAGAGGGCAGTGTGCCGGGAGACGGCGAGATGTACACCGTGTCGGGCAACGTGGGTCTGCCGCTCGGATCGACCGGCTTCCTGAACCTGACCGGCGAGTACGGCAATGCCTACCCCACGGACCGCAGCACGCAGCGCAACGACGCGCTCGCACTGATCGCCGCCGGCAACTCGAGCGTCCGGGCGCCCGCGCAGATCTGGGGCTCGCCCCAGGTCTCGAACGAGATCAAGCTGTGGGCGAATATGGGCTACGTATTCGACAACATGTCGTTCTACTCCCACGGCAACTACGTGAGCAAACAGGTCGAGGGCGGGTTCTACTTCCGTAATCCGGGCACCCGCAGCGGCGTCTTCGGAACGAGGAACGCCGACGGCGACCGGATTCTCCTGGTGGGCGACATGGTGGACGCGGCGGACGGCGTGCTGGACGGATCGGCGGGCTGTCCCGAGGTTCGGGTTGACGACAATGGCGTGGTGCTCGACCAGGCGGCGTTTGCCCACATCATGAACGATCCCAACTGCTTTAACTTCCGGAAGCTCTTCCCCGGGGGGTTCACCCCGCAGTTCGGCGCGAACGTGCGCGACGCGTCCGCGGTGGCGGGGCTGAAGGGCACCAGCGGCGACCTGAACTGGGACGCGAGCGCGAGCTGGGGCAAGTCCAACATGGACTTCTACATGTACAACACGGTCAACGCTTCGCTCGGACCGGACCAGCCGTGCGCCGATGGCAGCAGGGACATTTCCTTCGTCGTGCCTGATCAGGCCTGCACCCCGTGGTTCGGTCCCGGGATCTACGACCAGCAGGATATGAACCTGAACCTGGACCTCTCCTACGCCGTCGACGACAGAATCAACATGGCGGGCGGTGCCGAGTTCCGTAACGAGCGCTTCGAGATCGTCGAGGGCACCAAGGAGTCGTGGACGGAGGGCCAGCTTGCCAGCCAGGGCTTCCAGCCGGGCTCCAACGGCTTCACCGGGTTCGGCCCCCTGACGAAGGGCAATTGGAACCGGTACAACTTCGCGGCCTACGCGGATCTCGAGATCAATGACCGGGACGGGAACTGGACCGTGAGCTTCGCCCAGCGCATCGAGCATTTCTCCGACTTCGGCATGACCGCGAACGGGAAGTTCGCCGGGCGTGTGGGCCTTTCCGACCAGTTCGCCCTGCGGGCCAGCGTCCAGTCCGGCTTCCGTGCGCCCACGCCCGGTCAGCAGAACGCCTTCAACATCTCGACGATCTACGATCCCGCGATCATGGATCTGACGAACAACGGCACGATTCCCTCCACGAATCCACTGGCGGAGCATTTCGGCGGGCAGCCGCTCAAGCCCGAAAAGTCCGTCAATCTCGCGATGGGGGGCGTGTACGATAGTGGCCCGTTCAATCTCTCGATGGATTTCTTCCAGATCAGGGTGTCGGACCGGCTGACGACCAGCGCGGACAGGCAGCTCTCTCCGGAAGAGATCCAGCAATTGGAGGACGACGGCGTTATTCGGGAGGGTGGGGTGCTCGCTCGCTTCCGGTTCTTCATCAACGACTTCGCGACCACGACCACGGGCATCGACCTGGTGGGCGCTTACGATATTGAGGGAGCGGGCGGCTCCACCACGACCATCAGCAGTGCGTGGAACTGGACGACGACGGAGGTGACGCAATTCAACGAGACCACCCTCAACACGCTCCGCATCAGGATCCTTGAGCAAGGGCTTCCGAACGTGCGCGGCAACCTCGCGCTCAACCATGTCTTCCCGGCCGGCACCCGCTTCCTGGTGCGCGGCAGCTACTGGGGCGGCTACTTCGACGGTGAGCAGCCGTACTACGAGTCGAATCCCGACAGTACGATCGATTACCCGGCCCGCATGCTCGTCGACATGGAGGCGGCCCACACCTTCGCGGATCGCTGGACGCTCACGGTCGGTGGAACGAACGTGCTGAACACCTACCCTGAAGAGTATCCGGGCGCGGCGGCCGGCGTCGGCAACCGCTTCGGCCAGTTTACGCCGTTCGGCTTCAACGGCGCCTTCTACTATTCGCGGATCGGGTACTCCTGGTAACTGGTCTCAGACCCGCGTAACCGCAACCCCGGCCCCGGGTCGGCCTCGTGCCGGTTCGGGGCCGGTGGTTTATGTTGAGAACCCGTCATGAGCGAACACCCCACCTCACCTCCCGTCGGCCGGGTCATCGGCACGGACCCAGCCACCCCGCTGGAGTTCTGGGTGGCGGTGGGCGACGACTGCTTTCTGCAGCTCGACGACGTGGTGGTGGTCGAGCGGTCCCTCCCCGGGCGCGCCGAGCCGATCCGCATCTACGGCATGGTCTCCGACCTGCGCGTCCGGCACGAAGGCGCGCGCTTCGACAGCGATGTCTTCCTGATTGAGGACGGGGTGCTCCCGGCACAGGTCACCGAGGCCGCCAAGGTGCTGGCCACCCGCTTCGAGCCGGAGGTCTTCGTGCCGCCGGTGCCGGGCGAGATCGTCCGCAAGGCCGTCGGCGAAGCCCGCGACCAGGCCCTCTTCTTCGACGGCATGGAGCGCCGCATCCCGGCGGGCCTCTCTCGCGACGGCGAGGTCGTCCACGCCAACCTGGAATTCATGGACGGCACGCGGGGCGCGCACGTGAACATCAGCGGGGTCTCGGGCGTGGCCACCAAGACCAGCTACGCCGTCTTCCTGCTCCACTCGCTCTTCACGTCGGGGGAACTGGGTGCGGGCGCCCACAACACCAAGGCGCTGATCTTCAATGTGAAGGGCGAGGACCTCCTCTTCCTCGACCGGCCCAACCGCCACCTCGACGGGGAACAGATGGCGCGCTATGCGACACTGGGTCTCCCGGCCACGCCCTTCGCGAGCGTCGAGCTGTGGGCGCCGCCCCGCCGGGGGGACCCCTCCGCCGCCCCCCGCACCGGCAGCCGCGCCGACGGCGTGACATCGTTCTTCTGGACGCTGGCCGAGTTCTGCCGGGACGAACTGCTGCCCTTCCTGTTCGCGGACGCCGGGGACGAACGGCAGCAGTACACGATCGTCGTGCACAACGTCACGGCGCGGCTCCGGCGCGAAGCCAAACCCCTCGGCGATGGCGGCGTGCGGATCGGCGGAATCACCTGCCGCACATTCGAGCAGCTGATCGACGTCATCAACGACCGGCTGGAGGACGAGGGCGACCGGGGCGAATGGGCGGGCCGCTCCATCGGCACCGGCACCATCAACGCTTTCGTGCGCCGCCTCTACGCCTCGCGCCGCGACGCCGAGCACCTCGTCCGCGGCGACGTCCCCAACCCGGGGAAGCACCGCATCGGCATGCAGGGGCAGGTCACGGTGGTGGACATCGCGAAGCTGTCGCGCCGGGCGCAGCGGTTCGTGGTTGGGGTGGTGCTTCGCAAGACCTTCCAGGAGAAGGAGGAGACGGGTTCGCGCGAGCCGCTCCTCTTCGTCGTGCTCGACGAACTCAACAAGTACGCGCCGCGCGAGGGACACAGCCCGATCAAGGAGATCCTGCTGGACATGGCCGAACGGGGGCGTTCGCTGGGCGTGATCCTGATCGGGGCGCAGCAGACGGCCAGCGAGGTGGAACGCCGCGTGATCGCCAACTCGTCGCTCCGGGTGGCGGGCCGCCTGGACAGTGCCGAGGCGGGGCGGCCCGAATACGCATTCCTCCCGACCGCGCACCGCCAGCGCGCCACCATTCTCAAGCCCGGCACGATGATTCTGTCGCAGCCGGAACTGCCGGTCCCTCTCGTGCTGGAGTTTCCCTTTCCGGCGTGGGCCACGCGGCCGGATGAGGTGGGGGATGAGCCGGGCGACGCGGAAGACACACGCGATCCATTTGAAGGGCTGGAGGAGTGAGACACCCGGATCGCCACACTCAACGATCCGATATGTAATGTTAAGTTTACAACATGTAAACTCTAGTTTACCTATTCTCAAACGGACGCCCCCGGGGGCTACCCTCGCAACCCCCCACCCCCCCATCGTGAAGATCCTCCACACCGCCGACTGGCACGTCGGCAGGACCCTGCGTGGCCACAGCCGTGCCGACGAGCACAGCGCAGTCCTCGACGAAATCGTCCAGATCGCCCAGGACCAAGCGGTCGACCTCGTCCTCGTCGCCGGCGACCAGTTCGACCGCGCCGTCCCATCCCCCGAGTCCGAGCGCATCGTCTACGACGCGCTGCTGCGCCTGGCCCGCACCGGCGCGCAGGTCGTGGTCATCGCCGGCAATCACGACAACCCCCGCCGCCTGACCGCGGTCCGCCCCCTGCTCAAGCTGGCCGACATTACCGCGGCCTCCTCCGTCGCGGCACCCGGCAAGGGCGGAGTCGTCCGCCTCGCCACCCGATCCGGCGAGACCGCCTGCATCGCCCTCTTCCCCTTCCAGTCGAAGCGCGGAATCGTCAAGGCCGAAGCCCTCATGACCGGCGATCCCGACGACCACCAGAAGGAGTACGCCGACCGTTGCCGCGCGATTGCGGGCGCCCTGTGCGCCGGCTTCGCGGCCGACACCGTCAACCTGGTCGTGGCCCACCTGACCGTGGTGGGCGCCATGGCCGGGGGCGGCGAACGCACGGCCCACATCTTCGACTACTACGTCCCCGCCGACATCTTCCCCGTGGAAGCCCACTACGTCGCTCTCGGGCACATCCACCGACCCCAGCGGATCCCCGGACGCTGTCCCATCCGGTACGCCGGGTCGCCCTTCGCCCTCGACTTCGGGGAGACCCACGGCGAGCACAGCGTCACCCTCATCGAGGCGGAGGCGGGAAAGCCGGCGCACGTCGAGCAGATCCCCCTGAAATCGGGGCGGGCGCTCACCACCATTCGCGGCGGCAGCCTTCAACTGGAGCAACTGGCCGGCACCACCGGCGACGATTTCCTGCGCGTGTACGTCGAGGAGGCGCCCACACCCGGTCTGGCGGAGCGGGTGCGGGACATGTTCCCCCACGCGGTGGACGTGATCGTCGCCCCCCCGGGAAAGACCGCCACCAAGCGAAAGGCGATCGACCCGGGCGAGCTGCGCGACCCGCGCGCCCAGTTCCAGCGCTACCTCAGGGAGCGCGGCATCGAGGGCGACGAGCTGTCGAAGCTCTTCGCCGAATTGCTGGAGGAGGAGTATGCGTCCCCTTCGGCTTGAGCTGGAAGGCTTCACCTCCTACCGCGAGCCCACGGTCGTGGACTTCGCCGACACCGACCTGCTCGTCTTCACCGGCGCAACCGGATCGGGAAAGTCCAGCCTCATCGACGCGATCATCTTCGCGCTCTACGGATCGGTCCCCCGCTACGACCACGCCAGCCTGATCGCGCCCGTCATCAGCCAGGGCAAGGTCCGCGCCCGGGTGCGGCTCGACTTCGAGGCGCGGGACAAACGCTACACCGCGGTCCGCGTCGTGCAGCGCACCGCGACCGGCGCCGCCACCCGCGAAGCCCGCCTCGAGGAACGGGCCAACGGCAAGTCCGTCAAGACGTTGGCCGCCACCGAATCGGACCTGTCGGCGTGCGTCCAGAACGACGTGATCGGCCTCGGCCTCGACCACTTCACGAAGTGCGTGGTCCTTCCGCAGGGCGAATTCGCCGCCTTTCTGCGCGCCAAACCCGCCGAGCGCAGGCAGTTGCTGGAACGGCTGCTCGGACTGGGGCTGTACGAGCGGTTGCGCAGGGCGGCCAACCTGCGGTGGAAGGTCGAGGAGGACTGGGCCGACAAGCTGCAGTGGCGGCTGGACTCGGTGCTGGCACACGCGACCCCCGAAGCCGTCCGCGCGGCCGAGGCCCGGGTCGCGGTGCTGGACCGGCTCCGGCGACGCGTCACCGAGGTCGCAACGCAACTGGCCAAACTCGACTCGAAGTTCCAGGCCGCCGCCGATCGATGGACGCAGGCCGCCGCGCAGCTGGATCGTCTGGCCAGCGTCAAGGTTCCGGATGGAACGGCCCAACTGGCGACCCGGTACCAGGCGGCCGAGCAGGAGGTCAAGCGGTCCGCCGAAGCCTGGACCACTGCCGCCCGCCGCTTGCGCGACGCCCGGTCGGCGCGGGAGGACCTGCCCGAGAAGGCGGCCATCGACAAGGTGGTGGAGAAGCGCGACCAACTCGCGCGCCGGGAAACCGAGATAGCCCGGACCAGGCGTGACCTCAATGTGGCGACGGAGATCGTCGCGGAGGCCACCGAACACGAGAAGACCATCCGCGACGAGTTCGCACAGGCCAGACAGCGCCTGAGGGAACTTCCCGAACAGTCGGAGCTGGACGCCATTGCCGGGAAGCACGAGCAACTCCGCCAGCTGGAGGGCGACCTGGAGCGCACACGGCGCGAACTCGCCGAGGCCGACCATGCCTACACCGCGGCCGCCCAGCGAAAAACCGACGCGGACCGTGAACTGGAAGCCGCGACGCAGGCATTCGAGACCCTGCGCGCCGCCCACAGCGCGGCCGACATGGCCCATCATCTTCACGAGGGCGGGCCCTGCCCTGTCTGTCTCCAGACCGTCGCCCGGCTACCCGACCACACTCCCCCCGCCGACCTCGACGCGGCCCGCAAGCGAACACACGCGGCCCGGGAATCCTCCACGCAAACCACCGCTGAACGCGACCGCCGCGCCTCGGCCCGGACCGCCCGCACCACCACCCTGGAACTGCAGACCCAATCCGCACAGTCACTTCGGCAGTCCCTGGCGGGGTCCCCCGCCCAAACCGAAATCTCCACCCTGATGGCCGAGGTGGCCAAGACGGAGACCCGGGCGGCCATTCTCGAAAAGCGCCTGGACGACGCGGCCTCCCAGCGGACCAAACGGGAACGGGACGCCAACCACGCCGTCTCGACGCTGAAACAGCAGGAGCGCTTTGCCGCGAGCCTGCGCGACGACCTGGCCACGGCCCCGTCCCTTGAAGAGACGACCACACTGCTGGACAGGATACGCTCGGCCGACGAGGCGGTGCGCAAGGCCCGACGCGACGAGGAGTCCTCCCGGCAGGCGCACGATACCGCCGCGGAGGCGCTGCAACGCTGGAAGTCCCGTATCGGCGGCGCCTGGAACGAGTACCACACCGCCCGCGATTCGGTCGCCGAAATGCGCCCCCCGGACATCGCCGAGGGCGACCTGGCCGACTCCTGGAAAACCCTGTCGCAGTGGGCCGAAAACACCCACGCGGCCACGAAGGCCGTCGTTGCCCGGGCCGACTCCGATCGCACCGCCGCCTCCCGCGAAAAAACCCGCCTCGACGCCCAGGTCCGGGAACGCTGCGCAACCGACGGCCTCACCCTCGACCCGGACGAAGACCCCGCACAGAAAACCTCGGAAGCCCTGGGCGCCGCCCGTGGGAAACTCGACCATCTCCGCGCCTCCGCCGATGAGCGAAAACGCATTCAGACCGAAGCCGACGAAACCCGCGCCCGATCCCTCATCGCCAAGGACCTGGGCAGCCACCTCGGCGCGAAGAAGTTCGGCGCGTGGATGCAGAACCAGATCCTCACCTGGCTCATCGAGGGCGCCACGGCGCGGCTGCGGGAGCTGTCCAGCGGCCAGTATTCGCTCGATCTGTCCGACCGCAACGAGTTCCTGGTGATCGATCACCGCAACGCCGACGAACCGCGGCTGGCAAAGACCCTGTCCGGCGGCGAGACGTTCCTCGCCTCGCTGGCCCTCGCGCTGTCGCTGGCCCAACAGGTCGCGAACCTGGCGGCACACGGCAGCGCGAAGATCGAGGCGCTCTTCCTCGACGAGGGCTTCGGCACGCTCGATTCGGAGACGCTCGATGTCGTGGCCGCCACCATAGAACAGCTGGGCACCGAGCGCATGGTGGGGCTCGTAACGCACGTTCCCGAGCTGGCAGGCCGCATCCCGGTGCAGTACCGCGTGACCAAGGTGGGCAACTCCTCCTCGGTCGAGCGTGTGGAGACGTGAAGTGGGCGAAGACGCCGGCGGCGGGGCGGGTAACGCGGGCGAAGCCATGAATCGCGTCGAATCGCTGGCCATCGAAGGCTGGTCCCCCGAATTCGGCTCCCCCGTCGAGACGGAAAGGGACGATGTCCCCGCCGCGCAGGTGGACGCCGGCGCGGAGCTTCCGCCGGAAGAGTGGCGTCCCCTGGCCGCGGCAGCCGACGCGCCGGCACCGGCCCGCGTGTACTTCGTCGACGGTGTGCGACGGATCGAGGCGAGGGTGTGGATGAGCCACGGGGGCGAGCCGAGTCTCGGGATCTGCGCGTCCTACGGAGCCGGCGTGGTCCGGTGCGGCCGGAGGGCGGAGATCGTGTCGGCCAGCGTGCGGCGCGGCTTCTTCGGCAAGGCAGGCGTCCCCGCTCTCGTGACTCGGGCGGGCACTTTCGCGGCGTGCCCCGTCGCCGCCGACGACATCCAGCAGTTGGTGAACGGCCTGCAGGAACGCATGGGACAGCTCGAGATCGAGGTGGCCGAGACCGCGCTGCCTTCCGCGTCGCGCCCGTCTCGCGGCGATGCGCTGATGGTGGTGGACGGTCCCCTGCGCGGAAGTCAGCGCATTGCCGGAGCCACCGGCTACGTGAAGAGCCACAGGGTCCAGTACCTGTCGGGCGGGCCGCGCGCAACCGTTGCCCGGCTCGGCCCGGGCCAGCGCACCCCCGTCTTTCTCATCCAGACCACCTGGACCCGCTACTCCTGGTACCTGCGCCTCACCGAGGCCGAAGGTCACCCCTGGGCCGGCATTGTGCGGTGCGAAGCGTGGCACGACACGGGACTGGACCAGGTCAAGAGAATCGCGAACGCGACGGCTGCCGTCCTACCGCGCTTCGCATCGGAACCACACAAGGACGACCGCGCACCTCAGAACCTCTACCCGATCGCGGGCCTGGAACGCGAGCTGAGACGGCGACTGGGCGATACCGGCGTGGTCTATCGTGCGCTCAGACGCGCAGCCGACGACTACCGTCCCCCGACCTGACCCCGACCGCGCCCCCACTGGCCCCGCCACCCCCCCCGCCCCACTTTGAACCGCGAGACCTGGCGCGGCCCGAGGCCCAGCCTCGCGACCCCCGCGCCGGACCCCTCGCCCGACCCAAGCAGCCGGAGGTGCCCGATGTCCTCACGCTCCCCTCTCCCCGCGCGATCCACCCTCTTCCTGGCCGCCGCGCTGACCCTCCTCACCGCCACCCCACCCGGCGCGGCCGCCCAGCGCAAGTTCGCCACCGTCGATTCCCTGCGGCACATCCAGTCGGTCGAGCCGCGCACCGGTCCCCCCGGCACCGTGGTCAAGGTGTACACCGAGAACCTTCCCCTGCAGGCCAGGATCCATGTCGGGGTCGGCGCCATGCGGGCCGGTTTCGAAGCCCTGGCGGAGGGTACGCAGGAGATGTGGGGCGAGGTCTCGGCCACGGTACGGATTCCCGACTACGCCACGTGGGAACGTCCCCTCGTCTTCATCGTCTTCAACGGCATCTTCACCCCGATCGGGATTTCGGACCCCTTCCACGTCACCAACGGGGAAGGCCTTGTCCAGCGCCGCGGCCGCATCACCGACGAGGGCCTCGGTTGCGTCACGCTGCGCGACGGCGACCAGTACATGTACGCGCTCACCGGCGAACTGGGTGACCTGACGCCCGGCGACGAGGTGGTCGTGGAAGGAACCGTCACGGTTGACGGGCCCTGCGAAGGTGCCGACCAGATCGCGGTGGTGAACCTCAGGCGCAGCGGCTAGACCGCTGCCGATCCCGGGCTACCCCACCGGTTCCAGCCGCACGATCGGCGTCGGCTCGCCGCCGCGGGCCTCGAGCGCCACGTAGATGTAGCCGTCGGGGCCCTCGCGCACGTCCCGCACGCGTCCCATCCCCCGCAGAATGGTCTCCCTGTCCACGACCCGCCCGTCCTCGATGGTCAACCGGTCGACGTTCTGTCCCGCGAGCCCACCGGCAAAGAGATTGCCCCGCCACTCGGAAAACTTGTCTCCGGTGTAGAAGGCCAACCCCGACACGCCGATGGAGGGCACCCAGAAGTGGACCGGCTGCTCCATCCCCTCGGCGTGGGTCGCGTCGTGAATCTTCGTCCCGCCCCGGTAGTTGACCCCGTAACCGATCACCGGCCAGCCGTAGTTGGCGCCGGCGGTCGAGACGTTGACCTCGTCACCCCCCCGGGGTCCATGCTCCGTGAGCCAGACGGCCCCTGTCTCCGGGTGGATCGCCAGCCCCTGCGGGTTGCGATGGCCGTAGCTCCAGATCTCGGGCATCGCGCCGGCTTGGCCCACAAAAGGATTGTCCTCGGGGACACGGCCGTCGTCGTGCAGCCGCACGATCACGCCGTGGTGGTTGGAGATGTCCTGTGCCGGGTGGGCCGCCAGGTCGCCGCTCGGGGAAGCCTGGCGGTCGCCCACCGAGAGGTAGACGTAGCCGTCCGCGTCAAAGGCCAGCCTGCACCCGTAATGTCCACCGCCCTCCGAGACCGCCTCGAAGATCTCGTCGACCAGGGTGAAGCGATCGTCTTCAAAGGTGCCCCGCACGACCGCGGTCGTCGCGCGGCGCCCGTCGCCCACCGGCTTGGAGTAGCTAAGATAGATCAGCCGGTTGTTCGTAAAGTCCGGATGGGGGAGCACTTCCATCAATCCGCCCTGCCCCCGAGCCAGCACTTCGGGAACTCCCGGAACCGGGTCCGCGACAAGCTTGCCGTCGCGGACGATCCGAAGCCGCCCGGCGCGTTCCGTCACCAGGATATCGCCTCCCGGAAGGAACGCGATCGACCAGGGGACCTCCAGTCCCTCGGCCACGGGAACCACACGAAAGTCGTGAAGGGCCGTCCGCCGCACGTCCGACTGGGCCGAAACGGGGGAGCAAATGGAGGCCAGAACCGCAGTGGAGAGGAACAGCGACACTGTACGAGTCATGAATCTTGCCCTTTGGAGCCGATTGGGTTGCGGGGTGCCTGAACGAAATTGATACCGCTATTTCGACGGTCAGGCCAGCCCTGGTGTCGGCCCGCCGTTTCGGGATCAGGCAATTCGATAGACTCATAAAGCGTTATCTGTCAACGCCTTACGCATCCATGCCCGCCGCTGGCCCATGGGGTCGCACGGCGCGGCGGGATGTCGGCGGGGACAACGCATGCCGCACCATCGGGTCAATCCTCCGTTCCCCGACCCGTGCGCGAGCGGGTCCCGACGCCTATTTTCGCCGTTCACTTGCGGGTCCGCGTTTGCGTTTCGCGCAACGGTACCGTATTGTGTGAGCGTCGGCAGTGCCGTCCGAAGGAGTCGGCGGCCGACTGCGTGGACACATTCACCTCTTGAAAGGAGATGTCCAATGTCCAATCGCTACTGCATCAGCGGTGTGATTGCGGCTCTGGTACTCGCGCTTAGCGTAGCCGGAGCCACGAACCTCGCCGCCCAGACAGGCGCCGTAACCGGTTTGGTTACGGACGCCACCACGGGTCAGCCCCTCAACGATGCCGCCATCACCCTGGTGGATACCGAGGAGACGGGTCTGACCGCCACCAACGGACGCTATCTGCTTAACAGCGTTCCCGTTGGTGTGTACACCGTCAAGGTCGTGATCCTCGGGTACGCCACCCAGGAGAAGGAGGTCACGGTCACGCCGGGGAGCACACAGCAGGTCGACTTCCAGCTCGAAATCTCCGCCATCAACCTGGACGAAATCGTCGCGACGGGTGTGGCTGGCGCGGTAGAGCGCAGGAAGGTCGGCGTGTCGCTCCCCTCGGTCAAGGTGGAAGACCTCACCGAGACCATGCCGATTGACAACTTCTCCCAGATCCTCGAGGGCCGTATTCCCGGTGTCCGCTCGATCGGCACCAACGGCTCGATCGGCGGCGGGCGTCAGCTCCGTATTCGCGGCATCGACACCTTTGGGTACACGAGTGTGCGTCCGGTGGTGTACATCGATGGCGTCCGGGTCGACACCCAGAAGGCCGAATGGGGCTACATGGGCACGACGTGCTGCGGCTTCTCCGGCGGTGCCAGCGAGGACCGGCTCGGCGACCTCAACCCCGAGGAAATCGACCGGATCGAGGTCCTGAAGGGCCCGGCGGCAGCGACGCTGTTCGGGTCCGAAGCCGCCGCCGGGGTGATCCAGGTGTTCACGAAGCGCGGCCGGAGCAACACGCCGTCCTCCTTCACGCTGAACACCAGTGTCGGCATGAACCGCATCCGGGCGAATCTTCCCACGAAGTTGCGACCCAACTTCCGGGGACCCGACGGCTTCGTTCCGTGGGAGCCGAATGAGACGCTCATCGAGAACGGTCTCGTCAACAGCTACGACCTCTCGGCGTCGGGTGGCGGCGAAGACGTCACGTACTTCGTGTCGACCGGGCTGAGCTACGAGGAAGGCTCGATCAAGCCCAACGACGCGACCCGCGGCAACATCCGCGTGAACCTCAACTGGACGGCGTCCGAGAATCTGTCCCTCGGCCTGACCTCCGGGTACGTCCGCAACAAGATCCTGGCGTTGCAGACCGGAAACAACTGGCTGGGCATCTACACCAACGCGATGCTGAGCAACCCGTTCAACGCCACCGAGGAAGAGCCCTACGGCGGCGGCCTGGACGTGAACGTGGCGAACTCGCAGGCGATCACGACGCATTCCGACGCGGATCGCTGGACCGGCAGTGTGTCGCTGAACTACACCCCGATGCCGAACTTCAGCCATCGCTTCACCTTCGGGCTCGACGCGGTGACCGACCAGAAGACCCGGCACCTGCCCTGGGGCCGCTACTACACCTACCTCGGCGAGCGGGGCGAGAGGAACATCGGGTACCGGTCGGCCCGGAAATTCACGAGTGACTTCCTGTCGTCCTACGACTACGACAACATGTTTGGCATGGACTTCCTGACCGGGTCGATCTCATTCGGCGGGCAGGGCTACTGGGACGTCGAGTCGCGGTCCATGGCGATCGGCAAGGGCTATGCCGCCGCAGGCGTAACCACGGTGACAGGCGCCGCCGAAAGGCTCGGTAACGAGAGCTTCTCAGAGGAGATCAACCTCGGGTTCTTCCTGCAGAACCGTTTCGACCTCAGCGACGACCTCTTCCTCAACGTCGCGGTCCGAGCGGACGGCAACTCCGCATTCGGCGACAACTACGGCTTCCAGGTCTATCCGAAGGCCGACGTCGCCTACAACATTCCGCAGTCGGTCCTTCCCGAGATGGTCTCGAGCCTCAAGTTCCGTGCGGCCGTGGGCATGGCGGGCAAGGCCCCCGGCCCGTTCGCCAAGTTCCAGACCTTCTTCCCCATCGTGGTGCTCGACGACAAGCCCGGCGTGGCGCCCGCGGGTGCCGGCAACCAGGACATCGAGCCCGAGAACAAGCGGGAAGTGGAAACCGGTCTCGACATCGGCCTTATGAACAATAGGATCGGGATGGAGCTGACCTACTACGACGCGCGTACGATCAACGCTCTGTTCTACCTCCCGAAGGCGCCCAGCACGGGCACCTACGGACGGACGGAGAACTGCTGCATCTGGCTGAACCGCGGCTTCGAGGCGGCTGTAACCGGATCGGTGATTGAGTCGCCTTCATTCCGCTGGAACATGAACCTCACCTACGAGTGGAACTACAATCGCCTCCACGACCTCGGCGAGGCCGCGGTGGACGATTCGGTCCCGATGTACACGGAGGACCCTGAAACCGGGTTCTGGGAGTTCAGCCACTGGAGGTACACCAGGCAGCTGAGCGGGTGGTTCGAGGGTGAATCCATCGGCAACCTGTGGAGTCGATATATCACGAGCTGGGATCCGGAAGCCCGCGCTCACACCCTTACGGATCACTACTTCAACATTGGCCTGAGATTCCCCACGCACATGGGGTCGGTCAACAGCACCTTCCAGATCATGAACGATCTGGTGGTCAGGTTCCAGGTACGGGGCGAGACCGGTGCGCACATGCAGAACGCGGACCGCGCCTATGGGATCCGCCAGTACGGCTACGACGAGTTGCTGGCGGAAGCCAACCCGGACGGGACCTTGAACCAGGTGGGTGACTCGATCCTGGACTTCCACCGCCTGGTGTGGGCGCTCGATTCGCGCGCGCACATCCGCCTGCAGGAGGTTTCGATGGCCTACACCGTGCCGGAGAGCATCAGTGGCCGGCTCGGACTGCAGAGGACGACCGTCATGCTCTCGGGGTACAACCTGCACTGGTGGGACGACTGCAATTGCCAGGATCCGAATGCGTCCTACAGCGCCAGCGACTTCGACGGCTTCCCGTTCCTGAGCCCCTCGCAGCCGAGAAAGTTCCAGCTTTCCGTGCGAACACGGTTCTAACCGGGGTGATCCCAGAAAGAGGAAAGAAAAATGAATTGGATAAAGAAAGGAAAGGTTCTGAGCGTAGCATTGCTCACGGTGTCGCTCGGTGCCTGCGACCTCCTTACGGTGAATGACCCGGGGCGGTACACCGGCCCAGACCTCGACGGCGCGCTACAGGCGGTCGCCGATGGCGTGGAAGGTCGTTCGCAGCTGTACGTTCAGTACTTCTCGGTCTACACGGCCCTGATGGCGGACGAAT
Source organism: Longimicrobiales bacterium (assembly GCA_951828585.1). GTDB lineage: Bacteria > Gemmatimonadota > Gemmatimonadetes > Longimicrobiales > Gaopeijiaceae > Bin94. Next base: position 2,033,090 of record OX639991.1, read on the forward strand.
ACCAGCACACCGGGACATGGTCAGGCTTCGACGCCATGGACCATGGCACCTCCCTCAAAGAGTGGTATACTTTCTTCAACCACTATCACACCAACGGGAGAGTGTTTTCCGAGCAATCCTGGGACAGGTTCGAAAGGGTCCTCGGAGCGGCGGAAGCCGCAAGCAGCTCGGTAGGCGCCCAGGTCAAGCTGGCTAGAGCCACATACACTCTGCTGTCGGTTTGGCACAATTGCGAGTCGGTGACCGAGCCCGCCCCATCCCCGAGTCTGCCCGATACCGAGGTCCGGAAGGTTGCCGCCCAGCAGTTTTCCGACGCGATCAGCGTGGCGCAAGCTGCCGGCACGCCCTTCTATCAGAACGCGGCCCGGGCAGGGAGGGCCATTGCGCTCTACCAGTCGGGTGACTACGCGGGCGCGGTGGCGGAAGCGTCGCAGGTCCCGGATGGCTTCAGCTACGATCAGATCTTCAACCAGGTCTACCGGAACTACGTCGTCGTGATTACGACAAAGGGCCACAACGAGGCAGCGGGGCTCATGCACTGGCTGTGGCCGCGGATCGACCAGACCGAAGACACCCACACCTATATCAGGGACTGGGCGACGAACGAGCATGACATGCGCATGCCGGCATGGTTCGACGGCGAGATCGCGACGGACAACATCACGCCGCACTACAGCCAGTACAAGTACCAAACCGACATGGACCCGATTGCCATCTATCATTCGGACCACATGAAGCTGATCGATGCCGAGGCCATGGTCATGAATGGTGACTATGCGGGAGCGACGGCGGTGCTGAACGGCCTGCGGGCCGCGGTTGGCCTGGCTGCGCTGGACGTGCCGGACAACGAAGAGATGATGATGGAAGCACTCCTGAACGAGCGCTTCGCGGAACTCTTCATGGAGGGATGGCGCTGGGCCGACCTTCATCGCTTCGGTCTGATGCGGGAGCGCTTCGATTCCTTCAACGATCCCGAGCGGCCCGGTGCGGGACGACCGACCCAGTGGGCCGGCAGCTCAAGCGAGACTCGGTACAATGACATGGTCGAAGATGACGATGCGTTGCGCTGCTGGCCGAGGGCGTGAGGTTGCGTATCGAGTGAATCTCGGTGATCGGGTGAGTTTTTCGCTCGCCTGTTGCCGAAGACTGAGACGGAGCGGGGTCGGGCCGGATGTACTCGGCCCGGCCCCGCGCCGCTAGGTGGGGGAAGACCGGATGGAGTCAACGAATCTGCGAGGCACGGAGGGGCGCTCGGTAGCGCCCGGCGGACGGGTTGTCTTGGCCCTTGCGATCACGACCGCCGCCGGATTGCTCGCTTGCCCTGCGGTGACCGCTCAGAAGCCCGGCATACACGTTGGCGCCATCGCCGGCCAGGTGTTCGACCAGGACACGCGGAAGTGGATTGCCGGCGTCGAGATCACGGTCGAGGAGATGGAATCGGTCGTCACCGATGTGGAGGGCCACTTCAGAATCGACGGCATTCCGGTTGGGTGGCACCGTGTTGTTACGCGGAGGATCGGGTACGAAACGCGTGTCGACACCATCGCGATCCCGACGAATTCCGTCCTGGCGGTACGCGTGGCGCTAGCCCGGGAGCCCGTGGTCCTGGAACCTCTGACGATCACCGTGCGCTCCGCGACGCTGGAGCGCAACGGCTTCTACGCTCGTTCCCAGCAGGGGTACAGCGGAGTCTACCTTGACCGGGCCAGGATCGAGAGCATGCGCGCGTCGTCGGTCACCCAGTTGTTCCGGAACATGAACGGGATCCGGGTAATCTATGACGGGTTGTACGGAGCGCGCCTGATGATCAACCAGGTCGTCAGTCTGAGTGATCCGAACCACGAAGACGGCGGTTGCGAGCCGTCATACTGGATCGACGGCATCCGTTCGACCATGACTACTCCCGACATGATGCGGCTCGACGAGCTCGAGGGCGTTGAGGTCTACCGCCGGGCCGGCGCCCCGGGGAAATTCATCGACTCGTGCGGAACCATCCTCTTCTGGACGCGAGTGCCGATCAGGTAGGCTTGCGGATCGTCAGAGCGACTTCAGGAAGACGACCAACCGGTGCTTGCGCGCCGGTGAGAGGCGGTTGAAGGCATCGCGCGCGGGGCTCGCCTCGCCGCCGTGCATCTCGATCACCATGGTGAAGTCCAGGGCCTGTCCGTGATGCAGAAACGCATCGCGGAATCTGAGGCCGACCAGTGGCGTGGTGCGCCACTCACCGGGTACGCTGCCCGGAGTGCAGATGTCCGCCAACTCGCGCCCCATGTCGTGGAGCAGTAGGTCCGAGTAGATGCGGAAACGCTTGCGGTCGAGGGCCGGGTTGTCGTTGGACGCAGTCGTCATGGTGGGCGTATGGCATTCGGCGCAGCCGAGATCCCGAAAAATCTCTTCGCCAACCGGGTCGTGGGTGGTGGCGGGCTCGGTGGGCGCCAGGAAGCGAACGTAGTCCGACAGCAGTCCGATTTCGGCATCACCCACCTCGGGGTCGGGGGCCGGATCCATCCCGGGCGGAAGCGGTTCGCCGTTGGGCAGCATCTCGTCCGGGTGTTCCGGGGTGGTGAGGCCCATCTCCACGCGGATCGCTTCCTCAATGAATGAATCGATAGTGGCGTGCGTCGCCCGCAGGCCGAACCGGGCCAACCGGCCATCGGGGTCGATCCCGGGTCGGCCGGAGATACCGTCGCCATCGAGGTCTTCGGGGTCGGACCGGGACAGAATCGCCTCCTCCGATAGCGCCCCCACCAAACCGAGGCCGAAGAGCGACGGTGGAATCATCATGGTGACTCCGCTGGCTTCGCGCGGAATCCGTTCCGGCTGCAGACCGGCTTCCCTCATGGCCGGGACGATCACGGACTGTAGAAGACTGCCACCCAAACGAGTGAGAGGATCACAACCCGTGTCCGGATCGTAGTGGCTGATCCTGGTCACGGCTTCCGCGCCGTGGCCGCCGCTCTCGGGCAGGTCGTGACAGGACACGCACCTGGCCTGATTGAAGATCGGCCCGAGGCCCTCTCCGGGGGTGAACGCCCGGCCGAAGAGGGCGCGTCCCTCGCGGAACCGGAGGAGTTGGTCTTCGGTCAGTCCGGGCAAGGGTGTGCCCGGCTCGCCGTGGATCAGGGGGGCTTCGATCGACGCGCACCCGCTCAGGGCCAACAGGAGGAGGACGCGCATTCGCGCGGCAAGGAAATCCAACAGGGGTCAGGGACCGCCGGGGCCGGGGTTTGCGGCCTGCAGGTCGTGGTACTGATACACGAAACGCAAGCTGTCCCGTTCTCCGTCTTCCGTCACTGGACCGAGAAGCTGCTCGACGTCAAACCACTCCCTGCCGTCGATATCGACCTTCAGATGGACCACCGCCTGGACCTCGTCCACGGGAAAGGTCTCAACGATGATCTGGTACCGGTCATTGAATTCGAAGGTGTTGGAATACGGGGACGAAACGACGATCGTATCTGCCGATATGACACTCTCGGTCGTCGGACATTCCGGATCCCCCGCGCACACGGGTTCCTGAAACCGCTCGAAGTGCTGTGAAACGACAACCGTGAGCTGGCTCACATCTGCACTCGAGATCTCGACTTGGGCTTCGTCCGGCGGCCCTCCGGGGCGCAGCCAGTCGCACCCGGCTGTCAGAATCAGGCCGATACCCACCACGACCTGAAGTGAATGGTTCTTTTGCGCCATGGGCCTAGTCGCTCCTGCCGGCGGTCAACCGATGCTGGTACTGATAGCTGGCGGTCCCTTGGGCCTCCCCCGGCACTGGCCATGGACCGCAATAGAACCCTAGGGCGGTTCCCGGTGTTTCGCAAGCTCCGTTTCGTCCCTTCATGGGTGAGCTGTCCATGGACGATATTGCCCGGCATTCGAGCGGCGACCTGGCCGCGCGAGCCTGGATTCGCGCTTGACGATCCGTGGGGCAAGACCGAATACATGATACCTGCCAACGAGGGTTGTCCGGTTTCCGGTCCCCGACGAACTACTTTCCGCAGCGGAGGATCTATGTCATCCAACGGACGCCTGGTGGCGCGATTCTGTCTATCTCTCGTTCCGATGTTCCTGGTCCGGGTCGGCGCGGACGCCCAGGAAATCGATGTCACGCGCTATCATCGCGCGGAGCGCCTGCTCGCCTGGAACCTCAATCCCCTCATCGGCGGCGGGGCCGTATCGCCCCGGTGGATGTCCGGCGGGCGCCGCTTCTGGTACCGAAACCAGACCGGCGACGGAGCCGAGTTCGTGCTCGCCGATCCGGAACGGCGGTCGCGCGCCCTCCTCTTCGACCACGACCGGCTTGCCGCCGCCATGTCGCTGGCCGCGGACACCGCCTTCGACGGCCGGAAGCTGCCGTTCCAGTCCTTCGAGTTCACCGATGGCGAGGCCGGCATCGTCTTCAACGCCAACGAGCGCGGGTTCAGCTGCGACATCCGCGGCTACGTATGCGAGGTTGGCGACACGCTGCCCAACCGGACGCCCTTCGTGCGTTCCCCCGACGGCCGCATGGAGGCATTCGTACATGAACACGATCTCTGGGTGCGACCGGTGGAAGGCGGCGATTCGACCCGGCTGACCACGGACGGCGAGGAATACTGGTCCTACGGGGTTACGGCGCCCCGCCCCTCCCAGATCATTGCGTCGTTGCCGGCCCGCCCGGTCCTGCAATGGTCACCCGACTCGAAGCGGATCGCGGTGCAGCGGATGGACGAGCGCCACGTGGAGCGGATGCCAATCATCTCCCACACCTCGATACGGCCCACGCTCTACACCTATCCCTACGGCCTGCCCGGGGACTCGGTCGTGGCGACCTTCGACATCCATGTGGTCGATGTCGAGAGCGGCGGGAACCTGAAGCTTCAGACCGAACCGCAACCGTACATGACCTTTACGGCGACGGGCATGCGCGATTCCACCTGGGTGACGGTGAAGTGGAAGGAAGGGGGCGAGCGTCTGTACTACGTGCGGGGATCGCGGGGCGGGAAGAGCGTGATGCTGTACGAGGCCGACCTGGAAACCGGCGAGGCCCGGGAGATCATCGACGAGAGGCGCGCCACGCATGTGGAGCTCAACCTGGACCTGGTGGGTGGGTATCCCAACTGGGACGTGATCAACGGCGGCCAGGACGTGATCTGGTTCTCGGAGCGGGACGGGTGGGGGCACCTCTACCGTTTCGACGGCGACGGGCAGCTGAAGGGACGGATCACGCAGGGGGCGTGGACGGTGGGCGACATCCTGCACATCGACGAGGAGTCGGGGCGGATCGTCTTTACGGCGAGGGGGATGGAGGAAGGGAGGATTCCGACGATGGCGGACCTGTACGCCGTCAATCTGGATGGGACGGGGCTGGAGCGGCTCGGGGGGGAGGATGCGGACCACACGGTGCGCGCCAGTCCGGACGGCCGCTACTTCGTGGACAGCTGGTCGCGTCCGGACGTGCCGCCGGTGAGCGTGGTGCGGGACCGTGCGGGCCGGGTGGTGCTGGAACTGGAGCGGGCGGATGTCTCCCGCATGGAAGAGGTGGGATGGTCGCCGCCCGAGATCTTCGAGTACAAGGCCCGCGACGGGGTGACGACGATGTACGGGCTGCTCCACAAGCCCTCCGATTTCGATCCCGGGAAGGTGTACCCGATCGTGGAGTACATCTATCCGGGTCCGTTTATCGGGAGCGTCGGGCGGTGGAACTTCGGTGGGGGGACGCTGGGGACCGCGCTGCGCGGCGACCAGGACGCGTTGGCCGAGCTGGGGTTCATCGTGGTGCAGATGGACCACCTGGGCACGCCGTTCCGCTCCAAGGCGATCCAGGACAACTATTGGGGGAACATGGGCGACAACGGGATCCCCGACCACGTGGCCGGGGTCAAGCAGCTGGCCGCCCGCTACCCGTGGATCGACCTGGAGCGGGTGGGGATCTACGGGCACTCGGGCGGCGGCTTCGCCTCGACCGACGCGATCCTGCGCTACCCGGACTTCTACAAGGTGGCGGTGTCCACGGCGGGGAACCACGACAACCGCAGCTACCACGCCGCCTACGCCGAGAAGTACCAGGGTCTCCTGGTGCGGGACACGGTCAAGGGCACGGACAACTATGCCAACCAGGTCAACGCCTCGCTGGCGGAGAACCTGAAGGGGAAGCTGTTCCTCATGACCGGCGACATGGACGACAACGTGCATCCGTCCATGACCTACCGGGTCGCGAACGCGCTGATCGCGGCCAACAAGAACTTCGACTTCATGATCCTGCCGGACCGGGCCCACGGCCTCAATGAACCCTACGTGATCCGGCGGCGCTGGGACTACTTCGTGGAGCACCTGCTGGGACTGGATCCGCCGGCCGACTACGTGATCCAGCCGCCGCCGGGTTGAAGGAGGTGAACCCCGTGACGCTGTTCAGCCCCGTGCTACCTGCCAGCCCCGTGACGCCTGCCGGGCCCGTGACGCCAGTCGCCCCCGCGACGCCCGCCGGCCCCGTGACGCCTGCCAACCCCGTGACGCCCGCCAACCCCCTGCCCGGCCGCCGCGGATGTGCGCCCGGCTCCATGTTTGCGCTGCTGGCAGTCGTGGCACTGGGCGGAGGTGTTGCTCCTGGCGACGCTGCGGCGCAGGCCCGCGTCACCGAAGAGGTTCGGATCCTCGACACCTATCCGTTCTCCGAGCCCGACCCCGTGCCGATCCTGGTGAGCGATCCCCGGCTGTACCCGTACCATGCCTTCCGCGGCTACTCCGCGACCTCCGAGCCGCGCGAGTGGAAGGTGGTGAAGCTGGAGAACGACCTGATCGAGGTCTTCGTGCTGCCGGAGGCGGGCGGAAAAGTGTGGGGCGCGGTGGTGAAGGAGACCGGCCACGAATTCATCTACCGCAACGAGGTCATGAAATTCCGCGACATCGCGCTGCGTGGGCCGTGGACCTCGGGGGGGATCGAGTTCAACTTCGGGGTGATCGGCCACACGCCGGCGACCGCGACCCCGGTGGACTACGCGGTGCGCGAGAACTCGGACGGCAGCGTCAGCTGCATCGTCGGGGCGATGGACCTGCCGTCGCGCACGCACTGGCGGGTCGAGATCCGGCTGCCCTCCGACCGGGCCTACTTCGAGACCCGGGCGCTCTGGTACAACCCCACGCCGCTGGAGCAGCCCTACTACAACTGGATGACCGCGGCGGCCTTCGCGCAGAACGACCTGGAGCTGTTCGTGCCCGGGGGGTCGTACCTGGAGCACTCGGGGCGTGAACGGCCGTGGCCGGAGGACGAATCGGGCCGCCTCCTGCCGCTGTACCGTAACAATGACTTCGGTGGTCACAAGTCCTACCACGTGGTCGGCGAGCTGAACGATTTCTTTGGCGGCTACTACCACGACGACGACTACGGCTGGGGACACTGGGCCCGCTACGAGGAGATGCCGGGCCAGAAGATGTGGCTGTGGGCGCTGTCGCGTCAGGGAGGCGTGTGGGAGGACCTCCTCACCGACACCGACGGGCAGTACGTGGAGTTCCAGGCGGGACGGCTCCTCGTGCAGTATTCGCCGGGCGATCATGTGAATCCGGTTACCCAGGCGGGCTTCGATCCGCTTTCGGCGAGCGCATGGACGGAGACGTGGTTTCCGCTCGAGGGGATCGGCGGCCTCAGCGATGCGTCCAGGGAGGGGGCGATGCATGTCGAGCTGGGGGACAGCTTGCTGCGGGTGACCGTGAACGCATTCGGAGACGTGACGGACACGATGCGGATCTGGTCCGGGGAGCGTTTGATCGTGAATGACACGGTCGATTTGGTGGCGCTTGAGCCCGTGGAGGTGACGATCTCCCATGTGTCGGCCGACCGGCGGGTGAGGGTGGAGCTACCTGGGCTTGGGCTGGACTACACCACCGGCTCGGTGGACCGTTCGCTCTCGCGCCCCTTCGAGACGGATCCGCAGGCGTGGGAGAGTATTTCCGAGGTGGACCGGCTGGTCTTTCAGGCGCGGGAGCTGGCGAAGGGGCGGCGCTACGGCGAGGCTCGCGTGATGTTCGAGGAGGCGGCTGCCGAAGAGCCGTGGAATCGCGGGGCGCTGCTGGGGCTGGCGGACCTTGCGCTGAGGTCGGCCCGTTACGAGGAGGGGCTGGGGCACGCGCGGCGGGCGCTGCAGCTGGATACCTACGATGCGGCGGCGAACTTCGTGGCGGGGAACCTGTACCGGGCTCTGGGACGCAATGCGGACGCGCGCGATGCCTTCGGCTGGTCGGCCCGGTCGGTGGCGTTTCGGGCTGCGTCGTATATTCGGCTGGGTGAGATCATGGTGGGGGCGGGGGAGTGGGGGGAGGGGAAGCGGTACGCCGAGCTTGCGCTGGACTTCGACCGCAACAGCGTTCCGGCTTGGCAGTTGCTGGCAATCGTCGGGCGACTTTCGGGGGACGGGGACGGGGCCGAACGGGCCCTCACGGCGCTGCTCGACATCGACCCGTTACACCACTTCGTCGCGGCGGAGCGCTATCTGGCGGACGCGACGAGGGAGAACACGGCCGCGTTTCGTGGTGCGATGCGCAGCGAGTACCCGAACCAGACACTTCTGGAACTGGCGGTGGGCTACGCCGAGCGTGGGCGTCGCGACGATGCACTCGCCATTCTCGATGTTGCGGCAACCGGCAATGACGAACCGCCATCCCGACCGACCCACCCCCCCGCCGGCAGCGACCACCTCCGGCGCGGACACGACGGACCCGTCCTGCGCGCCTGGCGGGCCTTCCTGAGCGGGGACCCCGCCGCCCTCGGCGACCCTGGCGACCTCGCGTTCGCCTTCCCCTTCCGCCCGGAAACCCTCCCGGTGCTGCGCTGGGCCGCCGGGGAGAGCGACCATTGGGGTTGGCGCTACCTGCTTGGGCTCAACCTCTGGGGGCTGGAGCGCAAGACCGAGGCCCAGCAGGTTCTCGGTCAGCTGCGGGACCAGCCCGACTACGGACCGGCCTATGCGGCGCGGGCCCACCTCTTACTTGAGTACGGCGGCGACCCGGGCCTGGATTTGCAACGCGCGCTCGACTTCGACCCCGAAAGCCGGATTCTGCGGGTGGGGCTGATCCGCTACCTGCAGGACGAGGAACGCTGGCCCGCGGCGCTGCAGGCGTCGGCCAGGGGGCGCGAAATGTTCCAGGATGACTTCAATCTCGATCTCCTGCACGCACGGTCGCTTCTCAACCTGGGCGCGTACGGCGAGGCGATCGAGGTGCTCGCGGCGACACATGTGCTTCCCTCCGAGAATGCCCGCGAGAGCCACCGGCTATACGAGCTTGCCCACATCGGCGCGGCGCTCGACGACTTCGACGCAGGCAACCCCGAGGGCGCTCGCGACTACCTGGCGGCCGCGCTGCTGTGGCCCGAATCGCTCGGACAGGGCCGTCCCTACGATCCTGACGAGCGGCTGGTCCACTACCTCCTTGGCGTTGCGGCGCGGGTTGCAGGCGACGAGTCCGCCGCGCGGGAAGCTTTTGAAGCGGTGGTAGCCGATGCGGACGGGACGACGGTTGGCCCCCTGGAGAGCGGGGATCTACTGGCAATCGCAGCGCTGCGTGCACTAGGCCGGGAGCCCGAGATGTCGCTTGAGAGCGCTTTGGACCGGGTGATGTCCGAGAATGCCGAAGCGTTCAGGAGCCTGGAGGGGCGTTTCGTTCAGCGGGCCCTGGCGCTCGGCGAGCGTAGCACGCCGGACGCTTCGCGATCCGGTTGCGGGGGATCGGCTGTCCGGCCGGCAGTCAGGACTCCAGTCCCAACGCTTCCTCCACCTTCTTGACGATCAGTGCCTCCAGCTTTTCGCGCGTCGTACACTGGACCGGGTGTCCCGCATTGCTTCGGGGCATTGCGGACCCGTCAACCACCGTCGACACCTCGGTATGGTCCCCGTCGACCTTGGCGAGCGTGGTGATCACCGAGAGTGTGACTGCGTAGTGGTTCGCGAGCGGGCCGCTGAAGTTGGTACCGCAGTCCAGGTAGGTGTTCATCCTGACGCCATCGATCCGACGGGCCTCGAAGCCGGCGTTGCCGACCGTCATGGTCCACGTGTCAGTCGTGGTGACAGGGATGCCGAGTTGATCGAAGACTCCCCCGAGGACACCCCACACCAGGTCGGTATTCGCGGCGATCGTGTTCTTCTCGGCGATCTTGTCGTGAGCCAGAATCTCCTGGCCGACGCCCTGGATTGAGACGGTCCCGATGGTCGACGTGGGTATCGCCGGTACGTCCGGCGCCGAGGTGGCACACCCTGCGACAGCGACCAGGGCGGCCACGGTCGCGATCTGCAGCGAATTGAGGTTGGGGCTCAGGTAACGGGCTGGCTGGTTCATTCTGACTCTCCTCAAAGGTGTTGATCAGGCCGACTTTCGACGCTGGCACGCCCGCCGCCTGCTCCATAGTCAATTGGACACTCCAGGAGGTCCGATCGTTGCCTATTCGACCCGGTGCGCCAAAGCGTCGGACTCGTAGATCTCGAACCCTTCCCCCGCCAGCCCCCTACGGAGCTTTTCCCGCCACGACGGTCTGCGTACCAGCACCAGCTCAACGTAGGGAGGGGGTTGGATGCCGTCCACGATCCGAACGAAATGGAGGTCTCCCAATTGTACCGGGTGACCGGTCTCATAGTTCCGCCCGGCCCACGCGAAAAGGATTCGCTCCGCGCGCTGGAAGTCGGCGGTCTTCCACCTCTGCTCGATGTACACCTCGTCCTCCACGGCGTAGGTGTCCGGGCCGATGCGGTCCCCGCTGCGGTAGTAGAGCGGGTCGAAGCCCAGCCCTTCGTTGCGCAGGAAGACCTGCTCCATGGCGTAGTCGACGCCGACCAGATCGTCCCGGTCCGCGAGTGATTCCAGGTGGTGGCGGAGTTCGTGGGTGAGCGTTTCCCAGATCTGCTCGCGCCAGTCGAATCCGGGGTCCAACTTCGCGAGTGCCCGGAAGGAACCCCAGTAGAGGAGTACGACCGAGCGCACCGTTTCGGGACCCTCCCAGCTGGACGGGTAGGACTCCGTCACGCATTCGCCCAGAGTGTAGACGCCCAAAAAACGCGGGTGGCGAAGCGGCCTGCGGTGCACGGTGAGGCCGTCGACGCCCTCGCGGAAGCGCTCGGGGATCTCCTCGAACACGTGGCGGGATTCCTTTTCGAAGGCGTCGAATTCCATGCGGCGTTAGGTTGAGCGGTCGTGGGCGTGAGGCGGCCGGAAAATGCGGTCACGAGGAGCCGGGGTTGCCATCCCGGCGACGGTCTCGCGGGAGGTTCGTTGTGACATCATCGGGTCGGGGCCGCCAGGCCGCCATGATCTTCATCCTCATCACGGTCTTCATCGACGTGCTGGGGATCGGTATCATCATCCCCATTCTTCCCGAGTTGATCAAGGACTTCGCTGGCGGGAGCACCCCCCTGGCCGGTCGCTGGTTCGGTGTGCTTGCGTCCACCTATGCGCTGACCCAGTTCATCTTTGCGCCCGTGCTGGGGGCCCTGTCGGACCGTGTGGGGCGCAGGCCGGTGATCCTGATCTCGCTCTTCGGGCTCGGTGTGGACTACGTGATCATGGGGTTTGCGCCTTCACTGGGGTGGCTGTTCGTGGGGCGGCTGGTGGCGGGGGTGATGGGGGCGAGCATCACGACCGCGAACGCCTACATCGCGGATGTGTCGAAGCCCGAGGACCGGGCGCGCAACTTCGGGCTGATCGGGGTGGCCTTTGGGCTGGGGTTCATCTTCGGGCCGGGGTTGGGCGGGGTTCTGGGGGGAATCGACCTGCGGCTGCCGTTCTTCGTGTCCGCGGGGCTGGCTCTGGTGAACTGGCTGTACGGTTTCTTCGTGCTGCCCGAGTCGCTGCCGCCGGAGAAGCGGGGTGCGTTCAGCTGGAAGAAGGCGAATCCGGTGGGGACGTTGTTCGTGCTGGGGTCGTATCCGCTGGTTGCGGGTCTGACGGCCGCATTCGTCTTCGTGGTCCTGGCGCAGCGGGGGCTGGAGACGGTGTGGGTGCTCTACACGGGCCACAAGTTCGGGTGGGACGAGCAGATGAACGGCTTTTCGCTCATGCTGGTGGGGCTGATGGCGACGATTGTGCAGGGGGGACTGGTGCGCCCGGTGGTGGGGCGGCTGGGGGAGCGGCGGGCGATTCTGTATGGACTGGTCGTGGCGGTGGTTACGTATCTGGGGTATGGCCTCGCGACGGAGGGGTGGATGTTGTTCGCGTTCATCGTGGTCGGGTCGATCGGGGGGGTGGCGGGGCCCGCGATTCAGAGCCTGGTAGCCGGGGCGGTGCCGCCCGAGGACCAGGGGAAGGTGCAGGGGGGGATCACGTCGCTGATGAGTCTGACGGGGATCCTTGCGCCGCTGATCTTCACGGCGGGGCTGTTTAGCTACTTTACTTCGCCGGGGGCGCCGGTGGAGCTGCCGGGGGCGCCGTTTCTGCTGGGGGCGGTGATGTATGGGCTGGCGTTCTGGTCGCTGGTGAGGTTGTTCAGGAGGATGCCGGGGTAGGGGGGCATTCGGCTGGCGGCGGGCAACAGCGGGGACTGCTTGCGACGGGCAACAGCGGGGTGTGACGAAGTCAGTGTCATATGTCTGCCGATGATGGTGTCGCAATACTGCCGTTGTATACAGTATAATCCTGCCGGCATATGCGTCCTATTACTGCCGTTATCCGTTGCGTAAATCAATCCGGCGAAGCTAAGTTCCGGTGATCGCGCGGTTCGCAGCGCCCCACGAGTCTTCTGCCCCGAGAAGCCCCACCAATGAAGCGATACCTCCCCAGGACCGCGGATCTGGAGATGCGCGAACTCCTCCGCGCCACCGGTTGCGTGGTGATCGAGGGCGTTCGGGGTTGCGGCAAGACCACGACTGCGAGGGAGTTTGCCGCGAGCGAAGTCCTGCTCGACATCGACGAGGACGCTCGACACCTGTCGGACGCGGATCCGGCGGAAGTGCTGAAGGGGGCGCCCCCGCGCCTCATCGACGAGTGGCAGCTGGAGCCCAGGATCTGGAACCACGTGAGACGGGCAGTCGATGACCGGCGGGCGCCCGGCCAATTCATCCTTACCGGGTCGGCCATTCCCGCGGACGACGCCACCCGGCACACGGGAATGCGCCGCATCGTCCGACTTCGCCTGCGCCCCATGTCGCTGCACGAATCGGGACGGTCCTCGGGCGCCATCTCGTTGAAGCGAATGCTGGCGGGGGAACCTCCCGAGGCTGGACGACACGCCATTCCCGTCGAAGAGATGGCCGAACTCATCTGCCGGGGAGGATGGCCCGAAAGCGTGGACTGGCCGCTCGCGCGCGCCCTGCGGGCGAATCGTGGCCAGGTGGACGAAGTGGTCCGCGTGGACATTCGGGCAGTAGATGGCGTCCGCCGGGATCCACAACGCGTGAGGCTGCTCCTGCGTTCGCTAGCCCGGAACGTTGGCACCGCCGTTGCGACATCGAAACTCGCCGCGGACCTGGGAGCCCGAGACAACGGGGGCATGAAACCGCACACCGCCGCGGACTACCTCAACGCCCTGGAGAGGATCATGATTGTCGAGAACCAGCCGGCCTGGGCAACTCACCTGCGTTCACGGGCGGTCCTCCGCAAGCGACCGGTTCGCCACTTCGTCGATCCATCCCTGGCCGTGGCCGCGCTGGGCGCCGATCCCGAGCGATTGCTCCGGGACTTCAAGTTCCTTGGACTTCTCTTCGAGTCGATGGTCGTACGCGACCTCCGCGTGTACGCGCAGGCCGCAGATGCCGAGGTCTTCCACTACCGGGAAGACGGACGGCTTGAAGTGGACGCCGTGGTGCAGGCCAAGGACGGACGGTGGGCGGCTTTTGAGATGAAGCTGGGCCCGAGGATGGTCGAGGAGGGTGCCCGCAACCTGATCAGGCTCGCCGAGCGCGTGGATCCGGAGGTGGCAGGACCGCCGCAGGCCCTGGGGGTGATCGTGGCGAGCGGGTACGGGTACACGAGGCCGGACGGCGTGGGGGTGATACCGATGGGGGCGCTCGGGCCGTAGTCCATGGGGCGCAGGGTCCTCCTGCAGGTCGAAGGGCAACCGTTTCAGGTTGCGTTACGATCATAATAGTATTACCATGATAGTATAGTCACGGATCGAGCGGGCCGTACCAGACCACCACGACCCTGGAGGAACAGTTGAGACGCAGATCGTTGAGCCGGCTGGGCGAGACCGAGATGGAGGTGCTCCACCATGTGTGGCGGTTGGAGGAGGCGTCGGTGGCGGACGTGCACGACAGCATCGTGAAGAGCCGCAATGTCGCCTACACCACCGTGATGACGGTCATGAAGAAGTTGGCGCGGAAGGGATTCCTCAACTGCGACAGCAGCGAATCGCGGTACATGTACACGCCCGCGCGCCCACCCGCGCAGGTACGTCAGGAACTCGTACAGGACCTCTTGGACAAGGTCTTCCACGGGTCGGCGGCCGCATTGGTGCAGACCCTGGTCCGTGGCGACACGCTGTCGGCGGAGGAAAACGCGGAGATCCGGAAGGTGCTGGCGCGGATGGCCGCCGATGAGGAGGAAGACGATGCTTGAGTTTCTCGAAGGGATTGGAAGCGCGAGCGTCTGGCCGTTCTGGGCTCCGGTCCTCGTCTGGACGGGGCTTGCGGGGGTGGCGGCGTTCGTTCTGGGACGGGCGCGTGGACTACATCCGATCGCCGGATACCGTCTGCGCCAGGCGCTGTTGCTGGCCCTGCCGGTTTCGGTTCTGGCCGCGCCCTGGGTTCCCGGGTTGCTGCCGGCCGCCCCCGCCCCCGGCGGTCCGGTGCCGTTGGTGAACGGCGCCCGGATCGCGCCCTCGGTTTCGGGCGACGTTGCCCTCGCGGCCGATCGTGGTCCTGGCGTGGACATCATCCTGGCCCTGCTCGGTGCGGCAACGCTCGCGATCGTTCTGCTGGCGATCGGGCGGCTCGCCGTGTTGGTGACCGACCTGCGGCAATTGCGAAGGCTTCGGCAGGTGGCCGGGCGCGTCGACGATCCTGCCCCGCGGCGCAGGCTACGCACATTGGCGGAGCAACTCGGCGTCCGCCGGCCGGTGGAACTGCTGGAAGGCCCCCCGGACAGCGCCCCCATGACCTTCGGCGCGTGGCGGCCCGTCATCATGGTCCCGCGTTCCTTGCTGGACGCTCCCGATTCGCTCGATGCAGTCCTCGTGCACGAACTCGTCCATATCCGCCGCGCGGACTATTCCTGGGCCCTGCTCGACTGTCTCGTCTCGGCGGCCTTCGCCTTCCATCCCCTGGTGTGGTTGCTGAGGCGCGCGATCGAGCGCTGCCGCGAGACATCGTGCGATGCCGAGGTGCTCGCCCGCGGTTTCGTGCGCCCCAGGCCCTACGCCGAACTGCTGGCGCACACTCATATCCCCACGCAATTCCCGATGCCCGCGGTGGCCGCGAGTCTGTCGGCACCGTCGCTCGAACTCAAGGAAAGGTTGGAAACCATGAAGAGCTTTGCAGACAGGAAACTCACGTCCCGGCAGCGTGTCGGGATCGTGCTCGGTGCCGGGTTGGTTTGCCTGGTGGTTGCGGTTGCGGGTGCCTGCGCGAACAGGACGGAAGAGGAGGCGGGGGGGCTTTCCGAGCCTTCGATGGCTCTTGAGGGCCTTGCGCAGTTGGCCATAGTGCCGTCGAGGGCCGAGGAGGATAGACGCCAGGTCGTCTACGAGTTGTCTCGGGGGAGCGGGGCGAACCTGTACACCTACCGGGCGCCGGAGGAAAAGGTGCTTGAGGCGCTGGCCCGACTCGATCTGGAATTGGCCTACCTGCGGGAGCAGATGGACGCGGCCGACGATGCGTACGGGGAACTCGAGCGTGCAGAGGGTGAGCTCGCTGCCGAGGGTGACGTGGAGGCCAATCGGGCGGAACTTGCCGCGCTGCGGAAGGACAGGGAGGAATTGCGAGTCAGGATCCAGCTGCTTCATACCATGCGCGGCGAGCGCATGCGGGAGTCCGAGACGATGAAGATGCAATACACGACGCAGAAGAGGATGCGCGAAAGTCGATGACAGTCCCACGCCGGCGATCGACATGGCATGGCCATGCGGTCCGGTTGGTGGTGGCCGCAACGGTCCTGATCACGCTGCTCGCAACGACCTCCCGCCCCCTCGCCGCCCAGGAGGCTATCGAACTGCCGGCCCAGGACAGGCTCCTCGTCGCCGACTTCGAGGAGATCTACCGGTTGGGCGCCGTGGGCGGCGGTGGCTGGGACACCTTCGGCAGCGTTGAGGGCCTCGGTTTCGATGGTGCCGGCAACCTCTACATCCTCGACACCCAGGCGGTGCGGATCTCGGTGGTCGATCCGGATGGCAATCTGGTGCGCCAGTTCATCGGGGAGGGGGAGGGCCCCGGCGAGTTCGGGAGCAACTCCGCCCGCGCTCGAGTTCGCCGCCATGCGGGACGGGCGGGTTGCCGTCTACGACCCGGGGCGCATCGGATTCGCCCTCTTCGGTGCAGACGGCGAGTTCGAACGCACGATCCCCATGGGCGGCGACAAGGGCAACAACCGATGACCGGCGACTCGGCGATGCAGGCGGCGGTTCAGGCGATGATCGACGCCCAACGCGCCGGGATCGAGTCCATGGAGTTCTACCCCGAAATGCCGGTAGTGCTCGCGCTGCGGACGGACTGGGAAGGGACCGTCTGGGTGCGCCGCCGAGGTGAGGAAGGGGCGGGGGGCGACCCAATCGATCTGATCACGGCGGAGGGGCGCTACCTGGGGACCTTTTCGCCCGGCTCCACCGCGCTGCCCGAGGCGTTCGGCCCGGACGGGCTGATTGCGTTCGTAGAGACGGACGATCTGGACGTGTCGTACGTGGTGGTGAAGAGGTTCCGGTGGCCGGAGGGGGCGGCACAATGAGCCGTCTCACCAGGAGGCTGGCACACGCGGGGTTCGGGTTTGTTCTCCCGGCGGCGTGCGGGGTTCCCGCATCCGACGGTTCCCCGTCCGGGCCATTCCTGGGTGATTGGACCGAAGTCACCCGCATCGGCGAGTACGAGACACCGGTGGTGGAGGTCTTCGGGAGCATCCGGGCGGCGGCGCTGATCGAACGCGGCGGTGTGGTGATTTTCGATGGCCAGGATGGGCGGGTGACCGGCTTCGACGACCGGGGCGGCCATTCGTTCACCTTTGGCGGGAGGGGTCCGGGTCCTGGAGAGTTCGTCGACCCCTCCGCCCTGTTCCGGGTTGCCGACGACACCCTCGCTTTCCTGAACCGGAGTGCGCGCACTCTGCAGCTGTTTGCGCGGAAGGTGCGAGGGCCGTTTGCCGAGATCGGACGCCACGAGCTGCCTTTCTGGCCATCGGCCGGCTGCTCGATGCAGGGGAGAATCTTCGTCCTCGGGGGTTACGAGGATCGAGCCGTGCACGAGGTCGACCGTAGGGGTGTGGTCCTGAACTTCTTCCCGGCGAGCGACTACGCGGACGAGGCGGCTGAAGGCGTGCCCGAGGCGATCGCGTGGGACATCCGCGACCAGGCACGGAGCGGACTTCTGGCGTGCTCAGAGGGGTCCGGGCATGTGATCCACATTCCTCAATACCTGGGCTGGGCGCGCGCGTACACCGCTGCGGGCGATCTCGCGTGGCATTCATCCCTCCCCGATTTCGTGAAGCAGAGGGTTGTCCCGGCGGCGGGTGGCGGCGCCGTCAAGTACGAGTTCGACCCGGATTTCAACTTCAGTCACGGGGTGGCCGGGGCGGCCATCGTGGCGGACACGCATCTGGCGCTTTCGATCTCCGTAAGCGTCCCCCGCGGTCAGGAGCCGGAAGTGCCGGGCCTTCTCGCGCTCCTCGATCTCGAAACCGGGGAGCAAACCCGACGCGACGAATTCGGTGGAGTTGTCATGTCAGGCCTCGGAGAGTACGTGGCGGTGGTCTACAGGGAACCCTTCCCCACGCTGTCGATTCTGAAGCCGCAGGTCCACTGAATGAACCACATTGTAAAGAGGAGTTTACATAATGTCATCTCTACTTGACATATCGCGGCTTCGCCGATTGGTTGCGACCATCTGGGCGGCTACGGTGGTGGTTGCCGGCGTTCTCATCGCGGCGTGCGGCGATGAGTCGTCCAGCCGCGTGGCCGACGCACGCTCGCCCCAATACGGCGTGCGCGACAGCGCGGGAATCAGGATTGCCGAGAACCCGCGTCCCGCACCGGATTCGCGACTCGGCTGGGTAGTGAGCGCCGAGCCACAGGTCTCGATCGGGAATGTCGAGGGCGAATCGGCCTACCAGCTCCACAGGGTTGCGGACGCGACCCGGCTCGCCGATGGGAGGATCGTGGTCGCGAACGGCGGCTCCCTCGAACTGCTGGTCTTTGACGCAGATGGGATCCACCTAGATTCCTGGGGCGGCAGGGGAGAGGGGCCGGGCGAATTCGAGGGGCTGAACCGGGTGAGGCCGTGGGCCGGGGATTCGCTCATCGCGGCCGACCCCGAACAGGGCAGGATCTCGATCTTTGACGGGGAGGGCAGCCATGGGCGGACGGCGGTGTTGCATGCTCAAGGTGGCAGTGGAGGGCTGTTGGCGAAGGTTGCCGACGCGGTGCGGTCAGTGGGAACGATCGGCGCGGTGACCGCCGATGATCTGATCGGCGTGCTCCCCGACGGCACCCTCTTCACGTGGGATTTCGACGCCTTTGCGACTGTGGGGTTCGGGCGCCGGGCTACACCGAGAACTACAATGCGGGCGGCGGCTTCATCTTCATTCCGCTGAGGCATCCATTCGGCCAGACGACCCATGCCGCGGTCTGGGGTGAACTGGCCGTCATCGGTCGCACCGAGAGTTACGAGTTGCAGGGCTTCCGCAGCGACGGCTCCCTAGCGCGAATCGTGCGCCGCGACGACGAACCGGGGACTCCGACCCGGGCCGAGCAGGATGCCTACTTTCGGGGGATGGTCGCCGCGTATACGGAGGAGCGTCGGAGGCGCGTGGCCGAGGTGGCGGCGAACGTTCCGCTGGTCGATGCCTTCCCCGCCTTCGATGCGGTCATCGGCGATGCACTGGGCCATCTCTGGGTTGCCGAGTTCAAGCGTCCGGGCGACGAGTATCGGGGCACGCTATGGACGGTGTTCAACGGAGATGGCCGGATGCTCGGTCTTGTTGACACCCCCGAGATTCTCACGGTGTACGAGATCGGGGAAGACTACATCCTGGGCGAGGGCACGGACGACCTGGGTGTCGAGTATGTGAGGATGTGGGGACTGGTCCGGCAGGGGTGAAGTCGCCTCCCACGGATACCCCCCACCCATCTCCACCCCACCCGCCTCAAACAGCAACTCAACCAACCGCTGCCACGACCGCCACCTCGTCGTCCGCCCATACGCCGACTTCGTCTTGTGCGCGATCACCAGGTCCAGCGCCGGAAACACGCTGATCCACTGCCCCACCGCCCCCCTCCCCGTGTACGCGCCCTCAAACGCGCCGCTCACCCTCGGCCCGTCGAACACCCACCACATGTAGCCGTACCCGAAGTAGCCGTCCCGCCTCCCCGCCGGATTCATCTCCTCAAGCGGGGTGACCACGCTGACGATGCGCCGCGCCCACTCTCGTGAGATTACCTGCTCGCCGTTCCACGCTCCCTCGTTGAGCATGAGGTGGCCGATGCGCGCCATGTCCCGCGTGGAGAGCCAGAAGTGGTAGGCCGGGTTTCGCGAGATGCTCAGGTTGCCGCTCTTTCGCTGCACGGACCGGTCCCAGTCCTCGAAGTCCAGCGGGATGGCGAGCTGCGCCTGCGCCTCGTCGTAGATGTCGCGTCCGGTGAGCTGCTCGAAGACGGCGCCGGCGGCGTTGAAGTCCCAGTTGCTGTAGAGCATGTAGGTGCCGGGCTCCCGGGAGCCGCGCGGGGGTGCATCGGCCAGGTTGTCGCCGGAGTTGGACGCGGGGTGGTAGACCCCGGAACGGGCGGTGATCAGGTGGTCGATCGTGGCCTGGCGCTCGATCGGAAGGAGGCCGCCGACATCGTCGACGCCCAGATCCTCCAGCGTGGCGTCCAGGTCAATGACGCCGTTCTCGACCCACGGGCCGTACAGGATCGCCAGGATACTCTTGCGCACGGAAGCCAGGTACGAGAGTTCCTCGATGTCGCCGAAGGTGAAGACGACACGGCCCTTGTGCGCGACCACCACGCCGGTCGAGTTGGCGCTGTCGCGCAGGAATGCGGCGGCTTGCTGGAGCACGTCCGAATCCCAGCCGTATTCGGCGAGGTCGGCTCGGCGCACCACTTCCCACCGTTCGCCGGGGAAGACGCAGTCGGCGCACTGGGCGGTGAGGGGTGGCGCGGGGCCAACGGCCAGCGCGAGCGCGAGCACATGAACGGGTGACGCGAAGACGGTTCGGAAGATTCGGGCTCTCATGGGGAGGAACAGTGTGGGTCGTATCACCCTCCCCCCACGCTCCCGATCACATCCAGTTTCTCGCGCACTTCGTCGTCGATCTCGTCGTCGGGGATGTACTCTACCAACCTGTGAAACTCCCGCTTGGGCATCGTGTTGTAGAGACCGAGCCGGGCGAAGTATGACTTGAACAGCGGCACCAGGAACTCGTCGCTGACCTTCAGATCGTCCCCCCACGGAGACGGCTTGCCGAGGTCCTTGAGGGCTGATTCCGTCCTTGCGATGGCTTCGCGCATGGCCTCTTCCCCGGCTGGACGCAAAATCTGATCGGGCGACTGTCGCGCGAACGCCTCCAGCGTCCTTCGCGAACACAGGTAGCTCTCGATCTCCCTCCTGCTCCACGTAAGGAAGGTGACGCCCCCGTCCACCGGGCGTTGATCCAGGCGATCGAACAGGGCGACGCCCCGCAGCTCCGGAAACGCCTCCCTGAGGCCGTGGAAGTGTTCCCTGACCTTGCGGGGCTGGTCGGCGACCGACTTTGCGAAAGGTTTCACAAGCGCCTCCATTGCCGGGCCGTGATCCAGCCTTCGCGCGAACGCCCGGAGGATGTCGAGATCGGTGGCATCCTCGGTGTAGAGGATCCAGCCGGTCTGCTTGGCCTGATGGTACTGGTCCCAGCCGATCAGTCTCAGCGATTTTCTGACCTGTGCGCTACTGCCCATGCGGTGTGGCGGGCCGACGAACGCGACGACCGTATCGCTTCCGGCGGCTTCGTTCAGCAACACCTCCGAGTGCGTTGCCACGATGACCTGGCCGCCCGTCTCGCGCGCGGCGCGGGTAAGGGACCGGTAGGCGTCACGCTGGCGAAGGATTTCGAGGTGGGCGTCAGGCTCGTCCAGGAGGAGAATCGCGCCCGGCTTCGCGCCCAGGTATGCCAGGAGCAGAAGCGTCTGCTGCATTCCCCGGCCCGCGGCCGACAGGTCGAGCGTACGTCCATGCTCCTTGTAGGACATGGTGATCTCGCCCCGTTGCGGCAGGTAGACCGGGTCGTCGAGCGACACGCCGAAAAGGGTCCGGAGGCGGCGGACGACCCCTTCCCACTTCTCACGATCGCTTTCCCGGAGGGCGTAGCAGATGTTCCGCAATACATCCGCGGTGCGGCCTTCGCCGATGCGGACATCGATCGCGCCCGGATCCAGCCGGGGTTCATTGGCGGCCAGCCCGGACATGGGCCCGAGGAACGCCGTGGGCGTATTCAACACGTCGGCGGGGACCGGCATGCGCTCCGAATCCGAGCCGCGGACGCGCATGGACCGGCAGTACACCCACTCCGGGTTGGCGTAGTCGAACTCCATCCCGCACCGCCACTCGGCACCTTCGGCCGATACACCGTCCACGAGGACATCGATGAGGATGTTGGATGTTACCTGCCGCCCGGAGTCGCGGCTGACGTGACGAACGCTCTGGTTGCGCCAGAGCAACCGGGCGGTCGGGACCGGGACCGACACGATATCGCGCCTTCCGACCGTCACGCCGGGGCGCTTCGCGGGCACCTTGCGGTCGGCGTACTTCGCGCTCCACATCCGTAACCCCAGGTCCCACAGGGCGAGCGCCTGCATCGCGGTCGTCTTCCCCGAGTTGTTCGGGCCCACGAAGACAACCGGATCGCCGAGTTCGATGTCCATCTCGTCGAACCGCTTGAAGTTGCGTACTCGGAGTCGTGTCAGCACCCTACCGGCCCCCCCCCACCCCCAGCTGCCCCATGTGAAACGCCAGCTCCATCGCAGCGTTCCTCACGCTCCGGCTGAACGTCCGCCCCCCCGCATGCCCCGCGCGCGGGTCGTAGTCGAGAATGACCGGCAGACCCGACGCGGTCGCCGCCTGCATTCGCGCCGCCATCTTCCTCGCCTGCAGCGGCGGCACCCGCGTGTCCAGGTCCCCCTGCATGATGAGCATGGCCGGGTAGTCCACGCCGTCGCGCACATTCTGGTACGGCGAAAACGTCCGCAGCACCTCGAACTCCTCCTTCACCGCCGCGTTCCCGTACTCGAGCAGGGCGGGCATGTTGTTGGTTTCCGTGAACTGGTAGAAGCGCACCATGTCCAGGTCGGGGACGCCGCAATAGACGGAACGGTAGAGATCCGGGCGTTTGGTCAGCGCGCTGGCGACGAGCAGGCCGCCGTTGCTGCCACCGCGGATCGCGAGGCGGTCCGGGTTGGTGTAGCCGTTGTCGATCAGCCACTCGGCCGCCGCGATGAAGTCGTCGAAGACGTTGGGCTTGTTCTCGAGCATGCCGTCCCGGTGCCAGTCCTCGCCGAATTCGCCGCCGCCGCGCAACGTCGCGATCGCGTAGACGCCGCCCCGCTCCATCCATACCGCAGCCCGCGAGTCGAAGCGGGGCAGCAGGTTCACGTTGAAGCCGCCGTATCCGTAGAGCAGCGTGGGCGTGTCGCCGTAGGGCTCGTAGCCCTTGCGGTGGGCGACGTAGAGGGGACCGCGGGTGCCGTCGGCCGAGGTGTACCAGTGCTGGCTGACCTCGTAGGCGTCGGAGTCGAAGGGGACGGCTGACGGCAGCCACTCGGTGGTCTCCAGCGTTTCCAGGTCGATTTCGAGGATGTGGGACGGGGTGACCAGCGAGTTCAGGGTCAGCAGCGCGGTCCCGTCACGCCACGAGCGCAGGTTGGCGACGGTGTGTTCGGGGATCGGGAGCTCGTCGATGAGGGTGCCGTCCATCGCGTGGCGGACGATGCGGCTGCTGACATTGTGGAGATAGTCGGCGTAGATCTTCTTGTCAATGATCTGGTAGCCGGTGAGGAGGTCGTCGGCTTCGGGGAGCACGACGCGCCAGTTGACGGGGTCGGGGTCGGGGCTGGCGGGGTTCACGGCGACGATCCGGTTCCTGGACGCGTCCAGGTTCGTCAGCAGCCAGAGCTCGTCCTCGACGAAGCGGGTGCGGAAGCGCGCCGGGGCCCCGACGATCAGGGGCTGCGGCTCTCCGCCGGCCTGGGCATCCTGCAGGTACACATCGACGCGCGCCCAGCCGTGCTGCACGGTGTAGACCGTGTAGCGCCCGTCCCCTCCGTGCGAGAACCCCACGAACTTCTCCGGCCCGTGCCCCTCGCCGAACAACTCCTCGTCGTCCTCGATCTCCGTCCCCAGCATGTGCAGCCGTACTCGCCCACCCGTCTCCCGCGACCGGCTAACGTAGAAAAACCCGGTCCCGTCGTCGTTGAACGAGGTCCCGCCGTAGAGGAAGTTGGGGAGCCGGTCCGGCAGGTCCTCGCCGGTTGTCAGGTCGCGCACCCGGATCGAGACCTCGTCCTGTCCACCGTCCCGGATCGCGTACATCATGAGGTTTCCGTCCGGCGAGAAGTCGCGGATGCTGACGCTGGTTGTGCCATCCGGGTGGATGTCGAGCGGATCGAGCACCATCTCGAAATCGCCGTCCGGGTCGATCGGCGCGTACTCGCGCTCCTCGGGCGCGGGACGCCGGTAGATCGCGCCCACCTCGCGGCCCGGCGGCCGCATCGAGAAGTACTGGTAGTCGCCCGCGCGGCGGGGAAAGAGCGCCCCGGGAACGTCCATCAGTTCGCGCAGGCGGGCCTCCAGTTCCGCACGCAGCACGGTGTCGCCCACGATGCGCTCGGCGTATGCGTTCTGGTCGTCGATCCAGGCCCGCGTCTCGGGACTGTACTGGTCTTCGAGCCAACGGTAGTCGTCGACGAATTCGACGCCGTGAATTGTGTCCACGACCGGGTCGCGGGTGGTGTCGGGTGGGGATGGGTATGGCCCGCGGCAGGCTGCCGCGAGGATGGCGACTGCGAGGGCGACCGCGGCGAAAGGGGCCGGTCGGGAGGAGGGCTTCGGCATGGCTGGCTCCGGCTGGGGGCGACCGTGGGATAGCGACGGCGCTTGTGGCGGGCAGCGTGAAAGTGGTTTCCGCGAACGGTTTGCCGCAAGCGGGGACCGGCTCTGGGAAAAGGCCGTGGGTCGAAAGTCCCATTTCGTCATGGAACCGCCCGGTTGTTGGCCCGAGTGTTTGAACGGGTGTTCGGCACCCACCTTGCGATCAACCCACCAGAATCGGAAGCCAACTTGTCCCGAAGGCACGATCAATCCTACAAACTCCTGTTCTCTTCCGAGGGACGGTTGCCGCCCGTCCTGGCGGTCACCATCTACAACGGGCGCCCGCCATGGACCGCTCCGGACGACGTGTTCGAGCTGGTTGAACCGGTAAAGGGCTGGCTCGCCGGACGGCAGGCGCGGCTCCGCCGCCAAGTGCTTGACCTGCGGGCCCTGGCGCGCGAACGTCTACCGGAGTTGAACGTGGTGTCGTGGATCGCGAGCATGGAACTGGACTCGTCGGCCGACAACGTGTCGCGCGTGGTCCGGGAGGTGCTGGCGCGATATCCTGGATCCGAGCATGCAAGGCTGCGCGAGGCCTTTCGAGAATGGATTCTGGGAGGAGCGGAATCGTGGGTGATGGCGGGGGGGACTCTGGATCAGGTCAAGTCACTAAAGGAGGCGGGGATGGTTTACGCGGGCATCGAGGAATTGAAGGAACGGGCTCACCTGGAAGGGCTCGGGCAGGGCCGCAGGGAGGGACGCGCCGAAGGGCATATTCAAGGCCGTGTAGAAGGCCGTGTAGAGGGTCAGGCTGAAGGTCAAGCGGCCCTGGTTTGCCGGCAGGCGAGTCTCAAGTTCGGAGTGGAAACCGCCGACCGGCTCGGGCGCATACTCGAGGACATCACCGACCCGGAGCGAATCGCCCGACTCGGCGATCGGATCATCGAGTGCGAGACGGGACCGGAATTGCTCGCGCGCGTTCGTGAGGTCTGATTCGGCCTGACGAGCGTGATGGGCTCAGACCGGAGTCCCGCTCCGTGACGTCAGCTCTCCGTACAGCCGGCTGAGCCGCATCGTGACCGGACCGGGTGAGCCCTGCCCGATCCTCCACCCATCGATCTCGATCACGCCCGCCAACTCACCCATCGTTCCCGTGCAGAAGGCCTCGTCCGCGCGGTAGGCTTCGTCCAGCGACAGATCCTTCACCCGTGACGGGATCCCGACCTCGGCACACAGCTCAAGCACCGTCGCCCGCGTGATCCCCTCGGGACAGGCGACCGCGTGGGGCGTCATCACCACGCCGCCGGTCACAACGAAAAAGTTGGTCGCGTTCGTCTCGGCGATGAACTCGCGCCGGTCCAGCATGAGGGCGTCGTCGGCGTCGGCCGCGTTCGCCTCGATCTTGGCCAGGATCGACTGGAGAAGGTTGGCGTGGTGGATCCTGGGGTCGAGGGTGTCGGCGTCGAAGCGGCGCAGCGAACTGGTGACGAGCCGCAGGCCCGAACGGTCGTAGACGGGAGGCTTGTGCTCGGCGAGCACGACCAGTGTGGGGCCTGACCGATTGAGGCGCGGGTCCATGCCGCTGGTGTACTTGACGCCGCGGGTCAGCGTGAGGCGGATGTGGACGCCGTCGCGCATGTCGTTGGCGGCCAGGGTGCGGCGGATCTCGCGGATGATTTCGCCGTCGGTGGGGATCTCGGTGAAGGCGATGGCCAGCGCGGACGCGCGCAGCCGGGCGAGGTGCTCTTCGAGCTTGAAGATGCGGCCGTCGTACAGACGGAGACCCTCCCACACCGCGTCGCCGCCCTGCACCGCGGAGTCGAAGGGGCTGATGCCCGCCTCGTCGCGGTGAAGCAGTTTCCCGTTCACGTTGACGATCAGGTCGCGGTTGCGTTTGTCGAAGGGCTGGAGCATTCAGACCAGCACTCCGCGTAGCGCCTTCAGCTCGGGATCGATCACCACCGACCGGCGCGGCAGATCCATCACCCGTGCAATCCCCGACGGAACGGGCAGCTCCTCCCCGATCAGAGGCTCGACCGTCTCGGCGAATTTCGCGGGATGCGCGGTCGCCAGAACCACGCCCCGCGCCCCCGGCCGCCGCCACAACTCGTCGCGCAGTCCCAGCAGCCCCACCGCCGTATGCGGGTCGATCGCCACGCCGCTGCGCCGCCACAGGTCACGGATGCACTCGCGCGTCTCGGTGTCGGTCCAGGGCGAGCCGGTGAACCATTCGCGGAGGGTTGGCGGTGTGGGCTCCACGCCAGGGCCGTCCGCGACGGAACCGCCGTCGTGACCACCACCCCCGAACATGTGCACAATCCGCCGAAAATTGCTCGGATCCCCCACGTCCATCGCGCTCGAGATCGTCTCCACCGACGCACGGGGATGGAAGCCGCGCCCCGCAAGGTACGCCGGCACGACGTCGTTCTCGTTGGTCGCGGCGACGAAGCGAGCGAGGGACATTCCGAGCGAGCGACGCGCGAACAGGCCCGCCGTGAGATTGCCAAAGTTCCCCGAAGGGACTGAAAACAGCAGCTCGGAATCCGCAGCCGTCGGTTCCAGCTCGGTCCACGCGTGCAGGTAGTAGAAGGTCTGGGGGAGGAGGCGGCCGATGTTGATCGAGTTGGCGGAGGTGAGCGACAGGCGGGCGTTGAGGTCCGGGTCGGCGAAGGCCTGGCGGACGAGTCGCTGGCAGTCGTCGAAGGCGCCGCGGACGGCGATGGCGGTGACGTTGCCGCCCAGGGTCGTGAACTGGGCCTCCTGGCGGGGGCTGACCTTGCCGAGGGGATAGAGGATCGCGACGCGGATTCCGGGGAGGTTGTGGAATGCGTGGGCGACGGCGCCGCCGGTGTCGCCGGAGGTGGCCGTGAGGATCGTGATGGGGGGACTGTCGTCGTCGCGCAGGGCGGACATCATGCGGGCCATGAAGCGGGCACCGATGTCCTTGAAGGCGTGGGTGGGGCCGTGGAAGAGTTCGAGGAGGTGGACGTTGGGCTCGATTTCGCGCAGGTGGACGGGGAAATCGAGGGCGTGGTGGATGACGGGGTGGAGGATGTCGTCGGGGATCTCGTGGCCGAGGAGGTGGCGTGCAGCGATGAGGGACCGTTCGGGGAAGGTGAGGTGGGGGAGGGGTGTACGGTAAGCGGTGGGGAGGGGTGGGAGGGTGGCAGGGACGAAAAGGCCGCCGTCGGGGGCCTGGCCGAGGAAGAGGGCCTGCTTGAAGGTCCACGTGGGGCCGTTGGGGCCGCCGCGGGTGCTGATCAGTTGCATGGTGACCGGGGGTCAGTCACTCGGTCTCCAGGATCCGTGCGCCAGCCGCGTTTGCGCCGGAGATCACAATGTCCGACTCCACGCCGGCCTCAAGCTGAAATGCCTCGGCCATGGCGGCCGCCGCCGTCTCCGCCGCGAGACTTCCCCGGCAGAGCGCGAACACCGACGGCCCCGAACCCGAGAGCCCGGCCGCGACGGCTCCCGCCGCCAGCGCGCTTGCTTTGACCCGTCGAAAACCGGGCACGAGACCGGCCCGCGCGGGTTCCGCCACCGCATCGCGCACACAGCGGGCGATCAGCTCCCAGTCCCCCTCGAAGAACGCGGCCACAAGGCCCGCGGCATTGCCCCACTGCCGGATGCCCGCCGCGAGCGGAATGGTTTCGCCCAGGATCACCCTCGCGCCGAGCGTCTCCACTTCCAGCGCGGGATGAGCCACGGCGACGACCATCTCCGGTGGCGTTGGAAGCTTGACCATCCGCGTGGGTTGGCCCGGCAGAACCAGCACGAATCCCCCGGCCAGCGAGGGAGCCGCGTTGTCGGCGTGGTCGGCGCCCGAGCCCTTGCTTTCGCCGATCAGGGCGCACTCGAGCAGGGCGATTCGGTCGAGTCCGCCGCCCAGCAACGCGTCGGCCGCCACCGCGCCCGCGACCGCACTGGCCGCGCTGCCGCCCAGCCCCGAGGCCAACGGGATCCCCTTTCGCACCTCGATCGCGACGCCCGCGTCGGAGCCCAGCCGGTCGAGGACGCCTTGCACCGCCAGCGCGGCGGCGTTGCGCAAGGGGTCCGTCGGCACGCGCCCACCGTCCCCGGTCACCGAAAGCGAAACAATCCCGGTCCCCGCGACGGCCCGCACCACCACCTCGTCCCCCGGACGCTCCAGCGCGAGCCCGAAGATGTCGAAGCCGGGACCCAGATTCGACACCGACGCCGGTGCGAAGACGCGGACGGATCCGCCGGATTGGTCAGTGGAGAAAGCCCTGGGTCCCATTCAGCCCTCCAGCTGTCCGCGTGCGTCGTCAGCCGCCTCGTCCCTCCGCCGCGCCCGCCGCCTCCTGAACGGCATCGCCAACATCCCCGGCAGCGTCGCCCAGTCGCGCCGCTCCGTATCCTCCAGCCCAAGCGTGAGCGCCCGCGGATCGGCGACCAGCCGGAAGCTGCCGAAGATCCGGTCCCAGAAGGAGAACACGCTGGAGTAGTTGGAGTCGGTTTCGGGCTGGTAGTCGGAGTGGTGCACCCAGTGCATCCAGGGGGTGACGATCAGCCAGCGAAGCCACCTGTCGGCGCGCGCGGGGACCCCCACGTTGCCGTGGTGGAAGAGGATGACGGGGAGCAGCACGGCTTCGTACAGCAGCACCTGGGTGACCGTCATGCCCAGGAGCGGCAGCACGGCCAGGCGCACGCACGAGGAGAGCACGATCTCGCCGGTGTGGAAGCGCAGTCCGGAGCTGGCGCTCAACTCACGGTCGGCGTGATGCACGGCGTGGAAGCGCCACAGAAACGGCACCCGGTGGTTGAGCCGGTGCCAGAGGTACTGCCACATGTCGAAGAGGACGAATCCGAGCGCGAAGGCCCAGACGCCTTCGATGCCCAGCCAGTGGAGGACGCCGAAGGAGTTCGTCCGGGCCCATTCGGTCGCGATCAGGGTGGCGCCGGCGAAGACGAGGGAGACGAGGAGCGCGTTGGCGACGCCCAGCACCAGGTTGGGCGCGTCGTGCCGCACCCGGTCCTTGCGGCCCTCGAACATGGGGATCAGCCCCTCGAGGAGCCACATGATCGCCAGGGCCGCGGCGGCCATGACGGGCTTGAAGGCGAAGATCGACTCGGTCATGCGGATGTGCGGCTGGGCATGGCCGGAAAGGTAACCGGGAGGGGGGCGGGGGACGAACCGGGGGGAGGGCCACGAAGGCGGCCAACATGAAACCCGGCAGCAGGGTGTGTGCGGGTTGCGGTCTCGTGATCATTGCTCAACTCCTGCAGGGACGGCACTCTTGTGGCCGTTGCCCGGATTGTCCAACGGCAAACATCTGCGCGCGACCGGCCGCCGCGAGCCCCGAACCTGAATCCCATGGACGGGAGGAAACACCTTGCCACCTCATCACCGTCGGCAGCCCGGCGGACCTGAGCCGCCACCAGAGACCGGTCCTCCCGATGGCCACCCGTATGCGGAGCCGGGCGGGCAGTTTCCCAGGTTCCCGATCGTCTCTCTGATCCTCATGGCCATCTTCCTGGTGGGCGGCAGCATCGGGCTTCTGGTGGACTGGCCAGCCGGCCCGGCCAACCTGGACTGGGGAGTATGGGTCGTCCTATATGGGGGATATGGGTTTGTGATCGGCGCGGCGGTCTTCCACGCCCGCACAGGCCGCTGACGGGGCTCTCGCGCGATGGCTGATTCCGTCCTCTACACCGTCATCCTCGTCGTCTATTTCACAGGTCTGATGGGGCTCGGGTTCCGGTTCAACCGGGGCAAACGGACCCGCCAGGAGTACTTCCTAGCCCGGGGAGATCTCGGCCCGGCCACGCTCGGGTTCTCCTACTCGGCCACCCAGATGAGCGGCAGCTCCTACATGGGCGCGGTCGGCACGGAGCGGGAACTCGGCTACAACTTCGCGCCTGCCGGTGTGTCCTCGGCGGCCGCCGCCTGGTTCACCTATGTCCTGCTGGGCGAACGCCTGCGCCGCCTGGCGTCGCGGATCCGCTGCACGACGATCGTCGACGTCTTCGAGGCGCGCTACCGGGGCAAGGGGGTGAGCATGACCGCCACCCTCCTCATGCTCCTGGCCTTCATCCCGCTGATCGCTGCCCAGCTCAAGGCGGCGGGGAACCTCTTCGAGGTGCTGCTGGGGATGCCGTACCTGCTCGGGCTGGTGGTCTTCGGGGGAATCGTGATCGTGTACACGGTGATCGGGGGAATGCACGCGGTCGCGTGGACGGACCTGATCCAGGGCTCGATCATGATCGTCGGCTTCGCGGTGCTCGCGCCGGTCGCGGTCTCGGCGGCGGGCGGATTCGCGGAGATGCACCAGCGCTACGCCGAGTTCAACCCCGGCGGGATCTCCTTCCTGGGCGACATGCCGGCGCTCTGGGTG
This sequence comes from Longimicrobiales bacterium, assembly GCA_951828585.1. Lineage (GTDB taxonomy): Bacteria > Gemmatimonadota > Gemmatimonadetes > Longimicrobiales > Gaopeijiaceae > Bin94. Next base: position 2,063,589 of record OX639991.1, read on the forward strand.
GTGTCGTCGTTCCTGGTGTGGGGGTTCTTCCAGATCGGTGGCGCCCCCGCGGCCGTGACCCGTTTCCTGATCCCGAAGGACCGGGGGACGCTGCGCAAGGCGCTCGTCTTCTCGATCGCCTTTTCGTCCTTCATCTACATCGGCTCGACGGTGATCGCGATCGCGTCGGGGGTTCTCTTGCCTGACCTGCAACAGACCGATCTGGCGCTCCCCACGCTGGTGCAGCTGCTCATGCACCCCCTCTTTGGCGGGATCCTGGTCGCGGCGGTGCTGGGCGCCACCATGTCGACGATCGATTCGGTGCTGCTGCTGGCGAGTTCGCTGGTCGTGGAGAACCTCTACGTGCCGATGGCGCGGCGCGAGGTGTCGCAGCGGCGGGGGGTTCGGTTGGCCCGATGGACCACGCTGGGAATCGGGGTGCTCGCGCTGGTGGTCGCGGTGGATCCGCCGGCGACGATTCTGTTCATCGTGACCATGTCGTTCAGCTTGATGGCGTCGGCGTTCACCTTTCCGCTGCTGCTCGGGATGTGGTGGCCGCGCGCGACGCGGGCGGGGGGGCTGGCGGGGATGTTGGGCGGGGCGGCGACCTGCGTGGTGTGGTACGGCCTGGGCTACATGGAGCACGGGAGCTTCGACAACTGGATCGCGGGGCTGTGGCCGGCGCTCGTGGGGCCCGCGGTGTCGCTGGTGCTGCTCGTGGGGGTGAGTCTGGTGACGAGGCCGCCGCCGCGTGAGGTGGTGGAGGTGTTCTTTGGGGAGGGGGAGGGGGCGGGGGAATGAGGCCGGTGTGGAATTCGACCATCCTCACTTTGTCGTCCGAGGGAAACGGGCTAGATTCCATGTTCATCGGGGCGCGAAGGGTCAGCCTTACTCAATTCACTGCGGAGAAAGAACACATATGGGGATAGAAACACGTTTCGATGTTCCGCTCATTTCTGCGCTCGCTCTGCGTGAAAAGGCAATACAACAGAATTATCGCCCGATTATTGCGGTGCACAAGTGGTTTGCCCGCCGGCCGGGCACGCTCTTCCGAGGGCTCTTGCTGTCCGAATTCGTCGACGCGGATCTCAGGGAGAGCTTCTTTCAATCCAATCAACTCGATGGAAAGCGCATTGCAGATCCGTTCATGGGTGGTGGCACACCACTGATCGAGGCCAATCGACTGGGCGCGGATGTCGTCGGCTGGGATATCAACCCGATGGCATGGTGGATCGTGGGACGAGAGCTGGAGCACCTCGACCTGCCCGCATACGAGGTTGCTGGCGAAGAACTGCTGGACAACCTGCAGCGCAAGATAGGCAGCGGCTATCAAACCGAGTGCACAACCTGCGAAGAAACGGTGCCCGTCAAGTATTTTCTCTGGGTGAAGATACAGCCTTGTGAAAGTTGTCACAAGGACATCGACCTGTTCCCTGGATTCGTCGTGGCCACGAACTCGCGGCATCCGAGTTTCGTACTCGTCTGTGCCGAGTGCGGCGAACTCAACGAAACGGAAGGTCGCGCTTCACCTGGAAGCTGTTCCTGCTGTGGGGCACGACTGAAGGCCGCTGGACCGGCCCGAAGAAGTTCCGTCGACTGCCCCGGCTGTGGTGCCGCCAACAAGTTCCCTGTTGTTGACGACGGGCCGCTCGACCACCGTATGTTTGCGATAGAATATCATTGTCCGTCATGCAAGGACGGGCGAAAGGGGCGTTTCTTCAAGAAACCTTCGCAAAGGGACCTGGACAGGTATGATGAGGCGGCGGAGTTGTGGGAGCGAACGGTCCCGGAATACGTTCCGGACGATTGCATTCCGGCGGGGGACGAAACGAACAGGCTGCATCGCTGGGGATATGAGCGATACCGTCAGATGTTCAACAACAGGCAGCTTCTGGGTCTGGAGATCAGCTGCAGGCTGGTGGCGGCGCACCCGGATAGGCGGGTGAGGGGTGCGCTGGCTACGAATCTGTCCGATCTGCTTAGGTACAACAACCTTCTCGTGCGCTACGACACCGTGTCTCTGAAGGCGTTGGATCTGTTCTCGGTGCACGGGTTTCCGGTCGGTCTGGTGCGGTGCGAATCCAACCTACTCGGGATTCGGGGGTCGAATGGCCGACCGGTCGGTAGTGGGGGTTGGGTCAACATCCTCGCCAAATACCTGACCGCCAAGGACTACTGCAGCCGGCCATTTGAGGTCCCGCTCGGGTCCCGTGCGCGAGCGTACACCAGTGAGGAGTGGATTGGCGATCACCCTCGTGACAGAGGTTGCCGCCCGAGGGTTATCGATCTCAGGTGTGAGAGTGCGACTGAGGCCAAGCTCAAGGCCGGTTCATTGGACGCGGTCTTTACTGATCCTCCGTACTACGACAGCGTCCAGTACGCCGAGCTCATGGACTTCTGCTACGTCTGGCTCCGGCGGTTGGTTGGATCTAGTGCCGGGGGGTTCGAGCCGATGTCAACCCGCAATCGCGACGAACTCACCGGAAACGAAACGGAGGGACGTGACATCACGCATTTCGCGAAGGGACTCGCGACTGTGTTTTCGCGTCTGGCCGTGGCTCTCCGTCCGGGCGGGCCGTTCGTGTTCACCTACCACCACAATCGAGCCGCGGCTTACCACCCGGTGGCGTTCGCCATTCTGGACGCCGGACTGGTCGCGACCGCGACGATTCCTTGTCCCGCCGAAATGGGAGGTTCAATTCACATCAGCGGAACGACGTCGTCGATCGTGGACACAGTATTCGTGTGCCGGTCCCAAGGGGAGGTTGCCACGGAAGAGCGGACTCTTGGTTGTGAGGACGTTGTCCACCATGTTTCGCTGGACTTGGCCAAGCTTCGGGCCGGTGGCGTCAAGCCCACTCTGGGTGACACGCGGTGCATTGCGCTGGGTCATATTACTCGCATTGCGGTGCGGATGCTTCGCGACGGGTGGAATCGGGAAATGAGCACGGGCGAAAAGCTCGCGAGGGTCTCTCGTACGATGACCGAGATCGCGTCTGTCGACGATGTCGTGGAACACTTTCGGACCGGGCAGACCCCGGCGGCACGTGGTGTGCAACCGAGAATGATGGAGAAACGCCATGGCGACCAGGCGACCATTGCCCTTTGAGGCGTCGTTTGTCGATCTGACGGTCGACCTCGATGCCCATGTGGACCGGGTCTTCGAAGCCCTGGAGAGCGACTATCTCAATGATTTCCTGGTGCTTCCCCTTGGCAAGGGATTCACCCCTTTCGACGCGTTCGCCCAGGGATACACTGCGATCCACGAAGCGACCGACGGGTTTCGCGCGCTGGATCCGGACGTGCTCTTCGATGTTGTTTGCCGGGCGCCAATGGCGCTGCTGGTGCTGAGAACGATTCTGGGTCTGTCGCCTCCTGAGTGGGCCAGTGTTGCGACTGTCGCGACGGGTGAGCAGATAGACCAGGGATTCGCCCGCAGTCTCGATCGGGGTATCCGGGCGGATCCGGGAAAGCGGATCGGGCACACGCCTCTTCAGGAGGCCAGGATTCGGGCGCTGGTTCAAACGGCCTGCCAGATGCTGTTCGAGCCCGTCCCGAGGGGCCGCAAGGGCGTGATTCACAGGTTGGACAAGGTCGATACGGCCTACGGTATCGAGAGCTTGGCCAAGGTGGCGAGTGAGGGGGTGGAATACCCGGCCCTCCTCTATGAGCGCCTTCTGGGACGCCCGTTTGCGTCTCATCGCGATTCGGTGAGCGAACTCGTTGGAGGGACGCTGGAAGACAGGATTCAGGATCAACTCGTGACGAAGAAGGTACCGTTTCACAGGACGGAAAGGGCGGAGACTTTCCAGGGGTGGGACCAGAACCCCGACTTTTTCTGTCCCGATCCCATGGCTCCGACGGCAGTGATCGAAGCGAAGATGACGAATGACGACGGCACTGCGAGGGACAAGGTGGCTCGCGTCCTGCGGCTTGCCGAGATGCGCGACAGCCGAGAGCGCGACTACAGGCCGGGATTTGATGTCATCGCCTGTATTGGAGGTCGTGGCTTCGGTGTCCGAAGAAACGATATGCGGTCACTTCTTCTCGCTACACGAGGAAAGGTATTCACGTTTTCCCAAGTGGATCGGATAGTGCAATGTACGGCGATTCGCCGCGGCAAGGCGGAATGACCATGTCGCCCCACTGATGTGGGGGCGTTCGCCAGGCGCTAGGTGTTGGAGCCACCAACACCGCAAAACCGGCCAGAACGTTGTCTCCGGCGCGCGCGGCGGCCTGCTCCGGCGTGAGCGCGAGGTCTTGATCCGACGAACTGCGGCGTGCCATTTCATGAGAGGGCGCCACCCCCTATCCTATCCGTCATGACCACCGCATCCCCTCCCCGGCGGCACCTCGGCCTCCTCGGCGCGACCGGCATCGGTGTCGGCGCGATCGTGGGCGGCGGCTTCCTCGCGCTGGCCGGGATCGGCTTCCAGGCCACCGGCCCGAGCGCGATCCTGGCCTTCGCGCTGAACGGCGGCATCGCAATCCTGACGGTGTTCTCCTTCGCCGAACTGGCCGCCCGGTTCCCTCGCTCCGGGGGCACCTACGCGTATGCGCGGCGGGTGCTCACGGTCGAGGCGGCGTTCGCGGTGGGGTGGGTGGTCTGGTTCGCGTCGGCGGTGGCGGCGGTGCTGTACGCCATGGGGTTCGCGGTCTTCTTCGTCCCCTTCCTGGAGCAGATGCTGCGGTTGGCGGGCAACGAGCCTCCGGCGTGGCTTGGGGACCGTCTGGCGCTGGTCGGCTATGCGCTCTGCGCGGTGGCCTTCTACGCGTGGCGGCTGACCCGGTTCGCGGTGGGGGGACGCCAGTGGGAGACGATGGGGAAGGTGGTGGTGCTGGTCGTGCTGATCCTGGCCGGGTTCTTCGCACTCTTCGCCGAAGGACCCGCTCCCGGGGACCTGGCCGCGCGCTTCCGGCCGTTCTTCACGGAGGGCTTCACGGGGCTGCTCCAGGCCATGGGGTACACCTTCATCGCCCTGCAGGGCTTCGACCTGATCGCCGCGGTGGGGGGCGAGGTGCGGGACGCCGAACGCAACGTTCCCAAGGCGATGTTCCTCTCGCTGGGCACCGCGCTGGTCATCTTCCTGCCGCTGCTGTTTCTGATCGTGACTGTGGGCGTGCCGGGCGGGACCGTGACCGAGTTGGCCGCCGAGAATCCCGAAATCCTGGTGGCCGAAGCCGCCCGCAACTTCATGGGTTCGGCGGGCTACTGGCTGGTCGTGGCCGCCGGCCTGCTCTCCATGCTCTCCGCGCTCCAGGTCAACCTGATCGCGGCGTCGCGCTTTGCCCAGGCGATGGCGACGGACCGCACACTGCCGCAACGGTATGCGCGCCTCACATCCGCGACCGGGACGCCCACGGCCGCGGTGCGTTTGACGGCCGTGGTGGCCGCGTTTCTGCTGGTCGCGGTCCCCAATGTGGCGGCGGCGGGCGCAGCCTCCAGCCTCGTCTTCCTGGGGAGCTTCGCGCTGACCCATACGATTGCATATCTCGCGCGCAGGCGCGCCGGGCGGCCGCTGAGCTTCCATACTCCGTGGTTCCCGGCGATTCCGATTGCGGGCGGATCGGCGTGCATGCTGATTGGCCTCTACCAGGCGGTGGCGGTGCCCTCGGCGGGGGTGCTGGCGGCGCTCTGGCTCAGCGCCGGTGCCATCCTCTACGCGCTGTATCTGGGACCGCGGGCACGGGTGGTCGACGCATCTTCGGAGGCGCGGGATCCCCAGTTGATCAAGTTGCGGGGACGCCGGCCGGTTGTGCTCACGCCGATCGCCAACCCGGCCAGCGCGCCCACGATGGTGGCGATGGCCAAGGCGCTCGCGCCGCCCGATGTGGGCCGGGTCCAGCTGCTCTCAGTGGTGGAATGGCAGGAGGGGGCCGAAGCGCAGGTTCTGCCTCAGGGGATCAGCGACGCGCAGGCGGTCCTGGGCGGGGCGCTCAGCACGGCGGTGGACGTGGATCTGAGACCCGAGGCGCTCATCACGCTGCACAAGGATCCGTGGAGCGAGATCGCCAGGGTGGCCGAGGCGGTCAGGTGCGAGAAGCTGCTCCTGGGCGTCGGCGAACTGGACGATTCGCTGATGACCGGGCCCCTATCCCGGGTCATCGGCGCGGTGGATGCCGACGTGGTGATCCTGCGCGCTCCGCACGACTGGCGACCCGACCAGGCGCACAGCATCCTGGCCCCGTCACGGGGAGGACGCGACCAGAGCCCGGTCCGTGCGCGCCTGCTGGGAAGTCTGGTGCGGGATGCGCCGCGGGACGTGGCCTTCCTGGGCGTGGTCTCTCCGACGGTCGCCGGGGGTGCTCACCGCCGGGCCGTGAAGGATCTGGAGCGCCTCGCGTGGGACGAGGTGGGTGACCAGGCGCACGCCGAACTGGCGGTCAGCGACGACGTGGTGGCGCAGGTGGCACGCAGGGCCGAGGAGTGCGACCTGCTGATTCTGGGCTTCCACCGCAGGCGTCGCCGCCGCGCCGTCTTCAGCAACCTCATGCTCAAGATTGCGCGGGCCACGACGTGTCCCCTGGTCATGATCAGCCACCGCCACAGCTCGTCGGTCATGGCGAACCCGTCGCTGCTGGGGAGCACGCAGGAGTCCGAGAAGTAGCGGGCGGTTCCGCCGCGAACCAACTCAGCGCAGCAGGTTCCGATAGACCTCGATCGCGGTGTCCACCCGCGCCAGGAAGTGGTCCCGGGCTACGTCGGCGGTCCAGCTGTCCCGCGCTACCACCCGCCCGCGAAAGGCCTCAGCGGCCGCGAGAAGGAAGCGAACATCCGCCTCGGATCGATACTCCCGGTCGCCGGCCACGATCCACACCGGGCTGGTCTGGGCGAAGGCGTAGCCGTCCGCCACCAGCGTGTTACGGGGCCCCAGCGCCCGCGCGGCGATCCAGCCGCCCTCGTCGGTGCGCACCCGGGTCTCGAAGCGGAACCGTTCGTCCTGGTCCGCGGCGTCGAAGGTCTCGACAACACTCCCGTTGACCACGATCTCAACGGTGGTCAGGGGAGTGATGGAGGCCGCCTCCACCACCACCAGCCGCTCCCCCCCGCCCCCTTCCGGCACGCGGATCTCGCCGCCGGGCTCCACCCCGTCGACCGTGAGGAAGAGCAGGGGACCGTTCGTCGCGAAGGTGCGCCGATCGCGCACGGCCTCGAGCCAGGGCTCCACGGTGAGGGCCGCGTCCGTCGGCGCGCCTGCCGCCTCGCCAGGCGCGGCCGGGCCCACTTCACCGGGACCGCGCCCTTCAACGCCATTGTCGGGTCCTCCTACCCCACCGGGACCGCGCCTTGCAGCCCCATTGTCGGGTGCTCCCTCACTACTCGGTACCTCCATCCGCGCATACGTCCGGCTCGCGCCCGGACCCGGATCGCGCCACACGTCCGAAAAGTTGTCCGTCCCGCCGGTTGCGGCGAGGCGGAAGCCCGCGTTGAGCAGCCGGTAGTAGATCTCGGCGTTGTCGAGTTCGTCGTACCAGAAGCAGATGACATCGTAGAAGTCGCCGGCGCCGAGGGCGGCGTCTATGGGAATCTCCGACCAGCTCACGTCTTCAGGCGTGTCCACCGAGCCGTTGAAGGGGTGCATGAAGCCGCCGGTTCCGCCCATTTCGCGCGCGGCGTCGAGGTAGTCCGCGTTGAGGAGGTCGGCGGCGAACGGGGTGTTGGCCGCGCCGCCGATCAACGGGGTGATGAAATGGTCGATGCCGGCGAGGCCGACATGGCCGAACGAACCGCGGAACTCCTGCGCGTACTGAAGGACGTGTTCGCCGGTGGAGAGGGGGTGGGGGCGGCCGGTGAGGTCGTCCCAGCGTCCCATGAGGCGGGTGCCGTCCATGTGGATGAGCGCGATCGCGACCCGCAGGTCCTCGCTGGCGATGTCGTTGAAGAAGTCCTCATGGGTGAGGCCGTAGCGGCCCTGGTGGAGGTCGTGGACGTGCGTGTCCCCGGCGAACCAGCCGAGGTCGCGCGTGTCGATGAGGCGGTCGAGTTGCAGGGACAGCTCGGGGTTGTCGCCGGGTGTGACCTCGACGGTGTGGTAGATGGGGCGGTACTCGAGTCCCTTGCGCACCTGGATGATAACGAGGCCGGCGGGCACCTCCACCTCGAAGTCGCCGGTTGTGCGGAAGTAGTGTGTCTCGGTGGGGGTAAGGACGCGGTGGAATCCGTCGCGGGGGGCGTAGCCGCGGCCGTCGGCGCCGTAGACGGAGACGCGGGCGGGGGTGGGGTCACCGGTCTCGTCCAGCACGGTTGCGCGCAGGCGCCCGACCGGGTCCAGGTACGTGCGGTCGCTCAAGTCCAGCGTTCGCCAGGAACCCCGCGCGCCTCCCGAAACCGGCATCACATGGAGTTCGGTGGGGCCGTTTTCGTTGGAGACGAAGGCGATTCGGTCGCCATCCGGGCTCACTCGCGGGGTCAACTCGTGGCTCGTGCCGCCGGTCAGCCGGAGGGGGTTGCCCCCGGCGGCCCCGACGAGCACCAGGTCGTTCGAGCCGGCGTCGTCCGACACGTACACCAGGGCGCTGCCGTCGGGAAGCCAGTCCGGCCGGGCGCGGTAGGCGGTCTCCTCGGAGCGAGCCAGCACGGGTTCGCCGCTGCCTGCCCAGAAGTCGTCCCCCGGCTTCGGCAACATCCGTGTCCAGATTCCCCCGCTCCCCGCCACCCCCGGCGCGGGCGCCATGTACGCCATCACCCCCTGCGCCGAAACCCGCGGCTGGTACTGGTTGCCCGGTCCCACGACCACCGCTTCACGCTGACCAATCCGGATTCTCATCGGCGCCGACGAAGCGCGCGTCGGCAACTCGACCCGGTGAATGTCCATGCCCCCCCGGCCCGCCGTCGCGAAGTAGACGAAACGCCCCTCTGGACCCCATGCGGGCTGCACGTCCACCCCACCGCCCTCGAACAGGAGCGTGACCTCCCCCCTGTCCAAATCCAGCACCGCGATGTCCAGCCCGACACCCGTCTCCACCGTCATCACAATGCGGGACCCGTCGGGACTCCAATCCGGCTCGAAGTGGTACCAGGGCCCCCGCGTGAGCTGCTCGGCGGTGCCGCCTTCCGCCGGAACACGCCAGATGTCACCCGCCATGGCAAAGGCGATCCATTCGCCATCCGGCGACCAGGTGGGGCTCATCGGTCCGGTGCTGACCGGGGGCAGCATGTGCAGTTCGCCCCGGATGTTTCCGTTCAGGCTGGCGTAGCGCAGGACCGAGGTGCGTTCGGGCGTCTGGGCGGCGGCCGGCCTCGAGACCGGGGCCGCGCAGATCCCCAGGGCCGCGACGATGGTGGCGGTGGTTCTGGTGGACTTCGTCAGAATGGAAACCATGGTTTACTTTTTGTAAAGTGTAGATGACATCCGTGCGAGTACAGGCTTCAACGCCGGTCGTCGGAACGGGGGAGGCCGCGGGTGAAGAGCACCTGCAGGCCTGGCTCGCCGGTTACCGCGGACGTTCCCTGCCGCGCGGCCGCGGTTGCGTCCTCGCCCCGCAGGATCGCGCGCACCTGCCCGGAGCGGGGATCGCGCAGGATGGCGAGCGGCCGGTTGTCGGTTTCGTCCAGAGTGAAGGATCCCTCCGGTCCCGACAGGGTGATGGTGGCGAGGTCTCCGATCCGGTTGGCCGGCACGGGAAGGGCGTAGGCGAAGCCGTTGCCGCCGTCGCCGTCCTCCACCGTCGGCATCTCGAAGCTGATCGAGAAGAGCTCGCGGCCGTCCCGGGTGCGCCCGGTGATCAGGTAGGGGCCGGTTGTGTGGGGGAGGGCGGGTGGGATGTCGGCCGCGAGGACGGGTTCCAGGTGCAAGCGGCCGGCGGCGTCCACGCCTCCCCACAGAAGCAGCGAGCTCTCCGGGCGTGCGTTGGCGTGCGAGGCGGAGGTGCGTGCCGCGGCAACCCTGTACCGGAGCGCTTTGGCGAAGTGGTAGTCGCCCACCCATCTTGGCGGGCAATAGGACATGAGGTCCTGTCTTCGCGGCGACACGAGTTCACCCCCCTCACGACTGTCGTAGCCCCAGGAGCCGATCGAACCGTCGAGGGACGGGTAGTGGGGATCCAGCCGCGTGGCACCGCCGCAGGAAGCGTGCAGGAGGCTCAGGTTGTGGCCGATTTCGTGAGCCATGGTGGTGGCGTCGAGGACCGAGAAGCTGGATCTGCCCCCAACGTAGGCGACGCCAATACGCCTTCCCAATCCCGTCATTGTGCCCATGTAGTAGCCGCGTCCGCCCTCCATGACCTGGATGGCGTGGGTGGTTCTGAGAAGATAGAGCAGGTCGCGGGAGGACACCTCCACCGGGTCATGTGCCGTGACGCCCAGGTCGCCGATCGGGAGGAGAGTGCGGGTGGCCCACAGCAGTTCGTGCTCGCCAGGGTCGGCGGCCATCGCCACAATCGAATCGATGACCGCCGAGTCGGGTGACGGCTCCCACAGGAAGGGGATCAGCGTGAGGTCGAACGCAGGCATCTCATGGACCGGAATTGCGATCCGCCCGGTTTCCGGTATCCGCTCGGGCAACCCCAGCGACTCGTCCATCGTCCCGGCCGGATCGACGTTGATGACCAATTCGAGTCCCGGCTGCACCCATGCGGCGGGAATCACCGCGTTCACGGAAAGACCCAGGTCGCCTTCGTCCACCTCCGTGGGCAGAGTGCCTGCCTTCCCCGCAATATCCGCGACATACCCCCGCTCCCCATGCAGATAGAAGGTGGCGCGAACGCGTGGAATGCGATCGCCTCCGGACCGCGCGGCGGTCACGAAGACCCTGAGCAGCGCCTCCTCGCCGGCCACCAGGGGGACCGGGTACTCCCGCGACTGGACCGCCTGCGTCAGGTATGCCGCCCACGCGTCGCAGCGGGCCACCCGGTTCTCGGGAATCCGTTCCAGCCATGCCAGGAAGGTCGGGTCGGAGGGTGCGCAGAGTGCGGTGCCTCCGGTCAGCAGCTTCCTCACCAGGTTGAGCGAGGCGAGGCCGGCGGGCAACTCGCCGGTGAGCTCCTCGTTGTCGGCGAGGTTCAGCTGCCGGAGCCCGGTCATGTCTCCCAACTCGGGTGGAACCGAACCGGCCAGTCCGTTGTCGTCCAGGTCCAGCCCGAAAACCCGCCCGTCCAGAGGAGCCTGGACTCCGTACCAGTTCCGAACCGGAGCATCTGTCAACCAATCGCGCCGTCTGGTCCAGCCGGAACCGCCCGTCGCCTCGAAGAACGCGACGAGAGCCGCCCGGTCGCGGTGCACGACGGTGATCCTTGCCCCCCCGGCCTCTCCATCGACCGTTGCGCTGATTGTCGCCCTGCCCTCGCGTCCAGCCGTGACCAGGCCGCCGTCGTCCACGCGCGCAACCCCCGTGGCGCTGGTGGACCAGGCGAAGTCTGCCGCCTGCACGACTTGGCGACCGTTCTCGTCCAGCGCGATCGCATCCAGACGAAGGGTGTCGCCTCCCACGATGGTGGGCGTGGCGGGGGACACCACGACCGATCGTACCACCTGCATGACCGTGAGGCGTGCCTCGCCCGACGCTTCACCGGCCGCGACTCTGACCGCGGTCGTTCCGTTTCCGGTCGCCGTGGCCGTCCCAGCGGAGTCGACTGTTGCGACGGCCGAATCACCGCTCTCCCAGGAGACCGCCGCCTCGGGCAACGGCCTCCCGATCTGGTCGAGGACCTCGGCGGCCAGCGTTATCCGTTGGTCCAGCGCGGTGAGAAGCACGGAGTCGGGGGTGACGGCGACGGCGGTGGGCACGGGCCGCTCGACGTCTGCCCCGATCCCGTATCCGGTCGCGAGTCCCTCCGTGTCCGTGGCGGTCACCGTGACGGTGGCCATTCCCTGCCCCGCGCCCGTAACCGTGGCCGTATCACTGACCGTGGCGACCGTCGCCACGCTCTCGTCCGAGGTCTCGGCCGCATACACAAGCGCGTCTCCGTCCGGGTCGCTGAAGTAGACCGACAGGACGATCACGGCAGCTTCGCCTGTAATCAGTCCCAGCGGGGGGATGGAATCGGCCACGGGAGCCCGGTTCGGCACGGTCACCGGGAAGCTCTGCTGGACCGAGAGCCCGTCGGGGTCGAAGGCGGTAATGGTTACGGTCGCCGTACCCTTTGCCACACCCAACACGGAGAGAGTGTTTCCGGACACCGTGGCGATCGCCACCTCCATGTCGGAAGTCTCGGCCATGTAGGTGAGCGCGTCCCCGTCCGGGTCGTTGAAGTGAACGGAGAGATCAACCGTGGCCGTCTCGCCGACGCCGACGGTGAGCGCGGGGATCGGGGCGACCGGCACGGGGGCATCCGCGCAGGCCGCTGCCCAGACGACAGCCACCAGTCCGTGGAGAAGTCCGCGCGGGAGCCGGGAGCGGGGCGTCACCGGGCCGGCAAGGCGCGAGGAGAGGGCAGCAGCCGGGCTATTCATCCGATGAGCCACGCGGAGTGCGGTGTTTCAAGGATATGATGTATACTATACATGACATAATGTAACGTTGTCTTTACATTGTGAATAAGCGACGCGAAGCGGTCCAGCACCGATCGGGGGAGGGAAACAGTACGCGCCGCGATGGTGCAGGAGCAAGGGTGGAAGGGCGAGGCGGCCGGGCGCGCGCGAGGGAGGTGAGAACGGTGAGGAGTGGGGACGGTGCGGCTCGCGAAAGCGGACGAGTCGAACGGCCCGGCAATTTTCTTGCTTGACATTCCCCGAACCATCCCCTAATATCTCCTAACGACTTAGGAATTGAATCGAACGGGGCCGCCTAGCTGACCCCGGACGCAGACCAGGGCGCGACGCGCCGGCCGAAAGGGCGAATCACAAGTGAGCACGCTTACCAGACGGGAAATGGATGTCATGGCGGTCCTCTGGGACCAGGGATCCGCCACCGTCGCCGATGTCAGGGACCGGCTCGACGACGACCTTGCCTACAACACGGTCCTGACCATCCTGCGAATCCTGGAGAGGAAGGGACTGGCGGGACGGCGGAAACATGGCCGCGCCCATCGCTACCGTCCGTTGCTGGGGCGGGCGGAGGCGGGCCGGTCGGTGCTCGGGCGCCTGCGCGACAAGGTGTTCTGCGGGTCGGCCGAACTTCTCATGACCCAGCTTGTTACCGAAGAGCAGCTGTCCCCGGACGCCGTGAGGAGGCTCCAGCGGCTGCTCAACCAGCAGTTGGCGGTCGTGGACCGCCCCGAACAGGAGGATGAAGAATGATTGCTGCATGGATGCTCTGGTCGATCGGAGCCGGGTTGCTCTTCCTGGCGGCGGGACTGGCCGTGGAGAGACTGCTGAACAGGGGGCGGCGGTGGGTGTGGGTGGCCGCGGGTGCGGGAACGGTGCTGCTTCCGGCGGTGCGGCTGCTTGCCGGCGGTGGCGCGGTGGAGGGCGCCGCGTCGACGGGTGCCGTCGTCGCCCTGGAGCCGCTGGTCGTCACCGTGCCGGGGGACTCCGTGCTGCATTCCCTGGACGATGTGCTGCTCATGGGTTGGGTGATCGTCTCGGCGTTGCTCGTGGTGGTGGCGCTGGCCGGTGCCGCGCGCTTTGCCTGGCGGCGTCGCGGGTGGGAGCAGGGGACGCTTCTGGGGCGCAGGGTCCTGTGGACGCGTGACTCGGGGCCGGCGGTGGTGGGGCTGGTGACGTCGCGTATCGTGCTGCCGGAGTGGGTGGCGGGGGTGGGGCGGGCGCGCCAGGAACTCGTTCTGGCCCACGAGGAGGAACATCTCGGGGCGCACGACGTGCAGGTGCGGTTCCTCGCGGCGCTGCTGCTCTTCGCCTTCCCCTGGAATCCGGCGCTCTGGGTACAGTACCATCGTCTGGGTCTGGCGGTGGAGCTGGACTGCGACCGCCGGGTCATGGACCGGTGGCCGGAACGGCGTCGGCTCTATGGGGACCTGCTGCTTCGGGTGGGGACGGGCGGCCGTGCGATTCCCGCCATGGCGGTGGCGGCCCTGGCAGAGCGGAGGTCGCTGTTGGAACAGCGCATACGGAAGCTGCTCAGCAAGGCGCCCGAAGTGCGGATGGCGCAGGCGGCGTTTCTGGCCTTTTGCGCGATCCTGGTGGTGGGGGTGGCGGTGATGGTGCCGGGGCTTGCGAAGGATGAGGGGCAGCCGGTTGAAGAGTTGCGCCCGGATGTGGAAGTGAACTCGGTCCCGTTCCCCATTACGGAGGTTGAGTTTCATGCGGAAAGGCTCCCTCCCCCTCTCCCACCCCCACCCGAAAAGGTCGAAGTGGATCCCTCGGAAGCACCCGTGTGGACCGACGTCGACGTAATGCCCACGCGAACCAATAAGGACGAAGTCCAACGACTTTTCACGCGCGAATACCCGCCGCTCCTGCGCGACGCCGGAATCGGGGGCACAGTCACTGTCTGGTTCTTCATCGACGAGACCGGCGGGGTCGTCAAGAACCAGATCCACACGAGTTCCGGACATGCTGCCCTGGACGACGCGGCACTGCGTATCGCTGGCCACTACGAGTTCTCACCAGCCAAGAACAAGGGCAAGGCGGTTCCGGTTTGGGTTTCACTCAATATCGCATTCAAGACGCATTGAGCCGGGCCGGTCGTCCGGCGCCTCTCGTGCCGGGGACGCGGGACCAGCGCGAATCCGTGCCCGGAGGCTTCCACGGTCTCCGAGGCACGCCATTTCCCGGGCGGCGCCGCAGGGGCGATACTTCTCGTCATGTCAACGGCTCGCCCGGCGCTCTCCTCGCCTCTGACCTTCGCGCCCCGCCTCAAGCACTACCTCTGGGGCGGACGCAGACTGGAGGAGCTCTTTGGCCGGCGCCTACCGCCCGGCGTCACCGCCGAGAGCTGGGAGGTGTCCGGCCACCCCGCTGAACCCTCGGTCGTTGTCGACGGCCCGCTGGCAGGCCGCGCGCTCCCGGACCTAGTTGCCGAATACGGAGTCGATTTGCTGGGACGCCGCGGGTCCCTTGCCGCCGAACGCGGGACCTTTCCGCTGCTGGTCAAACTCCTCGACGCCAGTCATGCCCTGTCCGTCCAGGTACACCCGGACGACGCCTGGGCCGCCGCCCACCGCACCGGCGAGGCGGGCAAGGACGAGATGTGGTTGATCCTCCACGCGGAGCCGGGCGCGTGCATCATTCATGGACTCGCGCCGGAGGTGGACCGGGCGGCCTTTCGCCGCGCGGTGGCGGAGGGACGTGTCCAGGACATGCTGAACCGGGTTGCCGTCCATCCCGGGGACTCGGTCATGGTACCGGCGGGGACGGTGCACGGGATACTTTCGGGCGTGGTCCTGCTCGAGGTGCAGCAGACATCGGACACGACCTACCGCATCCATGACTGGGACCGGCTCGGGCCGGACGGGCGGCCGCGGGAGCTGCACCTGGACAAGGCGCTGGAGGTCATCGACTTCGAGCGTCGGGGCCCGGCGCTGGTGGAGCCGCGGCTGGTCGAGGCGAGCGGGGGCGTCCGACGTGAGGTGGTCGCCGCCTGCCGGCACTTCGTCGTGGAGCGGATCCGGGCCGATGCCGGCGCGGTCTTCGCGGCCACCCTGGACGGCGAATCCTGCGAGATCTGGGGAGCGGTCGCCGGTACCGCCTCCCTGCGCGCTTCCCGCGCCCCGGCCCTCGACCTGGAACCGGCGCGCTTTTCTCTGCTGCCCGCGACCGTGGGCCCGTTTGCGCTCCGTGCCCACACCCAAACCGTCGCGATCCGCATCTTCCTGCCGTGAAAAAGGGCGGCCGCTTCCGCGACCGCCCTCAATCATGCCCGCAGTCAGTGCCCCGCCAGGGACTCGAACCCCGAACCTGCCGATTAAGAGTCGGATGCTCTACCAGTTGAGCTAGCAGGGCCAGAACGGGTTCAAATGTAAATCACCGGCAATGGGTGCAACACCGGGCCGGACCGCAACCCTCCGATCGTCGCTACAGCGCAAGGGCACTCGGGGCCGTCTCTACACGCCGGATCCGCCGGGGCGCCTCCAGCCGCGCGACCGGTCGCCTCCGCGCCCGCGGTCCATTTGTGCCCGCCCGCGTATTCCCCGCCCGCGGTCGATCTGTCCTCGCCCGCGTGTGCCGCGACCGCGATCCATCCCCGGCCGACCGGGCATGCCACGGCCACGGTCCATCGCCGGCCGCCCACGCGTGCCGCGCCACCGATCCGTCCGCGTCCGGCCGCGCACGGCGCCCTGCCGCCACGCAGCCCTCCGTGTCATCTGTCTCAGCTCCTGCTTCTGTTCATCGGTCAGGATGCCGTCGTACTGCTCCCTGAGGGCCTTCCGGCCCGCCTCGGCTTCCTCCCGGATGGGGGCGAGCGCCCCCCGGATGGAGGCCCGTTCCCGGATCCCGGCGCGGATTTCCGACTGGAGACTCATCAGCTTCGCGGAATGCGCGGCGCGCTGTTCCTGCATGCCGACCCTGACCGCCTCCAGCTGGGTGCGCTGCTCCTGCGTCAGCTCCAGCCTCTCGGCGAGGCGAAGCGACTGCTCCACGGGGTTCGTTCCGACTGCGGTCCGCGCCGAACCCCGGCGCTGGGCCGACAGGTCCGGTACGGCCACGGACATCACGGTCGCGGCGGCAAAGGTGGCGCCGGCGGTTCTCAGCATTGCTCTCGATATGGTGAAATGTGCGGGAATCATCGTTTTCTCCCTGCTCTGGTGGGTTGTGATGGTGCATCGTATCGAAACGGGGTTTACGTTTATTGTCCCCGTCTCGAAACGAGGACAGGCCGGGACCCGAGTCCGTTAGGAACGCAGATGTTCTTCAAGCAGATCGTCGACGAGAAGCTGGCGCAGTACGCCTACCTCGTCGGCTGCCAGCGAACCCGCGAAGCGTTGCTCATCGACCCGCAGCGCGACATCGACCGCTATGTGAGGATTGCCCGCCGTGAAGGGCTGCGGATCACGGCGGTCACCGAAACCCACATTCACGCCGACTTCCTGTCCGGCTGCCGCGAATTCGTGGAGCGGCGCGGGTGCCAGGCCTTCCTCTCCGCCGAGGGCGGGCCCGACTGGCAGTACGCCTGGGCCGAGGGGAACGATGGCGTCACCCTGCTCGGGGACGGCGACCGGTTCTCCGTGGGCGGGATCGACTTCCAGGCGGTGCACACGCCCGGCCACACCCCCGAGCACATCAGCTTCCTGATCACGGACCGGGGTGCCGGGGCCGGCGAGCCGATGGGAATGGTCTCGGGAGACTTTGTTTTCGTCGGCGACCTGGGGCGGCCGGACCTGCTCGAATCGGCGGCGGGCCGCACGGGCGAAATGGAGCCCTCGGCGCGACGCCTCTACGGCTCGGCGCTCGGAGTCTTCGAACTGCCCGACTACCTGCGCATCTGGCCGGGCCACGGGGCCGGAAGCGCGTGCGGCAAGGCGCTCGGCGCCGTCCCCGACACCACCGCCGGCTACGAGAAGCGGTTCAGCCCCGCGCTGGCGGCGGTGAAGGACGGCGAGGATGCCTTCGTCGAGTACATCCTCGAAGGCCAGCCCGAACCACCGCTCTACTTTGGCCGCATGAAGGAGGAGAACCGGCTGGGTCCTCCCGTTCTGGGACCGCTGCCCCGGCCCCGGCGACTGTCGGGGGCGCAGCTCATCAGGGCCGCCGGCAAGGACGCAACGGTGGTCGTGGACACCCGCATCGACCGTCTCGACTACTACGGCGGCCATATCCCGGGCTCCATCTACGCCCCGCTCAACAAGTCGTTCCCCACGGTGACCGGCTGCTACGTGGATCCGTCGTGGCGCATCGTGCTCGTCTGTCGCGAAGACGAGGTGGAGGAGGCGGTGCGGGACCTGGTGCGCATCGGGCTGGACCGTGTGACAGGGTGGGCGCCTCCCGAGGAGCTGCCCGCCTTCGAGGCCGCGGGCGGAGCGCTGGCCAGCATCGAGGTAATCGACTTCGACGAGGTGGGCCGCCGCCTTCCCGATCCGGAGGTTCAGGTGCTCGACGTGCGCCGGGCCGCCGAGTTCGCCGCGGCGTGCATCGACGGAGCGGCCAACATCGCGCACACACGGCTGGCCGGGAGGCTCCAGGAACTGCCGCGCGACCGGCAACTGCTCGTCCACTGCCTGAGCGGGGCGCGGGCTTCGGCGGCCGTATCGCTGCTGGAGCGCGAAGGCTTCGAGGTCGCCGCGGTGAACGACATCTTCACGCAGGGTTACCGACATGCGGGATAGCGTCCTGCTTCGCCGGCGTTCCGCACCCCGCGGGCGGGTGCGCGTCCTGGCCATGGGCTGCCGGGTCGCGCTGGCAGCGGTTCTGCTCCTTCCGGCCACCGCCTTCGCACAGGACCGGAAGACGGAAGCCGGGCGCCGCGCGCTGGTGGAGCGGATGGCCGCGGAGATCAAGGCCGAGCACCCCGATGTCGCCACCATCACCGCCGCCGCGCTCAAGGACGGTCTCCCGACCGGGAACTTCATCCTCGTCGATGTCCGTACCGACAAGGAGCGTGCGGTGTCGACGCTGCCCGGCGCGATTACCCCGAAGGATTTCGAAGCGCGGATGGAGGAATTGCTGGCCGAAGGTCGCACGGTGGTCGCCTACTGCACCATCGGCGCCCGCAGCTCCTCGTACGTGCGCAGAATGGGGAAGCGCGGGATCACGATGCTGAACCTGGAGGGCAGCGTCCTGGCCTGGACACACGCAGGGGGCGACTTCGTGAACGGTTCCGTGTCCACCCGCCGGGTACACGTCTACGGACGGGGCTGGAACCTCGCCGCCGACGGCTACGAGACCGTCTGGTAGATCATCATTAGGGGCCTGCGCGTGGCCCTGGTGGCGGTGTTGGCGCTCTCGCTGGTACCGGGGCGCGGGGCCGCGCAGACCGGGGACGGCTGGAAGAACTCGACCGAACTGAGCTTCGTGCGCACCGGCGGCAACGCGGAATCCTCGACGCTCGGGATCTCCACCACGGTCACCCGCTTCTGGGAGAGGACCGAACTGAAGATCGAGGCGGGGGGAATCCGCACCCGCACCACGCGCTTCGAGCGGATTGCGGTGGGCACCGAAGCGGACTACCGAATCGAGGAGAAGTCCGACAGCGAGGTCTCGGCCGAGAACTACCACGCCCGCATTCGGGTCGAGCGCCGGTTTGCGCGGCGGACTTCGGTCTTCGTCCAGTCGGGCTGGACCCGCAATACCTTTTCCGGGATCCGTCACCGCGTGGTGAACGTTACGGGGGTGTCGACGCGCTGGCTCGACCGCGAAAGCCAGCGGCTTCGCACGGCCTACGGACTCACGCACACGGTGGAGAGGGACGTGGTGACGGACCCGGAGGATTCCGGCCGCTTCCTGGGGCTCAGGCTATCCACCGAGTACTGGCTCAAGGTCACCGGCAACACTGAGTGGAGCAGCAATCTGGTGGTGGACGGCAACGGAAACGACCGTTCGGATCTCCGGGCCGACTGGGTCAACGCGCTGAGCGTGGCCATGAACGAGCACCTGGGGCTGAAGACCTCGCTCCGGACCACCTTCGACAATCAGCCCGCGCTGGCCAGGCTGCCGCTGCGCTCTCCGGCAGGCGAACCGGGCGGTACCGTACTCGTTCGCCGCGAGAAGCTGGACCGCGTCTTTACGGTGGCGCTGGTGGTGAGCTTCTAGTGTTGTGTCCCAGAAGTTCGTGTGCTCGAATAGCCAAGAAATCTCCGGGACACGACACTAGCAGTCCGCGGAGCGCACGGACAATGTGGCGAGGCGGGGGGGCGAAGCTTCAGCGTAGCTCTCGAGAGCTGCCGCGCGGTCCGCGTCGCGGCGGCTCGGCTCGCAGGCCGAAGTCGCGACCCTCCACGTAGGGCTCGCCGAAACGCAGCAGCGTCGTCACGGTCGACTCCCCGGGCCCGATCACGAGAATGTAGAGTCGGTCGTACTCCAGTTCGTCGATCTCGCCACCCGGATCTCCGCCCAGCGCCGCAACGAGCTGCGGGGTCGTGTTGCTGTGGCCGGCAACGAGATGACGGCCGGGGGTGGCCATGATCCCGGTGGCCAGCGTCTGCAGCTCGCGAGGATCGTACATCGCGAGCTCCACGCCGGCCTCTTCGGCGAAGGGGCGGGCGGTGTCGCGGGTGCGCTTCCAGTCCGTGGTGTGGACGTGGGTGAGGCTCACATCGGCCAACAGCGTCTTGAGGGTCTGTACCCGAATCCGTCCGGCGATCGCGAGGGGTGGGTCGTCGGTGCCGTCGTCGGCCTTCTCGGCATGGCGAACGAGGTAGACGACAACTGGTTCCTGGCGGGTGGAGTCGGGGTCCGCCGGCGTCTGGAAGGTGGGGGTGGGGACGGGGAGCGCCGAAGTTGGAGAGAATCCGGGGGCAGCGAGGCAGAACAGCCACGACAGGGCCGCTCTCATCGGGGCGAACCGGATTCTCGATGGTCCCATAAGCAGATTCCTGGGTTCCTCCACGGATTTCCCGACTCAGGAGAACACTCCGACTCCAATACTACACAATATATGGTAGGAAAGCAAGCCATTTGTTCCCGAGGGCCACAACCACTTACGTGTGTTGGAAAACATTTGTTTCTCTGGATTCAGAAATCTATCCCCCCAGGGACTTGGCCAACAGATCGCGGCGGGACCGGCCAACAGACCACGATCAGATACTGGCCAACAGACCACGGTCGGCACCATCATTCGTAACCAGGAGGACGGGCTGAGGGATCGCCGCCGGGAGTCCGCAGGGCTCGCCGGACGGAGGAAAGTCCGAGCTCCGCAAGGCAGGGTGCCGGGTAACGCCCGGGCGCCGCGAGGCGACGGAAAGTGCCACAGAGAGCAGACCGCCGATGGCCCCCCTGGGGCACAGGCAAGGGTGAAAGGGTGCGGTAAGAGCGCACCGGGCCGCTGGCGACAGGGGTCGCACGGTAAACCCCACCTGGAGCAAGGCCAAATAGGGGACGAGGGGCTGCCTGTCCCGTCCGAGTCCCGGGTAGGCCGCTCGAGGTTCGGAGCGATCCGGACCCCAGATAAATGATCCCGGTCCGCCCCTCGGGGTGCGACAACAGAACTCGGCTTATGACGCCCGTCCTCCTGGCACCCTCCCCCGGGCTTGACCCGCGATCAACGCTCGTGGATCATTACTGCTCCATGCGCCCGTAGCTCAGCTGGATAGAGCGCTGCCCTCCGGAGGCAGAGGCCAGAGGTTCGAATCCTCTCGGGCGTACTTCTTCAGTCCCCGGGACCGAGTGGCTTCCTGTCCCGTCCGCTACGCGTCCACGGGTGGTTCGGCCGCCTTCGGCTTCCGCGGCGGTCGCCGCAAGCGGATGGGCTCGCCCGCACGGGCCCGCAGGTTGAGCGCCTCGACGAAGATCGAGAATCCCATGGCGAAGTAGATGTAGCCCTTCGCGATGTGCTGGCCGAATCCCTCCGCCACCAGTGTCATCCCGAGGAGCAGGAGGAAGCTCAGCGCCAGCATCTTCACCGTGGGGTGGTCGTTGACGAAGCGGGAGACGGCACTGGCGGCCAGCATCATCACGGCCACGGCCAGCACGATCGCGATGGCCATGACGGCGAAGTCCTCCGCCAGCCCCACGGCCGTGATCACCGAGTCCAGCGAAAAGACCATGTCCATGATCGCGATCTGGAGGAGGATCGCCCCGTAGCTCGCGGTGCGGGCTTTGCCCGCGTGTTCGTCGTCCCCTTCCAGGCGATGGTGGATTTCGCGCGTGGACTTGGTGAGCAGAAACAGCCCCCCGACAATGAGAATGAGATCGCGTCCCGAGAAGGCGTGGCCAAGCATGCTGAAGAGGGGCTCGGTCAGTCTCATGATCATGTTGATCGTGCCGAGCAGCGCCAGACGTGTCGCCATCGCCAACAGGAGTCCCAGGCGCCGGGCGCTTGGCTGTTGCTCCGCGGGGAGCTTGTCCGCCAGGATCGAGATGAAGATGATGTTGTCGATCCCCAGCACGATTTCCAGCACGGCCAGGGTGGCCAGAGCGATCCAGGCTTCCGGGGTCGAGATCCATTCCATTGCGGTGCCCTTCCGGTATTGTTGGGGAATGATGGAGAGCTACGAACCAGCGTCCCAGCGTGTTCAGGCAGACGGAGTTGGGAGACAGGAAGCTATATCTTCGCAAGGGCCGTGGCAGCCCTCGGCCGGACAACCACAGCACGATAGGAGATGCAATGGCGGGCTACTCGGGCACGCGTCTCGCGAAGAAACTTGGTATCGGAGAGGGACACCGCGTCGGGTGGGACGGGGCGCCCGCGGGGTTCGCCGAACTTTTGGACCTGGGCGCCTCAGTCGTGGTCGACCTCGGGTTGTCGGAACGGCGCAGCTACGATGTCATTGTCGCGTTCCTGCCGGCTTGGGCCGCGCTGCCGGGTGTCGTCGCCCGTCTCGCACCGTTGCTGAGGTGGAACGGCGGACTGTGGCTGGCCTGGCCGAAGCTGAGCGGCGCGCTGGCGAGCGATATCCGAGAGGCGGACATCCGCCGGACGGGCCTGGAGGGCGGTCTGGTCGACAACAAGATTTGCGCCATCGACGAAAACTGGTCGGGGCTGCGTTTCGTATACCGGAAGGCGGACCGTCCCACGTAACGGCAACGTATCACCCGGGGGTCCCCGGACAGCCGGGATGGCACGCTGAACACTCCACAGGGAGAATCACTTAATGGAACATGGCCTGGAATCTCTGATCGAGGATTGGGATGGGTTGGGGGTGATGACATCGTACCACCGGGAGACCGGAAGCTGGATATTCATCGCGCTCCACGACGCGACGCTGGGGCGGCCGACGGGCGGATGCCGACTCGGGACATACCGGTCGCCAGCCGCGGGACTTCGCGACGCCATGCGTCTGGCCGAGGGGATGACATACAAGTGGGCCGCGATGGACTTCCGCTACGGGGGCGGCAAGTCGGTGCTGGCGGTCCCCGGACCCATGGAAGGCGAGCCCAGGCGCAGCCTCTTCGCCCGTCTCGGCCACCTCATGAACGCCCTGAACGGGGGTTACGGCGTGGGTGAGGATATGGGCACCACCCCGGAAGACATGGCCTTTCTTGCCACCGTCACCCCCTACGTAGCCTGTACGAGCCACGGTGAATCGGCTCCGGATCCCGGACCCTTTACCGCCGCGGGTGTGCACGCGGGAATCGAGGCCGCGGTATCCCATCTCGACGGCAGTCCGGCGCTCGCGGGCAAATCGGTGCTGATCGAAGGGGCGGGGGATGTCGGTTGGCCGTTGGCACGGCTGCTCGGCCGCGCGGGGGCAGGGGTGATCGTCGCCGACCTGGACGAGGAGCGGGCCCGAAGGGTGGCCGGGGAGTGTGGGGGCACCACGGTGGACTGCCGGGACGTGTACGGGACAGAGTGCGACGTGTACGCCCCGTGTGCCGTCGGAGCCACGGTCAACGCCCGCACCGTGCCTCTTCTCCGCTGCAGGATCGTGGCCGGATCGGCCAACAACCAGCTCGAGGTCCCCGAGGATGCGGACCGGCTCCTGGAGCGCGGCATCCTCTACGCGCCGGACTATGTCATCAACGGCGGCGGCGCGATGGCCTTCGGTTTGATGGAGCAGGGGATTCGCGACCATGGCGAGCTGAACGCGCGGGTCCGCTCGATCGGAAGTACGCTGGCGGAGATCTTTCGCGAGGCCGAGGTGGTGGGCGAGTCGCCCGTTGTGGCGGCTCGGAAACGGGCTCGCCGAGTGTTGGGGCGGGCTGGCGGGTAGCAGCCCGGGGACAACCCACCCGGGTGCTCGGGCGACTTTGTCCACGGACCGCCAGGCACCCCCCGACTAGCGGACAGTTGCCGATGCGGTGACATTTGTAGAGCGGTCCGTGGGGGGTTTTCCGCGGGCTGCCAAAGCCATTGGAGGCGCTGTTATGCGGTTCACCATAGTAGTCAAGCGGTTCATCGGGACCCACCTTCCCGCCGTCATCCTTCTCTGCCTCGCGGCCCCCACGGCCCTCGAGGGGCAAAAGGAAGGCGCGGGCAAGTCGGACGAGGCGGCCTTTCTGCGCGCCGTCGGCGAGCACTTCGGCACGCCCCGGAGCGAGGTGCAGGTACTGACGCGCTGGAGCCTGTCGGCCAGGGACATTCCCGTTGTTCTGCGGCTGGCGAAGCGGGCGGGGGTATCGCCCGATGTAGTGGTGGCGAAGCGGCGTCAGGGCGAAGGCTGGATGGAGATCGCGCACGGCTACTCCGTGCACGCCGGCGATTTCCACGTCCCGGTCGACGGGTCTACCGGGTTCCTCAGTGCGGCGTACGAGCGTTTCGGAGCCCGTCCAGCCTCGGAGTGGCGTGACATCTCCCTCTCCGACGCCGAAGTCGTCGGACTCGTCAACGTGCGGTTTCTCTCCCGTGCGCTGGACTTGCGTCCGGGGCGGGTGGTCGAGGCCATGGGCGACGGCACCGACATCGTGGGCGTGTTCATCCGGCTGAGAGGCGGCGGTTGACCGCCACACCGGGAGTAATCCGATGAGCGAGCCTCGGTTCATTCCGCTGGACACCCATGTCGAGTATTCAACGCGGGACATGGTTCGCCGCGCCGCCGCCTTCCGGAAACGCGCGGCCCGTCGCCGCACGGTGCGCGAGTACAGCGACAGGCCGGTGCCGCGCGCCGTGATCGAGGAGTGCATACGGGCGGCGGGCACGGCCCCCAGCGGCGCGAACCACCAGCCTTGGCACTTCGTCGTCGTCTCCGACCCCGAGGTGAAGGCCCGCATTCGCGTTGCGGCCGAGGAGGAAGAGCGAGCCTTCTACCGCGGCGGCGCCCCGCGGGAGTGGCTGGACGCCCTCGCCGCGCTGGGGACCGACGAGAACAAGCCGTTTCTGGAGACCGCGCCGTACCTGATCGCGATCTTCGCCGAGCGCTACATGCTGCGCGAGGACGGAGGGAAGCTGAAGAACTACTACGTGCAGGAGAGCGTCGGCATCGCCACCGGCATCCTCATCACCGGTCTTCACCACGCCGGTCTGGCGACGCTGACCCATACCCCGTCCCCCATGAACTTCCTGAACGAAATCCTCGGCAGGCCCGCCAACGAGCGGCCCTTCCTGCTCCTTGTTACCGGCTATCCGGCGGAGGATGCCAGGGTTCCCGCCATCACGAAGAAGCCGCTGGAGGAGATCGCGACCTTTCGTTAGGGTGGCTGGTTTCGCCGCCCTCGGTGCAATGCGGGGTTTCACGACAGCGTGGCAAGCGATAAGATTTTCCCCTATAACCATGCGCGAATTGCGTGCCCGGTCCAGCCCCGGAGGAACAGATGGGCGTTGACGTTGCCCCCAAGCGGTCGCCGGAAGCGATCCGGATATTCACACGCGCGCTGCTCAGAGACCTCAAGGCAATGGAGCGGCTGCTCGCCGAGGATCTGATCGAGACCGGGGTGCGCCGTTTCGGGGCCGAACAGGAGCTGTTCCTCGTCGACGAGGCGTGGCGGCCCGCACCGGTCGCGGTCGAGGTTCTCGAGGATCTCAACGACGATCCCTTCACGACCGAGCTGGCGCGCTTCAACCTCGAAGCCAACCTGTCACCGCGGCTCCTGGAAGGATCCTGCTTCTCGGACATGCACACGGAGCTCGACGGCTACGTCGGTCGCGTGCGCGAGGCGGCCCAGCGCCAGAACTGCGAGGTCGTGCTGACCGGCATCCTCCCCACGCTCTCCAAATCGGATCTTTCGCTCGACAACATCACGCCCCGGGCGCGCTACTACGCCCTCAACGAGGCCATGAACGCGGCCGGGCCGGGCGCCTTCCGCCTGCGCATCCAGGGAACCGACGAGCTCATGATCGAGCACGACTCGGTCATGCTCGAGGCGTGCAACACGAGCGCCCAGGTTCACCTGCAAGTCTCGGCCGACGAGTTCGCCCACTTCTACAACGTGGCGCAGGCAGTGACCGGGCCCATCCTCGCCGCCTCGGTCAATTCGCCGCTCCTCTTCGGCAGACGGCTCTGGGCGGAGACCCGGATCGCGCTCTTCCAGCAGTCGCTCGATACGCGGGGCGCCGACCTGCACATGCGCGAAATGAGCCCGCGGGTCCGTTTCGGGGGCAGTTGGCTGAAGCGATGCGTCACCGAGCTGTTCCACGAGGACATCGCGACCTTCCAGGTGCTCCTGGCCACCGAGATCGACGAGGATCCGATCGAGGTTCTCGAAGCGGGCGGAGTACCTAAGCTGAAGGCGCTCCAACTCTTCAACGGCACGGTCTACCGGTGGAATCGTCCCTGCTACGGCATCTCGAATGGGAAGCCCCATCTGCGCATCGAATGCCGTGTGCTGCCGTCGGGTCCGTCGACCCTCGACGAAATGGCCAACGCCGTGTTCTGGATCGGTGCGGTGTTGGGGGTGGCCAAGAGAATCCCGGACCTGGCCGAGCGCATGGAATTCGACGACGCGAAGGCCAACTTTCTGGCCGCCTCGCGCCTGGGACTCCGCGCCGGCATGACCTGGCTGGACGGGGCCAGCGTTCCCGCCGACCGTCTCCTTCTGGACACCCTGCTGCCCCTCGCCGAGGAGGGATTGAGCGACTACCCCGTCTTCCGGAGCGAGGTGGACCGGTATCTGGGTGCCTTCGAGGAGCGTGTGAAGGCCGACGTAACGGGCTCCGCCTGGGCGCTGCGCTCGCTGCGCAATCTGAAACAGGCCGGAACCCGGGGTGAACAGCTGGCCGCGCTCACCGCCGCCACCGTCCGTCAGCAGAAGGCGGGGATTCCGATCGCGCAGTGGGAACCCGCGGAACTACACGAGGCCGGGGGGTGGAAGTACAACTATCTCCGCGTCGAGCAGTACATGACCACTACGCTGACCACGGTCAACCAGGAGGAGCTGGTGGAGATGGTCGCCTACCTGATGCATGTGCGCCAGATCCGCCATGTGCTCATCGAGGACAACGAGCACAGGCTTGTGGGGATCGTATCCTACCGTTCGATTCTCCAGCTGATGGCGGAGGGCCGGACGCGGACGGAAGTCGAGAACATGCCCGTGAGCGAGGTCATGGAGCGACACCCGGTGACGGTGGCGCCGGAGACCCCCACGCTCGAGGCCATCAGCATGATGCGGGGCCAGCGGGTGTCGGCGCTGCCGGTGGTCAAGAATGGACAACTGGTTGGAATCGTGAGCGAGGTGGACTTCATGCCGATGGCGTACCACCTGCTCGAGGATGCTCTGGAAGGGGAATAGACCCCGTGGACGGGAGGGGAATGAACAGCTTTGGAAGGAATGCGAGCCGAGAGGCGAGGGACGGCCTGATCGGGTGGGTAAAGGGAGACACGGAGGGCCCGTTGCTCCTGTGTGTGGGCGGTCTCCACGGGAACGAGCCCGCCGGGGTGGCGGCGTTGGAGGAGCTCGTGGCGGAGATCGAGGCCTGCAGGCACCTGGTCAGGGGGGACTTCGTGGCCGTGGCGGGCAACCTGCAAGCGCTGGCCGCCGGGCGACGCTTCATGTCCTACGACCTGAACCGGACCTGGACGGCGTCCCGGATCGGCGAGGCCAGCGACCGGATCCGGTCCGCAAATGGCAGGCCAGCGGCGCCCGAGGACGTGGAACTGGTCCGCATACTGAGCGTCCTCGACGAGGTGGCGTCACGGCGGAGGGGCCCCGTTTGGTTCCTGGACCTCCACACGACCTCGGGCGGCGGTGGTGCATTCACCACATCGGCCGACGAGCCGCGACACAAGCGCTTCGCCATGTCGATTCCCGCCCCCCTGATTCTGCGCCTCGACGAACACCTCGAGGGTACGCTCACCAGTTACATGGACGGTCTTGGATACACGACAGCGGTTTTCGAGTGCGGCCAGCATGAAGAGGCGGAGTCCCGGGTCAGGGCCGCGAGCGCGGTCTGGCTGGCGATCAGGGCGGCCGGGCTGTTGGCGGATGGGGACGCGCCCGAGGCGCGGAGCGGCTACCAGAGGCTGGAGAAGGCGTACCGGCGTCTGCCGCGTATTCTGGAGATGAGGTACAGGCACCCGGTCGAGGAGGAGGACCGGTACACTACCCGGCCGGGATTCCGGAACTTCCAGCCGGTGCGTGCCGGCGATGTCATCGGCGACGATCGCAACGGCGAGGTGACGGCGCCGAAGGGCGGAAGGATCCTCATGCCGCTCTACCAGGAGCTGGGGGAAGACGGGTTTTTTGTGGTGAGGGACGTGGTGGCAGCGAGGTCGGCGGCGCGGCCCGACGGGGAGCTGGCGGGCGTCACCGCGAGCCGCTAGCGTTTTTTTTGGGCAAGAGTCGCCCGGGCGCTTGCGGCAAGGTCACCGTGGACGGCTGACGGACCGTGTGCGGCCGCTTCACCCTGACGGCGGAACTGGGCCAAGTCGCCGAGATCTTCGCGGCCGGGATCTCGCCTGCGCTGGAAGGGTTCCATCCGCGCTACAACATCGCGCCCACCGACGAGGTGCCCGTGGTCATCGCGGCCCCGGAAGGACGGCGTGCGGGGCCGATGCGGTGGGGACTCGTGCCTCACTGGGCCGACAGTCCCCGCATCGGGGCCCGGATGATCAACGCCCGATCGGAGACGGTCGCGACCCGGAGCGCGTTCCGCGAATCCTTCCTGGCGCGGCGCTGTCTGGTGCCCGCCGACGGCTTCTACGAATGGGAGGCGCGCGCGACGGGCAAGCAGCCCTATTGGATCCACCGTCCCGGCTCCGCCCTCTTCGCCATGGCCGGGATCTGGGCGCTGTGGGGGGGTGGCGACGGCGGCCGTCTCGCCACCTTTTCGATTCTCACGCGCGAGGCGCCGGAACCGATTCGCTGGCTGCACGATCGTGTCCCCGTCATTCTCCCCGAGCGACGCTGGACCGACTGGCTGGCGCGGGGGACGGTCGTGGAATCGCTGCACGCGATCGTGGCGCGGGCCGATTCTCCCGAGCTGCGGCTCCATCCCGTGGGGCGGGCGGTCAACCGCGCCGGCTACGAGGACCCGGATTGCATTGAAGAGGTGGCGCTCACCGACTGAGTGGGCGGTGGTGATCCAGCGTGGGTTCTCCCGCCTCGCGTCCCCGTAAGTCAACTCCGGTTTCCAGCGCGCCGTGGAAAGGCGCGCTTTCCTGGTGTGTGCGAATCCCACCCAGCTATCGCTCCGGCTGGTAGCGGCCAGAGCGGTTCATGGAGGTAACGACATGGGCTGAAGCACTTTGGCGAGACGGGCCGCCTTGGGCGGCTCAGCGACCATGCAGGCCGGAACGCGAGTGAACGCCGAGCAGGCCTCGAAACACATAATGCGGAAGTCGACCCTCCTGTCAATAGGGGAAGGCCGTCGGTCGGCCGGGATGCCCGTCGAGGAAAGGGGCCTCACAGGTGTGGAGGGATGACGGAGGAGCGAAAGCCTGCGGGAGTGGCTTTGCCTACGAACCCCGCGTGAAGGGGCGGAGAGTTCCGAAGCATCACATGTGTTAAGCGAAGGGGCCGGGCCGAATGGAGGCTCGGTGCCGCCGGGGCGTGAACAGGCCCGGCGGCGCGACGGCGAGGGACACCGCGCGGGTGAAGCCGTGCAGCCTCTGGAAGCCGGAGGAACGCAAGCCACCGGCACCGTGAGTGTGACCCCGAACCGGCGTTCCGCGTGCGAGTGGCATGATCCCACTGGAGAGCTGGATGCGGGAAATCCGCACGTCCGGTTCGGAGGGCAGGGGGTGGAAACGGACCTACGGGAGCCGGACTGAGCACCGCCGCGAAAGCGAGTGGAATTGACGCACCGGACCCTAAAGGGCACCGCGCCACCCCCTGACCCTACTATTGTAAACCACGCATGACAGTGCGGCGGCTTCGGATGTCAACTCCAGTTTCCAGTTTGTCAATCGTGGTTGACAGTGCGTCCTGACTTGCGGTGCCAGCATGTCAACCGCGATTTCCTTTGTGTCAACCGCGCTTTACACCACACCCGCCGCCGCAAACACCGACCCCAGCCGCTCCAGCCCGCTCGCCAGCTCCTCCTCAGGAGGACCGAAACCGATCCTCATTGTCCCCTCGACCCCGAAGTGGGCACCCGGCACCACCAGTAGGCTGTGCTCGACGCGCAGCCGTTCGGCCAGCTCCAGCGAGGGGTCCGGCGCATCGTACCGCACCATGCAGATCGCGCCGGCGTCGGGCGGGGTGCAGCTGAACAGGCCGTCGTGGGACTCCACCCAGTCGGTCAGCACGCCCAGGTTGTGGCGAATAATGCCTTGGGTCCGCGCCAGCACGCGGGGGCGCACAGCCGGTGACAGCGCGACGGTGGCGAGCGCGTCGGAGATCGACGGCGGCGCGATGGTCGTGTAGTCGGTGCGGGCCCAGAGCCGCGCCACCACCTCGTCCGGCCCCACCACCCACCCCAGCCTCAGCCCCGGAAGACCGTACGCCTTGGACAGCGTGTTCGTCACCAGAACCCTGTCGTAGCGGCCCCAGAAGCTCGGGACGGGATCGGCCCCGACTTCGGCCCCCCGATACACCTCGTCGGCCAGGATCCACGCGCCGTGCCGGTCCGCGAGCGAGACGATGTCGTCCATCTCGGCGGAGGTCAGGGCCACGCCCGTGGGGTTGTTCGGGTTCGTGATCAGGATGAACCCCACCCCCGCCGCCAGCGCCGACGCCAGCTCGTCCAGGTCCGGACGCCACCCCGTCTCCTCGCGCAGATGGAAGGGGATGAAGCCCCCGTCGAAGTTCTCGACCAGACCCGGCACCTGCATGTAGTTGGGAAGCATGACCGCGACCGGTTTCCGGTTGTCCGCAAGCTCCCAGAAGGCCACGAAGTTCGCCTCGGCGCCCCCGATGGTGACGACCACGGAACTGTCCGAGGCGCCCGGGTAGAGCGACGCGATCAGTGCGCGCAGCTCGTCAGTGCCGTTGGACTGGCTGTAGCCGAGTCGCACGGACGACAGGTCGATGCCGCCGTCGGCGAGAGCCAGAAGCTCGCCCACGGTCAGGGGGTGGACACCGCTCTCGGAGAGGTTGAACCGGACCCGGTGCTCGTAGGTGGACTGCCAGCGTTCCATCTGGAAGGGAGTGAATCCCACGGGTGTTTCTCCTTTTGGGAGCTGAGGCGCGCCTTGTGCCGACCCGCCGTTCGCGAGACTGTTCATCGCTTCAAAGATGATGTCGCAGAGGGTTCGGGGGAAATGCTCGATATCCAACAACACGTGCTCGACAACGGCCTGAGGGTGGTCCTCGCACCGGATCGCACCACACCGGTGGTGGGGGTCAACCTGTGGTACGGGGTGGGGTCCCGGAACGAGCCCGAGGGGCGGACGGGGTTCGCGCACATCTTCGAGCACATGATGTTCCAGGGATCGGCCCACGTGCCCACGAACGGACACTTCCACCATATCGAACGGGTCGGGGGGTCGGCGAACGCCACGACGTGGTTCGACCGCACCAACTACTACGCAACGGTGCCGTCCCACAACCTGGATCTCGCCCTCTGGCTGGAATCGGACCGCATGGGGTGGATGCTGCCCGCGATGACCGCCGAGAAGCTGGAGAACCAGCGCCAGGTGGTCATGAACGAGCGGCGCCAGCGCTACGACAACCAGCCCTACGGCGACTGGGACGAGCGGGTCCAGTCCCTCCTCTTTCCCGGGGACCACCCGTACCACCACACCGTCATCGGGTCCATGGAGGACATCGCCGCGGCCACCCTCGACGACATCCACGACTTCTTCGCGACCTACTATCTCCCCAACAACGCCGTCCTATCGGTGTGCGGCGACTGCGACCCGGATCACGCACTCGACCGCGTCCGCCACTACTTCGAGGCGATCCCCCCCGGGGCCACCCCTCCGCCCCTTCCGGGCACGACCGAAATCCCCCTCTCCACCGGCGAGACGGTGCGCAGCGATGTGCACGCCGCGGTGCCGCTGCCCAGGGTCTACATGGCTGCCCGGGTGCCTCCATTCACCACGGAGGCCTTCTACGCCGGCGAGGTCGTGTCCAATGTCATCGGCCGGGGCCGCTCCTCGCGGCTCTACGACCGCCTGGTACGCTCCCGCGTGGCCAAGTCGGCATCCTGCCACATTCTGCCCCTCACCACCGGCGCGACCATGTTCCTGGTTGTCGCGACGGGGTTCCCCGACACGCGGGCGGAGGAACTGGAAGCGGCCGTAAGCGGAGAACTCGACGCGGTGGGCGACCTCACCGAAGCGGAAGTCGCGCGGGCGGTGATCGGCAGCGAAACCCGCACCCTGCGCGCGCTGCAGCGGCTCGAGACGCGCGCCGACCTGCTTTCCATGTACGCCACTCTCTTCAACGACGCCCGTCGCCTGAACGAGGACCTGAGCCGCCTGCGCCAGGTCACGCTGAACGAGGCGCGGGAGTGGTGCGGCGCGTATCTGCACGCCGGAAACCGTGCCGTGGTGCGGTACCTGCCCGACGACGCCTCACGGGCACGGCCGGCGGGTACCGCGGGACCGGGTGCGAGCGCATGACAGGCCGCTCCGCCCCGCCAACCGCCAGTCCGATCCGCCCCTTCGAGTTCCCGGCGGTCGCCGAAGAGCGTCTGGGCAATGGAATGGAGGTGCGGCTGGTGTCCGGGGTTCCGCTGCCGGTCGTCACCGCCATGGTGGTGCTGCGGGCGGGAGAGACCGCCTCGCCCGCGGGCCGGGAGGGACTTGCGGTCCTGGCGGGAGACGCGCTGGAGGGAGGCACGACGCGCCTCTCGAGCCGGGAACTGGCGCGGGCGCTGGAGGACATCGGCGCGAGCTTCGGGGCGGCGACGGGGTGGGACTCGACCACCGTGGCCGTCTCCTGTCTGGCCGAACACCTTCCCGACGCAATGCCCATCTTGGCCGAAATGGTGCGGTCGCCGGCCTTCGAAGACGAGGAGTTCGCGCGGTACCGGGACCAGCGCATGGCGACGGCCGCCCAGCGGCGCATGGATCCCGCGGCGCTGGCCGCCGACGCGCACGCGCGCTTCGTGTTTGCGGAGGGCGGTACCTATGCGCGACCGGTGGGGGGGACCGAAGCCTCCATCGGCCGGATCGATGCGGGTGATGCCCGCGACTTCGTGGCGGGCCGCTACGGGCCCTCGGAGGGGGCCCTGGTCATGGTCGGCGGTTTGGACGTGCGCGCGGCGCTGGCCGTCGCCGAGGCGGGGTTGGGCGATTGGCACGGGGAGGTGGACCCGGTGCCGGAGCCCGTCGCGTCGCCCCGGCGGCGTGAGCGAGTGGTCCATGTAGTGCACCGGGCCGAATCGGTGCAGTCGCGGATTCGCGTGGGGCATATCGGGGTGCCGCGTTCGGTCGAGGACTACTTTGCGCTGATCGTGCTGAACCTGGTGCTGGGCGGATCGTTCTCGTCGCGGCTGAACCTCAATCTGCGCGAACGGCAGGGCTTTACCTACGGCGTGCGGTCCTCCTTCGCGCCGAGGCGGGGGCCGGGTCCGTTCGCGGTCTCCACCGCGGTCGAGAACGCGGTGACCGGGGCGGCCGTAGGCGAGATCTTTCGGGAAATCGAGGGGCTCGTGGACGACGGGCCGACCCGGGACGAGGTCGAGGCCGCGACGAGCTACCTTGCCGGGGTGTTCCCGTTGCGGCTGGAGACCACCGGGCAGATCGCGTCCAGAATCGCCGGGATGGTCGTCTACGACCTTCCGGGTGACTACTACCGGAGCTATCGAGACCGCGTCCGCGAGGTGACCGCGGCGCATGTGGCCCGCGCGGCGCGCCGGCATATCCGCCCGGCCGAGCTGTGTACCGTCGTGGCTGGCAACGCTGACGATGTCGTGCCGCAGCTGGAAGGCCTGGACATTGGCCCGGTGAGCGTCCACGAGGAGGCTCTGGCGAGGTCCGCACCGTGAGCGAGGACAGGCGCGCCCTTCTCGGGACGACCGTCATTCACGACGGCCGCGTCGTCCACCTGAGCGTGGACACCGTGCGTTTTCCGGACGGGTCGGTGGGCAAGCTGGAGCTGGTCCGCCACAGGGGCGCGGCCGCGGTTCTGCCGGTACTGGGCCAAAGGGAGGACCGCGACCCGGATGTTCTTCTGTTGCAGCAGTATCGATACGCCGCCGGAGGTGTGATCTACGAGGTGCCGGCCGGGATCATCGAACCCGGCGAGAGCTGGGAGGAGTGTGCGCGGCGCGAGCTTGAGGAAGAGACAGGGTTCCGGGCCGGGACGCTGGTGAAGCTGACGACCATCCACACCACCCCCGGCTTCACGAACGAGGAGATTCACCTCTACGCGGCCTTCGATCTGACGGAGGGGACGGCGCGCACCGACGACGACGAGTTCCTGCAGGTGGAGCGCATGCCGCTGTCGAGGGCGCTCGAGTTGGCGCGGTCGGGAGAGATGACCGATGCGAAGTCCCTGGTCACCATCTTTTTTGCTGCCCGCTTTCTGCTGGGAGAATAGGGGCGTTTCCGTCACCCGGAAGGGAAACCGGTGTCCCCTTGTGTGGACGCATTGTCGGCTTTGGACCAATGTATACACTGCCAAACGGGTTGGCACGCTTCGTGCGTGTAGTGCGTGGTACCAAGACCTTGACCCGAGGGGTCCCGGAACGGGATCCCGCAAACGCCCGGAAGGGCGAGGGAGATAACGATGTCCCGCGGCAAGCTGCTTCAAGCAGGGAATGGCGGTGTCGGGAACGCACACACAGCCAGGGAAGCCAGGCGGCGAATCGAGGCACTGAATGACGCTCAGGTCGTACAGCAGTTTCTGGATGGAGACGACAGGGCTTTTGCAGAAATAGTGCGCCGCTACGACAAGCGGCTTCATAACTTCGTCTCGCGCACCGTAGGAGACCGCGAGCAGGCGGAAGACCTGGTACAGGAGACCTTCGTGCGAGTCTACAGGCACCTTCACCGATTCGACCAGACGAGGAAGTTCTCCACCTGGATCTACACGATCGCCGGCAATCTGGCCAAGAACGAGCTGCGCAACCGCTCGAGGAACCCGCTGGTGCTGTTCCAGGCCATCATGAAGAACTGGGATGCCGATTTTCGGCCCCTGGAATGGGAAGACCCGAAGACTCGTCCCGACGACCTCTACCGCAAGCGCTTCCTGCGCGAGAAGGTGAACGAGGCCGTCGAGCAACTTCCCGAACATCACCGGACCGTGTTCGTCCTTCGGGAGCTGCACGGCAAGAGCTACGAAGAGATCGCCGAGATTACCGGCTGCAATCTGGGAACCGTGAAGAGCCGGCTGAACCGGGCTCGGAACAGCTTCGCCCAGATCATCGCGCCCATGATCGACTAGTACACCGGTTCAGAAGTTCGGTGACGTATTCTCATGCGGCTTCGCGGAGTGAGGGATGGGCGGTGGTGGGCGAGCGGGCCAGGAGGCGGTTGAGATCGCAGCGGGTGAACTTCCATTCGAAGGGCGAGGCGATTTGCTGGTAGTGCTGCTGGAAGCCGAGGATGCGCTTCGGCGACTGCGTCCTGGGAAGAGAAGTGGGCGGGGGGTGAGTGCCTTGCGCTGGAGGATCGAGAAGTAGATCTCGATCTGGTTCATCCCGCTGGCGTGCGTGGGCAGATGCACCAGAGTGAGGTTGTCGAACCGTGCCTGGAGACGGTCGGCGGCGCGCTGGCCGCGATGGATCGTGCCGCCATCGACGATCCAGAAGACTCGCTCGGCGGACCGGTAGGGTTCACGGGCCATCACCTGGGCGACGAGGGCATCGAAGGCAACGATGGAGATCTTGGCGACGAACATCGCCGAAAAGCCGGGCTCGGTGGACGTCCCACGCGGCAATGTAGGCACAGACGCCATGGCGGCGGTACTCGTGCTCGACCCGCATGGAGCGGCCCGGACCCGGCGGCGTGATCGGATGGGGGCGGGTGCGGATCGGGATCTGCGTCTTCTCGTCGGCGCTGATGACGAACTCGTCGCCGGAGAGCGCACGCCCGTT
The DNA here is from genome assembly GCA_951828585.1 of Longimicrobiales bacterium. Lineage (GTDB taxonomy): Bacteria > Gemmatimonadota > Gemmatimonadetes > Longimicrobiales > Gaopeijiaceae > Bin94. The sequence continues at coordinate 2,099,240 of OX639991.1, forward strand.
CCATTGCCGGTGATAGAGGTCGAGGACGCGCTCCGCCTTGGGCCCAAACTCGGGATCGCGCGGAAAGATCCAGCTCCGCCGGCTCCAGGGGCGCAGGGCGTCGGCATGAAGCCACCGCCAGATCGTGGTGCCGCTAATGTCGGCGACGATGCCGGCCGCCAGGACCTGCCGCCGCAGCTCGGAGCGGCTGAAGCGCGACAGCGGCAGCCCCAGCGTGGAGGGCAGTTCACAGGCCAAGGCCTTCACTTCGGCGACGACCCGAGGGGGGAAAAGCCGGCGGCCGACCTCGCCGCGACCGGTCCTCGAGTCCCTCGAGGCGTTCTCGGAAGAAACGTTTGCGCCACTTGCTCACCACCGGGCGCGGCATATCGAGACGCTCGGCGATCTCCTTGTTCTGGGTACCCTCGGCAGCCAGCAGGACGATCTTGGCGCGTATCACGTCCCGATACGGTAACGTATACTGGCGGGCTCTCGCTTCGAGGACACGACGTTCGTGGGGCGTCAACGTGATGATGTACGGGCTGGATCTGGGCATCATTGGCCTCCTGGTTGAACCAAGATGGCCATTCCTTACCGCAGGCGCCAGTGGTTTGCTGATACGTTCTAATATTTATGTCCATGTGTACTAGCGGTCTTCAGCGAGACTCCGGCCCCGGCCCGGCCGGACTGCCCCGCAGCCACCCCGCAAGGGCCGCGAGCCGACGCTCACGGCCCTTGCGGGGACTTCCCCGGACCGCCGGGGCACCCCCTTAGTGGAACATCGAGTGCCCTTCGGTTGTACTTGTAGGCAAGCTCTCACGCGCGCTAGATTGGAGTTTGAGTTGAGCCGTCGACGTCCGGTGAAGGGTTCGAGCCTGCTTGAGCCGCTCCGAATTTGTTCGCGCGTCGCCAAGAAATTCTCAAGCCTGGATGGGGCTAAGAGCATAGTGGACAGGAAGATCGCAGATCGAGGAGCTCCCGCGGGGACCAGCGCGGCGTCCCTGCCCAGGGGGTGTCGCGAGTTTATCGACGGGTATTCGGATTTCCGCGACGGCCGATTCGATATGGAGGATCGGTCGTTTTTTCTGGGCCATATGGCCGAGTGCTCCGCGTGTGGACGCTATGACCGCGTGATTCGCCGGGGAGTCCAGGTGCTTCGCGAACCGGTTGAAGCGTCGGCGTCGGCGCCCATGAGCATTGCCGAGGTGAGGTTCCGGGCCGCGGCCTTCGAGCGCGAGTCGCTGGCTCTGGGGACGGCGGGCTCGGGGGTGACGCTTTCGGCCGCCGTGGTGGTGGCCCTGCTCCTGGCCGCGGTCGCGTGGAGCCCCTTCTTTTCCGGGACGACGCCCGAGGTAGAGATGCCGCCGGTGGTTGCCGGCGCGCTGTCTCCGGCGAGCGCACCGTCCTTCGCGCCCCTGGAGAGGCGGACGCCTCTGAACTCGGGGGAGCCGCACCTGTGGGATGCCATCCGCTCGATGGTCGGCGAAGCGGAACTCGGCCGCGCGCGGGAGTCCGAGGCGGGCACGGATCCGAACTGACGGGAAGCCGGAGTTGCTTCCCCGGTCGCTGACCACCGCGAAAGACGGCGGGGTCTTCTTTCTCCACGGCGGGGACGAGTACCGCAAGGCCATCGCCGCCAAGGCGTTGCTGGAGCGGTACGCGGACCCGGCCACCGAAGCCTTCAATGTGGACCGGATCGTGGGTACCGAGACCACGGTCGAGCGGTTGGCGTCGATCATCGCGACACCGCCCATGATGGCTTCCTGGCGGGTCGTTCAGGTAAAGGAAGCCGAGGGTCTGGCCGGAAGCCCGAAGGCGCGCGAGGTGGTGCTCGACGCGGCGAAAAACCCCCCTCCCGGCCTCGTCCTGATCCTGCAGGCCACGGTCCCCGCCCGATCGAAGGCGAAGTTCTACAAGGACCTGGCTCGCATGGCGACGGCGGTCGAGTTCAAGCCCGTACCGGCCGAGGCGGTGCCCGGCTGGCTGGTGACCTGGGCCCGGGACGAGCTCGGCGTGACCGTGGAGATCGAGGCCGCGCAGGCGTTGGCGGGAGCGGCCGGCACCGAGCTGGGCATGCTCACCCAGGAGGTGAGGAAGCTGGCGGAGATGGTCGGCGAGGGGGCCGTGGTGGACCTGGAAGCCGTGAAAAAGGGAGGGCTCCGGTTGCCCACTCAGGATCGCTGGGCATGGTTCGACCTGGTCGGCAACCGGCGGATCACGGAGGCGGCGAAGGGTCTGCCCGTGCTCCTCCAACAGGGCGAATCGGTGGTCGGGCTGGTCATCGGGCTTTCGTCGCAGCTGCTGCGTATCGGGGTCGCCATCGAAGGCGGCATCCCGGCGGTGCAGGCCGCGCTGCCGCCGTATCAGCGCTTCCTGGCCCGGCGCATCGTGGGGCAGGCCCGGCGCTGGACCCGCGCCGAACTGGCGGACGCGGTGCGCGGGTTGCGCCGGCTGGACCAGCTTCTCAAGGCCAGCGCGATACCCGGCGAGGTGCTCATGGAGGAGTGGTTGCTGGGGTTGATGGTGCGGGGTCGGGGGGGGGGCGTGTGAACGGAGCGGACGGGGTGGTCCGAGCGGGAGAGGGGGAAGCGCCAGGCGAGGAGGCGGGCGAGGTGCAGCTGCGCATCAGGGGGATGCACTGCGCCTCGTGCGTGAGGACGGTCGAGAAGGCGCTGGGTGCGGCGAAGGGGGTGGGGGAGGCCAGCGTGAGCCTCGTCGAGGAGGTTGCGCGGGTGCGGCTGGTGCGGGGCGCGGGGGATTCGGCCGCGTTGGTGGGCGCGGTCGAGGAGGCCGGGTACGGGGCCGAGTTGCTGGCCGGGACGGAGGCGGTTCTGGACGCTTCCCGGGAACGCGACGAGGAACAGGCGACGGAGCGGGCCGAGCTGATGAGGCGGTTCCGGGTGGGGGTGGCGTGCGGACTTCCCGTGGTGCTGATCGGGCACTGGGAGATGATTCCGGGACTGCCGAGCCTGGCCGACGGAGTGCGCGCGGCGGGCGGGTGGCTCTCGGGTCTTCTGACTCTGCCCATCCTCCTCTACACGGGACGCGGTTTCTTCACCGGGGCGTGGACGGCCGCCCGGAGGCGTTCGGCCAACATGGACACGTTGGTCGCGCTGGGAACGGGCGCGGCCTGGCTCTATTCCACGGTGGCGATCGCGGCGCCGCACCTCTTCCCGGGGGGCAGCGCGCGCCCCTTCTACGAGGCGGTCGCGGTGGTGATCACCCTGGTGGTGCTGGGCCAGGCGATCGAGGCGCGCGCCCGGGGACGCACCGCGCGGGCGTTACGCTCCCTCTTCGACCTGAGCCCCGAGACGGCCGACCGGGTCACCGCAGACGGGGTGGAGACGGTGCCGGTGTCGGAGATCGCTCCGGGGGACATGCTTCTGGTGCGGCCCGGGGCGCGGGTTCCGCTGGACGGACAGGTCCGCGACGGCGAGAGCGAGGTCGACGAGTCGATGATCACCGGCGAGAGCGCACCGGTGGCGAAGTCCGTGGGGGACGAGGTGGTGGGTGGCACGGTCAACGGCATGGGGGCGCTCACCGTCGAGACGACCCGTGTGGGTGCGGAGACGGTGCTGGCGCGCATCATTCAACTGGTCCAGCGCGCCCAGGGCACGAAGCCGCCCATCCAGAGGACCGTGGACGTGATCGCGGGCTACTTCGTGCCGGCGGTGCTGCTGGTTTCGCTGGTCACCTTCAGTGTGTGGGCCCTGGCCGGGCCGGAGCCGCGGATCAACTTCGCCGTGGTGACCGCGGTGGCCGTCCTTGTGATCGCCTGTCCGTGCGCGCTCGGGCTGGCCACGCCGATTTCGGTGATGATCGCGATCGGCAAGGCGGCCGCGCACGGCGTGCTGATCCGCGACGGGGAGGCGCTGCAGCGGGCGCGACGGGTGGACACGGTGGTCCTGGACAAGACGGGGACGCTGACGGTGGGCAAGCCGGCGGTGGCCTTTGCCGGTGTCGCGGGCGGGGTCTCCGAGAGCGAGATGCTCGAAGCGGCCGCGAGCGTGGAGGAGGCGTCCGAACACCCGGCGGCGCGCGCGATCGTGCGGTATGCGGGGGAGCGAGGCGTAAGGTGGCCGAAGGCGAGGCACTTCGTGGCGCATCCGGGGCGGGGAGCCTCCGCTTCGGTGGCCGGGCGGCGCGTGCTGGTGGGGTCGCCGTCGTTTGCGAGGGAGGCGGGGGTGGAGTTGGGGACGGTGGATGGGGATCTCGGGCGAGCCGCGGAGGAGGGGGCGACCCCGGTGGTGGTGGTGATGGACGGGGTGGCGGCGGGGGTGTTCGGGGTGGCGGACGTGCTGCGCGCGGAGGCGCGGGGGGCGGTGGGGCGGCTGCGGGGGGGTGGGGTGGAGGTAATGATGCTGACGGGGGATGAGGAGGCGGCCGCGAGGAGGGTGGCGGGGGAGGTGGGGATCGATCGCGTGTCGGCCCGGGTCTCTCCGGACGAAAAGGCGCGTGTGGTGCGCGGCCTGCGCGACGAGGGGCGGGTGGTGGCGATGGTGGGGGACGGGATCAACGACGCGCCCGCGCTGGCGACCGCCGATGTGGGGATCGCGATGGGGAGCGGCACCGATGTGGCGCTGCAAACCGGCGACGTGGCGCTGCTGGGCGACTCGCTCCGGGGCGTGGAGACCCTGCTGGACCTTTCGCGGGCCGCGCACCGCAACATCGTCCAGAACCTGGTGGGCGCCTTCGCCTACAACGTGGTCGGCATCCCGCTCGCCGCGGGCGTTCTCTACCCCTCGCTGGGACTGCTGCTCTCGCCGATGTTCGCGGGCGCGGCCATGGCCTTCAGTTCCGTCACCGTGGTGGCCAACGCCAACCGGCTGCGGGGGTACGAGCCCGGTTGATCGCCGGTTCCGGCTGCGGTATCGTAGACGTGGCACCCACACCGCTCCGGGTCTGTGGGCTCGGTGCAAGGAGCCCTCCACAGCCTTGGCGACCGCTCAGATTCGCAGCACCGACACCCCGCTCATGCGGCAATGGCGGGAGGTGAAATCCCGTCACCGGGACGACCTCGTTTTCTTTCGCGTGGGGGACTTCTACGAGTTGTTCTGCGAGGACGCCGAAGAGGGCTCCCGTCTCCTCGGCCTGACCCTGACCTCGCGCAACAACGGGGCCGCGAGCGGCGTCCCGCTGGCCGGCGTCCCCGCCAAGGCTCTCGACCACTACCTGGAGCGTCTGGTCAAGCTCGGCAGGAAGGTCGCGATCTGCGAACAGACCGAGGACCCCGCCGAAGCCCAGGGAATCGTACGGCGCGAGGTGGTCGAGACGGTCACTCCCGGGACCGTGGTGGCGGACGCGCTCCTGAAGGCCGAGAGGAACAACTACGTCGTCGCCCTCGTGCCCGATGGCGTCGCGGTGGGACTGGCCGCGCTGGACGTCTCGACGGGGGAGCTTGTGGTACTCGAGGCTGACCCGGCCGAGGTTTCCGGCGAACTGGAGCGCCTGGAGCCCAGCGAACTTCTCATGCCGGAGTCCGTCGGCGATCCCCCCGAGGCCGGAACCGGAGCCGTTCAGTCAACCCGCGCCGATTGGCTCTTCGACGTCGATACGGCACGGGACGAGTTGGAGCGGCGCTACCGGGTGCAGTCGCTCGACGGATTCGGCTTCGAGGCGGGGGACGAGCTGCTGGTGCGCGCGGCCGGAGCCCTGGTCGCCTACGCCGAGGAGATCCGTCCCGGCTCGGCCGAGCATCTGCGCGCACCCAGGATCCAGCGCCCCAACGCGGTCATGACCCTGGACTCCATGACACGCCGCAACCTGGAGCTGGTCGAACCGCTGCGTCCCTACGACGGGGACGCCTCCCTGCTCTCGGGGCTCGACGCGACGACAACCCCGATGGGGGCGCGCCTGCTCCGTACCTGGCTCCTCAATCCACTCTTGAACGCCGACGAAATCCGGCGCCGACACGACGGAGTCGCGGAACTCTTCGAGGACCCGGACGCTCGTGCCGATCTGCGCGGGGCGCTCCGCAAGATCCGCGATCTGGACCGGCTCGGCACCAAGATCGGCTCCGGGCGCGCCACGCCCCGCGAGGTGCTGGCGCTGGGACAATCGCTCGGGGCGCTGCCCGCGCTCGCCGGTTGCGGAGAGGGGCTGGGGAGCGAGGTCCTTTCGGGACTGCTGACGGACATGGACACGCTCGATGACGTCGCGAAGCTCATCGCGGAGGCCATCGCCGAGGACGCGCCCGCCGCGCTGGCCGACGGCGGCGTGATCCGGGAGGGCTTCAACGAGGAGGTGGACGAGTTGCGGGCCATCCGCGACGGGGCCCGCGACTTCATCGCCCGGCTGCAAACCACGGAGCGCGAGCAGACCGGCATCTCCTCGCTCAAGGTCGGTTTCAACAAGGTCTTCGGGTACTACCTGGAGGTCACCCGCGCCAACCTGTCGCGCGTCCCCGAGCGCTTTATCCGCAAGCAGACCCTGTCCAACGCGGAACGCTACTTCACCCTCGAGCTGAAGGAGTGGGAAGAGAAGGTCTTCGATGCAGACGACCGCATCACCCGTCTCGAACAGACTCTTTTCCTGCGGGTCCGGGGCGAGCTGGCCTTCGCCGTTGCGCGCGTCCAGGAGGCTGCCCGGCGCGTGGCGGAGCTGGACGTGCTGGCCAACCTGGCCGAGGTGGCCGAGAAGCGCGGCTACGTCCGCCCCGAGATCACCAACGGATTCGGACTTCGCGTCATTGCGGGACGGCACCCGGTCGTCGAGACGATGATGCCGCGCGAGGAGTTCATCCCCAACGACCTCGAGCTGGACGAAGACGGGCGCATCGTGATCCTGACCGGGCCCAACATGGCCGGGAAGAGCACCGTGCTGCGCCAGGTCGGCCTCATCCAGCTCATGGCCCAGATCGGGTCGTACGTGCCGGCGGACAGCGCGCGGCTGGGTGTTTGCGACCGCGTCTTCACCCGGGTGGGCGCCTCGGACAACCTGGCGCGCGGCCAGTCCACCTTCATGGTCGAAATGAGCGAGACCGCGGCGATCATCCACGGGGCGACCGAGCGCAGCCTCGTCCTGCTCGACGAGATCGGGCGGGGCACCTCCACCTACGACGGGGTGTCGATCGCGTGGGCGGTCACCGAGCACCTGCACGAGAACGTCGGCGCGAAGGGGATCTGCGCGACGCACTATCACGAGCTTACCCAGCTCGGCGATCAGCTCCCGGGCGTGAGGAACCTGAACGTTTCGGTCCGCGAGTCGAACGACGACATCGTCTTCCTGCGGCGGCTGGAGGAGGGGGGAGCGGACCGGTCCTACGGCATCCAGGTCGCGCGACTGGCGGGCTTCCCACCGGGGTTGATCGGGCGCGCGATGGAACTTCTGGCCGAGTTGGAGGGAACACACACAGGAGGGGGAGGTGGTCTCGGCCGGAAGGGGACCGGGGCGGCCGGCGCCAAGGACGACGAGGGCCAGCTGTCATTGTTCGAAGCGCACCACCCCGTGGTCGACCGGCTGCGCGCACTGGAGCCTGATCGCATGACTCCCATGGAAGCGTTGAACGTACTGCATGCCCTGCGGGCCGCGGTCGCCGAGGAACAATAGGATGCCCCGTCACGTTGCGATGTCGGCGCTGGCGCTGGGGGCCATGGCGGCGCTCGGCTGCGGCGGCGATGCGGAGATCGAAAGACCCACGCCGCTCTTCACCCGGAGTCCCGTGGAATACCCGCTCGAACTGTGGGACCAGGACGTCGAGGGGAGTACCCTGGTGCGCGTCCTGGTGAATGAGGAAGGCGGGGTCGACAGCGCGATGGTGATGGAGAGAAGCGGCCACTCTGCACTCGATTCAGCGGCCGTTCATGGGGCCCTTTCCATGGAGTTCGATCCGGCGACGAAGGAGGGCGAGCCGCTGCGGGTGTGGGCGCGCGTGCCCGTCCACTTCTCGAAGGACGCCCAGCCGACGACGCCCGGTGGGACGGGAAACCCGGGCGGGGAGCCCGCCCTCGAGGAACCTGCGGCAACCCCGGGCGAAGAGTCCACCCGCGACGGACCGGCGGCAAACCCTAACGTAACGTCAGGGTTTAAGGGATGACGGAGCGGCCCGACGGGGGGCAGACGCGCCACCGGAGACCTTACGAGAGCGTTCTCGACCTGGTGGGCTGGACCCCGCTGGTCCGACTGAACCGGGTGACGACGGGCATCCGCACCCCGGTCTACGGAAAGGCCGAGTTCATGAATCCCGGCGGTTCGGTGAAGGACCGGATCGGTCTCGCCATGATCGAAGCCGCGGAGGAAGCCGGCCTCCTGAAGCCGGGCGGGACGATCGTGGAGGGGACGAGCGGCAACACCGGACTGGCCCTCGCGATGGCCGCCGCCACCCGCGGCTACCGCTGCATCTTCACCATGCCCGACAAGATGAGCCGCGAGAAGGTCAAGCTGCTGCGCGCCTTCGGGGCCGAGGTGGTCATCACCCCGACCGCGGTGCCGCCGGACCACCCGGAGCACTACGTCAACCGGGCGCGCACCATCGCCGAGGCCACGCCCGGCGGCTTCCTGGCGGACCAGTTCTACAACCGCGCCAACCCCGAAGCCCACTACCGCACAACTGGCCCCGAGGTGTGGGAGCAGACGGACGGGAAGGTCACGCATTTCGTTGCGGGCGCCGGCACCGGGGGGACCATCTCCGGGACCGGCCGGTACCTGAAAGAGATGAACCCTGACGTTCAGGTCATCGGGGTGGACCCGGCGGGATCGGTCCTTTCGGGGTTCTACCACACCGGAACGGTGGAACGGAGCGAGCCCTACAAGGTCGAGGGTCTGGGCAACGACAAGGTCCCCGGAACGCTCGACATCGAGTACCTGGACGAGTACTGCATCGTCACCGACGCCGAGGCCTTCGGCATGGCCCGCCGCCTGGTTGCCGAGGAGGGACTGTTCGTGGGTGGCTCGACCGGCCTGATCGTGCACGCCGCGGTGGCCCTGGCCCGTCAACTCGACGACCCGGACGCGTGCGTGGTGGCCGTGCTCTGCGATTGGGGCGAGCGCTACCTGACCAAGCAGTACGACGACGAGTGGATGCGCAACAACGGGTTCCTGGCGCAGCCCCGCGCGACGGTGGCCGAGATGGCGGCCGCAAAGCTCGAACCGCTGCCCGGCCTCCTCACGGTGACGCCGTCGACTCCGGTACGCATGGCCATCTCGACGCTGTCGTCCCACCACGTGTCGCAGCTGCCGGTCGTGGTCAACGGCGAGTGCATCGGGAGCGTCGCCGAACGAAGGCTGATGAGCGCGGTGCTGGCCGACCCCGAGGTGCTGGAGCAGGAGGTGGAATCGGTCATGGAGGCGCCATACCCGGTTCTGGATGAACACGCCGACTCCGAGGCGGCGACACGGCTGCTCAGCGGCGGCGCACCGGCGGTCCTGATTCGGGCGAACGGATCGCTGGACGGTATCCTGACGCGCCACGATCTGGTGCGCGCGCTGGCGGCGGCGCCTTGAGGACGATGACCTGGGGGGAGTGGGGAGGCCGCAGGCTGGGTCGGGCCGAGGTTCGGAGGTCGGCTTGACCCGGGATGCGGGTGGGTCAGGTGGGAACCGGCTCAACGTTGCGGTGCTCATGGGGGGCAGCTCGGAGGAGCGGGGGGTTTCGCTGGCCAGCGGCTGCGAGGTGGCCGCTGCGCTGCGCTCCAGGGGGCACCGGGTGACGAGCATCGACGCGGCGGTGGGGGTGATGGCGCCCGCGCTCGAGCGGCGGATTCTGGAGTCGGGGATCGGTCGGGCCGAGGTGCCGGGTCCGCCGCCGGGCCCGGAGGGCGTGCTGGCCGAACGGGCGGTGATCGCCTCGGAGCGGGCTCTTGCCGAGGTGGATGTGGTGTTCGTCGCGCTGCACGGCGGCGCCGGAGAGGACGGGACCATCCAGACCCTGTTGGAGGTCGCGGGGATTCCCTACGCCGGCAGCGGCCCGGTGGCGTGCGCGCTGGCCATGGACAAGGATCTGACCAAGCGGCTGTTCAGGGACGCGGGGGTGGCGACGCCGGACTGGATGGCGGGGGCGGCGACGGGTGCGGAGGTGGTGGAGCGTTTGGGGCTTCCGGTGATCGTGAAGCCGATGTCGGGGGGGTCGTCGGTGCGGCTGGCGCTGGCCCGGTCCGTGGGTGAGGTGGAGACTGCGACGGGGGAGGCGGGGGGTGGTGGGGATGTGGTCATGTACGAGGGGTACGTGGAGGGGCGCGAATTTACCGTCGGGATCGTGGACGGGGAAGCGCTGCCGGTGGTCGAGATCGAGCCGGCGCGCGAACTCTTCGACTTCGACTGCAAGTACGAGCCGGGGATGGCGGTGGAGACGGCGCCTGCACGGATTCCGGACGAGTTGGCCAGGGCGCTCCGGGCAGAGGCGCTCAAGGTCCACCGGCTGCTCCGCTTGGAGCACTTTTCGCGGGTGGACTTCATGGTGGATGCGGACGGCGGCGTGTGGTGCCTGGAGGCCAATGCGCTGCCGGGGCTCACCGGGAACAGTCTTCTGCCGAAGGCGGCGCGGGCAGCTGGAGTGGAGTTCGCGGAACTGTGCGAGAGGATCTGTATGCTGGGGTGTGGAAAGGGACAAAGACGTCGAGCCTGGTGAAATAATCCTTGAATATCCGCAATTGACTTGAGGATTTTCAAGGATTATAATTCGAAATGATCCTTGACCGCCCCACGCCGACCGCGCGCATCCATGAAGCCTTCTCGGTGCATCCGGTGGCGGCGTTGACCGGACCGCGCCAGTGCGGAAAGACGACTCTGGCGAGAGCGATCGCGGCGGAGTCCCCGGCCACCACCTACTTCGACCTTGAGAGAGCGACCGACCGACGCCGCTTGGCTACCCCGGAGACCACGCTCGGCCCACTCACCGGCCTGGTTGTCATCGACGAGGTGCAACAGGCGCTATCGCTCTTCGAAACGATAAGGGTGCTTGTGGATCGGCCGGACAACCCGGCACGGTTCCTTTTGCTGGGCAGCGCGTCCCCCACGCTCGTCAGGGGTGTCTCCGAGTCCCTCGCCGGACGCGTCGGCCTCGTGGATCTGGGGGGCTTCGATCTTGGAGAGGTCGACCCCGGCGCATGGCGAACGCTGTGGCAGCGGGGAGGGTTTCCCCGATCCTACCTGGCTGCGAATAGCCGCGGTTCGGCGCTGTGGCGGCGGAACTTTCTCCGGACCTTTCTGGAGCGCGATCTTCCCCGGTTCGGGATCACCGTACCGGCCGAGAGGCTCAGGCGTTTTTGGACCATGGTCGCCCACTACCACGGCCAGGTCTGGAATGCCGCCGAGTTTGCCCGCGCCCTGGGTTCGAGCGAGGGAACCGCGCGAAACTACCTCGATATCCTCGTCGGGGCGTTCATGGTGCGCGCACTGCCCCCCTGGTTCGAGAACCTCGGGAAGCGGCAGGTCAAGTCACCCAAGGTGTACCTCCGCGACAGCGGATTGCTGCATGCTCTTCTCGGCCTCCCCGACGCCCGGACGCTCTCCGGCCATCCCAAGCTCGGTGCTTCGTTCGAGGGGTTTGCCATCGAACAGATCCTTGCCGCCTTCGACACCCAGGACGCCTATTTCTGGGCCACCCACGGCGGCGCGGAACTCGACCTGTTCATCCGGCATCATGGAAAGCGCTACGGCTTCGAGTTCAAGTACGCCGACGCCCCCGGTTCGACGCGGTCGATGAGGGTGGCGCTTCAGGACGTGAGGCTCGATCACCTCTGGGTGGTGTACCCCGGCGGGGATGCCTATGACCTGGACGAGAGGTTGTCGGTCGTGCCGGTCGCCGAGGCCTTTGCGCTCGCGGCGGCACTTCGGGAGCGTTCGTAGTGGAGGCGTGTCGGATGCTCGCCAGAGGGGGGCCTTGTCCGGAACGAGGCTGAATTGGCAAGGATTGGCGGCTGATTCGGCGACTCCATCCCAGCCGGAACCGCCCCCACTTTTGCACGATTTGGAACCGAGAGCTGTCCATATAGGTAGAGGGGGACGCACCGGGAGATCCTGCCGTCCTTACCCGGCGACCGCCTTTGCCCTACTCTGGTAGCGGGCGCCCGCGGCCGCCAACGGTCCCGACGCCGCGGGCGCCACAGTCACAATGGAGGAAACCGTGAGATACATGAGCCAGCCCCCGTCATACGGAGGCGCATCCCCGCGCCTGCGGGTGACGCCGTGGGTCAAAATACTGCTCATGGCGAACGCGGGGATATTCCTGGTGACGGTCCTCGTGGGCCAGGGGGTCATGTTCGATCTCTTCGCCTTCTCGCCCGACCGGCTTCTGCAGCGGCCGTGGGGGATGGTCACCTACATGTTCATGCACGCGGGTCTCTGGCACCTGCTCATGAACCTCCTCTTCCTCTTCTTCTTCGGGCCGCCGCTCGAGGCGCGCTGGGGTTCGGACCTCTTCCTCAAGTTCTACCTGGTGTGCGGACTGGGAGGTGTTCTGCTCAGCTTCGCGTTTTCCGATTCGGTGATCGTGGGGGCGTCGGCGGCGTGCTACGGCATCATGCTGGCGTTCGCGCTGGCGTGGCCGAACCAGACGGTCTACGTCTGGGCGCTTTTCCCCGTCAAGGTGAAGTGGCTGGTTGGGTTCCTGGTGGCGTTGAGCTTCGTGAGCGCTATCGGTCCGAACCGGGACGGGATCGCGCACCTGGCCCATCTGGGCGGGGCGGTCGCGGGATTCCTGATGGTGAAGAGCGGGTGGATGCCGGCGTACGGCGGGGCCATGCATGCGGGGAGGGGGGATTGGGGACCCGGGGTGGGGGGTGCGGGGGTGAAGGGGGGCAGGACAAGGCGCCGGCGCCGAGGCGGCTGGCGCCGGCGCATTCGGACTCTGGGCCGAACCGCGCCCGGGCCGAAGCTTTGGAAGGGGGATGGGGCGGGACGCAGGGCACCGCGACCGGTACGGGACCCCAGGGAAGCGGCGGCCATGCGCGTCATCGAGGAACACATGGCCGAGGAGCGGGCACGCCTGGAGCTCGACAAGGTGGATGAGGTGCTCGACAAGATCTCCGCGCGTGGGATCAACTCGCTGACCGAGGAAGAGCGCGCGCTGCTGGACCGCGTTTCGCGGCAGACCCAGCTGAACTGAACCGGAGTTCGTAACTGCCGGGCGCCTTGCGGGCCGCCCGCCACCTTGACCCGCCCGCAACCGGGTTTCTACAATCCCCGTCCCGTCGCCCATTCCCGAGGCGCACTCGAATCTCTCGACGCGGTGCCGCCGTCGGCGTACTCTCGTTCGGCCGAATGGGTTTTTCGAAATACAGTCTCCAAGGAGGTGGCATGGCCGCGGCCAAGTCGTTCAGAACGGAACAGATTCGCAATGTGGTGGTTCTCGGGCACGGAGGGTCGGGGAAGACGACGCTCATAGACGCGGTGTGTTTTGCCGCGGGAACGTCCAATCGCAAGGGCAGCGTGGGCGCGGGAACTGCGCTGACAATGACGACTCCCGAAGAGACCGGCCACGGCATGTCCATGCAGCTAACGGTCGCGCACGCCATCCGGGAGGGGACGAAAGTCAACCTCCTCGACACGCCCGGCTACATGGACTTCGTGGGCGATGCCACAGCGGCCGCGCGGGTGGCCGACGCCGCGCTCGTCACCGCGAGCGCCACCTCGGGGGTCGAGGTCGGCACCGAGATGGTCTGGCAGCTGTGCGACGACCGTGCGCTCCCCCGCATGATCTTCGTCTCGATGATGGACAAGATGCACGCGAACTTCGGCAAGGTCCTGAACGAGGTGAGGGAGAAACTCGCGCCCGGGGCCATTCCCGTCCAGATCCCGATTGGGGCGGCGAGCACCTTCAAGGGCGTGGTCAACCTTCTGACCAATAATGCCTACGCCTACAAGGCCGGGTCCACGACCGGCGAGTACGAAGAGATCCCCATCCCGGACGAGGTGGCGGACGACGTCGAGAACTGGCAGACCGAGCTCATGGAGACCCTCGCCACCACCGACGAGGAACTCCTGGACCGCTACCTGGAAGGGGAGGAAATCAGCCTGGAGGAGCAGTTGGCCGCGCTGGCCGGTGCAGTCGCCGAGGGAGAGGTGGTACCGGTCTTCTGCGGCGCCGCGGAGCAGTCCTTCGGGGTCCGCGAACTCACCGAAATGATGGTCGCGTTGCTGCCGCATCCCGGCCAGGCCGGCGAGGTGGAGGCCACGAACGGAGGCGGCGACCCCGTCCAGCTGCGCGCCGCCGACGACGAGAGCGTGAGCGCGCTGGTCTTCAAGACGACCGCGGAGCCCCACGTGGGCGAGCTGTCGCTCTTCCGCGTGTACTCGGGGATGATCGTCAACGGGACCGAGCTGCGAAACGTGAGCCGGAACGCGTCGGAGCGCATCAACCACCTGGCCATTCCCCAGGCGCGGGAACGCGTCGACGTGGACGGGCTCCACGCGGGCGATATCGGGGTCGTGGCGAAGCTCAAGTCGACCCACACCAACGACACCCTGAGCGCGCCGACAAACCCCGTGACGATCGAGGGCGTGGTCTTCCCCCAGCCCGACATCTCGATCGCCGTGCGCGGAGCCGCCCGTTCCGACGAGGACAAGCTGGGCGAGGCGCTGGGCAAGCTGCACGAGGAGGACCCGACCTTCGCCGCCGGGTTCAACCCCGAGATCCGCCAGACGATCGCGCGTGGCATGGGGGAGCTGCACCTCGATGTGCAGTTTGAGAGGATGAAGAGGAAGTATGGGGTTTCGGTGGAAACCGAGCCGCCCCGGATCGCCTATCGCGAGACGATCACCGCCGAGGCGCAGGGGCAGGGTCGCTTCAAGAAGCAGACGGGCGGCAGGGGTCAGTTCGGGGACTGTTGGGTCCGGCTGCGGCCGCGCGACCGGGGCGAGGGGTACGAGTTCATCAGCTCGATCAAGGGCGGCGTGATTCCCACCAAGTACGTGCCGTCGGTGGGCCGCGGCATCGAGGAGGCGGCCGCGAAGGGCGTGGTCGCGGGCTACCCCGTGGTCGACTTCGAGGCCGAGTGCTACGACGGCTCATACCACTCGGTGGACTCGTCGGACATCGCCTTCAAGGTGGCGGGATCGTACGCGTTCAGGAACGTGGCCGAGAAGGCGAAGCCGGCGCTCCTGGAGCCGATCCTCGAGATCACGGTGACGGTGCCGGAGGAATACTTGGGCGACGTCATGGGCGACCTGAATGGCCGCTCGGCGCGGGTGCTGGGCATGGAGCCGCTGGGGGGGAAAACGGCGATCATGGCGCAGGTGGCCGAGGCGGAGTTGTACAAGTATGCGTCGGTGTTACGCTCGATCACGCAGGGGCGGGGGTACCACCGGCGGAAGTTGCTCGGGTATGATCTGGTGCCGCCGATGAGGGTGGAGAAGATCGTGGCCGAGGCGGCGGAGCGGGAGGGCTGAGCGGGATGGTGCTGGCACTTTCTGCTAGCACTATCTGCCGGACCGCTCCAGGCGCCACACCTGGACGGACTCGACCCCGAACTCCTCGTCTTCCGTCTTGCCCACGATGTAGTCCTCGCCGATCTCGTAGATCTCCAGCCCCTACGGCGTTTCCACGAAGCCCAGAACACGTCCTTCGGGGTCGAAGACGGTCCAGAGAACGCCGGGCCGTTCTTCCCCGGGGGGCTCGTATTCCCTGACCCACAGGTGGTCCACGGCGTCGCACATGATGGAGCTGTAGGCGGGAAGGAACTCGGCCACCGGGACGGACCGGAGATTCAAGCGCGTTTGCGCCTTCAATTCCACCGGGTCACTCGCAACCCCATCAACCCACCGGTCGATGTAGGCCTGCAGGTGAGCATCGGCCGGTGCACGCCGTACATGGTCCCGGCGGACGATCCGGGTCAGCGTCCCATCCGGCGCAAACGCTTTGAACTCGTAGTGATCCGTCGGGCTGATCACGATGAGTTGTCCCCAGGGCTGCAGGTTCAACGTGCGGCCGAAGATTGTCGTATAGCGCGTGTTGCCGACCCGAGTCCTGGGTTCCAGACCTTCGTGTGTCCCCAGTGATCCACGGAGGTTTCCTTCCGTATCCCAGACCTCCACCACCACGTTTCCTTCGGCCCAGACCGGATCCTGACCGGCGAGAATCAAACCGTCGCGCGTTGCCGACAACGGACCGATAGGGTGTATTGGCGGCTCGGCGGCACTCCTGGCCGAGAGTACCCTGCGCGCGTAATTACCCGCCGGGTCGAATACGGTCATCCTCGGATCCAGCTGGCCCCACACGATCGTCGAGTCGTTCGGCAGACGCTCTATTTGCCTGAGGTTTGTGAACTCTCCAGGCCCTTCGCCCTCGCCTCCCCATGTATCCAGATACGTTCCCTCCGCGTTGAAAACCCTCAACTCGGTCGTACCCGTGTTCACCACGACGATTCGCCCGTCGGACAGAATGGTCGCGTCGCGGACGGCGAAGAGCATGTAGGGGTCGTCGCCCTCCAGCACGCCGATGGAGACCTCCGGCTCCGGCCCGATCCGCCAGTCCAATCGGGAGCCGTCGGTTGGGCGGGCGTTCTCGACGATGCGGATGCCGGCGCTGTCGCGCATTTGGGTGTCGGGCCGACCCCCCGGCTCCGCGTCCTGCTGGCAACCGAGGATTCCGAGGAGCATGGTCGCGATCGTCATGTGCGTCTTCATTCCCGTTCTCGCTTGCTACCTGGCGGACCGCGCCAGCGGCCATAGCTGAACCGACTCCACCCCGAGTTCGCTGATCACTTTGCCCAGGATGTAGTCGGCGCCGATTTCGTAGATGGACAACCCCGCAGGTGTTTCCACGAAGCCCAGCACGTGCCCTTCCGGGTTGAAGACGGTCCAGAGGGGGGTGGCCCTCTCCTCTCCCGGAAGGTCGTATTCCCTGACCCAGAGGTGGTCGAGCGCGTCGCTCATGATCGAGGTGAACGCGGGGAAGTGCTCGGCGACGGGCACGGAGCGGTATTCGCGGCGGTCGGCTTCGTTGAAGAATCTCCTTCCCTCAACGTGGGTCTCGACATCCGCCGAAGTCACCGCACGCGGACTGTGCTCCCGCCGGACGATCCGGGCCAGGGAACCGTCCGCCTCCAAGGCCTTGATCTCGTAGTGACTCGATACACCTACGGCGACCAGGTCCCCCCAGACTCCCCACACGGGTTCTCTGCCGAAGATCTTCCAGTACAGCATTTCGCGGTTGGTTCCCTCGTTCATCAGGTAGGGCTCCGAGCCCGGATGCGTCCCCAGCGAGCTTCGCACTGCACCTTTGCCGTCCCTGAACTCCAGGACGAGCGTGTCCGCGTCTTCGGGTGCCAGCACGGCGAGGAACAGGCCATCCTTCGTCGGGGAGTCCGGCCGGAACCGCCACGACCGCGTGCCGTCGTTGATCCCGAAGGTTCGCCCGTAGTTCCCGTCGCCATCGAAGACGGATATGCGCCACCCAGGCGCGAACCAGGCTACAAGGGAGTCGCCCGGCCACGGTGCCACGTTACCCAGTTCACGAAACTCGCCGGGTCCTTCACCCCGGCCACCGCGGGTTCCCAGGTGACTCCCGTTCGAGTCGAAGATTCTCAGCTCGGCCGAGCCGGCGTTGGCGATCACGATGCGGCCGTCGGCCAGCCTGGTGGCATCGGTTACGAAGAAGAGCATGTGTGGCTCGTCTCCCTCCAGGACGCCGATCGAGAGCGATGGCTCGGGACCGATCCGCCAGGCCAGCCGTGAGCCCTTCGGAATGCGGGGGTTCTCGACGATCCGGATGCCGGCGCTGTCGCGTAATTGGGTGTCCAACCCGTCCGCCCCCTCGTCCGACTCGCAGGCCATGAATCCGAGTACGACGACGACCACCGGGATACGCGTCTTCATTGTGCTTGTCACCTTTCTACCGGGCGGACCGGTCCAGGCGCCACACCTGCACCGACTCAACGCCGAACTCCTCGTCTTCCGTCTTGCCCAGGATGTAGTCCGCACCGATCTCGTAGATCCCCAGTTCCTTCGGCGTTTCGACGAAGCCCAGCACCCGCCCCTCGGAGTCCAGCACGGTCCAGAGGACGCCCGGCTGGTCTTCCCCGGGCACCGCGAATTCCTCGACCCACAGGTGGTCCAGCGCATCGGTCATGACGGAGGTGAAGGCCGGGAAGTACTCGGCGACCGGAATATCCTGCATCTCCCCTCGGTACTGCACCCTGTACTCAACCATCTCGCTCGGCACTCGGGATACTCGGGCCTCGATGTAGGCATCGACATTTGCCTGCTCCGGCTCACGCGGCTCGTGCCCGAGGCGAACGATGCGGGCCAGGGTGGCGTCCTTGGTGAACGCCGTGATTTCGCTGCGGTCGGTGGGACTGATGACGACCAGTTCGCCCCAGGGCGCCATCGCCAGAGTGCGACTGAAGATCACGTTGTTGAGCGAGTTGGCCCGCTCGAGGTAGTAGTTTTCCCAACCGGGATGACTGCCCAGGAAGCGGCGTGATCCGCCCTCGGCGTCGAAAATCGCAACGTCAACCGTGTCGGGGTGGGATGGTTCCCGGGCAAGCAGAATCGAGCCGTCTCGCATCACCATGTACAGGCCAAGCTCGAAGACGGCTCGCGGGCTGACGATGGGAGAATCCTCCAGGCGGACAATGCGGCCCACGTTTCCGTTGGAGTCGAAAACGGTCATCGTCTCGTGCCGGAAGTCCCCGGCGACGAGCGAGTCTCCCAGCCAGGGGTCGGCCTGATAGAGATCGATGAACTCGCCCGGCCCCTCGCCCCTTCCTCCCCAGGTCTCCAGGTAGATTCCCATCGGGTCGAACACCCTCAGCTCGTTCGCGCCCACCACGACGATCCGTCCGTCGGACAGAATGGTCGCATCCCGGACGGCGAAGAGCATGTACGGGTCCTCGCCCTCCAGCACCCCGATAGAGACGGCCGGCTCCGATCCGATCCGCCAATCCAGCCGGGATCCGTCCGGGGGGCGTGCGTTTTCGACGATCTGGATGCCGGCGCTGTCGCGTTGTTGGACGTCCGGGCCGCCCGCGGGCTCGGCGTCCGGCTGGCAGGCGATGAATGCATTGACAGTGATCGCCGCGATGGTGCGCATCTTCATTCGCTGGACCGCTCCAGCGGCCACACCTGTATGGACTCCACTCCGAAATCGTCTTGCACCCTTCCCAGGATGTAGTCTCCGCCGATCTCATAGATCTGCAGACCCGGCGGCGTCGCGACGTAGCCCAGCACGTGCCCTTCCGGGTCGAAGACGGTCCAGAGCGATCCGGACTTCTCTTCGCCCGGCGCCGCGTATTCCTCGACCCAGAGATGGCCGAGTGCGCCGGACATGACGGTACCGAAGGCGGGGAGATGATCGGCGACCGGTACGGGCCGGCCGTGCGCGCGCGACTTCGCCCCATCTTCGATCGTCCCCCCGGGGGTGCGGGCAGCCTGCGCCTCCACGTAGGCATCTACCTGAGCGCGGGACGGCCTGCGCGGCCTGTGGTCGCGGCGGACAACTCGGGCCAGGGTGCCGTCGTTCGCGAAGGCCCTGATCTCGTAGCGATCGGTCGGGCTGACGACGAGCAGATCACCCCAGCGCTCCACCGCCAAACTGCGGCCGAAGATGGCATGGGGATCCTTGCGGGCCTGCACAAGGAAGTACCGTTGCAATAGCAGATTGACCGCTTCTCTCTCCGGACGCAGGATACGACCGAATTCTCCCTCCGAGTCGAGCACCTGCATGCTGCCTTGCCGCCAACTCCAGGCGACGATGGAATCTCCCGGAAACGGTTCGACCCGGAAGAGATCGGTGAACCTGCCCCCACCCCATCCCTGTCCCCCCCAGGTTGCCACATGGGTTCCCGAGCGGTCGAACACCCTGAGTTCGCTGGTCCCGCGGTCCGCCACGACGATCCGGCCGTCGCGCAGCATGGTGGCATCGGTCGCGTCCGTGAACCGGGCGGCATCCTCTCCTTCGCGCCCGCCGATCGAAACCACCGGGCGCGGCCCGATCCTCCAACCCAGCCGCGACCCGTCCGGTGGGCGCGCGTTGTCGACGATCCGGACCTTGGCGCCGCCCGTCGCAAGGATGCGAACCGGGTGGGTCACGGAGGCCGAAACCCCCACGACACCGATCGCCATCAACACGACTGCGGTAAGGATGGTGCTGCGGCGCGGTCGGCGCGGTTCGAGAATGGATGCGATTCTCCGCTCCAACCGTGAGCCCGTGTATCGGACCATGGGGAGCGACAGAGCGGACGGGCCCGGGTTCATGCCCCCTGCCGCCACGGCAAGCAGGTGTCCCGCGTACCGCGAGGGGCGGGTGCCCAGTGCAAGCACCTCCTCGTCGCAGGCTTCTTCGCGCGCGGATGCGGCGAGCCGCACGGCCGCCCAGGCGAGGGGGTGGAACCAGTAGAGCGCAAGGGCGGCCCGCAGTATCAGTTGCCGGAGGGCATCGCGGCGCCGGACGTGGATCAGTTCGTGCGTCAGAACCGCCTGCCGTCGTGCCGGGGACCACGCTTTCGCCGACGCGGGAAGCAGGATTGCCGGCCTCCGGAAGCCTCCGGTCATCGGTGTGTTGGCCCGCGCGCTGAGGTAGAGCGGCACGTCGCTCTGGATGTTGAGGCGCGCGCGGACCCGTGCCGCCTGCCTAAGCCAGACCAGGTCGTGAACCGGTTGCGCGTGGCGAACGAGTCTGCCGAAGCGAAGCATGCCCACCAGGAGGGAGATCAAGGCCGTTGCGCAGCCAAGGCCCCAGAGCAGAAAGGGCAGCGGAAGCGAATGGGATGATGTGGGGGGCTCGGCCTCGCGTATCGGGGCGGATGCGGGGTTGGGGGACGCCGGGTTGGGTGGGGGTGGGGGGACTAGCTCTGTGGTCGGTTCCCGGACGATTGGAGCGGCCGGACTGGGCGTGGCGGGACGGAGGTCGGGTGTGTCGGCGGCAGGGGCGCGCAGGAGCGGGACTTCCCAGGCGGGGCCGAAGAGGCTCAGCGCGGGCAACCCGAGCAAAAGCGCGAACGTGGTCGTCCACAGAAGGTGACGGACCCGGGCGGGGTGCCGCCGGACGAGCCACGCCAGAGCCAGCGCCACCGCCAGTAGAACCGTGGCCCTGGTGGCGAGTTCAAACAGGCCATGAGAATCGGGTATCGCGAACATGTCGGTTCACCGTCCCTCTTCGGATGCCTGGTCGATCAGCGCCTTCATGCGCGCGCGCTCTTCCGGCGTCAGGCTGGTGTCCTCCAGCTCAAGCAAAGTGGCCACGGCACCCTCGACCGACCCGCCAAAAAAGGTTCGGAGGACGTGCCGCATGACGGAGCGCCGGGCACGCTGGGCCGGGACCGTGGGGGAGTAGACCAGGCGGGGGCCGTCGTATTCTCTGGCCAGGTGTCCCTTTTCGACGAGGATTCTGAGTATCGAGCGGACGGCGGAGTCGGTGGGGGGTTCGGCCATTCGCTCACGGATTCGGGCGGCGGTGGCGTCGCCCATTTCGTGGACAATGTCCATGACTTCGCGCTCTCGTCTGCTGAGCGGTGGCAGGTCGGTCATGATTTCCTCGCTTGTGTGAGAGTCGGCCCGGCGGACCGAGGCTCTCGGTTCTCGTTCGGATCCACCTGTCCACTCTCGGATTGAGGGGTGGAAGTTCGGTTCAGACGCCATACCTGAACCGATTCCACCCCGAGGTCGCTTGCCACCCGGCCCAGGATGTAGTCCTCCCCGATCTCGTAGATCTCCAGCCCCCGCGGAGTCTCGACAAACCCGAGCACCCGTCCTTCCGGGTCGAAGACGGTCCAGAGCGGACCTGCGGCCTGCTCGCCGGGTACTGCGTACTCCTTCACCCACAGATGGTCCCGGGCATCGGCTATGACGGTGTCGAAAGCCGGGAGGTGCTCAGCCACCGGCACGCTTTGGAAGCGCTTCCGCTCCGACTCCCGGACCTCCACCAACGCCTCCGGTAAACGCGAGACCTGTTGCTCGATGTACGCTTCGATGTGTGCGCCGGTCGGCGGAATCGGCAGATGGTCGCGGCGCACGATCCGGGCCAGCGAGCCGTCCTTCGCAAGCGCCCTGAACTCGTAGTGGTCGGTCGGGCCGACGACGATCATGTCCCCCCAGGTCTCCGCTGCCAGCCTCCGTCCAAAGGTTACCGGATAGTTGCTGGCTTCTGTTCGATACCGCTCGGCGGCCGGATACGTACCCAGGGCAAGCTGGAAGACGCCGTCCATATCCCAGAGTTCGACCGCCACGGTGTCGGTCGTGACAAAGCCCTGATTCTGCACGGCCAGAATCGCGCCATCGCTCGTTGCGGCCAGTGGGTGGATGAAATCGAAGGGCTGATCGGACAGTCTCCACCTGGCCGGGAAGCTGCGTGCGAAGTTCCCGTCCGGGCCAAACACGGCCACGTCCGGCTCCATCAGGGCCCACACCAGGGCAGAGTCTCCTGGCAAGGGCTCAATATGGAAGATGTCGTCGAACTCCCCTGGTCCCTCCCCCTTGCCGCCCCAGGTGTCCAGGTAGGTTCCGCGCGCATCGAAGACCCTCAACTCGGTCGTTCCACGGTTTACCACGACGATCCGTCCGTCCGTCAGTCTGGCTGCATCCGATACGTTGAAGAGCATGTGCGGCTCGCTCCCCTCCAACACGCCGATCGAGACCGACGGCTCGGGGTCGATCCGCCAACCCAGCCGGGAGCCGGTGGGCGGCCGGGCGTTTTCCACGATCCGAATCCCGGCGCTGTCACGGAGCTGGGAATGCAAACCGCCCATCGCCGCGTCCGACTGGCAGGCCATGGCGGAAAGGGCGAGGAGCGCTGCCGGGATATTCTTCAACTTCACGGATGTCCTCTCCCTTGTCGGCTGGGAAGATGGCAAACCAGCCGCCCTGCGGGGTGCGGAGCGATTGGCCTCCTTTGATTAATACGTCAAAAATGCCGAAAAATCAACATAAAGGTGAATTTTCAGCGCCGACGCATCGTCCTCCACCCCTGCCCCCCGAATTCAATCCAACGGACACCGTCTGTCGGATCTACGTACCGCTCGCCCACTGATCCAGATGACGCGAAAAGACCTCGCCAAGGTCGATCAGGCCCAGGCGCTCGCGACCGTGCCGGACGGGGAGCTTGCCGGAGAAGCGCTCGTGCCCCGACCCATCCCCGAAGCGCCAGACATCGACCAGGTCCTCGACCGGATCCACGATCCAGTATTGCCGCACCCCGTGACGCGCGTACAGATCCAGCTTGATCCCGCGATCGCGGTGCGCGGTGGACGGCGAGAGGATCTCGACGACGAGGTCGGGTGCGCCCAGAATCTGCTTCTCGCCGATGATCGCCTGTCTCTCGCTGGACACGAACAAAAGGTCGGGCTGGACCCGGTCGTCGCTTCCCGGGAACTCGACCAGGAGCGGGGCGGAGAACACTTCTCCGTGTCCGGAGTCCATGAGGATCCGCCACAGAGCTAACCAAAGTCGCCTCAGGACGCGCTGGTGCCGGGTCACCGGGGCGGGCGTCATGTACAGGCGCCCCCCGATGAACTCGTAGCGGTTGCCGTCTTCCGGCATCCGCAGGACATCCTCCCAGGTCTTCGGTGCTTGAGTCTGCATGATGGACACATCATACCTCCCCGCTCTCGGGTGCGCGAACCGTTCCGGGGGAGCAGGGTACGGCTGAACGATCAGGGTTCCGTCACCGTGTTGGCCACGCACTGCGACCGCGTCCGCCCAGAGGCCCGCTGAAGCAGGAGGGATTGATTGTAAAGTGCTAGCATTTCGTGCTAGCAACCATCGTCACGAGAGACTGTCAGCCCTTGATGAGCCCGTAGACCTCCACGAAGGGCACATCGAATTCGTCGCTCCTCACCAGCAGAACATAGTCGTCGCCGACATCCATGAGGCGTGCGCCTGCGGGAACCGCGACTGCTCCCTGCAGCCGTCCATCCGAGAGGAAGACCTCGTACGTGTCGTAGGCAGCGTCGGCCATGTCGACTGGTAGCCTGCCCACCCAGATGTTTCCACTCCGGTCCACCAGCAACGAGTGGCCCGCCGGAAACGCCTCGGGAGCCGGGAAGAGGTCGGCCAGCCCGGACGGGGTGAGTCCCGGCGCCAGGGCAGTGGCCCGCGCGTACATGGACGCGAGTGCCTCCGGGGTCGGCTCTCCCGCTCCGTGTCGCCGGACGACGCGAACGACCTTGCCCGCGGTCGTCATGTACGTCAGTTCGTAGCGGTCCGCGCTCAATACAACCACGGTCGCGGGTGATCCTCCAACCGCGATCAGATCCTGTCGTCCGAAGGGGTCCACCACCGTCCAGAACCGTCCGTCGGCAGTCCGATACGAGTTGGCGCCGGCCCCGGTGAAAAGACCCAGTGTATCCAGCCGCTCGCCCTCCCAATCGGTGCGGAAGAGACGGAATCGGGGGGCGAGAATCCCGTCCCCCAGCTCGATTGCTCCGGGGCCGAAGTCACACAGAAACACATCTTCGCCAAAGAAGGTGAATGGACAGAGGAATTGCTGGTGCGGGGTCCAGTCGAGCCGTTCGTCGGAGATCAGGTCCCCCGTTGAGCTTAAGCGGATCCGCTTGTCGCCCCCCTTCAGCTGCACGCCGCCCGCGAACCGCGACAGATGCCCCGCCGATGTGAGTTCGCCCGGCCCCTCCCCCGGCCCCCCCACCGAGAACAGGTGGGCGCCCCCGCCGTCGAAGAAGCGCAGTTCCAGCGACTCGTCATCCAGGACCACGATCGTGTCGGGCGCCAAGCGCAGGGCGCCCACAATCCACGAAAACTGAAACTCGGGCCGACCCGTGACCGCCTCTCCGATCCTGACGAGCGGCTCCCCGGTCAGACGCCACCCATCCCCTCCCCCCGCCAGCGGCCCCCACACGTCCACCACCTCGATCCTGGCGGAATCCTGTACCGTGAAGGACCCGCCCTCGCGCGGTGCGGTATCGGCGCACCCGCCCCACCCCGCAACGCCCGCCACCAGGACGGCGAGGCGCGCCCGCGGGCCTACCTTCTGCCCCCGCGCTGCGTGTACAGCAACAACACCCCGTTCGCGCCCCGGTCCCCGTAAAGGAACCCGGCCTCCAACGGCGTGATGATCTGGTACCAGCGGATGTCGGTCGGGTTGAGTTCCTTGAGGAAGAACATCGGCTCCGGCACCGGTCCGTCGTTGATGCGGACTTCGACCATGTTGCACGCATTGGGCATTCCCCCCCCGCGCCGCCGCTGGATCTCGATGCACAGGCCCTCGCGCAGCATCCCGAAGGAGTCGGGCACCCACACGTTCCTCACCGACAGGCCAGGCATCTGCGACGCGCGCACCAGCGACGCCAGGTCGGCCACGCGCGGCAGGACGGAGTCCACCTGCGCCTCGGTCAGCCCGGAAAAGCGTGTCCCCGGCGTCGTGTAGATGGGGTCGCCTCTGCGCCCCGTGATGACGAGCGGGTCGAGGACGATGGCGTCGGTGGCGAGGAGGATCTCCAGTCCCAGGGCCTCCCTGCTGAAGGCGGTCAGTGAGTCGGTGCGCGTGGCGTACCCGAGCTGATCGGTCAGGATGACCTGTTTGCCGGGTGGGACGCCCGCAAAACCGAACTTGCCCGCCGAATCGGTGAGCATGTCGAAGGCGGTACCCAGGAGCTGGACCCTGGCGCCCGCGAGGGGGGCGCGGGTGGCGTGGTCCAGAACGGTTCCCGTGATGCTGACGGGGTCCGCGATCCGGATGCTCATGTCCAGGATCTGGGGGCCGGTCCGGATGATGGCCGCGTGGTCGGTCTCGCTGGTGCCGAAGAAGGCGGTGACCGACAGGTCCAGGGAACCGTCCAGGTTGCAGAGCCGGAACTCGCCGGAATCGCCGGTGCGCGTCTCGGCGACCTTGCTCCTGCGAGCCAGCAGGCCGGCGTGCTGGGCGAAGGCCGTCACCCTCGCTCCGGGCAGCGGCACACCGGTGACTACATCGGTGACGAAGCCCCCGATCGAGGTGCTCCCCACGCCTTCCTCGATCGAACACCAACCGGCCAGGATCGTTTCCCGGGACGGAACCGCGAGATAGGTCTCGACGACGGACCCGGCGGCCACCACGACCTGTTGGCCGCCGCCGCTCACGCCCAGGGTCCCCAGGCGGGGGTGGAAGAACATCACCGTGTGCTCTCCGACGGGAACGTCCTCGAGGCGGAACCGTCCCTCTTCGTCCGATTTCGTCATGGCCGAGGTCCCCACGACGGCCACGTTGGCTCCCTCGAGAGGGACGCTCGTCGTGCTGTCGTAGACGAGGCCCGTGACGGTCCCGGTCGGGCCCTCCTGGGCGGAGAGGGCCAGGCCGGTCAATGCGAAGAGGAATGCGGCCAGAGCCGCTACTGTGGGGAGACGGTGGTGCATCATCATCGAATTCGGAGTCCGGCGGGTGTTTCGGCGCTTCCCCTGGCCGGTGGAGTCCGGTGTCGGGACGAGATTAATTATACCGCCCAAGGCGCGTGAATGTGACATGGCTCCTGTCCGTTGGACGCGGAATCGGGCGGGGCGGGTTGGCTGCATGGGGCGCTGAACCGGCCCCTCCGCATTCGGCTATATTACGGGGTTGACCGGGACGAGCGGACCGGATTTTCCACCGGAGACAAGGGGCGGATTGCCCGCAGTCACCCTGTACGGAGGGTAGCCCGTGGACAAGGACGGCTAGCTGTGGCTGGACACAGCAAATGGTCGAAGATCAAGCGCAAGAAGGCGGTCGACGACCGGAAGCGCGGCCAGATGTTCACCAAGCTCATCCGCGAGCTGACGGTCGCGGCCCGCGAAGGCGGCGGGGACCCCGACTTCAACCCCCGGCTCCGGCTGGCGGTGGACACCGCCAAGGCCGGCAACATGCCGCTGGAGAACATCGACCGGGCCATCAAGCGCGGGACCGGCGAGCTGGAGGGCGTCACCTACGAGGAGATCGTGTACGAGGGGTACGGGCCGGGCGGGGTGGCGCTGTATATCCAGACGCTGACCGACAACCAGAAGCGCACGGTGGCGGAGGTGCGCCACATCCTGGACAAGAACGGCGGGAAGTTGGGGACCGCGGGGTCGGTGGCGTGGCAGTTCGACCGCAGGGGGATCATCACCGTGGGTGGGGCGGATCTGGACGAGGACACGGTCTTCGAAGCAGCGGTGGAGGCCGGCGCCGAGGATGTCGGCAGCGACAACGGGGAGTTCGTGGTGACCACGGGGGCGGGCGATCTGCACGAGGTGAGGGAGGCGCTCGCGGCGGCGGGATTGCCCGTGGCCTCGGCGGAGCTCGCGATGGTGGCGAAGAACGAGGTCGAGGTGGGGGGACGCGAAGGCGAACGGCTCCTCAAGCTGCTCCACCTCCTCGACGATCACGACGATGTCCAGCAGGTGCACTCCAACGCCGACCTCGACGAGGCGGTTCTGGCGCGCGCTCGGTGACCGCGCGTCCCGGCGACGGTGGCGGCAGCGTGCTGCTCGGGATCGATCCTGGCACGGCGGCCACCGGTTTCGGCGTCGTCGCGGTGGACTCCCGGCGCCGCGCGAAGCTGATCGAGTGCGGGGTGATCCGGACCTCGCCGGAGGCGGACCTCGCCGACCGCCTGCTGGAGATTCATGAAGAGGTGGCCGCGCTGATCGAGCGGTTCTCGCCCGCGGTGCTGTCGCTGGAGAGCGCGTTCTACGGGAAGAACGTGCGCAGTGCGCTCACCTTGGGGCAGGCACGGGGAGCAATCATCGTGGCGGCGGGGCGGTTTGGGGTGGAGGTCGCCGAGTACGCGCCCCGCGAGATCAAGAAGGCCGTGGTGGGGACGGGCGCGGCCACGAAGGACCAGGTCGCGTACATGGTGCGCCGGCATCTGCGCCTCCGCACGGACCCCGCGCCAAGCGACGCGGCCGACGGCGTCGCGGCGGCCCTCTGCCACGCCTTCACGGGCCCGCTGCCGAGGCCGGCCGCCTCCACGCTGGCCGCCTCGTGATCAGCCGCATCAAGGGCCGGCTGCTGAGCCTCGACACCGACCGGGTCGAGATCGAGACCGCCGCCGGACTCGTCTACGAGGTACACGTCCCCCTCTCGATCTTCCACCGCCTCCCCGGGGCCGGGACCGAACTGGAACTCCTCACCGCGTACGTCGTGCAGGACGAAAAGCCCCACCTGTACGGCTTCCTCGAGGAGCACGAACGGACGCTCTTCCACCGCCTGCTCGGTGCCCACAAGGTGGGTCCACGTCTCGCGCTGGCCATGCTGAGCACCTACCACGCGGGGCGTCTGGCCCGCGCGATCGCCGAGAAGGACGCGCGCGCGCTCATTCAGGTCAACGGGCTGGGGAAGAAGACCGCCGAGCGGGTGATCCTGGACCTGTCGGACAAGGTGGAGGACATCGCGGCGGCGGAGAGCCGTACGGGGCCCGAGGCGAAGCGGGCGGCCGACGCGGTGGCCGCGCTGACGGGGTTGGGGTACTCCTTCGCCGAGGCCGACGCCGCGGTGCGAGAGGCGTCCCGCGAGAACGGCGACCGGTCCACCGAGGAAATCGTTCGGATCGTCCTGGCGCAACGGTCCTCCCGGAAGAAATAGGCGACCATGGCCAGACGCACCGAGATCACGACCCCGGAGGCCTTACCCGACGAGAGCGGTCCCGAGAGGTCGCTGCGGCCCCGGCGCCTGTCGCAATTCATCGGACAGGAGCGGCTCAAGGAAAACCTGCGCATCGCCATCGAGGCGGCCACGGCCCGGCGCGATCCCCTCGACCACATCCTCTTCCACGGTCCCCCGGGGCTGGGCAAGACCACGCTGGCCATGCTCCTGGCACGCGAGATGGGGGTGGGCTTCACGACCACCTCCGGACCCGTGCTCGAGAAGCCGGCCGACCTCGTGGGCGCGCTCACCAACCTGCAGCAGGGCGACATCCTCTTCATCGACGAGATCCACCGCCTTCGCCCCGTGATCGAAGAGTTCCTCTACCCGGCCATGGAGGACTTTCGCGTGGAGGTGCGCCTGTCGGACGGACCGCGCGCCCAGACCATGACGATGGCGGTCGAGCCCTTCACCCTGGTGGGCGCCACGACCCGCTTCGGCCTGCTGACCGCGCCCATGCGGGCCCGCTTCGGAATCACCGAACGGCTCGATTTCTACCCGGCGCGCGACCTCGCGGTGATCATCGAGCGGAGCGCGGAGGTGCTGGGTATCGAGGCTACGACGGCGGGGGCGCGTGAACTGGCGGTGCGGGCGCGGGGCACGCCCCGGGTGGCCAACCGGCTGCTGCGCCGGGTGCGCGACTTCGCCGAGGTGCGCGCCGAGGGGGTCCTCGAGGTGGACGTGGTGCGCGCCGCGCTCGAGCTGCTGAAGGTGGACGAGTACGGACTGGACGCGATGGATACGCGGATCCTGGTGACGATCATCGAGAAGTTCGAGGGGGGGCCGGTGGGGCTGAATTCGCTCGCGGTCGCGCTCGGCGAGGATGCAGGCACGATCGAGGAGGTGTACGAACCCTTCCTCATTCAGCAGGGCCTCATGATGCGTGGTCCGAGGGGGCGTGTCGCCACCGGCAAGGCGTACAAGCGTCTCGGCCGTCCCGCGCCCGACGAGGAGGGTGGGACCCGCGGGGGCCAGCCGAGTCTGTTCCACTGAGTGGGGGACGAGGTGCGCCGCCTGTGATGGAGGTCTGCACGACCGCGGACTTCGACTACGAACTGCCGCCCGGACGAATCGCCCGCTACCCGTCTGAGCGCCGCTCCGATTCGCGCCTGCTGGTGCTCAGGCGGTCCACGGGAGAGATCCGGCACCGCCGTTTCCGCGACCTGCCCGAACTACTGGATCCCGCCGACCTCCTGGTGGTGAACGACACCCGGGTTTTTCCGGCCCGCTTGCGCGGACGAAAACCGACCGGCGCGGCGGCCGAGGTGCTGCTGTTGAGACCGGTGGACGCGGAAGACGACCGCGTCTGGGAGGCGCTCGTCCGCCCGGGTAGGAAGCTGAAACCCGGCCGCCTGGTCGTCGTGGCTCCGGAGCTGTCGGTGCGCATCCTGGACGCGTGTCCGGACGGGCGCAGGATCGTCCGGATGGAGGGACCGCTGGGCGTGCGCGAGGCGCTGAAGCGCTTCGGGCGGCTGCCCCTGCCGCCGTACATGGAGCGGGACGACGAACCGCTGGACCGCAACCGCTACCAGACCGTGTACGCGCGCCACGAGGGTTCCGTCGCGGCGCCCACGGCCGGCCTTCACTTCACCCCCGAACTCCTCGCGGAGGTGGACGAGCAGGGAGCGGCCCGCACCGCCGTCACCCTGCACGTGGGCACGGCCACCTTCCGTCCCGTCGAGGCCGAGGACCCACGCGACCACGTTATGGATCGCGAGTACTTCGAGGTGCCGGATTCCGCCAGCCGGGCGTACCACCGTTGCCGCGAACGGGGCGGACGGGTGTGGGCGGTGGGGACCACGGTGGTGCGCACCCTGGAGAGCGTAGCCGAAGCCCGGGACCGCATTCGCGCCGGACCCGGAAGCACCGGCCTCTTCATCCACCCTCCCCACGACTTCCGCGCGGTGGACTGCCTCGTCACCAACTTCCACCTGCCGCGCTCGACCCTGCTCATGCTGGTGGCGGCGTTCGCGGGTGTGAACACGGTCAGGAAGGCCTACTCGGCCGCGATCGGCGGCGGCTACCGCTTCTACTCGTACGGCGACGCCATGGCGGTAATCCCGTGAGGGGGGTGACCGGCGGTCCGCACTTCGTCCTCGAGGCGACCGACGGCCGGGCCCGCGCAGGCCGGCTGACCCTCCCCAACGGCGTCGTCGAAACACCCGTTTTCATGCCCGTCGGCACGGCCGGCACCGTCAAGGGCGTCTCACCCGAAGAGCTTGCGGGCGCCGGCGCGTCGATCGTGCTGGCCAACACCTACCACCTGTACGTGCGCCCGGGGGCGGAGGTGGTGGGCGAGCTGGGCGGCGTGCACGACTTCATGCGCTGGCAGCGCCCGATCCTGACCGACTCGGGGGGCTACCAGGTCTTCTCGCTGGCCTCCACGCGCGACATCGACGACGACGGCGTCACCTTTCGCAACCACATCGACGGGGCCAGCCACCGCTTCACCCCCGAGAGCGTGATCGACACGCAGCGGCAACTGGGCGCGGACGTGATCATGGCCTTCGACGAATGTCCACCCGGGGGCGTCACGCACGAGGAGGCCGCCCGCGCAAACCGCCGCACCACCGCATGGCTGGAACGCTGCCTGGCCCGCTTCGAAGTCACCCACGGCGACGCGCCCCGGCCGCAGACCCTCTTCCCGGTCTTGCAGGGCAACGTCTACGACGACCTCCGCGCCGAGCAGGTGGAGTCGGCGCTGGCCATGGGCGACTGGGCGGGCTTCGGGATCGGCGGACTCTCGGTCGGCGAGGCCAAGCCGGACATGTGGCGCACCGTCGAGCTGCTGGACGGCCATATCCCCCCCGACCGCCCCCGCTACCTCATGGGCGTCGGCTACCCGGACGACCTCCTGGAAGCCATTTCGCGCGGCTGCGACATGTTCGACTGCGTCGCCCCCACCCGCAACGCACGCCACGGCACCGCCTGGACCCTGGACGAGGGGCAGATCAACCTCAAAGGCGCCCGTTTCCGCCTCGACCGCGCCCCCATCGACCCCACCTGCGACTGCTACGCCTGCCGCGGCTACGATCGCGCCTACATCCGCCACCTGCTCATCCTGGGCGAACGATTCGGCCACCGCCTTGTCTCCATCCACAACCTGCACTTCCTCCTGGCCCTGGCCCGCGCTTCACGGCAGCATATCCGCGACGGTACCTTTACCGGGTGGGTACGGTCGTGGCTCGACCGCTACCGCGCCGCCCGGACCCCGCGCACCACCCCCTGACCCCGCACACCCAGGACGCCGACCCATGCCATTCTTCACCAGCCTCACCACCGCAATCGCCGCCTCGCCGCCGCCGATGACGCCCCGCGAGGGCGGGAACACCGGAGCCGTCTTTCTGGTCCAGATGTTGGCGATGTGCGTGATCTTGTACTTTGTCCTCATCCGGCCGGGACAAAAGCAGCGCAAACAGCAGCAGGAGATGCTGCAGAAGCTGAGCAAGGGCGACAATGTGGTGACCAACGGAGGCATCATCGGGGTGATCGTCCACGCGACCGAGCAGGCGCTCACCATCCGCACCGCCGAGAACACGCGCATCGTCGTGGACCGGGGGCACATCGGCCGCAGGATCGAGGAAGAGTAGGGGGGACGGGGCGTGGCCCTCCTCGAGATCAAGGTGCTCGGGGCGAAGGTGCTGCGGGAGCCGGCGGCACCGGTCGCAGCCGTCACGGAAGAGACCCGGCGGCTGATCCGCGACATGTTCGACACGATGTACGAGGCGGAGGGGATCGGGCTGGCGGCACCCCAGGTGGGGGTGTCCGAGCGGGTCATGATCGTGGACGTGCCCGACGAGGAGGGAGACCATCGTGTGCACGCGCTCATCAATCCGGTGGTCGTCGAATCGGACAAGGAGACGGACAAGGAGATCGAGGGGTGCCTCAGCATTCCCGGGCTGGAAGAGATGGTGACCCGTCCGGTTCGCGTCGTGGTGGAGGGGCTGTCGCCCTCGGCCGAGCCCGTGCGGATCGAGGCGGGGCGGCTGCTGGCGAGGGCGCTGCAGCATGAGATCGACCACCTGGACGGAATCCTCTTCATCGATCGGCTGTCGCCTCTGAAGCGCGGGATTCTGATGAGGAAGTGGCGGAAGAAGAGAAAGGGGTAGCAGCCCGTGGACAGAATCCCCCCGGCATTCGAGCGGCGATGCATCCGCGCTGGGCGCTTCGCTCCACCATCCACGGACTGCTGATGCGGGTTCTCTTCTGGGGCACGCCGGAGTTTGCCCTGCCCGCGCTCCGGGCCGTCGAGGGCTCGGGCCATGAGGTGGCCGGGGTCGTCACCCGTCCCGACCGGCCGCGGGGGCGCGGAAGGAAGCCGGCTTCGTCGCCCGTTCGCCGATACGCCCAGTCGCGGGGGCACCACGTGCTCACCCCGGAGAGACCGCGCGACGGGGCGTTTGTCGAGGTGGCGCGGGAGATTGCCCCCGACATCTCGGCGGTGGTCGCCTACGGGCATATCCTGTCGCGTGAGCTCCTCGATGTTCCTCGCCTGGGGTCGGTGAATGTGCACGCCTCGCTCCTGCCGGCGCTGCGGGGTGCGGCCCCCGTCAACTGGGCGGTCGTACGCGGCCATGCGGAGACCGGCGTCACGGTCATGCGCATGATCGAGGCCATGGACGCGGGTCCCGTCCTGGCGCGCTCGGAGATCCCGATCGGCGAGAACGACACGGCTTCGCTCCTGTCGCAACGCCTCGCCGAAATGGGCGCCAAGCTGCTCGCCGAGACGCTGGCGCGCCTTGAAGCGGGCCCCGTCGAGGAGGAGGAGCAGGATCACGCGGCGGCCACCTACGCGCCGAAGGTCTCGCGCGCAACCGCCCGCGTCGACTGGTCGAGGGACGCACGTACGGTGGCCTGTCTCATCCGCGGGATGGACGCGGTGCCGGGGGCGTGGAGTGTGCTGAAGGGCCAGCCGGTGAAGTTGTTTGCGCCGGAGGTGGTGGAGGGGGGCGGGCAGGGGCGCGATGTGAAGCCGGGGGGGATCGTGAGGGCTGACCCGCGGGGGGGGCTTGTGGTGGTGGTTGGGGGTGGGGCGGTTCGTATCGGCGAGGTTCAGCCGGCCGGAAAGCGGCGCATGGAGGCGGCGGCGTGGATTCGCGGGCGGGGGCCGCGGGCGGGTGACCGTTTCGAGTAGGGGCGTGGGTTCTTCCGGTGGGCCTCTGGCCATTGCGCTGCCCCGGTTGCACGTGATCGCCGGTGACGAGGTGCTTGCCGCGCCGGATTTCCGCGACAGGCTGTCAGGGCTGGTGGCGGTGGGCGGGGGGGGGCTGGCGGTGCACCTGCGTGCGCGCGGGATATCGGCGGCGCGGCTCTACGAGGTGGCGAAGGGGGCGGTGGAGGTGGGGAGGGCGGGGGGGACGGTGGTCGTGGTGAACGATCGGCTGGATGTGGCGCTGGCGGCGGGGGCGGGGGGGGTGCACCTGCGCGAGGACTCGATGGGTCCGCGCGAGGTGCGTGGGGTGGTGGGGGAGGGGGGGCGGGGGTTTCTGGTGGGCAGGTCGATCCACGCGCCGGAGCAGGCGGCCGCTTTGGGGGTTGGCGGGGTGGACTACCTGGTGCTGGGTTCGGTGTACGAGACCATGTCGCATCCGGGTGGGCGGCCGATCGGCGTGGGCGCGGTGGCGGCGGCCGTGGCGACGGTCGATGTGCCCGTGCTGGCCATCGGGGGGGTGGGGGTGGGGAAAGTCCCCAAATTGCTCGCGCGGGGTGCATATGGCGTGGTGGTGAAGAGCGGGGTCTGGGGAGCGGAGGACCCGGCGCGGGCCGTCACTCGCTACCTTGAAATGCTCCATGCAGAGGGTTGAACCATGACGACTGCGAAAGCCGGTGGCATGCCGCCCGACAATGTGTCGATCATTCTGAACGGCGAGCGCCGCCGGGTGGCCGCCGGGCTGAGCGTGTACGGGCTCCTGCGCAGCCTGAAACTGGAGCCGGGGATGGTCGTGGTGGAACGCAACCGCGAGATCCTCGCCCGTGACGCCATCGGCATCACGGCCGTCGAGGACGGAGACAGGATCGAACTCGTGCACTTCGTGGGAGGAGGATAGCTGGAGATGACCAATCGGCCGGATACGCCCTTCGTGATCAGCGGCACGACCTTCACCTCGCGGCTCATCGTGGGGACGGGAAAGTACCGCACCAACCAGGAGATGGTCGCGGCCATCCGGGCCAGCGGCGCGGAGATGGTGACGGTGGCGGTGCGCCGCGTCGACCTGG
The DNA here is from genome assembly GCA_951828585.1 of Longimicrobiales bacterium. Classification (GTDB taxonomy): domain Bacteria; phylum Gemmatimonadota; class Gemmatimonadetes; order Longimicrobiales; family Gaopeijiaceae; genus Bin94. The sequence goes on from OX639991.1 coordinate 2,133,891, forward strand.
ACCGCAGCGTGGAGGAGGGCATCCTGCACCACCTCGATCCCGCCGAGTTCTTCCTGCTCCCCAACACGGCCGGCTGCTACACGGCCGCCGATGCGGTGCGCTACGCCCGCCTCGGCCACGCGGCCGGGCTCAACGACTGGGTCAAGCTGGAGGTGATCGGCGACGAGCGGACCCTGCTCCCCGACACCGCCGCCACGCTGGAGGCCGCCATCGAACTCGTCGCCGACGGCTTCAAGGTCATGGCCTACACCAACGACGACCTCATCACCGCGCTACGCCTGGAGGACGCGGGATGCGTGGCGGTCATGCCGCTGGCGAGCCCGATCGGGAGCGGTCTGGGAGTCGTCAATCCCTACTACATCCGCGAGATCAAGCGCCGCCTGTCGGTGCCGATCATCGTGGACGCCGGGGTCGGCACGGCCTCGGACGCGTGCGTGACGATGGAGCAGGGCGTGGACGGCGTCCTCATGAACACGGCGATCGCGGCGGCCGAGGATCCGGTCGGCATGGCCCGCGCCATGAAGCTGGCCGTGCTGGCCGGCCGGGACGCGTTCCTGGCCGGACGGATGGAGGCCCGCGAGATCGCCGTGCCCTCGTCCCCGCTGGGCGGGATGCTCGAATAGCGGCCCGCGGAGGAAACCGCTTGACCCCCGGCCGGACCCTCGCCGCCGCCATCCTGGCGGAAGTGGAGTCCGGTCGCCGCCTGGACGTTGCCTGGGAGGCGTCGGGGGCCTCCGCGTCGCCCGAGCGGGGATGGATCCGCACTCTCGTGTACGGCACGGTCCGGCTGCGGGGCAGGATCGATCACCTCCTGTCGCGGTTCACCGGCCGCGCGCCCGGCGAGCTCGATCCGCCGGTCCTCATGGCGCTGCGCATGGGCGCTTTCCAGATCCTGGAGATGGGCGGGGTACCCGACTACGCCGCCGTTTCGGAATCCGTGGAGCAGGTGAAGGGGACCCGTAGCCGCGCGGCGGCGGGGTTGGTCAACGCCGTGCTCAGGAAGGTGGCCGCGAGCCCCCGGAACAAGTCACTCTTCCCCGCGCCCGACTCTGACCTGGAGGGACACCTGACCACGTGGGGATCGCACCCGGCGTGGCTGGTGCGGCGGTGGATCGACACCCTCGGGGCGGAGGCCGCCAAGGCGCTCGTCAAAGCCAACAACCGGGAGCCGGACATCTACCTCCGGCCGGTCGGGATGGAGAAGGGCGAGGCGGTAAGGGTGCTGGCCGCCTCGGGGTTCTGCACGGCGAACTGCGAGGACGAGGATGGCGGGGGGCGCTGGATCCGCCTTCTGCCCCGCACCAACCCCGCCGAGGCCCTCGCACTCGTGCCCGGCGTGATCCAGGACCCGGCCGCGTCGCTGGTGGTGGACTACTCTTCTCCGGATCCGGGTGTGGTCGTGGCCGATCTGTGTGCCGCGCCGGGAGGGAAGGCGCTGGCGCTGAGCGAAACTGCCGGGGGCGTCCTGGCCGCCGACCTCTCGCCGCGACGCGTGGCCCGGGTAGCGCAGGGGGCAGCCCGGCTGGGCGCGCGGGTGTGGCCGGTGGCCGCCGACGCGCGCTTTCCGCCGCTGCGCGAGGCCGCGACGGTGCTGGTCGATGCGCCTTGTAGTGGTACGGGCACGTTCAGGCGGCACCCGGACGGCCGTTGGCGCATGACCGCCGCCGACATCGGCAAACTGGCCGCGGTACAGCGCGCGATCCTGGACGGCGCCGCCTCCGTGGTTCCGCGCGGGGGACTCCTTGTGTACGCTACATGTACCCTCGAGCCGGAGGAGAATTGGTGTCAGGTGGAGAGTTTCATGGCGCGGCATCCGGGTTTCCGCGTCGAGCCGGGGCCTGCCAGGGCCTCGTTTCTGGACAGGAGGGGGTGCCTGCGCGTGCTGCCCCATGAGAGCGGGTTCGACGGCGTCTTCGCCGCCAGATTGAGAGGGGTGGGCTGAATGAATCTCGGTGGGTCGATCCGCCGCAGGAGGTCGTCGAAGAGCAAGGCGAAGGCGCGCGGGAGGAAGCCTCGTGAGATCGAGGTGCCGGCGTGGAAGCTGGGAGCGCGGCATCGCCGGGGACTGAAGTGGCGGGGGTGGAGGCTGAACTGGGGATGGCGGCCGAAACGGCAGTGGAGGCCGAGTTGGGGATGGCGGCCGAACTGGAGGTGGAGGCCGAACTGGAGGTGGAGGCCGAACTGGAGGTGGAGGCCGAACTGGAGGTGGAGGCCGAGTTGGGGATGGCGGCCGAACTGGGAATGGAAGCCGAATTGGGAATGGAAGCCGAATTGGGGACGCAGGCCGAATTGGGGGTGGAGGCCTAACTGGCAGGGGAAATGGAAGCCGCGAATTGGGGACTTCGGACGATGGCCGGGGACTCCCGTGATGTTGCTGATACTGGCCGGGACGGGGTTGACGGCCGGGTACGGCGTGTCCACGATTTGGCTCTTCCCGTCCCCTGAATCCCCGTCGGCGCTGCAGGGAGTGCCGGAGTTGCGGGGCAGCCCCATGTCCGGTGCGTTGGCGCTTTTGGCCGATTCCGGCCTGACTGCGGGGCGGGTGGACTCGATCCGCCATCCGGCGGCGCCGGCCGGGACGGTCATCGGCCAGAACCCGCTGCCGGGACGAACCGCGTTGACGGGCGCGGAGGTGAGGGTCACGATGTCGATCGGGCCGGAGATCAGATCCATACCTGATGTCACGCGGCTGCGCGGAGCGCGTGCGGTTGCAACGCTGGAGGCCGGGGGGTTCCTCGTGCAGGTGGACACGATCCGGTCGGATTCGCCCGCGGGACAGATCGTCGCAATCGACCCGCTCCCGGGGACCGAGACCACGATGCCGGGATCGGTTCGGCTGCAAGTAAGCCTGGGTCCCCCCACCTTCCCGATGCCCAACCTGCTCGGATACGGCGAGATCGAGGCGCGGTCGTTGTTGAGCGCGCTGGGTCTGTCAGTGTCGGAAGTGGACAGAAGGTACAGTATTCTGAACGTAAACCGTATTTTCGGCCAGAATCCTGAACCGAACACCGATGTACGCTCGGGTGTGCGGGTGCGCCTGATTGTCGGTCAGTCGATGGGCTGGACCCTCTACGAGCCGCTGAGCGGAGCCCTCCCCACGCGCCAGGTGCGCTCGCGGACGGCACCCGTCACGCAACCGGAGGGGAACTGATTCGTGGGCCGGCGACAGGGCTCCGTGGCGCCAAGGACCGCCAGGGTGCGCACGCTGGCGGTACTCGCCGCGGCCGGCGTCCTGGTCGCGGTCTGGATCGTCCGGCAACGGGACCAGCCTGTGGTCGCCGGTTTCCGCGCCCCGGACTTCGCGGTCGCGGACGAACATGGCGAGACGGTTACGCTGGCCACCTACGCGGGCAAGGTCGTCCTGCTCAACGTTTGGGCCACCTGGTGCGGTCCCTGCCGCGAGGAGATGCCGTCCATGCAGCGCCTGTACGACCGCTTCTCCCCCGAGGACTTCGAGATCGCGGCGATCAGCGTCGACGTGCTCCCCGACCGGACCGACGAGCAGGGCAACCCGGGCGGAGATCCCCTCGCCTTCGCCCGCGACCTGGGCCTCACCTTCCCCATCCTCCTCGACCCGTCGGGCGAGATCCAGCGGATCTACAGGACCTCGGCGGTTCCGGAGTCATTCCTGATCGGCCGGGACGGCGTCATTTACAAGAAGGTCGCGGGTTCGACGGATTGGGAGTCGCCGGCCAACGTCGAGCTCGTGCAACGGCTGGTGGAGGGCGGCTGACATGGCTTCGTTTCCCGGAATCCTCCTGCGCAACTGGCGCCTGAAGATCACGGCCCTCGCGCTGGCCGTGGTCCTCTGGGTCACCATGCAGCTCACCGACGACCGGATCGATGGCCTGACCATCTCCAGCGTCCAGGTGCGCATCGAGCATGTGCACCGGGACTGGTACCTGGTGCAGCCGCCGGCCCCGTCCGCCGTGGAGATGAGCGTGACCGGTCCCCTGCGGGACATCCTGCGGGCCTCGATGTCCCGGCCGACGATCGAGATCCGGGTCGACACCGTGTTCAGGGAGGACTCGGTGCTGACGCTGATCCCGGATTGGGTGACCGACGTGGACCGCAGCAGCGTGACCATCGAGAACTTCTGGCCCAGTTCGGTGCGGCTCCTCTTCGAGCGCAACAAGGAGGAGGAGATTCCGGTGACGGTGCGCCTGACGGGTGAACTGCCCGACTCCCTGGCCCTGGTCGCGGAACCGCGCGCCAACCTGCTCTTCACCAGCGTGCGGGGTGCGGCCTCGGTGGTGGACGCGCTCGAGACGGTCTTCCTGGAACCCTTCGACCTGAGCGGGGTCACGGGTCCCGGTCGCTTCGAGATCGCGCTGGACACGGTGGGGCTCGGGGAACTGGTGGTGAACCCAACGAGTGCAACGCTCACTGTCGAGGTGGCACCCATGCGGAGCCGCGTGCTGGCGCTTCCGGTGGAGTGGCCCGGCACGGGCGCTGACCTGGTGCTGGAGTCCGCTGTCGTGAACGTCACCCTGTACGGGGCGGAGGAACTGCTGATCGGTGCGGACACGGCGGCGCTGCGGGTGCTCGTCGACGCGGATGCGGCGGCCGTGCGGAGCGATGTGGAGGAGGACGGAGAGGCGCGCGTCCCGTTGTCGCTGGTCGGTATGCCGCCGTGGGTGCGGGGTGAGATCGAGGTGGACTCGGTGACCGTGCGGGGGGCCGGGGGGCCGTGACGCGGCCGGTCCTGGGGATCGAGACCACCTGCGACGAGACCTCGGCGGCGGTCCTGGACGCGCGCGGGGCGATGCTCGGGCTGGTCATCCACTCGCAGGACGTGCACGAGGTCTACGGGGGCGTGGTGCCCGAACTGGCCGCCCGCGACCACCTCAGGCGGATCGAGCCCGTGGTCGAGGCCGCGCTCGGGGAGGTGGGGGTGCGGCGGGGGGATCTTGGCGCCATCGCGGTGGCGGCGGCCCCCGGCCTGATCGGCGCGCTCCTGGTGGGAGTGACCTGGTCGCGCGCGGCCGCCTTCGCCCTCGGCATCCCCCTCGTCCCGGTCCACCACATGGAGGGCCACCTCTTCGGCCCGGTGCTGGAGGACCCGGATGCGGTGCCGCCCTTCGTTGCGCTCCTCGTCTCGGGGGGTCACACCCTGCTGCTGTGGGTCCCCGAGTGGGGCCGCTACCACCTCCTGGGCGAAACCCGGGACGACGCTGCGGGCGAGGCTTTCGACAAGGTTGCCAGGATCGTGGGGCTGCCCTATCCCGGAGGACCGGCGATCGAGAAGGCGGCTGCCGCGGGAGATCCGGCGCGGTATCGATTCCCGCGTCCGCTGCTGAAGAAGAAGGGAGGTGCGGGGTCCACCCGTGGACGGACCGGGTTCTTCGACTTCTCGTTCTCCGGGCTGAAGACGGCCGTGGCGCGCACGGTCGCGGAAGTGGAGAGGGCCGCCCGCCTGGACGCGGAACGTCCCCACCTCGCCGCCTCGTTCCAGGAGGCCGTGGTCGACGTGTTGGCGGGCAAGACGCTCGCGGCGGCGGAGGCCGTGGGCTGCAACCGGGTGCTGGTGGGCGGGGGGGTGGCGGCGAACCGTGCGCTCAAGGCCCGCGTTCGGGATGGACTCGGACCGGGTGGGCGGCTCTTCGCGGCCTCGCCCAGGCTGTCCATGGACAACGGCGCCATGATCGCGCGAGCGGGTCTTTATCGTCTGCGGAGCGGCGGTTTCGGCGCTCTCGCGGAGGCCGCCGCCCGCGCGCCCATCCCGGGAGTTCTCCCGTGGCAGCCCGCGGACAAGATCCCCGCGGCATTCGAGCTGTGATGCATCCGGGCCGGAGCGCTTCGCTCTGCGTTGCTCCTCGGACGAATAGCCCTGCTATTCTCGTCTCGTCGCGCCTTGCCAGCCCGGCAGGTGGTCGCATGCTCACAATCCGTTGCGGGTATTGAACTTGGGAGTCTGACAGGCCCGATTCCCGCCAGTTGACTCCCGCCGATTAGCAGCCTCAGGCGTGAGACCGCCGACGAGCTTCCAGTGCCTTCCGAAGCTGTCCCGCGTCCGGGCGCTGGTAGCATTCGAGCACGGTCTTGGCGGTCTTCCAACCTCCCAAGGCGCAAAGCACCTTGAGGGGCTGGTCCATGAGGTCGCTGGCGAACTTCCGTCTCAGCGAGTGCCAGCCCCTTCCGGGCTTCGGCTCCAGTCCTGCAAGAATCTGGGCCTTGCTCCACCAAGCGTGCAACCGGGCGGCACCCACAGCCGCCCTCGGGTTCATGGGCGCGGGCAGCACCGGAGCTTCCCCAGCCAAGGGGTCCCACCTCGGCACCTCCTTCAATGCGTCGAGGGCCGCAGCGGTCACGGGCGTGATGTGCTCGTAGCCCGACTTGTCGTGCTCGGCGCGCCAAACGATGGTTCCGCCGTCGAAGTCGATGTCGGGCCACCGAAGCTGGCGGATTGCGCCGATGCGGTGCCCGGTCTCGTGCGCGAGCACGAGCGCGATGTGGAACCGCCAGTCCACCTTCCGCGACACCTTCAGGAGCGTCCGGTACTCCTCCTCGGTAAGCACCACCCGGTTCGGGTTCTTCTCCGTGGGCGTCCTGAGACCCCTCAGCGGATTCCGGTCGAGCAACAACCTGCCCTGCTCGTCGCGGGACTTCGCCGCCCAATTCAGGACGGCAATTAGGAACTTCAGGTCGTATTCGACCGTTCGGTCGGATACGGGCCTTCCGCTCGGTCCGATCCTGCCCGCGCGCCGGTCCCGGATGAAGCGGTCCCAGTCCCTTTGAGACAGGGTGGCCGGATCGCGGTTGCGTCCGAAGAACCGGAGGAACATCCGCATGGCGGCCCGGTCGTGCCCCCGCGAATGCCAGCCCTTGGTGGGCGTCACCTCGTCGCCGTAGATGTCAAAAAGCCCTCCCAGCGTCAGCGGCTCGGGTTCGGCTTCCGCCTTGCCGTTCAGGTCCGGGTCGGCGAACCCGGCCGCGAACTCGTCCGCTTGCTTCTTCGCTCTCACCCATTCCCGGTGTCCCAGCGACCGGGTGAGCCTTCGACCGTTTTCTCGCCACTCCAACTGGTACAGGCCGGTCTTCGAGTCGGGGAACACCCTCACCCGGTTCCGGCCCCACTCGCCGGCGCCGTACGAGCGCCGACTTCGTTTCGTGCGTGCCATCTTTCGATTCCTCTCGTGATGGACTGCACGATCTGCACACCCGTAAGCTCGCGGAGAGAAAGCATCTTCGCCAGACCGAGGCGCTCGGGGCGAGGGCGCTCGGGGCGCGTGGGACGCCCCACTCGCGCGAGCAATTTCTGGCGCTCAAAACGGATTCGGCAGATTTTCGGTTTGTGCTCCGTCGGCTCGATTCGATTGAGCCCGGGCCTCGTCGCTGCAACTATTCGCTTCTTATTTGGTTTCGCTGTAGTTGCGGTTCCTGCCACCGCGCACTCATCCTGGTAGGTGCCAGCGGGTCGGAGAAGACCGGCCCGACATCCATCGAACCGAAAGGAAGGTTCGCCTGAGATGACCAGACGTTTCGCTTTTTTCCTGGGTCTAGCACTTGGCATCGCGGCTGCGACTCTGGGATTCCTTCTCAGGGAAGCCCTTACTGCAAAGACCTACACAGTCCAGTCCATCTCGAGTCATTACTCGTACGACTCCGCCAATTCGCAGACGGAGCTGGTCGTCTACCGAAAGGGCGAAACCGGTCACGTCATGGAGGTCAACTGTGCATTTCCCCCCAGCTTCCGACTCCCTAATGAGACTGGATGGAGAGTTAGGGTCACGCGCACAGTCAGTGAGGAATTCCTGATGAGTGGGACCTTCTACGTTTGCTCCCGTGCTCCTTGAGGCCAAAGCTCCCACGGCGTGGTTTCGTGCACATGCAGGTCCGTGCGGTGATGGAATGGGTCGTCGCCATGGACGAGCGGGGGAGGGCGCGCCATTCTAATCTGGCTAAGCAGCCTACTCGTGATGTACGGCGGGGCTGGCGAGGGAACTCCACCCCCTCGAACCCGGCAGAACCGCGCTCCGGCGGAGTTCGCGGGCAAAGGGCGGCGCCCTCCCTGCCTGGCCGCGCATCCCGATGGGTGAGCGGCGCTTGGTCATGGTCGCCGTCCGCGTAACCGGCAGCCGGGTGCGCCGACCGGTGGGCCAAGGCCGTGGCCGCCGCCCATGCCCCTGTCCGCGCTGATACGCCGGGCGATGGTGCGCTCGCAGATGTGGACCGCGCCGTTGGCCTGACGGCTCCGGGCATCGTGGGGTAAGTGGCTGTCAGACTGCGCCGCCAGTGCTACAGCAGCGCAAGGGAGAGTTGACCCGGTGTCAGAACGGACTAGTTTCCAAGTCCCCTGAACCCCGACCCTCGATAAGAGGCTATCGGGCGTGGGGGATTGTCGGGTCTACCGGTTGGGCGAGCGGTTTCGCTCGTTTTCGTGGAGGGTCCAATTCTCTGTGAGTCCTAGCGTGGCTAGGATCATCCGGTAGCCCGATTCTCCCATTTCGGTGGTTTCAGCGACCGGGTGAGCCTTCTGCCGTTTCTCGCGTCTCTGCCGACTGTTGGACGATCCGGGGTTATGACACTGGACGAGGCGCTGGACCTCCGGCCCGACCACCGGTTGGACGCTGGCGACGAAGGCGCCGCCGGCGGAGGCCGGTTCGCCTTTGGGACGGCTCTGGAAGCCGTTGGACATCGCCGTTTCGGCGGTTGTTGACACCGCCCGAAACGGTCCCCTGACTGTACGTCATGGCGATTCCGGCGATCCAGGGATTCCGTGCGTCGGACTCCCGCGCCGGGGGGGCGATCATGGCCTCCGGGGCAGCCGCCGTCGCTGCCGCGGAGTGGCGCGAAACCGTCTGCCCGGTAGGTGCGTAGGCATCATTCCGGCGGTTCCGCAGGACCTCGATCCGCTCCCGCGCGGAGGGCGCGATCATGGCCACCGGGGCAACCGCCGGAGCTGCCCCGGTGGGTGGGCGGCTGGTCGCCGCCCGCTGGCCCGCGTTTTTCTTGCGGGTTTCCGTGGAGCCAGATTTGTTTTCGCTTTACGAAAACCTCTGGCCGGGGGATGCCCCCGGACCCCCGCAACGACATTCCGCGCGCCACCAAAGGAGGCCGCCCGACATGGCCCGTCCCCAGAAGCCCGAGGCCGAGCGCAGGACCCGCACGATCGGCGTGCGCGTCTCGACCGCGGAGGCCGCGGAGATCGCCGAGCGGGCCGCGGCGGCCCGCATGACGAAGGGCGGCTACATGCGCCGCAGGGCGCTGGAGCAGCCGGTCCGCGAGGCGGCCGTTCTCCGTCTCGGCGCCCGGGAGCGGGTCGAACTCCACCGGATCGGCGTCAATCTAAATCAGATCGCCCGTGCCCTGAACTCCGGGGCTGCTGCGCCGCCGGGGACTCTGGAGGCGGTCGAGCGGGTGGGCGAGCTTGCGGCCGATCTCCTGAGCGGCGAGGCGCCGGGCCGATGATCCCAAAGATCAACGGACTGGGACGCTCGTTCGCCGGGGTCGCGGCGTACTGTCTGCACGACGCTCCGACGCCGGACGACCGGAGTCCTGAGACATCGGAGCGGGTCGCGTGGACCGATACCCGGAACCTTGCGACGATCCGGGCGGAGCGGGCCGCGCGGCTGATGGCCGCGACCGCGAAGGCGGCCCCCGACCTGAAGCGGCTGGCGGGTGGGGCGCCAGGGGGGCGGAAGCTGGCGAAGCCGGTCCTGCACTACTCGCTCAGCTGGGCGCGGGACGAGACGCCGGACAGGCAAGAGATGAGCCGCGCGGTGGACGGGAGCCTGGAGGCGCTGGGGCTGGAGGGCCACGAGGCGCTGATCGTCGCGCACGACGACACCCGGCACCCCCACGTCCATGTGGTCGCCAACAGGGTCGATCCGGAGACCGGGAAGGCGGCGAAGCTGGGCAACAGCAAGCTCCGGCTGTCGCGCTGGGCCGAGGGCTACGAGCGGGAACAGGGCCGGATCCGGGTCGAGAGGCGGGTCAACAACGAGCGGCGGCGAGCGGGCCAGGAGGTGGTTCGAACCCCGTGGGAGCGGCCGCGCCACTGGGCGCGCGTCCGCCGCGAGAGGATGGTGCCCGGGCGGGCGCGGCGGGCGAGGGGGCCGGTCGACGAAGGGTGGGTCGACATGGAGGCATGGCGGCGTGCCGAGGCGCAGGCTTGGGAGAAGGTCGAGGATCGGCGCATGCTGGAGTTCTCGCGGCTGGAGAGCCGGGCGCGGCAGGAATGGGCCGAGCTGCTCAAGCGGCAGGAGGACATGCGCCAGAGGCTCGACCGGGAGAGCCGCTCGCTGCTCGGGCGGCTCCGGATCTGGCGGATCGACCGCTCGTTGCGGGAACTGGCCGGGGCGGTCCGGGGCCGGGAGGACCTTGTCGAGGGCTGGCGTGAGGATCTCGACCGGTACAACAAGGGCGAGCGAGCCGCGCTGGGCAAGGAACACGCCGACAGCGCTCGGCAGATCGAGAGGAAGGTGCGCGAGGTGTACCGAAAGGGGCTGCAAGACGCGGAACGGCACGCACGGATCACTGTCCAGGACCTCGTCAAGCGGGCGGCGAGAGAGATGAAGGAGCGCGGCCCCAGCATAACCCGCGTTCCCCCACGGCTGCCCCGGCCACGAGGCCCCGAGCGTGGCGGTGGAGGGTTCGAGCGATGACCCGTGATGTCGGCATCCCATGTGACACCGGAACACGCTCGAACCGATCTACCGCCCCCCCGGTCACCGGCAACATCCCGCTACACTTCTCCCTAGGCGACGCGTCCCGATGGGTAAACCGCCCTGTGACGGCTCTTGGTCACCGCGCGCGCTGCGTGTGCTGGAGTCGATGGAGCGTGGTCAGCCGGGCAGCTAAGCGCGGGTTAGGGTTCCGAATAGGCTAAGGTTACCGCAGGAAGGGGACGAGGCGGACTCCTGTAGCCGCGCCGTACCACCGGAAAACGTGAGCGTGGCACTGGTCGTTGTCCATGTTCCGCATTGTGGATCGCTCGTGGTCCCGGAGAATCCACCCGCCGTTGCCGTGAAGAACCCAGTTTCGTTCACCGTGCCAGTGATTGCCGGAAGCTGGGTAGTTTCACCCAGGAACGTTATCGAGCCGGTGATCGTAAGCTCAGCGCCAGACTGAGCGACGACCATGCTCATCGAGCCGTCCAAGCTCCCTCCGCCGGACAGCGACAGCGTCACGGTTCCTGAATAGGTGCCCGCCACGTCGGGAAACGAGGGTCCGGTTAGGTCGCCGCACGCTACGGCCAACAGGATCAGCCAAGCGGGAGCGGTTCTACGTGTGACGTTCCTTACGATTCTGGATTCCACGGTTCGATGTCCTTGTCCAATCCAATGGTTCAGGGGAGACGGTGCTGCTCAGTCAACGGGCCTCAATCAAGATAACAGCTTTCGGTCAAGCCACGGTGAGCGTTCTTTCGTGCGGATCGTGGCGGGGTCTGGTAGGCAGCGTGATCCGGAACGCACTCATCGTCCAGGAATGGCGGTACGGACGGCAACGGCCATGTGAGCGTCGTGCTGACCAAGGGACCGGAGGAACTCGGGCCGGTGCTGCGTACTGAGGTGGTGGCGGAGACTCGGGTTTTCGCTGTACGAGGGGAAGCGTGAGCGGGCGGAGGCGGGAGCCGGAGAGTTGCGGCGGGCGGCGGTGCTGGTTGCGGCGTGAAGCAGGATCGTGGACGTGGTGGTGGGAGGCGTCGAGGAGCGACCCGAGCAACCCGGTTCGGCGAACCGTTGCGGTGGCATACCACGCTATACGGTCGCTAGATTCAGCGCGGCACTCGTGAAGTGAACGAATTTGCCACCCCGACACCTCAGGAGGGAAGTGAATGGCACTGCCCCGGTCTCAGAACCGTGCGCGCCCGTCTACTTCAGACGGCGGACGGCGCGACTCGAAGGTCGCGTCGCGACGCACCGTCGGGAACCGCGTGGAGGTGGCCAAGGGACGCCATGATCGGGCAGAGATCGGGTGGTGGCGATGACCATGAACATGCGTGCATGGGGAAGGCTACGCTGGTTCCGTCCGGTCGCCTCCGTTGCAGGTCTAGTCCTGGTCGTTGTTCTCCCCGCCCCTCTTTCTGGCCAGTTTGGAGAGGAGCATGCCTTCAAGTGGTTTACCGGTTGCGCCCCAATCAGAATCACCGGACAGCATCACGACACCCGGCTCCTGAGGGACGCCCAAGTATCCGGGGACATCACCTCTGATCTCCCGGCGGACGTAAAGCACATCCTCCGAAGCAAGCTCGACGAGCACGCGCTCGCAACTGAAGATGTCTTTGCGTGGGGCCTCTCTGGCGACCTCGAAGAAGGTACAGTCCTCCCCCGCATGGAGGTATCCGTCCTGACGCAGCCCAGCGGTCGAAGGGACATATCGATGTCGTTTCAGAAATGGCTCAGGGACCCTATTTCGGATAAGGAACACTACGCCACCACGTGGCGGGTGGATGTCGGAGATCGTCCCAGCCGGGAAAACGAACTGGCCAACATCGAGGCCTTCATTGGCTTCTTCCTCGACGAGTACCTCGAGGTGAACGCCGAGGCCTGCAACGACAAACCGAGGCGGTGACCGTGGCCAGCGCGATTCGCGGAGCCGTGAACCGTTCTAAGCGGCTTGCTCCTCTGTGCCTCGACCCGGACCCGCAGGGTGACATCCGAAGCGCGGGCGCACCCTTGGAAGCGCGGGAGCCGGTAGTACCCTGGCGGTCGGGGGGGCAATTCCGGTCTCAGGACGATGGTGCTGTTCTGTTGATCGACTTGTGACCGGAGAGAGGAAGCGTGCAGGGGTCCTGTGCGAGCCGATCATGGTCGGTGCCGAGGCGTAGCCCATGGTCGACGAGATGAGCCGCAGGTCATGCAACGAGAGTCCGACGAAACACTTCGTCCACAAGCTGATCGATTGGGAGCGGGTCAACGAGCGGCTTGGGCGCTATCCGGCAATTCGAGAAGCGTTCTCGATGGAGGTACTCCGCGCGGCTGAGGAGAGCCGGCCGTACTACTGCCACTACATGGCGTGGCGGCTGGGGACTTGGAGCGTGGAGAGTGAGGGATGCCTTGCCAATCTAGACAATCTGCTCGCCAATGCTGCGGAACTCCCGAACTGGGAGAACGAGGATTCGGTGCTCAAGAACGGGGAGTACGCCACCTATTGGTCGCTCCTCTGGCAGTTGCAGCTGGCTGCGAAGCTACGGGCGGTCGGGCGGAACGTGACGTGGGCCGGACCGGATGGCGGGCCTGATCTCTCCGTCGACGTGGACGGGGAACGATGGCATGTGGAGTGCCATGTTCCTCGGAAGTCGTATTTCCTGTTGCAGTTTCTCCAGGAGTGTCTCTCGAAGATCCTTGGCCTGAGCGTTCAGGAAGACTATCCGCTTTTCGCGCGGATGCCCTTGCCCGAGCCCAGCCGGTTCTTGGACGACAAGCTCAAACCGTACTGCGATGCATCTCGCCGCGAGGCAGCGAGTGCGAAGTGCGTTACTATCGTGTACGAGGACCAGTGCTCGGTCGAGGTGGCCGAGGAGGAGTGGGACACGAACGAGTCAGACGACACGGTTGACGGAAGGAGGCGTCCGCTGGGGCGGTGGGGCGCTCCGGAACAGCACGTCACCGCGATGCTCAAGGGAGCGGTTTCCAGCAAGGGGGAGAGCAACAGCCTCGGCGACCATCATCCGAATGTTCTCGCGGTGAATCTGCTGCTGACCAACGCCGAAGCCGCCGAGTACCATGATAGCGACGGCAAAATGATCGCTGGATGTGCGCCCGAGCTCCCGACCGCTCTTGACGTGTTGGCAGTTGCCAATTGCGGCATTGACGCGAGCGTACCCAACCTCAGGATTGCCGCGTGTGGCTCGCCGAATTGGTGTCGTGAGGGACGATGGCTGGAGGCGGAGCCTGACGACGGGCTTGAGACACGGTGACGATGCCCGGGATTCCCGCCAATCGCTTCAGTGTTTCCGGCTATCCTGACACGATGGATTCGCGTCTGGTCAATTGGCAAGAATGGCAGATCGTGCAGTCCGGGTTGAACTTACGTGTTTTCTTGCCGTGATTTTCGCCACCTGCAACTTGCCAGCCCGGCGCCTCACAGCTCTCGGTGCTCGCGCGGCCTTGTCCACGGACTGCTGTCAGCCCGCGGACAAGATCCCCGCGGCATTCGAGCTGTGATGCATCCGGGCCGGAGCGCTTCGCTCTGCGTTGCTCCTCGGGCGAATAGCCCTGCTATTCTCCTCTCGTCGCGCCTTGCCAGCCCGGCGCCTCACAGCTCTCGGTGCTCGCGCGGCCTTGTCCACGGACTTCCGTGGCAGCCGGATCCGCCCCACGATTCATCCCCCGTCCACACAACATCCAGCTGACAAGGCCAGGTCGCCGTGTACCCGAATCTCTTTCACCTTCCCGACTGGTTCCCGTTCCTGGGCGGTGCCCCCATCACCTCCTTCGGCGTCATGATGCTGGCGGCGTTCCTGGCAGGAGGCTACGTCCTCAAGACCGAGATGGTGCGGCAGGGTCGCACGGCCGACCAGGCGTGGGACCTGCTCTTCTGGGCGGTGATCGGTGGCATCGTGGGCGCGCGGCTCTACTACGTGCTGCTCAACTACGACCGCCTGGCCGCCGATCCGCTGGGCATGATCTTCTCGCGCGGAGGGATGGTGTGGTACGGGGGCTTCCTCCTTGCCGCCGCGCTGGTCTTCCGGCGAATCCACAAGGTCGGCCTCCCCTTTGGGAAGACGGTCGACGCGGCCGCGCCGGGGTTGGCGATCGCCTACGCGTTGGGACGCCTCGGCTGCTTCCTCGTGGGTGACGACTACGGCCGCCCCACGAGCTCGTGGGTGGGGATCGCGTTTCCGGAAGGAAAGCCCGCCAGTACCGCCACCAACCTGAGCCAACAGTTCGGCGTCGAGATCGACCCGGCCATGATCGAGCAGTACGGCGAGGTCCTCCCGGTGCATCCGACGCAGCTGTACGAGACGGGAATCTCCACCCTCATCTTCGTGGTGTTGTGGTCGCTGCGCCGTCACGGCCGCCGTCCCGGTTGGCTGCTCGCGCTGTGGCTCGTCCTGGCCAGCGCGGAGCGGTTCTTCGTGGAGATCTTCCGGGCGAAGGACGACCGCTTCTTCGGCCTGCTCACCCTGGCACAGGTGATCTCCGTGATCCTGGCCGGAGTCGGCATTGCGTGGATGCTGAAGCTGCGCGGGGCTGCCAAAGGCGCTTCGGCTGCGTGATCATCTTCCATGCGTCGGACATCCACTTCGGGAAGCCGCACTTGCCGGAACTCTCGGAGGCACTTGTGCGCTTCGTGCACGAAATGGCCCCCGATGCGGCCGTGATCTCGGGAGACCTGACGCAGCGGGCCAGGGCGGGTGAGTTCCGGGCCGCGCGCGCCTTCCTGCACGCGCTGTCGCCGAGCCCCGTGATCACCACCGCTGGGAACCACGATGTCCCCCTGTACCGTATCTGGGAGAGGGTGTTCGCGCCGTATCGGAACTACAGGTCCATCATCGGACCGGATTCGGACACGGTTCTGAACATCGACGGGGGACCGGGGGTGCCGGGCGGCGCCCGCTTCGTGGCACTCGACTCATCCTCGCCGCTGCGGGCCATCGTGAACGGCCGTGTCACCGCGCGGCAGCTGGAGTTCGCGGACAGATCCTTTGCCGCGGCCCCCGCCGGGGCGCTTCGCGTGCTGGTGGTGCATCACAATCTGGTCGACCCGGGCGATGGGCCCAAGGCTCCGCCGCTCCGGGGGGCGGACCGCATTGTGGACCGGTTGCCGCGCTGGGGCGCCGACCTGGTTCTGTCGGGGCACATTCACCGGGCGTACCTGGGTGTTGGCGGGGAGGGGGCACGGGCGGACGGGGGCGTGCCAGTGATTCTGGCGGGAACCGCTTCGTCGAACCGGGGACGGGGAAGGGAGCGCGGGCGGAACTCCTTCAACCTGATCCGGGTTGAAGGATCGGGGATCGAAGCCACGGTGTATCTTTATTCCCGGGACGCCGGGGGCTTTCAGCCGGCGGAGAGCCGCCGATACCCCGGCGCGTTCCGGTAGCAGTTCCACGAACGGATCGGAAGTCAGGGGGTTTTCAAGGCGGTGCAGACGGTCCAGATCGTTGACGGGAGCACAGTGGCGACGGTGGTGGCCGTTGTCCTGATGGCGTCCCCCTGTGCCGTCTCCATCCCCCTTCCGCTCGCCGCCCAGTCCGCCCGCGAAGAAATCGCTTCGGTCGACTTCGTGGGCAACGAGGCCTTTTCCGATACCGAGCTCCGGCGGGCGGTCCTCACCAGAGCGTCGAGCTGCCCGTTCATCCTGGCCGTCACCACCTGCGCGCTGGGAATCGAGTGGGGGCGCGACCGCTCGTACTTCAGCCCACGCACTCTCGGGCACGACGTGGAGGGGCTGACCACTTTGTACCGCGCGCACGGCTTTCGCGCCATCGACGTCCAGCCCGAGGTGGAGCTGCGCGGCGACAGCAGCGTGGCAATAACCTTCAGAATCGAAGAAGGCACGCCCTTCCGGGTGGGCTCGATCGAATTCGAGGGTGACTCGCTGCCCGCGGAGCTGGACCTGGAGGGTACGTTTCCGATCGGGGTTGGCGACCCCTTG
Source organism: Longimicrobiales bacterium (assembly GCA_951828585.1). Classification (GTDB taxonomy): domain Bacteria; phylum Gemmatimonadota; class Gemmatimonadetes; order Longimicrobiales; family Gaopeijiaceae; genus Bin94. Next base: position 2,150,436 of record OX639991.1, read on the forward strand.
AGCTTTCTGCTCCTGCGGGAGACCACGGACAGCCTGACACTCCGGCTCAGGAACCAGGGATACGCGTCGGCCGAGGTATTCCAACGCTTCTTCAGGGCGGCGGAGAGCGACAGCGCCTCGGTGACCTACCGCGTGGTACTCGGGCCCCTCACCACCTTCGGACCCGTCCGCGTGACGGGCAACGAGCTGCTCGACAGCAGCCTGATCCTAAACCGTCTCCCCTTCCGCGAGGGGGAACTCTTTCGCGAGAGCCGTATTCGGGATGCGCAGCGGAGCCTGCACGAGCTGGACATCGTGGCGCGCGCGGTGGTGGGGCGGGACACCTCCCGCATCGAATCGGACTCGGTCATGCCGATCATCGTGGAGGTGGTGGAAGGGGACGCGCACCGGGTGCGCATGGAAGGAGGTGGCAACAGCGCCGAGTGCTTCAACTTCGAGGGGCGGTGGACGAGCCGGAATTTCTTCGGTGGCGGGCGTACCGTTAGGGCGCGGGCGCGCGTGTCGAACCTGCTGGCGTCGTCGCTGCAAGCGACCGTTCTGTGCGCCCAGGCGGGAGAGGGTGACTACGGCCGCATCAACTGGCTGGCCGGGATCGACTTCAACCAGCCCTCGCTCCTTTCGCCCCGGGTGAACCTGGTGGTCGGAATCTTCGCGGAGCGCCAGTCACTCAAGAACATCTTCGTCCGCAGAGGGTTCGGCATGGATGTCGGTCTGAGCCGTACTCTGGGCGCCAATTCCTTCATGAACGTCAGGTTCCGCCCCCAGCTGAACCAGCTCGACGCCGCCGAGGTTACGCTCTGTGCGACGTTCCTGGCGTGCTCGCCCGAGGACATCGAGGTGCTCTCCGGCTCCAGGTGGCTGTCCCCGGTGGCCCTGTCCGTGAACCGGGACGCAACCGACGATATCTTCAACCCGACAGGCGGGTTCAGGACCCTTGTAGACCTTGAATGGGCGGACACGTTCATGGGCTCGGACTACTCGTACCTTCGAGCCTTCGCGGACGCGAGCCTGTACCGGGGGATCGATCCCGGCACGGTGCTCGCGATGCGCGTCCGTGCCGGCAACATCAGCCCGGGCGGCTTCGTAGGCACGCTGTCCGACATGGAAGGAGAACTCACCGAGATCGTGCCCTCGGAAAAACGCTTCTACGGTGGTGGTGCGAACAGTCTTCGGGGCTTCGCACAGAGCTCCCTGGGTCCACGGAGTCTCTCGATTCCCGTCGAGGAACTCCTGCGCCGGCAAGGCCGGTCCGAAGATCCCGCCTGCGATCCGCTGGCGATTCGAGATCTTACCTGCGACGGCGACCCGCTCGCCGGTTCCGATCTCTATCAACTGAGACCGATCGGTGGCCTGGCGACCTTCGAGGCAAGCGCCGAACTTCGCTTCCGGCTCAGCGACGGCCTGCTGGGCGGGGTCGCGTTCGTCGATGTCGGCCAGGTATGGCGGCGATCGATGGATCTCGGAGACCTGGAGTTCAGTCCGGGTGCCGGCCTTCGCTTCAACACGCTCTTCGGGCCCATCCGCCTGGATGTGGCGTACTCCTTCCGGGACCGGGAAGCCCTGCAGGTCGTCACCTCCCAGATCCGTCCCTTCGACCCCGCGCGGGACGACGAATCGGACCGGATCAACATCGCCTCCGGGGACGACCCGGCCGAATACATCGACTGGGTCGTATCCGAGAACCTCGCCCTGCTGGGCCCCAGGGTCCTTTTCGGCGACGAGCCGGGCTTTTCGCTGCGGCGCTTCCAGATTCACTTCTCCATCGGGCAGGCATTCTGAGCGATGAGCGGCACCGAGGCACACGACGCGACCCCGGGTCAGTCCCGCAAGCAACGCCGCCCGTTGGCGATCATCCTGTTGCGGGGCCTCATCGTCGCGGTGAGCGCGTTCGTGGCGCTGGGGGTCGCGGCGGCCGCGGTCATCAGCCACACCGGCGCGGGTCGCGGTCTCGCCCTCGATTGGGCTCTCGAACGGGTGCGCCCGGCGCTCAACGGCACGCTCACCATCGGCGGCGTGGGTCCGAGTGGTCTCCTGGCCGGCGCCACCCTGTACGAAGTCGAGTTCAGCGACGGCATGGGCCGTCGCGTCCTGGTTGCCGATTCGATCCGGGCGCGCTACTCGATTGCGGAGCTGTTCGGAGGACCGCCCGCGATCGCCGACCTGCACATCTGGTCGCCCGTGGTGCACATTGAACCGGAACCGGGTGAGCCGGTCAGGCTTTCCGAGCTCCTGGCCGAGGTCGAGACGGAAACGAACGCGGCCGCCGAGGCCGGGTCGCCCCTCTTCCGCATCCGCGGGGCGACGATACATGAGGGCGTCGTGGTCATGCGCGACAGCAGCGGTGCCGAGGAACGGGTTGAAGGGATCGAAGCGGATTTATCCCGGGTCGATATCCGGCCGGACGAGGATCGGGATCTGGTGGCCGAAGTGGACGAAGTCGCGCTGTCCTATCCGCTCGGGTACGGCCGACTGGAGCTGTCCGGCCTGCGGGGCGAGCTCGAAGTCGGCCCGAACGCCATCGTGGTGCGGGCGGAGCGATTCCGGTTGCCGGGGTCGGAGGCCAGCGGCAGCATGCGTGTCGACCTGCGGGACGATGACCGGCCGACGGTCTTCGATCTGGACATTTCGCGGGCCGCGCTGGAAGACCTGAGCTGGCTCGATGAACGGCTCGATCACGGCGTGGCCAGCGGGGCCGTGCGCATTCTGATCGCTGGAGGCGATGTACATGTCGACGTGCCTGATGCGCGGGCCCGGCTGAACGGCGGCGATTTTGCCTTCTCGGGCGGCCTGTCCGCAACCGGATCGATGCGCTTCCGCTCCCTGCGCGTCGTGCCCGACATGTTGTCCACGGCGGAGTTGGAGTCGTGGCTTCCGGACGCGCTCCCCGTGACGGGACTCCTGTCGGGAGATGTCGTCTTCGACGGCGAGCCGGGGCGCCTGGGGGTAGCGGGAAGCCTGGCCCTGCTCGATGCGGCCACCGGGGACACGTTGGCCGGCGCGACCGGGAGCGGCACGGTGCTGGACGGCGGCACCCTGGAAGAGACCGCGATCGAGTTCGCCTCGCTGGAGTACGAGTTGCTGGCCCGCTTTCTCCCCTGGGTGTGGTGGGAGGGGCGGGGAAGCCTCGACCTGGCGGTGGACGGGGATCTAGCGACCGGGATGGAGCTGCGGATCGCGGCGGATCGGTCCCTGGACGGCGGGTCACGAAGCAACATCGTGCTGGACGGTGTCCTGTACGGAGACACAACGATTGCGGTGGTCGACCTGGACGCGACGATGAGCCCTCTCGATCTGGCCATCATTCGCGAACTCCGTCCCGACTTCCCGTTGACGGGTCCGGTCGGCGGCTCGGTGTCGCTGACCGGCCCTCTGGAGCGGCTGGGGATCGTCGCCGAACTGGAAACGACAGCTGGCCCGCTGTCGGCGGAGGGGTACTTCAATGCACGGGACCCGGCGGCCGGGTACCAGGTCCAGGTCTCGGCCGAGGATTTCCGGCTCTCGGAGTGGTTCGGCGAGCTGCCCGATTCGACGGTGGTATCCGCGACGGCGAGGCTGGCCGGGCAGGGACTGGATCTCGACTCTCTGCGCGGATCGCTGGTTGCGGACGTGGGCCGGTCCACGATCGGCGGCCTGCGCGTGGACACGGCGGGCGTGAACCTGTGGGTGGACGAAGCCGGGCTCATGCACGTGGAGACGCTCTATGCGGAGGCGGGCGGGGTGGTGGTGCGGGCACGGGGCGGGAGCATCGGAGTTACGCCCGGCGTCCTCGGCGAAGGGGTGGCGCTGGCGGTTTCGTCCTCCTCGATCAGGCCGCTGCGTCCCCTCTTCATGGGCGAGAACGTGATCGCCTGGGACGAACTGTCGTCGATCGAGCAGGATGTGATGATCGAGTTCGACGGCGTGGATCCCGACACCTTCCCGACCGCGAACGAGATTCGCTTCGACGGCGCCATGGACGGCGATGTCCGGCTGCGAGGCTGGCTTGCCGACCTCGAGGCGGAAGCGGCCGTTGCGCTCGGCGGGTTCGAATACGGCCCCAACTCCGCTGCTGCCGTGGAGTTGGACCTCACCGCCGGGGGCCTGAGCCTTCTCGGAGCGGATACGAGCCGGGGGCCGCCGGTTCCGATTGTCCTGGAAGGTGTGGTCACCGCCGACTCGATCGTCGTCGAGGGCCGCGAATTCCGTTTCGGTCGGATGGACGGTCGTTTCGCCCTGGGAGAGGGTGGCAGCCTTCACACGCTGTTGAGACGTGCGGAGGGAGAGTCCTACGAGGCGCAGGGGGTGGTACGTCTGGACGAAGATGGGGGGCGTGTCGACCTGGACCGGCTCACCCTGGTCTTCCCCGAGAGGCGCTGGGGTCTTCAGGGCCCCGCCAGCCTGGAGTGGAACCCGGATTCCGTGGTCGTCAACGATTTCGGCCTGATCCGCCCCGGGACCGCGGGGTTGCGGCTGTTCGCCGACGGGCGTCTGGTGCGCGGTGAAGGCGAGTCGGACTTCGAGCTTGTGGCGACCGACCTCGACCTTGGCGTGGTGTCGAGGGTTTTGCAGCTCGACGAGCCGCTGGCGGGAGTGGCGTCGGTCGGCCTGCTCGCGTCCGGGACGGCGGAAGAGCCTGTGTGGGATGGCTCGGTGAGGCTGGGCAACGCCGTTTACCGGACCCTCGGCTTCGACAGCGTAAAGGCCACGGGCAGCTACGCCGCCGGCGCCCTGGCCAGTCAGGTCGAGTCCTGGTCCGCGGGCCACCGCTCGCTGCGCATCGACGGCAGGTTGCCCATGGACCTTCGGCTGGGGGCGGTGGAGGATCGGATGCCCGACGAGCAGCGCCGCATCGAAATCGTGGCGGATGCCTTCCCCGCTGCCACGATCCTGCCCGCACTGACCGGTCTCGAGGAGGTGGACGGCACCATTTCCGGCACCGTAACGATTGCCGGAACCCGTTCGAGTCCACAACCGGACGGCAGTCTGCGCCTGGAGAAGGCCAGCGGCTTCCTCGAAGCCCTGGGGGTGCGGCTGACATCGGTGGACGCCGACGCCCGCCTGAGCCCCGACGGGACCATCGTCGTGGCGGGCACCGGGGCTTCGGGGGATGGGACGGTTCGAGTAAGCGGGACCGTCGACGCCAGCCAACCCGACGACTTTCTCCTGGACTTGGCCTTCTGGCCGCGGGAGTTTCAGATCATCGACCGTCGAGACATGGAAGTCGCCGTTTCCGGTGACTCGATCACGCTGGGCGGATCCTTCAACTACCCTCTCGTTCAGGGTCGGCTGGAGGTCAACGATGGTACCGTCTTCCTCGAGGAATTCCAGCGTACGTCCCAGGCGATCGACTTCTACGATCCGGTGCTGTTCACTGCCGCGACCCGAGCGATCGGTGCCACGGGACAGGAGGGCGGCGATGTCACGGTGAGACTCCGGAACCCGTTCCTGCAGAACCTGCGCGTCCTGGTCGACCTTCATGTGGGTCCGGGCAACTGGCTCAGATCCCGCGATATGAATGTGGAGACCACCGGTGACCTGTCGGCCACCTTCGACCGCCAGGGCAACCAGCTCATCCTGCACGGCGGAATCGACGTCGTTCGCGGCACTTACAGCCTGGGTCCGCGAACGCTCCGCATGACCGACGGGACCTTCCAGTTCGTGGGCACGCCAGGGTTCAACCCCGGCATCGCGCTGACCGCCGAGAACCGCATGCACACCCGCGAAGGGGAGCCGCTGGTGATCACGGCCGACATCTCGGGAACGCTCCTGTCGCCCCGGCTCTCGCTGTCGAGCGACGCGGACGCCATCTCGGACGCCGACCTTCCCAGCTACATCCTCTTCGGCCGCCCCGCCTCGGCGCTGATCGGCGAGGGTGGCGCGGCCTCGTTCGGAGCGGGCAGGGACCTGCTTCTGGGACAGGTGATCAACCAGTTTGGCTACCTGCTCGCGCTCGAGCTGGACGTCGACCACCTGTCGGTGTCGCAGGCGGAGCAGAGCCAGGCCAACGCGGCCTTCGGGGCCTCGTCGCTTCAGGTGGAAGTGGGCTGGTACATTGGCGAGAATGTCTTCCTGACAGGGGTCTACCAGCGAGCCTTCTGCGCCGACCCGACGTTGCCGGTGGGCAGCGGCGGGATGCGGGTCGAGGTGGGGTTGCCGCGGGACGCGAAGCTGGAGGGATTCCTGGAGGGCAGATGCACGAGGGAGCGGTACCGGGGACTGGGCGAACTCTCCCTCAAGCTGTCTCGCATATGGGGATTCTCGCTGTTCCGCGAATGGGGGTATTGATCGTCAACGCACTTGTCGTCCGCGGAGCGCGCGAGCACAACCTGCGCGACATCTCCCTGGAGATTCCCCGGGAACGCCTCGTCGTGGTGACGGGACTGTCCGGCTCGGGCAAGTCGTCGCTGGCCTTCGACACCATCTACGCCGAGGGCCAGCGCCGCTACATCGAGTCGCTCTCCGCGTATGCCCGCCAGTTCCTGGGGCTCATGGAGAAGCCGGACGTCGACTCGATCGAGGGGCTGTCGCCGGCCATCTCGATCGAGCAGAAGACCGTGTCGCGCAACCCCCGCTCGACGGTGGGCACCGTGACCGAGATCTACGACTACATGCGCCTGCTGTATGCGCGCGTAGGCACCCCCTACTGCCCCACCTGCGACCTCCCCATCCAACGCCAGCCCGCCACGCAGATCGTCAAGCAGCTGCTGAAGATGGAGGAAGGCACCCGCATCCAGGTGCTGGCCCCTCTGGTGCGCGGCCGCAAGGGTGAGTTCCGCGATGTCTTCGACCGCGTCCGGCGGGAAGGATTCGTGCGCGCCCTGGTCGACGGCAGGGTCTACGACTTGCGCGAGATCCCTCGTCTCAGCCGGTACGAGAACCACGACATCGGGATCATCGTGGACCGGCTGGTGATCCGGGAGGAGGACCGGGTGCGGCTCTCGGATTCGGTCGAGACCGCGCTGCGCGCTGCCGACGGGGTGGTACAGGTTCTGGAGCGGCGCGGCAAGCGCGATGTCTCCCACCTCTTCAGCGAGCACTACGCCTGCGCCGACTGCGGCACCAGCTTCCCCGAAATGGAACCCCGGGTCTTCTCCTTCAATTCGCCGCACGGGGCCTGCGTGGAATGTGGCGGCCTCGGCACCACCAAGGAGGTGGTGGGTGCGCTCCTGGTCGGCGGCCCGTCGCTGTCGATTCTGGAAGGGGCGCTCCTGCCCTGGGGCGAGCCGGGTGGACACCTTAGAGGTTCGGTGATTCCGGGACTGGCGAAGGCGTACGAATTCGATCCGCGCGAGCCCTGGCAGGATCTGCCCGCCGACGCCCGCGACGCGCTCCTCCACGGTTCGGGCAGGATGAAGATCCGCTTCCCCTACAACGCCGGGAAGATGAAGGGGCACTACGAGGACTACTGGGAAGGGGTGGTGGCCAACATCGAGCGGCGCTATCGGGATACCAGCTCGGAGCACGTGCGCTCGCAGCTCGACCAGTACATGTCGAGTCGGACGTGCGCGGAGTGCGAGGGTTCGCGGCTGGGGCCCTTCGGGCGGTCCGTGCGCATCGGGGGCGAGCCGATCAGCAGCGTGGTGGAGCGGCCCATCGGCGAGATCCTTGCGTTCATGGGGTCGGTGGCGGTGACGGGGGAAGCGTTTCCCGACGGCGTGGAGGCCGCCCCGGGCGAACCGCTCCCGGGCGAGATCGCGGGGCCGATTCTGCGCGAGGTGCGGGAGCGGCTGGGCTTTCTGCGCAATGTGGGGCTGGACTACCTGACGCTGAGCCGTTCGGCGGCCACCCTGTCCGGGGGCGAATCGCAGCGCATCCGGTTGGCGACCCAGATCGGGAGCCGTCTGGTGGGGGTCCTATACATTCTCGACGAGCCGTCGATTGGGCTGCACCAGCGCGACAACCACCGGTTGCTGGGCACGCTGAAGGACCTGCGCGACCTGGGCAATTCGGTGCTGGTGGTGGAGCACGACGAGGACACGATCCGGGAGGCGGACTTCGTGGTGGACCTGGGGCCGGGGGCGGGGCGGGCGGGGGGTGAGGTGGTGGTGGCGGGGTCGCTGGAGGACGTGATGGCTGAGCCGGGGTCGGTGACGGGGGCGTATCTGCGGGGCGACATGGAGATCGCCGTGCCGGAACGGCGGCGCAAGCCGGATCCGAAGCGCTGGCTGACTGTGCGGGGGGCGTCGCAGCACAACCTGAAGCAGATCGATGTGAAGTTTCCGCTGGGCTGCTTCATCACCGTCACGGGTGTGAGCGGGTCGGGGAAGTCGACGCTGGTCAACGGGACGCTGTACAGGGCACTGTCGCGGCATTTCTACCGCAGCCGGTCGGTGGCCGGTGCCCACGACCGCATCGACGGGCTCTCCGGGGTGGACAAGGTGATTGAGGTGGACCAGTCTCCCATCGGGCGCACGCCGCGCTCCAACCCCGCCACGTACACGGGTCTGTTCACCCCCATCCGCCAACTCTTCGCCGGCGTCCCCGAGGCGCAGATCCGCGGCTACCAGGCCGGGCGCTTCTCCTTCAACGTGAAGGGCGGCCGCTGTGACTCGTGCAAGGGGGACGGGCTGGTGAAGATCGAGATGCATTTTCTGCCGGATGTGTACGTGTCGTGCGACGTGTGCCGAGGGCGCCGCTACAACCGCGAGACCCTGGACATCTACTACAAGGGGAAGAACATCGCGGACGTGCTCGCCATGACCGTGCACGAAGCGCTCGGCTTCTTCGACGCGGTGCCGCAGATCAAGCGGCGGCTGCAGACCCTGAACGACGTGGGGCTCGGCTACATCCACCTGGGCCAGAGCGCGATCACGCTGTCCGGGGGCGAGGCCCAACGCGTGAAGCTCTCGTCCGAGCTGTCGAAGAAGGCCACCGGGCGAACCCTGTACATCCTCGACGAGCCCACGACGGGGCTGCACTTCGAGGACGTGCGGATTCTGCTGGGCGTGCTGCACAGCCTTGTTGAGCGTGGCAACACGGTGGTGGTCATCGAGCATAACCTGCACGTGGTGAAAACAGCCGACTGGGTGATCGACCTGGGGCCGGAGGGGGGGGACGGGGGGGGACGGGTGGTGGTGGCGGGGTCGCCGGAGGTGGTGGCGAGGGCGGGGGGGTCCTACACGGGGGAATACCTGGCGCCGCTGTTGGAGGTGAGGAGTGGACTAAGGCCAGTGGACTAAGTCCGGCGGTGCTGCCCAGCGCCGCCGGCAGCGCCTGGTTCCAGTCCCGCAGAATCCACGGATCCGCCCGGTCTGCCGGATCCGTCACGATCGCGAGCGACCGCTGGTCGTTCCCGTCCACCGTCACCTCCCCCTCGGGCCCCGTCAGCGTGATCCGTTCCAGTGAATCCTCCCAGTCCCCCTCGATGGGAACGGCGAAGAAGAAGTACTTGTTGCCGTACTGGTCCTCGCCGGGCGTGAAGGACAACGAAAACTCCGCTGCACCACCGCGCCCGAACCCCTCGATCCGTTACGCGCCCGCCTCTGCCGGCAGCTTCGGCGTGGTCTGCATCGAGTGGACCGGCTCGATCCGCAACTCGCCGTTCAGGACCCCGCCCCACAGCACCAGCATCTCGCCCTCCGGTCCGTCGGTGAACGCGTCACCGTTCGTCGAGTCCTCGGCCGCCGAAACCGCGTCCACCTGAACCATCCGCCCAAGACACCCGTACTGCCTTGGACCACAGGGCCGGTCCATGTTACGTTCCGGCCCACACCTTGGTCGACAAACGGTAAGGAGAAGGAAATGGTCACACGAGACGACCTGGAAAGCTATCTGATCCGCATGGATGCGGAATTCGAGGAGGTGGACGACGGCATGTTCCTCGTCCGCCCCGAAAACGGCGGCGCGATCGTGGTCCACCACTCGGACCCGGTGCTGGTGGTCCGCATGAAGGTGATGGACCTGCCGTCGAACTCCGACGGCCTCGGCGATCTCTACGAGACGCTGCTGAGGCTCAACGTTACGGACGTGATCCACGGAGCGTACGGGCTCGAGGAGCAGGAGTTGATCATCAGCGACACCCTCCAGCTCGGCACCCTTGACTTCGGGGAGCTGCGGGCGTCGCTCGACAGCGTTCAGATGGCGGCATCATCCCATCTGGCGCGGATCAAGGCGCTGGCCGGCATCGAAGGGGGCGAATAGAAATGGGGATCTTCACCAAGTTCTCGACGCTGATCAAGTCCAACATCAACGATCTCATCAACCGGGCGGAGAACCCGGAAAAGATGTTGAACCAGATCATTCTGGACATGCGGGACCAGCTCGCGAAGGCCAAGCGGGAAGTGGCGGCCGCGATCGCCGACGAGCGCAAGCTGAGGGGACAGCTGGACGACGAAGTCAAGCAGTCGCGGGAGTGGGAGAAGCGCGCCATGCTGGCCGTCCGGCAGGGCAGGGACGACCTGGCCAAGCAGGCCTTGGTGCGCCAGCAGGAGCACGCGGAGCGCGCGTCGGCGCTGGACCAGACCTGGCGCGCCCAGTCGGCCGAGACCGAGAAGCTCAAGGGCTCACTCCGCCAGCTCAACGACAAGATCGAAGAGGCCAAGCGGAAGCGGAACCTGCTCATCGCCAAGCAGAAGCGGGCACAGGCGCAGCGCCGCATCCACGAGACCATGTCGGGGCTGTCGGACACCTCCGCCTTCGAGGCCTTCAATCGCATGGCCGACAAGATCGAGGAGGATGAGCGCCGCAGCCTGGCCCACGCCGAGGTCACCGAGGCACTTTCCGGCGACACCCTCGAGACCGAGTTCATGCGCCTGGAATCCGGGTCCGAAGACGCGGGCGTCGACGACCGGCTGACCGCGCTCAAGGCCGAAATGGGGCTGCTCCCCGCCGGATCGCCCGAGGCTCCGAAACAGCTCGAGTCCGGTGAGGACGACGATGAAGCGGATGGCGGGAGTGACGGCACCGACGCGGCGCCGGCCGAAGAGGCCCCGATCCGCGAAGCCGAGCTCCTGGAGGAGTTCGAGAAGCTCGAGGGCGGAGGAGGGACAAGAGCCCGTACGTGAGCGTCGTCTACCTGAACGGCGGCTATCTGCCCGCTGACGAAGCGAAAATCTCGGTCAACGACCGGGGATTCCTCTTCGGCGACGGCGTCTACGAGGTGACTCCGGCGTACCACGGTCGCCTCTTCCGCTGGGCGCAGCATCGGACGCGCATGCGGAAGGGGTTGGCCGCGCTCGGGATCGACTACGACGCAGCCGCGCTGGAAGCGGTGAAACAGGGACTGCTGGTCAGGAACGGCTTGGAAGATGTCCCCGTGGCGTACATCTACGTGCAGGTGACCCGGGGTATCGCGCCCCGGACCCACGCCTTCCCCAACCCCCCCGCACCCCCCTCCGTGTACGGCTTCGCCAACCAGTACATCCGCCCCGCGCGCGAGGTGTGGGAGCGCGGCTACCGGGCGATCACCGTCCCCGACCAGCGCTGGGCCCTGGCCGAGATCAAGGCCATCGCGCTGCTGCCCAACTGTCTCGCGCAACAGGCCGCGGTGGAGGCGGGGGTGAGCGACGCGATCTTCGTGCGCGACGGGATGGCGCTGGAGGGCTCGCACAACAACCTGTTCGCGGTCTTCGACGGGGTGGTCACGACGGCGCCCCGGACGAACTACATCCTGCATGGGGTTACGCGCGATCTCATGCTCGAGCTGGCCGGGGAGCTGGGTCTGCCCGTCGAGGAGCGGGCGATTCCGCTGGCCGAGCTTTACCGCGCCGACGAGGTGTTCTTCACGGGGACCACGACCGAGGTGCGGCCCTCGGTGGAGGTGGACGGGAAGGTGATCGGGGATGGAAGGGTGGGGGGGGTGGCGCGGGGGCTGTATGATGCGTTTTTGAGGGTGACGGGGAGCTGAGGAGGGCTCGTGGGTCTCCGACGCCTCGACTGCTGGGCAGGTTAGATTGATCGACATGATCAGTGGACTGTCGCGGCTGCCTGTGGGAGCGGTGTTCCACCGGTGCGCGCTCCAGGTGAACCCGTTTGAGTACGCCCGCAAGTTCCGAGGAATCAAGTCTCCGGGGGACGCCGGGTCCCACGCGCGTCAGGTGGTTGCGAAGGCGTCGGAACTCGACATCTCCGTACTTGCGATCACGAATCACAACGACTTCCAGGGGGTCGGCCCCTTCCGCCAAGCGGCCGAGGGTCACGAGATCACGATCTTCCCCGGATTCGAGGTGTCCTCCTCCGAGGGAATCCACGTCCTGTGCGTCTATGCACCCGAGACGGAAGAGGACCACTTGGCGCGGTTCCTGGGCGAGCTGGGGATCCGGGAACCGGGGTCGTCCTCCACATTGTCGGACAAGACCTTCGTTGACGTCCTGGCGACAGTCCGGGATCAGGGAGGAATCGCCATCGCGGCCCATGTAACGAGCGATAACGGTCTAATGGAGGTCCTCAGCGGGCAGGCGCGGATCAAGGCCTGGCGCAGCCCGGATCTGCTCGCCGTTCAGATTCCGAAAACGGTAGACGAGCTCCATCGGTCGGTCCGGACCATCGTTCGGAACGAGAATCCCCAGTACAGACGCTCGGGAACTGCTGGTGAAGGCCTGGCTGTGGCCCCGGTCAACGCCAAGGATGTCGTAGGACCCGAGGACCTTGGGGATCGTGGCGCTACCTGCCTGATCAAGATGTCTCGAATTGGTATCGAGGGTCTGAGGCAGGCGTTCCTGGATCCGGGCTCGCGCATCGAGCTGAATCCCGAAAACGCCGATGTGGAGCCGGGAAACCATGCCGAAATGCTGGGAATGGCCTGGGAAGGGGGGTTTCTCGACGGAACGAAGATGCGCCTGAATCCCAATCTCAACGTGCTGATCGGGGGAAGAGGCGCCGGGAAGTCCACGGTGATCGAGAGCCTCCGCTACGTATTGGGACTGAATCCCATCGGCGAGGATGCATCGAATACCCACCAGGGGATCGTGCACAACGTGCTCCAGAGTGGGACCAGGATATCGCTTCTGGTGCGGACCCATGAACCGGCAAGGCAAGACTACCTGATCGAACGTACGGTTCCGAACCCGCCGATCGTCCGGGATCGGGACGGCGCCATGTCGAACCGGCTTCCGCAGGACATTCTCCCACGCGTCGAGATCTACGGTCAGCACGAGATCGCCCAACTAACCCGGAGTGCCGTACAACGCACTCGCCTCCTGGACCGTTTTGTCGAGCAGGACGCGTCATTGGTGAGAAGGAAAGCCGAGATTCGGCGAGGCCTGGAAAGAACCCGAGGGTCGATCTTGGAGGTGCGACGCGAACTGGTTGACCTGGAAGAGCGGTTGGCGGCACTTCCGGGGCTGGAAGAGACGCTCGAGCAGTACCGCAACGCCGGACTGGAAGAACGACTGCGCGAACGCAGTCTCCTGGTTCGTGAACAGCAGGTTCTCGACTCGATCACGGACCGACTGGAACCACTTCGTGAGGCCCTGGAGAATCTCCGGCAGGAACTGCCTTTGGACTTGGCTTTCCTGTCCCCGGGAGCACTCGGTGGCCTTCCCGGTAAGGACATTCTGGCACTTGGGAATCAGGTCTTGGAGATACTGAACACCGACCTGCTGGAGTTGGTTGGTGGGTTCAAGGGTGCTTTGGACAGGGCAGATCAGAGTATCGCGGAGATGAGGATCCAGTGGGAAGAGCGTCGCCGCAAGGTTCAGGAGGCGTACGAGGCCCTTCTCCGTGAACTCAAGCGATCTGCAGTACATGGGCAAGAGTTCATTAATCTCCAGAGCATGATTGAGCGCCTTCGCCCACTTCGCGGGGAGGAGTCTTTGGCTAGACGAGCAGAAGCGGAAGCAACCGGGCGGCGTCGAACGCTGCTGAAGGAATGGGAAGAACTGAAGGCTGAGGAGTTTCGTTTGTTTCGCCGGGCTGCCAAAGCGGTGTCCGAGCGACTCGAAGGTCGAATCCAGGTCAAAGTTGTAGCTGCGGGTGATCGGAAGCAACTCGTCGATTTGCTCCGCGAAGAGATCGGCGGCAACCTTGCGAAGACCATCGAAGTCCTCGAATCCACGCCAGACCTTTCCCTTCTGGATCTGGCGGATGCCTGCCGCGAGGGACCCGATGCGATTCTGGCAAAGTACGAGACCACCCCGAAGCAGGCGGACCTGTTGGCGAATGCCTCATCGGAAACCCTGATGCACGTCGAAGAACTCGACCTGCTCCATACCACCGAGATCCAGCTGAATCTTGCTCCGGAGGGCAGAACGCCATCGTGGCGTGAACTGGAAGACCTCTCGACTGGCCAAAAGGCGACTGCAGTGTTGCTCCTTCTTCTCCTCGAGTCCGATGCCCCGCTGATCGTAGACCAACCCGAGGACGACCTGGACAATCGCTTCATTACTGAAGGGATCGTTCCCCGGATGCGCGCGGAAAAGCGAGGCCGACAGTTCATTTTTTCGACTCACAATGCCAATATCCCCGTTCTTGGGGACGCTGAGCTGATCCTGGGCCTCACTCCGGTCGGCGAGGCCGAAGAGGGAAGAGCCGCGATTAGCAGGCAACACATGGGTTCAATCGACGACGAAGAGGTGCGAAAGCTCATCGAGGACCTGCTCGAAGGCGGGAAGGACGCTTTCGAGACGAGGCGGCACAAGTACGGGTCTTAGGGGTGCCGCGCAGATGACCAGAGCCGAACTGATCGAGTTGATCCGGAACGACGAGACGTCGGGGGTCGAATTCAAACGGGACGATATCTCGGCGACCAAATTGGCTTCCGAGATGGTCGCTCTGCTCAATCTGAGAGGCGGCCATATTCTTCTGGGCGTTGAGGAGGACCAGACCGTGAGCGGCCTGACGCGCGACCCGAGGAAGGCCGAGGAATGGGTTATGGAAGTCGCGCGCGTCCATATCCAGCCGGCAACCATACCCTATTGGGAGACCGTGCGATGGGATGCCGACACGATTGTGGGCATCGTGTCGCTTTCCGAGGATGCACCGGACAAGCCCTACAAGGTCAAGAAGGGTTCGGCGTGGGTCACCAAGGTTAGAGTCGGGACCACTACGCGCGATGCGACCCGCGAGGAGGAAGCACGTCTCTATCAACAGTCGGGGCGCATTGAGTATGGCCTGAAACCGGTTCAGGGCGCGGAAGCCACGATTCTCGACCATCGGCGGCTAGAGGACTATTTCAAACGCGTGTTGGGGTGGAAGCCATTCGGCGATCCAGAGTCCGAGGAATGGAGAACGCAGCTCGTCAATCTGGATCTGGCGGTCAGGAGACACCAGCGCACCGCGCCCACCGTGAACGGAGTGCTGCTCTTTGGCAGCAACCCGAAGCGGTTCGTCCCACAATCCGGCATTCGGGCCATCTGCTACACCGGAGAAGAGCCCGACTACGCGACCCGTGCGGACGAGGACTTGAGGGGGCCACTCGCACCCCTTCTCGACCGTGGTGGAGGAGCCTTGTTGGAGCCAGGCCTTGTGGACCAGGCCTGGGATTTCGTGCGGCGGAACACGGCACCCGCGGCGCGTATGGAAGGGCTTCGCCGCGCGGACCGCTGGGAGTATCCGAAGAGCGTGATACGGGAGGTGGTGACCAACGCCCTCGTCCACCGCGACTACAGCATCGTCGGCACCGACATTTCGCTGACCATCTATTCGAATCGACTGGAAGTCACCAGCCCCGGGCGGCTGCCCAATACGGTAACGCCGGAGGGCATGAGGTCGGGAATGCGCTACGCTCGCAACCAGACCCTGGTCAACGTCATGCGGGACTACGGATATGTTGACGCACGGGGAATGGGGGTGCGAATCAAGATCATTCCGGGGATGCGGGAACACAACGGAACGGAACCGGATCTGATTGAGGACGACTACCGTTTCACGGTTCGACTTTGGAAGTAGGGGATTACTTCACCCCCTCACCGGTACAGCAGATACCCCTCGCGCCGTGCCAGGTAGTCCCCCAGCCCCGCCCCCCACCCCTCCTTCAACTCCCCATACGACGCCCCTTCATCCAGCGCCGCCCGCAGCTCATCCGTCCCGGCGAGCCGGTCGAAGTGCCCCTCCCGCCAACTCCACCGATCCCCCGACATGGCCCTGATCTCGACCAGCAGCGCCAACGCCGCCAGCGTCGGGTCGTAGTCCGCGCCTTCGGCCACCAGCCGCACACCGCCGACCTCCTCCCTCCCGAACTTCCCGTCCCCGGGCTCCCGCGGGGTAAACCGCACCGGCAAGAACCGCACATCCGACACCCCGAGCGCCGCCAGCCGCGCCGCCAACTCCTCCCCATCCAGCCACGGCGCCCCCACCTGCTGGAACGCAATCTCCGTCCCCCGTCCCACCGAGATCGGCGTCCCTTCGAAGAGGCAGGTGCCGGGGTAGTGCAGCGCGCTCTCTACCGACGGCATGTTCGGCGACGGCGCGATCCACGGGATTCCGGTGTCCTCGTACGGCATGGTCCGCTCCCAGCCGTCGGCGACCGCGACGCTCAGTTCCACCTCCACGCCGAACTCGCCCACCGCCATGCGCGCGAACTCGCCGGCCGTGAGACCGTGCCGCATCGGCATCGGGTAGAGGCCGACGAAGCTCGCGAAATCCGGGTCGAGCACGTTGCCCTGCACAGGATCGCCGCCGATCGGGTTGGGGCGGTCGAGGACCACGAAGGGGATGCCGTGCTCGCCGGCGGCCTCCATGGAGAGCGCCATGGTGGACAGGTAGGTGTAGTAGCGCGTGCCGATGTCCTGGATGTCGAAGAGGAGGACCTCGATGCCGTCGAGCATCTCGGTTGTCGGCGCGCGGGTCGATCCGTAGAGGGAGTGGATCGGCAGCCCGGTGCGCTCGTCCACGCCGCCCTCGACGCGGACTCCCGCCTCGGCGCGGCCGCGGATGCCATGCTCGGGGGAGAAGAGGGCGACGAGATCGACATCGGGGTGGTTGGCCAGCAGGTCGATCGAGGGGGTGCCGTTGCGGTCCCGGCCGGTGTGGTTGGTGATGAGGGCGACGGGGCGGCCGCGGACGAGGGAGAGGGAATCGGTGAGGAGGACTTCGATGCCGGGGCGGACGGTGGGGGTGGGGGACCGCGACGGGGTGGGCTCGACATCGGCGTGGAAGGCGGGCCGGCCCTCGCCGACTTCGCTGCTGGTGGCGCGCAGTGCGGGTGCTCCATCGGCGTCGCCGCCGGGTGAGCAGGCGGCGGCGAGGACAAGCAGGCCGGCGAGGGAGAGTGGCGCGGCTGGCGCACCGCACGGACGGCCGGGAGCGCGGGAGCGGGAGTGTGGGGGTGGAGTCACTGGGTTGCTTCATGTGGAGCGGGAGGGGGGAGGAAGACCAAGCCTCCTGGATCCCCGAACCTCGGTGCACACCTGGTTCGACAAGACTTCCTCAAGGTAGCGCCGGATCGGGTGGGTCCACAGGTCCGGGCATTCGCTGTAACGGCGCTGAGGTGCCCTTGAGCAGCTCTTATTGGGACTCGCTCCTGAGTGGCCACCGGGAAATCTGATTGACGGTCGTGACCATTCACACCATAGTGGTTTCCACATAGCCGTGGCGTCCCGCGTTACGGCGGGGTTACTCACTCTCAGGACGAGAGGAAACCTGACATGCGATGTCGCCGCCTCAGCCGCCGCCGTGGCCGGGGATGGAACTCGGCGAGCCCCTTCGCGTTCTTGGCCTTGACGTCCTTGGCGTGGCCGCCGCTCACCCCCCCCATCGCCGCCCAGGAGCCCGATTCGGTGGAGGTGACCGTTGCGGTGCGCGATGCCGGGACCACCGAGGCCTTGGCCGGGGTGGTGATCGAGCTGTCGGGCCTGCGGGAGCGGCATGTCACGGGCGATGACGGGACGGTGACCTTCGACGTGCCGGCCGGGCGGTACCGGCTCACCGTTCGGAAGAGCGGCTACGCAACCATCGAAAGAACCATCGAAGACGACCTTCCGGTTGCGCGGGCGATCAGGACCATCGTCATGATGCGCAGGCCGGTCGAACATGAACTGAGCGCTCCCGCGTCGCTGTTGGTGCAGGTAACGGAATTCGGATCGGAGCGCCCGATCGAGGCGGCGGAGGTTTCGCTTGTCAACGGGTCCGCGCGGCAGCTCACCAACGCGCGGGGGATGGCCAGGTTCGGTGATCTGCGGCGGTCGCCGGTGGAGGTCTCGGTCCGGGGAATCGGCTACGCCACGCGCACGGAGCCGGTCCTCCTGGAGGCGGGGCGCACGACACTGGCGAAGGTCGCGATGACGGTGGAGGCCGTGGCCCTGGCACCCCTGGAGGTGGTGGCTCGCTCACGGTTCCTGGAAAAGAAGGGAGTGTACTGGCGGATCGATCACGACAGGGTGACGCATCTGTTCGACTCGGACGATCTCATCGAACGCATGCGCGAGCGCGGCTCGCCGCTCCTGAGTCATGCGTTTACGAGGTTGCCCGGCCTCTATGTGGGGTATTATGGGGGCGCGCCGTTCTTTTTGGGGAGCAGAAGGTGTGAAATCCCGTGGTACTGGGACGGGATCATGTTTGGGTCCCCGGAAGGGGGTTTCGACGAGATTACGCCGGAGGCCGTTTTACTGGTCGAGGTCTACACGGGCCCGCGCACGCCCAGGCGCTTCCAGCGCTGGCCGGGGGATCTCAACGATTGCGGTGCCATCCTCTTCTGGTCCAAGAACCGTGGCAATCGGACCGGGAAGGGCGGGGAGGGGTAGGAGCACCTGCCTGTCACGACCGTCCAACGGACCGCCGGATCAACGTTCCACGAGGACCGCGGCCGAGATCGCCACCGAGGTCGCTTGGCTCCCGCTTGGTTCGGGTACCTCACGATGTTATGCTGTGTAACCGTAACACAGAAACTGCGAGACTGCATCAATGCGAAACATCACCGTAGCCGTTGACGAGGAAACCCATCGCCTCGCCCGTATCCGCGCGGCGGAGCTGGACACGTCGGTGTCGGCGCTGGTACGTGAGTTTCTGCGGCGTATCGCACCCCGCGACGGGCAACGCGAGCGACCGGATCCTCAACCCCTCGAGTCCGCGCTAGAGCGCAGACGCAGGCTGTTCGACGAGGTCTTCGCCGACTTCGACGCGCGCGGCATTGGGCTGCGCATGGCAGACAACCTGCCGCGAGCGGAGCTCCACGACCGTTCGGCGATCCGGTCCGAAGAGGATCCGGCCGGTCGCGCCGACATCGGCGGCTGATCGGCCAGGTGCGCTTCGTCGACACGAATGTGCTGCTCTACGCGGCGAGCATTCTCCCCGAAGAAGAGGCCAAGCGTCGTCGCGCGCGGGAACTCCTGGCGGAGCCGAATCTCGCCGTCTCGGTGCAGGTTCTGCAGGAGTTCTACCACCAGGCGACCCGCGCCACCCGACCCGGTCGACTCTCCGACGATGACGCCGCGCGCTTCCTCGATCCGGTGTGGGAGATGCGGGTGCAGGCCGTAACGCTCACCGTGTTCCGGGATGCCGTTGCGATTCGCCGCCGCTTCGGTCTTTCGTATTGGGATGCGGCAATCCTCGCCGCCGCCCGGACGCTCGGCTGCGACGCCGTCTACTCCGAGGACATTAGCGCGGAGCAGGACTACGGAGGGATTCGAGTCGTCAACCCCTTTGAATTGAATTGAGTTGAGCACTCACTTGCCCCATAAGGCTGCCGACCTGAAGCGGAATGCATTGGAGCCGTGAAGAAGCCGGCCACGTCCCGGAACGACAACCTGCCGGCCTCGGTTCCGTCGCGGGGGTGCCCTTGAGAGCGCTCTGTTGGGACTCGCTCCTGAGGGGCCACCGGGAAAACCGGGTGGGGAACAGGATGCCCAGTGTTTGCCGTACATGCAGTTAGGCCAAGCGAAAAGCTGCGCCGGTCCGGGGTTGCCAGGCGACTTCATCCATACGTCTCTTGACAGAAACTCCTTGCCGGTCGTGACCATGAGGACCATGATGGTTTCCACATAGCCGTGGCACCCCGTGTCACGGCGTGGTTACCCACCCTCAAGACGAGAGGAAACCTGAGATGCGATTCCCCCCCCGAGACTGAACAAGCTGGCGACCGTGATCGGTGGCACTGCCATGCTGGCCTTGATCGTCGCGCTCCCCCTGTTGGCCGTGGCAGGGGCCTCTGAGCGGACGACCGTTGAGTCCGCCGCCGGCACCTTTCATCTCGCGGATGCGTCGCAGGCCGTCGGTCTGGACGATGCCTCACGTCCCGCTCCGGCTGCGGCGGAGGCAGAAGACTGGGCGATGTCGCTGGATCTAAGCTCGTTGCAGTGGCCCTGTCATGACTGCCGCGAGTGCGAAACACCCGAAGGCTATTGGGGTCATGAGCTCATCGATCGGGATTGGCCATTGCATCCGCGACTCGGGTGGCACTTGAACGATTGCTGGCCCAACGTATGTCAACTCCATCCATGGTGTCCGCCGGACGCAATGGCCGAGGGACCAAACCAGGAAAACCAGGACGCGTGGGAAACGGTTGAGGCCATAAGGAATGCCACGCCTGCGGAACTGAAGGCGCTTGTGGCCAAGTACCCGGAAGCGTTACGGATCAATGGTGACCGACAAGCTCTGCAGATCATCGGATGCGCGGGAGAGTCCGTCGTTGCCAGTTACGGTGTCACGTCCGTTCCATCGTTGCGGTCGTTGCTCCAATAGCGTGCTTTGCCCCGACGCGGGCCGTTCGCTGCTTGACGGGAGTCGTGTTGCAATGACTGTTGCGCCCCCCACCCTGTACGGTGCCTTGGTCGCCGTTGTATTGGTTGCCTTGGCCGCAGCGACCGGGTCGGTGGCGCAGGAGCCGTCGCCCGCGACGATGGTCGTCGAGCCCTGCACCGGACCCTGCGATCTGACATTCGTTCTTGAACGCGAGTACGGCGAGGATGTGGGCCCGGGGATGCTTGAGGACAGCGGAGCCAGGGGGTGGTTGGACAAGTCCGGGCGCATGTATATCCTCGGAAATCTCGGTACGAGTGTTCAGGTCTTCGGACCGGACGGGGCGTTCCTGATGCGTGCGGGCCGCCGGGGTTCAGGTCCCGGCGAACTGGAGGATGGTGGCTCACTCGTCATCACCGAGGATGGAGTGTTCTCGGTTCTGGACCGCACCCGGCAGGTGATCCTGACCTTCGACACGACTGGGGCTCTCCGGAGCGAATCCCGGATTCGCGGATGGGCTGCCCGGGGACTGGAGACGGTCCACGCGGGAGGAGTTCTGGCGGTGCATCACGCGGACATCCGCACGCCCGCTCTGGTCGGATACCCGCTCCATCTGGTGAATCTCGAAAGCGGCGAGGTTGTGGAATCGTTCGGGTCGATGACGGGCGAATACGACTCACGGTCCGGGTTACACCACACCATCGCGGGCGGACCTGGACGGTCGGTGTGGATGGCGGAAAGGTACGCGTACAGGATTGAGCTGTGGGAACCCGGTCGACTCCTAAGGTCGCTCCGGCGGGACACGAAGTGGTTCCCCGAAGTGCCGGTGGCTGAACTTTCCCGTGGATGGGAGGAGAAGCCAAGCACAATGATCAACAGCATTGCGGCCGGTGATTCCCTGCTCTGGTTGACCATCCTCACGGCCGACGAACGTTGGCGCGAAGGCAGGGAACACCGCTATGACACGACGCTGGAGGTCATCGACTTCCGCCGCGGTCGGCTCGTCGGCAGCGAGCGCCTGGGCGACATACATCGCCTGGTTGAGGCGGGACTTTTGGGTCGGCTGGTCGTCACGCCGGAACGTGCCGTGCGATATCGGACCACACGCGTACTGCTTGGAGGGGAGGTGTCGGGGCCGGAGGCCGCCGCGGCGGGAGGCCCGACCTCCTTGGGAAGGTGAGTCGCCGCTTCGACCACCTCGGCCGCCGCCGTGGCCGGGGATGGAACTCGGCGGGCCCCTTCGCTCTCCTGGCCCTGACGTACCTGGCGTGGCCGCCGCTCACCCCCACCGTCGCGGCCCAGGAGCCCGATTCGGTGGCGGTGACCGTGACGGTGCGCGATGCCGGGACCACCGAGGCCTTGGCCGGGGTGGTGATCGAGCTGTCGGGCCTGCGGGAGCGGCATGTCACGGGCGATGACGGGACGGCGACTTTCGATGTGCCGGCCGGGCGGTACCGGCTCACCGTTCGGAAGAGCGGCTACGCAACCATCGAAAGAACCATCGAAGACGACCTTCCGGTTGCGCGGGCGATCAGGACCATCGTCATGATGCGCAGGCCGGCCGAATCCAACCTGGATGCTCCCGCGTCGCTGTTGGTGCAGGTAACGGAATTCGGATCGGAGCGCCCGATCGCGGCAGCGGAGGTTTCGCTTGTCGGCGGGTCCGCGCGGCAGCTCACCAACGCGCGGGGGATGGCCAGGTTCGGTGATCTGCGCCGGTCGCCGGTGGAGGTCGCGGTCCAGAGGATCGGCTACGCCACGCGCACGGAGCCGGTCCTCCTGGAGGCGGGGCGCACGACACTGGCGAAGGTCGCGATGACGGTGGAGGCCGTGGCCCTGGCACCCCTGGAGGTGGTGGCTCGCTCACGGTTCCTGGAAAAGAAGGGAGTGTACTGGCGGATCGATCACGACAGGGTGACGCATCTGTTCGACTCGGACGATCTTGTCGAACGCATGCGCGAGCGCGACTCCCCGCTATTGGGCCATGCGTTCACGAGGTTGCCCGGCCTTTACGTGTGGTACTTCGGGGGGCCTATGTTCGTGGGGCGCGGAATGTGTGAAATCCCGGTGTACTGGGACGGAATCATGCATGGGAACCCGTATGGGCATTTCGACGACATTCCGCCGGAGGCCGTTGAACTGGTCGAGGTCTACACGGGCCCCCGCACGCCGAAGCGCTTCCAGCGCTGGCCGGGGGATCTCAACGATTGCGGCGCGATCCTCTTCTGGTCCAAGAATCGTGCCAATCGGACCAGGAAGGGCGGGGAGGGGTAGGAGCACTGGGGTAGGAGCACTTGCCTGTCACGACCGTCCAACGGACTGTCGGTCGACGTTCCACGAGAACCGCGGCCGAGATCGCCACCGGGTCGCGCGCGGGAACTCCTGGCGGAGCCGGATCTCGCCGTCTCGGTGCAGGTTCTGCAGGAGTTCTACCACCAGGCGACCCGCGCCACCCGACCCGGTCGACTCTCCGACGATGACGCCGTGCTCTTCCTCGATCCGGTGTTGGAGATGCGGGTGCAGGCCGTAACGCTCACCGTGTTCCGGGATGCCGTTGCGATTCGCCGCCGCTTCGGTCTTTCGTATTGGGATGCGGCAATCCTCGCCGCCGCCCGGACGCTCGGCTGCGACGCCGTCTACTCCGAGGACATGAGCGCGGAGCAGGACTACGGAGGGATTCGAGTCGTCAACCCCTTTGAATTGAATTGAGTAATATTGCATCATGTGCAGCGTGGAGGAGGTCCGTGGGACCGTCCGGCTTGCCGCGCCGGGGGTGAGGCGTGAGTCCATCGCCGCAACCGCGCCGCCGCCAGCTGTCGGCCTCGATTCCGTCGCGGGGGTGCTCTTGAGAGCGCTCTGTTGGGACTCGCTCCTGGTTGGGACTCGCTCCTGAGTGGCCACTGGGAAATCTGATTGACGGTCGTGACCATTCACACCATAGTGGTTTCCACATAGCCGTGGCGTCCCGCGTTACGGCGGGGTTACTCACTCTCAGGACGAGAGGAAACCTGACATGCGATGTCGCCGCCTCAGCCGCCGCCGTGGCCGGGGATGGAACTCGGCGAGCCCCTTCGCGTTCTTGGCCTTGACGTCCTTGGCGTGGCCGCCGCTCACCCCCCCATCGCCGCCCAGGAGCCCGATTCGGTGGAGGTGACCGTTGCGGTGCGCGATGCCGGGACCACCGAGGCCTTGGCCGGGGTGGTGATCGAGCTGTCGGGCCTGCGGGAGCGGCATGTCACGGGCGATGACGGGACGGCGACCTTCGACGTGCCGGCCGGGCGGTACCGGCTCACCGTTCGGAAGAGCGGCTACGCAACCATCGAAAGAACCATCGAAGACGACCTTCCGGTTGCGCGGGCGATCAGGACCATCGTCATGATGCGCAGGCCGGCCGAATCCGACCTGGATGCTCCCGCGTCGCTGTTGGTGCAGGTAACGGAATTCGCATCGGGGCACCCAATCGAGGCGGCGGAAGTCTCGCTCGTCGGCGAGTCCGAGCGGCTACTCACCAATACGCGGGGGATGGCTTGGTTCCGTGATGTACGCCGTTCTCTGGTGGAGGTCGCGGTCCAGAGGATCGGCTACGCCACGCGCACGGAGCCGGTCCTCCTGGAGGCGGAGCGGACGACATTGGCCAAGGTCGCGATGACGGTGGAGGCCGTGCCCCTGGCACCCCTGGAGGTGGAGGTTCGCTCACGCTTCCTGGAAAAGCAGGGAGTGTACTGGCGGATTGATCATGACCGGGTGATGCATGTGTTCGACACCGACGATCTTATCGAACGCATGCGCGGCTCCCCACTCCTGGCCCATGCGTTCACGAGGCTGCCCGGCCTTTTTGTGTGGTACGCAAGAGGAGCGCCGTACTTCCTAGGGCGCAGAAGGTGTGAGATCCCGGTGTACTGGGACGGAATTAGGGGTCCTAACCCGTATGGGCATTTCGACGACATTCCGCCGGAGGCCGTTGCATTCGTCGAGGTCTACACGGGCGTCCGCACGCCCGCGCGTTTCCAGCGCTGGCCGGGGGATATCAATGATTGCGGGGCGATCGTCTTCTGGTCCAAGCGGCGCGCCGGTCGGGGTCCGAGGAACCGCGAGAGGGGTAGGCGGTTGAGCCTAGCAGATGGAGTTTCTATCCCACGTCAGAGCACTGGGAGCCGAGGGAGAAATCCCCCGCCATTCGAGCGGCGATGAATCCAGAGCATTGCCTGACGGGATCCGATGCTGCCTTAGCTTAGATCAGCTCAGCCCAACTTAACGCGGAGGAGAGAGATCGAGGTTTACCGCCAGATTCAGAGGGAGATTCTGCAGAAGCGGCGGGCGAAGACCAGCGAATACGTTCGCCGAGTGATGAAACGCATGGACCGACCGGGACGTCCAATGGTCGTGGGGGACCTTCGCCCCAATGATTCGTCGCCCCAACCGGCCACGGCCCGAATAGACGACTGACACGTTTCTCGCAGCCCTCCAATACTGTCGGCGCCGGTACAGTACCACGGGGCCGGCCGTTTCGCGCTATCTTGTTCCATGGACGCGTTCAACCGACATGGCCGGTGCTGACTGACCCTTTGAACCCGCGGTCCGCCCGCCGCCGCCCCCGGCACCCCTCCTCCCCGCGCCGCCGCCCCTCGCCCCCGCGTCCCCTTTTCGCGCGTCCTCGCTCTCTGGTCTCCCTCGCGTTCCTCACCCTCCTGCTCTCCTCCTGCTCCCCCTTCGGACGCACTTCCCCCTCCGGCACCCCACCCCGCCCACCCCCACCCACCCCAGACACCACACAGACACCACAAAACGCATACTCCGCCATCCCACCAGCACCCACCGCCCACCCACCGGCCCCCACCGACCCCCTCTACGACGCCCGCACCTGGGCCGGACGCACCCTCGACGACCTCACCCTGGAGGAGAAGGCCGGCCAGCTCATGATGCCCTTCCTCCTGGGCGACTTCGCCCCGGAGGGCTCCTCGGCCGGCGAGCGGGCGCGGAGAATGGTCGAGGAACACCAGGTCGGGGGCATCATCATCTCTGTAGGGTCGCCTACGGAGGTGGCCGCGAAGCTGAACTGGCTGCAATCGCTGTCGAAGCTGCCGCTGCTGGTGAGCGCCGACCTGGAGGCGGGGGCGGGCTTCCGTTTCGACGGCGTGGTGCACGCGCCGACCAACATCTGGCTCGGCGGAGCGACGCGGTTCCCGGCGCTGATGGCGCTCGGCGCGTCCGGCGATCCCGGGCTGGCGTACGAGATGGGGAGGGTCACCGCGCTGGAGGCGCGCGCGATCGGAGTCCACGTCCCCTTCGCGCCGGTGCTGGACGTGAACAACAACCCCGAGAACCCGGTCATCAACGTGCGGTCCCTGGGCGAAGATCCGGAGCAGGTTGCCCTCCTCGGCACGGCCTTCGTGCGGGGCCTGCAGGATCACGGCGCGATCGCCACCGCCAAGCACTTCCCCGGCCACGGCGACACGGGCGTCGATTCGCACATCGCGCTGCCGGTCATCCGCGTGAGCCGCGAACGCATGGATTCGGTGGAGCTGCTGCCGTTCCGCCGCGCGGTCGACGCGGGGCTGGGCGCGATCATGACCGCGCACATCACCGTGCCGGAGATGACCGGCGCGAGTACGCCCGCCACCCTGGCGCCCGCCGTGCTGACGGATCTGCTCCGCGACGACATGGGGTTCGGCGGCCTGGTCTTCACCGACGCGATGGACATGGCCGCGGTCGATCGCCTCTACGAGCGCGGCGAGGCGGCGGTGCGGGCACTCGAGGCGGGCGCGGACGTGATCCTCATGCCGCCCGACCTGGAGGCGGCCCGTGAAGGGATCGTCGAGGCGGTGCGGTCCGGCCGGCTGAGCGAGGAGCGGGTCGACCGTTCGGTGCTGCGCATTCTGCGCGCCAAGGAGAAGCTGGGGCTGGAACGCGAGCGGACCGTGGACCTGGACCGGATGCGTGAAGTGGTGGGTGTGCCTCCGCACCTGGCCGTCGCGCGGGAGGTGGCCAACCGTTCCGTGACGCTGCTCAAGGACGAGCGCGAACTGATCCCCCTCCTGGGGACTCCGACCGCGAACGTGTACTCGATCACCTACCGGCGGCCGAACGACCTGCGCGCCGGCCGGGCCTTCAACGCTGGGCTGCGGCGGACGTACCGGCGGCTCCGTACCGCGTACGTGGAACCGGGGACGACGGAGCAGGAGTACAACACCATCCTCGGTCGCGCCCGCGGCATGAACCTGACCGTCGTGTCGCTGCATGTGGGCGTGCGCACCGCGTCGGGGTCGGTCGCGCTGCCCGAGGAGGCCGTCGAATTCGTGAAGAAGCTGGCGCGCTTGCCCCGCCCAATGATCGTGGTGGCCTTCGGCAATCCGTACCTGCTGTCGGAGTTTCCGGAGGTGGGGACCTATCTGACGGCGTGGTCGGGGATTCCCATCGCGGAGCGGGCTGCGGCTGACGCGATTCTGGGACGGATCGCGGTGACGGGCCGCGCGCCCACCCGTATCGCGGGCTTCGAGATCGGGGACGGGCTGAGAATCGAGGCGAAGGGGGATAACGGGAGGTGAGACGGGCTTTTCGTCGGCGGGCGGCCATGATCCTGCTCCCGCTGATCGCCCTCGGTACCTGCACCCGCGCGTCCGCACCGGCCGCCGGCTTCGGCCCGGCCCCAAACCCCCCCGCCGCCACCCTCGACGACGACGCCCGCCGCTGGGTCGACCGGACCCTCGCAACCCTGACGTTACGTCAGGCTGTCGCCCAGCTCGTCATCCCCTGGATCCCCGGCGGCTACGCCTCCGAGAGCGACCCCGACTTCCAGGAGCTCCTCGGCTGGGTCGGCGAGGGCCTCGGCGGCGTTTCCATCTCCATCGGCGTGCCCGACGCCTACGTAGCCAAGCTCAACCGGCTCCAGTCCCGTGCCGAGATTCCCCTCCTCGTCACCTCGGACTTCGAGAACGGCGGGCCGGGCATGCGGATCAACCACAGCTACGCGATCCCGTCGCTCCTGGCGCAGGGCGGGGGAACGAGCTTCCCGCCGACGATGGCCTTCGGGGCCGCGGGCGACGAAGACCTCGCCTTCGAATACGGCCGCATCACCGCCGTCGAGGCCCGCGCGGTCGGCGTGCACTGGCTCTTCGCGCCGGTCCTCGACGTGAACAGCAACCCCGAAAACCCGGTCATCAACACCCGCTCCCTGGGTGAGGACCCCGAGGCGGTGGCGCGACTGGGGGCCGCCTTCATCCGGGGCGCGCGGGCCGGCGGCGCGCTCACGACCGCCAAGCACTTCCCCGGCCACGGCGACACCCGCACGGACTCGCACATCGAGCTGCCGGTCATCGGGGCGGACCGGGAGCGCCTGGACCGGGTGGAACTCGTCCCCTTCCGTGCGGCGGTCGAGGCGGGTGTGGACGCGGTGATGACCGCGCACGTGGCGGTGCCGGGCGTGCTCGGCGACGACCGCCCCGCGACGATGTCGCCCGAGCTCATGACCGACCTGCTGCGCGGCGAGATGGGTTTCGACGGCATCCTCTTCACCGATGCGCTCCGCATGGGGGCGATCACGGATGGCTACGGGGCGGGCGAGGCCGCGGTGCTCGCGCTCGAGGCCGGGTCGGACGTGCTGCTCGCGCCCGACGGGATCGGGGTGACGATCGAGGCGGTGGCCGGGGCGGTGGAGTCGGGTCGGGTCGCGCGGGAGCGGATTGATCGCTCGGTGCGGCGGCTGCTGGAAGCGAAGGCGCGGCTGGGGCTGCATCGCGGGGCGCGGGTGGATCCGGAGGTGGTGGCCACCCGCGTGGGGACGGCTGAGCACCGGGCGGTGGCCGAGCGGGCGGCCGCGGCGTCGCTCACGCTGGTGCGCGATCGCGACGGGGTGCTGCCGCTGCCGCCGGGGTCCAACGTGCTGAGCGTTACGTATGCGCGACCGGGTGCGCTGCTGGCAGGGCGCACCTTCGACGCCACGCTTCGGCCCTCGGTCGCGCGGATGTCCGCCGCGCGGGTCGGGCCGGACACGCCGTGGGCGGTCTACGATTCGCTCCTGCACGCCGCGCGCGAAGTGGACGCCGTGGTGGTGGGGGCGTACGTGCCGCCGCGGTCGGGGGTGGGGTCGGTGGGGGTTCCCGCCGCGTTCCGCGCTTTCGTCGAAAGGGTGGCCGGCCTCGGCGGTCCGCGCGTCGCGATCGTCTCGTTCGGCAGTCCCTACCTGCTGGCCGCGTTCCCGGATGCGGGCACGTACATGGTGGCGTGGGGCGGCTGGGAGGTGTCGCAGCGCGCGGCCGCGAGAGCGATGGCGGGGGCCGCGCCGATTTCCGGCCGTCTGCCGATTGCGATCCCGCCGCTGCACGGTGTGGGGGAGGGGCTGGACCGGGGTGTCGCGGAGAGGGTGGGAGGGCAGCAGACCGGTGAGCCGCGTCCGGATCCGCTGCGCGAGGCGGGGTTTGTGCCGGGGGTGGAGGAGGGGCGCATCGATGCGGGGACTTCTTCTGGCGATCACGCGACCGGCGGGCCTGGGCGGTGGCGGGGCGGGGTGGCCTACCCCGACTGCGCGGACCGGCCTGACGGCGCCCAAACCCTCACCGACTTCGCCGACACCTTCTGCCGCCGGGGCCGCGCCGCCATCTCCCCACGCGAAGTCGACCCCGCCCGCGTCGCCATGAACGCCGACTCCCTCGCCGCCCTGGACGACTTCATCCTCGCCGCCCTGGCCGATTCGGCCGCCTCGGGCGCGGCCCTGGCCGTCGTGCGACGCGGCCAGCTCGTCCGCCTGCGCGGCTACGGCCGCCTCGACTGGGACCCGGAGGCGCCCCCCGTCACCCCATCCTCGATCTTCGACCTGGCCTCGCTCACCAAGGTGGTCGGCACGACCTCGGCCGTCGTCATCCTGGCCCAGCGTGGCCTGATATCCCTCGACGACCTGGTCATCGACCACCTCGACTGGTGGGACGATGGCGACCCGGCCAAGTCCCGCGTCACCATCCGCCAACTCCTCGTCCACCGTGCCGGACTGCCGCCCTTCCGCCGCTTCTTCCTCGAGATGGAGGGCCGCGACGCGTACGAGAACGCCATCGGCGCCCTCCCCCTCGACCACCCCCCCGGCGAGCGCACCGTCTACTCCGACATCGGCCTCATGACCGCGGCATTTATCGTCGAAGCCGTCACGGAAATGGCGCTGGACGACTTCCTGCGCGCCGAAGTCTGGCGCCCCCTCGGCATGACCGACACCGGCTTCGCCCCCGATCCCACGCTCTGGGACCGCGTCGCCACCACCGAACTCGACGAGGACTACCGCGGCTTCCACGTCCACGGCGCCGCGCACGACGAGAACGCCTACGCGATCGGCGGCGTCGCGGGTCACGCCGGCCTCTTCAGCTCGGCCCGCGACCTCGCCGTCTTCGCCCAGACGATGCTCGACCGCGGCGTCGCGGCCCCCTGCCGGGCCGACGCGGCCTCCGGGCTGCCCTGCCACCGCCCCCGCTTCGCGCCCGTCTCGATCTTCGCGCAGGGATGGGTCGACCGGATCACCCGCAGACAGTCCCCCGAGTCCTCGCGCGGCCTCGGCTGGGACACCCCGTCGGAACGCTCCTCTTCCGGCGACTACTTCTCGGCGCGCTCGTTCGGCCATACCGGCTACACCGGCACCTCGCTCTGGATCGACCCCACGCAGCAGCTGGCGGTCGTCCTGCTCACCAACCGGGTGAACCCCACGCGCAACAACGGCAAGCACATCCCCCTGCGCCGGGGGGTGCACGATCGGGTGGCGCGTGCGATCATGGACACGCCGCCTTCGTTGCGGCCTGCGCCTCCCGACCCCGGGCAACCATGAACTTCGGCGGCCTTGACCTCGCAGTCCTCGTCCTCTACATGGCCGGCGTCACCCTCTGGGGTGCGTGGCTGGGCCGCAAGAACCGGGGCGGAACCGACTACTTCCTGGGCAGCCGCAACCTCCCCTGGTGGGCGGTCATGCTCTCGGTGGTGGCGACCGAGACCAGCACGCTGACCTTCCTGTCGATCCCGGGCGTCGCCTACCTGGGCACGCTCGCGTTCCTGCAGCTGGCACTCGGCTACCTCGTGGGGCGGGCAGTCGTTGGCTGGATCCTGCTGCCGGCCTACTACCGCGGCGAACTTTCGACCGCCTACGCCCTCCTCGAGACGCGCTTCGGCGGCGCGGCGCGGCGGTCCGCTTCGGGCGTCTTCATGGTCACGCGCCTCCTGGCCGACTCGGTGCGGCTCTTCGCCACCGCGATTCCGCTCGCGATCATCACGGGCTGGTCGTATCCGGTCTCGATCCTGGTGATCGGCGCGGCGACCCTCGTCTACACCTACTTCGGCGGCATCAAGGCGGTGGTGTGGGTGGACGCGCTCCAGATGACGCTCTACGTGGCGGGTGGGCTGATCGCGCTGCTGCTGCTGCACGGCGCGGTCGATGGTGGCTGGTCCGCGATCCTGGCCAGCGCGGGTTCGGCCGGGAAGCTCCAGGTGCTCGACTTCAGCACGTCGCCCGCCGTGGCCTACACCTTCTGGGCGGGCCTGATCGGCGGCGGATTCCTGTCGATGGCCTCGCACGGGACCGACCAGTTGATCGTGCAGCGGCTGCTGACGTGCCGCGACGTGGTCCAGAGCCGCCGTGCGCTGATCGGGAGCGGGTTTGCGGTCATCGTGCAGTTCGCGCTCTTCCTCTTCGTGGGGCTCGGGCTGTGGGTCTTCTTCGAGGGACGCGATTTTGCCAGCTCGGACGAGATCTTCTCGCGGTTCATCATTGAGGAGATGCCGGCGGGGCTGCGCGGGCTGCTGATTGCGGGGGTGTTCGCGGCCGCGATGTCGTCGCTGTCGTCGTCGATCAACTCGCTGGCGTCGGCGAGCGCGTATGACTTCTGGGGGCCGCTCTGGCGGCGTCGCCGGTCGGGTGGCGAGGGTGCGGAGGTGGGCGGCGATCCGGTTGCGGCCATCGTCGCCGAAGCCGACCGCGACATCATGATCGCGGGCAAGGTCTTCACGCTGGTGTGGGCCGGTCTGCTGGTTCTTGGTGCGATCGTCTTCATTCCGCTGTCGGAGGGTACAGCGGCGGTCGAGGTGGCGCTGTCGGCGGCCTCGATGGCGTACGGGGGGCTGCTCGGCGCCTTCGCCCTGGGCGTGCTCACCCGGCGCGTAAGCCAGACAGGCGCGATCGTCGGGATGATCGTCGGGGTGGTGACGGTGGTGGCGATCTGGGCGACGGCCCGGAGTGCGGTGGCGTGGCCGTGGTTCGTGTTCATCGGGCTGGTGGTGACCGTGCTCGTCGGGCTTGCGTTTCGGACGCGGCGTTGAGGACCGCCGGCGAGACTGGGGAGGTGGCCGGGGGATCGCGTTTACTGGGCAGCGACGCGGGGGCAGGGTTCTACATCGGGTTGGATGGTGGGGGGACGCGCTCGCGGGCGCTGGTGGGCGATGGGGAGGGGCGGGAGCTGGGTGCGGCCGACGGGGGGCCGGGGCTGATCGACCCCGCCGCTCCGGGTGAGGCGGCGGGTGTGGTGGCGGCGGTTGCACGTGAGGTGGCACGGCAGGCCAGGGTACAGCTTCCGGTACGCGCACTGTGGGCCGGGCTGGCGGGGGCGGGGAACGAGCGGGGCCGCGCGGCCGTGGAGGAGGAGCTGCGGGGTGCCGGGGTGGCCCGGCGGGTCGTCGTTGGCTCCGATGTGGAAGCCGCGCACACGGACGCCTTCCGCGACGGGCCCGGTGTGCTCATGGTGGCGGGCACGGGTTCGGTCGTCCGTGCGGTGGACCCGCGGGGCGAGGTGGTGACGGTGGGGGGTTGGGGGGCGCTGCTGGGGGACGAGGGGGGAGGCTACGGAATCGGTCTGGACGGGATTCGCGCGGTGCTGCGATCGGAGGACGGGCGGGAGCCGCCGACGGATCTCACCGACGCGCTGCTCTCCGAGACGGGTGCTGCGGGTGCGCGGGAGCTGGCCGACTGGGCGGTGGGCGCCAGCAAGGGTGAAATCGCGGCGCTGTCCGTGGCCGTCGCCAGGGTGTCCAAGACGGGCGATGTGGTGGCGGCGCGGGTGATTCACCGTGCGCTGTACGCGGTTCGCGAGCTTCTGGAGGCCGTGTTGGAGCGGACGGGGGGGTGGGAGGGGCGGCCGCCGGTGGCCTTCGTGGGGGGGTTGATTCGCGTGGGGGGCGTGGTGCGTGAGGTGGTGGCGGAGGTGGCGGGGGAGGTGGGGTACGAGGTGCGGCTTGAAGAGGTGGTGCCGGAGCGTGGGGCGCTGAGGAGGGCGGTGGGGTTGGGGGGGTAGTCCCGACTGCCCTTCAGCGCACCGCCGCGGGAAGCCTGCGCACCACCACGCTCGCGACATCGAATTCGTCGAGTTCGATGAAGGCGGCCATGCCGTCGGGGCCGAAGGCGTCGGGCAGCGCGGTGGCCTCGGTGGCGAAGGTGCCGACGTGTGGCAGGTCACGCAGGTCGTCCAGATCGATCGACCCGTTCTTCCTCGGCTTTCCCGCTTCCTCGCCCCGTCGCTGGACCCAGATTCGTCCCTCCCAGGTCGTGGAGATCGCCAGCAGGATGGAAACTTCGGGATAGAACACCCGCTTCGGCAGTTCGTAGGTGGATCTCTCACCGGTCCTCTCGTTCACGATCGACCCCCTGTTGCTTACGAGCCCGTTGTACGCTTCCTCCATCTCACGCGTGACCGGCCTGGGCCGAAGGGGCCGCCGGATGACGCGGGCCACCCCGCCGGGATCCGGAGGCGTAGTCTGCAGTGCGTACGTGGACGAGTCGGAGTGGACGACGCTCCCGTCCGGAAGGACACCCGCCGGGAACGGTGGCTCATAGGTGGGAGCCTGGGGTTCGCCAGGCGGGAGGCCCGGCCGGTCCGGGACTTCGCCGCGAGGCGCCTGCCACCCCTGGACAACGGTGTCGTTCCGCACCTCTTCGCCGCCGAGATCCACGCGCCACAGGGGACGGGAGGTCGGTGGGGCGGGAGGAGCCCCGGCTGCGGAACTGCTGACGCTGAAGGATGCGCCTTCCTCCTTCTTCATGAAGACACCCCCCCCACGCGGGTCGGGAAACAGATCGTGGTACCCGATTTTGCCCCGCATCCGCACCATGCGCCGAAACTCCCCGTTCGTGTCAAGAAGCTGGTAGGCGCGGTGTCCCAGGTCTTCGACTACGATGGTTCCGTCCCGCAAGACCGCTATTTCATTCGGCCTGTTGAATTCGCCCGGCCCTTCGCCCATGGAACCGAACTCGCGCACGAAGTTGCCGGACGCGTCGAACACCACGACGCGCGTGTCCATCCCGTAGTACAGGCCATCGACGACGTACAGATTTCCGTTGGCATCGAAGGCGACGGACGACGCGTTCGCGAACATTTCCCATTACTCGCCTTCGCGCACCCCGACCCGGAAGATCTCCTCGAAGTCCGCGTCGAGTGGTTGGTCGCGGTCGGGAAGGTCGACGACTTCCTGGGCCGGGAGGTCAATTGCAGCGGGAAGGATGGCGAGCAGCGAAAGGATGGTGACGATGACGCGTTGGCGGACCATGCGTGGTTTCTCCTGTGCGGTCGAACTCGGAAGGCGACGTGGTCAATTTGACTTTGACATAGTTGGACACGTTGGGTGGCGAGGGGGTTGTCAGGCGACGCCGGGTACAGGGCATCGGTATCCGGGTTGCCCGGACACGCCGACCGCGACAGACTCCATCCCCTGCCGTGGAAGTCACCAACGACCAGCCACGGTTCTGAAACTCGGGGAAAGAGAGGGAGGAGATCGATGTCCAACCGCTCCGTCGCGTTGCCCATTGCCGGCCTGTCGCTGTTCACCATCACCTGCCAACCCGGAGACGCCCCGGCGCCCGACGCCTTCTCGGTCACCGACAGCGCCGGCATCGAAATCGTCGAGAGCGCCGCGTCCGCCTGGGGCGAAGACGGCTGGACCGTTGCCGACTCTCCGAGCGTCGTCATCGGCCGGCGGGAGGGAGACGAGCGCTACCTCTTCGGCGAAATCACCGGCGCCGTGGTGCTCCGGGACGGCCGCATCGCGGTTCTCGATGCGCAGGCCGCCCTGGTCCGCGTCTATTCCTCCGAGGGCGAGCATATCGAGGACTGGGGCGGACAGGGGGAGGGCCCCGGGGAGTTCAGCTACCCTGGGAGTATCTTCCCCTACCGGGGAGACTCGATCCTAGTGAGCGAGTTCGTCGCGAGCAGCTTCACCGTCCTCGACGACCAGGGACGGTTCGGGAGACGCATGACCCCGGAGATCCAGCAGTCCTTCTACACCGAATGGCGCAGGCGCATGGAGGAGGGGGACCGCTCCGTGACGCCCGCCGAGAGTTGCTGCAGGCTCTGGGGACCGCTCTCGACCGGCGCCTTCCTCCTCTCCCATCCCGAGATGATCCCGCAAACGGGGACCGGGGCGAAGAGAGCCACGGTCACGGCGGCCATCAACCCGGCTTCCGACGGCGCGGCCGAGAACGTCGGCGACTTCGGAGGAGGAACCTACCAGCTCGGACTGCGGGACCGGCCCACGAGATTCCATTTCCAACCCAGGTTCACCATGGCCCCGGGACCCGACGGGTATTTCGCCACGGAGGGCGATGCGTACTCGATCAACGAGTACGGCACGGACGGCCGACTGGGAAGGATCATCCGGCTCGCCCGCGAACCCCGTCCCGTCACCGAGGAAATCAAGGCGGCCTACGAAGAACGGACTCGTGAGATGATCATGGCGCCCGGCGCCCCGATCGAAGGTGGATCCCCCGAGGAAGTCCTGGAAATGATGCTCGCCGGTCCCTACCCCTCCCACCTCCCCACATTCGCTCGACTTTGCGTGGACCCGGAAGGCAACCTCTGGGCTCGCCACTATCCGTATGGCACGGAGGACGATACGAACGAGTACTTCGTCTTCGCCGCCGACGGCCGCCACCTCGGCGTCGTCGAGTTGCCCGCGAGTCTGTGGGTGTTCCAGATCGGGGCCGACTTCGTTCTGGGCAGGGTGACCGGCGATCTGGATGTGAACTACGTGCACCTGTACCGGATCGAGAAATGAGGTGACATGAAGGCTTTCGCCAAGGCGTCCGCGCCGACCCTCCTGCTGGCGGCTGGAGCGCACCACCTCGCCTCGGCACCGGACCCACCGGAGGCCGGCGTCGTCTCGCTGGACCCATACGAGGAACGCTGCGGCCTGACGCTGGTCCCCGTGATCGAGTTCAGGGAGGACGAGGGCCCCGGCATGATCGAAGGCGCCGCCGAGGCCCGAGTCGACGGTTCCGGCCGCTTGTACCTCGCCATGCTGGGGGGCGACCATGTCCTCGTGTTCGACTCGGACGGGACCTTTCTGCGCCGTGTGGGACGCCGGGGTGAAGGCCCCGGAGAGTTGCTGGACATCCGTGCCTTCGCGGTCCTGGACGACGGTGTCTTCGCGGTTCTGCGCCCGGGCTGGTGGGCGAGATCGTGATCACACCGGAAGCGTCGGTCCGGTTCCGGGTGTTGCGGGTTGTGCTGGAGGCTGCGGGTAGCCG
Organism: Longimicrobiales bacterium; assembly: GCA_951828585.1. Classification (GTDB taxonomy): domain Bacteria; phylum Gemmatimonadota; class Gemmatimonadetes; order Longimicrobiales; family Gaopeijiaceae; genus Bin94. Next base: position 2,186,437 of record OX639991.1, read on the forward strand.
GCGGTAGCGCGGCACCGCCGGTCAAACAAACCGGTCGAAGAACACCTTCCCCGCCAGCTTCTGGAACAATCCCCGCGTCAGCAGCCCCGCTTCCAGCGCCCGCGCGACCGGCAGGCGGTCGTAGCTCCAGCGGGCGACGCGTTTCCATGATTGCTTCGGATAGGCCCGGCGAACGACGTCCCCGGGGTGAGGCCCGCCCGCCGCATCCAGATGGTCCGCGATAGCGTCGCCGGCGACTCTGCCGAAGCGATATGCTTTGTGGATGCCACCCGCGGTCAGCGGGGACACCATGCCCGCCGCATCCCCGATGAGCATGACACGGTCCCCGTGGAAGTTGCGCAGTAGCCCGCCGATGGGAATGACCCCGCCGCGTCTGCCCAGCACGCGTCTGCCGGACAACCCGAACAGAACGTCGATCCGGTCGACGAACTTCTGCACGTCCGCTTTGCTGCTGCGATGGACGGCCAACCCGACCTGGGTGATGCCGACCCCGGGAACCACCCAGCCGATATAGCCCGGCGCGCACTCCGGGTCGATGAAGCAGTGCAGAGTGTCGCCGACGCTGTCCATGGCCTCGTATTCCCACTCGAGTCCCTTCAGCAACCTGACATTGCGGTCGAGGCCGAAGCTCTCGGCGACCCTGGACCGCGCTCCGTCGGCCCCGACCAGGAATCGGCACGATACGCCGGCGCCGTCCAGATCCAGGCGAGTCCCGTTTCGCGTTGCGCCCGCATACTTCTCCCCGAACCGGATCTCGGCGCCCGCGGCGCAGGTCTCGTCGACCAGGTGGCGCAGAAGGGCCGCCGTGTCGGTCGCCAGGAAGAAGTAGTCGTCGCGCTTCAGTTCGACGAATTGATGGCTCGAAGTGTGGATTCGAACCCGGCTGACCTTGCGGACGAGCTCGTCCGGAGCCGCCCATTCCTCCCACGCCTCCTTCACGAGGATGCCGGTCGTGTGGATGCGCTCTCCCGGCTCGCGCTTCCGGTCCAGGACCAGTACGGAGAGTCCTCGTTCCGCCGCCCGGCGGGCGCAGGCCAGGCCGGCGAAACCGGCGCCGATCACTGCGATGTCGTAGCTGCGGGCTTCGATCACGAGGGGTTCAGGCGTTCCAGGGCGTCGCGTGCCTGCCGATTCCCCGCCGTGGCAGCGCGTTCGTACCATTGCCCGCGTCCCGCTCGCATAGGGGCGTTGCCCAGGTTGTGGGCTCCAAGGACATGTCTCCGTTCATTTTTCCGATTTTGTCACCAAGTTACAATAACGATTGCGGCGAATTGCCAAGAACAAAATAGCGCGAGGAGGGAGTGGCTGAGCGCAAGAGGCCTCACGCCCCCGGTCGTTGGATTCGGCCTGCGGTTCGCGGGGCGCGAGCTGCGTTATTATGTTTTCATAGCAAAACCAGAATAGTGTCGTTTGCTATTCGTTTTCCCGAGACAAGGAAACCGGGTCGCGCCATGCACAGAGGACAGACAGGAAGATACGAGGTCAACGTGACCGGCGGTGAACGGGTGCGGGCGTTCCTGCCAATGCCACTACCCCCCAGCCCCCCACTCGCACTGGATGGCCCTCTCCGTTCGACCCTGGAGGAGGCCGCCCTCAGCCTGGGTCGCCTCGACGGCATGTCGACCCTGCTGCCGGACCCCACGCTCTTCACGTACCTCTACACTCGCAAGGAGGCGGTGCTCTCGTCCTGGATCGAGGGTACTCGGTCCTCTCTGTCCGACCTCCTTCTGTTCGAACTCGAAGAGACCCCCGGAGTCCCCCTCGACGACGTGATCGAGACCTCGAACTACGTAGCGGCGCTGGAACACGGACGTCGCAGGCTCGACGGGGGTTTTCCGCTGTCGAACCGGCTCATCCGGGAAATCCACGGAGTGCTGCTGTCACGGGGACGCGGGAGCAGCAAGGATCCGGGACATTTCCGGCGGTCGCAGAACTGGATCGGTGGCACCAGACCGGGGAACGCCGCCTTCGTTCCTCCCCCGCACACCGCCGTGCGCGACTGTATGGGACATCTGGAACGTTTTCTCCATGCCAGAGAGGACGATCTGCCTACGCTCGTCCGAATCGCCTTGGCGCACGTACAGTTCGAGTCGATCCATCCCTTCCTGGACGGGAACGGCCGGGTGGGGCGTCTGCTCGTGACCCTTCTGCTACTGGACGCCGGCGTGCTGGCGGAACCCCTCCTCTACCTCAGTCTCTACCTCAAGCAACACAAGAGCACCTACTACGCACTCCTCAACGAGGTACGAGAGACGGGGGACTGGGAGGCGTGGCTGCAGTTCTTTCTGGATGGGGTTCGGGTCACGGCCGAGGGGGCGGTGAGCACGTCCAGGCGGCTCCTCGATCTGTTCGCGAATCACCGGGGCGTGGTCGAACGGGCCGGACGCCGCGCCGGTTCTGCGCTTCGGGTCTACGCGGCACTCCGGGCAAGACCGATTCTGTCCATCACCGCAGCCGCCGAGCGTGCGGGCCTTTCCTTCTCGGCTGCGTCCTCCGCCATGCACCTGCTGGTCGACCGGGGGGTTGTCCGGGAGATCACAGGGAAACGGCGCGGGCGGCTGTTTGTCTACGACGAATACCTGGGGATTCTGAACGAGGGTACGCAGGCGGGGGAGGGTGACCCGGTCCACTCGGGGTAGCGCCAGACCCCCTGAGTGCCGTGGTGATCCTTCTTACGGACTCCTACCTCCGAACCAACCTCCGCCCCACGATGTAGGGCACGTCCAGCTCGTCCTTCCAGATTCCCCGAACATGCGTGTCCGTAGCGTCGTGGACACGCAGCGATTCCGGCACGAGCACACGCCGTGGGTTTCCGGCCAGGTCGCCTCTCCCGATCACGTGGAACACCTTCAGCGTATCCGACCTCTCGAAGCTCCCGAGCCACACTTCGCCCGAGGCGGTGAGCGCGAAGCCGGTCGCCGCGGGGAAATACTCCGGCCGGTAGAGGGCGTCGTCCCATGCCTCGCGGAGCTCGCTCGCCGAAATCCCGAAGGGCGCCGCGGTCGTCACGAACCGGTCCCTTGCCTCCGCGATCATGTCGGGGGTGATTTCCAGCGGTTCGAATTGAAGGCGACGGAACCAGAGGGTATCGCCGTTCGCGTCCAACTCGATCAGCTCTACAACGCCAGGGCCGCCAGTCCGCCGCATCACCACCGCTCTCTCCGGCTCGGTCCGCCACTGGTCCGGGTCCGCAAACGGCTGGGGCCCCCGGATGTAGCTGTCGAACGCCTCGGCCCTGACGGCGATCCCGCTGTTGCGCCGGTTCAGCCGGAAGATCGGTTCCGGAGGGGGCCACGGTGCATTTTCAGAGCGCCGTCCGCGCAGGAGCGGAGACTGTTCGACCCGTGACTCCTCCGTTGTTCCCGGTCGGACACCCGTCCGGCGCCTGAGGGGCACGGCGAAGTAGCTGCCGTCGCCGGCGATGGCCTCGGTGGCCAGCGGGTGGCCGTCGTAGGTCACCGATGTGGGCGGTCCCGGCACGGTTTCCACCAGGGTGCCGTCCGCCGTGAAGTACGTGAAACGCGATCCGTGGGACTCGCGGACGGAGAAGCTGCCGTCCTCCGCAATGTATACTTCTGCCGGGACCATGAACTCGCCCGGACCCGCTCCCACGCGCCCGACCGCCAGGACGAGGGTGCCCTCGGGGGTCCAGGCACTGGCCTGCGCGTCTCGCAGATCGATCGCGAAGATCCGGTTTCGCTCGGGATCGACCCTGATCGACGGCACTTCCGACAGCAGCGCGCCCTGCTCCGCACTCCCGGTGAACTTGTACTCCGCTTCGGTGACCCATGTCTCCAGGTCCGGGCGCGGCCGACCGGGTTCGTCGCCGCCACAAGCGACAAGCAGGACTGACAGGACCGCCTTTTTCACGTCGCGAATTCAGTCGCGCCGCAACGCACAGGGTCGCCAGTTTCGCGTCCAATGCCGATCGGTTTGGACGTGATCCCGGCGCACGCTCTTGCAGACGTTGCGTGCGAACTCGGCTGAGGAAAACCTCTCGGCTATGCGCACTACGATGCCCTCGCGCTCACCGCCGAGCGCCGATTGCTTCGCGTGCTCAGCGTGAATGGACACTCGCATCTCGGCGATGGAGGCGAACACACCTTGAAAGATGACGGGGACGACGGGGATGCTCCGTTGAGTGGCGAACTGTTCCAGGGCTGCCATGGATCGAAAGTTCCCCTTCGAGTCCCGCAGGGCGAACGCGTAGAACGTCTCGTTCTCCCTGACTGCCTCGTAGTGGATGCTGTGTACGCCGTAGATGTCCTCTCCGTAGAGGTGGATGTCCGGCTCGGTGACCTTCCACGCGTGATGCTTCTTGACCATCGCCATCCACTTGTTGGTCGTCTCGGCGCCGACGGAACGTCCGTAGACCTTCCCTCGGTGGATCAGGATGTTGCTTCCATCGAGCTTCTCGGTCACAACGACCGGGCGTCCGACGAAGCGTTCGGGATCCGGGTGGACCGTGTCGCCGCGGCCGATGGTTGGTGAGTACGGCCAGTAGGGGGTGCGGGGGTATTTCAGCCTACCGGGAAGCACGGTCGCTCCTGGGCGTCAGGGACAAAGCGTCAAGGGCAATCTAGCCGAACAAAGCGATGCGGGGGAACGCCGCCCTCTCCTCTCACCCAAGATCCTCCCCAGCCAGCCCGAGCTGCTCCAGCACCTCCGGCGGCGGCCCGTCAAAACTCGGCAGCGGCACATTGCCCATGTACCCCAGATCCCGCATCCCCTCTTGGGTCGTCCAGAACCCGGTCGAGACCCAGTCGCGGAACCCGTCGAAGAAGCGCGCCTGCGGCTTGAGCGCGTCAGGGGTGTCCGGCTCGAAGCAGATCTCGTCGCAGATTTCCTGCTGTTGGGCGGTGGTCAGGGCGGGGAAGTCGGTTGCGCCGAAACGTTCCCGCGCCGTGCGGTTGAGCCAGGCCAGCCCGCCGCGCAGCCGGGTCAGGTGCTCCTTGTGGGCGGGGGCGGAGACGAATTCGTTGATGTAGTCGGGCACCCCCACTGCGCTGGCCGCGGGGGACCGCTCGTCGGCCGGGATGATCACGTCGGCGAGGGCTGCGACCTGGCGCATCTCCTCGTCGGTGAGGACCATCTCCCAGGGGACGACGGGCGCCAGCATGTCGGGATCGGTCAGGGTGCCGGCCGCGCGGGGGTTGGCGGGGGGGAGGGGGTCGAAGCCGGAGAGGGTCTCGTGGGCGGACTCGGTGGAGCGGGCCAACTCGTCCGGGGTGCACGAGGCGGCCGCGCCCAGGGCCGCCGAGCCCGCGATCACCTTGAGCGCGCCGCGGCGGGTAATGGTGTTGTCACTCATCCGATGCTCCTCTGCCCGAGCTGCTCCACGATGTAGTCGCTCGCCCGCCACGCGATTGCCATGATCGACAGCGTGGGGTTCTTGTCCGCGTTCGACACGAAGGGCGCGCCGTCGGTCACGAACAGATTCGGTACGTCCCACGACTGGCAGTACTGGTTCAGCACCGAACTCCGCCGGTCGTCGCCCATGATCGCGCCGCCCACCTCGTGGATGATCTGGCCGCCCTTCGAGATCGCCCTGGCCCCGTCGGTCTGCACGGTGCTAAGCAGCGTCCCGCCCATCTCGTCCACGATCTCGGCGAAGGTGCGCTGCATGTGCAGGGCCTGGTTGAGTTCGTGGTCGGCCCATTTCCAGTGGAACTTGAGCACGGGAATACCGTAGCGGTCGACGTTGTCGGGGTCGATCTCGCAGTAGCAGTCCTCGTTGGGGATCATCTCGCCGCGGCCGTCGAAACCCATGAAGCTGCCGTAGTAGCGGCGGCAGTCATCCTTGAAGCGCTGGCCGTAACTGCCCTGCGTGAGCGGTTCCAGCCCGGAGAAGGCGCCGAATCCGGGCGCGCTGCGGCGTCCGCCGCCGAACTCGATGTGGTAGCCGCGGGGGAAGTCGAGTTGGCCCCTGAGCTGCTCGCCGTAGAGCCACCACGGCATATACATGTGCATGGCCGACGCGCCGTCCTCGTTGTGCGGGGGAAGGGATTGCAACGCGGGGATCTGGGAGTAGACGCCCGCGCCGACGGTGTCCATGACGTACTTGCCCACGAGGCCGGAGGAGTTGGCCAGGCCGTCGGGGAACTGGTTGCTGGTGGAGTTGAGCAGGATGCGGGCGGATTCGCAGGCGCTCGCGGCGAGCACGACCACGCGCGCTGCGGCGAATTCGTCAAGCAGCGTGGCCTTGTCGATGTAGTGGACGCCGGTGGCGCGCCCCTGCGAGTCGACGGTGACTTCTCGCACCATGGCTCCGGTGCGGACTTCCAGGTTGCCGGTGGCGAGGGCGGGGGGGATGAGGACGGTGGTCGACTGGAAGTTGGCGCGGATCGAGCAGCCGCGCCCACAGGGAGTTGCCCAGTAGCAGGCGGCGCGGCCGCGCATCGAGTCGGCGGTGACGCGCCGGGCCAGGTCGTTGTTCGGGAAGATCTCGCCGGGCAGGCGGTCCGGGTCCTGGGTCTGTGTCATGATGGCCAGGTGCGCGGGGACTACGGGGATCCCCATGCGGCGGCACGCCTTCCGGGTCAGCAGCTCATAGGCCCGGGGCTTCGGAGGAGGCTGCAGCACCCCGGGGGACGAGTTCGGCGTGTTTTCCAGTCCCTCATTGGAGCCGTAGACCCCGATCAGCGACTCGGTCCTGTCATAGTAGGGTGCCACGTCCTCGTACGACATCGGCCAGTCGAACCCGAGCCCGTCACGGGAGCGCGGCTTGAAGTCATACTCGCCCATGCGGAGCGAAATCCGCCCCCAGTGGTTGGTGCGGCCCCCGAGCATGCGGGAGCGCCACCACATGAACTCCGACCCATCGGCCACCGAGTACGGCTCGCCGGGCACCTGCCAGCCGCCGTCCACGGTGGCGTCGTAGAAGCCGAAGGGCTTTTCGGGGGTGCCGGCCCCGCGCAGCGGCGCGTCTTTCGGCAGCTGGAACATGGGTGTCTCGCGGAGCGGGTCGTAGTCCCGTCCCGCTTCCAGCATGAGGACGCGGAGCCCGGAGGTCGCCAGGATGAAGGCGGCGATCCCGCCCCCGGCCCCCGAGCCGACGACGATGGCGTCGTAGGTGGGGGTCTGGCTCATCCGTGGGCTCCTTGCCGCCCGGCCCCGATCAGCCGTCGTCGGGTGGCTCCGGTGCGATCCGGTCGGCTCTGAAGTTCGCGATCTCGAAGATGTAGGGACTCGCCGGCGAGAACGCGAGGAAATTGCTCTCCCCTTCCGCCAACTCCACGGAGGCGATCTCGTTGCCGTCCGCGTCCAGGGCCTGAACGGAGCGGTCCGGTGTTTCCGGCATCTGGGCATCCTGCGGCGCGAAGCCGCTCGCGCGCAACCCCGACAGTTCCTGGAGCAGGTCGCGGACCGTGACGCCTTCGACCTCCTCGCCGCCCATCGTCCAGACCGAGTCCTGGCGTTCGTACACGGTGGTCGCCCCGTCCCTCGTCACGCGGATGCTCATCGCGGCCGCCGTGTCGGCACGCACCATCACCTTGTTGCGCCAGTCGAAGAGCGATCGGGTCGCGGCGGAGCGCAGGTCCCCCTCCACCAGGCTCACTTCGTCGGCCTCGGGGAGGCGCGCATAGAAGGTGCGGTAGCGGTTCCCGCTGTTGCCGAGAAGCACCGTCGCCGCGCCGTCGATGGTCATGGTCCAGGCACTCTCGGCGGTCACCCCCATGCGTTCATGGTTGGCCGGGTTGGTGGCCGCCACCGACCTGACCTCGACCTCGTCCACGGCGCGCAGGAAGCGGGCGATCGCGGCCGAGTCGGCGTCGAAGCCGTTCACGGTCCAAGCGCCCCCCTCCTTCTCCAGGTGGATGGCTTCGTCCGGACCGGCCAGCTCGGCCCGGGTTAGCCATTCGCCGTCCAGCTCGGCCAGCACCGCCGCCAGGCCGGAATCGGCCGTCGGGCTGTCCCCGCCACCGTCCCTCAGCACCGTCACCAGCAGGTAGAGCACCGTCACCGCCCCCAGGAAGTAGAGCGATGCGCGCAGCGTCTTGTCACTCATCGTCGATCTCCTTGTCGTCGGCTTCGTCTCCCGTTTCGCCGTCGCGCCAGCGGCGTTCGGCGCGCTTGGCCCGCCCCGTCACGCGCGCGAAGCCCAGCAGGATGAAGAGCGCCGGCACGCCGATAAGCGACGTCCACTTGAGCGCTCCCTTGGTGCTGTCCGACTCGAAGACCAGCGCGGGGGGCATTCGGTCCTTGGAGCGAATGCTGATCAGGGCCTCGTCCTGGGTCAGCCAGTCCACGGCGTTGGCCGCGAAGGCCAGGTTCTGGGCGTTCTGCTGGACGAAGCCGTCCTCCAGGAAGTCGCCGTCGCCGACCACGATGAAGCGTCCGCCGGGCCGCCCCGCTTCGGCCTCCGCGCCACCGTCGTCCCCCTCGCCGACCTCCGCCAGCGACGGGTCCACCGCGACCGCGTAGGTGTGGACCCCCGGCGCCCCCTGGCCTGCCGCGAGCTCCATCCCGGGCTGAACGGGGGAGCCGGCCGGGCTCACGCCGCCGCTCTCGGTGGTGGTCCAGAGCGGCGTGACCGTGGCGTCGTCCTCCTGCCAGGTCAGGGGGGACGCCCACGCGAAGTGGATGTTGTTCAGGTCGCGGTTGGTGGCGTGGTCTTCGCCGCGAACGGAGATCGGCCACAGCGCGTAGGCTCGGACCACTCTGAAGATCCCCTGTTGCATCTGCACACGCCCCGGCGACGCCGCATCGGACATGAGTTCGCCGGTCGACTTGACCCCGCGTCGGGCGAGCATGTCCTCCAGCCCGCTCGTGACGGGCATGGCCATCGGCGACTGCGGGTTGAAGGCGTGTCGCTCGATCAGCAGGAACGCCGCGCCTCCGGCGTTCAGGTAGCCGTCGATCGCGTCGGCCACCTCCGGCGAGACCGGCATCTCGGGCGACGCCACGACCAGCACGTCGATGGAGTCGATGTCGAGGGTGGCGGTCGAGTCGGTCTCCATGTTGACGGAGGTGACATCGTATCGGTCGGCCACGGACTCTCGAAACGCCCGGTAGTGGAAAGGCTCCTTGGCTCCGAAGCCCGTCATGAAGGCCAGCCGGGGCCGCTCCTCCGTCGTCATGCTGGCGATCGCCGACACCAGGCGGAACTCCAGGTCGTCGGCGCGGTCGATGACCGGAAGGATCTCCTGCTCGTCGGCGTAGGTGAGCGCCAGCCCGAAGTACCCGCGCTTGACCTGGAACTCGTCGTCGCCGATCACGTTGAACTCGATCGGCATGATCCCCATCGACGACGCTTCCTCGGAGTCCTCGCCCTCGTTGTCCGGGTTGATCTCGCGGACCGAGAGCATCCCGTTCGAGGCCCCTTCCAGATCGGCCACCACGTCCCGCACGTCCCGCTCGATGACCTGGATTTCCTGCGGCAGGTCGTCGCTCAGGAAGAGGGTCAGGTTCACGATGTCGTCCAGGTTGCCCAGGATCTCCCGGCTGCCGTCCGAAAGGGTGAATAGACGGTCGCCGGTCAGGTCGAGCCGTCCCCGCACGTGGCCGCCCAGCAGGTTGAGCACCAGCACGCCCACCGCAATCACCGCGGTCCCGATGCGGAGTCGGCGGAAGGCTTCGCCCTTGTGGCTGAGCCGCTCCCGCCCGAGGGCGACGCCTGCGAGCAGCAGGAAAAGGCCAAAGGTGGAGGCGAAGTAGAGCAGGTCCCTCAGGTCGATGACGCCGCGGGCCACATTCTCGAAGTGGCTGATCACCGACAGCTGCAGCAGCCAGCCGCCGATCAGCCGCGGCATCTCGATCTGCACGACCGGGGATCCGATGAGCACGAGCAGGAAGCAGGTGAAGGCCCCCAGGATGAAGGCGGTGATCTGGTTGCGGGTGATCGCGGAGGCCCAGATCCCGATCGCGATCATCTGCGCGGCCAGCAGCGCCGCGCCGACGTACTGGGCGAAGATGATCCCCGCGTCGGCGTCGGACACCAAGAGGATCCCGAGCGCCATGGGCAGGGTGCCGACGAAGGTGATCAGCACGAAGACCCAGCTGCCCAGGAACTTGCCGAGGACGACCTCGGTCTCGCCCAGCGGCTGCGCGATGAGCCACTCAAGCGTGCGGCTGCGTCGCTCTTCCGCCACGGTCCTCATCGCCACGGCGGGGATGAACACGACCAGCAGCCACGGCAGCAGGTTGAAGAAGGGCCGTAGCGTCGCCCGCTGCATGGCGTAGAGCGATCGGAAGGACAGGTACAGGCCGAGGCCCAGGAAGGCGACGGCCAGCACGTAGGCGGTGGGCTGGTCGAAGAAGCTGCGCAGCTCCCGGCGTGCGATGAGAAGGACCTGTTTCATCATGCTCTTCATGACTCGTCCTCCTCCTGGTGCGATGACTCGTCCTGCTCCGTTGGCGATGACTCGTCCCCCTCCTGCTGCGGCTCCATGGTCAGCTCGTGGAAGAGCTGCTCAAGGGAGGCCCGCTCGCGGGTCAGCTCCCACAGGACCCAGCCGTGCTCGGTGGCCAGCCGGAAGATCTCGGGCCGGAGCTCATGGTCGCCGGTCGCTTCCAGGTGGACGCGAAGGCGGCCGTCGACGGGCTCCGACGAGTGGTCGTCCACCCCGGGAAGTCCGTGCAGGGTCTCTGCCACGTCCTGCCCCTCCGCCTCGACCGTGTAGCGCGTCACGCCGCGCCCCGCGGCCATGAGCTGGGCGACGGTGCCGTCCGCGGCGATCGCCCCGTTGGAGATGATCAGCAGCCGGTCGCAGGTGGCTTCGACCTCCTGCATGACGTGGGTGCTCAGGATGACTGTTCTCTCGGTGCCGAGGGCGTTGACCAGCTTGCGGATCTCGACGCGCTGGTTGGGGTCGAGCCCCTCGGTGGGTTCGTCCAGCACGAGAATCTCGGGTTCGTGCAGGATGGCCCCGGCCATCCCGGTGCGCTGCCGGTAGCCCTTCGAGATCTCACTGATGGGCCGGAAGAAGACGGCGTCGAGACCCGTTTCCTCCACGGCCCGCCCGATACCGTTGCGGGCGCTGGCGTCGTCCAGCCCCCGCAGCCGGGCCACGTACTCCAGGAACTCGCAGACGAGCATGTCGTCGTAGAGCGGGTTCGCTTCGGGCAGGTAGCCCACGCGCGCCTTGGCGGCGGTCAGATCGTCGCCGATGGGCGAACCATCGAACCGGATCTCACCCTCGTCGGGCTGCAGCGTCCCCGTCAGCATCCGCATCGTGGTGGTCTTTCCCGCGCCGTTGGGCCCGAGGAAGCCGACGACCTCCCCGCGGTCCACCTCGAAAGTCGCCTGGTCGACCGCCACGATGGGGCCGTAGCGTTTGGTTACCCCTTCCACCGAGATCATCCGTGTCCATCCTCCTGTGTTGCAACGAAAGAAAACCGCGCCGGCCCGGCCGGCCCCTGACAATCCCCCCGGCATGCGAGCGGCGACGCTCGGGCGGATTGTTCCACGGGCTGCCTTCCAGCTGACGCCGTGGATTCCGTGTATCGGCCCGTCGGCTGCCCGAATGGAGGCGCCGCTCTGGGCCGCATGCGTGAGTGGAACCTCCTGCCGGTTTGTTCCCGTCAGCGCGCTGGCGGTTGCCGCATGAAGAGTCTAGACCGATTCCCGATGGCTGTCCAGAGGCCCAAACGGGGGTGGCGACCGCCATTTTCCGCACTCTCTGGTGGGTGCGCAGGCACGATCCTGTTCCCATCACGTGACTGCGCGGAAGCGAGTGACGTAGTATGATGTCAGGAGACCGGGACCGGGTGCGCCGGACCGGGGCAGGGAGGGCAACAATCCGGAGCGGGCGGCAGGCCCCTCCAACACCACATTCTCAAGGGAGGAAGAACGGATGAAACTACTTCGTCTAACACCAATCCTGCTGGCTTTTGCGCTGCCGCTCGGCGCCCAGCAGACGGGGACCGTGACGGGGACCGTAACCGCCGAGGGCGCCGGCGTGGTGGGCGCTCGGGTGGTCCTTTCCCACACGGAGACCGGAGCCGAGTACGGGGGCCTCACCGCGGCCGGTGGACGCTACACCGTCGCGGGTGTGCCCGCCGGAACCTACAACCTCGCGATCAACATGATTGGCTTCAGCGTGGACGACGAGGAAGTCAGCGTGATGCCCGGCGAGACCGCAACCCACGATGTCGCCATGACGCCTTCGGCCCTGTCGCTCGGCAGTTTGGAGGTGCTGGCCGACCGTGCTGAATCCCGGAAGACGCCGGTGGCCTTCACTGACGTGTCGAAAGCCCGGATCCAGACCCAGCTCGGGTCGCGGGACCTGCCGCTGGTGCTGAACGTCACGCCGTCGGTGTACTCGACCGTTCAGGGCGGGGGCGCCGGCGACGCGCGCGTCAACGTCCGCGGCTTCAGCCAGCGGAACACCGCGGTCATGATCAACGGCGTGCCCGTCAACGACATGGAGAACGGCTGGGTGTACTGGTCCAACTGGGACGGACTGGGCGACGCCGCCACCAGCATCCAGCTGCAGCGCGGGCTGAGCGCCATCAACCTGGCCACGCCGTCCATCGGCGGCACGCTGAACGTGATCACCGACCCGAGCAGACGCAGTCCCGGCTACAACCTCAAGCAGGAGTTCGGCAACGGGAACTTCCTGAAGACGACGATGACCGCCTCGACCGGCCCGGTGGGCGACTTCGCCCTGACCGCCTCGGTGGCCCGCAAGACCGGCGACGGGATCATTGACGGCACCTGGACGGACGCCTGGTCCTTCTACCTGGCCTCGCAGTACCGGCTGGGCGACCGGAACCGGGTCGAGTTCTACGCCCTCGGTGCCCCGCAGCGGCACGGCCAGAACCTGTACAAGCTGAACATTGCCACCCTGAACCGGGAATTCGCGGCCTCGCTGGACGACTATGACCCTGCCGCGCTGGATCGCTTCGCGAACGTGGCGGGCAGGCTCTGGAATCCCAACCTGGGTGGCGTCGATCCGAGCTACGACGGACGGCAATTCACGAGCACCGGGCCCGGCAGCGGCTTCTTCGGCCGCCACAGCCGCAACTTCCTCAACGAGCGGGAGAACTACTTCCACAAGCCTCAGGTGAACCTCAACTGGTACTCCAACCTGGGGAACGGGCTCACCGCGAACACGGTGGCCTACTACTCCGGCGGTAACGGGGGCGGTACGGGGACGTTCGGTTCGCTGCGCTGGGACTACACCTACAACCAGCGCTTCGCGGATTGGGACGCCACTATCGAACAGAACCGCGTCAGCAGCACTGGATCGTTCGGAATCCTGCGCAACTCGGTCAACAACCAGGACACGTGGGGCTTCATCACGAGGCTTCACAAGGAATTCGCGGGCGATCTGAACACAGAGTTCGGAATCGACTGGCGGACCGCGACCATCGAACATTACCGCGAGGTGCGAGACCTCCTGGGAGGCGACTACTTCAACGGATGCTTCCGGGGGAACTGCCACTCCGACTTCTGGACGGAGACGGACGCCGACCGCCGGCTTGGCGACAAGATCAGCTACTACAACGAGAACGACGTCAACTGGATCGGCGTGCACCTCCAGGCCGAGAAGTCGTCTCCCGCCGGCTCCTTCTACGGGATGACGGGATGGTCGCGGAACACCTACGACTTCACGGACTTCTTCACCAAGGGGTCGGGCGGTGGACCCCTGGAGCTGAGTAGCGGGGGACTGACCGGCTACCAGGTGAAGGGTGGCGCGGTCCGCAACGTCAATCCCGAGTGGTCCGTCTACGGAAACGCCGGCATAGTGTCGAAGGTTCCGATTTTCGATGGTGTGATCGATGACGTCACCGGCGAGAAGTACGCGGACGCCAAGAATGAGGCCTTTACCTCTCTGGAGGTCGGCGCACGCTATCGCTCGCTGAACCGCAAGCTGTCACTGGACGTGAACCTTTACTTCACCCAGTGGAACGACCGGACTCGCCGCCAGTTCATCCGCGACTACGTTGACGATCAGGACGGTCTGGTCACTCTTCGGGGCGTCGATGCGCGGCACATGGGCATCGAGGTGGAGGGGGCCTTCCAGCCCGCCGAGTTCATGCGCTTTGACGGCGCACTGTCTTTCGGTGAATGGAAACACACGAATGACCCGATGGGCGACTTCAGGCGAGCCGACCGGGAGGGGGAGGTTCAGCCCGTCACGTTCTACCTCAATGGGCTGTACGTCGGTGACGCGCCCCAGTTCCAGGCCTCTTACGCGCTCTCGTTCTTCCCGGCGGGTGGCCTGTACATGCAGATGGTCGGTAAGACGTTCGGCAAGCACTACGCCAATTGGACGCCATACGACCGCATCCTCCAAACCAATGCCGGTATCCAGTCATGGAGTCCGCCGGGGTACACGATTTTCGACCTGCATGCCTCCTACCGCCTGCCCGGCGAGATGGCGGCAGGCCTTGGCGGGAACGTGCGCCTCTTCATCCATGGATTCAACATCTTCGATGCGGTCTACGTCCAGGACGCCGTCGACAACTCGCAGTACAATGCGTATTGGGACAGTACCGAACGTGATCGCGGCAGCCTGAGCCACAAGGCCGACGACGCCGAGGTCTACCTGGGCTATCCGCGGAACTTCAACTTCGGGTTCCAGATCTACCACTGATCGGGTGACCGGGTCAGCCTTGCGCTGGCCGGGCGGGCCAAGCGGGCCCCCGCGCCGAGTTGGTCGGGCGTGGGGGCCCCCGTCTCGCACTACCTTACTGACCCACACCATTGGGGGGACCGGGACGATGTTCTTCTACGCATTGGCATGCTGGACGGCGATGACCCTGGCTTCGCTGCCATGGATCGCGCGGAAGCTGCCTGAATCGCAGCGCTCCGGCGTCATCGTCTTCTGCCTGATCGAGCTGGTGATCTGTTTCGTGGGCCTGATCGTGCTCTGGAGGACCGGATGGGGCGGGGCGGTGCCGGATGTCACCGTCGCGTGGGTCTTCGCGTTGCTGGTGGCGGGGGCGGGTGCCGTGTTCGCCGTGCTGCGCAACATGGACTGACCGGCGAACGGGTAGTTCGTCCTACAACCTTGCCACCAGCAGTTCGTGGAGCGCCGCCGGATTCTCCGTGTTGAGCCAGTGCCCGCCCTCCGCTTCGTGCAGGAAGACCCGGCCAGTGCGCCGCCCCGCCGCGCGAATGCGTTCCACGGCCTCGACGCCCAGCACGCTAGACGCCGACGCCTTCACGAAGTGGATCGTCACCCCGTCAGGGGGCTCCTCGACCACGCACGCATCCACGCGCGCGTTGGTCGACCAGCGTGACGCCCCAGTCCGGGACGCGCTTGCACGAGGCGGCGCGCGACGGTGCGCCAGTTCCGCTCCGCGCCGTAGATGCCGTGCAGGAGCAGCATGTTGCGCGACGGCGCGGCCCTGGGGGCCGTGAGGTTGTCGAGGTGGAGCGGTGACATCCCGTATCTTATCGTCAAGGGTCGTCGGCGAAGGCCGGCCGACAACCGCCCATCCACCAACCCAAGGGTGCACGGGACAGGGTCAATATGTCATGAGAAGTTTACATTAAGTCATGTGTAGTATACGTCGCAACCATCGTTCCGCGAGTTACTGGACCGCCTTCCTCTTCGCGGCTTCCCTCCCCTTCGCGGCCACTCTCCAAGCCCAGAACCCCGACACGTCCACCTCCCCCATCACCATCCCCCGCCTTACCGGCCCCATCACGCTGGACGGCGTCGTGGACGAAGCCGCCTGGGACGCGATCGCCCCCTTCCCCATGACCATGTACGCCCCCACCTTCGGCGGCCCACTCACCGAGGCCACCGAGGTCAGGGTCGCCCACGACGACCGCTACCTGTACGTGTCCGGCCGCATGTACGACTCCGAACCGGACCGGATCCGCACCGGTACCTTCTACCGCGACACCTACAGCGGCGACGACATCCTGGCCGTGGTCATCGACAGCTACAACGACCATGAAACCGCGGTGTGGTTCGTCACCAACCCGGAAGGCGTCCGGCAGGACCGCACTGTGTCGAACGACGCCCAGTTCACCAGCGGGATGCCCATGAACCCGGACTGGAACTCCCACTGGGACGTGGCCGCCACGAAGGACGACCGGGGCTGGTTCGCCGAATTCCGGATCCCGTTCTCGACCCTCGGCTTCCAGGCGGTCGACGGCGAGGTCACCATGGGGCTGATCACCTATCGGATGATCCCCCGCAAGAACGAGCGCCAGACCTACCCGGCCATGGACCCCAGCTCGGGGCGGCTCGGCTTCGCGCGGCCGTCGCGGGCCCAGCGGGTGGTGCTCAGGGATGTGCGCCAGGCCACGCCCCTGTACATCACGCCCTACGCCCTGGGCGGATTCCGGCAGACCCCGGAGTTGGTGCGCTCCGCCGGCCCGACACGGTATGAGTGGCGGGGCGAGCGGGACCTCACCACCGAAGCCGGGCTCGACATCAAGTACTCGCCGATCTCCAACCTTGCGTTGGACCTGACCGTGAATACCGACTTCGCGCAGGTCGAGGCCGACGAGCAGCAGATCAACCTGACCCGCTTTTCGCTCTTCTTCCCCGAGAAGCGCCAGTTCTTCCAGGAACGGGCGTCGACCTTCGACTTCAACACCGGCGGCTTCTCCAACCGCCTCTTCCACAGCCGCCGCATCGGGCTGAACGGGGGCGAACCGGTGCGCATCTACGGGGGCGTGCGCGCCGTCGGCAGGCTGGCCGGCACCGACTTCGGCTTCCTGAGCATGCGGACCGCGGCCCGGGAAAGCCTTCCGTCGGAGACCATGAGTGTGTTTCGCCTGAGGCAGCAGGTCTTCAACCCGTACTCCTCGGTGGGTGCCATGGTGACCACCCGGCTGGGGTCCTATACCTATGACCGGGACTCTCCCGCTGGCGCGAACGCCGCGTACGGGCTGGACGCGGTGCTGCGGCTGGTCGGCGACGAGTATCTCGTGCTGCAGTGGGCGCAAACCTTCGACGAATGGCAGCAGCGGTTTGCCGGGGAGGAGCCGGGGCGGGAGTCCGGGCTGCTGCGGGTCCGGCTGGAGCGGAGGCGCGACGACGGGCTCTTCTACTACGGCGAGACGATCCGGGTGGGGGCGCACTACCGGCCCGGACTCGGTTTCCAGTCGCGCAGGAACTTCAACTACGGGGCCGGGCAGTTGGGCTACCGGCAGTACCGGGACGCCGACTCGCCCCTTCGTTCCAGAGCCGTGAGCGTGGAAACGTATCACTACCACCGCAAGGATGACGGAACGGCGGAATCGCGCGAGATCCGGCCCGAGATCGAGTTCGACTTCAAGGGGGGATCGAATGTCACGATCGGGACGCTGTCGAGCTTCGAGAGCGTGCGGTCCGGATTTCGCGTCACGAACCTGCTCGTTCCGCCCGGCGAATACTGGTTCCACGAAGCCAACCTCATGCTACGGCTTCCCCGCAGCGCCGCCTTCCGGGGCGATTTCAACGGGTCGGCGGGGACCTTCTACGGCGGCAGCCGCCTCAGCCTTTCCCTGGCCCCCACCTGGACCGTCTCCAGGTACCTGGAAGTGGAGGCCGGCTACGAGGTCAATCGGATCCGGCTCCCTACCCGGGTCGCGCCCCGGTCGGTGAGCACCACCACCCGGCTGGCTCTCCTGAAGGTCAATACGGCGCTCAACCCGCGCGTTTCGATGAGCACCTTCGCCCAGTACAACAACGCCATCGACCAGACCAGCGTGAACGTGCGGTTCCGGTACCACTTCCGCGAAGGCACCGATCTGTGGATCGTGTACAACGAGGGGCTGCACAGCGACCGCGGTGTCGGGGAGTCGCGACCGCCGCTGTCGACCGGGCGGACGGTGATGGTGAAGTACTCGCACGCGTTTGTGAGGTGATGGGTGGGCGGGGACCGCCGGCCCGACGCGCGCCGCACTACCGATCGGGACAATTCGGGCTTGCGGGGGTGCACGGCCGCGCTATTTTCCTGATCGGGAAAACGAACCATGACGACCGAGGAGCTGGGAAGGATTATTCGCGCCGCTCGGCGCGAGCAGGGCCTGCGCCAGGACCAGTTGGCGGGGGCCGCTGGGGTCGGCGTGCGCTTTCTCTCCGAGCTGGAGCGGGGGAAGGAGACGGCCCGGGTGGGCAAGGCGCTCGCGGTGCTCGACGCGCTGGGGTACAGGGTGCGGATCGACCCGCCCGGCAGTCCGTGGACAAGCCCGCCCGAGCACCGGGAGCGGTGAGGCGCCGGGCTGCAGGATGACGCGTTCGCTGACGGTGTGGTGGGACGGGGTCGTCGTCGGGTCGCTGGCGCTGGACCGTCATGGGGCCATGCGTTTCGCGTATGACGGCGACTGGGTCGCGGACCCGGCCAGGCCGCCGGTTTCCTTCTCCCTGCCCAAGCGGCCGGAGTCGTTCAGCGCACGGCTTTGTGCACCCTTCTTCGAAGGCCTGCTGCCGGAAGGGGCTCAGCGCGATGCGGTTGCCGCCGCGCTCGGGGTGTCGTCGACGAACACCTTTCGGCTGCTTGCGGCACTGGGGGAGGAAGTGGCCGGTGCGCTCGCCTTGTGCCCGGAGGGGGAGGTTCCATCCGTCCCGGAGGCCGGCGGCGGTGGCAGGGTGTTGTCGGACGACGAATTGGTCGAACTTCTCGACACCATCAGGACACGGCCGTTTCTGGCCGGCCGGGATGGCGGGCTGCGCCTCTCGCTCGCCGGTGCCCAGTCGAAACTCCCGGTCGTGGCCACCGGCGACGGGATTGCGGTTCCCGCGCCGGGGCAGCCGACCACGCACATCCTGAAGCCGCCGATCCCCGGGCTGGCCGCCACAACCGAGAACGAGGCCTTCGCGATGTGCCTTGCCGCCGCGCTTGGCCTCGAGGTGGCTGCGGTGGAGACCAGGGTGGCCGGCGACAGTCCGTTCCTGCTGGTGGAGCGCTTTGACCGGCGCGCTGGAGCCGACGGAACGCAGTGTCGGCTGCACCAGGAGGACTTTTGCCAGGCGCTGGGGGTGCCGCCGGCCCGCAAGTACGCCTCCGACGGGGGGCCGGGCTTTGCGCGCTGCTTTGGCTTGGTGCGGCGGGTTTGCACAAGGCCCGCCGCCGCCGTAATCGAGCTCCTCGACGCGGCCATCATCCAGGTGCTGATCGGCAACGCGGACGCGCACGGCAAGAACTACAGCATCCTTCATGACCCCCCCGGAACGACCACCCTCGCCCCGCTCTACGACCTGATGTGCACGATTGCGTATCCGCACCTCGCGGCCACCCTGGCCATGAGGGTCGGCCGGAGGGGCAGGCTGAAGGAGTTTCGTCCCGCCACCTGGGACCGCTTCGCGCGGGACTGCGGGCTGGCGGCCCCGTTCGTGCGGCGGCGCGTGGGCGAACTTTGCGAGCTGGCCCGCGAGCGTTGTGAAGGCGTCGCGGTGGATCTGGTGCGACCGGGACTCGACGAGGAGGCCCTGCATGGCTTCGCGGCCCGCGTCGCCGAGCGTGCCCGCCGGCTGGCGGAGACCCTACGACGGGAGACTCCCGCACGATGATCCGTAACCCTACGTCCCGCCCCACCATCCCCCGCCTCCCCCTCGCGCTCATCGCGCTGATCATCCTGGGTGCCATCTTCGCCACCCCACCCCTCCACGACGCCGCCACCCACACCCTCGTCCCCCCCGCCCACCTCCACCACCCGTTCGGCTACCTCCTCGGTGCCCCCCTCTTCGGCATCTGGGACACCGTGTCCCTGCTCACGGTCAGCCAGCACTACGCGGTCCTCGCGAGCCTGCTGCTGCTCTACCTCGCCCGGCGCGTCCACGCGGTCCGCACCGTGCGCCGCGAGCTTGCCGCCGACCCCTCCACCGCCGAAGAAGCCGCCCACCCCGGTTTCAGTGTGATGCCGGCCGTTCTGGAACTCGGCGGTGCCGTCGTCTTCCTGATCGCCCTGCTCGCCTTCTACGCGGCCGCCGTCTTCCTCCCGCGCCCCATGACCGCGATCCGGCTAGACGACCCCGACCTCCTCGCGGTGGACTTCCACTCGCACACCAACCACTCCCACGACGGGTGGTCCCGCTTCACGGCCGCGCGCAACCGGGCCTGGCACGAGGGCGGCGGCTTCGACGCGGCGTACATCACCGATCACTACACGTGGGCGGGGGTGGACGATGCGGCGCCTGCCAACCCGGCCCGCGCGGCCGCGCGCACCGTGATGCTGTCGGGGATGGAGGTGCGGCTGCGCAACCGGCACGTGAACCTGCTCGGTGACCGCGTCCGCTACACCTTCGCGCTGGACAGCACCTGGCACCACCTCGATCCGGACTCGATCGCGGCCGCGCAGGAACGGGGGGCGGCGCCGGCGACGATACTGTACACGATTCCCGGGCCCCTGGACCAGATCGTGCCGCTTGAGCCGGGGTCGCCGGCGGGGGTGGTGGGAGTGGAGCTGAGCGACGGGGCGCCGCGGGGGCTCGAGCAGGTGAAGGCCGAGCGCGCGGAGATCCTGGCCATCGCGGACAGGCTGGATCTGGCGGTCGTCGCGGGGTCGAACCTGCACGGGTGGGGGCGTACCGTGGCGGCCTGGAGCGTGATGCGGGTTCCCGGCTGGCGTGATATGTCGCCGGAAGAGCTCGGCGGAGCGATCGAGGCGGCGTTGCACCGGGATCGTCGCCGCGCGGTGACGGTGGTGGAGCGGCGGATGCCGTACCACAATGGTTCCCGCATCGGGATCGCGGCCACCGTGCCGTGGCTGCTGTGGGAGCATTTTCGCATGTTGACGGTGGCCGAGCGGGCATCGTGGGTTGCGTGGATCGGAATTTTCGCGATGCTCCGCAACGCTTTACGCCGCCTCGCAACGAAAAGCGGTGCGCGCCGCGCCGCCCCCCGCGAACCATGATCAGCACCTTCACCGTCTACCTGCGCCTCGGCTTCGAGCACCTCCTCGACCTCCAGGGCTACGACCACATCCTCTTCCTGGCGGTCCTATGCGCGGCGTATTCGCTGAAGCGGTGGCGCGAGCTGCTCGTGCTGGTGACCGCTTTCACAATCGGTCACTCGGTCTCGCTGGCGGTGGCAACGCTGCGGCTGGTGCGCGTGGACACGGGGCTGGTCGAGTTCCTCATTCCGGTGACGATCGTGGCCACGGCGGTAACGAACCTGGTGGGGCTCAAGCGCGAGGATCCCGACGAGCACCGGGTGGCCGTGCGGCCCACGCGCTACGCTCTCGCCCTCGTCTTCGGGGTGGTGCACGGGCTGGGGTTCTCGAATTTCCTGCGCCTGGCGCTCGGCGAGGAGAGGAGCCTGCTGGTCCCCCTGCTGTCCTTCAACATCGGCCTCGAACTCGCCCAGATCGTCGTGGCGGCGGGGGTGCTGCTGCTGGCGCTGGTGGCCGTGCGCCCTCTTTCCCTCCCCCAACGTCTTTGGACGCTGATCCTGTCGGTATGCGCCGGTGGCGTGGCAGCGATGATGGCGGTGCAGCGCTGGCCGTTCTGAGGGGGGCCTGCGGACAAAGCTCTGATCCGAGCGCGACGAGTCCCCGGCCTCAATGTCGCGCGCGAGCCTGAGCCATGGAAGAAAAGCCAGTTGGGGGTTGTTGCTCATCCGTGCTCTTCGCGATCCCGCTCCGGAGTCCGGACTGTCGGAGTTCGGGACTGTCGGAGTCCGACACTGTCGGAGTCCGGGACTGTCGGAGTCCGGGACGCTTGAATCTTCACCCGAAACGACCGAGCTTGATAGTGGCCTTCGAGGCACTAGGTGGGGCGCGGACGGACAGCGGCTCGCCCGACGATCATGCGGGACACAGGGCAGATCCAGCCGGGTGCCCGGCACCCCAAGAGCGATCATGGCGCGACCAAAAGGCGAGGCGGGGCGGGACATCGCCGCGTACGAGGTCTCTGTGCCGTCAGGAACCGGAGAGATGCTCGAGCGCGAACGGCTGGCCGCCCGCCTGGGCGTTCCCATGAGCGGCATCGCGGCTTTCTGTGACCGCTGGGAGGTGGAGGAACTGGCGCTTTTCGGGTCGGTGCTGCGCGATGACTTCGGGCCCGACAGCGACATCGACGTTCTCGTTCGCTTCAAGGCCGGACGGACGCCGGGGTTGTTCGTAGCCGCCAGGATCAGACGGGAACTGGCCGACATGTGCCGCCGCCGGGTCGATCTGGTGCATCGCCCAACAATCGAGAGAAGCCGGAACTACATTCGACGGAAGGAGATTCTGGAGTCCGCGAGGGTGGTCTATGCCACGTGAGGAGTCCGAATACCTGCTGGACATGTTACTAGCCGCAAGGAAAGCCTTGTCGTTCACGGAGGACATGTCGTTCGCCGACTTCGAGCGGGACGAAAGAACAGTTTTTTCGGCTGCGAAGGCGGTTGAGATCGTCGGCGAAGCCGCAGCACGAGTGAGCAAGGATACGAGGCAGGCTCATCCCGGCATCCCTCCGTGGCGCGATATCATCGCCATGCGAAATCGTCTTGTTCATGCCTATTTCGAGATCAACTTGGAGCTCGTCTGGAAAACGATTCGCGACGACTTGCCGGACCTGATCGCCCTCGTTGAGCCGCTGATTCCGCCGGAGGCCGGATAGTGCCCAGCGCGACCACCGGCCGCCTAACTCCAGCGGCCCGCTCGGTGGCCAACGGACAACCACCGTGGATGTGTCGAGCTACGCGCGTGATGCGGAGGTCGGGATCGTGAGCGCCAACGTCAGCCGAGGTCGCACGGAGTCCCGTTGGCGAATAGGGACGTTCTGTGCTCGCGCGGGTTTGCCCGCGGGACTGCTCCGGCAATGCCCCGTGAGTGCCAATTGCCAAGAAGATTGCACCACGCCCGAACCCCACCGTAGCTTTCCCCAGAGGAGCCCCGCCCCCCGGCCCACCGCCCCGACACGGAGATTGACCATGCCCCCCAAAGCTTTCCGCACCGCCACCCTGGCCACCACCGCCCTCCTCCTCCTTCTCGCCCTCGCCGCCCCCCCCGCCCACGCCCAGTGGACCGCCTCCAAACCCGGCAGCGACAACATCGACATCCTCGGTCACATCCCCCTGGGCCCGCGCCTGTCCGTGGCCGACCTCGACCTGGAGCAGGAGATCGACCGCCCCTACGCCTACGTCGCGCGCATGGTCTACGGCGACGTCGGTCCCAAGGGCCTCGACATCGTCTCCATCGCCGACCCCGAGCACCCCGAACTCCTCTACGAGTGGCGGATCGAGAACCAGGACCTGCACATGCGCACCGGCGGCATGGACGTCAAGCACTTCAAGCTGGGCGAACGCTACTACGTGGTGCAGTCGCTCCAGTTCGGGCAGGGCGGCCCCAACACCGACCTGGGCGCCGTGGTCCTCGACGTGACCGGGCTGCCCGACGCATCCACCGTGCGCGAGGTGGCCCGCATCCGCGAACCCGAGCTGCCGGGCGGCTTCCACAACATCTTCATCTACAAGCACTCCGACGGGCGGGTGCTCCTCTTCACCACCGTCCGCGGCCCCTTCGCGCACGTCTACGACATGGCCCGGGTGGTCTCCGGCGACCTCGACAACGCCCTCGCCGGCCGCGTCCCCGTCCCCGAGACCGAGTTCAGCCGCGGCGGGCGCGGCTACCACGACTTCTACGTCGGCTATCACCCAGACACCGGCGAGGACCGCTTCTACGGCGGCGGCACCGGCGGCTACTACATCTACGACGTCACCAACCTCGACGACCCCCAGCTCCGGATCACCCTCGCGGGCGTCAGCGGCGTGCGCGGCGGGCACACCTTCACCCCCAGCCCCGACGGCCGCTACGCCATCGCCGAGACGGAGTACCAGTACGCCCCCATCCGCATCTTCGACCTCCAGCCGGCCCTCGAGAGCGAAGAGGTCACCAACATCCGCCGTCCCATCTCGGCCTGGACCGCCGACTGGGAGAACCTGGTCCACAACCACGAGGTCCGCTGGCCCTACGTCTTCGCGTCCGGCTACCTGGACGGCCTGCAGATCTTCTCGCTCATGGACCCCGAGAATCCGGTCACGGTCGGCTTCTACGACACCTATGTGGGCCCGCCCAACAAGGACCGCACGGCGGTGTTCAACGGCGCGTTCGGGGTGGACATCCGCAACGCTGACGGCCTGATCGTGGTGAGCGATATGACGACGGGGTTCTGGACCTTCCGCATGGACGGGTTCAGTGGGTGGAACGGGGAGCAGTGGGGCATGCCGAACATCTCGTCGGCGCAGGACTGGGATAATGGGCCGGTGAAGCGGCCGATCAGTTGAGGGGGTGGGGGGTGAGAGCTTTGCCGACGTGCGCACCACGCGCCGCGAGAAGGAGGAGGGGAGGATGACTGGATTGCTGCGACCGGGAGGTTGGGTGTTGGTGGCGGTGGTTTTGGGTGCGGCGCCGGCCCGGAACGCCGCAGAGGGAGGGCGGGTGGCCGGCTTGCCTTCCGAGGTGGCGGGGTTTGTCCGCGGATGTCCGATTGGGCCCAGCCCGGTTTTGGGCCCGGCAGGCTCGCGTTCGGCCCTTGGCGGGCTCCGGCCCGGCGTGCGCGGCCCGCTTTCCCACGCAGGCGGCCCGATTGGCGGCGCTACCGGCCCTGTTCCCGGCGCCGCCGGTCCCGAGTACTACCAGTTCCCTATGGTCTCCACCAGGCGTGTCCCGGGAACCGGCAACGCGGCCGGCGTCGGCGAAGTCGCCTTTTCGCAGTCGCCGTTCGGCGTGGCCCTCGCCGAGGACGGCAGCTACCACTACGACTTCACCGTCCGCTTCGAGCGGCTGAAGCCGGCGCGGAGCGGTGCCTATGTGGTGTGGACGACGACACCCGAGCTGGATCAGGTGGTGCTCGCCGGCGAGTTGGCGGACCCGGCGGCTTTTTCCGGCAAGGTGGCGTGGAACAAGTTCCTCGTAGTGGTCACGCTCGAGCCCGTGTTCGATCCGGACGCAACCATTTGGACCGGTCCCATTGTCATCCGGGGTATGTCGCGCAGCGGAATGATGCACACCATGGCCGGTCACGGGCCCTTCGAGGAGGAGAACTGCGCGGCCTACGGATATGAATGAGTAGATTACGGTCACTGCCCGCTCCGAGAGGATGCCGCAAATGCGTCGAGTCCCATCCCTGCTTCTCGCGTCAACCGTGGGCCTCGCCGCCTGCGCCCAGGATTACGAGGCGCCACCCGGCGGCCTGACCACCACCTTCGACACCATCGGCGGAGTCGTACACGTCACCAACATCGGCACCCCGCCCCCGGCACGCCTCGCCCCGGTGGTCTCGATCGGGCCGAAGACCCTGGCCGAAACCGGCTCGCCGGACGAGTTCGGCGGCGTGACCAGCGTGGCGCTGGGGCCGGACGGGGATGTCTACGTGGCCGACGGCCGCAACTTCGAGGTCAGGGTCTTCGGGCTGCATGGCGCGCACCGCCGCACCTTCGGCCGCGAGGGCGAGGGGCCGGGCGAGTTCCAGGCCCTCTCTTCGCTGGCGTGGGCGGGAGACCTGCTCCTGACAATGGATCCCATGCTGGGCCGCGTCGGCGAGTGGTCGAGAGCAGGCGAGTGGCTCGGGCAGCGGAGGACTCGGGGGCGCAGAACGGGGTGGCCGGGCCCTCGGTTTTACCCCGTCGGCCCCGACGAACTGTACCGCCGTGCGCTTGGTGCCGCGTACGAAACGAGTTTCGGCTCCGCGCTCCGGTCGCTGTACGTGGGCCTGAACAGCCGCGGCGCAACGGGCGACACGCTGCCGGAGCTGCCGGAGCCGCCGGACGCGTCTTCGTCGGCGATCGTGTGCCAGTATGGAGAGGGCTACCTCACGGCCTTCACGATTCCATTCGCTCCGAGTTTCCTGGAGCACCCGGGGCCCGGCGGCGTCATGTACTCCGCGTTCACGCGCGACTACCGGATCGCGGTCACCCGGAACCACGGCGCCGACACCGTGCGGGTGATCCAGCGTCCGCTGCCCGCCGAACCGGTCACGGACGCCGAGTGGGAGGAGGGCACCCGGAAGTTCGAGGAGTGGTATGCGGAGAACAGGAGCGCCGACTGCGAACCCTCCGGCCCGACCCGGTACGCGACAAAACCGATCCTGGGCCCGTTCGAAATCGCGACCGACGGCAAGCTCTGGGTCAAGGTGCGCCGTATGGACGGCGACCTCTGGGAGGTCTTCGACGTCGACGGGCGGCTCCTCGCCAGTGTACCGGCGCCTCCCCACGCGCCAACCGGCGTCGCCCCGGCCTTTGGCCCTTCCGACCACCTGCTGACCATCCGCCGCGACAGCCTCGACCTGGACCACGTGGACGTCTGGCGGCTGGAACGGGGGAGCTCATAGCGGTTTCTCCATAAGCACCATGAACATCTCACTCCCCGCCCCGCTCAAGTCCTTCGTCGACGGGCAGGTGGAGGACCGGGGATACGGCACCTGCAGCGCGTACATCCGCGAACTGATTCGCCGGGACCGGGACCGCCAGCACCTTCGGGGCCTCCTGCTCGCGGGAGGGGAGTCTCCTCCGTCGGTGACGGCCGACACGGCGTACTTCGAGGAACTGCGCGCGGGAGTTCGCATACGCGCGGGTGAATGACGACCCGGCCCGGTGGCGCTACGGGCGAGAATCGCGGGCGATCCGGGCGTTTCGATCGACGTCAAAATGCAGCTCGGTGGGCACGAATCGGCGATTCCCTGGGAGGCGATCATGCGTTTGAATCCCGACGAACCGGGCGTAGGCAAACTCGGCGCATGACCTCCTTAGGTCATGTCGCGAGGCGATGTCGCGGCGAGCCCGGTCCCGAACCCGCAGTGAGGGGTGGCGGGCTTCACAAACCGACGTTCCAGACCGGTGCCGCATGACCTCGACCATCCAGTCCGGGTCCGGCCGGAAGACACTCGGCTGGGGCCGAGCCAGGAACGGCGCCGAAACGAGGTTACATTTGTTCCCTCCTCACTCACGTGATGTCAACGTCAACCATCCAATGACCTCAAGCCTGTCGAACTTCTCAATAGCATGGCCAACTTTCATTTCGACGGTTGGCCACTCGCCTTCGGGCAGAGTGACAAACACTGGCGAGCCGTCAGCACTCTTGCTCGGGTGTAGCGAATTCGCATGAGCTCCCCTTATTCACGAATGGCCGGGAGCCGAGGCGACGTGAGGCGGCAAGTGCTTTAGATTCAGAGTGTTACAAGGATCGCGAGCACCCACATGGACCGGATGGAGTGCCCTACGTCTGGACAATTGGGCCAGAGAGACGGAGGCCACACGCACTCGCTCGTCGTGATATCTTCCTACGCCGCCGGATCAGGCCATGAGACGGCGGCGCGCCCAACCCTCCGGATCGCACCATGACCGCACCAATCCTCCCCGCCAATCGTCGGCTGACGCGCATATTCGAGTACATCGGCGAGCTCGCCGCGATCAGGCAACCCGTGAGGCGCACCCTTAACGGCTACTCCCCCGATCCCGAATTCCTCGACGATTGGCCCGAACACCCGTTCGTTCGCGTTCAACGCGGCGAATCGCTCGACAACGACGGAGATCAGGAAGCGGCCGGCAGCAACCCGGAACCACTTGTTAGGGTCGGGCGTCCAGATCTGACACCTTGTCCCCGGCCACCGCAGGTTCTGCGCGACTGGTTGCTCAGCGGATGGGACGATCCGACGCGTCAGGCGCGGGTCGTTCGCTCGAAGAACCAACGGGTACCGTTTGCCGATACGACCACCATCCGGTTTTCCGACGACGAGAAGCGGGTGTCCGGCTGGGATCGGTGGCGAACTCGCCGAGAAGCCTGGGCCGAGGCGGAGCGGCCGACCGTACTGACGCGCCGCCTGTACGAGAGGCTCCACGGGGTGTGGACGCTGATGCGCCGGCAGGGGGATCAGACTGAACTGGTAGTGGCGGACGGAGTCCTGCATTGCCCGATGTCGGAAGAGGCGGGTTTGGAGGCGGCGATCGAGCACCCCGTATTGCTTCAGAGACTCAGGGTGGAATTCGAGCCGGCGGCACCCGAGGTTCGGCTCTGGCCGGAAGGCGACCACGCCGGGCTCCATCGCCCCCTGCTTTCGCTCGTCCCCGGACTCGACGGCAAGATGATGACCGCGTTCGCGGAGGAAACCGAGAAGGAGGGTTTGGTGCCTCTCGGTGGCCTGCGGACGAGAGGGTTTCTCAAGCGACTGGTCCAGGGGCTCTTCGTGAACGGCGAATTCAGCGAGACCAAGGGCGACAAGCGGGCGCATCCCACCATCTGGCGCAATCCGGTGATCTTCGCGCGACCGAGGACCGCAGGGCTCCATACCATCATCACCTCGATAATCGAAGACCTCGCTGGCGATTCCCCCGACGTACCCGAAGGGCTGATCCAGATAACGGGCGGCGACGCCGATCCGTCGTCGTCTGCGAACCAATCACCGCCAACCGGGACCGCGGACGAGGGCCACGGTCCCGTGAGCGCGCCCCGGCGCGACGACGTTCTCTTCAGCAAGGCGGCCAACCAGGAGCAACTGCTCATCGCCAAGCGCCTGCGGTCGACGGAATCCGTGCTGGTGCAGGGGCCTCCCGGGACAGGGAAGACGCACACGATCGCGAATCTCATCGGGCATTTCCTGGAGGAGGGCAAGACCGTTCTGGTGACCGCCCACACCAGTAAGGCGCTAGACGTTCTTCGTGGTCAGGTCGACGAGCAACTTCGACCGCTGTGCCTGAGCGTCGTGGAAGGAGATGCCGAGAGCAGGGAGCAACTCAAGCTTGCCGTGCATGAGATAGTGAGTCGCGTGTCGAGCGCGGACGCGGAGGACCTGCGCAGCCAAGCTAATGATATGCGTGCCCGCCACAAGCGGTTGTGGCGGACGGAAGACGACCTCAGGGAACGCCTGCGGGCCGCGCGATACAGCGAGATAGAGGAACTCGTGATTGGTGGGGAGGGCGTTCGCCCGACCGACGCCGCGAAACAGGTGCGCGACGGCGAGGACGAGCATGGGTGGCTGCCCGGCCCGATTGAGCATGGTGCGCTCTGTTCCCTGTCGGATTCGGATGTCCGCGAGCTCTACGCATCTAACGAGACCGTTCCCGCGCACGACGAGAGGGAATTGATGAGGCCCCAACCGTCACTGGCGGAACTGGTGGACCCTACCGGTTTTCGACAGGCGGCTCGGGCATTGAATGACGCGGCGCGCGACACCGGAAAACACCGACCCGAGTTCTGGGACGATCACGCCGGGTCGGACGTATCCGCGGATCGCCTGGGCGAGCTTCTGCGGGAGCTTGACGGCGTCAAGCCCATGCTCTCCGACGCGGAGCAGTGGTTGCGCGAGGTATTGTTCGCCGGGTGGATGGGCGGTGGACGGCGCAAGATGTGGGACGATGTGGTCAGCGCGACAAACGGGCTGGTCGAGGACGCTTCCAACACAATGAGCATGATCGCGGAGCGCGACGCCAGGCTTGTGCCGGGCGCGCCCGCGGAAGAGGTCGAGAGCATCCTCGCGGAGATCGTACGGCACCTGCAGCGCGGACGCGGGCTGAGGCTCAAGAAGCTCCGGAAGCCTGGTTGGCGCAAGGTGATCGCCGGAAGCCGGACGTACGGACGTGAACCCAGGGATCTGGAGGACTTCACGACGCTTTTCGATGCCGCCGGACTTGAGCGCAAGAGAGGCAGGTTCATCGCTCACTGGAATCGAGTGATGAGGGGTGTCAACGGCCCCTCGATTGGCGACCCCGACGGCGAGGAACCCGAATTGACGGCGAACGCCTGGGTGCCGGAGATACGACAACGACTTGAGTGGCGAGAGCGATGGTGGGAGCCATTCCGCGCCAGGCTCGCGGATCTCGGGTTCAGGTATGAGGCGTTGGTGGACTGCTTCCCGGCAGGCGGAGGACCGCACGGCGATCTGGATCGGGTCACGGAGGCGGCGGACACCGCTCTCGGGGAACTGATCGCCGGCCGTCTGGCGGTAGCGAGATGCTCCGAACTGGACGCCCGAGCGAGACGACAACGTTCGTATCTCCTCGAGTTCCCGGAGAGCGGGACGGCTCGCGCCCTGGAGCGAGCTGCGGCGGATTGGAATCCCGACTCGTACGAGGAAGCCCATTGCGAGTTGGCACGCATCGAGGGCCTACGTCACGTCTTCGATCGTCGGCGGGGGCTCCTGCAAGAACTGGCCGTGACCGCACCTGAGTGGGCGTCGGCGATCACCCGGAGAAAGGCGCCGCACCACGGCGGAGATGAGCCGACTTCCAATCCCGGCAAGGCATGGCGATGGCTCCAGATGAGGCAGGAGTTGGACCGGCGGGCCGAAGACTCGATCAATGGGCTCGTGGAACAGATAGGCGATTTGCGACGGGACGCCCGGAAGCTGGCAGGCCAGATCATCGATCGCGGGGCCTGGGCCGCGCAGCGTGATCGCATCGGGCCTGACGAACAGCGGGCCCTTGTCGGGTACGTCAAGACGGTGGAGAAGATGGGCGGAGGTTGGGGCAAGAGGGTCGCTGCACTGAAGGCCCAAGCGAGGGAGCTACTCGAGTCCGCGCGCAACGCAGTGCCGGTGTGGATCATGCCGCTGAACCGGGTGTACGAATCGTTCGATCCCCGTAGCACGAAATTCGACGTCGTGATCATCGACGAGGCGAGCCAGAGCGACGTCACCGCGCTCGCCGCACTCTATCTCGGGCGACGCCACATCATCGTCGGGGACAATGAGCAGGTAACGCCGGACGCCATCGGGATGCGCGCGGAAGACGTCGATCGACTGATTGACGCGTATCTTGACGGAATCCCGAACGCCCGCCTGTACGACGGACAGACATCCATCTACGACCTTGCGGAGATGTCGTTCGTTGGCGGTGTCGTACGACTCCGGGAACACTTCCGCTGCGTCCCCGAGATCATTCAGTTCAGCAACAACCTATCCTACAACAACACGATCCGACCGCTGAGGGAGCCGTCCTCGGCCGGGTTGCGGCCAGCCATTGTGTCGGAGCGCGTCCGGGGAATGCGAGTGGGCGATAGGAACGACGCTGAAGCGGCTGCGATTGCGTCTCTGGTGACGGCCTGCCTGCGCGACCCCGCATACCTGACGAACGAGAGAGGCGAACCGACGAGCTTCGGAGTGATCACCTTGATGGGCCACGAACAGGTCTCCGCGATCGGCGAAAAGCTCTCGGAGTACCTTGGTCCTCACGCCCCGGATGCCTTCACGAAGCATCGGTTGTTGTGGGGGACCGCCGCCCAGTTCCAGGGGGACGAACGGGATGTGGTCTTCCTGTCAATGGTGGACGGACCACCGGACGACGGCAAGCACTGGCTAAAGAGGGACGGCCCGGCCAAGGTCTTTAGGAAGCGGTACAATGTCGCCGTCAGCCGGGCGCGCAATCAATTGTGGGTCGTACACTCGCTTGATCCGGAGAGCCATTTGAAGGAGGGCGACTTGCGTCGTCGGCTCATTCAGCATGCACGCGACCCCCAGGCATTGATGCGCGCCATGGAGGAGCAAAGTGAGAAGACGGAATCGGAGTTCGAGCGCAGGGTTCTCCGCCGGTTGCAGAACGCCGGATACCGCGTCCGCGCACAGTGGCCGGTGGGTTGCTATCGGATCGACCTGGTGGTTGAAGGGTCTGAAGCCCGCTTGGCGATCGAGTGCGACGGGGACCGATGGCACCCGCAGGATAAGCTGGTGGAGGACATGCAGCGACAGGCGGATCTGGAGCGGCTGGGGTGGCGGTTCGCCCGTATTCGGGGAAGCGTATTCTTCCGCGACCCCGAGCGTGCGATGGCTCCGGTGATGGAAAAGCTCGATAGGATGGGCATAGTGCCACTGGGAGAAGAGCCGCGGGAGCCGGAAGAGGATACGGATCTCCTCCAGAGGATCCGCAGGGACGCCGAGGCGATCCGGCGCGACCGAGAGGGGACCCGGGGGGACGACGAGTGGGACCAAGGCACCTTCCTCGACGGCAAAGGAGAGGCCGAGCGTACTGAACCAGGGTGAGGTCAGAAACGGCCAGCGAAGCCGAACAGAAACTGTCGCTCAGAGACCTCTACCTCCGCTGGCGGATCACTGTCACGAGAATGGTCGAAGGTCAAAGGTCAGCGTCAGCCTCTCCGTGAGTCGCCAAGACAACTGGACGATGCCGTCCACCAAGTAGTCGGTGTAGTCGTCGATCAGGGGTTGCACGAACCACACCGTCCGCAGATCGGCTTTAGGAGCAACCGCCCAATCTCTCTTGAACCGGAAACTCATCCGCCGCCTAGTACACCGGTGCAGAAGTTCGATGACGTATTGTCATGCGGTGTTGGGAAGTGAAGCGGGGATGCGGCCCGGGCCGGTGGCGCTACGGGCGTGGGCCCGCCTCCGATCGAGACGCACCCATGTGGACCGGCCTGATCGTGATCCGGGGCATGTCGCGTAGCGGGATGATGCACGCCATGGCTGGAAATTGGCCCTTCGAAGAGGAGAACCGCGCGGCCTGGGGTATGAGTATGTGTGCATATGAGTAGGTGTGGTGGCGGATGTTGCGTCGGCTGGCGATCCGAGGTAGGGTAGATATCGAGTCTCCCTTTCTACCTTGGAGTCGGCCATGGGCCTCAACATCAAGAATGACGAGACCTGTCTGCTCGCGCGCGACCTGGCCCGGCTGACCGGCGAGACCATGACCGGCGCCATCACCGTCGCGTTGCGCGAGCGCCTGGCGCGCGAAAGGCGTCGGCGTGACCGGGACGCCCGTATCGAGGAACTGCTTGCCATCGGCGAGCGCTGTGCCGAGTCGCTCGAGCCTGGTCCATCGGCCACCGAGCATGGCGATTTTCTCTATGACGATCGTGGCCTGCCCACGTGATCGTCGATAGCTCGGCTGTGCTCGCGATCCTGTTTGGCGAGCCCGATGCCAGGCGTCATGCCGCTGCGATCATGACTGCCTACCCCTGCCGAATGTCGGTTGCCAACGTACTGGAGGCGTCCATCGCGCTGGAACGCCGGGGAGGCGAGGCGGCGGCCGATGACCTTGACACCCTGATGGAGCGCGCGGAGATCGAAATGGTGCCCGTCACGGTGGAACACCTGGGAGCGGCGCGCCGCGCATGGCGACGCTTCGGCAAGGGAAACCACCCGGCCGCGCTGAACTTCGGCGACTGCTTCGCTTACGCGCTCGCCAGGACCACCGGCGAGCCCCTGTTGTTCAAGGGGAACGATTTCGTCCAAACCGATATCGAACCGGCATGATGCCCACCCGACGCCCGCCCCGCCCCCGCAGTCCCGTTGGTACGCGTGCACCGACGGCCCGGGCAACGGCCCGAGCGACCATCGGTTCGGCCGTCCTGCTGGCAACCGCTCTCCTCGCCATTGCCCCGCCCGCCGCCCCCCAGGAGATGGACCACGCGGCCCACATGATGGGCGTCATGGCAGGCGGCTGGCGCATGCCCCCCATGGACCCCAACATGCCGATGATCCCGGGGCTGGAGATGGCGCTGCCCCCGGTCGAACCCTTCCTCGCGGCCGCCGGGATCGACCTCATGACGCTCCCCGAGGCGCGGCCGAGCGAAGTCGTCTTCCTGGAGCCCGGCGACACCTTCGACGTGGACGTCACCATCGTGCGGCGCACACTGCACGGTCACATGGCGGCCATGTACGGCTACAACGGCCAGTACCCGGGCCCCCTCATCCAGGCGCCGCAGGGCTCGACCGTCGTGGTGCGCGTCACGAACCGGATCGAGTTCCCCACGACCGTGCACTGGCACGGCCTCCGCCTCGAGAACCGCTTCGACGGCGTGCCCGGCGTCACCCAGGACCCGATCGAGGTCGGCGAGTCGTTCGTCTACGAACTGCGGGTGCCCGACGCGGGGATGTTCTGGTACCACCCCCACGTGCGCGAGGATGTCCAGCAGGATCTGGGCCTCTACGGGAACCTCCTCGTGTCGTCACCCGACCCGGACTACTATGGCCCCGCCCACCGCGAGGAGATGCTCGTGCTCGACGACATCCTCATGGACGACCACGGCTTCATCCCGTGGGGGAAGGAGGCGCCCACCCACGCGCTCATGGGGCGTTTCGGGAACGTGATGCTCGTCAATGGCGTGACGGGACACGCGCTGGAGGTTCGCGCGGGCGAGGTCGTGCGGTTCTTCATGACGAACGTCGCCAACACCCGCACCTTCAACGTCACCTTCGGGGACGCGCGGGTGAAGCTGGTCGCGTCGGACGTGGGCCGCTTCGAACGCGAGATGTGGGTGCCGAGCGTGGTGATCGCGCCCGCCGAACGGTACGTGGTCGACGTGGTCTTCCCCGAGGCGGGCGAGGTGGCGATCTCGAACACGATCCAGGCCGTCAACCACTTCCGGGGCGTGTTCTACCCGCATGTGGACACCCTGGCGCGGGTCACCGTCACAGGTCCCCCGGTCGACGACAAAGTCACCCACGCGCATGCCACCCTGCGTGCCCACGACGCCGAAGCCGCCGAGGCGTCGGCCCTGCGCTCCCACCTGTCCCGCCCCCCCGATCACACCCTGGAGGCCACCGTGCGCGTTCAGGGCCTGCCCCTCCCGATCGTGCGCTCCATGGAGATGGACACCCTCTACGTCCCCCCCATCGAGTGGAACGACGCCATGCCCATGATGAACTGGCTCTCGGCGGGGACCCAGGTCACCTGGATCCTGCGGGACGTCGACACGGGGCGCGAGAACGGCGACATCGAGTGGACCTTCCAGGTGGGCGACCTGGTGAAGATCCGCGTCTTCAACTCACCCGACTCGTTCCACCCCATGAACCACCCGATTCATGTCCACGGGCAGCGGTTCCTGGTGCTGGCGCGTGACTACGTTCCGAGCGAAAACATGGCGTGGAAGGACACCGCGATCGTGCCGGTGGGGTCGACGATGGACATTCTCGTGGAGATGTCGAATCCGGGGGAGTGGATGCTGCACTGTCATATTGCGGAGCATCTCAGCGCGGGGATGATGTTCGGGTTTCGGGTGGAGGGGTGAGGGGAGGACGGCCACCCAAGGACCCGCGCCAACCGAGCGGCCTTACCGTCACCTCACCCCGGGCGGCAGCCTCCCCACGATGATCGTGGGCACGTCCAGTTCGTCCAGCTCGACCCAGGCGGCCAGCCCATCGGGGCCGAAGGCGTCCGGCATGGGCGGATCGTCCGGCGGCAGGGTGCCGACGTAGCGTCCGTCGGAATTCCAGACATCGATCACGCCGACCGCTCCTTCCCAGGGGTCGCCTTCGCGCCGGCGCTGCACCCAAAGCCCGCCCTCCCATGTGGCCCTGAGGGAGACGACGATGGGTATCTCGTGGTTGAACCGCATGGCCTCGATGCTGGCGCGCATCTCCGCGACCATCTCCGCCATGAACTCCGGCGGCGCCCGGTCCGGCCCCTGCGGGTTGGCGGGGTCGCCGTAAAGACGCTCGAAGGTTGCCATGGCCGAATCCCGAGCGGTCGTCTCGACCTCGGTGGTCACCGGCTCGGGACTGATGGGTCTCGCGATGGTGCCGATGGGTGCGCCGTCGCCCGCCACGAGCTTGATCGAATAGCCGGCGGAATCGGAATAGGCCACCGACCCGTCGGGCAGGACGTCGAAGAGCAGACCCGGGTCGAACCTTCTCGGCTCGTCCGTGGCGCCGGACGCTGTCTCACCAGGCACCGGTGCCCGTACCTCGCCCGCCATGACGACGGGCTCGGCGCTGGTGCCCGTCGATCCCAGGGATCGGTGTCCAGGGTGTCATCCGGGAGGTCGGAGCAGGCACCCGCCGCAATGGCCAGCGCGAGGGTCCGCAGGGCCATTCGTCCGCTCATGGGGTTCTCCTTGTCGGTGTGAACCGCACCCGTGCCGCGCGCTGGACACCGAGCGTGTCGGCCGTCACCCCGTACAGCGCGGACTCCGTAGCCCACGGCGTCGGCAAGTCGAGGATGCGGCTCGGCCACCGATAGTGCGCCACGAGAGTCGTTCCGTCCCACACGTCGGCATAGCGCACCGACTCGCCTGCTGCAAGCGTCTTCACGACCCACAGCCGACCCGCGCTATCGAAGAACATGTCTGCCAGCGGCGGCTTGCGGTCAGGAATCTCGAAGGGGTGTCTCCTGATGCCGGCACGATCCAGGTCGCGGTCCATCTGGCTTTGCGCCCAGTCCCTGTCACTCTCGCTCAGCGGCGGTCCCTCAAGCGCGGGACCCTCGATCAGGGCAACGGTGTCATTGGGATGGTGGAGGCTGATCGCGTAGTCCGAGGTCACCGCATCCGCCCACGTACCGCCGTTCGCGTGGGCGTGAATCCATTGCGGGCCGAAGGGCTGATGGAGGTACGTGAAGCCACCGATCCCCGCTCTGCTGAACGACACGGTCTCCTGGCTAACGGTCTGGCGCTCCTCGTCCGCCATCAAGACGGTGTCCACGGCCCCGTCGGGAAGCACGCGGAGCCGAGCATCCAGGCTCACGTCGCCGTAGCCGCTCACGGGACCGACACTGACAAGGTCGCCCCCCATGTCGAAGGCGAATGGCTGCCCCCCCCAAAAGCCGATGTAGCCGGGGTGGGGAGTTCTGAGGACCCGCTGGTGCTCCGCACCGTCCGAACCAAGCACGAACGCGCTGTACCGGGCACTCTCGCGCACCCACAGTTTCCCACCCGGGGCAAACCCCATACAGCAAAGGTCTCCGAACTCGCCGGAACCCTCGCCCGGCCCGCCGAAGTGGAACGCGAAATCCCCTTAGGAACGCCGCGGCGACGGTGGGTCGGTACCGAACACGCTTCATGTCGTTCATATGAGTGCAATGTATGAGTTGGAAAGGAAGGAGGATACGGGGCGGATCTGGTCCCCTCCCTGTAGATTACCTCAGTCGTTGCCGTGCAGTCCCCGAAGCCCCCCCCGAAGCCACCGAAAAGGACGGTCACCCATGCACCGCGCCCGAGTCAAGCCGGAGCTCATCCGCTGGGTCCGCAAGGACGCGGGCCTTTTCCGTTGAGGATGCGGCGAAGAAGGCGGGCACGAGCGAGGCCATCGTTCGGCAGTGGGAAGAGGGAACCCTCCAGCCCACAATCCGCCAGCTCCGGCTTCTCGCGAACGCGGCCAGGCGACCGATTGCGATCTTCTACCTCGCCGAGCCTCCCTGGAAATTCACGGCATTGCGCGACTTCCGGCGGCTACCCGGCGATCCCGAGGCCGATCAGTCCCCGGCGCTGCGGTTGGCCGTCAGATTGGCGTGCGAGAGGCGGCAGGTCGCCCTTGATTTGGCGGCCGATCTCGATGACATGGCGTCGCCGCTGCCCGTCCGCGCTGCCCTGCGTGAACCGGTTGGCGAAGTAGCTCGGCGGATCCGGGACCTGCTCGGGGTCTCGATCGATGATCAGAGAAAGTGGAGCCGCGAATACGATGCCCTGAACAACTGGAGGCGGGCGATTCAGGATCTGGGGGTACTCGTCTTCCAGGCAAGGGGAGTGGAAGTGGACGAGATGCGCGGGTTCTCGGTCGCGGAGGAGCCAATGCCGGTGATTGTCCTGAACACGAGGGACGCCCCCAACGGCCGCGTGTTCACTCTGTTCCACGAATTCTGCCATCTGCTCTTGCGGAAGGGGGGCATCTGCGATCTCCGGGACCGCTATAGCTACCGACCCGAGGACAGCGCCATCGAGGTATTCTGCAACGCGGTCGCAGCGGAGGTCTTGGTCCCGAGGAGGGACTTCCTCCGCTCACCTCTCGTCCGTGACCACCCCAGTGGGATTGACTGGCAGGAGTCCGAGCTTCGAAGTCTGGCGAGGGACTTTTCGGTTTCGTGGGAGGTCGTGTTGCGCCGCCTGCTCGACACCGCTCAGATCACGCGCCGCGCCTACCGCGACCGACGAGAGGCGATGTTGGCCGGGTACCGCGTGAACCGGAGTGCCCAGACCGGCTTTGTAACCCCCGATGTGGCAGCGGTAACCAGCCTCGGCCTGGAGTTCGTCAAGCTGGTCCTCGTCTCCTACTACCAGGACAGAATCACCTCTCGGGATGTCTCCGAGTATCTGGGCGTCCGTCTGAAGCACATGGCCAGGATCGAGGAGCGGGTTATGGGATCCAGGGTGATGTTCCGCTGATCCCGAGATGAGGTTCAGCATCGACACGAGCGCCATTCTGGACGGATGGACGCGACACTATCCCCCGCGAGGCGTTTCCGGGGCTCTGGCGGCAATTGGAGGAACTCATCCGGTCCGGTGATCTCCGTGCTTCCGAGGAAGTGATGTATGAACTGGAGAAGAAGGAAGACGATGCTCACGCGTGGGCCAAGGCGCAGGGCGGTTTCTTCGTGCCGATGGATGACGAAATCCAGGATGCGGTTTCCGCGCTACTGGCGGACCATCCGAGGCTACTGGACACGAGGCGGGGCCGATCGGGTGCCGATCCCTTCGTCATTGCCCTTGCCAAGGTGCGGGGGTGCGCGGTCGTAACTGGCGAGCATCGAAGCGGTAGCCTGAAGCGGCCGAAGATTCCCGATGTCTGCTTGGCGCTTGACGTGGAATCCATGAGCCTGCTCGATCTGATCCGGCGGGAAGGTTGGGTGTTCCGGTAGCGGTAGTGTACGGACGGCTGTTCCTG
Source organism: Longimicrobiales bacterium (assembly GCA_951828585.1). Taxonomy (GTDB): domain Bacteria; phylum Gemmatimonadota; class Gemmatimonadetes; order Longimicrobiales; family Gaopeijiaceae; genus Bin94. Next base: position 2,224,794 of record OX639991.1, read on the forward strand.
GTACAGCGATGCTATTCCACTTCCACGGTGGAATCCAGGTCGACGCTTCACGTATCCCCTGAGTTCGAGGGTTTCCAGCCCGTGCGCTTCTTCACGATGATCACCACCACGATCACCAGGATCAGGAACGCGAACTTGGTCCAGATCGGCGCGAGCACCCACCACCACGACCAGTCGATGTGATCGGTCAGCTTCAGCCCGATGAACATCAGGGTGAGGAGCGAAAAGAAGCGCGTGCCTCGCCGCTCCCACGCTCTTGCCACGGCCTCGACTGCCCGCCAGAAGGGGTCGGAGTTTTTTTCGCTGTTTTTCACTCGGGGTCCTCCATTGCGCGCGCGGGTTTGGGACTCGGTGGGGTTGGCCCGTGTCGGTCGGTTGAACTCGGAAATACGAATTCGGGGAGGGGGACCTTCACTGGGGTGGGCCCGTGGTGTTGGTGAAGGCGGTGGTGTCGTTGGCGAAGGGTGATACTATAACGATATCGATATGATATCACTCAGCTGTCGCGCCACCTGATTGGATTGAAATCTGAACGGTGGATACTCAGATTTCAATCAATACTGCGGTTGATTCTCGCTCTGCACGTGGTCGAACCGACCCTCAGCAACCGCCCTCGCTGGCCCGCGCGATCACCCGGCCACGATCTCCGTCAATCTGGATGACGATATACCCGCTGCCCTCGTAGTAGCCGCCCCGCAGGACGCCGAGCGTTGCGGCTCCCAGCGGGCCGTCGTCGAAGCGGAAGAGGCCCAGCCAGTCGAAGCGCCTGTAGCCTTCGCCGTCCCTCAGGCGGTCGACAAAACCCAGGTCCTCCCTGATCCGGTCGAGGGCCGGAATGTCGTCTTCGGAGAGCACTGCCGATGGAGGGTGCGTAAGCGCGATTCCGGAGACGCGGCTGAAGCGGCCGTCGCCGAATGCGGGCAGCGTGTCCCGGTTCGTCCTGATGTCCCATTGCTCATTGCAGCCGGCCTGTACGACGCCCAGTCCAGTGGTGTAGAGCGGCAGTCTCCGCTCCGTCCGAGAGTACAGGAACCACGAGGCGGGGACCTCCGTCGCGATGACCTCGGGGGCGCGGCCCAGGGTGTCCGAAAGCCTGGAGGGGTGCTCCCACAAGTCACTCGCGTCCGGCCAGCTCCAGACTCCCTCGCCGGTTCTTGCGGCCGCGATTCGCTCGACGGGAAACACACCTGCCCAGGGTGGGTTGTCCCAGGAGCCATCCAGGTAGCGCGCGACCGGCATCAGGGTGCCCTCGTCCCGGTAGGCTACGGCGATCCACGGGGCGTCCGGGCCGGGTGAGGTTTGGTCACCTGCGACGGGGAAGGTTGCTTGAGGCGTGGGTACGGGCTCGGAGAAACACGCCTCGCGCTGACGGACGGTGAGGACGACGCGGGGGTGGTCGCCGTGCAGTTTAACTACGGCGTACCTGATGCCCGAGGTGTTCCCAACGTGTCCCAGCACTCCGACGCGCATGTCCTCGAACTGGTAGATTCCGAGCCACCGGAAGCTGGCACCTGGAGATACTCCTCCCAGGTCTTCTCTCCGCAGCTGCTCCTGGATCTGTCGAGGATCCGGAGCGTCGCCGTTCGCAAGGACCGCTTTCGGCGTGCGGCTCAGGGCCAGTCCCACAGGGGAATCGAAGCCGCGGACATAGGCCGGCCGCTCCGGGTCCCGGGTGCGCACCGCCCAGCTGATGCCCTTCTTGCGTTCCCTCGACGGGCCCTCGCCGACGTAGCAAATCTCCGTGACGATGCTCAGTCCGAGGGTGGTGAGAGGCGGGGCTGGTTCCGTGTCGGAGAAGACGTGCCATGTGTCCGGGACGCCCACCGCAACGGCGTGCCCGGGTTGCCCGATGGTGTCCCATGCTCTTCCGGGGTGGTGCCATGTGCGCCGTCCGTCGGGCCATTGCCAGCTTGTTTCGCCGGCGGGTGAGGCGGTGAGGCGGTCCATGTCGGCCGTGCCGGCCCAGGGGGGGCGGTCCCAGACGCCGTCGGCGTACCGCGCGATCGGGATGAGGACGCCGCGGTCGGTGACGACGGCGATGATGAGCAGGTCGTCGGGTGGGGAGAGGGGGGTGGGTGGGCCGCAGGCGAGGGTGAGCAGGGCGAGGAGGAGGGGGAGGGTGGGGGGTCGAACCCTGAAGGAGCGAAGATCCATGACGGTGGTTGGGTGAGGGGTTGGTGGATTGACTCCAAGCTAAGGAGGTGGTCCTCCCGGCGGCGAGGGCCGAAACATCTGGCATTGCGATTGTATCACTGTCAGTATTGCAATCGTGCTAATTCCAATGTTGCAATCGTGTTATTATGTGGCTATCATGGTGGACCAGGTACCGCCACCTCGCAAACCCGATGACCCAACAACTGACCCGCCTACTCGACATCCCCTCGCGCGACCTCGTGCGCGAACTTCCTCCGAAGCTGCCCTACGGGCCGATCCTCCGGAGGTACTGGCCCCGCGTGGCGGACGCCGAACTGAAGCGGCGCCTGGCCCGGTCGCGGGCTGTGCTGATCGAGGGGCCGCGGGCATGCGGGAAGACGGCTACGGCCAGGCAAGTCGCGGCCAGCAGCGTCATGCTCGACGCCGAGCCGTCGGCACGTCGGGCGGCCGCGGTCGATCCCGCATTCCTGCTGGAGGGCGAAACGCCGCGGCTGATCGACGAATGGCAGCTCGTGCCCGACATCTGGAACCGTGTGCGGCACGTGGTCGATGAGCGTCCGGGCCGGGGTCATTTCATCCTGACGGGGTCCGCGGTCCCGCCCGACGACATCACACGGCATACCGGGGCGGGGAGGATCGGGAGGCTGCGGCTGCGGCCGATGTCGCTCTTCGAACTGGAGCGCTCGACGGGAGCGGTTTCGCTCCGGCGGCTGCTGGCGGGTGACTCGGTGCCGAACGTGGCGGCACACCTGTCCGTGCGCGAACTCGCGGAACTCGTGTGCGTCGGCGGGTGGCCGGGGCATCCGGGATCGTCGGACGAGGATCCGGCGCTTTCCTCCGAGGACGCCATGGCCGAGAACCGGGACTACCTGGGCGAGGTTTGCCGGACCGATGCCCGGAGGGTGGACGGCTCGGGAAGGGACCCGGCGAAAGTCGGCCGGTTTCTTCAGTCCCTGGGTCGCAACGTTGCGACCTGCGCGAGCATGGCCACGCTGGCCCGGGACACCGGCGGACCGAACCAGCACCTCAGCAACCACACGACCCGCTCCTACATGACCGCCCTGGAATGCCTCATGATCGTGGAGGACCAGCCGCCCTGGGCCCCGCATCTGCGATCGCGGTCGCGGCTTCGGACGGCTTCGAAACGGCACTTCGTCGATCCGTCGCTCGCCGTGGCGGCCCTGAGCGCAATCCCCGAACACCTGCTGAGCGACTTCGAGTGGTTCGGCTTTCTCTTCGAGTCGATGGTCGTGCGCGATCTCCGCGTCTACGCCCAGGCGAGCGGCGCCAGCGTGTACCACTACCGCGACAACACGGGACTGGAGGTGGATGCCATCGTGGACGCCGGGCCCGGCCGTTGGGCGGCTTTCGAGATCAAGCTCGGGGCGAGCCGGGTCGACGAGGGAGCGAGGACGTTGCTGAAGCTGGCCGACCGGGTGGACACGGACCGGTGCGGGAAACCGGCGGCGCTGGGGGTGATCGTGGGAAGCGGGTACGGGTACGCGCGACCGGATGGGGTGGGGGTGATTCCGGTGGGGGGGTTGGGGTTGTGAGGGGACGTTTGCGTTGTCGGCCCGGATTGTCTAACTCGGATGCGCTGACAGGATCCGCTAGTGTAAGAAATGACCAGGACAAAGCTGACTCCCCACCGGACAACCGGTTTTGCCGCCGCGCTGCTGGCGGCGGCCCTCGCGAAGCCTGATCCCGCCGCCGGGCAGAGCTGGGCCGCAGTGGTCTCGGCGGAAACCACCTGCCGCGCCGAGCCATCGCCTTCGGCAGCTGCGGTGGGCATGCTCGATATCGGAAACGTGATCCTGGTCAACCGAAGGGTATCCGCCTCGGCGGGCCAGTGGATGCATGTCGTGCCCGGCCGATCCGGCGGCTACGTGATTCCCGGTGGCTGCTGGGTGCCCTCGGCGAACGTGGCCCGGACTACGGAGACCGCGCACTTCCTGCAATTGGCCGACAGGCTGTTGTCCTCGGACGTCCGGCCTGCCCTCGATGAACTGCTTGCCGTCCACAACCTGTTCGGTCTTTCCTGGAATCGGGATCGGGTGGAGGCGTCCGCCGCCCTCAGCCAGCGGCGCACGGCCCTGTTGGCCAAGGCGGTGGAGGTGGCGCAGGGGCCGCAGTGGGGCGGTCCCCGCCCGGCCGACGACCCGCTGGTGCTTGCGTGGCTCGAGTCGCTCGGAGAACAGGTGAGGTACTCCGAGGACAGGAGCGGCCGGGGCAGGTGGACGGTGGTCATGGAAGCGCCCGAAGGGGAAGAAAAGCCGTCGAGGTCGCGGCAGGTTGAGCCGGCGGCCGCGCCCGAGGGGTGGGGAATGGCGGTCATCGCTCCTGATGTGGCCTGTCGCACTCGCCCGTCGCGGACTGCGTGGAGTTGGACGACACTGCCGGTAGACCTGCACTTCCGCACGGAGCGGGCGGATACAAGCGTTGCCGGCGATGCGTGGGTCTTCGTCCGGGAACAGGGGTGCTGGGTGTTGGCGGCGCACACCGCCACGGGCGGCACGGACGAGCATGTTCTGGCGATCGCCGACCGGTTCCTGATTTCGGGCGAGGCGTGGTCATTCGAGAATCACCTGCGGGTGCATAACGTCCTGTCCAGCCGAAACCGGGGGCACCGCGAGGATGTCGAGGCCTCGGCGATTCTGGGACTCCGGCGGCTGCAGGTGTTGCGGGGTGCGCTCCGACCCCTCCGTCCTGGCGATGCCGATGCGCTGACGCGGGCTTGGATCGGGTCGCTGGGAGACGAAGTCAAACTTGCGCATGAAGGGCACATCTGGACGGTGAGCGACGAGGCGTATTTCAACCTGTACGAGAAGCACCGGCCGCACCCGTTCGCGGAGGAGATCCTGTGGGAGTACGCGGGCGAATCGGTCCGCCGTGACTGCGAGGGGGGGTTCGCTTGCAGCGTGAAGGAGAGCGTCATCAAGAGGCTGGCAAGGTACTGGATCGACTTCCCGAACGGCCGTCACATCGTCGAAGCGGTGGAGTTGGGGCGGACCGAACTCGGCTACGGTCTCGAGTATTGCAAAGCCGCGCGGGGACCCGAGCCGGGCTCGCAGGAGGGCAGAATGTGGGGATGGTCGGGGTGGGACCGGTCCGGGGAGGAGATCACGCGGGAGCTGTTGGCGACGCTGGAAGGGGTGAGTGAGGAGGACAAGGCGCCGCTGTTGGAGATGTTGGGGGGACTAAACAGGTGCGCGGGGATGGGGGGGTAGGCCCAGGCTGACCCTCGGTCCGCGCACCGCTTGCCGGACCCGCGTTCAAGACTTCGATTGAACAGCACTGTCTGAAGTTATCCCCTTGGGAGGGCCGAGCGATGAACTCCTTGCGCCGTGCAATGTTGGCGGTCTCCACCGTCATCCTGACGACCCCGCTGTCCCTGCTTGCCCAGGACCCCGATCCCCCCCAGGGATCCGACCCCACGCTCGAAGAATGGCAGGTCCCCTGGACCCAAAGCCGCCCCCGCGACCCCTACGTCGCCCCGGACGGTCGCGTCTGGTTCGTCGGTCAGCGCTCCCACTACGCCGCCGTGCTCGACCCCGCGACGGGCGAGTTCAGGAAGTACGACCTTCCCGACGGCGCCGGCCCGCACACGCTGGTGGTGGGCGACGACGGCATTGTCTGGTATACCGGCAACCGGGTCGGCAACCTTGGCCGTCTCGATCCCGCGACCGGCGACATCGAGATCTTCCCGATGCCCGACGAGCGCGCCCGCGATCCGCACACCTTCGCCTTCGACGCCGCAGGCGACCTCTGGTTCACCGTCCAGGGGGGCAACTTCGTGGGCAAGTTCTGGCGGGAGACGGGGGACGTGCGGCTGGTCGAGATACACGAGAACCCCGGCGGGCGGGGCGGATCGACCCGGCCCTACGGACTGAAGATGGACTCCCGCGACCGGCCCTGGGCGACCCTCTTCGGCACGAACGAGCTGGTCATGGTCGATCCGGAGACCTTCGAGCCCACCTACTTCGAGCTTCCCGACGGCGCCCGGCCGCGGCGGCTGGTCATCGACTCGAAGGATATCGTCTGGTATGTGGACTACGCGCGCGGGTACCTTGGCCGCCTCGACCCGGAGACCGGCGAGGTCACCGAGTGGGCCAATCCAAGCGGCGAAGGTGCGCGCCCGTATGGGGTCGCCATCGACGGCGACGACCGCGTCTGGTTCGTCGAGACGGGGGTGCGGCCCAACAAATTCGTGGGCTTCGACACCCGCAACGAGGAGTACATCAGCGTGCTGGAGGTCGAGAGCGGCGGCGGGAGCATCCGTCACATGTACTTCGATCCGAAGACCAACACGGTCTGGTTCGGCACCGACGCCAATACGATCGGGCGCGCGGTGCTTCCGCCGGTCAGGATAGTCAGCGACTAGTTGTTTTGGCGTCACCAATGCAGGACTGACGACCACTCGACCGCCGAAGTTCGAACCGGGGCCCCTGGGTTGGTCCCCAACCGTCGGGCAGGGCAGAATTGTCATGATGCAAGTTGGCCCCCGACACGATCAAGCAACCCCGGGAGACACGAAATGACCCGCACCTCTCCATTCTCCGAACGAACCGAACGCCTGATCCTCGCCCTCATCGGCGCGGACTTGCTGCTCCAGTGCGTCGAGACGGTGGACGCGTTCGCCCATGCGGCCACGTACTTCCGCTGGGCCAGCGTGGGCATCTGGGCCGTCTATACGGTCGAGTGGTGCGTTCGCATCCGCCGGGCCGAGGACTGGCGGAAGTATGCCTTCAGCTTCATCGGGATCGTGGACTTCGTGGCCATCCTGCCGCTGTGGCCGTTCACCGGATTCGATCTAAGCTAAGGGCGCTTCGTGCCTTTCGCCTGTTTCGCCTCTTCGTCACAACGGCCAAACTCGCCAGCCGCACCAGCGCGGTGGCCAAGCTCGTAAGGGCGTTCCGCTTCGCCCTGGACGAGGCCGGTGCGCTGTTTGCCGGCACGGGCATCATCGTGATCACGGCGGGGTTCGGCATGTACCACCTCGAAAACGCGGTCCAACCCGAGGTCTTCGGCTCGGTGTACGATGGGTTGTGGTGGGCGGTGATCACCTTGACGACGGTTGGTTACGGCGACATCCAGCCCATCACCGCCGCCGGGAAGATCCTGGCCACCCTCGCTATGTTCGCCGGAATCGGAGTCATCGGATCGGCCTGTGGAATCATGGCGGACGCGCTGCGGGAGTCTGGTGCTGCCGAGGAGGTGGGCTAGTGTCGTGTCCCGGAAATTTCTTGGCTATTCGAGCACCGATGCATCCGGCCCTGCGGCGTTGCTCCTCCTCGAAATAGCGTTGCTATTCCTCGTCGTCGCGCCTTGCAGGATCCGGCGCCTCGGCACTCTCGGTAGCTCACGAACTCCTGGGACACAACACTAGCAGCCCGTGGACAAGATCCCCCCGGCATTCGAGCGGCGATGCATCCGCGCTGGCCGCTTCGCTTCAGCTGTTCATCCTGTAAAGCAAACATTACTTATGTCATGTGTAGTATACATTGTGCCGCCTCAAGGCTTCGCTCTGCGTTGCTCCTCGGGCGAATAGCGCTGCTATTCCCCCTTCATCGCGCCTTGCCAGCCCGGCGCCTCGCCGCTCTCGGTGCTCGTGCGGCTCTATCCACGATGGAGTGGACGCCCCCTCCCGACGGCATCGCAATGTGCCAAGATGGTACTGAGCGATATGTCGAACCATCTGAGGGAGGAGGCATCCACATGGAAGAGGTTAGCATCATCGGGATCGATCTGGCAAAGCGGAGCTTCCAGGTGCACGGGGCCAAGGCGGACGGGTCGGTGGCGTACCGCAGGAAGCTGAGCCGCGGGAAGCTGTTGGGCTTTCTCGCCGCGCAGCCGCCTTGCGCGGTGGCGATGGAGGCGTGCGCCAGCGCCCACTACTGGGGCCGGGAGATCATGGCACTCGGCCACGAGGTGAGGCTGGTTCCTCCGATCTACGTGAAGCCCTTCGTCAAGCGCCACAAGAACGACGCGGCCGACGCGGAGGCGATTACGGAGGCCGCGCAGCGTCCGACGATGCACTTCGTGGCGGTAAAGACCGAGGCGCAACAGGCGCGGGGGATGCTCTTTCACACCCGTGACCTGCTGGTGCGCCAGCGCACGCAGACGATCAACGCGCTTCGGGGCCACCTGGCCGAGTACGGCGTTGTGGCTCCGCAGGGCAGGTCCCGGATCGGGCAGCTGGCCCGGGTGCTCGAGGACGGCGACTGTGGCCTTCCGGAGGCGGTCGTCGAGCTGGGCCGTCTGCTGCTCGGTCGGATCGATGAGCTTGACGAGAAGATCGATGGGCTCGACCGCGAGATCCGGGTGAGCGCCCGGGAGTGTGAAGAGACGGCGCGTCTGATGACGATCCCCGGAATCGGGCCGGTCACCGCGATGGCCATCCAGGCCTTCGCACCGCCGATGGAGGGCTTCCGGTGCGGGCGCGACTTCTCGGCCTGGCTCGGCCTCGTGCCTCGGCAGCACACCACCGGCGGCAAGCCGAGGCTGGGCAGGATATCGAAGATGGGCCAGCGCGACCTGAGACGCCTCCTGGTCACGGGAGCCATGGCGGTCATTCGGCATGCGAGCCGGGGCGGTGAGGCTGCGGATCCGTGGCTGGCCGGGATGCTGGCGCGCAAGCCCAGGAAGCTGGTTGCGGTAGCGCTCGCCAACAGGACGGCGCGGAGGGTCTGGGCCCTGGCCGCCAGGAAGGAGGCGTACCGCGCTGTCGCCTGAGCGGGCAGCGAAAGGAAAGTAGCGAAGCAGAAAAGCCGACGGGAGAATTGGGCGGCAGGACGCACGAACGGAGTAAGGGCAAACGGTCGATGAGACGGGATCGGAAAAACCAGCTAGCAGTCCAGGGCCTGAGAGCCCGCTTCCACGATTTGGATCCGATCTCACGAACACCATACGGGCCCGCGGCCAACGAGAGCCGCATCAAGAGGCCGGACATACGACAGTACCTGACCAGATTGCCACCGACTCGGTTCCCGCATCCGGGCTTGCCCACCCTGGGGCGTCCACATACGGACTGCTAGGCCGACCCCTCATTCCCGTCGTCTACCCTGACGATGAAATCCAGGCCACCCCACCCGCCCCACCCACACAACATTTGTTCCCTCCCAACCCCCCCTCCCCCTCCCCGTGTGCGACGGCCGCTCGGCTGCCATTCGCCCCCTTGAACATCCGCCCACCCGATTGCAGGTTCCCATTATGGCCCCAGCGTTTGCACCACACCCGACGGCCTCTGCGGACACCCGCGCGGGCGCGTCCCAACCACACCTGGAGGACAGTCCAGACATGAGCACCCAGAGACGTTTCGATTCCGTCAGCGCGGCCAAGACCTGGAGCCGGAGACCCGAATCCCGATCGGGGGACCGCGACCTCCTGCCGCGCGTCTTCGGAGAGGACACCTTCGGCATGCGCGAGATGCAGTCACGTTTGCCCGACAACGTCTTCAAGCAGCTCGTGAGCACCATCGACCACGGCGAGGAACTCGATCCCGGCATTGCGGACACGGTGGCCGCGGCGATGAAGGACTGGGCGCTCTCGCGCGGCGCGACCCACTACACGCACTGGTTCCAGCCGCTCACCGGCAGCACCGCCGAGAAGCACGACTCGTTCCTGAAGGTCGGCCGCGACGGCCGCGCCATCACCGATTTCGGGGGTGACGAGCTCGTCCAGGGCGAGCCGGACGCCTCCTCGTTCCCGTCGGGGGGTCTGCGCGCCACCTTCGAGGCCCGCGGCTACACTGCCTGGGATCCGACCTCGCCCGCCTTTATCATGGGCGGCGAGTCGGCGACCTACCTCTGCATCCCCACCGCGTTCTCCAGCTGGGGGGGGGAGAGCCTGGACGCCAAGATCCCGCTGCTCAAGTCCGTGGATGCGCTCGACCGGGTCACTCGCCGCGCGCTCAAGCTCTTCGGGGTGGACGCCGGCCGCGTCACCGCCAGCCTGGGCCCCGAGCAGGAGTTCTTCCTCCTCGACCGCGAATTCTATTACCGCCGCCCGGACCTGATGACCTCGGGCCGCACCCTCTTCGGGGCGAAGCCGCCGCGGGGGCAGGAGCTCGACGACCACTACTTCGGCTCGATCCACGAGCGGGTGCTGGCGTGCATCCAGTCCGTCGAAATGGATCTGTACCGGCTGGGCGTGCCCATGAAGACCCGCCACAACGAGGTGGCACCGGGCCAGTACGAGATGGCCCCGGTCTACGAGAGGGCGAATGTGGCCTCCGATCACCAGCAGCTGACGATGCGGATCCTGGAACGCAACGCGCGCCAGTACGGGTTCATCTGCCTCCTGCACGAGAAGCCCTTTGCCGGGATCAACGGGAGCGGCAAACACGTCAACTGGTCGTTCGGGACCTCGGACCGGAACCTGGTGGACCCTGGGGACACGCCCCACGACAACCTGATGTTCCTCTTCTTCTGCACGGCGGTGATGAGCGCGGTGGAGAAGCACCAGGACCTGCTTCTGGCCTCCGTCTCGACCGCCGGGAACGACCACCGCCTGGGCGCCAACGAGGCCCCGCCCTCGATCATTTCGGTGTTCCTGGGACAACAGCTGGAGGACATCTTCAACCAGCTGGAAGAGTCGGGGCGCGCCAAGGAGAGGGAGCGCGAGGGGCTGCTCGGTCTGGGCGTCAACGTGCTTCCGGACCTTCCGCGCCACTCGGGGGACCGCAACCGCACCTCGCCCTTCGCCTTTACCGGGAACAAGTTCGAGTTCCGCGCGGTGGGCTCCGCGGCCAGCATCTCGCTGCCGGCCACGGTTCTGAACACCATCGTCGCCGAGGCGATCGACGAGTGGACGGACGTGCTGGAGCCGATCGTCGAGGCCGGCACCTCGATCGAAGACGCGCTCTGGACACTGCTGTCGAACGAGATCCCGTCCTTCAAGCGGATCATCTTCAACGGCGACAACTACTCGAGCGAATGGGTCGAGGAGGCGGCGCGCCGCGGACTGCTCAACACGGGATCCGCGGTCGATGCGCTGCCGGCCCTCGCCGCGCACAAGAACGAGGCGCTCTTCGACAAGTTCGGCGTGATGTCGCCGCGTGAGCTGGAGGCGCGGCTCGAAGTGCTGACCGAGCAGTACTTCATCAAGATCAACATCGAGGGCGAGACGGCGGCGCGCATTGCCCGCTGCATGATCCTGCCGGCGGCGGTCAGCTATCTGAACCAGCTAGGGTCGGCGCGCAACGGGGCCAGGTCAGCGGGTGCTTCCACGGCGGGTCTGGATGCCAACTTGGCCCGGGTCTCCGGCCTCATCGACGAGTTGAGCGCCACTCTCGACGAACTCGACGCGCAGAACGAGGAGCTCGGCGGCGACGAGGTGTCGTCGAAGGTGATCCACATGAAGAACAACGTGATCCCGGCGATGAACGCGGTGCGGGAGGTGGCCGACCGCATGGAGAAGGTGATTCCGGACGATCTGTGGCCGCTGCCGACGTACCGCGACATGCTGTTCGTCAAGTAGGCGACAGGGCGGAGATCGCGATGCGCATCGGAGTGGGGGCCATTGGTGTGGCCGTGATGGTGGCCGCAACGGCCGCGTGCGAGGGTGGGGCGGGGGTGGGGGAGGATCAGGTCGTCGGGCAGCTGGGCCAGCCTGAGGCCGTCTACCCGGAGCCGTTCGCGGTCGTGTCCACGGTGCGCGAGTTCGACGACGGACGCGTTCTGGTGGCCGATCCGCTCGGGCAGGTGGTGGTGCGGCTCGACATGGACGCGGGCACGGCCGACACCATCGGGAAGGTCGGCGAGGGCCCCGACGAATACCGCCAGCCCGACGCGGTGTGGCCTCTTCCCGGCGGAAGGACGTTGCTGGTCGACCTGGGCAACGGCCGCCTCACCGTACTGGGCCCCGATCTGGAGTTTGGCGAGACGCGTCCGTACGCCATACGCGACCCGGACCAGGGAAGTCTGCTCATGGTCCTGCCACAGGGGGTGGACGATCGCGGCCGGCTCTACTTCCCCGACATCATGGCGATGGGCGGCGGTGCGGATTCCATGCCGATCGTGCGCCTGGACCTGGAAACAGGGATGGCGGACTCGCTGGGGCTGGTCAAGGGACCGGAAACGTCACGGCGCACGACCGGGGGACCGGACAGCCAGAGAGAGGAAGTCAGCGCCATCCCGCTCTCACCGGCCGACGCCTGGGGCGTGTCGCGCGATGGGCGGGTGGTGATCGCGCGTTCGGGGGACTATCACCTGGACTGGATCGCCGACGACGGCACGGCGACGAGCGGGCCTCCGGTGCCGTACGAGCCCGTGGCCATAGGGCCGGGAGAGAAGGTGGAATGGCGGGACGGCCGCTCCGAGATTGGCGGCGGATTCGGCATCGAGGCTACCGACATCAACGGCGTCATGACGATCCGCGCGACCCGGGGAGGTGCTTCCGATGACGACGACCTGGACCGATACCAGTGGCCCGACGTGATGCCGGCCTTCTACGGCCGCCCGATCCCGGTGGACGGACTGGGGCGGGCCTGGGTACGGCGGCATCGGGAGGCGGGGGAGGCTCCCGTCTACGATGTTTTCGGTGGGTCCGGCGAGCGGGAGACGACGGTGGAGCTGGGAATGGGCCGGCGCGTGGTGGGCTTCGGCGACCGGAAGCTCTACGCGGTGCGAATGGACGAGTACGGCCTGCAGATTCTGGAGCGCTACGCGCTGCCCTGACGGGGCCTGTCCACGCGCAGTCTGCCGTCTCGCAGGGTTGCCGGACACCCGTCCAGCGCGGTCAGCAGGCCGATCGCGGCCGGTTCCAATCGCAGCAGCGGCACCGTGGGATGCCCGAGTTCGTCGGCAACCAGAATCCCCAGGACCAGAATCGCGTCGGTGTCGGCGACGACGATCCCGGCCGGGGCGACCCCATTGCGCAACAGCTCCAGCATGATCGCGCTGGACGAACTCGACCCGATCGTGCGCTCCATGACGAGGATCCGGCCACTGGTGCGCGCCTTGTACTGTGGGTGACGCGGATCGACAGTGTCCCCGGTCAGCGGATCCACCCCGCCCCAGAAGCTGAGCGGTTTCTCCAACACCAGCAGACGCCCCTCCGCGGAGCCGTCGCAGACCGCCGTTCCCGTCAGCTCCACGGGCATTCCTCGGCGAGGCAGCCGCAAACCGGCACGCTCTTCAGCTCCACAGGCTCTCGTCCCTTGTGACCCGGCCCCGGATGGCGGAGCGAACGCAGTCCTCCAGGCTCCCGTAGATCACGCCGTAGCCGGTCGTGGAGGTTGTGTAGTGGGCGAACTTGCCCGAGTTGGTCATCAGGACCCCATCGGTCGGAGGAAGGATCGGGGTGACGACCACGCAGGTATCCACCACGATTTCCACGCCCGCGTCCGCGAACCGGGGGAGCCGCCCGGCCGCTTCGAGTCGTCCGTACTCCGAGCGGCCCGTGCAAACGTAGAAGGGGACCGCGAAGGGCGTCGCGGGAAGGAGCGCCTCGAGCTGGCCGAATTCCTTGAGCGAGAAATGGGGACTTCCCACGGCCACCGCGTCGATCCCGTCGGCGTCCACCGTGCTCAGGCGGTCGCGCACCTCTCGAAGCGCAGCGGGCTGCACGGCGATGACCGCCTCGGGGTCGCCTCCGCCCAGAGCGGTCCGCAGATCCGGCGCCTCGGGCGTCACGCCCTCGATGTGAAACAGCCCCACCGCCCCCGAGGACGCCGCCGCCGCGCCCATCGCCTTCAACTGGTCTTCGCTGGCCGTCCCGGGGAGCCCCGTCACCACGGCCACCCGGTCACCCACCTCGGCGCCCAGCCATGTCCCCAACACAGGGTAGAAGACGTCCCGCCGCTTCAGCGCGTCCGCCACCCCGCCCGTGTCCACCACCACCGTCGCCCGCCGCCGCTCGCTCAGGTGCAGGCCCGTTCGCGGCGCCCGTCCCGTGAGGGCGCAGCAGATGTCCATGAAATCGCCGTACCGGTTCGTCCGGGCCCCGAGCACCGAGTTCGCGAAGGCCACCGCGTTGCTCTCGCCCCACGCGACGTGATCGCCGGTGGCGGGGCGGTGGCCTGCCTGGTACGGCGCGCAGGTCCAGGTGGGGGTGCAACCGAGCGCCTGGTAGGCCTTCATCTGACGCAGGGCCATTGCGCGCCGCCGGTCCGAAGCGCGCACACGGGCCGGGTTGAGGAGGTCGAGCGCGCCCACGTTGAGGGTGGCCGCAACGGACACGCGTCCGCCCAGCTCGACCAGGCGCTCCGCGAACTCGACGCCGCCGTCGCCGTGGTAGAGGCAGCCGTCGATATGCGCCGAGGTGATTTCGACCAGTTCGCGCGCGCCGAGGATCTCGCCCATGCGGACGACGATCCGCATGGCCAGCTGCGTGGCCGCACCGGCGTCGCCCGCGAGGAGCCCGTTTTCGTGCGCGGAGAGCCGCAGCCGCGTGTGGTTCATGGGAGGAGCCGGGGCGGGAACGCCCGGTATACCAGGGAGCGAAAACCGAGTAGACTCAAGTAGTTATCCAAGCATGTCAGGAACAATTCAGTTACGAGTTGGGTAACCCTACGAGGACTCACTCGGGCCCCGGTCCGGTTCGAGAGTAGCGGGCCACCGCGATGGTTGGCCAGAGGGGCGCAAACAACAATGGGACCGAACCCCAAGAGGAGAATGACCATGTCGCTCGCACGAAAACTGATGTCCGGATTCGCACTTACCCTTGTTCTGTCTGCGTGCGAGGACGACATGATGGAGCCGGAAACGGATCTCACCATGGAGGAGGCGGTGGCGTTGCTGAAAGGGGCGGGGGGGCTGTTGGCGGATACCATGCCGGATTTCATCCATGCGTCGGAGGACAGCCTTGTGGTCCGGTGTCCGCTGGGAGGGCAGGCGAAGCTGGTTGGTGCCTTCATTGTGGAAGAGGGGGATACATCCCGATTGGGGGCGGATTTTCTCATCACTCCGACCGGATGCGTCGTGGCGGCCGACGGATTGCAGTTCACCGCGGACCCAGGCCCGGCCCTCCGCTACCAGCTGCTCGTCGAGATCATCGGCTTCTTCGAGGAGGTCAACACGTCCGGAATGATCACGGGTGGTGTGGACTGGCAACTCGATGACCGAACGGGCAACTGCGTGATCAACCTGACGCTCGAAGCGGTGCCGGACATTGTCAACCAAACGCTGACCGGTGTTTACAAGGGCATGTTATGCGACCACGAGGTGGAGATCCCCGCGGAAGATCTCATTGTCGTAGACCTGTGACCAGACCCGGGTGACGAAATACCCAGCGGGGGGTCCTGGGTCGCCGTTCCCCGGCGGGGACCTCCCCCACCACCCCGCAGCCCAGGAGATCGGCCGCTCGCGCGACGGGCGGCCGATCTTCGCGTACCGGATCGGCGACGGCCGCGTACGCGTTAGCTTGGTCGGCGGCTGCCACGCCGACGAGCCCGTCGGACCGCGCTTCCTGCAACGCCTGGTGCGTTTCCTCGCCAGCCCCGACGGCGCGGCCCTCCGCCACGCCGCCACCTGGTTCATCATCCCCCACATCAACCCCGACGGTGCTGCCACCAACGCCGCTTGGCAGACCCCGAACGCCGACCGGTACGACTTCGCCGACTATCTGCGCCACCGCGTCCGCGAACTCCCCGGCGACGACATCGAGTTCGGCTTCCCGCGCGACGAGCACGACATCGCCGCCCGCCCCGAGAACCGCGCCGCGTGGGACTTCTGGCGCGCCCACGCCCCCTTCGACCTGCACGTCAGCATGCACGGCATGAGCGTGGCGGCTGGCCCGTACTTCCTGGTTGAGCGGTCGTGGTGGCCTCGTTTCGGCGAGGCGGCTGCCGGTCTCACCCGCGAGGTGGAGGCCGCCGGCTACACCCTGCACGACGTGGAGCGGCACGGCGAAAAGGGGTTTCACCGTCTGACGAAGGGGTTCTGCAGCCGCCCCGATTCCCGTGCGATGAGGCGGCACTTCCTCGATTTGGGGGATCCCGACACGGCGGCGCGATTCCGTCCCAGCTCGATGGAGGCGGTGCGCGGGCTGGGTGGCGATCCGCTCACGCTCGTGACCGAGATGCCGCTCTTCGTCACGCCGGAGGTGGGGGCCGAGTTGGGGCCTCCAGACCCGGTGCTGGCCAGGTGGCGGGAACGGATTGCGGAGTGGGATGTGCGGATCCGGGGGGCGGTGGGCGAGAGTGAGGCCGAGCGCGCTCAGGCCACAGTGCGCAAGGAGGCCGGAAAGACAGGACTCAGCGCGATGCCCGTGGAGGACCAGATGCGGTTCCAGTGGTCGTTCATCAGGGAGGGTTTAAGGGCGGTGGGGGCGAAGTTGCCGGAGGCGTGAAGTTGACCGCACACTCCCTACGCAAACGGATTGTGCGTCTTCAGCTCCGGGAAGAGGCGGAAGTCGCGGTCACGGGTAAGCAGTTCCTCGATCCCGTGGGCCAGGCAGATCGCTGCAACGCGCGCGTCATGGACGACCGGACCGCGGACCCGGGGTCGCTGGACGAGCCGTTCCAGGAGGTCCAGGAAGTCACTGGTCTCCCCGAGGAGCCGGTTCGCCGGAGAATCCGTCCAGGCCCGCAGCTGACTCCACGCCTGGTCCGGCGTCGACTGCGCCCCCCGCCAGATGCGGCGATTCGTGGCGACGCTCAGGAACTCGTAGCAGCAGGGCCAGGGGATTGCCCACGGCCGGTCGCCCTCGGCCAGCGCCCGAAGGATGTTCCGTGCTGCCTCGTGTACCCGTGATTCCCTGCGGTGGGCGTAGACGAGTACGTTCGTGTCGACCGCGATCACGAGTCACCGGGGTGCTCGTAGATCATCTCGGAGAGATCCTGCCAGGAGTACGCCTCCAGGGGATCGTCGTCGGTCGGGTCTCCGATGCTCAGGTCGGGGAGCCGGTAGGACTCCGCGGTCTCTGGGGCGGAGAGCACAAGCCGAAGGCCTTCCTCCACCACGGCCCGCAGCGGACGGCCGGTATTGCGCGCATGCCGCTTGGCGCGGGCAAACAGCTCGTCGTGGATGTCTATGGTGGTTTTCATGACCCATACTACCCATATCTATCGGTATGGGCAACCCATACTATCACTTCTCGGGAATGATCCGGGATGGAGAGAAAACGCAACCATGGGAACATTCGGCGGATTGGTGAGGAATAATCCCCTATCGGGCAACCTCAATGGAACCGGAAACACACGGGGGAAATGAACATGTCGATCGCACGGAAACTCATGCCTGCAGTAGCGCTTCCACTCGTCCTGGCGGCGTGTGGGGACGACGTGGTGGGGCCCGGGGACGAACTCACGGAGGAGGAGTCGGTGGCGCTCCTTCGGGGGATGGGGGCCGTGCTGTTCGATGACCCGGACGTGATACTCCAGTCGGAGGACAGTGTTGTGCTGGGGTGCCCACAAGGAGGGCAGGCGACAGCGGTCGGCGAGCCCGCCGACGAGGAGTTCGGCGGTGACACCATCCGATTGGTGTTCGATTTCCAGATCACCCCAACCGGGTGCCAGGTGACGGGCGAGGGGATGCAGTTCACGGTGGACGGCGATCCGGGGTTCCGCTACCTGTTGCGCCTCGAGTCCATAGAAGCCACTGGAGAGTTTCACATCGAAGGCAGCATTTCCGGTGGTGTGGAATGGCAGCAGGAGGACCGCTCCGGGACCTGTGCAATGGACCTGACGCTCGAAGAGCCCGAAGTGGTGGGCGAAATGGTGACAGGCGCTTTCAGGGGAGAGATGTGCGGCCACGAGGTGGACATCGACGCGGCGGGGCTCGTGCCCGGCGACCTGTGACCTGTTGCGGTCATGGCCCGGCAGCCCCCCCTCCCCTATCTTCCCCGCAGTCGCCGGGGGCATCCCGTCTCCCGTGAATCACGCCCCGACGGGATTGAGACCGCACCCCAGAACCTGATCCGGCTGATACCGGCGTAGGAAGCGCGGCACCGGCGGGCCCGATCCCGCCAGCGGCCGGCCGCTTCCCTCCGGCGACCACGCCACGGCCGGGGAGACCCATTCGCCATGATCAAGCCAGCCGGACCGCTTGCGCCAGCGGCCCCCCCGCCCCCCGTCCCCTACCCCGACGCCTTCCCCAACTCTACCCGCATCCACGTGGACGGCCCCTCCGGCATCCGCGTCCCCATGCGCGAAATCTCCCTCTCCGGCGGCGAGCCCCCCCTTCGCGTCTACGACACCAGCGGCCCACCCGGCCACGATGTCCGCGAAGGCCTGCCCCCCCTCCGCGAACCCTGGATCGCCGCACGCGACGTTCGCGTCACCGGCCGCTCCGCCCCCCTCACCCCCGGCAAGCGCGACGACCCCCTCGAGTTCCCCCCCGCCCTCCGCCGCACCACCCGGCGCGGCAACGGTCCCGTCACGCAGATGCACTACGCGCGCCGGGGCGAGGTCACCCCGGAGATGGAGTTCATCGCGCTGCGCGAGGGGCTCGACCCCCGCTTCGTCCGCGACGAGGTCGCGCGCGGCCGCGCCATCATCCCCGCCAACATCAACCACCCCGAGCTCGAGCCCATGATCATCGGGCGCGGCTTCAAGGTGAAGATCAACGCCAACATCGGGAACTCGGTGGTGACGTCGTCGATCGACGAGGAGGTGGAGAAGCTGCGCTGGGCGACGCTGTGGGGGGCCGACACGGTCATGGACCTGTCGACGGGCAGGAACATCCACGCCACACGCGAGTGGATCATCCGCAATTCCCCCGTGCCGATCGGGACCGTGCCCATCTACCAGGCGCTGGAGAAGGTCGGCGGCGTGCCCGAGGAGCTGACCTGGGAGGCCTACCGCGACACGATCATTGAGCAGTGCGAGCAGGGGGTCGACTACTTCACCGTGCACGCGGGGGTGCTGCTGCGCTACGTGCCGCTGACGGCCGAACGGGTCACGGGGATCGTGTCGCGCGGCGGCTCGATCCTGGCCAAGTGGTGCATGGCCCATCACCGCGAGAACTTCCTCTACACCAACTTCCGCGAACTCTGCGAGATCATGCGCGAGTACGACGTCTCCTTCTCACTGGGCGACGGACTGCGGCCCGGCTCGATCGCCGATGCCAACGACGAGGCCCAGTTCGCCGAGCTGCGCACCCAGGGAGAGCTGAACCGGATCGCGTGGGAGTACGACGTGCAGGTGATGAACGAGGGGCCGGGGCACATCCCCATGCACCTCATCAAGGAGAACATGGAGAAGCAGCTCGAGTGGTGCGACGAGGCGCCGTTCTACACGCTGGGGCCGCTCACCACCGACATCGCGCCGGGCTATGACCACATCACCAGCGCGATCGGCGCGGCGATGATCGGCTGGTACGGGACGGCCATGCTCTGCTACGTGACGCCGAAGGAGCACCTGGGGCTGCCCAATCGCGACGACGTGAAGGACGGGGTGATCGCGTACAAGATTGCGGCGCATGCGGCGGATCTGGCGCGCGGCCACCCGACCGCACAGAAGTGGGACGACGCGATCTCGAAGGCGCGTTTCGAGTTCCGGTGGCGCGACCAGTTCAACCTGTCGCTCGACCCGGTGACTGCGCAGGAGTTCCACGACGAGACGCTGCCGGCGGAGGGGGCCAAGGTGGCGCACTTCTGCTCGATGTGCGGCCCGAAGTTCTGCTCGATGAAGATCAGCGACGATGTGCGCCGGTTCGCGCGGGAGCGGGGGCTGGACACAGCGGAGGCGGTGGAGGAGGGGATGAATGAGAAGGCGGAGGAGTTCCGGAGTGGGGGGAGTGAGTTGTATGTGGCGGCTGGAGAGGTGCCGTGAAGGGGAGGGGGCGTGGTGGCGTCCGGGCAATGGAGGCGGCCGGGGAACCGGCGAATCCGGCCGCGCGCAATCGGGCGCCCGGCCAGGCCGGATCTTGCGTCCTGCGTGTGCTGCCGGCTGTGCTTGGCTTCGCCCTCACATTGGCCGCCTGCAGGCCCTCCTTCCCCTTCGATCCAGCCACCGACCATGTCGAAGTGGGCTTACATGTATGGGACGGGACCGGGGCTCCGCCAACCGGGTTTGCGGTCGTCCCGCTTCGGTGTGACGACCGGGCCGACTTTGTGATTGTGCGGGGCAACCCGCTCGAGGATGTGGCGAACCTGCGTGAAATCGTGGGGGTGTGGGTGGGAGGGGTGAGGGTGGAGGGAGCGCCGGGCCGGCCGTGACCGCGCCTGGAACCCCCCCTTCACGAGCCAGGGTCGCCGTCATCGGCGCCGGCATCGTCGGCAACTGCCTGGTCGAGCACCTGGCGAGACTCGGCTGGGACGATCTGGTGCTCATCGACAAGGGCACACTCCCCAACCCCGGCGGATCGACGGGACACGCCTCCAACTTCATCTTCCCCACCGATCACGGTCGCGAGATCGCCCTGATCACCCTGGAGAGTCAGCGGCAGTACGAGGAACTCGGCGCGAACACGACCTGTGGCGGCATCGAGGTCGCTAGGTCCGAGGAACGCATGGAGGAGCTGCGTCGGCGGATGACCTCGGCGCGCGTGTGGGGGATTGAAAGCGAGCTGCTGACGCCCGCGGAGGTGGTCTCACGCGTGCCGTTCGTCAACCCTGACGTGATCCTCGGCGGTTTCCACACGCCGAGCGTGTCCGTCGTCGACTCGGTCAGGGCGGGCACGATCATGCGGGAGCGGGCGCTTGCCAGGGGCGTGCTCACCGTGCTGGACGAGACCGAAGTGACCGGCCTCGATGTAGACCCCGTGCCGTTTGGACGCCCGCGCATCAGGGCGGTGACGACGACCCGGGGCACCATCGAAGTGGATCACGCGATCATCGCCTGCGGCGTCTGGAGCCCGCGGGTCGCCGCCATGGCCGGCGCGTCGATCCCGCTCACCCCGGCGGTGCACCAGATGGCCGACTTCGGACCGGTCGAGATCCTTCACGGGACCGGCGGCGAGATCGGCTATCCCATCGTGCGCGACATGGACTCGTTCATGTACGAACGGCAAAGCAATGGGACGATGGAGGTCGGCTCCTACGGACATCGCCCCATCCTGATGCACCCCGACGACATCCCTTCGGTCGCCGAGGCGGAGCGTTCCCCTACCGAGCTGCCCTTCACGCCGCGGGACTTCGCTCCCCAACTGGAGCGGGCGCGCGAGATCATGGGCGAACTCCTGGTCGGCACCGAGATGCGGTACGCCGTGAACGGCCTGCTTTCGCTCACGCCCGATACCCAGCAGGTGCTGGGCGAGAGCGCCGAAGTGGCGAACCTGTGGTCGGCGGCGGCGGTCTGGGTGCGGGAAGGCCCCGGATCGGCGCGCCTGGTCGCCGAGTGGATGACCCATGGCTACCCGCGCCTCCTCGACCCGCACGGCTCGGACGTCACCCGCTTCCAGCCGCACGAGCGAACGGTGCATCACGTCCGCGCGCGCTGCCGGGAGCACTTCCCGAAGACGTACGGGATCGTGCACCCGCGCGAGCAATGGCAGTCGGCACGGGGCATCAACCGTTCGCCATTCCACCCCCGCACCGAAGCGCTCGGGGCCGAATACTACGAGGCGCGAGGCTGGGAGCGCCCGCAGTGGTACGCCTCGAACGGGGACCTGGTGGCGCGCTACCGGGTTCCGGACCGCCCGCACGAGTGGGACCGGCGCTGGTGGTCTCCGATCATCAACGCGGAACACCTGCACCTGCGCGAGAAGGTGGGCGTAGTGGATCTGGGCGCGTTCCAGATCTTCGACCTGTCCGGGCCCGGCGTGGTCGCCTGCCTGGAAGGGATGACGGTCAACGCGTGCGACCGGCCGGTCGGAAGCTCCATCTACACCCCGTTGCTGACGCCGGACGGCGGCTTCCGCGCCGACCTGACCATCCAGAGGCTCGCGCCCGACCGGTTTCGCGTCGTCACCGGGGTGTTCGACGGGGCGCGGGACGCTTTCTGGTTCCGGAAACACCTGCCGGCGGACGGCTCGGTCCGGTTCGCGGACCGGTCATCCGCGATGTGCACCCTCGGGGTGTGGGGACCGGATGCGCGTGCTCTGGTCTTGAAGGTCGCGGATCGCGGACTCAGCCAGAAGGAGTTCCCGTACGGCACGGTGCGGAACGTCCTGATCAACGGGATTCCCGCCACGATGCTGCGGATCTCCTATGTCGGCGAGAGCGGCTGGGAGATCTACACGCGGACGGAGCACGGATTGGCGCTATGGGACGCGATCCGGGGCGCGGGCCGGGAGTTCGACCTGCGGCCCGTGGGGATCGGCGTCTACGGCACGACGGGCCGCATGGAGAAGGGTTATCTGCTCATGGGCAGCGAGCTCACTTCCGAGTACTCGCCGGTCGAGGCCGGGTTGGCGCGCCGTAGCGTGAAGCGGGCTGACTTCATCGGCAAGGCGGCCTACCTGAAGGCCCGCGAACGGGGGCCGCTGGCGAAGATCTGCACGCTCACCATGGATGATCACACCAGCGCGTCGGGACTCGCACGCTTCCCCACAGGTGGCAACGAGCCGATCCTGACGCTGGACGGGGGGCGGATCGTGGACGCACTTGGGCGGGAGTCCCGCGTGACTTCGGCCGGGACGGGCCCGTCGGTGGGGAGGTACCTGCTGATGGCCTACCTGCCGGTGGAGCAGGCCCAGGTCGGCGAGCGGCTGCTGGTGAACTACATGAACGAGAACTTACCGGTGACGGTGTCGGCGGTCGGTGGGCCGCTGTTCGACCCGACGGGGAGTCGGATGAAGGGGTAGCCGCCGCTTCCGACTACTCGGCCGAGTCCTCACCCCGCTCCCTCGCGACCTCAAGCGCACTCGGGTTCACCGAGGGCCGGAACGGTACCTCGCACACCCGCGCCCACTCGGGCGTCCCCGGCTCGCACGCGTATTCATCCGGCAGCCAGACCGTGAGATCGGCCCCCACCGCGGAGCTCATTGCACGAACTGCTAAGTCTCTTCGCAATCGTCGGTCACACTCCACGAATCGGCGCCGGGATTCAGGCCCTGCTCACACCGTCTGAGCCCAAGGTCGTCCAGCCCCAACTGCTCACACGCGTTCCGTCGCGCCTGTGCCAGTGCCCTAGCCTGGGTGTCGTCACTTCCAGTTCCGACCACCGTCCGCCCGTCCATGACCAACGTCACCTCACAGCGCCACCCGGCGCTGGCGCAGCTGATCGCCGCGACCAGAGCGAGTCCGGCCACAAGGGCCCGCATCCCGGGCGCACGGTGATATGCTCTCACTGCCTCGGTGCCATGCTCCGGGGTTCTCTTGCCAATCATTTACTTCCTCCGGCGGTGCTTCGTGACGCAGCCGACCGACAGCCGGATAGCTTCCGATGAGTCGGTGAGGCTTGGGATTGCGATGATCGAGAAAAACATAAAACGTCGTCTGGCGTCGGGATAGTGTCGCATTCCCGGTTGTCGATGCCCTTCGCCCCCTGTCCCCGCCGCGCTCCTGACGTATCCTTGTCCCCATGCCCATCCTCGAACTCGACGACCTTTCGCTACGCTTCGGCGGCGTCACCGCGCTGTCGGGCCTCACCATGGAGGTGCGGAAGGGCGAACTCCTCGCGCTGATCGGGCCGAACGGCGCCGGAAAGACCAGCGTCCTCAACTGCATCTCGGGACTGTATCGCGCGCAGGATGGAACGATCGCGCTCACGGCCGCCGACGGCACCCGCCACCCCCTCCACCGCCTCCCCCCGCACCGCATCGCCGCGCTGGGCGTGGCCCGCACCTTCCAGAACATCGAGCTCTTCAAGCACATGACCGTGCTGGAAAACCTCATGCTGGGCCGTCACGTCCACATGAAGGGCGGGGTGCTCAGCGGCGGTCTCTACCTGGGCCGCCAGCGCCGCGCCGAGATCGAGCACCGCCGCCACGTCGAGGAGGTGATCGACTTCATGAACCTGGAGCCGCTGCGCAGCCGCGAGGTCGGCAACCTGGCGTACGGCAACCAGCGGCTCGTGGAGATGGCGCGCGCGCTGGCCCTGGACCCCGCCATTCTGCTCCTCGACGAGCCCACTGCCGGTATGAACGCGGAAGAAAAGGAGTCGATGGCGCGGTTCATCCTCGATGTGCACGAAGAGCGGGGGATCACGGTGGTGGTGATCGACCACGACATCGACGTGATCATGGACATCTCGGACCGGGTGGTTGTGCTGGACTTCGGGAGGAAGATCGCAGAGGGGCCGCCGGAGGAGGTGCGGGGGGATGCGGCGGTGATCGATGCGTACCTGGGGCGGGCGCGGGGGGATGTCGCATGACCGACACCCTCCCCGGCCTCCTCGTCCGGCGCGCCGCGGACGATCCCGAGGGCGTTGCACTTCGCGAAAAGGAGTTCGGCATCTGGCAGGAGACGACGTGGGCGGGATTCCTGGGCCGCGTCCGCTCCTTTGCGCTGGGGCTCGTGGAGCTGGGGGTACGGAAGGGCGACCGGATCGCGATCATCGGCGACAACCGGCCCGAATGGGTGATCGCCGAGCTGGCGGCGCAGACGCTCGGCGCGCTCCCGCTGGGGCTCTACCAAGACTCGATTTCGGCCGAGTTGGCGCGCATGCTCGAGGCCGCCGAGGCGCGCCTGATCGTCGCCGAGGACCAGGAGCAGGTCGACAAGGTGCTGGAAGTGCGGGACCGTGTGCCGGGGCTGGAGCATGTCGTCTACTACGATCCGCGCGGCATGTACGGGTACGAGGCGGCGGGCTTGATGGCCTTCGAGGAGGTCGAGGGACTCGGCGACACATTCGGTGACAGATTCCCCTATGAATTTGACCGCAGACTGATGGGAATCGGCCCCGAGGACGTCGCGCTGCTCTGCACGACCTCGGGGACCACGAGCGTCCCGAAGCTGGCCATGCTCTCGCACGCGAACCTCCTGGCCATGGCGGAGCAGATGGTCGAAGTCGATCCCATGGGGCCCGGCGACGAGTTCGTCTCGTTCCTGCCCCTCGCGTGGATCGGCGAGCAGATGGTTGGCGTGGCGAGCGCGATGCTGGCGGGCTTCACCGTCAACTTCCCGGAAGAGACGGCCACGGTGCGCGCGGACATTCGCGAGATCGGTCCGGCCTTCATGATGTCGCCGCCGCGCATCTGGGAGAACATGGTGTCGGATGTGCAGGTCATGGCGGAGGATGCGACCCGGTTCAAGCGGTGGATGTACCGATGGGCGATGAGCGAGGGGATGCGGGCCGCCGACGCTCGCTTCGAGGGTGGGCGGGAGGGGGGGCGGCCGGACCGCGACGCGTCAAGTGGCGGCCGACGCGCATCGGGCACGCGAAATGGTCGCGCCGGGCTGGCCGCCCGCATTCGCCACCGGCTCGCCGACTGGACCGTCTTCCAGCCGATCCGCGACCAGCTGGGGCTGAGCCGAATTCGGCGAGCGTACACCGGGGGCGCGGCGTTGGGACCGGACGTCTTCCGCTTCTTTCATGCGATCGGCGTCAACCTGAAGCAGCTCTACGGCCAGACCGAGGTCTCGGGCATCTCGGTGGTGCACCGGGACGGGGACATCCGGTTCCACACGGTGGGGCGGCCGTTCCCCGGAACCGAGATCCGGATCTCCGACGAGGGGGAGATTCTCTGCCGCAGTCCTGCCGTTTTCAGCGGCTACTTCCGCAACCCCGAGGCCACCGCCGAGACGCTGGTGGACGGCTGGCTGCACTCCGGCGATGCAGGCTACTTCGAGGATGACGGCCACCTGGTCGTCATCGACCGCCTGGCCGACGTGATGAAGCTCCCCGACGGGACAGCGTTCTCGCCGCAGTTCGTCGAGAACAAGCTCAAGTTCAGCCCCTATGTGCGCGAGGCCGTGGTCTTCGGCGGGGGCGGCGCGCCATTCGTCACCACGATGATCGCGATCGACATGGAGAACGCGGGACAGTGGGCGGAGCGCCATCGCATCCCCTACACGACCTTCACCGACCTGGCCCGCCGCCCCGAGGTCTACGGACTGGTGCGCGACCACGTGGCCGGGGTCAACCGCGACCTCCCCGCCGCCGCCCGCATTCGCCGCTTCCTGCTGCTGCACAAGGAGCTGCACGCCGACGACGCCGAGCTCACGCGGACCCGCAAGGTGAGGCGGCGCCACATCGCGGACCGCTTCGGCGACATCATCGCTGCCCTGCAGGGGGATGGGGACTCGGTGACGGTGAGCACCGAGATCACCTACCAGGACGGGCGCACGGCAAAGGTGGCCCACGAACTGCGCATCGAGACGATGGACGCCTGACCCCATGGACATCTTCCTCCAGCTCACCGTCTCGGGACTCAGCACCGGGATGATCTACGCGCTGGCCGCGGCCGGGTTCGTCGTCATCTACAAGGCCAGCGACGTGATCAACTTCACCCAGGGGGACCTCCTCCTTCTGGGCACGTACCTGATCTTCTTCGCCATCGGGCAGATCGGGCTGCCGTGGAGCCTCGGCGTCCTCGTCACGGTCCTGCTGGCCGTCGCGGTGGCGCTGGCGATCGAACGGCTGGTGCTGCGTCCCCTCATCGGCGAGCCCATCATCTCGATGATCATGGTGACGATCGGGCTTTCGTCGATCCTGCGCGGCCTGGTGAACGCGATCTGGGGACCGGCCCCGCGCTCCTTCGATTCCTTCCTGCCCGAGGGGAGCGTCGTCGTCGGCCCGGCGGTGCTGTCGAGCGGGCGGCTGCTGTCGATTCCGATCGCCCTGGCCGTGCTGGCCGCGCTGGGACTCTTCTTCCGCCACACGCGCGACGGGATCGCCATGCGGGCCATCGCCGACGACCAGCAGGCCGCGCTGAGCATGGGCATCAGCATCCCGCGCGTCTTCGGGGTGGCGTGGGCGCTGGCCGCGGCGTCGGCGGCGATCGGCGGGATCATGCTCGCGGGCGTCGTGGGGGTGAGCCCGAATGTGGCCTCGATCGGGCTGCGGGTCTTCCCCGTGGTGATCCTGGGGGGACTCGACTCGATCAAGGGAGCCGTGATCGGGGGGGCGATCATCGGGCTGCTGGAGGCCTATACGGGGGGATACGTGGGCCACGGTCTCAACCTCGTGGTGCCGTACGGCGTGCTGATTCTGGTGCTGATGGTGCGGCCCTACGGGCTCTTCGGAAAGGAGATCATCGAGCGCGTATGAGCCTTGAGTGCGGCGTCTTCCACACCCGCTACGAGTCCGACATGGAGCTCCGGCCGCGGCCCGCGCAGCGAATCCGGCTGGGTGTCCTTGCCGTCTTCGTGCTGGTTTTTCCGTTCCTTGCCGGACCGTACTGGCTCGACCTGGCCAACCAGATCGCCATCGCGACGGTGGGCGCGATCGGCCTGAACATCCTCGTGGGGTACACCGGGCAGATCTCGCTGGGGCAGGGCGCCTTCATGGCCATCGGCGCCTACAGCGCGGGGCTCCTGACGCTCAACCTGGGCCTTCCGTGGGGGGTCAGCATCGCGCTGGCGTGCGTGATCACGGCGGTGGCGGGCTCCTTCTTCGGGCTCCCGTCGCTGCGCCTCAAGGGATTGTACCTGGCAATCGCGACGCTGGCGGCACAGGAGATCGTCGAGTGGGCGATGACGCACTGGACGGCGGTCACCGGGGGCACCGAGGCGATCGTCCTGCCTGCGCCGCGCCTCTTCGGGGTGCGACTCAACAGCACATTCGCCTTCTACTGGTTCGGCGTGGCGATGGCGGCCGGGACGGCGCTCTTCGCGGCCAACCTCTTCCGCACGCGCATGGGCCGCGCCTTCGTGGCGGTGCGCGATCAGGACATCGCGGCCAGCGTGATCGGCGTGAACCTCTTCCGCACCAAGCTGCTGGCGTTCGCCACCTCGTCCTTCTTCGTCGGGCTGGCCGGCGCGATGATCGCCTACTACCGCACGATCATCACCTGGGAGCGCTTCACGCTGGACACCAGCATCGTCTACCTGGCGATGATCATCGTCGGGGGGCTCGGCTCGATCCGCGGGTCGTTCTTCGGGGCGGCGCTGATCACGCTGCTGCCGGCGCTCATCGCCAACGCGGGACGCGCGCTCCAGGACACCGCGCCGGTGGTCGCCAACCTGCTGCCCTATGCGCAGCAGGCGGTCTTCGGCGTCGTGATCATCCTGTTTCTGATCTTCGAGCCCAAGGGACTGTCGAAGCTGTGGGGGAATGTGAAGGACTATTTTCATGTGTGGCCGTTTGCGTACCGGCGGGAGTGACCCAGCGAGGGGGCCATAGCGGCCGAAAATGTGAATTACACATTACATTATGTAATGTCTACCTTACAATGAGCAATCGAAGCGGCAGCGCATACATCTGCACGGTCCCCCGGTGGAACCGCAGCACCTCGTCTCCCGTGTAGAAGACAACGCCGTGCTCGAAGGCGGCCCCGGCAAGCTCGGCCAGGGCGGACAGGCCCTTGAAATCCTCGCGCCGGATCGTGGCGGAGGCCTTCACCTCGACGCCGACGATGCCCCCGTCGGGTCGTTCCAGCACGACATCGACCTCGCGCTTCCGCTTGTCCCGAAAGTGGTATAGCCCGACCTCCTCATCGGCCCACTCGGCGTGCTTGGCGCATTCCATGAATACAAGGGTCTCCAGAAGCGCGCCGTAGTGCGGGCTCAGGAGAAGCCGGGCCTCATTGCGCAGTCCGAGAAGGTGGGACGCCAGACCGGTATCGATGAAGTGCAGCTTCGGCATGCACACGGCCATGCGCCGGGCCAGGTTCTTGCGATAGGAGGGAACCCTGCGAATCAGGAACATCAGTTCGAGGATCTCCGTGTAGCTCGTTGCAAGCTTGTCGTTGAGTTCGAGGTCGTTGGCGAGGCTGGCATACTTGAGCAGGTTGCCGGTCCGGCCGGCGAGGTAGGGCGCCAGGACCCGAAGCCGCGAATGGTAGTCGCCACGGGCGGTGTAGAGTGTCTCGAAATCCTTGAAGAACCGCCCCTCGGTGTAGGACCTGAACCAGACACTGCGGGCGCGGCGACCCATGCGCTGTACCTCGGGATAGCCTCCGAGCAGGATCACCCGCGCGATCTCCTCGCGGGTTGGGGCCGGGTGCGGGTCCAGCGACGGGAAGTGTCCTGCCAGCAGGTAGTCGATCAGGTTGCGGCGACCGCCCCGAAGCTCGGCGACCGACAGCGGCAGGAGTTCCAGGCGGGCCATGTGCCCGGGGAGGGCCTCCTGGACTCGCGCCGAACGGAAGATGTCGGCGGAGCCGGTGAGGAGGAAAAGACCCTTGCGCGGCACTCCGGATGGCCCGCGGGTGCGCAGAGCACTGGCGTGCCGGTCCGATGCCTCCTTGACGGCGGGTACCAGCTCGGGCACCTGCTGGAATTCGTCGAGGACGACCGGTTGGTTGCCGAATGATCTTACGAAGCCGTACGGATCGGACGCAGCCGCCGCCTGTACGGCCGGGTCGTCCAGAGTGAGATAGCGCAGACCCACCTCGGCGGCGACGCTGCGGACCAGCGTGGTCTTGCCGGACTGCCTGGGACCCGTGAGGTAGACGATGCGGAACTCGCCGAGCATGTCGCGGACGAGCGGATGAAGGTGCCTGGGGTACATGGTCGCGTCGATGGGGAGGTCGATCATTATTACGAGAAATCCAGTCTCTTATTACGAAAAATATGCCGTCTTATTACGAGAAATCAATGCCGAGACGGGGCAAGCGGGAGTATGACCGAGTGACGCCTCCGTATCTTTCCGGCGCATACGGCCAGCACCTATCTTAAAAGGTCCCCGATTCCCCTGTCCCCGATTCCCCTTTCTTTCGATCCAGGTGCGTCAATGGCCAACCGAACGATCGCGGCGGCGCTGGCCGCCCTTCTCACCGCCCCCCCCGCCGTGGCCGCGCAGGGGCTCTCCGACGAGCAGCTGGAACCTCTCGTGGCCCGTGTGGAAGCGGGCGTTCTGGAGCGCGCCAAGCTGGCCCAGGTCATGGTCGACAAGATCTTCTCCTTCTCCGAACTCGGGCAGCAGGAGATCGAGACCTCGGCCTACATCACGGGCATCCTCGAGGAGAACGGGTTCACCATCGAACACGCGCCCGTTGGCATCCCGACGGCCTGGTTCGCGCGCTGGGGAAGCGGCGAACCCGTGATTTCCTTCGGGTCGGACATCGACGGGATTCCGAAGGCCAACCAGAAGCCGGGCGTGGCCTATCACGATCCGCTGGTTCCGGGTGCGCCCGGCCACGGCGAGGGTCACAACTCCGGGCAGGCCGTGAACGTGGTGGCGGCGCTCGCGCTCAAGGAGCTCATGGAGGCCGAGGGCATGCAGGGCACGCTGGTGCTCTGGCCCGGCGTCGCCGAGGAGCAGCTGGGCTCGAAGGCCTGGTACGTGCGGGACGGCTACCTGGAGGATATCGACGTCACCCTCTTCACCCACGTCAGCAGCAACCTGTCGGTGAGCTGGGGACAGGGGGGCGGGACGGGGCTCGTCTCGGTGGAGTTCACCTTTGAAGGCGAGGCCGCGCACGGTGCGGGCTCCCCCTGGCGTGGCCGCAGCGCGCTGGACGCCGTCGAGCTCATGAACGTCGCGTGGAATTTCCGCCGCGAGCACCTTCACCCGAACCAGCGCTCCCACTACGTGATCAGCGACGGCGGCGACCAGCCGAACGTGGTGCCGTCGAGCGCTTCGGTATGGTATTTCATCCGCGAGATGGACTACGAGGACATCAAGCGCAACTTCGACACGGCCATCCGCATCGCCGAGGGCGCGGCCATGATGACCGACACGGAGATGTCGTACCGGATCATCGGGGCCGCCTGGCCGCGGCACTTCAACAAGGTCGTGGCCGAGAAGATGTACGAGCACATCCAGGTTGTCGGGCTCCCGGAGTGGACCGACGACGATCACGACTTCGCCAGCGCGGTGCAGCAATCGGTGGGGAGCGTCCCGTCGGGTATGCCGACCTCCCTTTCTCAGCTCGGCACCCCGGGCCCGCGCCGGAGCGGCGGATCCGACGACATAGGCGACATCTCGTGGAACGTGCCCACGGTGACGCTGCGCTTTCCGTCGAATGTGCCGGGCCTGCCGGGCCACCACTGGTCGAGCGCAATGGCAATGGCGACCCCGATCGCGCACAAGGGAGCGGTCGCGGGCGCCCGCGTGCTGGCCCGCACGGCGCTCCAGCTCTTCGCGCAGCCGGAGCTGGTCGAGCAGGCCTGGACGTACTTCCGGGAGGAACAGACCGTGGGAGTCGAGTATATTCCCTTCATCGGACCCGACGACCCGCCGCCGATCGACCTCAACCGGGAGATCATGGACATGTACCGTCCCCTGCTGAAGCAGTTCTACTACGACGAGACCCGCTTCGAGACGTACCTGGAACAGCTGGGGATCGAGTATCCGACGCTCAAGCGGCCGATTTCGGAGGACGACCGGTGATCGCGCTGAGGACCAACGCAAAGAGGCACTCATGATGATCGCAGCCAGCCGCAAGTTTCTCTCCGCATCCGCCGCGTTGGTGGCGTTGGCGACCGTTGCCGGCACGGGCGGCCTTCCCGAGGCCGTCACGGAGCGCCCGGTCGACGCACTCGCCATCGCGCAGGTGGACGACACCACCGAGGTGGGCTGGCGGCTCCTGGCCAAGCTCAACTACAAGACCGGCGAAAAGACGAAAGAGCTGGCCGATCTGGACGGCAAGCTGGTCAAGATCCCGGGCTTCACCGTCCCGCTCGAGGACTGGGCGTCTTCGGCGACGGAATTCCTGCTTGTGCCGTACGTCGGGGCCTGCATCCACACGCCGCCGCCCCCGCCGAATCAGCTCGTCTACATCGAGATGGACGAGGGGAAGCGGGCGAAGATGGACGGCTGGAACCCGGTGTGGGTCGAGGGCGTGCTCAAGATCGAGATGACGGAGAGCGTGTACGGACACGTCGGCTTCACCATTACCGGCCAGCGGGTCTACCCGTACGAGTCCTGATCCGCGAACCGGCCCCGTGGCGCGGAACGCACCGATGAGTCTCGCGATCGATGTCCGGCGCCTCCGCTTCCGCTACGGAAACGGCCCCTGGGTGCTGGACATTCCCGAAATGGCCCTGGAGCGGGGGACGCGCGCGTTTCTCTTCGGTCCCAGCGGGAGCGGCAAGACCACCCTGCTCGGCGTGCTGGCGGGTGTGCTCAAGCCGGACGAAGGAGAGGTCAACGTGCTCGGCCGGGACCTTGCATCCCTCTCCGGGGCCCAGCGGGACGCCTTCAGGGCGGAGCACATCGGCTACGTCTTCCAGATGTTCAACCTCATCCCCTACCTGTCGGTTCTCGACAACATCACGCTCCCGGTGCGCATGAACGCGAAACGGAGGGCCCGGCTGGACGGCGCGGGCGTGAAGGAGACCGCCGCCCTCCTCGCGGACCACCTTCAGATCGGCGATCTGCTGAAGAAGCCGGTGACGGAGCTCTCGGTGGGCCAGCAGCAGCGGGTGGCCGCCTGCCGGGCGCTGATGGGCTCCCCGGAGATCATCGTGGCCGACGAACCGACCTCGTCGCTGGATTTCGACCGCCGGGAGGCCTTCCTCGAGCTGCTCTTCGCGGAGTGCGAGCGCG
Source organism: Longimicrobiales bacterium (assembly GCA_951828585.1). Taxonomy (GTDB): domain Bacteria; phylum Gemmatimonadota; class Gemmatimonadetes; order Longimicrobiales; family Gaopeijiaceae; genus Bin94. The sequence continues at coordinate 2,257,309 of OX639991.1, forward strand.
CCGGCGCAACTCTGGTCTTCGTCAGCCACGACCGCACGCTTGAGGGCATGTTCTCCCGCACGGTCCCGCTCCCCGACATCAACAGGGCGGCCCTCTGATGCTCGTCCTCGACCTCGCGCTCAAGTCGCTGCGCAACCGCGCCTTCAGCACCTCGCTCACGGTGGGCTCGATCGCGCTCTCCGTCGCCCTCCTGATCGGCGTCGAGAACGTGCGTGTGGGCATGCGCGACAGCTTCTCCAACACCATCAGCCAGACCGATCTGATCGTGGGCGCCAAGGGGGGCACCATCCAGCTGCTGCTGTACTCGGTCTTCGGCATGGGATCGCCGACGAACAACCTGTCCTGGGACACCTACCGCGAGTGGGCCGAGCATCCGGCGATCGAGTGGACGATCCCCTACGGCCTCGGGGACAGCCACCGGGGATTCCGCGTCATCGGCACCAACGAGGACTTCTATCGGCGCTACCGGTATCGCGGGGGACAGGCGATCGCGCTCGCCGAGGGCCGCGCCGGCTCGGAGGTCTTCGACGTCACCCTCGGCGCGGACGTGGCGGCCGAGCTGGGCTACGGGCTCGGCGACGAGGTCGGGGTGACGCACGGGATCGGCGCGGTGGGGTTCCTGAATCACGACCACCTGCCCTTCGAGGTGGCGGGCATCCTCGCCAAGACCTTCACCCCGGTCGACCGCGCGGTCTACGTCACCCTCGAGGGCATCGAGGCCATCCACTTCGGGTGGGAGGACGGCGCGCCGCCCATGGCCGGCGAAGAGCACACCCACGAGGACGTGCTCGCGATGGAGGAAATCGAGATCACGCAGGTCACCTCGTTCTTCGTGGGAACGACCAGCCGCAGGGACGTGCTCCGGCTGCAGCGCGAGATCAACGATTACGAGGGCGAGCCGATGATGGCGGTCATCCCCGGATTGGCGCTGAACGAGATGTGGCAGGGGATCGGGTACGCCGAGACGGGACTGCGGCTGGTGACGATCTTCGTCGTGCTGGTGGGGCTGCTCGGCATGCTGGTCTCGCTCTACACGTCGCTCAACGAGCGGCGGCGAGAGATGGCGATTCTGCGCGCCGTCGGTGCGGGCCCGAAGAGCATCGTCGCGCTGCTGGTGCTCGAATCGGTGTGCCTGGCCGCGGCGGGGGCGATCTGCGGACTGGCGCTGGTGTACGTGCTGCTCTCGGCGGGGCAGCCGATCGTCGAGGCGCAGGTGGGGCTCTTCATCCCGATCCGCCCGCCAGGCTCCGTCGAATGGCTCTTTCTGGGCGCTGTGGTGACGGCCGGGTTCCTGATGGGATTCGTGCCCGCGCTCAAGGCCTACCGGACCGCGCTTCACGACGGGCTGGCGGTTCGGGTTTAGCGGGGTCCCGGAGGTGTCCCGACTCCGGGGGCCGTTGTATCATCGAGGATTGAACAGGAGCGACTCCATGACCAGATCCCGACCAACACGGTCGAAACCCCATCTCACCGCCGCCCTCCTCCTCCTCCTCGCCACAGCGTGCGGCGGCGACGGAGGTGGCGACGGAGGCCCCGAGACCATCAGGGTCGGCGCCATCTTCGACCTCACCGGACCCACCGCCGATGTCGGCACCGACTACGCCGACGGCATGCGAAGCTACGTGGACTGGGTGAATACGCAGGGCGGGATCGAGGGGCGCCCGATCGAGCTGATGTACCAGGACTACGCCTACCAGGTCCCCCGCGCGGAGCAGCTCTACCGCCAGTTCGTGACCGGGGGCGCGGTGGTCTTCATGGGATGGGGCACCGGCGACACCGAGGCGCTGAGCCGCTACATCGCCGAGGACGAGGTCCCCTTCAGCTCGGCTTCGCTTTCGCACATCCTGGGCGACCCGGCGGAGGCGCCCTACAACTTCCTGGTCGCCACCAGCTACACCGACCAGTTCCGCATCGCGCTGGACTGGATCGCGAGCAACCACGGCGAAGGCACGCCGGTCGTCGCGCTCATGCACAACGCGAGCCCCTTCGGACTTTCGCCGTCCCGCTACGGGGGTGTGGAGTTCGCGGAGGCGCTCGGCATCGACCTCACCCTCTACGAGATGCCGCGCGGCGCGGTGGACTTCACGGCCGAGTTTTCGCGCATCCGCCAGAGCGGCGCCCAGTACGTCGTCTTCCAGAACACCTCGGGCCCGGCGGCGGTGGCGCTCCAGAACGCCCACACCCTGGGGCTCGATGCCACCTTCATCTGCCTCAACTGGTGCGCCAACGCGCAGTTGGTGCGCATCGCCGGTGACGCCGCCGAAGGCGTGATGGGGACAATACCCTACGCCCCGCTCGGCGTCGACGTGCCGGGAACCCGCGTCATCCGCGAGTACCTGGACGCGAAGGGGGAATCGATCGAGGGCAGGACCAACGCGTTCACGCAGGCGTGGTGGACCTTCGCCGTCTTCGCCGAAGCGATGCGGCAGGTGCTGGCCGGGGGGGACGAGCTCACCGGCGCGAACATCAAGGCCGCGCTCGAGACCTTTACGGACTTCGACATGCAGGGAGTCACCGTGCCGCTGACCTTCACGCCGACGGACCACCTCGGGGCGAAGGGACTGAGGATGTTCCGGGTCGAGGGCGGCGAGTGGGTGCCGGTCACCGAGTTCATCCAGGCTCCGGCGATGGAATAGGGGAAATGGCCAGGTCCGCGTCGGAGTCCACGGCCGGGGCCCCGGGGCCCGCCTCCAACGGCTCCCCCCTCATGCGCCTCAACAACATCGAGGTCCTCTACGACGACGTGATCCTCGTCCTGCGCGGCCTCTCCCTCGAGGTGGGCGAAGGGAAGATCGCGGCGCTGCTGGGCTCGAACGGCGCCGGAAAGACCACCACCCTGAAGGCCATCTCGGGCCTCCTTTACGTCGAGGACGGCGAGGTCACCGACGGCACCATCGTCTTCGACGGCGAAGAGATCCAGGGGATGGACGCGCACCGCATCGTCGAGAAGGGGGTTTTCCAGGTCCTCGAGGGGCGGCGCGTCTTCGAACACCTGACCGTGCGCGAGAACCTGGCCGCGGGGGCGTACACCCGCCGCGACCGCAAGGCCGCCGAGGCTGACCTGGACAAGGTCTTCCACTACTTTCCGGCCCTGGCGGAGCGGCGCCGGCAGATCGCGGGCCACCTGTCCGGCGGTGAGCAGCAGATGGTGGCGCTCGGCCGCGCGCTGATGGCCTCCCCGCGCATGATGCTCCTCGACGAGCCGTCGCTTGGCCTCGCCCCGATCCTGGTCGAGAGCATCTTCGAGATCGTCCAGCGGATCAACCGCGAAGAGGGGACGACGATCCTGCTGGTGGAACAGAACGCCCGCCTGGCGCTCGAGGTGGCCGACTACGGGTACATCATGGAGGGGGGACGGGTTGTGCTGGAGGGGAGCGCCGACGAACTTCGCGCCAACGAGGACGTGAAGGAGTTCTACCTGGGGCTGGGGGACGCCGGGCGGCGGTCCTACCGGGACGTGAAGCACTACAGGAGGAGGAAGCGGTGGCTGTCATGAGCGACGTGTTGCACAGATCGCCGTACGAAGTTCATCCGGACTGGCCCGCGTTTCAGGACAAGTTGGCGGAGGAGGCGGTCACGGTCGGCTGCACGAATACCCGCGAAATCCGGGCCCGGCTCACGGACGCCGGCGTGTGGCCGCGACATGTCAGGAGCGTGGCCGATCTGGGCGCCATCCCGGTGCTGGAAAAGGACGACCTGCCCGAGCTTCAGGCCGCGCATCCTCCCTTTGGCGGGATGCTGTCCTATCGTGCGGGCACGCTGAAGCGCATCTATCGCTCTCCCGGGCCGATCAACGACCCGCAGGGGGACAGGGAGGACTTCTGGCGGGTTGCGCCCGCCGCCTCGGCTGCGGGGTTCCGCGCGGGCGATGTCGTGCTCAACTCCTTCTCGTATCACCTGACCCCCGGCGGCCTCATGCTCGACGCGGGGTTTCGCAAGCTCGGCTGTACCGTGATCCCGGGCGGCGTGGGCAACACGGCCGCGCAGATCGAGGTGGCGTGCGCGGCCGGCGCGACGGGCTACGCCGGGACGCCGCAGTTCCTGCTCACGCTCCTGGAGCGGGCGGTGGAGATGGAGCGCCGACTCCCCTTCCGCCGCGCCCTGGTCACGGGGGCGCCGCTGCCGCCGTCGCTCCGCGCCCGTCTCCAGTACGAGTTCCGGGTCGATGTCTACCAGTCGTACGGAACGGCCGACGCCGGCACGCTCGGCTACGAGTGCGAAGTGAAGGACGGGTGGCACGTCGCGCCCGAAGTCGTGATCGAGCTGCTGGTGCCGGGGGACGATCGGCCGGCGGGGGACGGGGAGACGGGGCAGGTGGTGGTGACGAGCCCGAACGAGGTCTACCCGCTCGTGCGGTTCGGGACGGGGGACCTGTCGGCGTGGAATCGGGAGCCGTGCAGTTGCGGGCGGACGAGCCACCGCCTGGCGGGGTTCCTGGGCCGGGTGGGCGAAGGAGTGAAGGTGAAGGGGATGTTCGTGCACCCGCGGGAGCTGGCTGCGGCGCTGCAGGGCGATCCGGTGGTGGCGCGGTACCAGGCGGTGGTGACGGAGGGGGCCGGGGGCGAGGACGTGTTCACGGTGCGGGTTGAGGCCGCGCCGGGGTGCGAGATGGGGGATGAGGTGCTGGTGGCGCTGGAGGCGCGGATAAGGGAGGCCGTGAAGGTGCGGCCGGTGGTGGAGGTGGTGGGGGCGGGGGAGGTCGGGGAGGGGGCGGGGGAGGTGGTGGATGGGCGGGGTGGGGATGGCCAAACCCTGACGTAACGTTAGGGTTGCGAAAACGATCACAATATAATTGCAATAGTGATCACAAGATAATTGCAATTCCGATCACAATAATCTTGCCAATCCGGCTATCCGCTCTTAGTCTTGGAAGAGCCTGCGGTCACCCGCCCAACTCTCGAGCCGCCAACGATGACACCCGAATCCGACCGCCCAGGAGCACGCACGGGGGCGAGAGGCATTCCCGCGACGCCCGCAACCGGGAGGACACGACAGCCAGGGTACCGGCCACGGATCGCCGACGGTGAACTGAAGGAACGCCTGGCCTATGCCGGGGCGGTAGTGATCGAGGGTCCGAGGGCCGCGGGCAAGACGTGGACGGCCCGCGAGGTCGCCGGAAGCGAGGTGCTCCTCGACATCAATGACGAAGCTCGCAAGCTGGCTCGGCTCGAACCTCCCGAACTATTGGCGGGCCGGACGCCCCGCCTAATCGACGAGTGGCAGTTGGAGCCCCATCTGTGGAACCATGTGCGCCACACCGTGGACAACCGTCAGGCGAAGGGGCAGTTCATCCTGACCGGCTCGGCGGTACCGCCCGACGACATCACCCGGCACAGCGGTGCGGGACGGTTCAGCCGGATTCGACTCCGGCCCATGTCGCTGTTCGAACTCGGGCACTCCACGGGCTTTGTTTCCCTGAGCGCCCTCCTCGGCGGCGAGTGGGTGCCGGGCATGGAGTCCCGGCTGACCGCGCGTAAGCTCGCAGAGCTGGTTTGCATCGGCGGCTGGCCCGGACATCTTCGCGGCTCGACCTCGCAGGCGCTTCGTGCGAACCGGGACTACGTCGTGGAGGTGTGCCGGGTCGATGTGGAGCGCGCGGCCGGCGTCAGGCACAATCCGGACAGGGTGTACCGGCTCCTGCAGTCGCTGGCGCGAAACGTGGCCACCTACGCTACGGCCGCGACCATGGCCGCCGACGTCGGAGGATCGGAGGGGCCACTCGGGGACCACACCGCCCGGAGCTATCTGACCGTGCTGGAACGGCTCATGCTTGTCGAGAACCAGCCACCATGGGCTTCTCACTTGCGGTCGCGCTCGCGCCTGAGGGTTTCACCGAAACGCCATCTTGTGGATCCGTCGCTCGCCACGGCGGCGCTGCGCGCGGACCCCGAATACCTGTTGAAGGACATCACATGGTTCGGGTTTCTGTTCGAGTCCATGGTCGTTCGGGATCTGCGCGTCTACGCACAGGCCATGGACGCGCGGGTCTACCAGTATCGAGACAACACCGGCCTCGAGGTGGACGCCGTCGTCGACGCGGGCATGGGTCGATGGGCCGCGTTCGAGGTGAAGCTCGGCACTGGCCGCATTGACGCCGCCGCCGCAACCCTGCTCCGGTTCGCGGACCGGGTGGACACCGGCCGTTGCGGAGAGCCCGCCGCGCTCGGGGTCATCGTCCACAGCGGCTACGGATACACCCGGCCGGACGGAGTGTCGGTGATACCGGTCGGGGCGCTCGGTCCGTAGTGGCCCCTACCGCCTCCCCGGCAGGACGTACCGAATCACCCTGCCGTCACGGTCGACAACCGCCAGCGGGATCCTCAGGATGTCGCCGTCCCACCTGATCGGGTGCCTCAGATCCGCGGCAAGCCCCGGCGACGATGTCAGCAGTTCGAACTCGTCCGCGAGGCTCAGGTCCACCTCCAGGTAGCCCAGGTCCTGAAAAGACGCGAGCGTGACCACGCTGAGCGGATTGGGGACACCGCCGTCGAGGAAGGGGCTCATCAGTTCAGTGTCGAACACGGACTCGCGCCAGTGACCGTTCACCACCCCCCGGCCACCGAGATTCTGGGCCGGGACCGGCTCGCCCCCCGTGTATTCGTCGCCGCCGATATCGTGAAAAGCCTGGATCGCCGAATCTCCCACGAAGTGCGGATCCTCGTTGCCGGTCGGGTTGTCGGGGTCGACCGGGTCCTCCAGCAGTCCCAGGTACTCCCACAACGTCCCGAACCCCATCACGTGAGCCATCTCGTGCAGGATGGTGCCGTCGAGGTGGCGACCCTCCTCCACCCGCTCCATCTCGTCCAGATCCTCGATGTCGAAGAACATGACCCCGACCACGGGCAGTGCGCTTTCCGCTCGGATCTGGCATGGCCCCGCGCCCGCGAAGATCCCTCCCGGTCCATCGACCTCACGCACGTGGGCGTAGATGAGCAGGTCGTCGACGACTCGGTCGCCCGGGACCTCATAGTCGATTTCGGCGCGGGAGAGGCACCACTCGAGGTCGCGCCTCTTCACGTTGCTCCACCCCAGGTTGCCCGTAATGGCCTTCTCCCAGAACTCCTCGGCCTTCGCAAAGGCTTCGAATTGGCGCTCGGAGAGTGCCGACGGGTCGGCATGCACGATTACGAGGTCGTAGACGGAGAACGTGGCGGTGGCCGTGAAGCGGACCGTCCCCACCGTCTGCTCACCGTCGCTCACCAGAACGGTGAGCCGGTATGTCAGACCCTCCGTGGCCCCCAGTATCCACCGGTCCACGCTGGCGAAGCCACCCGCGTCCGTCTCACTCGCCGAAGGGATGGCGACGCTGCCCCCGCCACCGCGGAACGACACGTTGAGCCCTTCGATTCCGTTCCCGTAGGAGTCCCGCGCCTGGATCATCGGACTCACGGGCACCGGCAGCTTCGCCTCGGATACCTGGTTGTCGCCCTCGACGATCACGATGTCGGATGCGGGCCCGGGAAGCGCGCGCGCCTCGATGAAGGACGGGTTGCCCCGGACCCCGTCGGCGTCGACGTCGGCCCTGAGCCGGTAAACGTCGGCGGTGGTCCCCAACGTCCAGCTGCCGACCGCGGCCCGGCCGAGCGTGTCGGTGGTTGCCTCGGCGCCGGTGATGGTGGCGCCTCCCCCGGCCAGGAAGGTGACGGGGATATCGGGCAGGGGCGTCCCGGAGGAATCGGTGATGAGCACCGTGGGTGGGATGGGGACGGCTGTGCCTACGGTGACCTCCTGGCCGGTTCCCGCCACCACGGTCATTTCCGCGGGGACACCCAGGGCGGTTGCGCGGATGATGGCCGGATCGAGCCCGGCGACGCTCGAGCGCAACGTCTGCGGTCCCGGGACGCCCAGGGTCCACGCACCCGGCGAGGCAAGGCCGTCATTGTCAGTGGTTGCCGTGGCCAACTCGATCGACCCCCCCCCACCCGTCACCATAAAGCTGACCGTCACCCCCTCAAGGCCGGGGCCCGTCATCCCGTCCACCCGCACCTGGATCGGATCCGGGACCGCCGTCCCCGCGGTGGCGCGCTGTCCGTCGCCTGCGTGGATGACGAGGGCGGCCGGGACATCGCGTGCCGTCGCGCTGAAGACGACCGGATCCAATCCGGACACACTGGCGCGCAGCTGCTGGGGGCCGGGATCGCCCAGCGTCCAGGTGCCCGGAGACGCGACGCCGTTGCTACCCGTGACGACTGTGGCGGACGCGACGGAGCCGCCGCCGCCGGTCACGGAAAAGCTGACTGTGACGCCGCCGACTCCGGCCCCCGACGCTCCGGTGACCTGCACGGTCGGGGGGTCGGGGACGGCGGTGCCGGCATTGGCGGTCTGTCCGTCGCCGGAGCGGATGTTCAGCGCGGCGGGGGTTTCGGGTCCGCTTCCGGGTCCGCCATCGCAGGATCCGAGGGCGAGCAGGGAGAACAGGGCGAGCAAACCGGGCACAGGTCGCCGAGGGTTCTTCCCGCGGGCCGTATACCCTCCGCCGATCGGGTGCCTTCCGCTGACCGTCCGGGGCATCGGGCTTCGTAGCAACTGGGTCCTGGTGCACATTGATGCATAGTAGGTCAGGACGGTACCAGGGCGACACCCCGCCCCCCCCGTTGCCCCGCCACCCCCCACCCCGACACCTTGCCCTTCTCCCATCCCCGAACCCGGAGGCCTCTCCATGCGAGCTGAACCCGCCGCGCGGCCACGCCCGCCCCTCTTCCCCACCGCCCTCCCCGCCCTCCTCATCATCCTCCTCCTCGCCGCAGCCACCCTCGCCGCGTCCACCCTCACCATCCCCACCCCCGGCGCCCTGCCCACCGCCGCCCCGCCCGTCCCCACCGCCCCCGGCCCCTCCCGCCCCGGCATCGACATCGAGGGCTACCGCTTCGAACTAACCCTCCGCGACGACACCGACGAAATCACCGGCCGCACCACCGTCACCCTGCGCTTCACGGCCGACGGCGTCGCGGAAGTCCCCCTCGACCTGATCGGTCGCGCCCCCGACGGCCGCGGCATGGAAGTCCTCTCGGTCACCACCCCGGACGGCCAGACCCCGCTCACCCACCGCCACGAGAACAACCTCCTCACCATCCAACTCCCCGAGCCCGGCACAACCGGCACCCTCGCCACCTTCACCGTCGACTACCGCGGCATCCCCGCCTCCGGCCTCCGCATCGGCCCGAACAAGTACGGCGAGCGCACCTTCTTCAGCGACAACTGGCCCGACCGCGCCCGCAACTGGCTCCCCACCGTGGACCACATCGGCGACAAGGCCACGTGCGAATTTGTCGTGACCGCGCCCGCCCACTACCAGGTCGTGTCCAACGGCCGCCTCGTCGAGGAGACCGACATCGGCGACGGGATGCGCCTCACCCACTGGAAGCAGTCCGTCCCGATCTCCCCGTGGCTGTACGTGGTGGGCGTGGCCCGCTTCGCCGTGCAGCACCTGGGCGAGTTCAACGGCGTCCCCGTGCAGACCTGGGTCTATGCGCGCGACCGCGACGCGGGATTCTACGACTTCGCCGTGCCCACCATGGAAGTCCTGCACTTCTACGAAGAGTACGTGGGCCCCTTCGCCTACGAGAAACTCGCCAACATCACCTCGCCCGCGACGGGTGGGGGCATGGAGGCCGCGACCGCGCTCATGTACGGCGAGAACTCGGTCACCGGCGAGCGCTCGGTGCGGTGGCGCAACGTCGTCATCCACGAGATCGCGCACCAGTGGTTCGGCAACGCGGTCACCGAGTCGGAGTGGGACGACGTGTGGCTCAGCGAGGGCTTCGCAACTTACTTCACCCTGCTCTTCCGCGAGCACGCCTACGGGCGGGACGACTTCGTCACCGGGCTCCGGGAAGCGGCCGAACGCGTGTGGCGCTGGTACGACGACAACCCCGACTACCGCATCGTCCACGACGACCTGGACGACATGTCGCGGGTCACCAGCATTGCCACGTACCAGAAGGGCGCCTGGGTGCTGCACATGCTGCGCGGCCGCCTCGGCGACGAGGCCTTCTGGCGCGGCATCCGGCTCTACTACGCGCGGCATTTCAACGGGACGGCCACCACCGACGACTTCATGCACGCGATGGAGGAGGCGTCGGGGGATGACTTGCAGGGGTTTTTCGACCAATGGCTGCGGCGTGGGGGGAATCCGGCGTTCGAAGGGTCGTGGCGGTATGACGGGGGGGCGGGGGTGGTCGTCGTGGAGTTGCGCCAGGTGCAGGAGGGTGGGCTGTTCGCGGTGCCGCTGGAGATCGGGGTGTATGGGGAAGGGGACCTGGTGCCCGCGCGGGTGACGAAGGTGGAGGTCGGCGAGGCGTCGCACCGGTTCGAGATCGCGGTGGAGGGGGAACCGGTGGATGTGCGGCTGGACCCGGGGACGTGGCTGCTGTTTCGGGGGGAGTGGGGGAGGGCGGGGGGGTAGTGGGGGTGGCTGGGGCGGACCCCTCATTGGGCGGAGGTGTATTGTATAACATGACAATGACATCACGTCGTCTCGCATTGCGTCCACGATGAACCGCAAACCGCATCGTAACGTCCTGGTGGTGGTCGCCGGCTCGGTGTTGGCTTTGGCCGCGGGTTGCGACAGCACCACCGACACCGCAACCGATCCCCCCCGTCCCACCACCGTCTCCGTCACCCCGGCGAACGTCGAACTGACCGAACTCGGAGACACCGCGCGCCTGGGGGTGGAGGTTCTGGACCAGTACGGCAACTCGATGACGGGCGTCTCCGTCACCTGGAACAGCAGCGATGTTTCGGTCGCAAGGGTGCGGTCGGGCGTGGTGACTGCGCTCGGCGAAGGCGAGACGACGATTGTCGCAAGCGCGGGGGATGCTCAGGGGACATCCAGGATCACGGTACGGAACCCGGAAAGGGCGGCACTGATTGCCTTTTATGAGGCGACCGACGGGCCGAACTGGCAGAACAACGAAGGCTGGTTGACCGACTTGCCGTTGGGGGCCTGGCACGGAGTGCGGACCGATGATGACCGGCGTGTTGTCCGTATTGAACTCAGGGGCGTCGTGCACCCTTCGGGAGTGACCCGCCATGGCCTGGCAGGACCAATCCCGGCCGAACTGGGTAATCTCTCCCGATTGCAAATCCTGGACCTCGGGTTAAACGAACTCACCGGCCAGCTCCCGCCGGAACTCGGCGGCCTCTCCGAGTTGTGGCGTCTGTTGCTTGACGACAACGACCTGACCGGTCCGATACCCTTGGAATTCGGAAACCTGACCGGCCTCTGGATGCTGAACCGCCGGGACAACCGACTGACCGGACCGATCCCCGCGTCACTCGGTGGCCATCTCTACCTGACGAATCTGGACCTCGGCAAAAAACAACCTGACGGGTTCCATCCCGGCGGAATTCGGCGTCTTTCGCCGCCTCAGAACCCTGGACCTCTCGCAAAACCGGTTGACCGGCTCAATCCCGGCAGGCCTGGGTAACCTGCGCCTGCTCAGTTTGCGTCTCAATGAAAACCAACTCACGGGCTCGATCCCGGACCAACTGGGCCTCTCGGAAAGACTCGACACGCTGGTACTCTCCGACAACGAACTGACCGGCCCGATCCCGGCTCAGTTTGAGAGTCTCGACTCATTGAGTTGGTTGGACCTGGGCAACAACGAACTCACCGGCCCGATCCCGAGCGAGCTCGGGGACCTCGACTCGCTACGGTTTCTCGATCTCGCGGGCAACGAACTGACGGGCTCGGTCCCGACCGAGCTTGGCAACCTCGCCAACCTGACAGTCCTGTACCTCGACGACAACGTCCTGACGGGGCCGCTTCCGGCCGAGCTTGGCGGCCTCTCCAGACTGACCCGCCTCTTTCTCGACAACAACGACCTGGAGGGCCAGGTGCCTCCCGGCCTGGGCCTGATTTGGCGCCTGGAGGAGCTGGGGCTCACAAACAACTCGCGAATGAACGGAGCCCTGTCCGGCGACCTGACAGGTCTTGGCCGGCTTCGAACCCTGGTCGCCGGAGGCACAGACCTGTGCGCCCCGTCCGATGCAGCATTCCAGGCATGGCTGGAGGGTGTGCCCAAACGCCGCATCAGGACCTGCGCCAGGTACCTGCCGATGGCGTACGTAACCCAGGCGGTGCAGTCGCGGGAGTTTCCGGTGCCGCTGATCGCGGGCGAAGGCGCACTGCTCAGGATCTTTCCCACGGCACGCCGCGCAAACAGCGTGGACATTCCGGCCAGCCGTGTCCGCTTCTACCTCGGCGATCGGGAGACGCACGTGGAAATCGTTCCGGGCGTATCGTCCCCCATCCCCACCGAGGTGATCGAAGGGGACCTTTCCAAATCACTGAACCTCGAGATCCCCGGTGCTCTCGTGCAGCCCGGGCTCGAAGTGGTGATTGAGGTGGACCCCGACCGGACACTCGCGCCGGAGCTCGGCGTGCAAACACGGATTCCGGCCGCGGGCCGGCTGGCGGTGGATGTGCGAGACATGCCCGTCTTCGACCTCACGCTGATCCCCTTCCTCTGGAACGAAGACCCCGATTCGGCGATCGTGGCGCTGATCGACGGCATCGCCGGGGACCCCGGGAACCACGAAATGCTCTGGGGCACCCGTACCCTGTTGCCGGTGGGTGACCTGGAGGTGACCGCGCACCAGCCCGTGCTGACCTCGACCAACAATGGTTACGAACTGCTCTACGAGACCCGGGCGATTCGCGCCATGGAAGGTGAAGCGGGCCACTACCGAGGGATGATGACGGGGGCGGTGACCGGAACCGGCGGGGTAGCCTACCTCCCCGGTTGGGCAAGCTTCGGGCACCCCGACTTGAGCACGATGGAAGTCGAATTCGGCTTCAACATGAGCTTGCAGAGCGCACCGTGCGGCGATCCGGAGAATCCCGACCCGACGTTTCCATATCGGGATGGGTCGATCGGCGCCTGGGGTTACGACACCCGTGATGGCGGGGGACTCATGAGCCCGTCCACTCCGGACCTGATGTCGGGTTGCGAGCCAGGGTGGATCAGCGACTACCACTTCACCAACGCGCTCCGCTACCGGTTGAGCGACGCAAACAGAGCAGGAGGGTCGCGGGCCGCCTCGCCGACCCGATCGCTCCTGCTCTGGGGCGGGGTCGATTCCGAAGGTCTACCCTTTCTGGAGTCCGTCCTGGCGGTCGACGCCCCGCCCGCGCTGCCCGAATCCACTGGCGACCACAAGATCACCGGACGAGCCGCCACCGGCCGCGTGCTGTTCTCTCTCCGGTTCTCCATGCCCGAGGTAGCCGATGGCGACGGCAGTTCCAGCTTCGCGTTCGTGCTTCCGGTGGGCCCCGGGTGGGAGAAGGATCTCAGCAGGGTCACGCTGTCCGGACCCGGCGGGTCGGTCGAGTTGGACGGGGAGAGCGACCGCGCCGTCGCCATCCTGCGCAACCCGCGAACCGGGCAGATCCGGGGTGTGTTGCGTGATCTCCCCGATGCGGTCCTGACCACGGACGACGCGATCGCCACGGTGTCGGCCGGGCGTGGACTGGAAGTGTTGTTCAGTCGCGGGCTTCCGGGCCCGGAAGTCTGGCGGCGGTAGTCGGGAGTCACGCGGACTGCCCATTCGCCGACTCCGCCAGTGTTTTCCAACCCGGACATGATCATGAACGAGCCGGGGGGGAGGGGCCGAGGTTGGGGGGTGTGATGGTGAGGGGTGGATGGAGGTTGGGATGGTGGGGTGGGGGAGGGGGCGGCGCAAGGGCCGCCAGCCCCGAGGCGAGCGGAGCGAGCCGAGGGGCGGGCGGGGCCGGTCATGCTGCGGGGTTCAGCGCCTTGGCGATGAGGTGGAAGAGCGCCTTGCGGGCCCGCTGGACCTCCTGGCCCGCCTTGAGGCTGTCCACGGCGTGCGCCGCGGCGTCAATCTGCTCGAAGGTGATGCCGGGCTTCAGAAAGCCGTCGGCCCCGGGCAGCGATCCGAGCTTTTCGTACGGGGTCATGACCAGCTCCTGGGGGTACTTCCTGCGGCGGTGCCCGTTCGCATCCTCGACCTCGACCGCGAAGAGGCAGGTGCGGTGATGGTTGAGAAAGGGCGAGAGATGGTCGCGCAGGAACGCGTCGGCATCCGGTGCCAGAGACTCCGGGATGTGGCTGCGCCCCAGCCACCGGCGTACGACGTTGCCGTTCTTGGACTCGACCAGCGCGTTGTCGTTCGAGCGCCGGGGCCGCGACTTCGTGAACTCTTCGACGTGCAGCTTGTTCAGCATCTCCGCGACCCGGTGGTTGATGTACTCCGACCCGTTGTCGGAATGGAAGGCCAGGACGCGGAAGGGGAACGCGCCGACGAGCACCTCGAGCACGGGGACCATGAACTGCTCGGTGATCCGCCGAACCGACGCAAGTTGTTGGTACTGCGTCACTTCGTCGACCATGTTGATCACGTAGGCCCCCTTCTCGCCGTCGCGGTCGCCGCTGTGCACGGTGTCGACCCGCACGAAGCCCGGGCGGCCCTCCGGCCGGGGCCTGCGCCGCTGCCCGATCGGCGACGACGAGCCCCGCGTCGCGCGGTACGTGGTCCGGGCACGCCGGTACGCCCGGCGGGCACGCAGGTTGTAGATGTGGCCGTTCGAAATCCCCGCCAGGCGCTCGAAGCGCTTGTCGCCGAAGACATGGTACATGCGCCACAGGATCCTCTTCGTCGCCGGTCCCGAGAGCTGGCCGAAGGCCTCGTCCACCTCCGCCAGCAGTATCGCGTCAGCGGTCGTGTAGACCGTGGCGAAGGGACGCGAAGGAGGGCGCAGCCGGTGGTCGCGGATGCGGCCCGTGCGGCGCTGCTGCCTGATCAGCCGCGTCAGCTGGGCGTCCGAGTAGCCGGTGACCTTGGCGGCGTACTTCCTGACCAGGCCCTTCCCGGCCCTCGACAGGCCGAAGTGGTAGCGGAACCGGACCAGCGTCCGCTCAATGAACGCGTATGCCGCCTCACGGTCGTGGGGGGCGATGTCCGCCCCCTCGCTCCCGCCGAGGAAGGCGCGGATGTCGTCGACGGTGCGAATCCGTTCGGTGCTGAGTGTCACGATCATGCTCCCATGATCTGCTCGCACCCCCGCTCATGCTTGTCTGTTAGTCTCAGACCCGGGTGGCAGGGAAAACCCGGCCCTTCGGCGCCCCGCGGGGCGCCGAAGGGGGGCGGTGGTCGGATCGTTTCAGGCTTGGCCGTAAGGGGCCGCAAGTGAGTTTGGTCGCCACCGTCCTTCCCAACGTCCTGAATGGATACCTGAGCATAATGGCTCGCATGACAAGCACAGGAGAAGGGAATATGACCGAGCATACCGTCGGGATCGACATCTCGAAAGCCTGGCTCGACGCCTACGCCGCGCCCGAGGGGAGGGCCGCCCGGTTCTCGAACGACACGGCCGGGTTCCGGAAGCTGATCGCCTGGATCGGCCCCGAGGCCGGCCGGATCGCCTACGAACCCACCGGGCCCTGGCATCGCGACTTCGAGGAGGTGCTGCTGAGGGCCGGACTTCCCCTCTATGCCATCAATCCGTACCAGGTCCGTTGCTTCGCCCGATCGCAGGGGCGACGCGCAAAGACCGACGCGATCGACGCGCGCACGTTGGCGCGGATGGCCGCCGTGATCGACGATCTCCGCCCGACCAAGGCAACGTCCGGGAACGAGCGCGACCTCGCCGAACTGAGGTTGGTGCGCGATGGGCTGGTGGCGGACCGGACTCGTACTCTCAACCGCGGCAATCACTTGCGCCACCCCTTGGCCAAGCGGGTCAACAAGGAGCGTCTGGCGCAAATCGAGCGTCAGCTGAAGCGCATCGACGCCGTGATCGCCAAGCTTCTCCAAAGCGAGGAGACGCTCAAGCGCCGCTGCGAGATCCTGACCTCGATCCCGGGCATCTCCGGCGTCACCGCTGCGGGCCTGATCGCTCACATGCCCGAACTGGGCACCATGACCGGCCCCCAGGCCGCCAGTCTCGCCGGGCTGGCTCCGGTGACCCGGGAGTCCGGTACCTGGAGGGGGCGCAGCTTCATCCAGGGCGGAAGGGACAAGGCTCGCCGGATGCTCTACATGCCTGCACTGGCCGCCATCCGCGCTAATCCCGCCCTCGGACGGAAGTACGCGGCACTCGTCAAAGCCGGGAAGCCGCCCAAGGTCGCCATCACGGCCGTCATGAGAAAGCTCGTCGTCCTCGCCAACGCCCTCGTGCAGCAGGATCGCCTGTGGACGCCGGAACCGCCCGCCACCGCCTGATGGCTACGCGGCATCTCTTGCTCCAGACCCGCTCGCACTGGAGCTGCGACTCGCCCCGCCGGCTTGCGACATGGATACTCACTTCCCGTTGGAAACCGGCTCCCCGCTCATGATCATTTCTCATTGGACAACGCTCCGACTGGCCCCACGCCCCGCGCGCGCATACCTTCCCCCTCCCCTGATTGACCCAATTCCCCGGGAAGGAGACCCATGCGCAACCCCATCACCCCCATCCTCCTTTTCCTGCTCGCCCTCGCCGTCTGCCTGGCGGCGCCCGACCGCCTCGCGGCCGCCCCGTTCTCTCCCCTCCCCCTTCTCCAGGAAGAGGAAGAGGAGCAGGAGGCGGACACGACCGAACAGGAAGCGGAAGAAGCCGACACCATCACCAAGTATACCGACGTCATCACCGAGGACGCGGTCACCAGCGAGGGCCTCTTCGACACCCACATGATCGAAGAGAAGCTCTACTACGAGATTCCGCTCGACCTGCTCGATCGCGAGATGCTGCTGCTGACCCGGATCGCGCGCACCCCGGACGGGGTCGGCTACGGCGGTTCGAAGGCCAACACCTCGACCGTGCGGTGGGAACGCAACAAGGAACGCATCTTCCTGCGCCTCATGAGCTATTCGAACATCGCCGACGACACCACGGCCATCGCGCAGGCGGTCAGGAACTCGAACTTCGAACCGATCCTGGCGGCCTTCGACATCGAGGTCATGTCGGAGGACTCGACGGCAGCCGTGGTCGAAGTCACGAGCATGTTCACCAGCGACATGTCGCTCATCGGCCTGCCCAGCTTCCGGCGGACGCAATTCGGCGTGCGAAGACTGGACGGCGACCGCACCTACATCGTGCGGGCCACGGCGTACCCCAGGAACGTGGAGGTGCGCCGGGTCGTCACCTACGACGCCACCCAGTCCCCCTCCTCGGGTAGCAACACGCTCTCCATGGAGATGCACCACTCCATGCTGCTCCTCCCCGACGACCCAATGGAGCCCCGTCTCTGCGACGAGCGGGTCGGCTTCTTCAGCAACAGCCGGACCGACTACGGGCTGGACGAGCAACGCGCGGTGACCCGCTGCTTCATCACCCGCTGGCGGCTGGAGCCGTCGGACCCGGCGGCGCACGCGCGCGGCGAGGTCGTCGACCCGGTCGAGCCGATCGTCTACTACATCGATCCGGCCACGCCGCCCAAGTGGGTGCCCTACCTGAAGCAGGGCGTCGAGGACTGGCAGCCCGCCTTCGAGCAGGCCGGGTTCAGCAACGCCATCGTGGCCCGCGACGCGCCCACCGACGATCCCAACTGGAGCCCCGAGGATGCGCGCTATTCGGTCATCCGCTACCTGGCGTCGCCGATCGCGAACGCGTCGGGTCCGCATGTGCACGACCCCCGCACCGGGCAGATCCTGGAGAGCGACATCCAGTGGTATCACAACGTGATGAACCTGGTGCGCAACTGGTTCTTCGTGCAGACGGGCGCCGCCAACGAGGACGCCCGGGGCATCAAGTTCGACGACGCGATCATGGGTGAACTCATCCGCTTCGTCTCGGCCCACGAAGTCGGCCACACCATCGGCCTGCAGCACAACATGCAGTCGTCGGCGGCGTACCCCGTCGAGCAGCTTCGCACGCGCTTTGTCTGCGAGATGGGCGTGGCCCCGTCGATCATGGACTACGCGCGCTTCAACTACGTGGCCCAGCCCGGCGACGACACCTGCTACTACCCGGTGGTGGGACCCTATGACAAGTTCGCCATCGAGTGGGGCTACAAGCTCTATCCGGGTGAGGACCGGTACAGCGAGAGGGAAGAGCTGCGCGACATGGTCGCCGATATGCAGGAAGATCCCGTCTACCGCTTCTCGAGCCCGACCGGCATGGATCCCACGGCGCTCACCGAGGCCATTGGCGACGACGCCATGCGTGCGTCCAACTACGGCGTGGAGAACCTCAAGCGCACCGTGGACCAGCTGACCGACTGGACCTACGAGGAGGGCGAGGACTATTCGCAGCTGCAGGAGCTCTATCAGAACGTGGTCTCGCAGTGGCAGCGCTACACTGGCCACGTGGCCGCCAACATCGGGGGCGTCGTCACGACGCGGAAGCGCCAGGGACAGGACGGCGTACCGTACGAGATGGTCGACAAGGAGACTCAGGCTCGGGCCATGGACTACCTGAACCAGCAGGTCTTCGCAACGCCGGAATGGATGATCGACTCCGACATCTTCCGCCGCTTCCAGCCGACGGGTGCGCTCACCCAGATCCGCGGCGGCCAGTCTTCGGGGCTGAACCAGGTGCTGAATGTGGCGCGCATGAACCGGCTTGTGGAACAGGAGGCGTTCCACGGCGACGACGCGTACACGCTCGGCGAAATGCTCGACGACCTGCGCGCGGGCGTCTGGTCCGAGGTGTCTTCGGGCGCGGCGACGGACGCGTACCGGCGCAATCTGCAGCGCGCCTACCTGGACCGCATGAAGACGCTCATGTGGGACGACAACGCCATGCAGAGCGATGTCGCGACCTTCGCGCGCGGCCAGCTGATGACGCTGAGGAGCGAGCTGGAGGCCGCGGTAGGCGGCGCGTCGCACCAGCCGACCCAGTGGCACTTCCAGGACGCGATCGTGCGCATTGACCTGATCCTCGATCCGGCGAACAAACCGCCGCCCGGGGAGGGCGCGAACCCGCCGTTCTTCTTCCCGTTTTTGAAGGGGGAGGGGGGGAGATGAGCCGGTAGAAGTTGCCGAGCAGGGACATGCCGCGCCCCGCGCGTTCGGTTTCGGCCGGGCGCGCGGGGCGTGTTTTTTGGGATGAAATCGGGTGATTGACGGTAGCCGTCCAGACTGCACCGATCTCTCATATGTGCATATACTCATATGAGTAGGTTTTCGGGTCCGGGTGGCGGTTGGGACCGTCAACGGTTGAGGATGGCGACTTTGGCGCGGGGCGACGGGCCCCGGGAGGATGAGGATGAGATCGAAGCGGTTGCAGGTGCTGGTTACCGATGACATGGACCACCGGGTGCGGAGGGCGGCGGACCGGGTGCGAGTATCGCGCGGAGCCTGGGTCCGCCAGGCGATCCGGCAACGGCTGGAACGCGAGTCCGGCCCGGTCCCCGCCGACCCGCTGGCCGAGCTCCGCACGCTGAACGGTCCCACCGCCGACATCTGCGGCATGATCGGCGAAATCGAGGCGGGCCGCTCATGAAGGTCTTCGTCGACTCGAACATTCCGATGTACGTGGCCGGGGCGGAGCACCCGAACCGCGACCCCGCGACCAGGTTTCTCAAGAGTGCGGGCGAGGCCGGCCTGGATCTGTGCACGAGCACCGAGGTGCTGCAGGAGATCCTCTTTCGCTACACGGTGCTCGGTCGGGCCGACCTGGCGGAGAGGGTGTACGACCTGTTCATCGCGCTGATACCCGAAGTCTTCAGCGTGACACTGGCGGACACCGATCTGGCGAAGCGGATCCTGCTGTCCACGCCGGGTCTGTCGGCGCGGGATGCGATTCACGCGGGGGTGATGTTGAACCGGGATGTGAACCACGTCGCGACCTTCGATCGCGGGTTCGACAGGGTGGAGGGGGTTGGGCGGGTGGAGATGGGGTAGGGTTGGCGACGACCGAACTCGTGCCGCGCAGGGTCGGGGAGGGAGGAAGGGAGTAACCTGCCCCGGGGGCGGCTACATCTCAGCCTCTCTTCGCCAGCGCTCGAGCTGCTGCTGTAGTCGGCGAAGCTGAGTTTGATGTGCGCTATAACCGACCTTGAGCGCGACCCAGGCCTCGGCTGGCCCCTCCTCGTCTTCCGCCGGCGAAAAACTGGACTGGGACGCGATGGCCAGTACGGCTTCGTCCAGGACCTCGTACCCGGAACTCTCGGCGATCCTTTGCTGTCGCACGACACCCGTCTCGTCCACCAGGAAGTGGGCGATGGCCACCGCATCGGCGACGGTATCGGCGCTCTGACCCCTAATGCTCTTTCCCAAAGCACGGAACACCTCGTCCTCATTCAAGAGGTCGGGAGTCACCACAAGGGGGGCGTGCTCCTCCGAATCGACAGGGACGGGATCCACCATCACGACGCACTGCCGCTCGCTGAAGCTGATTTGCAACGAGGTGCCCCCGCGCGTGTCCTGCACGATTTCACGACAGTAACCGGTATAGTCGCGAGGCTGGGTCAGGATCCAGACCCCCCCCACGGCAACGACCGCGGTGGCGGCCACCACTCCAGCGGCGACAGACAGGACAATGGTGCGCCGGGATCGCTCGCAGTTTAGGTGGCCTGCTCATGCCTGACTCCTCTCGTGTGTTCGTCCCGTAAGCCGAGGCCCTTTCACGCAGCCCCCGCTCCCCCCGCTTGCGCCCCGCTCCGGCGCCGGATCAATTGCGCAGTCCCCACGCGCCTGAACCCGAACCAACAATGGCCATGACGAACCCGACCGGCAAGCTGTCCACCCTCCTCCTCGCGTCCACCCTCGCCCTTCCCGCCCTCGCCACCCTCTCCCCCCCGCCCCTCACCGCCCAGGAGGCCGAACACATGCACACCGGCATGTACGACGGCCCCACCGTGCTGCGCGCCGCCCGCCTCCTCGACGTCGCGACCGGCCAGATGTACACGAACGCGGTCATCGTGGTCGAGGACGGGGTCATCACGGCGGTGAACCCCGATCCCGTCCCCGATGTCATGCACGACATGGACCTGGGTGACGTGACGCTCCTGCCCGGTTTCATCGACGCGCACACCCATCTGGCGGGCGAGATCAGCGCGACCTCCTTCACCGACGCGGTCACGCGCACCGAGGCGTTCGGCGCCATCAACGCGGTGCGGTTCGGCGCCATCACCGTACGGGCCGGCTTCACCACCGTGCGCGATTTCGGCGGAGACGTGACGGTCGAGCTCGGCAAGGCGGTCGAGCGGGGCGACATCGACGCGCCCCGGGTGATTCCGTCGCGTAACCCGCTCGGCGTCACCGGTGGCCACTGCGACGTGACGGGGTTCGCGCCGGGCATCCGCGAGGGGGGCCCGGAAGAGGGCGTGGCGGACGGGCCGTGGGAGGTGGTGCAGGCGGTCCGTTACCAGATCAAGCACGGGGCGAAGGTGATCAAGACGTGCGCGACGGCGGGGGTGCTGTCCATGGAGGGGCCGGTGGGGGCGCAGCAGTACTCGCTGGAAGAGCTCACGGCCATGGTCCAGGAGGCCGCGCGGCACGGGATCAAGGTCGCCGCCCACGCGCACGGCTCCGAGGGGATCCTGGCGGCGGTGCAGGCGGGGGTCGCCTCGATCGAGCACGGGTCGATCCTGACCGACGAGATCATGGACCTGATGATCGAGAAGGGGACGTACCTGGTCCCGACCACCTATCTCGCCGACCGGATCCCCCTCGACGAGCTGCCGGCCCCGGTGCGCGCCAAGGCCGAGGAGATCCTGCCCATCATGCGCGTCAGTCTGCAGCGCGCCATCGACCGGGGCGTCCCGATCGCCTTCGGCACGGACGCGGGGGTCTTCCCGCACGGCGAAAACGCGGGCGAATTCGACATCTACGTCGGGATGGGGATGAGCGAGCTGGACGCGCTCCGCACCGCGACGATCCACGCCGCCGACCTGCTCGATATACCCGACCGGGGCCGCCTGGCCGAGGGGATGCTCGCGGATATCATCGCCGTGCCGGGGAACCCGCTCGACGACATCGCCGTGACGAAGGACGTGCAGTTCGTGATGCTGGGCGGCCGCGTGATCAAGCACGTGATGGGCGGGCGCGACATGCACTCGATGGGACACTGAGCCAGCCCATGGACAGCTTCCCCCGGCCGGCCCGCCGGCTCGCTCCCGGGTGCCCGGGCGAATTGAGCCGCTGACCGCCGAGGACGGCATGAACCTCTCCCGCGAGCAGCTGGCGACCGCGGTCCGCGCCCTCTGCGCCGACTTCGGCCACGACTACTGGCAGCGAGCCGACGAGGCCCGGGCTTACCCGCACGAGTTCGTCGACGCGCTGACCGACGCGGGCTACCTGGCGTGTCTGATCCCCGGGGAGTACGGGGGGATGGGGCTGGGGATGCGCGAAGCCTGCGTGATCCTCGAGGAGATCAACCGCTCGGGCGGCAACGCGGCCGCCTGCCACGCGCAGATGTACACGATGGGGACGCTGCTCCGGCACGGCTCCGAGGAGCAGAAGCGGCGCTATCTGCCCGGGATCGCGTTGGGCGAACTGTGTCTGCAGGCCTTCGCCGTGACCGAACCCGACGCCTGGTCCGACACCACGCGCATCCGCACCTTCGCCGAGCGGCGCGGGGATCGCTACGTGGTCAACGGGCAGAAGGTCTTCATCTCGCGGGTGCGCCAGTCGGACCTGATGATCCTGCTCGCGCGCACGACCCCGATCGACGAGGTGGAGAAGCGGACCGCCGGCCTGTCGGTGTTCATCGTGGAGATGCGGGACGCCGGGGACGCGATGCGCGTGAACCCGATCGAAACCATGATCAACCATGAGAGCTGCGAGGTCTTCTTCGACGGGCTGGAGGTCCCCGCCGAAAACCGGATCGGGGACGAGGGCCGCGGTTTCCGCTACATCATGTCGGGAATGAACGCGGAGCGGATCCTGCTGGCGTCGGAGTCCATCGGCGACGGCATGTACTTCGTCGACCGGGCATCGGACTATGCCAGCGCCCGCGAGGTCTTCGGCCGCCGGATCGGCGAGAACCAGGGTGTCCAGTTCCCGATCGCGGACGCGTACATGGACGTTTGCGCGGCAGCGGCGGTGCGCGACGAGGCCGCACGCGAGTACGACGACGGCGAAACGCGAGGCGAGGGGCCCAACATGGCCAAGTACCTGGCGTCGCGGGCCGCGTGGAAGGCGGCCAACGTGGCGATGGACACCTTCGGGGGATGGGGAATGGCGTCGGAGTACGGGATCGAGCGCAAGTTTCGCGAGGCGCGGCTGTACATGGTGGCGCCGGTGGCGAACAACCTGGTGCTCAGCCATGTGGCGACGCATGTGCTGGGCATGCCGCGGTCGTTTTGAGGTGGTGGCGATCGTGACGTGCGGTGGATGCCGGGGCAGTGGGCGGATTCGGGTGGGGCTGGTGGGGTGCGGCCGATGAGCCTGCCTGCGTTCCGCTCGATCCTCTTTGTGCCGGGGGACCGGCCGGATCGTTTCGAGAAGGCGCTGGGCGCGGGGGCGGATGCGGTCTGCATGGATCTGGAGGACGCGGTGGCCGATGGGCGGAAAGCGGCGGCGCGTGAAGCGGTGATGGGGTTTCTGGGGGGGCGGGGTGCGGGGGACTCGCGGCGGCGCACCCGTCTGATCGTGCGCATGAACGACCTGGGGACCGAGGTGGGGTGGGGGGACCTGCATGCGATCGCGGACGGCCCCCGTCCCGATGGCGTGATGGTTCCGATGGTTCGGGCGACGGTTGAGGTTGGGGTGGTGGCGGAGCGCACGGAAGAAGAGGTGGCTGTCTTGCCGCTGATCGAGACGGCCAAGGGCCTGGAACACGCAGTGGAGATCGCGGCCGTGGTGGGCGTCGCGGGGCTGGTCTTCGGGGGATTCGATCTCGCCCTGGAGCTGGGGGCGGAACCCGGATGGGAGCCGTTGCTGTATGCGCGCTCCCGGGTGGTGCACGCGGCGGCGGCAAATGGGATTCCGGCCTATGACATGCCGTCGCGCGACTATCGTGATGTGACGGGGTTGCGGAATGAGGCGGCGCGGGCGCGGGCGCTGGGTTTCTCCGGCAAGATCGCGATCCATCCGGCGCAGGTGCCGGTGATTCACGAGGTGTTCACGCCGTCGCGCGAGGAGGTGGAGCGGGCCCGGGCGATTGTGGAGGCCGATCGGGAGGCGGGGGGGAGTGCGGTGGGGGTGGGGGGACGAATGGTGGACCGTCCCGTGGTCGAGGCTGCGCGGCGAGTTCTCGAACGGGCGGGGGGATGAGGGGGGGAGCGCCGAAGGGCGGCGAGCGGGTACGCGCGGAGGTTCTGTCGCGGGAACCGGCCGGTATCATGCAGGCGCTTCTGGATGGGGACCCCGACGGTCTTCGTGAGGGCGACCCGCTGCCGCTGGGGTGGCACTGGTTCTACTTCAAAAAACCCCTTCGGGCCTCGAGTCTCGGCGTCGATGGCCATGAGCATCGCGGGGCGTTCATGCCGGAGGTGGACCTGCCCCGGCGGATGTGGGCGGGCGGTACGCTGCGGTCGCTCGGACCGCTGGTGATCGGCGAGCGGGCGGAGTTGCGGTCGCGAGTGACCGGGGTCGACGAGAAGCGGGGGAAGAGTGGGCGTATGGTGTTCGTGACCGTGGGACAGACGGTGCTGCAGGGTGGGCGCGCGCGCGTTGAAGAGGAGCAGGTGATTGTGTACCGGGGGGCAAAGGTGCAGTCGGCGGTCCGCAGCGACGAAGGCGGGCCGGATGCGGCCCCGGAGGCCGCGTGGCGCGAGACGTTCCTGCCGACCACCGTCACGCTCTTCCGGTTTTCCGCGCTGACCCACAACGCCCACCGCATCCACTACGACCACCCCTACGCCACGGAAGTGGAAGGCTATCCCGGCCTCCTGGTGCACGGTCCTCTCACGGCACTGCTCCTGCTCGACGCGGCCGGACGGCGCGGCCCGGGGCCGGTGACCCGGTTTCGCTACCGGGCGCTGGCGCCGCTGTTTGTGGACCAGCCGATAATGCTGGTGGGAAGGCCGGGATCCGCGCGGCGGGACGATGACCGCTTTGCGGGTACCGGATCACAGCCCGGTGAGCGCGTGGTTGAGGCACTTGGACCGGACGGGGGCGTTGCGATGCGGGGGTGGGCTGTGTAGTGGAGTCCCCGGGTAACCGTCGTCGGGGGTGACCGAGGATCGCCTGCCTGCTTACGTTTCTGGCGTTGCTCTCCAACTGGAGGGGTGCTCAACCCGTCTTCCCATCCGATCCGCTGAAGGGACCACGATGAAAAGCAGTGAGATCATCTTCGAAGTCACCGAAGCTGCCGAGGGCGGCTACGACGCCAGAGCGCTCGGGCATGGCATCGTTACGCAGGGAGATGACTGGACCGACCTCAAAGCGATGGTCCGGGACGCCGTGCTGTGCCATTTCGATCAGGAGGACGCGCCCCAGGTAATCCGGCTCCACCTGGTGAGGGACGAAGCGATTGCGGTATGAAGTTGCCGCGCGATCTGAGCGGCGAAGCATTGGCCGGTTTGCTCCAGCGAAACTATGGCTATGTGACTAGTCGCCAGCGCGGGAGCCATATGAGCCCCCCTTATTCACGAATGGCCGGGAGGCGAGGCGACGTGAGGCGGCAAGTGCTTTAGATTCAGAGTGTTAGAAGGATCGCGAGCACCTGCCAGCCATCACGTCGGGGGTGAAGATAATGGATGCGCCGTTCAGCTTCAACAGGTCGATCAGGATTGGGTCCGGCCGGGACCGGATCACGGGGGATTCGGGGGCTCTGACGGGGCGCGAGCTGCTGCGGCGCAGCAGGGTGGCGCGGTTTCTGGCGGAGGGGCTGCCGGACAAGCGGGACGGGCGCCGGATCCGGCATTCTCAGAGGCGGCTGGCGCGGACGCTTCTGCTGCTGGCGGGGCAGGGCCGCCGGGACCATGGCGACGCGACGGAGCTGCGCGACGATCCGGCGCTGCGGCTGGCCACCGGCGACCGGGCGGGCACGGCTCCGCTGGGCGAGGGCGGGTGCCTGCCCTCGCAGCCGACGCTGTCGCGGCGGGTGGCGGCGTGGTCGGCGAAGGAGGGCGTCGAGGTGCTGCGCGAGGGGTTGCAGCGGCTGGCGGGGTGGCGGCTGAAGGCGATGGGCGGCCGGCGGCGTCCGAAGACGCTGGTGATCGACATCGACAGCCTGCCGGTCGAGGTCCATGGGGAACAGCCGGGCAGCGCGTGGAACGGCTACTATCACCGGCGCGTGTATCATCCGATCGTGGCGGCGGCGGGGGAGACGGGCGACATCCTGGATCTGCGGCTGCGCGAGGGGCAGGTGCACACGGCGGACGGCGGGCTGGAGTTCGTCCTCGAGGTGCTGGAGCGGGCGGAGCGGCATCTGTGCGGGAAGGCAGCGGTGCGCTTCGACGCGGGATATCCCGGCGAGCCGCTGATGGCGGCGCTGGAGGAGCGGGGCACGCACTACGTGGCCCGGGTGCGCAACAACGCCGTGCTGAAGCGCCTGGCGCTGCCGGCCATGGACGCCGTGGTCTGGGATGCGCTGAACAACGGGGCGCCCGGCGGCGAGCCCCGCACCTGGGTTTGCGAGTCGTCCTACCGGGCCGGGTCGTGGTCCCGTTCCCGCCGGGTCGTGCAGGTCGTCGTCGAGCGGCCGGGCGAACTCATCCCGCGCTGCTTCTGGCTGCTGACCTCGATGCCGTCGGAGGAGATGTCCGGCGAGGACCTCCTGGCGCTGTACCGCAAGCGCGGCAAGGCGGAGGGCCACCTGGGCGAGCTGATGAGCGTCGTCTCCCCGGCCCTGTCGTCCACGTCGCGCCGCAAGAGCCACTACCGGGGCAAGAAGATCGCGAAGCGCGAGAAGGGTGTGGACCCCTTCGCGTGCAACCAGGTGCGCCTGCTGCTCGCAGGCTTCGGCTACCAGATCATGCACGTCCAGCGCGCCGTGCTGGAGCGCATGACCGGAACCGGCTGGAGCCTGCGGCGTCTCGCGGACCGCGTGCTCCGCACCCCGGCGCGCTTCACCGTATCGGGCCGCCGGATTACGATGACCATCGGAGGCGCGTCGGCGCACTGGCGCATGCTCGCCCGCGGGCTCGCGACCCTGCACGGGCCCTCCGGATAGCGCGGGCGCCGCCAGGCGCCGAACCCTTTCCCGGCCCCGGCGGCCGCAAGGACGCCGAGGTGTCTCCAAGCGCCGGAAACCGGCTCGGTTCGGTCGAACAAACTAACCTTTTCGGACTCGAAACGCCCGTTTTTTGCCCCCGGAACCGCCCCCGACCCGCCATCGGGGAGTGTTTTCCAACCCGGACATGATCATGAACGAGCCGGGGGGGAGGGGCCGAGGTTGGGGGGTGTGATGGTGAGGGGTGGATGGAGGTTGGGATGGTGGGGTGGGGGAGGGGGCGGCGCAAGGGCCGCCAGCCCCGAGGCGAGCGGAGCGAGCCGAGGGGCGGGCGGGGCCGGTCATGCTGCGGGGTTCAGCGCCTTGGCGATGAGGTGGAAGAGCGCCTTGCGGGCCCGCTGGACCTCCTGGCCCGCCTTGAGGCTGTCCACGGCGTGCGCCGCGGCGTCAATCTGCTCGAAGGTGATGCCGGGCTTCAGAAAGCCGTCGGCCCCGGGCAGCGATCCGAGCTTTTCGTACGGGGTCATGACCAGCTCCTGGGGGTACTTCCTGCGGCGGTGCCCGTTCGCATCCTCGACCTCGACCGCGAAGAGGCAGGTGCGGTGATGGTTGAGAAAGGGCGAGAGATGGTCGCGCAGGAACGCGTCGGCATCCGGTGCCAGAGACTCCGGGATGTGGCTGCGCCCCAGCCACCGGCGTACGACGTTGCCGTTCTTGGACTCGACCAGCGCGTTGTCGTTCGAGCGCCGGGGCCGCGACTTCGTGAACTCTTCGACGTGCAGCTTGTTCAGCATCTCCGCGACCCGGTGGTTGATGTACTCCGACCCGTTGTCGGAATGGAAGGCCAGGACGCGGAAGGGGAACGCGCCGACGAGCACCTCGAGCACGGGGACCATGAACTGCTCGGTGATCCGCCGAACCGACGCAAGTTGTTGGTACTGCGTCACTTCGTCGACCATGTTGATCACGTAGGCCCCCTTCTCGCCGTCGCGGTCGCCGCTGTGCACGGTGTCGACCCGCACGAAGCCCGGGCGGCCCTCCGGCCGGGGCCTGCGCCGCTGCCCGATCGGCGACGACGAGCCCCGCGTCGCGCGGTACGTGGTCCGGGCACGCCGGTACGCCCGGCGGGCACGCAGGTTGTAGATGTGGCCGTTCGAAATCCCCGCCAGGCGCTCGAAGCGCTTGTCGCCGAAGACATGGTACATGCGCCACAGGATCCTCTTCGTCGCCGGTCCCGAGAGCTGGCCGAAGGCCTCGTCCACCTCCGCCAGCAGTATCGCGTCAGCGGTCGTGTAGACCGTGGCGAAGGGACGCGAAGGAGGGCGCAGCCGGTGGTCGCGGATGCGGCCCGTGCGGCGCTGCTGCCTGATCAGCCGCGTCAGCTGGGCGTCCGAGTAGCCGGTGACCTTGGCGGCGTACTTCCTGACCAGGCCCTTCCCGGCCCTCGACAGGCCGAAGTGGTAGCGGAACCGGACCAGCGTCCGCTCAATGAACGCGTACGCCGCCTCACGGTCGTGGGGGGCGATGTCCGCCCCCTCGCTCCCGCCGAGGAAGGCGCGGATGTCGTCGACGGTGCGAATCCGTTCGGTGCTGAGTGTCACGATCATGCTCCCATGATCTGCTCGCACCCCCGCTCATGCTTGTCTGTTAGTCTCAGACCCGGGTGGCAGGGAAAACCCGGCCCTTCGGCGCCCCGCGGGGCGCCGAAGGGGGGCGGTGGTCGGATCGTTTCAGGCTTGGCCGTAAGGGGCCGCAAGTGAGTTTGGTCGCCACCGTCCTTCCCAACGTCCTGAATGGATACCTGAGCATAATGGCTCGCATGACAAGCACAGGAGAAGGGAATATGACCGAGCATACCGTCGGGATCGACATCTCGAAAGCCTGGCTCGACGCCTACGCCGCGCCCGAGGGGAGGGCCGCCCGGTTCTCGAACGACACGGCCGGGTTCCGGAAGCTGATCGCCTGGATCGGCCCCGAGGCCGGCCGGATCGCCTACGAACCCACCGGGCCCTGGCATCGCGACTTCGAGGAGGTGCTGCTGAGGGCCGGACTTCCCCTCTATGCCATCAATCCGTACCAGGTCCGTTGCTTCGCCCGATCGCAGGGGCGACGCGCAAAGACCGACGCGATCGACGCGCGCACGTTGGCGCGGATGGCCGCCGTGATCGACGATCTCCGCCCGACCAAGGCAACGTCCGGGAACGAGCGCGACCTCGCCGAACTGAGGTTGGTGCGCGATGGGCTGGTGGCGGACCGGACTCGTACTCTCAACCGCGGCAATCACTTGCGCCACCCCTTGGCCAAGCGGGTCAACAAGGAGCGTCTGGCGCAAATCGAGCGTCAGCTGAAGCGCATCGACGCCGTGATCGCCAAGCTTCTCCAAAGCGAGGAGACGCTCAAGCGCCGCTGCGAGATCCTGACCTCGATCCCGGGCATCTCCGGCGTCACCGCTGCGGGCCTGATCGCTCACATGCCCGAACTGGGCACCATGACCGGCCCCCAGGCCGCCAGTCTCGCCGGGCTGGCTCCGGTGACCCGGGAGTCCGGTACCTGGAGGGGGCGCAGCTTCATCCAGGGCGGAAGGGACAAGGCTCGCCGGATGCTCTACATGCCTGCACTGGCCGCCATCCGCGCTAATCCCGCCCTCGGACGGAAGTACGCGGCACTCGTCAAAGCCGGGAAGCCGCCCAAGGTCGCCATCACGGCCGTCATGAGAAAGCTCGTCGTCCTCGCCAACGCCCTCGTGCAGCAGGATCGCCTGTGGACGCCGGAACCGCCCGCCACCGCCTGATGGCTACGCGGCATCTCTGCTCCAGACCCGCTCGCTCTGGAGCCGCGACTCGCCCACTGGGCTTGCGACATGGATACTCACTTCCCGTTGGAAACCGGCTCCCCGCTCATGATCATTTCTCATTGGACAACGCTCGGGGTTGTGAGAGGCCTCTCAGCCCCCTACCTTGCCCTCGACTCGCGAATTCATGAATAAGGCAGGATGAGGTTGACCGGGACTTCTGGAGACTCCGAGCATAGCGTTACGATTCCGCGCCATCGACAGTTGCGTGTCGGGACGCTGAACGCTGTCCTCAGTGTGGTCGCCGAGCAACAGGACGTCAGTAAGAATGATGTAAGACGTACCTTGTTCGGTCGCTGACCCCGCCTGTTTGCGATTGCTGTGGACCTCGCTTTCGTCCGCTCCCGCCCGCATGGCGGCATCGCCGTAGTGGGCGGCGAGCCTCGTCGCGGCCACCATCGCTTTCTCCCGGTCGCCCAGGGGTCCATTCATTGGATCGGTCTTCTTTTCGGTGAGGGCATCACTTCCAACACAGGGTCAAAGATCATGAAAATGCCACAATGCAGGATTTTCGGACGCGGGTCAGCGAAATGCAACCGCGCACTCGCCGCAATGGCGCTGATCGCCTGCAACGCCCTCCCCGCCTCCGCCCAGAAGCTGCGCGCCCGCGACCTCGGCGTCCCCTTCGAGGGCACGCCGGGACGCCTCAACGCGATCACCGACGTGGACGGTGTAGAAGTCGGTCACGTGACGATCGTGCGCGGCAGCGGCGAACTCGTGATCGGCGAAGGACCGGTGCGGACGGGGGTGACGGCCGTGTGGCCACGCGGCCGCGACGAGTCCGACCCGGTCTACGCGGCCTGGTTCACGCTCAACGGCAACGGCGAGATGACCGGCACGACCTGGGTGCGCGATTCGGGGATCATGGAAGGTCCGGTCATGATTACCAACACGCTCAGTGTGGGGATCGTGCACCATGCGGTGATCAGGTGGGGGGTGGCGCGGGACTTGGAGCGGCGCCGGGGTGGGTGGCTCGCCGCGCTGCCCGTGGTCGCCGAGACGTGGGACGGGACGCTGAACGACATTCGCGGTCAGCACGTGACCGAGGAGGATGCGATCGTGGCCATGGAGGGGGCGCGTGGGGGAGCGGTGGCGGAAGGGAATGTGGGTGGGGGGACGGGGATGATCTGCCACCGATTCAAGGGGGGAATCGGGACGTCGTCGCGGGTGGTGGAGGTTGGGGGGGACGACTACGTGGTGGGGGTCCTCGTGCAGTGCAACTATGGGAGCCGGGAGCTGTTGCGGGTGGCCGGGGTGCCGGTGGGGCGTGAGATCGGGGATCTGATGCCGTCGCGAGAGGGGGGCGGGGGGGCGGAGGGTGTGGGCCAGGGGGCGGAGGGCCGCGAGGGGTCGATCATTGTGGTGGTGGCAACCGACGCGCCGGTGATGCCGCACCAGCTGGAACGGATGGCGCGCCGGGTCTCGATGGGGCTGGCGCGCAACGGCAGCGTCGCGGCGAACAGTTCGGGCGACATTTTCGTGGCGTTTTCGACTGCGAACCAGAGGGCGGCGTCCGAGCCGGGGACGTCCACCAACGCACGGGTGATGGCCAACGGGCTGATGACCCCCTTGTTCGCGGCCACGGTCGAGGCCACCGAGGAAGCGGTCGTCAATGCGCTGGTTGCGGCCGAGACCATGACCGGCGCAAACGGTTGGACGGTGTATGCGTTGCCGCATGATCGGCTGCGCGAGGTGTTGGGGAGGTACGGTCGGTTGGAAGGGTGACAGTCCCATCTCACCATGTCGACGCCCCGAATCCGGCGCGAGTGTTTTGCAAGGGACGGCCGTCCCTCGGAGCCCGACGCGGAAATCCGGGAACCTTGGCCGTCCTCTGGCACCCCACCCACGCCGGAGACCACTGTTGTCCCGAAGACACGACCAGTCCTTCAAGCTCCTCTTTTCCCTGCCGCTCGCGGTTTAACAAACCATCCGCCGCTTCATCAACAGCGACCTCGCCGACGACCTCGACTTCGAAAGGATGGAGAACCTGGCCACCGAGCGGACCACGCCCGGACTGATCCGATCCCACGCGGACCTTCTCTGGAAGATCCACTACCGAGGAAGCGCCCGGTATCTCATCCTGCTCCTTGAGTTCCAGTCGGAGACATACAGGTACATGCCCGTGCGGATCCTGTACTACGTGGCCATCGCGTACCACAGCCTGATCGCGGCGAGGGCCCGCCGGCGGAAAACGGTTCCCGGAGGGTTGCTGCCGCCCAGCCTGACGGTGACGATCTACAACGGTCGCGAACGCTGGACAGCCCCCGACGAGGTGCTCGATCTGATCGAGCCGACACTTGGCTGGCTGGCCAGTCGGCAGCCGAGCCTGCGCCACGAGATCCTTGACCTGCGGGCGCTGGATCCCCAAGGTCCTACAGAGGGAAGCGTCGTATCGTGGTTGGCGAGCATGGAGCGGGACTCGTCCGCGGCGAACATCACGCGGGTGGTCCGGGAGGTGCTCGCCGAGTACCCGGGGCCGGAGCACGCGAGGCTTCGCGAGGCGTTCAGGGAGTGGATTCTTGGCGCGGCGGAAACGTGGGGCATCGAGGAAGAGGTTTTGGAGCGAGTCAGGTCACTCAAGGAGGCGGGAATGATCTACGCGGGCGTGGAGGAACTGAAGGAGCGGGCTCACCGGGAGGGGCTGGGGCAGGGGCGTGCGGAGGGGCGTGCTTTGGTGTGCCGTCAAGCAAGACTGAAATTCGGGGTCGAGACGGCCGAGCGGCTCTCCGGGCTGCTCAAGGAGCTCTCCGACCCGAAGCAGATTGCCCGAATCGGCGACCGTCCCCCCCTCACCTCCTCCTCACCGGCACCACCACCGGCTCCTCCGCTTCCGGCCTGAGCCCCTCGGCATACACCCGGTCGTACAGCGCAGGCAGCCGCACGGTGAGCATCTCGTTCACCCTGGGAATCAGCGGCGGCACCCCTTCCCAGGACTGGTCGATCCGCCAGATTTGGTCCTCGGTCGGCAGGCTGGTTGAGCGCTGCATGGCGCCCCAGACGAAAGCGCCGTTGGAAACGTCCCCAAACTCCTCCTCTAACTCTTCCAGGGCCTCGCCGAAGGCCTCGATCTCTTCGGCAAGCTCCTCCGGGACCTCCTCCGTCAGGCTTTGCACCTGGTTCTCGATCCGGCCCAGCTGTTCCCCGATGGAACCGAGGCGCTCGCGGAACGCCTGCACCGTGCCCGATAGCCGATACGAATCCAGCATGACCGCCTGACGCGCTTCGAGATCGCTCCGCGAAATGGAAACCCGGGGATCGAGCCGCACCTCGACGCTGGTCTCCAGTGTGTCGGCCCCGGCTGCCAACACGACGGTGTAGATCCCCGGCAGTACGCGCGGCCCCGGGTTCATGGGCTCTCCGTCGGGACCGTCCTCGACCAGTTGCAGGTCCCAGATGACCTCGTTCAGCCCCTCGTTGCGGCTCCCGTCCAGCTCGCGCACCACTCCGCCGGCACCGTCGGTGATCGTCAGCGTTACGCTGTCGGCCGGCGAGCCCAGGTGGTACCGGATCCGCGCCCCCGCGATCGGATTGGGGGCCGCGTAGATGCCGGGCGACCACCCCTGCGGAAAATGGATGTTGTAGGAGGTCGCGCGCCGCACCGGGTAGAGGTGCGCGGACGAGGCCATCACCTCGCTGGACAGCCCCTGCAGCGGCCCGATGTCGTCCATGATCCAGATGCCGAGACCGTGAGTGCCGACGACCAGGTCGTTGTCGCGCGGATGCACGACGATGTCGTCAACGGGCACGGTGGGGAGGCCGTGCCTGAGCGGATGCCAGCGGGCGCCGCCGTCGAACGAGAAGTGGACGCCCACCTCGCTGCCCGCGAAGAGGAGTTTGGGGGCGGAGGGGTGTTGGGCGAGCGCGTTCAGGGACGTGTTCGGGAGACCCTCGGTGATCTTCTCCCAGCTCTCGCCGAAATCGTCACTGGCGAAGATGTAAGGGTTGAAGTCGTCGTTCCGGTGACCGTCGAAGACCGCGTACACGCTCCCCGCCGCGCCCCGCGACGCCACGATCCGGGTCACGTAGGTGAACGGGGGCAGCCCGCGCACTTTGCCGGTGACGTCCGTCCAACTCGCGCCTCCGTCACGCGTGACGTGCACCCGCCCGTCGTCGCTGCCGGTGTAGAGGACGGCGGGGTCCAGCGGCGACTCCGCGATCGCGGTCAGGTTCCCGTAGTTGGACTGCCCGTCGTTGCGCGACATCTGCGCCTCGCTGCCGGCCACTCCCATCAGCTCCAGCGTGTCGCGGTCGATGTTCCAGGTCAGGTCGGGGCTGATCTCCTCCCAGCTCTGCCCTAGGTCGGGGGACCGGAAGAGGATGTTCGACCCCGCGTACACGACCCGGTCGTCGTGCGACGAAAGCAGGATCGGCGTGTCCCAGTTCCAGCGCAGCTGACGTTCCTCGCCGTCCTCCGTGGGCCGCGCCAGCGGACGTATGCTCGCCCTCTCGTTGGCCGCCCGGTTCACGCGCGCGATGTTCCCGCCCTGCGACTCGGCGAACATGATGTCCGTGTCGGTGGGGTGCATGACGGTGAAGAAGCCGTCTCCCCCGCCCACGTTGTACCAGTCGCGCGTGCGGATCCCCTGGTTCGACCAGGTATCCGACGGCGCGCACCAGGACCCGTTGTCCTGCAGCCCGCCGCAGACGTGGTACGGGTCCCGCATGTCCACCCCGATCTCGTAAAACTGCGCAATCGGCAGGTTGCGCAGCTGGTACCAGTTCTCGGAGCGGTCCCAGCTGATGGAGACGCCGCCGTCGCCCGCCAGGATCAGGTGCTCCGAATTGGCGGGGTCGATCCAGAGGGCGTGGTGGTCGAGGTGCACGTCGGAGGCGGCGTCGGGGGTGAAGTTGTTCCCGCCGTCGGAGGAGCGGTAGAGGGCGGCGCCGCCCAGGTAGATGCGCTCCGGGTCGTTGGGGTCGACGCGGATCTGGCTGTAGTACATCGGCCGGTTGTTCGTGGTGCTGATCTGCTCCCAGCTCTCGCCCCGGTCCGTGGAACGGTAGACGCCGTTCTTCCCGCCCGACTGGCCGAAGCCCTGTCCCGGCCCGCGGGCGTCGGCCTCCACCAGCGCGAAGACCAGGTTGCCGTCGCCCCGGTAGATGTCGAGGCCGATCCGCCCCTTGTCGCCCCCCGGCAGCCCGTCCGTCAACTCGGTCCAGGTTTCGCCACCATCGGTCGTGCGATAGATCCCGCTACCCGGACCGCCGCCGTTGAATCCCCACGCGCGCCGCCGCCGCTGATACATGGCCGCGAAAAGCGTCTTCGGGTCGGACATGTCCATGGCCAGGTCGATCGCGCCGGTATCGTCGTCGACGAAGAGCACCAGTTCCCAGTTCTCGCCCCCGTCCGTGGTGCGGTAGACGCCCCGCTCGGGGTTGGGTCCCCACAGGTGCCCGACCGCGGCCACGTAGGCCACGTCCGGGTCGCGTGGATGGACCCGGATGCGCCCGATGTTGTGCGTGTCCTCCAGCCCCAGGTGTTTCCAGGTGCGCCCCGCGTCGGTGGAGCGGTAGACGCCGTTGCCCCACGGCGAACTCTGCCGGTTGTTGGGCTCGCCGGTGCCGACCCAGACCACGTTCGGGTTGGAAGGCGCGACGGCCACGGCGCCGACCGAAGCGGTCGCCTCGTCCTTGAATACGTGGGTGAAGGTGATGCCGGCGTTCTCGGTCTTCCATACGCCGCCGCTCGCGACCCCGACGTAGAAGGTGCTGGGGTCCGAATCGACCACGGCCAGTTCCGAGACCCGCCCGCCCATGATCGTGGGACCGATGGCGCGGAAGCGAAGGCCGGTGGTGGCGCGGGTGATGGGGTCGCCGGGTTCTTCCTGGGCTGCCTCCTGTGCCGCGAGCTCGTGTGGGCCTGCGGTGGCGAAGGTGGTGACGGCCAGGAGGGCGGTGGCGAGGACGGATGCCAGGACGGGCGACTGTACGGGTGGCGGCAACTCTGGGCGGTGCACGGTGAGTCTCCTGAGGGGAAGGGGCGGTTCGGGTTGTCGGGACCGGCGGCGACCGGCATCATGCGTGGGCATGGGCGATACAATAGGCGTTTCGGCGTCCACACACACCACCGAATCGGAGAACGAAGGATGACGACACGGCGTGAGTTCATCGGCAGGGCGGGCACGGTCGCGGGCGCCGCGGCCCTCGGGGTGGCCGGATATCCGGGTGGGGCGGGGGCGGGCTGGCACGACCTCGCGGAACCGGGCGCGCGGGGACCAAGCCTGAACCAGCAAGGCCTCCGCATCCTCATCCTCGGCGGCACGGGCTTCATCGGCCCCCACGTCGTCCGACACGCCCTGGCGCGCGGCCACGAAATCACCCTCTTCAACCGAGGCCGCACCAACACCCACCTCTTCCCCGAGGTGGAGAAGCTCGTCGGCGACCGCAACGACGACGTGGCCGCGCTGGAGGGCCGCCGCTGGGACGCGGTCATCGACAACTCGGGCTACACCCCGGACCAGGTCCGCCTCTCGGTGGACGTGCTGAAGGACGCGACCGATCAGTACCTCTTCACCTCGAAGCGCGCGGTCTACACCGACTACACCGCGCCCGTCATGAATGAGGATGCGCCGGTCGGCCCGAAGGACATTCCCGAGAGCGAATGGGGGGGCTACGGCCCGAACAAGGTGCTGGCCGAGCGGGTGGTGGAAGGGGGGTTCGGGACGCGCACCCTCATCGTGCGTCCCCCGGTGATCGTGGGACCGGGAGACCGAAGCGACCGCTTCACCTACTGGCCCGACCGGATCGATGCCGGTGGCGAGGTGCTGGTGCAGGGGGATCCGACGGATCCGGTCCAGTTCATCGACGTGCGCGATCTAGCGGAGTTCTATGTACACCTGCTGGAGGAGCAGACCGCGGGCGTGTTCAACAGCGTGGGACCGGGTGCGCCGCTGTCGTCGGCTGAGCTTGTGTATGGAATCCGCGCCATCACCGCGACGCCCGTATCGTTCACCTGGGTGGACTGGGACTTTCTGGCCGAGCGGGGACAGATGCCGCAGCAGCAGCTTGCGTTCTGGCAGCCGCCGCGAGGGCGGTATCTGAACTATGGGCGGATGGACAGCAGTCGTGGCATCGCGGCGGGGTTGGGGTTCCGGCCGCTGGCGGTGACGGCGAAGGACACGCTGGACTGGCATCGCAGCCGCGAAGTGGGCGGTGAGTACCGGCTGCGCACCGGGCTGGACCGGGCGACCGAGGCGGAGCTGCTGGCCGCGTGGAGGGCGAGATGATATATGAAACTATATGAATGAAACAGTCAGATGGATATATGATTGTATATCGCTAATCGTGCCTTTCCGGGCGCGGGGGCCAGGGAGGTGGGGTTGTGGGCCGCGCCGCCGCCGTGGGGGGAGATGCAGGACTCCGGTCACGAAATCGGCGCGGAAGGCCGGCTTCGTCCTCGTCATTCTCGCCTCCACCCTGCCAACCGCCTGCAGTCCGGACACCCACTCTGCCCCTGGCGATCCGTCCCCCGACGGTGTCACCACCACGATCGATACCGTCGACGGTGTCGTCCACGTCGCCAACACCGGCGACCCTCCCCAGTGGCAACTCACCCGGATCGCCTCGATCGGCCCGAAGTCCCTCACTGACGACGGCTCGCTCGACGAGTTCGGCCGCGTGTACGACCTCGCCCTCGGGCCCGACCAATCCGTGTACGTGGCGGACGGGTTGAACAACGAAATCCGCGTCTTCGGCCTGGACGGGTCCCACCGGTTCACCTTCGGACGGAGCGGGGAAGGTCCGGGCGAATTCGCTCGCGCGTATTCGGTGGTGTGGCTGGGTGATCGACTGCTGGCCCTGGACACCGAACAGGGTCGTATCAGCGAGTTCACGGCCGAGGGCGAGTACCTCGGCCAACGGCGGATCCGGGGTGGGATGAGTGGCGGCGAGGGATGGGTTCGCTTCTGGCGAGTAGATACCGACGAGGCCTACTACCTCACGCGGGCCCTCGCGCCGGCGCCCGGCAGGTGGTCCGAGTTCGTCGGAGTGGACAGCCGGGGCGAAACGGGAGATACCCTTTTGCAGCTGGCGGGGCCGAGCGCGGCCACGATCACGTGCGAGCCCAGCAGCGACCGCAGCAGCTTCTTCGGGATCCCCTTCGGCGCGAAACTCGTGCAGCGTCCCGGCCCCGGCGGCGTGATGTACTCGGCCCTGACCGACGCCTACCGCATCGCGCTCACGTCGACGACCGACGATACCGTTCGCGTGATCGAACGCTCGCTCCCCGCCGAGCCCATCTCCGACGAGGAATGGGACGACGGCAACGCCAGGTACCGGGCCCTCCGCGACACTTTTCCGCTCATGCGGTGTGATCCCGCACGTCCCCCACGTCCCGGCGCCAAGCCCTTCATCGAGGAGATCGACATTGCCTCTGACGGCACGCTGTGGGTCGAAGTCATCCGCGAGGGCGGGAACCGATGGGAGGTGTTCGACTCCGACGGCCGGCTGCTGGCCAACCTCCCGGCTCCGCCACGAGGCCATCTGCCCCCCGCGATCGGCACGGATCATGTGCTGACCGTGCGCAGGGGGGACTTCGATCTGGAGCATGTGGACGTATGGCGGATCGACCGGGGCTCGTGAGTGACAACCGGCGGGCCGTTTGAGTGTGTCCTTGAGTCAGGACCCGAACGGACTCGGGGACCAACGCACACCGCCGACGCTCTCGGTCCAGCGCCGGCGCCTCCAGCGAAGGAGCAACCATGAACGCTCGCCCGCGACCGCCGCGCACCCTCCTCCCAGCCCCGTCATCCTCGCGGCCATCCTAACCGTCGCCTGCGGCCTGGACTCCCCCGCCAACAGCGGCAACCTCACCACCACCACCACCACCACCACCATCGACGGCGTCATCCACGTCACCAACACCGGCG
This sequence comes from Longimicrobiales bacterium, assembly GCA_951828585.1. Taxonomy (GTDB): domain Bacteria; phylum Gemmatimonadota; class Gemmatimonadetes; order Longimicrobiales; family Gaopeijiaceae; genus Bin94. The sequence continues at coordinate 2,295,980 of OX639991.1, forward strand.
ACGCCCCCGAGTGGCACCTCACGGAAGTCGTCTCCATCGGCCCGAAGTCCATCACCGAAACCGGCTCTCCCGACGAGTTCGGCGGTGTACGCAGCGTTGCCCTGGGTCCCGACGACGCCCTGTACATCGCGGATCTCGTCAACCACGAAGTCCGCGTCTTCGGCCTGGACGGCGCTCACCGCCGCACCTTCGGCCGCGAGGGAGAGGGGCCGGGCGAGTTCGCCTCACTGCACTCGATCACCTGGGCCGGCGACCGGCTGCTGGCGCTGGACTATGTCATGGGCCGAATCACGGAGTTCTCGGCCGAGGGCAATGCGCTCGGTCAACGGCGCATGCGGGGCCGGATCGGGGGGTCGCCGCTGCTGTTCCGGTTCTTCCCGGTGGGTCCCGACGAGGCCTATGCGATGACCTACATCGTCGCCGAGACGCGGCGGGGCCTCATGTTCGCCGGCCACGACAGCCGGGGAGAGACGGGGGACACCCTGCCCCTGCTGAGGTCGGAACAACCCTCGGGCGTCGAATGCGAGTACAACGAGGGATGGGTCAGCTTCTTCGATATTCCCTTCGCTCCGAGCCTGGTCCAGCACCCCGGTCCCGGCGGCGTGATGTACATGGCCATGAGCAACGACTACCGCGTCGCCGTCACCCGGGGCTCCGACACTCTCCGGGTCATCGAACGCACCCTGCCCGCCGAACCCATCTCGGACGATGAGTGGGAGACGGGCAATCAGGAATTCCGCGACTTCATCGCCGAAACGCCGGGCGCCGAATGTGACCCGCGACGTCCCATCCGGGCGGACGCGAAACCCTTCATCGCGGACATCTACCTCGCTCCCGACGGCAAGCTGTGGGTCGAAGTCCTCCGTACCGCCGGCAACCGCTGGGAACTCTTCGACACCGAGGGCCGCTTGCTCGGAACCTTCCCGGTCCGCCACCGCAAGGAAGACGCCGCCCCCGCCTTCGGCCCCGACCACCTCGTCACGATCCGCCGGGACAGCCTCGACCTCGACCACGTCGACGTCTGGCGCATAGACCCCGGCAGGCAGTGAGAGCCAACGCAACCCGGACCACTCGAGCGCAGCCCAGGATAACGCCCTCCACACCGGGTAAACGCTCCTCCCCCTCCCATCGTCTCACTTCTCGAAACCACACGAGGAGACAAGGGACCGAGAGCGCCATGCTCTCCGATCAAGACATCCTGGACCTGGCCGAACGGGCCACCAAGGGGGAACGAGAGGCGCTCGGAAGGCTGGCGGGCGCCCTCCGTCCTCTCATATGCCGGTGGGCGCTGGTCATGACCGGGGACCCCAACGACGCGGAGGACGTCGCGCAGCAGGTGCTGATGAAAATGATGACATCCATGGAGGGATTCGATGGCCGTTCAAGGGTTACGAGCTGGGTCTACCGGATCACCAGGAACGCCAGCCTGGATCACCAGCGCCGGAGGGAGCGGGAGCGACGGCTGGCCGAGAAGGCGGAGTGGCTGGCCCGGGCGGAGGCGCCCCGGCTGGACGATCCGCTGGACGACATCGAAATGAACCGAACGCTGCGACTGATTCGGACCCTGATGAGGGAGCTGTCCATGCGGCAGCGGGAGGTCTTCGACCTGGTGGATCTGCAGGGACTGGAGCCGAGAGAGGCGGCGGAGCTGCTGGAGACGAATCCGAATACGGTGCGGGTCCACCTGCTGCGGGCGAGGCGGCGGATGCGCAGCGAGATGCTGGCGCAGGGATTCGCATTCGAGAACGCGGGGGAATAATGGATCATCGTGACGATTGGCCGGACGGGATCCTGGAGGGGGATCTCGATGCGGTTGCCGGGCGGGGCCCTGCGGAGCGGCGGAAAGCAGAGCGGATCGCCCGGGACGCGCGGAACATGAACACGGTCCTGTCGGCCATGGCGAACCAGGTGAGCGAACGCGTTCCCACCCCGATTCATGGGGAGGCCGCGCCTGCGCGCCGCAGGTCCACCTGGAGATGGCGGACCGTGGCACCCCTCGCGGCGGCCGCCGCCATCGCGGCCCTGATCCTGGTGCGCGGTGGCGAGACGGGTGAAGAGATGGCAATCCTCATCCCCCCGCCCGAATCCCGTATTCCAAGCATGGTAAGCGAGATGGACGTGGAGGCCGACCGGCCCTTCGCGGTTTTTCCCACGAGCGATCCCGATATCGCCGTGGTATGGCTACTCAACCCACAGGAGAAGACTGATGACTGAGATGATGACGAGGAGTATTCGATGCGTGCTGATCGGGGCGTTGGCCCTCGGGGCGCTTGCCGGTGTCGCGAATGCGCAGGAGGGTGATGAGGCTGCGCAACACATCCAAAACGTGTTGCTCACATTTCATCTGGTCCAGGCCGATGGCTTCACCGATGAGGACCCCGAGATCAGCGATGTCGTGAGCGAACTCAGGGAGATCTTCAACTTCAAGGGGTACCGGCTGCTTTCGACTTCGGTATTCAATGTCGGCTTGATACCGAACAGCTCAGGGTCCAGAGCCACCGGCGAGGGTTTGCAGAGAATCTATCCGATCGGTTTCGAGAAAGGGATGACGATCAAGGCGGACGTCAGCTCGCCGCGTTCCACGGGAGCCCTCCGTGCCACGGTGACCCTCACCGACCAGGTCAGGGAGTCGTTTGCATTCGGCGACGAGCTCCCGCTTCTCGAAACCACGGTCACGTTCCGCGATGGCCAGAGGGCGGTGTTGGGATCGGGTCCCGGCAACGCCGAAGGGGCCGTCCTCATCCTCATCGTAACCCCCAGGATCGATCCGTAGCGGCGTACTGTGACCAACACCCACCCCCCCACCCCCACCCTCCTGGCATCCCTGTGCCTCCTGACCCTGTCGTGCACCGACCCCACCCGGGACGCCGCCACCACCACCACCGACATCCCCCTCACCGCCACCACCCAGCCCCTCTACACCGTCGGCGCACTCGTGGGCGAGGACTGGGAGACCTTCGGCAACGTTCGCTCGGTACAATTCGACGGCGACGGCAACCTGCACATCTTCGATGCGGGCGCCCACCGGATCGTCGTGGTCGACGCCGAGGGCAACCACCTCCGCACCGTCGGCACCCAGGGCGAGGGTCCGGGCGAGATCGGGAACGCCCACGCCGCCGTCGTCCTCAACGACGGACAGACCGTGATCTACGACTTCGGCAATCCGGCCGCCTTCGAGATCTTCGACACAGAGGGCGAGTTCGCGCGAAGCGTGACCGCCGACGTCAACCGCGGGGTACCCGGGGAGCGGATGCATACGCTGCCGGACGGACGCCTGGTGACCATGGGCGGTCCCCAAATCCGGATGTACGCCCCGGGGGAGGCGCCCGACGATTCGGGGGAGGAGGAAGAGGAGGACCATCGCCGCGACATCGACGTCTTCTCGCTGGACGGCAGCGACAGGGTGGTCCTCTACCGCGCCTGGAACCTCCCGCCCACCGAAGCCGACGAGTCGATCGAGGGAAGTTCGGACGAGGGCGGAAGCCTGTCGATGAGCTTCAGCCGCATGCGCGAATTCAACCCCAGGCTCCTGATCGGGGTCCTGTCCGATGGCCGCGTCGCGGTGGTCGATTCGATGGCCTACGAAGTGAAGCTCGTCGCGATGGACGGCACCGTGGATGGCACAATCGAGCGACAAATCGTACCCGAGCCGGTGACCGAAGCGGTCAAGGAAGCGACCAGGGCCGCTCGCCTGGAGGGATTGGGGGAAATGACGGACGGTGGGATCCGCGTTCAGACGATAGTGGGAGACGTCAACCTGGACATACAGGAGCAGATGCGCGCGATGATGGAACGCCAGATCGAGTCGATGGTTTTCACCGAGGAGATCCCGGTGATCGCGAATCTGGCGGTCGACCCCCGGGATCGGCTCTGGATTGCGCGGATGGGTCCAGCGGGAGACGAAACCGCCGGTCCCACTGATATCATCACGGCGAGCGGCCAGTACATCGGCACCCTGCCCACCGACGGGCCGCGGATCCCGGCGGCGTTCGGCCCCGGCGGACTCATGGCCTACATCGATTCGGACGAGATGGGTGTTCAGACCGTTCGCGTGATCCGACTGGTGTCGCTCGATGGCTGATTGCTCCCGCTGGCGAGCCTTCCTGTCGACGCTCGCCACCGCAGCCGCGCTCGGCCTCGCCGCCTGCGGCCCCGATGCCCCGCCCGCCGGCCCGAGCGTCCAGGTGGACACCATCGGCGACACGACGATCGTCCGCACTCTGTCGGGAAGTGTCTGGGGGACGGAGGCGACGCTCGTCCCGGAAGTCTCGATCGGCGAACTCGAGGGGCGCGACGAGTATCTCTTCGGCCAGATCGGGTCGCTGGCGGTGGACGGCGACCGCAACGTCTACGTCTTCGACACCCAGGCGCTCCACGTCCGCGTCTTCGATGCCGACGGCACTTACATCACCACGCTTGGCCGGGAAGGGGAGGGACCGGGCGAGTTCGGCCGTGCCGAGGCCATCGCCGTGCTACCCGACGGCCGTTTGCTCGTCCGGGATCCCGGCAACATGCGGGTCCAGGTGTTCGACCCCGCTTCGGGCACGGAGGAATGGGAGTACAATTCCGGCAACACCTACCGGCCCGGGGCCCCGCTGTACACCGATGTGCGCGGCCGCACATTCCTGCACCAGTCCAAGTACGACATCGTCATCGTTCTTGGCCCGGACGGCACACACTTGGATACGCTCCCCGAACCGACGATGGACTATGAGCGAGTCATCGTCAGGGCGGAAGCGGAAAGCGGTTCGGTAACCTCGCCCGTGCCGTTCACACCCCGGTTCTTCTGGGCCGTTCACTCAAGCGGCCACTTCCTCACCGGCCTCTCCTGGGACTACCGCATCGACCTTGCCCGGCACGACGGCGTGCTGAGGATCGAACGCGCCTACGACCCGGTGCCGGTCTCGGGCGAGGAGCGCGCCTACCAACGCGAATCCCTGGTGCGGATGGTCCGTTTCAGCGTTCCGGACTGGACCTGGGACGGCCCGCGGATCCCGGACCACAAGCCGGTCTTCAACCAGCTGCTAACCGGCCGGGACGGCCGAATCTGGGTGAGACTCACGACCTCGGGACGGCGTGTCGAGAACGAGAATCACAACCCGGAAAATCCCTTTTCGGAGCCCGTCGCCTGGCGGGAGTCGACACGCTACGACGTCTTCGAGCCCGACGGGACCTATCTGGGTGTCGTCGTGCCGCCGGATGACTTCGCCCCATCTCCCGACCCGGTCTTTGTCCGCGACCATGTGTGGGCGGTGACGGTGGACGATCTGGGCGTCCAGCGGGTGGTCCGCTACAGGATCGAGGTGGGGGGGGAGGGCGGAGACGATCGCGGGGACCGTGGCGGCGGCCGGTCTTCCTCGGCAACGTCCTTCGCCTTTCGAATGGGGTCGGATCCTTGGAAATGACAAGCACAGTTGTCACAATGTAAAGTGTAGTTCACATGATGTGAAAGGTCTCAGGCGATGAGAACCCCTCCACTACCGCTGACCGCGTTGACCGCCTGTGCCCTGGCGGCGTGCGCAACCGACACGGGTTCATCCGTCGCCGGATCGGACACGGTTGTCGACACCATCGGCGACACGACCGTGGTCCGCACTCTCTCGGGCAGCCTCTGGGGCGCCGAGGCCACCCTTGTCCCGGAAGTCTCGATCGGGGAACTCGAGGGGCGTGACGAGTATCTCTTCGGCAGCATCGGGTCGATTGCGGTGGACGACGACCTGAACGTCTATGTGCTCGACGAGCAGGCTCAGCACGTCCGTGTCTTCGACTCGGCCGGAGTGTACCTGAGGACGCTGGGCAGGCGGGGGGAGGGACCGGGCGAGTTCGGCAGTGCCGAGGCCATCGCTCTGCTTCCGGACGGCCGGTTGGTGGTGCGCGATCCCGGCAACCAGCGCATCGAGGTCTTCGGTCCAGGCGCCGGCCGGACGGAGCAGTGGGGATACAATTCGGGCAACATGTACTTCGGGAGGTCGCCGCTGGTCACTGACGCGACCGGACGGACGTTCCTGAGCACCCGCGACCTGTCCCGGGAAGGCTTCGTCATGCACATCGTCGTGTTCGGGCCTGACGGAACGCCCGTCGACACGCTCGCCGAACCCTCGAGCGACTACGATGCCCCTACGATGAGCGCCATGGGAGAGAGCATGTTGCTGAGCAGGGTCGTGCCCTTCAGCCCCGAATTCCTGTGGACCATCCACCTCAGCGGTCATTTCCTGACCGGTCTGTCCGCCGAGTACCGGATCGAACTCCGCCGGGACGATGGCGTGCTCAGAATCGAGCGCGCCGGCGATCCTGTACCGGTTCATGAGGAGGAGCGCGCCTCGACGCGCGAATTCCTTGAGGGCAGCATGCGGAACACGCAGCCCGACTGGAACTGGAACGGCCCTCCGATCCCGCAACACAAGCCGTTCTTCTACGAACTGCTGGCCGGCCGCGACGGTCGCATATGGGTGAGGCTGGCAACCGAGGCATACCCCGTCGAGAACGAGAGCTACGACCCGGAGGATCCGTCTTCGCGCCCGGTGGTGTGGAGAGAGCCCCTCCGCTACGACGTCTTCGAGCCCGACGGGACCTATCTGGGGGTGGTCGCACCGCCGGATGGTTTCGAGTACTACAAGGCCCCCGTCTTCGATGATGACCATGTCTGGGCGGTGACCCAGGACGAACTCGGGGTCGAGCGGGTGGTCCGCTACGGAATCGAGGTCGCCCGATGAGAACCCATCCCCGTCTACTGCCGACCCTCCTCGCGGCCACCCTGCCCGCCGCTTGCGCCGAGGGAGACTCCACCGCCAACCCCCACACCCTCACCACCACCTTCGACACCATCAACACCGTCATCCACGCCACCAACACCGGCACCCCCCCCGAGTGGCAACTCACCCAGGTTGTCTCCATCGGCCCCGAGTCCGTCACCGAACAGGAGACCCCGGACGAATTCGGCCGGGTCAGCGCGGCCGCCCTCGGCCCCGACGGCACCGTCTTCGTCGCGGACGCCGCCAACGACGAGATCCGCGTCTTCGGTCTCGACGGCTCCCACATCCGCACCTTCGGGCGGGACGGCGAAGGGCCCGGCGAGTTCGGAAGCATCTACTCCATCGCCTGGGTCGGGGACCGGCTCCTGACTCTCGATCCGTGGGTGGGCCGCATCGGCGAGTTCTCGGCCGCGGGCGAGTGGCTCGGCCAGAGAAGAACCGCGGGAAGCATCACCGGACCACCCACCTTCATCCGCTTCTTCCCCGTCGGTCCCAACGAGGCCTTTCTCTTTGCCTTCGGTTCCGATCGTGGCTGGGTTGGCCTCGACAGCGGTGGAGACACGGGCGACACGGTGCCCTGGGCGACCGCCCCGAATGACCTTCCGGGCCTGACCGAGACAATCCTGTGCGAGTGGGATGGGGGAGTGGGCTACTACCCGCACACGGCCGGGGCGAAGTTCGTGCAGCACCCGGCTTCCGGCGGCATCATGTACTCCGCCTGGGGGTACTTCTACCGGATTGCCGTCACGGGGCGGACGGGGACACCCTGCGCGTGATCGAGCGCGACTTGCCGACCGAGCCCATTACGGACGAGGACTGGGCTGCCGGAAGCGCGGAATTCGAGGAAGCCCGGGAGCAATGGCCGGACGCCTCCTGCAGCCCGCGCGGTTACACCCGGCCGGAACGGAGGTCCTTCATCGAGGAAATCTTCGTGGCTCCCGACGGCAAGCTCTGGGTCGAGGTCATTCGCAACGCAGGCAACCGCTGGGAGTTCTTCGATACCGAGGGGAGGCTGCTCGGTAGCGTGCCCACCGTTCCGCACAAGGAGCGCACCGTCCCCGTCTTCTACGCGGACCACCTCGTGACGATCCGGCAGGACGACCTGGATCTGGACCATGTCGACGTGTGGCGGCTGGAGCGGGTGGGGCGGTAGAGCCGATAGCGGCCGTGCCGTCGCATGCCAGCGCCAGCCCCATGCAACCCGACGCCAGTTCGCTACGTCCTTGAGTCAAGGCCCGGCTACCCTTGGAGGACTGTCCGCGCACGCATGCCCGGCCGGTCCTCCGTCCCACCACCAAAGATGGAGTCAGGAATGCCCACCCGCCCTCGTTCGCCTCACGTCCCCCTCTCCCCCCTCCCCGTCACCCTCGCGGCCACCATGGCCGTCGCCTGCGCCCAGGGAGATTCCACCGCCGAGACCGGCGACCTCACCACCGCCATCGACACCATCAACGATGTGGTCCACGTCACCAACTCCGGCACCCCTCCCGAATGGCAACTCACCCCCGTCGTCTCCATCGGGCCCAGCTCCGTCACGGAACAGGAGACTCCCGACGAGTTCGGCCGTGTCAGCTCCGTCGCCCTCGGCCCCGACGGCACCGTTTTCGTCGCGGACGCCGCGAACCACGAGATCCGCGTCTTCGGTCTGGACGGCGCGCACCTCCGCACCTTCGGGCGACAAGGCGAAGGGCCCGGCGAGTTCACGAGCATCTACTCCATCGCATGGGCTGGGGACCGGCTTCTTGTCTTCGACCCGCCGCTGGGCCGCATCGGCGAGTTCTCGGCCGAGGGCGAGTGGCTCGGCCAGAGGACAACCACGGGAGGTCTGACCGGCAGCGGAATCCGGTTCTACACGGTCGGGGCTGACGAGGTCTTTCGCTTTGCCCTCGGTTCGGATATGGAATCCCAGTGGGTAGGCCTCGACAGCCGCGGCGACACCGGCGACACCTTGCCCTACCTGCGGACTCCCGAGGACCTGCCCGGCGCGACCCCTGCCCTTGTCTGCCGGTACGAGGGGGGAATCGGCTTCTACCCGCACACCGTCGGAGCGAAGTTCGTGCAGCAGCCGGCGTCCGGTGGAATCATGTACTCCGCCTGGGGGTACTTCTATCGGATCGCCGTGACAGCGGCCGGCGGCGACACCCTGCGCGTGATCGAGCGTGACTTGCCGACCGAGCCGGTCACGGACGAGGAGTGGGCAGCCGGAAGCGCGGATTTCGAGGAGTTTCGGGAGCGAAGGCCGGACGCCTCCTGCAACCCCCGGAGCTACAGCCGGCCGGAACGGAAGCCGTTCATCGAAGAGATCTTCGTGGCCCCCGACGGCAAGCTCTGGGTCGAGGTCATCCGCACCGAGGGCAACCGCTGGGAGTTCTTCGATACCGAGGGGAGGCTGGTCGGCAGCGTTCCCGCCGTCCCGTACAAGGAGCGCACGGTTCCGGTATTCCGCGGGGACTATCTCGTGACGATCCGCCAGGACGACCTGGATCTGGACCACGTGGACGTGTGGCGGCTGGAGGGGGTGGGGGGTTCCCGGCGGGAGTGATGCGATATCAATACGATATCAAATAGATATCACAGGGGATGGTGGGGGGATCGGCGGCGGGTACAGACGCGTTGGCGAGGACACGAATGGTCTTCGCTCGAGTCAGCCCTCACCCTCCCCGAACTCCCCCGTCCGCAGGAACCGGATCACCGCGTTGGCCGTGTGCCGGCTGTTGGCGATGAAGGCATGGGACCGCGGCAGCACGAGCATCGGCACGCCGCGGATCCGGGCCTGCTCCAGGCTGACGATCCCGTCGTCGGGACCCGGAATCGCCGCGGGGCCGATCGGCTGCGTGCTGCGGTTCCCGGCGATGATCCCCACTTCGTAGTCGGGCAGGGGAAGGGTGGCGGGGATATCGGTGGTGTCGGTGCCGAGCGCGCTTCCCACCGGCCCGAGCACATCCGATGCGAGTTGCATGTCCTCCAGCCAATCCACGAACAGACTCCCCTGGTTGGGGGGCGCCAGCAGCACGACCCTGCCGAGCGACTCGGGCCGGTGCTCCGCCAGGTGGCCGCGTATGACCAGCGCGCCCAGGGAATGTCCCACCAAGTGGACGCTGGACGCGTCCGAGCAACACTCCTCGACGACATCGTGAAGGGTCTTCAGTTGTTCGTCAAAGGATGCGGTGAGCGAAGGATACTCCGCGATGTTGACCTGATAGCCGGCCCACTCGAGCCGCTGCCCGAGGATCAGCATCGAGGACGGCGAACGCCCCAGGCCGTGGACGAGAACCACGGCCTCCTGGTGGGCATCCGGGCCTCCCCCGCACCCCGCCAGGGGGAGCACCATCGCCAGGATCAGAGTCCATTTCTTGTTCATGATGCCCGCCTATCAGTCCGTGGATAAAGCCGCTCGAATGCCGGGAGGGTTTGTCCTCGGGCTGCTATACCCCGGCCGCGGCTCAAGGATCACGGTTCCAGGCCCCTGCGCCACCGGCCTTCCAACGCCTATCGCAGATTGTCTAAATCGGCGTGATCGGACAAGTCCTGACGAAAGGTGTAGGTTCCCCTGATGAGATTAGAGTTCATCAAGGCCGTTGTCATCCTTCCCGGGACGGTTCTCGTGTTCGTCCCCGCCTGGATCCTCCGGCTCACGGCCGGATCCTCAATGGCCATGGCGCCCGCGGAATTCGCGGGAGTCCGATTCTGGATTGGCTTCGTCGCGGGCGTTGTCGGCCTGGTTCTGGTCGTGTGGACCGCCCGGCTGTTTCTGACCGTCGGCGAGGGTACGCCCGCCCCCTGGGCTCCGCCTAGCCGACTGGTGGTCCTCGGGCCTTACCGCTACGTGCGCAACCCGATGATCAAGGGTGTGTTCCGCATCCTCCTGGCCGAGGCGCTCCTCCTTGGCTCATGGCCGATTGCCGGCTGGATGCTTGTCTTCTTCCTCGTCCACACGATCTACCTGACCCGTTTCGAGGAACCGGCTCTCGAGCGCCGGTTCGGCGAGGACTACCGGCGCTACAAGGCGAATGTCCCGCGCTGGGTCCCACGCGTGCCGCCGTGGAATCTCCCCTGACCAATCGGGTTCGAGAACAAGTCCGCATCTGGCGACGCGACCGGTTGACCGGCTAGCCTTCATCGAAAGTTCCGCCCCACCCGCATCAAGGAAGACCACGATGAAGTCGTTCCAACGCCTAACGGCCACCGTCATCGCCCTCGCGGCCGCCATTCTGGCCCACCCCGCCACCGCCCAGCAGCCCCTCGACGAGGAGTACACCGCGCTCATCCGCGAATTCACCACCGAGACCTTCTTCTCCACCCCCCTCGTCGACCACCTCCCCTTCAGCGAGACGGTGCCCACGCCGCTGGACCATCTCGGCCACATCTCCGGCGCGCCCGACATCCTGAGCTATCCCGACGAGGTGCACTCCTACATGCGTGCGCTCGCCACCGCCTCGCCCCGGGTCGAGGTTTTCACGATCGGCACCTCCGAGGAGGGCCGCGAGATGATTCTGGTTGTGATCAGCTCCGACGAGACCATCTCGGCGCTGGAGGAGAACAAGGCCGGGCTGCGCGCCTTGGCGGACCCCCGCGTTACAACCCCCGAGCAGGCCGCCGAACTCATCGGCACCACCAAGCCCGCGTACTGGTCCACGGGCGCGATCCACTCCACCGAGACGGGGTCGCCCGAGATGTTCATGGAGCTGGCCTACCGGCTGGCCGTGGGCGAAAGCGACTTCATCCGCGAGATCCGCGACAACCTGGTCTACATGATCACGCCGGTCGTCGAGCCGGACGGGCGGGCCAAGGTGGTCGACCTGCACATGGGGAAGCGCAAGGATCCCGACGCCGACCTGCCCACCCGGCCGCTCTACTGGGGCAAGTACGTCGCCCACGACAACAACCGCGACAACATCGGGCAGGCGCTGGAGCTCTCCCGGGCCGTCACCCGCACCTACCTCGACTTCCGCCCGACCGTCTTCCACGATCACCACGAGTCGGCGTCGCACCTCTACACCTCGACCGGGCGCGGCCCCTACAACGCGTGGCTCGATCCGATCGTCATCAACGAGTGGAACCGGCTCGCCTACAAGGAGGTGAAGGACATGACGGCGTACGGCGTGCCCGGCGTCTACACGCACGACTTCTACGACGGCTGGGGCGCCAACTACATGATGTGGGTCGCGCACATGCGAAACTCGGTCGGACGCTTCTACGAGACGCAGGGCGCGGGGGATGCCTCCACGCGCGTCATCCGCTCGAATGTGCAGCGCCAGTGGCACCGTCCGAACACGCCGCTGCGCGAGGTGGTGTGGGGGATCAGGAACAACGTCAACCTGCAGCAGAGCGCGGTGCTGATCGCGATGCACGAGGTCGCGACCAACCGCGAGGAATTCCTCCACAATTTCTACGAGAAATCCGCGCGCTCGGTGGCGAAGGCGCGCAACGAGGGCCCCGCCGCCTACGTCCTTCCCGCCGACGACCCGCGTCCCGGCCAGCAGGCGCGCCTGCTCAAGGTCATGGAGGACCACGGCTTCGAGGTGCACCGCGCCGACGAGGAGATCGAGATCGGCGAGACGGTCTACCCCGAGGGCAGCTACGTCGTCCGCATGGACCAGCCCTTTTCGCGCGGCGCCGACATGCTGCTCGACAAGCAGTACTACAATCCCGACGACCCGCGCCCCTACGACGACACGGGATGGACGATCGGCCCCCTCTTCAACGCGAAAACGGTGCGGATCGAGGACACCGCGATCCTCGACGCCGACATGACCCTCGTCCCGACCGTGACGGTCGCCGGCGGGGTCGAGGGGCGCGGCGGCACCTACCTGATCAACTACAACGCCGACAACACGCTGGCCCAGTTCCGCTTTGCGCACGACGACCTGGTCATCCACGCGGCCGAGTCCTCCTTCACCGACGACGACCGCGAGTTCAACGCGGGCACCTTCGTGATCCGCGAAGAGGACAACCCGATGGTGGACCTGTCCGCCGTCCTCGACCAGGCCGGCACCGAGTACGGCTTCACCGCATACCGCACCCGCGACGAACCCGAGGTGGCGATGCACGAGACGCGCGTACCCCGGATCGCGGTCATGCACACCTGGACGAGCACGCAGGACGAAGGCTGGCTCCGGGTCGGGCTCGACGAGTACGGAATCTCCTTCGACTACATCTCGGTGCACGATGTGCGCGACAACGAGCGCCTCATCGACTCCTGGGACGTCATCGTCATGGGACAGAACCGGGGCAACGCGCTGAGCGTGGTGCGCGGACTGCAGGGTGATGACCCGCGCCCCTGGAAGGCGACCGATCTCACCCCGAACATCGGCCGGCAGGCGTCCACCGACGACATGCGCGGCGGACTCGATCTGGAAGGCGTTCTGAACCTGAAGCACTTCGTCGAGGCGGGCGGCGTCTTCGTGACGATGGCGAGTGCGTCGCAGCTGCCGATCCACTTCGGTCTGGCGGATGGTGTCTCGATCCGCACGACGCCGGACCTGTGGGCACGGGGCGGGGTTTTCGCCACCCGCGTGACGGACGACGAGAGCCCGATCGGGTACGGGTATGATGAGCTGGGCGTGGCCTTCAATACGGCGCCGGTGTTCGCGACGGGCGGTGGGGGGTTCGGGGGGTTCGGGCGGTTCTTTGGCGGGGGTGGCGGTGTGCAGGAACGGGGTCCGGGCGACACGACGCGGCGGCGGACGGGGCGGGGCGGGGGGGACGAACAGGACTTTGTGCAGGGCAGGGCGCGGGATCTGGGGGAGGCGGGTGTCGAAGCCTTCCGCGAGGCGCAGGAGGAGGACGAGGATGAGTCGCCGGAGCGCGGTGGAGCTTCAGATGGTCCGGACCGCGTGCGGGTGGTGATGCGATTTGCGCAGAGCGCGGAGGACCTGCTGATCAGCGGGGGGCTGCGGAATGGGCGGGTGCTGGCGAATGCGCCGGCGGTGGTGGACGTGACGCTGGGGGACGGCCATGTCGTGCTGTTCTCGTTCAATCCGTTCTGGCGGTCGCATACGCATGGGTCGTATGCGCTGCTCTTCAACACGCTGATGCATCATGATGCGCTGTCGGCGGTGGCGGAGGAGATGGTGGCGGAGGAAGAAGAATCCGAGCGGCCGCCGGCGGGGCGGTAGGGGGTGAGGGGCGTACACCGGGAGGCAGGGCGGTTGGAACCCCGTCCGCCGCCCGCAGGTATCAACCGGTACTGCAAGCAGTTCGCGACGAATCCGCCCGATCCGGAAGGAACCCACCCAATGCGCCGATCCCGAGTCCCCGTCCTCGTCCTCGTCGGTCTCGCGTTCGCCTGCGAAAGTCCCACTACGCTCGCAACCTGCCGCGAGCCCGGGGCCACGCAAATCTACCCTCGGTATTCCAAGGAGCATGAGGTCTGCTTCGACGCGATCGGCGATGGCGCCACCTACACCGCGACGAGTTCCGACACGGACGTCGTCACCGCCGGCATCGCCGGCACCACGCTTACGGTGACCGGCCAGGAACTGGGTAGCGCCCGGGTCACGGTGACGGCCACGGATTCGGACGGGACCACCCAGACGGTCGTCTACCCGGTCGTGACCATGCATGCCGCACTGGGCAACTTCCACTGCAGCGTGGAGCTTGGCGACAACCCCGATACCTACGACATCACCTGGGAGGGGTGGGTGCTGCCCTATGTCGATCTTGCGGAGGTGTACGCCCGCCACACCTTCGACGACCAGTCAAATGTCACCCTCCTCGGTACGAACTTGAATCAAGGTCATACCTACAACTACTCCGGTGTCAGACAGATCTGGACGGAATCGGTCGACAACGCCGATTGCAGCATCGAGATCGCCGACTACACGTACGCCAGCGAATAGGTGACCTGGGGGTTGGCCACTACACGACAGTAGGAACCAGCCCGGACTCGATGATGCGCCGGTCCTGAGTAAGGAGCGTTGCGCCGAGAGTCTGCGCGGTCGTCACGATTGTCCTGTCCGCCGGCGCCATCGGGAACTCGCGCTCTCGGTTGCCCGTCACAAAGCCGTGTTTTTCCGGGAGAACGACTCCGGCGGCCAGCGGATCGACTGCAAAGCGGCGGTTTCGGGTGGTCTCAGGCTCGTTTTTATCCGGCGCTGCGCAGGAGGTGCTCGCCGACGACTACGCCGGCATGCTTGAGACGAGTCCACGCGAGACGTGATCGACCGCAACGGGGCGCTCCGAGGAGTTTTTCGCCTGCCGGTGAACCGGACCATCGTGGGTATTGGGCCATCGTCGCTCTACGTCGTGACAAAGGACGAGATGGATCTGCAGACTTTGAGCCTCCATGCGTGGCCGCTGAGGCTTCCTCCCGGGGGCTGACGTCAACTCAGCGTCGAGACCAGCCCCGCTTCCACGATGTGGCGGTCGTTCGTAAGCAGCGTCGCGCCGAGGACGCGGGCGGTTGCGACGAGAATCCGATCCGCGGGGTCACGGTGAAAGGAATCCGGCAGAGCCGCCACCTCCGCCCCGACCGCCGGCGAGATGCCGTGTCGCCGAACCAGCGGGGGCGCGGCCGCCTTCTCGAGCCATTCCCGGAGTGGAAGCGTGAGCTGGATGCGGCCGAGGCTGTGGAGCGTTGCGACCTCCCAGAGTGAGATGTCGGACACGCGCAGCGGCGAGTCCCCGTCGGCCGCGTCCAACACCCGTCGTTGCGCCGGCGACAGTGGCCCATCGCCCTGGAGCCACCAGATAAGGACGTGAGTGTCGAGCAGCGCGGTCACTCGCCGCCAGCCTTGCGGCCTTGCTTGCGGGACGCATCCACTGCTTTGCCGGGATCCGCAGTCTCGTCGGCACCCGCCAGGCTATCCCAGTAGTGCTCCGGCACCACCGGCCCGACGATGTCGCCGACGATTGTGGCCGTGCCCTTCAACTCCAATTGCGGATACTCCGATTCGGCCTGGCTGGGTGGCCAGAGTTCGGCCACCGGCCGACCCCGCTTGAGAATCACGATGCGTTCACCGGTGTCCCGGACCCGGTCGAGGATCGCCAGGCACTTGGCCTTGAATTCGGAAGCGTTGATGGTTTCCATATGACTAGTATTGATGACTGGTCATATTAAGTCAAGTCAGTCACCGAAGCGGTCTTGTTGGGCCGCACCCCGCACGAGGGTCGAGGTCTTCAAGACTTGGCGGCTGGCACCCAGCACGCCGGGTCGATTGGCTCAGTAGGGAGTGGTGTTATATTTATAGATTGATTTCTGACACAGCGAGCCCAACCCAGCCATGAAGAGCCTCCCCGAACGCATCGTGGAACACGCCCAGGCCACTCCGGAGGCCACGCCGATCTGCCCGGGCGCTCTGCTTCACCTGGGCAAGCGGGGGGCCGTGAATCAGGCGCTCTCCCGCCTGGCCCGTTCGGGCCGGCTGATGCGGATCTGCCAGGGCGTGTACATGCGCCCGATCCAGACCCGCTTCGGGCGCTGTGCACCAAGCATCCACAAGTCACTCCAGGCGCTTTCGGAGCTCTGGGGGGAGACGATCGTCCCCCATGGGGGCGGTGCGGCCAACTGGCTTGGTTTGACCACGCAGAATCCGATCCGGTCGGTCTACCTTACCTCCGGCCGCAACCGGCGATTGTACTTCGGCAAGCATCCGGTCGATCTGCGCCATGCCCCACGATGGCAACTGGCCGTCCCCCATCGGAAGGCGGGGGTGGTCATCCGCGCCTTGGCATGGCTCGGCCCGGAAGAGGTCGAAGACAGCCTCGACGCGGTGCTGCCCCAACTCTCGGAGCGAGAACTCAACGAGCTTGCGGCCGCGCGGGCCGTCATGCCCAGGTGGTTGGCCGAGCCGTTGAGCGCGCGCCTGGCGAGTGGCTGAGACGCAGTTTCAGCGCCTGTCGGCGGAAGAGCGCCGTCAAGCCTTGCGCACTGTTCAGGCGGAAGGACCGCACCCGGCGTTCCTGTTCGAGAAGGACATCTGGGTCGTGGCGACTCTCGGCGTCCTGTTCGATGCGCCTTTCGGCCAGCGGTTGGTATTCAAGGGCGGCACCTCCCTGTCCAAGGTGTGGCGCGCCATCCGCCGGTTCTCGGAGGACATCGACATCACCTACGACATCCGGAGCTTCGCGCCGGATCTGGTGGCCAGCGCCAGTGACGAGGCGCTGCCGCCCTCGCGCAGTCAAGAGAAGCGCTGGACGAAGACGATCCGTTCGCGCTTGGCCGAATGGGTCCGGGGGACCGTTGGTCCGCTCGTCGAGGAGCAACTTGGGCGCGCCGGGTTCACGGCGCACATTCGTGCGGAAGCCGAGCGGCTCTACATCGGGTACGAACCGCTGTTCGAATCGTTCGGAGCTATTCGGCCGGAGGTTCAGGTCGATTTCGGGGCACGCTCCACGGGCGAGCCGCATGCTGTCCGCGCGGTGGTGTGCGATGCCGCCGCATACCTGCCTGATATCGCGTTTCCGGAGGCACGGTCGGCCGTCATGCTCGCAGAGCGTACGTTCTGGGAGAAGGCAACGGCAATACACGTCTACTGCCTTCAGGGGCGCCGCCGGGGCGAACGATGGTCGAGGCACTGGCACGATCTTGCCCGCCTTGACGATGCCGGAATCGCGGAAAGCGCCGTTGCCGATCGGGTACTCGCGCTCTCGGTTGCCCGCCACAAAGCCGTGTTTTTCCGAGAGAACGATTCTGGCGGCCAGCGGATCGACTACTCCGTATTCCGCCGATGCCGATCACCGATTCCGCCATGCCGATCACCGATTCCGGGGCATGCCGATCACCTTGGAGGAGAGCGGAGGTCCATAGGGGCGCTGGGGTCGGGTTACGGGTTTGAAGTTTAGGGGTTGGAGGGGGTAGTCGTCGAGTGTGAAGGGACCGTTGGCAGTGTGTTGCTGGGACGGCCGGCGGGCCGGTTTTTCCGGAGGGGTGTAGGTAGGGCGAAGGTCTTCGGACGGCCTCTACGGCGCTCTGGAGAGCGGTTTTGCGAGGGAACCGGGCCATTTGTCCCGGATTGGGGGGTGCGGACGGATCCGGGCCGGCCGCAACGGAACGCCCGGACGGCCGCACGGCCCGCTCAGAGCTGTCTTTCCGTCTTTTCACCCCCGATCGCAGGGAGAGACGCGCTTCCAGAGGCATGCTTGAGCCCGGTCTCTCGGCGGATCAGGCGTCGCCGGGGACGGCGTCGGCTTCCTTCGTCGAGTCGTAGAGCCTTCTCATCGATCCGCCCTTGAGGGCGATGCGGTGCGCGTTGTTGAGCAGTCTGTCGAGGATGGCGTCGCCGAAGGTGGGATCGCCGACGACCTCGTGCCAGTGCTCGACGGGGACCTGGCTGGCCAGCAGCGTGCCGCGGCGGGCGTAGCGGTCGTCGAGGACCTCGAGGAGGTCGTGCCGTCCCTGTCCCGAGAGCGAAGCGAGCCCCCAGTCGTCGAGGACGAGGAGCCACGTCCGGGCGAGCCTCTGGATGACCTTGGGATACGACCCGTCGCCGCGGGCGAGGGTGAGTTCGTCAAGCAGGCGGGAGACGCGGTAGTAGCGCGTCGAGATTCCGGCGCGGCAGGCCTGGTGGCCCAGCGCGCACGCCAAGTAGGATTTTCCCGAGCCCGTGGCACCGCTGACGAGCACGGTTTGGCCGTCCCGGATCCACTGCCCGGAGGCGAGGCGGAGCACGAGGGATTTGTCCAGTCCGCGAGGGGCCTTGAAGTTGATGTCTTCGATGGTCGCGTCGAGGTGGAGCTTGGCGTGGCCTTTCAGTCGCTGGTAGCGGCGCTGCTTCCGTTCGGTCTTCTCGCGTTCGAGGAGCAGGGAGAGGCGGTCCTCGAAGGACAGTTCGGCGATGTCGGGCATGGCGGCCTGTTCCTGGAAGGCCTCGGCCATGCCGGAGAGCCGGAGTTCGTGAAGCAGGTCGAGGGTGGGTTGGCGAAGCATGATGGTCAGGACTCCTTTCCATTCTGGGGAGTGTAGTACCCGGGCCCGCGGATGTTGGCGTGGTGGCCGGGGAGGGAGAGCGTGTACTGCTGGTCGTCGGCCTGGTCGAGGCCGGTCGCGAGGATGGACTTGACGGACTTGTAGCTCAGCGTGCCGATGTCCAGCGCGTGGCGGCAGGCGGCCTCCAGGCGCTCGGCGCCGTAGGCCCGCAGCAGTGCCTTGAGCCCGAGGCAGCTGCGGTAGCCCTGTTCGGGGTGGGGCCGGCTGTCGAGGAGTTGTTCGACGAACGCGGCCGTGTGCGATCCGGTCCTCTGTCCCCAGGCGATCAGTCGGGACGGCGTCCAACCCGCATGGGCGCGGTGCGAGGCGGGCATGTGCGACGGTTCGGTCGCGTATCCGCCCTTCCTGTGGACCCGTAGGTGCGCGGCCACCCGGCGGTACTTGTGGAAGATCTCGACGGTCTGGGCCGTGAGCCGAACGTCGACCTCGCAGCGGCCCAGCGGGTGGGGGACGCTGTAGAGCGCGTGCTCGACCTGGATGTGGTAGTCGATGTTGACCCGCGCCTTGCGCCACTCCGCGTATTCGTAGCGCTCGGCCGGAAGCGGCTTGAGCGCCGGCCGGTCGAGATCCTCGAACCAGCTGCGGCGGCTCCCATCGGTCTTGTCGAACGGCCGCTCGTTCAGCGCGGCCAGCAGCGGCGCGATGGCGTCGCGGAGTTCGCCGAGCGAGAAGAACGTATGGTTGCGCAGCGGCGCCATGACCCAGCGCTCGACGTGTTGGACTGCGGTTTCCGCCTTGGCTTTGTCCCGAGGTGCCCGGGGCCGCGCCGGCAGCACTGCGGTTCCGTAGTGGGTGGCCAGTTCCTGGTACGTCGGGTTCAAGTCCGGCTCGTAGCGGCTGGCCTTGTGGACCGCGGCCTTCTCGTTGTCCGGGATCACGAGTTCGGGCACCCCGCCCCAAAATTCGAACATCCGGACATGCGACATCGTCCAGTCCGGCAGGGACCGGCTCCGGGTCACGTCCACGAAGGTGTAGTTCGACGCGCCGAGGACACCGACGAAGACCATGACGTCCCGCGCCTCGCCGGTCTTCCGGTCCACGACTTCGAACTTCGGGCCCGCGTAGTCCACGAACGCCTTTTCGCCCGCCCGGTACACCTGCCGCATGACCACGTCGATCCGTCCCCGCCACGCCCTGTAGCGCTCGCAGAACCAGCTGTACCCGTAGCCGTTCGGATGCGCCGCCCGGTACTCCAGCCACAACAGCTGCAGCGTCACGCCCTTGTGGCGTTGAAGCTCCCGGTGAACCTGCTCCCAGTTCGGCTCCGGCCGGGGAACCCGCGACGGTGGCAGGGGCGGGAACAGCGCCGCCTCAAGCGCGGCGTCGTCCAGCCCCTCCGGCAACGGCCAGGAGAAGCCCCCGGCGCTTGCCCGCCGCACGTAATCGCTCACCGTGCTGTTGGCGATGCCGAGCGATCTGGCGATCTCCCGGTGGCTGCGCCCGGCCTCGTACTTCAGACGCAGCACTTCTCGAATCTTCCGCATGGACAACCTCTTCTGTGACACCCTCTTTCTCCTCGTCTCAAGGAACCTCTGGCGAGGATGGAAGAGGGTGTCGCTACAGCAGGTTCTCCAGCGCTCCTACTCGCTCACTCCAAGGTGATCGGCATGCTCTGGAATCACTGATCGGCATACTCTGGAATCGGTGATCGGCATGAAATGGAATCACTGATCGGCATGGGCCGGAATCAGCAACTACAAAGCGGCGGTCTCGGGCGGTCTCAGGCTCGTTCCATCCGGCGCTGCGCAGGAGGTGCTCGCCGACGACTACGCCAGCATGCTTGACAGCGGGATGTTGCCGGAAGAGGATGAGCCTTTTGACGCGCTCATGGATCGATGCGCGATGATTGAGGCGAGAGCCAACGCGTCCCCGGCAGCGGAGGACTCAGGACGGGAATCGTGACGGAACACCTGAGACGAATCGAGCCAACTACGCCCGGCACCGGTTCTCCTGAGGCCGGATCTGGAACGATGTCGTCCGTCAGGGGATTGTGGACAGGAACGACGAGCTGACAGGCCGCCGCCCACCGAAGACCGCCGTAGTCGGCGAATCCCCTATCTTGGGCCCCTCCAGATGAAACGAGCGGGCCCCGAGGCGCCTTTCAGCCACGCCCCGGAGTCCGCTCCGCTGCAGCCACCGCCGACCCCACCATTGCCGCACATGCCATGGGACACCAGGTGGCGCAGCACGTCGCTACTCCGCCGAGACCCG
Source organism: Longimicrobiales bacterium (assembly GCA_951828585.1). Lineage (GTDB taxonomy): Bacteria > Gemmatimonadota > Gemmatimonadetes > Longimicrobiales > Gaopeijiaceae > Bin94. The sequence continues at coordinate 2,316,872 of OX639991.1, forward strand.
GTCAAGGAGCTTCTGGCCGAAAGGGCGGGCGTCGTGGCCCCCTTGAGATCATCCGAGCGAGTGCCGGTGCCATCACCACCTACGGTCCTCCCTACAGGAATGCACGGGTTGCAGGGAATCTGGGGGGCGGGTGGGCGTCCCCGTCAAGGCGCAGCGGAGGGACCCGCCAACGCATGGCCTCGCCAGCGCCGGTTCCCGGCCAAGGTCCCGGGCAACGTGTTCCTCACCGCTTCGGGCGGGATCCCGTGGTGCTCACGTCGATCACGATCACCCTGATCTTGTGGCGGTGGGGGTCTGCGAGGTGCTCCTCGAGACGCACGCATAGCTCCTCGGGGGTTTTCGGACGCCGACCGGTGGGTGGCACCGGTGTCTTGCCCTGCCCGAACCACAACACGAGGTAGATCCCGAAGCCGGAGAACTCGGGAGCGGTCGTGTACTTCGCAATGAGTTGGTCTGCAACGGCGCTCCAAAGCCGCCGGTTGGAGTCCTTCTTGACTTCAACCGGGATCGCGTGGCCGTTGAAGAACACTCGGATGTCCGACCGCTTGTCTCGAGAGTGCACCGATTCACGGTGGGCATCCACACCGCCGGGCAGTTCCTTTTGCAGAGCCGCAAGGAGTGCCTTACAGCAGGATTCCTCCCGCTTGGGTCTTGTCGGGCGCCCGAAGTCATCCTCATTCCAGTACTGCCGCCAATCGTTCGTACTCCCGTGACGGATCTCCCGGCCGAGCCGCTCCAGCCTGTCCGCGACCAACGCGGCCAGATCAGCGGGATTCCCGGGCTCTCCGTTCGCCAGGGTTTGTTGGACCGCACGCAGATCCGGCACCGCGAAGGTGGCGTCCCGCCGCGCCACTATCTGCTCGTCCCGCTTGCACTTGAGCATGTAGTGCCACGGCTCGACGGTGGGATCGTCAGCGAGCGAATGAAGCGCTTCGGATGCATGGCGGCTGGTACGGGAAGCCAAGGTGGTTGCCCAGGCAGCGATCAGTCCCTTCACTTTCCAACGATCCTCGTCGACGACAGAAGCCATCCCCGATCCCTCCGGCCGCCAGGGCGAATAGCGACCCCCCATTAACTTGATCATCTCCGCGAGTACACGGGTGTCCCACTGCATCGGCAGTCGTACCATCTCATCGGGGGCGAGCAGCCGCACGACCTGCCGCGACCGCGCCTCTTCACCGTCCTCCAGGAAGGCTGCAATCCGGTCTGCGTAGCGTTCGGGCGAGAGCAGGAGCCCCGCAGTGAGCCAGAGCGCCCGCTGCGACACATCCAGATCGGGTTTTGCGGCCCTTCCCTCAACAAACGCCCCCAGCCCGTCGACCTGCCATCTGAGGGCCGCCAGCAGCACCAGGTGCAGCGCGGAGATCTGAGGCTCGGTACAACGAGTGGGAAAAGCGCGTAATAGAGGCACCGCAGCCAGTTGAGCGACATAGCGGTAGGAACCGTTGCGTCCAAGGTCCCAGAGGTAGTTGCAATCGAGCCGTCTCCGCACTCGCGACCGCGTCACCTTCAGCAATGCTTCCGAGATCGGCTCCGGCCGATGTTCGAGTGCCCACCGATACCAGGCCGGGTGTCCGGGCACATTGACGGGCGTCAGGTAGTAGAGCGCCGCGGCCCTCCCGGTTTCCGCCGGACTCCGGGATTCCAGCAGACCCGGGTTGGCGTCAAGAGCAGCGAGGATCGGGAGAGCGTACTGCGACATCTGCTTCTGTTCATTCAGCCGGATGACTTCCCGCAGGGTGGGAAGGTCCTCGCGGTCGACTACGCGGCGGAAACCCCGCATGGCCGCGACTGCCAGATCCTGGTCGCCCTGGAGAAGCGTCAATACCCGTTGCTGTGGGGTCGCCGCTCTCTGATCGAGAGAGAAATCATGATAGGCGACCGCGATGCGATGAAGCAGTCCAGGGGGGCACCGACCCTCCTGTAACTCTACAGCGTGCTTGCGTACATAGGTTATGAATTCCTTTTTCTTGCGCTGGCGCGCTTTTCGGTATTCGTTGTTGATCTGCGTTGCGCGGTAGACGGCGGACGCTCTGGCATGGCCATGGTCATCTTGATGATCGGCCCCTTGGTGATGGGAACCGGGCGCGGACTCTGCGTCCCCTACACGCCTGTTCAAACCTTTCAGAGCCAGTTCCTTCTGGAGTTCGGGGCGTTCCGCCAGCCACTTGGTCACCGCCAAGTATTCGTCTGTACGGGCGGACTCGGGCGCCTCAAAGTCCCCAATTTGCCCCGGACCCAGGTGCACGGGGTAGAGGTGATTCAGCAGCGTACCCATCAGATCGCCATCCCGGTCTTCCACTCGGCCGTCCCGGAGATCGTCCACGAGCCGGATCAGTGTGGAAGATGCTTCATCCCCTGAATGGTACAGGAGCGCTTGCAACGCAGACTTTCGCACAACGGGGTTCCAGGTAGCGTCCTTGATTGCGCGCTCAAGGCTCTTGAGACACGGCCTTGCCCCCGCCGCACGCGACAGCGCGAACAGCAGCAGGTCGACAGTACCCTGCCTGCCCTCCGTTCGGTCATCCTCGTTCAAGTAGCGTGCAAGTACAGCAACAGCGTGCTCGTTGATCATTAAAGTCAACGCGACCGTCGGCCAGCCCCGGGGCCACACTCCGCCGGCTCTCTCCGCGAAGGCGTGCAGCAGGTGCTCCATCTCGTCGCTCCGGAAGCTGCTGACGTCACCGTAGAGGGCGACCCCCACGGGATCCGACTCGACCAGAGCGAGGCGTGACGCCCGATCAAACGCCGCCAGCCACGCCGCAAGGCCGCGCAACTCCGTAACTACGATGCCGTCATCCCCTGTCATCAGCGCCATGACCCGGCGAAAGGGGACTCCGGCCTCGATCCGGTGTTGGAGGAAGCCCGCGGCAAGGAATTCGGCCAACTGCCGGTGAGGAGTTGCAAATCCACCGCCGAAGCGGCTTTCGAAGAGGTTCGATTTGACCGCGCGCATCAGGGCGGGTTGGTCGCCATCGAAAATGTCTTCGGAGTGCAGGTACTCGGAATCGTCGGAAGAGTCCAGAGAAACGAGATTCCGGCCGGACAAGAGGGAAAGCGCCGACAGGTGCCCTGCCGCCAGAACGATCCGGGCGCTCGACATGGGTGGCGCGTTGCGGTGTGCGGCCCTGTGCTCGTCGTTCCATTCCCGCGCCAGCTCTTGGCAGGCAAGGGCCAGTGTGCCCCTGCGGTCTTCGGGCCACTGGCCATCCCGCGTGGCCTTTACCAGCAAACCGAGCAATTGCGGGTTGTCGAGCAACCCTCGCAGACCGCGACCACGGGCCTCGGCCAGAAAACCGGCCACATCCGATACCCCCAGATCAGCGAGAATACGGGGAATGTCCGTGCCGGTCAGCGGTTCAAGGTGGAGGACACGCAGATCGTCGTAACCTGCTTCCGAGACGATTTCACGCAGGTCGTTCGGCCCCAGCCAGTCTGCCGCCCGACACGAAAGCCGGAACGTGGGCCTCCCCAGCCGCCCAAGTCGCTCGAGGACCTGATCCAGTGGCCGGCGCGGGTCGGAACTCCCAGCCCGCACCTCGTCCAGCCCGTCAATGAATAGCGTCTTCCCCACCCAGTCGGACAGCCGGTCGGTACCCTTCCGAATGAACCGGCGCGCGGTGATGAACTCGCCGTCATCATGCCCCTCACACGCCACGCGGAATGCCTCCGTCTTCCCCGCACCCGGATCGCCAAGCAAGATATACGCGCGAGCCGATCGGAACTCCTCCAGCGGGGCGGAGCGACTCCGCTCACCGTCAACCACGGTCACCGTCCGGGGGACGATCAATCTTGCCATGCTTCCTCCAGCCAGAAGGACGCAGGCTGCGCCAGAAACTCGTTCAAGGGAACCCCGCCTCTTCCGCCAACCAGCAACGTCCGTGCCCGCGGAAACCGCTTCTCGAACGCCGCCAGTCCCGGCAGTGCACGCACGCGTTGACTGCTCTTGACCTCGATCCCCAGCACTCGAGGCCCCTGCGCCAGCACGAAATCGACTTCGTGAGGATCATCCCTCCAGTAAGCGAGCCGCATGGATACCTCCAGCGTATTGTGGAGCTGCGCCCCGACCGCGCTCTCGACCAGCCGTCCCCAGAAGGTTCGGTCCGCCCGCGCCTGTTCGAGTGAATACCCCGAAAGCGCCGTCATTAGACCGGTGTTCAGCACGTTGAGCTTGGGGTGGGATTCGGTCCTCCGCACAGCGCTCCCGGAGTACTTCGGCAACTGGGCGACAATGCCGGCGTCGGAGAGCAACTCGAGATAGTGGGCGACCGTTGTCGTGTGCCCGGTGCCGCGCAGCCGTCCCACAAGATGATCGTACCTGACGATCTGCCCCGAATACTCCGGGACCAGGTCTACGAGCTGCCGCATCAGAGACGGCTTGTCGACCCGGGTGAGGGCCAGAATGTCCCGTCCGAAAACCGGCGCGATGATCGAGTACGCGACGTACTCGCGCCACGCTCTCAGGTCCCGAATCAGTGGAGCCGCCCCCGGATACCCACCGAAGTAGATGTACTCGTCGAGAGTCAAATCGAACGCGTCCACCATCTCCGACAACGACCAGTGACGGACATCGAACGGTGTGAACCGGCCGGCCAGACTCTCGCCGCGACCCGTTAGGAGGGCCCACGGCGCGGACCCGAGAATGATCACCCGCAGTGGACATCCGGTGTCGCGGTCGCTGTCCCAGAGCCCCTTGACCGCCCGGGACCACCCCGGGATGTCCTGAATTTCGTCGAGGGCCAGGACGAAGCCGCGGGGATGTTCCCAAGCCTGCTCGCGGCCCCATTTCCAGACACGGATGAGCCAATCGACGGTTCGGAGCCGCGGGTCCGGCGCGACCGCCGCTTCGGATGAACGGCCGGACAGGCCGCCCATCGCGTCAGGATCGTCGACCGCGATGCGTTCACTCTGGAGCCCGGACGCGCGCACGTGCCACAACGCCTGGCGCACGATCGTCGTCTTGCCGGACTGCCGAGGGCCGGTGATGGCCACGATTCGGGGCGGGCGGCGGTCGTCCAGCAAGAGGCGGATGAGGGCGTCTACATGAGGCCGCTGGTAGGTAATCATGGATTATGATAACTCGTATGCAGAAATCACACAATAAGTAATATAAACACAGAATCCACCACCACCATCTTGCGTCCCCGAAGCCCGCTGCCCCACTCTGAACCGGGCAATTCGGGGCTGGAAAAACCGGCTGGAAGCACCTCGATCACCAGCCCCGGAAACATCCGGGCACCGACCACCGCCTGGGGCGCACCGGAATCACCGGCCCCGGCCCGACAGGACGCCACCATGCCACCCAACGCCATCACCCGCCGAAACTTCCTCAGGCGCACCGGCACCAGCGTCCTCCTCGGCGCCGCAGCCTCTCCCGCGCTCCTGAACGCCCGCCCCGCCTCCGCCCAACCCACCCCCGCCAGACGAGCCGGTCCTGCCGCCCAACGCACCAACCTCACCCCCACCCCCCACGATTTCGACCAGATCTACGACCGCCGCGGCACCGACTCCGTCCGCTGGGACCGCGCGATCAACCAGTTCGGCCCCGGCATCGTGGCCGCCATGGGCGTCGCCGACATGGACTTTCGCGCCGCCCCCTGCATCACCCGGGCCCTCTCCGACCGCTGCGCCCACGAGAACTGGGGCTACATGCACCGCCCCGACTCCTACGCGGAAGCGGTCGCCGCCTGGAACCATCGCCGCTACGGCGTCGAAATCGACCCGTCCACTCTGACGTTCACCACCGGCGTCCACCCCGGGATCATCGCGGCGCTCCAGACCTTCTCGCCCCCCGGCAACCGCGTCCTCATGATGACCCCCACCTACGACGGCTTCTACGGCGACCTCAGATTCGCGCGCACCGTCCCCGACGACTGCGAGATGGTCGTCGACGCCGATGGCCGCTACTCGGTCGACTTCGACGACTTCGAGCGGCGCGCCCGGCGCTGCAACTCCTTCATCCTGTGCAACCCGCAGAACCCGACCGGCAACCACTGGTCCCCCGAGGTCCTGACCCGTCTCGGCGAGATCTGCCTCAAGCACCGGGTGGTCGTGCTCGCCGACGAAATCCACTGCGACTTCGTGACCGCGGGCAACCGCTACACGCCCTTCGCCACCCTCGACCCCGAGATCGTCGCCAACAGCCTGACCTTCATGTCCGGCAGCAAGTCCTTCAGCCTCGCCGCGATGAAGGTCGCGTGGTACTACAGCACCAATCCAGACCTGCTGGAGCGCGTCAAGGCGAACACCCGCGCCGACCTGAGCACGCTCGGCATGGTAGCCATGCGGGCCGCGCTCGAGGAGGGCGAAGCGTGGCTCGACGAGCTGATTCCGTACATCGACGCGAACCTCGATTTCGCCGAGTCGTACATCCGCGACAACCTGCCGGGCGTCCGCTACACGAAGGCGCAGGGCACCTACCTCGCGTGGCTCGACGTGGCGGAGTTCGCGGAACGGATCGGGGCGGCCGAAACCGCCGCCCGCGAGAGCGCCGAAGCGGTCAATCCGGTGACCCCCGAGGCGATCGTGCAGCGGTGGTTTGCGGAGCACGCGGGCGTGTACCTGAACCCGGGGCCCCGGTACGGTACGGGCGGGGCCGGACGCATGCGCATGAACCTGGCCTCGTCGCGCCAGATCGTGGAGTTGGCGCTGAAGAACATGGCCGAGGCGCTGGCTGGGGTCTGACCGTCCGCTGCCAAGGACCTGCTGGTGCCTTTCGGCGGTCGGTGCTCGTGTAGGCTTGTCCTTCCTACCAGACCCACAGTCTTAGTGGGACTTCTTGTCTTTGTCCCAGTTCGTCCCTCGGGCTGCCGGAAGCACGACGTTGCACACGCCCTGGTCCAAGCTGTTCCATTTCCCCGTGGCCGCGTCAACGATGACGGGGATCAAGCCTCCGAGCACATCCAGGATCACCCACCCTGCACCCACCGAGGTACTCAGTTGGCACGTTACCTCCTCATGCCCCTCTTGGCGAAATACGACCGTGTGGCTCGTGTGGTTGTTCAGGTCCAAGGAGACCGGAGTTGTCCCTCGCCGCGTACCGTCGATCCACACCTCGGCTCCAGTGGGGTTGGACGACATGGCAACCGGCTTGGTTCCGTCATTGAACAGGGTTGCGCAGCCAGTGGCGAGAAGCAGGGCAGGAATGGCAAGGATACGCATGCTTTCTAGCGCACCTTTCTCGTTAGAAGTTGTCGGGGACTGGACTACAACCAACGTTAGCGGTCAGCGGGTGAGTTGTCAACAGCGTCCACCGCCAGCTGCTTCCGAGGCGCACCGGGTTCCCACCCATGTTCACAAGGCAGACCAGGACTGCGTCGGTCCGCACACGAGCAGTGCCTCGGACACCGTAGGGAGGAAGGGAGGTACCATGGAGGGTTGCGGTCATCGGATGGCCGGAGGCGGTGTCGGATGCGGACCGAAGGCGGCAGGAGCGGTGGTCTCGGTCACGAAGTCTGGCGGTGCGGCCTCGGGTGACCAAGGGTTATGATTAGGAAACGACACCAACCTTACGGAACCCGAATCGTCAGGGCCCGAAAGGTTTTTGGGGGACTGGACTGCTGACACTGGAAGAATTCCCCGTCGGGGGAGGAGAGCTGAAATGCAGAGACTGAGCGCGACCCTGTGGAGCGCGGCGACCGCCGCTGCTCTTATCCTCGCTGCCATGGCCACGCCGCCCGCGGCCCACGCCCAGTTCGACGATGTCGGCGTCATCACCTTCCCGACCTCGGCGACCGGGGCGGCCCAGGAGCACTTCCTGCGCGGCGTCGCGATCCTGCACAGCTTCGGCTGGAAGCAGGCGCGCGAGCAGTTCCACGCGGCGCAGGAGATCGACCCCGACTTCGCGATGGCCTACTGGGGCGAGTCGCTGGCATACAACCACCCGCTGGTCACCAACATGGACCCGGACGAGCCGCGTGATGCGCTCAAGCGTCTCGGCAAAACGCCCGAGGAACGCCTGGCCAAGGCCCCGACCGAGCGCGAGAAGGGCCTTCTCGGCGCGGTCGAAATCCTCTGGGGCGACGGCGAGCACCGGGACCGCGCGGTCGGCTACATGGAGGCCATGGCCGATCTTCACGCGACGTACCCCGACGACCATGAAATCGCGGCCTTCTACGCGCTCAGCCTCCTCACCGCCACCCGCGCCACCCGCGACCTGACCGATCGCTGGAACGTCCGCGCGGGGACCATCGCGCTCAAGATCCTGAACGCCAATCCCGTCCACCCCGGCGCGGCCCACTACACCATCCACTCCTTCGACCACCCCATCATGGCCCCGCTCGCCCTGGACGCGGCCTACGCCTTCGCCGACATCGCCCCGGCGGTGTCGCACGCCCGCCACATGCCCACGCACATCTTCATCCAGCACGGCATGTGGGACCTGGTTTCGGGGCACAACCAGTCCGCCTACGACGTGGCGCGCGAGCTGTGGGAGCCGGGCGACCCCCTCGGCGATGCCATCCACGCCCTGGACTGGGGCCAGTACGGCGACCTGCAGCGGGGCGACTACGCCAAGGCGCGGCTGTGGATCGAGCGCCTGGCCGCGATGGTCGAGAACGACGGCTTCGAGGCGGGTGGTGCGCGTGGCGAGGCCGGAAGCAACCGGGCGCGGAACTCGCTGCCGCTCCTCAAGTCACGCTACACCGTCGAGACCGAGGAGTGGGAGGTGCGGCCCGTCGACGAGGACATGCGCACCAGCGAGCTGCTTGCGATCGGGTTGAGCGCGGCGCGCACGGGGGACATGGAGGCGCTGGCGGCCGCCGGGAAGGCGCTGGGCGAGGAGTCCGACGGCGAGGGCTACACCCACGTCATGCACATGCAGGTAGGTGCGCTGCACCACGTCGCGATGGGTCACGCCGACAAGGCCGTCGAGATGATGGACGACGCGGTTGCGACGGTCGAGGCCATGGCGCCGCCGCGCGGTTCGGCGAATCCGGTGAAGCCGGTGCACGAGCTTTACGGCGAGATCCTGTTGGAGTTGGGCAAGTCGGAGGAGGCGGTCGAGATGTTCGAGACTTCGCTGCTGCGCATGGCGGGGCGGCCGCGGTCGCTGTTGGGGCTGGCGCGGGCGCATGCGGCGAGCGGGAACGACATGCTGGCGGCGGAGGCGTATGGGAAGGTGGCCGTGCTGTGGGAGGGGCGGGAGGGGATTGCGGGGCTGGATGAGGCGCGTGGGTTTGTGGAGGAGCATGCGGGGGGTGGGGGAAGCTCTGACCGCCGGTAGGAGGGCCTACCGCTCAGCCGCCTCCGCTACCCGAGCAATGGCATCCAGCTTTGCCGTTATCTCCGGGTCGATTTCGTCCCTCGGAACGTAGCGGGCCAGCACATGGAAGCTCTTCTTCGGCATCACGTTCGGAAGATTCAGTCGCTCGAAGTAGTCAGAGAAGAGTGGATTGAGGAAATCGTCGCTGACCTTGACGCTGGAATCCCAGGGCGAGCCCTTCCCGAGCGTCTTCATGGCCGCCTCGACTGATTCGATCGACTGTTGCATGGCGGCACCCCGTCTGGTCTGCTCGGATTCTGCGAACAATGGGCCAGGAGTGGCTTCCTTTCCCGACGTGGTAGCGTAGCGTTCCAGCGTGCGCCGTGTAACGAGGTAGTTCTCGAACTCACGCCGCTCCCACATGAGCCATTCCACGGATCCGCTGTCCGGCAACTCCTTCTCGAGGCGGTCGAACAACCCGACTCCACGAAGTTCGGGTAGCGCCTCGCGCAGGGCATGGAAATGATTCGCGGCCGCCATCGGCCGATTGCCTACATAGTGAACGAATGGCCGTTCGAGGGCGCGGAGGGCAGGCGTGTGATCCAGGCGTCTGGCGAACGCTCGCAACATGGACAGATCCGTCGATCCCTCCAGGTACAGAACCCAGCCGGTCTGTTCCGCCTGGTAGTAGTGTTCGAATCCGAACTCGTTGAGTGACTTCAGCACCTGACTGCCGCGGTTGTCCAACCGGTGCGGCTTTCCAACGAAGGCGATGACCAGGTCCTTGCCGGCCGCCTCGTTGAGAAGGACTTCGGAATGGCTGGCTGCAATGATCTGGCTTCTCGTGGCCTCGGCCGTTTCGGAGAGCAACTGATAGGTCTGCCGCTGGCGGAGGATCTCGAGGTGCGCATCCGGCTCGTCGAGCAACAGCACGGCCCCGGGATTCGCGTACATGTATGCCAGGAGCAGCAAACTCTGTTGTAGACCCCGGCCCGCGCAGGAAAGGTCGAGCTCGACTCCTTCTTCCCGGTAGGTCATCGCGATCTCACCACGCTCTTCGATGTAGCGTGGCGCTCTCAGTTCCGCTCCGAACAACGCGCGAATCCGGCCGACCAGATCGCTCCAGCGAATCCCGTCTTCGTACACGCTGTAACAGAGGTTGCGCAGGACCTCGGCGGTGCGCCCCTCCCCGACGCGGACGTTGACGGCACCCTGGTCGAGGCGTGTTTCCGTGGCCGCCAATCCGGACATCGGGGGTAGAAACGCAATTCGAACCTGTCCGGCCGCTGTGGGAACGGGCATTCGCCTGGGATTCCGGTCTTCGGACAGACGAAGGGGCCGACAATAGAAGGATTCCTCGTTGGCGTAGTCGAATTCCAGTCCGCAATCCCACGCACCGTCCTCGGCAATGCCGCTGACCGTAACGTCGATCCGGATGTTGCTGGTCTTCTGTTTGCCGTCGGTCCAATCCACGTTGCGGACCCTGAGTCCCCGCCACAGGAGGTTCGCGTGTGGCACGGGAATCGCGACCAGGTCCCGGCGGTTGACCGCCACCCCCGGTCGTTTCCCCGGGGTCTTGTGCCCCGACCACTTCTCGTTCCAGCGTCGCCGGCCGATGTCCCACAACGCCAGCGCCTGCATGGCCGAGGTCTTCCCGGAGTTGTTGGGCCCGATGAAGACGACGGGGCTTCCGAGTTCGATTTCGACCGACTCGAAGCGCTTGAAGTTGCGGATGGTGAGGTGGGTCAACACGAGGGGGTCACGGGGCTCGAGTGCTGGTCAGACCGCCATCACGGAATGTAAATGGACCCCGCCGCGAGCGCTCCAGATCAGCCCCTCACCCCAACCCCACCCAGACCCCCACCGCGATCGCCACCAGCCCCAGCGCCACAAGCCCCAGATACACCTTCCCCGCCCACCGCAGCCAGTCCTCATACCGCACACCCGCCGACGCCAGCACCGCCATCAGCGCGCCATTCGTCGGCGTCAGCAAGTCACACAAACCCGCCCCATACTGATACGCCAGCACCGTCACCTGGCGCGAAAGGCCCAGCAGGTCCGAGAGCGGGACCAATAGCGGCATCGTCAGCACGGCCTGCCCGCTCACACTCGGCACAGGCACGTGGACCGCCGTGTGCGCGCCCACCATCCCGAACGCCGACGCCAGCACCGGCAGCCCCTCGAGCGGGGTGAACATCCCGTGCACGATCGTGTCCACGATCCGTCCGTCCTGCAAAACCACGTAGATTGCGCGCGCAAACCCGATCAACAGTCCCGCGTACGCCATCTCCCGAAACCCGCGCACGTACGCGTTGGCCGTCCCCCCCACCCCCATCCCCGCCAGCAGCCCCACGATCACCCCCATGATGAAAAACGCCGCCGACAGCTCGTTGAATCCCCACCCCCACCCCATCATCCCCACCACGACCACCGCGAAAGTCGCGGCCACCAGCGCGAAGATCCCCCAGTCCGACGCCCTCATGCCCTCCGCCTCCTCCTCGCTCACCGCCTCCGCCGGGCCCCGCGTCCGCCGCGCGTAGCGCATCGTCATCCCGATCCAGAAGGCCAGCGCGAGCACCAGGAAGATGCTGCGGAACACCGCCCCCGACCCCAGCGGCAGCTCGGCCAGCTTCTGCGCGATCGCCACCTGGAACGGGTTGATGGGACTGAACGCGGACCCCACGAACGCGGCCCCCGCGCTCATCGCCACCGCCACCATCGGGGTAAATCCCAGTCTCCGCGCCAGGATCAGCAGCACGGGAATCAGCGGGATGATCTCCTCCTGCATGTTCTCGATCACGCCGCCGGTCGCGAAGAGGAAGGACACGAGCGGGATCACCAGCAGGTCCCGTCCCCCGAGCGAACTGATCAGCGAGGTCACGCCCCTCCGCAGCGCCCCGGTCCGGTCCACCACGGTGAATGCGCCACCGATCAGGAAGACCAGGAAGATGACCTCGGCCGCGTCCGCCATCCCGCGCGGCAGCGCGACCACCGCTTCGAACGGCCCCACCGGGTTCGGCTCGACTTCGTGATAAGTGCCTGCCACCACCACACTTCGCCCCGTCACCTCGTCGTCGCGCCGGTCATACTCGCCCGCCGGCAGCACATGGCTCGCCACGGCGGCGAGGATCACGCACCCGGTCAGCAGCACCAGCGGGTGCGGGACCTTGAACTTCACGAAATGCCGACCCGCCCCCGCACGTCCTCCAGCATCTTCACCGAGTCGTAGCCGACGCCGTCCTTGAAGACGACCGTCACGTTGCGGATCACCGACGGATCCGCCGTAAGGTCGCCGCTCATGACGACCAGGTCCGCAATCTTGCCCGCCTCGACCGTCCCCAGATCGTCGAAGAGGTCCAGAACCCGCGCCCCGTTCGCGCTGATCACCTGCACGACCTCGTGCGGCGACAGTCCAGCCTCGGAGAGCAGCTCGTAGTTGCGCTGGTCCCCGTAACCGGGCAACGCGCCGCCGTTGCCGGTGGGATCCACCCCGGCCGCCAGCACTCCACCCGCCCGATAGAACGCCTTCTCGTACGCCATCGCGGTCAGGAAATCCTCCTCGGGCCGCCCGATCTCGTCAATCTGGGCCTTGTTGGCCAGGTAGTCCTCGCGCACGGCCGGGGCCATGGCGTCCAGCGAGCGCGCGTCGCGGGTGGGCCGCCCCTGGATGAAGAGCTCGTAGACGGCCAGCGTCGAGGTCATCGCGACATCCGCGTCCATCATTGTCTTGAAGGTCGCCTGCGCCTCGGGTCCGTTCGGGTCGATGCTGACGGCGTCGTTCCACAGCGTCTGCGGGCACTCGTCACGGTCGCGGCCCGCCGAATAGTCGCTGTTGGTGGCCAGGCCGTGCTCGATGTTGTCGATCCCGAGTCCCACCGCCTCGGTGAAGCTGATCGAACAGAGGTGCCCGGTCACCTTGATCCCCTGCTTGTGCGCCTCGTCGATCACCGCGCTTAGCTCCTCGGTGCGGATGTTCGTGTAGGCCTTCAGCCAGGTGGCGCCCTCGGCGGCCCAGTAGCGCACGAAGCGGCGCGCCTGCTCGGGCGACTCGATCATCGTCATCTGCGAGATTCCGCCCCCGGCGGTGATGTACGGCGCGGTGATGTGGATGCGCGGCCCCGGCGCCCGCCCCGCGTCGATCTCGTCGCGCAGGTTGATTTCCGCGTACGGCTGCCGGCTCCCCGTCGTGCGCACGGTGGTGACCCCGCTCCCCAGGTAGAGCCGCGGCGCGCTGTAGGTGAGCTGCGCCGACCGCCCCCCCGCGGCCGTGTAGAAGAGGTGATTGTGAAGCCCCACCATTCCCGGAATGACCGTGTGGCCGGTCAGGTCCATCACCTCGGCGCCGTCGGGGATGTTCACCGTGCCGTCGGCGCCCACCGCGGCGATGCGGTTGCCGCTGATCACCACCGTCTGGCCGCGCCGCGCGGGCTGGCCGGTGCCGTCGATCAGGGTGACGCCGGTGAGCGCGATGGTCTCGGCCGTGACGGTCGCGTAGCCGGCCGCGGCGGAGTTTTCCACGGGCCGCTGGGCCGACAGGGTCGTGGCGAAGGCGGACGCAACCAAACACGCGCCGCCGGTGTATCCAACAATAGTCCTCAAGCTCATACCGCTCTCCTCTGCTCGTTGCAGTTGTGCGCATACTGCGTGGCATTCTGGTCCGGCCGGCGGGTTTGCGCCAGTGGATGGAGCGCGCGATGGTGAGGTCCTCCCGATCCCCCGCAGCGGAGGTGTGGCGCCGTGAACAAGCCCGCAGGTCCCAACTCCCGATCGCACCGAATGCGCCTGCTCGCCCTGCTGGCGGCCCTCGCCGCCTCGAGCCTCCCTAGCCAGGCCCTCGCCCAGGACCCCGAAAACGAGGGTCCCTTCCGTATCGGCAACGTGAGATGGGGCGACGCCCCGGACGGCATCGACTTCATCACGGCCGACGACACCATTCCCCCGCCCGCCGTCATGTGGGACGGATCGCACGCCTTCGTCCCCAACCGCGACTCGGGCACCATCACGGTTTTCGATCTCCTGAACGACGAGACCGACGCCACGGTCGAGGTGTGCCCGGAACCCCTCGACGGCGCAATCACCCCCGATCAGGCCACGTACATCGTGGCGTGCGGCGGCTCCGATGAACTGGTGCTGATCAACACGGCGTCGTTCGTTGTCACCGGGCGGGTTTCCGAGGGGCTGGGGGCGCGGCCCGCCTCGATCGTGGTTCCCGCGCCGGGGCGTTACGCACTCGTCTACAACGCGGATGGCGGAACGGTGTCGGTAGTGGACCTCGCGGCGCTGGCCGTCGTGCAGACCATCGACGTAGGCGTCCAGCCGCTCGTCCTCCGGCTGGGTCGGTCTCCGCACCGTCCGGATGGCCAGCGCGTCCACGTGTCGAACCAGGTCGCGGGCAGTTTCGTCGAGCTGGTTCCGGTAGTGGAGCCCGTGGAGCGGCGCCCGGCCGGGGAAATTCCGCCCCTCAACGAAGTCGTCGTCCTGGGCATGATCCACGGCCGGCACGAGACGAGCGAGTTGTTCTCCCTGGAGGTCGTGCGCGATCTGGTCCGCGCGATCGACCCCGACTACTGGCTCACCGAGATTCCGCCCAACCGCTGGGACCGGGCGTGGGCCGAATACCAGGCCGCCGGCACCGTCGAGGAGCCGCGCGTGCGCCGCTTTCCCGAGTACATGGAGGGACTCTTCCCGCTGTCGCGCGAGCTGGATTTCGAGGTCATCCCGACGGCGGGTTGGACGCAGCCGATGTCGGACTTCCGGGCCGCGTACCTGGATGCGTATTCAGCGGACCCGGAGCGGGCCGCGAGGTGGGCCGAATATCAGGCCGCCGCCCGGGCATCCGCGGAAGCGCTGGCCGCCGGAGGAGCCGCCGACGATCCCCGCTGGATCCACACCGACGCCTACGACGAAGCCTACGACATCCGCATGCGCACCTACGCCCGCCTCTTCGACATGTCTCTCGGGCCCGGCGGATGGGTGGCGATCAATGCGTCGCACTGGGCGAACATCGAACGCGCGCTCGACCGCCACCGCGGCGAGGGCGCGCGCTTTCTGCTGACCTACGGCGCCGGACACAAGGGGCCGTTCCTGCGCGAGTTGCGGAAGCGCGACGATATCGCGTTGCTGGATGTGGGAGAGTTTCTGGATGGGTTGGAGGGGAAGTAGCACGCGGGCGGGGTGAAGCCCGCCCCTGCAGCCCGCGGACAAAATCCCCCCGGCATTCGAGCGGCGATGCATCCGCGCTGGACCGCTTCGCTCTGCGTTGCTCCTCGGGCGAATAGCGCTGCTATTCCCCTTTCGTCGCGCCTTGCCAGCCCGGCGCCTCACCGCTCTCGGTGCTCGGGCGGATTCATCCACGGACCGCCAGCAGCCCTTGCCGCAGCACGCTTGCACCGCTATCCTGCACATGCACCATAATTATGCACAGGAGAAATCATGGCACGCATCCACTTCATCGTGAAGGAGACCGCGAAGATGCGCTACCAGGACCAGGCGCGCAGGGAGGGGAAGTCGCTCGGCGAGTGGTTCCGGGAGGCCGCCGACGAGAAGCTGGCCTCGGCGCGGCCCGGGAGGTTCACGGTCGAGGAGCTTCGTGAATTTGCCGCCCAGTGCGACGCAATGCATCCCCCGGGCGCACGGGAACCCGATTGGGAGGAGATCAAGAAGATCCTTGTGGAAACCCGGTATCCGGATCTGGGGGTATAGCCCGTGGACCAGGACCAATCCGATCTCGTTCGGCGGTGTCGATGAATTTCGTCGACGCGAACGTGTTCATGTACTTCGTCGGAAGGGCGCATCCCCTTCGGGACGAAGCCCGGGCGTTCTTCCACCGGTCCCGTGAGCGGGACATTCCGTTGGTGACCTCGGCCGAAGTTCTTCAAGAGATTCTGCACCGGTACCTCCGCCGGAAAAGGCGCCACATGGCCGACGCGGCGTTTCGACTCGTGGAAGCCACCATGTCCGATGTCTGGCCCATCGATCGCACCGACGTTGAGCGGGCGCGCAGTCTGGCCCACCGCTATCCCGGGCTCGAAGCGCGCGACCTCGTGCACCTTGCGTGCTGCATTCGGCGGAAGCCCCGTGAACTGGTCACCTTCGACCGGGCGCTAGCCGCGGCGTGGGAGGCCCGGCGGAGTTGACCGTCGTCGCTACCCGCTCCCCGACCCTCCCACCTCGAACAGCATCCGCATCCCCGACTCCAGGTGCTCGGAGATGTGGCAGTGCGCCATCCAGCGGCCCGGGTTGGTGATCTCGAGCAGGATGTCGGTTGTGGTCCCCGCAGGCAGCAGCACGGTGTCCTTCCAGGCGAGGTTCTCGTTCGGCACGCGGTTGCGCTCCAGCACCAGGAAGCGCTGGCCGTGGATGTGGAAGGGGTGCTGCATGGCGTGAAAGGACCGCCGTTCGTTGTGCAGGCGGATCTTGACCACGTCGCCCACCTCGAAGTTCCAGGCGATGTCCATGTTCTCGTGGCCCGTTGCGGGTTCGCGAATGATCCAGCGCACCTCCTGCGACGTCGAGTTCCAGTTCATCATCGGCATCGTACCGCTCCACTCGACGGGGTGGAAGTAGGCGGAATCGAAGCGCATCAGGCGGTCGACGATGAAGGGGATGCCGGAGGCTTCGAGGGTGAAGGTGAGCTCGTGGTCGACGGGGTCGTCGAAGTGTTCGCGGTAGAGAGCGATCTCGCGGGCGGCGTGGAGGTTGGTGCGCAGGGTGTCGAAGGCGAGGGCGGCTGGGGTGGGCCGGCTACCCGGCGTCCCCGCCACATGCACAACCCCGAGCGTGTCCGTTTCGGCAAAGAACGCGCCCCCCAGATGGTCGATCCCCTGCACGCGGTTCACCAGCGCCACATCGCCCGGCTCGTCGAAGCGCACATGCACGATGTAGCGCTCGGCGGGACTGAGCACGATGCTCTCGATCCATTCCTCGCGCTCGAAGGCCCCCACATCGGTGCCGATGACCTTCATGCGGGCAGCCCCTCCCACGAACGACAGGTTGAAGGTCCGCGTGTTCGACACATTCGTGATGTACAGCCGCACCACCTCGCCCGCCGTGACGTCCAGCTCGTACTCCGGCTCGCCGTTAACCAGCATGAGGTCGCCGAAGCGCCCCATGAAGGCGTGCGTGGACCGCTCCTCGCCGAAGGGCATGGGGTCGTCGCCGGCCATGAGGAAGTCGTCGACCATGAGGAACTCCTCGCGGTCGGCGGGGCCGTAGTAGTCGGGGTGACGCGACTCGACGAGCATGTTGCCGTACAGCCCGAGGTCCTTGAGGACATCTTCGCGATGGTGCGGGTGGTACCAGTACACGCCGGGGTCCTTGAAGTGCACCTCGTAGCGGAAGGTCTCACCGGGCTCGACCGGGTCCTGAGTGATGCCGGGCACGCCGTCCGAGGCGTTGTCGAGGCGGAGGCCGTGCCAGTGAATGGTGGTGGGCCAGGCGATCGAGTTGGTGAAATGGACGGTGACGGTGGCCGCCTCGGGGACGTGCAGGAGTGGTCCCGGGTACTGCCCGTTGAACCCGTACATGACGTGGTCGCGGCTGTGTATTCGTCGCCGCACGAGGCCGGCCTCGAGGGTGATTTCGTCGCCGTCGGCGAGTTGGAGGACGTCGCGGGGGCGGGCGAGGGGGAGGGTCGCGGGATCGATGCCGGCGCCGGGGAGGAAGGGGGTGGCGGCGGGGGGGGCGAGGGCCATGAGGGCGGGGAACATGGTGAGGCCGGGCATCATGGGGGGGTGGGGCCAGGTGCCGTTGCCTGCAGCGGCGTCCATGGCGCCGTGCTGGTGCGTGGGCTGAGCCGTCCCGGTGGCCCCGAGAATGAATTCCTGCATGTCGGGGGGCGACATCCTTGAACTGGGTGAACTCGCGCGCAGCAGCAGCCGACCTTCCCACTCCGGCGCGTCGGGCCGCGCCTCGGCCGTGACCAGGATCATGAACTTGTTGAGGTCGATCTCGCCGATGCTGCGCGTGCCGTTGGCGACCGGGCCCAGGTTGATGACCGTGTCGAAGAGGGGGGTGGCCAGCCAGGCGACGATGTGGTCGTAGTCACCGAGGGTGGCCGGGTCGGGGAGCCCGTCGAGCGTGAGGATTCCCTCGTAGAGGTGGTTTCCGGCGGAGTTCACGGCCACGCCGAAGGGGGAGTGTGGTGGGCGCAGTTCGAGGTGGCCGGAGAGGCCGTCCAGGCCGGGGCGGGGGGCGAGGAAGAGGCAGTAGAGGTCGCGGCTGGGCGCGAGGGTGGCGCCGGGGGGTGGGGGGGTGTCGTCGCAGGGTGAGGGGGCGGGGGGGATTGCGAGGCCGTCACGTCCCGTCGGTCCGGTCGCGGGGGTGGTGGCCACCGCGGCTGCCAGCGCCCCGCTCAGGATTGTCTTCAGTGTCAGCAATCTTCCTCCGTTCTTAGCGCCGCCAGCTTTCCGCAGCCGGAACCCCCCTGCTGAACAGCACCTCGACACCCGGCTCCGGCGACACGGCGGCGGCTGCGTCCTCTTCGGTCAAAATCGTCCCGGGAAGCTCCCGCAGGAACCCGCGAACCTGCCCGGTGTGGGGATCCCTGAGCACGGCCATGGACAGATCACTCCCCGTGTCCAGGGCGAATGATCCACCGGGCCCCGAGAGCGTGATGACGGAGAGAGTCCCCTCCCACCCCTCCTCCACCGGCAGCACAAAGGCGAAGCCGGAACTCCCGTCACCGTCCGCAACCACCGGCATCTCGAAGCCGAACGAAAACAGCTCCACGCCATCGTCCGTTCTCCCCGCCAGCCGAAACCCGCCGCTCGACCGCGGCAGCGCGGGCGGCGCGTCAACCACGAAGGCCGGTTCCAGAAAGGGCACACCGTCCGCATCGACCCCGCCCCAGAGGAGCAGTGCCCGGGTCGACGGGACAACCATCGGCAGTCCCACACTGTCCGCCTCGTTCAGGCGAAAGCGCAGCGCGTTGGCGAAGTGGTAGTCGCTGATCCACACGAAATCGCAGTCCGACATGATGTCCAGGCGCGTGGGGGGCAGCAACCTGCCGCTGCCGCGCGGATCGTACGCCCAGACCCCGATAGCTCCGAGGGCATTGGGGAACGAGCGGTCCAGGCGGAGCACGTCCCCGCAGGGAGCGTCGCCCAGGAAGAAGTTGTGCCCGAGCAGGTGCGGGATCAGGGTCGGGTAGGGTTGGGAGAAGCTCGACCGGCCCGGGAGGTGAGCCAGGCCGCTGGGTCCGGAAACGGGCGGGGCCATCATTCCCATGTAGTGGCCCGTGCCTCCTTCCGTGGCGCGAATTGCCGTGGTCTCCCGGAGCAGCACGGAAGAGTGTCTGCTGTCGCTCCTTACGAAGAGGTGTGACTTCACATCCAGGTCGGCCACCGGCAGCAGCGTACGCGTCAGACTGAGCAACCCGTGGTTCTCCGGGTTACTCGCCATATCCCGGACGATGTCCCTGATGGAAAAGTCGGGGTCTTCGTTCCAGACGAACGGAACAAGCGTCAGATCGAGGACGGGCATTGCGCGAACATCCACGGGCAGGCGCCCCGATTCGGGGATCCGGGTCGCGACCCCGAGTTCCGGGTCCAGTGTACCATCCGGATCGATCTCGATCACCATCTCGAGGCCGGGCTGGACCACGTGACCCGGAATCGACGCGTTGGCGGTCGCCGACAGCAGGCTATCGACCAACTGGGTGGGGATCCGCGTGGGTTTGCCCGGAATCTCCTCCACATGCGTTTCCATACCGTCGAGGTAGAAGCGGGCCCGGACCGTCGGAATGGTCGCGGTGGTGCGGCGCCCGGCGACCACGAACACACGCAGCAGCGCCTCTTCGTCCGCGACGAGGGGTACCGGGAACTCGCGCGACTGCACCGCCTGGATCAGCATTACATTGGGTGGCTCACCGCAGAACGCAATCCGGCGCTTGTGGACCCTTTCCAGCCAGACCTGCAGAGCGGTGTCCGCGGGAACGCACAGGCCGGTGTTTCCGGCCAGGAGCGCTTCGAGCCGGAGAAGTCCCGTGAGTTCTGTCGGCAGCGGGCCGGCCATCGAGGGGTTGTTGTTGAGACCAAGCGTGCGCAGGGTGGCCATGTTGCCGAATTCGGCGGGGATCGGGCCGGTCAGATCGTTGAAATCCAGGTGCAGGTGCTCGATCTTCGGCAGGTCGGCCAGCCCCGGCGGAATCGGGCCGGTCAGCGCGTTGCGGTCGAGCGCCAGATAGGTCGCGCTGGCTAGGTTCCCCAGCTCGGGCGGAATGCCGGTCAGCTGGTTGTCATGAAGGAACAGTGTCTGGAGGTTGACCAGGTTCCCCAGCTCGGGCGGAATACCGGTCAGCTGGTTGTCATGAAAATGCAGTTCCCGAAGGTTGACCAGGTTGCCGAGCTCGGGCGGGATCCTGCCGCGCAGCGTGTTCCCATGCAGATCCAGTCGCTCCAGACCGACCATCTCGCCGAGCTCCGGGGGAACGGGACCGTCCAGGCGGTTGTCGCCGAGCGACAGCGCTTTCAGCGCGGTGAGCTGGCCGAGTTCCCTGGGGATGCGATCGCTCAGAGTGTTGTCATCGAGCGACAGCACCGTCAACTCGGAGAGGTTGCGCAGGTGCGGCGGGATCCCGCCACTCAGCATGTTGCCGCTGAGCACCAGGACCGTCAGCTTCGAGCGGTCCCAGAGACGACCGAGTCGGGACGGAATCGGGCCGTGCAGGAGGTTGTCGCGCAGGTCCAGCTCCCTCAGCTGGGCGAGGTCACCCAATTCGCTTGGAATCGCGCCTGTGAGACTGTTGTTGCCGAGGTCAAGCCGCGTCAGTTCCGTAAGATTGCCGAGTTCGGGCGGGATGTCTCCCTGCAGCTCATTTCCCGTGAGGACCAGCGACTGCAGGCGTTCGAGGTTGCCGAGTTCCGGCGGGATCTGTCCCGCGAGACCATGACGCTTCCACTGGAAATCCTCCTCGCCCCATGTCCCGCTGAGATCGAGACTCACAACCCGGCCGGAGGCGTCGGTCTCGACCCCGTACCACTCCCCCAGAGGCGCGTCCGTATTCCAGCCGTCGTTGTTGATCCAGTTCGCCCCGTCGGTGGCCTGGTAGAGCTTGAGCAGAGGCTCACTGTCGAGCGGTGCAGGCGGATCCGGATCCGGAGGTTCCACAGGTTCCGTACCCTTCTCGCCGCACGCGGACGCGCACAGGATCGCCGACAGCGTTCCGATCCCGAAGATGGGGCGGTAGTGGCTCATTCCTCTTTTCCCCCCGTCGCCGCATTGTAATCCCTGCCCTGAACAGGCAAGGTGGACGGGAGGGAGGGCAGGGTCAAGGAATGAGTCGGCCCGATTCCCCTAACGGGTGTGAACGCACCACGGGCCGGAATGTCGGGCCCCTCTTGCGCGGGCTGCGGTCAGCGCCGCCAGGCTTCGGCGCCCGGAACGCCCCTGCCGAACAAGACCTCGAAGCCCGGCTCTGGCGACAGCGCGTCGGCCGCGTCGGCCCGCGTCAGAACCGTTCCGTGAAGCTCCCGCAGGAACCCGCGAATCTGCCCGGTGCGTGGATTTCTGAGCACGGCCATGGACAGATCGCTCTCAGTGTCCAGGGCGAATGATCCCCCCGGACCCGACAGCGTGATTACGGAAAGACTCCCCGCCCACCCCTCCTCCACCGGCAGCACGAAGGCAAACCCGGAACTCCCGTCGCCATCGGCCACCTCGGGCATGTCGAAGCTGAAGGAGAACAGCTCCACCCCATCATCCGTCCGCCCGGCGAGCCGGAATCCACCACTCGACCGCGGCATCGCCGGCGGCGCGTCAACCACGAAGGCCGGTTCCAGAAAGGGCGCGCCGTCCGCATCGACCCCGCCCCACAGGAGAAGCCCCCGAGTCGACGGGACAACCATCGGCAGTCCCACGCAGAAGCGTTCGTGTTTCCCAGAGCAGTTCGTGGTTCTCGGGGTCCGCGGCCATGGATCTGGCCGTGCCCACGATTTCAAGGTCGGGATCCTCTTCCCACACGAACGGCACCAGCGTCAGGTCGAACAGGGGCATGGCCCCCACCTCGATCGCCAGGCGTCCCGTTTCGGGGATCCGCGCAGTGACCCCGAGTTCCGGGTCCAGGGTTCCGTCCGGGTCGACCTCGATCACCATTTCGAGGCCCGGCCGCACCACGTCACCGGGAATCACGGCGTTGGACGAGTTCAGGAGAGAACTCTCGTCCACCTCGGCGGGGATCGTCCGGGAGTTGCCCGCGATGTCTTGCACATGGGTCTCCACGCCGTAGTGGAAAAACCGAGCCCGACTCGGCGGGGTTCCCGCGGCGACGGGGGCCGGGGCCGTCACGAACACGCGCAGTAGCGCATCTTCACCCGCGACCAGCGGGACGGGGAAGGCACGCGACTGCACAGTCTGGATCAGGTACGCCTGGTGATTTCCACCCGAGCAGGACGCCACGCGGCGCTTGCGAATCCCTTCAAGCCAGGCCGCAAGCTCGGGGTCCTCGGGTATGCACAGCCCGGTCCCGCCGGCAAGGAGAACATCGAGCTGTCGAAGGGCGGTGAGTTCCGTCGGCAGGGGGCCTTCCAGGGCCGCGTTGTTGGTGAGGCCGAGTTGCCGCAGTCCGACCATCGTCCCGAACTCGGGTGGGACCGGTCCCTCCAGGTCGTTGTCGTAGAGGAACAGTCGCTCCATCGCCGCAAGGCCGCCAAACTCGGGCGGAATCGGGCCGGTCAGGGCGTTCTGGTACAGCCCCAGATAGGTGGCGTTGCGAAGGTTGCCGAGTTCGGGCGGGATCGCTCCGGTCAACTCGTTTTCGCTCAGCCACAGGATGGTCATGTCGGCGAGGCTGCCCAGCTCCGCCGGGATCGGGCCGGTTAGCGCGTTGCGCGCGAGGTAGAGCCGTTGGAGGTTCGCGAGGTTGCCGAGTTCGACCGGAATCGTGCCCTCCAGGTCGTTTCCCTGAAGGAAGAGTCCGGTGAGGTTGGTGAAATTGCCCAGTTCAGGCGGGATCGTCCCTGTCAGGCGATTGTAGGACAGGGAGAGCCAGTCCAGGGCCGGCAAGTCGGCGAGCTGGGGCGGGATGGCGCCGGTAAGATCGTTGCTGCTGAGCGACAGGTACTCCAGGTTCGCGAGTTGGGTGAGTTCGAGGGGGATCTCGCCGGTCAAACCGTTGCTGAAGAGCACAAGTTCCTGCAGGCTCGAAAGGGTGCCGAGTTCGGACGGGATCTCACCCCACAGATCGTTTTGCGCAAGGTTCAGCCTCGCCAGGTTGGGGAGGTTGGTCAGTGCGAGCGGGACCGGGCCGGTGAGCTCATTGTCTGACAGGTCGAGGTCCGTCAGTTGGTGGCGTCGTAGAGCTTCATGAGGACGGCGCGGTCCGGACCGCCGTCGAGAGTATCGGGATCGGTGCCCAGGTCGTCGCAGGCCTGGGCTCCCAGTGTGGCGACGAACGCGCACAGTGCGATTCGGATGATGCGATATCCTCTCATTTCCGGTCCCCTCCAGACGTTGAGAGATGATGCAGTGCTGACACTTGTGAGTATCAGTACGCCGGGCTGGCCCACGGGTTCCAGCAGAGGCGCCGGTACCTACAGCCCCGCCTGCTCCTTCACGTACCGCGCGGCCTCCAGGTGCGTCGCGAACCACACGCCATCGTGTCCCTTGATGTACCGGATCAGCTCTTCCAGCACGACGATCCGCGAGCGGTGTCCGATCACGTGCGGGTGCATGGTCAGGAGGAACATCGTGCCTTCGGCGTAGGCGCCGTCGAAGTCGTCCTTCCAGACCTGAAGCACGTCGCGGGGGTGCGAATAGCTGCTGCCGCGCGGGTTGAAGACCGGCGCATCGTCCAGAATCCACTCGACGGGGAGTTCGACCATCCCCGTGGGCTCGCCGTGGGCGTTGATCTCGTAGGGGCGGTCGTCGGCCATGAGCGACGAGTCGTACAGGAATCCCATCTCGCGCAGGATGTCGAGGGTGTTCGGGCTAAAGTTCCACGAGGGGGCGCGGTAGCCGAGGGGACGCATGCCCGTGACATCGGTCATGTAGTCGACGGCGCGCTCCAGGAGGGCGCGTTCGGTTTCGGCGTCAAGGCTGGAATTGAGTTCGTGGATCCAGCCGTGGATGGCGAACTCGTGGTGTCCCGCGGCCTGGATGACGTCGACCTGGAAGGGGTTGAGGACGAGGCTGACGGCGGGGATGAAGAAGGATGCGGGGATGCCTTCGCGGTCGAGCAGGTCGACGACGCGGGGCAGGGCGACGCGGGCTCCGAACTGGCCCTGCGAGAGGGAACCGACGGTGGCGTCGCCGTAGCGCAGGCCGAGAACCGTCTCGTTGTCGACATCGAAGGAGAGGAGGACGGCGACGCGGGCGCCGCCGGGCCAGGTCTCGGGCTGTAGGGTGCGGCCGGCGCGGACGGCGTTGACGGTTTCCAGGACGCGTTCGTCGGACCACTGCCAGCCGGGTTCGTTTTCGGGGGACTCGGCGGGGGGTGGCTGGCAGGCCCAGAGGGATGTGGCTGGGAGCAGGAGGGTGAAACGGAGGATCCTTGCCGACCGCTCGGCCCGTTTCGCTGCCCCGAGGCGTGCGGCCGGGAGCACTGGGGCGAGAAATCGTGTGTAAAGAGTGTGTAACGGCGACGCCATTCTCCTATCCCTCCATCTTCCAGAGCGCGATTCCGCCGGCCTGCTTGCCGATCCGTGCCGACGCGACGCGAGTGCCCGACTTGATTTCAATGACCTCCACCGTGCCGGGATCGCCCCCGATCCCTTCGACCGTGACGATCGCGTAGCGGCCGTCGGGCGTGGCCACGACGCCGTGGGTCACGCGCATCTCCGAGTCGATCATGTGAAGCAATTCGCCCGAGTCGACATCCCAGATGCCGAGCTGCGCGCTCCCCTTCAAGGTCGCGAGGAGCCGGGTCCCGTCGGGGGTGAGGTCGAGATTGTAGGGCGCGCCCGGGGCCTCGATGCGGCGGGTGACGCGCCACTTCTCCAGGTCGACCTCGAGGATCGCGTCGCCCTTGTTGCAGGGGACGAAGACGCGCTTGCCGTCCGGGTGGGGGGTCGTCCAGGTGGGCGAGCAATGCCCGTCGGGCGGCGCCATGGCCATATGCCCGTCCATGGGGGCGTGGGCCGGTTCGTTGGCGACCAGGTCGAGGCGCCGGGTCACGGCGAGGGTGGCGCCGTCGATCTCGACGAGCTGGTTGTCCATCATGCACGCCGAGTAGTGCCTGGTGCCGTCGGCGTTGAAGCGGGAGCCGTGCGGCATGGTGCAGGTGACCACGTCCGCGAGCGGGAACATGGTCTCCAGGTCGACGATGGTGACGGTCGAAGGGATGTGGTCGCCGTGGAAGTTGGCGTTGACGGTGAGGGCTACGGTGCCGTGCGGGGGGACGGCGATGGTGGCCGGGAAGAGGCCGAGGTCGGCGACGCCGGCCACCGTGTCGGCGCCGGTGACGTACTTGACGAGGCGGCCGTTGGGAAAACCGTGTCCCAGAGTGAGGTACCAGTACTCGCCGCCGGGGTCCATGGCGAGGCCGTGCGGGGCCTCGATCTCGGCCAGGAGCCATCCGGTGGTGATGGTCTTTTCGACGGTCAGGTCGCCGCCGGCGTCGTAGCGGAGCAGGGCGACTTCGTCTTCGGACTCGGCGGCCACGTAGATCCAGTAGGACTGGGCGGCGGCGCCGCCGGGAACCATGGTGGTGCCCAGGCAGGCGAGGACCGCAAATCGCACGAACGCACGGGCGAAGCCATGGCCGCGCGGGACGCGGCCGACTGCGGGAGCGAGCGTCGGCGCCATCCGCCCCCTCACGGAATCAGCACGCGCCGCGGCTGCAGTTTCACCGCCCACATCCCCGAGAAATACTCGGCGAAGAACAGGTTCCCCTTGTGCATCTGCGGTCCCCATGTGAACGGCGCATTCGCCACCACTCCGTCTGGATCGAACGCCTTGTACACCGCGATCTCGCGCCCCTGGTGGTACAGGTTCCCCTTCAGTTCGCCCGAGATGTCCACAACGCGCAGCCCACCCTGGTAGAACGCCGCGTAGAGCCGGTCGTCCTCGATCCACATGTTGTGCGAACCGGCCTCGGGGATCTCGTAGCGGGCAACCTCTTCGGGGTTCTCGGGGTCGGTGAAGTCCACGATGTGGATGTAGCCCGACATGAAGTCCGGCGTCCGGGCGCGGTCCTGCCCGTCGAATCCCGGAGCCCCCCGCTCGTCCCCCATGAAGATGTAGAACTTGCCGGTCGGGCTCTTGTACGGGAAAGCCGCGTGCGTCGCGCCGCCGATGTCCCGGAAGCGGGAGATCAGGACCGGGTTGGCCGGGCTGCCGCCCTTGTCGCCGCCGCCCACATCGATCACCGCCACCCCGTCCCCCCAATTCGAGGTGTACGCGATCCCGTCCACGATCCAGATGTCGTGGATGGCGTGGCCGGGCGTGTCGAGCTCGAAGCGCCCCACACGGTGCGGGTTCGCCGGGTCCTCGATGTTGATCACGTCAAAGCGGATCCCGTTGTTCACGGCGTAGACATGGTCGTCGTAGATGAAGAGATTGTGCACGCCGCCGGTCAGTTCGTCATCGAAGGTCGAGATGATTTCGATGTTGCGGGGATCCGTGCAGTCCACGATCACGATCCCGTTGCGTCGGTCCGACGCGCCCTCGCGCGAGATCACGCAGATCTCGCCGTCTTCGGAGACCTTGACGTCGTTGGTGGTGCGCGCGTCCACGACCAGCGAATCGGTCAGGACCGGGTTCGCGGGGTCGGTCACGTCCCACCAATAGGCGCTGCCATGGGCGGCGTGTGTGCCGGTGATCGCGTAGTCGCGGCCGTCGACGCCCTCCCACACCCAGAGGTCCGAGGTGGAGACGTTGCGCACCGGGGCGTGGCTGACGAGCGACACCTCCTCCACGACGAGGCGCTCCAGGATCTCGACCGTCGTGTGCGCGGTGGTCCCCGGGACGTTGGCCGTGACCGTGTAGACGCCCGGCTTATAGGCGACGAAACGTCCCTGCTCGTCGATCTCGGCGGGGGGGAAGTCGGCGGTGGCGATCGCGTCGGGGTCGGCGATCAGCCCGAAGGTGACGGGGATGTCGCCGACCGTCGCTCCACTTGCGTTCGAAGGCGTGGCCGTGACGCGGATCACGTCTCCCGTCCGGCCACGGGCCTGGCTGGCCTCCACGGCCATCGTTGTGACCGGGTTGTCCGCCACTTCATAGCGAATCTGGCCGACAACGCCCTCCGCCGACGCGGAAAGCGTCACTGCGCCAGGGGCGTGGGCCTGGAAGACGCCGTAGCGGTCGACGGTGGCGACGGACTCATCCGAGGTGCTCCAGGTGACGACGAGGTCGCGGACATCGTCGGCCTGGTCGAGCACGGCGGCCTTGTGGCGGACGGTGACGCCGACGTAGAAGCGGCCGCCCTCCTCGGAGATCTCCACCCGGTCGAGCGGTGGATACGGCACATCGACGGTTACGGTGCCACCGGAGGCGCCCGGTGCCATCGCTCGTACCATGACTTCGAAGTTCCCACCCTTGAAGGCCTCGATTGCGCCGGTGGAGCGATCCACCGCCAGCCTGCCGCGTCCACCCCGCGAGAAGAAGAGGAAAGGTACGTCGAGGACGTTGCCGTCGGCGTCGTAGGCGGTAGCGGCGATCTGCGCCTTCTCACCCACCTGGAGGGTGAGTGTGGTGGGGGTGATCTCCACCCGCGCGACTTCAACCTCGGCGACCTCCTGGGCCGTGACCTGCGTGGTCGTAGGGACCGCCAGCGCCCCGAGCAGCGCGGCCAGCCGGATCGTTCTTGTCGTTGTCATTCTGTGGCATCCCCTTCCTGCGTTGTCACTTCGTGGCCGTGGCCGAGCCGCCGCGGCGAGGATAAGATTGAGCGCGACAGGGCGGGGGCGCAACGGAGCGCAAGTGATGCACGGACTCCACCGATACGGACAGAAAGCGACAATCATGTGGCACCAGACCAGACGCGACTTCGTGAAGACCACCGCCAGGGCCGGCGGCGCCATCGGCGTCCTGGGCGCCTTCGGGCCCCTGGCCTGCGCCCCACCCACCCCCCTCCGCATCCTCATTCTGGGCGGCACGAGCTTCATCGGCCCCCACCAGGTCAAATTCGCACTCGACCGCGGCCACGAGGTCTCGATCTTCACCCGCGGCCAGACCGAACCCCCCTTTTTCCACGACTACTTCGAGCGCGTCGAGCACCTGATCGGCGACCGCGACAGCGACCTGAGCGCGCTCGAGGGCCGCGAGTGGGACGCGGTGATCGACAACTCGGCCTCAATCCCGCGCTGGGTCTCGATGACCACCGAGCTGCTGCGGGACCACGTCGACCGCTACCTGTTTGTGTCCTCGATCTCGGCCTACGCCGACTTCGCCACGGTCGGGATCGACGAGACCTACCCCGTGGGACAGCTCTCGGCCCCGGATGTCGAGAGCATGCGCGAGTACGGCCCGATGAAGGCGCGGTGCGAGGCGATCAACACGGAGGTCTTCGGCGAGAACGCGATCAACGTGCGGCCGGGGCTGATCATCGGGCCGGGCGACGTCACGGACCGCTGGACCTACTGGCCGGCGCGGGTTGCGCGCGGCGGCGAGGTGATGGCCCCCAATTCGCCCACCGACCCGGTGCAGAATATCGACGCGCGCGACCTGTCCGACTGGATCGTGCGGCTCGTCGAGACCCCGGGCCACGGCGGCACATACAACGCGACGAGTGAAGTGCAGCAGTTCGGCACCATGCTGGAGCAGATCCGCGACGGGCTCGGTTCGGACGCAACCTTCACCTGGGTGTCCGCCGAGTTCATGGCCGAGCATGAGATTCGGCCCTGGGGTCACATGACCAACTGGTTTCCCCCGGAAGGCGAAACGATCGGCATGAGCCAGGTCTCGGTGGCCGCCGCGGTCGCGGCCGGGCTCAACTTCCGGCCGATCGGCGACACGGCGCGCGACACGGTGGAATGGTGGAACTCGCTGCCGGAGGAGCGGCGGGCGCAGCCGGGAGCGGGGCTGCCGGCCGAGAAGGAGGCGGAGGTGCTGGCGGCGTGGGCGGCGAGGGGGCAGGCGACCGCCCCTTGACCCGGCCATCAATCTAGCTAGATTTCTAGCTAAGTAACATCAGAGACCCCCACACCACCTCCCATCATGCCCACAGTCAACGTACACGAGGCGAAGACACAGCTGTCGCGACTGCTGGCCCAGGTCGAGGCGGGCGAAGAAGTCGTCATTGCCCGCAGGGGCCGGCCGGTCGCGCGCCTGGTCCTTCACAAGCCGCGGGGCAGGCGCCGGCCCGACCTCCTGAAGGGGAAGATCGTCATCCCGGACAGCTTCTTCGATCCGCTGTCGGAAGAGGAACTCAAGTCATGGGATGGTGAGTAGCCGTGCGGCTGCTCCTCGATACCCACGCGTTCATTTGGTGGATCGCCGATAGCGGAAGGCTCTCCCAAAGAGCCCGCGGTCTGATCGCCGACGAGTCCCACGACATCATCGTCAGCGCGGCCTCGGCATGGGAGATCGCGACGAAATACTGGCTCGGGAAGTCGGCACTGCCCGAGGCCGCGGCCTTCGACGTCGCCGGAGCCATTTCGAACCAGGGCTTCCTGGAGTTGCCGGTCAGCGTCAGGGACGCGGAGCACGCCGGGAGCCTGCCGGGTCCCCATCGCGACCCCTTCGACCGGATGCTGATTGCCCAGGCTCTCTCTCGTGGACTGGTGCTCGTTTCCCGGGACCAGGTGTTCGACGGCTACGGGGTGAATCGCGTCTGGTGAGGGGGCCAGCCGGTCGAAGCGCCGGCAGGCGCGGCACCCACACCGCGACCGGTGGGGCCTCGGGCTCGCAAGACCCGAAGCCACGCCGGTCGCGGCGCTCCATCGAAGGACGGTTACAGGCCGGGGACGGGCTTCTCCGTGCCGTGGGGCAAAACTCGCCTGAGGCAGTTCCATACTTTGCCCGCCACTCCCGTGACAACGATGTGGTCGAGATTGATTGCCGAAATCTCGAGCTCAAAGTCGGCCACCAGTGCCTGGCCCGCCGCAACGGTGATCTGTCTTTCCTGTGTCGCGTAGCCGAGGATCACCACCTTCACGGCGTACACTCCGTCCGGGAGGTCCGGCAGGAGGAAACGGCCGGCCTGGTTGGTGAGGTCACCAAGGTTGTCGGTACCATCCAACGTCACCACTGCGTCGCGGAGTGGATGCCCCGTCGTCCCGTCGGTCACGACACCCTCGATGGAGGATGTCGGCATCTGCGGGGTGACGGAGTCCGAGGCGGAACACGCAAACAGGGTGGTGATACCGATCGCTGAGAACAGGGTGGAAGAAAACGGTCTCATTTCATTCCTCCATCCGTCTCCACCTTCAGCAGCCCCAGATCACGCGTCGCCTCCACCAGCCGGATGAACTCGCCGCGATAACCACGCGGGTCATCCCCCTTGCCTCTCTCGGCCAGCTTCACCACATCGTCGAGCGTAAAGGTGCCGGCGTACGGCGACTCTCTCAGCAGCATGCCGAAGCCCGCCACCGCGGTCGCGAAGCGGAAGTCGGTGGAAGGCATCCCGCTCCGGTCGGCGACGGCCTGTCCGAGGACCATGCTTTTCTCCCCGTCGGGGTCCTTGTAGCGGACCTTGACGTACAGCATCTCGTCCTCGAACTCGCTGGGCGGCGGGTCGTTCGCACGCGGCTGGTAGCGGAGTTCGTCGACCACGCGAGGCACGCCGGCGTCCGCGGGCACCACCTCGTAGAGCGCGGTCACGGTGTGTCCGGCCCCGAGTTCCCCCGCGTCCTTGGTGTCGTCGTTGAAGTCCTCGTCGGCGAGCAGCCGGTTCTCGTACCCGATCAGGCGATAGCCCTCCACCCGCGCCGGGTTGAACTCGATCTGGAGCTTCACGTCCTTGGCCAGGGTGAGGAGCGTTCCGCCCATCTCCTCGACCAGCACCTTGCGGGCCTCGAGCAGGCCGTCGACGTAGTGGAAGTTGCCGTTCCCGTGGTCGGCGATCTGCTCCATCTTGGAGTCCTTCAGGTTGCCCGTGCCGAAGCCGAGTACGGTCAGGAAGACGCCGCTTTCGCGCTCCTTCTCGATCAGGCGCACCATCTCGCCGTCGCTGGACGGGCCGACGTTGAAGTCGCCGTCGGTGGCGAGGATGATGCGGTTGTTGCCGCCATCGATGTAGTGCTCGCGGGCCGTCTCATAGGCGAGCTGGAGACCTTCGCCCCCGGCGGTGCTGCCACCGGCCCGCAGTTGCTCGAGAGCGCCCAGGATCCGGTCCTGCTGGTTGCCGGGGGTGGAAGGCAGTACCAGTCCCGCCGCACCCGCGTATACCACGATCGCGACCCTGTCCTGGGGCCTCAGCTGGTCGACCAGCAGCGCGAACGCGCTCTTGAGGAGCGGCAGCTTGTCGGGCGAGTCCATCGACCCGGACACGTCCAGGAGGAAGACCAGATTGCTGGGCGGCAGGTGCCGGATGTCGACGGAAGGCGCGTGCAGACCGATCCTGACCAGCCGGTGCTCGCGCTTCCAGGGGGCCTGGGTCACCTCGGTGGTCACGGCGAACGGGTGCTCTCCGGCGATGTCGCCCCAGTCGTAGGGGAAGTAGTTGACCATCTCCTCGATGCGGACCGCGTCGATGGGCGGGCGCGTGCCGTCCTGGATGAAACGGCGGACGTTGGTGTAGGAGGCGCGGTCGACGTCGATCGAGAAGGTGGAGAGCGGGGACGCGCTGACGAGCTTGAAGTCGTTCTCGTCGATGTGGGCGTAGGATTCGGTGTTGAAGCCGACCCGGCCACCGCTGAAGCCGCAGCAGGTCGTGCCCATGTAGCTCCAGCCACGCCGGCGCTGGACCTCGCCCGCCACCCCGGTGGCCACGAGCTCATCGAGGTTGATCTCGGAGATCTGCAGCGCGAAGTCGGCCACCGTCGTCTGTCCCGCCGTGACGGTGACCTCCCTCTCCTGCGTCACGTAGCCGATGATGACCACCTTGACGGTGTGGTCACCGGCCGGGACGTTCGTCAGAGAGTAGCGGCCCGTCGTCAGGTTGGTCAGTGCGCTGAGCGCGGTTCCCTCCACCGTGACCGAGACCTGGTGCAGCGGCTGGCCCGTGGTCGCGTCGGTGATCGTGCCCTCGATCGCCCCTGTCGGCGTCTGGGCGGTTACTGCGCCGGGGCCCGCCAGCGCGAGCAGCGTCAACATCCCGGCAGTTCGAACAAAGTAGGTTCCCATAGTCCCCTCCTGGGTTCTGGGATGGATGGCGGCAACGCCCGAATGGCGGCCGCCCAGGCTTCAAGCCATACCGATTGATACCAGCCGGGGCGGGGAAGGTTGCGGATTCGGGAGATTCAGTGGTCGCGAGCCGCCTCCGGGCCGCGAAAACGCCCCCGCCCCCTCACTTCGACCCGCGCCCCTCCCCTCGCAGCAACCCCAGATCACGCGTCGCCTCCACCAGCCGGATGAACTCCCCGCGATACCCGCGCCGATCGTCCCCCTGCCCCTTCTCGGCGAGCCCCACCACATCGCCCAGCGTCAAGTCCCCCGCGTGCTTCGAGTCGCGCAGCAGCATCCCGAACCCCGCCACCGCCGTCGCGAAACGGAAGTCCACCGACGGCGACCCCGACCGATCCGCGACCGCCTGCTCCAGCAGCTTGCTCTTCGTCCCGTCGGGGTCCTTGTAGCGGATCTTCACGTACATCATCTCGTCCGCGAACGCACTCGCCGGCAGGTCGTCCGGCCGCGGCTGGTAGCGCAGATCGTCCACCTCCTCGCGCGGCACCGGAATCCCAACGGGCACCACCTCATACAGCGCCGTCACCGTGTGTCCGGCCCCCAGCTCCCCCGCGTCCTTGGTGTCGTCGTTGAAATCCTCGTCGGCCAGCAGCCGATTCTCGTACCCGATCAGGCGGTACCCCGCCACGCTCGCCGGATTGAACTCGATCTGGAGCTTCACATCCTTGGCCAGCGTGAAGAGCGTCCCGCCCATCTCCTCGACCAGCACCTTGCGCGCCTCCAGCAGCCCGTCCACGTAATGGAAGTTGCCGTTCCCGTGGTCGGCGATCTGCTCCATCTTGGAGTCCTTCAGGTTCCCCGTCCCGAAGCCCATCACGGTCAGGAAGGTGCCGCCGTCGCGCTCCTGTTCGATCAGGCGCACCATCTCGGCGTCGCTCGAGGCGCCCACGTTGAAGTCGCCGTCGGTGGCGAGGATGACCCGGTTGTTCCCGCCGTCCATGAAGTGCTCGAAGGCCGTGGCGTACGCGAGTTCGAGCCCCGCGCCCCCCGCCGTGCTGCCCCCGGCCTGGAGCTCGTCGAGCGCCGCCAGGATCTTCTCGCGCTTGTTGCCCGGCGTCGACGGCAGCACAAGCCCCGCCGCGCCCGCATAGACCACGATCGCCACCCGGTCCCGCGGCCGCAGCTGGTCCACCAGGAGCGCAAAGGCCTTCTTCAGCAAGGGCAGCTTGTTGTCCGGCCGCATCGACCCCGACACGTCGAGCAGGAACACGAGGTTGCTGGGCGGCAGGTCTTCGGTGTCGATCGAGCGGGCGTGCAGGCCGATGCGCACCAGGCGGTGCTCCCGCTTCCAGGGCGCGTCCCAAACCTCGGTGGTCACCGAAAACGGGTGATCGCGCCCCACCGAGCCCCATTCGTAGGGGAAGTAGTTGATCATCTCCTCAATGCGCACCGCGTCGACGGGCGGCCGCTCGCCGTCCTGGATGAAGCGGCGGATGTTCGAGTAGGATGCCCGGTCCACGTCGATGGAGAAGGTGGACAGCGGGGATGCGCTGACGAGGCGGAAGTCGTTTTCGGCGATGTGGGCGTAGGACTCGGTGTTGAAGTCGGGTGCCTGGTAGTGGACCTGGGCAAGTCGCTCGGCTGCCACCGCGACCTGGCCGCGTGCCATCCTTGCCCTCTCCGCCTCCACGACCGGTTGCCCCACGATGGCCGCCCGTGCAATCGAATCCGCGATCATCTGCCGTCGCCGGATTTCCTCAAGCCGGAAGTCCACCGTCGTCGCCCGCCCCCTCCCCACCGTCACCTCCCGCCGCTCCGGCTCATACCCGAGGAACTCCGCTACCACGACCACGCTCCCCACCGTAATCCCCGTCAGCGTAAACCGTCCATCCTCATCGGCACGCGCCCGCAAGCGGGTCCCCTCCACCGAGATCCGCGCAATCGGGATCGCCTCGCCGGTGAAGGCATCCGTGACCTGTCCCCGAATCGTCCCCGTCTGGGCCTCGGCGGGTGACGCACCGACAAGTGTCGGCGCGAGGAGCGCAAAGAGCGCAAAGAGCGAGAAGACTGTGGCGCGGGCTGCGTTGACGTATCGCATCTGGTTTTTCCCCTGTCCTGGCGCGGCGAACCGGCGGGCGTTCACCTCACGTCCGCGTGACTGCATTCATTTGACCTGATTAGACACCGCGCGTCCAGAGAGGGTTTTCTCCGCGGCCCGCCTCCCCGTCTCGAAGAACCCGTAGTGCTCCAGCATGAACGCGCGGATCACCCTGGCCGCCCTGGCCGCGTACTCCGCCCGGTTTTCCTCGCTGTCCCGCACGCCCCGGTAGTGATGCTCGATCTGGATCCCGTCGATGACCTCGGCGTCGTCGAGGGAGCCGTGGCGGCGGGTGTTGTATCCGCCCCGGAAATAGGGGTCGTCGCCGGGGCCGGGCGCGGCCGGACTCGGGACCGAGGGAATGTCCTCGGCCTGGAACAGTCCTCCGAGCGAAGTGGGGCCCCGCAGGAGCTCGGAGAAGGGAATGGGGGACGTGCGCCCGAGTTCGCGGATGCTCGTGCTCGCCACCGTCTCGAGCGAGTTGAGGTTGATGTCCGGGCGGTTGAGTTCGTCCGAGGTGAGCAGGTACCCTAGCTCGAGGCGTTCGATGTCGTGGCCGTGGCCGTGGATGTCGAAGTACAGCCCCTTCTCGAAGTCGCCCGAGACGATCGACCGGGCAACCGCGACCCACTCCTGAAACTCCTCCCACGCCAGCTCGGCGTAGGGACTGTCCTGCGCGGCCTCCTCGATTTCGCGATTGGCGTCGAGCTTGCTGCGGTGCAGGTGCGAGAGAATGACGTGGGGCGCCTGGCCGGTCAGGTCGATCAGAGCCTGGCGCATGGCGAGCGTCAGTTCCAGCGAGTTGAGGTCGTTGCGAAGGACGCCGTAGCCCCGGTCCGGGATCTCCTCCGGCGCAAGGAGGCCGCCGTGGGCGGAAGACAGGATGACGGGCAGCTCGCCCGGGATGTACTCCACGTAGTCCCGCCGCCCGTAGTAGTGCTGCCCGGGTTCGTAGTTGGTGATGACCCGCGGCACGTACACTTCCAGCTGCGCGGTCCCGCTCACCCCCCCGATCGTCGCGGTGACGGTGGTGACGCCGTTGGCGCGGCCGGTGGCGAATCCGTGGTCGGAGATCTCGGCAACTCCGGACGTGCCCACGGACCAGTCGGCCGAGGCCGTGATCGTCTTGCCGGCGGCGTCGTGCGCGAAGGCCGAGAACTGGGCCCCGCCCCCCGCTCCCACGATCAGCGCCTGGTCCGGCACCACGATGACTTCGGCGACCTGGGGCTCGATGCCGCTTTCGCCCCCGCACGCGACCAGCAGGAGGGCGGTGACCGACAGGCCTCTCGCCCTCATTTGCCGTGATCCGAATCGGAGAGTATGATTTTCCGCATCAGAAATTCATATGGAGATTGTCATGCGCATTTCGCAGCGGGGCCAGATCACGATCCCCAAGCGCCTCCGGGACCGCTTCGGGATGAACCATAACGTCGAAGTCGAGATCGTTCCAACGGAAACGGGGCTGCTGATCCGCAAGCGTTCGGCGGCCGGGCACCCGGTGGACGGCGTCTACGGCCTTCTGGACCGCGACGACAACACCGACCGCTACATCAAGCGGATCCGCGGCCGATGATCACCGCCGTGGACACCAGTGTCCTCCTGGACGTGTTCCTCCCGGACGAACGCCACGGCCCCAGGTCCGCCGAGTGGCTCCGCGGGGCCTACGACTCGGGTGCCATCGTGATTTGCGACATTGTCTACGCGGAACTCGCGCCCGCCTTCCCCAACGGGAACGCACTGGACGATGCGCTGCGCCGCATCAACGCCACCCGCTCGCCGATCGACGCCGCGATCGCCCACGACGCGGGACGGCGGTGGCGGCGCTACACGCGATCGGGCGGACGGCGAACGCGCATCCTCACCGACTTCCTGATCGGGGCGCACGCGGTGGCGGGCGCGGAGGCGTTCCTTACGCGGGACCGGCGCTTCTACAGGGCCTGGTTTCCGGAGTTGGAGGGGCGGATTCCGGGGGGACGGTGAGCATATGCGCGGGCGCGAGGGTCGGTACGTCCCGGGTGAGGTGGTCGAGCTCTTCGGGTGTGAGCGTGGGCCGGGGGCCGAGCGGCCTGGAGGACCGAAGCCAGGAACGCCGCCGGAAGGCCCGCTTCCGCGGCCGCACAGGCTTTTTTCACCAACCCCTCAGTTCCCCTGCCCGGGCTCCTCGGCCTCCGCCTCGGGCTCGCGTCCCGGCGGGTAGAAGCAGTCCTCGCGGCGGCTGGTGTCGATCAGCTGCGTGATCTGCCAGCCGGTATCGCTCTTGTACATCTGGAAGGACTCCTCGCCGCAGTGCGAGAAGTTGTCGCCGAGGTAGAAGGCGTACTTGGTCCA
Source organism: Longimicrobiales bacterium (assembly GCA_951828585.1). GTDB lineage: Bacteria > Gemmatimonadota > Gemmatimonadetes > Longimicrobiales > Gaopeijiaceae > Bin94. The sequence goes on from OX639991.1 coordinate 2,353,663, forward strand.
CATGTGGGCGAGGCGGCCGTCGATCTGCACCGTCCAGTCCCAGATGGGCTCGTCGTAGACCGCGTCGCGCGGGCGCCCGATCATCTCGATGAAGCCGTCGGCGGGGGAAAAGCTGATGCCGTCGTCGTCGGCGCGGCCGAGGCGGGCGTCGGGGTGGAAGACGGCCCGGGCCATCTCGCTGTCGCCGGCGCGCATGGCGTCGAAGAGCTGGTGGACGGCGGCCACGACGGCGGCTTCTTCGGGGTCGGGCTGGGGAGCCTCGGGCTCGGGGGCCTGGGGTTGGCAGGCGGCGAAGAGGACCAGGGTGGCGGTGGTGGCCAGGGTCGGGAACAGGGGAGTCTTCATGGTGTTCCTTGCGGGGTGTGGAGGGGACTTCGGGATGCCTTTACGCTACCGGACCCCGTTGCCGCGCGCCATGCTGAGCGGCGGAGAGCCGACCCCCCTTTGGCAGGAGTCATTCGATGCGCATCTTGTCCCCGGCCGCCGCCGCCGCACTGGCCTTGCTGACCGTCACCCTTCCGCTGGGTGCGCAGGCACCCGAGGCCACTGCCCTCGCCATCGTCGGCGCCACCATCATCGACGGCAACACTCCGCCAGACGCACGCTGGCCCGCTCCAGCGTACGCCGCTGTACCCCCGCCTCATGAGCGATGGTTTCCCACCCGGTCTGGGCACGCCGCCGGATTCCCCAGTAGAGCAGCGCCCAGCCCAGCAGCTGTTCTCCCCGTCGTCTCCAGGTCGGCGTCGGCGAGCAGACGCTCCCGCAACGTCTCCGCAAACTCGATGACTCAGTTCTTCGGTCTCAGCGGCTTCAACGGCGGGTCCCACTCTGTCACGCCGGGCAGGGGGCGCCCCCATGTGTTCCCGTATGAGTCCCCCTTGTCCAGCAGGAATCGCAGGATGAGCCGGTGGAGCATGTTCATCTTGGGGATCAGGCCGTGGAAGCCGGCAAGCCCGCTCAGCGCGCGGTCCCGCAACTCCCAGTAGCCGAAGTCGCCAGGGGCGACGCAGACCAGGCGGGACTCTTCGAGGAACGGGGGGAGGGCGCCCGCGAGAGGGACGGTGCCGTCGCCGGTTTGGCGGCGGGTGGCGGGATCGGCGTCGTCGGAGTCCCACTCGTTGCGCCGTTCGTCGGACCTCAGGTCGAAGCGCGGGGCGCCGTCGGGGTCGCGCTCGACGCGGAGGCCGACGCGCGTCTTGCAGTCGGTGCCGGCGATGGCCAGCCAGTCGTCCTTGGCGATGTGGTGGCCGTTTGAGCTATTTCCGGGGTCGCCCAGTTGCAGCAAGGAGATGCGGGTACGGTGCGCCTGCGCCTGGTCGAGCATGGCGCGGAAGAGGTCGCTGCCGGGGATGTCCCAATCGCTGACCTGGGCCTCGATGGAGTTGACCACGTTGGGCTGCCAGGCGGCGGGGTGGAAGAGGTCGGTGGTCAAACCGTCGCTGTCGGCGTCGAGGCCCGCGAATGTGGGGAGCAGGTGGTAGAGCGCCGGGGTGAGGCGGGCCATACGGCGTTCGCGGGCCTTTCCGGAGTCGTCGCCGAAGTCGGAGGTGCCGGTGGCGACCTTGAGGACCGCTTCGTAGGAGCCCTGGAAGGGAGTCGCGAGAGTGACGACCTTGTGGACGCGGCGGCCCGTGTGGCGCTCGACGTATCCGGCGATGATCAGGCCGCCCATGGAGTGGCCGATCAGGGTGACGGTGGGGTGGTGGCGGAAGGTGGGGTCGTCGCGGTAGTGGTGGAGGAGGAGGGTGCGGTCGATGACTTCGTCGACGAAGGCGGCCAGGCGTTCCTCGGTGTGGTCGAGGGGCATGCGCCAGTCGTAGCCGAAGGGGAAGACGGGGACGGGCGCGCCGTTCTCTTCGGAGAGGCCGTCGCGGAGTTCCTCGACGAGGTCTTCGTAGATGAGGGGCAAGGGGCCGCGGGGGGCGACGCGGGCGGGCTCCTGGAGTTCGTAGGGAGGGTGTTTGGCGTGGAGGGTGAGGGGAAGCAGGGTGATGCGCTCGTAGCGGCGCTTGAGCGCGGTGGTCCACACGGCTTCGGGGGGCAGTTCATATTCGTCGTGCAGGACCGATGCGGTGATACCGGGGATGAGAATGACCGGTGGGATGGTGTTGGGCACTTGTGGAGACTCCTCCCGTCCGCTGCGTCCACCCTGGTGCGCGCCGGGCTGGTGGGGGGGCGGGGCCGGGCGCGGATTGGTCGGGTTGATAGTGGGTATGAGGTGGCGGTCGTGCAAGACTCAACCCGGCGCGCGAGTGGTTGTCCCCCAACTTGGCGGGCGCATGCGGGGGGTGTGGGGGGCATCGGGGACGGCTCGCCCGGAGGCCGCCCGGTGCAGCTCGCCGAATGGAGGCGGCGGATCAAGCGGTTTCTGGAAGGCCGGCGGCTCCGAGGGTGACTACCGCTGCGGGGCCGAGGCCGGGCACCTGGTTGTCGTTCGCACACTGCTCATTACTGGCGCGCGCGCAGGAGGCTTGGTAGTCCGGCCAAGCGGCAAGGCCGATGTCAGTCTACATCGGGAGGCGGTCGACGCCATCCGCGACAATACCTGCCTGTCATCCCCGGCAGGATCCTGTCAACCCAACATTACCAAATGTAAAGCGCGGTTTACATTTCCCTCCTCCCCTCACCGCTCCCCCATCCACACATCCTCCAACACCCTAACCGTCGTCGCGAACTCCCGCCCGTCCACCGACAGCGACACCCGGTACAGACCCACCTCCGCCATAGGCCCACCACGACCACCCCCCCCACCCCCGAACCCACCCCCCGACCCCTCCCGCGGATTCCCACGCAGATTCCACCGCACCCGATTAATCCCGCTATTCCCCACCGCCTCCAAATCCCGGAACAGCTCACCTGTCTCCGCGCGGCTCACCGTAATGCTCACGTCCCCAGACGCCTCCGCCAACCAGTACTGAATCGCCACTCCCGGCTCCGCATTGTCCCCCCGCAACACCTTGCTCCCCGTCACCGACCGCGACCGCCTCGGATCCTGCCTCCACCTCACCGCATCCCGCGGCTCGAACAGATGCGCCGGCGCCTCCGCCACCTCATCCGTAAACTGCTGCAGCGCCGTGATGTCGTCCGCGATCATCACGCTGCGGCCATGCGTCGCCAGCACCAGGTCCCCGTCACGCGGATGCACAACCACATCGTCCACGCGCACAACCGGCAACCCGTTCATGAACGGCCTCCACGTCCCCCCCTCGTCCAGCGACACGAAGAACCCGAACTCCGTCCCCGCGTACAACAACCGCGAGTTGACCGGATCCTGCCGCACCGTGTTCACATTCCCGTACTCCGGCAGATTCGACGAAATACTCTCCCAGCTCACCCCATAGTCGCGCGTCACGAACACGTGCGGCCGCAGGTCGTCGCTCCTGTGCCCGTCGAGTGACACGTACGCCGTCGCCGCGTCGAAATGCGACGCCTCGACCCGCGACACATAGTACCCCATCGTCCCGCCCGGAATGTGCCGGCCCACCTCGACCCAGCTCGAGCCGCCGTTGCGGCTGAACTGCACGTTCCCGTCGTCCGTCCCCACCCACAGCAGCCCCGGCACGACCGGCGACTCCGCCACCGACACGATCGTGCTGTAGCGGCTGACCCCGTCATTGCGCGACAGGATGCACTCCTCGCCGCGGTCCAACCGATTGCAGCGCGGCAGTGAGTTCGCCTGTCCCATCAACTCGACCTCATCCCGGTCGATGTTCTTCGTCAGGTCCGGGCTCATCGTCCACGTCTCGCCCCGGTTCATCGACCTGAACAGCCGGTTCCCGCCCGCGTACACCACGTCCGGGTTGTGCGGCGACAGGATGAACGGCGTGTTCCAGTTCCAGCGGATCTCGGTGCTCGCCTCGGGCGCCGGCACGATGTTCGTGTTCGGGTTGTTCCGCGACGGCGCGCGCGGCCGGATGCTGCCGGCCTGGCCGGTCTCCAGACTCGTGCGCCGGATGTTCCCGTTCTGCGACTCGAGGTACACGACGGTGTAGTCGGTCGGATCCACGGCGGTGTAGAAGCCGTCGCCGCCGCCCACCCGGTACCAGTCCTCGCTCAGGATGTCGCCGTTGCGGACCTGGCTGGGGCCGCACCAGGTGCCGTTGTCCTGCAGGCCGGTGCAGACGTAGTACGGGCGCCGCATGTCCACCGACGCATGGTAGGGCTGACCGACGGCCCAGCGCCGGAATGACTCCCAGGTCTCGCCCCGGTCGTAGCTGACGTCGATCGATCCGTCGTTGCCGATGATCAGGTGATCGCTGTCGCCGGGGTTGATCCAGAAGGCGTGCTGGTCGACGTGTCCGTATCCGTTCAGCCTCTCGAAGTTCTCGCCGCCGTCGATCGACCGGTGCACCCGCTGGTCGACCACGTACACGACATCCGCGTCGTTCGGATCGACCCGGATCTGGCTGAAGTACATGGGGCGCCCGTTCTCGTTGCTCCGGAATTCCCAGCTCGCGCCCTTGTCGTTCGAGCGCCACACCCCGTTGTACTGGGGATCGGGGGGAAGGGGCTCGCGTTCGCGGGACAGGCGCTGCAGCTCCTCCCGTTCGTCGTCGCCCAGCGGCTCCTCGCGGTCGGCCGCGACCTCGATCTGCGCGTACACGACGTTCGGGTCGGCCGGGGTCATGGCCAGCGCCACGCGTCCCATGGTGCCATTGGGCAGCCCGCTGCCGCTCAGCCGGGTCCAGGTGTCGCCGCCGTCGTCGGAGCGCCAGATCCCGCTGCCGGGCCCGCCGCCCACGAAGCAGCAGGCGGTGCGGCGCCGCTGGTAGGTGGCCGCGAAGAGCGTGTTCGGGTTCGAGGGGTCGATGACGAGGTCGGTCGCGCCGGTGTTCTCGTCCACGTGGAGCACATGGTCCCAGGTGCGGCCGCCGTCGCTGGTCTTGTAGACGCCGCGCTCGGGGTTGGGACCGAAGAGGTGACCGGTGGCCGCGACCCAGGCCACGTCGGCGTTAGTGGGGTGAGCGACCACGCGCGCGATCGTCTGCGTCTCGCGCAGGCCGACATGCGTGTAGGTCTCGCCGCCGTCGGTCGACATGTACATCCCGTCGCCGAACGAGGAGCTCTGCCGGTTGTTCGCCTCGCCCGTGCCGACCCACACGATGTCCGGGTTCACGGGCGAGATGGCCAGCGCGCCGATCGAATGGGTGCCGTAGCTGTCGAAGACGGAGCGGAAGGTGGTCCCGTTGTTGGTCGTCTTCCAGAGGCCGCCGGTCGAGAAGCCGACGAGGTAGGTGTGGATGTCGCCGGGGTGGACGGCGAGGTCGTCGACGCGCCCGCCCTGGCCGAACGGGCCTACGGAGCGCCAGCTGAACGCGCGCACGAGCGGGTCGTCGGACTGGTTGACCAGGGGGGTGTCGTCTTCGTCCTGGGCTTGGATGGGGGTGGGAGGGAGGGTGGCCGTGGCGAGGATGGCGAGGGCCAGGGTGGCCGGGGCGGGGTGGGTGGGGAAGAGATTGCGGTTCCCGAACATCGAGTCCTCCCGGATTGGGGCATGACAAAACGTGGATGAGAGAGGGATAGTGTAAAGTCCCCGTGGGTTCCGGGCCATCCCTTGAGGATCCCTTGAGGAAGCGTCCTTGCGGGACTATCACTTGATAGGTATTCTACTAGTCATATGAAACCACGCGGAAAAGACCCTCTCGTGAACGCCCTCGAAGCCTACGCCGACCCCCCCTGCCTGCCCGCCACCGAGCCACTGAAACTCGCCCGGATTCTGGATCTGGACGAAGCGGAGCATCTGAACGAGGTCGCCTTCGCGCGCCGGGTGGCCGCGGGACTGCCCGTGAGCACCGTGACGGCTCTCGGCAGACTGGTCGGGCGCCGCCGCATCGAGGGAAGAGTCGTCTCGGAGGCCACGCTCCATCGTCACCGTAGGAGCGGCACCGTGCTCTCGCGGAGTCACAGCGAGAGGGTCTACGGACTGGCCCGGGTGCTCGACGCCATCGCGACGGCCTTTCACGGCGACGCGGCGCGGATCGATGACTTTCTCAACCGTCCCCATCCCCTGCTCGACGGTGAATCGCCGCTCGAGATGGCGACTTCCTCTGCGGCCGGGGCGGACGCCGTACTGAAGCTCGTGTGGCGGGCGCAGGCCGGCGTCGCCGTTTGAGCGGTTGTCTTCGCCTCGCGGAGGCTCGAACGGCATATCGAATCGGAGACTCCAGGGGCCGATGGCCCGTGTACAGCCCAAACGGGGCCCGGCGGGTCTCAGGACGGTGGCACGATGTCGGGGACCGGGTCATCTACGCATCGCAACGCTACTCGACCGCGATGCTGGAGGCGCTGGTCTGGTGGAATGGACCTCCGCCGGACAACCAGCATTTCGTCGAGATCGAGATTCCCGCGGGAACGAGCTACGAAGTGGTCGATACCGATGCCCTGCCGGACTGGCACCTGCAGGGCAGCCCGCTCGCCCGGCGGTGCGGCCATCGGTGGTACGCCGAGGGTCGCAGCCCCGTTCTGGTCGTACCCTCCGTCATCGCTCGCATGGAGCGGAACATCATCATCAATGCGGATCACCCGGAGTGTCCCCCGATCCCATCACATGCGGATACACCACCGCGACCACCCGGCGAGCCTGGTCCCGCGCCGTCTCCGCGTCCCCGCGCGAATAGAAGTCGCCCGGCAGCAGATCCTCGGCCCCGTAGAACGCCAGCTCTCGATCCCGGCGCATCTGCCGCGACACGTGCGCCAGCCATTCCGCCTCGCACGCCAGCGCCCCCGGCAACCGGTCCTTCTCGGCCAGCAGCACCGCCGACACATCGTGAAGGCGGGGCGGGTCAATCTCGCATGCCCGGAGCAGACCCTTCAGCGTCAGCTCCACGACCTCCTGCGACTCACGCACCACGTCCGCCCAGCTCTCCGCGTCGAACAGGACATCGAGGGCGACCAACCGAATCCTTGCACGACGCAGGTAGTCCCCCGCGAGCCCACCGCCCCTCATGAAGCGCCCCGGATCCAGTATGCCCGTCCCCCTGCGACGCGCTGCTCGATCTCGCCTGCGGAGATGCGGCGGCGGAGAGCTACCAGATGCCGTGACACGACCCACTCCGGGTCGAAGACGACGAGGCCGTCCAGTGCCACCTCCGCCCAGAATCCCGAGACCGGTTCAGAGTCGGGCCGCAGGTGGACGAAGTGGGGAGAGACCGGGTGGCCGTGCCAGCTCAACCCGGGCTCCGCGTCCCATTTCCGGTAGAGGTCTCGCGAGATCCTAACCCGATCGCCGGCGACGAGAAGAATGTCCAGGTCCGAGGAGGATGACTCGTCGCCCCGCGTCCAGGAGCCGAAGGCGACCACGCCCAGGAGGGAGTCCCCGAGAATGGCGCGTGCGCGGTGGACGATGGCGGCGGCCTCCGGGTCGAGGACCGGGGCAGGCGACGCGAGTTTGCTGGCGCAGTAGCGGTTCAGGGACGCGCCGGCGGCCTGGGCGGCCTCTCGCAGCGAGGCGTGCAACGCGGGATCGAGGCGGAGGACGAAGCGCCCGGATGCGGGTCGTCGGCGGTGAGTAGTATCATTCTTCATGAGCAAGTGATACTACTCGTTCGGGAAGGGGTCAACCCCCGGATCATGGCCAACCATTGGCCGCCGCGGCGACTCTGGCGCGCAGCGGCGCCCCAAGAAAGACGAAAGTCCCATTCCACCATGTCAGCGCCCCGAATCCGGGCGAATGTTCCACAAGGGACGGCAGTCACCCGAAGCCCGACGCGTAAATCAGGGATCCTTGGCCGTCCTCTGGCACCCCCACCGACGCCGGAGACCACAGTTGTCCCGAAGACACGACCAGTCCTTCAAGCTTCTCTTCTCCCTGACGCACGCGGTCGAACAAATGATCCGCCGCTTCATCAACAGCGACCTGGCCGACGACCTCGACTTCGAGAGGATGGAGAATCTGGCCACCGAGCGAACCACGCCCGGACTGATCCGGTCCAACGCGGACCTTCTGTGGAAGATCCATTTCCGGGGAAGCGCCCGGTACCTCATCCTGCTCATCGAATTCCAGTCGGAGACCTACAGGTACATGCCCGTGCGGATTCTGTACTACGTGGCCATCGCGTACCACAGCCTGGTCGCGGCGAAGGCCCGCCGGCGGAAAACGGCTCCCGGTGGGCTGCTGCCGCCCAGCCTGGCGGTGACGATCTACAACGGCCGCGAACGCTGGACAGCCCCCGACGAGGTGCTCGATCTGATCGAGCCGACACGAGGCTGGCTGGCCAGTCGGCAGCCGAGTCTGCGCCACGAGATCCTTGACCTGCGTGCGCTGGCTGCCCAAGGTCCTACAGAGGGAAGCGTCGTATCGTGGTTGGCGAGCATGGAGCTGGACTCGTCCGCGGCGAACATCACGCGGGTGGTCCGGGAGGTGCTCGCGGAGTACCCGGGGGCGGAACACGCGAGGCTTCGGGAGGCGTTCCGGGAATGGATTCTCGGAGCGGCGGAAACGTGGGGAATCGAGGAAGAGGTATTGGAGCGGGTCAAGTCACTCAAGGAGGCGGGAATGATCTACGCGGGCGTGGAGGAGCTGAAGGAGCGGGCGCACCGGGAAGGGCTGGGGCAGGGGCGTGCGGAAGGGCGTACCGAGGGACGTGCCACGATGGCGTACCGTCTTGCGAGGCTGAAATTCGGGGTCGAGACGGCCGAGCGGCTTGCGGGGCTGCTGGAGGAGGTCTCCGACCCGGAGCGGATTGCCCGAATCGGCGACCGGATCATCGAATGTGAGACGGGTGAGGAGCTGCTGGTGCGCGCGCGGGAGGCTTGAAGCGCCCTTCTCGCAGCGAGGCGTGCAACTAGGGATTCAACCCCAGGTCACCCCTCCCCCTCCCCCATCATCCCCGCCACCCCCCGCATCCGCCCCGCCAACTCCCGCACCGCCCCGATGTACACCCTTTCCCACCCCGGCAGATCAGCCCGGTCATCCGTCTCGATCTCGTACCGAAGCCCCGGCAGCATCCACGACGCATACCCGCTGAAAGGATCCGGCGACACGTAGATCGAGCGGCTCCACGGCCTCCCCTGCAACCCCCGGTCGTTCAGCCACGCCTTCTCCAGCCCGATCAGCTCCCGGTTCACCGCCTCCGCCCGCCCCGCGTCCACCTCCCCCGACCCCACCCACCTCTCCCGCGCCTCCACCAACTCCGCCGCCGCCTCGTCCAGCTCACGCGAAGACTCCACCAGCCCCGAAAAATCCACCCTCAGCCCCCGCGACTCGGCCACCTCGTACAGCGTCTCCACATGCGTCCGCGTATCGGTCGCGTACCGGGCCACGTCGTACGGCAGCACATCCGCGTTGGCGAACCGCAGCGCCAGCACCCCGTCCGTCCGCGCCACCATCGGCCCGTACACGAACGCGGTGTCCCCGAAGCGCTCGAACCACGCGAAGTTGTCGTAGTTCGAGTGGTAGACCCCGCTCGGGTTACCCGACGACAATCCGGCCGACGGCACGCCCGCATGCGTGTAGAACCCGACGTGGTCCGACCCGCCCCCCAGATTCCCCAGCCCCGGCTCCTCCGCGTCCTCGCCCGCCCGCGCCAGCCACCAGTCATACAGCGGCTCGCCGGTCCCCGGGTACGTCACCGCCTTCGTCGCCTCGATGATCTGCCCCTTGAGCGATGGCGACGACGATCCCCCGAAATTCACGCCCGAGACCGCGCCGTCAGCGTTGATGTACGCAATCGCATTTGCCTCCAGCTCCTCCCGCAGATGCTCCACCCACTCGACCGATCCGATGATCCCGTACTCCTCCGCGTCCCAGTGCGCGATCATGATCGAGCGACGCGGACGGCACTCCCCGTCGGCGGCCAGTTCCCCAAGCGCCTCGGCCAGGGTCAGCAGCATCGCCGTCCCCCCGTTCGGGTCGATCGCGCCGAACCCCCACGGATCGTAGTGCGCGCCCAGGATGAACCACTCGTCCGGGAACTCGCTGCCGCGCACGGTGCCGACCACGTTCGTCGCACGCGTGAGACGCTTCGGCTGGTTGACCCTCACCCGCACCGTCAGGTCCGCCCCCCCGGTCAGCCGGTAGTCCAGGTCCATCGGCGGTGCCCAGTCCTCCGGCGCCGCGGGCCCGGTCATCCTCGACAGAATCTCCGATGCGGCCTCGAAGCCGATCGGCAGCACGGGGATCGTGTGCAGAGGGACTTCGGACGGGTCGAGACGCTCGACCTGCACGTCGCCGTCGATCGGCAGGGCGGGGACGAAGGGCGTGAGCGGGTCGCCGGTCCAGGGCAGGGTGAGCACCGAGCCGCGCTGGATCGTCAGCCCGCTCATCATCGGTCCCTCGGGGTAGGCGGGAAGGTCCGGAGTCCCCGGATCGTTGAACATGATCACCCCGGCCGCGCCCCGTTCCTCCGCGAACTTGACCTTGTAGCCGCGGAAATTCCCCCCGTACCGCGCGATCACGACCTTGCCCGCCACCGAAATCCCCATCGAGTCGAGCGCCAGGTAGTCCTCGCGGCGTCCCTGGTTGGCGTAGACCACCTCGCCGGTGACATCCCCGCTGCCCGAAAAGGCGTTCCACCCGTTGAGCAGATCCGGATGCCCCGAGAAGCGGTCCTCGGCGAGCACGGGCTCCCGGTTCGAGAGCTGCATGGCGACCGGCGTGACGATGTGGACCTCGACATCGTCGGTGAGCTCGGGGAGGTAGACGTCGTAGGGGTAGTTGGCGACTTCGAGGCCCGCGCTCTCCATGGCCTGCGCGAGGTACTCACCGACGCGCGCCTGTGCGGCGGAACCGGCGGGGTGGGGATTGGCGGTGATGGTGCGGAGGTGTTCGCGGAAGGCGTCGCTGCGCGGCAGTTCCAGGAAGCGCTGCTCGCAGGCCAGGTGCCAGGATGCCCGCTGGGCGGTGAAGCCGGTGAGGGTGGGGGTCTGGGGGGTGGGGGTGAGTGTCGGTCCGGCCCCCGCGAGGAGGGTGGCGGCGATGGTGAGATACTTCAGCGTTCGGGAGGCTGTGGATCGCATGGAGTGGAGGTTGGGATCTGGAGTCAGTGGGGCTCTTTGGCGGGACTTGTGGGTACTCATATCGCGGATTCCGGAGTCTACGGCAAGCGGACGCCCCGGACTCCGTCATCGTTTTCAGCTCGGGATCTCGCTAGATTGTCCGCAGTGGCCGACCGGTCATCTGCCTCCCGCTTCTGTTGGAGCGGGTTCCAGACGAATGCGTGGCGGGCAAGGGTTCACATGAGAAATGGCGGCGCCCGGATGTTGTCAACATGAAAAACATAGCCTTCCCCCACCTCCGGCTCCCCATCGCCGCCCTCCTCCTCGCCCTCGCCGCGTGCGACTTCGGCAGCGAGCCCGACCCCGACCCTCCCCGCCCCGCCGCCATCACCATCTCACCCGAATCGGCAACGCTGTCTGCCCTGGGCGAGACGGCCACCTTTACCGCCAGGATTACCGACCAGCACGGCGCGGACTTCTCCGGCACTGCCACCTGGTCGACCACCGATGCCACCGTCTTTGCGGTCTCCTCGCAGGGCGTGGTGACCGCGAACGGCAACGGCTCCGGCACGCTCACGGCCACCTTCCAGAGCCTCAGCGCGACGGCCTCGGTGGTCGTCGAGCAGGTGCCGGCCGCGATTGGCGTCTCGCCCGAGTCGGCAACGCTGTCCTCACTGGGCGAGTCGGCGACCTTCACCGCGACGATCACCGACGCCAACGGTGCGGAGGTGTCCAGCGCCGCCACCTGGTCAAGCAGCGATCCCGCCGTTTTCACGGCCGGCGCCGACGGCGTGGCCACGGCGGTCGGCAACGGGTCCGGCACCCTCACCGCGTCGCTCGACGCCCTTGCCGCGACCGCCTCGGTGCTCGTCGAGCAGACACCGGCCGCGCTGACTACCATCTCGGGCGACGCTCAGGAGGGCCTGACCGGCGACCCGCTCGCGGAACCCCTGGTCGTGCGGGTTGACGACGCCGGTGGTTCGCCCGTCGAAGGGGTTGCGGTCACCTTCACCCCTGCAGAGGCACACGGCTCCGCCGATCCGGCCACCGCCGAGACCGACACGGAAGGACTGGCGCAAACCACCTGGACACTCGGCGCCGACGCCGGATCCCATACGCTCACCACGTCGCTGGACGACGGCACGTCCACCCAGTTCACCGCTTCGGCCCAGCCGCGCGATCCCGCCGGCAGCGCCGTCTACGAGGTCGTCTTCGAGGCCATGTGGAGCGATTCGACACACCCCAACAGCGGCTTCCCCGGCGTGCCGCACTTCTCGCCGCTGATCGGTGCCGTGCACAGCGACCAGGTCACCTTCTGGGAGCTGGGCGACACCGCGAGCCCGGGCATGGAAGACATGGCCGAAAAGGGTGGGATGATGGTTCTCGCCGCGGAGATCACTGCGGAGATCCCCGACAACGCGCTGGCGGTCGTCACGGCGGACGGACTTCGAAGCCCCGGAAGCCGAACGATCGAGCGCGTCGTGGTCCATCCGGACTACCCGCTCGTAACCCTGGTCACGATGCTCGGCCCCAGCCCGGACTGGTTCGCGGGCATTGCGAGCCAGTCGCTGCTGGACGACGCCGGCGAATGGATCGCCGAGCTTCGGATCGTTCTCTATCCGCTCGATGCGGGGACCGACAGCGGGACCGAGTACACGTCCGCCAACGAAGACACCTCGCCGAAACAGCCGATCCGGAGCGCCAAGGGCGAGTACCCGTTCTCGGAAGAGCCGGTCGGAACATTTGTCTTTACGCGCATCGACGGATCGGGCGGATCGTAGCCGCCCGGCCCATCGATCGCGTGCTCGCAGCCGGAGTGATTCCCATGCCGATGCAGGTCCCCGTTTCACCTAATTCAGGTCACTTACCCGCCTACGCGCACCGGCGAGGTGCGTGGAGCCCAGCTCCCTTCATCGGAGCGCTCGTCCTCCTCGCCCTGGCAGCCTGTGGAGAACCCGGCAGCGCGCCCGACCCGGACGCGCGTCCCGCTTCCATCACGATCATCCCGCAGTCGGCCACGCTGACCTACGTCGGCGCCACCGCGGCGTTCCAGGCCAGGATCGCCGACCAGAACGGCGACGACTACCCCGGGACCGTAACCTGGTCGACCAGCGATGCCGGCATCTTCACCGTGGCCGCGGACGGCGAGGTGACCGCGGTGGGCAGTGGGGCGGGGACCCTCACCGCTTCCATCCAGGACGTGAGCGCAACCGCTTCCGTGCTCGTCGACCAGCTGCCTTTCGCGCTTGTGGCCGCTTCGGGTGACGGTCAGGAGGGGACCGCCGGGGCGGCTCTCGGGGACCCGCTCGTCGCACGCGTCGAGGACGCGGGAGGGGCGCCGATTCAGGGGGTGTCGGTGACCTTCACGGCGGCGGACGGTGACGGGTCGGCGGATCCGGCGACGGTCGAGACCGACGCCGGCGGGTTGGCCCAGTCGTCGTGGACCCTGGGAGCGGGGTCCGGAGTCCAACTGCTCGCCGCGTCGCTGGAGGACGGCATCTCGGTGGAGTTTGCCGCGGCGGTGGGTCCGCTCGATCCACCGTCCGCAACCGCGGTCTACCGAATCGCCTTCAGTGCTACCTGGAGCTCCTCCACGCACCCGACCACTTTCCCCGGCGGCGCGCATTGGTCGCCGCTGATCGGGGCCGTGCACAGCAGCCGGGCGAGTTTTTGGGAGATGGGCGAGACTTCGAGCCCGGGCATGGAGAGCATGGCCGAAACCGGAGGCACAGGCACCCTGACCGGCGAGATCAACGACCAGATCCCGAACAACGCGCTCTCCGTCGTCAGCGGCAGCGGCAGCAGTAGCCCCGGGAGCGTGACGATCCGGAACGTCGAAGTCCGATTGAACCATCCGCTGGTCACCCTGGTCAGCATGATTGCGCCCAGCCCGGACTGGTTCGCGGGGGTGACGAGGCTGTCGCTGCTGAACGGGGTGGGGCAGTGGGCCGACAGGCGGCAAGTCGTGCTGTTCCCGCTCGACGCGGGGACCGACAACGGGGCCTCCTACACCGCCTCCAACTCCAACACCTCGCCCAAGCAGCCGATCTACAGCCTGCGAGGCCTGAATCCGTTCTCGAGAGCCCCGGTGGGCACGCTCACCTTCACGCGCACGGACGTGGCGGGCGGCGGCGGGTAGCCGCGCAGGTGAAGCCTCTCCGCAACATCGCGATCATCGCGCACGTCGACCACGGCAAGACCACGCTGGTCGACCAGATGTTCCGCCAGGCGGGGGTCTTCCGCGAAGGCCAGGTGGTCGGCGAACGCGTGCTGGATTCCAACCCGCTGGAGCGGGAGCGCGGCATCACGATCCTCTCCAAGAACACCGCCGTCGAGTGGCGCGGCACCAAGATCAACATCGTCGACACCCCGGGGCACGCCGACTTCGGTGGCGAGGTGGAGCGGATCCTGCGCATGGTCAACGGCGTGCTGCTCCTGGTCGATGCCGCCGAGGGGCCGATGCCGCAGACGCGCTTCGTGACCCGCAAGGCGCTCGCGCTGGGACTGCTGCCGGTGGTGGTGGTGAACAAGATCGACCGTGCGGACGCGCGCCCCGACGAAATCCACGACGAGGTGCTGGAGCTGCTGATGGACCTCGAAGCCGACGACGCGCAGCTCGACGCGCCGTTCCTGTACGCGGCGGGGCGGGAGGGTTGGGCGGTGACCGAGCCGGGGGCAATGGGGAGCGGGCTGGCGCCGCTCTTCGAAGCGGTGGTCGAACACATACCGCCGCCCCGCGTGGACCCCGGCGGTCCGTTCCAGATGCTGGTCTCCACGCTGGACCACTCGTCGTACGTGGGAAGGATCGCGATCGGGCGGGTGGAGCGGGGCGGGGTGCGGATCGGTGAGCGCGTGGTGCGCCTGGCGCCGCCGGGATCGAACGGTGGCGGACGGAAGGACGACCGTCCCGCGCGGAAGCGTCGGTCACCCGATCGCGGGGCGGGCACGCGGGTAACCGGTCTCTACACCTTCAGCGGCCTCGACCGCGTGGATGTCGAGGAGGCGCACGCGGGCGACATCATCGGCCTCTCGGGACCGGAGGGGATCGAGATCGGCGACACGCTGGCGGACCCCGAACGGCCGGAACGGCTCCGCGGCATCACCGTCGAGGAGCCGACGATTTCCGTCGACTTCGTGGTCAACGACTCGCCCTTCTCGGGCCGGGCGGGGAAGTACGTGACCACCCGCCAGCTCCGCGATCGCCTGGTCCGCGAACTGGAGCGCAACGTGGCGCTGCGCGTCGAGGACACCGCACGGCCCGACACCTTCGCGGTGAGCGGACGGGGCGAACTGCACCTGACCATCCTCATGGAGACCATGCGCCGCGAAGGCTACGAGTTCCAGGTCTCGCGCCCCCGTGTGCTGACCCGCGCGGCCGCCGACGGGGGCCGACTGGAGCCCTATGAGGAAGTCGTGGTCGAAGTCCCCTCCGATTTCGCCGGGACCGTCATCGACAAGCTCGCGCGCCGCCGCGGCGAAATGACCGCCATGCGTCCTGTGGGCGACTCGGGCACCACCCGACTCGAGTTCCGCGTTCCCGCACGGGGCCTCTTCGGCTACCGCACCGAGTTCCTGACTGACACCCGGGGCGACGGTATCCTGCACCACCGCTTCGACCGCTGGGACACGTGGGCGGGCCACATTCGGGGCCGCGGCCGCGGTACGATGGTGGCCGACCGCGCCGGCAAGGCGGTGGCCTTCGCGATCTTCGGCCTGCAGGAGCGCGGCGCCATGTTCGTGGCGCCGGGAACCGAGTGCTACGGCGGCATGATCGTGGGCGAAAACGCGCGCCCCGGCGACATGGACGTCAACGTGAGCCGCAACAAGAAGCTCACCAACATGCGCGCCGCGGCCGCCGACGAGAACGTGCGTCTCGAGCCGCCCCGGCGCCTCACGCTGGAGCAGGCGCTGGACTTCATCGAGGACGACGAACTGATCGAGGTCACCCCCGACGCGATCCGGCTGCGCAAGCGGGAGCTGGACGTGAGCCGTCGGCGGAAAGCGGCGAGGGCGGAACGGCGGGAGGCCCGCTTGTGAAGCGTTTCACAATCGCGTCGGTCGGGGCGCTTCCGAACGGTCTGGGCCGCGACAGGCTTCAAGCCCCGTCCGATCGCCGCTAACCGTCTCGCCCGCATCCGGGTGATCCGGTAACTTCACCACCATGACACCCGGCACCCACCCGACCCGACGCCCCACCACCCCCGCCGCCGAGGAGATCCTGGGCGGCTACTTTCCCGTCCTCGACCACGGCTTCGTCGCGCTCGTCGACTACATGGGCACCGACGACTCGGTGGAGCGCGCCGCCCGCGTCAGCTACGGCTACGGCACCCGCAAGGTCTCGGCCACCCGGGGCCTGATCCGCTATCTGCGCCGCCACCTCCACACCACGCCGTCGGAGATGGTCGAGTTCAAGTTCCACTGCGCGATGCCGATGTTCGTCGCGCGGCAGTGGATACGACACCGGACGGCCTGCCTGGCCCAAGGCACCGAGGTGTACTTCGACCTGCCCGGCGCGGAGGCGAGAGGGGAACGCAAGCTCTACAAGCTCCCCATCGAGGAGATCTGGCAACGCTTCCAGCCAACCCTGAACATGCGCCCGGACAAACAGCGGAACCCGTTTTTTCGCCGTGACCGCGTGAAGCGGATGAAGCTCCGGCAGATCGACGAAGATACGCTCGCGCTCCAGCACACCCGGATCGTGGACGTGTACCGAAATGGCGCGAAACCGGTCTTCAGAATGGTCCTGGAAGACGGCAAGTCGATCGAGGCCACGTCGAATCACCGGTTCCTGTTCGCGGGGGGTTGGGACACGCTCCGCGGAGCAACCGGGCTGCGGGAGAAGGGTAGGCGGGCGGTCTGGAGACAGGGGGACTACTTCGTGCATGTGAACGGAGCGGCGGAGAAGCGCGACTGGACCTGGTTCCACAAAGCCAAACTCGTGCGAATCTCCCGCTTCGAGTACGTCGGCGAACGCGAGACCTACGACCTCGAAGTCGAAGGCCCGCACCACAACTTCGTCGCCAACGGCATCGTCACCCACAACTCCGTCAACGAGTACAGTGGCCGCTACAGCCTCATGCCGCTCCTCTTCTACAGCCCCGAGCAGGACCAGTTCTCGCTGCAGAGCGCGACCAGCAACCAGGGCCGCGCCCCGGGTTCCGTCACCCCCGAGTTCTACCGCGATGCCATGCGCCGGTGGGAGAAGGTGCGTTCGCAGGCGGCCGGCGACTACGGCTGGCTCGTCGGCGAAAACGTGGCCCGCGAACTCGCCCGCATCGACCTGCCGCTCTCGACGTACACGCAGTGGTACTGGAAGATCGACCTCCACAACCTGCTCCACTTCCTCACGCTCCGCGTCGACGACCATGCCCAGTGGGAGATCCAGGAGTACGGCCGCGTGATCGCTGGAATGGTCAAGCGCGTCGCGCCGCTCAGCTACGAGGCCTGGGTCGACTACCAGGTGATGGGCGACAAGTTGTCTCACGGCGAGATCCAGGCGCTGTCGCGGCTGGTGGCGGTGGATGGGGAGGGGTTGGCTGGGCGATCTGGGGCCGACCTGTCGAACGCCGACCTGGCCGAGCTGGGGCTTTCGGGGCGTGAGATCCGGGAGTTGAAGGAGAAGCTCGCGCCGCGCGACGTGCCGGACTACGAGTTGGATCTGGCGGTCATGCGGGACCCGGAAGAAGTGGCGGCGGAGATGGACAAGGCGGTGCCGGAGGTGGACCGGTAAACGACAGTTTACATTATGGAAAGCTGGGGTGACAATTTGGATGCGTGAGGCGTCCCATCGGCGTTCAACCGTCAAGGAGCAAGCGTGAGGCAGATAGATCGCCTTCAGGGTATTTCAGACGCTGTCGAACCCTGGGACATGCCGAGAGTACGGCGTTTCCGCGAACGTGAACAGGCGGACGACGGGACTGACGAGGTGGAGCGTTGAGGTGCACAGGTGACGGATCGATGGTTGAGAAGGGCGTTGAAGACCGCGCGGCTGTCGCTAACGCATCGGGCAGCGAAGTGGAGTGCTTCCGGGTGAGGAAAGACCGCCGCCCTCGCGCTGCCCTCCTCCTGGCCGCGTGGCTTTCCTTCCTCCCCGGGTGCGGCGACACGGCCGCTCCCCCCACCGCCCAATCCTTCCTCATCCAGGCCGCCACGATTGTGGACGGCACGGGAAGCCCCGGCTACATCGGTTCCCTGCGTGTGGCCGACGGCGTGATCACGGAGGTCGCCGCCGACGACGGGGGCAACGCCCTCTCGCCCACCGAGCGTGAACCCATCCACGACGCCACGGGCCTGATCCTCGCCCCCGGCTTCATCGACACGCACAGCCACCACGACGGCGGACTACTGGAAGAGCCCACCGCCCTCGCCGCGGTCAGCCAGGGCATCACCACAATCGTCGCCGGGCAAGACGGCGGATCCCGCTTCCCGATCGCCGACTTCTTCGCGGCGCTGGATATCACCCCAGCCGCCGTCAACGTGGCGTCGTACGCCGGACACGGCACCCTCCGCCGCCAGGTCATGGGCGACGACTTCCGCCGGGCGGCCGCGGAGGCCGAGGTTGCCGAGATGCAGACACTCCTCGATGGTGAGCTGGCCAGCGGCGCGCTGGGCCTCTCGACCGGGTTGGAATACGACCCGGGCATCTACTCGACGACGGACGAGGTGGTCGCGCTGGCAACGACCGCGGCGGCGCACGGCGGCCGCTACATCTCCCATATGCGGAGCGAGGACCGCGCCCTCCTCCCGGCGATCGAAGAGACAATCGAGATCGCGCGCCGCGCCCGCCTTCCCGTGCAAATCTCCCACTTCAAGCTCGCCGCACGAGGGCTTTGGGGGTGGGCGGCGGAGATTCTGGCGCGACTCGACCAGGCCCGCGCCGAGGGCCTCGACATCAGCGCCGATGTCTACCCGTACGAATACTGGCAGTCCACCATGACGGTCCTCTTCCCGGAGCGCGACTTCACCGACCCCGAGGCCGCCCGCTACGCGCTGGAGGAGCTGGTCGCGCCCGACGGGATGATCATCGCCCGCTTCGGCGCCGACACGACCCTCGAAGGCAAGACCCTGGCGCAGATCGCGACCGAACGCGGGACAGACCCCGTCACCACCTACATCGACCTGATCGCGGAGTCGCGGGCCGCCCGCGCCGACGGCCGGGACGGCGGCGAGAGCATCGTTGCGACCAGCATGGACTTCGACGACATCGCGAGGCTGCTGTCCTGGCCGCACACCAACGTCTCCTCCGACGGGGGACTGCGGGGCGCCCATCCGCGCGGTTTCGGCGCCTACCCGCGCGTCCTGGGGCGTTACGTCCGCGAGGAGGGACGGCTGGGACTGGAAAGAGGCGATCCACAAGATGACCGGGCTCGCCGCTCGTCACATGGGACTTGCCGATCGCGGCGTGCTCGAAGCCGGTGCGGCTGCCGACATGGTCCTCTTCGACCCCGCCACGGTCCTCGACCGGTCCACCACCACCCAACCCCACCTCACCGCCACCGGGATCGAACGGGTGTGGGTGGCGGGCACCGTCGTCTACGAGAACGGCGCGGTGACGGGGGCGTTGCCGGGGGCGGTGCTGCGGCGTCAGTAGCGCCAATTAGCGGGGCCAGCTCCGGACGCGCTTGTGACGCGGCCGGTAACGCCAGCTCACGCCCCCGGGACGCCACCAGTGCCACTTGGCAGCAGCTACCGCCGGAATCCCAACTCCCAGACCAGTGGCAGCTGCGCCAGATGCGCGTCAATGGCCCTTGCCACACCCTCTGGAACCCCCAGGTCCTCCTTCGCTTCGCCCCAGACCTCCATGAACCGTTCGACCGTGCGCCGGGCCGCCGTCACAACCGGCACCTGGGCAACCCGCGCCGACGCGGCCAGGTGCCGCAGCACCCCCTCCGACAGCTCCGCGAAACCACGGACTCCACTCATCCACTCGAGCGCCATCCGGTCGTCGTCGAGGAGCGCGATCGTCGACACGAGGTCGTGGGCCGGTGCCAGGGCGGGGGTGCGTCCGTCAGGGTAGATCAGCGCCCAGTTCGTGAGGTGCGCGTCACCTCGATCCCCACGCGGCCCGCCAGTGTCATCATGGCGTGTTCCTGCTCGGGCAGCCCCGAAAAAGCCGCCGAGGGCAACTTGACGATCCAGGATCCACCGATGCCCTACGCCGGGATCGTCAGCCTCCCCGCGACCGCCATGGTTGCGGACAGTTTGAGTTGGACGCCGGGCGCCGGATCGTCGGCATGGCGGGGGTCGAAGGCGAAGACGATCCTGACATGGCCGAGCCTGGTCAGGGTCCCGACAGACTCGCCACGGAGGCGAACGGCGTCGAGGACCTCGTAGTCAGCCATCGGCCCGTGCCCCGAAGGTCGAACCGTGGCCGGCTCCGGTGAGGCCGAGTGCCTGGACCGCCGGGATATGACATGGTCCCTTCCACGGAACGCTGCAAGCTTGGCTGCGGTATCAATGGCCGTTGGGCTGGCGGGCCGGGTTTGACGAAATGAGCCGACGGGTCGACAAGTGGGCCGCAGCGAGTGGGCGGGCGTGCGCCCCAAGGCCTACCGCTCCACACGCACCGTCTTCACATTCACGAACTCGCGCACCCCGAAGTCCGCCAGCTCCCTCCCGAACCCGCTCTCCTTCACCCCCCCGAACGGCAGGCGCGGGTCCGACTTCACGAAGTCGTTCACGAAGCACGACCCGGCCTCGATCCCCTCACGCGCGATCCGCTCCCCGCGCTCCAGGTCCTCCGTGAACACGGCCGCGCCCAAGCCGTATGCGGTGTCGTTCGCGATCCGCACGGCCTCCTCCTCCGACCCGGCCCGGATGATGCACGCCACCGGTCCGAACATCTCCTCGTCGTAGGCGGGCATCCCCGGCCCCACCCCCGCCAGCACCGTGCACGGGTAGTACCATCCCGGCACCCTCGGGACCTCGCCGCCCAGCCTGCACACCGCTCCCGCCGCGATGCTCCGCTCGACCTGCCCGGCCAGATGATCGCGCAGATCCTCCCGCGCGAGCGGCCCGACATCGGTCGTCGCGGCCATCGGCTCGCCCACCCGCACGCCCGCCATGCGCGATACCACCGCCTCGGTGAACTCGTCGGCCACCGCCTCGTGCACGATGAAGCGCTTGGCCGCGATGCAGCTCTGCCCGCTGTTGATGAGCCGGCCGGTCACGCACGCCTCGACGGCGCGGGGAAGGTCGGCGTCCTCGAGCACGATGTAGGGGTCGCTGCCGCCCAGCTCCAGGACGCACGTCTTGATCTGCGCGCCCGCGAGCGCGGCGACGTGGCGGCCCGCGCGGGTGCTTCCGGTCAGGGTGACGCCCTGGACGCGCGCGTCGAGGATGAGGTCGCCGGTGACGTCGACATCGATGAAGAGGTTGGTGAAGAGTCCCTTGGGCAGCCCCGAGGCCGGGCCGAAGAGGCGGGCCAGCTCGAGGGCGCAGCCGGGTACGCTGGGCGCGTGCTTGAGCAGCACCCCATTGCCCGCGATGAGCGCGGGGACGGCGGCCCGCACGACCTGCCAGAGCGGGAAGTTCCAGGGCATGATCGCCAGAACCAGTCCCAGCGGCTGGAAGGTGACAAAGCTCCGATGCGCCTCGGTTTTCACGAACCGATCCTTCAGGAACCCCGCACCGGCCCGGCTGTAGTACTCGCATCCACCCGCGCACTTCTCCACCTCGGCCAGGGACTCGGCCATGGGCTTTCCCATCTCCATCGTGACGATCTCGGCGAGGTTGCGGTGGTGGGCGCGGAACTGGCGCGCGACGCCCCCGACGAGCCGGGCCCGGTGCTGCGCCCCAACGCGTTGCCACTCGCGCTGGGCCTCCCGGGCCGAGGCCAGCGCGCTCTCCACCTGGCCGGGGCTCATGAAGGGGTACATGGCCAACACCTCGCCGTCGGAGGGGTTTACGGTCGTGAATCCGGGGTTGATTGGGGTCGATGCCACGGGCATTGGCGGTATTGATGGACGGAAGGATGTGACCGGAGCACCTTACCGGATCGGTGTCGCCGCGGCCAGACTTCGCCCGGAGATTGCCCCGGCATGCCCACGCTTTGCGCTGTCCGCCCGGCACTCTCGCCGGGCACACCACGCTCCGGCTTGCCGAATCCCCACACTGCAAGCACCTTTCCCCGATGATTGCACCAGCCCCCGCGGTCCCCCTGACCTCCCTCGACCAGCTCTGGTTTCAGGTCGGCGGGACGGTTTGCAACCTTCGCTGCACGCACTGTTTCATCTCGTGCTCCCCCGACAACCATTCCTTCTGGTTCATGACCAGGGAACAGGTGCGCAACGCGCTGGAGGAGTCCGCCGGGATGGGCGTGAAGGAGTACTACTTCACCGGCGGCGAACCGTTCATGAACCACGAGATGGTGGGGATTCTGGGCGACACGCTGCGGTACGGCCCGGCAACGGTGCTCACCAACGCCACGCTGCTGCCTCCTCGCCGCGTCGAGGAACTCAGGAGCATCTCGGAAGGCCGCTGCCATCCGCTGGAACTGCGCGTCAGCGTGGACGGTCCGACGGCCGCGACCAATGACGCGATCCGCGGCGAGGGCAGCTTCGAGCGCGCCATGGAAGGGGTGGGCGCCCTCGTGGACGCGGGTTTCCGTCCCATCATCACCACCATGCAGAGCTGGCCCTGCGAAGAGATGGCGTGCATGCTCCAGCGCTTCCGCGACGGGCTGGATGCGGTGGGGTATTCGGAGCCGAGGCTCAAGGTGCTGCCGCCGCTCCTGATCGGCGAGGAGGCCGAGCGCAACCGGGGCTACCGGCCCGACGAGCGCGTCACCCACGAGATGATGCACGGCTACGACCTCGACCAGCTGCTGTGCACGCGCGCGCGGCTGGTCACCGCGACCGGCGTCTACGCGTGCCCGATCCTGCTCGACTACCCGAGCGCCCGTCTGGCCGACACGCTGACCGAAGCGGTCGGCGTGGACGCGAGCCTCTGCGAGTCGGCGTGCTACACCTGCTACGTGAACGGCGCGATCTGCTCGAACGCGACGACCGGCACGGGAGAGCCGGATGCGTGCGACGCCGGGGAACCCTTGTGCGACTCGGTTCCGGCCACCTGCGATGCCGAGCCGACGGCCTGCGACGTGGCCCCCGCCACCTGCGCGGACGCCTCCGCAACGAGCACCCCGGAACCGGTCGGCTGTCAGAGCCCCTCGGGGTCGTAGGCCAACCGCTCGACCGCGATCCGGGGGCGGTCCACCGCCAGCGCTGCTTCGGCACCTGAAGCGCACCGCACACCTCCGATGTGCCAGCGCGCCGGTTCCTCCGGCAGGCCCTCCACCCGCAGCAATCCCTGCTCGGCCCCGGGCGTCGGGTCCACCGAAAACGTCGTGAGCGGATGGGTGAGTCCCACCCCGACCGCCTTCAGGAACGCCTCCTTGCGGGTCCAGAGCCGGAAGAAGAGCTCCCGCCGTTCGTCGTCCGGGGCCACGTGGAGGCGCGCGGCCTCGTCGCCGCCGAAATTCTTGTCGGCGATGCCGAGCATGTACTTCACCTCCCTGATCTCCTCGATGTCAACGCCGAGCCGTCCCTCGGCCGCCACCCCGATCATGATCCGCTCCTCCGAATGGGACTGGTTGAAGGAAGGGCCACCGGGGAGGAAGGGCTTGCCGTGCTTCCCGAATTGGAAGTCGATGTCCTCCGGGCGGGTGTCGGTGAGTTGTGCGAGCACCCGGCGCAGGTGGGCCTGCGCGACCGTGTAGCGGCGCCGGTGGCGGTCGTAGATGAAGCGGTCGGCCCGCGTGCGCTCGTCGTCTGACAGCAGCGACCGGGCGGCGGCCGTGACGCGGCCGGGGACATCCAGCCGGCCCTCCCAGATGTAGACGACGCCGGGCTGCGGGTCGGCGTGTCGCGTGGTCGTCATCTGTTGCCCCAGTGACGGATTCGATACCGTGGGGGAGGCTGCGGCGTAGCTGCAGTTGGCAGCGAAACCCCCGTCTCAACTCAAACTGAGTCTGGAGGCTGCGCTTCCTGTCCGACAGGTCCAACAGCCCGTGGGCAAGTCTCCGCCAGCACTACTGCGGCACCCTCGGCACGGTGGTCGCGCACAAGGCCGAGGACATGCTGGCCCAGTTCGAGGCGGCGCGGGATGCGCGCGGCAAGGCGGCTCGGCGCCCCGTGGGCATCATGGTGGACTCGGCCCCGGACCTGCCGGATGCGGTGGCGCGAGCCCACGGTATCCACATAGTCCCGCTCCTGCTCATCGACGGCGATCGCACGATCGCCTGATCGCGCCGGGGCGGGTGAGCCAGTTCGCGGGCTGGCTGGGAGGCTTCCTGGACCTCAAGCCGGTCTTGGGGCTGGCCGACGACGGCACGGTGAAGGCGTGTGGCAAAGCCCGTGGAGCCGTCCGTGCGAAGAAGATGATTCTGGACACGGTGGCGGCCGCGATTCCGACTGGCGCGAATAAGGTGCGTTTCGGGGTGATCACGCGGCCGCGCCCGAGATGGCGGATCTGTTGCGGAGCGAACTCTCGGCGCGCTACGAGGGCGCCGAGATCCTGGTCGCGCCGATCACGCCGGTCATCGCCATACATTCGGCGGTTCCGAGGCTTCGCTCTGCGTTGCTCCTCGGGCGAATAGCGGTGCTATTCACCTCTCGTCGCGCCTTGCCAGCCCGGCGCCTCGCCGCTCTCGGTGCTCGGGCGGCTTTATCCACGGACTGCTAGGCCCGGCGCCCCTGCACGAGCCAGTTGCAGGTGGCCATCTGGGCCGCGGACGGCTCCGGAGGCAGCCCTACCAGCAAGGCCCGCCGGTTCCGC
The DNA here is from genome assembly GCA_951828585.1 of Longimicrobiales bacterium. Taxonomy (GTDB): domain Bacteria; phylum Gemmatimonadota; class Gemmatimonadetes; order Longimicrobiales; family Gaopeijiaceae; genus Bin94. The sequence continues at coordinate 2,378,371 of OX639991.1, forward strand.
GCATCCGGGAGGTGCAGGATCATGTCCTCCACGTTTCCGGGGGGCTCGAAGGGGTGCGAGCGGCCGGCGGGATCCACCGCCACCGGGCGGCCCGCGGCGGTCAATTGCGCAAGCCTCAACCCGAACGACTGCCAGGCCCGAAGCGGATCGGCGTCCTGTTCCGCAATGGACGTGACCAGCGTACTCTGGTAATATGCGACGGCGTCGGCGTATCCTTGAGGGTTGGACTGCTTCAGCTCCCGCAGCTGCGAGCGGTAGTAGTCGCGGGGATCGCGGGCACCGGTGGCGGCGAGAGCCGCTTCGAAGCGGACGTCGGCCTTGTTCTGGAGGTCGTCGGTCATGTTGGAATTCTACAGCGCGGAGAGGAGCAGACAAATGTTGAGCCGTTCCTTCGACCAGCGCGACATCAGTCCGTCAGAGGACTACCTGGAGCTCTCGTGGGAGATGTTCGGAGAGCTCTGCCGGGCGCTCGCCCTCAAGGTGGCGGCCTCGTACGACCCCGACATCATCATCGGGGTGGCCCGTGCGGGGGTGATTCCCGGCGCGGTGATCGCCTCGATCCTGCGACGCGACTTCTTCTCGCTCAAGATCACGCGGCGCGAAGGCGGCCAGGTGGTCCGCCAGCGTCCCTCGATCCTTTCCGGCGCGCCACGCCAGGCCCGTGGCAAGCGGGTCCTGATCGTCGACGAGATTACCACCTCCGGCGAGACGCTGCGCCTCGCGCTGGCCGCCGTGCGCGATGTGGGTCCGTCCGAGGTCCGTACCGCCACCAGCTTCGCCCGCACGCGCGGCTACACCCCCGACTTCTACGCCCTGGCCACCGACGCGACGCTCATCTACCCCTGGGACCGCAAGATCTTCGAGGGTGGCGGCCTGGTGGTGAACCCGCGCTACCGCGACAGCGACGCCTGACCCAGTCCTTCCCGCCTGCCGGCCCCGTACCTCCGCCCCGCTCTCCGTGATTGAGCGGATCTGCCCCGGGGTCTGCTACACCCCCTCCGCCATCGCCTTCAGGAACTCCGCGTTGGTGCGGTGGCGGCTCATGCGCTCCATGAGGAACTCGATCGCTTCGGGCGCGGGCATCTGTGCCAGGAAGCTCCGGAGCAGATAGACGCGGTTCAGCTCCGTTTCGGTCAAGAGCAGCTCCTCCCTCCTCGTCCCCGAGCGGTTGAGGTCGATGGCCGGGAAGATTCGCAGGTCGGCGATCTCGCGGTCCAGCACGAGCTCCATGTTACCCGTGCCCTTGAACTCCTCGAAGATCACTTCGTCCATGCGGCTGCCGGTCTCGACCAGAGCGGTCGCGATGATCGTCAGCGAGCCGCCCCACTGGATGTTGCGGGCCGACCCGAAGAAGCGCTTCGGCCTGGCCAGCGCATTCGCGTCCACGCCCCCGGACAGGATCCGGCCCGAGTGCGGAGCCAGAATGTTGTACGCCCGGGCAAGGCGTGTGATCGAGTCGAGGAGGATGACCACGTCGCGCCCCTGCTCCACCAGCCGCTTCGCCCTGGCCATCACCATCTCAGCCACGTGACGGTGGAGGCTGGCCGGCTCATCGAAGGTGGACGCAACGACCTCCCCACGCGTGGTCTCGATCATCTCCGTCACCTCTTCCGGGCGCTCGTCGATGAGGAGCACGAACAGGTCGGCGTCGGGGTGATTGGTCGAGATCGCGTTGGCCATGTGGCGCAGGATGGTGGTCTTGCCGGCCTTGGGTGGCGACACGATCAACCCTCGCTGCCCCATCCCCACCGGCGCGATCAGGTCCATCATGCGCATTGCCAGATCGCCCCCTGGGACCTCTAGCGTCAGCCGCTCATCGGGGTAGCGCGGCCGCAGCGCACCGAAGCTGGCTCGCTGGCGCGCGGCCTCCGGACGGTCTCCGTTGACGTGGTCCACGCTTACCAGCGCCAGATGCCGCTCGCCGCTGGCCGGAGGTCGCACCGGTCCGGCCAGCACATCCCCCGTTCGCAGGCCGTAGGAATCAATCTGCGCGCGGCTCACATAGGGGTCGTCGGGTCCTGCACCGTAGTGCCATCCTGGCGACCTGAGGAAGCCGTGGCCCTCGGGCATGACGTCGAGCACCCCCTCGACACGCAGCGTCTCGTTCCGCCCCAGGAGCCCCTGATAGATCGTGAAGATGAGGTCCTGCTTGCGGAGCCCGGCGTAGTGCGGGATGTTCAGCGCTTCCGCGTAGCTGTGCAGTTCGGCTACCGTGCTGTTCTTGAGTTCGGCGATTTCCATCGGGGAGCTAGCAGTCCGTGGACCAAGCCACCCGAGCACCGAGAGCGGCGAGGCGCTGGGCTGGCAAGGCGCGACGAGAGGGGAATAGCGGCGCTATTCGCCCGAGGAGCAACGCAGAGCGAAGCCCGGCGAAGATCCAATGTACATTGCGCATTACATAATGGAAAGTAGTCATTACATTGTGAAGAGTTGAAGCGAAGCGGTCCAGCCCGGATGCATCGCTGCTCGAATGCCGAGTGGTTTTGTCCGCGGGCTGCCCGGAGAGGTGCCGGACGGGCGGCTCGGACGAGCGCGGCCCGGCTGGCAGTCCGCGGGGCATACCCCCTCGGGCACCGAGAGGTTTCCACGAGTTGCCAGGAGTCCGAAGCATTACGAACACTTCCACGGAGGTCAAGGTTCCCGGTGCCGATCCCGCATGGGACGAACTTCTGGCGAACCACGCGACGGCCAACGCCGGCGGATGCCGTGTGGTCCGGGGGTGGGTCAGGTCCGGGGTCTCCGAAGAAGACGGGCAAAAGATCGCGGATTGGGCCGACCAGGTCCACACCCGGGACACGGCCGAGGGGACCGAACTGGTTGCGGTGCGGCGGGACGGACCGCCTCTCCGTGACAACCTCATGCTCCACCTCTTGCTGTTCGTGGCCGCACTGGGGAGCGCGGTGGTGGCGGGGGGATTCCTCTCCGGCACCGATGTCCTCGATACCCGTTTCACCCGGATCGGCGGGGTCTGGTTGCCGGTTCCGACCGGGTTCGATGTCGGCGAGATGGTGGCCGGACTTGCATTCGGTCTCACCTTCATCGGCATCCTGTTCGGACACGAGATGGGACACTACCTGACCGCGCGCCGGCACGGCGTCCCCGTTTCCCTGCCCTGGTTCATTCCGTTTCCGCCCTACTTCTCCCTGGTGGGCACGCTGGGAGCCTTCATCCGCCTGAAGGGTCCCATGATGCGGCGGTCGGTGCTCTTCGACATTGGGGTCGCGGGGCCGCTGGCAAGCTTTGCGCTGTCGCTGCCTGTGCTCTTTCTGGGACTCGGCATGTCGGAGGTCATGTGGACGACCGACGGAGGACTCTACCCCTTCGTCATACACTTCGCGGGCGAGCCGATCCGGATCGGGAGCAACATTCTGCTGCATTTCGCCGCCGCGAGCGCTGTCCCCGGCTTCGAGCAGGGCTCGGCCGTTCTCCTGCATCCCCTGGCCTTCGCGGGATGGCTGGGCATCTTCGTCACCGCGCTCAACCTGCTGCCGCTTGGACAGCTGGATGGGGGACACATCCTCTACGCGGTCGCCGGAGCCAGGCAGCGCGCCTTCACCATCGCCTTTATCGCGGTGCTCGTTCCGCTTGGCGTGATGTGGTGGGGCTGGTGGCTGTGGGGGGGGATCGCGTTGGCGGTGAGCCGGGGGAGACTTGCGCATCCCCCTGTGCTCGTGGAGGATATCCCGGTGGGGAAGGGGCGGAGGATACTGGGATGGGTGGCCCTCGCGCTATTCGTGCTCAGCTTCTCACCTGCACCGTTGGAGCTGTAACAGCCCAAATGGACAGAATCAAGGACTGCTAGCATGGCCAGGCACAACCGGCTGGGCCAGGGCGTGGACCAATACGGGTTCAAATACCGCATCAGCTATCCGCCGGACTGGCTGGACCGGATCCGCGTCACGCGTCGGCTCCCGTCGGGAAGGCAGTCCACCCGGACGCTCTTCAGAAACCCGGCGAGAAGGCCCCTGGGGGCGGTGAGTGGGCTCATCAGGACCACGATCGAGAGTGCGGAGCAGGGTCTCGAAGTCGCGGTATCATTGCGCGCGGCCTCCGGACACGTGGATGAGATCGAACTCCGCTGGCGGGACGCCGCCGGTCCTCCTCACGAGACCGGCCAGATCAGCTTCAGGCTCACGGGTCTTCCTCCCGCCTGACGACCCGCTCGCCGGCACGCTCGCCGGCACGCTGCCAGGGCGGTCCGGTGGCCCGCCGCCGCCGGCCCGGCGCCCCGCCGCTCCGGGTGCTCGCGGCGATCTCCCACAAGCAAACAGCGATTCGATTATTATTTGCAATGGTGCTCTTTCCTGTCACCGGCCACCTCTCAAGGCCCTTCGCCGCGTCGGGCAGGAGCACCCTCGCGGCACTGGGTTCCGTAGGTCGGGCGTGGGCGCTCTTCGCGGGATCGTTGCGGGCGATCGGCGAGCTTCGCGTATGGGGCCCGATGCTGCTGCCCCAGATGGCCCGGGTCGGGGTCGCTTCGGTGCCCATCGCCCTCTTTATCGCGACCTTCACCGGCATCGTGATGTCGCTGCAGGCGTCCTACACGCTGACCGGCGCGATTCCGCACTACTTCGTCGGCACCCTCGTCGGCAAGACCATGATCATGGAACTGGGTCCCGCTCTGACGGGACTGACGCTGGCGGGACGCGTCGGCGCCAACATCTCGGCCGAACTGGGGACCATGCGGGTCACCGAACAGGTGGACGCGCTGGAGACGCTGGCGTACAACCCGCTTGCGTATCTGGTCGTCCCCCGGGTGCTGGCCGGGCTCGTCATGTTCCCCTTTGTCGTCCTGCTGGCCATCGCCATGGGGATCGCGTCCGGGTGGCTTACCGCGCTCGAGCTGCTGGACATGTCATCGGCCGAGTTCATCAAGGGGCTCCGGCTCTTCTTCGCGCCGTGGGATGTGTGGTTCGCGGTCATCAAGTCCGTTTCCTTCGGCGCCGTGGTGACCGGGGTCGGCTGCTTCTGCGGACTCCAGACCGAGCAGGGGGCCGAGGGGGTGGGGAAGAGCGCGACCCGCACCGTGGTCATCTCGAGCATGCTCATCCTCTGCCTGGACGCCTTCTGGGCGGCGACGCTGCTGTGAGCATCCAGCTTGACGAGTTGCGGAAGTCGTTCGACGGGAAGGAGGTGCTCCGCGGGTTCACGCTGACCGTCGAGGACGGAGAAACCTCGGCCATCGTCGGCCCTTCGGGTTGCGGCAAGTCGGTGCTGCTGAAGCACTTGGTGGGCCTGTTGCGACCGGACGGTGGAACGGTTTTCGTGGACGGCCAGTCGGTACCCGAGCTGCGCAAGAAGGAGCTGGTGAGGCTGCGGCGCCGGATCGGATACGTCTTCCAGTTCGCGGCGCTCTTCGACTCCATGACCATCTCGGCCAACATCGCCATGGGGCTCAGGCGGCTCCCTGGATGGGACCGGAAACGCATCGCATCGCGCGTGGAAGAATGCCTGGCGCTGGTCGACCTGAACGGCCTGGGCGAGCGCTATCCGGCCCAGTTGAGCGGAGGCCAGCGGAAGCGGGCCGGACTGGCGAGGGCAATCGCGGCTTCCCCCAAGTACCTGCTCTACGACGAACCCACCACCGGGCTGGACCCGGTGACGACATCGGTGATCGACCGGCTCATATTGAGAATGCGGGACGAGTTGGGAGTCACGGCTCTGGTGGTCACCCACGACATGACCAGCGCCTTCCGGGTTGCCGACAGGATCACCCTTCTCCACGAGGGCAGGGCCCGGTTCACGGGCGCCCCGGCCGAGGTACGAACCGCGGACGACGACGTGCTCAGGGGATTCGTGGACGGGGATCCCGCACTTTACTATGGAGTCCAGGGAGGACAGGACGATGGAGCGTAGACGAGAGATTTGGGTGGGAGCGGTGGTGATGTTCGGGATCGCGGTCGGGGTGGTCGGGACCATGTGGCTCAAGGGAGGATGGGGGAGCGACCAAGTGGCGCTGCGCACGGCGTCAACCAGCGTGGGCCAGCTCGTGGCCGGGGCGTCGGTGAAGTTTCGCGGCGTCGCGGTGGGGCGCGTCGAATCGGTGACCGTGGTGCCGACCGGCGAGGCCGTCATGGTCGAAATGACGGTGCGGCCCGACCTGGCCATCCCGGCCGACGCGGCCGTGGTGGTCGCGCCCGAGTCGTTTTTCGGGGACTGGCAGGCGGAGATCACGACCCGGGAGGAGTACAGCTCGCTGACCTTCTACGAGCACGCCGAAGACGGTGTCCTCGCCGGAGCCGCGCTGCCCGACTTCTCCCGACTCACGGCCACCGCCGACGAGATCGCCCGTAGGCTGAAGGTGATGTCTGACAGGTTCGAGATAGCCTTCACGGAGGAGACCGCGATGAATCTTAGGCACCTGATCGACAACCTCGGGGTGATCAGCGACGATCTCACGACCATGATCTCACAACAGGCGGCCCGCTTCGACGAGCTGGCGGTGGGCGTGACCGAGTCCGCCCGGGAATTCACCGCCGCGGCCAGGGTGGCGCGGACGACGATGGAGAAGATGGACGGGATCCTCACGGATGCGAACGTGGGGACCATGCTGGGCGACGCGGGCGAGAGCATGGCCAACCTCAAGACCCTGACGGGAGACATGAGGGCCGCCATGACGGAGCTGCGGACCGCCGCGCAGCAGGGCTCGGCCACGATGACCCGGCTCGAAACGCTGCTGGCAAGTGCGGAATCGGGAGAGGGCCTGCTGGGACGCCTGCTGGGCGATCCGGAGCTGGCGGATGGAGCCACCGCGGCGGTGGCGAACCTGAACCAGCTGCTGGCCGACATCAAGGAGAATCCGACGCGCTACCTGAGCTTCTCGATCTTCTAGGCAGCCCGTGGACAAAATCCTCCCGGCATTCGAGCGGCGATGCATCCGTGCTGGCCGCTTCGCTGCACCTACTCATACTGTAAAGATAACATTACATTATGTCATGTATGCTATACATTATGTCACTCCAAGGCTTCGCTCTGCGTTGCTCCTCGGGCGAATAACGCTGCTATTCCCCTCTCGTCGCGCCTTGCCAGCCCGGCGTTTCACCGCTCTCGGTGCTCGGGCGGCTTTATCCACGGACTGCTAGATGATGAACACCCGGCAATCACCACGGATCGAGCGCAGCGCCGGCGGCGTGGTTGTCCGCCCACTGGCCGGCAGCTGGCACGCGCTCCTGATCAAGGACCCCTACGGGAAGTGGTCCCTGCCCAAGGGGCACATCGAGGGTGGCGAGAGCCTGCGGGAGGCGGCCGTGCGCGAAGTGGAGGAGGAGACCGGGATCAGACCGGAAGCGGTCGGCCCCAAGATCGACACCGTGGACTGGGTGTTCCAACAGGGTGACGAGACTGTCCACAAGTACTGTACCTTCTTCCTCATGCGCAGTCGCAACGGCGAAGCGGTGCCCCAGTCGGAAGAGGGGATCACCGCGTGCATGTGGCTGCCGGTGCGCGACGCCGCGTCCCGGATCAGGTACCCCGACACGCGCGAGGTCGTGCTGCGCGCCGACGACAAGATCGCCGAGGCTGGCTGGTGAGCGCCGGGACCGGAGACCGGAACGAAGGCTCCTGGCGCCTTGCCCAGGGGGCGGTGCTGGTGCTGGTTGCCGGCTTCTTCCTCTACACCCTGCGAGACCTCCTCAATCCCTTCCTCCTCTACTGGGTGGTCATCGCGCTGCTGGTGCCCTTCCGCGGTGTGCGAGGGCACGCGCTGGTGGTCATGGTCGCGACGCTGCTCGCGGGCGTGTGGGTATTGGACACCGCGGGCTCCCTGCTGGCCCCGTTCTTCCTGGCCTTCGTGCTGGCGTACATCCTCGACCCCGTCGCGGACCGGGTCTCGGCCCATCGGCGCATCAACCGCACGGCGGCGATCTTCCTGATCCTCGTGCCGGCGCTGGCGGCGGGGGCGGTGGCGCTGGGGTTCGGCCTGCCGGAAGTCGTGCGGCAGGCGGGTGACCTGATTGCGTATCTGACGGACTGGGTCAGGGAACTGGATTCCGCCGACCTCGGATTCGACATCCCCTTCGTGGACGAGGCGGCACTGGTGGCCAATCTACAGAATCCGGAGGAGGTCGGCGCATTTCTGGAGGAACGGAAGGCCACGATCGCGCGTAAGGCCTGGGAGACCTTCCTGGGGCTGGGCCGCGGCGTCGGCGCCCTGTTCACAGTGCTCAGCTACCTCGTTCTTACGCCGGTGCTGATGTTCTACCTGCTGCGCGACTACGACCGGATCATCGCCCGGGCCGACGATCTCCTGCCGGGGAGGGTTCGGGACGGGGCGCGCGATTTCTTCCGCGAATACGACGACCTCCTCTCCCGCTACCTGCGCGGACAGGTGGCGACCGCGCTCCTGACCGGTGCGATCACCTGGATCGGCCTCCTCATCGTCGGCTTCCCCTACGCGTTCGTGCTTGGGGTGACCGTCGCGGTGCTCGGGGTTGTCCCCTACCTGGGGGTGGTCGTTTCGCTGATTCCCGCGGTGATCCTCGCGCTGATCAGCGAGGACATCGGGGTGTCGCTGCTCAAGGTGGGGATCGTCTATGGCGTGGCGCAGGGGCTGGAGAGCGCCGTGCTCAGCCCGCGCATCGTGGGCGAATCGGTGGGGCTGCATCCGGTCTGGATCCTGCTGGCGCTCTCGCTGGGCGGCTTCTTCTTCGGCTTCGTGGGGCTGCTGATCGGCGTGCCGCTGGCGGTGGCCGTCAAGCTGCTGCTGGTGCGAACCCTGGAACGGTACCGGGAATCGACGTTATACAAAGATGGGGCGGCTACGTAGAGGCGGGCCGAGCGACCCCGCGACGGCCGCATCGTACCCAATCACGACAACCTGACGAACCCACATGTCCGACAACCATATCGAGAACCTTGTCATCGTCGGTTCCGGCCCCGCGGGCTGGACCGCGGCCATCTACGGGGCGCGGGCCAACCTGAACCCCCTCGTCTACGAGGGCGCGGGCAGCCGCACCATGATTCCCGGCGGGCAGCTCATGTTCACTACCGACGTGGAGAACTACCCGGGCTTCGCCGACGGCATCGGCGGCATCGAGATGATGATGGAGTTCAAGAATCAGGCGCTGCGTTTCGATACGCGCGTCGTGACCGAGGACATCGTTCAGGTGAACTTCGCACAGCGTCCGTTTGAACTGAAGTCGTCAATGGGAACGGTGGTGGTCGCGCGGACGGTGGTGGTCGCGACCGGCGCCAATGCGCGCTGGCTGGGGGTGCCGGGGGAGGAGCGGCTGGCGCAGAGTGGGGGCGGGGTGTCGGCTTGCGCCGTGTGCGACGGGGCGTTGCCGTTCTTTCGCGGCCAGGTGCTCGCGGTGGTGGGCGGCGGTGACAGCGCGATGGAAGAGGCGCTCTACCTGACCAAGTTCGCCAGCGAGGTGCTGCTGATTCACCGGCGCGACAAGCTCAGGGCGTCGCAGATTATGCAGGAGCGGGCGCTGGCCAGCGAGAAGATGACGTTTCTGTGGAACACCGTAGTGGAAGAGGTGCTGGGGGACGATGTGATTACCGGGTTGCGGTTGCGTGATACGGTGACGGGAGAGGGAAGGGAGGTGGCGGTGGGGGGGATGTTCGTCGCGATCGGGCACGATCCGAACACGGCGTTCCTGCGCGGGCAGATCGACCTGAAAGAGAACGGGTACGTGCGGCTGCCGAAGCCGTGGCGCACGGAGACGAACGTGCCGGGCGTGTTCGCGGCGGGGGATGTGATGGACGACTACTACCGGCAGGCGGTGTCGGCGGCGGGGACGGGGTGCATGGCGGCGCTGGAGGCGGAGAGGTTCCTGGCGCACGGGGGTTAGGGGGAAGCGTTGTCGGCCACTTTTGGGGGATTGTGGCGGACAAATGGGCCAGAGACGGCTCCGGGGGGCTCAGGCGGCTGGTTTCGAGACGTCGATCACCAACACCGAGATCTTGCGTCGTTCGTGGTCGTTGAGGGTACTTAGCAGGGCTTGCCGGATGTCGTAAGGGGATTTCGGCTTTCGTCCCGACGCCGGGACTGGCCTGCAGCCATCCGCCTCTCCGAACCAGAATACCAGGTAGATTCCGTATCCGTCGGTCCCTGGGTCCCGGGTGTACTTGGCGATGAGTTGGGTCTTGATGGAGCTCCACCAGTCATCATGGCAGCTCCGCTTGATCTCGATCGGGATGTTGAGGCCTGGGACTGAGAGACGAATGTCGGCGCGCTTGTCGTCGGCGTACTGGGCCTCTGACTGCACCTCTACGCCGAGGACTGCGACCCTCGATTCCAGCATTCCAACAAGAGTGTCGCGACAACGGTTCTCCGGCCTTGGGTGCGTGACCCGACCGTGCGAATCAACATTCCAGAAATCGCGCCAGCCGGAGTTCGCGCCATCGCGGATATCGCGAGCGATCGTGGCAAGGATGTCGGTGGTAAGTGCGGCAAGATCCGCCGCATTGCTAGGCCGGCCGCTGTCCAGGACCTCGGCCACCTGTTCGAGGCTCGGATGCTCGAAGGTCGCGTCTCGATGAACGCCCTTTTGCCGATCCAGACGATCGAGAAGGCGGGATCGCCAACCCACCAGTCGCTCGTCGGAGGCGAGGGACTCAAGCGCCATCGTGGTGGCCGCCGACGTATCTTCCGCGAGTCGATCGATGAAGCCGGGCAGAATCCGGGTCGCTTGAATGGGTGGGGTAACCCAGTGGGCTTCGCCCGGATCTGGCGGTTCAACCGAGTAGGGACCGATCAGGCGAATCAGCCTCTCAAGTACAGTCGTACCCCACATGTCCCTGATGGCCTGGGGAACAGCGTGAGTGTCCACGGTCATTTCTGCTAGTCGCCGGATTCGGGAAGCCTTCCCGCAAACATACGATTCCAACCGGTTGCCGTACGATTCCGGCTGCATGAAGAGGCCCGCGGCGAGCCAGTAGACCCTTTGTCTCGGGAACATGCTCCTAAACGCCAGCTTTCTCTCGATCAGTTCCAGGAATAGCGTTCTGTCCCCATGCAGACAGGCAGCCTGGAGAAGGGATCTCAGGATAGTGAGCTGTTCCTCCTTCCTGCAGCGAACGGGAAATGCCTTCAGCAGCCGTATTGCCACTGCCCGAGCCAGCGGGGCGAAACTCAGATTGTGGGCGAGTTCGTAGGTATCCGGGAACGGTGTGTCACCGTTGAGCAGCCTGAGACGGAGGCAGCGAGCCCATACCTCGGAGATCGTATCGGGATTCCGCGTCAGGATGAACTGGAGCCAGCGGGGAGGCTCCGTCTTTCGCTCAATGTGAGGCAGTCGCGGAACCGCGTAGTGAATGGCCAACGCGAGTCGTTGTTGAGCCACATTGAACCGGAAGGGGTGTCCATTGGTGGTGTGGAAGCGTTCCTCCAGACCGACCGTGAACGGATACGCCAAGAGGTGAAGGTGGTCTCGGGCAGCCAACTTCAGAATATCGTCAGCTGCGGGGAGATCTTCCCGTCGTACCGCTCCACGGAGACCCACCAGAGCGGCCTCGTGAAGATCATCGGACCCGAGCAAGGCTCGCAGTCGTTCTTCCGGCGTCTCCCCGGGGACATCCGAAAAGTCTCCCAGGTAGGCTCGCGCGAGGTGATGAAGCAAGTCACGCCGACACTGGTTGCCGTGTAGTGCCGCCATGTTGGCTCTGACCGATCCTCGCAGCTCGTTGACGCGGTCGTCGTTGCGTCGGGGATAGGTGCTTGCGGTTCTCGGTCGTTTGTCCTGGAGTCGGCCCTGCTCTTCCAGGACCCCCAACCTTCCTTCGAATACCTGCACGAGCCGAGCGTCACTGCTCAGCTTCCCGGCGACTTCCTCTCTCCGGCCTGCCCCAGATCCTACCGCGTTGTGGACAGATTCGGCTGCCTCCCAGACGAACCACAGGGCAATCCGGTCGTTAATGACATCTAACGCCCGACCGGCACACCAGACTCCGTAGTCCTCAGGCAGCGTGGCGCCGAAGAGGCGCTGTTTCGCATGGGCCATGCAAGCAAAGCCATCAGGATCCTCGCGGCATCCGGCTATCCCGTTCTCAACGATCGCCTTCTGTATGTTGGGTCGGCTGGAGAGCCAATTCCGGAAGAATTGCGCGTCGCCGATCACGCCTCCAGAGCTGAAATCCAATTCCCGTCCGAGCCAACTGGCGAAGTCGAGCCAGTAGAAGAGCTGGCTCCGGGAAACACTCTCGGGTGAATCCTCCAGAAGGTGCCGCAACAGCACAATGGGAGGTCGGGCCACCAGATCGATGTCCCGTGGATTGTCCACCTCGGCTCGCACCCGCTCCATCGGAGCCCTGAGCAGATCGAGCAACTGGACCATTTGCTCAATTGAGGACTTCTCGATCAGACGGTACGTCCAGAAAACCCCATAGCGGGTCCAGAGATTGCGCCGGGCCGGTTCTCTCAGGTAGCCGACGAGATCGGGTAGGGGCAAGTCATCCGGATACAGCTCCGTCAGCAATGATCCGAGAAGATCATCGTTGTGGGTTGCTACCACTCCTGCGTAGACGTCTTCAAGCAATCGCCTGAGGTTGTCAGAGCGCTCCGCGCGATTCCGGCTGGTCCGAATGTAGGCTTCCAGCGCAGTGCAGCGGACGGTCATCTGCCAGGACTCATCCCGGACCAAGTCCAGGAGAGCCTGGGCAAGTCCGGGTAGGGGAGCCCCCGCTCTGACGGCCTGGAGGATCAGGTATACAAGAGACTGATGAGCCTCGTCACGCGCAGGATCGGCGAACGTCTCACGGAAGTCGTCTTCGAGATCAGCATCGACGAGGTACCCCAATGGGGAGTCCGGATTGGTTTCACCGACCAGCCACGGATTCCGGTCGGTCTCCACCTTCAAGGCTTGTAGAATGAGCTTCTTGTCGCGGCTGGTGAATTGTTGAACGTCCCCGTAGAGAACCACACCTATAGGGTCGCGTTCGATGATCTCGGCGCGAGCCACCGCGCTCTGAGCAGCCAGCCAGGCGGCGAGACCCCGGAACTCGGAGATGATTCCACCATCGAACCCGGTCATGAGCGCGAGGATTCGTCCAGCCGGTAGCCCATCAGCGATCAGGTCCGCCAGGCGTCGCGCTGCGAGGAACTCGGCGATCTGCCGGTGCGCGGGTGCCAGGCGGCCCTCGGGAGGCATGGTGAACAGACTGGTGCGCACGACACGTCGAAGGAGTTGCGGGTCGCCACAGGGGACGTGATCCAGACGGGGGTGACTAGCGTCCGGCACGGTTCCGGGTAGGGTCACCCCGGCCTTGCCGGCCAGGAGCAGGAGAGCGCAGAGATCGCCAGCCCCGTCCAGCAGAGCCTTGGTGTTGAAAGTCCCGCTGCACGCGATCTGGTGCTCGGGATTCGCCTCGGAGACCAGCCTTCGGCAGGCCATGTCGAAGGTCTCGGTCCTCGTTCGTGGCCAATCTTCGGCCTCAGCCACGGCTTCCGCGAGCATTCGGAGGTTCTGTGGATTCCGGAGGAGGTCCTCCACTCCCCGCTCTCTAGCCTCCGACACGAATGCTCCCGGATCGTTGACGTTGTGGTTCCGCTCCAGGATCTCGAGAACCCCGTGATCCGACAACGGATCAAGCCGTAGCACCTGCACCTCGCCATTGGGAGCGACGGCGTTCAGGCGCTCTCTGTCGTTGGCACCGAACCAGTCCGCTTCCCTGCAGGAGATACGAAACGGGGGGCTCCCCATGCTCTTCAGCTTCGCCCGAATCCTGTCGAAGGGCGTGCGCCCGCCAGAAGCACCCGCTCGCGTCTCATCCAACCCGTCGATGTAGATCGTCCTACCTTCCCACTCAGGCTCCGGATCGAAGGTCAGGAAGTCTCGCGCGGTGATGTAGTGTCCCCCTTTCCAGCCGGCCTCACGCCTGAACGCCTCTGTCTTACCAGCCCCTGGAGACCCCAGCAGCACATACGCCGCCACCCCCCGAAACGCCTCGAGCGCGCGCGACTCAGCCTCCCCCCGGCGACCCGATTCCGTCTCCCCCCCGCGTTCCTCCTCTCGCCCAGGAACCACCGTGCACGTCCGCTCAACGAAGTGCTTCATCATCCCTCGAACCATTCCCGAGCGGGTGTCAGCAGAAATTCCGAGACAGGGATTCCACCCTTGCCGACGATGTGGGACGCCTTGACCGGAAAGCTATTCCTGAACGCCTCCAGCCCGCGCACGTTGCCGTGCCGCCTGCCGCTCTTGACCTCGAAGATGACCAGCTTCCGCCCGTGCTCCAGGACGAAATCCACCTCTCGTCCCCGGTCCCGCCAGTAGTACACGCGGTACTCCGTACTCCCGGTGTTGATCAGATGCGCGCCAACCGCGCTTTCCACGAGATGTCCCCAGAACGTTCGATCGGCCCGCGCCTGCGCGAAGGTATAGGCGGAGTGGACCGACATGAGCGCGGTGTTGAGAACATTGAGCTTGGGGCTCGACGCCCGGCGGCGGTGGGGACGCCCGGCATACTTGGAGAGTCCGGTGATCAGGCTGGCGCTGGACAGCAGGTCCAGGTAGCGGGCCAGGGTAGTCGTGTTGCCGGCCTCATCGAGCTGGCCGAGCATCTTGTTGTACGACAGGATCTCTCCGGAATACTCGGCGCCGAGACGGAAGAGCTGCTTGAGGAGGAAGTGCTTGTCCACTCGCTCCAGGGCGAGAATGTCGCGTTCGATGTTGGGCTCGATCACCGACCGGTGAATGAAGCGTCGCCACCGGGTCTCGTCGCGAATGAGTGGCGCCGGACCCGGGTAGCCGCCGAAGTAGATGTAGCGGTCGAGATCGAAATCGAACGCCTCGGCCATCTCGGCGAACGACCAGTGTGCGAGCTCCAGAACCTCGTAGCGTCCAGCCAGGCTCTCGGTCAGCCCGCGCTGCATGAGAAGCGGAGCCGAGCCCAGCAGGATGACGTGGAGAGGGAGCCCGGAAAGCCGATCCTGGTCCCAGAGGCCCTTCACCGTTTCGGACCAGTTCGGGATCTTCTGAATCTCGTCGAGCGCCAGCACGAAGCCTCGCTCCGACGCCCTGGCTTCGAGCCGGGCCTCTTCCCAGGTGCGGACGAGCCACCGGGAGTCTCGTCTGTCCACGGGAGGAAGGGAGGTGCCCGTGGTCAGCGATGTCGCACCGGCCCGGAAACCGGTGGTGACGGGGACCGTGGCCGGATCGGGTGCGTCCACGGCGATGTGAGCGGAGGGCCGGCGGATCCGGCCGAGGACCTGCTTGACCAATGTAGTCTTGCCCGTCTGACGCGGTCCGGTGATGATGATGAGCCACCGGGACTCTTCACGCAGACGGGCCAGAAGGGTTTTTCCGTGTGGGCGCTCGAAGGTTTCCATGGATCTAGAATACACTACTGAGTATTTTTACTCAAGAGCGTAATGAACAAGATCCAGACGACCGGAGTGGAAGTCTGCCTGCTACCCCCACCGCGCCCCCCCATCCACCACGATCACCTCGCCCGTCACGTAGTCGGCCCCCGCCAGAAACCGCACCGCCTCCACCACATCGCCCGGCGTACCGATCCGCCCCAGCGGCACAATTTCCAGTGCCCGCTCCGCGTCCGCCTCGCTGAAATACGCCGGCAGGAGCACGTCCCCCGGGGCGATCGCGTTCACCCGCACCTCGGGCGCAAGCCGCCGCGCCATGATCCGGGTCAGGTGCAGCAGGCCCGCCTTTGCCACCGAGTGGGCCGGGTGGCTCGTCCACGGCTGCAGCGCGGAGAGGTCGACGATGTTCACGACCGATCCGCCCGCGGCACGCAGCAGGCCGGCCGTCTCACGCACCATGAGGAACGGCGCGCGCAGATTCACCGCCATGACCGCGTCCCACTCGTCCGTCGTGACCTCCAGCAGGTCCCCGGAGACGAAAGTCGACGCCGAGTTCACCAGCAGGTCGAGTCTTCCGAAGCGCTCGGCCGCCGAACGCGCCAACCGCACGATATCGCCCTCCCGCGACAGATCGGCCTGGATCGTGTGGACTCGCCTCCCGAGCTCCGCGGCCGCCTCCGCGACCTCCGCAGCCCCCGCCGCCGAAGTCCGGTAGTTCACCACCAGATCATAGCCGTCTTCGGCCAACCCCAGCGCGATGGCCCGGCCGACCCTCACCCCACCGCCGGTCACCAGCGCGACCGGATTGCCTGTGCCTTCCATCCGAATCGTCCCTCCTGCCGCCACCATCGCGGCGGCTCGCTAGATTAATCCACCATTTACCCCGACAATCCCACAACCACCAGAATACGACAATGTCAGCTTCCCACAGAATCGAGAAGGACTCCATGGGCGAGGTGCGGGTTCCCGCCGGCGCCCTCTACGGCGCCCAGACCCAGCGGGCCGCCGAGAACTTCCCCATCAGCGGACGGCGCTTCACCCGCCGCTTCATCGAAGCCCTGGGACGGCTCAAGGAGGCGGCCGCCGCGACCAACGCCGAACTGGGGCTGGTCGACGCCCAATTCGCCGACGCGATCGCCGCCGCCTCCCACGAGGTCGCCGAGGGCACGTGGGACGACCACTTCCCGCTCGACATTTACCAGACCGGGTCCGGCACCTCGACCAACATGAACGCCAACGAGGTGATCGCGGCGCTGGCCAACCGCGCCCTCGCCGGCGCGGCCCACGTTCACCCCAACGACCACGTCAACTACGGCCAGTCCTCCAACGACATCATCCCGACGGCGATCCACGTAGCGTGCCGGGCCGCGATCCGCGACGAACTGGTTTCCGCGCTCGGCACCCTCCGCGACGCGCTGGCAACCAAGGCCCGCGACTTCGACGACATCGTCAAGTCCGGCCGCACCCACCTCATGGACGCGACCCCCGTCCGCCTCGGCCAGCAGTTCGGGGGATATGCCCGGCAGGTCGCGAAGGGGATCGAGCGCGTCGAACGTGCCAGCGAGGAAATGGCCGAAGTCGCGCTGGGGGGGACAGCGACCGGATCCGGCATCAACACCCACCCGGAATTCGCCGCACGCACCATGGCGCGGGTCGCGTCGCACTACGGCATCGAGTTCCGCGAGGCAGAGGACCACTTCGAGGCCCAGGGCGCCAAGGACGCCTGCGTGTCTCTGGCGGGCGCCCTCAACACCATCGCCGCGAGCCTGATGAAGGTCGCAGACGACGTGCGCTGGCTCGCGAGCGGCCCCACGTCCGGGATCTCCGAGATCCAGCTTCCGGCCGTGCAGCCCGGCAGTTCGATCATGCCGGGCAAGGTCAACCCGGTGATGTGCGAGGCGCTCATGATGGTCTGCGCCCGCGTCGCCGGAAACACCACCACCGTCACCATCGCCGGACAGCGCGGCAACTTCGAGCTGAACGTGATGATGCCGGTCATCGCCGACGCGCTGTTGGAGTCGATCACGTTGCTGGCCAACGCGTCGCAGGTCTTCACCGACCGTTGCGTGACCGGAATCACCGCCCGTCCGGACCGGGCCCGGGAGCTGCTCGAGCGCAATCCTTCGATCGCGACGGCGCTCAACGCCTACATTGGGTACGACAAGGCGGCCGTGGTGGCGAAAAAGGCGGCCGCCGAGGGGCGCTCGGTGCGCGAGGTGGTCGAAGAGATGGGCCTGATCACACCGGAACAGGTGGACGATGCGCTGGACGTCCGCGGAATGACCGAGCCGGGCATACCGGGGAAGGATTGACGGGCGAACACATGTCGATTCGGGACCGATTTCCGGCCCGCCATTGCGGCACACGCGATCCCTCCCCATATTCGGGTCGTGCTGGAGGGCTTCGTATTTGAGCCAACACTGGAAGAGCCGGGACTACCTCCCGCCGCGGACGTCACGCCTCGGAGACGGGGACTGCGAAACCGGTGGGGGAGTCACCATGAGTTGACCCCGGGCTTCAGCTTACTCCCTCCGGCACAACCGGCGGCCGCGGCCGCCGAAGGCCGGCGCTCCTTCACGGGGCGCTGGCCTTTACTTTTGTAGAAGTCCGTGGATCGACCAGAGAGGGGAGCACCCATGCCACACGTCCGCATCACACGGCGGCTACACTTCTGCGCCGCCCACCGCCTGGCCCGGCCGGAATGGAGCGAGGAGAAGAACCGGCGCGTCTTCGGCGACTGCGCCAACCCGAACTGGCACGGCCACAACTACGACCTGGAGGTGACCGTGGCGGGCCCGGTCAACCCCGAGACCGGTTACGTCATGGATCTGGGCACGCTCAAGGACCTCGTGAACCGTCGCGTGGTGGACGAATTGGACCACAGCAACCTCAATCTGGATGTCCCCTGGCTGGAGGGGATCGTCCCATCCACCGAAAACCTGGCGGTAGCCATCTGGGAGCGGATCGCGCCGCACATTCCGGTGCCGGCGAAGCTGGACAAGGTGGTGCTGTGGGAGACCCCGCGGCAGTGGGCGGAGTATCGGGGTGAGTGATGGTGGCGTGGCCCTGGTGACGGGGGCGACGGGGGGGATTGGCGCGGCGGTTGCACGGAAGCTGGCGGGCGATGGATTCAAGGTGTATGTGGGCGGGCGCCGGCGGGGGCGGCTGGAGCGGATGGCAGCCGAGATCGGCGGGTCGGCCCTCCCCTTCGACGTGACCATCGAGAAGGATGTGGCGGTTGCGCGGGGCGTGGTGGAAGCCGGCGGTGCGGGACTGGACGTGCTTGTCAACGCCGCCGGGGTCTTCGACCTGGCACCCGTGGTCGATACCAGCGAAGGGATACTGGCCCGCAACCTGGGGGTGAACCTGGCCGGGGTCGCGAATGTTACCCGGGCCTTTCTGCCCGGCATGCTCGCCGCCGGATCCGGTCTCGTCGTCAACGTGGGGTCGGTGGCTGGCTGGCGGGCGTTCCCGGACAATGCCGCGTACTCGGCGTCCAAGTACGGTCTGCGCGGCTTTTACGATGTGCTGCTGGAGGAGTTGCGCGGCACAGGCGTGCGGGCGTGTTTGCTGGAGCCGGGCGCCGTGGACACCTCGCTGTGGGATCCGCTTGATCCGGATTCCGTGCCCCACCTGCCCGATCGCGCCCAGATGCTGCGCCCCGAGGATGTGGCGCGCGCCGTGGGGTTCGTGGCCGGGTTGCCGGGCAGTGTCGCGGTGCCGCTCCTCAGGATCGAGCGCGCGTGAACGTAACCCTCACCGATCACCTGGTCTGTCCGCGCTGCGGGCCCCCGTTCGGGCTGGTCCTGCTGGCTCGCGATGTGCGTGACCGCCGCGTGCACGAGGGGGAGTTCGGGTGTCCGAATTGCAGGGACCGGTTTCCGGTAGAGGGGGGATTTGGGGATTTGCGGCCGCCGCCGAGGGGGGAGGGGGGAGGGGTCGTGGAGGTCCAAGAGGGTGATGGATCCGAAGGCGAACCGGATCGAGGCGGTGGTCGGCAAGCTGCGGCGCTGCCTCTGGCTGCGGCGCTCGGCGTGACATCCGGGCCGGGGCTACTGGTGGTTTCCGGTGGTCACCGCGCCGAGGCGGTGCCGCTGGCGCGGCTGGTGCGCGGGATCGAGGTGGTGGTGGTGGGGTGGGGTGGGAGGGGATTGGTGGGGGAAGGCGTGAGCGCGTTCGTGACGGGGCCCAGGCTGCCGCTGCGCGACGGGGTGGTGCGGGGGGTGGTGGCGGAGGGGGGGAGCGGGGCGGGGTGGTTGGGGGAATGTCTCCGTGTGGTCATGCCGGGGGGTCGGGTCGTGATCACGGGGGCGACGGAGGAGGCGCGTGAATGGGTGGTGGACGCCGGGTTGGTGACGCTGCTGGACGAGGGTGGGGTGGTGGTCGGGGGGGTGGCGGGGCCGGGGGCCGGGCCGCGGATGGGGCGGTGGGGTGGGGTGGATTCGACAGGGGATTCGAGCGCTCGCCCTTGAAGCCCATGCCCGGTGCTTCTAGCTTTTCTGGCCTTCAGTGGGGCCTGTAGCTCAGGTGGTTAGAGCGCACGCCTGATAAGCGTGAGGTCGGTAGTTCAAGTCTACCCAGGCCCATTGGACTTACGGGATTTCGGGGGTCCATGCTCGACAATTATGCTCTCCAATTGGCTTGCTAATTGGACCCGGACCCGGCCTCCCTGTACTCCTCAAGCGCCTTCATGAGCCGGTCCTCGTCGGGCCTCTGGGAGCACTGGAGGACCGTCTGAGCGGTTTTCCACCCGCCCAGGTCACAGAGCACCTTGAGCGGCAAATCCATGAGGTCGGAAGCGAATTTCCGCCTTAGTGAGTGCCAGCCGCGTCCCCGCTTGGGTTCGAGGTCCGCGAGCTTTTCGGCCCTCTTCCACCAGTCGCGCGCCAGCGAGCGGCTCATGCACGCGAACGGGTCCTTTGGCGCGGGCATCACGGGCGCGTCCCCGAGGTGTTCGCTCAGTGTGTACTGCGAATCGACCTCCGATTGCAGAACGGCCTCCAGCGTTGGAGGATCCCCGTCGGGGATCTCAAGCTGGTTGAAGTCGAAGTCGGACTTCTTGTCGAACCCGACGATGAACACGCGCTGCCGCTTCTGCGGCACCCACGGAGAGGCGTCCACGACCCGGGTGCTGACGTTGTACTTCAACTCCTTCTTCAGATCGTGCATAGTCGTGGCGAACGTTCGTCCCCGGTCATGACTCTTCAGATTCTTGACGTTCTCCAGCAGAAAGGCGGACGGGCGGTGGTGAGCGATGATCTTCGCCAGATCAACCCGGCTTATTGACGAGCGTCTGGAGGCGGGGCGACGTGAGGCGGCAAGTGCTTTAGATTCAATGTGTTACAGGGAATCGCGAGCACCTGCCAGCCATCACGTCGGGGGTGAAGACAATGGATGCGCCGTTCAGCTTCAACAGGTCGATCAGGATCGGGTCCGGCCGGGACCGGATCACGGGGGATTCGGGGGCTCTGACGGGGCGCGAGCTGCTGCGGCGCAGCAGGGTGGCGCGGTTCTTGGCGGAGGGGCTGCCGGACAAGCGGGACGGGCGCCGGATCCGGCATTCTCAGAGGCGGCTGGCGCGGACGCTTCTGCTGCTGGTGGGGCAGGGCCGCCGGGACCATAGCGACGCGACGGAGCTGCGCGACGATCCGGCGCTGCGGCTGGCCACCGGCGACCGGGCGGGCACGGCTCCGCTGGGCAAGGGCGGGCGCCTGCCCTCGCAGCCGACGCTGTCGCGGCGGGTGGCGGCGTGGTCGGCGAAGGAGGGCGTCGAGGTGCTGCGCGAGGGGTTGCAGCGCCTCGCGGGGTGGGGATGGAAGGCGATGGGCGGCCCGCGGCGTCCGAAGACTCTGGTGATCGACATTGACAGCCTGCCGGTCGAGGTCCACGGGGAACAACCGGGCAGCGCGTGGAACGGCTACTACCGGCGGCGCGTGTATCATCCGATCGTGGCGTCGGCGGGGGAGACGGGCGACATCCTGGACCTGCGGCTGCGCGAAGGGCAGGTGCACACGGCGGACGGCGGGCTGGAGTTCGTGCTCGAGGTGCTGGAGCGGGCGAGCGGCATCTGTCCGGCAACGCCGCCGTGCGCTTCGACGCGGGATATCCCGGCGAGCCGCTGATGGCGGCGCTGGAGGAGCGGGGCACGCACTACGTGGCCCGGGTACGCAACAACGCCGTGCTGAAGCGCCTGGCGCTGCCGGCCATGGACGCCGTAGTCTGGGATGCGCTGAACAACGGGGCGCCCGGCGGCGAACCCCGCACCTGGGTTTGCGAGTCGTCCTACCGGGCCGGGTCGTGGTCCCGTTCCCGCCGGGTCGTGCAGGTCGTCGTCGAGCGGCCGGGCGAACTCATCCCGCGCTGCTTCTGGCTGCTGACCTCGATGCCGTCGGAGGAGATGTCCGGCGAGGACCTCCTGGCGCTGTACCGCAAGCGCGCCCGTGGCGGAGGGCCACCTTGGGCGAGCTGATGAGCGTCGTCTCCCCGGCTCTGTCGTCCACGTCGCGCCGCAAGAGCCACTACCGGGGCAAGAAGATCGCGAAGCGCGAGGAGGGGGTGGACCCCTTCGCGTGCAACCAGGTGCGCCTGCTGCTCGCCGGCTTCGGCTACCAGATCATGCACGTTCAGCGCGCCCTGCTGGAGCGCGTGACCGGCACCGGCTGGAGCCTGCGCCGCCTTGCCGAACACGTGCTTCGCACCCCGGCGCGCTTCACCGTATCGGGCCGCCGGATCACGATGACCACAGGAGGCGCCCCGGCGCACTGGCGCATGCTCGCCCGCGGGCTCGCGACCCTGCACGGGCCCTCCGGATAGCGCGGCCGCCGCCAGGCGCCGACCCCTTCCCCGGCCCCGGCGGCCGCAGGGACGCCGAGGTGTCTCCAACCGCCGGAAACGGGCTCGGTCCGGCCCGAAAACCTACTTCTCTCGGACTCGAAACGCCTGTCTTGGGGCTCCGAAGCCGCTCCGAGACACCGCGCGGGTTGTCGAGAGCTCCCTCAGCCCCCCACCTTACCCTTCACCCGAAGGTTCATGAACAAGCCGGGATGAACGTAGTGATCGGGCGGTGCGCGGGCCTCGACGTGCAAAGAAGACCGTGGTGGCATGTGTCCGCACGCCGCGGCAGGGTCGGGGGAAGCTCCGGGGCAAGGAGACGCGGACCTTCTCGACGGCCATGAAGGGACTGGAGGCGCTACGCGGGTGGCTGGGCTCGCACGGCGTGACTGATGTCGCGATGGAGTCGGCCGGCGTGTACTGGGCCGGAGGATCCTGGAGGCCATGATGGACGGGGAGGAGGATCCGAAGGTCCTGGCCAACCTGGCGCGCGGGAGCCGGCGAGGGAAGCGCAGGGAACTCGCCGAAGTGGTTCCCGGCCTGATCCGGGACCACCACCGGTTCGTGCTGCGGAGGCATCTGGACCTGATCGACGAGTTGTCACGCCAGATCGACAAACTGGACATGCGGATCGTCGCAGTGGCGATGGCCCTTTCGGGGCGGCGCTCGACCTCCTGGAAAGCATCCCGGGTGTCGGGCGCCGGTCGGCCGAGGCGATTCTCGCGGAGGTCGGTGACGACATGTCGAAGTTCCCGACGGCGGCGCACTTCGCCTCCTGGGCCCGCGAAGGGCGGCCCGAAGAAAGCGATCGTGGCCGTCCAGCATGCCCTGCTGGTCGCGATCTGGCACATGTTCTCGACGGGATCCGTGCACGAGGACCTCGGGCCGGACCACTTCCAGCGCCATGACAAGGAGCGTCGCCAACGCCACCTTCTCAAGCAACTCGAGAAGATGGGCGTCAATGTCCAGGTACAGGACGAGGCCGCCTGAGCCGTGGCGGAGGCGCCCCGCCCTGCGTTCGCATGAGCCCAGGCCTCTGGAGTGCACTCCGCAATCACCCTATCCTGCTGATCCGGTGTTCGCCCTACCCCCGAGTTTCACGGAAATGCCTCCTGTCGTGGGGTTTGGAAGTCGAACTGTAGGGTTAGGTTAGGGCCCCTGGGCATGACCGGGTCGGCGTGGGCTCCTGCCGTTCCCGCCCGGCTCATTTCGACCTCGATCCGGAACCGGGCGGAGTCCTGCCGGATTGCGAGGGGCGTGCGGAAGGCTCGATGCGCACCTCGCGCCCCGGGAGGGGCCAGCGGACGGAGCCTGGCGGCGGAGGGATCACACGAATGACGCGGCCGTCGGCATCGACTACGGTGACGGGTCCCCACACGACATCGTTGCTCAGATCGAAGACGGCACGGCCATCCCCTCCCGGCGCCGCAGGCGGTGGGACGGTTGGGTCGGGCAGTTCGTAGTCGTCGGCCCGAGACACGTCGACTTCGTAGCCGATGTCGGCCATCGCCTGCAGGGTGATGGCGCTGATGGGCGCCTCGTGGTCCCTCAGGTTGATGGAGGGAGTCATGATCTCGTCCTGGAAGACGTTTTCCCGCCAGTGGCTGTAGACCCTCGGTTGCACCGGCACCTTTTCTCCGTCGTAGTCGTCGCCACCTGCGTCGTCGAAAGCGTCGGTCGCAAGGTCGCCCTCGAAATGCGGGTCGCTGGATTTGTCCACCAAGTCAAACTTGTCCCAGTGGTATCCGCTGAAACCGAGCGCGTGCGCCAGCTCATGGAACGCGACCGGGACCAGGGCGTCCTCGTCCAACATCCACTCGACGTCGGCCTCGTCGAAAATGGCCAGCGAGAGAATGGGCGAATCGTCGGACTGGCGGCTGTAGCAGTACCCCGCGTACGCCAGCACACCCCCTTCGCCGTCTATACTGTCGACATGCACCCACCATCGGTGGTCGTCCACGGTGCCGACATACCCCGAAAGACCACCGCAGGTGAGCGTGCGGTTGTATGTGATATCGTCCAGTTCCGTGTCCTCCAGCACTGCCTCCCATTCATCCCTCGCATCCCTTACGTGCGAGCGAACGGTGCTCGAGACGCTGGAGGTGAATGCCATCTCCAGGTCGAAGGTCGCGGCGCTACAGGTCTCTCCGCCCCGGTGATCCTCGATCGACCGGAGCCAATCCTGAAATGCGCTGGTGGCTGGCGCGCAGAGATCGGTGTCCCACCACCAGAAAGTCGTCAGTGACAGGTCGACGAAATTGCCCGGAATCGCTCCGGTCAGCGGATTGTCCCAAACATACAGGTGTTCGAGGCTCGACAGGCTGCCGAGTTCGTGTGGGACCGCTCCGGTCAGCGAGTTGACGTTGAGCACCAGGACTGCGAGATTGGACAGGTCTCCCAACTCGCGTGGAATCGTCCCGGTCAGCTCATTGTAGCTCACACTCAGAACTTTCAACCGAGACAGGTTGCCAAGCTCAGGCGGGATCGTCCCGGTCAGCGAATTGCCCCAGAGCCTCAGGAGTTCGAGACGCGACAGGTTCCCCAGTTCGCGCGGAATCCGGCCAGTCAGCTCATTGTTGTCGAGACTCAGGTATTCGAGATTGGACAGGTTGCCGAGTTCGCGCGGAATCCGGCCAGTCAGCTCATTGTTGTCGAGATACAGGTATCTGAGGCGCGACAGGCTGCCCAGTTCCGGCGGAATCCCCCCGGTCAGCGAATTGGCCCAGAGGCTCAGGTATTCGAGATTGGACAGGTTGCCGAGTCCACGCGGGATCGTCCCGGTCAGCGAATTGCTGGGGAGCCACAGGGATTCAAGCTTGGACAGGTTCTCCAGCTCGCGCGGAATCGCGCCGGAGAGCGAATTGCCGGCGAGCCACAGCTCCTTGAGGTTGGACAGGTTGCCCAGTTCGCGCGGGATCGGACCCGTGATCCCGTCGGACCGCAAGGCCATGGAATATTCCGGCCGTTCCCGGGATTTGGCGTGGTGCCCACTTGCGGCAGGAGGAAACGAAGCGCCAACCGAGAACCGACCTGGATCTCCGAGCCTCCCTCGCCGCCCCTCTTCGAGTCCCTCGTGCGCGTCACGCCGGAAACCGGCACCATCGAGTTTCCGGGCATCGGCGGCGGATTCCGGAAGATTCTCGTCGACGCGGTTCAAGGCGAGATCGAGCTGCTCGAGAATCCGTAACCGTCCGACAACGGCGGGGATCTCGCCGGCGAGCCCGTTTTCCCTCAGGTCCAGCGCGACGACCCGTCCCGTCTCGTTCGTCGTGACTCCGTACCACGTGTCGAGCGGAGCATCGGTACCCCAATTTGTGTTTGTGATCCAATCGTCCCCGCCCAGGGCGTCGTATACCGTCTCCAGCACCGCCCGGTCCGGGTTTGTCACCGTCACCTGGAAGGCCTGCCGGGCCGTGAGCCCCTCGGGGTCGCTCGCCGTCACAATCACCATGGCTGCACCGATCAGGACCCCCCGCACCGTGACCACGCTTCCCGACACGGACACGCTCGCGTGAGCCGGGCTCGATGAGCTGGCCGCGAACGTCAGCGGATCCCCGTCCGGGTCGTCGAAGTGCTCCGCCACGTTGACGTTCGCGATGGTGTCCATATCCACCTCGAGGTCCGGGATCGGATCCCCCGCCACCGGAGCCCGGTTCGGGACGATCACCTCGAAGCTCTGCGTGGCCTCCAGGCCTTCGGTATCGGTGGCCGTGATCGTGACGTCGGCCGTTCCCTTGGCGATGGCGGTTATCATGACGACCGAGACCGAGACCGAGACCGAAACCCTGGCCACGCTCGTGGCGGACGATGTAGCCGTGTAGGCGAGGGCGTCCCCGTCCGGGTCGGTGAAGTATGGCGACAGGTCCACGGTGACCGCGTCGCCGACCTCGACGGTGTCATCCGGAATCGTGCCGACCGCCTCGGGCGCCCGGTTGGGTACCGTGGCCTGGAAGGTCTGCGTGGCGGAGAGGCCGCCCGGATCCGTCACGGTAACGCTTACGGTTGTCGTTCCCTTGGCGACCGCCGTCACCCTCACCGTGCTGCCCGACACCGAGACCGTGGCCACCGCAGGATTCGACGATGCGGCACCGTAGGTCACCGCTTCTCCGTCCGGCTCGGTGAAGTAGGAGGCAACATCCAGCGACTCCGTCTGGCCGACCTGAACCGTGACCGAGGAGATGGTGCCCAGTGGCACGGGCGCCCGGTTCGGCACCATGACCTGGAAACTCTGCTGCCCCTGCAGGCCGTCCGGATCGGAGGCCGTGACCGTGACGGACGCGTTTCCCGGCGCCACCGCGCTGACGGTGACGGTGGTGCCCGATATGGATGCCATAGCCACGCTCGGATTCGCGGACCAGACCGAGTAGGTCAGCATGTCCCCGTTCGGATCGTTGAAACAGGCGGTGACAGTGGCCGTCTCTTTGGCGTTGACCACCACTTGCGGAATGGGGCCGCAGGCGGCCGGGGGCTCCTGGCTCTCGCAGGCGGCGAGGGAGAGCAGGAGTACGCCGGCGAGGCGTTTCATCATGGAACTGCTCCTGACTTCGGGGTGAACAGATGGGGGACCCCTACCGTGCCGCTCGAACTCCGGGCAGGAACGAACTAGGCCGAGCGTGATGCCGGAGGACAAGCGCGAATCGCCGGACGGAGCCGCCGCGCGGCGAGCTGCACGATGGAGACGTGCACGGACTTTTGGGCCAGCGGGCGGAGTCTCGACCGGGACGACCCCGGATCCGTCGCACTAGCCTTGTGGGGCGCTTATAGCTATATTAGGGGGGGTTCTTCCCTCTTTCTGGTGGGTAGCAGGTCATGCGGGCAGGCCAAGGCGTACCGTCTGGCTCACGACCTTCCCGGCCAGATCCCGGCAGTGTGCGACCTGCGTGCGCCAGTCATCCAGCCACGGCTCCTCGCGGCCATCGACCGCCTCCAGGGCACCATCGGCGTACCGCAGCGTCCGCCGCACCACCGCCAGCAACTCGCGGTACAGCTTGACCTTACGCTTCATCCGCGCCTTGGGAATCTTCCACTTCCTGCGCTTCGCCGCCCGGCGGTGGTCTTGGAAGGAGAAGGCGTCGGGTCCCAGCTTCTTCCGGCCCCGGGCCAGCAGCCGCGACAGGACGCGCACCGCGTCGTACAGCAACTGGCTGTCGCTCGGCTCCAGGATATGCGTCTCCGTCACGGTGCTGTCGATGCGCACCTTCTCGCCCGTCTCGATCTCGTCGTCCCTGGCCGTCCCCAACAGTGCCCGGTTGATCCGCTCCCAGGTCTCCGGCTGCACGGCTCCGATGCGGCGATGCAGCGCCGACCGCTTCGGGGGGCGGAGCGGATTGATCCGCGTGAACCGCCTCGCCGAGGCGGAGTCAACGAGCACGAACTCCAGTTCGCGGTAGTCGGACTGCCACAGGTGCTTGAGGATCCCGCAGCGCAGAATCACCTCGCAGGGCAGGCCCGCCCGCCCCATGGACGACCGCCCTCCCCCGTCCACGTCTTCCGCGATCCAGTCCACGAACTCCGGGTGCCGGTCCAGGACCGCCGATATCGCGGCCAACCCCCGCCCCATCCGGTGATCCGGATACTCGGCGTCGAAAAGACTGCGTTGGCGCGCCCGTTTCGCACGCATCGGCAACTCCCTCTGGCGGTGAGACAACCCTTGCGTCACTATAAAGATAACGCCTTGTGCCACCCGATTCCACTCGATCTTCCGTCCCAGCAGTCCCATTTCTCCAATAACGGCAACGACTTACGAGATTATGGACGGGAACTAGTGTAGCCTAGTCCCAAAACAAGGACGTTCTTGCCCAGGGTCTGTTAATAGTTACCGGAAAGGCTTATCCTGATTGTAGTTAGAACGATCCGGCGTATATCGCTGGACGCAACCAGGAGGCCTTTCCGGTGAAGACAATATCGCACAGACAGAGCCGCAGGAACAGTGCCCGGCGGAAGCGGAAGGTGAAGGCGCGGCACGCGAGAGGGAGGCGGTGGGGCACCGGGCCGAAGCCGGTGTTCGGGTCCGGCAAGATCCGCTATGAGATCGGGGCGCGGATCAACGCGATGAGCTACGGGGGCATCGGCGTGGTTCGGCGGCTGGTGTCGAAGCTCGGGCTGCCCGGCGAGATCAACGGGCGCCTGGGGCTGCTGAAGCGGCACCTGCCGTACCACGAGTCGGACCACGTGCTGAACATCGCCTACAACCTGCTGTGCGGGGGCACGCGGCTGGAGGACCTGGGCAGCCTGCGCGACAACGCGGCCTACATGGACGCTCTGGGCGCGGAGGTGATCCCGAGCCCGACGGCGGCGGGCGATTTCACGCGGCGCTATGACGAGGCGGACGTCCTCGAGCTTCAGGAGGCCTTCAACGCGGTGCGGCCGCAACTGTGGCTGGGCCGGGGCCGGGATCTGCTGGCCCCGGTGGCCTACATCGACGTGGACGGGACGCTGGCGCCCACGCTGGGCACGAAGAAGGAGGGGATGGACATGTCCTACAAGGGGGTGTGGGGCTACCACCCGCTCATCGTCTCGCTGGCCAACACGGGCGAGGTGCTCTATTTGGTGAACCGGCCGGGCAACGTCCCCAGCCACACGGGCGCCGCGGAGTGGATCGACCGGGCGGTCGGCCTGGTGGCGCCCCACGCCGAGCGGGTGTGCGTGCGCGGCGACACGGACTTCTCGCTGACGGCCCACTTCGACCGCTGGAGCGAGGAGGCGGACTTCATCTTCGGCTACGACGCCCAGCCGGGGATGGTGAAGCGGGCCGAGGCGCTGGAGGAGGGCGACTGGAAGCCTCTGGAGCGCCGGCCGCGCTACACCTCCCGGACGGGGAAGGCGCGGCGCAGGCGCGAGGACGTGAAGGAGCGGATCGTGCGGGAGCGCGGCTACCTGAACAGGAGGCTGAACTGCGAGCATGTGGGCGAGTACGAATACCGGCCGGGCAAGTGCCGCGAGACGTACCGGATGGTCGTCGTGCGCAAGAACATCAGCAGGATGAGGGGAGAGAACGCCCTGATCGACGAGCTCCGGTACTTCTTCTACATCACGACCCGGAGGGACATCAGCGCGGCCGAGGTCGTCCGCCTGGCCAACGCCCGCTGCGACCAGGAGAACGTGGTGGCCCAGCTGAAGAGCGGGGTGGGCGCGATGCGGGTACCGGTCTACGACCTGGTGAGCAACTGGGCCTACATGGTGATGGCGGCGCTGGCGTGGAACCTGAAGAGCTGGTTCGCCCTGATGATGCACTTCAAGGCGGACCGGAAGAAGTACGTCGCCATGGAGTTCAGGACGTTCGTTCGCGAAATGATCCTGCTGCCCTGCCAGGTCATCCGCCGGGCCCGGCAGACGACGCTCCGCATCATCGGCTGGCAGCCCTCGGCCGACCGGCTGTTCAGCGCATGGCGAACGATCGAACGGACCGCGTTCCAGACCGGATTCGGCTGACGCCGCGCAGCCTATCCACCCTCCCCGCGCGCCCCGCCGCACCTCCACTGGGACCGGTGTCGCCCGCAGCCAAAATGACCTCGGAACAGCCGGGAAAACCGGCCCCGAAGTCCCTGTTCATCGTCCTGCAACCCCGCGACACCGCCCCCCATGCCACCTCCAAGTCCGCCCTTTACCCATCCGAACAACCGAAAACCGCCGCCCGTGGCCTACTCGCTTGTTTTGGGACTAGGTCGGCACCCAGGGTTTTCGCGATATGCTTGATTTCGCGCGCCATCTCCTCGGGCGACTCTGCCGACAGCACGTTCCCCGGGCCCTCGCGAGCCACTGTGTACGGATCCAGAAAGCCCTCGCGGCGGTCGTCCCCGTCACGCAGCTCGGCGAAGATGTCCGTCACATGCCTGGAAGCGTTGCGCAGGGCGTAGTCACGCTGCGTGAAGCCGTCCACGGAACGCCATGTCAGCTTCGGCGTGCGGTACGTCTTATAGAACATGTCCGAGCGGTGCGTGCGCACCTCCGGACATTGTGGATCCCCGGCATCTGGTGCATGGCCAGGGCCACGGCGAGGATCACGACGACCCCCCACGACAGCGCCCGCAGAGCCTTGGGAAACTCGGTCCGCACGGCGGCAAGACAGGACCCCGCGAAGAGTGCGAGCACCGCGAGCCCTGTCCATTCGACGATGCCGGCAACGACCCCGGCTGCGAGGGAGAGGGCGAGGAAGGTCGGCCCGGCCGGGCGGGGACCCGGAAACATCGCAAACCCCAACGCCACCCACAGAAGCAGGTAGGGGAGGGCGTCCGTAAAGTCGATCGTCATGTGCGTGGCGGCTCCCTCACCATACCGTGACTGGCGCCTATTCCGCGGACCACCCCCGCGGCGGTTTCTTCGGAGCCCCGGGGTCCGGCGGAATCACCAATTCCAGCTCCGTGTGCCGCGCGATCACCGCAAAATCACGGTTACGCGCCAGAAGCGGACGCCTATCCTCGAGAGCGGCAGCGGCCACCATGCAGTCGACCGTCGATCGGATCGTAAACCCGGCCCGGCGACAGATGCGATAAATGCGCGCGGCTCCCCGGTAGTGCGTCAGCGAGCCCGGAATCAGGATCTCGAAGCGGCTGAGCAGCTGAAGGAGATTGGCGGCCTGGACCTCGCTTTTGGTGCCGGAAAGAAGCTCGGCGACGACCGCCGCAGGGGTGGCGATGGGTTGGCCGGCCCGTACCGCCGCGTCCAGAAAGAGGTCGAATGCGCTTTCCGTTCGCCGCATGTATTCGACCCAGGCGGACGTGTCGACGATCACGCCTACTCGATCGGTTCGACCGGGTCGATCATCTCGATCGGGTCGTCGTCCCGCATCTCGTCCAGATCTCCGTCCCAACCGACACCCCGCATCGCGAGCGCTTCCTCCTTTGTCATTGGGACGATCGCCTGCCTGCAGACCGCCTCCTCCACGGCCGCTTTCCAGTCGCGGAGCTTGTAGCGCCGGCGCACGGCTTCAGCGTCGTGCTCCATGACCCGCGCCTCGATCGTGACGTAGCGCAGCGTTCCCGGCTTGAAGACGGAGTAGTCGGGACGCGCTTCGTGTACGGCGGCCGCGCCACCGCGTCGCTCGCGCCCGGCCGCAGCGCGCAAGGTGCGGCGGACCCACGCGGACAGGGTGAGGTTGTTGCGCCTGGCCGCGTCGCGAATCTCGTCGAGGTCGGCGTCGGACATGACGACCTGCAGTCTCTTACTCATGATTTGAGTATACCATACTCATACATGAGTCGCCAGTCGCCGGTCCTTCCGTGCTCGGCCTCCTGGGCTCAGCTCAACTCGCCGGCCGCAGCGCCCGCGTCATGGCCGCGACGCCGCCCACCACCGGCAGCGAAATGCTCGTCCCCGCCAGGTCGACGGTCAGCGTGGTGCCCGGCTCCGGATGCACGGTGTATAGCTGGTCGCTCGAGAAGATCATGAGGCCGATGCGCGCGCCGGCGGGAATCACCTGATCATCCGGCTGCAGGGCGAACTCCAGTTCCACGAACTCGCCGGGTGTGAGAGGAGCCCCGCCGCGCGGCGCCGCGATGTTGTCCGCGCTCGCGTTGGTCGGATCGGCCCAGCCCTTGGTGATGATGTTCTCGTTGATGTGCTCCGGTTCCTCAGCCCAGGGCAGCGACACCAGCCACACGGTCAGATTGGCGGCCGCCGCGTCTGCCGACACGCGCACCCGCACCGTCGCCTCGCCGGAGAGATGCACATCCTCGCGCAACTCGGGTGTCGAATAGAGCAGACGGTGGTTCGACCACTCGACGGCGGCGAGCTGGTCCCCGGTGAACGCGAAATTGTCGACCACGCCACCGATGCCCCGATCCGGCCCGCCCGCCAGCGACAGCGTCCCGGTCCAGTTGCCGTCGCCCGCGGGATGAAGTCTCGCACCTTCGGCCTCCGGGTGGGGATAGCTGGCGTACGGGGTGGGGTCCCCCATTTCGTCGCCCTCGCGCACGATCCACGCCTCGGGATCGTTCTCGACACCGTTCTCGACACCCATCACGTAGCGGGTGAACCAGCGATTCATGCGCTCGAGCGGCGGAGGTCCGCCGTGGCCGCCCTGGTGGTAGTAGATCTGCACCGGCACGCCCCGCTCCTTCAGCGCCATCGCGATGCGGTAGCTGTGCTCGGGCATGACGTTCCAGTCGTTGAAGCCGTGGCTCATGAGGGTGGCCGCGCGGACGCCGCCGATGTGGTTGAGGTAGTCGCGCTCGGCCCAGAAGTCGTTGTAGTCGCCGGTGGTGCGGTCCAGATGCTCGTTCATCTCGTCGCGCACGTTGGCCAGGCAGTAGTCGCGCACCTCGGGAAAGCTGCTGAAGATGAAGTCGAAGAGGACGTCGATGTCCTCGCCGGGGTATCCGCCGGGGGACCGCACCAGCCCGTTGGAGCGGTAGTAGTGGTAGTAGGACGTGTTGGGGGCGATGGGGATGATCGCCTCGAGACCCTCGACACCTGTCGTCGCAGCGGCCAGGGGCAGGGTACCGTTGTAGGAGGTGCCGGTCATGCCGACCTTGCCGGTGGTCCAGTAGGCCTGTACCTCTTCGTTGCCGTCCAGGCTCGTGAATCCCCGTGCGCGCCCGTTCAGCCAGTCGATCACAGCCTTAGGTGCGAGCGACTCGTTGGCCCCGCCTACCGTGGGGCACCCCTGGGACTGGCCGGTTCCGGGAGACTGGGAGTGGATGACGGCGAAGCCGCGCGGCACCCACGTCCGCACATGCGAAAGGGAGATGATCGGCTGGGTGTCGCGGTGAGGGATTGTGGCCGGGAAGGGATCGCGGGTGATGGGATCGTCGCCGACCTCCTGCCGCAGGTTCCAGAAGTGGTCGAAGTCGAGGCCGGCGACGCCGGAGTAATAGGGACTGGTCTCGTAGATGACCGGCACCCTCAGCCCTTCGCTGTCAGTCTGCGCTGGGCGCGTCACGTCCACATGCACGCGGTCGGGCCTGCCGTCGCCGTCGGTGTCGAACTCGGTCTCGACCCAGAGTTCGTGCCGGATCCAGGTGGCGGTGTCCGCGAACTCGGGGACGACTTGTGCCTGTCCGTCCTCAATGACGTGGGTCGTCTGGGCGGTGGCGGTGGTGGGTAGGGCGGCGGCGAGGAGGGCGAGGAGCGTGGGCAGCGGGCTTCGGGCCGATGCGTGGCGAGGTGCGGTCATGGGTTCGAGTCCGAGGTCATGGGGTCGTTGTGGCGGGAAACGTCGGCAAGATCTACCCGTTGTGGGGTGGGACGCAAGTCTTGTGCGAGCGGGTGGGGGCAAGCCCGCGTCGCCTACGTCACCACGAAGCGGATCGCGAACAGCGCGGCCACGACGAGCACCGCCAGGTTCACCTCATGACGGCGCCCGCCCACGACCTTGATCAGCACATAGGTGATGAAGCCGAGACCGATCCCGGTGGCGATCGAGTAGGTGAATGGCATGGCCAGCGCGGTCACGATGGCCGGGACGGATTCGGTCAGGTCGTCCCATTCGACGTGGCGTAGCGCGCGCGCCATCACGCAGCCTACGAAGAGGATCGCGGGGGCGGTGGCGAAGGCCGGGATGGCGGTGGCGATGGGCACGAACACGATCGAGACCAGGAAGAGGCCCGCGACGACCAGCGCGGTGATTCCGGTGCGTCCGCCCGCTCGCACGCCCGCCGCGCTTTCGATGTAGGAGGTCGTGGTCGACGTGCCGAGCATCGACCCCACGATCGTGGCCGAGCTGTCGGCGACCAGCGCGCGCCTGAGACCCGGGACGCGCCCGGTTCCGTCGGTCAGCCCCGCCTCGTTGAGCACGGCGACCAGGGTGCCGCTGGTGTCGAAGAGGTCGACCATGAGGAACGCGAAGACGATTGCGACCAGACCGACCTCCAGCGCGGCCGCGATGTTGAGCTGGAACGCGGTCGGAGCCAGCGACGGCGGCGCGGCGACCAGCGACTCCGGGGCGGGAGAAAGCCCCGCGACCCACCCGATCCCCGCCACGATCAGGATGCAGAGCAGGGCCGAGGCCGGTTGCTTGAGGTGGTCCATCCCCGCGATCGCGATAAACCCGAGCACCGCCAGAATGACCGTCCACTCGGTGAGATTGCCGAGCGTCACCAGCGTCGCGTCGCTGCCCACCACGACCCCGGCGCTGCGTAGCCCGATGATGAACAGGAAGAAGCCGATCCCGGCCGCGATCGCGTGCTTCTGCGAGCGCGGAATGGCGTTCACCACCCATTCGCGGACCGGCAACACCGACAGGACGAGCATCAGCACGCCCGAGCAGAAGACGGCTCCCAGCGCGGCCTGCCACGGGAGCCCCATGGTGCCCACCACCACGGCCGCGAAGTACGCGTTTAACCCCATCCCCGGTGCCAGCGCGATGGGGAAGTTCGCGTAGAGTCCCATGACGATCGACCCGAAGGCCGCAGCCAGGCAGGTGGCGACGAGTACGGCCCCCGCGTCCATCCCCGTGCCGGCCAAAATCTGCGGGTTCACGAAGATGATGTACGCCATGGTGAGGAAGGTGGTGAATCCGGCCACGACTTCACGGCGGACGGTGGAGTTGCGCTGTTCGAGTTCGAAGTACCTCAACACCGGCTCTTACTCCTTTGTGGGTGGTGGTTTAGGGCCTCCAGGGCGCAGTCGGGGATGGCAAGCGCATTGCCGTCCCGCACTACCGTACGGGTTGGAGGGGATCACCGCTAGGAGTGGGGGGATGGGTCCGCCCGGGGGCGTCGCCGGTCGAATGGCGGGGGATCCGCTTCCACGGGTCCTGGCGTGGGGGGGTCCCCGCGGGTGGGGCGGGTGATGGTCGGGATCTACGGGCGGGGCGGTCGGCCTTCCATGCCGGGGTCTTCCGCCAACTGCTCGCGTACCCACTTCACCCAGGGGTCGTCATCGCCCCGGATCTGTTCGTTGGTGGGGCCGAGGGGGATCCAGTGTGGGGTCAGGGCGCCGTCCCGGCGTTTGAGGAGGAAGAGGTACTCGCTGCCTAATCGATAGTCCCTGGCGTAGCAGTTGCCGCGCTGCCCGGAGGACCTGACCATTCGATAGGGGACGGGAAGCGTGTTGAAATCATCCTCTTCGGCGACGATACCATGAAAGGTGAATTCGGTTGTCGGGAAAGGGCCGCGCAAGATTTCGGTTGTCCTGAACCGGATCTCCGAAAAGCCCACGACGATCTCCGAAGGGTCCCCGGTGGCGGCCTCGGAGGGCGCCATGGAGTCAAGGGGCAAACCAGGTAACGAGTCCACCGCCACGGCCCTAAC
The DNA here is from genome assembly GCA_951828585.1 of Longimicrobiales bacterium. Taxonomy (GTDB): domain Bacteria; phylum Gemmatimonadota; class Gemmatimonadetes; order Longimicrobiales; family Gaopeijiaceae; genus Bin94. The sequence goes on from OX639991.1 coordinate 2,413,654, forward strand.
CACGACCTCAGCGTCCCGAACCATTTTCTCAATGTGCGAGACGGGGTAGAGATAGTCGGGCTGCTCTTGCAGGGTCGAAACGCTGCACAGGAAGGTCGACCGGCCGGTATCTTCCGCCCAATAGGCTCCCGATTCGCCCTGAATGACGCTCGCCGCCCCCGTCTGCGCACCCGGCGGGAGGTAGGTGGACATGGAGACCAGTACGGCCACGGGTATCATCTTGCGAGAGCGTCTCATTCTTCGCACTGCTCGATTCGTCAGGGCCCCAGCGCCCCGATGGGGATGACCCCCACATCTCCACCGCCCGCGTATCCATAACCGTTCGGAAGGACCACGGCCAGCGCAACGGGATCTCCACGTCCTCCGCGCTTCATGCGGTGAGCGAGTCGTCTGAGGTTTCTTGCTCCATCCTCCACCCAGCGTTCGCCCAGCTTGACTTCGAAGGCCGCCCAACGCCCATCGTCCGTTGGAGTTGCCCCGCTATGACGGACACCTTTCCATTGGGTTCAACCAAGGAGGTGAGTCATGGCGGGAAGAAGACGAGGGCGGTATCCGCCCGAGTACAAGGAACGTATCGTCGAGCTGGTGAGAGCCGGGCGTAGTCCGGGGTCTCTCGCACGCGAGTTCGAGCCTTCGCAGCAGACGATCCGGAACTGGGTCAAGCAGGCGGACCTGGACGAGGGCCGGCGCAGTGACGGTCTGACGACGGAGGCACGCAAGGAGATGAGGGAGCTGAAGCGGGAAGTCAAGCGGCTCAGGATGGAGCGGGACATCCTAAAAAAAGCCGCGGCCTGGTTCGCGAGGGAGAGCGAATCGATCCCTGGCGGGGGTATGCGTTCATGAAGGCGAACCGGGCAACCTTTCCGCTTGCAGCCATGTGCCGGGTGCTGGGTCTCTCCCCCAGCGGGTACTACGGCTGGCTGAACCGTCCGCCCTCGGCGCGAGCGGGGCGAGACTCCGAGCTCAAGGTCAGGATCAAGGCGATCTGGCGCGACAGCGACGAGACCTACGGCTGCCCGCGGATCCACGCGGCGCTCTTGGCCGACGGCGAGCGTGTGAGCCGGAAGCGAGTGGCACGCCTGATGAGGGAGCTGGACATCGAGGGCGTGACGCGGAGGCGATTCAAGACGGGCACGACGAAGAGGGACGCCAAGGCCGAGCCCGCGCCGGACCTGGTGAACCGGGACTTTTCGGCCAAGGGTCCCGACCAACTGTGGGTGGCGGACATCACGTACGTGCCCACCTGGACCGGCTGGCTGTACCTCGCCGTGGTGCTCGATGCCTGGAGCCGGCGGATCGTCGGCTGGGCGATGGCACCCCACATGAAGGCCGAGCTGGTCGGGGCCGCGCTGGAGATGGCGGTCCGCCGCCGCCAGCCGAGGGGTGGAGTCGTCCATCACTCCGACCAAGGCTCGCAGTACACGTCGCTGGCGTTCGGGGAGCATTGTCGCGAGGCGGGCATCGCGCAGTCGATGGGCTCGGTGGGCGACGCATACGACAACGCTATGTGTGAGAGCTTTTTCGCCACGCTCGAGTGCGAACTCATCGACCGGCGGCGTTTTCCGACGGTGGCCAAGGCGCGGCGTGAAGTCTTCCAATTCATCGAGGGCTTCTACAACACCCGCCGACTCCACTCCGCGCTCGGCTACGAATCGCCGGCGGACTTCGAGAAACTCAACCATGCGGCCTGAAGCGAACCTGCAGCTCCGGGGCGGCCGAAGCTCTCCGGGCTTCTCCGGCCTGCTCGCTTCGTCGGGGTCGCTCGTTACCCCTCTCCACCGTTGAAAGAGCGAGAAAAAGAAACCATTATCAGACACCATCAACACCAAAACATAACCGTCCGTGAAAGCGGGGTAGGTCCACGTCTCGACGATCGCGTCGACTTCCAGCCCCCCTTTCTCGCGGTAGTGGAAGACCTCCGCATCACTCGCCTGGGCGTAGACACGCAAGTCCCGGATCACCATCGATTCGAAGAGAAAGCCGAAGTACTCAAGGTCGTCCATAAGACGGCGTGGAGTGGCCCGGAGAGCCGCGACTGCCAGGGATGGGTCGGCCAAGTGCCGTACCGGGGTCGTCCTGAGGGTGGTCCGCGAGCGCAGGTGGGGTGCCCAGGCCGGCAGGTCCTCCACGATCATCAGTTGTTCGAGGGCCTCCAGGTATTCCGAAGCCGTCTCCCACTTCATGATGTGGCCGCCTCCCTGCACGTCCGTGATCAGCGTCGAGAGCGATGCCGGAGTCGCGACATTCCGGGCAAGGGATCGGAGCAGACGGCCTACTTTCACGGGATCCCTTCGCCTGCCGCTGACGCGCGAGATGTCGACGCGGCGAATCTCGTTGAGGTAGTCCCGATTCATGCGCATTGCGCGTGCCAGGGGATAGTCGAGGTGGGCCGGCCAGCCGCCCCGGCAGAGGAGCTCGGCCAGCTTGGAGACCGCCAGCTCCGACGGTTCGGAGCGTTGTGAAGTACCGTCGAGCAGGCATCGCAACGAGATCTCTCCCGAGGAATGGCGGGTCTCCAAGAGGGAGAAGGGACGCATTCGCAGACGCGTGAGGCGCCCGGCGCCGGTATGGCGGGTGATGTCGTCGGCCGGGACGGCGGATCCGGTCAGAATGAACTGTCCGGAGGCGCCCCGGTCGTCTACTGCTCGTCGAACATGATTCCAGATGTCGGGCTCCGTCTGCCATTCGTCGATCAGGCGTGGAGTCTTGCCGCGGAGCACCTCGCCGGGGTCGATGCCAACCATCCGTCGCGCGTTGCGGTCCACGTCCAGCAACACCTCGCTGGCTGCGTGATGCCTGCCCGTAACCGTCTTGCCACATGTCTTGGGGCCCTCCAGAACAACAGCACCGGTTGCTGCGAGCCTCTCGGCAAGTTCCCGGTCAACGACTCGTGGCTGGTAGCTCAAGCTGGTATCCTGTGGCCCTCGGCCAGCACCTGGCAGGGCGCCGCCGTTTGCCTTGCCGAGAAAGAGATCGGATAATTCGGCTTGAAGCTAACGGAGAATATGGCACACAGTCAACGGATAATTTGCCATACATATGACGGAGAATATGGCAAACAATCAACGGATAATTCAGCCGTACTGTTCCGCTTCGCTACGGAGTTGCGACCGACTCAAACCTCCCGAGCACGCGCAAGCAGCTCCGTACCCGTCTCGCACTCGATGATCCGGTCCCCGATGCGACCGATCCGTTCCGGGTCGGAGACTCCCTTCAGCAACCGGGACAACCGCTCGGCCGTGCCCGCGCCGAACTTCAGTCTGGCTTGGCGGCACACGAGCGTGACATGTCCTTCGGCACGTCCCTGCCGGATCCCTTCGGCCAGCCCCTCGCGGTGCGCCCTCTCCTTCAGTTCCTCCACTCCTGCGTAGATCATTCCCGCCTCCTTGAGTGACTCCACTTGTTTCAGAACCTCATCTCCGATCCCCCACGACTGCGCCGCTCCCAGGACCCATTCCCGAAATGCCTCCCGCAGCCTCTTATGTTCCGGTCCCGGGTAGGCATCGAGCACCTCCCGGACGACTCGCGAGACGTTCCCGGCCGAGGGATCCCACTCCATGCAGGCAATCCACGACACGACATTCAGCTCGTTTGGATGTTGGCCCGCCAGGACCCGCAGGTCAAGCACCTTGTGGATCAGCTTGGGCTGGTGGTCGGCCAGGCAGGTTGGCGCTCGTTTGATCCGCGTGACTTGACGCCGCACCGGGCCCGCCGGACTCTGTCACCACTCCACAATCGTGCCCCCGTACGCCATCCCCCAAACCATCCGAGCCAATCCGAAATGCGCACCCGGCCCAACCGCACCCGTTCCACCCTCCCCCTGGCCCTCCTCCTCGCCACCGCCCTCCTCCCCCCCACCCCCGCCACCCCCCAGCAATCTCCCGACCCCTCCACCTACACCGCCCTGCGCTGGCGACACATCGGCCCCGAAGGCAACCGCTTCTCGGCGGCCGCCGGCATCCCCGGCCACGCCCACACCTACTACGTCGGCGCCGCGTCGGGCGGCATCTACAAGACCACCGACGGCGGCGTGCACTGGGACGCCATCTTCGACGATCAGCCGGTGCAGTCGATCGGGTCGCTGGGTGTCGCGGCGACCGATCCGAACATTGTCTGGGCCGGGACCGGCGAGGGGAAGATTCGCAGCCATGTCTCGCTGGGGCAGGGGGTCTACAAGTCCACCGATGCGGGCGCGACGTGGACGCTGATGGGACTGGAGCAGACCGGGCGGATCCCGCGGCTCGTCATTCACCCGACGGACCCGGACATCGTGTTCATCTGCGCGATGGGTCACGCGTACGGGCCGCAGCCTGAACGTGGCATTTACCGTACCACCGACGGCGGCGCGACGTGGGAGCACGTCCTCTTCGTCGACGAGGACACGGGCTGCTCGGACATCGCGATGGATCCATCGAACCCGCGGGTGCTTTTCGCGGGCACCTGGCAGCTCGAGATCCACACCTGGGGGCGGACTTCCGGGGGACCGGGCGGCGGGCTGCACGTCTCGCGCGACGGCGGTGACACCTGGACGAAGCTGAACGGGCCGGGCAACGGGATCGGGCTGCCGGAGAAGCCGGTGGGGAAGGTGGCGGTGGCGGTCGCGCCGTCGAATCCGGACCGGGTGTACGCGATGCTCGAAACGGGGGACGGGATTCCGTGGGAGGGACGCGAGACCGAGGACGGGCAGGTCTGGCGCTCCGAGGACGGGGGGCGCACCTGGTCGCTCATCACGCGCAACCGCAATGCGATGGGGCGGCCGCACTACTACTCGCGCGTGGCGATTTCCCCCAACGACGATGGCGAGGCCTACTTCCTCACGGCCTCCTTCACCGTCTCCACCGACGGGGGACGGACGCTGGACGTGACGCCCCGCCCCCAGGCGCCCGGCGGGGACCATCATGACATGTGGATCGATCCCACCGACCCGGACCGCATGATCGTCGCGCACGACCAGGGCCTCTCGATCTCGATCAACCGGGGGCGGACCTGGTTCAGGCAGCGCCTCACGAACGCGCAGATGTACCACGTGACCGTCGACAACGCGATCCCGTACAACGTGCTCGGCAACAAGCAGGACGAGCCGACCTACCGGGGTCCGAGCAACAGCCGCATCATGGGACAGCGTCGCATCACCGGGATTCCGCGCGGGATGTGGCACCATGTGGGCGGTGGCGAGAGCGGGTGGGCGACGCCCGATCCGACCGATCCGAACATTGTGTGGTCGTCGGCTTCGGGGTCGGGGATGGTGGGGGGGATCGTGGTGCGCTACGAGGAGGACCGGCGCCAGTTCCGCGCCGTCGAGGTGTGGCCGGAGCAGAGCAGGGGGGCGGCGTCGGACGTGCGCTACCGCTTCGTGTGGGACGCGCCGATCCACATCTCGCCGCACGACAACAACACGGTGTACGTGGGGAGCCAGCATGTGCACCGCACCCGCAACGGGGGGCAGAGCTGGGAGGCGATCAGTCCGGACCTGACGCTCAACGATCAGAGCCGTATGGGGCTGTCGGGGGGGCTGACGGGGGACAACATCGGGGTGGAGTACGCGGGCACGGTCTTCGGGATCGCCGAGTCGCCGGTCGAGGAGGGGCTGATCTGGGCGGGGACGAACGACGGGCTGCTGCAGGTAACCCGGGACGGCGGCGGGACGTGGACGAATGTGACCGGGAACATGCCTGGGTTGCCGGAGTGGATGGCGGTGCGGTCGATCGCGCCGTCACGGTACGCGGCGGGGACGGCCTATGTGGCCATTGACGGGCACCAGGTGAATGTGCGCGATCCGTATGTGTACCGGACGCGGGACTACGGGGCGTCCTTCGAGAAGATCACCGACGGGATCCCGCCGAGCATGCTGAGCTACACGAAGGTGATCGTGGAGGACCCGAAGCGGCGGGGGCTGCTGTACGTGGGCACCGAGAACGCGCTCTACGTGTCCTTCAACGAGGGGGACGACTGGCAGCCGCTGCAGAACAACCTGCCGCACGCGCCGGTCTCGGGGATGGTCGTGCAGGAGCACTTCGGGGACCTGGTGGTGGGGACGTATGGGCGGGGATTCTGGATTCTGGACGACCTGACGCCGCTGCAGGAGCTAACTCCGGAGGTGATGGGGTCGGCTTCGCACCTCTTCGCGCCGCGCGACGCTTACCGCTTCCGCCCGATCACGCCGCCCTCGGTCCCCTACAGCGACCCCACCGAAGGGCGGGATCCGGAATACGGCGCGTCGATCAACTACTGGCTGGCGGAACCGGGTGACGGGGCTCCGACGGTGGAGATCGTCAACGCGTCAGGCGAAGTCGTCCGCACTCTCCAGGGCACCAACAACGTGGGCGTTAACCGCATCCACTGGAACCTGCGGGACGAGTCCAACGGTCCCATCCGGCTATTGACCCGCCCGATGTACGCGGACCACATCGAAGTCGGCGACAACGGCCGCCCCGCCCCCGGCGCCCGCCAGGTCTCGATCCTGCAACCCCCCGGGCGCTACACCGTCCGTCTCAACGCCGCCGGCGAGACCCGCGAACAACCCCTCACCGTCATCAAGGATCCCCACTCGGCGGGCACCGAGGCCGACATCGCGGCCCAGGTCGCCTTCCTGCGCGAGGTCCGCGAAGATGTGGTCACGGCCGGCGAGGCGGTACGGCGCGTGGAGGCCATGCGGGTCCAGCTCGCCACCATGTCGCGCTTCGCCGATGACGACGCGCTCGCGGAGGCGATCGCTGCCCTGCGCCGGCAACTCGTCGACCTCCAGATGAACATGGTCGACCTGCGTCTCACGGGTCAGGGCCAGGACGGCGTGCGCTTCGGCGCGACCCTGCTCCAGAAGCTGGGCTACCTGACCGGCGCGATCTCGGGCGCGGACTTCCCGCCCACGGACCAGGAACTCGAGGTGAAGGCGTTGCTGCACGGGCAGCTGCGGGAACATTTGGAGACCCTGGACGCGCTGGTCGCGAACGAGGTGGCGGCGCTCAACGAGATGCTGCGGTCGCGTGGGATGCTGATTATTGCGGGGGGGTGAGGGCCCTCACGGCCTCCGCTCATCCGCCCGACTCGACAGGATCGAACGGGTTGGTGTAATTGATTGACATTCGATCAATCAGTCACTTACATTCACCCATGCATGCCTACCAGCGCCCCCAGGTGGACCAACTGGTCTTCGAAATCACGCAGGATGACCTGCCGCTGATCGTAGCCGTCACGGGTCCGCGTCAGACTGGCAAGACCACGATGATCGAGCAGGCACTCCAGCGGGTTGACCTGCCGAGCCGCCATTTTGCCGTTGACCGGATCCTGGCGAGCAAGGGCATTTTGCGGAACCGGCAAGGTCAACGTACGTGGTTGCTGAATGCCTGGAGGAGGGCACGCCGGAACGCGGAGCGGAGTGAGCGGGGCTTCGTCCTTGCCCTCGACGAAATCCAGCACATCGACGATTGGTCTCTGATCGTCAAGGGTCAGTGGGACCGCGACCGGAAGGCGGGCTGTCCCCTGCGGGTGGTCGTGGCGGGATCGGCCCCCTGGTCGATGTTGACCGGTCTGCGCGAGAGCCTCGCCGGGCGCTTCATGCCGGTCAAGGTCTATCACTGGTCCTTCCCGGAGATGGCCGGGGGATTTGGCTACACACTCGACCAGTATCTGTTCTTCGGGGGATACCCGGGGGCGGCTCGGCTGGTGAATGACGTGGACCGGTGGCGGGCCTACGTGGCGGACACGATAGTCTCACCCAGCATCGAGAAGGACATCATCGCCCTGACCCGCATCGAGAAACCCGCACTCATGCGCCGCCTGATGGAATTGGCCGGCGACTACTCCGGCCAGATCCTCTCCTACAACAAGATGCTCGGACAGATTCAGGAATCCGGCAACACCGCCACGCTCGCGGACTATCTGGACCTGCTTTCGGAGGCAAGCCTGCTCACCGGCCTCTCCAGGTACTCCGGTGCCCGGCACATCGCCCGCGGATCGAGTCCCAAGCTGAATGTCCTCAACACCGCCCTCATGACGGTGCAGCTGACACGTTCCTTTGAAGAGGTCCGCGCCGACCGCACCCTCTGGGGGCGCATCGCCGAGAGTGCCGTGGGGGCTCACCTGCACAACACGGCCGGACTCAAGGCGAAGCTGTACCACTGGCGCGAAGGCCCGCACGAAGTCGACTTCGTCCTTTCCCGTGGTCCCAATCTCATGGGCATCGAGGTGAAGAGCGGTACGGGGGCGGGCAAACGCCGTGGACGCGCGGCCTTCCGGGCACGTTTTCCGGGGGCGCGAACGCTGCTGGTTGGCGCCCGCGGGGTGCCGCTGGAGGACTATCTGTCCCAGCCGGCGGTACATTGGGCCGACTACGATGGCCCGTTTACCCGGGAAGAGATGGGTAGCGCGAAGGCGGAAAAGGAGGGTGAAGAGATGTCGAACGACGAGGACGGTCCGGAAGCGGTCCGCGAAAGCGCGCCGAAGTACGCCGGCACGGCCAGACCCGACCCCTGGAGGCAGCCTATCGTCCCGGGCTGGAAGGAGTCGGAAGACTTCGTCAAGGAGGCGGAACGACTGCGGTTCATGGCGGACGCCAGGGAACAGGTGGACGCGCTCGCGCGCGGCGAGGGATCCCCGTGGCTCTGGGAACGCATCGGCGAGGCGTACATGTGCGTGATTCCGGGGCATTTCGGCGACGAGCCCGCCGACTGCCTGCGCATCCGGGTAGAGTCCGACGAGCAACTCCTCGCCGCCGCGCTGCAGGGACTCCCCCACTTCGTCCACCGCGACGATCTTCCCCCACTCGCCGAGGTCGTGCGGCTGGACCGAAAGAGAGACGGGGACCGCTACTGCTATCCCGTGCTCGCCAGCCTGGCCGCGACCGTCACGCTAGGCGGCGACCCTTTGGAAGCACTCGACGATGAGGGTATCCGCCGCGCCGCGGGATCCTGGTACCTGGCGCACTACGTGCACGAGCCCGCCTGGTATCGTCGCGTGGCCAGCGACCACAGCGGCCTGTGCTCCGAGGCGCTCATCACGGTCTACCGGTCCCTCATCCGCCGCGGGAGCGGGCACAACCGCCACCTCTTCGACCTCTCCCACGACGACGCCAACGCCGAGGTGGCCCGTCTCGCGGTGCCGACGCTCCTCGGCGTCTTCCCGACGCGGTGCACCAGGGCGCAGATCTCGGCGCTCCACGCGCTGCTCTGGGCCGGCCTGCTATACTTGCCCAAGGAGCAACTCGCGGAACGGATCCGCCGCCGGTCGGCCGCCCGCGGCATGGACGCGGCGCAGCGGGCGCTCTGGCTCGCGGCGGGACTCTTCATTTCCGCGAAGGAATACCGCCCCGAGGTCGTCGCGTTCGTCCTGACCGGCCGTGAACCCCGGGCGTACCACATGCTCAACTTCCTCATGCCCGACTGGCCGCGCCGCCGCGACCTGCCGGAGCCCTGGGACGATTGGGAGGCGCCCGACATCGCTGCGCTGTTCAAGGTTTTCGGCCGCTGGTTCGACCCCTGGGGTGGGGACCGGGGGTGCCGCTACGAGATGACGACGACGGGTCTCAGAGCGGACTGGCTACTCCGGCGCTGGATCGAGGTTCTGGCGGAGCGGAGGGAGCCGGAAGGGTGGGAGGCGCTTGCTGGTCTGGCCCGCAATCCGGCGCTGGAGAGGTGGTACGAGAAGGTGTCAGCAGCCCGGCAAACGGTTCATACGGCGTAGGCCTACCCCCTCTCCAACACGCAGAACCGGTACAACTTCAACGTCTCCCGCCAGTCCTCCGGATACCCAGCCACCACGTCTCCCGACCCGAACTCCTCCGCCAGCCCCGCAAACGACCCCGATTCGGCCACCTTGAACGGCGCCTCCTGCTCGAAAATCGTCAGATCGGGGAACCCCGTCGGAAACGACGCCCCCATCGCCCTCTCCACCCCCTCCAGCCTCACGCGATCCTCCTCGGTCTCGAAGTCGCGGTCCTGCATGTCCACCGAGAAGTAGTCGAAGGCGATCCGGAACGACGACATCGCGCCCGCCAGCCGGTTCAGGAACGGCATGATCGACTCGGGCGGCAGGTACATGGTGTTGCCTTCCCAGACCATGACCGTGGGCGCGTTGAGGTCGAAGCCGATGCCGGCGAGTCCGTCGGGCACATCGACCTCCAGGTAGTTGCCGAAGAGCGAAGGCGCCTGCTCGATCCCGTGCTCCGCCAGAATGGCTCGCTTGAATTCGAGGACCGCCTTCTGATCGACCTCGAAGAAGGCCGCGTCGGGGTTGGCGAAGATGTGAGCGTGCATGTCGAAGCCGCCCCCGAGCAGCACCACCTGGCGGGCCCCGTCCGCGATTCCCCGCTCGATGAAACGGTTGAAGTACCGGGTGCGGAAGCGGACCATGGTGGTCGAAGGGGGAAAGGCCGCCTCCAGCTGCCGGGCCGCGCCCCGGGCCTGCTCGTTCGAGAACCACTGGGCGTAGGGATCGTTGAAGAGCTGGGGCGACTTTTCGGGTTCCAGGGCCCGGATGGACGCGATGACGAACGCGGTCGCGCCGATTTCGTTGATGTCGATCATGGTGTGGTGGTTTGGGTTGGAGAGGGAGGCTGGTCGTCGCGGGGACCACAAGTGGCCATCACGCGTGGTGCGGTTGCCGAACGGTAGCCTTTGAGCGGCGGGCCGGTCAACGCCGCGGCGACCTCCGCGCCACAATCACCCCCGCGAGGATCACTCCCGCGCCGATAAGCTGCTGTGGGGTAGGCATTTCCGACAGCCAGAACCACGCCGCGACCAGCGCGACCACGGGGACCAGGTTCTGGTACACGCTGGTGCGGCTCTGCCCGATGGCGCGTACGCCCCGGTACCAGAGCAGGTAGGCGACCGCGATCGCGAACACACCCGCGTACACGATGCCGAGCCAGGCCCCCACCGAGACCGCGGCCCAGTCGGTGCGAATCAGGTCGGGTATCCCCATCAGCATGATGAACGGCAGTCCCGCCCACAGCGTCCACGCGGTCATCTCGAGGACGCCGCGGCGCTTCGTCATGCGCCGGCTGAAGACGGTGTAGACGGACCACGAGACCGCGGCACCCAGGACGAGCAGGTCGCCCGTCCGTACGCCGCCTATTTCGTGCGACCCCCCGGCGACGAGGATCAACATCCCCGCCAGCGTGCCCAGCACCCCGACCAGGATCGACAGGTTGAAGCGCTCGCGACCCAGCGCGGCCGAGATGAGCAGGACCCAGACGGGTGTCGTGGAGAGGAGGATCGCGGCGTTGCCGGTGAGCGTGAGGTCGAGGCCAAAGATGAAGCAGACCTGGAAGATCACGTGGCCGGCGATACCAAGCGCGATCACGGTCCGCCAGTCCTTGCGGTACGGCATGAGGCGGCGGCCTTGGGCCTTCAACAGAAACCAGACCGCGAAGGCCGCGCACGGAAAGCGGAGCGCATTGAAGGCGAGCGGCTCCATCTCGCGCAGCACGACCTTCACCACAGGGAAGTTCATCCCCCAGATGACCGCGGTCAGGACGAGACCGAGGTCGATGGTCAGGTCGTGGCGCTTACAAGGCGCGGACCGCCGTCGTCCGGCCCGGTCCGGCGGCGTTCCGGGTCGGCTAGCGCGGCGTTTCGATGGCGTCAAAGGTCGCGTTCTGAAGCGCGTACTCGCGCCAGTCCTCGTGGTCGAAATGCCACCACTCGGCCTCGTAGACCGTGAATCCTTCGGCCTCCATGACCCGGCGGAGAAGCTCGCGCTGCCAGCGCTGCCGGGACGTCCCCCCGGGGTAGTTCGGGAAGGAGCGCGGCGAGAACTCGTCGTAGGTGCCCACCATGTCGGCGGGCTGGCCGGTTTCGAGGTCGTACAGGTTAAGGTCGATCGCGGAGCCGCGGTTGTGGCGCGAGCCGTTGGCTGGATCGGCCACGAAGAGCTTCTGCGACTCGGGCGTGGCGTCGAAGAACATCTTCGTGACGTACCAGGGGCGGTAGCCGTCGTGCAGAAGCAGGCCGTAGCCGTGCTCGGCGAGGGCGCGGTGGGCGCGCGCGACCCCTTCGGCGGCGGGACGCTGGAGGAAGAGGCGCGGCTCGTCGTAGAAGACGGACGACATGAAGTTGTTGGTCGTCGCGTAGCGCACGTCGAGGCGGATGCTCGGTTCGAGGGTGGTGACTTCGACGAGTTCGGAATCGCGGAAGGGGCCGGGTTCGTCGGGTGGGGATGCGGCCAGCGCCTCGGCGCGCAGCTCCGCGACGGGACGCACGGGGTCGATGCGGAAGGTGCCGCCGGCCTCGGTGCCGACATCGCGCCGCTCGAAGACCACCGAGGCGGCCTCGACCGAGGTGGCGCGTCCGTTGGCGTCGCGGGTGAAGACGAGGCGTTCGCCGTGGTAGAGGCCGCCCTGGTCGGGGAAGGCGTAGATGTCGGGCGAGATCTCGGTAAGGGGGTACTGGAAGAACCACTCGACGAGGACGTTGAGGCGGCCGTCGCTCTCGAGGATGTAGAGGACGTTATGGTCCCAGCCGTACTCGCCGATGAGGCCGTTGAAGTGGGGTGGCGGGAGGGGAGGGTGGGGGGCTGGGGGGTTGCGGGTGAGGGGGGGGCCGGGCTGGCCGTTGGGGTTGAGGGGGAGGAGGGCGGTGGTGGTTGAGGGGGTGGCCTGGCTGGCGGGGGACAAGGTGGTTGGGGGGCCGTCGGTGGCTGGGTCGGTCTGGCGGAGGAAGCGGGGGCCGAAGGCGAGGCGGTCGTCGACGATGAGGGTGTCGCCGCGGGCGCGGAGTTCGACGGTGTAGCCGCCGGCGGCGGGGGTCATGAAGAGGCGGCCGTCGCGGGTGTCGAAGGAGAGGGCGGCGTTGCCCTGGCCGTAGGTGCCCTCGAGTTCGAGCGCGAGGGTGGGGTCGAGGGGGGAGGTGGGAGGCGGGGTGGGGGGGAGGGGTTCGCCGGCGCGTGCCGCGATCATGAGTTCGAGGGCCACGTCGGAGATCCGTCCGGTGACCGTGTTGGTGATGTCGACGGCCGAGACCACGACCACCCCGAGCCGGGACTCGGGCAGGAAGGCGAGCTGCGTGGAGAAGCCGTAGATCGCGCCGCCGTGGCCGAGCCAGCGCTCGCTGAAGCGCTCCTGAACCGAGAAGCCGAGGCCGAATCCGGTGGCCGCGCCGGGGTCGGCGAACTGGGGCTGCCACATGGCCTCGAGGGTCTCGGGGGCGAGGAGGTGGGTGGGTGCGCCGGAGGGGTCGTCCCCGGTGGCCGAGGCGTCGGCCGGGTCTTCCAGCTCGCCGCGCCGGAACATGACCTCGATGAAGCGCGCGAGGTCGAGGACGGTCGAGTACATGCTGCCGGCGGGGGCCATCCCCAATTCGAAGGTGGGCGCGTCGTAGTCGGGGCGGTCGATGCCCCACATGTAGGCGTCGGCGAGGTCGTCCACGATGTCGGGTTCCGGGGCGAAGGCGCTGTTGTCCATGCCGATCGGGGCCAGCACGGCGCGCTTTACATAATCCGCGAAGGGTTCGCCTTGCGTGACTTCGAGTGCGTACCCGACCACCGCAATGCCCGCGTTCGAATACTTGACGCGCGCCTCGGGCGGATAGATCTGGGGGGTGCCGTTGAGGGAGGCGATGGTGGCCGCGAGATCGGCGCCCGAGTCGTCGAAATAGTTGCCCACGGGGGGTTCGCGAATGAGGCCGGCCCGGTGCGACATGAGCTGGCGCAGGGTGATGGGCGTGGGGGAGGGGTTGTCGGGGGCGAAGTCGGGGAGGTAGTCGGTCACGGGGGCGTCGATGTCGAGTTCGCCGCGCTCGTGCAGCTGCATGACGGCGATGTCGGTGAAGAGCTTCGACACCGAGCCGACGCGATAGACGGTTGTGGGGGTGGCGGGGTGGTTGGGGGACTGTTCGCCGAATCCGGCCGCCCACGCGACGCCTTCTTCATCGACGAGCGCGATGGACATGGCGGCGAGGTCCTTGTGGTCGCGCTCGCGCTCGATCATGGCCGTCAGCGCCTCCGCCACCTCGGCGTAGCCGGCGCGCGGGGCCGCTTGCGGGGCGCGTACGTCCCCCACCTCTCCGCAACCCGAAAACGCAAGGGCCGCGACCAGTACCCCGAATCCGGGCCGGGTGGCCCGCCTTCGAACCGCGATTCCTTGCAGTCCGGCGACCCCCTGGCCTCCGCCCTCGCAGTCCGTGGAAAAAGCCGTCCCCGCACCAGGGGTGTTTTCCACGGGCTGCCGGACCAGGCAAGTGGCACTCCTCACGGGCTGAGCCGGGATTTTTCTGCGCGGATTCATCGTTTTTTCTCTCCGTCAGTGCCAGCGATGGTTCGTCTCGATCTTGTAGAGAATGTAGTCTCTCAACCGGCACGCGAGCCCGTGATCGACATAGGGCACCCTCAGGACCTCGCCCGCGAGCCCGACCTCCAGGGTCGCCAGCCCCTTCCGGCGCTGGAGCGGCGACCGGGTCACCTTGACGCTCTGCGCCTTGCGGAAGAGAAAGGCATCGACCTTGCTCTCGACGAACCCGCTCCGGATGGCCATTCCGTCGTCGTCGTGCACGTAGCCCAGCCGGCGCCAGCTCTGAAGGGCGATGAGCCCGCTCACGAGCAGGCAGGCGAGAATCCAGATCGCGGAGAGCTCGGCCCAGCCCACCGACGGCCCCTCCAATGCGAATGCCAGGGCGGGCAGGGCCACGGCGGGGGCGATGCCGATCTTCAGGGCGCGGGCGCGGATGTACTGCGGAGATACCCTCACCAACGCCCTGTTCCGGGGCAGGAGCGTGAGACCCCCGCCCTCGTGGCCGAACAACTCGGACCGCAGCGCTTCCGCCATCCGCGCCCGCAGGAGTGGAACGACGAGCACGTCGACGTCATCGGACGCCGCATGGATGCTCAGCCGGAAGCGGCGGAAGCACCGTGCGACCAGGTTCTGCGACAGCCTGACCTGCTGGATCTTGGCCGACTCGACCACCACTTCCTTCAGGCTGAACAGTCCCCCCCGCGTGCGATATGCGGTTCGTTCGCGGAACAGGGTGAAGCCGTAGTAGGTCCTGAAGGCGCTATAGATGCCGCCGACCGCGATCAGAGTCACCGTGCCGGCCGCAACGCCGGCACGAAAGATCAGGTCGGCAAGCCCCGTCGCGTAGTCCGACGCGACCTGGTCCCGGCCGATGGGCTCCGTGAACCCGTATTGTCCGCCAAAGTAGCGCAGCAGGCTGCGGGGGTCATAGACAAAAAAGATGAGGGTCGCCGGCAGGAAGTCGGCGACAAGTTCCAGGCCGATCCGGACCATGTCGCCCGCTGGAAGCTTCATGATGACTTCCTTGGACGATTCGGCCGAGTCGCGCGGGCCCGTCGCCGGTGCTTCGCCTCGGGCGTCCCCGGCATCCCCTTCACCACCCGGCACCGCCGGCCCCTCCCTCTTCGCCACACCGACCTTTGCCCGCAGCTGGTCGGCGAACGCCGCTTGGGCGGATGGGATGCGGGCCTCGACCCCGTCCGACCCCGCCGTGTCCACCCTTACCGTAACGAGTCCCAGCACGCGATCGGTGAGCGAACGATCGAGGTTGATCCCCTGAACCCGGTCCAGCGGCAGATCAATCGAAGTCTTCCTGAGCACCCCCTTCCGGATCAGGATCCGGTCCTCCTCAAGCCGGAAGCGGAAGAACCAGTACCGGAGCACCGCGACGGCGACAGTGAGGAAAATCGCCACCGGGAGCACCCGTGCCAGCAGGGGTCTGGCGCGGACTAGAAGCGCTGCCAGGCCGAACGAGGCCAGCAACTGTCCCCACGTGTTGACTTGGCTGATGGTGTCCCGGATGAAGAACACGATCGCGAACGGCGTTGTGCGCCGCCATCTGCCGAAATCGGGCGATTTCGCCAACCCTTGTCAGCCTCTCTGCGATAGTCGCCGTGTCAGTACCAGGGCCTCCCGCTCGACTCCGCCCGGTAGAGAGCATAGTCGCGCAGGCGGCAGGCCACGCCGTGGTCAATATAGGGAACGGTCACGGACCCGGTTGAAGTCTCGACATCGAGGGTCGCGAGGCCGTGTCGGCGCTGAAGCGGTGATTGCTTGACCGTCACCGCCTGAGTCTTCCGGAAAAGACACGCCTCCACTTCATAGCCGATCAGTCCGCTGCGGCAGACGATGCCATCGTCGTCGTGCATGTACCCGTGCCGGCGCCAGCGCAGCCATCCGATCGGCAGGGCAGTGACCAGGCAGACGCCACCCCAGACCAGGGCGGCGAAGCCCAATCCACGCGACAGTCGGATGTAGTCCTCCGGGGCCAAAGCATCGGATCCGATATACACCAACGAGATCCATGTCGACACGTACAAGACCAGCAACCCGCCCAACCAGCCCAGGATGAGGAAGCGCAGTGCGGCGGCCCGGATGTAGTACGGAGAAACGCTCTTGAAGGCCTCGTCGGTGGGCAACAGAGCGAGCTGTTCCCCTTCTCCCCGGAACACGCCCGACCGCATTTCCTCCACCAGCGCATCATCTGCCCAGGGGACCTCCAAGTCGTCCGCGTCGAGCCCCTCCGACTCGTAATCATCATCCTCCAGCGAGCCCCCGATGGTCGGGGTTTCCAACCGGTATCGCCGGAAGTAGCGTTGCACCAGATTCTGATACAGCCTCAACATCTGGATCTTGCGGACCTTCACGACGACTTCTTCCTCCGTCATCAGTCCGGCGCGCGTGCGATACGAACGTCCTTCGCGCCACAGCGTGAACCGGTGATAGTTGCGGAACGCGGCAGCCACGCCTCCCGCCCGGGACAGAACCACGCAACCGAGCACCAGGACCGTCGCGACCAACGTGGTCTCGAGAGCACCCAACCCCCCAACCGCGCTTCTCGCGACTCCAAACGCCTTGAGCGTCGTGTCCTTCACCCAGTCGCTCCGACTCCCCAGGAAGGCCAGCAACACCAGCAGGAATAGCCCGCGAGGGTGGGCGAGACCCATCCGGACCAGGTCGGCGGGGGTGAGCGTTTGCAAAACCCTCCCCTGACCCCGGAAACTGTGCCGATCAGTGACGGCCGCCTGTACATCGCCCGCAGCGGGGGGTCGCTCGCCGGATTCGGGGGGTGCGTCGGTTACGGTCGGAGGGCCACCCGCCACAAGCCCGTGCCGATGCGTGGCGACCCGTTCAAGCAGCCGGTCGGCAACCTCGGGCTTGACCGTAGGCAGTTGCCCTTCAGCCGCGATCGAACCCGGCGTGTCCAGGACCACCGTGACCAGCCCGAGCACCCGCTCGGTCAGCCGCCGCTGGATGTTGACGCCCTGGATGCGTTCGTAAGGCAGGTCGAGTTCCGTCCTTCTCAGGAAACCTTCGCGGATGAGGATGCGGTCCTCGTCGATGCGGAAGCGGAAGCACCAGTAGCGCAGGAACGCGACGGTGAGGAGAGCGACGCTACCGATTGTGATGACCAGTGCCGCGTATTCTGGATTCCTCACCAGAAAGGCGGTCACGCCGACGGTGGCCGCCACCTGGCCGTATCCGTCGACGATCTTCCTTGCGGTCGTCCCCAGAAAAAAGACCATCGCGACCGGTGAAGTCCTCCTCCAGGCGCCGGAATCGGGCGAATCGGGCATGCGTCAGTGCCAGCGCCGCCGGCTCGACTCGACCGTGTACAGGATGTAGTCGCGCAGCCGCCAGGCCACCCCGTGATCGATGTAGGGGACGGTCACGGTATCGCTTGCCAATTCGACCTGAAGGGTGGCCAGTCCGTTCCGCCGCTCGATGGGCGACCGTTTCAGGGTGACGCTCTGGACCTTGCGATAGAGAAACGCGTCGACCCTGCGTCCAACGAATCCGCCGCGGCTGGCCATGCCGTCCCTCCCGTACACGTAACCCAGCCGTCGCCAGCGCTGCAGCGCGGTGAGCCCTCCGCAAACGATCCATACCGCGCACCAGATGCCGGCGACGCTCGCCCACACCTTCGTGAGCCCCGTCACGGGGATGAGAAAGAGGGCGCCGGCCACCGCCGGAACGACGCCGAGGCGCAGCGCGTGGGCCTGGATGTAGTGGGGAGACACGCGCCTGAACTGGTCGCTTTTCGGGAAGAGTATGGGGCCGTCGCGCTCTTCGCCGAACACCGATGTACGCAGTTCCCGGGCCAGTGGGGCCTCCAGAAGCGGGACCTCGAGCACGCGCGGAACATCATGATGTGCTGATGCGTCCGAATCAACCGCCGGGTGGACGCGCAGCCGAAACCGCTGGAACCACCGCAACAAGAGATCTTGAGATAGGGTGAGCTGCTGGATCTTGGCGGTTTCGACGACGACTTCCTTCTGCGTGAGGAGGCCGCCGCGCGTACGATACGCGGTCCCCTCGCGCCACAGGACAAAGCCGAAGTACCGCAGAAACGCCGTCCCGACCCCGAGAGCCAGGACGACGGCCAGCGCGGTCAGCATGATGCCGCCGGTGAAGGTGGTCTCGCCGAGGGCGTCGGTGCGGGCGAGCGTGGCCTCGGCCGTTTCAAGAGCCGGACGGACGAAGTCCTCGGAGAATCCGAAGGTCTCGGCGAGCCGGTAGGGGAGTTCGCGAGGCTGCCGCCACGCCGCGGCGATCAGCATCATGGCCAGCAGGATGTTGTCGCGCCCGAGGCCGATGCGGAACATGTCGCCGGTGGAGAGTCTCAGGAGGATCTTTCGGGGAGACCGATCACCAATCGCCCGCTCGTCAGCCGTGTCCCCGACCCCGGCCGGAACACCGCGAGCAGCACCCTGCGCGCCCTCCGGCTGTTTACCGGGCGGACCCCGCAACCCAGCGCCGATGCGGGTCTGAAGCTCCTCCGCGAGATCGCCTTTCACGCAGGGCAGTTCACCTTCGGTCGTCTCCGATCCCGCCGTGTCGAGGCTCACCGTCACCAGCCCGAGCAGCCGGTCGACCGGCCTGCGCTCGACGTTGATCCCCTGGATCCGGTCGAAGGGAAGTTCGACCAAGGTTTTCTCAAGGATTCCCTGCCGTATTCGGATCCGGTCCTCCTCGATCCGGAACCGGAAGAACCAGTACCTGAGCACCGCGACCGCGATGACCAGCAGGAGCGCCAGGGGGATCAGAAACGCCGCGTACGGAGTCGCCCTGATCAGAACCGCGAGCGCGCCGAAGGTGGCGGCCAGCTGGACGTATCCCCGAACGAGGTTGCGGATCGTCTTTCCGACAAAGAAGACCACGGCAAAGGGGGAGATCCGTCGCCATTGGCCGGAGTCGATCGAAGGGCGCACGGGTCTGCGGGGCCGCCCGGGGTCAGTGCCAGCGCAGCCGGCTCGACTCCACCTGATAGAGCATGTAGTCCCTCAGCCGGGAGGCCACCCCGAGGTCCAGGTAGGGGACCACGACCTGACCGCACGCGAGCCGCACATGCAGGGTGGCGAGGCCCTTTCGGCTCTGCAGCGGCGACTGTGTGACGTCCACACTCTGCGCCTTGCGAAAGAGAAACGCGTCGACCTTGCGGCCGAAGAATCCGCTCCGGCCCGCCAGACCGTCGTCGTCGTGCAGATAACCCTGCCGGCGCCACCGCACCCAGGCGAGCAGCGCCGCGACGGGGATCGAGGCGAGCCACCAGAGGAACAGGCCCAGGGCCACGGGCCCCACAACCCCGTCCGCGAGCAACGGGCTCAGAAAGGTCGTCCCGGTGAGCCCCAGTACCGCGTCGGCCAGGCGCGTGCCGGCATCCGCTTGAAGTATACCGGCCAGGAACGGTGTTGCGATGAGCACCGACGTGACACTTATCCGCAACGTGAGCGCCCGGATGTAGTGTGGCGAAACCCGCTTGAAGGCCGGGGTCTGGGGCAGCAGGCTGAGCGCGTGGCCTTCGCGACCGAACAACCGCGTGCGCAGATCTTCCGCCTCCGGACCCTTGAGCAACGGGACTTCGAGCACCTCCGCGATCTGCAGCCCCGCCGCTTCGGCCCCCCCCTGGTTGGGCACAAGGGCGGCCGGCAGCGCCCTGAGCCGGTGTCTGCGGAAGAGGCGCAGGATCAGGTTGTGGGACAGCGTGAGCTGCTGAATCTTGCGGTTCTCGACCACGACTTCCCTCTGCGTGAGCAGCCCGGCGCGCGTCCGGTAGGCGGTGCCCTCGCGCCACAGCGTGAAGCCGTGGTAGCGCAGGAAGGCCCCGAGCAGGCTAAAGGCCAGTCCGGCGATCACGAATCCGATCACGAATCCGATCACGACCAGCACCTGGATGAGAGTGCCCGCGCCCAAGAACGCCTCCTCGACGATGGGGTCCAGCCTTTTTGCGACGAAGGTGAGGGATTGGCCGAAGATTCCAAGAAACGCCGCCGCCAGGACGAGGTTCCGGTTCGCGAAACCGATGCGGACGATGTCGCCGGCCCTGAGCTTCAGCAGGATCTGGCCGAGGGATTCGGCGGGCGCCGAGGTCTCCCGGGTGACTCCGTCAGGCGACACCGCAGGGACATCCCCGGCGCTGACGTCATCAGCGGCTTTCGCCGGCCGGCTGGCCCGGATCCTGCCCCTCAGGTCGTCGGCAAGCTCCGAAGTGACCGACGGCAGCTGTCCTTCGGCCGTCGCCGACCCCGCGGTGTCCAGGCTCACCGTGACCAGCCCCAGGATCCTGTCGATCAGCGAGCGCTCCACGTTGATTCCCTGGACCCGGTCGAAGGGAAGGTCGAGCGCCGTCTTCCTGACCACCCCCTGGTGAATGTGGATTCGGTCCTCTTCGATCCGGAACCGGAAGAACCGGTACTGCAGCACCCCGGCCGCGATGATGGCCAGGATCCCCACCGGGATCACCAGCGCGACCTGTGGATTCCTCTCGATCAGGACGGCGAGCGCGCCAAAGGTCGCGACAATCTGAATGAGGCTCTGCGTGAAGGACTTGATCGTCCTCCCGATGAAGAAGACGATCGCGAACGGCGACGTCCGCTGCCAGGCACCGGGATCGGAGGGACTCAACCTGCGTCCGCCGGAGGGCCGTTCTCGTGCGCGGCGCTCGCCTCGGCTTGGGGATCAGGCAGCGGCGAGTTCTGATCGTCTTCGGGCTCGATGGCCTCCGCTTCGATCCTTTCCGACACGTAGACGCGCAGTCGCTCGGCGGTGTCCGTGCCGAGCCCGCGAATCTTGTGACCACCCGCGCCCGCGGGAAAGACGGACAGGTTGGCCAGCCCGAAACGCCGGTCGAGAAGTCCGCTGTCGATCTTGGTATGCTGGACGCGGTTGAAGGGCACTGCCTTGACCGAACGCCAGAGAACCCCCGTCTTGTACAGGATGTCCTTCTCGCGAACCACATAGCCCCGGCGCGGCACCGCGATCATGGGCCAGATCAGTATCGATGCGGCAAACAGCCCGAATCCGGCCAGTGCGAATGGCAGCAGCGAGTCCGCGAAGCGGCCCAGGGCTGCGGAATCCCCACCCTTCATCAGGAAGTAGGCGACGGTGGCGATGGCGCCGATCACCAGAACGCGCAGCAGGGCGCCGAGCTGCAGGCGCCGGACGAAGCGCGGGTGCAGAGGGAGCCAGTCGAGGTTGTCGGCGCCGGGCAGGGATTCGAGGGGGACTTCGGGGTTTATGAACATGGGGGGGAGGGTGGTTGGAGAGCGTGGCCTTGTAGAGAGCTATTCTAGCGCCCGCGGTGGAGAACCGGCAAAAGAAATTGGGGAAGGGGGTTGTTGGGGTTACACGGGGCGCCTGGTCCTACCAACGACTGTCCCACAAGTCGACCTGGGCCTCGCCGTTCCGCAGCCTCGCCAGAGAGAGGCTGGTGATCCGATTCAGGAACGCGGCGGTCTGTCCGCCCATGTGCTCAGGCACGCCGTAGGCGTCCCGCAAGCGACTCTCCAGGCTCGAGTGAACACCGGGGTCGGCGTAGTACAGCCAGATGTGGGTGACTCCCCGCTCCCCGACTACCACCTCGACCGATCCCGCACCGGCGAACAGCCCCGTAGTCCGACCAGTCACTCTCACGATGTTCCGGCGTGCCGGAGTCGTCTCCAGAGCCTCGGGAAGCGGTTCACCCAGGGTGATTGCCAGTCCACCCTCCAACTCCACGGATCGCGTGATGGGCAACATCGCATCGATCGAGACCGGCGGCGGCGAATCGCAACTTACGGGGATGAGTTCAACCGGTCTTGCATAGACTTCGTGCGGCAGAAGGTCCTCGAAGGTGCTTCCGATACCGGCCCAGCGACCGCCCGATCGCCCCAAAGTGGCCCTCACCCCGACGTACCCCGTGCTGAAGACCAGCCTTAGCGAGTCGCCGACGTCCTCGCCGTACATCAACGAATGGGCGCTCGGGAGTGCTCCCTCCGGCACGACGATCTGCGTTCGCCAGGCGACACGGTCACCAAGTCCACCAAATCCACGAAACGGTCCCGCGAATTCGATCCTGGGCGGAAGCTCATACACGGCGGAGTCGCCGCTCTGGTCCGGCAGCGGACGGCCCTTGGTCCAGTCCGGCCAGTCCGGCTCGGCCTCCTTCGCCACGTACCAGGCTCCCACCGCGATGTCGTAGCAGCCGGTGAGCTCGGCAGGGCGTTCCTGGGCCGCCATGGTCCCCGTAGCGAGAGCAGCCAACGCCAGCCAGCCAACCGGCAACACGATGTAACGCATGGCGGTTCTCCTCAGCCGGGACCGAACCGTGGCCCTCACCGCACCTGGAACGTCAGCGTCGCCCAGTTCGATTCATAATCCACGTCCGCTTCGTCCGTCGTCTCGACCATATGTATGGTACGCACATACCAGCGCCCCGATCCACTCAGCCGAATCGTCGCCACCCCGTCCGCGTTAGTGCGCGTCGTCACCGCCTCCAAATGCTCCCCGGCCGCGTCGTGCCCGTGATGGTCCTCGTAGTTCGCGTACACCAGCTGGTCCGCCACAGGCTGCCCCGCGCGCAGGAACCGCACCTGCAATTCGTCACCCCGGCCGAGTTCGTAGGGGTTGCTGAGCGGCATGAACTCCACCGGGTAGCCGAGTTCGTGGGCCCACTCCCCGCTCCGCTCGTCACCCACCTGCACCAGCGCCTTCACGTGCTTGCTGTAGCGCTCGGTGGCGTCCTCGTTCGTCTTGCCCGCCGCCGCCCGCTGCTCGATCACGTCGACGATCCCGTCGTGCACCAGGTACTCGTTGAACTCCTCGGCGGTCAGGTCGAATACCCGCGCCGCCGTGGACACCCCGATCAGGTAGGTGCCCGGGTCGCCCGTTTCGAAGGTCAGCATGGCCGTGTCGACGCTGTCGGGGCTCCAGTGGAAGACCGCCGAGTCCCGCCACGCCGATTCCGGGGGATGCGCAACCCCCCCGGGCCCCACCACGCTCACGTCGAGCATGCGGTCCCGCGCGATCGCGTTCTCGCTGTTGTCGAAGTCGCCGTTGATCAGCGCGACCATCGCGGTCGAGTTCGGCTCCAGGAAGAAGCTGTCGAGCTTGAGGAACATGGTGTGCGCGCTGACCGCGGTGACGATCACGGCGGTGAGCACGGCAAGCGTGGCCAGGGTGACGGTGATGCGGCGTCCGATCTTCATGTGAAGTCCTTGCGATTCGGGTTGTGCTGTGGGATGGGGGGACCCGTGACCCGCGCGAGTCTATCCACTGGCTCCAAGAGTAGCGCCGTCCGTTGAATCGGGCACATCCGGCCCCGCCTCCAGCCGCCCGAACCGCAGGAAGAGCGCGGGCACGACCACCATGTTCAGAAAGGTCGACGTCAGCAGTCCCCCGAGGACCACCACCGCGAGCGGCGCCTGGATCTCCTTGCCCGGCTCGCCGATCCCCAGCGCCAGCGGAATCAGTGCGAGACCGGCGGTGAGTGCGGTCATCAGGATCGGGGCCAGACGCTCCATCGAGCCCCGGCGGATGCTGTCCGCCAGAGACAGGCCGGCGGCGTGCAGATCCCGGTAGCGGCTCACCAGCAGGATTCCGTTGCGCACCGCGATGCCGAAGAGCGTGATGAACCCGACCAGAGTTGCGACGTTGACGGTCCCGCCGATGGCCAGCACCGCCAGCACGCCCCCGGCCAGCGCGAGCGGCAGGTTCACCATGAGCAGGAACGCAGTACGGAAACTACGGAAAGTACGGAACATGATCAGGAAGATGGCCGCGATCGAAAAGAGCGACAGGATCGTGATCCGGCGTGTGGCCTCCTGGCCGCTCTCGAACTGTCCCCCGTACTGCACGAAATACGCGGGCGGCAGCGCGACTTCGCTCGCGACCCGGGCCCGCAGCTCATCCACCGCCCCCCCCACATCCCTTCCCGCCACATTCGCGCTCACCACGATCTTCCGCTGCACGTTCTCGCGGCTGATCGTGTTCGGCCCCCTTGCCGGCGCAATGTCGGCCAGCTGCGACAACGGAATCGTCGCCCCCACCGGCGTCGTTATCAGGGTGCGCCCGATCGCCACCGGGTCCGCCCGGTAGCGCTCGTCGTACCGCACCACCAGGTCGAACGCACGCTGCCCCTCGCGCACCAGCGAGACCTCCTCACCCTGGAACGCCACATCCACCGCCTGCATCAGCGCCCCGGGAGTCACCCCGTACCGCGCCATCGCCCGCCGATCCGCCCGCACCTGAAGCTGCGGCACTTCGGCCTGCTGCTCGACCGCGACATCCACCAGCCCCGCCACCCCCTGCGCCACCCCCTCGATCTGGCCCGCGATCTCACGCAGCCGTTGCAATTCGGGCCCGAACAGGTTCACCGCGATCGCCGCCCGCGTCCCCGACAGCATGTGGTCGATCCGGTGCCCGATCGGCTGCCCCACCGTGACGTTCGTCCCCGGCAGACCCTGCAGCCCCGCCCTCAACTCGGCCATAACCGGGGCTAGTTCGTGCCCCGACAGGTCGAGCAGAGCATCCACCTCGGACGCGTTGACGCCCTGTGCGTGCTCGTCCAGTTCGGCGCGCCCGGTGCGCCGGGACGTCGACACGACGGCCGGGTGCTCCAGCAACTGCCGCTCCACCCGCGCCCCGATCGCGTCCGATTCGTCCAGCGCAGTCCCCGGCAGGCTCACCACCGAAATGGTCAGCGAACCCTCCTGGAACTCGGGGAGAAAAGCGCGGCCCAGCCGTGGCACCAGCGCCAGCGTGCCCGCCACCAGGACCACCGTCCCCGCCAGCACCACCCCCGACCGCCTGAGCGCCCACTCCAGCACGCCCCTGTACGCGCGCTCCAGCCCGCGCAGCAGCCACGGCTCGCGCTTCCGGCCGTCCTCGCGGTCCCGGCCCAGCAGCGCATGACAAAGCGCCGGCGTCACCGTCACCGCAACCAGCAGCGACGCCAGAATACTCACGACGTACGCCAGCCCGAGCGGCCGCAGCATGCGTCCCTCGACCCCCGTCAGGAAGAAGAGCGGCACGAATACGATCGTGATGATCACCGTCGCGCTCAGGATCGGGGCGCGGATCTCGCGGGCGGCGTCCCGGATGACCGCGGCGGTGGAGCGGCGCCAGCGTTCCGGGCGTCGGCGGTTCTCGCGCAGACGGCGGTGCGCGTTCTCCACAAAGATGATCGCGTCGTCGACCAGCGCGCCGATCGCGATCGCCATCCCCCCGAGCGTCATCGTGTTGATCGTGCCGCCCAGCGCGCGCAGCGTGATGATCGCGATGGCGAGCGAAAGCGGGATGGCCAGCACCGAGATCGCGGTCGTGCGCGCGTTCCACAGGAAGAGGAAGAGGATGATGACGACCAGCACGGCCCCGTCCCTTAGGGCCGTCGTCACGTTGTCCACCGCCAGCGAAATGAAGTCGGCCTGCCGGAAGATGCTCCGCTCGAAGGAGACATCGACGGGAAGCGAAGCCTCGATCCGGTCCAGTTCGGCGTCGATCCGAGTCGTCAGGTCCAGCGTGTTCGCCCCGGGCTGCTTCTGAATCGAGAGGATGACGGCGGGCTCGGCGTTCACCGACGCGGTCCCGAAGCGGACCTTCGGCCCGATCCGCACCTCGGCCAGATCCTCGATCAGAACCGGGACGCCCGCGCGCGTCGCCACCACCGTAAGACCGATCTCCTCCGGATCGCGCGCCCGTCCGAGCCCGCGAATCAGAATCTCTCCACCTCCCGACCGGTAAATCCCCCCCGACACGTTCCGGTTCGACTCCTCGGCCGCGGCCAGCACCTCGTCCAGCCCCACCCCGTACGCCAGCAGCCGCTCCGGGTCCACCAGCACCTGGTACTGCCGCACCTGGCCCCCGATCGTCACCACCTGCGCCACCCCCGGCACCGCCAGCAGCCTCGGCCTGACCACCCAGTCCGCCGCGGTCCGCGCCTCCATCAGCCGATCCTCCGGCGCACTCATCCCGATCAGCAGGATCTCGCCCATGATCGACGCGACGGGAGCCAGCACCGGCGCGGTCACATCCTCGGGCAACTGCGCGGACACCGGCTGCAGCCTCTCGCTCACCTTCTGCCGCGCCCGGAAGATGTCCGTGCCCCAGTCGAAATCCACCCACACGATGCTGATCCCCTGCGCCGAGCTGGACCGCACCCGCCGCACCCCCGCCGCCCCGTTCACCGCGGTCTCGACCGGGAAGGTGACCAGACTCTCCACCTCCTCCGGCGCCAGCCCGTGCGCATCGGTAAGCACCGTCACGGTCGGCGCGGTCAGGTCCGGAAAGACATCGACCGGCAGCGTCGCGGCCACCCACCCCCCGCCCCCCAGCAACACCGCCGCCGCGCAAACCGTGAAAAAACGATGCTCCAGCGAAGCGCGGACCAGCAGATCCAACACGCCCGCCCGCCTCGCCGGCGCGGCCCGCTCCCCCCCTTCCGTTGCGCTCACCGCCATCCCCCCGCCATGCCCCCGAAACACCCCCTCAATGCGGGTGCCCGTGGTCCGAAATCTCGGCGTCGCCCAGCGAAGCCAGCTTCACCTGGTACGCCCCCGTCGTCACCACCTGTTCCCCATTCTCCACCCCCGCCGCCACGATCACCCATTCCCCGTCCGAGGGCCCCAACTCGACCACGCGCCGCACAAACGCCTCCCCACCCACCTTCACATACACCACCGCCAACCCGTCCTCCTCCAGCACCGCCGCCGCCGGCACGGCCACCCCCTCGACCGCCTCTCCCACGGACAGGTGCCCATTCGCCAGCATCCCCACCTTCAGCATCCGGCCCGCATTCGCCACCGCCAGCCGCACGGGCAGAGTGCGGCTTTCCGGGTCGATCACGCTCCCGACCGAAACCACGCGATGGGCCGTGTGCACCTCCTCCGTGCCCTCCGCGGTGAACCACCCGCCGCGCACGTCGCTCGCCGCGCCGGCGTGCCGCGCCGGGACCCGGGCCACGAACCAGAGCGTCCGGGGATTGACCACGGTGAAGGCGTGCGTTCCCGCGTCCACATGCTGGCCGGGCGCGACGTGGCGCGCCGAGATGACCCCGCCGATCGGGCTGCGCAGGCGGTAGAGGTGCGGATCCGTTCCATCTTCGTCGTCCCCGGGGTGCACCCCGCCGATCGCCTCGAAGGCCGCCAGCGCGACCTCGAGTTCGTGTTGCGCGTGCTCGAGGCGGCTCCTGGCGATGGCGCCGGCCGCGAAGAGGTGCTCGGCCCGGGCCGCCTCCCGCTCCGCCGCCACCACATCGGCCCGCATGCGCGCGTATGAGTTGTCGATGCTGGTCGGCGCGATCAGAGCCAGCGTCTGTCCGGCCTCCACCGCGTCGCCGGGAGCCAGCGGTGTCCCGCTCGCCACGATCACCCCCGCCACCAGCGTCGACACGTGCGCCAGCCCGCCCTCCGGCGCGACGATCTCGCCCGCAACCGGGATCGTGCGCGGAATCCGGCGTTCCTCGGCCAGCCCCACGGCGAACGGCATTGCCCACTGCTGCTCCTTCAGCAGCGCGATCAGCCCCGGCGGTGGCTCCTCGACATCGTGCGGCAGCGCCTCCTCGCTCTCGAAGACCTGCAGCTGCCCGACCGGGATCGCGTGCTCGGTCCCCCCCGTGGCCAAAGTCATGTCCGCACGCCAGGTCCCGGTCGAGGGGAGCGCCGGGGTCGCGGTGTAGACTCCCGGCCGGTCGGGCGCGTCCATCACGATCTCCTCGCGCGCACCGCCCGGACCCCGCAGCAGCAGCGTCAGGGCCCCCTCGCGTACCGGCTGCCAGTCGTCGAGCCAGGTCAGGTGGATCGCCCAGGGGTCGCTGGGGACATCGCGCACATGCGGCGGGTATTCCACGAAGAGCTCCAGCGCGTCCGTCCAGTGGGTGACGATACCGCCGCCCGCGTGGGAATGGTCGGCTTCGGCGGCGGCGTCGGCCGCGGGCTGACCGCAGGAGGTGGACAGGATGGCGATACAGAGGACCGCCGTGAATCCCCCGACGCGGCTCTCGGTGAGCGTCTTACGGTTCGCAGCAGATCGTAGTACCGAACATACCGCGTAGCGAGCGGCCTTGATCACGCTGTTTCTCCCTCCGGGGCGGATGCCCTTGTCTTGTCCATCAAGCCTCCCTGATCGGTCAGTGGTGCATATTGGGACCGCCGACCAGCGGGAACAACCTTCCCGCCCGGTTGGTACCCACCCCCCGTCGACGACCTCCGCTTGCCGTTCGACCCGCCGTCCCGCTAGCATCGGCAGCGCCCACACCCGAAAGCCCGCCATGACCCACGACGAATACATCCGCCACGACGCCACCGCGCTGGCCGCGCTCGTGCGGGCGGGGGAAATCACCCCTCTGGAGCTGATCGAGGTGGCCATGCGGCGCCTCGAGGCCGTCAATCCGGCCGTCAACGCCGTCGTCTACCGCATGGACGACGAGGCGCGGGCGCGGACGGCGGCGGCGGACCGCGACGCCGTCTTCGCCGGAGTCCCCTTCCTGGCCAAGGACCTGCAGAGCGACTACGCCGGGCACCCCACCTCGCGGGGCAGCCGCCTCCTGGCAAGCCGGGTGGCGGAGAACGACACCGAGCTGGTCCGACGGGTGCGCGCAACCGGCGTCTCCGTCCTGGGCAAGACCAACACGCCGGAATTCGGAATGCTCCCGTACACGGAGCCGGCACTGTGGGGACCGTGCCGCAACCCCTGGGCGCTGGATCGCACGCCTGGCGGTTCGAGCGGCGGGTCGGCGGCTGCGGTGGCAGCGGGGATCGTACCGATGGCAGGGGGTGGGGACGGCGCCGGTTCGATCCGCATGCCCGCTTCGTGCTGCGGGCTTTTCGGGCTCAAGCCTACCCGTGGACGGACTCCGTCGGGGCCGGAGCGGGGGGAATCGTGGCGTGGCGCGGCGATCGAGCACGTGCTGACGCGTTCGGTGCGGGACAGCGCCGCCATGCTGGACGCGACCCACGGGCCGGAGGTGGGCTCCCCGTACCGGATCGAACCGCCCGGGCGGCCATTTTCCCGTGAAGTGGGAGCCGATCCCGGGCGTCTGCGGATCGCGTGGACCATGGAGCCGATCCTGGGGTCGTCGGTGCACCCCGACTGCGTGGATGCGGTTGCGGGCACGGTAAAGCTCCTGGAGGAACTCGGACACGAGGTGGTCGAAGACACGCCCCGGGTGGACGGCCCGGCCTTCGCGCGGGCGTTTGTCCGCATGATGACGGGTGAACTCGGGGCCGAAATGGAGGACCTGACGAATGTGCTTGGGCGGCGGCCGCGCCGGGGTGAGCTGGAGCCGCTGACCCTGTGCCTCGGCCTCGTGTCGAGAGCCCTCTCGGCCGGGGACTTCGCCCACGCGCTCCGCATCCTGGAGCGCACCGGCAATGCGGTGGCCGCCTTCTTCACCGACTGGGACGTTCTCGTAACGCCCACCGTGGCGACGCCCCCGCCCGCGATCGGCGGACTTCCGCCACGCCCGATCGAGCACCTTCAGCTGCGCATGCTCGGCGCGATCGGTTCCGGCCGCTTGATCCGGATGGCGGGCCTGGTTGACCGGACTGCCGACAGCGCCTTCGACTTCACCCCGTGGACCCCGGTGTTCAACATCAGCGGGCAGCCGGCGATGTCGGTGCCGCTTCACTGGAACGCGGACGGGCTGCCGATCGGGGTGCACTTCGTGGCCCGTGTGGGGGATGAGGCGACGTTGCTGCGGTTGGCGGGTCAGCTGGAGCGGGTGCGTCCGTGGTTTGACCGGGTGCCGGAGATTGGGGCGGCGGACGAGTAGGGATGGGCCAATCGAACGCTATCGGGGCCGAACCAGTGCTACAGTGATGACGGCGTGGACGAGGCCGCTGACCAGGGCTGAGCCGAAAATGCTGAAATTGCTGACTTGTTCGGTGATGTAGCCGCTCAACAGATAGGCGGCCGCACCCCCGAGCAATCCGATCCCCGACGCGCCCAGGGCTCTGCCTGGAGCAACTCCACTCACAATCGCGGGAAATGCGACCACGGGCAAAGGAAGGATTGGTAGCAGGTAGCATGCGTCGGATCGGCAACCATAGGCCGAGTACACGACCGCGAAATGGCTCAACTCCGCGAGCACTACTGTAGCCACAAAGCCGAACGCGTTCATGGGATGCTCGGCTTCCTGCTCGGGATGAGTCAGATGGAAGGAGCCCGTCTCGCCTGTCCCGGCGTCTTCCGCTCGTGCCCTCCAAGGTGCGGCTACCGTTGCCCCGGCGTGAAACGGGCTCTGCCGGGCCTCCTTGATGGCAGCGCTCAGTGATAGTCTTTTCTGTTCCGACCCCGTCCCGGTCTGTGCCGCACATTCGGAGCGCGCGCTCGCGAACGTTGCCAACGCGGTTGCGATCAGTATCGCCGTGGTCCTGAACAATGCAGTGGTTCTCATGAAGCTCTCCATTGTTGTTGTTCGTGGTGCCGTGCCAGCCCGGCGCCTTGGTGCTCTCGCGGATTCATTCCCGGACCGCTCAGCGCTCGCGGAGCCAAGCGGTCACGATTCCGGCGTGGACGAGGCTGCTTGCCCCGGTAGCAACACCCGGCCCACCTGCGAAAGCCACCAATCCGGTCCCCAGGAGCAGTCCGGCGACCCTGTACGAGATTCTCTTCCTCATGATTCCCCCCTCTGGTGCTGTTGGCGGTGCCGGGTCCGATGGCCAGCCCCTGGTGCCGATACGATATCCGTGGCCGCCACGGTTTCACCCGACGGATCGGAGTCCCGCCGTTACTCCGGCACCCGTAGCGCAATCGAATCCGGCAACGCCCGATAGTCCACCTTACCCACCACCAACCCCCGGCTCTCGATTATATAGGCCAGAATCGCCTGGTACTCGGCGTCCGTCAGGCTGCCCGGCGTCTCGTGGGGCATGGCCACGCGGAGGTAACGGTCGAGCGCGCCGACCGTGGAATACCCGGCCAGCACCTTGGCCGTCAGCTCCGCCCCGATTCCGTTGGGGACATCGTGGCAGTAGCTGCAGCGGACGGTGTACGCGTACTGCCCGTCGATCGGCTCTTCGCGGGATTCGCCACCACCGCCGCAGCCGGCCGGCCCGCAGAAAGCCATCAGGACAACGCCGCGCCACCCAAGCCGCGCCCGGCCGTTGGCCATGCGGAGCGACCGACCCCTCAGACCACTTCCACCGGATGCGGCAGCGCCACGTTCAGCAGATACCCCTTCGCGTTGTAGATGCCCTCGAGCGGCTGCGTGTCCCCCGCGGCATCGGTGGCCCGGGTGCGGATCACATGGCTGCCCGGGGTCGCGTTCCACTCGAACTCGAAGCGGCACCATGCAAGCGGCAACCCCGCCGAAGCCCCGATCAGCCTCGCCCGCCCCCACCCCGCATCCCCCACCCCCCACTCCACCCCCTCAACCGGTCCTCGCGGCGACCAGGCAAACCCCCTCAACCGCTGCACCCCGGCCTCCAGCCGCGCGGGACGCGGCAACGCAAGCGCGCTCTTCACCATCCCCGTCGTGATCGGCGCCCCACCGGCGGGAGCGTAACGGTCGGCGGGCCACTCGTCGCCCACCAGCACGTACGAGGACGTGTTCGCCCGCACCCACACCTTCTCGGTCGCGACCTCGATCCTGCCCACCCACTTCACGCTGGACGACCCCACCCACCCCGGGACCACCACGCGCACCGGAAACCCGTGGTCAGGCGGCAGCGGAACGCCGTTCATGGTGAGGGCGAGGATCGTGTCCGGGTCGAGCGCCTTCTCCAGCGGCATCGGCCGCGCCCACTCCGCCTCGTCCAGCCCGATCACGTTGACGTCGACCGCATCGGCTCGAACCCCCGCAAACGCCAGCACATCGGCCAGGCGCGGCCCGCCCAACTCGGCGCACCCTATCGCCCCCGTGCCCCACTGGCTCCCCGACGCGGTGCGGCGCGCCGGACTTCATCCCCAGTGACAACTCGACTTTCCATAATGGAAATCGGAGTTTCCATCCTGGCAGCCACTGTCTGCCAAAATGACAGCCCCCCTCCTGCCAAAATGGCGGCCCTGCCCATCCCACCCGCCATTTTGGCAGAGCTCCACTCGGCGTCCCCCGTTTCTCCTGCCATTATGTCACGCGTAATTGACATCCAGGGTATCTGCGCGGCTCCAGCCCCTACCTCTTCAGCCGCAAGACCTGAACCGACTCCATCCCGAGTTCGCTCTCCACCTTGCCCAGGATGTAGTCGTCATCGATTTCATAGACCTCGAGCCCCTTCGGCGTCTCGACAAACCCCAGCACCCGCCCTTCCGCGTCGAACACGGTCCACGGAACACCCGGCATCTCTTCCCCGGGCACCGCGTATTCCTTCACCCAGGGGTGGTCCAGGGCATCGGCCATGATGGACTCGAAGGCCGGGATGTGCTCGGCGACCGGTACGGTCCGGTAGAGCCTCCGCTCCCCCTCCCGGACTTCCACCAATGCCTCCGGTATTCTCGAGACGCTTTGTTCGATGTATGCCTCGACGTGAGCATCGGTCGGCGAAATCGGTTGGTGGTCGAGGCGAACGATCCGGGCCAATGAGCCGTTCTGCGCGAATGCCTGGATCTCGTAGCGATCGGTAGAGCTGATTACGATCAGGTCGCCCCAGGCTTCCACTGCCAGTGTTCGTCCAAAGGTCACCGGATAGTTAACCAGTTCAGTGCGATATCGTTCGTCGGCTGGATGCGCACCCAGCGAACCCTGGAGCGCGTCCTCCATGTCCCAGAGTTCGACCGCCACGGTGTCGGTGGTGGCGAAGGCCTGGTTCTGGGCAGCCAGGATCGAGCCGTCGCCCGTCACGGCCAGCGGGAGAACGAAATCCATGGGCTGATCGGACAGCCGTCTGCGTGCGGGGATGCCGCGCGCGAAGATTCCGTCCGGGTCGAACACGGTCACATCAGGATCCAACAGGGCCCACACCATCACCGAGTCCCCCGGCAGGGGCTCGATGTGAAAGACATCGTCGAACTCACCCGGTCCCTCGCCCTTTCCTCCCCAGGTGTCCAGGTAGGCTCCCGAAGCATCGAAGACCCTCAGCTCGCTCGTCCCGCCGTTCACCACCACGATCCGCCCGTCCGACAGCGTGGTGCCATCCGATACGTGAACAGCATGTGCGGCTCATCGCCCTCCAGGACGCCGATCGAGACCGACGGCTCGGGGCCGATCCGCCAACCGAGCCGGGAACCGGTGGGCGGACGGGCGTTTTCGACGATTTGAATCCCGGCGCTGTCGCGCAGTTGGGAAGATACCCCGCCTGTCGCCATGTCCGACTGGCAGGCCATGGCCGCGAGGGCGATGAGGGTGGGTGGCATTCGGATCTTCATGATTGCACAACTATAGAATGACCGTGCTGGAAAATCAACACACAGGTGAATTTTCAGCAGCCGGATCCCGAGTTCGCGGGGTGACACGTGGATCGCTAAATGAGAAAAAACCCTTCGGCCATTCGAAAGAATCAGTCGTTTGCGCTGCTTCTCGCCAACACCTCGAACCCCCGGCGCGCCCGGTTCCCCATCTCGTCCACCACCGTCACGACATGCCACCCCTCGGCAACGTGCAAGGCTTTCTCGTGGAAGACGCTCGTCGAGCCCACATAGCGATCGTCCAGGTGCCAGTGCAGCGTCACATCCGGGTCCCGGTGCGCCGCTGCGAACACCGCCCGCCCCTTCCTCCCCCCCAGTTCGACCGGGATGTAGACGCGGGTCCCGTTGTCCGGGTACAGAAAGTCGACAGGGCTGCTCGCCGACGCCTCGGCCGAAGTTCCCGTGCAATCCGCCCGGTACGTCGGCAGTGGACGATAACCGGCATCCCAGCGCCGGTAGAACGACTCCTGTCCGGGTGGGAGCACGAACCAGGTCTCGTGGGACATTGCCTGCACGGACTCGCACCTTCCGTGAACGCGCAGGCCGCTGGACGGATCCAGATGTATGGTCCGGTGGTGCGGACTGGGCCGCTCGAAGTGGCTGTCCCTCGGGGCCCAGGCCACGGCGGTCTCGCATCCCCGTGCGGCGCGGTACCCGTCGGACCGGCAAACCCTCACCGCCTTCAAGTGCGCTTCCGGCCTCGGGAACCACTCGTCGCCGTCCAACCGGTTGACGATGTCGAAGAGAACCGGCGCGGCGGCGCCGATGCCGGTCAGTTCCGGCCGCCCCTCCCCCCCCGCATTCCCCGCCCACACCCCCACCGTGTACCGCGCGGTCACCCCGATCGCCCAGGCGTCGCGGTGGCCGTAGCTGGTCCCCGTCTTCCACCCCACCCGTCGCCCGCCCCCGAACACGCGCCATCCGGATTCGGCCCCGGGCCGGGCCACCTCGACCAGGGCCTCCAGAGTGAGCCACGCGGCCCCCACGCTGAGCGGGGGCCGGCCGGCGGTCACGGGCGGCGCGCCGGCGAGGATCCGCGGACGGTAGAGACCAGGCGCGAGACCGTCCACGGCCAGCGACCCCACCCCACCCCCGATCCGCGCCACATTCGCATACATCGATGTGATGTCCCACAGCGTCCCCTCGGCGCCCCCGAGCACCAGCGTCAGCCCATAGTGCCCCGGCGGACGGTGCAGCGTGGTCATACCCATCCCGCGCAGGAAGTCGTAGAACCGGTCCACCCCGTGGCGCCGCAGCATCCACACGGCCGGCACGTTGAGCGAACGTGCCAGCGCGGCCCGGGCCGGCACCGCGCCCCGGAATTGACGGTCGTAGTTCTCGGGCCGGTATCCGGCGAACTGGGACGGGATGTCCGGCACGAGCGTCTCGGGCAGGATTTCCCCCGCGTCCAGCATCCGCGCGAAGAGCAGCGGTTTCAGAATGCTTCCCGTGCTGCGGGGACGCCGGATCAGATCGATCGCGTGGCCCGTGCCCTCGCCAACCGCCCACCGGCTGTTGCCGATGTACGCGACCACTTCGAAGGTGCGATTGTCGATCACGAGGGCGGCCAGGTGGCGGATCCCCATCGAAGCGAGGGACTTCGACTGCCGCGCCGCCACGTCCCCCACCAGCCGCTGCAGCGACGCGTCCAGCGTACTCGCGTACCTCCGCGCCCCACCCCCGTCCCCCGCCGCCAGCGTCTGCAGCAGATGCGGCGCCGCCTGCGGCAACGGATGGGGCGCGTCCGGCAACGGCTCCAGCAGGGCCAACTCCAGTTCCTCCTCGTCGATCGTCCCGGTCTCCGCCAAACGGCGCAGCAACCGGTCCCGCTTCTCCAGCAGCTCTTCCCGGCTGCGCCCCGGATGCACCGCGCCCGGTTTGTTCGGCAGGATCGCCAGCATCGCGGCCTCTGCCCAGGACAGGTCGGCGGGTCCCCTGGCGAAGTAGCGCCACGCCGCGGCTTCGAGCCCGACCACGTTGCCGCCGAAGGGCGCGTGCGCGGCATAGAGCGCGAGCACTTCGTCCTTGTCGGTGCCGAGTTCGAGCCGGAGCGCGAGCGCCGCCTCGACGAACTTCTCCCGGTAGGTGCGGGGACGGGAGCCGCGCGACATGCGGATCACCTGCATGGTGATCGTGCTTCCGCCGCTCACCACTGTGCCCGCGCGCAGGTTGCGCCACGCCGCCCTGGCCAGCGCGATGGGGTCGACCCCGGGGTGCCCGCGGAATCGTTTGTCCTCGGCGGCGATCACGGCGGCCGCGAACTTCCCGGGAACCGTGTCGCGCCCGGGAAAGCGCCACTGCCCGTCCGGCGCGATCCGCGCGCCCAGCAACGACCCGTCGCGCGCCTCCAGGACGGACGAAACCGGGTCGTCGAAGAGCGGGTCGGGGAGCCGGGTGGCGATGTCGGCCGCCACGACGACGCAAGCGGCCGCACCGGCCCACACGAGCGCTCGCCGCCGCCCACCGGCCCATTGCAGCGCCCGATGCCCGGGAAACCTGGCCGGCAGCCGCCGCACCCAATCCCCCGCCCGTCCCAACCTCATCCCCCGTCCCCCCCGCCCTCGACCACCCGAACACTCATCCCCTTGATGCGCGCATACACCGACCCGTCGTACATCGCCTCGACCGACACCGTCGGCAGGTAGTAGTCGCCCAGATAGGCCGCATTGAATCGCATCGGGAGGGTGAGCGACTCGCCACCGTCCAGCGAGAAGTAGGTGAGGACCCGGTCGTCGCGCACGTCCTGGTAGTCGATGCGGTCGTCCACCGGCCCGCCATCCGCATCCATTCTCTCGTTGTGGATCTCCCACCCCGACGGCGCGCGGTACTCCAGCGCCAGGTCCTCCAGGTCCCGTCCCGACTCGTTGCGGATGGTGACCCTGGCCACCAGGTCGGTCCCCTGGCGGAGTTCGGACACGTCGATCTGTCCACCGTCCAGGTCCGAGTAGACTACCCCGGCCGCCAACCCTGACGCAGCCGCCTCCTCATCCCCCGGCGCGGGCGATCCCCGGGTCACCAGACTCACGAAGAGCGGTGCTTCCGAGGTGTTCCTCACCGCCACCCGTCCCCCTTCTTCCGCGATGTCCGCGAGATCCTCCGAATACACCGGCGACGATGACAGCGCCTCCGCCAGGTCGTCGCCCGTCCCGCGCTCGAAGGCGAACTCCAGCGACGCCGCGCCCAGCCCGTAGAACCGGGCCATTGCCAGCAGCGCATAGGCCACCGAATGCGTCCCGTGCCAGCGATCCGAATAGAGTGCGGCCGAGACGTCCTCGGCGACCCGGTCGGCCTGCGCCTGGCGGCCCAGCGTGACCAGGGCTTCGAGAAGAATGCCGCGGTCGCGCAGCGGAGAACCCATGCTCCATCCGGGCACCGCGTATTCCGGGACCTGGTCGTCGTCGCGAAGCAGGCCGGCGGCGGCGTCCACACCCGCCAGTCCGTAGGCCGCCGCGAGGTGCCAGCGGGCCGCGGCCGCCAGATCGGCCGACTGCCGCAGGCGATTCATGGCGCCGACCTCGTAGTCGTCGGCCAGCGCGAGGGTGTACAGCCGGTATGCCTGGTCCATCGCCGGCGTGTCGCCGCGGCTCCTCCACGAGCGGGCGCGGCGGCGCTGGTGAGCCTTCCAGCTCGAGACGATCCCCGGATCGACGTAGTAGCCCAGGCGCTCGGCCTCGACCATGAAGTGGCCCGCGTAGTTGGTCACCCATGCGTTGCGGGCGTTCGCACCCGAGAGCGTGCCCGGCCAGTACGAAAACCCGCCGGACGACACCTGGAACCCCCGCAGGCGGTCGATGCCGGCGCGCACGTTCTCTTCCACGCGCGCGCGATCGGTGTCGTCGAGGTTCACCAGCAGCGGGAGATACAGCTGGGCGAAGACCGCCGAGACGATCTGCTCCAGACACCCGTACGGGTAGCGCACCAGGTATCCGAGGCGCGCCTCGAGGTTGAGCGGCGGGAGTGGCGTCAGCTCCAGCGTGGCCGAGTTGGTTCCCGGGATTCCGTGCGGATCGAACTCGGCGCTCCACGCCTCGCCGGGTGCGATCCGGGCCCTGACCTGGGTGGCCGTCTCGGGGTTCGTCATGCGGATGGGCAGTGTGATCTCCGACCGTGCGCGGTGCTCCCCCGCCACTGCGGCGAAGCGCAGGACGCCCACGCCGGGCCGGTTGCCCGCGCGAATCCGCAGCCGGGCCAACCGCTCTTCGGCGCCGTCGAAGGTGACCGTTTCGCTGGTGCTCCCCACCACCTGGAACTCGTCGCCGACCTCCACGGTGACGGTGGCCTGCTCGATGCCCTCCTCCATGGCGAAGAGCGACACCGGCACGGCGATCTCCTCACCCGGTCCGACCACCCGGGGCGCGGTGGCTAGGAGCGACAGCGGCTGCCGCACGAACACCGACTGCGATGCCGAACCGTAGGCGCCGTCCTGGCCCGCGACGACCATCACGCGCACCTGCCCGATGTACTCCGGGATGTCCACCGAGTGCGCGCGCCACTGGCCGAGCCCGAGGGTGAAGGGCCCCAGGAAGCGCACGACCGGCGGGAACCGGCTCCGGTCCTGCTCCTGGATCTCGACCGCGTCGTCCCCGCCCAGGGCGAGCAGGCGCTCCAGTTCGGCCGCGTACGCACCGGCCACCTCGTCGAAGATGTCCCAGGTGGAGACTCCGAGCGCTTCCTTGCTGAAGAAGTGGCCGTGCGGATCGGGCGTCGGGAAGTTGGTGAGGCCCAGGAGCCCTTCGTCCACGACGGCGAGCGTGTAGGTCATGGGGCGGCCGGACGCCTCGGACACCCGCACGGAGACGGTCGTGTCGGGACGCCACTCTTCGGGAACCGCGACCTGCGGCCGCAGGACCGTCGCCGAATTCTCCACATCGAGCGGGATCACCCCGTACAGACGGATCGGCAGGTCGTTGGCGCGGCCGGAATGCGGCTGGATCAGGCTGACGCCGACGTAGACGTTCGGGCTCATCTCCGCGGTGATCGGCACCTCGAAGCGCGTGCGCGCGCCGCCCATCTCCACCCACCGCTGGTCGAGGATCCGCGTGCCCGTCTCCAGGGTCACCAGCGCCCGGCCGGAGCTTGCCTCCGGCAGCTGAATCTCGCCCACGTCGCCCACGTCGTAGCTGTCCTGGTCCGCGAGCAGGGTGAGCACGCTCGCCCCGGCGTCGCCTTGCTCCCGTGGCCGGCTGGCCCATCCCGGCCAGTCGATGTACACGGTCCGCCCGGTGCAATGGCCCCCTTCGGTGTCGCACGCGCGCAGCAGATACCGGCCCCAGTTCGGGTAGCTGACGCTGAAGTCCCACGTCCCGCGCCCCTCCGTCGTCGCGACGCGCCCACGCGCCACCACCGCGCTGTACCGCGACTCGGTGAAGCGGGCCAGCGATTCCGCGGAACGGTCCCACCACCAGCGCCAGTCGATCTTGTAGAGGGTGAGGTCGACCGAATCGGCCGCGACCGGCTCGCCGTCGGGAGAGAGGGTCGCGATGTCGACCGTGTGCACCGTGTCGGTGAGGAGCATGCCGCGCTGCGCGTCGCCGGGCGGCACCCGGATCCCGACGTACCGGTCGTAGGGAGAAAAGCGCTCGCTGCGCCGGTTGGTGCTGAAGGCGCCGCCGGGCTCGAAGATGCGGGTGGTGAAGTTGGCCGAGAGCATCCCGGGGGAATGGCCGCCGGGCGCGAGTTCCGTGGTGAAGGTGGTGTGGCCTTCGTCGTCCAGCGTGCCGTCGAAGACCGTGCTCGGCTCGTCGGCGTAGTCGCGCGCGGGGTCGTCGAAGGTGTAGTCGGAGAAGCGGGTGAAGGCGGTGCGGACGGGCCGGAACGACACCTCCACGTCCGTGTCGAGGTTGCGCGCCACGGCACCGCTCAGCCACTGCCCGAAGAGGGTGGCTTCGTGCGGCACACCCCCCTGAAGGAGCCCGTCTTCGCCCAGGTCGAGGTCCACCTTCAGGCGGTTGGGCATCACGGTCTCGATCTTGAGCGGGGTCGAGAAGCGGGCGCCGCCGACCTCGACGGCCGCGTTCCAGTTCCCGGTGGGCGCGTCCGGGGCGGTCCTGAGCGCGAAGGCGTAGAAATCGCCGACGGGATCGGAGTTGGTGACCGTGTGAACCACCTGGCCCGACGGATTGAGGAGTCGCAGGGTGGCCGGGTGGCCGGCAGGCAGGGGATTGTCGGCGTCGTCGAGCACGAAGGTCAGATGGATGTCGTCGCCGGGGCGCCATACCCCGCGCTCGCCGTAGATCATCCCCTTGAGCCCTTCCTCGACGACCGCGCCGCCCACCTCGAAGTGACTCGTCGGCAGCGCACTGCCGGAGCTCATCTTGAGGTAGCCCTTCTCGCCGCCCCGGGTGGCCACCGCGTGGTGGGGCTCCGCGGCAAGTGTGGTACGGGCCAGTCCCCCGGGTCCCGTCACCACGGTTTCGAGCGGCTGGTTCTGGTAGTTCATGAAGGTGATCGCCACGCCCCGCATCGGTTCGGAGCTGCGGAGGTCCGTCGTGGCGACCAGGATGCCGCCGCGGGCGTCCCGCTTTGCCGTCATGCCGATGTTCGAAGCCAGGAAGTTCCGCGAGTCGCTCGCCCGCGAGGACCAGCGGAAGTAGGCGTCGAGGCACGGGTCGTTGCGGTCTCTCCAGTCGACGGAGCCCTGGTAGGATGCCTCGATCCCGTCCCAACTGCTGGGCGAGCTCCCCACGGCGTCCATATCGGCCGGCCACGGTTCCTCCAGCACGGGGATCCGGTCCTGCTCTTCACCGCACGCGAAGGTGGAGTTGCCGCGGTTGAGCGACAGAGTCAGCCGGACCAGGCCGCCCGGGTAGGCACGCACCAGGTCGCTCACGTCCAGCGTGTACCTGGTCCATCCCCCGCCCGGTTCCTCCGGCAGCTCGACGGTGCGCCGCCACAGGGTGCGTCCGGTGCGCCGGAGCTCGCGGCCGCTGGACAGGTCGTTGGCTTGCAGGAACTGCCCGATGTTGGATTCGTACACGCGGAAGGCCGTCACCTGCACGGAGCGCACGTTGGCCGCCTCGATGGGGACGGTCAGCCTGTCCGCGCGCGGGAGCACCACGCCGCGCCCGGCGAAGCGCACGCCCGGCTTGATGTCGACAAAGGCCACCTCGAGCTCGTGGCGCTCCTCGAGCCGCTTTCCGCTCACGCTCTGGAGCCCCTCCTCGAGCACCAGGGTCATCAGTCCGATGACGCGGTCGCCAGGGATGATGCGGAGTGTGTTGCCCTGCACCTCCAGGGTGACGCTCTCGTCCCCCAGGCCCACCAGTCCGTTGAGGTTCTGGTTTGGGTCGAGCGGGTCGGAGAAGCGGACCAGCACGTACTGGCGGTCGTCCGACTCGGCGCGCGCCGTGATGATCCGGAACACATCGCGCGCAGGGATCGCAACGTCCTGGATTCCCCGTGTGCCAATCCCGATGCCCCGTGCGTTCCAGCGCAGCCGAACCTCGTCTTCGCGCCCGCTCCGGGTTACGCCCTGAACGGCGTAGCGATGATTCACCCCGTCGGGGTCGTGCTGCCACCGAATCTCCAGGCCGTCCCCGTCCTGCTCGGCGGTGAGAATCCCCTCCACGGCCTCCGGTTCCGCGAAGTCGGCCGTCACGATCGACCCGGTCAGGACGAGAACATCCTCGTCTTCCCCGGACTCCGCTTCCAGCCCGTCCACGAAGACCTCCAGGCGCTGGTACATGACGCTGAAGTCGAACGGGTAGTCGCCCAGGTCGTCGGGCACGCCCAGCAGACTCTCGCGGACGAGTGTGGCTCGATATTCCTGTCCCGAAGGCAGGTTGGCGGCGGGTGCGAAGACCAGCTCGCGAGGGCTGACGAAGGTGGCCGCGCCCTCGACGGCCGGTTCGAGAACGAGCACGTCGGTCGTGGGACGGCCGATGAGGTAATCGCCCGCCACATCCTGGGTGAAGACGATCGTGATCCGGTCGCGCTTCGAAATGGCGCCGTAGGTACGCGCGCTGATCAGCCCGTCCCAGCGTGGGTCGGCTGTCGGGGCGTTGGGCTGGGCGCATGCCGTAAGGGTGATGGCGGCGAGGGTGGCGGCCAGGCAGGTGAGGCGGCGGGAAGGGTGAAGGGCCATGACCGTTTGCTCCGTGACGGGGTCGAGTGCGCTTCGGGGGGAAGTTCGGGTGAGAAGGGGGGTGGGGCAAGCGACTTTGCGGCGGGCGCTCGTGCGAGGCGCTATTTGGCGACGAGGTCGGCGGGTTGTGGGCCGACCGCCATGGCGCCGACCGTAGCCGGGGCGGTTGTGCCCTCCGAGATTGGTTTTCCGGCCATCGTTAGTTTAGTTTACAATGTAATCTATACTAACGTAGACAGGTGATTCAGCATGGCCGGTCATCACATTCGTCTGCTCTGGCGCTACGATCCCATTCTCTACGCGCCGGCAAAGTACCGGAAGGCCTGCGCCTACCAGGCTTTCGTCCCCGAACCCCTCGCGGACCTGAACCTCGCGCTGGATGGGGCCACGGCCGGTGTCGTATCGGACGCCGAGGGGGCGATACGGGAGCTGAACTCGCATCCGCCCGGCGCCCTCGCCCCACTGGCCCGGTTGCTGCTCCGAACCGAGTCAGTCTCCTCGTCCAGGATCGAGGGGATGGCCCTCGGCGCTCGTGCTCTGGCGCGCGCCGAATCACGTGCGGAGGCCGGCATGCGAGTGGGTCCCACGGCCCGTGAAGTGCTGGCCAACGTCGATGCCATGCAGGCCGCGATGGACGCAGCCACTGGCGATTGCCCGTTCACGGCCGCGGACATCACCGACATTCACCGGCGTGTGATGGCCCATGCGCCCAGCCGCCACATCGCCGGGGTGGTGCGCACCGTTCAGAACTGGATCGGGGGAAACGACTACAACCCCTGCGGCGCCGACTTCGTGCCCCCGCCGCCCGAACACGTTCCGCCGCTGCTGCAAGACCTCGTGGACGCGGTCAACCGCGATGACCTGCCGCCCCTCGTCCAGGCCGCCCTGGTTCACGCGCAGTTCGAGACCATTCATCCCTTTGAGGACGGGAACGGGCGGACCGGGCGCGCCCTGGTGCAGGTTGTGCTCCGGCGGCGCGGTGTAGCCCCGGGCTACGTGCCTCCGGTCAGCGTGATCCTGGCCGCCGACCGCCACGCGTACATCGCGGGCCTCGGGCAGTTCCGGTGCGGCGAAGCGGTCCGCTGGATCGCGGAGTTCGCCGCCGCCACCGCACGAGCAGCCACCCTCGCTGCCCGCTGCCTGGACGCCGTGCGTGACCTGCAAACGGAGTGGCAATGTCTCCTGGCGGCGGCCGCCAACCCCCGGGCCGACGCGGCCGCGTGGGCGGTCATCGAGGTGCTGCCCGCCCTCCCCGTGGTCTCGACGGCGAGCGCCATTTCCGCGACCGGGCGCGCCAAGTCCGCGGTACACGCGGCCGTGCGCCAGCTGGTCGAGTCAGGGGTGCTGCTTCCCCTGTCGACGTCCAGGCGCAACCGTCTTTGGGAGGCGTCGGGGCTGCTCGATCTGGTGGAGGGGCTGGAGGCGGGGAGGGCGCCATCCGGGAGCACGCTCTTCAAGCCGGCATCGTGACCACGTCGTAGAGCGGAATGCGAGAGTCGCGCGTGACCAGCGTCAGCCCCTCGGCCTGCGCCTGGGCGATCAGCATTCGGTCGAACGGGTCACGGTGACGCGGCGGCAGGGAGGCTGCCCGCTCCGCGTGAGCGAAGGTCAACGGAAGGTGTTCGAACCGCTTTTCCTCGACGATGGCCGCAAGATTGTCCGGGGCTTCCAACCGGCCCCTGGCCTTCTTGATGCCGATCTCCCAACCTGACACCGCGCTCACGAATACCTCGTTCTTCGGGTCCGCGATGGCTTCGCGCGCGGGCTCGGCAATCTTCTCCCAGTCGGACACCCACCAGAGGAACGTGTGTGTGTCGAGGAGGAGTCGCATCGTCACTCGTCGCCCGGAAAGAGGCCGCGGTCTTCGAAGGCCGCGATGATCTCTTCGTCGTGGGCCTCGAAATCCGCGCCGATCACGATCTGACCTTCGAGGCCTCCGGGTTTCCGCTCTTCAACGGGTTCCCGGTAGGGTGTAAGCCGAACCCAGGGCTCTCCCGATTTGCAGATCACCACGTCTTCCCCTTCCCGGACCAGTCTGGCCAGGCGGGAGAGCTGTGATTTTGCCTGATGCATGTTGACTTTCATGACTCGCTCCCGTCGGTGGAAGCCCGCGAAGCCTCGCCACCCCTGGTACTCGCGCGGGCTTGTCCACAAGATACTAGCTAAGCTA
This sequence comes from Longimicrobiales bacterium, assembly GCA_951828585.1. Taxonomy (GTDB): domain Bacteria; phylum Gemmatimonadota; class Gemmatimonadetes; order Longimicrobiales; family Gaopeijiaceae; genus Bin94. Next base: position 2,457,445 of record OX639991.1, read on the forward strand.
AGTCTAGCCAAGTCATATCACCCGGTCCCCTCCTCGATGCTGCGCCAGCGCCCGGGACCGTGCATCCCTCCACTCGCATCGACGGCGCCGGCCGCTCGAGCGTTGGCCCTGGCGCGCGCGCACCCCCTACTATGTGACGATTCGACCGCCAGTCCCCCAACCCGCGAGCATCCACATGCACAGACGTGATTTCGTGAAGACCGCCGCCGTGGGTGCGGCCGCCGGAGCCGTGCCCATCGTGGCCGCGCCGGGCACCGCAGCCGGCAACGCCACCCCCGCCATCCACACCCGCCCCACCCGCCCCCTCCTCGTCGCGGACGTGTCCTCGATCCGGTACCGGAACGGCGGCCCCGAGAGCGCGATCGAGCGCGCCTTTCGCGGCATCACCGAGGGCGAGGACATCCTGGACGCGTGCGTGGCCGGGGTGAACATCCCCGAACTCGACCCCGAGGAGCGGGGCATCGGGTACGGCGGCCTTCCCAACGCCGACGGCGCGGTCCAGCTCGATTCGTGCCTCATGCACGGGCCGCGCAGGTGGGCGGGCGCGACCTCAACACGGCCGCCTCTCGCGAACTGTGGCTGGAATGGCGCCGCCGCGTCGATCCCGGCCACTGGCTCGACCCGGACGAGCGCCTGCGCGGCCGCGGGCGTCCCGGCGAGGACACGGACCCGGACGCGATCCGCCGCTTCCACGACGCCTCCCTCGCCGCCGGCCTCTCCATGGTCGACGACGGCCTCATCGACCCCGACTCGTTCTGGGGCACCACCAGCTTGGAAGCCGTCTCCCCCGACGGCGACCTCTGCGGCGTCACCACCACCAGCGGACTCTCCTGGAAGATCCCGGGCAGGGCGGGGGACTCCCCGATCCTGGGCGCGGGCCAGTACGTCGACAACGATGTGGGTGCGGCAGGTTCGACGGGCCGCGGCGAGGCCAACCTCTACAACCTGAGCTGCTTCATGATCGTCGAGTTCATGCGCTAGCTAGGGGGATGTCCCCGAAGGACGCCGGCATGGCGGTCCTCGAGCGCGTCCGCGGCAACACGGTGGAGTCGCGACTCCTCAATTCACGCGGTCTGCCAGCCTTTGACCTGCGATTCTTCATCCTCAACAAGGCGGGCGACTACGCGGGCGTGGCCATGTATGGCGCGGCGGAATCGGCCTTCGCGGTGTGCGACGAGAACGGGGCCCGGGAAGAACCGCTGGAAGGGCTGCTGGAGGGGTCGCCGCGGGACTGAGCCCACCGTGGCAGCCCGCGGAAAGACCGGCCGCTCGCCTGTGTGCCCGCCGGCGGTGGGCGCCGGGTTGTGCGCCCCGGAAGACCGCCGCACGATACAGCCGTCTCCTGTCCAATGACGGGATGAAGCCGTATGGGTAACGACAAGACCACTTTACAACGGAGGATTCATGCGCAAGTCGCGAGCGCGACCATTCCCGGTTCTGGCCCTTTGCGCCCTCCTCCTCGCGCCGCGGGCCGCCTTCGGCCAGGAAACGGTCCGCCGCGTGTCGCTTGCGGAGGCGCTGGAGGCGTTCGCCGAAAACAGCCTGGCGTTGAAGATCGCAAGATCCGAGGCCGCCGGTCTGGTCGGAGCCGCCTGTCAGTCGTGCGCCTACTACAATCCCGGGTTTCTGTTTGAACGCGACGACCTCGGTCACGATTCCGAGAGCGTCTGGGAACAGACCTGCCTTCTTCTCCAACAGGTGGAATGGTCGGCCCGCCCGGCCGCGGGGAAAAGGCCGCCACGCACGCGATCGGTGCGGGCGCCGCCCGTTTCCGGGCCGACTCGGTCGCTTTGGCCTTCGAGGTGCGGGACGCGTATGTGCAGGCCTGGCTCGCCGAAGAGGCGGAGTCGATCGTGCGGCGGACCACTTCCGTCATCCAATCGGTGGCGGAGGATGCGGAGATCCGCCTGGAGGAGGGCGACATTTCAGCCTTCGAGGCCCGGCGGCTGCGACTCGCGGGTGCAGGCCTAGCGGGCAGAGCCAGACGTCCTTGATGGGCTTGCCGTACTGCTTGGCGGTGTCGTAGCGTCCGCGTCCCTTGGTGGTGCCGACGCGGATCCAGCGGGAGGCCCTGTAGAGGCCGCCGGTGAAGCGGGGGACCTCGACGAAGGTCTCGACGAGGACGGGGGGGTGTTGTAGCGGCGGGTCCAGTCGCGGGGCAGGCGGCGGCGGACGAGGGCGAGGATGTGGGATTCGAGGTTGGGGATGCGGATCCAGGGCAGGATGAGGAACCGGGGGTTGTCGACGATCAGCGGCAGGTTCTTCCTGCGCAGGGTGGGGGTCCATCCGATGAAGCGGTCGCGCGGCGCGAGCGCCGATGCGGCGGTGCTGAAGCCGAGCATGGCGAGCGGCCAGCCGTTACGGTCGTGGACGGCATAGCGCATCTGGGCGCCGACGAGAATCTTGTAGCCGAGGTAGTGGTGGTGGGCGACGAACTCGTTCCACAGCCTGCCCGGTCGCGTCCCGCCGACTACGGTGCGGATCTCCAGCGGGCGGACCTCGTCGAGGGTCGTGGGCGGTTGGGAAGAGGGGCGGCTCGGTATCCTGTCCGAAGACGATGGGGCCGGGCCGCCTCTGTTTCCCCTTCGGGGGCGGCAGGACGATGAGGCCGTCCCCGTGCATGGCGAGCATGGTGACGCGCGCCATCATGTCCTTGAGCCCGCCGTCGGGCTTGAGCCAGCCGATGCGCCGGCAGAACTCCTTCGACAGGGCGTGGCGGTTGAGCGCGGGCGGCCCGGCGATCAGCCTACGCAGCAACGCCATCTCCCCTTCGGTGAAGTCGCGCCCGTGGTAGCGGCACTCGATGCGCTCGCTCATGCGGGCGCCGTCATCTCGCGCCTGCGTCCGGCGTCCATCGACCACGGCAGCCAGGGCGACAGGTCGTCCGGCGGTCGGCCGCCGCCCTCGGCGCACGCCGCCAGCCAGTCGGCGAGCCAGCGCGGCACGTCGAGGCCGTTCAGCCTCAGGGTGCCGGTCACCGAGTACATGAGCGCGGTGAAGCGGGCGCCGGACTCGCTGTCGGAGCCGAACGACAGGCGCCGTCCGATGGCCGGGCCGCGCAGCAGCCGCTCGGCGAGATTGTTGTCGAGCGGCACGCGGGGCCGGTCGAGGAAGACGCTCAGCCCCTCGCGGTGGTTGAGGAGCGAGCGCAGCGGCTTGCCCTCCCTCGCCTCCGGCGGCAGGCGGGCGAGTTGGCCCTCGGCGGCCGCGAACATGTCGCCGAGCGCCTCGCTCAGCGCTCCGTGCGCCGCGTCGAACGCCGGCGTCTGGCGGTCGAGGCCGGGGTCGTGGCCGGCCAGCCGCGCCTTGTTCAGGCGGTAGACCGTCGCGATCCGTCCGAGCCACTCCCAGCGCCAGCCGGCCAGATCGACTTGTACGGCCGCGCACCGGATGAAATCCCTGCGTATGTGCGCCCAGCAGAACGACAGGGTCACCCTGCCCCCGAGGAGACGCGCCAGCTTCTTGTAGGCGCTGTAGCGGTCGCACACGAGGACCGTCGGACACATCGCCCCGTCGAAGAGCTTCATGGCCGCCTCGGCGCTCCTCGACGGATCGACGTGGAAGTAGACCGCGCTGCGGCCGACCGAGGTCCACAGCCACGCGTACCCCGATCCGTCCCCCTCGCGCGACGCACGCACCCGCCAGCTGGTCTCGTCGGCGTGGCGCGGCGACGCGCCGTTCTGGTGCGCGAGGATCGCCGCGCCCACCGGCTCGAACAGCGGTCGGAAGCGGTGCACGCTGTCCGCCGGCGTCCCCGGCGAGACCGGCAGGCCCTGGTCGGACAGCCACGAGGAGACCCGGTGCAGCGGGCGCAGGCACGCATAGCGCTCGAACAGGAAGCGCGACCAGACGCTCGTCCCGTACGGCGTGCGAGCGAACAGCCGGGGCACCGGGGGCGCCGTCGCCTCGGCGGGCGACGACACGCACCCGCATGTCCGCCGCCAGCGCGGGCGCCGGATCACGCGCCGGTGCGCACTGACCTCGATCTCGACGAGCGCGGACTCCTCGGCGCCGTTGGCCGCGTACGGGCTCCTGCAGCCCCGGCACACCCGCGCACCGGAGGGCGGGTTGTGCTCCTCGGCGCGTTCCTCAAGCCCCGGGCGCTCCGTGCGGCCATGGCCGGGCGCGCCGGGCTGTCGGCCCCGCCGCCGCCCCGAACGCGGCCGCTCCCGCCTCTCGCACGCGCCGCGGGACTTCCCCTTGGGCAGCCCCGATCGCGACGCGCGAAGCTTCGCCAACTGGCCTTCGAGGCGCTCGATCCGCCGCCGCGCCGCCCGCACCCTCTTGCCGAGCCGGGCCTTCTCCCGCGTCAGAGATCCGATCGTCGCCTTCTGCCGCCGCGACCGGCGCAGGGCCTTGCTCAACTGCCCACGCAGCGCCGGGATGACCGCGTCCGCCTCGATGCGGTCCCTGTGAAGGTTCCGCACCTCGGCCGCGCGGGCATCGAGCGCCTTCTCCAGCGCCCGACCCTTCTTGCGAAGCCGCGCCACCTCCATTCGAAGCGCCATCACCGTGCTGCGCTTCCCCGCGTCCACGCCGGTCTCCCGAAGCAGAGCGAGCAGACGCTCCACCTCGCGCTGCAACGCCAAGGCGTCCCGCGCCGCCCGGCGGGCCTCCCGCGTCTCCGCGACGACCTTCCTCAGCCTCCAGCGCGACGCCTCCCACCGCCACCTCCGCCCGATCGCGCTCCCGCTCGTACAGCCAACGCCAGTCCGGAGGCTCCGCCGCCTCGGAACCGGACACCGGCCAAAGCTCCTCCGGCCCCTCGGCCAGCGCCACGCCCGCATGTCCGTTTGTGTCCCGTATCGCGATGCCCACGACGATACTACATTCCGGATCGCGTTACCAGTCCCCCCCAAATCAATCCGCACGACCGTTCCACGGCTAGGCCGAACAGTTACCTGTGCACGGTGTCGACGCGCACGAAGCCCGGACGGCCCTCCGGCCGGGGCCTGCGCCGCTAGCCGATCGGCGAAGGCGGGCCCCGCGTCGTCCGGAACGTCGTCCGGGCACGCCGGTACGTCCGGCGGTTCCGCAGGTTGTAGATGTGGCCGTTCGAGATCCCGGCCAGGAGCTGGAAACGCGAGTCATCGAAGACATGGTACATGCGCCACAGGATCCTCTTCGTCGCCGGTCCCGAGAGCTGGCCGAAGGCCTCGTCAACCTCGGCCAGCAGTATCGCGTCGGCGGTCGTGTAGACGGTGGCGAAGGGCCGCGCAGGAGGCCGCAGCCGGTGGTCGCGGATGCGCGGCCCGGTGCGGCGCTGCTGCCTGATCAGGCGGGTCAGCTGGGCGTCCGAGTAGCCGGTGACCTTGGCGAGGTACTTCGTGACCAGGCCCTTCCCTTTTCGGCATGATTCGTTACGTTCACTACATATCGGTATCGGAGAGACCGGACTGGAATACCACATTGCCCTCTTCCCCCAACCACAGGAGCCTTGAAGCGTTATGGGAACCGGATTACCGCCATGGTCCTCACCGCCTTGGTCGTGACAATTCATCGGGGCTGGGACTCTACCCACTTCCACACTTTCCAAGGCGGATTTCCTATTTTTGGCCAACCACCTCAGCAAATGGAGACTATACCACGATGATCAAACGACTCTGCTTCCCTTTCTTCGCCTTTGCGCTCCTGATCTCCGCATTCGCGACCTCACAGTCCGTCAATGCGACCGAGCCCATTTCATGCAACAGAAAAGATTGCCATTTCGTTGAGTCCCAGTCCCCGTGGCTTCCAGACTACTACATTTGTATTGGTTCAAATAGACACTGCGTTATGGGTAAGTGGCAGATGACGTGTGATGATTATGCTTGCTGACGTTGTGGTCTGAGAGCACGGGTGGCTGGCCACCCCGTGCTCTCGCCATTTGGAACCGACTCACGTTCGATCATGAGGGCTAACAGAATGATGGGGACCTCGAATAATTGCCGTTTCGCGGCGACCGAGGCATGTGTAACGTCACCCGGGCTTGCTGGTCAAAGACGGGAGATGGACAGGTTCGAATATCGCCTGCGGACGTTGTGCCGGAAGACTTGCAACGGACGACTGCGAAGGCTGTGATTCCTCTTTGCCCCGCAACCGTCCTTGGGACCGACGCTTCAGCGCGGCGGACCCATCCGGCAGCGAGTGTCTACGCGTTAGCCGAGGCCGTCTCCAAGTACGTGAGCCTCCGCATGTTGTAGGCCACGTTCCTCAGCCCGATGTGAGCTCGCGCCCGCATGACGCCGACGCCGCGTACTAGGCTGCCGCCCATGTCGTTCGTCTGCGACCCGAAGACATGCTCCACCCGCGCCCGCACTCTTGCCTTCGTCCTGTTGCCCTGCTCCTCGCGCTTGGTCAGCTTCTTCGCCGCCGACCCCTTTCGCAGGATTCTGCTCGTGTACCCCAGCTCCTCCAACAACGCCTCGATCTCCTCCGAGCGGTACGCCTTGTCGGCCCACACCGCCGCGGCCGTGTTGTCCGGGTCCAGAACCTGTCCGATCACCTGGCTGTCGTGCGTGGCCGCGTCCGTCACCGCGTAGCTGCGCACCAGCTTGTGGCGCCAGTCCGTCGAGACGTGGTTCTTGTAGCCGTAGCGGCTCACGCCGTTCCTCTTCGTCCACCGCGCGTCCAAGTCCTTCTGGGCCAGCTTGTTAGCTGAGCCTTCCACCCAACCCGCCGGAATATCGCCCGCCTTGATCTCGGCGTTCTCCTTCTATCTAGGAGATGCGGGGCCTGAAGCGGGAGAACAAGCGCCTGAGGATGGAGCGGGACATCCTAAAGCAAGCGGCGGCCTGGTTCGCGAGGGAGGGCGAATCGATCCCCAGCGGGGGTATGCGTCCATGAAGGCGAACCGGGCCGCGTTTCCGCTTGCGGCCATGTGCCGGGTGCTGGGTCTCTCCACCAGCGGGTACTACGGCTGGCTGCGGCGCCGGCCCTCGGCGCGGTCGCGGCGCGACGAGGAGGTCAAAGTCCAGATCATGGAGACGTGGATCGAGAGCCGCAGAACGTACGGTTTGTCCCGCGGATCCACGCGGTGCTGCACCGGCACGATAGAGGCGTCGACGATCTGTCCCCCCATCGCCTGGTAGCCCCGCTCCTGCAGGAAGGCGTCGAACATCCCGAACAGCCTCTCGACGATCCCCGCCCTCGCCAACTGCTCCCGGTACAGCCACACGGTCGTCGCGTCCAGAATCCGGTCCTCCAGGCCCAGGCCCAGGAACCGAATGAAGGTCAGCCGGTTCCCCCCCATCTCGTGCTCGAGCGCCTCGTCCGACAGGTTGTACAGCGCGCCCAGGATGATCGCCTTCAACATCAGCACGGCGTCCCACGGCTTGCGGCCCGCCGCCGACTTGCGCTCGTCATCGGCCTTCCGCCAAAACCGCCTCGAGCACGGGCCGGAAGTCCTCCCATGGGACCAACTCGCCGATCATCTCTCTCCCTCGAGGTGCCCTGAATAAGGTAGCTTGAGCCCTTCTTGTTGCAATGTTGACCAGCACAGCTTGCTTCCCAGCCGCAGAACAATAAGCCTGCCTTATTCATGAATTCGCGAGTCGAGGGCAAGGTAGGGGGCTGAGAGGCCTCTCACAACCCCGATGGCGGGTCGGGGGCGGTTCCGGGGGCCAAAAACAGGCGTTTCGAGTCCGAAAAGGTTAGTTTGTTCGACCGAACCGAGCCGGTTTCCGGCGCTTGGAGACACCTCGGCGTCCTTGCGGCCGCCGGGGCCGGGAAAGGGTTCGGCGCCTGGCGGCGCCCGCGCTATCCGGAGGGCCCGTGCAGGGTCGCGAGCCCGCGGGCGAGCATGCGCCAGTGCGCCGACGCGCCTCCGATGGTCATCGTAATCCGGCGGCCCGATACGGTGAAGCGCGCCGGGGTGCGGAGCACGCGGTCCGCGAGACGCCGCAGGCTCCAGCCGGTTCCGGTCATGCGCTCCAGCACGGCGCGCTGGACGTGCATGATCTGGTAGCCGAAGCCGGCGAGCAGCAGGCGCACCTGGTTGCACGCGAAGGGGTCCACACCCTTCTCGCGCTTCGCGATCTTCTTGCCCCGGTAGTGGCTCTTGCGGCGCGACGTGGACGACAGGGCCGGGGAGACGACGCTCATCAGCTCGCCCAGGTGGCCCTCCGCCTTGCCGCGCTTGCGGTACAGCGCCAGGAGGTCCTCGCCGGACATCTCCTCCGACGGCATCGAGGTCAGCAGCCAGAAGCAGCGCGGGATGAGTTCGCCCGGCCGCTCGACGACGACCTGCACGACCCGGCGGGAACGGGACCACGACCCGGCCCGGTAGGACGACTCGCAAACCCAGGTGCGGGGCTCGCCGCCGGGCGCCCCGTTGTTCAGCGCATCCCAGACCACGGCGTCCATGGCCGGCAGCGCCAGGCGCTTCAGCACGGCGTTGTTGCGCACCCGGGCCACGTAGTGCGTGCCCCGCTCCTCCAGCGCCGCCATCAGCGGCTCGCCGGGATATCCCGCGTCGAAGCGCACGGCGGCGTTGCCGCACAGATGCCGCTCGCCCGCTCCAGCACCTCGAGCACGAACTCCAGCCCGCCGTCCGCCGTGTGCACCTGCCCTTCGCGCAGCCGCAGGTCCAGGATGTCGCCCGTCTCCCCCGCCGACGCCACGATCGGATGATACACGCGCCGCCGGTAGTAGCCGTTCCACGCGCTGCCCGGTTGTTCCCCGTGGACCTCGACCGGCAGGCTGTCAATGTCGATCACCAGCGTCTTCGGACGCCGCCGGCCGCCCATCGCCTTCAGCCGCCACCCCGCCAGCCGCTGCAACCCCTCGCGCAGCACCTCGACGCCCTCCTTCGCCGACCACGCCGCCACCCGCCGCGACAGCGTCGGCTGCGAGGGCAGGCACCCGCCCTCGCCCAGCGGAGCCGTGCCCGCCCGGTCGCCGGTGGCCAGCCGCAGCGCCGGATCGTCGCGCAGCTCCGTCGCGTCGCCATGGTCCCGGCGGCCCTGCCCCGCCAGCAGCAGAAGCGTCCGCGCCAGCCGCCTCTGAGAATGCCGGATCCGGCGCCCGTCCCGCTTGTCCGGCAGCCCCTCCGCCAGAAACCGCGCCACCCTGCTGCGCCGCAGCAGCTCGCGCCCCGTCAGAGCCCCCGAATCCCCCGTGATCCGGTCCCGGCCGGACCCAATCCTGATCGACCTGTTGAAGCTGAACGGCGCATCCATTATCTTCACCCCCGACGTGATGGCTGGCAGGTGCTCGCGATCCTTCTAACACTCTGAATCTAAAGCACTTGCCGCCTCACGTCGCCTCGCCTCCCGGCCATTCGTGAATAAGGGGGGATAAGGGGTTCTTCCCCTTTTCTGGTGGGTAGCAGGTCATGTGCGCAGGCCATCGGGGTAGAGGTCGAGGCCGCCGAGGTGGAAGAGGATGGCGTTCGCGAAGCGTTCCCGGTTGCGAAAGCCGCGGCTGCGGACCTTGACTGTCTTGATCCGGCTGTTGATGCCTTCCGCCGGTCCGTTGGTGGCGCGGAGGATGATCGCATTGACGATTCCCCACAGATGCTCCCGGATCATCCGGGCGGTTTTCAGGACCGGCTCCAGATCGCAGTCCGATGCCCACTCCAGCCACCGGTGCCATCCGGCCAGCGCCCAGGTTCTGCTCCGGTAGTTCCAGAGGTTCGCGGCCGCTTCCTTCAGCTCCCAGGCCTGGGCGGTCCGGCGGGTGCCCGCACGGAGCCTCGCGAACGCCAGCTTTTCGGCGTGCGTCTTCCGTCTGGGGCCCTTCAGCCACTGCCACTTGGTGCCCACGAGGATCCCGTTGCCCTCCTTCACCAGCGCCCGGTGCTCCGCCCGCCGGACCTTGTCCACCGCGTCGCCGAGGTGCTTGGCCACGTGGAACCGGTCGAACGCGATCTTCATCACGGCGTCCGGGATCATCGCCAGAGTCGCCGAGATGTAGGGCCCCCACATGTCCATGCTGACGCTCTCGACAGCCTCCCGGTACTTCTCTCCCATGCCCTCGTAGAACGCCAGGAGCACGTCCTTGCCCCGTCCCGGGGCGACATGCACGACGTGGCCCGTCTCCGGATTCGACACCACGGTCACGTACTGGTGCCGGCGGCGGAACGAGGTCTCGTCCACCGAAAGGCGCCGAACCGCCTTCGTCTTGCGGCGCGCAAGTCCCCGCGCCACTGCACGTTGCATGATTCCGTCCACCGCGTTCCAGCTCAGCCGCATCCGGCTGGCGACCGCCTGTACGCTCGCCACCTTGAGCCACCGGATCACCTCCGCCTCGAACTCCATCGTGTACCTCGTGCTCCCCTCCGCCCACGGCACCTGAATCGTGACCACCCCGTGCTCCGGGCACTGGACCCGCGGGACATTGCAGACCAGAAAGGTCTTGTAGCCCCAGGCATCCAGGTTCCGCCACTCGCGGCGGCGCGTATCGTAGCCCGGGCACGCCTCGCCGCAGTGAGGACACCTCAACGGGCTCCCTCCGGTCCGTTGCAACTCCACCCGAAGTTCCTTGGGGTCCCGGGTCGGCTCCACCCTCGTGACCTTCCACTCCGGACCCAGGCCCAGAACGGCGTCCAGCCAGTCTCTTCCGGCCATGTCTGCGAGTTCCCTTCCGTCTCGTTGTGGACACCTGCCGGGAGCGAGCGCTCCGCGGCCTGACCACGCAATTTCCTCCGAGTCTCGCGATCCCGAAAGGCAACCCGCTACTCTCCTCCCCGTTCAGCACCAGCGCCGGTGGCTTCCGCGCCCAACCAAGTCGTTGTGCGAGGAGTGGTCGAGAGGGTCACCCCGGCCGGTCGGCGGCACGTCAGCCTTCGCCGAAGGGGATCGCCCCTCCCGTCGTCTACTACATCCTCGCTGTTCCACTCTCTCCACCCACGCTCATCCCACCGCCGCTGTTGCGAAAGCCCGCCAACCCGCCCCATAATTCGACCCTCCCCCTTGCCCGCCCACCACGACAGGGGAAGAACCCAGATTCTTCGGCCTGACGGAACGATTGAGGCTAGCATTGCAGCATCTGCATCACCCAACACCGGGCTATCAGCCCCCCTTATTCACGAATGGCCGGGAGGCGAGGCGACGTGAGGCGGCAAGTGCTTTAGATTCAGAGTGTTAGAAGGATCGCGAGCACCTGCCAGCCATCACGTCGGGGGTGAAGATAATGGATGCGCCGTTCAGCTTCAACAGGTCGATCAGGATTGGGTCCGGCCGGGACCGGATCACGGGGGATTCGGGGGCTCTGACGGGGCGCGAGCTGCTGCGGCGCAGCAGGGTGGCGCGGTTTCTGGCGGAGGGGCTGCCGGACAAGCGGGACGGGCGCCGGATCCGGCATTCTCAGAGGCGGCTGGCGCGGACGCTTCTGCTGCTGGCGGGGCAGGGCCGCCGGGACCATGGCGACGCGACGGAGCTGCGCGACGATCCGGCGCTGCGGCTGGCCACCGGCGACCGGGCGGGCACGGCTCCGCTGGGCGAGGGCGGGTGCCTGCCCTCGCAGCCGACGCTGTCGCGGCGGGTGGCGGCGTGGTCGGCGAAGGAGGGCGTCGAGGTGCTGCGCGAGGGGTTGCAGCGGCTGGCGGGGTGGCGGCTGAAGGCGATGGGCGGCCGGCGGCGTCCGAAGACGCTGGTGATCGACATCGACAGCCTGCCGGTCGAGGTCCACGGGGAACAGCCGGGCAGCGCGTGGAACGGCTACTATCACCGGCGCGTGTATCATCCGATCGTGGCGGCGGCGGGGGAGACGGGCGACATCCTGGATCTGCGGCTGCGCGAGGGGCAGGTGCACACGGCGGACGGCGGGCTGGAGTTCGTCCTCGAGGTGCTGGAGCGGGCGGAGCGGCATCTGTGCGGGAAGGCAGCGGTGCGCTTCGACGCGGGATATCCCGGCGAGCCGCTGATGGCGGCGCTGGAGGAGCGGGGCACGCACTACGTGGCCCGGGTGCGCAACAACGCCGTGCTGAAGCGCCTGGCGCTGCCGGCCATGGACGCCGTGGTCTGGGATGCGCTGAACAACGGGGCGCCCGGCGGCGAGCCCCGCACCTGGGTTTGCGAGTCGTCCTACCGGGCCGGGTCGTGGTCCCGTTCCCGCCGGGTCGTGCAGGTCGTCGTCGAGCGGCCGGGCGAACTCATCCCGCGCTGCTTCTGGCTGCTGACCTCGATGCCGTCGGAGGAGATGTCCGGCGAGGACCTCCTGGCGCTGTACCGCAAGCGCGCCCGTGGCGGAGGGCCACCTGGGCGAGCTGATGAGCGTCGTCTCCCCGGCCCTGTCGTCCACGTCGCGCCGCAAGAGCCACTACCGGGGCAAGAAGATCGCGAAGCGCGAGAAGGGTGTGGACCCCTTCGCGTGCAACCAGGTGCGCCTGCTGCTCGCAGGCTTCGGCTACCAGATCATGCACGTCCAGCGCGCCGTGCTGGAGCGCATGACCGGAACCGGCTGGAGCCTGCGGCGTCTCGCGGACCGCGTGCTCCGCACCCCGGCGCGCTTCACCGTATCGGGCCGCCGGATTACGATGACCATCGGAGGCGCGTCGGCGCACTGGCGCATGCTCGCCCGCGGGCTCGCGACCCTGCACGGGCCCTCCGGATAGCGCGGGCGCCGCCAGGCGCCGAACCCTTTCCCGGCCCCGGCGGCCGCAAGGACGCCGAGGTGTCTCCAAGCGCCGGAAACCGGCTCGGTTCGGTCGAACAAACTAACCTTTTCGGACTCGAAACGCCTGTTTTTGGCCCCCGGAACCGCCCCCGACCCGCCATCGGGGTTGTGAGAGGCCTCTCAGCCCCCTACCTTGCCCTCGACTCGCGAATTCATGAATAAGGCAGGATCAGAGTCACCACTGGAGTTGATACGGGTGTTGGGAAGAGCGAACGACCAAGGCGATATTTGGAGTGCGCACGCCAATCGCTACCGCGTCGTCCGTTACGGAGTTGATGGAGCAGAGAAGGCCCGCATTGACCGCATCTCCGAGTGGTTCCGGCCATACTCCGTCACCACGCCGGGCGCGCCATTCACCGCACCTTCCGACCCGGGAGTAGCAAGCATCCACCAAGATGCGGCTGGGCTGCTCTGGGTTGCAATTGTGCGTGCTCCTCGGTCGTTTGCGGGAATGGCGGGCGGAAGAGGACTTCGCGCCGAGAGACCCCTGAATCCATACATGGATATGAATGAGTTTTTGCACACTACTATTGAGGTACTTGATCCGGTGAAGGGGGAAGTGCTTGCGCGCCATGAGGTCGCGGAATTCGTTAGGTTCGTGAATACGCCAGGTGATGACGTGTTTGTGTTTGCGCTTCGTCCCGATGCCCTTGGTAGTCTTGAATGCATCGTTACGCCTTTACGGCTTGATCGGGAGTAGGCCCGGCGGGCCACCGTCGTCTACTTCATGGATAGCCGCGGGCGGCAAGGTACTGGTAGAGAGTTTTCACTCTTCGCCCGTGTTCGACCCAACACGGAGGAGCCGCTGAGTTTTTCGTTCGGGCCGGTTACGCAGGATGTGAGCACGTCGGACATTCGGCCGCTGGTGCGGGAGCAGTTGCGTTCTGGGACGGCAGCATGCTCGCCCGGGTGACCCTCGCACGCAGGTTGACGGTCGACTCGATCGCCAGGGAGTTCGACATGAAAGCCGTTTCGGGTCCTCGCACCGTGCTGCGTGTGCGTCTTGACGGAGACGAGGCGAGCGAATCGGAGATCGCGCGCGCCTCCCGCCCGGATGTTGAAGAGGGTTTCCATTACGCGGTACTCCCCGGCCTTCGGGTCGCATACTCGGACACGACCGCCTACCTGATCAAGGTGGCGGATCCCGCGGGGAACGTCGACAGGGCTCTGGTCCGCTCCTTCACTCCGCGCAACTGGGACGACCGCACCGCCATGGCCTTCCGCGAATACCTCAGGAGAAGCATCGATGAGGCCATCGCCGAAGGAGGTGGCCGCGCCAGATTGATCGCCAGTTTCGGAGGAGTTCATTTTTCCGGCAACGGGCGGACGACTGGGAACCGGAAGGCGCGATTCCCCACGTCGCCGCCCTGGAGACGACCTGGGACGGAACCATCTGGGCGCTGCGCACTCCCGCTCGAGGTTTCATCGATTTCGACCCCGTCGGGACGTACCTGACGGCCTTGCAGTCGACCCCGAGCGGGTTGACGGCAGCTGGACCGGGTCCGATCGACATCATCACGCCCGAGGGAGGGTACCTGGGCACCGTTCCCGACTCGCGGCTGCCCAATGCCTTCGGCCCCGACGGGCTGGCGGCCTACGTGCAGCTGGACGAACTCGGTGTACCCACCGTGGTGGTGAGGCGGGTGCCCGACGGGATCAGGTAGCGGGGCAGGCTGAAGCATCGTCAGCAATGCGGGGGACCAATCGCACTTGCTTCGGCTCGTACGTAATCGCTAACCTGTTGGCGAAGTGTCCCGGAGCCAACACAGGAGCAGAGCGATGTCCGACCTGGCGCGCAGAACCACCCGAAGTGCGTTCCTCATCGTGGCGCTGGGCACCCTGGCCGTCGTTTTGGGGCTCCGTTTCAGCGGGAACGGGCCCATAACCGGCACCGGCGAGCCCGGCGATCCCCGAATCGACGCGCGCGCGGTCGCCGTCCTGGAAGCGAGCGAGGATGCCTTCGCCAAGAGCCGGTCGCTCATCGCCACCCACCAGATGACTTCGACTTCGGAGAGTTTCGACCGAACCGAGCGCACCGAGCTCCGCCTCGCCCGCCCCAATCTCTTCCACGTCACGATGCAGAGCAGCTACGCCTACGAGGGGCCGACCAGCCAGGACGACCCGACGCCGATGCGCAGGGAGTCCTCCAGCGAGCACATCCTGGCCTCCGACGGGAAGACGAAGTGGAGCGTCAGGACCACCGAGGGCGCACCGTCCTACTGCACCACCGCCGATATGGGACCGCCGGGCAAGATGCGCGAGGTGGACACCTTCAACACCATCCACTGGAGCTTCTTCGATCTCGGCCAGTGGCTCATTCGTTCCGCGGTGACCGGGCACTGGTCCACGAAGTGGCGCCTCGAGGATCCGGGACTCCGTTCCGTCGAGTACATCGGGAAGGACGAGGTGAACGGCGTCCCGGTGGATGTCGTGGAGTGGCACTACAAGATCGCGTACAACTACCCGGAAGATGATCCGCTCTACAAGAGCCGCCTCTACATCGGCGAGGACGGGTTCACCCGCAAGATCGTGACCACCACCGAGGGCGAGGGCGGCAGTGTGTGGAACACGGGTGATTCGGACGAGTTGATCACCGAAATCCGTGAGGGCGGCGAGGCCGATCCGGCCGACTTCGCCTTCGAACCGTCGGACGGAGTCGACTGCCAGGCGGTCGATCCCGACCACGGACTTTCGAGCGGCAAGTACGCCGATCTCCCCATCGGGACGCAGGCACCGGACTTCACCCTGGAGTCATCGCTCGGGGGCACGGTCACGCTTTCCGAATTGGCCGCCGAGAGCAAGGCGGTGCTCATGATCTTCTGGTCGTATTCCTGCGCCGGCTGCCGGGTGGAGATGCCCCACGCCGAAAAGCTCTACCGCGAGCTCAAGGACCAGGGACTCGCTGTGATCACGGTGACCTTCGACGATATGGAGAGCGTCCGCCGCCTGGTCGAGTACAACGGAATCACGCACCTTCTCGTGAGCGACCCCAGCGGCGTCCTGGACGAGAGCGGCTTCGGCTACCTGTCGATGCCCGAGGTCTACCAGAACTACAACGCCTACGACGGCAAGCACTACATCATCGACCCGGACGGCAGGATCGCCGGGGCGATCTCGAAGTTCGGCATCTCGATCCCGATGATCCGGGAGGAACTGAAGAGGTTCGGGATCGAACAATGAATCACACCGTTGGGTATGGAAAGCCACATATGTGATATGGAAAACCACATAGGAGACGAGAAACCATGTCGAAAAGTATATCGTTGACGGCGCTGTCTTCGGCGCTCGCGGTTTCGGCGGCGCTCGTGACGGGCAGCGCCCAGGCCCAGGATCCGGTCCACTGGACCGCGGAGATCGAAGAGGAGAGCCTCGCGCCGGGGGCGAAGGTGACCGTGGCCGTCAAGGCGACGATCGACGCGGGCTGGTACATCTACTCGATCACGCAGGGCGAGGGCGGCCCCGTGCCCAGCAAGATCTCGCTGAGCGCGGACCAGCCCTTCACCCTGGCCGGCAAGGTCGAGGGCACCAAGCCCGTGGTGAAGTTCGACCAGAACTTCCAGATGCAGGTCGAGGTGCACGAGGGCAAGGTCTCCTACACGGTGCCGATTCAGGTGTCGGCGGAGGTCGGCGCCGACGTCAGCGAGATGGAGGTTCGCGCCCGCTACCAGGCGTGCACCAACCGCGTCTGCCTCCCCGCGCAAACCGAGAAGATCTCGGTGCCGGTGAAGATCGTTTCGAAGAGCAAGGTCGCCAGAAAGAAGAAGGGTTAGACCATGATCGACGGCGCCTTCTTCTGGCTCGCCATCTCGGCCGGGGCCTTCGCGCTCATCACGCCGTGCGTCTTCCCGATGATTCCCATCACGGCCTCGTACTTCGCGAAGCATGGGGGAGAGAGCCGCCGGGCCGCGGTCAAGAATGCGCTGCTCTTCGGGGGAGGGATTATAGGGACCTTCACCGCCGTGGGGCTCGCGACCTCGATTCTGGTCGGCGCCGCGGGGATGGCCCGTTTCGCGGCCAGTCCGTGGACCAACCTGGCGATCGCGGCCATGTTCGTGGCCTTCGCGCTCAACTTCTTCGGCCTGTACGAAATCCGGATCCCTTCCGGGCTGCTCACCCGCCTCGACCGGGTCAGCCGTGAGCAGGGCTCGGGCGGGGGGGGCGTGGGCGCGGTGCTCATGGGTGGGACTTTCGCGGTCACCACCTTCACCTGCACGGCCCCGTTCGTGGGCACCCTGCTCGTGCTGGCGTCGCAGGGTCAGTGGCAGCAGCCCGTGGTGGGACTCCTCGTATTCTCGACGACCTTTGCCGTGCCGTTCTTCTTCCTCGCCCTCGCACCGCGCATGCTGAAGCGCATGCCGCGCTCCGGGGGCTGGCTCACGTCGGTCAAGGTGGTGCTGGGCTTGGTTGAGCTGGGCGCCGCGCTCAAGTTCGTCTCGAACGCGGACCTGGTGCTGGGGTGGGGGATCTTCACCCGCCAGCTGGTGCTCGTGTCGTGGGCGGTTTTGTGTGTTGTGATCGCGGCCTACATCCTGCTGAGCGCAAGGTCCGCCGCGGCCGTGGCTGCCGGGAGTGGGCCGACGGCCCGTCCCAAGCCCGTCCGCCTCGGCTTCGCGGGCGGCTTTGTCGTCCTGGGTATCTGGCTCACCCTCGGCCTCGACGGACGCCCGCTCGGCGAGATCGAGTCCTTCCTGCCACCCCGCCTGGAGGACACCCCGGCGGGGGCGCTCGCAATGGCCGAACGGGGCGAGGAACACGATGGCCTCCACTGGTATCAGAACGACCTCGACGGCGCTCTCGCCGCCGCGCGCGAGAGTGGCAACCGCGTCTTCATCGATTTCACCGGCTACACCTGCACGAACTGCCGCTGGATGGAGTCGAACATGTTCACGATTCCCGAAGTCGCGGAGCAGCTGGAGCGATTCATCCTGGCCCGCCTCTTCACCGACGGGGAGGGCGAGGTCTACGAGGATCAGATGGACTACCAGAAGGAGACCTTCGGTACGATCGCCCTGCCGCTGTACGCGGTGCTCGACGGCGAAGGTGAAACGATCGCCACCTTCCTTGGGCTGACCCGGGACCGCGAGGAGTTTCTGGAGTTTCTGAAGGGGGCGCTGTAGGGAGCCGAGGTTTCCGCCACGGGCCTCCACACCCCCGGCCGCGTCGAGAAAGGACGCCCGCAGTGCATAGAGCGAACGGACAACGGACCCGCCTCGTTGTATTCATCACTGTGGTGGCCGCCTTCGCCCTGGGGCTGGCGGTCGCCGACAGCCTTGGCTGGACCGCTCCCGAAACGGCCACCGCGCCGACCGAGTCAACCCCCCTCCCGCCCGGCTCGCTTGCCGAGTGGTCGCGACCCCACCCCCATTCCGCCGACCTCCGCCCGATCATCGACGCCGAACTGGACGCCCTGCTGGCAAAGCTCGACACGATCCTCTCCAGCTATGAACCGGGCACACAGTACTTCACCCACGGCGCCGAGTCCGCTCTCTGGCGTTTCAACTCGCTGCTGCAACAGGGCCGCCTGGCGCCGGAGCAGGCCGCGCGCATCCACGCCTACTACGACGACCTCGAGAAACAGCACCCGGACGAGACCGCGATGGTCGACCGCTCCCGCTACATGCTCGACAACCTGATGCCGGGCCACGTCGCCCCGAACATCGTCGGGAGGGACACCAACGGGCTGCGGTTCGCGCTGGAGGACTACCGGGGCAACATCGTCGTCCTGATCTTTTCGGGAGAGTGGTGCGGGCCCTGCCGCGAGGAGTATCCGTACCAGCGCTTCATGCTCGAGCACTTCAAGGACGACAACGTGGTCCTGCTGGGTGTGAACAGCGACGAGGATCTCGAGGTTGTCCGAACGGCGAAGAAGGAGAAAGGGCTCGCCTACCGGGTCTGGTGGGATGGGCACGACGAAGTCTCCACCGGCGGGCCGATCGCCACCGCGTGGAACGTCTATGGATGGCCTGTCATCTACGTTCTGGACGCGGAAGGCGTGATCCGGTACGCGAGCATCAACAAGGCCGAAGTCGTTGCGGCCGTTGACGAACTGGTGCAGGATCAGAAGAATCGGGAAATACAGGCCGAGTTGGACAAGATGCCCAACCCGGAAGCGGTCCGGGCGCTGAAATAATGTATACTGCACATGACATAATGTAATGTTGACATTACATCACAATCGATTTTGTCCACGGGCGGATAGAGCATCCCCAAAGCAGAAAGGCCTTCCATGAAGAAGCCCCAGGCAGTCCTGATCCTCGCGATCGCGTCGTTCCTCCTCGGCGTGGTCGCGTCGGAGTTCGTCCTTCCCGGCGCCGGCGCCGCGGCCCCCGCCGAATCCGAATGGCAGCTGCCGGTCGCGGCCCAGAGGGAGTGGTTCCCACCCATCGGCGACTACGCGACCGAAGGGGGAACGCTCGACGACGAGAAGTTCGAGGCGCTCATGACCGCGGTCGACCAGGCCATGACCGCCGAAGAGACCCTGGCCGATTTCAAGCGTGAGGCCGAAGTCCATCTCATGAACTTCATCCGCCGCCTCTCCCCCTCCGAGATCAGCGACGACCAGAAGGAACGGGTCAAGTCGTACCTCACCGAGCTCGCCGAGGCGCACCCCGATCACGCGGGCGTGATCAACGCCAGGGCATCGCTCGTCGACAGCTACTCGGAACCCAATGACCGTCCGCCACCTTCCCTGTCCGGCTCCCTGCTACTCTACGGGGACGAAATCAACCCGGACGGCGACCTCTTCGACGACGCCATGCTCGACGAGATGATGTCCCGGCTGGACGTGGCCATGAACATCCCCGAGACGCTGGCAAGCTTCGAGGAGGAAGCCAGCCTCCACTTCTGGCGCTTCAACGGCCGCCTGCAGCAGGGACGCCTGTCGCCGGAGCAGGTTGAGCGGGTCGCGGGCTACTACGAAGACCTCAAGGCGAAGCACCCCGAAGCCGCCGAGATGATCGACGACAAGATCTTCGTTGTGAGGAATCTCGTTCCCGGCAACGTCGCGCCCAACATCGTCGGGACGGACACCGACGGCGTCGAGTTCGAGCTCGAGGAGTACCGGGGCAACATCGTGGCCCTGATCTTCACCGGGCAGTGGTGCGGGCCGTGCCGGGGCGAGTATCCTTACCACCGGTTCGTGCTCGAGAACTACGGCGACCGCCCGATCGTCCTGCTGGGAGTCAACAGCGACGCGGAGCTAGAAACGGCCCGCCAGGCCAAGATCGACGAGAATCTGCCGTACCGCACCTGGTGGGACGGCCACAGCCAGCCGGATGCCGACATCGTGGCCGCCGAGGGACCGATCGCGACCCGCTGGAATGTGACCGGATGGCCGCAGATCTACCTCCTCGACGAGGAGGGCGTGATCCGGTACGTGGGCAAGCGCGGGGGTGAGTTCATCGCGGCGCTTGATGAGCTGTGGATGGAGAAGATCATGCGCGACTATGAGGCATCCGGGCCCGTGGGCATGAGGCCGGCGGCTCCGGCGGAAGAGGCAGGGGGCGAGACAGAGACGGACGCCGAGACCGAAACCGGAACCAGCTGACACCGGGGGGGCCGGCACCCGTGCGAAAGCACCCGCGGAGTGCTACCGTGATCGGAGAATCGTAGCCGGTCCCCAGCCGCAACAGCAATCCCCGCAGAAAAGAGAGGTCCCCCATGCGGCAGCCCCTGGCAGTAGTCTGCGCAGTAATCGTTTCGTTCGGTCTGGGAATGTTCCTGGCCGGAGGCACTAGTTCGTCCGCCTCGGATGACGAGGTGGGATCGCCGCTCGACCGCATCCCCGTCGCGCTCCAGCGTGAGTGGTTCCCCCCAATCTCCGAATACGACACCGAGGGAGAGCCGCTCGACGACGAGCGCTTCGACGCCCTTCTTGCCGACCTCGAAGCGGCGCTCACCGCCGAGGAGACGCTCGCCGACTTCGAGACCGAAGCCGAGGCCCAGATCTGGAGCTTCATCCGCCGCCTGGCAGTCCCCGAGGTCACCGATGAGCAGAAGGAGCGGGCCACGGAATACCTGGGGGAACTGGCCGAGCGGCATCCGGACCATCGCTCGCTGATCGAACGGCAGGTGGGGATGCTCGATTCCTACGCCGCCTCGATGCCCGAGGCCCCGCCCGCCACCATGACCGTCATGTTCTTCGGCATGGCCGATGAGTACGACAACGACGGCGAGCCCTTCGACGACGCACAGGTGGACCGACTGCTCGGCACGCTCGACGCCGCGCTCACGTTGCCCGCGGTGGCCGCCGATATCGAGGGCGAAGCCAGCACCCTCTTCTGGCGCTTCGGCAACCGACTGCAGTTGGGGCAGACCAGCGATGAGCAGACAGCGCGGATCGTGGCATATCTGGAGGATTTGAAGGAGAAGAACCCGGACGCCGCGGAGTTCATCGACCGCCAGCGCTTCCTGGTCGAGAATCTGGTTCCCGGCAACGTCGCGCCGAACATCGTGGGGACGGACACCGAGGGCGTCGAGTTCGCGCTCGAGGATTACCGGGGCAGGATCGTCACCCTCATCTTCTCCGGGCAGTGGTGCGGCCCCTGTCGTGGTGAGTATCCGTACCAGCGCGGCATGCTCAAGATCTACGACGAGGAAGACGTGGTGCTCCTGGGCGTCAATAGCGACGCAAAGCTGGAAACGATCCAGCGGGCGAAGATCGACGAAGAGCTTCCGTACCGGACCTGGTGGGACGGTCACAGCCAGCCGGACGCCGACGTGGCCGCCACCGAGGGGCCGATCGCCACCGAGTGGAACGTCAGCGGTTGGCCCGCGATCTACGTCCTCGACGAAGAGGGGGTGATCCGGCACGTGAACAAGCGCGGGGGCGCCCTCGTTGCGGCGGTCGACGCGCTCGTCATTGAAAAGCGGATGCGCGGATGGGAGGCCCAGCGGGAGGCCGCCGAGGCCGAGGCGGAGACGGAGGAGGCTGGGGACGACGCGGAGGGCGAGCGCGACTAAGGCGGAGACGGGGCCAAGGCTGACCCGGGGGACGGCACGAGTTGACGCTGCGGTCGCCAGTCGGCGTTGCGCCGGCTGACTAAACGCCAACGCCATCTTCGTTTGCGGCTGCGGCACTGCAGCCGTAGTGTGAACGTGGGTCCCAACATCGGCCCTTGATTGGCCGCATCCAGCTATCCCCGCAAGAAGAGAGGTCCACCATGCGGCAGCCCCTGGCAGTAGTGTGCGCTGTAGTCGTTTCCTTCGGACTGGGGGTGCTCCTGGCGGGCAGCATCGGAGCCCCCGACGGCGAGGCCGAGGCAAGCACCTGGGAACTCGTCGTCCCCGCGGCGGCGGAGCGCATGTGGTTCCCACCGGCCGAGCAGTACGACAACGATGGCGAACCCCTGTCCGACGAGAGCTTCGAGGAGCTGATGGCGGCGCTCGAGGTCGCCATGACGGCCGAGGAGACCCTGGCCGACTTCGAGCGGGAGGCGGATCTGCACCTGTGGAACTTCATCCGCCGGCTCGCGATCCCCGAAGTCAGCGAAGAGCAGAAGGAGCGAATCAACGCGTACATGGACGCCTTGGCCGAGGAGCACCCCGACAGCCGGGCGATCAGCCAGCGTAGGATGCTCGTCGACAGCTATTCGTCGCCCATGCCGACGATGCCGTCGTTCGTCGGCTTTGCCACGCTGTTCCCCGACCCGGAGGGGCTGCCCACCGAGGGTGAGCCTTTCGAGGACGCACAGGTCGATCAGCTGCTGGCGATCCTCGATGCCACGCTCAACGTTCCCGAAGCCACCGGCAACTTCGAGGAGGAAGCCTCGGTCCCCCTCTGGCAACTGGGGATGCAGCTGCAGCGCGGAGCCGTCAGCGAGGAACAGACCGCGCGCGTGGTGGCCTTTCTGGACAAGCTCGCGGACAAGTACCCGGACGGCGCGGAGAAGGTGGACCAGCAGCGGTACCTGATCGAGAACCTCATGCCGGGCAGGGTAGCCCCCAACATCGTCGGCACGGATACGGAGGGGGTCGACTTCGAACTCGAAGACTACCGGGGCAGGATCGTCGCCCTGATCTTCTCCGGGCAGTGGTGCGGGCCGTGCCGCGGCGAATACCCGTACCAGCGCGCCATGCTGGACATCTTCGAGGAGGACGATGTGGCGCTGCTGGGCGTGAACAGCGACGCCGTGCTGGACACGATCGTGCAGGCCAAGGAAAGGGAGGGCCTCGCCTACCGCACCTGGTGGGACGGGCACGACCAGCCGGACGCCGAGTATGCGGCTACCGAGGGGCCGATCGCGACGCAGTGGAACGTGCTGGGCTGGCCGCAGATCTACGTCCTGGACGAGGAGGGCGTGATCCGGCACACGGACAAGCGCGGGGGTGGGCTGATTGCCGCGGTGGACGCGCTGCTGATGGACAAGAGGATGCGCGAGTTCGAGGCGCAGCGCGAGGCTGCGGAGGCCGAGGCGGAGGCGGAGGAGGCGGCCGAAGGGGACGAGGGGGAAGCGAACGAGGCGGGTAAGGCAGACGGCAATTCCGCGACTGAAGCGGAGAGAGGATAGGAAAAATGCGTCGATCCCTGGCAATCATCGGTGCGGTAGTTGTTTCGTTCGGGCTGGGCGTGCTCCTGGCCGGCGGCATGGGAGCTCCCGCCGAAGAGGGAGTGGCCGTCCCCGCCGAGCTGGACATCCCCGTCGCCGCGGAGCGTCCCTGGTTCGCGGACGCGGCCCAGTACGACAACGGGGGCGAGCCGCTCTCGGATGAGAGCTTCGAGGAGCTCATGAAGGCCCTCCACGTGGCCATGACCGACGAGGAGACTCTGGCGGACTTCGAGCGCGAGGCGGACTTCCATCTCTGGAGCTTCACGCGGCGCATCGCCGTCCCCGAAGTCGGCGAGGAGCAGCAGGAGAAGATCAACGAATACCTGGACGCCCTGGCCGAGCAGCACCCCGACAGCCGCGACATGATCGAGCGGAGCCGGAGCATGCTGGGCTACTATGCGACCGCCCTGCCGGAGATGCCGTCCTTTGTCAGCCGTGCCCTGTCGGTGCCGGGACTCATGGTGTATCCGAGCGCCGGCGAGATGTTCACGGACGCCCAGCTGGACCGGATCGTCGCGGCGCTCGATGCCGTCTTCGCCCTTCCCGAGTCAACCGCCGACTTCGAGAGTGGTGTCGAGGTCTCCATGTCGAGCATAGGCTGGGGACTGCAGCGGGGACGCATGAGCGACGAGCAGACCGCGCGCGTGGCGGAGGAGCTGGTGGCGCTAAAGGAAGCGTATCCCGCCGCCGCCGAGGCGCTAGACAGGGTGCGATTCCATATCGAATACCTGATGCCCGGCCGGGTGGCCCCCAACATCGTGGGCACGGACACCGAGGGCGTCGAGTTCGAACTGGAGGATTACCGCGGCAAGATCGTGGCCGTGATCTTCTCCGGGCAGTGGTGCGGGCCGTGCCGCGGCGAGTATCCCTACCAGCGTGCCATGCTGGATCATCTCTTCGAGGAAGAGGACGTCGCGCTGCTGGGCGTCAACAGCGACGCGGAGCTGGAGACGATCGTCGAAGCCAAGAAGGAGGAGCGCCTCGGCTACCGGACCTGGTGGGACGGACACAGCCAGCCGGACGCCGAGATCGTGGCCGCCGAGGGGCCGATCGCGACCGAATGGGGCGTGTACGGATGGCCCACGATCTTCGTCCTCGATCAGGGCGGTGTGATCTTGCACGTGAACAAGCGCGGGGGCGCGCTGATCGAGACGATCGACAAGCTGGTGATGGAGAAGCGGATGCGCGGGTACCAGGCGGAGGCGGAGGCGGAGGCCGAGGTCGATTCAGAGGAGCAACCTGATCCTCCCCGCCTAAACGGTTGAGTCCTTGGGGGAGCGGGCCTCTTCCGCCCCTGGCGAACGAGAAGCTGTCGAGTGGCGGTCCAGAAACTCGTCGGTGTGCTCGGGAAGGAGCAGGTTGTCGGCGATCGCAGCGATCTCCTCGGCTTCGCGCCACGCCTGCTCCAACTGCGCCAGTTCGCCTTCAAGCGCGCGCCGTTCCTGCTCTTCATGCAGCGCCATCTCCAGCGCGAGGCGCGTGGGCTTGGGCATCTTGCGGACCCATCCGGGCCCGGACAGCCGGATTGTCCCCCAGCGCCCGGGCGTGGGGACCTCGCGCGCAGTGGCAGCGGACCCTCGCTCGGTGGAATCGGCGACAAACCGATGCGGGTCGCCGTGGAATTCGATCCGGGACACCGCTTCCCTGATGTGGTGAGGCGTAGCGCCTGCGCCATTGACCAGGGGAAGGATGGTGGTGATGGCTCGCGCGGCATCGTCGCCCTCGAACGAGTCCGGGGCTTTCCGTGAGAACGGCCCCTTGTGGATCTCGATGCGAAAGCCGGGTTCGTCGTCAGCGGCCAGTATGCGGACGAATTGGGTGACCTGGTCCCGTGTGAGCGTGCAGGGCGTGCCGTTGGAGCGCCGAAACCGGGCTGAATTGGCCTGCCTGTTCAGCAATCGCTGCACCGTCACCAGGACCGCCCCGGCGACTCCGCCGCCCAGCCCAGCTGCCGCAGCTCCTCCGATCAATCCGCCCATCGTCAAGTTGATGGTCGTCGAGGTAGCGACGTTCGCCACGGCGGCCGCCGACCCGGCCGCGATCCAGCGCCGACGTCGACGGCGGAACTGGTCGCCGTAGCGCCAGGCGGCGAACTCGGGACGGAGGGGCTCGCCGATGCGGACCAGTTCGAGGCCTTCGCTGTGCCGCGCCAGGCCGATATTCTCGGTGGACGTGCGGATCCGCGTTGCGCGGAAGAGTTTTTCGCAGGTCTCGACCGCCTCCCAGCGCTCTTCGAGGGGGGTGAGGTTCCAGCGCTCGCAGCTGCGGCAAACCACCCAGAGGCGGCCCTTCGCCGGATCGAAGGCAAGGCGACGGCCGACCGGGAAGGCCTCGACGACCTCGTTGGAGCCGAGGGACTTCTTGCAGAACAAGCAGGTCCGGTACATTCCCTCTCTGGTGGTGGGATTCTGCAAGGTGGCCGAATCGCGCGGCCGTCAGCCCTAAACCTAAAGATACGTCGCCGGCGGCATCCCGAAGATGTTGTCGATCAGTTCGCGCGCCTGCGGCGGGACGCCCTTGAGCGACGATGGAATCCCCAGTGCGCGCATCTCCTCCACCGCCCGCTTCAGCACCAGCGCGCCGGTCAGATCGATCCGGCCCAGACCCTCGAGGTGAATGACCACCTCGGAAACGCCACCCGCATCCGTGAGCCGACTCATCAGCGCCTCTTCCAGGCGGGGCGCCGAGGCGAACCAGAGGATCCCCATCACCTCCAGGTGCAGCACATCCCCCTCCATCCAGCTGTGGAAGCCGGCCCGCCGTTCCCGCCACACGTGAATGGCCAGCGACATGAGGATCCCCAGCAGCAAGGCCTGTTCGATCCGCGGCGCCAGCAACAGGCACAGTGCCAGCGTGAGCCACACCACGAGCGCCTGAATCCGGGAAAGCGTCCACACGTTGAGGAGAAGGCGCGGCCGCACCAGTCCGCCCACCGCTGCGATCACGATCCCGGCGAGCACCGCCTTCGGCAGTGAGGACAGGACCCCGGCGAAGGGGAGGAAGACGAGCACGGCCAGTCCGGTGATGGCGCCGGACCAGCGGCTGCCCGCGCCCGAAAGGTGGTTGAGGCTGCTGCGCGACAGGGATCCGTCGGCCGCCATTCCTCCGCACACCCCCGACACGAGGTTGGCCGCGCCCTGGGCCAGGAATTCGCGGTCCGGACTCCAGTGGGCCCGGTCCTGGTTGGCGAAGCTGCGGGCGATGGCGGTCGTTTCGGCAAAGCCCACCAGCGCGATCACCACGCCCGGAACGACCAGCGCCGGCAGCATCCCCCAGGGCAGGGCAAGGCTGATGGGAGGCAGCGAACCCGGGATGTCGCCCACGATCGGGCCCTGATAGCCGGCCAGCACCGAGAAGAGCACCCCACCGAGCACGGCGACCAGGGCGCCGGGAAAGAGCGGGTGGATCCGGCGCGCCAGCAGGGTGATCGCCACGGTGAGGACGGTCAGCACCAGGGCGATGAGGTTCCACGAACCCGGGCTGCCCAGGACGCGGATGGTGTTCCCGACGAGTCCGCTCTCGCCCGCCGACGCTACGCCAAGCGTGGACGGAAACTGGGACAGGAGGATGAGGATGGCCGCCCCGGAGGTGAAGCCGCGGACAACGGGCTGCGACATGAGGTAGGTGACCTTGCCGGCATGCACGATGGCGATGGCCAGCCGGGTCACGCCGACGATCAGGGCCAGAAGGGCGGCCGCGCGCACATATTCCGCGCTCCCGGGCACGGCAATGGTGACCAGGGCGCCGTGGGTCAGCAGGGCGGTGAGGGCGACGGGACCCGTCTGCAGGTAGGGGCACGATGCGAAGACGCCCGCCGCGAGGAGGGGAAGCGCCGATGCGTAGAGGCCGTGTACGCTGGGCAGGCCCGCCAGCTCGGCGTAGGCCATGCTCTGGGGGATGATAAGCAGGGTGACGCTGAGCCCCGCGATCACGTCCCGCGAGGAGAAGCGGCGCCCGGTCCAGGCTTCGGCGCCGACGACGGGGGCGTCGCCGGCGCGCTTGCGACTCGGAACGGGGGTGCTCATCGGGCGGTCGCGGTGGTGGGCGATCGGTCACTGGGGCTCGCGGGCTCGCCCGGCGCCGGATCCGGGGGCGCGGGAGTGGATCCGGAGTGAAGCTCTTCGGACAGCTCTCTCAGCACGAGGGCGGTTTTCTCGGCGCGCTTCGACCACCACGCGGCAATCGGAGCGGGTCCCCTCGCCGTGACCCTGTCGCTCCAGTCCTCGGCGTGGCGAGCCAGCCAGCTCAGCGTCCGTCCCGGATCCTGTGCCAGAAACGCGTTCAGGACGTAGCGCCGCTCGCCGGCGCGGCAGGCCAGTCCCGCCTCCTCCCCGAGGCGTTCCAGGTCGTCCCGCAGGAGGATCACGCCGGAGCGCACCGGCGCCAGCAGCGAAGCGATGAAGGCCGCGCCCCCTTCAACGCGCGGGTCCGCGAACTCCGGAGCGTCGCGCAACGCGGCCGGGAGATAGTTGGGGGACTCGATCTCCAGTTGTGACAGCGCGTCATGCACAAGCGCCGCCCACGCCTCGTAGAAGGGGACGCCGCACCCCTCGAAAGAAGTCAGGTAGGGCCCGGTCCAGGACGCCAGATGTTCCCAGAGCAGGGTCGCGCGAGCCTGTGTGAGGAGTGCCCGCCGCGCGGGGTCGGACTCTTCCCCGCGCCACTGTTCCAGAGCGGCCAGCAATCCGAGCAGCGCAGCCAGGTGGTCGGCTTCACGGTTGGGACCGTCGGCTCCAATGACTTCCTCGCCACCCAGAGGGACCCCACCCGAATCCCCCTCCAATCCCAGCGCCCGCCTAAACCCCGCGATCCGGTCCCGCGCCTCGCCCCCCAGCATCCCCTCCGCCCCGAGATACACCGACGCGTACGGATACCGCTGCTGCACAACCACCCTCGCTTGCTCCGCCGGGGCAGGCACCGCCGGGAGGCCGAGCGCCGCCGCGACCCGCGCATGCTCCGGCGACGGAGACTCGATCAGCGAACCGAGTGCGCGGAAGAGTTCCATCAGCCGGAAGTGTGAACAGGTGAAGCGAAGCGGCCAGCGCGGATGCATCGCCGCGCGAATGCCGGGGGGATTCTGTCCACGGGCCGCTTAGGGATCGGATTGCGGCCCGCGTCCAGACCGCCCTTCCCCATCAACCGCGGCCTGACCACCATTGCCCGCCTCGTCCGGCAGCCGGAACGCCGCCCGCTCCGGCCTCACGGGGCGCAGCAGCCAGTGCGGCCGGCGAGTGCCATCGGGAGAATGCCGCGCGGCGGACCGGGTCAGCTTCAGCCACCGCCGGAACGTCCGCCGCGACTTCGCCGTGTCGACCACGATGTCCCCATAACCGTCGCCCGCCGCCGCCTTCCTCACGCGCACCGCCTGGTGCCAGCAGTGCGCACCCGACACCGGATCGGGCTGCACGGGAAAGGTCATGTTCTGGTGCACGCCCACATCCGTCCACCAGATCCGCGACGTGTCGGGATCGTTCGACCGGAACGGCCCCGTCCCCCGCTTCCTTTCCATCCCCCAACCGCTCCCCTCGCGGTTGAGCGCCACCGTGGCCATCGACTGGCGCGGCCCGTCCCCCGTCTTCCACCGCCCCATGTGGTGCGAGCACGCCACCACCCCGGGATGGATGCCCTCGATCACCCACGCCTTCACCACGAAGTGCCCGATCTCTGTCTCGACCCGGACCAGGTCACCCGTCTCCACGCCCACCCGCGCCGCGTCGCGCGGATGGAGCCATAACGGGTTGGTGTGCGCGATCTCGTTCAGCCACTTCGCGTTGGCGCTGCGGGTGTGGATCTGCACCGGGAGCCGGAAGGTCGATATCAGGCACATCTGGTCCCCATCCAGCTTCGACCTGTGCACGTGGCTGCGCACGTAGCCCGGGACGGCCAGCTCCGGCCATCCCCACTCGGCCAGCGTCCTCGACCAGAATTCGAGCCGCCCCGAGGGCGTCGGAAAGCCCTTCCGCACCGCGCCGTCCACCTCGACCCCCACCCGCCGCCGCCCCTCCCCGTCGCCATCGAGCGGCGGCAGCGGCACCACATTCAGCGCCGGCGGCGCCCCGGCACGCGTAAAGGCCCGCCCGTCAGCGTCCACATGCACATCGTCCAGTTCACCGTCCGGTACCGGCTCCTCGTAGACCGCCCCGATCGTCGCGTCGATCTCGAAGGCCCCGTAGCGGCGCATGTACTGGAGCGGCGTGAGGCCTTCCCGCGCGGCCTTCTCGGGCAGCCCCGGAACCGAGTTCTCGAAGATCCAGCCGTAGTACTCGTCCACGGTCATCTTCTCGCCCGGCCGCTCGCGCGACTCGAAGAACTCGCGGATCCCCAGCGAGCCGTCGGGATCGATCCGCCAGGTCAGCTCGATCCAGAACTCGTTCTCCTCCCACACCTCGCCCGGGGTGACGTCGCGGGTGGACGCGATCTCTTCGCCGAGACGCTCCCGCGCCGCGCGCAGCACCGGCTGCCTGAAACCGACCCAGAGCCCGTCGTACTGCTCGTACGAGGTCAGGTCGTGGCGCTCCGACGAGTGGCCCATGGGCAGGACGTAGTCCGCGAAGAAGGCGGTCTCGTTCCAGGTCGGGGTGAGCGCCACATGCAGCCCGATCCGCCCGGGGTCGGTGAGCATTTCGATCCAGGAGAAACCGTCGGGGTTGGTCCAGACGGGGTTGTAGACGCGGGTGAAATAGACGTCCAGGCGGCGGTCCTGCTCCCGAACCAGGTGGGGCAGCAGGAACGACATCTCCATCAGGCTGAGGGGGTAGTCGGCGGGCCAGGTGAGATCGTTCCAGTGTTTCGGGTGCCTTGGGGGCATGCGAATGGGCCGTGGAACAAATTTGTTCCACGAATTCGGGTACGTCCCGCCGGGCACCGCAATGGCGCCGAGGAGCGCGTTCAGCATGAAGAGGGCGCGCGCGACCTGCCAGCCGCCCAGGTTGCCCGCGGCGGCGCTCCGCCAGTTGTGGGTGGAGAGCCGGGTGCCGGCCCCCGCGACGACTTTCGCCACCTCGGCGAGCGTTTCAGCTGAAACGCCGCTCTCGGCGGCCGCGAAGTCGAAGGTGTACTCGGCGTAGAGGTCGCCGAGCGCGCGCTCGAAGGCCTCGAAGATGACGGGCTCGCCGGGGTGGTTCTCCTCCAGGTATTCGCGCCAGTTCCACCACCGCTTCACAAACGCCTTGTTGTAGCGGCCGGAGGTTATCAGGTGGTTGGCAATCGCCAGCATCACCGCCGCTTCGGAGCCCGGGTAGGTGGACAGCCAGTGGTCGGCGTGGGTGGCGGTGTTGGAGAGGCGGGTGTCGAAGACAATCAGCTTCGCGCCCCGCTTCTTCCCCTCCATGACGCGCTGGGCGTGCGGGTTGAAGTAATGGCCGGCCTCCAGGTGACTGCTGACCAGCAGGATGACCTGGGCGTTTTCGTGATCGGGGCTGGGACGGTCCATCCCCATCCATAGATGATAGCCCGCGCGCGCGCCCGAAGAGCAGATGTTGGTGTGCGAGTTGTGTCCGTCGATGCCCCACGCGGCCAGCGTGCGTTCGGTGAAGCCGTCTTCGCCGGGACGGCCGACGTGGTACATGACCTCGTCGTGCCGGTCCTCGTCGATGGCGGCGCGGATCCGCCCGGCGATGTCGTCCAGGGCCTCGTCCCACCCGACCGGCTCCCACTTCCCCTCCCCGCGCTCCCCGGCGCGTTTCAAGGGCGTGAGTATCCGGTCCGGGTCGGTGAGCTGGGTGACGGTGGCGGGGCCTTTGGCGCAGTTGCGGCCGCGGGAACCGGGGTGCTCCGGGTTGCCCTCGAATTTGCGGACTTCGAGGGTGTCGCGGTCGACGTACGCGAGCAGACCGCACGCCGATTCGCAGTTGAAGCAGGTGGTCGGGACCAGCATGTAGCGGCGTTCGACGCGTTCGGGCCACGCCTTCGAGTCGAGTTCAACCCAGTCGCTCCAGCGCTCCTTGGGGGGGAAGGCGGCCAGGTGGACACGGCTCGCGCCGGGGTAGAAGGTCTCGCCGCGGGCCTCCGTTTCGGCCCGGGCGGCGGAGACGCGGCGGTTGAGGTCGTCGAGGTTGGGGCGTGTCCGGCCTGCTGCCGGTCCGCCGCCGCGCGCGGGGCCGCCTCGGTCGTTTGGCGTCATGCCAGCGGCACCGATTGCCCCGCCTGCACGTATCCATGCTCGTAGGCGAGCAGGGCGACGAGTCCCAGAGGAACGACGGTCCATCCGAGCCAGGGGGCGGCCGCACCGGTAAGCGCCCCGAGCACGCCCAGGAGGAACCAGCGGCGGAAGCGGCCGTGGGTCATCTCGCGTTCGGCGAGGCGGGCGTGGGCGGTGGGGGGAGGCATGAAGACTTCGCCGGCGATCATGACGGCGTGGGCCGCGCTGGAGATTGCGAAGGCCAGCAGCGCCGCTTCGGTGACGGCTGTGGGCGCCCCGAGCGCGAGGGCGGCGAGGGTGGTCGCACCCGCTCCCGCAACGCCGGCCTGGACCAGGAAGTGCACCGGCAGCAGCGGGTTCTGCCACATGTCGCGCGCCTTGGCCTGCCCGAAGAGAAAGGCGGTGTAGACGGCGGTGAGGGCCGCGAGGGCGGCACCGGTCCAGCCGAGCCAGAGGGGTGGGGAGGTGGCGGTGAGGGTAAGCGTGAAGTGGGCAGCCAGCACCGCCCCGTAGCCGCCGATGATGAAGCCTCCCCGCACCAGCCAACTTCGCCACTGTGGGCGGCGAAAGATGAGGTGGAAGCGTTCGGGGTGTTCCAGGTCCCAGATCAGGATGGCGCCGGTCAGGGCCAGGAAGACACCGGCCAAGATCGGCGCGGCCCACGTCCAGAGGGGACTGGCAGCACCGATCGCTCCGGTCAGGAGGAGGAGGAGGGGAATCAGGTACGCCCCCGCCGCGATGGACTTGGTCCAGGTGTAGAGCGAGACACGGAAGTCCCAGGGAGCCGTGTGGGGGATGTCGTAGCTGAGCACCGCCGCCGCCGAGGAGTTCCACGGACCCGGATGTCCCGCCGGCACCCCGTGGTCCACCTCACCCTGCTCGCTCCACATGAAAAGGCCGCCGCCCGGTCGCTGCGCGGCCAGCGGGTCGAGCGTCACCTGGTCGGCGCCCTTGTAGTACAGCTTGGGCCTCGTCTCCTTCTCCGGCCGCCGCACCGCCACCGGGTCCCGGTTGATGATCCCGGCCACCTTCGAGGACGGGTCGTTCATGTCACCCACCAGGAGCGCCTCGGTGGGACACACCACCACGCACGCCGGCTCCAGCCCGATGTCGATCCGGTGGGCGCAGAAGTTGCACTTCTCGGCCGAGTGGTCGTCGGGGTTGATGAAGATCGCGTCGTACGGGCATGCGGCGATGCACGCCTTGCACCCGATACAGGCGCTCTTGTCGAAATCCACGATCCCGTCGGCACGCTGGAACATGGCCGAGGTGGGGCACGCCTCCACGCAGGGCGCATCGGCGCACTGGTTACAGCGCGTCACCTGGAAGGAGCGGCGGGCCTCGGGGAAGATTCCGGTGTCGACGTACTTCACGTAGGTGCGCGTCACCGAGAGGGGGACTTCGTTTTCGGATTTGCAGGCCGTGGTGCATGCGTGGCAGCCGATGCACCGGGTCTGGTCGACCACCTTGGCCCATGCGGGGCGACGCGCGCCGTTCACCGGTTCCATGTTTTGACAATAGACAGATGGGCGCTTCCCGAACAGGCACCCGCGCCCGTGGGCGGCGGAATCGATACTTTCGGTCATCATGTTCCCGAGTCGACCAGGCAAGGCGCCAAACGCGTACCCGGCGGGATGGGTCCGGCCAACCCGCCGCGACGCCGTTCACGGGCGCTACGGCGCGCACCTGCCGATCACCGGCGGCCGGACGACCGCGCGCGACGGGGCTCGCTTCGGCCGAACTGCCGACGGACTGCCGGGGACCTTACGGGGTGCGGACCGGTGAGAGCCTGCCTCTTCGCCCGCGAACGCCTTGTGCTGACCGACGGGGCCGGCTGTCTGCCTTCCCTGGAGGAGGCGAAGACCTGGGGCCTGGGCGAGGTCGAGTGGTTTCCGATTGAGGCGCGTGGCCGACAGGGCATCCGGGGTGTTGCCGCGCTGGCGGGTGCGAAGTGGACCGCACCCCCCGGGGTGACGAGCCTGGGCCTGCGGAGCGTCCTGTCACTTCTCGCACCGTCCGAGGTCGGCCTGGCGCTGACCGCCGCCCACCTGGTGCGCGGGCGTCGTACCTCCCGCTTCTGCGGCGTGTGCGGCACGGCCACCGTCTCCTCACCGCTCCACCAGGCCAGGTCCTGCCCCGAGTGCGGCCACTTCGTCTTCCCGAAAATCTCCCCCGCGGTGATCGTCCAGGTTACCCGGGGGAACGAGATCCTGCTGGGGCGCTCGCGGCGCCACCCCCAGGGCTCCTACTCCGTGCTGGCGGGCTTCGTGGATCCGGGCGAGAGCCTGGAAGACACGGTACGGCGCGAAGTGGAGGAGGAGTCGGGCGTCCGCGTGAGCGGCATCCGCTACTTCGGCAGCCAGCCCTGGCCCTTCCCCGATTCCCTCATGGTGGGATTCACGGCCATCTGCGACGGCGACGGCACCCTCCACAACCACGACGACGAACTCGAGGACGTGGGTTGGTTCAGCGCGGACGCCTTGCCTCCGGTCCCCCCGCGATACAGCATCGCGCGTGCGCTGATCGACGACTTCGCGCGACGCCGTGGCGTGGACCCCGCTACCATCCCAACTTGGCGGAGGCCGCCGTCCACCCGTCCCAACCTGGAGAACCAATGACCAGCCGACACCTCACCACCATCCTGGCCGCGACCACCCTGGCTGCCTGCGCCTCCGGCCCGTCGGGGCCGCCACCCTACGACCCGGCGGGCACCTTTGAGTTCACCGCCGTGGTCGAAGGGCAGAGCATCACGGGGACCATGACCATCGAAGCGGACGCGGAAGGATACACCGGAATCCTCCGGGCCGCGTCAGTCCCCATGCCACCCGCTCCCATCAGCGCGGTCGAGGTCGTCGATCAGACCGTCACCATCCATGCGGACGGCCCCGAAGGCCCCCTCATCATCGCGCTCACCGTCACGGAAACCGGCCTGGAGGGCACCTGGGCGATGGGAGAGGGAACCGGCACCTTTTCGGCCACCCGGTCGAACTGAGCCCGGTTGGGGGGATCAGGCTCAGCGGTCCGTGGAATCTGGCCAGCTTATTCGGCTAGCCAGAAAAGCTGGCCAGCTTTTCGGCGAAATCGGTCGGCCTGCGACTACGAAAGGAATCTCATAACGCATAGCGCCACGGCGCGCGCGCCTTCCACCAGCTCGTCCACCCCGATCGACTCGTTCTCGCGGTGAGCCTCGGCCACATCGCCCGGCCCGAAGAGAATCCCCGGCGTCCCCCCCGCATTGACCAGGTGGCGCAGGTCCGAACCGTACGGCACGTCAACGATCTCGTCGCCGCCCACCTCCGAAGGACGCTGCGGGGCAACAGGAATCGCAGCCTTCGCAGTCGTCCGTTACAAGTCTTCCGGCACAACCTCGGCGGGCGGTATTCGAACCTGTCCGTTTCCCGTCTCTGACCAGCAAGCCCGCGTGGCGTTACACATGCCTCAGTCGCCGCGAATCGGCAATTATTCGAGGTCCCCAATAGTAGTGGGTAGAGGTCCATGGTCCTTCTCGCTCTCCGAGGTCGCCGCCGTCCAGGTCCCGATCCCGGGGGCAGGAGAGTGATGTTCTGTGACTGCAATCATTTGTGTGGACATGCCTGCCTGCCAATCCGCTCTCTGGGTGCCTGACGAGATCCTGTTAGGCCGGGAGCCGGAAATGGTTCCCGCGTTCCAGTCGCCCAGGATATTGAGCTGTGGGATCCGTAAGGTCACCGTGCACTCCTGCTCATGCGGCCACGCTACGGCGGTTTCCGGCGCGCCATGCCAGGGTGCGTTCGTGGAGGCAAACGGCATCCACCCGGCTGCGCGAGCGTCCCCCGGACGATTCGTGCCGGCCATTCCACCGGATTCACCCACGCGCCCAACTCCCCACCGTTTCAATTTTGAAACTTTCGCGATATATTGACGATATATCGAATAACAACGTGTGATCGGCCTCGGGGAAACCGTCGCTTCGCTACGGTCCGCCCCACCCCGACTCCACATGCAGCCACCAAAGGAGGACCCATCCCATGCGATTCGACGATTTTCTGGACCTCGACGCCTTCCCCTGGCCCTTCGGCACGGGCACGCCCCCCTGGCAGCGCCGCCAGGGACAGCGACGGACGCGCTGGAAGTGGTTCGAGCGCGGCGACCTCAAGTTCGCCATCCTCGGCCTCATCGAACAGAAGCCCATGCACGGCTACGAGGTCATGCAGGAGCTGGAAGAACAGTCCGCCGGATGCTACCGGGCCAGCCCCGGATCCGTCTACCCGACCCTGCAGCTCCTCGAAGACCAGGGCCTGTTGGCGGCCCGCGACCACGGCGGCAAGAAGATCTATTCGATCACCGACGCCGGCACCGAGTACCTGGACGAGAACCGGGACCATGTCAACAGCATCTTCGAGCGCGTCTCGCGGTTCAGCGACCGTCTCTTCGGACGCGACATGGCCGACCTGTCGCGGAGATTCTCTCATCTCGCCCGGAGCACCTTTCAGAGCGCACTGGGCTGGATCGAGGACGAGCAGCTGTTCAAGGACATGAAAGACGTCCTGGACCGGGCGGTGAAGGACATGGACACCGCATGGGACGAGGCCCGTGAGCGCTGGCGCGCCGCGAAGGCGGAGCGACGAAGCGCCACGCGGGACAGCGCCCCGGCGGAGGAACCGGAGCCGGCCAAAGCCAAGGAGGAATAGGAGCCTCGGAGAAGGCCCCGCCATCGGCTCCACAATCGGTCAGCGGGCCAGGTCCCCCGCTTCCCGTCCCTCCCGCCACAGATGCCGCAAGTACCGTTCGGGCGCCTGCATGAACGCCCTGACGAGCTGAACTCCCTCAAGGGCGTCGTACGCCACCTCCCGGAGCGGCGACTCGTCGAAGTTGTAGATCGTCGCGCCGGGCACGGCCATCAGCACGGGCGAATGGGTCGCGATGATGAATTGACCCCCCTGCGCAACCATTTCCCTCATCATCGCGATGAACCCCAGCTGGCTCTGTGCCGACAGGGCCGCCTCCGGCTCGTCCAGGAGGTACAGGCCGTCCGGCACGAAACGGGCCCGAAAGAGGCGCAGAAAGCTCTCCCCGTGCGAATTCGCATCGAGATCGCGGCCGTAGCTGGCCTCCATCGCCCCCAGCGACGCGGCGGCGGGCCCCATGGCGAGCCGCTTCGCCAGTTCGGACCGCCCTTCGTATTCCCGCTCCACCTGCTCGATCCGCGCTTCCATTTCCGCCCTCTCCCTCTGCAGCCGTTGCACGAAGCCGAAGAAGTCCTCCGCCCGCAGGAAGAACCCCCGGTGCGCCCGTTTTCGCCACACTGCCCTCAGCAACCCGGCCAGCCTCCGCTGATTGACCAGCGAGTCGTCCGTTGAGGCGTCGGCCCTGCCCACCGCCGGAAGGTCCGTCGCGATCGCGAGGGCTTCCAGCAGCGTCGACTTGCCGGAGCCGTTCTCGCCGGCGAAGAAGGTGACCGGACCCGGCAGTCCGATCTCGTGGAGACCCTGCAGCGCCGGGATGTTGAAGGGGAAGCGGTCGCGGTCGCGGTCGGGGGGTGTGCCGAAGCGTACGGAAGAGAGTCGCGGGTGCCGCATGTGGGACTCGGGATCCCAGGCGTCAGCGGGCATTTCGTCCATAGCCTTTCAGCTGGTGTCAGGGGTCCCGGCGGTCCCGGCCGGCCCCCGGGAAGACCGGTTGTGCCGTGAGACTGTCGAAGTCCAGGTTGTAGAGTTGAATCCGCGTTCCGTCCAGTTCATACCACGCCGCCAGCGCGGCCGTCCCGCTCACGAAGATCGCGGCGGCCCGCGGGACCGGAAGAACAAGCTGTCCGCCATCGCGGCTCCGCGTGAGTAGTCGCACGCCAACCCATTCCTCGGGGTCTATCGGCGACAGATAGACCAGCGCTTCGTCCCCGGCGGCGCGAAACGCTAAAAAGGGCGGGAAGTGCTCGGGGCGATGCACTCGGATCCCCGCGTTGTGGTTGCTCATCTCCATGTATTCGTCGGCGAACTCCTTCGGCACGGGCACCCGGTTGATCCAGTCGTGACAGATCCGTTGCAGCAGCTCGCCCTCGAAGTCGAACAGGCCGAGGCAATCCTCGCCCGTGTGACCGAAGACGAAGCCGCGCGCGTGGGCGGCAATCCTCGCGTATCCCCGATCCCACCGGAACTCGGTCACGTCCGCCGTGTCGGTGACCAGGGTACGGGCCGTGCCCGTGTGGTCGTTGACCACGACCCTCGGTCTCGTCTCCACTCCGTAGCGCTGATAGCATCGCGCCACGAAGAGCAGGCCCGCGGGACTCGTCGCCATGTCCACGACCGCCGACACCGCACAGTGATCGTCACGCACCCGCCGGTCGTCCAGGGGCCTTCCGTCGAGCCGGTAGAGGTGGACCCCCCAGTCGTCCAGCACAACGACCGAGTCCCCGTGCACCACAATCCGGCCAGCGTTGGCCCGCAGTTCGCCGGGCCCCTCACCCCTCCCGGCAAAACTCCCCTGCCACGTTCCGTCCGTGCCGATGCGGTGGATCCGGTCGGCGCGGCCATCCAGCACGAACCAGACGCCATCGTGCAGGACGGCGTCCCCGACCAGCGCCACGTCCGAGTAGAGTCGCGCCCCCGCCGGAGCGACGGGTGGGTTGATAGCGGCGATCTCCCGGGTGACGGCGTCCGCCCCGGCCCTGGACGGCGCATCCGGACCGGCGCAGGCAGCCACCCCCGCCAGGCTCAATGTCGGCAGGCCAACAACCGCCGCCACGCTCACACGTGGTGCCCGGCGGCGACGCCTCCGTGTCCGCCCCCGCGGCTGGTCCGCTCTCATGGTCCCCTTTCGCGTGGTGCCGGCGAACGAGCTACCGGGCGAACATGGGTCGCCGGCCTGACTCCCCCCATCGCGTGGGCGGAAAAAATCGGTCGCTGTTGCATGCCTGATATGGTGGGAGCATCGCGGCGCGTCCACAATCCGTGTCCGCCCGCAATCCGCCTTGTTGGCGCCGGTCCACCCGCCCATAATGGCAGCACGGGAAACTGTCCCGCACCGTCCGCTCCCCGAAGGAACCGACCATGTCCAAATCGCGCCTCCGGCACGCCCGTCCGCTGTGGACCGCCCTGCTGCTCGCCGCCTCCACGCTGGCCACGGCGGCGTTTCCCACCACCGCTCAGACACCCGCGGACGACCCACCACCCGACGACCGCTGGACCCCCGCCCTCTCCATGCGCTACCTCCAGCCCTCCGGCGTCGCGATCTCCCCCGACGGCTCCCGCATCGCCTACGTGGTGCGCGAACCCCTCATGGAAGGCGAAAAGTCCGAATTCCGCAGCCACATCTGGATGGCCGACGCCGACGGCACCCGCAACGCCCAGTTCACCCGCGGCGAGTCATCCGCCTCCGGCCCCGCCTTTTCGCCCGACGGCCGCTGGCTGGCCTTCACCACCGCCCGTTCGGGAAAGAACCAGATCTGGGTCCTCCCCCTCGACGGCGGCGAGGCCCGGCAGGTAACGGAAGCGAAGTCCGGGGTCGGACAGTACCGCTGGTCGCCCGACGGAGGCGCGTTCGCCTTCCTCATGCGCGACCCGCAGACCGAAGAGGAGGAGAAGGCCGCAAAGGAGAAGCGGGACGTGATCCTGGTGGACCAGAACTTCAAGTACGGCCACCTCTACACTGTCCCCTTCGACCCGGCGGCCACGGAGACCGCCGAGGCGACCCGCCTCACCGAGGGCGACTTCCACGTCACCAGCTTCGACTGGTCCCCCGACGGGCAGCGCCTCGTCTTCGCCCACCAGTCGGACCCCCGCATCAACACCGGCCGCCTCTCCGGAGACATTGCGGTGGTGGACGCGACCGGAGGCGAAGTCACCCAGCTCCTGGCCGGCCCCGGCATCGAGTCGTCCCCCCGCTGGTCCCCCTACGGCTCGCTGATCGCCTACGCCTCGACCGGCAACCAGCCCGAGCCCATCGGACTGGCGGACCTCTACGTCGTCGACCCCGCTACCGGCGAATCCCGCATGCTCCCCGAGACCCCCAACCGCAGCGTCTCCATCCTCGGCTGGTCCGCCGACTCCGACGAGGTCTTCCTCAACGAGTCGCTGGGGACGACACGCCACATCCTCGCTGTACCCACCGGCGCCGGTCAGATCCGCCAGGTGACCGAGGGAGCCGGCGTCGTCGGCTCGGCCGCAATCGCGGCGCACGCCGGCAGCCTCGCCCTCACCTGGCAAACCACCGACAACCCCGCCGAAGTCTACGTCACCGCACTCGACACCTTCTCCCCCACCCCCGTCACCACCCTCAACGCCGACGCCCCCCGCCCCCCCATGGGCCGCACCGAGCTGCTGGCCTGGAACGCCCCCGATGGCACCCCCGTCGAAGGCCTCCTCACCTACCCCGTCGGCTACGACAACGGCGCCCCCGTCCCCCTCATCCTCAACGTGCACGGCGGACCAGCGGGCGTCTTCTCCCAGTCCTTCACCGGAGCCCCGAGCATCTACATGATCCAGTATTTCGCGCAGGAGGGCTACGCTGTCCTCCGTCCCAACCCGCGCGGAAGCACCGGCTACGGCAAGGAATTCCGCTACGCCAACTACATGGACTGGGGCTACGGCGACCTCTCCGACCTTCTCGCGGGGGTCGACGAGG
This sequence comes from Longimicrobiales bacterium, assembly GCA_951828585.1. Classification (GTDB taxonomy): domain Bacteria; phylum Gemmatimonadota; class Gemmatimonadetes; order Longimicrobiales; family Gaopeijiaceae; genus Bin94. The sequence goes on from OX639991.1 coordinate 2,497,327, forward strand.
TGATCGAGATGGGGGTCGCGCACCCCGACAGCCTGCTCCTCATGGGCTGGAGCTACGGCGGCTACATGACCTCTTTCGCCGTGACCCAGACCGACCGCTTCCGCGCCGCGTCGATGGGCGCCGGGCTCCCCAACCTGATCAGCATGGTGACGACCACCGACATCGGCGACTACCTGGTCGGCCACATGGGCGAGGAGTACTTCGAGAACTACGAGGCCTACGAGCGCCACTCGGCCATCTACCACATCGGCAACGTGGCCACGCCCACACAGGTGATCCACGGTGCGCAGGATCTCCGCGTCCCCTTCACGCAGGGCCAGGAGTTCTTCAATTCGCTGAGGCGGCTTGGGGTGGAGACGGAGATGGTTGTGTATCCGCGCACCCCACACGGTCCGCGCGAGCCCAAGTTTCTGATGGACGTGTCGGAGCGGATTCTGACGTGGTTCGAGAAGCATCTGCGGCCGGTGAAGCCGGCTGCGGACGGGTAGCGGGCGAACCGAGGGCCACTACCCACCATGCGCATCGCAACCTGGAACGTGAACTCGGTCAAGGCGCGGCAGGCGCGGCTGCTCAAGTGGCTGCGCGACCACCGCCCCGACGCACTGTGCCTGCAGGAAATCAAGACACTCGACGAAGCGTATCCCACCGAAGCCGTCCGCGCCGAAGGCTACGACTCCGCCACCTTCGGCCAGAAGACCTACAACGGCGTCGCGCTGCTGAGCCCCCACCCCATCACCGAGGTCAAACGAGGGACCGGCGACGGCGATCCCCAGGCGCGGCTCATCGGCGGCACGGTCCAGGGCGTGACGGTCTACTCGGCCTACTTCCCGAACGGGCGCACCGTCGGGTCGGAGTCGTACGAGTACAAGCTGGCATGGATGGCGCGCATCCTGGAGCTGTTGGAAACCCGTCACGATCCCCGCGACGCCGTGGTCCTGACGGGGGACTTCAACGTCGCCCCCGACGACCAGGACGCCGCGAATCCCGAGAAGTGGGCCGCGAGCGTCCTCTGTCACGCCGACGCCCGCGAGGCCCTCGAGCGGATCCGCGACTGGGGACTGGTCGACGTGGTCAGGAAACACAACCCGCAGGGGGGAGTCTACAGCTGGTGGGACTACCGGCGGCTGGCCTTCCCCAGGAACGACGGCCTTCGCATCGATCACGTCTTCGCCACACTGCCGGTCGCGGAGACGTCGACGGCGGCCTGGGTGGACCGCGACCAGCGCAAGGGGCCGAAGCACGACACTCCCTCGGACCATGCGCCCGCGGTGGCGGACTTCGACCTCTGAGCGGGGCCGACAACGTTCGCCAAACGGGGGGACGATCGTCCATGGACAGGAAACGTGGCCGTTCTTCGGCGCGGCCAGGAGTCCGGAATCCGGAACCTGGGGCCGTGCGCGCAGGTATCAGGTAGTGTACATTGGACTAGAGCCTACGACTCTTGCAGGAATGAGGGGAGGGTGCATTGAGCACTCGTCGAATCCGTAACAGACAGAACCGGGCGGCCGTGGTGGCCTGCTTCACCATTTCGGTGGCCGTGCACGGCGTCCTGCTGGGCGCCCTGACCTTCCAGGTGCCGGAGCCACCCTCCGAGGCACCCGCCGGTGTGACGGATCCGGTGGCATTCCTGGCACCCGCGATTGAAATCGTGCAGATCGACGAAGTCAGGGAACCGATCGAGCTCGAACCGATCCACGTCCAGGCACGCCCCGCGCTGGCGACACCCACCCCGGAGGAATTGCCGCAGCCCGCATCCGGCGACGTGTCCGTGGCGAAGGCCGGCGATGCGCCCCCCTCCCACGCCGTCACCGGTGTCGACGTACATGCCCAGGGCGACGCCTTCCCCTCCACCCCGATGCTGGCCGAGTCGGGTCCCACCGCCCGGTTGGCCGAGTCCCTGAGGCCCCGCTTCGGCATGTTGAAGGAACTCCCCAAGTCGGCCCGCCAGCCCGTCGCAATGCTGGACCCTCACGAGGGCCATGATCACGGCGAGGGCAACGGCCGCGAGGAGGAGAGCTGGTGGGATCGCCTGGGCAGGAAGTTCGGCTTTGGCGGAGGCAAGATCTGCATACCCCGCCCCGAGCTCATCGTCGACGAGGAAGAGCCGGACAAGGACAAGGACGAGGACGAGGAAAAGCCGGACAAGGCAGAGTCCTCCGGTTCATGATTCCGGCTCGGGCGCCCGCCTGAGTTCCTCCAGTTCTTCCACGCTGCGCGGCCAATCGCGCCCGAGCAGCCTTGACAGCGCCCGGTCGGCGAGCAGCCGTCCCCCCGTCTGGCAGGCAGGGCAGTAGTTCGTCTCGCGGGTGGCGTAGACGATGCGCTGGATGGGGGTCCCGCATTGGTCGCAGGGTTCGCGGTACTTGCCGTGGGCCGACATGGCGGGGTGAAAGGCCGTCACCTTGGCGGGGAAGTTGTCTCCCGCCTCCTCGATCAGCCGCGCCGACCACTCGGTGAGCGAGGAACGGGTGGCCGCGCGGAGGCGTTCCACTGCCTCGTCGCTCAGCCGCCGGGTGAGCTGCACCGGCGACAGACGCGCCCTGAGCAGGATCTCGTCCGAGTGCGCGTTGCCGATCCCGGAGAGGATGCGCGGATCGGTCAGGGCGCGCTTGAGGGTGCGGTTTTCTCGCCGGAGGGCGGCCGCGAAGAGGTCGGCCGGCGCCTCGAGCGGCTCGATGCCGCCGGGATCGAGTTCCATGAGCGCGGCCTCGCCCCGAACCAGGTGCAGGGAGGCGCGCTTGTGCGTGCTGGCCTCGGTGAGGAGGAGGGTGCCGCGGGCGAAGTCGAAGGCGGCATGGCCGCGCTTGCGGGGGACGGCCGCGCCCGGCCTGCGCCACTGGAAGCGGCCCGCGATCATGAGGTGGATGACCGCGAAGAGATCCTCCTCCACTCCCAGCACGATGCGCTTCCCGAGCCGCGACAGGGTCTCCACGCTCTTGCCGTGAAGCTCGGCGGGGGTGGGATCGAAGGTCTTGAGCAGAGAGGGAGATACGATCCGCACCCGTTCGATCCGCTCTTCGAGGATGCGTGGGCGGAGCGCGTGCAGGTACAGGGTGACTTCGGGCAGTTCGGGCAACTGGTGTCCCCCTCTCCCGTCCATGCGTTAGCGTTAGCATTGCAGGGCACCTTCGCATGAGTACCCCACCCACGATGATACACGCTCACGCGCCGAGGCGCGTTCCCCCGGGACGGCCCGGGAGGCACGACGGTACATCGACACAGTCACCACAACCCACCCAACCATGATCATCCGTCCGCGAGTTCGCGGTTTCGTCTGCGTCACCACGCACCCCACCGGATGCGCGCGCAACGTCGAGGCCCAGATCGCGCATGCCCGCGCCCACCCCATCGCCAATCCGCCGCGTTCGGTGCTCGTCCTGGGATCCTCGACCAGCTACGGACTCGGGTCGCGGATCGCGCTGGCCTTCGGCGGCGGGGCGGCCACCTTCGGCGTCTTCTTCGACCGCGCTCCGAACGCGCGGCGGCCGGGCACGGCGGGGTGGTACAATACGGCGGCCTTCGAGGAAGAGGCCGCGCGGGCGGGGCTCAAGTCCGCCTGCTACAACTGCGACGCCTTCTCGCACGAGGCGAAAGCCAAGGTCGTGGCGGCGCTCAAGCGGGACTTTCCCCTGGTCGACTGCGTGGTCAACTCGCTGGCGGCGCCCCGGCGCATCCATCCGGACACCGGGGAGCGGTTCACCTCGGTGCTGAAGCCGATCGGGGACGTGTACCGGTCGAAGACGCTGAACACCGACAAGGCACGGGTCACCGACGTGGAGCTGGCGGCGGCCACACCCGGGGAGGTCGACGCGACCGTCGCGGTCATGGGGGGCGAGGACTGGCGGATGTGGATGGACGCGCTTCGAGACGGGGGCGTCCTGGCGCCCGGATGCCGCACCTTCGCGTACAGCTACATCGGACCCGAGCTGACTTGGCCCATCTATCGCGACGGCGCGATCGGGCGCGCCAAGGCCGACCTGCACCGCACGGCGGACGAGCTCAACGGGGATCTGGCGGGGACGGGGGGCGGGGCCCACATCGCGATCATGAAGGCGGTGGTGACGCAGGCGAGCGCGGCGATCCCGGTCGTGCCGCTCTACGTGTCCATCCTGTATGGGATCATGAAGGAGAAGGGCGACCACGAGGGCCCCATGGAGCAGGCCCGGCGGCTCTTCGGCGACAAGGTCTACGGCCCCGGCGGCATCGAGACCGACGGCGACCGCTTCATCCGCCTCGACGACCTCGAGATGAAGCCGGAGACGCAGGCCGCGGTGCTGGACGTGTGGGACTCGATCTCGACGGAGAACCTGCGTGAGGTGTCCGACTTCGACGGATATCGCAAAGCCTTCCTGCAGCTCTTCGGATTCGAGGTGCCGGGGGTGGACTACGGAGCCGAGGTCGATCCGATGATCGGGATCCCCGGGGCTGATTGTTGACTGAGCCCGTCGCCTGGCGCACGCGATGCGTCTGCACTGGGCCCGCACTCCTTTACCCAGTCACAACGTAAAGCATAATTTACATTATGTTATGTATAGTATACATCATTGCCGTTCAACAGCGTGACCACGCTGCCTCATGCCACGTTCCATGAAACCGACCAATACCCAACTCCGCAAGCTCGCCACCCGCGATCCCGAACTCGGGGCCGCCATGGAATGCGTCGCCCCCTTTCCCGGCTTCCCCGCGGGACCGCTCGCCCGCGGCTCCCATTTCCAGGCCATCGCGCGTTCGATCGCCTACCAGCAGCTGGCCGGGGCCGCCGCACGTACGATCTACGGCCGGGTTTGCGCCCTGACCCCCGGACCGAGGTTCCCCACGGTGGAGGAGTGCCTGGAACTGCCGGACGAGACTTTCCGGAGCGCCGGATTCTCCGCCGCGAAGACCCGCGCGGTGAAGGACCTGGCGGCCAGGTGCGCGGCCGGTTCGGTGCGCCTTCGCAGCGTATCCCGTATGTCCGACGCTGAAGTGGTCGAAATGCTGTCGGCGGTGTGGGGGATCGGGGAGTGGACGGCACAGATGTTTCTCATGTTCCGGCTGGGGCGCCTCGATGTCATGCCGGCGGGTGATCTGGGGGTCCGGGAAGGTGTGCGCATTCTGGACGGGCTGGAGGAGCGCCCGTTGCCGAATGTCGTGCTGGAACGGGCCGAGCCGTGGCGACCGCTGCGCTCGGTGGCGACCTGGGTGCTGTACCGGCTGTGTGACGAGGCGAAGGAGGGTTAAGGGACATGATTTCCAGTCGCAACCAGGTCGTCACGACACGACTCGATACCCCGCTCGGATCCATGGTGGCCGGAGCCACCGGCGACGGCGTCTGTCTGCTCGAGTTCGCGGACCGCCCTCTGCTTCCGACCCAGCTCGAGCGGATCGAGGAGCGGGTGGGACCGCCGGCGTCCGGGAGCCATCCACACCTCGATCGGCTGGATGCGCAGCTGGACGAGTACTTCGCCGGCACGCGGCGCGACTTCGACCTTCCGCTGGTGTTGGCGGGGACCGGGTTTCAGGAGCGGATCTGGAACCGGTTGCTCGAGATCCCCTACGGACGAACGATCAGCTACGATGAGCTGGCGAGCCGGGCCGGATCGCCGGGAGGGTCGCGCGCCGCGGGGAGGGCCAATGGCGACAACCGGATCGCGATCGTGGTGCCGTGTCACCGGGTGATCCGCGCCAACGGCGATCTCGGGGGCTACGGCGGCGGTCTGGACCGCAAGCGGCGCCTTCTCGATCTGGAGGCGGGGGGACCGCAGACGAGCCTCTCTTGAGCTGGTGCCGGTCTATCCCAAGAACTGCTACGCGTCCATCACCTCACGCGGCTCCGCCGTGGCCGCCAGCCTGGCACTCGGCGCGGCCGCCGTGACCGACCCGCCCACGAAGACCACGGCGATGGCCAGGAACAGCGGCGCGTTGAAGATATCCACGCCCGGCGGGGCCAGGACGCCCACCACCAGCATCGCGCCCCACAGCCCCACCCCCACCCCCGCCACCCCCATCCTCAGCGCCTCACGCAGAATCAGCCGCTTGAGCGCGCGCGGCGCGGCCCCCAGCGCCGACCGGATGCCCATGTCGCGCAACCGGGACCGGACGTGCGTCCGCATCGTGCCCACCATGCCGAACACGGCCACCAGCGCGGTCACCAACCCGGCGCCTCGCGACGCGCCCCCCAGCCAGACAGCCGTGCCGTGCACCCGCTTCAGCTCTTCGGCGGCGGGTCTCAACCCGGTGACTGACAGCCCGCTTCCGGGCAGCCCGGCCAGCGACTCGCGCACGATGCGCACGGAGTCTTCCTCGTCCGCCGCCGAGCCGGCGGACACCGAGGCCACCAGTTCGATGCGGGCGGGCGGGTGGTCCAACGCCGAGAAGTAGACCGAATAGGGCGACCCGGAGGCGCCCAGTCCCCGGCCGCCGGCGTCACGCACTACGCCCACCACGACGTGCCACTCCCCGCGCAGCCCCCCGAGCGCCACCCGCCGCCCGATGACCGGGGGCTCCAGAAAATGCGCTCTTGCGTACGCCTGGTTGATGACGACTTGGCGCGTTTGCTCCGCCCGGGTGCCTTCCGTGCCGAAGCCGCGTCCGGCGACGAATTGCAGCCCACGCTGCGCGAAGAAGCCCGGCATGACGGCGTGGTGCTTGACGATCGCGATGTGCACCGGGTGCGGCATCCCGCCGTTCGAGCATCTGCCGCATTCATTTGCGGTACGCACCTCCGGGCCGCGCCCGATCCACGCCCCCGGTGTCGCCAGGGATTCCGCAACGAGTTCGGGTGCGCGTTGCACGGTGGCCAGCGCCGACTCGTAGAGGGCGGCGCGGGCGGACCCGTTCTCCACCGCCTCCCCCGTTGGCGTGAGCACGCCGAGCACCGTTTGGCCGTCTGCGGCACGGGGACCGGAGACGCCACCCGGGTCCCCACCGCGCGACAACAGGAAGAGACCCGACGCGGTCACGATCGTCACCGCCACCGTGAGCTGCAGCACAATCATGAGGACGCGGTTGAAACGCCTCGGCCGGGGGTCGGTGAGGTGCTGGCTTTCCGCTTCCTGCACCAGCGGCCGCGTGGGGCTGTACAGGCTCCGTACCGGAAGGAGCGTGGCCAGCGCCAGGAGCCCGGCAAGGACGAGCAGGCCGCTCAGTCCGGTCAGCCAGGAGGGGGCGGCAAAGGAGATTCCGGACGGTGCCAGACCCGCCATCACCAAAGCCATGCCCGCGGCCACCACACTTCCAACCGCCAGGCTCCACAGCAGGCAGCGGCCCCACCACCGCGCCGTCCCGCCCACCAGTCGGCGCGGGGGGGCCCCAAGCATGACCTCGATCACCCGCCGTCCCTCGAGCGACAGGTTTTCGGCCGCAATCACGCCCAGCAGGCTCACCAGTGCGGTCGCGGCGGCCAGGACGAGGAGCACCAGGGTGGTCTGCACGAGGCGGTCGACATCCGCCAGCTCGGCGACGCCGGCCCGGTAGTCCGGCGCGGGGAACCCCTCGGTCTCCACCGTCGGCGTCACGGCTGCGTCCACCGTGTGGAAGGGTGCGCCGCCGCCGCGCACCAGGAGCGCCGCGGAGAGCACCAGCGCTACGGCGGCGGTGCATGTCAGGATCGCGAGTCGTCGAAGCGTTACGGGCCGGTGGCCGGCGGACAACGCCGCGGCGGCATTCGGGCGACGGCGCTTTCGGACCGGACCGCTGCGCTTCAATCGTTCACGGTGTAGGGGCGACATGTCCACGGACTGCTCGACCGTTTAGTATGGGGGACCCATGAAAGTACCCCTTCTGGACCTCACCGCGCAGTACGCCTCGATCAGGGACGAGATCGACGCTGCGCTCGCCGAGGTCGTCACTTCCCAGCGTTTCATCCTCGGCGCGGTGGTGGAAGCGTGCGAGGCCGCGATCGCCCGATACACGGGAAGCGCCTTCGGGATCGGTGTCTCGTCCGGAACGGACGCGCTCCTCGTCGCCCTCATGGCCGAGGACATCGGCCCCGGGGACGAGGTCGTCACCACCCCCTTCTCCTTCTTCGCCACCGCCGGCGTGATCGCGCGCGTCGGAGCGACGCCCGTCTTCGTGGATATCGATCCGGTCACCCTCAACCTGGATCCGGGGCGGGTGGCCGACAGCGTCACCAAGAGGACCTGCGCGATCATTCCCGTGCACATCTTCGGGCAGATGGCCGACATGGCGCCGATCATGGAGATCGCCCGGTCGCATGGCCTGGTGGTGATTGAGGACGCGGCCCAGGCGATCGGCGCCGAACACGCGGGCAAGCGCGCCGGATCCATCGGGGACTACGGCTGCTTCTCCTTCTTCCCGTCCAAGAACCTGGGGGGTTTCGGCGACGGCGGAATGGTCGTCACGCACGACGCCGCGCGGGCGGAACGGGTCCGGGCCCTGCGTGTGCACGGCGAAGGCGTGAAGTACCATCACCGGGTCGTGGGCGGGAACTTCCGCCTCGACGCGCTGCAGGCCTCCGTGGTCCGGGCCAAACTGCCGCACCTGGACGGCTGGAGCGACGCGCGCCGTGCCAACGCGGCCCTCTATTCACGCCTCCTGGGGGATCTCGCGGTCCGGGAGCCCTCGCTCCTGACCCTGCCCGGAATCGTCACCGACAGGCACGTTTTCAACCAGTACGTGGTTCGGGTGGCGGACCGCGACCGGGTGCGGGAAGAGCTCACCTCCGCCGGTATCGGCACGGCCATCTACTATCCCCTGCCGCTCCACCTGCAAGAGTGCTTTGCCGAACTCGGATACCTCAGAGGCGACCTGCCCGAGACCGAGCGGGCGGCCGATCGCGCCATTGCGCTGCCCATCTATCCGGAACTCACCACGGACCAGGTCCGCACCGTGGCCGATGCGCTTCGCGGCGCTCTGGCAGGACTCGCCTAGACCAGGTCGTTCCCACCGCGGTTGTCGGGACGGACAAGAGCGACGACATTGGTCACGAAGCGAAAAGGCCGCCGTGGAGATCAGCTTCGAAGGCAAGGAGTACCTGGTCGTGCCCCAGGCGGCCATCCTGACCCTGGTCCGGGACGGGGACAAGGGACTAGGACTGGTACCGGAGCCGTTTTTCGCCTAGCCCCCAGAGGAAAGCCGAGAACTTAGTCAGATAAGTTGACTAAGTTCGCCAATCCGACTCACCAGACCGAACCGCCGATGCGCGAACAATGGAGCAGCAGGGTCGGGTTCATCCTGGCCACCGCCGGTTTCTCGATCGGGCTGGGAAACATCTGGCGCTTCCCCTATCTGGCCGGAGAGAACGGCGGCGGCGCCTTCATGCTGGTATACGTCGCCTTCGCAATCCTGATCGGCATCCCCCTGATGACCGCGGAGCTCAGCCTTGGCCGCAAGACGCGCCTGACACCCATCGCGGGCATGCGTCGGCTGACCGGATCCGGGAAGAGTCCGTGGAACCTGATCGGCTGGCTTGGCGTGACCACCGCGGCGCTGATCACGGCGTACTATGTGATGCTGATCGCGTGGCTGGCGGCCTACTTCGTCACCTTCGCCGGTGGCGGCGGGATGGGAGGAACGCCCGACGAGACCAGGGCCGTCTTCGACCGGTTCGTCGCCACTCCCGGCCCGGTCGTCGGCTACGCGGCGGTGGTCATCGTTCTGATCGCCTTCGTGGTGAGCCGGGGCGTGACCCGCGGGGTGGAACGCTCGGCCAGGTTCCTCATGCCGGTCCTCGTCGTGCTGCTCGCCGCGCTCGCGATCCGCGCGATGACCCTCCCCGGGGCCGGCGCCGGATTGGCCTGGTACCTGACACCCGACTTCTCGGCGCTGAGCGGCGGGTCCATCCTGGCCGCGCTGGGACAGGCGTTCTTCTCGATCGGGATCGGGATGGCGGCGGCGTTCGGACTGGGCAGCTATCTCGATCCCCGCGACAGCGACGTGCCGGGCAACGCCGCGATGGTGGTCGCATTCGACACGGGCGTGGCGGTGGTGGCGGGGCTGGTCCTCTTCCCCGCCATCTTCGCCTTCGGGATGGATCCCGACCAGGGCGCGGGCCTCCTCTTCGTCACCATGACCGCCCTCTTCCATGAGATGCCGGGAGGCGGGGTGTTCGGCGCGGCCTTCTTCTTCTTTCTGCTGGTCGCCGGGTTCACCTCGCAGGTCGCCGTCTTCGAAGTTCTGGTCGCTTCAATCACCGATTCCACCGGCATGAGCCGCATGCGGGCCGTCGCGCTCTGCGCCGCGGCCGCGTTTCTTGTCTGCGTGCCCGTCGTCCTGTCGCTGGGACCGTGGTCGGACTTCCTCGTCGCGGACATGAACCTCTTCGACTTGGCGAACCGTGTTTCGGGCGACTACCTCCTGCCGGTGGTGGGGCTGCTCACCGCGTTGTACGTGGCGTCGAAATGGGGATGGAGCGGCTTTCGCGACGAGACCAACCGGGGAGCGGCGGGGCCCGTCACCGTGAGCCCGTGGTGGCGGCCCCTGATCCGTTTCGTGATTCCCGTCGCGGTGTCCCTGGTGCTCCTGGGAGCGTTCGGGGTGGGCATGGGCAACCCGGTCGCATTCATGGGGTGGTTGGCGGTGGTCGTGGTGCTCCATATCGTCATGTTCCTGCGGCGGGCACCCGATTAGCACGGTGCATTCGAGCGGGTTTTCGACGCTCCTTGCCCGCAAGGGGTTCATCCTGCTCGACGGGGGACTCGCGACGGAATTGGAGCGGCGGGGCCACGATCTGAACGATCCGCTCTGGTCCGCCAAAGTGCTGCTCGAAGACCCCGGCGCGATCCTGGCCGCGCATCTGGCCTACCTGGAAGCGGGTGCCGACTGCGTGACCACCGCGACCTATCAGGCCACCTTCCAGGGCTTTGCCGCGCGGGGCATCGGCAGCGCCCGCGCCGGGGAAATCCTGCTGGGGGCGGTGGCGCTGGCCGTGCACGCACGGGACCGGTTCCGGGCGAGCCTACCGAACCGCGGCGGGCGTCTTCGGCCACTGGTCGCGGCCAGCATCGGGCCGTATGGGGCTTTCCTGGCCGACGGCTCCGAGTACCGCGGCGACTACGGGATTGGTGCGGGCGACCTGGCCAGCTTCCATCGTCGGCGCATGCACCTTCTCGCGGAGAGTCCCGCCGACGTGCTGGCGTGCGAGACTCTGCCTTCTCTCGAGGAGGCACGGGTGCTGGCAGCCCTGGCAGGGGAGGTGCCCGAGAAACCTGCCTGGTTCAGCTTCACCTGCCGCGACGACGGTCACCTCAGCGACGGAACCCCGATCAGCGAGGTCGCCGGTTGGGCGGAAGACACCGCGGGCGTGAGCGCCGTCGGGGTCAACTGCACCGAGGCCGCATTCGTGCCGGGCCTGATCGGCGCACTTGGGGCCGGGACCCGCAAGCCCGTGATGGCCTACCCGAACGCCGGGGGCGCCTGGGGCGCGGAGACGAAGCGCTGGGGCCGCGCGGAAGAGGTTGCCGACTGGGGAGCGGCGTGCCTGCGCTGGATTGCGGCGGGGGCGGTGGGGGTGGGGGGCTGCTGCCGCGTCGGACCGGAGGACATCCGGCGGATGAAGGCGGTGCTTCCCCACCCGGTACGGAAGGATTAGCTTCATGACCCTCGGGACGTGGCGCAGTCCGGTAGCGCACCTGAATGGGGTTCAGGGGGTCGCCGGTTCGAATCCGGCCGTCCCGACTTCAGCGTGGCAGGCCCTCGCTGATCACAATGTCGATATCGCCATCGACGAATTCGTAGCCGCCGTTCCAGTTGCGAAGCACCCCGCGTACCCGTCCGGTGTTGCGGTCGGTAATCATCGCCATCGGCCGTGTTCCGAAATGCTCCAGGGCGAAGAACCCTTCGGGTCCCGATAGCACAACCCGCTCCAGTGCCCCGTCCCGCGAGGGGTCGTAGGGCACTGCGAAGAGGAAACTCCCGCCGCCGAACTCCGTTGGACGGGGGGCGAAGCTGAACGAGAAACGGCGCTGCCCGGCCGGTCCCGAACCTTCCAGGCGATAGGGTCCCTCGACTTCCGGAAGGGTCACGGGAAGGTCGGTCATGAAGGCGGGCTCCAGCTCCAGTCCCATATCACCCGTGCTTCCCCACAGCAGCAACGTCCGGTCCTCGGCGGTCCCCGCGATCGCCGCGCGCGGCGGTCCAACCAACTCGCTCTCCCGGGTCTCGCGAAAGTCCATGGCCCTGTTGAAGTGATAGTCGCTGACCCACGTGGGGCTGCAGTACCCCATCACATCCTTGTAGAGGAAAGGGTTCACCAGTCTTTCCCCATACATGTCATAGCCCCACACACCGGTGACTCCGCCTTCGTACGGGTAGTCCTCGTCCGCCCCGCCCGTCCCCCCGCAGGGTGCATGTTGCAGCCCCTGATTGTGGCCCAGTTCGTGCGCCAGGGTCCCACCGTCGGCGATACCCACGGCCACCGGAAAGGCAACGACGGCCAGGCCACTCCACCGGCTGCCCGGAATCGGTGCGACCGCTCCGTAGTAGTACCCCTGCGACCCCTCGCTGACGCGCAGCAGGGTGATCTGTTCCAGGAGGTCGCCCCATCCGATCCCCGTGTTCAGGTCGGCGTTCGTCACCACGCCCTCATGGACCCGCACCGCCATGCCGCCGATGGGGAGCACGGAGCGGGTCAACCGCAGGTCGTCGCTGCCCCCCGCCAGCTCCTCCGCCCAGTCGAAGGCAAGCTGATCCGACACCGTGTCCGACGCGACCACGACCGGCACCACGGTAAGGTCCAGACGGTTCAGCCTCCGCACATCGAGCTCGATACGTCCCTGCCCGGGGACTCTCAGACGACTCTCGGGACCATGCGGGATCACCCTCTCCGGGTCCACCTCGATCACCATCGCGGTGCCGGGCTTGATGGTGCCTCCCGGGATTCGGGCATTGAAGGACCGGTCCAGACGGCCCTCCTCCACCTCCGTAGGCAACCGCTCCCAATCGAGGCTCATCTCCACCCGGTGCGCCAACCTGTCCCCATGGTAAAACGAAGCTCTTACCTGCGGCTGGTAGAAGCTGGGCAAGTCGCCGGCAACGAAAACCCGCAGGAAAGCCGCTCGCCCCGAAATGAGCGGTACGCTGCCTTCCTCGTTCTGGACACCCTGCGTCAGTGTGTACGCGGCTGTCCTGACCGTAAGCACATCCGGATTCACCCTGAGACGCGTCCGTGCCTTCACCCCGGCGAAGGACACCCGCACCTCCGTCTCGATTTGAATGGCAGCCTCCGCCCGCCCGTCCTCGGTCATGTACACGGCCTGCGGTACCGGGGTGGTCCACAACGGATGGACCCAATCCGGTATCTCATCCATCACCACGCTGTCCTGGTCCAGGACCGTCACCCGGTACTGAACGGTGTCGCCCACGCGCAAGAGGGTGTCCGACGGCGCAATCGCCAGGAAGGAGGGTATGCGGTCCGGCTCAAGCGCGAGGTCGCTGCACGCGCCTGTCGCCAACGCCAGGACTACGAACAGCGATCCCGGCCGGCCGCGAACCACCCGCCGCCGAGCGTTCAGCTTCCGCCTCCGGGCAAGCCTTCGCTGACCATGATTTCGACATCGCCGGCCACGCGAGCGAAACCGCCCGCCCAATTGCGCAGGATCGCCCGCACCTGGCCAGTTGCGCGGTTGCGGATGATCGCCATCGGCGGCGCTCCCGACCGGCCGAGGGTGACTTCGCCGTCGGGGCCCGACAGGACCACGCTCTCGAGCGCCCCATCCCGCTGAGGGTCGTAGGGGATGTTGAACATGAAGTCGGCGCCGCCGTGATCCGTCGCGCTTGGCGTAAACCCGAAGTCGAAGCGCCGCTCACCGCCCGGGCCGAATCCCGTCAGCCGCCACGCGCCACCCCCGGTGGGCATGTCGGGCACCGCCTCGACCAGGAAGGCCGGTTCGAGCAGCACCTCCTCGTGGCCCGCACTCCCCCACAGCATGAGTGTCTGCTCCGGCATCGCAGCCGCGGCGGGCGTTTCGTTGGTCGCCAGCCGGTGTTCCATGGCCTTCTTGAAGTGATAGTCGCTGACCCAGTTCGGGCTGCAATACCCCATGAGGTCCTTGTACTGGCTCGGACTGATCAACCGGCTGGCCTGGAAGTCGTATCCCCACCTTCCGATGCTGCCGTGAGACGACGGGAACCCGGGATCGGGCGAACCTGCGCCCCCGCAGGGAGCATGCCGAAGCGTCATGTTGTGGCCGATCTCGTGGGCGTAGGTATCGGGGTTCGTTGCACCTACGCTTACGTGCGTGCCGTCGATGTAGCCGAGGCCACCCCAGGGGGACCCCCCCGGCAACTGCACGACCCCGTAGTAGTAGCCAATCCTCCCTTCCATGGTCCAGATCACCCGGACCTCGCGAAGGTACGCTTGCCACCCGTTGTCGGTCGTGAGATTGGAATCCGTGTAGAAGGTGTCGTGTACAGAGATTTCCATGTCCCCGATGGGGAGCAGGGTTCGAGTGACTTCCACATGGCGGCTGTCGGGGGCGATCCCTCTCAGCCATGCAAACACGCGATGGTCGGGGCTGCGGTTGAGGATTGTGGGCACGAACGTCTGCTGGAAGACCGGCATTTCGATGATGTTGAGCGGCGTGGTCCCCTGGGCCGGGTAGCGCGTTATGCTGCCGGGGGCCTTGGGAACCGTGTTTTCCGTATCCAACTCGACGACGAACTCGAGACCCGGCTGAATCAGATCCGCGGGAATCTCCATGTTGAAGGACCGATCAAGCGTGCTCTCATCGGGTTCGTTCAGGAGCACATCCGATCCCGAGGGCATCACGGCGGACTGAACGACTTCGCCGTCGCGGTAGAGTTCCGCGCGCACGCTCAGCTGGTAGAAGCTGACTTCATCACCGGTGGCGAAGACCCGCAGAAATGCCGGGCGCCCCGCGATCAGCGGCACGTCGCCCTCCAGATTCTGGATGACCTGGTTGAAGTAGATCGAAGGCGCCGTGAGTACGATGCTGCTCGGATTGATCCGGAGCTTGGTCCACGCTGTCAACCCCGCCAGGTTGGCCGTGACCCGCAGGTCGCCTCCGGTGTGGGTCTGCAACCGGCCGTCGGTCGCGATATCCACCGCGCCGGAGTCCGTCCATTCCCAGGTGGGCGGCGCCCAGGACGGGGGTCCGGGCAGAGGATTGTAGTCTCTGTCGAAGACCAGTATCTCCAGCTGGGCCGCATCGCCCGCGGTCATCAGCGTGTCCTCGGGCGTGAGTTCGATTATGGCGGGATCCTGGCCAGGGTTCAGCGCCAGGTCACCGCAGCCCGCGGTGGCCATCAGGGCAAATGGCCACAAGATCCTGTGAAGCGTCGCTTTCATCGTCTCGGACTCCTTGTCCGGTCCGCTCCTACAGTCGGACCACTACCCGAATAGCACCTGCACGGTCGTTATCGTAAGCGCCCCGCGAGCCGAGGGCAAATCGCCCTGTTCGGGGAGCACGCGCCTACCGCCCGGGGTTGCCGGCGGTCGCGTTGGTCTGGGTCACACCCTGCCTTGCCCGGACGGTGTGGGTCCACGAGGCGGTGATCATACCGATCCCGCATCCGATTTCCGGCGAGGTCCCCGGCCATCAGCGCCGCTCGCGAGTCCGGCATCCGGCAGATCGGCAGGCCGTCCGTTGCGCGCAGCCTCTTGTTCCGCGAGGCGCTTGTCCCGCCGTGCCATGGCCATCCGGGCACCCCCGTGGATTTGCTTTCGCCATGGATGGTCCGGTGGGGGCTTCGGCGGCTTCGACCCCGGCTTGCGGGGCTTCGCGGGCTGAGTCTTCGTCGGTGTTGCCGGGGGACGGGCCCGACCCAGGGACTCGACGGCCAGGTAGCGTTGGCCGATCCGGAAGTGGATGTCCCCGCAAAGTCGGCGCTCAACGACGACCTCGTCACCGGGCCGAACACCTCGGGCCTCCCGCTCCGGGATCTGCCAGTACCGGTTCTTGAAGCGGATGATGAAGTCACGGGCCACCTTCCGGGTCTCCGTCTCGGCAAACAGGGCCTCCAGATCTATGCCGGGCGGCAAGGGCCGGTGCGCGTCGAGGGCACTCTGGGGCGCGACCACGAAGCGCTCGTTCCAGAACGGAACCCAGGAATCGGCCAGGAAGCGGTTCGCTGCGTCAAGGGTGGAGATCCCTGCCACCCGCATTTCCTTGATCAGGCGGTCCTGCGCCGTACCGAAGGTCCGCTCGACTCGTCCCTTCGCCTGGGGAGAGCCTGCCAGGATCACCTCGACCCCCAACTCTCCCAGCGCCCGCGAGATGATCGTATCGGTCCGCTCCTCCTTCTTCGCCAGCCACTGCCCGAAGTGTCCGGCGTGGTCCGTGTAGACAGCCAGGGGGCGGCCGTGGCGCTGCAGGTATCCGATGATCGCCCGGCGGTTCTCCGCACCGTCGTCGCGCTCGACGAAGCGGGCCATCATCAGCCGGCTCGTCGCATCGTCATGGATCGAGATCAGCACCTGGTCGCCCGCAGCCCGGTCCTCCAGCCACGCATGCACCGAGCTGTCCCACTGTTCCAGCTCGCCCAACGCCGCCCGCCGCGGACGCCGGCTGCGGTGCTTGGCCCGCCTGCGCTGCCGCTTCCACAGGCCGGCCTCCATCATCCAGCCCCGCAGCGTGTCCGGGCTCACCCGCAGCGCGAAGCTTCTCTCCAGGTGCTCCGCAAGCAGCGTAGGCCCGAAGTCCCGGTACAGCGGTTCCCTCGCGACTTCCAGCGCCCGCTCTCGAAACCCCCGCGGCCACGCCCTGTTCGACCGCCGCCCGCGCAGTCCGTGCACTACGGCCGCATCGCCCTCAGCCTCGAACTTCCGGCGCAACCTGCGAAATTGCCGTCGCGTCACCCCGATCCGCACCGCTCCCGCAGCCGCGCTAAGCACTCCCTCCTTCACCTGTCTCAACACCGAGATGCGATCCCTCTCCTTCAGACTCAAGTCCATTTGCTCCTCTCCCGGATCCGGTTCCGTCGTTGACCGAACATGATCCGAAAGAGGACATTTCTACTTCGCTAAGGGAGGACATTGCTAAATCGGCGCGACAGATCCGCTTCCCGGTGGCGTTGCGGGTGGGCGACTGGTGTCTGTATTCTGCCCGGATTCCACCAACTTGATGTCGACTCACCGCAACGTTGGTCAGGAGGGCACCGTCCCACGGAAGGAGGGGATCCAGAGCACATGAACGACCATCGGCCGCGAGCCGGGACCTGGAGTTCGGTCGCCAAAGTGATGCTGCTCTGGATTCTGGTGTTCGTCATCGCGAAGCCGTTGCTGAACTTCCAATGGCCTCCACACCAATGGTCGGGGTCGTTTCTCAGATGGGTGAGTTACGCCGCCGCCGATACCGCCTTCGTTCTTCCGTTTGCGCTGTTCGCGGCCGGTGTGGTGCTGACGCGGAAGCTGGGGTACGCACCTCGGATGTTCAGAGCGGCTGCCGCGGCGGGCATCACGCTGAGCGTCGTTGCCTACGTGCTGGCAGCGTGGGTGGCGCCAGTGATCGATGATCGATACCTGGCCAGCGTTGGGGCGGAAGTTTCCGAAGCGCGACGGTTCGGGCCGGCCACCCCTGCTGGTGTGACGCGCAATCTCCGTTTTGTGGAAGCCAATCCTCCCGACGAGTATCACCTGGCGATGAGCACGCCCCACCGGCACCCGCCGAACGTGCTCAGGTGGCTGCTCCACCTTCCGATAGCGATGTCGGTGTTCGGCCTTATCAACGTGCTTCTCGGCGTTCTGTCCGCCGAACTCACCGCAGATCTCAGACGCGGAAGGCGACGAACCACCCGTCTGGCCATCGGGGTCATCGGGGGACTGGCGTTCTTCGCGTGTCTGACGGTGGCAAACCCCGCTACACCCTTCCTTGATGACGGGACGATGCGATCGGGTGTTGCGGGAGCCTGGGTACCGCTGGCGCTGCCTGCGGTGCAGGCACTGTTACTTTTCTATCTCTTGCAAAGAAGGAGGTATGGATGAGTGATTCAGTGCTTCCCGGTGTGCTCGGACTGGCCGATCCGCGTGCGGCGCCGTCCCCGGAAGCTCGAGAGCGCCTGGGCCGCGCCGACATCGACATCGAGTCGTTCAGGCGCGGGGATCCCGAGTGTTTTCGAGTGGTATTGCAACGCTTCGGCCCGATGATCAGAAGCGTCGTCCGGTCCTACACGAGCAGCCTCGACGACCAGGAGGACCTGTACCAGGAAGTCTCCGTGCGCATATTGACCCGGAGGGCGCACTATCGGGACTGGGGGGCGCTGCGGGGCTGGGTTACCAGGGTGACGCACAATTGCTGTCGTGATTGGTGCGCTGCACGGAAGACGCGCGAGTCAGCGATGGACCGATACGCCGCCCAGTTGGTTGCCCACGAGGAGTCCGATGCTCTGCTGGACGATCCGTCGAGGCTTCTCAACTACCGGCGGTTCCTGGAGAGCCTGGTACGAGCTTTGGCCGAGATGCCTTCGCGACAGGCCGAGGCCTTCACCCTGGTCCACCTCGAGGGACAGAGTCCAGCGTCGGCGGCACGGATCATGAACGTGTCCCCATCGACGGTCCGGTCCAATCTGCGACATGCCCGCAAGAAACTCCGTGAGCTGCTGGAGGAGGCCAGGGATGACCTGTCCTGATCTGTCCGCGCTTGCACGGTCGGGAACGCCACAGGCGGATCCGGCGGTTGAAGAGCACCTGCGAAGCTGCCGGTCGTGCTGGCTCGACTGGCAGATCCAGCAGGGGGCGCGCTATCTGCACGAAGCGCAGGTCAACCCCGCCGACGATACGGACGACCTCGTTGTCGCGCGGGCAACCCTGATTCAGCGGCTGGCCGACCGTCCCGCCGGATGGCCGCATCTGGCTGCATCAGGCCTCCTCGTGGCGATGGCGGTACTCGTCTTCCTGGCGGCCCCGCTGTACCGCGCGGCTGCGGTAACGCTGGGAGACGCCGCGCTCTACGCACTGGCGGCGGGAATCCTGTCGACGCTCTACTTCCGGACGAAGGACGAAAAGGAGTGCGGCGGTCCTCGCTGAGTCGGGGCAGTCGGTGCGTCGGCGCCGGCAGCAGCCACTGCGACATCCCGCGCTATTCGTCGGCGGCCCCTCGTCCTTCTTTCCTGTCATTTGGCAGTAGGCCGCCCTCGGCTCACCGCCCCTCGTGGGGAGGGGGTCAATACAAGACACAACGCGGTCCAACTCGTCTGGGGCCCGGGCCCGCCCCAGGAACGGCTTGGGGATCGCCATCGCCTCTTCATTGGTCATCCACCGTTCAACCAATCGGGGGCAACCGGTGTCCTACGCGTGAAATGTCGAGATCCACCCCCCGTCCGCTGGACACGGCCTGTCAAGCCTTCCGGATCCGTTTCAAGGGCTACTGCTTAGGCGAGACGGCGAGATCGTCCACGAGCTCAACGTCGCAGAGCGCAACTGACGCACGTTGCAGGGACCTCCCCGAACACCCCGAGGAGAGCCTTTCGGGGTCACCGCCCCAGCGCTTAGCGCCGTGACCTCCTCAGGTGCGCGCGCAAGGCCATGAGGAACACCGGCGAGGGGGTTTCCTACGACCGCTGGACATCCCCCGCTTACCGCCGTCGGCGGGAACGGGAAGCTGGGGTCGAACGGGGGCGCAGGTCAACTAAGTGATGCAACTATGATCTAACTTCTAACGTCACCGACCCCGGGGTCACGCCCGCCGACGCTTGCACAGCTTTCCCCCCAACCTCCGAAGGAGGAATCAGTGAGTACGAAGAAGAACAACTCGACACGCGCGATCCGTTGGCTCCAGGCGTACGCCGCCCTCATGACCGTTACACTGGTCGTCCTGTTCTTCAGGAGCGGGCCGGCTACCGACGGTGTGATCAGAGCCCGTGGGCTGATCATCGAGGACGCGGCCGGGCATGAGAGAATCCTTATCGGCGCCCCGGTCCCCGAGGCCGCCAACCGTGTTCGTACCGACGAAGCCCGCGTGCGGGAGGTGTGGGCACCCGGGTTTCCAGACTCCTATATGGACTTTCTACCAGGACTACAGCCACGATCAACAACGCCGAAGGATTCGAGCGGACGGGGTACGGTCTGTTGCCGGTGGACGGCGGCTACAACGTCGGCTTGGGCCTCGACACGGATCGCATCCAAGAGGGTCTCGTCCTGATTCTGGAAGATGACGGCCCACGCGGCGTTCTCATAGGCACCGGGCCGGACAGGATCTTTCTTGGCAGCGCGCCCGCCGGACACGATTGGACCGGCCTTGGGGAGGAGTTTCAGGGACTGCTGGTCCGGCGAGATGGCGAGACCGTGTACCAGATGAATCTGGCGGACGGCAACTGAGCGGCCGGCAGGTATCTGCCCGCAGGAACGACATGGCGCTCGCGTCGCGGCAGAGGGTCCAGTTTGCGTCTAAGGACGGCTGCGGCTTCACCAGAACACATTTCGGAGCACACGACGATGATCGACCCGGGACCGCGTCATTGGGATGTCGGCGCCGACCCTCCTCGTACCAGTCCGGGCAGCAGCCACACTCGCGCTTCCGGTGGTCTGTGTCTCTGGCCACACTCCTACGAGCGGAATGCTCAAGAGAGTTTCTGGACACGGCCGGTACGCCGGATTCGTCACCAGACCGTATCCGGCCTTGGAGCCGACAGTGACGGGTCCAGAATCCGCAAGCCGGACACGGATGCGCCTCGATTGCACGTTTTTCGCCCGGGAGGCGTTGGTTAAGTAGGTGGTGACTCCCGGCCTCCAAGCGTGTGGACTCCTCCACTGCGGAGCAATGGAACGAAAGGAGTAAGAAATGTCTCAAGTAGGGGATAAACGTCTTGTCCAGAAGAGTCTGGTATCCGCCGCGTTGGTGCTCGGCGGCTGCGTTCTGGGGATTGTGGCGATGCGGGCCGTGGACGGAAGGAATCCGGACGGTGCCTCCGCGGAGGTGCCCGACGTGGTGTTCCCCGCCGCGGCTCTCAAACCGTGGTTTCGGCCAGTCTCCGAATACGATACGGGCGGACAACCGCTGGACGACGTGAGCTTTGGAACGCTCATGACGGCGCTTGACGACGCGTTGACCGCCGAGGAGACGTTGGCCGATTTCGAACAGGAGGGCGATATCCATCTTTGGAATTTCGTCCGCCGACTGGCGCGTCCCGAGGTGACGGAAGCGCAGAGAGAGAGAATCGCCACGTATATGGAGGGGCTCCAGGAACGGCACCCGGATCACCACAATATGATCGCGCACCACGCGGCTTCGGTGGCGCTGCTGTATGCCGACGCCATGCCCACCACTCCGGCCTTCACAGGGACCCCGGGCATGAGTCACGTCACGCATCCGAGCACCTTCGGTTCGACCTTCACCGGCGGGGAGTTTACCGACGCCCATGTCGACGCACTGGTCAAATGGATCGGTACCGCTTTGACCATGCCCGAAACCGCGAACGACTTCAGCCAGGAGGCCGGTCGCTACTTCGGCGAACTGGGCCGAATCCTACAGCGCGCGCAGCTCACCGACCGGCAAGACGAGCGGGTCTTCGCAGCGCTGGAAGAGATCAAGGCGTCCAATGCGGAGTTCGTCGAGACGATGGACAGGAAAGTGGACAAACTGCGCAGGTTCATTCCGGGAGGGATTCCTCCGAACATCGTGGCGCAGGACACCGAGGGAATCGAGTTCGTCCTGGAAGACTATCGGGGGAACATCGTGGTCCTCATCTTCTCGGGACAATGGTGCGGGCCTTGCCGGGTGGAATACCCGTATCATCGCTTCATGCTCGAGCTGTACGAGGACAAGCCAGTCGTGCTGCTCGGAGTCAACAGCGATGCGGAACTCGAGACGATTCGGCAAGCGAAGATCGACGAAGGACTCGACTACCGAACCTGGTGGGATGGACACGCCGCCCTTCCGACCGCGGGTCCGATCGCCACTGCCTGGAATGTGGTCACATGGCCGACGATCTATATCCTCGACGAAGACGGCGTGATTCGTCATGTGGACAAGCGCGGCGGCGATCTCATCGCCACCGTGGATCGAATGCTCGCCGAGATGGCCGGGCGCGATTCCGTGGCTGGGCAGCCATGAACAAAGCGCCAGGTAAAGATGGCTCTCGTAGCCCCTTTTGGCACGCGGGTTGATGTTACTTGTGAGGTGGAAATAGCCGTGGTTGAAAGGAGCTTTGGAGTCATGGCAGGAAAAGTCACCACCGCAGTCGCCCTGGCCTTGTCGGCCACCCTCACCCCCACCCCCGCAACCGCGTTCCAACAGCCGACCTGGACAGCTACCCTGGAGGCCGAGTCCGATCCCGGCCTGCACCTCACATGGGTGACCGCGCTCACCGTCGATTCGAACCGGAGGGTGTTCGTTGTTGACGCCGGCCGGAACAGTATCCTGGTTCTGGGAGCGGACCTGACCCTCGAGCAGGAAGTCGGCCGCGAGGGCGAGGGGCCGGGCGAGTTCAAGTGGCCGGCCACCATTCAGATCATCGAGGGCGACAGCCTCTACGTCTTTGATGGCAGCCTGTTGCGCGTCACCGTGTTCGAGCCACGGGCGCTGGCGGTGGCCTACACGATCCCGCTGTCCCTCGACTATCCTCGCGCCCTGTGGAGGATTCCGGGACAAGACGGCTACATGGGGCTCCGAAGCCTGTCCTTCTCCGTTGGGCAGGAAGAGGAAGATCATGGTCGGTTCGGTGTCGTGTTTCTGCTGGGGAAGGACGGCGATATGGAATCGGATTCGATCCATGCGGTCCCGGACGCCGAGTCCCTCGTCGTGCGTACCGAAACAAGCGTCATGGTCGGATCCCACCCCTTTGGTGCCCAGTCATTCCTGGGGTTCCTGGGCGCCGACCGTCTGGTCTGGGCGAACTCACGCGTTCCAACCCTGGTGGTTCTCGATCTTGCCGGTCGCGTGCAGCATTCGTTCGACGTACCGGCGACGCCAGTTCCCGTCAGCGACGCGGAGTTGAGAGCCGCGATAGAGAACGAACAGGCGGAACCCTTTGTACGCGCCCTGGAGGAGGGCGCGCCGTACATGTGGCCGACCCTGACGGGCCTAGTCGTGGATAACGAGGAGCGCATATGGGTCGGTGAACGATCCCGGTCCACCCGGCCGCCGCCCAGGATCGCCCGCTGACCGCAGACTTTCCCGAGGTCTACCGCGCGGGCGGGCTCACCGCACCCGACTGGGCCCAGTTCTCTTGGGGAGGCCCGGTGGGCTTCGACGATGCGGGGAATCTCTACATCCTGGACCCTGGCGCCTTCCAGGTGGTCGTGATCGACGTACAGGGCCAGTTGGTCAGAACCATCGGTCGAGTGGGCGAGGGACCGGGAGAGTTCGGTTTCCCCTTCGAGCTCGTCGTATGGCGCGACGGACGCTTCGCCGTACAAGACCTCCGGCACGACGCGATTCAGGTGTTCGGCCGTGATGGCGAGTTCGACCATGCCGTGAGCAATGGCACCCACCCCCCACACTCACGACCATCAGGCCGGATCCGAACGGCAATGCCCTTTTCGCGCAGGGGCCATCGGGGGATTCGCCGATCCGCGACGCCTTGTCCGAGTTGACCGGAGGAGAAGCGGAAGTGCAAGAACACGAACTCGACGACTTCAGTATCGGACGAATCGATCTTACCGCTGAGCTTGTCGCCTCCACTCCCGTCCTGCGGGCGTGGCGGGCACCCCGCCACAATTCGCGGCAAGAGGTGTCCGCGGACGCCCTGGATCCCTCCGACGTGCTTTCGACAATGCTGGCGGGCGCCGTCGACGGAGTCTTCTTCGAGCCCACGCTGCGCTGGGACGTTCTGCCGGATGGCGCGATCGCCTATGCCGACTCCTCGGCCTACGCCGTCAAGGTTGTCACGGCCAGCGGTGAAGTTCGAGTGTTGCAGGGACCGATTCAACCCGAGGCCGGCTGGCTCAGTTGACAGACCTTGGCAACCCTCTCACTACCACCGCCGCAACCCCATACTCGTCAATCTCCAGAAACGCGGCCAGACCATTCGGCCCGAACGCTGAGGGGATGACAATGGCACCTGCGGGGTAACTCCCCACATAACGCCCCTCCGAGTCCAGCACATCGACCGGACCGTCGTCACTGGCCGGCTGCTTGCCGCGCCGTTGCACCCAGATCATTCCGTTCCAACTCGCCTGAAGGCCGCGAATCACGGGAACCTCATCGAAGAACTGCATCTCTTCGATCCACTCTCGGCGTACTTCTCGATTGACCTCCGGGGAAACGAGCTGTCCGTTTGCGAATATGCGGCGCAACTGTTCGTCCGGAGTCGCCTCCAGCTCTCTCAGGCGACGGTTCCGCTCGGCGCTGATCAAACGATCCGTCACTGGTTCCGGTTGGAGGGGACGTGCGAGAATGCGCGATACACCTTTCCCGCGCGCAGCAATCTTGATGGCGTAGGCCGACGAATCCGAAAATGCCACCGACCCGTCCGGCAGGGCGCCCCAATGCAGCCCGGGGGTGAATTCCCGGCCCTCAGCCGAGCGTCCGCCGGTTCCCCCACCGGATCCCCGCAATCGAGGCAGCCACGCCGACGCCATAACACTCTTCACGGCCTCCTCACCGGAAAGTTCGATGTGCTCGATCGGTCGCGCTGGAACGCGCCGCCGCCGCGACTCATCCCCATGGATGACGGTGTACGTGGAGCCCCCCGCGCCCATCGGCACCGTGATCGCCGCGGTGCCACGCCGCTGAGGAAGGTGCGGGGAAATCACCGTGGACGACCGGTCTCCGCCCATGCGCACCATCCGCTCGAAGTCGCCGTTCGCATCGAAGATCTGGTAGGCGAGGTGCCCCACATCGAGCACCACGACCCGCCCGTCCTCCATGACCATCATATCTTCGGCCGAGCGAAACTCGCCGGGACCTTCACCCCGTCTCCCGATCTCACGGATCAGCGCGCCACCGGGACCCACCACGAAGATCCGGGCGATCTGATTGTCGAAGACATAGAGATGCCCCTCGCCGTCAAACGCGACTCGCTGAATGCCGCCGAACTGCTCCCAGTCTTCGCCCGTCAGCGAGCCGACCCGAAAGACCTCTTCGAACTCAGGTTCCAGCCAGTGATCGTCACCGGGAAGGTCGATCACCTCCTGGGCGGTTGATGCGTCTGCCGACCCGGCCGTCAGCGCGGCGCACAGGCAAGAGCGCCACGCCGCCCGGCGCAGTCCGGATGCCTCTGGATCAACGGAATATCGTGTCATTGACCATTGGAATAGTCGCGCGAGCCGGAGGGTCGCAAGTCCACCGGTAGCCCACTTCCACCTCCTCCGCGTCAGCTTCCCGAGCGTTCCAGCGGTCACACCTGCACATACTCGACGTCCAGTTCGTCCCGTGTGTGGCCCAGGATGTGGTCTTCGCCGATCTCGTAGATCTCCAACTCCCTTGGGGGTCTCCACATGGCCCAACATCCGTCCCTCGGGGTCGAAGACGGTCCAGAGCCGGGCGGGCCGGTCGTCCGTCGGCGACTCGTATTCCTCCACCCAGAGATGGTCCACCCGGTCGGCCATGATCGACTCGAAGGCCGGGAAATACGCCGCCACCGGGGAGGTTCGGAACACCCTGCGTCGTTCTTCGACGGCCTCCAGCATGTAACTCGGCATATCGGCGACACGCCCTTCGACGTGGACCACGATTGACGACGACGATCCGGCCGTCACTGAGCTGCGTCGGTGGCGTGGAAGAGCAGGTAGGGGTCTTCGCCCTCGAGAATGCCGATCGACACGGTGGGCTCGGGTCCAATCTGCCAGGCCAGCCGCGAGCCGTCCGGCGGCCGGGAGTTTTCCACGACCTGGATGCCGGCGCTGTCGCGAAGTTGGCTACCCGGTCCAGCGGGACTTTGGCGGTCCGGCTGGCACGCGGTGGCGCTCACGGCGATCGCCATCGCGATGCAACGATTCCTCACTTTGTCAGCCGCCGCCTTTCTCACCAGGTCTCCAGACTCCTACCGCACGCCACGCGGCAACCGCTTGACCACGACCGTCGGGACGTTCAGATCGTTCTTCTCTACGAAAGCGACCAAGCCATTCGGACCGATCGCGGCCGGCAGATCAGTGGCATCGCGGGGGAACGTGCCCAGGTAGCGGCCATCCGCGGTGATCAGGTCGATGGGCCCAATGCTCTCAGGTTCGTCGCCCCTGCGGCGGACCCATATCGTGCCTTGCCAACTCGTCCTGAGGCTGCGCACCACCGGCACCTCGTGGTAGTACTCCATCGCTTCGAGCTGGCCACGTCGGAATTCGGCCATGGCCCGTTCCGTCGGGTCGCTGGCACGTTCCACCGAAGTCTGAAGGGCCTCCAGTTCACGCTCGATGTGGGCGGCCTTCATCCCATCGGTCACGGGGTCCGGTCGGAGCGGTCTGGTCAGGATCCGTTCCACTCCGCGGCCAGGGGCCGTGATCTTGATCGCGTAGCCGGACGAGTCCGTGAAGGCCACGCCGCCGTCGGGAAGCACGCCCGCCCGCAGACGGGGGGCGAAGGCTTCCGGATCTCCCAATGGCTTCCACCCCATCGCCACCGTGTCGTGCAGAACTTCGTCGCCACTCAGGACGTAGCGCATGATAGGGCGGTGTGGGGATTCGGGTGCGCCAAAGTGACGGACTTCACCGGTGGAAATGACGGATTCGGTTGCGGGATCGGCCTGCAGACCTGGAATCATGACCCAGAAGGTGCCGCCAAACGGGACGTTGCGCTCGAAGTCGCCATCGGGCCCAAACAACGCGAAGGCGCGCATTCCAGCATCAAACACTGCTATGCGACGATCGTTCAGGATTGTGAGCTTTAACATGGGCGCGGCATCTCCGTCAAACTCTCCCGGGCCCTCGCCCACCCGGCCAAACTCGCGCACCAGGTTGCCTTCGAGGCCCACGACGCTGATACCGGCGGCCTGGGTATCGAGGACATACAGGTTGCCGGTCGCGTCGAATGCGACAGTGGCGATCCGGCCAAAGGTGTCCCAGTCGCCCCCCTACATCGATCCCACCCGGTACAGCTCCTCGAAGTCGGCGACGAGCCATCGATCTTCGGCTGGAAGCTCGATCACTTCCTGCGCCCCCATGGGCGGAACGCCCGTGAGCGAGATCGCACAAGCGACCACCGCCGCGCCGGCGATCCCGAGATTCGTTTTGCCGATCATGAGGCACCCCCTCTCAAATGATGTGATGTGATCCTTCGCCGGTCCCGCCGAGGTTGCGGACGAGCCTCCCGCCGCACCTCCTTTGGCCGCAGCCGCTGTCGCGGCCCCGGCGTCACGCCGTTTCTTCTTGCATGAGATGAGCATTAGATCCACCAGTTGGACGGGCTCGTCGCCGTGCACGTTTACATTACATAGCGGATCACGTCTTCTTCGTCGAGGATGTGGCGTGCTGAGGACTCCGGAACGAATCGTGCGGCCTGGTCGGAGTGGTTGACCGCATTCCTGACTGCCGGACCACCCTCCCCTACGTAGCCCTCCCCTACGTAGCCCCTTGTGCTCCGCGTGCGCGCTACATACCTTGTAATGCCAGATACATTGTACCTCATGGCATAAGGAGCGCAATCATGGAGGACCCGGGAAGCAGGAGTTCCGACATCGATACCCAGATTGATCGCTGGCGGAAGCGGAAGGAACGCACATCCTCGCTCTCGCCTCCCGAGCTGGACGAGCTGGAGGACCATCTGCGGGGACGCGTCGGCGTGTTGCTGGAGGCGAACGCGGAGCTGCCTCCAAAGCGGGCGTTCGCGATTGCACGACGCGAACTCGGGAAGTCTGGACCTACCCCGCTTTCACGGACGGTTATGTTTTGGTGTTGATGGTGTCTGATAATGGTTTCTTTTTCTCGCTCTTTCAACGGTGGAGAGGGGTAACGAGCGACCCCGACGAAGCGAGCAGGCCGGAGAAGCCCGGAGAGCTTCGGCCGCCCCGGAGCTGCAGGTTCGCTTCAGGCCGCATGGTTGAGTTTCTCGAAGTCCGCCGGCGATTCGTAGCCGAGCGCGGAGTGGAGCCGGCGGGTGTTGTAGAAGCCCTCGATGAATTGGAAGACTTCACGCCGCGCCTTGGCCACCGTCGGAAAACGCCGCCGGTCGATGAGTTCGCACTCGAGCGTGGCGAAAAAGCTCTCACACATAGCGTTGTCGTATGCGTCGCCCACCGAGCCCATCGACTGCGCGATGCCCGCCTCGCGACAATGCTCCCCGAACGCCAGCGACGTGTACTGCGAGCCTTGGTCGGAGTGATGGACGACTCCACCCCTCGGCTGGCGGCGGCGGACCGCCATCTCCAGCGCGGCCCCGACCAGCTCGGCCTTCATGTGGGGTGCCATCGCCCAGCCGACGATCCGCCGGCTCCAGGCATCGAGCACCACGGCGAGGTACAGCCAGCCGGTCCAGGTGGGCACGTACGTGATGTCCGCCACCCACAGTTGGTCGGGACCCTTGGCCGAAAAGTCCCGGTTCACCAGGTCCGGCGCGGGCTCGGCCTTGGCGTCCCTCTTCGTCGTGCCCGTCTTGAATCGCCTCCGCGTCACGCCCTCGATGTCCAGCTCCCTCATCAGGCGTGCCACTCGCTTCCGGCTCACACGCTCGCCGTCGGCCAAGAGCGCCGCGTGGATCCGCGGGCAGCCGTAGGTCTCGTCGCTGTCGCGCCAGATCGCCTTGATCCTGACCTTGAGCTCGGAGTCTCGCCCCGCTCGCGCCGAGGGCGGACGGTTCAGCCAGCCGTAGTACCCGCTGGGGGAGAGACCCAGCACCCGGCACATGGCTGCAAGCGGAAAGGTTGCCCGGTTCGCCTTCATGAACGCATACCCCCGCCAGGGATCGATTCGCTCTCCCTCGCGAACCAGGCCGCGGCTTTTTTTAGGATGTCCCGCTCCATCCTGAGCCGCTTGACTTCCCGCTTCAGCTCCCTCATCTCCTTGCGTGCCTCCGTCGTCAGACCGTCACTGCGCCGGCCCTCGTCCAGGTCCGCCTGCTTGACCCAGTTCCGGATCGTCTGCTGCGAAGGCTCGAACTCGCGTGCGAGAGACCCCGGACTACGCCCGGCTCTCACCAGCTCGACGATACGTTCCTTGTACTCGGGCGGATACCGCCCTCGTCTTCTTCCCGCCATGACTCACCTCCTTGGTTGAACCCAATGGAAAGGTGTCCGTCATAGCGGGGCAACTCCAGTCGGCGGCCCTGTCGAGAGAGTTCACCAAATCGGGGAAGCGGCGGTGGAGGAAGCTGCTGTTGGCAGGCTGGGCGCTGTACGCGGCTTCGTTCCTTCTGCCGACGACGACGGCTCAATGGAATACGGGTGCAGGTATGGAGAGCGGACCGGTTTGGGGGTGGCAAGCCTTCGTTGGAGCGCTCTTCCTGGTGGGGGAAAGCCCGGACTGGCTACTGAAGCTGAGTGGGGTGTCCAACATCCTGGTGCTGGCGACCTTCCTGAAGCTGCGGGGCAAGCGGCCTCCCAGCTCGGCCTGGCTTACATGTGGCCTCACGGGAGCGGCACTATTCAACCTCTATTGGGGGGCGTCGGGTTTCGATGTGCGTGTCGGCTACTGGATCTGGGTCGCTTCGTTCGCTTGTATCGCCTCTGCTCTGGGGATGCGTGCCGGGGAGTGGGCTTCCGCGAGACCAACAGCGTCCCGCCCATCGGGCCAGGGAGTATTCGAATGAAGAAAGCGGTTTCCAAGGAACTCGTGGCCGCCTCATCCCGTCCGATGGTGCTTTCCATTCTGGCCGGTGGTGAGAGCTACGGCTACGAGATTCTCAAGTATGTCAAGCTGCTATCCGGTGGCAAACTGGAGTGGTCCGACGGGATGCTCTACCCCGTCCTGCACCGGCTGGAACGCGACGGCCTGATCGCGGGCCGCTGGGAAGTGACGGAGGAAGGGCGGCGGCGCAAGTACTACAGTCTGACCAAGCGTGGAAGGGGTCAGCTCACCATCGACCGCAAGAACTGGCGGACGGTGCATGGAACGCTCGAACTGTCATGGGGAGACGGTCGTGTTTGATGGGAAGAGCGCTTTCGTCGCGCTTTGCCGGGCGGGTGCTTCCGGGCCACGCCCATAAGGGCAGGGTGCCCTCCGCTTGTCAACAGTTCCCGGCCGGATACCGTGCAATCCGCGTCACCCGGGGCCCATGAAGCGACGCTCCGCGCTTGCCCCCCCTCCCCGCGAGCCCCAATGTCGAAGCCCTGCATCGCCGCCCCAGCCAGGCCCTTCAGGGCACCCCCACCCCACCCCACGAGCCCGAACATGTCGCAACGAATCACGCTGCCAAGCCTCACCGCCCTCTTCCTCCTCACTCTGTCCCCCCCCGCCCTCGACGCCCAACAACGCGGCGCCCGGGGCGGCCCCGGCGCAGCCACCGCCCAACCCCAATCCGACCACGCCCTCGTCAACCAGACCTCCGCCCGCTCGATCGGCCCAGCGGTCATGAGCGGACGCATCGTGGACATCGCCGTCGCCGAGTCGCCCCTCACCCGCGGTGGCCGCCTCGGCACAGTCATCTACATCGCGGCCGCCACCGGCGGCGTCTGGAAGTCCACCAGCGGCGGCGTCGACTGGGAGCCGATCCTCGACGACGCCGGCGTAGGCTCCATGGGCGATGTCACCGTCGCGCCTTCCGCCTCCGATATCGTGTGGGTGGGAACGGGCGAGCCCAACAACATGCGTAGCTCCTCATACGGCGACGGCGTCTACAAGTCCGTTGACGGCGGCGCCACCTTCGAGCACATGGGTCTGCGCACCTCGCAGCACGTAGGCCGCATCATCATCCACCCCGAGAACCCCGACGTGGTATACGTGGCGGCAGTCGGCGCGCTCTGGGGCCCGGGCGGAGACCGCGGAGTCTTCAAGACCACCGACGGCGGCGTCACCTGGGAAGGCGTGCTCACCATCGACCAGCACACCGGCGTGACCGATCTGGCCATGGACCCGACCAACCCTGACGTGCTATACGCCTCGGCCCTCCAACGCGAACGCCGCGCCTACAGCTACGTGGGCGGCGGCCCTGGCAGCGGCATCTACAAGACCGTCGACGGCGGGGCCACGTGGACGAAGCTGAGCAACGGTCTCCCCACCTCCGACATGGGCCGCATCGGCCTCGACATCAGCCTCAGTCACCCCGGAACCGTCTACGCCGTTATCGAAGGCTCCGAGCAGGGCGTCTACCGCACCGACAACGGCGGCCGGGGCTGGCGCAAGATGAGCGACATCGCGTCCATTCCGTGGTACTTCGGCCAGATCCGCGTCGACCCGCAGGACCCCGAAGTCGTCTACCACCTTGGCGTGCCCCTGCAGCGCTCCACCGACGGTGGGGCCAACTGGGAGCGGATCGCGCGCACCACCCACGTCGACCACCACTCCATGTGGATCAACCCCGAGGACCCGTCGCACATCCTGCTGGGCAACGACGGCGGCTTCTACGTCTCCCATGACCGGGGCGAGACGTGGGACTTCTCTCCGAACCTGCCCGTCAGCCAGTTCTACGCGGTGGGCCTGGACATGCAGGAGCCCTTCTTCGGGATCTACGGGGGACTGCAGGACAACTCCACCTGGGGCGGCCCGAGCCGGACCCGCAACAGCATGGGGATCGGCAACGCCGACTGGATCCGAATGGCCGGAGGGGACGGGTTCTTCGCTGCCATCGACCCGAACGACCACAATATCGCCTTCGTGGAGTCGCAGAACGGCAACATCCAGCGCTACAAC
Source organism: Longimicrobiales bacterium (assembly GCA_951828585.1). GTDB lineage: Bacteria > Gemmatimonadota > Gemmatimonadetes > Longimicrobiales > Gaopeijiaceae > Bin94. The sequence continues at coordinate 2,528,876 of OX639991.1, forward strand.
CGGCGCACCGGTGAACGCAAGTCGATCCGGCCCCGCCCCGCGCCCGGCGAGGACTCCTACCGCTTCAACTGGAGTTCCCCGATCCAGATCTCGCCCTTCGACCCGGCCACCGTCTACTTCGCCGGCAACCACGTCTTCAAGAGCACCAACCGGGGCGATTCCTGGGAGGTGCTGGGCGAGGACCTCACCCGTGAGATCGACCGCGACAGCCTCCCGATGATGGGCTCGGTCCCCGCCCGCAACGCGGTCTCCCGCCACCAGGGCACCGCCGTCTTCTCCAACATCTCGACCATGCACGTCTCCTCGCTCCGGCCCGGCCACATCGCCACCGGCACCGACGACGGCACCATCTCGATCACCATTGACGACGGCCAGACCTGGCGTAAGACATCCGACTTACCCGGCGTGCCCGACACCACCTATGTGAGCCGCGTCCGCTGGTCAGCCCACGACGAGGCGACGCTGTACGCCACCCTCGACGGCCATCGCAGCAACGACTTCCACCCCTACGTGCTGAAGAGCACCGACATGGGCGAGAGCTGGACCTCGATCGCGGGCGACCTGCCGGAATTCGGCAACGTGCGCGCCTTCGCCGAGCACCACGAGGACCCGAACCTGCTCTTCGTGGGCACCGAGATCCGGCCGTTCGTGTCGCTCAACGGGGGCGAGTCGTGGGTGCCGCTCGAAAACGGCATCCCCCCCTCGCCCGTCCACGACCTCAAGATCCACCCGCGCGACGACGCCCTGGTCGTGGCCACCCACGGTCGCGGCTTCTTCGTGATCGACGACCTCTACGCCATCCGCGGGCTCGCCGAGGCGAAGGCGGCCGGGGGACCGTACCTGTTCCCGGTCCGCGACCCGCTGGCGCATGTCGTCAACACTTCGCACACGACGGGCACGCACGCGGACCGCAACTACTCGGCGAGCAATCCGGCGTACGGCACCACCATCTCGTTCATGGCGCCCCAGGGGACATCGGGCGAACGGCTGCTGGAGATCGTGGCGACCGATGGGCAGACGCTGCGCACGCTGGAGGCGCCGGGCGGCGCGGGGCTTCACCAGGTGCAGTGGAATCTGAGGCTCGATCCGCCGTGGTCCGGTCCTCCAGCTGCGCCCTCCGGTGGGGGGCCGGGTGGTGGATTCGGGGGATTTGGGGGATTCGGCGGCGGAGGCGGAGCCGGTGTCCCCGCGCTCCCCGGACAGTACACCGCGCGCCTCACGATCACGCCGAACGAGGGCGACCCGACCGTGCTCGAACGCGAGTTTTCGGTGCGCATGGACGACCTGATCGGGATGACGGACGCGCAGTTGGCCGACCTGCAGGCACTGCGGCTCAGGCATCGCCGTCTCTCGGCGACGCTCGGAATCGCCGTCCGCGAGACGCAGTCCATCCAGGAGGAGCTGACCGGGATCGAGGCCGCGATGAAGAAGGTCGACACCAGCGAGGAGTTGCAGGCCCAGGCCGACTCCCTGAACGAGGCGGCCGGCGAGGTACTCCGGGGGCTGCGGGGCGGTGGCGGTGGCTTTGGCGGTTTCGGCGGTGGCGGCAGGCAGACCGGCGACGGGCCGCAGCCGGTCCAGCGCATCCTGGCCGAGGCCAACGGGATCCACCAGATCTATGCACCCGCCACAGAGGCCGAGCGCTCGGCGCTGGAACGCGCGGGCCCTGCCCTGGAGGAACAGCTGCCGCTCCTCAACGAGCTCGTGGCCGCAATGGTGGACTTCCGCCGGGCGCTGGACGAGGCGGGTGTGCCGTGGACGCCCGGGAGGGCGGTGAAACCACCGATGTAGGGCGAGTCGTATCGGTAACGCACACGGTCATTTCCACGCCAACCCGGGAGCCTGCCATGACCATGTCGAATCGCGTCAGATGTTACCCGATATTGACCCTCCCGCCCCCGCGCTCGCGTTCACCACCTCCTGCCGGCAGGGCCTCGTCCCCGCAAGCGCCGTCATGCACCCGACGGAAGAGAACCTTCCCCCGCCCGGCAGCCCTCTCATCCGGGCGGACACCGTGATCGAGGGACTGTCCACCCCGCAGCGCGCCGCCCAATGGTCAGCCGCCCGCCGGGCCCTCCTCGATGCGACACCGGGCACCAGCGTCGGGACGCTGGAGGATACCGGACCGGATCTGCTGGGCTCGATCGCGGCGGCCGCCAGCGACGCCGATGGCAACGTCTACATCCTGGACGGCATGGCGGAAGAAGTGCTCGTCTTCGATGCCGCGGGCGACTTCCTCTACCGCGTTGGGGGCAAGGGAGAGGGGCCCGAGGAGTTCCTGAACGTCCGGGATCTCGTGCGCCTCCCCGACGGGCGCCTTGTAGTGGGGCAGTCGGGCGCCCCGGCCAAGGTGCTGAAGCCCGGCCCGGAGGGGTACGCCTTCGCGGGTCCGCTCGTGCGGGACCGGGCCACGGAGACCCTGGCCATCATCGACATGTGCGTGCTTCGGGACCGCCGGATTGGGGACTCGACGTATGTGGCGGCGTGGTCGTTTCCCTATCCGCGGGTGGAGGTGCGGATGATGCCGCGCGTGGATTCACGGCACGCGGTCACGGAACGGCAGTAGCGATCCGTCCCACATACTCCGCTACCGCATTCCATACGTCGTCGAACTCCTCCTCAGCACCGGGAGGGAGCAGGGTGTCCAGATTCCGCGCCCAGTCGGCCTGGAACTCGTCCTTCCGACCGGTCACGCGATGCAGGTGGATGGCTTCCAGATCGACTCCCCTGGCAGCCAGCTTCCGGGGCAGGCTGGCCTGAACCTTCTGCTCCTCCACATGCTTCAGGAGCGAATAGATATCGTAGAGATCTCTCGACACGGCGTAGATCCGTTGGCCGAGGACGGCCCGGACCTTTTCGGACATGACCTCCGCCAAGGCATAGCACCTCAACTGGATCGTTCCCAGATCATCGGCGTCGGAGAAGGGGTGAAACAGTGGACGCGACACCGGGGCGAATGCCAGCACTTCGTTCCGAGTGATATCGAGGCGAAGTCCGGGCGCGGTTCCACCCGTGGACACCCGCCATTCGCGCGAGCCGGCGGATCTCCGCGTCCCGAATCATACCCGCCCCGCGAGCCCTTTTTCCGGGAGATTGACCTCGATTCGCCAGCGTGTGGCAATCCGATGCGGCTCTCTTGGCATGGACGGGTCGAGCTTGCTGATTCCGGCAGTGCGGAGACCCAGCCATTCATCGAGCACCCTCGGCTCCGGAGGATGGGTCAGCCCGAGGGTCTCAACCAGAAAGCCGAAGCGTTTCACGACGGCGCCGGAGCCGAAACGGCGCAGATACATCGTCGTGCGGTCCCAGTCGAAGTCGCCGTCCCCTGAAAGCAACGCCTTGACGATCTGGTCAAGTCCTCCGCTCAGATCGGGCCTGTCAAGGCAATCCACGATCGTCTTTTCCCGATCCGTGACCTCGACTCGCGATTCTCCGGCGCGGTATCCGTGGCTACCGAAGAACTTGCGACGCTTCACGCGAACGATCCGGAACTGCATCCCGAGGACCCGGGGCCTGCGGTTCTCCTTTCGGGCCGTCGTCTGCACGTAGGTGACGCGGGGAACCTGTTCGGTGAGGTTCCAGTAGTTGAGGGCGGACCAGTAGCTGACCATGCCGGGACTCACCAGATGTCCCGCAATGACGTGGGCGTCCTCGGTCCAGGTGCGATCGGGGCCGGCTTCGAGTGGAACGATGAGGTACTTTCCCTTCTCAATTCGGTCCAGCCAGCCCTTGGCGACGAGTCGTGCCAGGGTGTCCCTGGTCGACCTGCCCTTCCCGAGCACGTCGTACCCATCCTTCGTTACGAAGATCTGCTTCCCACTGGCTGCAAGGGTGGTAAGGAACGACGCTTCGGCATCGCTGAGACTGATTATATTATGATACGTCATTACCGTTTCTCCATATGTATATACCGTATCGCAATATACCAATAGGTGGCAGATTCTCCAACCCACTCGCAACTTTTGGTCCGCATCCATCGTCAGGGAAGGACGAACCACATGCGTCCCCCGGACAACCAACAGAGAGGAAGAAGAGATGACGAGACAAACGATCTGGACTGTGGTGGCACTACTCGGCGCGGCGATCATTCTGCCCACCGGACTCACCGCCCAGGACAACTGCGAGTTGCGTGGAGAGATGGTACTTACCGAGAGGGCGGGTGAGAGCCTGACGTTGGAGGCCGGCGCCGGAAAGCTGATCATCACGGGAAGGAGCGGGATCGACTACATCCGCGTAGACGCCACCCTGTGCGCATCCGACCAGGAGCGGCTGGATGCCCTCAACGTGTCGTTGGAAGGCGGAACGCTCGACACCGACTACCCGCGCAATGGCTCCAGCGGCTGGTTCGGCCGGAACCGGTACGCGCGCATCGATCTGGTCGTGCAGGTGCCCGCCGGCACGAACCTCCGTGTGGACGACAGCTCGGGCAGCGTCGAGATCACGGGTGTCGGCGACGTGGAACTGCGCGACGGGTCCGGCAGCATGCAGCTTCGCGGTGTGGCTTCGGTGGTCGTCGAGGACGGGTCGGGGAGTCTCCGGATCGATGACGTGACGGGCGACGTGACCGTCGAGGACGGGTCTGGATCGCTCAGGATTCGTGGCGTGGGGGGAGACGTGGTCATCTCGGACGGTTCAGGCAGCATCGAGGTGGGGGCGGTGGGCGGCACCGTTCGGGTCCACGGCGGGGGTGCGGGGAGTGTCACGGTGCGCGATGTGGGCGGGGATCTCGTGGTGACCGACACGCGCCGGTCGCGGATCCGGTTTTCGGACATCCGCGGGGTGCTGGACCTGCCTCCGGAGAAGAGGAAGGGGAGGGGGCGGTAGCGGTTCCAGGAAGGGCACCCCACCGGGCAGTCCGGTCTCGGCCCGATCTGCCAGATTTCCAGATTCGGCGGCATTTCCACGCTTCCGTGACCCTCGCCATTGGGCGCAAAGACCAGCCATCTCACCGGCGCACGGACATCAAACCGGTAGAGCTTCGCCCAGAGCCAACCTGTCTCGTCGACCATGAGCCGTGAAAATACGGGCATGATCCTCGCCTGCAGATTCTGACGGTAAAGCCGTAGGCGATATTCACTGACCCTCTCCCGGGTGGAGTCCGCCATGTCATAGGGATCGAACTCGAACTCGACCAACTTTTCGAGATCCTTCGGCGAGGGCGCCGACGTCTGCTCTGCCAGACGGATGATCCGGCGGAGGCGACCGGAGGTGTCATACTGTAGAATCTCCGGCCCCTGATCCTCTCCCAGCGTCAGGTACAAGCCGTCCCTGCCCAACGACGCGTCCGGCCGGATGTCGAAAGGAACTTCCATCTGCGCCGACCCAATCGGACTATCAGGAACCACGACAGTGAAGGACTGTGACCATTGGAGGCCCTCCTCCTCCCACGTCACTCGCCCGCTGCCCAGTTCCAACAGCCCGTAGTCGACGAGGGTTGGCGGATGCGTCTGGCCATGCCCGGTAGGTGATGCCCAGATTCCACTTGCGCTTTCGACCCCCACGATACCCCCGGCCACCCCCAAGACCCTCGTGATAAGGTTCGGCCACGATACGCGCACACGATGGCCAAACCGACCGCGGTCGTCGAAGGAATTCAGTCTGCGTGCATCAAAGACGACCAGGGAATCGGTTCCGGGAGAAGGAACCAGGACGCAGCGTCCATTCGGATGAAATTCCCCGGGCCCCTCGCCCTTCCCTCCGGTGTGTCCCACGAATACTCCATCCGTGCCGAAGAATCGCAACTCGCAACTGGTTTCGTCCAGTACCAGGACCCGCCCATCCGAGAGTTGCCGCGCGCCGTCGATTCTCGAAAAGAGATACGCATCCTCCCCCGCTACCGCACCTACCTGGTACTCCGGTAGCGTATCCACCACCCACCCAATCGGGGATCTTGCCTGGGCGCCCAATGTCGTGGCCACCAGCGCCCCGGCGCTATCCTCTTCCAGGAACGGGACCCCACCGGGCAACCCGATCTCGGCCGGCTGCTCACACGCCGCCGTGGCCACGAGCCAAGTCAGAAGGAAAGGAGGCCGGACCCGGGGGAGCCAACTGCGCCACATCACGGGCAGGAGACTCCGTCCGGGTCCTCCCCCACCTTGTGCTAAAACGGTGTGTCCGGATTCAGTACGCATCTCACTACGTTGCCATCATCGGGCCCCCCTGGGTTCATTGGGCAGTTATACTCGGTGCACTTCGTCACATAGCATTCGAGGCATGCCGTGGGAACTGCTCTGGGCATGTGGCAGCGAAGGCCCGCGATACAGTGAGCGCGACACTCTGACGGGGCATCCAAGGGGCAATGCGCGATCGTGCAACCCGGGGGGCTGGCACCACTCGCCGGCGCAGTCGTCATAGCCATCAGCGTGATCGCCAGCACCCCCAGAGAGCGGATCACCAATGGCGAAAGCCCTCTGCTTCTCTTCTGATTCGGTCTCATCGTGTCATCTCCTTTTCTTGAGGTTCGTGGGACCGATTTGCCCGCGGTTCACCGACCGCGTGGTACATGATCGCCATTCGCGTACCGACCGATGAAGGGCGAAATCACCTCAATTTGGATGTGAAATGCCACTACTTCGCGTTGCACGTGTGGAAACTCCCTCAACCCGTACATTACCCGCTCGGAGGTGACGGGTGCAACGGAGTCCATCATGCCTCTCCCTCCAGCAGCCCGGCCTTGTCGGCAAAGGCAACGAGCTCAGCCCGTGTCTTGAGTTCCAGTTTCGCCCGGACGCGACCCCTGGCGTTGTCCACGGACTTGGGGGTCATGAAGACCTGGCGCCCGATCTCCTTCGAGGTGAAGCCTCGGGCGGTCAGCGCCACAATCCTGCGTTCCTTCTCGTTCAACCTGGCCAACCGCGCTTCCGCCCCGGATCCGTTGGTCACGATTCTCCGCTGGACCAGCCGCGAGGCCCGTTGCGGGAAACACATGCGACCGGCGGCGACGAGGTCCACCACCATCACCAGATCAGCAGCCCTCCGGTTCTTGCCGATGCATTCCGTGGCGCCCGCCTCGATGATTCCGTCCAGTGACTCCTGCTGTTCAGGTTCGGTGAGCACGAGCACGTTGGTCCCCGGTCCCAGGGCTCTCAGCTTCCGGATCGCCCGCAGGGCTCTCCCCCGGTGCCCCCGGAAGCCGATCGCCAGAACATCGGGCTTCGCACGGCTGGAGATCCGCACCGCTTCCTCCGTGCAACCCGTCTCGCCAACGACCGTCATTCGCCCGGTGGCCTCCAGCGCGAGCCTGAGCCCGTCGCGCACCATGGCGTGCGGGTCGGCGAGTACGACTGTCGTTCCCGTGTCCATTGATCCTTCCCTTTCGAATCGGGTCCCGTGCCCCACTCGGTTGGCGTGAAGGTGAAGTGGATTCCTCCCCATCTACCCTTTCTGACAGTTCTCGCGTCCAAAACGTGCAAGACGGGTGAAGGGGCGGCACAGGACAACCCCCACGGTCCTACCGCAGATCCAACCCCCGGCACTACCTTGATTCAAGCGCCACCCTTCCATCCCCAGCCGCCGGAGGCAACGGCCCTGCAACACCTCAACGACCCCAAGCCGCGACTACGCCCCCGGTTCACCCTGAGCCTGGCCGCGTTCCTCGCCGCAGCCTCCCTCTTCCCTGCCACACCCGCCGAAGGCCAGCTCATGCAGCTCCTGAAGGCCATCGGCGACGGCGGCAGCTGGATCAGCCTGCCGGTCGAGAAGGGACGCGCGTCCCTCAGCAGTCCGGTGGTGCCGCTGGCGGGAATGTCCATCGACGGATGCCTGCACGTCTGGACCGGCCACTCGGGAAAGTGGACCGTGCGGGCGAAGGACACGCTCGGCGACGAGACGCTCGATGTCGTCGCGGAGCCGGGCAAGCCGGTAAGGTTCGACTACAAGGCCGGACTCCGGGCGCAACTCGACCTCAATATCGAGTGGAGCGAGCCGCGCGACACGACCCTGTTCATGTGGATCGGACTGGCCCGCGGGAAGAAGGAGGAAGAGAAGAAGGATGGGGAGGAGAAGAAGGAAGGCAGGGACATCTGCACCCCGGCGCCATCGTGACGGAGTCGGCGCGGCCGCGAGCGCTCATGCCGGGGGCATGACGCGCAACTGCTTCGTTCTCGTCGCTACCCTGGCCGTCGTCGCGCCGGGACTTTCGACGCGTTCCGTCACTGCCCAGGACCTCGCGCTGTCCGGCGCCGCCATCCTCAATCCCGCCGACGAATCCATGCGGCACGGCGTCCTCCTCATCGAGAACGGCACCGTGTCGCGCGTCGCCGAAGCCGTCCCACCGGACTTCCCCGGCGAGACCCTCGACCTGGCCGGCAAGTTCATCATCCCGGCGCTCGCCGACATGCATTCGCACACCTTCGGCAACATGTCGCCCGCCGGAATGCCCCAGCTGCTGGGACCCCCGGGGACGGCGAACGCAGCGCTCTACACCGGGGTCGCCTTCGTGCTCGACCTCTTCAGCCCCGAAGAGATGATTCTCTCGTTCCGGGACCGGCAGCGGGCCGAAGGTGGGCAGGGGGCCCAGATCTTTGCGGCCGGGCCGTGCTTCACCGCCACGAACGGACACTGTTCCGAGTACGGGATCCCCACCCGGATCGTGAACACGCCCGAGGAGGCACGCCGCGAGGTGGCCGATCTGGCTGCTGCCGGGCCCGATGTAGTGAAGGTCGTGTACGACCATCAGAGCTACGGCGGCCGCACCTTTCCGACGATCGACCTGCCCACCCTGACGGCCGTTCTGGAGACGGCCCGGGAACACGGTCTTCGGGCGATCGTCCACGTGGGGACCTGGCAGGACATCCGTGACGCCGCGCTGGCGGGGGCGAGTGCGGTGACCCACACGCCCGGCCCCGACCCGCCTCCGCCCGACCTTGTCGAAATCCTGTTGCATGCGGGGACCATCCACATCCCCACCCTGGCCGTGCAGAGCGAATTCGCGCGCATGCTGGACGATCCCGCTCTCCTCGACGATCCCCTCCTCGTGGAGACCGTCCCGGCCGCGCTCCTGGATGCCTACCGCACCGACGCCTCCGCGAACCCGCAGCTCGAGGGTTGGCTGGCGTTTCAGCGCACCCTGATGGAACCGAATCTGGCGGCGGTGGGTGCTCTCGCCGCCGCGGGCGTGCCGATGCTCACCGGGACCGACGGGGGTAATTTCGGGGTCTTCCAGGGGTACTCGGTGCACCGGGAGCTGGAGTTGCTCGTCGACGCGGGCCTTTCCAGCTGGGCAGCGCTGCGTGCCGCCACGACCGAGGCGGCGCGGTTTCTGGACCGGCGATGGGGTGTCGAGCCCGGAGACGAGGCGACGCTGCTGGTGCTTGATGCGTCGCCGGTCGACGCCGTCGCGAACACGAAGCGGGTGCACGCGGTGATTCAGGCGGGGGTGGTGGTGGACCGGGAGGCGTTGCGGAGCTGGCGGTAGGTCCGGACAGCTACTACTTCAAAGCCCCGGGATTCGCAAGCAACCTCGCCATTTCGGGCAACCCGATGACTTCTGTTGATTCCCCCACCAGGTAGCGCTCACTTCCGGCGTAGACTACGAAGGCGCGTTCCGGTGCCAGATCGGCGTACGCACTGTGGAATCCCTTGCCCAGACTCGGCGCAAGACCGCGCTTGATCGCGATGGCAAACGGTCGGCGGAATCCGGGGATCTCGAGAACGAGGTCGATTTCGGCTCCTGCCGCTGTCCGGTAGAAGCTGGCCCGGGTTCGCGGATGCGCCGTGGCCAGCAGATTCTCGATCACGAACCCTTCCCAGCTCGGCCCACCGACCGGATGTCCGGCAAGGGCGTGGAAATCTTCGATGTCGAGAAGCGCGTGCAGGAGTCCGCTGTCGCGGATGTAGACTTTGGGCGACTTCACCAGCCGCTTGCGAACATTGGCGACGAAGGGCGGAAGCCGTCGCACGAGAAGGAGACTCGACAGCACGTCCACGTACCGCGTCACCGCGGGAGCGCTGATGGAAAGGCTCCGGGCCAGCCTGGCGATCGTCAGCAGTCCCCCTTGCTCATGCGCCAGCATCGTCCAGAGGCGTGCGAGGGTCATAAGTATACCTGTGACTTGCAACGACAAACGGTGAGAATGTCAGCGGAATGATCTCTGGCGGGACAGAAGCTTGCCGGACCTATTCGCCGCCGGATGAGCGCCTCGGACCCCGCCGCCGCGGTTCCGCCCGATAGCGCCGACTCGATTCAGGCCGGTCGGTCAACAGTCCCGGCAGCTGCCCTTCGGCCTCACGCTGGACGTAGCTCAGCGCAGCACGGGCGAGCCAACCCGAGCGCGATTCCCCTTCGCGCACCGCGGCCTGGTCCACGATCGCCAGCACCCGTTCCGGCAGGGTGATGTTGACCCGCTTGGCCTTGCCGGAAAGCTTCGCGACATCCGCGCTGACGAAGGCCCACACGCCGTTCCGGTAGTCCTCGTTGGCCCGGTGCATTTCCAGCGAGGCGCGTTCGGGGATCGGATCGCCGTCCAGGAGCAGTCCTTCGATATGGCCGGCGATGGCCTCCCGGGCCGACTCAATAGCCTCTTCCAGGGTGTCGCCGGCCGAGAAGCAGCCCGGCAGGTCAGGCACGGTGACCCCGTACCCACTTCCCGTCTCCTTGTGAATCACGATTGGAAAGTGCATCGGCAATTCTCCCCTTTCACCATCCCACAAGCTCGTACACCGCCACGCTTTGCACGCCCAGGTCGTCCCTTACCGTGCCCAGCACCCGTCCTCCGGCCATGTGCAATGGCATGAATCCCTCGGGCGGCTCGAATACGCCGAGCCAGACTCCATCCGGCGCGATCGCCGTGAGCCGCCGCGGATAGCACGAGGATTGCCAACGGTTCTCCAACCACAACCGGCCTTCGCTGTCGCCCCGGATCCAGCCGAACAGGGGGTAGGTCCGGCTGGGGTCGTAGTCCCACCTGGCCCAGGTGTCCTCGATCCTTTCCTCGGTTGCGGACGGACCCATGAGGGTGCGGACATGGGTCCGCATGCAGGTGATGAAAGGGTCCCAGTTCTCCTCGCTCGTCAGGAGCCACTCCGGCTCCCAGCGCATGATCTGCCGCACCGTTCCATCGGTACGTCGCCACACGAGTTGGGGCACGTCGCTGCGCCCGTACACGAATTCGCCACCCGCGGCGCCGACCCTGCCCACGTGTTCCATATGCCCGGAGGACTCCTTGCTCGAAGACGCGATCCAGTCGTAGCGGGCGACGGTTTCCGCGACCTGGGTCGAGAGGTCGTACAGGACCATGTGGCCGGACCGCCACGGCTCGGCGAAAGCGCGATAGTCCGTTGGTGCGTTGGAACTGACGACCGAAGCCATCAGAATCCGACCGTCGTCGCCGATGGCCTTCGGCACCGCACGAGCAACGGCATCTCCCGGCGGAGGCCGTGCATTTTGCGCCACGGCCCCGCCCGCGAAGAGGGTCAGGAGCATCGTCCAATCGTCTGCGACCAGCAGCGTGTCCGCGCCGCCGGCGGTGAGGGCAATGCCGCCGAACTGGCTGATCTCGCCCGGCCCATCGCCCTGGCGCGCCAGCACATTCCGGAAGGCGCCGTCCGGACCGAGGAGGATGATCTCGCGGTTGCCCCAGTCGAATACGGCGGCGCTGCCGTCGGGGTAAAGGACCGCGCCGCCGATGCTTGCGAACTGGTAGTCGTCGGGGCCGGTGCCGTGGGTGTACAGGGGTTCGTCGGCGAGGGTGAGGGTGGGGACGGACGGGGTTCCCGCGTACTCCACGATGCGTATGCCTGCGCTGTCGCGGATCTGTACTTCGGCGCCGACGTGTGATTCAGCCGCCTCGTCGCACCCGGGGAGCAACAGCGCGCAAAGCGAGGCGAGTCGGATTCCTGTTGGGAGGGCCTGGGCAGCGTTCAAGTCAGTTCGCTTCCACCAGCTCGTACACCGCCACGCTCTCCACGCCCATCTCGTCCGTCATGATGCCCAACACCCGTCCCCAACCGACATCCAGAATGCGAAGTCCCGGCGGCGCGTCCACCATCCCCAGCCACTCTCCATCCCGGGAAATCACGGTATAGGGAGAGATGCCCTCGCCCGGGACGCCCGGCATGGAAGTGGGGAGCCAGACCCGGCCTTCCGCATCGGCGAATGGGGACTTGAAATGCTCAACGGGATTGCTCAGATCCGCCTCGTACCTGGCCATGCTCCGCCTGGTGTTGCTTTCAACCTCCTCCTCCGAGGCTCCGGGATTCGCGAAACGGATCCTGTCCCGGAGGATCGGCTCGATCGCCTCCAGGTCTTCCTCGGTCAGGTACCGGGGCTCGAGCTGCCAGCGCGCGATCTGTCTCACCGTGCCGTCGGCCAGGTGCCAGACGACCTCGGGGATGTCCGTCCGCACGTAGACGAACTGTCCGCCCGAGACGAAGACGCGTCCCGTGCCGGGAACGGGGTTCGACTCTCCCGGCACGTACTGGTAGGACGCGACCGTGTCGACCGCCCCGGTCTCCGGATCGTACCGGGCCATGTGCCCGAAGAGCCATTCCTCTTCGAACCCGGGCAGGAACGAACTGGTGGCGACAAGGAACCTGCCGGCGTCGCCGACTCCCTCCGGCCAGAGCGATGTGGCGCGCCGGAGGTCCAGGATGGATGTCGTGTGGGCAAGGGAACCGTTCACGAAAAGCGAGGACCGGGTCTGACCGAGATCCAAGACGGCAATGCTGTCCTGGCCCACCCTAAACATCGAAGTCACCAATCGGCTCACTTCGCCGGGCCCTTCGCCGGCGGGCGCGAGCACCGAGTGGAAGGTGCCGTCGGGGTTGAGGCGCACGACCTCCGAAGTGCCGCCATCGAAGATCACCGCGCTCCCGTCGCCGAGCAGGATGCCCCTCCAGATGCGCGCGAACGTGTAGTCATCCGGGTCGTTCCCGTGGCGGTACAGCGGTTCCGGCGCGAAGGAGAAGGGGGGCTCGGCATCGGGTGCGCCCGTGTGTTGCACGATCCGCACCCCGGCGCTGTCTGTGACGACCGCGTCCGCAATTTGGGTGGTGTCGCCGCCGCAGGCGAAGAGGGCCAGTGTCGGCACGGCCAGGATGGAGCGGTGGGGACTGTGGTTGGGGGATGCAATGGGGTTGGTCATCGGGTGCTCCTTGGCGTGGTGTGCATAGTACACACTCTTGATCCCCCCTTATTCACGAATGGCCGGGAGGCGAGGCGACGTGAGGCGGCAAGTGCTTTAGATTCAGAGTGTTAGAAGGATCGCGAGCACCTGCCAGCCATCACGTCGGGGGTGAAGATAATGGATGCGCCGTTCAGCTTCAACAGGTCGATCAGGATTGGGTCCGGCCGGGACCGGATCACGGGGGATTCGGGGGCTCTGACGGGGCGCGAGCTGCTGCGGCGCAGCAGGGTGGCGCGGTTTCTGGCGGAGGGGCTGCCGGACAAGCGGGACGGGCGCCGGATCCGGCATTCTCAGAGGCGGCTGGCGCGGACGCTTCTGCTGCTGGCGGGGCAGGGCCGCCGGGACCATGGCGACGCGACGGAGCTGCGCGACGATCCGGCGCTGCGGCTGGCCACCGGCGACCGGGCGGGCACGGCTCCGCTGGGCGAGGGCGGGTGCCTGCCCTCGCAGCCGACGCTGTCGCGGCGGGTGGCGGCGTGGTCGGCGAAGGAGGGCGTCGAGGTGCTGCGCGAGGGGTTGCAGCGGCTGGCGGGGTGGCGGCTGAAGGCGATGGGCGGCCGGCGGCGTCCGAAGACGCTGGTGATCGACATCGACAGCCTGCCGGTCGAGGTCCATGGGGAACAGCCGGGCAGCGCGTGGAACGGCTACTATCACCGGCGCGTGTATCATCCGATCGTGGCGGCGGCGGGGGAGACGGGCGACATCCTGGATCTGCGGCTGCGCGAGGGGCAGGTGCACACGGCGGACGGCGGGCTGGAGTTCGTCCTCGAGGTGCTGGAGCGGGCGGAGCGGCATCTGTGCGGGAAGGCAGCGGTGCGCTTCGACGCGGGATATCCCGGCGAGCCGCTGATGGCGGCGCTGGAGGAGCGGGGCACGCACTACGTGGCCCGGGTGCGCAACAACGCCGTGCTGAAGCGCCTGGCGCTGCCGGCCATGGACGCCGTGGTCTGGGATGCGCTGAACAACGGGGCGCCCGGCGGCGAGCCCCGCACCTGGGTTTGCGAGTCGTCCTACCGGGCCGGGTCGTGGTCCCGTTCCCGCCGGGTCGTGCAGGTCGTCGTCGAGCGGCCGGGCGAACTCATCCCGCGCTGCTTCTGGCTGCTGACCTCGATGCCGTCGGAGGAGATGTCCGGCGAGGACCTCCTGGCGCTGTACCGCAAGCGCGCCCGTGGCGGAGGGCCACCTGGGCGAGCTGATGAGCGTCGTCTCCCCGGCCCTGTCGTCCACGTCGCGCCGCAAGAGCCACTACCGGGGCAAGAAGATCGCGAAGCGCGAGAAGGGTGTGGACCCCTTCGCGTGCAACCAGGTGCGCCTGCTGCTCGCCGGCTTCGGCTACCAGATCATGCACGTCCAGCGCGCCGTGCTGGAGCGCATGACCGGAACCGGCTGGAGCCTGCGGCGTCTCGCGGACCGCGTGCTCCGCACCCCGGCGCGCTTCACCGTATCGGGCCGCCGGATTACGATGACCATCGGAGGCGCGTCGGCGCACTGGCGCATGCTCGCCCGCGGGCTCGCGACCCTGCACGGGCCCTCCGGATAGCGCGGGCGCCGCCAGGCGCCGAACCCTTTCCCGGCCCCGGCGGCCGCAAGGACGCCGAGGTGTCTCCAAGCGCCGGAAACCGGCTCGGTTCGGTCGAACAAACTAACCTTTTCGGACTCGAAACGCCTGTTTTTTGCCCCCGGAACCGCCCCCGACCCGCCATCGGGGTTGTGAGAGGCCTCTCAGCCCCCTACCTTGCCCTCGACTCGCGAATTCATGAATAAGGCAGGTTGATCCAGACCGATACAGCCCGGAACCCGGATTCTGCAAGTTGGTCGGTGCAGGGAGGGGGGAGCCTGCCGCGCATCCGTGACGACCCTCTTCTTCACCCCTGCGACAAAGGATTATCGTAGGGGTATGACCAACCTTCCCGTTCTGGCTACCGACCCCGCCCTTCCCGCCATCCTGGACCGGGCCGGACCTTTCGCCCGCTTGGGCGATCCCCACACCCGGCTCGCCTATACTCGTTGGGTCCACCGTTTCTGACATGGCCGAGCTCGAACTTCCCCGCGGCCCGCGCGAACTCTTTTGCGCCATCCATAAGCCTCTCGGTCGGGCGTTCGGCGGCGAGGAGAACATCCGCTTCGGCGGAGGCACCGCTTTGGCCGCGCGCTGGTCGCACCGCCACAGCGTTGACGTGGACCTCTTTGTCGGGGACGACCCCTACCGCCACTTTCACTGGAACACCGGCGGCCGCTTCATCCTCGACCTCACCACGGACCACCCCGTCGAGCGCATGGAAATCCTCCGCCAAGGTGCTACGGTCACCTTCCCTGAACGGCCCGGACACGTCAGCATCGTCCCCGCCCGTGGCCTTCCCCACGATCCCCGCTCCACCGATACCCCCCGGGGCTCCCGGATGCCTTTCGAGACCACCGCTGAGATCCTCAGCAAGAAGCTCCTCTACCGCATGGCCGAACAGCAGAGCATCGTTTCGCAAGACCTTTACGATCTCGCCTTCGCACTGAACGGCGACCCCAGCTCACTCCGCACCGCACTCGCCGAGGTCCGGCCCGAGGAGCTACGCCGAATCCTTATTGCTTTCGACGACCACACCGCTGCCGGGCGCCCACTCACCACCCTCATCGATCCCTCCGATCCGCAACTGGAGAAGGATGCTCCCGGCATCATCCGCGAGCTGATCCAACGCGAATCCCGCCAGCGACCGCCCCCGGGCCCCGAACGCGGACCCACTTCTTACCCCTCTCGCTGAGGCCGCTCCCATCATGCTCGACTACGACCTGGTCCGGACCTACTACTACGACCCTCCCGCCACCCGTCCTGACCGTGTTCCCACCGACGAGGAGTTGATCGCCCGCTACGAGCGACGCCGCTACGACGACTGCATCCTTCGCGGCGGCGATCCCAAAGCCGAAGGCCTTGGCCCGCACGGTTCCATGATCGGCGGCACGGGGAAGCCGACCACCATCCACCACACCGACCCGGTAAACACCACCCTTCTTGACCCTCTACCGCTTTCCTGGTGGGACTATCCGCGCGCACAACTCCGCATCCTCCCACCAGGCGGCATCCCGGCGGCCCACGGCTACCTTGCCGATCTCTCCGGCGCTCACCTCGCGGGCGTTCTCAACCGCCCCAGCGGCCCACGCCTTGCCCAGCTCTTCCGCTCGCCCGACCTCCTGGATGGCGATCGCGCCATCCTTGCGCACCTCTTCGGCGCCATCACGGCTCCGCGCTTCTACCGCCTTCGCACAGACGGCGCCGTCTCGCTATACGAGATAGCCCGCGCACTCTACACCACCCGTACCCGGCGCGCCGACCTCGTCCGGTGGATCAACCGCTTCGCCCGGCGGCCTTTCACGGTGGCCGGCACCCCGACTACCACCCCACCAGCTCATACACCGCCACGCTCTCCACATCCATCTCATCCTTGACCGCCACCAGGGCGTGCTCCCCGGCGACACTCAGGAGATCGAACCCGTCCGGGGGCTCGAAGACGCCCAACCAGGTACCATCGGGGCCGATTACGGTGAAGCGATTCCGGTTGTAGCAGTGGGCCTGCCAGTGCCATAGCCATGCACGGCCTTCGTAGTCCCCGACGATCGTGGCAAAGAGCGGCTCGGGTTCGTCAAAGTTGAATCGCCAGCGCGCCAGATCCGCTTCGATCATGGCCTGGGGCCTGTCCGTGAGCGAAGCGCGCCGGCACGCCAGGAACCGAGCGCGGCCCTCTTCGGTGGGAGTCGAACGACGCGACCGTATCCGCCAGTCGCGTCTCCAGGTCGAATCGGACCATGTAGCCGGGTTTCCACGGCTCGTCGAAGCCGCGGGTTGAGGACGCACCCGACGACATGAGAACCTGGCTGGCCGCGTCGAGGCCGTGGGCATCCAGCTCGACCCGGTCCGCGGCATTGGGCATGCTGGCGCTGCGGACGACGGTGCTGCCAGCGAACAGGGTCAGCCTTCGGTGGCCCGGGTCCTCGACCAGAAGGGTGTCGAACCTGCCGGCGTACAGGTTGACGGTCCACCCGATTTCCCCCGGGCCCTCGCCCGCTCGGGCAAGCAGTTTGTGACGGGTGCCGTGGTGACTTGCCAGGACGATCTCGTTGTTTCCCGAATCGTATGTCACAGCGTTGCCGTTGGGGTACAGCACTCCCCCCATCCAGCGATCGATTCTTGAAAAGCGGTAGTCGCCGGGCCGGGTTCCGTGGGTGTAGACCGGCTTGTCGGCCAGGGTGAGGGTAGGGACCGACGGGGTTCCCGCGTATTCGACGATGCGTATGCCTGCGCTATCCCGGATCTGGACTTCGGCACCGCTTGTGGGCGCGGGCGTGTCACCGCACCCGCTCAGGGTCAGTGCGAGCAGTGGAGCGAGGCTGGGACCACGACGAGTTGAGCGGGCAGTCATCCGGTCAGCCGGAGTCCACCAGTTCATACACCACCACGCTCTCCACGCCCATCTCGTCCGTCGCGACCCCCAGCGCGCGCCCACCGGCGACATCGATGACACGAACCCCTTCCGGCACCGGAACACGCCCCAGCGACACCCCGTCGGAGGAAAAAAGCGTATACGATGGCGAGTGACTCATCACGATGTATTCTCCCAGCCAGATCCGGCCCTCGTCATCCCCGATGGGAGATTCGAAGAGCGGCAGCGCCTGATCGCGTTTCATTTCATACCTTCCCAACATACTCTCGACGAGCTCAGCCCTGGCCTCGTCGGACTGCGCGTGGGGATTGTAAGTGTGGGCCGTCTCGCGGATGTCGTTCGCGAACAGCTCCCAGTGATGATCGGTGGGGTAGACCCATTCGGGCTCCCAGCGAACGATCTGCCTCACCGATCCATCCGGCCGGCGCCACGTGAGTTGGGCAATATCGGTGCGCCCGTAAAGGAACTCTCCGCGGGCCCCGGCAACCAGACCCCAGTGCGGAAACGGATGCTCGGGAACGCCGTCCGGTTGACGGAAGGGCACCCGGTCGTAGGTAGCCACGGTGTCGACGGCTTCGGTTTCCGGGTCGAAGCGGACCATGTAGCCGGGCAGCCACTCGTCCGGAAAGCCGCGCGTGTACCCGGAGGACGACATCAGGAATCTTCCGTCCGCGTCGATTCCGTCGGCGCCGAAAGCGGAGTTCACGGCTCCGGGAATCCTCGTTGTGCGAGCCAGCGAGCCGTCTACGAAGAGCGTGAAACGACTGTTGGCGTAGTCTTCGAGGAGGAGGCTGTCCCCTCCCAGCGCGAACATGGACGACACGAAACCCACGTCCCCGGGGCCCTCGCCGCGGGAAGCGAGGACGGACTGGAAGCTGCCGCCGGGACCCAGGAGTACGACTTCGTTATTCCCGGAATCGAAAACCGCGGCGCTGCCGTCGCCCAGTAGGACTCCGTTCAGGATGGTGGAGAAGAAGTGGTCGTTGGGGCCGGCCCCGTAGCGGTACACCGGTTCGGGTGCGAAGGCGATGGACGCGTCGTCAGTCGACGTCCCGGCATACTCGACGACCCGCACGCCCGCGCTGTCCTCGACCACCATTCCACCGGCGCCCCCGTCATCACCTGTGTCGCCGCCACAGGCAGTCAACGCCAGCGCCAGCACGGGGGTCATGAGGGAGCGGGCGGTGTTCCGGCCCTCGCGGTCGTCGGCTCTCGGGGGGCACAAAAAGGCGGGAGAACACATCGTCGAACCTCCGGCTCGGGGGGATTGGATCGCGCTAACATAGACACGCCCCGGCCCCCGGCAACCGTTCCGAAGCGAGGCCCGTCCATTAATATTGTCTGTCGGACGACTTGAACCCCTTCAACCACAACACCGATAACCCCAAAGTGGCATGAACCGAGACATCGAAGTCATACAGGCGAGGATCCGGGAGACGAGCGGCTTCGTGGACCGGCTCCTCGACGAGGTGGGACGCGTGATCGTGGGGCAGAAGACCATGGTCGAACGTCTCCTGATCGGACTCCTCTCCGACGGACACGTCCTCATGGAAGGAGTCCCGGGACTCGCAAAGACGCTCACTGTGCGAACCCTGGCGGACGCGATCCGGACGTCCTTCCAGCGCATCCAGTTCACCCCGGACCTGTTGCCGGCGGACCTGATTGGCACCCTCATCTACGATCCCCGGAAGACCGAGTTCGAGACCCGCACGGGTCCCATCTTCGCGAACGTCATCCTGGCCGACGAGATCAACCGGTCTCCCGCCAAGGTCCAGTCGGCGCTCCTCGAGGCCATGCAGGAACGCACGGTCACGATCGGCGACAACACCTTCCCGCTGCCGTCGCCCTTCCTGGTGCTTGCCACGCAGAACCCGATCGAGCAGGAGGGGACGTATCCGCTTCCCGAGGCGCAGGTCGACCGCTTCATGCTCAAGCTGTCGGTGGGCTACCCGGACCGCGACGAGGAGCTGGAGATCATGCGGCGGATGAGTACCGGCGCGGAGCCGAAGGCCGAGCCGGTCGTGACTCCCGAGGAGATTCTGACCGCGCGCGAGGCCGTCGAGACGATCTACATGGACGGCAAGGTCGAGCGGTACATCGTCGACCTGGTCTTCGCCACGCGCGAGCCGGCGGAGTGCGGGCTGGAGGAGCTGGAGCCGCTGATCGCCTTCGGGGGGTCGCCGCGGGCCACGATCTGCCTGGCCAGGACCGCGCGGGCGCATGCTTTCCTGCGGCACCGGGGCTACGTGACGCCGGAGGACGTGCGTTCGGTGGCCATGGACGTGCTGCGGCACCGGGTCATCCTCACCTACGAGGCCGAGGCGGAGGAGATGACGACGGAGGACGTGGTGACCCGGGTGCTGGACACGATCGAGGTCCCGTAGGGGACGGGGAGCGGGCGCGGCGATGATTCCCCACGAGATCCTCAAACAGGTGCGGCGGATCGAGATCACCACGCGTGGTCTCGTGAACGAGGTGTTCTCGGGCGAGTACAGCTCCGTCTTCAAGGGGCGCGGGATGAGCTTCGCCGAGGTGCGCGAGTACCAGTACGGGGACGACATCCGCGGCATCGACTGGAACGTCACCGCGCGCACCGGCTCGCCGCACGTGAAGATCTTCGAGGAGGAGCGCGAGCTGACGCTGATGCTGGTGGCGGACGTGAGCGCGTCGGCGGACTTCGGGACACGGGGGCGCATGAAGTCGGAGCTGGCGGCGGAGCTGTGCGGGGTGCTGGCCTTCAGCGCGATCAAGAACAACGACAAGGTGGGGCTGATTCTGTTTTCGGACCGGATCGAGAAGTTCGTGCCGCCGCGGAAGGGACGGCGGCATGCGCTGCGGGTGCTGCGGGAGCTGCTGTATCACCCGGCGGAGGGAACGGGAACGGACATCGCGGGGGCGTTGGAGTACCTGGCCAAGGTGACGCGGCGGCGGGCGGTGGTGTTTTTGGTGTCGGACTTCATGGCGGGGGGGTACGGGCAGGCGCTGTCGGTGGCGGCTCGGAGGCATGACCTGGTGGCGGTGAGGGTGGGGGACGTGCGCGAGGAGGACGTGCCGCCGATGGGGTTCGTGGAGTTCGAGGATCCAGAGAGTGGGGAGAGGGTGGTGGTGAATACGTCGGGGAGGGCGTTTCGAGAGCGGTTTCGGGAGATCCGGGAGGGGGAGCGGGGACGGGTGGACGAGCTGTTTCGGCGGAGCCGGGTCGACTCGATCGATGTGAGGACGGGAGTGCCGTACGATCGGGCGTTGAGGCGGTTCTTCGAGAAGCGGGCGCGGAGGGTGCGGTGAGGGATAGCGAAATGATATTGAAATGATATCACGATACAGACGTTCCAGCAGAGCAACGGGTTACGGCGTGACGATCGGTCGTGTCGGCTTGCTCGCGGGGCTTGTCGGCGCGCTCGCGGCGGGCCAGTCGGCGTTGGCCCAGGAAGCCCGGATCGCGATGACGGTGGACACCACGCTGATCCACGTGGGCGATCCGGTCACGGTGCGGTTGTCGGTGGATCATCCGGAGGGGTGGGTGGTTGAGTGGCCGGATTCGTTTGAGATCGCCCCGTTCGAGGTGTTGCACGCCGGGTTGGCGACTCCGGTAGCGGCTGCTGATGGCGACGGGTTGTATTCCTCGGCTACCCTGGTCGTCACCAGCTTCGAGCTCGGGGAGCTGGAGTTGCCGCCGATCGAGGTATCCGTCACGGCCCCCGACGGGACGACGCGCACGTTGGTCACCGACCCGTTCCGCGTTGGCGTCGAGAGCGTGGGGCTGGACGAGACGGGGGACCTTCGCGACATAAGGGGTCCGCTGTCGCTCGCACGGAGCTGGTGGATGGTGTTGCTGTGGGTGGCGCTTGCGGTCGTGTTGGTGGGCGGCGTCGCCTACTACCTGCACCGTCGGCGCCGTGTCGTGCCGTTGTCCCGGCCCGCCGTCCCCCGCGCCCCGCCCCGCCCCTTCCATGAACTCGCCTTGGAGGCGCTGCGAGCACTCGAGAAGTCGTCACTGCTGGAGCGCGGCCAGGTCAAGGAATACCATGTGCGCATCTCGGAGATCATCCGCCGGTACATCGAGGGCCAGTTCGAGGTGCCAGCGCTGGAACTCACGACGGGCGAGGTGGCGGATGGGATGCGGCGGGCGTCGCTCGGGGGTCCGATCACGGTGGCGTTTCAGAGCTTCCTGGAGCGCTGCGACCTGGTGAAGTTCGCGAAGCTGCGGCCGGGGGCGGATGATTCGCGGGAGCTGATGGGGAGGGCGCGGGAGCTGGTGCGAATGACGAGCGGGGGCGGGCGGGCGGTCGGTGCCGCGAGTGCGGATGACGGTGAGGCCGGAACTGCGGCTGGCGAGCCCGACGCGATTCTGCCCGGTGGGACTCCGGTGGGGGCCGATGGGCCGACCGCCACGGCCAGTGAGACTGCCCCATGATCTTCCGCTTCGAGGATCCGTTCTTCCTGCTCCTGCTCGGGGCGATCCCGCTGCTCGCGTGGTGGTACGTGATTCGCGGACGGCGGAACCGGGGATCGCTGACGCATCCGGATGTGGCGGGACTGGGGCGGGCCGACAGGCGGCAGGGACGGTGGCTGCAGCACCTGCCGGCGGGGCTCCGGGGGCTGGCCCTCGTGGCCTTCATCGTGGCTTTCGCGCGGCCACAGACGGGGGTGACGGGGGAGAACGTGGTCACCGAGGGGATCGACATCGTGCTGGCGCTGGACATCTCCAGTTCGATGCTCGCCGAGGATCTGGCGCCCAACCGGATCGAGGCGGCGAAGGCGGTGGCGGCGGACTTCGCCGGCGGGCGTGGCAATGACCGGATCGGACTGGTGATCTTCGCCGGGAAGGCGTTCACGCAGGCGCCGCTGACCCTGGACCATTCGGTCGTGGTGTCGCTGATCGGCGAACTCGAGGTGGGCATGATCGAGGACGGGACGGCGGTCGGGATGGGGCTGGCCACCGCTGTCAAGCGGCTGCAGGCGAGCGAGGCGGCGTCCAAGGTGGTGGTGCTGCTGACCGACGGCCGCAACAACCGGGGGGAGATCGATCCGATCACCGCGGCACAGGCGGCCCAGGCCCTCGGCGTGCGCGTGTACACCATCGGGGCGGGGTCGCGCGGCACGGCGCGGGTGCCGATCACCGACCGCTTCGGCAACCGCCGCTACGTCACCACCCGCGTCGATGTCGACGAACCCACCCTGCGCACCACCGCCGAGACCACCGGCGGCCGCTACTACCGCGCCACCGACCGCGAGAGCCTGGAGGCCATTTACCGCGAGATCGACGAGCTGGAGACCACCGAGATCGAGGTCGAGAACTTCACCAGCTACGGCGAACGCTTCCATATCCCGCTGCTGTTGGGGCTGTTCCTGCTCGTGGCCGAGATCGTGCTGGGCCGCACCTGGCTGAGGACGTTGCCCTAACAGCCCATGGACAGAATCCCCCCGGCATTCGAGCGGCGATGCATCCGGCCTGGACCGCTCGCTCACCTGGTTCGCACTGTAATGTCAACATTACAAAATGTCATGTGTAGCATACATTTGTCGTCCTTGAAGCGAGGCTCTGCGTTGCTCCTCAGCCGAATAGCGCTGCTATTCGCCCTTCGTCGCGCCTTGCCAGCCCGGCGCCTCGCCGCTCTCGGTGCTCGGGCGGCTCTGCCCACGGACTGT
This sequence comes from Longimicrobiales bacterium, assembly GCA_951828585.1. Classification (GTDB taxonomy): domain Bacteria; phylum Gemmatimonadota; class Gemmatimonadetes; order Longimicrobiales; family Gaopeijiaceae; genus Bin94. Next base: position 2,552,076 of record OX639991.1, read on the forward strand.
TGAATGTTCCGCTTCGGTGACGGCATCGCGCTCTGGGGCCTCGTGCTCGTCCCGCTGCTCGCGGCGCTCTACTGGTACGCGAGCCGTCGCAGCCAGGCCCTCCTCGACCGCTTCGGCGAGCACGACCTGGTGCGCAAACTCCGTCCCGCCGTGAGCGTCACCGCCCAGCGCTGGAAGGCCTCGCTCGTGGTCGCGTCGGTCGCCCTGCTGGCCTTCGCGCTGGCGCGGCCGCAGTTCGGCACCCGTGTGGAGACCCTGCGCCGCCAGGGACAGGACGTGATCGTCGCGCTCGACGTATCCCGCTCCATGTACGCCGAGGACATCGCGCCCAACCGCCTCGAACGCGCGAAGATCGAGGTCGGCCGCATCATTCAGCGCCTCGACGGCGACCGGATCGGCCTGGTGGCCTTCGCGGGGGACGCCTTCGTGCAGAGTCCTCTCACGGCGGACTACGGCGCCGCCATGATGTTCCTGAACGCGATGGACCCCGAGTCGATGTCCACGCAGGGCACCGACCTGGCCCGCGCGATCGAGGTGAGCATCGAGGCGCTGGAGGAGACGCCGCCCGAGAACCGCATCGTCGTCGTGGTGACGGACGGGGAGGACCACGAGGGTGGCCTGGCCGAGGCGCTGGTGGCGGCGGGCGCGGCCGAGGTCACGATCCACACGGTGGGCGTGGGTTCGTCGGAGGGGGTGCCGCTGCCGGATGTGGGGGGTGGGGGCCGGTTCCGGCGCGACGATGCCGGCAACGTGATCACCACGCGCCTTAACGAGACGGCGTTGCAGGACGTCGCCTTGCAGACGGGGGGGGAGTATCACCGCATCGGTCGGGGGGCGGGGGGGCTGGGGAGGCTGGTGGAGCGGATCGAAGGGGGTGGTCGTGAGGTAGAATCAAGAGAGGTCACGCAATTCGAGGAACAGTACCAGATCTTCCTGGGGGCGGCGTTGCTCCTGTTGGCTCTGGAGTTCATTGTACCAGGCAGACGCAGACGCATTGCCAAAGGTCGGGAGATAGTATCATGAGGGATTCGGAGGTAGTACCATGAGATTTCCCGCTTGGCGCTGGACCATCGCGCCCGCCATCCTGGCATTCGCCGTCCCGCTCTCCGCCCAGGACGGCCGCCGCGAGATCGAAGAAGGCAACCGGCTTTACGAGGAAGGCCGCTTCCAGGAGGCCCACGCCCGCTACCTCGAAGCGCTCGAGAAGGTGCCGGGACTGTCGCTTGCGCGCTTCAACGAAGGCAACGCGCTCTACCAGAGCCAGGAGTTCCAGCGTGCCATGGAGGCGTACATGGAAGCGCTGGAGAACGGCGATCCCGAGTGGCAGTCACAGGCCTGGTACAACCTGGGCAACGCCATGCTGCGCCAGCAGCAGCCGGGGCCCGCGCTCGAGTCCTACAAACAGGCGCTACGATTGGATCCCACCGACCAGGACGCGAAGCACAACCTGGAGATGGCGCTCAGGATGCTCGAGCAGCAGGAGCAGCAACAGCAGCAGGACGGCGAGGATGGGGAAGACGGCGACCAGAACCAGGACCAGCAGAACCAGGACCAGCAGTCGCAGGGCGACCAGCAGCAGAGCGATCCCTCGGAGGGCGAGGACGAGGGCGAGGAGGGGCAGCAGCCGCAGTCACAGGAACAACCCGGAGGCGAGTCTCCGGAGTCCAATGAAGAGCAGGAAGGCGAAGGACAGCCGGGAGAGTCGCCCGCCGAGATGACTCCCGAGCAAGCCGAGCGTCTGCTGCAGGCGATTACCGAGGACCCAGGCGAGGTCAACCGGAAGACTGCCCAGGCACGGGGGCGGAGGCCCAGGAAGGATTGGTAGGATGTGTGAACCGAAGTGTAAACCGCGATTGACACGGGTGCTGGCCGCCCGGGTAGTCGGCACGGTGATCGTGGCAGCGGCCACCGGGTCGGTTGTGGGCTCGCTGACAGCTCAGGTTGCCACCGCGCGTGCATTCGTGGAGCCCGCCAAACTTGAATTGGGCGAGCCCTTCCGCTTCGTGATCGAGGTGAGCGGGGTCAGCGAGGCGCAGGCCCCGGAGAACGTGTACTTCGTCCGCCCGTTCACCGATGGTTCGGCGGACGAAACGTTCCCGTTTGTCACGGAGATCACGGCCCCGACGACCGGACAAATCGGCGGATCGGTCACCTTCACCTACTCGTTGGTGGCGAAGGTGGCGGGGTCATTCGAGGTGCATCCCCTTCGAATCATGGCGGACGGACGCAGACTCGAGACGGCACCGGTCACCTTCCGGGTAGCGGTCCCGGATCCGGGCGCGGTCTCCGTTCGGGCCCGGCTGGACCGCACCGAGGTCGAGGTGACGGAGGAGTTCCAGCTGATTGTCGACGTGACACCTGCCGATGTCGTCCTGCAATGGCCGGAAACCCCCGACCTTTCGGGTCTTGCCAACTACACGGGCAGGCTCCGCAGGGAGAGGGACGGATCGATGGTTTTCCCCTACGTCGCCTCGGTGCCCGGGACCCACGAGATCGGTCCGGTCGTGTTCGAGGTGGGTGAGGAAACCTACAGGACCGAGCCGGTCACACTGGTGGTGGTGGGCGAACCACCGGCGCTCGAAGCACGCGCGTCCATCAACACCGAACAGACCTGGGTGGGAAGCGATGTCGTCCTGGTGATCGAAGTTCCGGGGGTGAGAGACCTGGACTCCGATCCCGTGCTACCTGACATGTCCGGTTTTGCGGAACAGATCCGTGGTGATGGAAGCGGGTTTTCGGGCGGCGGCGGCCGGTACACAGCTCGCCGTGAGTATCGAATCCGGGTGACAGCTGCGGGCGAGTTTGAAATCGGACCCGTGCGGGTCATGGCGGCTGGTCAGACGGCGCTCACCGAGCCATTGCAGCTGGTGATCAGCGAGGACTTGCCGCCAGCGCCTGTCGAGTCACCGCAGGACCTGCTGGCCACCGCTACAGCCGACAAGCAGCGCGCTTACGTTGGCGAACCCGTGGCGGTGACATACCGGGTGCTCGCCAGGGACAATCGGTGGAGCCTTGATTGGCGAGTCGAGCAGCGGGCCGACACTTTTGCCCTGCCCGAGCTGGAGAACTTCCGAGTCGAGACATTTCGGTCAGGGGATTGGGAAGAACGCATTTCCGTGGACGGTCGCTTGTATCGCGTCGCCTCGCAACGAGATGTCGTGTATTTCCCGCTCGAGACAGGCACGTCGACGATCGGACCGGCCGACTTCACCATCCAGATCCACCAACGCGACGGGCCGTCGCTATCTCCCCGCGTGGACGGCCGGGGCCGGTTTGTCGAATTGACACGAGCCCAGCAACAAGGAACCTGGACGCCCATGATCCTCGCAACCGACCCCATTCCCCTGGAGGTCGTTCCACTTCCCCTCGAGGGCCGGCCCGAGTCGTTCCGGGGGCACGTGGGCAGGCTCGAAGTGCGTTCCCGGGTGGACAGGACGCATTTGGAGGTCGGTGACACGTTGACGTTGCGGATCGAAGTTGCGCGCGATGGTCCCAGCATGGCCGCGCCGGATCCGGAGGTTGCATTCCCGGTCGGATTCGAGGTCACGGAGCCCGAGATTGACGACACCGCCATGCGTGGCTACAGACTGTCCGGAACCCGCGTGTACAGCTACCGGCTGGTTGCCACGCAGGAGGGGAGCTTCCGCATTCCCGCTGTGGAAATGTCCTGGTTCGATCCCGAGTCGGAGTCGTATGTGATTGCCCTCACCCAGCCCTTCGATCTCACGGTTGTCGGGGTCCGCAGGGATGGAGGAGGTTGAGGAAATGAGAGAGTGCAACATGCTGTCGAGGAATCCGTCGTTGGTTGCTGCGTTCACCCTTGTCCTCGCAGCGACCGTCGAAGTGCAGGCCCAGGAACCCTCCGTAAGGGTGTACGCGGATCCACCCGAGGTGGCTGTAGGTGAGCGGTTCCGGGTGGTGGTTGAGGTCAGTGGAGTCAATAGACTTGAAAGCTTCGCCATTCCCGAGCGCTTCAACTTCGCCCAATTCCGCTCCCGGCCGGTCCTGAGTGTCAAGGTCCCGGGTGGAGACGCGGCAGGGTCGGCGAACTCGGTCCTCCTGACTTACGCGCTCGAAGCCCACGAGGCGGGGCTGTTCGAAGTGGACCCATTCCGGGTCATCGCCGACGGCCGGACTCTGGAGACCGATCCGTTAGCCATCCTGGTAGCCCGCGAGGGTAGTTCGGAGATCGAGGTCCGGACCCGCATCACGCCTTCCCGCATCCATGTCGGGGATGAATTCAGGCTGACCGCCGAAATCGTGGGCGCGCCGTCGGGGACCCATGAGTTCATTTCCCCGGACCTGTTCGATATTGTCGAGCGGATCAGTCCCGCCGGAACCTTGGCGGCCACCGAGTGGAGCTGGAGCGCACAGGCCGCGGAAGAGGGTGAGTTCATCATCCCGCCGGTCAAGGTCGTGGACGGGGACCGCACCTGGGAGAGCCAGCCTTTGACCCTGGTGGTCGGGCCTCGCCGGGTGAGAATCGAGACACGGCTTGGTTCCCAATCGATCTGGGTGGGTGGCGAGTTCGACTTCAGCTTGGAAGTCCGGGGTGTCAGTACCCTGGACGAAGAGCCTGTGACCCCTCTGACGGACGATGTCGCGGAGCTTCTTGATGTTCAGGAGTCGTCATTTGACATGGACGGGGGCCAGGTGGCACGTCGATACAGCTTCCGAGCCCTCCAGGCGGGTCGGTTCGAGATCGGCCCGATCCGAATTGCCGCGAACGGGCAGACGTTCGAAACGCAGCCGAGCTCGCTGGTGGTGGACGAGGTGCCGACCGGCGACGCGGACCCTCCCGGCGATCTGCTCCTCGCAGGTGTACCCGGCAAGACCTTCGCCTATGTCAACGAGCCCGTGGTGATCGAGTATGCCGTTCTCCAAGGTGATCGCGTGGGGGTGGGTCTCTGGCCGGTGGTCGGCACGAAGTCCTGGCCTTCATTCGAGGGCTTTGAGGTACTGGGGGTCCCGGGGTGGGGGGAGCGGGAGGTCGTGGTGGACGGCCGCCGCTACGAGAGGTATCTGCAGCGCAGGGTCACCCTGCGGCCACTGCGGGCGGGCCAGGTGAATCTGGGTGCCGCCACCGTAGAGGCCAAGATCCGCAATCGGTCGGACTTCGGACGAGACATGACGTCGGTGATCCTCACCTCCGAACCACACACGCTGGAGGTTCTGCCCTTGCCCGAGGAAGGCCGGCCCACGTCCTTTCGCGACCATGTCGGCAAGCTGCAGGCGGTGTCCTGGGTGGACCGGACCCGTGCCGAGGTGGGCGATACGGTGATTTTGCAAGTAGAGGTGTCGGTAGAGGGGCTCGTGGAGGCCCACCTGGCGCCGGAGGTCGATTTCCCTGATGGCTTCGAGGTGTCCGACCCGGAGATCGACACGAACTACCCGCCGCGCGGAAGTGGTCTTCGAGGCACCCGCACCTACACCTACCACCTCACCGCCACCACCCCCGGCACCTACGTCATCCCCGCCATCGAGATGTCCTACTTCGACCCTGAAACCGAATCCTACGGCACCACCCGAACCCATCCCTTCACCATCACGGTGGTGCCCGCGGGGGCGGAGGCGCGGTAAGCGTGTCACCCGGATTGCCGTTCGGGATTCCGCGACCGCGGACCTTCCCCGTCACCGCCAACGACGCATTGGCCCGCACCCTGCGTTTGCCGCTTCGGCCTATCCGGCGTGCCCTGCCGCTCCTCGTCCCCCTCCTCGCCCTCCCCCTCCTCCCCACCGCCACCCACGCCCAGGACATCCAGGTCCGCGCCTTCCTCTCGTCCCCCCGCGTCGGATTCGGCGGCCAGTTCGTGCTCAACGTCGAGATTTCGGGCACGCAGCAGGCCGACGCGGACCCCGTCCTCCCCGACATGGAAGAGTTCGGCCAATACCTCGGCGCGGGGACCTCCACCTCGATGCAGATCGTCAACGGCCGCACCAGCGTCACGCTCACCTACCAATACCGCTTCCAGGCCCTCAAGGACGGGGTCTTCGAGATCGGGGCCGTGAAGGTCACGGCAGGAGGCCGCACATACGAGACCGAGCCGGTCTCGCTGATCGTGTCCGACACTCCCGCGCCCCGGGGCGGTATCGCCGACACCGGTGACCCCGCCGACGGGATCCCGCCCGAGGACCTCTTCGTCGACGCGGAGGTCAGCCGCACGACCGTCTTCGAGAACGAACCGGTCGTGGTCGAGTACCGGATCTTCACCCGCGTCACGGTCGACTCCTACGGCATCACCGCACTCCCCCAGACGACCGGATTCTGGACCGAGGAGCTGGAACAGTCGCAGTCGCCGCAGGTGGAGCGGGTCATCCGGGACGGCATCGAGTACCAGACGGCCACCATCCGGCGCGTGGCCCTCTTCCCGACCGGCTCCGGCGAGCGGACGCTCGATCCCCTGGGCATCCAGGCGCAGGTGCGGGTGCCCGAACGTCGGCAGCGCGACATCTTCGGAGATGTCTTCGGCGGGTCCGGCCTTTTCGACCGGCGCGTCCCGGTGGCGGTGGCCTCACGTCCCGTCACCATCGAGGTGCAGCCCCTGCCCGCCGACGGCCGTCCCGCTTCGTTCACCGGTCACGTCGGCGAGCTGGACATCGCCGCCACGGTGGACCGTGCTTCCGTCGCGGCCAACGAGGCGGTCACCTTCCGCCTGGCCGTCACCGGCACCGGCAACCTGCGCGCCCTCACGCCGCCCGACATCACCTTCCCGGACGAATTCGAGGTCTTTCCCCCCGAAACCACCGACCGCATCGCGCCCGGGGGCGGCAGCATCCAGGGGACGCGCACCTACGAATACGTGCTCATCCCGCGCGCGCCCGGCGGCGTGACCCTTCCGCCGGTCGAGGTGTCGTATTTCGACGCGCGGTCAGCCAGCTATGGGACCGCCCGGTCGCAACCCGTCGAGATCACCGTCACGGGAGACGCGGCGGCCCTCAGCACGGAGACCGGGGCCGTCCCGTCGGCGGTCGAATCGATCCGGGAGGAGATCCGCTTCATCCACATCGGCACGCCCGACTTCCGGCGCACCGGGGTGCCGCTCCACACGACCGCCGGCTTCTGGATCGTGCTGCTGCTGCCGGTGGCGGCGGTGGTTGGGGCGGCGGCGGTCCGTCGCCACCGGGACCGGATCGAGGGCGACGTGGCATACGCGCGCGTGCGCCGGGCGCGGCGGATGGCGAGGAAGCGGCTGGCGCGGGCGAAGGGATTGGCAGGGGGCGACCCGCGCGACTTCTACGCCGAAGTCTCAGGCGCCCTGCAAGGGTTCCTGGCCGACAAGCTGAACGTGGCGGAGGCGGGGCTGGTGCGCGAAGAGGCTGGACGGCTCGCGCGCCGCCGCGGAGTGTCCGATGAAACGCTGGAACGTCTCTTCGCCTGCCTGGACGACTGCGACCTGCAGCGATTCGCCCCGGCCGGCGCCGAGCGGGAACCGCTGGAACGGGTGCTCGAACGGGCGGCGGCCATCATGGGAGATCTCGCGAAGGAGCTGTCGTCGTGAGGCGCCTCTGGTTCGGCCTGGGAACGGTGGGTGTCCTGCTTCTTCCGGGGGGTGCGGCTGCGCGCGACGCGGACCAGGAATCCCTCTTCGCCGAAGGCAACCGCCTCTACCAGGAGGGCGACTTCGCCGCGGCCGCGGCCAGCTACGACGCGGTGATCGCAGGCGGGTTCGAGTCGGCGGAGGTGTACTACAACCTCGGCAACGCGCACTTCCGCCTCGGCGAGACCGCGCCTGCCGTCCTCAACTACAGGCGCGCCGCCCGCCTGGACCCCGCCAACGACGACATCCGGGCCAACCTGGCGCTGGTCAACCAGCGGCTCCAGGACCGGATCGAACCGCTGCCGCGCTTCTGGCTGCTGTCCGCCTTCGAATGGTGGATGGGCCTGATTCCCGGTGGCGTCCTCCAGGCGCTGGTGGCCGCCTGCTACCTGCTCCTGGGCGGCACGGTCGTGCTGATCGTGCTCCGGCGCCCGGCCGGGTGGCACGCGCCGATTCGCCGGTTTGCCTACTGCGCGGCCGTTGCCACGTTTCTCCTGGGCGCCACGCTGATGATCCGCGAGTCGGGGTTGGGCAGGGCCGAGGAGGCGGTCCTGATGGCGGGCGAAGCCAGGGTCCTGAGTGCTCCCTCCGAGGAAGGGGGGCTGACCGTGTTCACGCTGCACGAGGGGACTACGGTGCGCATCGACCGGCGGGCGGGGGAATGGGCGGAGATCGTGCTGGCGGACGGGAAGGTGGGGTGGCTGCCGCTGGAGGTGCTGGAAGTCATCTGACGCGCCAAGGTCGCGCCGTGTGCGACCGGTGGGGCGGGGGGCTGGAGGGGTAGGAACGCAGCCGTGTTTTTGTCAACCACAGTTTACATTTTGTAAATCGTGATTGCCAAACGATGCGCGGGGACGGCCCGATCGCGATCAGTCCGGAGGTCGCGGAAGCGACTGCGGATCCGCCGGACTACCGGATGTTGAACTGTATCCGGAACGTCCGCCCGGGCTGGGGCAGTCCGCACTGGTCCAGCACCATCGAATCGGTGAGGTTGGCCACGCCCACGGTACCCTCCAGCGTCCACCGCGTCGCGCCGCTCCCACCGTAAAGGGCCCGCCGCGCCTCCAGGTCGACCGTGGCGCTGGCATCCATTCTGTCCAGGCCGACGACCTCGAAGTTCTGGCAGTACTGAACGCCCCTGTAGCGAAAGAACCCCGTCACGCCCACGTCCCCGGGCATCAGCGCACCCAGATTCACGGTGCCGGAAAGCGCCGGCGCGTACTCGGCCATCTCATCCTGGCCCGACGCGGCGGGGTCGCGAATGCGGACGCGCTGCAGGGTGAAGCTGCCTCCGAAGGTGAGGGCGCCCAGGTTGCCCGCGGTGAGGAGTTCGACCCCGGTGACGCGGACCTGGTCGCGGTTGACTCGTTGGAACTTGGAACCGCCCGCCGTCACGGTGCTGACACGCACGATGCCGTCGGTCAGGCGGTGATGGAACCCGACGATCTGCAGCTGGTTGTCGCCGTCCGTGATCGTAATGCCCGCCTCGCCGGCCTTGAGGCTCTCGGGCCGCAGGTCGGGGTTGGGGCGAAAGCGTCCCAGCGCTCCGGAATAGAGTTCCCGCAGCGAGGGAAAGCGGGTACGGCGACTGAATCCCGCGTGCATGAGCACGTTGCCGCCCGCCGCGGTGCGGCTCACTCCAGCACGCACGCCCCAGTCCCAGATCCTGCCCAGGGGTTCCTTGTCACCGCTTCGGGGCGTATCGGATCCGTCCAGCGAAGCACCGACCGTCCAGCGCGTGGCCCCGTTGTCGGACCGGAGAATGTCCTCGCTGCCGACTTCGACCTCGCCTCCCAGACTCCACAGGCGCTGCTGATACTCGAAGGAGTCGCCGGATATGAAATCTTCGGTGTGGCTCACGTTGGAGAGGGTGAATGCGGTCCACATCTCGGGGCCGGACTCGAAATCGTGGTCCCCCAGGATGCGTCCGGTCAGCGTCGTCGTTGAGCCGGTTTCTCCATCAACCACGGTGTTGTACGCGGGAGTCGCGTATTCGTCGATCTGCGTCGTGGAACGGTCCAGGCCGAAGCTGACCTCCAGGTCTCCCTGGCCGGAGGGCGTGTCGCGGGTGCCGGTGCCGCCCGAAAGGGTCAGGAACTGCCGCGACTGGTTGGGATAGCGCCACAGGCGCGGGTCGTCGACGTGGGCTTCGGGAGGAACCCCGCGTTCGGCATCGGAGGCGGTTACCAGGGTCGAGAGCCACTCGCCCCCGGTTCCATGGTACCTGGCCGCGACGAAACCGTCGGCCAGGCGGCGGTCGGAGTTGAGGCGTCGGTCGTTCGCGTCGCGGAGCAGATTGTCACGCAGGCGCCTGTCCTCCATCGTCCCCGCGGGGAGTGTGACACCCGGGCTGTCGCGGTATCCGGCCCCGCCGCGGAACACCCAGATGCCGGCATCGCGCTCGACGGTGGCGCCCGCCGCGGCGGACGTGCTGGCTCCTCCCTCCTGATCGATGGAAACCGCCGCAAGGAACGGCGGCACCGGCGTGTCGAGCGAGGCCCCGCGTCCCACATCGAACTCGATGGCGCCCCCGAGGACGTTCGGTCCGTGCACCATCGACGAGAGACCCCGGTAGAGGGTCATCTTGTGGACGGCCGTGAGGGGAATCACCGACATGTCGGTCCGGTGGTCCCAACCGATGGTCAGGGGGATGCCGTCGAGGAAGATCGCGATCTGGCGGTCTTCGGCGCCGCGCAGGTCGGGCTGGGCTTCACCGCGCGAGTTGGCCCGGATCTGGACAGTGGGCATACGGCGCAGAAACTCTTCCATGGTTGCCGCCGCCAGGATCCCGGCCGAGTCCAGGGAGACCTCGACGGCGCTCGTCCCGCCGGTGGTCGCGATGGGCCGCGGCACCTCGACGCTCAGGGCACGGAGCCGGACGACCTTCGTCGTGTCCTGGGCGGTCACGGTTGACGGAGGCAGGAAGGAACCGAGTGCGAGTGCTACGACGCAGGCGCGCCCCACGGTGTGCAAAACCCCAGGCAGGTCCTGGTCGGTCATTTCCGTGTTGCCATCCCTGCCTCTTGTTGGGGCGAAGTTACGGAATCGGTACTTCCGGACTGTGTAGAATCTAACGCCGGCCAATGCGATTTGTTCCGCTGGGCCACCGGGAATTCCGCCTGTGGACGCTGCCCTGGTGGGCATCGGCCAAGCCGCGCCTCCGGTCCAAGGACACGCCTGGCATCAAAACTGTTACGCAAACTGCGGGTTGCCTGGGCCGGCCCGCGGCGTGGAAGCCGAGAGCCCCGGGGTGAAGCGAAGAGGGAGCGCGACCGATGATTTCGTCGTTGTGGAGACCTGGAGACCGAAATGGATCAGGTTCGAGTCTGCGCGTTCGCCAGCGCCGCGCGAACAGCGTCGCGGACCGCCGCGGCCGTGATCCCGTATTGACCATACATCTCCTGCCATGGCGCCGACGCGCCGAAGCGGTCGATTCCGATTGAGATGCCGTCGTTGCCGACCCAGCGCCCCCATCCCATCGTGCTGCCGGCCTCGACCGAGACCTTGAGTACGGCGCGGGAAAGCACATCTTCCCGGTATTCCGCAGGCTGGGCGCTGAAGAGGCGCCAGCTGGGCATGCTGACCACCCGCGCGCCGATTCCGTCCTCAGACAGCGTCTCGCGGGCGGCCATCGCCACGCCGACCTCGGAGCCTGAGGCTATGATGACCGCGTCGGTGCGGTCGGTGGGTGACTCCCTCAGCACGTAGCCGCCGCGGTGCAGGCTGTGCGCGGACGGGTTTTCCGGCCCCCGGTCGATCCACGGCACCGTCTGGCGGGTCAGCGCCAGGAACGAAGGCCCGGTCCGGTGACGAAGGGCCGCCCGCCACGCCTCCGCCGTCTCGGGACCGTCGCCGGGGCGCAGGTCCAGGAGTCCGGGAATGGCCCGCAGCGCGGCCAGTTGTTCGACCGGCTGGTGGGTCGGGCCGTCCTCGCCCAGGCCGATGCTGTCGTGGGTGAAGACGTAGATGACCGGCAGTCCCATGAGCGCTGCCAGGCGGATGGCGGGGCGCATGTAGTCAGAGAAGATGAGGAAGGTGCCGCCGAAGGGATGCACGCCGCCGTGGAGCGCCATGCCGTTCATCAGCGCGCCCATGGCGTGCTCGCGTACGCCGAAGTGGATGATCCGCCCGCCCGGATTGTCCGCGAGAAGGTCGCCCCCGCCGGCGATGTCCGTCTTGTTGGAGCCGCCCAGGTCGGCTGATCCCCCGAGCATGGTGGGAATGGCGCGCGCGGCCCCCTGGAGCACCTTGCCCGAGTGGTTTCTGGTGGCGGTGGCGGGGGCTTCGGCGAGATCGGGGAGCGAGTCCTCCCAGCCTGCCGGGAGTTCGCCCTCGGCGGCGGCTTCGAAGTCGGCTGCAAGCTCGGGGTGGTCTGCGCGGTAGGCCTCGAAGCGGCGCTCCCACGCCTGCTGTGTTTCCGCCCACGCTCCGGCACCGCGCCGCCAATGCTCCACGGCCGCCGGTTCGACGTGGAACGGTTCCAGCGACGGATACCCGATGTTGAGCTTGGTGGCCTCGATCTCGGCGGTTCCCAGCGGGGCGCCGTGCGTGTCGGCCGTACCGGCCATGTTGGGACTTCCCTCGGCGATGGTGGTGCGCAGCACGATCAGGGTGGGCCTCTCCGTCTCGGCCTGCGCAGCCGCGAGCGCGGCGTCGATGGCATCGAGATCGGTGCCGTCGTGGACCGTCAGGGTGTGCCACCCGTACCCTTCGAAGCGGCGACGCTGGTCGGTGGCGGTAGCCAGATCGGTCGCGCCTTCGATCGTGATCCGGTTGTCGTCGAAGATCCAGGTCAGCTTGCCGAGCTTCTGGTGTCCCGCGATTTCGGCCGCCTCGTGCGAGATCCCCTCCATGAGGTCGCCGTCGGAGCAGATCGCCCAGGTGCGGTGATCCACGACCTGGTGCCCGTGCCGGTTGTAGCGCTTCGCCAGCCAGCGCTCCGCCAGCGCCATCCCGACGGTGTTGGCGACACCCTGGCCGAGGGGGCCGGTGGTGGTCTCCACACCGGGCGTGTGCCCGTATTCGGGGTGGCCAGGTGTCCTGCTGCCCCACTGCCGGAACTGCCTGATGTCCTCCAGCGACAGGTCATAGCCGGTGAGGTACAGCAGGCTGTAGATGAGCATGGAGGCGTGGCCGGCCGAAAGGACGAAACGGTCGCGGTCGACCCAGCCGGGGTCGCGGGGATTGTGCCGCAGGTGTTGGGTCCAGAGCAGGTAGCCGACCGGCGCGAGGGCCATGGGCGTGCCCGGGTGGCCCGAGTTGGCCTCCTGGACCGCGTCCATCGCCAGGACCTTGATGGTGTCGATGGCAAGCTGTTCGATGGCGGTGGATGTGCCCGCGACCAGGGGCATGGCTTCAGCCTCTCTTTTCGGTTGTCACTGAACCCGGACCACCTCCCGCGCGACCACGAAGTTGAGGAGACGATCGGGTACGTGGATGATCCTGCGGATGTCCATCCCTTCCAGGTGGCGGGCCACGTTGGCCTCTGCCCGCGCGAGCGCCGTCACGGCTTCCCGGTCCGCCCCCTTCGGCGCCGACACCGTGCCCCGCACCTTGCCGTTCACCTGCACGGCCACCTTCACCTGGTTCTCGGCCGCCTTGGCGGGGTCGAAGGCGGGCCAGTTGGCGCCGTCGAAGATGCTGCCCTGATTCCCCAGCCGGCGCCAAAGCTCCTCGGCCATGTGGGGCGCGAACGGCGCGACCAGGCGCACCAGCGGCTCGATTTCGGCCCGGACCGGCGTCCTTCCACCGGTGCGGGCCGCGTTCAGATACTCCATCATGGCAGCGATGGCCGTGTTGTAGCGCAGCGCCGCGATCTGCTCAGTCACGCGTTTGATGGTCCGGTGCAGCTTTGGTTCCAGCCCGGGATCGAGAGGTCCGTCGCCGAGCTCGCCCTCGCGCGGCACGACCGACTCCCACAGGCGGTGCAGGAAGCCGTGCGGACCCGAAATCCCCTGATCCTGGTAGTCGCCGCCCGCCATGAACGGCCCCAGAAACATGAGGTATACACGGAAGGTGTCGGCGCCGTACCGCTCGATGATCGGATCCGGGACGATCACGTTGCCCTTGCTCTTGGACATCTTGGCGCCCTCGCGGATGATGAGTCCGTGGGCGCGGAACTGCGTGAAGGGCTCCTCGAAGTCGAGCCATCCCATGTCGTGGAGCGCCATGGCGACGAAGCGCGCGTAGAGCAGGTGGAGGACGGCGTGCTCGTTGCCGCCGATGTAGGTGTCGACGGGGAGCCAGCGGCGCGTGATGCCTGGGTCGAAGGGGCGGTCGTCGAAGTCGGTCGACGGATAGCGCAGGAAGTACCACGCGCTGTCCAGGAAGGTGTCGGAAACGTCGGTTTCGCGGGTGGCGTCGCGACCGCACGAGGGGCAGGGGACTTCGTACCACTCGCGCACCCGTGCCAGGGGACTGATCCCGGACTCGTCGGGGCGGAAATCCTCCACCCGGGGCAGCACGACGGGCAGGTCTTCTTCGGGGACGGCGACCGGGCCGCAGTCGTCGCAGTGGATGATGGGGATGGGGGGTCCCCAGTAGCGCTGCCGCGAGATGCACCAGTCGTGCAGGCGGAAGTTCTCCTGGCCTTCGGCGAGGCCCTCCGCCGCCAGGTCGTCCACGATGGCCTGCTTGGCGTCCTCCGGTGACAGGCCGTCGTAGCGGCCGGAGTTCACCAGGCTGCCCTGCGGGTATTCGTAGGCGATCGTGAGCGGGGTGTGGGCGTCCTCGCCCTCGTCGGCCACCACCCGCACGATCGGAAGGTCGTATGTGTTGGCGAAGTCGAAGTCGCGCTCGTCGTGGCCCGGCACCGCCATGATGGCGCCGGTCCCGTACCCCATGAGGACGTAGTCGGCGATCCAGACCGGAATCGGCTCGCGCGTGGCCGGATTGATGCAGAATCCCCCAGTGAACACGCCCGTCTTGTGCTTCTCGATCTTCTGCCGGGCGACCAGGTCCATGGCCTGGGTGCGGGCGCGGTAGGCGTCCACCTCTTCCCGGCAGGCATCGCTGGTGACGGTGTCGACCAGCGGGTGTTCGGGCGCGAGCACCATGTAGGTCGCCCCGAAGACCGTGTCCGGCCGCGTGGTGAAGACGGGCACGACGACCTCGTCCCCCTCCGCCCCGTCCGTCACCACCGGGAACCGCATCTCCGCCCCCCGGGACCGCCGAATCCACGCCCGCTGCGCCTTCCGCGTGGTCTCCGACCAGTCGATGCCCGGCAGATTGTCCAGCAGACGCCCCGCGTACTCGGTGATCTTCAGGAACCACTGGCGGATGAAGCGCTGCTCGACCGGGGTTCCGCACCGCTCGCACGCCCCCACGACGACCTGCTCGTTGGCGAGCACGGTCATGTCCGACGGACACCAGTTGACCGGCGCCTCCTTCTGCTCGGCCAGGCCGTGCCTGAAGAACTGCAGGAATAGCCACTGCGTCCACTTGTAGTACTCGGGCGCGGTGGTGTCGACCGTGTGATCCCAGTCGAACATTCCCCCCATGCGGCGGAGCTGGCGGGTGAAGTTGGCCACGTTGGCCGGAATCAGGTCCATCGGGTGGATGCCCGCCTTGAGCGCGAAGTTCTCGGAGTGGATCCCGAAGGCGTCGAAGCCGATCGGCTCGAACACATCGTGGCCCTGCAAGCGCTTGAAGCGACCGTGGACATCGGCCCCGGTGAAGGCGTAGATGTTGCCCACGTGCAGCCCCTCGGCGGAGGGGTAGGGGAACATCATCAGGTTGTAGAACGGGCGTTCGGCGGCGCGAAGTTCGTCCAGCGTGAAGGAGTTGGTGCCCTCGCGATCCCAGGTGGCCTGCCACTCGCGCTCGATTGCGGTGGGGCTGTACGTCCGGTCGGCTGGGGTGGACATGCGACGGTGAGGTTGCTGGGGGCTCGCGGTGCGGTGCGACGGGGTCGGTCGCCAACCGAATAAGCTAACAGTCCGTGGACAAACCCGCGCGTGCACGTAGAGCGCGGTGTGCTCTTACAGTCCGGGCGGCTCCGGTTCCCCGATGGCGGGAAGCACTTCGAAGGGGTCGTCCACGCCTTCGATCCCAGTCTTGAGCGACTGGATGGCCGCCTGAAGCGCGCCACCGCTCCCCGCGAGATGCGCGTCGAAGTCCGGGAGCCGGTGGTAGTACAGCATGCGACTGAGCAGAATGGCGTTGTTGAGAGGGACGGCATCGAACCCGGAAAAGGTTAGCGACAGGAAGCGGGGCCGGACTTCCTCGCGGAGACGTTGCAGATGTCGCTCGAAGACCGCCTGGCGGCGCGCGAGCTTGTCTCCCCGGGTGGTGGCCGAGTCCCCATACACGTCCTCCAGCTCCTCCACGAGACTGTCGATGAAGCGGGAGAAGAGCTGCATGTCGTGCCAGCGGTCGCGCGCCCGGTTGCACCACACGGTGTCCGGGCCCCCGCCGGGCCGCGTGCAGAAGAACTCGATGGCGCCGGTTCTGCCCACCCACGTAGCGAAGCTCTCGTTGAAGCGCACCTGCCCCGGGACGAAGAGGTCGTTGTGGGACAGTTCGTGGAGGATCGTGGTCACCAGCTCCACCTCGTCGTACCTCACGATGGTGGAGAGGAGGGGATCGGAGAACCAGCCCAGGGTGCTGAAAGCGGAGGTCGGCCGCAGCAGGGTGTCGAACCCCTCGTCTTCGAGCTTGCCCTGCTCCTCCTGCGCGTCCTCCAGGTCGAAGAATCCCCGGTACGGCACGCGGCCCACGATGGGAAACCACCAGGTGCGCGACGCGAGGCGGTCCGCGTAGGCGGCCGAGAGTACCATCGCCAGGGTGTCGCGCTCGAGTTCGGTGTAGGTCGTGTAGCTGTCGCCCACGTCGAGCTTCAGCGCGTTGATGGCGAACTCGCGCGCTTCGCGGGCCAGGGTGAGCTTGCCGCGGGTTCGCTCGTCGGTCTCCGGTGCGAGGATCACTTCGGCGAGCGGCCGACGGGCCTTGAGGATCTTGGCCTCGGCCCAACCGGCCTTGATGACGTACACCGGTGAGCACCCGGTCCCCACCGAAATGGCGGCCGTTGCCACGAAGAGTACCGCCGCCGCCACGGCCACCCTTCTCGCCCATGGCCGCCGCTTGCGGCCCGTGGGTGCCTCCGTTCCGGTGCTCACTGGTTCGCCATGTAATGAGAACATTACAAAATGTAATGTATAGTATACAGACTACCGAAGACTGCTACCGCCCCCCGCCCAGATTCCGGATCAGCGGAATACCCCCCTCGGTGGGCACGTACACCAGCGACCCCTCGGGCATGTTCGAGAGCTGCTGGATATAGAAGAACGTCAGGTACTCCTGCGACAGGCCCTGGCTGATGATGCGCTGAGCCTCGGCGATCCCCTTCGCCTCTTCCGCCTGCTGGCGCGCCTGTTCCTGGATGATCTGGGTCTGGAACTCCTCGGCGGCCACCTGCTGCTCTCGCTCCAGCTTGTTCTCGATCGCCTCCCGGACGCGTTCCGGAGCCTGAATGTCGCGGACGAAGACCTCGACGACATCGATCCGGTCTCCGGCCTTGGCCTGGATCTCCTCCTTCATGGCGGTCGCCAGTTCGCGGCGGTTCGGCGAGAAGATGTCGTTGATCGACTTGGTTGCGACCGCGTCCCGCACTCCGTTGCGGACGGCGCTGAGCACAATGATCCGCTTGATCTGCTCTTCGGAGCCGAGGTCGCCATAAAGGCGCGGAGCATTGTCGACGTTGATCTCGAAGATGAGCGAGACCTCCAGCGTCACGTTCAGCTGCTCCGAGGTCTGCGCCTCGATCTGCTCGACGGCGCCCTGAGGCGGGAAGGACTGCTCCCGCACCGACATCCGCTCCACGGACGCCAGCGGGTTGATGATGTGCATGCCCTGTTCGAGCGGTCTGGGATCGACCGTGCCCAGGAAGTGCTTGACCCCGACTTCTCCGACGCCGATCAGGACGACGGCGTTCAGTAGGATGACAGCCGCGCCCATGAACCAGAGGACGTAGCCGACCAGCTTGGTGGGGATCTTGGCGGTCCCCTTGGGGAGACTGTAGACGATCGCCCCCAGAGCGATGAGAACGATGGCGATGGGTAGGAAGGTCATTGCGGGTTTTCCTTTTCTGAGTGTTCAACGGCGTGCGCGGTCCGGTCCACGGCGCGCACCGATGGTGATTCCCGTGGTCCGTTCCCGGCGTCCAATCTCATGAGTGCCCCGGATGGTCTTGGATTCGAGGATGAAATCCACAGGTGTCAATATGGGCCTTCTGGTCCTCCGGCGCGCGGTCTCGGCTACGTAACGTAGTGGACGGATGTTCTATCGGGCGACCGAATCCCGCCAGATCACTTGCGGAGTCCCGCCAGCGGCAGGTAGCCCTTTCCCCGTCCGCGCCCCTCCACCTGGAGGAAGCCAAGCTCCACCAGCCGGCGCAGTTCGCGTGAGGCCTGGGCGGGAGCTGCCTTGAAGAGAGTCCGGTAGTTGGCCGGGCGCAGCTTCGGGTCGCGCTGGAAGAACTCGCGGAGTCTGGGCACCCGGTCTTCGAGAAAATAGCGGGTGTCGTCCAGCTCGGGCGTGAGGTAGTAGATGGGAATCTCGTCTCCATCCCTGAACGCGCATGTCGTGATGCCCTTTCTCACCAGATCGTGCACGCCCTGCTTCGCTTCCCCCTCCACGACCGCGTTCAGCCTGCGGTAGTCGTCGTGAGTGAATCCGTCGGGTCGCGCCAGGAGGATTCTCTTCTGATCGGGTGATACAGGCAGCGAGCGCACAACGTTTTTCCATCCCGGCCCCGCCATGGCATACTGAGGCTCATTGCGAAGCGTCACCTGAAGCAGACCGTGTTGGTGCACAACCTCTGGCGGTTGCAGGGAGCTGTCCGACATCTCCTTGAACACTCGTGCGAAGCCTGTGCCACGACCCTGCATAATCCCGACGTCTGCGAAAACGTGTGCCAATATCGGATTGCGCGTGGCGCGCCCCGGTGATCCCGCGCTGAGTGCCTCTACCGTCACGCGTGCGAGTGATCCCCCGGGGCTGGACACCACGAGTCTGTCGTCGAAGAAGGTGACCTCGGTGCCGTGGCTCCGAACTCCGTAATCCCCATGTGTCATAGCGTTTACGACAACTTCACGCCACGCGAAGCCGGGGTATTCGGGCATGTCCCGGAAGAAGATCTCGCGTAGCGCCTCGGAACGACGGATCTGCCCCTTGACCATTCTCAGCCCATCCTTGACCGCGATGGCCAGAGGGGGGGGCGCTTGTCCGATCAGGGTCACGTTTTGGCTCCGACCGATCACGGTCTGCGTGCCAGCGACGCGCCGAACGCGCAGTCCTGCACCAGGATACCAATTCCGTCGGTCGGGGTGACAGAAAAGCAGGAGGGCCGCGTTGGTGACTTTCCAGGCGTCATCCTGGCGCCGAATCAGTCCGTAGTGCTGCAGGGAATCGAGAACGGACCTGTTTCCGACGGGAGAAGGTCGAAGGAAGAAAGCGGCCAACTCGAGATCCAGGTCGTCGAGTGTGGCGTCTTCCCGGATGCGTCGTTCGAACTCCGGGCCGGGAGCGGCGGTTCCCGCCGTGGCGGCGGGGCGGCGGCGACTCCTGCGCACGATCTGGTTAACTCCCAATTGGGGTGGACTACAGGCATTTTGACGCCGGGCGTGCGGCGGGAGTGGAATGTCCACAATGGTCCCGAGCGACTGTGATTCCCCTCCATATGAACGCCTCATCGTCGAGAACGCAATAGGCAATGCGTGGTGTGGTGGTTTCAATTCAACCTGCCTTATTCATGAATTCGCGAGTCGAGGGCAAGGTAGGGGGCTGAGAGGCCTCTCACAACCCCGATGGCGGGTCGGGGGCGGTTCCGGGGGCAAAAAACGGGCGTTTCGAGTCCGAAAAGGTTAGTTTGTTCGACCGAACCGAGCCGGTTTCCGGCGCTTGGAGACACCTCGGCGTCCTTGCGGCCGCCGGGGCCGGGAAAGGGTTCGGCGCCTGGCGGCGCCCGCGCTATCCGGAGGGCCCGTGCAGGGTCGCGAGCCCGCGGGCGAGCATGCGCCAGTGCGCCGACGCGCCTCCGATGGTCATCGTAATCCGGCGGCCCGATACGGTGAAGCGCGCCGGGGTGCGGAGCACGCGGTCCGCGAGACGCCGCAGGCTCCAGCCGGTTCCGGTCATGCGCTCCAGCACGGCGCGCTGGACGTGCATGATCTGGTAGCCGAAGCCGGCGAGCAGCAGGCGCACCTGGTTGCACGCGAAGGGGTCCACACCCTTCTCGCGCTTCGCGATCTTCTTGCCCCGGTAGTGGCTCTTGCGGCGCGACGTGGACGACAGGGCCGGGGAGACGACGCTCATCAGCTCGCCCAGGTGGCCCTCCGCCTTGCCGCGCTTGCGGTACAGCGCCAGGAGGTCCTCGCCGGACATCTCCTCCGACGGCATCGAGGTCAGCAGCCAGAAGCAGCGCGGGATGAGTTCGCCCGGCCGCTCGACGACGACCTGCACGACCCGGCGGGAACGGGACCACGACCCGGCCCGGTAGGACGACTCGCAAACCCAGGTGCGGGGCTCGCCGCCGGGCGCCCCGTTGTTCAGCGCATCCCAGACCACGGCGTCCATGGCCGGCAGCGCCAGGCGCTTCAGCACGGCGTTGTTGCGCACCCGGGCCACGTAGTGCGTGCCCCGCTCCTCCAGCGCCGCCATCAGCGGCTCGCCGGGATATCCCGCGTCGAAGCGCACCGCTGCCTTCCCGCACAGATGCCGCTCCGCCCGCTCCAGCACCTCGAGGACGAACTCCAGCCCGCCGTCCGCCGTGTGCACCTGCCCCTCGCGCAGCCGCAGATCCAGGATGTCGCCCGTCTCCCCCGCCGCCGCCACGATCGGATGATACACGCGCCGGTGATAGTAGCCGTTCCACGCGCTGCCCGGCTGTTCCCCATGGACCTCGACCGGCAGGCTGTCGATGTCGATCACCAGCGTCTTCGGACGCCGCCGGCCGCCCATCGCCTTCAGCCGCCACCCCGCCAGCCGCTGCAACCCCTCGCGCAGCACCTCGACGCCCTCCTTCGCCGACCACGCCGCCACCCGCCGCGACAGCGTCGGCTGCGAGGGCAGGCACCCGCCCTCGCCCAGCGGAGCCGTGCCCGCCCGGTCGCCGGTGGCCAGCCGCAGCGCCGGATCGTCGCGCAGCTCCGTCGCGTCGCCATGGTCCCGGCGGCCCTGCCCCGCCAGCAGCAGAAGCGTCCGCGCCAGCCGCCTCTGAGAATGCCGGATCCGGCGCCCGTCCCGCTTGTCCGGCAGCCCCTCCGCCAGAAACCGCACCACCCTGCTGCGCCGCAGCAGCTCGCGCCCCGTCAGAGCCCCCGAATCCCCCGTGATCCGGTCCCGGCCGGACCCAATCCTGATCGACCTGTTGAAGCTGAACGGCGCATCCATTATCTTCACCCCCGACGTGATGGCTGGCAGGTGCTCGCGATCCTTCTAACACTCTGAATCTAAAGCACTTGCCGCCTCACGTCGCCTCGCCTCCCGGCCATTCGTGAATAAGGGGGGTTCAACGTCCGCCGGGGTCACCGCAGGACGCCCGCGACCTCATGTCAGTCAACTGTATTCGTCACCATCACGGTCCGCTCACGATTTCGTCATGGCCCCCAACTGCAAACTGCAATTCGTGCAGTCGCCGGTAGAGTCCTCCGGCCCCCAGGAGCTCTTGATGCGTTCCCTCCTCGGCCAGCACCCCGTGATGCATGACCAGGATCCGTACCGCGCCCTGCACGGTCGAGAGACGGTGCGCGACTACCAGACACGTCCGACCTCGCATGAGGTGGTCGGTGGCCTCCTTGATGCGGGCCTCGATCGCGGAGTCGACCGAACTGGTGGCCTCGTCGAGCACCAGGATGCCCGGGTCGAACGCCAGCGCGCGGGCGAAGGACAGCAGCTGTCTCTCCCCCACGGACAGACTGGCTCCGCGCTCGCCGAGTTCCCGCGCTGCACCGTCGGGCAGTCTCTCCACGAAGGGGGCGGCGCCGACGGCCTCCAGCGCGGTCCCGACCTGTGCATCGTCGATGGACCTGGAGCCGAGCCGCACATTGTAGTCGACCGACTTGCTGAAGAGGAAGATGTCCTGCAGTACGAGTCCGATGCGCCCCCGCAGGTCCTTCATGCGGAGCTCCCCGATGGGGACGCCGTCCACCAGGATGCGGCCGCGCTGGGGCTCGTAGAACCGCATGAGCAGGTTGATGAGGGTGGTCTTGCCGGCCCCGGTGTGTCCCACGATGGCCAGCTTCTCTCCCGGGGAGACAGTGAACGAGACGTCACGCAGCACCCAGTCCGGCTCCCCCGTTTCGGCGTCGGCGCCTCCGTAGGCGAACCAGACGTTCTCGAAGCGGATCTCGCCGGAAGCGCCGATCGGATACAACGACGGCCGGACCGGGTCCTCAATGGCCGGCTCGCGGTCGAGCAGGCGGAAGATCCGCTCGGACGACGCCATCGCTCCCTGCAGCAGGTTGTACTTGTCGGACAGGTCCTGGATCGGGCGGAAGAAGCGGCGCGCGTAGTCCAGGAAGGCTGCGAGCACTCCGATGGTGACCGCCCCCCTGACCATTGCCCCGCCCCCGTACCAGATGATCAGTGCGATGGCCACCGCGGTTAGTTGCTGAACGATTGGAAAAAACAGCGCGTAGTACCTGATCGAGCGCAGGTGCGCGCCCAGGTAGGCGTCGTTGAGGCCCCTGAAGCGCTCCAGATCGGCGTCCTCGCGGTTGAAGAGCTGCACGACCCGGATGCCTGTGAAACGCTCCTGCAGGAAGGCGTTCATCCGTGCCAGGCGCACCCGGATGTCGCGGTACGCGCCACGGATCCGCGACCGGAAGACGAAGGCGGCCCAGGCCACGAACGGAAGCACACTGAAGGTGACCAGCGCCAGCTCCGTGTCCATCTGGAGCATGGCCCCCACGATGAACAGCAGGGTGAAGAGGTCGCCGAAGACCGTCACCACGCCCGAACTGAAAAGCTCGTTCAGCGTCTCCACGTCGGAGGTGATGCGCGTCATCAGACGACCGACAGGGTTGCGGTCGTAGAAGGCCAAGTCCAGGCGCTGGAGCTGCGCGAAGACCTGGGTGCGCAGGTCGTACATGACCCTCTGGCCCAACCACGTGGTAAGCAGCGCCTGTGCGTACTCGAAGACGAAGCCGAGCACGACCGCAGCGAGGAAGAGGATCGCCAGGAAGGCGAGCTGGCCGCCGTCTCCCTGCGGGATGGCTTCGTCGAGCGCGATCTTGGTCAGATAGGGACCGACGACCGCGAGCCCCGACGCGAGCATGAGAAGGAGGACCGCCCCCACCACCTGCAGCGTGTAGGGGCGAAGGTAGCGAAGCAGCCGGGCCATCAGCCGCGAGTCGTAGGCCTTGCCGAGGACCTCCTCTTCATAGCCGTTGTTCACGATGGACGCGCTTTGGGGGCTGCTACACCGCTCCCGACGCCACCAGATCCAGTCCGTCCAGCAGACGCTGCATCTGGTCCCACGGCGCCACCGTGGCCCGCAGTCCATCCCCTCTGGGCGACGCGCTCTGGAACGGACGCACCCGGACCCCGCACCGCTCCAGCCGCGCCGTGGTATCGTTCAGCTCCTCTTCAGGGAGGCGGATGAAGACGAAGTTGGCCGCCGAGAGGGGCACCTGGTAGCCGCGGTGGAGCAGGCTGTCGCGCACCCGTTCACGGTTCGCACGCGTCTCGGCGATGGTGTCGGCCAGCCAGGACGACTTGCTGGAGATCGCGGCCGCTGCGGCGGCGCTCGTCACGCTCGTCACCACGAAGGGACCTCGCCCCTTGTCCACCTCGAGCACCATCGCCGCGCTCCCCACGCCGTAGCCGGCCCGCAACCCCGCAAGGCCGTACGCCTTGGAGAGCGTCTTGACG
Organism: Longimicrobiales bacterium; assembly: GCA_951828585.1. Taxonomy (GTDB): domain Bacteria; phylum Gemmatimonadota; class Gemmatimonadetes; order Longimicrobiales; family Gaopeijiaceae; genus Bin94. The sequence goes on from OX639991.1 coordinate 2,575,484, forward strand.
CAGATCGTGCGCTCCCCCGCGAGCGCCAACTCGTAGGGCGTCAAGTCGGAGGCGTCGCGATTGTACTCCCCGTACGCCTCGTCGATGATCAGCACGCTGCCCACCGCCTCGGTATGCGCGTAGACGGCCCGGATCCACTCGTCGGGGACGGCCTCGCTGGTCGGGTTGCCAGGGTTGGCGAGGAAGACGATGCACGGCTCGGACCCCCCGAACCGCACCGGGTCGTCCAGCGCCTCCTGCCACTCGACCGCCACCGGCCTGTGCCCGTTCATGACCGCGAGCATCCCCGCGGCGGGCCAACCCGGGTCGAGGTACCGCATTGTGGTGGGCGCGACGGCCCGCATGAGCGCGTCGAGGACCCCCGTCCCCCCCGCCCCGGTCGTCACGTTCTCCGGCCCGATGTTCAGCTGGGCCGCCACGGCGCCGACGAGACGGTCCGAGTAGCTTCCCGGGTACTCGGAGGCCGCGGCTGTGTCGGAGCCCGCAAGCACTTCGAGCGCGGCCGGGTGAGCCCCCCAGAGGTTGCGATTGTCGCTCAGGTCGGCCGGGATCGGCGACCGGTCGGGGAGGTAGCGGGCGAGGCGCTGGTAATCCTGGCGGGGGTAGATGTCCATGGTCCGTCGCGTCTTGTTGGTAGATTTGCGGGACGGCGGCCGCTCCCGTGCGGGCGCGGCGGCCGTTCCACGGTCGGTAGAATCGCGCCTCATGGCAACGGGGACCTGCGCAGCATGCACCAATCGATCCGCATCAGGGGTGCGCGCCAGCACAACCTGAAGGACATCGATCTGGATCTGCCCCGTGGTGTGCTCACCGTTATCACCGGCCCCTCGGGGTCCGGCAAGTCCTCCCTGGCGCTCGACACCCTCTTCGCGGCGGGCCAGCGGCGCTACGTCGAGGCCCTTTCCACCTACGCGAAGCAGTTCCTCGACCGGCTGGAGAAACCCGACGTCGACCGGATCGAGGGACTCTCTCCCGCAGTGGCCATCGAGCAGCGCAACCCCACCACCACCAGCCGCTCCACCGTGGGCACGGCGACCGAAGTCCACGACTTCCTCCGCCTCCTCTTCGCGCGCGCCGGCCGCACCCACTGTCCCGAGTGCGGCGACGAGGTGCGCCCGGACACCGTCTCCACCGCCACCGACAGGGTCGCCGCCCTACCACCCGGCACGCGGGCAATGATTGGCTTCCCGCTGGCCCGGAGCGGCCGGGTCTCGCATCGCCTCGTGGCGGAAAACCTGCGCTCGCTCGGTTTCGTGCGGGTGCTCGCCGACAGCGTGGCCGCCGAGCTGTCCGATCTGCTGGCGCCGGAGGCCGAACCGGGCGCGACAGTCCCCGATCTGGCTGCCAGCCGGGAGGTGCTGGTAGTGGTGGACCGGATCAAGGTGGCGAAGAACCCCGACCGGAGCTGGACGGACCGCGTGGCCGATTCCCTGGCGACCTGTTTCAGGGAGGGCGAGGGCGAAGCAATGGTAATCCCGGCGGGCGACGGAGCCGGTCAGCCGCTCCGCTTCTCTGAGGCGTTTCGCTGCCCGCGCCATCCCGAGACGACTTTCCTGGAGCCTGAGCCCAAGCTCTTCTCCTTCAACAACCCCTACGGCAGCTGCCCGGTCTGCACAGGCTTCGGGGCCACGCTGGAGTACGACCCCGCCCTGATCGTGCCGGATCGCGATCTCTCGCTGGAGCAGGGCGCGGTCGACCCCTGGGCCAAGCCCCGCTACACGCGCGAGCGAGAGGTGCTGCGCCGTCTCGCGACTCGCGAGCGGGTCTCGTGGTATGCCTCCTGGGACGAGTTGCCCCCCTCCTTCCGCCGGGCGGTGCTCTACGGCAAGGGGTCGTTCCGCGGCGTGATCGACTTCCTCGTCTCCAAGGAGCGCAAGCGGTACAAGCAGTACATCCGCATCTTCCTGCGGCAGTATCAGCGCCCGCTTCCGTGCCGCGCTTGCCGGGGATCGCGCCTCCGCCCCGAGGCGGGCTACGTGTCGGTCGGGGGACTCGATATCGGCGCGGTCGCCGACCTTCCCATCGAGGAGCTCCCGCATTGGCTGTCGCGGCTCGATCTCCGCGCCATGGAGGCCGCCATTGCGACCACGATCCTGAGGGAGCTCTCGGCGCGGATCGGCTTCCTGGTCGATGTCGGGCTCGGCTACCTGACGCTCGGCCGCCAGATGCGCACCCTGTCGGGCGGGGAGGCCCAGCGCATCTCACTGGCCAACTCCCTGGGCTCGCGCCTGGTCGACACGCTCTACGTCCTCGACGAGCCGTCGATCGGGCTGCACCCCCAGGACATGGACGCCCTCCTCGCGCTCTTGAGGCGGCTACGCGATGGCGGCAACACGGTCGTCGTGGTTGAGCACGACGCCGCCGCGATCATGGCCGCCGACCACGTCGTGGAGCTCGGCCCGGCCTCGGGTGAGGCTGGCGGCGAGGTCGTTTTCGAGGGTCCACCGACCGTCTTGACAGATTCCGTGACGGCAGATTCTTTGACAAAAACCGGGCAGTATCTGTCCAGGAATCTGTCCCAGGGGGCCGAAAACAGGGATTGGCCACCCAAATGGCGCCGTCCGGTTGACGGAGCCCGCATCCGGCTCGAAGGAGCGACGCTGCACAATCTGCGCGGCGCCGAGGCCGAATTCCCCGTCGGCGCGATGACGGTGGTGACGGGCGTGTCGGGTTCGGGCAAGTCGACGCTGGTGCACGACATCCTCTACCGGGCCCTGGAGCGCGAACTGCAGGGCGGCCGCACTTCGGCCAAGGAACACCTGGGCGAGGTGGTCGGCGCGTACGCTTCGCTCACCGGCCTCGAACACCTCGACGACGTGGTGCTGGTCGACCAGAACCCGATCGGGAAGACCCCCCGCTCAAACCCGGTCACATACGTGAAGGCATGGGGCGAGATCCGGCGCATCTTCGCCAGCGAAAGCACCGCCCGGAGCGCAGGCCTGGACGCGCGCAGCTTCTCCTTCAACGTGAAGGGCGGGCGCTGCGAGGAGTGCTCCGGCGCGGGATTCGTGCGGGTCGAGATGGTGTTCATGGCGGACATCCACGTTCCGTGCGAGGTGTGCGGCGGGAAGCGCTACCGGCCCGAAGTACTCGAGGTGACCGTGCGCGGCCACAATGTGAACGATGTGCTCGGCTTCACGGTGGATCGCGCGATGCGTTTCTTTCTGCGCGAGCCGAAGCTGGGCCAGGCGCTCTGGCACCTGCAGCAGGTCGGGCTGGGCTACCTGCGTCTCGGGCAGCCGGCGACCCACCTCTCCGGCGGCGAAGCGCAGCGGCTCAAGATCGCGCGCGAATTGATCGGGGCGGCCGCGCGGAAGGGGACGCGCAAGGTGTACATACTGGACGAGCCGACGACCGGGCTGTCGGGCGAGGATGTCGCTCAGCTCAATGGCGTGCTCCGCAAGCTGGTGAAGGTGGGGCACACGCTGGTGGTGGTCGAGCACGATCTGGACGTGATCCGTGCGGCGGACTGGGTGGTCGACATGGGGCCGGGGGCGGGGGCGGGTGGTGGGGAGGTGGTGGCGATGGGGAGGCCGGAGGACGTGGCGACGGTGCCCGAGAGCGTGACTGGGCGGTTTCTGGGGGGGTTGGTGGGGGACGGGTGACTGCGCCTTCTCACGACCACCCCCTCGTCTCGGTCGTCCTGCCGGTCCGCGACGGGGCGGCCACTCTCGACGCGGCCCTGCAGTCGATCCGCGCGCAGACCTTCCCGCACTTCGAGGTCCTCGTCGTGGACGACGGCTCCCGCGACGCGACCCCCCGGATAGCGCGCGCATGGGAGCAGCGCGACGCTCGCTTCCGCCTGCTGCGGAGTGTCCCGGGCAGCGATGTCCTGCCGTCCCCAGCGGACGTGGCCCAGCGCCGCCGCGCTCCCGGCGGTATCGCAGCCCGACACCACAAGGCTGCTGGCGGTATCGCGGCCCGACACCTCGAGGCCCCCAACGGGATCGTGGCCGCCCTGCAGCGCGGCCTCGCCGAGTCACGCGGTGACTACATCGCGCGCATGGACGCCGACGACGTGTCCCACCCCGAACGCCTGTCCGCCCAACTCGACCTGCTGAACCGCTCGCCCGACCTCGCCGGCTGCGGCACCGGCGTCCGCTGCGTCCCCGAATCCACGGTCACCCCCCGGGCCGCCGAATACGCCGCCTGGCTCAACTCCATGACCGACTGGCCCACCGTCGCCTCCAACATCTTCGTCGAGTGCCCCCTGGCCCACCCGACCTTCATGTTCCGGCGAACAGCGCTGACCGCGATCGGCGGCTACCGCGACCGCGCCTGGCCCGAGGACTACGACCTGCTGCTTCGCCTGTGGCGGACCGGTCACCGCTTCGTCTCCGTCCCGCGCGTCCTCCTTGACTGGGGCAACGCTCCGGGCCGGTTGAGCCGCAATCACCCCGCGTACTCGCTGGCCGCGTTTCGGGCGTGCCGGGTGCACTATCTGCGGCAAAGCATGCTGATCGGGCGGGAGGTGGTGGTGGTGTGGGGCGCGGGGCCGACGGGGAAGAGTCTCGCGGTCGAGTTCCAGCACCAAGGGGTGCGGGTGGCGGCCTTCGTTGAGGTCGACCCGCGCAAGCTCGGGCAGGTGATCCACGGGGCGCCGGTGTGTAAGGCGGCGGCCGCGCGGGAGTTCGGGGCCGTGCTCCATGTGGGGGCCGTGGCGCGGGCGGCTGGCCGCGAAGCGGTGCGGACGGCGGCTCGGGAGGCTGGCCTGGAGGACGGTGTGGACTTCCTTTCGATGGCGTGAGTGGTTCGCCGGCGATGTAAAGGTGGAGTCGAGGGAAGAGTTCGAGGCCTACGATCCGGTGTTGAGCGAACTCATCGGCCGGGTTTCCGGTACGCATCACATTCCGATGGACATCTACCACGGGGAGCGGATTCGGCCGGTGACGTGTCCGGCTCAGCCGGGCGGATAACGGTGCGAGCAGCACCCCATCCACCCCCCGATTCCCACCTTGAAGCAACCCCCGAAAACAGCTATTATTAAAGGCTGTCCGAGGCCCGCTTCCCACGCCCCCGGCAGCCCCTCCCGGCCCCACGGCCCACCGCCCCCCTCAACGCGAATCCATGCCCGAAACCGACCAGGGCGCCGCCGGCGAACGGGTCCTCGAGAGGATCCTCGAACAGGAGATGCGCGAGTCGTTCATCGACTACTCGATGAGCGTCAACGTGCAGCGGGCCCTGCCCGATGTGAGGGACGGTCTCAAGCCGGTTCACCGGCGCATCCTCTACGCCATGTCGGAGTTGGGACTCTCCCCCGGGCGCGCCTACAAGAAATGCGCGACAGTCGTGGGCGAGGTGCTCGGCAAGTACCACCCGCACGGCGACTCCGCGGTCTACGACGCCCTGGTCCGCATGGTCCAGGACTTCTCTCTCCGCTATCCGCTGGTGGACGGCCAGGGCAACTTCGGGTCCGTGGACGGTGACTCGGCGGCCGCCTATCGCTACACCGAGGCCCGGCTGCAGCGCCTCTCGATCGAACTGCTTGCCGACATCGACAAGGACACCGTCCGCTTCGACGAGAACTTCGACGGGCGTTTGAAGGAACCCTCGGTCCTCCCATCCAAGGCCCCGAACCTGCTCATCAACGGCTCATCGGGGATCGCGGTGGGGATGGCGACCAACATCCCGCCCCACAACCTGCGCGAGGTGGTCGCCGGCCTGCTGGCCCTGATCGATGACCCCGAACTGCCGCAGGAGACGCTCGAGGGACTCATCCCGGGACCGGACTTCCCCACCGGAGGCTACATCTGCGGCACCGAGGGGATCCTCGAGGCGTACCGAACGGGGCGCGGACGGATCGTCATCCGCGCGGCCGCCGACATCGAGGACGATGGCGAGGGCGCGGCCCGGATCATCATCACCGAAATCCCGTTCATGGTGAACAAGTCCCGCCTCATCGAGCAGATCGCGGCCCTGGTGCGCGTGAAGAAGATCACCTCGATCCGGGACCTGCGCGACGAGTCGGACCGGGACGGCATGCGCGTGGTCATCGAACTGAAGCGCGACGCGGTCCCCCAGGTCGTCCTCAACCGCCTCTACAAGCACACGCAGATGCAGTCCACCTTCGGCACGATCTTTCTCGCGCTGGTGGACGGCGTGCCGAGGGTCATGCCGCTCCGCGAGATGCTCCTCCACTTCATCGGCCATCGCCACAACGTGGTGGTGAGGCGCAGCCGCTTCGACCTGGTCGCCGCGCAGCAGCGCGAGCACGTTCTGGAAGGCCTCCGCATCGCCGTCGACAACATCGACGAGGTGGTGAAGATCATTCGCGCCTCGCGGGACGCGCACGAGGCCGCCGTGAGTCTGCGCAACGCCTTCGACCTCTCCGAGCGTCAGGCCCGCGCCATTCTGGACATGCGCCTCGCCCGCCTCACCGGCCTCGAGATGGAGAAGCTCGACTCCGAGCTGGCCCAGGTGCGGGCGCGGATCGCCGAACTGGAGCACATCCTGGGCGACCGCGCGGTCCGCATGGACATCATCAAGGACGAGCTGCGCGAGATGGCCCTGCGCTACGGCGACGACCGGCGCTCCGGAATCCGGGGCAGCGTCACCTCCTTCGAGGTCGAGGACCTGATCGCCGACGAAGAGGTCGTGATCACGATGTCCCGGCAGGGTTACGTCAAGCGCATCCCGATCGACACCTACCGCGCCCAGAGGCGGGGTGGACGGGGGATGCGGGGCATGGACACCAAGGCCGAGGACTGGGTCGAGCACCTCTTCATCGCCTCCACGCACGACTACCTCATGGCCTTCACCGACCGGGGCCGCTGCCACTGGGTGAAGGTGTGGGGGATCCCCCACGGCAGCCGCTACTCCAAGGGGAAGCCGATCGTCAACTTCCTGGACCTGGCGCGCGGCGAAAAGGTCGCGTCGGTGCTCCCGGTGCGCGACTTCGCCCGCGACCGCTTCCTCCTCTTCTGCACTCGCAATGGCGTGGTCAAGAAGACCCCGCTGTCGGCCTACGGCAACGTGCGCGCGGTGGGGATCTACGCAATCAAGTTCCGCGAGGGCGACGCGCTCATCGACGTGCGGATCACCGACGGCACCAACGAGGTGCTGCTGGCGACCCGTCTGGGCAAGGCGATCCGCTTCAAGGAGTCCGATGTACGGCCCATGGGGCGCAACACCGAGGGCGTGATGGGGATCCGCCTGGGCGAGGGCGACGAGGTGGTGGGGATGGTGGTGGTTCGCCGGCCGGAGGAAACGCTCCTGGTCGCCACCGAGCGCGGAATGGGCAAGCGCAGCGAGATCAGCGACTACCGCCTGCAGCAAAGGGGCGGGCTCGGCGTGATCAACGTGAAGCACTCGAAGAAGACGGGGAAGGTGGTTACGGTCAAGGCCGTGGCCGATGGCGACCAGCTCATGGTGATCACCCGCAACGGGGTGGTGAACCGGCAGCGCGTGGACGAGATGCGGGTGATCGGGCGGGCGACCCAGGGGGTGCGTGTCGTGAACCTCGACAAGGGAGACTCTGTCGTGGACGTGGCCCTGGTGGTCGGCGGCGACGATGAGGACGAAGAGGAATAGCCAGGATCTCGTCCCGCTTGGGGACATCCGGGCGGCGGCCGAACGCATTCGCGGCACCGTCGTCCGCACCCCGCTGATCCCCGACCTTGACCTCTCGGAGACGGTAGGCGGCGAGATCCGCCTCAAGTGCGAGTCGCTGCAGAAGGCCGGCGCCTTCAAGGCCCGCGGCGCCTGCAACTTCCTGGCGCAGCTGTCCCCCGACGAACTCGAGCGCGGGGTGATCACCTACTCGTCGGGGAACCACGCCCAGGCCGTTGCCTTCGCCGCCGGGCTCGCGGGCGCCCGCGCCGTCGTGGTCATGCCCACCACCGCGCCGAAGGTCAAGAGCGACGGCGCCCGCCGCCTGGGCGCGCGGGTCGAATTCGCGGGAACCACCTCGGAGCACCGCCGCGCCCGCGCCGAGGAGATCGCCGCCGCCGAAGGACAGGTCATGGTCCCCCCCTTCGACCACCGGTGGATCATTGCGGGTGCGGGGACGGTGGCGCTGGAAGTGACCGAGGACTGGCCGGAAGTCGACACGCTGCTGGTTCCGATTGGTGGGGGAGGACAGGTGGCTGGCTGCGCGGCTGCCCTTCGGCGGCTGAAGCCGCAGAGCACGATCATCGGGGTGGAACCCGCGGGAGCACCCACCATGCGGCAGGCACTCGACGCTGGGACCCCCACCACCCTGGAACGCATCGACACGATCGCCGACGGCCTCGCACCCACCCGCGCCGGCGATCTCACCTTCGCCCACGCCGCCGCCCTCCTGGACGATGTGGTGCTCGTCGAGGACGACGACATCCGCCGCGCCGCCGCCCACCTAATCACGCGCCGCAAGCTCGTGGTCGAGTACTCCGGCGCGGCAACCGTCGCCGCGCTCCTCTCCGGGCGCGTCCCGGCGGCGGGCCGCAAGGTCTGCGCGGTCCTCTCAGGCGGCAACCTGGACACCTCGCAGCTCGGCGAGATCCTGGACACGGCGTCCGCGCCGGCCCGGTAGCACATACCTCGTAGCCCGTGTCAGAACCACTCCCGCCGTTCGCACGCGACAGCTGAGTCCGCCCGTGCTCCTCCTCTTCGACATCGACGGAACGCTCACCACCGGGGGTCCCGGCAAGGCCGCTTTCGGTGCCGCCCTCACGCGCACCTTCGGCACCGCCCGGCCCATCGTCAACCACGACTTCTCGGGCAAGACCGACCCGCTCATCCTGCGGGAACTCCTCACCGCAGCCGGCCACGCTCCTCACCAGATCCAGGCCGGCCTGCCGCGCTTCTGGGATCTCTACCTGGCCGAACTGGAGGCCCGGATCGGCGCGGATCCGGTGTACGTGCTGCCGGGCGTGCGCAAACTGCTCGGTGAGTTGGCGGCGCGCGACGGTGTGCATCTCGGCCTGGTCACCGGTAACGTGCGCGGGGGCGCCAAGGTGAAACTCGGCTCGGTGGGGCTGTGGGAGCACTTCCCCGTCGGGGCCTTCGGCTGCGATCACGAGGTGCGTGACGACCTGCCTCCCGTCGCGCTCCAACGTGCCCGCGCACACTGGGGCCGCCCGTTTCGCGCCGAAGACACGGTGGTCATCGGCGACACGCCCCGGGACGTGGCGTGCGGCAAGGCGGTGGGCGCGGCGACGGTGGCGGTGACGACGGGACGGTTTTCGGCGGCGGCGCTCGAAGATGCGGGTGCGGACCGGGTGCTGGCGGGGTTCGCGGACACCCACGCGGCGCGGACGGCGATCCTGGATTTCAATAAAGACTAGTCTGACTAGTCATAATCCTGCATGCCTTCGGAGGGTGCCGGAAGTTGGGCGAATCCTGCCGCCGTCCTTGATCTTGACTCCGTCCCTGTCGCATCTTGAAAGTCCACCGGACCTGACGAATGCCGAGCGAAAGAGCCTGGGGCCGGGGACCGGTTGCGACCGCCGACCGGCACGGGACCAACCATGGCAACAAACGTGAACGGAGCGAGCATGAAGAACTTCTACCTCATCATCCTGGCCGTCGCTGTCGTCGGCGGCGGGGTCCTCTATTACGCCATGAGTGGCGGCACTCCCACGCTTGAGCCCGTCGAGCTCGGCGAGTTGGGCAACGCCGAGCTGATCGAGCTGGCGCAACCGGCCTACGTGTTCGGCGATCCCGATGCGCCGGTCACGATCATGGAGTTCGCCGACTATCAGTGCGGTGCGTGCAAGCGATTCGCGGTGATGGTCAAACCGCAGGTGGACGCGGCGTACATCAGCACCGGTCAGCTGAAGCTCGTGTTTCACGACTTCCCGCTGCTGAACCTGCATCCCCACGCCTTCCTCGCGGCCCGGGCTGCGCGGTGCGCGGGCGACCAGGATCTTTACCCCGAGTATCACGATCTCCTCTTCGACACGCAGAACGATTGGTTCGAGATGGTGAGCGCCACCGGGCACTTCAAGGACCTGGCGAAACAGCTCGATCTGGATACGCGCGCCTTCAACGGTTGCGTGGACAGCGACCGGCACGCCGACGTCGTGACTGCGAACATGAGGCTTGGAGGGGCGTTTCGGGTCTCCAGCACTCCGACGCTGTTCATCCACGAGGGCGGGCCGCCCGTCTACCAGCTTGGAGGATCCGGATTCCTGGATATCCAGCAGGCCATGGAACCGGACAGCATGGAGAATTGACCGGACCGGGCCGCCCTTCCGCGATGGAGCAGCTGGAACCCCGGGGAGAGCCAGGGGCCGTTTTCCCCACGGACACGCCTCCCAGGAACAGAATGGCCGTCGCCGTTCTGTCTCTGGTCGGGGCCTTCCTCGCCTTCTACCTGCTCGCGGCCAACCTGGGCTGGACCCCGCCGGTGCCGTGCGGGACCGGCGACTGCGGGACGGTCCAGTCGTCGAAGTATGCGAAGGTGGGTCCGCTGCCGGTATCGGGGATCGGGCTGGCGGGGTACGTGGCGCTCCTCGGCCTCTCGCTGGCAGGCTTGCAGGATCGGCTGAGCCGGTCCCGGCTGATCGCGTTTCTTCTCTTCGGCGGAGCGCTCTTCGGGGTCCTCTTCAGCGGGTACCTCACCTATCTGGAGGCAGCGGTCATCAAGGCTTGGTGCCGCTACTGCGTGATTTCGGCCGTCATCATCACCATCGTGTTCGCGGCCACGCTTCCCGAACTGAAGCGCATCCGCGGCGGGAGCGGTTCATGAGCAACGAACGGATACAGGTCCGGATCCTCTACGCCGGACGGGGCGGGTATCACTCCGAGGTCATTTCGGTTCCCGGCCGTGGCATGGAGGAGCACGACCGTCTGATCGACTTCATCCGGGAGGACCCGGCGGTCGCGGCGGAGTGCTACATCGATGCCGCGCGGCTGTGTTCGGCGCAGATCGTCGAGGAAGAGGACTGAGGGAGTCAGCCCATCCCGCCGCACACCTTCAGCGCCCTCACGAGAGACCACTCGGCGGTCACCGGAGGCGGCCAGGCTCCTGCCCGGGAGGCGTGCATGAGCGCCGTTGCCTCGGCCTTGGCGCGTGCGGCCAGCTCCGGGTCGATCCGGCCCCCGGTCTCCGCGGCGTCGAGTTCATCCTCGTCCAGCAGCCGCGACGAACCCCACCGTGGCACCCAGATGTCGAGGCAAAGGTCCGTCGTTGCCCAGAGATGCCCGTCGACGAACTCGAGCGGGGTGAGGATGTTGCCGTAAAACCCCGTGTCGGCGCCGTTGGTACGGTGAAAGAGACCGATGTCGTACCACTTGTCCAGAAAGCTGAACCAGATGACCGGCGAGCGGGGCTCGAGGATCGTCAGACCATCGACGACGAGGGGCCTGGCGATGGGCGTGCGCGGCTGAAAGGTGACGACCACATCGGGGCGGGTCTCCAGTACGAACTGCCGGTAGACCTGGGCGGGTTGTCCGATTCGCCGATAGTGGATGTCGACGACACTCCCCGGGCGGGGAAGCGAGAGTTCGGACCCCCCCGTCGCCGAACCCGTCATGACCGGGTGAAGAGATCCGGGTTGGCGCGCTCGATGAAGACATCCATGATGCCGCCGCAGACGGCGGGGCTCCACGAGGTCAGCTCATCGGTGAGGTCCACGCGCACGGTTCTCGGACCGCCGCCCCGAAAGAGCTCATGCGCCGCCTCGATCACCTCCCCCTCCCCGCACCCACCCCCAACCGTCCCGGCGATGACCCCGCCTGTACCCACCAGCATCCGCGCGCCGGTCTTGCGCGGCGTCGATCCCTTCGCGGACACAATCGTGGCGAGGACGGCGGGCTCCTCCAGTCCCGCCAGCCGGGCCAGCAATTCCTTCTCGTCCATGCGCCTCTATTCCGTTGCCCTCCGTGACGGTGTCGGGGTGCCCGGGCTCCGCCGCGAGAAGAAGCGTTCCACGACCCGCTCCTTATCGACCAGGGGGACCCCCGAGCCACCGGAGTGAAACATAACGATCTCCGCAGCCACGGAAACCGCGATCTCGACCGGCGTCTGGCCGCCCAGATCCAGCCCCACCGGTGCGCGGACCCGTCCCATCTCCGCGGTGGTGAAACCGTCGCGCAGCAGTTGCTCGTGGGTGGCACGGACCCGCCGCCGGCTCCCGATCATCCCGATATAGTCCGGTGGATCGGCCATGCGCAGCAGCCGAACCAGACACTCGTAGTCGAAGCTGTGGCCGCGGGTCACCAGGACGACGTGGTCGTACGGCGCGAGCGGCGTATCCGCAAAGGGGTCGCGGAAGTCGATGACGCGCACCGCGGCGGCCTCGGGAAAGCGTTCCCGGGCCGCGAAATCGGGTCGGTCGTCGAGCACCTCGACGCGGAGCCCGAGCATGTCTCCCAGCCGGGCCAGGGGGATTGCGACGTGCCCCGCGCCCACGATCACCATCCTGGCGGGCGGGCCGTGCAGCTCGACGTAGACCCTGGCGTTGCCCGCGCGTCCGCCTTCGCGGTACTCGAAGTCGCGGCTGAGCGCACCGCGTGATTCCCGTGGGGGGAAGAGCGTCGGCAGCGCCGCGGCCACCTTGTCGTCGAGGGACGGGCTGCCGAGCGTGCCCCCGTTGCGCCTGCCGGAGCGCCACCACCGCCGCCCGATCAGCGACGGGTCGGCCGAATCGGTGACGACCGCCGTATGGATGCGCTCCCCCTTCTCCAGCGCGTCCATCACTCGGGCGGCTACCTGCGCCGGTGACGGGTTCACGCGGATGTCCCCCCTGACCGGCGCGGTCGCGCTCTCCTCTCCCCCCCCGGTCCCCCCACCGGTCCACGCGGGCCGCCAAAACGCTCCCGGTACCGCTCGGGCGTGTCGAGATCGTCGGCTACCCCGGGGTCGGCCACCTCCACCTCGAGTACCCGGCCGGGATCCCGCCGCACCACCGTGCGCGCGCCTTCACGCAACCCCTCCGCGCGGAATTCGCCGGCCATCCTCATGTCGGCCACTACCGGGTGACCCCGCACTTCACCGTACCGGGGCAACACGATGGACGCCCCCGACCCGCGCCAGGCCTCCACCAACGCCCGAACGGTAGCCGGCGCCACGGATGGATTGTCGACCGGCGTGAAGGCGAAGGCGCCGGGCGGGTCGGTCAGGCCCTCCAGGTGGTCGAGCGCCGCCTGCAGCGAGCCGATCTGCCCGCCCCGTCCACCCAGGTTCACGACCAGCACCCCGGGGCCGCGGATGATCTCGTCCGCCAGTGCTCCGGCATCGGACGCGCCCACCACCACCACGGGGTCGCAGCCCCCGCGGGCCAGGGCGTCGACCAGGCGCGCGGCGAAGGTCATCCCCCCCGCGTCCAGCAGTGGCTTCGGCACGCCCATGCGCACCGAGGCGCCCGCCGCCAGAACGACCCCCGCCACCGAAGCCGCGCGCCGCTCGTCATTCCGCGTCCCGGACACTCCGCTGCCCCGCGAGTGGCCATGCCGGCCCGAAGGCCCTTCTTTGCCGTCTTCCCCCATGACGTCACGCCCTTCCACCGCGCACGGCCGCCGACTCCGAATCCCCGCGCCCGGCCGGAAAGGCATCGTGAAAGGTCTGCCCCGATTGCGCCAGCTCGACCAGCAGGGGACTGGGCTGGAAGCGGCTGCCCACCTCGCTCGAAAAGCCCTCCACGACCCCCAGCACCTCACCGAGCCCGCGGTCGTCGGCATACCGGAGCAGGCCCCCGCGGAAGGGTGGAAACCCCGTCCCCATCACCATCCCCAGGTCCACGTCGGCCGCCGAACCCACGATCCCGTCCTCCAGGATCCTCGCGGCCTCGTTCACCATGGCCAGCACGATCCTGTCGCACGCGCGGGCCGGGTCGGGCGAGACGCGGCGCGAAGACTGCCCCATGTCCGCGTACACGGTGTTGTCGAACCCCTTCTTTTTCCCACGCTCGTACAGGTAGAAGCCCCTTCCTGCCTTGCGCCCCAACCGCCCCGATTCCCCCAGAGCGACCAGCGATGCGCTCGGCGCCAGGCGTTCGCCGAAGGCCTGGGCCAGCGCGTCTCCCGCGTGGCGCGCGATATCCATCCCGACTTCATCGATCAGGCGGCAGGGCCCCATCGGCATCCCGAAGTCCGTCCAGATGCGGTCCAGGGCCTCCGCATCGCAACCCTCGTCGAGGAGGTGTCCGGCCTCGTTCAGCGCGAGTCCCAATACGCGGTTGACGAGGAAGCCGGGGCCGTCGCGCGTCACCACGGGGACCTTGCCCATGCGAACAACCAGCGCCGCGATCGTCTCGATGGTGCCGGGGTCGGTTTTTTCCCCCCTCACGACCTCCACCAGCGGCATGCGGTGGACCGGCCCGAAGAAGTGCATTCCCGCGAAGCGCCCGGGGCGTTCCAGAACCGAGGCCATCTCGTCGACCGAGAGCGAAGAGGTGTTCGTGGCGACTACCGCATCGGGCCCGACCACCGCCTCGACCTCCTTGAGGACGGCCTTCTTGACATCCATGCGCTCGACCACCGCCTCCACGACAAGATCGGCCTGCCCCACCCCGGCGTAGTCCAGACCTCCCGAGATCAGGCCCATCCTGCGCATCGCCTCCCGGCGCCGGAGCGACCTGCGCTTTACCGCGCCGTCGAAGATGGCACGCGCGTGCGCCAGTCCCCCCGCCACCGCCTCGTGCCGCACGTCCTTCATCCGCACGCGGATATCGTTGTACGCCGCCACCTGCGCGATGCCGCCCCCCATCTGCCCCGCCCCGATCACCGCCATACGCCCCACCGGGGCCGCGCGGCCACCCTCCGCCCACGGCCCCTTGCGCGCACCTTCGCGCAGCTGAAAGAGGAAGAGGAGGTTCCTGCACTGAGGAGAGACCACCAGTTCGCCAGCCGCCTTCGCCTCCAGTTCCAGACTTGCCGCGACCGAACGCCCCAAACCCTTCCGTACGACTCCCAGGATCTTGAGCGGTGCCGGGTAGTGACCCCGGGTGCGCTTCAGGACCTGCTTCCGGGCGGTGCGGAGCACGACGGCCCGGCCGGGCGGGGTCCCATCCAGCAGCCACCCGGAGATCCCTCTTCGACGCCTGGTTCCGGCCGGTCCCCGGCCCCCACTCCCCGCGCGCCCCACCACCGACCGCGCGAACTCCACACTCCGTTCCCGGAACTGCTGCCGCGGAAACACCCGGTCCACCAGGCCGATGCGCCTGGCCTTCGAGACACGGGCGGCCTTCCCGGTAAGCATCAGGCCCAGCGCGGCGCGCAGACCCACCAGGCGGGGCAGGCGCGTCGTGCCGCCCCACGCGGGCAGAATCCCCAACTGCACTTCGGGAAGGCCGACGCGGGTGCGGTCGTCGTCGTCGCAGACGCGGTAGTCGCACGCCAGCGCCAGCTCCGTACCGCCCCCCAGACAGATCCCATGAATGGCCGCCACGGTGGGTACCGGCAGCTCGGCGATCCGTTGAAAGAGCGCCTGTCCCGCGCGCACGGCTCCGATCGCGATCTCGCGGTCCCCGATTTCGGCGATGGCGGCGATGGCCGTTACGTCGGCCCCGGCGATGAACGAACCCGGCTTGGCGGACTCGACCAGCAGCGCCCGGAGGGTACCGGCACGTGCATCGTCGCCCGCCTGCGCAACGATCCCGTCCAGGCCCTCCAACACCTGTTCGGTCAGGATGTTATGGGCCAGACCAGGATCTTCGAAGACGATGCGCCCGACGCCGTCCGCGTCGATCTCGAAGCGTGGATTCACCGGTCGCCGACCGGTCTCGGGCGGCTAACTGCCCGCGGCGAAAATCGCCGCTGCATTCGGCTCCCGCCCCACGGCTCGGCGCGCTCGCTAAAAGATCGGCCTCCGTTCGGCGTTGGCGCGAGTAAGCCGCACCACCACCGGATCCCCCCGCTCGACCGTCACGGGGACATTCCAGTATAGCTCGTCGTACAGAAGCTCGTAGCGTGCGTAGACCCAGTACTGCCCCGGTGCGACCTCGACCAGAGCTGCCCCTTGGACACCGGTGGTGTCCGCCACCTCCTCCAGGCCGGAGGCATCGATGCGGGCAGCGATCACGTCGCCGATATCGCTGAAGGCCTGATTCGCCCAGTTCTCCTGCTGGATCCTGACGGCGTCCATTCGCTCGAGGTTGGCCTGCTGCAGGTCGTTGAACGTCTCGAAGAGGGACTGCACTTCCCCCTCGAGGCCCTCGAACTCGGTGATCATCGGGTCGACCTGCAGGAACAGCTCCTTGTAGTCGTTCATGGCCGGGTTCAGCTCGTCGAGCTTGCTGCGCAGCTTCAAAATCGTATCGCGGAGTTCCGCCTCGCGGGTTGACGCGGCGGACCAGGCCCGCTGCGCCTCGGCGATGTCATCTCGCGCCGCCAGAAGTTCGGGGGGAATCTGGGGTTCGGGTGTGGGCGCGGCCTGGGTCAGGGAGTCGAATACCCGGTCCCGGTCGTAGGGCAGGATACGAACCTCGATGTCTTCCAGAAGCCTGGCATCTCCGCCGTCTTCGCCCTCGAGTTCGACGACGACCGAAATGCTCGCCGTGCCACATGCCGTGAGCGCCAGAGTGGCGATAAGTGCCACCAAACCGAAACCAGTTCTGCGTCGCATGGTAAGTCTACTCCCTGAAGTTGCCCCGATGGTGGCCGGCCCGGTTCGGTTGGGACGGCCTGGACTGTCACAGTGGCCCAAGGTAAGGACCGAAAAGGATGGATTCAAGGTTGCTGTACCGCGTGGATGGCGGTGGCGCCAGAATCTGCTACCGCCGCGGTACCCGCGCCCCCGCATTCGGCATCATGTAGTTCAGCGGGTTGACGGCCTGGCCGTTCTCGTGGATCTCGAAGTGAAGATGAGGCGCCTCGCTTGTGCCCGTGTTTCCGACCTGGGCGATGACCTCCTTGCGCTGAACGCGCTTGCCCGGGTACACCAGCAACCTCGATGCATGCGCGTACCGGCTGATGAACCCGTAACCGTGGTCGATCTCCACCATGAGTCCGTAACCCTGCTTTCGGCCGGCGAAGGTGACCACGCCTTTGCCGGCGGCGATGATCGGGGTGCCGGTGATTGCGCTGATGTCGATGCCCTTGTGACGCCGGATTTCCTGGTAAACAGGGTGGAACCGGCTACCAAAGCGGCTCGAAAGAGGCCCGCCGACCGGAAAGAGGGTCGGCATCGCCTCCATGCGGTCCCGCTGCTCCTCGAACATGGAGGCCGTCACGAGGAAGCTCTCCTCCAGCAGGTCGGCCCGGCGCTCGAGTACTTCGATATCGTAGAGGGTCGCGTATGCCAGTTCCGAGGCTTCCGGATCGAGGGACCACAGTTCTCCTTCGTCCGGAGTGGCCAGTCCCGGACCCCCGACACCGACCTCGAACACGTCCTCGTCGATGCCTACCCGGCCCGCCTGAATGCGTGTCTGCCGGTCGCGCTCCGCCAGATCGGCGATTCGCGTTTCAAAGTCGCCGACCCTGGCCCGCAGACCGCCCAGCTTCTGCTCCAACAGCTGGTTCTCGCGTGCCAAGAGACCGGCGCGCACTCGTGCGCCGGAGTCGTAGACGAGGAAGGCGGTGGCGCTCAGCACCAGGGCGGCCAGTATTCCCGCACACACGAGCACCGGGCGCACTGCCCGCAACGGCAACGAGAATTGCCGTAGAGCCTTCGCCTCTCCCCTCAGGAACAGGACCGTCCATCTTTCGCGTATCATCGGGACGGTAGCTTACAGGGCGAAGCCCACGAGGTCAAGTAGAGGTGTATCCTGATGTGTATCCCGCGCGCCGGCGTCAGTCCGGATCCACCCGCGGGAACAGAGGTGAGCCGACCGTCACCGATCGTCCTCCGACCTCCAGCGCGTCCAGCTCAGCGAAAAGTGGGACGTGGTCCAAATCCAGTCGCATAGACAACTTACGGGCTTTGGTCGGAGTCACGGGTTCGAACATGGCAGCCAGAACCGCCAGCGTTCGCACCAGCGTGGCGAGGGTCCGGTCCAGCTCGTCCGCACCCTCCGGATCGCGCGCCAGTACCCACGGTTCCCGCGCCTCCACGAACCCGTTGGCCCCCCTGGCCAGATTCATGGCCGCAGCGAAGCCTGCGTGCAGCCGGTAGCCCTCCAATCCGTCGCGGTAGGCGGTGAGCGCGGCTTCCGTGTCGGCGGCGAGCCCGTCGGCGGGCGCGTCGGGTACGACACCCCCGCGATACCTCTTCACCATGGACAGCGTGCGGTGCGCCAGGTTGCCCAGAATGTTGGAGAGTTCGTCGTAGCGGGTCAGGAAGCGGCCGGGGGTATACGACGCGTCCTGGCCGGTGGCCATTTCGCGCATGAGGTACCAGCGCACGGCGCCGGTGCCGAACCGGTCCCGCAGGTCCAGCGGATCTACGACGTTGCCGAGCGACTTGGACATCTTGGTGTCGCCGACCACCCACCACCCGTGGGCCAGGATCTTGCGGGGCAGCGGCAGGTTGGCCCCCATCAGCAGCGTGGGCCAGTAGACGGAGTGCGTGGTCAGGATGTCCTTCCCCATAAGGTGCACGTCGGCGGGCCAGCGGGAGGGGCGGAGGTCACCGAAGCCGCGCTCCTCCTTCGGGGCGTCGGGGTCGATGGCGCCGGACGCCGTCACATAGTTCGTCAGCGCGTCCACCCAGACGTAGCAGACCTGCGCATCGTCCCACGGCAACGGAATGCCCCAGTGTATGCGCGAGCGGGGCCGCGAAATGGACAGATCGGCCAGCGGCTGGGCGAGGAACCCGAGCACTTCGTTGCGGCGCGTGGCCGGCACGATCCAGTCCGGGTTCTCCTCGATGTGCCGGATCAACCGTTCCTGGAAGTGGCTCATGCGGAAGAAGTAGTTCTTTTCGCGGATGCGCTGCACCGGCCCCCCGGCAATCGGATCCACGCGGTCGGGCCCGATCTCCTTCTCGGTGAAGTAGCGTTCCTGCCCCACCGAGTACCACCCCGCGTATTCGGCCTCGTAGATGTGCCCGTTGTCCTTCAGACGCTCCAGCAGCGCCGCAACCACCGCGCGGTGCTCGGCCTCGGTGGTGCGGATGAAGCGGTCATTCGAGATGCCGAGGTCCTCCCAGGCGGCCTCGAAACGGCCCGCCATGAGATCGCAGAGCTCCAGCGGCGACATCCCCTGCTCGGCGGCCGCCTCCTGGATCTTCTGACCGTGCTCGTCGGTGCCCGTCAGGAAGAGGACGTCCTGGCCCGCGCGGCGCCGGTAGCGCGCGATCACGTCGGCGAGAATCGTGGTGTAGGCGTGACCCAGGTGCGGCTCGCCCGACGCGTAGTAGATGGGTGTGGTCAGGTAGAAGGAGGACATCGGTTCAGCTCCCTTCCCCCACCGCCGCACCAATCACGCGGGCGTACCACTCGAGGGTCTCGAAGAAGCCCGCGAAGGACTTCTCGTACTGCGCCTCCCGGGGCTCGCCGTCTTCCTCGAAGTTGCGCGACACGTTCGAGACCGCCATGTGGGCGACCGGTAGCGCCTTCACGCGCAGGAAGAGAAGCTGGAGATGGTTGTGCAGCTGCACGCCCCCGTAACCGCCCGCCGAAACCGTCACGATCCCGACCGGCTTCCGGAACCACTCCCCGTAGATGTAGTCGAGCGCGTTCTTCAGCACCCCCGGCATGGACCCGTTGTACTCGGGACTGACGATCACCACAGCGTCGGCGGAGGCGATGGTCTCGGAGAAGAGCTCCAGCCCGGGCGGAGGATCGTCGCGCATGTGCAGGCGCTCCTCCATGATCGGGAGGTCCAGCTCGGCGAGGTCGAGGAGGGCGGCGTCGGCACCCGCGCTTGCCAGACGGTCGACGGCGAAGCGGGCTGCCCGTATCGACTGGCGGCCGCGCCGCACCGAGCCGATGACGACCGGGATGCGCAGGGGGGCGGTCATCGCGGCCCCCGTTTGAGCGCGCCCCGGTCCACCTTGCCCAGATGGGTGCGGGGCAGGTCATCCAGGAAATGGATTTCGCGGGGATGCTTGTACGACTCAAGGCGCCCGCGCAGGTGGGCGCGCAGGACCGCGCGCGTCGCCCCGTCGCCGGTGGCCTCCGACGGCACCACAAACGCCGCCGGGACCGTCAGCCCGTCTTTCGTTTCGATTCCCACCACCGCCGCCTCCTTGACGTCCGGGTGTTCCAGCAGGCACTCCTCGGCCTCGCGGGGCGAGAACCACTTCCCCGAGACCTTGAGCAGGTCGTCGTCGCGTCCCTGGTAGGTGAAGTAGCCGTCACGGTCGCGAGTCATCATGTCGCCCGAAATGTACCACTCGCCGGCGAAAGCGTTCCGCGTGGCTTCGGGGTGCTGCCAGTAGCCGTGGGCGCGGGAATGGCCCCGCACCCGCATCCGGCCGACCTCGCCGGGACCGACCTCGCGGCCGTCGTCGCCGCGGAGCCGCACCTCGAAGCCGGGGACCTCGGTGCCGAGGGTGCCGGGACGCACCCGGCCGGGCCGGTTCGAGATGAAGACGTGCCACATCTCGGCCGTGCCGAGGCCGTCGAGGAGCTCGACGCCGAAGGTGTCGTTCCAGCGGTGGTGGAGGGGGACGGGGAGGGGTTCGCCGGCCGAGGTGGCCAGGCGGAGGCAGCTCAGGTCGCGGTTGTGCGCCTCTGGGTGCGACACCATGTGGTTCACCATCGTGGGCACGTTGATGAGGATCGTGGGGCGGTGCCGCTCGATCTGCGCGAAGAGCTCGTCGGCGGTGCAGCGCTCGGGGAAGAGGACCGCGGACCCGCCCGCGGCGAGGGGGAAGAAGAGGTTGGATCCGGTGGCGTAGCCGAAGTAGAGCTTGGGGACGGAGAGGGTGATGTCGTCGGCGGTGTGGCCGATGACCTGCTTCGCGTAGCACTCGGTGGAGTTGGCGAATGAGGCGTGACTCTGGACGACGCCCTTGGGACGACCCGTGGTCCCGCCGGAGAAGAGCCAGATGGCGGGGTCGTCGGAATGTGAAGCGTAGTTGACATAATGTAAACTGGAGTTGTCAATTTGTGCGTCTCCGTCGTCGGTGCCGAGGACTAGGAGGCGGGGGGCGTGGTGTGCTCCGCGGGTCGCGCGGGTGAAGGTGACGGCGTGGTCGGCGTGGACGACGGCGGCGTTGGCGCGCGTGTAGTCGTACAGCTCGCGGATGCGGTTTTCGCCCAGGTAGCAGTTGACCATCACCCCCACCGCGCCGCGCTTGAGTGTGCCGAAGAGGGCGGCGGGGAAGTCGGGGATGTCGGGGAGGCCGATGAGGACGCGTTCTTCGGGGCGCACTCCCATGGCCTCGAGCGCGTTGGCGAAGCGGTTGGCGCGAGCCTGGAGGGCGGCGTAGGTGACGGTGCCGTCCCGGGTTCGTAGCGCGATGCGTTCGCCCAGTCCCTCCCGGATGCGGTCGTCGAGGAAGTAGTCGGCGATGTTGAAGGGGTGGGGTGGGTGGAAGGGCATGGGGCGGGGGCGGTGGGGGGCGAAGGCGGAAGGGGTGACGGGTTGCGCCGTGGGGTGGGCGGGATGGAGGTGGGTCCCGGTCGCGAAGATGCGGTGCAGGGAAGGATTATCTTTAGGAAAGTCAAAGGTGCGGTCAATGGAAAATCGGATCCGCGGCCGGAGTGCAGGGCGCCAGCCAGCGGCGGCAACGAGGCGACGAACCGACCAGGAGCATACGAATGGGTACAGCGTCGAGCGGGGATCGGGCGCCCACCGAGGGCCGCCGAAGCCTACGCCACGGGCCGTCCTGGGGTTACGCGACCTGGACCGAGCTGGCGGGGGCCGGGTTGGGGCGGCGTGCGGACGCGGCGCGGCTGGTGGCGCTTGTCCCGGTCGGGGCGGTCGAGGCCCACGGCCCCCACCTCCCCCTCGTCACCGACGTCGTGATCGCCAGCGCGGCCGCCGAAGCCGCGCTGCCGGGTCTTCGCCGCCTCGGCCTGCACCCCATGCTGCTGCCCCCCCTCCCCTACACCGCCGCACCCTTCGCCGAAGCCTTCCCCGGTACCATCTCGGTGCGTCCCGCCACCGTAGCCGCGCTGTTGGCGGACATCGCCACCTCCCTGGAACGGCAGGGCGTGGCCGCGCTTGTCGTCGTCAACGCGCACCTCGATCCCGCCCACCTGGACGCCATCCGCGACGCCGTCCGCGCACACGACGGCCCCATGCCCGTCATCCACCCCGACCTCACCGAACGGCGGTGGGTGCTACGCCTGACGGACGAGCTCCGTAGCGGGGCGTGTCACGCGGGATGCTACGAGACCTCGGTGGTGATGGCCGCCGCGCCCCACCTGGTCCGCGAGGAGTCGCGCCGGGCGCTGCCCGGGAACCCGGCTTCGCTGTCGGCGGCGATCCGCGCCGGGAAGACCACCTTCGAGGACGCGGGGGTGGCGGACGCGTATTGCGGGGACCCCGCCGCGGCGACCGTGGAGGAGGGCAGGGAGACGGTGGCCGTGCTGGGACGGATCGTAGTGGAGGCGGTGGCGGAGCGGGTCGGTGGAGAGGGGGATGCGGGCGTCCGTCAGAAGCGTGTGGCGGAAGTGATGGGGGACGGAGGTGAGCGATGAGAGACTCCGAACAGCGCGGAGAGGAGGCCCGGCGGATGGCCAGGCGCCACTCGACGCCGACGCTCTCCGGCAAGGGCGCCGTGGTGACGGGTGGCGGACGGGGGATCGGGGCGGCTGTTGCACGGGCGTTGGCCGCGGAGGGGGCCGCGGTCGTCGTGACGGCGCGCACTCTGGACGAGATCGTGGCAGTCGCCGAGGACCTGCGCCGGAGCGGCGGCAGCGCCCACGCGATCGTCTGCGACGTGACCGACCAGGGCTCCGTCGCTGCAATGGCGGCCCGGGCGCACGAGCTTCTGGGCAGCGTCGATATCCTGGTCAACAACGCCGGCGTGGCGCGTTCGGCCCCCTTCCTGAAGGTGACGCTCGACGAGTGGGAGACCATCCACCGCGTAAACGCGACCGGGCCGCTCCTGGTGGCGCAGGCGTTTCTTCCGGCCATGCTGGAACGGGGGTGGGGCCGGATCGTCAATGTGGCGTCGGTGGCGAGCCTCCTGGGGGCCCGCTACATCACCTCCTATGCGGCTTCGAAGCACGCCCTCGTGGGAATGACTCGCTGCCTGGCCGATGAGCTGGCGGGCACCGGCGTCACCGTCAACTCGGTCTGTCCCGGCTACGTGGACACGCCCATGACGAACGAGAACATCGAACGAATTGCGGCAAAGACGGGCAAGGACGCGGAAGAGGTCCGCACGGGCCTCGAGGAGATGCAGCCTGGTGGCCGCCTTATCACGCCGGAAGAGGTGGCGCACGCCGTGATGACCTTCGTGCCACAGGAGGCGGCGTCGCTGCAGGGCGCGGAACTGGTGGTGCGGGGTGGGGGTGCCAGGTGACCTTCGAGATCTTCAATCCGGCGGCGCTGGGGGCTCCCCGCGGGTGGAACAACGGGATGCTCGCGCCTGAAGGGGGTCGGGTGCTCTTTGTGGCGGGGCAGATCGGGGTGGGGGCGGGGGCGACGCTCGCCACCCAGTTCGAGGCTGCGCTCGCCAACGTTGCGGCGGTGGTGGAGGAGGCCGGGGGGACGGTCGCCGACGTAGGGCGGCTGACCACTTACGTGACCGACATGGAGGCCTATCGCGAATCGCTGGCCGAGGTGGGGGCCGCGTACAGGGCCGTCTTCGGGAAGCACTTTCCCGCCATGGCGCTGGTGGCCGTGACCGAGCTGGTCGATCCGCGTGCGGTGGTGGAGGTCGAGGCCGCGGCGGTCATCCCGCAGGCTCAATCGGGTGGGGACTCCGCCATGGACCTGCCCACAGCGAAGCAACAGCCATGACCGCACTTGATTCCTTATCCATGGAAGCCCCCCGTTCGTTTCTGCTGGACTTCGATCCGGAGACGGCGGTCGTGCGGATCACCCTCAACCGGCCCGAGCGGCTGAACGCGCTGACCTTCGAGGTCTACGACGAGCTGAGGAACACCTTTCGGGCGCTGGACGGCGAGGCGGAGGTGCGCGCGATCGTGATTACGGGGGCGGGGCGCGGGTTTTGTACGGGCGGCGATGTGGAGGACATTATCGGGGCGCTCTTTGGGCGGGACTTCGAGGGGCTGCTCGAGTTTACGCGCATGACTTGCGACCTGATCGCGGCGATTCGGCAGTGCCGACAGCCGGTGGTGGCGGCGCTCAACGGAACCGTGGCGGGCGCGGGGGCGATCATCGCGACGGCGTGTGATGTGCGGATCGCGGCCGAGTCGGCGCGGATCGCGTACCTGTTCACGCGGGTGGGCCTTTCGGGCGCGGACATGGGCGCGGCGTGGATGCTGCCGCGAATCGTGGGGCTTGGGCGGGCGAGCGAGCTGCTCATGTCGGGGGCGTTCATCGATGCGACGGAGGCACATCGGATCGGGCTGTACAATAGCGTGGTGCCCGACGGGGAGGCCCTTGGTGTGGCGACGGAGTTTGCCGAGAAGCTGGCGCGGGGGCCGTCGTTCGCACTGCAGGTAACCAAGGAGGCGCTCAACCGCGAGGCGCACATGGAGCTGGAGGACGCGCTCGAGGCGGAGGCGCGGGCGCAGGCGATGTGCATGCTGAACCCGAACTTCCGCGAGGCGTACGAGGCGTTCGTGGAGAAGCGGAGGCCGCGCTTTGTTTGACGCGGGCGGGCTGTCGCTGGATCCGGTTGCGGCCTTTATCGATGGGCGCCACCGGGAGTACCGGGAGCGGGTGGTGACGTTTTGCCGGGAGGAGATCGGGGACGGGCACGATCCCGAGACGGATGCGGCGGCGCGGATGCGGGCGCGGGAACTGGTGGGGCGGATGGGGGCGGCGGGCCTTTTCGAGCCGATCCGCGACGGGGATGTGCGCGGCTGCCTGGTGGCGCGGGAGGTGCTGGGGTGGTGGTCGCCGCTGGCTGACGCGGTATTCGCGCTACAAGGGCTGAGCGCGACGCCCGGGTTGACCCGGAAGGTGGATCCGGGGGGCTGGGTGGATTTGGCGCTGGCGGGCAAGGCAATGGGCGCATTCGCCATGACGGAGTGGGAGGCGGGCTCGGATGTGGCCTCGATGACCACGACGGCGGTGCCGGACGGCGCCGGGTACCGGCTGAACGGGGGGAAGACCTTCATCTCGAACGCGGGGATCGCGGACTTCTACGTGGTGTTCGCGTCGACCGACCCGGAGGCGGGGACCTGGGGGATCTCGTGCTTCGTGGTTCCCTCGGATGCCGAAGGCTTCGAGTTCACCGGGTCGCTGGTGATGAGCGCGCCGCATCCGCTGGGCGAGGTGCGGTTCAACGACTGTCGCGTTCCGGGCGAGATGATGCTCGGAGACGTGGGGACCGGATTCAAGACCGGGATGGCCACGCTGGACCGACTTCGTCCGACCGTCGCGGCGGCGGCGTGCGGGATGGCGGGCCGGGCGCTGTGGGAAGCGCTGGAGCACGCCCGGGGGCGGGAGCAGTTCGGCAAACCGCTGGGGTCGTTCCAGCTGATCCAGGAGAAGCTGTCCCATTCCGCCATGGAGCTGACCGCGGGGCGGTTGCTGGCGTACCGGGCCGGGTGGGAGAAGGACCGGGGGGCCGAGCGCATCACGATGGAGGCAGCGATGGCCAAGGCGTTCTCGACCGAGGCGGCGCAGCGGATCGTGGACCGGGCCGTGCAGGTGCTGGGCGGCAGGGGCGTGCTGGCCAGTCATCCGGTGGACCACCTGTACCGCAGCGTGAGGGCGCTCAGGATCTACGAGGGGACGACCGAGGTCCAGCACCTGATCATCGGGGGTGGGCTGGTGCGGGGGGACGGGCGGTGACGCGGAGCCGGCAACCTTGAGGATCAATGTGATAGGGGGTGGGCCCGGCGGGCTCTTCGCTGCGCTGCTCCTCAAGAAGGACGACCCGGGCCGCACCATCGAGGTCTTCGAGCGCAATCGCCCGGATGACACCTTCGGCTTCGGGGTGGTCTTCTCGGACGCGACCCTGGAGGAGGTGGCCGAGGCCGACCCCGAGACCTTCCGCGAGATCGCGCAGCGCTTCTACCACTGGGACGACATCGACATCCACTACCAGGGTGAACTGCTGCGTTCGACGGGACACGGGTTTGCGGGACTGTCGCGCCGGGACCTGCTGTTGCTGCTGCACCGCCGCTGCCGGGAGGTGGGGGTCGTCCTCCACTTCGAGCATGAGATCGCCGACCTGAACCCGTATCTGGACGCCGATCTGGTTATCGGGGCGGACGGGCTGAACAGTCTGGTGCGGGAGCGGTTTGCGGACGCCTTCGAGCCAGCGGTCGACCGGCGCCCGAACCGCTTCGTCTGGCTGGGGACGACCCGGCCCTTTCCGGCATTCACCTTCTACTTCCGCGAGGACGAGCACGGTCTATGGCGGGTGCACGCCTACCAGTACAAAGCGTCGGGCAAGTCGACCTTCATCGTCGAGGCCACCGAGGAGACGTGGCGGCGGGCGGGGTTGGATACGGCCAGCGAGGAGGAGACGGTGGGTTTCCTGTCCCGGCTCTTCGAGGAGGAGCTGGAGGGGCATGCGCTGATCCGCAACCGGTCGCTGTGGCGGCAGTTTCCGACGATCGTGAACGGGCGCTGGTCGGCGGGGAATGTCGTACTGATCGGCGACGCGGCCCACACGGCGCACTTCTCGGTGGGGTCGGGGACGCGGCTGGCCATGCTGGACGGCATTGCGCTGGCCGGGGCGATGCGGGGGTTGGGGGGGGGTGCGACCGGTCAGGCGGAGGGAGCAGCGCAGGCGAAAACGGATGAGGCGACGAGGGACCCAGAATCCGACACGTGCCCGCGGGCCGGTGACCGGGCGGGTGATACAGGCTTCGCCGGTGCCCTGGCGGCCTACGAAGAGGAACGCCGCCGCCCGGTGGAGTCGTTGCAACGGGCGGCCCAGGCCAGCCTTCAGTGGTTCGAGGACACGGAGCGGTACTTCCGGCTCGAGCCCGTACAGTTTGTCTTCTCTCTGTTGACGCGGAGCCTGCGCATCTCGCACGAGAACCTGCGCGAGCGGGATCCGGCGTTCGTCGATGTGGTGGACCGGTGGGTGGCCGCGAAGGCCGAAGTCCAGGCGGGGGTGACCATCGCCGAGCACGAAGCCGCATTGGGGATCGTGCGGGAGCCCGGGGAGGCTGGGCCGGTTACTCCAGAGCCCGAGGCATCTGCCAAAACCGGGGTCGTCGTCGGCCCGGCGCTTCCCGGTACCCTGGAGCCTGTCCGCCGGTTACCGCTTCCCCATCCCCCCCCGCCCCCCCTCTTCACCCCCTTCCGGCTGCGCGACATGTTGCTCGCCAACCGCATCGGCGTATCGGCCATGTGCCAGTACTCCGCCGAGGACGGCACGGTCGACGACTGGCACCTGGTCAACCTCGGATCACGGGCGATCGGCGGCGCGGGGCTGGTCATGACGGAGATGACCGCGATTGGGCGCGACGGACGAATCTCGCCGGGGTGCGCGGGGCTGTACACGGGGGAGCACGTAGCCGCATGGCGCCGCTTGACCGGATTTGTGAAGCGTTTCACAAGCGCGAAGATCGGCATGCAGCTCGGCCACGCGGGCCGCAAGGGGTCGACGCGGCTGTTCTGGGAGGGGCCCGACGAGCCGCTGGAAGAAGGCGGCTGGCCCATCGTGTCGGCGTCTCCGATCGGGTACTTCGACCACAGCCCGGTGCCGGACGAGCTGGACGAGGCTGGCATGCGTGCCCTGATCGGCGAGTTCGAGCGTGCGACCGCCATGGCGGCCGAGGCCGGCTTCGACCTCGTCGAGATCCACATGGCGCACGGCTACCTGCTGGCCAGCTTCCTGTCCCCGCTCACTAACCTTCGAACCGACCGCTACGGGGGAAGTCAGGAGAACCGGTTGCGCTTCCCGCTGCGGGTCGTGCGGGCCGTGCGCGCACTCTGGCCCGACGAGAAGCCTCTGTCGGTGCGGCTGTCCGCGGTGGACTGGTGGCACGGCGGCAACGAACCGGGCGACGCCGTCGAGATCGCCCGGGCGCTCAAGGCGAACGGTTGCGACATCGTGGATGTCTCGTCGGGGCAAACGGTTCCGTACCAGCGCCCCCGCTACGGCCGCCAGTACCAGACCCCATTCGCCGACCGGATCCGCCACGAGGCCGGGATCGCGACGATGGCGGTCGGCAACATCTCGTCCTTCGAGGACGTCAACGGGATCATCGCGTCGGGCCGCGCCGACCTCTGCCTCATGGCGCGCGCTCACCTGTGGGATCCATACTGGACCAGGCACGCCGCGTACGCGCTGGGGTATCCCCTGCAGTGGCCTCCACAGTACGACACACTTGACCGGTACACGCCGCGCTTCGGGGCGGCAGCCGAGGCCTTCGGGCCGGAGACCCGAGATGAGTGAACAACAGGATCCGATCAATTACCAGAGCCTCGCGATGCTCCCGGAGCTGCTGTCCCTGCAACGGCCGATCTCCGACCCGCCGGAGCATGACGAGATGCTCTTCATCATCGTGCACCAGGTCCACGAGCTGTGGTTCAAGGCCCTCCTGCACGAACTCGACCGCGTACGGGAGCTTCTCACGGCGGGCGATGAGGCCCGGACCGCCGCGACGCTGAAGCGTGTGCGCGCGATCGTGAAGGTGCTGGTCGGCCAGCTGGACATCCTGGAGACGATGACCCCCGTCGAGTTCGAGTCCTTCCGGGATCACCTCGAAACGGCCAGCGGTTTCCAGTCGTCCCAGTTCCGCGAGCTGGAGTTCGCGCTGGGAATGAAGCGGGCGGCGGTGCTCGAGGCGTTCCCGGATCCCGGCGAGCGGGGCCGGCTGGAGCGCAGACTCGCGGAGCCGTCGCTCTGGGATGCCTTCCTGCGGTTCCTGGTCCACAACGGCTACGAGGTCCCGGAGCGGGTGCTGGCTCGTGATCTGACCCAACCGGTCGCGTCCGACGCTGAGGTGCAGCGGGTGCTGGCCGAGGCGTATCGCGCGGACCCGGCGCTGGTCAACCTGTGTGAGTGCCTGGTGGACCTGGACGAGGGTTTCCAGGAGTGGCGCTACCGGCACCTCAAGATGACGGAGCGCACGATCGGCAACAAACCGGGAACCGGTGACAGCGCGGGGGTGGCCTACCTGGCATCCACCCTGAAGCCGGCGTTCCCGGATCTGTGGGAGATGAGGACGGCGTTGTGACCGGGGGGCTTGCCCGCCACTACTCGCGGTTCCGGGTCTCGGAGCGGGTGCTGCTGACGGGGCACTCCCACCAGGCCTGGCCGGATATGGCCTTCGAGGCGCAGCAGCAGGCGTGGCTGGATGCGGCCGAGATGGTGGACGACAAGTGGGACCGGGCGTTCGGAATGGCGGACGAGGTGCGGGCGGGGTACCGGCGGTTGTTGGACGATCCGGATGGGCATATTGCGCTGGGACATAACACGCACGAGCTGGTGGTGCGGTTCCTGTCGGCGTTGCCGTTGCGGGAGCGGCCGCGGCTGGTGACGACGGACGGGGAGTTTCATACGGTGCGGCGGCAGCTGGATCGGCTGGAGGAAGAGGGGATTGAGGTGGTGAGGGTGGGGACGGGTGGGGGGCGGGGGACGGGACGGGGGCCGTCGGATTCGGGTGGGGCGCCGGACGCGGGTGATTCGATCGCCGGACGAATCATTGCGGCGGTCGACGACCGCACGGCGGCGGTGCTGGTGTCGTCGGTGCTCTTCCGGGACGCGCGGATTGTGGATGGGCTGGACGAGGTGGCGCGGGCGTGTGCGCGGGTGGGGGCCGAGTTGTTGGTCGATGCGTACCATTCGCTCAACGCGGTGCCGTTTTCGGTGGTGGGGATGGGGCTGGGGGACGCGTTCGTGGTGGGAGGCGGGTACAAGTACTGCCAGCTCGGGGAGGGGAACTGCTTCTTGAGGTTTCCGCGGGACTGCGGGTTGAGGCCGGTGTTGACGGGGTGGTTTGCGGAGTTCGGGACGCTGGCGGGGGGGCCGGGGGAGGGTGGGGTATCGTATGGGGAGGGACATCTTCGGTTTGCGGGGTCGACGTATGATCCGGTCAGTCACTACCGGGCCGCGGCGGTGTTCGAGTTTTTTCGGGAGCAGGGGTTGGGTGTGGACCATTTGCGCGAGGTGAGCCTGGCGCAAATACGGCGGCTGGCGGGGGGGGTGGACGCGCTGGACGCGGATCCGGACGTGCTGAGCCGGGATCGTAGCGTGCGGCTGTCGAAGCGGGGCGGCTTTCTGGCCATGGACACGCCCCGTGCCGGGGAGATCTGCTGCAAGTTGCGGGGTCGTGGGGTCTATGCGGACTTCCGGGGCCGCGTGTTGCGGTTGGGGCCGGCGCCGTATGTGACCGGGGAGCAGCTGGATGAGGCGGTGGCCGTGCTGGGGGAGATGGCAGCCTCGCTGTCGTGAAGATTGCCATCCACGGCGCCGGAGGTGTCGGCGGCTACTACGGTGCCGTCCTCGCACGCGCCGGACACGATGTCTCCCTGGTCGCCCGGGCGGGAGTGCCAACCCCCTTGCAGTCCCTAATTTACTCCATGTTGCTTCCCCGGGAGATCAAGGCGAGGGGAGAATGATATGATTATGATATCAAAACGATATCAGAGTCTGGCATTGCGATGGCGAGCCTCCTCCTCCAACGCGAGGCCAACGGGACCGGAGGTTGAAGCGCGACAGCCGGGACAGGGTCACCCGGAAAACCCCCAACGCGCGTGCCGAGATCGAAACCGGTAGATTCCGGACACGAAGTGTTGGTCTTCACTCCCACCACGAAATGAGGGTCTTCGCGATCCCGCCGCCGGGACCCGAGGCCCTTCCATCCATCCCGGAGACAAACCGTGATCATGACGCCATGGGTTCAGCGGCTATTGCTGACGAACGTGGTCGTCTTTCTGTTCTCGATGGTCTTCCGGGCCCTCATCGTGGACTTCGCCCTGGTCCCCATGGCGATCCTCTACCGTCCGTGGACGCTGGTCACCTACATGTTCCTCCACGGCGGCTTCGGCCATCTCTTCCTAAACATGCTGATGCTCTTCTTCTTCGGGCCGCGGTTGGAAGAGCGGCTCGGAAGCCGGACGTTCATCTGGTTTTACCTGGCGTGCGGAGTGGGCGGCGCGATCCTGTCCTTCGCGACCCCATACGCGATGATTGTGGGGGCGTCGGGAGCGATCTTCGGGGTGGTGGTGGGATTTGCGCGGTACTGGCCCCGCGAGAACATCTACATCTGGGGCGTGCTGCCGATCCAGGCGCGGGTGCTCGCGATCTTCATGGTGGCCATCAGCCTCTTCGCCGGTTTCGCAGGGGCCCAGGACGGAGTCGCACACTTTGCCCACCTGGGGGGACTGGTCGCGGGGTGGCTGTTCCTGAGGATCTGGGAGCGGCAGCGTCAGCGACGCGTCGTGAAACAGCCCGCGCGGCCTCGCAAGGTGTCGATCGTGGTTGACCTGGAGTCGTTGGAGCGGTGGAAGTCGATACCCCGTGAACGGCTGCACGAAATCAACCGGGAAGAGGTGGACAAGCTGGTGCGGAAGGCGAACCAGTCCGGGGCGCGGTCGCTCACGACCGACGAGCGGGAGTTTCTGGACCGGATGTCGGAGTCGGGGTAGCGCTGCCGGCCCGGCGCCTCGCCGCGCTCGGTGTCCTTGCGGAGTAGTAATCGGACTGCGAGGGACAGGGTGGGGATGGTCCGTTGCATCTGGACGCCGTTGCCGCTACAATTCACCAATTGGTCATTCTCTATATACCGTTTGGAGTAATTCGAGTGCAACTCTACAAGCAGGGGGTGCCCGGGCCTCTGTCGCCCCTTCTCGTCCGGGAAGGCGTTGTGACTGTGGTCCGTCGCGGCCTTCCCTTCCCAATGCTGGATGAAGTGGCCGCCGCCGCTGGAGTCGGGCGACTGGCAATGGCCAGGGTGATCGGCCTGTCCCCCACCACCATGACGCGAAGGCGGAAGTCAGGTGCGCTGACGACTGAGGAATCGGACCGGCTCGTACGTGTGGCGAGGCTGGTGGGGATGGTCTACGAACTGATGCGGGGGGACGGGGAGGCGGCGCGCCGGTGGCTCGGGGAGGGGCATGAATTGATCGAAGGAGAGTCGCCGCTCGAACGGGCGTCGACCGAAGTGGGTGGCCGGGAAGTCGAGCAGCTCATTGGACGACTCCGGCACGGAACGTTCAGTTAGCGATCCGTGAAGAGGAATCCGGCAGTCAGCCTGTGGAGCGCATGATCGAGGCGTGGCGCCTTGCCGCGCCGGAGCACTCCAGGACGGTTGGCGACATGCTCTCCGGAGAGGGGGCACTTCGGTTCGGCGGGCGGTGGAACAGTCCGGGGCGCAGAGCGGTGTATCTGGGTGGCAGTCTCGCTCTTGCGAGCGTGGAGTTGCTGGTGCATCTGAGGGTGCCGGATGTGTTGAGGACGTACCGCAAGCTCCGCGTGAGAATCCCGGAAAGGCTGATCTCCGAGGTTGATGAACGGGGATTGCCGGCTGGATGGGCGATGCCCAGCCTGCATCCGGTCACCCAGGAGATCGGAGATCAGTGGCTTGCGTCGGGGGGCTCCGCCGTGTTTCGCGTGCCCAGCGCGGTGGTCGACGGTGAACGGAACTACATCCTGAATCCCATTCATCCGGGCTTCGCCGAGATCGAGGCTGGCAGTATCGAGGACTTCCGATTCGATGCCAGGATCGTGAAGTCGGAGTAGGGGCGTGGGCGAACAGGGCCGAACCAGGAGGCCGTTCCCGTCCTTCGCCTTCGCTTGAGAGGGTCGAACGCCTATGTTGTCCGCCCAGCCGCGGTGGAAAGGGAACGGGGGTTTCCACCGGGCAATCCAATCCGATCCCCCGGCCTGTGGAGGAATCCCCAATGCACGATGTCAACCTGTTCGCGGTACTGGTCGCCGGCGTCGTCCCGATGGTCATCGGCGCGCTCTGGTACGGCCCGGTCTTCGGCAAGCGCTGGATGGCGCTCATGGAGACCACCGAGGAAGAGCTCCGGGAGGGGTTCAACCCCCTCAAAGTCCATGGTGTGGGTTTCGTGCTGGCGCTGGTCACGGCCTACGTGATCGCGCAGCTGGTGGCCGAGGTCTCGCCCGAGAGCGTCTCCTCGATGGGGGGAAGTGGAGGATCCGCGATGGTCGGGGTCCACGTGGCGCTAATGGCGCTGGTGGCCTTCGTGCTGCCGGTGTCACACCAGTCGGTCACATTCGAGAGGCGCAAGGCGGGGCTCGCGTGGTTGAACATCGGCTACAACGGCGTTGCGCTGCTGGGGCAGGCGGTGGTTATCGCGTTGTGGAGGTGAGTGGGGCTGAGGCCGGTCACCCATCCTGTCCGTTTGATTCCCGCTTCGGGATCACCTTCCCCGTCTCGCGATCGTAATCCACGATGTGCTCCCATTCCGACGCATCGGAGCGCGCCACTACCGCGACCACATCCTCGGTGTCGCTCTCGTTGAAGACCTCGTGGGGAACGCCCGGCTCGATGAAGATGAAGTCGCCCGCGTGATTCACGATGGAGTGGCGGAGGTTGGGGCCGAAGTCGTGGCGGACGGTGCCTTCGAGGATGTAGAGCATGACCTCGAAGTCGACGTGGATGTGGGCGAAGGCGACGCCGCCGGGCGGGATGCGGGCCACGTTCATGGACAGGTCGCGGGCGGGGACGTTCTTTCCCGAGAGGCCGGTCTTGTAGTGGATGCCGTTCCAGCCGCGGTGGATGCCGCTGGCGCGGATGGTGTGGATGCCGTCGTGGCCGTCCGGGGTGCCGGGCCGGTTTTCGTGCGGTGTGAGGCCGGGTTTCGCGGCGGGCGGGCCACCCGCGTCGGAGGGGCTGCGGTCAGTCACCGGGCCCCCAGGAGCAGATCGGCCAAACTGGCCATGTCGGGGACTTCGGCGTTTGCGCGCGCAACGGCCGGAGGCGTCGCGCCGCTGTCGCTCCCGCGGCTGGGCCGGTTGACGTGCACGGTGGCGTAGCCGAGCGTCGAGGCCGGAGCAATGTCGTGGAAGAGGCTCTGCGCGACGTGCAGCGTGCGGTCCACGGGAATCCCTGAACGCATGGCCATCTCCTCGAAGTGTGCGGGGTCGGGTTTGTAACTGCCGACCTGCTGCGCCGTGACCACCCAGTCGAAGTCGGTGTCGAGCCACTCCGTGGTGGCGGCGAAGAGGTCGTCGTCGACGTTGGAGACGATACCGAGCTGGAAGCGTGCCCCGAGGCGGTGGAGGGCGTCGATGGTGTCCGGGAAGGGGGGCCAGCCGCCGACCGAGGCCGCGAAGGCGTCGCACTGGGACGGCGTGGGGTGGAAGCTGAGTGGGGGGCCCATGCGTTCCAGCGTGAGAGCGAGGACTTGGCGGTAGGTGCGATAGCGCTCCGCCTGTACGACGTGTTCCGCATCGCCGAAGGCCGCGAGGATGGCGGCGTCGCTTGCCGCCGTGCCGTGTTGGGCGCAGGCCGCATTGACCGCCCCGATGATCCCCGCCTCCCAGTCGACCAGTGTGCCGTAGCAGTCGAATGTGAGAAGGTCGAAGCGATTGGGATCGAGGGCACGCATGCTCTTGGGGGCCGATGGTTTGGGCGGTGCCGCTACATGTCCGGGAAGTCGGCAGTCGGTCCGAACTGTTGGGGCACCGGAACGTCGAGCATGCGCAGGTAGACACCGAGTTGGGCACGGTGGTGGATCATGTGGTCCATGATGAAGGTCCGCACCACAACGCCCTTGGGAAGCGTGAATCGCGGCTCGCCAGCCACGAGCATGGTCCACGGACCCGCGAGATCCTCCTCCGAGCAGCTCTCGATGGCGCCGCGGGCCGCGGCGGTGGCCTGGTCCAGTGCCGTGGTGAGTTCGGCGGCGGAGCCGAGCGCTGGCATCGGCGGGGGGGCGCCCTCCGCAGGACTGATGTCGAACTCGGACATCGACAGGGTCGCCACGGTCCAGTTGGGGAGGTTGGCCAGATGGGTCGCCAGTTCGCCCAGCGTCCAGGATCGGTCGTGGGGTCGCCAGTCCAGATGATCGTCCGGAACCGCTTCCAACAGCGTCCTCGACCCCGCCGCGATCTGATCGAACGCTGCCAGGGTGTGTCTTACAGACATGGTCTCTTCCTCGGTCCTTGTGATGGGTCGTGTTGCCCGCCCGTCGGCCGGCGCGCCGGAAAAGTAACACGCTTGCCTGCGGTCACACGCGGCAATCCTACCACTCGATCCGCCAGACCCGCCCCCCACCCCCCGCCGCCCACCCCACCCGTCCCCCCGGCGCGAACTCCACCGCCCACGCACTCACCTCGGGCAGTCCCCGCCAACTCTTCCCCATGTCCACCGTGTACACAGCCCCCGGCGGCGCCACCGCCACCACAATCCGGTTCGCGCCGATCCCCCCCGCCGCGCTCCCGTACACGGCCCCGTTGATCGGCGCGGGACTGACCAGCATCCAGGTGCGGCCCGCATCCTCAGTCACCGCTGCGTTGCCGGCCACCACCTCTTCGCGCCGGTCGAGATCGCCGCCCAGCACCATGAGCGGCCGCCCGTCCGCGACCACCATGGTGAAGATCCCGGCCAGCGGCCCTTTCACCACCGGGGTTTCGGCCGCCGTCCAGGTGCGCCCGTAGTCGCCCGTCGAGAGCACCCGCGCCGATCCCCCCGCACCGGTGCCGATCCAGCCCCGGCCTCCCGGCGCGGCGCGGGCGCAGGTGCCGCTCGCCGCGAAGCCGCCCTCGCCCTCGTTGGCGGGCGGAGACGTTTCAGCTGAAACGCGCGTCCAGTCACGGCCGCCGTCGCGCGTGAGGAGGATGTACGGAACGCCGTCGAAGGAGTCCCCGTAGGCGAAACCGTGGTTTTCGTCCCAGAAGTCGAGGCAGTCGAGGAAGCCGGCGGGCTCCTCCATGAGGAAGCCGAGCGTCCAGGAAGCGCCTGCGTCCTCGGTGCGGTAGAGGCGCGACAACGGCCCTTCACCCGCGGTGAGTGCGACGGCGGCTTCGGACGAAAATCCGTGGATGTCCCGGAACTGGAGCGAGTCGCCCCCCGGCGCCGCCACGCGTTCCCACGCCGCCCCACCGTCCAACGTCCGCAGGATGACCCCGCCGTGACCGCTCACCCAGACGGT
This sequence comes from Longimicrobiales bacterium, assembly GCA_951828585.1. Taxonomy (GTDB): domain Bacteria; phylum Gemmatimonadota; class Gemmatimonadetes; order Longimicrobiales; family Gaopeijiaceae; genus Bin94. The sequence goes on from OX639991.1 coordinate 2,611,355, forward strand.
TTCCTCCGAGACGGGACTGATCGCCTGCAGCGTCTCGGTGGTGCCGCTCGATTGTTCGGCGACCGTGGGCTGTTGTGTTCCGGCACCCCTGTGCGGGTGGAGAAGGGCGGCCGTGAGGACGAGTGTGGCGAAGTGTATGGTCATGCCTTGGCGGGGATGGGGGATGGGGGACGATGGGCCAGGCGTTGATCGTACCGCGGGAGGTAGGGTGGGAACCAGACCCTGGGAGAATGGGCCTGGTGGACTAGGGAATACGACCTTCCCAGTGAGGAGCGTGCCGCGCCTCTCTGGACCGTCTTCGATCCGGAGGGGCATGTGCTGGGATTCGTGGAGACGCCCGCGGGGCTCATGATTTTCGAGATTGGCGAGGACTACATCCTGGGCCACTCCATGGATGAACTCGGGGTGGAGTCGATTCAGGTGTGGCCGCTGGATCGGGGGGGTGGCTGATGGGCCGTTCACGCCCCTCGCCGAGATGTGCTGACGGTGCCGACACGGTTCACGCAGGCCGGCTGCCCGTGGGTCCGGAGTTTGCGGCGATTGCCGTCGGGTTGCTCGGTGCATGTGATGGGCGTGCGGCCCCCTCCTTCGCGGAGCCCGTGCACTTTTCCGTGGGCGACTCGGCATACGTGATCAGCGCGGTCGACGCCCGTCTGGGTGGGCTCGGCGACGAGCGGGTCGTATTCGGTTCGATCCTTGACGTCGACCGGACAGCATCCGGCTGGGTGGTCGTGGACGGCTTGGCAGACCACAGCATCGTACTCCTGGACGACGATCTGAACCCGGTGGGCATCACGGGACAGGCTGGCGAGGGCCCCGGCGAATTCCAGGCAGCCGTGCAGTTGTCGGTTCTGGGCGATACCCTGACCGCAGCCGAAAACGCGACTTGGCAATATGACCCAATGGGGGTGCAGATAATGACGAAGGTCGATCCTTTGGCCGACGGGTCGCTGTTCCTGAGTGTCCGCCACGGCGCCGCCGTGGGATACGTCGTGGACACGGCATCCCTGACGGCAACACCGATCGTGATTGGCGATGATTGGCCTTGGCTGCGACCCCAGTACTTTGATGGCAGACGCCTGGTCCTCGGCGGCGGCCAGATGACGCGGGAATTGGTGCTGGCCACGACCGAATTGGTGCCGCGGTCGATTGCGGAGGGAGCGGAGCGACCGGAGCGCGGCCGCTTGCCGGGTGCTGGAGGGCCTTCATGAGGCTGGCTTTTCCTCGACCACTTCGGTCATGGATTCAGGGGTACCTTCTGGTCCCCACCTCCAACCCCGCCCGCCCGAACAGCCCGCCCGTCTCATCCAGGAATCGACGCCGCGCCATGTCCATGTACCCCTTGTCGATCTCCACCCCCACGCTGTTTCTGCCCGCCCGTGCCGCGGCCACCGAGGTCGTCCCGGTCCCGAGAAACGGATCGAGCACTGTGTCGCCGACGAAGGAGAACATCCGGATCAACCGCGTTGCGAGTTTCAGCGGAAACGGTGCCGGATGGTCGCGCGTGGACGCGCCGGGGACTGTCCAGATCTGCCGAAACCACTCCCGGTGCTCGGTCGCGGAGATCACGCTCAGCGCCCGTGCGGCCGGGGATGGGCTACGATACCCGCCCGGCTTCCGCTGCATGAGAATGAACTCGATGTCGTTCTTGATGACTGCGTTGGGTTCGTAGGGCTTTCCCAGGAATCCGCCCCCGCCGCCCATCTCGAAGGTGGCGTTGGCGATCTTGTGCCAGATGATCGGGGCCAGGTTGTCGAAACCGATCCTCCTGCAGGATTCCTGGATCCCAGCGTGCAGCGGCACGACGACGTGGCGGCCGTGTCGGCGCCGCGAAAGACAGACGTCGCCGACCACGATAATGAGCCGTCCACCGGGGACGAGGACCCGAAAGCACTTTTGCCAGGCCGTTGCCAGTTCTGCTAGAAACTGCTCGTAGTCCTCTATCGCCCCGAGCTGGTCTTCACCTTCGTTGTACTCCTTCAGCGTCCAATAGGGCGGGGACGTTACAACGAGATGGACGGACCGTCGGCAAGCGCCGACAGATCCCGGGCATCGCCATGGACCATGCGGTGATGTGACCGCACCTCCTGAACGGCACCCGCTACTTTGGCGGAATCCGCCGAACTCCGGGCGATGCCGGGCAACGCAGTCTTCAGGTCCGCGTCGGACAAGCGCAGGTCCGGCAGGTGCCGCTGAACCACAGCCTCCAGCCCGGGATCACGCAGGGCTGCCTTGGGCGGCGTCATCGGGGGCGCTCCAGGATCGGATTGCATTCCCGGACAGCGGCCACAAGCCTGTCGAAGAAGGCCGCGGCGTCCGAAGCACCGGAGACCAGGACAGGGCCGTCGGAGAAATCGACCTCCAGGAACAGGGACGCCTCGATCATCCCGATGCTCCACGATGGGGGCCGCCGGCCGGACATCAGGGCACATGGCGGTTGAGGGGGACCATTATTGGAAGATAGGCTCGCGTTTCGGGCGCCGAAATGCTCGGATGCGCCTCCCTGGTCCGAGTCGGCGCGCGGTCCGGCAGCGCTGGTGCCGCTCAGGTGCTCACCGGGGCTTCTACTCCACAGTCCGAATAGCCGTGCGCCCGCGCCAGCCGAACCAGTTCGTTTCGTTCGGGGGACGGCACGCCATTGAGCGGGGCCAGGTGCGCCTCCTTCGGCAGATGCCGGTGTAGGAGCACTCGGTACAATTCGGGGTCACCGCCGACCAGGCGAGCGAAGAACCGCTCATCGGTGTGTGACGGAATGGCGCCAATGAGGTCGCGGCGGTCCTCACCGGTCAGCGCGGCGACGGCACTGTCCAGCAAATCCAGATACCGTCCAGGAAGGACGTCACCCAGAAACACCACCCTTTCGGACAAGGGAAGCTCCCTGCCCTGCCATGGGTGCCAGTCCTTCGCCCCCACCGGCTCGCTGGAGAACACCCGGGCCTGCTGAAGGATCCAGGTCCGCGCCACCTCGCGATCCACCGAGAACAGTTCCTTCAGCATTTCCGCGTTGCCGGACTCGATGACAGCATCCTGAAGCAGCCGCCCCAATGATCCATCGGGCCGCCCACGCCTGTAAGCCCGCCACAGTCCGGCGGCTGCCGCGGCTCGCACTCGAGCGTCGGTGTCTTGCAGCAGGCGACGTTGCCACTCGCGTGGAAGGTCATGCCAGGGCACCGAGTCGGAACGACGCCGCACAGCGTCCATGATGCAGCCGACCGCCTCTGGAGGAAGTCCGGAGACCTTCAGCCCGACCTTGATGGATACCTGGTCGTACCTATCGTTGCGTGCAACCATCTCGCAGGCGGTTTGGGTTGCCGGAGAAACCACTACTGCGGCTTCGAGGAACGGGAGGATCCACGCCGGGGGTGACTCCTGGTCGAGGAGAGCCCGCAACCACGGCTCCGGCTCGTCAACGCCTTGGGCGATCTTGTCCGGGACGTACGTGAGGACATCCGGATACCTGTGGCCTGCCAAGTGCCTTTGACGCTCACAGTAGAGCATGCGCTGGACTACCACGTCGGGGTCTTCCCGCGACCATTCGTCGGCGATCTCGGCCGCCGCGGCCACAATGACCTCGCGAGGCGGATGCTTCTCGTGCGGGTATCGCTTGGGCGGGAATAGTATGGGCAGGAGGGAATCGCCAATGTCCGGAAGCCTGGCATGGAACCCCCGGTGGCGGGCGAGCCTGCGAGCCCACATCACGATGCCGGGCGCCTGCTCGGCCAATTCGACCACGCCTTCCAGCATTCTCGGGGCTTCCCGCTCCGCCGTGGGATTCGTTTCCGGGTGCTGGCCGGCAACCCGCAGCCTGCCCGTCCATTCGTTGAGTATGTCACGCGCGCACAGGATTCCGTCGTCTCCGAGGGAGCGCATGGAGTCCAAGACGGTCGGCCATTCTCGAGCCAGGGCACGTACTTCCGCAGCGAGCAATGAACCAGAAGTAATTCTGAGTTCTTCAGAGTCAAGCGGGCTGGTTTGTACACCGTGGACATTGAGTGCGAAGGCGTCACGAAAGAGATTGGCTGGAGTCCTCCGACTTGAAGTCCACCGGTCCCGTTGCTCTCTGTCCGCGTGACCTATGTGCGCTACCACGCGTTCGACCAGGAGGCGCCGGCGCTGGAGCGCGTCTCTCCCCGGTAACTCGGCCTGAGCCCAATTCCCGATGATCTGCCAAGGGTCCCGGCCGCCGAGCCCCCCGTCCGCCGGGGCTCTGAGCAGAAGGTCCAGTGCCAACTCCGGCACGACACTGAGTGCCGCACTACCCACCGACACCGTCATCCCGGGGTGAGTTTCCAGTACCCACCGGGCAGCCGACTTTCCAGTCCGGACGTAATCCGACCACAGGCCGCCCATGAAGCTGGAGCCATGCAACTTCTCCAGCCGCGTGCGAATGAGACGGTGCGGGACCGGCCCACCGCTCGCCAAGACCCGAATGAGCGTGTAGGTACCCGCGGCCGGGTCTTCCAAGTGAGGAAGCGCCTTCTCCACGTTCAGGCTGAGACCGCCGGAGAAACAGGAACGCTCGACCAACGCTACCCGTAGCGCACCCGGCTTGACCGTCAAGGAGCCGACATGGGGTCCGGGCTCCTCGAATTCCTGCAACACGCCGGTGCCGGAGACGGGGCGAAGGGCCCGCCGGAGGTCTGTCTCGGAGATTCCCAGGGCCACGGCGGCCGACGAAAGCCTCATTCCGAGCCCGCCTCCGAGGGCGAACGGCGCCAACGCTTCGAGCGTCGAGTCAGCCTGAGGCAACCCAATCCTGATCTGCCGCAGCAGGAGTCGCCCGTTTATCAGGTCCTTCAACTCACCCCGGTGTGCCCATTGGGCCAGGGTAACAGCCAGTCCGGGTCTGCCATCGCTCTTATCGAGGATCTCGCCGATCAGTATGTCAGCAAAGCGACGACTGACGCCGCGGACGAGATCCAGGATGATTTTTCGTTCGAGCGGTTTCACACGCAGGGTTTGATCGTCGGTTAGGTAGAGCACTTGCCGAATGTCATCCTCATGCCCCGGCCAGGTTGTGGCCACGATCCGAAAACCTGCTTCGAACTCCTGACGAAGCCGAAGCAACTTGCCGAGAATGGAGTCGTGGGGGTGCACGGCATCCAAGTGGGCGTCGTCGACGAAGACTCGTCGTGGCTCTTGTTCTCGATACGCGTCGGCGATGCGCCCGATGTCCCGCGATACCACGAACAGCCCTTCGCCCTCTCTGGCCAGCTTCTCCAGAAGCGCGGTCTTCCCGACTCCGGGCTGGCCCGACAATACCACGTCGCCCTCGACTCCGCGAAGCCATTCCAGTTCCTTGTCACGTCCGAGCAACTCCGTCGCTGGCCAGGGGTGTGGCGATCTCGGGAAGGTGGACAAGGCAGGCGGGTTTCCGGTCAGGCCCGGGAACAGGTCCTTTCGCGCAACCGGATCACGGTACAGCCGGCCCACAAAGTCGGCCTGGTCATGGATCTGGCGCAGGATGAAGCCGAGTTCGCCGGCTCGTTTCTCCAGGTTCCTGCGCTGCCGACCAGTCATCCGCCGCGACGTAGCGAGCACAGCTTCGCTCGCCGTTCCCCCCCCACCCCGGTACGACTCCAGGTTCCCGGTGAGATTGCCGATCACACTTCCGCGGGTCGTCACCACCAGCGGAATCGGCGCCGCCCCACGCGAATCCGCAATCGCCCCGTCCATCCCCCCATCATCCCCTCCGCGAATCGGAACGAGCCCCGGGTAGACGGCACGCAGCATGTCCACCGCACACCGTTCGAAGTCGTCTGGATTCGGTCCCTCCTCAAGACGTCTCTCAATCGCCCGGTACAGCGGATCCCTCACCACCTCAGCCCCCGATCAGCCAGACCAGCAGCCCCGTCGGGACCGCCATGAACTCCGGATCACTCAGGTCCAGCGCGCTCCTCGTGGCCATGATGCCCCGCCAGCGCGACGCCCTCATCGTCCGGGCAGCCCGCTTCCACCGGTCGCCGTCCACATACTTCGATTCGATCGCGAGATCCCCGAATCCCGGACCCACGAAGTCGATCTCCTTGCCCGTCTTCGTTCGGTGATAGAGAACGGCGTCGAAGTCCACATACCCGCCCGGATCACTTCGGGTGAACGACCTGACCAGGGCCATTCCCAACTGCTGTTCGGAGAGCGGACCGAAGTCGGCGGAGGGTTGCGAGCGTGGAGAAAGACGCGCGTAGACGGGGTCGGTGAAATACGTCTTCTCCTGCGAACGGAGAGCTGGCCGCAATTTGCGCTCCAGGTGGCACGGCCACACGACGAAACTCTCGCGCAGGGAATCGATCCGGCGGCGAACGGTGTTTCCGGATGTGCCCGTGTCCGTGGCGATGTCATGGCAGTTGGTCGGCGATGCGATGCCCCTCGCGACTCGTTGAACGAATGCATCGGTCTGCGTGCGCGACCACCTGGCCTGCCCGAAGGCCTCGCCATGGATCACGTCGAGCAGACTCCGCCTGAGGGCGCGGTCGATCCCCGTTCCACCGACATCGAAGTCCCGGCTGAACGCGGGCGAGAACGCGCCTGGGGCCGGCCAGTCTCCGGTCTCGTAGGCGGCGACGGCCCGCGGAAAGCCACCAACGGTCAGGTAGAGCTCCCATTCGTCGACGAACCGGTGCATCCAGGGGGCCAGCGCCCGAACCGCGTCCGCCAGGGTGTTCTGGGCAAGGTCGGCGACGGCGACCGGTCCGAAGTCATCCGGCGGCGGGTTGGCGAGGTCATCCGGATCGCCGCTGGAACGGACCTTTGCGAAGTTGCGGAATGACATCGGCAGGAGGATGCGGTCGGAATCGAGGGCGTCCCCGCGCCTGCCGGCCAGAGCCTTGACCGCCTCCGCGAGGTTGGCAGCGGAGGAACCGGTCAGAACCACGGTGTCCAGGCCGAAGCGGAGATCGTTGTCGCGAAACCATTTGACAGCGGCCGGCCAGCCATCGGGAATCGCGGTGATCTCGTCGATGAACCAGAATCGGCGTCCGTCGCGGGGGGTCAGACCGGCTGCGGCATCCACCGCCCTGCGCAGATCGGCGGCCGTCAACCCGTCGGCGGCAATATGGATGATCCGGCGGGGATCCTCGCCGCCTTCAATGAGCTGCCGTATCTTCTTCTTCACCTCGACCGACTTCCCGACCCGCCTTGGGCCGCGGAGCAGATAGAGGCCGCCCGGTATCAGGTTGCCGAGGACATCCGCGGAGTACTCGAACGGAGCTTCGCGGGCCCGGCGCAGGTCCAGGTCCCTGAGAACCCACGTTCGGGGTTCGGCCCACCAGGCGGTGCGGGCCAGGGTGTCTCGCAGTTCGCGTGTGGTCGGCAGGGGATTACTCCAGCAAGGAACGATCGTGGACGCACCCCACATAGTACCCCGGCTTCGCACGGTGAGCCAAGGAATGGGATCGTCAATTGGATGATTTGGAGAAATATCTATGGTTTTATCGTCATGAATAGCAAATAATATATACTTTTATCGTCAAATCCACTCGAATTTTGGCTGTGTCGGTTGTTCTGCTTTCCCCACCGAGGAGCCCACACCATGAAGTCCCGGATACCGATCACCCTCGTCGCCGCACCGATCCTGATCCTCCTCCCCGCCCTCGCCTGCCAGCAGGGCGACACCGGCACGAGCGCACTTCGCAGCCAAACCCGCGACAGCGCCGGCATCCGGGTCGTCGAAAACCCCGCTCCCCCCTTAGGCTCGCGCCTTGAGTGGCGGATCGGACCGGAGCCGAGGGTGTCGATCGGAACCCGAGAGGGCGAAGAGGCTTACCAGTTGTACATCGTCCGGGATGCCATGATGCTGCCGGACGGGAGAATCATCGTAGCCAACGGCGGTAGCGGCGAACTGCGGATGTTCGATGCCATGGGAACGCACCTGGCGACATGGGGAGGGGAGGGCGAGGGACCCGGCGAATTCGGCAACCTTTGGCAGATCGAGCCGTGGACGGGAGACTCGATTGCCGCGTGGTTCGCGCCGCGAATGGGCATTTCGGTCTTCGACGCCGAAGGGAACTACGCCCGCACCTTCACGCTGGCGGCCGCCCCGGGCACGCCACCCTGGCTCCAGTCCTGGCCGTTTGCCTCGACGAGCGACGGCTTCATCCTCTCCGTCAGGACCGCGGATACCGTCGTCGTGCAACTCCACGATGGCGAGGGCAAGGTGCGAAGCTCGCTGGGGGTGCACGAGGGCTCGGACCAGAACGTCGTGAATGAAGGGACCGATCGGGAGGTCGTGATCAGCACGATCTTCGGCGGGAGATCCGTCTGGGCACCCTGGGGCGATCTGGTCGTGATCACCACCACGAGCCGTTATGATCTCAGGGCGTTCACAAAGGATGGCGTCCTCGCTCGGATCGTTCGCCGTGGCCACGAGCCGCGTGCGCCAAACGAGGCCGAAATCGAGGCCGTGATCCAGACAAAGGCCTTGATCGCCCAGGCGGGGTCCGAACCGACGCGTCGCCCCTACCGCTCCTCGGTTGCCGAGCACTATCCGGCGTTCGCGTCCGTCATGTCCGACGCCGTGGATCACCTGTGGGTGCGGGAATATGAGGTCCCCGGTGAAGGGCGGCCGGGTTCGCTCTGGACCGTATTCGACGCGGAAGGACGGGTGCAGGGGTTCGTGGAGATGCCTGCGGGGCTGGAGATTTTCGAGATCGGGGAGGATTACATCCTGGGCAAACTTCAGGACGAGCTGGACATCGAATATGTACAGGTGTGGCCGCTGGAGCGGCAAGTGGGCTGAGTGGCGTGCGGGACGCGATTCAATCCTATATTCTTAGGAGATAATGCCGCTTGGAGAAGGCGGGACACTGACGGAAGGGCGAACATGAACACGGTACGCATCACAACACTCGTCGCCTTGGCCGCGCTTGCCTGCGCGCAGGATGATCAGCAACAACAGAGCCCGACCGGCCTGGCAAGCCTCGTCCGGGACAGCGCGGGCATCCGAATCACGGAGAACGCCCGGCCGCTCGCGGGGTCGCGACTGCCATGGCGGATCGGATCGGAGCCGACGGTGTCGATCGGCAAACTCGAAGGCGAAGAGCCGTACATGCTCCACTGGGCCGGCAGTCTCGCCAGGCTGTCCGATGGACGCATCATGGTTGGGAACTCGGGATCGAGCGAAGTGCGAATGTTCGATGCATCGGGAACTCACCTGGTCTCCTGGGGAGGTGAGGGCGAGGGACCCGGCGAATTCATGACCCTGGCCCGGGCAGCTCCGTGGCCCGGTGACTCCATCGTGGCCTGGTACTCGTCCGGGCTCAGCATCTCCGTCTTCGATTCGGATGGCAACTACGGCCGCTCCTTTGTCCTCCAGAGTGGTGAGGCCGAGGTGTGGCGACGTCCCCGCCCGATCGCCGTGCGAGCCGACGCAACGATCCTGGCCATCAGGGATCCGGAAGACGCCGACACGGCGGTGGTCGAAATATGGGATGCCGATGGCGCGCTGTCCGCCTCGTTGGGCACGCATCCCCACAGAGAGGTGATCGTCACCACGAACGAGCAGGGCTTCAGCGAACTCAGTTTGCCGGCCTACGGTCGGGAGCTGGTGACGGGCCAATGGGGCGATCTTGTCGTGGCCAGCCACACCGCACGGTACGAGATCCGGGCGTTCCGTTCCGACGGCACGCTGGCCCGGATCGTGCGCCGTGAACACGTCCTGCGGGTGCCCACGCAAGAGGACCGCGAACCGTACATCGAGGAGCAGCTCGCCATGTATGCGACAATCCCCGATTTCCCCCCGGAGATGGTGGAACAGGCGCGCAAGTCCTTCGAGTCCACTCCCCTCGCCGAAGCCTTCCCCGCCTTCTCAAGGGTCCTCTCCGACGCCGCGGGCAACCTCTGGGTTCGCGAATACGACTTCCCCCGCGAGGAGAGACCCGCACCGCTCTGGACCGTATTCGATCCGGAGGGACGGGTGCTGGGGTTTGTCGAGACGCCGAAGGGTCTGCGAATCGACCAGATCGGCGAGGACTACATCCTGGGCCACTTTCGGGACGAGCTGGAGGTCGAGTATGTGCAGGTGTGGCCGCTGGAGCGGTCGGGGGGCTGAGTACGGAGGAGACTGCAGAAGGGAGAAAGGAATGAAGAATCGCATCGTTGTGGAGTTCGTAGTCGTGTGTGCCGTCGCCTGCCAGGAGGATCCGCAGGGTTCCACCAGGCCGTCGAGCGAGACGACCGACAGCGCGGGAATCGAAATCGTCGAGAACGCCCGCCCCCCGGACGGCTCGCGGCTGGGTTGGCGGATCGGTCCTGAACCGGTTGTCTCCATCGGGGAAGTCGAAGGCGACGACCCCTACCTGCTGTACGCTGTCCAGGATGCCATGATGCTTTCCGACGGCCGGATCGCCGTGGCGAATTCCGGTACGTCCGAAGTGCGGGTCTTCAACGCATCGGGAATCCACATGTCAACCTGGGGCGGCCAGGGCGAAGGGCCGGGCGAGTTCTCCTGGCTTCGCACCATTGAGCCCTGGTCCGGCGACTCGATTGCCGCCTGGTACGGGCCGCGCCGCGACATCTCCGTCCTGGATGCGGAAGGAAATTTCGGACGGGGCTTCACGCTGGAGACGAACGACGACGATCGGCATTCGTGGGCCCTCACGCCGCGGTCGACCACGCGCGACGGGTGGATCATGGCTTGGCACGACCCTCACCTTCTGGACACCGTTGGGGTCGAAATCCGGGACGCGGACGGCAGATTCCGGAGTTCGCTGGGAGTGTATCCGGGACAGGAAATGGCCGTGGTGGGAGGAAGAATGATGGACGCGATCCTCTTCAGTGTGTCGCTGCCGCAGGAAACGTGGGGCGATCTGTTTGTCATCGGTCCCACCAACCGCTACGAAATCAAGGCCTTCGCGAGGGACGGAACGCTGGCGAGGATCGTCCGCCGCGGCCACGAACCGCGTCCGGTGACCCCGGCCCACATCGACGCCTACGTCGAGGAAAGTATCTCCTCCTATCCCGACGACTGGACCGAGAGCCAGATCCAGGCCTACCAGGCAGAGCAGCGCCAGCGGTACAGGTCTGCCCCGGTCGTGGAGCACTTTCCGGCGTTCGCTTCGCTGATGGCCGATGCCCTGGACCACCTTTGGGTCGAGGAATACGAGTTTCCGGGAGAAGAACGGCCGGGCGTGCTCTGGACGGTCTTCGATCCGGAAGGGCGAGTGCTGGGCCTTGTCGAGATCCCGAAGGAACTGGAGGTCTACGAGATCGGTGAGGACTACATCCTGGGGCGGGTCAGGGACGAGCTCAGCGTGGAGTACGTGCAGGTGTGGCCGCTGGAGCGGTCGGGGCGCTGAAAGGGGGAGCAGAATGAAGAATCGGATCGTTGTGGCGTTGGTCGTCGTGTGTGTTGTCGCCTGTCAGCAGGACCAGCAGAACCCGCCCGGGCCGCCGAGTGTCGTTCGTGACAGCGCGGAGATCCGGATCGTCGAGAACGCGAAGCCGCCGGAGGGGTCTCGGCTCCCGTGGCGGATCGGGCCGGAGCCGACCGTGTCGATCGGGGTGGTGGAAGGCGAGGAGCCGTACATGCTGCACAGGGTCATTGATGCGACGAGGGTGTCCGGCGGGCGAATCGCGGTGGCGAACAGGGGCACGGAGGAAGTGCGGATGTTCGACGCACGCGGGGTGCATTTGGTCACCTTTGGCGGGCGTGGCGAGGGACCGGGGGATTTCAGGAGCCTGTGGCGCGTTAAGTCCTGGCCGGGTGATTCCATCCTGGCCTGGCAGCTCGTCAACCGCCGGTTTTCCATCTTCGACTCAAACGGCAACTACGGCCGTTCGTTTGTCCTGCAGAGTGACGAGAACGCTTCGTCACGGCGGTCGCTGCCCCTGGTGGCGACGCGTGGGGACGGAACCATTGTGTCCATCGTCGAGGGGGACGCCGATTCCACTGGGGTCGAGCTTGTGGACGGCGAGGGTAGGCTCCTGGTGTCGCTGGGTGCGTATCCCGACGAGGACATGATCACCGCGCGCGGGAGTCGTGGCTACACGGAACGCATGCCGGCCGCCTACAGCCGGGAACTCGTGACATCGCTCTGGGGGGATTTGGTCGTTGCCAGCCCGAACCATCGCTACGAGATCAGGGCGTTTGGTGCGGATGGTGCGCTTGCTCGCATTGTCCGACGCGAACACACGCTACGCATCCCGACCGAAGCCGACAAGCAGTTCTACCTTGACCGGGAGATTGCCCTTCGTGACGCGCCCGACGTGCCGGCGGAGTTGCTCGAAGAAATGCGCCGGGTCTTCGGGTCGGTCCCGGTCGCGGAGACGTTCCCGGCGTTCTCCACGATCCTCGCCGACGACGCAGGCTACCTATGGGTTCGGGAATACGATTTCCCCCGCGAAGAAAGACCTGCCCCGCTCTGGACGGTCTTCGATCCAGAAGGGCACGTGCTCGGGTTCATGGAGACCCCAAACGACCTGCGCATCCATCACATCGGAGAGGACTATGTCCTGGTAGGGGTACAGGACGAACTCGGAGTCCAGTCCATTCAGGTCCGGCCGCTCGAGCGGGCGGAGCGCTAAGAAGTCGCCCGGACATATGCACACTCGTATTCTCGCGGCGGTCGTCGCTCTGGCCGCGGTCGCCTGCCAGCAGGGCCAACAGAGCCCGACCGGATCGGGGAGCCTCGTCCGAGACAGCGCGGGCATCCGGATTGTCGAGAACGCGAAGCCTCTGGAGGAGTCTCGGCTCCCGTGGCGGATCGGACCTGAGCCGACCGTCTCGATCGGGGTGCTCGAAGGCGAGGAGCCGTACATGCTGCACCATGTCTCGCACTCCGCCCGGCTGTCCGACGGGCGTATTGCGGTGGCGAATGCGGGACCCAGCGAAGTGCGAATGTTCGACGCCTCCGGAAACCACTTGCTCACCTGGGGAGGACCTGGTGAAGGACCCGGTGAGTTCATGGGTCTGTACCACGCGGGTCCCTGGCCGGGCGACTCCATAGTAGCCTGGTTCGCGGCGGGGAGACGCATCTCGATCTTTGATTCGGATGGCAACCACGGTCGCACCGTTGGATTCCGGCGTGGTCGGAATGCCATGTGGATGCCTCCCAGCCCCGTCGCCGTGCGCGCGGATGGCACGATCCTGTCGGTGAACTATTCCTCCTTTACCCGCGGTGCCGACACGGTTGCGGTGGATGTATGGGACGGTGACGGCAGGCTCTTCGGCTCACTGGGTAGGCACTTGAACCGGAAGGTGAGATTCACAACGGACGAACGTGGCCAACGGCAGTTGAAATACTACCATTTCGGCTGGAAGTTCATCACAGGGCTCTGGGGCGATCTTATCGTGGCCGGCCCGAACAGACGGTACGAACTCCAGGCGTTCCGGGCCGACGGCACTCTCGTGCTTATCGTTCGGCGTAAGCACGTCCCGCGCGTGCCGACCGAAGCCGATGTCGAACCTTCCAGACAGGCGGGATTTGCAAACAAGCCAGGGATACCCGAGGAGATCAGGGAAGAGCTGCTTCTGGGTCTCCGCTCACGCCCTCTCGCCGAGACCTTCCCAGCCTTCTCGACGATCCTTGCCGACGCCGCCGGGAACCTCTGGGTTCGCGAATACGACTTCCCTCGCGAGGTGAGACCGGCCCCGCTCTGGACGGTCTTCGATCCGGAAGGGCGGGTCCTTGGTTTTGTCGAGACTCCGGAGGATCTGCTGCACCTCCACGAGATCGGCGAGGACTACATCCTGGGCGTCGCCCTCGACGAACTCGGGGTGGAGACGGTTCAACTCTGGCCGCTGGAGCGGTCGGAAGGGTAGAGGACAGTATGAAAAACCCTTGGAGGAGCTGTGCTCACTCACGCACTCGTCCTTGTCGAATGTGACGATGGCGCGTCGCTCGCGAAGACAGACAGAGGCTATCTCGGAGTCCTTGGCCCCGCCGAGCGCCTGGTCGAGAACCGTGAGCGCATCATGACTTTGGGACTAGCTTCCTCCTCCCAGCTGATAGGCGAACCCGAAGTCCAGGGAAATCGCGGTGGCATGATCGTTGTCGGACGCAGACTTCGCCTGCATCCGGCGCCACGAGAGTCCGGGGAGGAACCGGAAGCCGCCCGATCCCACCGTGAGCCCGCCCGCTGCATGAAAACCGATCCCGATGGTGGGAGAGTCTCCCCGGGACCCGGCCCCGGTAGTGCCGAGCATCAGCCCGGTCCGCAACCATGGTCCGCCGCTTCCCCATTCGACACCGAGCACACCGTGATTGCCCACGATGGTGATGGAAGGGTCCTGGTCCTTGCAGAATCCTTCGGTGCAGCCAAAGGCCGTGCGAAAGTACCCGCCGAAGACGGCAAAGCGTGGATGGATCTGCCGCCTGACGACGGCGTCGAAAGATATGGACGGCTTGATGTCCAGCGCCGCCGCGGAAGCGGAGTGGCTCCCGATCGTGAGGCCCCCGCGGACCTCGGCCTGCATCTGGCCCGAAGCCGACCCGTGCGCGAAGGCTGCGGCCAGAATCAGGGTCTGCATCAATCTGCGGTTCATCGTACACCTCCTGGAATCCCATCGCTGAACATGATCTCGAATGTGCTGCCCTCGACGGCCGCCGGGACCGTGCCGTCCCAATCCCTGAGGAAGGCCCGTATCTGACCCGAAACGCTGTTACGGACGATCGCCATGGGAGGGGCGCTCATCGGGCTGAGAGAGTCTTCCCCGGCGGGGCCTGAAAGGACGACCCGCTCCAGCGCTCCAGCGCGGACGAGGTCGTACGGCAGGTTGAAGTGGAAGCGGGCGCTCCTCATCGTATCATCCTCTCTGAAAGGGGCCAGACCGTATCCCGGGACTACCCCGTGTCCATGGCGGGCGACCGTTACCCTTGTGATAGCCATTCTTGTACCTCTCAGATGACGAGAGAGTTCCGGCATTGTCAAGCGAACGCCAGCCGAACCGCGAGGAAGGATCTCACCGCTCCCGGATCCTGACGTTGCGGTACCAAACCGGATCTCCGTGGTCCTGCAACCCGACGTGCCCCCCCTCCGCCATCCCGTAACCCGGCCATTCGGTGAACTTCGTCTCCGCCACCAGCGCCCGCCACTCGTCCGTCCACAGCTCGTATTCAACGATCTTCACACCGTTCATCCAGTGTTCCACATGAGGCCCACGGACCACGATCCTCCCCTGGTTCCAATCTCCAACTGGGCGGGTCACGTCTTCGACCGGAGCGTGGAGAGCGTAGTTGGCCCCGGCCGAGGTCTCGGGCTGCCGCCCATCCGGGTGACCCGCATTGTCCAGCACCTGGTACTCGGGGCCGGTCCAGTAGGGTGCGCGCTCGGCCTCGGTCACCTTGTAGAAGACGCCGCTGTTGCCGCGCTCCTCCACCCTCCACTCGAAGGCCAGCTCGAAGTCGGCGAACTGGTCCCTGGTGATGATGCTGCCGCTTTCCGCGCCCGGGGTGAAGGAAATGGCACCATCGGTCGCCGACCACCCACCGGGAACATCGTCCCGACGGTATCCTCGCCACGCATCGAGGGTACCATCGGAGAGGAGTCTCCAGCCGGCCTCCTCCGCCTCGGCGGTGAGCCGATTCACCGGGGCCTCCCGGTTCTCCACGGCACCGGTCTCCATCCCGTCACCGCTCCCCCCGGCCCCTCCACCCCTGCATCCCCCCGCACCGATCAGCACCACCGTGCCCACTGCAATCATCAAGCGCATCGCAAATCGTCTCCTCTCTGGACGCCCCTTTGCGGGGCAACCTCATTCACCGCCTCCGAACGCGGCGTCGAAGGCGGTATCCGACGGCGGGAACGCCAGGCTGCGCACGAAATCGCACGCCTCTGCCGCGCCGTGTTCACGGTCCATGCCGGAATCTTCCCACTCCACCGAGAGCGGACCGCCATAACCCGCCCGGTTCAGTGCGCGGATTACCTCCTCGAAGTCTACGCGACCGCGGCCCAATGAGCGAAAGTCCCAGAAGCGGCGCGCGTCGCCGAAGTCCGTGTGTCCACCGAAGACGCCCGCGTGCGCCGGCCTGCCGGACCACCACACGTCCTTCATGTGCACGTGCGCGATCCGGTCCCCGAACCTGCGGATGAACTCGATGTAGTCGACGCCCTGGTACGCAAGGTGACTCGGATCGTAGTTGAAACTGAACGCGGCGTGCCCGTCCAGCGCAGCCAATGCGCGTTCCGTGGTGACGATGTCGAAGGCGATCTCGGTGGGGTGGACTTCCAGCGCGAAGCGGACGCCTTCGTGCGAGAACACGTCGAGGATCGGTGCCCATGCTGCGGCAAAGTCGCGAAATCCTTCGTCGATCCACTCCGGCGGCACCGGCGGGAAGGAGTAGAGAAGGTGCCAGACCGGGCTTCCGGTGAAGCCGTTGACCACCCCCACTCCCAGCCGCGCCGCGGCCCTCGCCGTGTCTTCCATTTCGCGGGCCGCGCGGCGGCGCACCCCGTCCGGGTTGCCGTCGCCCCAGACCCTCTCGGGAACGATGGCACGGTGGCGGTCGTCGATCCGGTCGCACACGGCCTGTCCTGCCAGGTGGTTGCTGATCGCCCGGACATCGAGGCCGTGCCGGGCCAGGAGGTCGCGCCGGCTCCGGCAGTAGGACGGATCCGCGAGCGCGGCCTGCACGTCGAAGTGGTCTCCCCAGCATGCGAGTTCCAGCCCGTCATACCCCCACGCAGCCGCCTTTTCGGCCAGGACGTCGAGGGGCAGGTCGGCCCACTGGCCCGTGAAAAGGGTGACCGGGCGGTTCATCCGTCTCACCCTGCGGCGGAAGCCGCCGGAGAACCGGACGAGTCCCGCGGTCCGACCCCGCCAGCTTCCCGCCCCGGCCGAAATCCCCCCATCCCCACCCAGCACTCCCGCGCATCGGACCTGACCACGCTCTCGATGAAATGCATGCCGCGGGCACCGTCGAGGTGATCTGGAAAATCACGGTCCAGCGGGTCCGCCTCCACCCCCGCGAGCGCCGCCCCGATCACCCTCCCCGCACACCGGTACACGTTGGCAAAGGCCTCGATGAAGCCCTCCGGATGCCCCGGAGGCAGCCGCGTCGCGTGCCGCGCCGCCGCCGACATCCAGGAGCTTCCACGCGTGAGCGTCTGTCGCGGGGCATCCGGAAAGAGCAGGTGCAGCCGGTCCGGCCGTTCCTGCCGCCAGACCAGACCGCCCTTCTCCCCGTACACCTTGAGCGCCAGCCCGTTCTCTTCCCCCGTCGACACTTGGCTCGCGAGAATGACGCCGCGCGCGCCCCCGACAAAGCGGACCAGGATCCCGGCATCGTCCTCCATGATGCGCCCCGGGACCTGGGCCGAGAGGTCGGCGAAGACCGCGTCGATCTCGAGACCCGTCACGTAGCACGCCAGGTTGTGTGCGTGCGAGCCGATGTCGCCCACTGCCGACGACCTCCCCGCCTGGCCGGGGTCCTGCCGCCAGCCCGCCTGCTTGTGGCCGGTCTCCTCCAGCCGCTTGGAGAGCCACCCCTGCGGGTACTCGGCCACCACTTTGCGCACGGTTCCCAGCCGTCCCGAGCGGACCAGGTGGCGGGCCTCCTTTACCAGTGGGTAGCCCGTGTAGTTGTGTGTGAGCGCGAAGGTGAGGCCCGTGCGCTCCACCGTGTCGCACAGGTCTTCGGCGTCGGTCAGGGTGGTGGTCATCGGCTTGTCGCAGATGACGGGGATGCCCGCATTCAGGAAGGCCGTCGCGACGGGGTGGTGGAGATGGTTGGGGGTGACGATCGACACGGCTTCGATGCGCCGGTCTTCGCCAAGCGCGGCCTCCGCCTCGGCCATCTCGCGCCAGGTGCCGTAGACGCGCCGCTCGTCGAGTCTGAGCGTCCGGCCCTTTTCCCGCGAGCGTTCGGGCCTCGACGCGAAGGCTCCCGCGACCAGCTCGAACTCGCCATCGAGCGCGGCCGCCATCCGATGCACGCCACCGATGAAGGCGCCGGGACCGCCGCCCACCATGCCGTACCGGAGCCGCCGACCAATATGGAGGTTCACTTCGCGGCCGGGTTCAGGTCAGGACAGGCGCTCGGCCCGATACCCGCCAGAACGCCGCTCCCGCATGTACAGAAGTCCGAATACCAGCACCAGCACCGCACTGAGCGGCACCAGGTAACGGAAGGAGACCAGTCCCCCCTGGTTCTCCGCAGGCCCCAGAATACCCTGCACTTGCTCCACGACCGGCGAGGTGGAGCCCGATTCGGTGAAGGCGCGCATGGCCCTGGCGGTCTCGAGCTCCGGGAGGATCGGCTCCTCGCCAAGCGGCGGGAGCACGTCGGTGAGAAACTCGAGCGCCGACCTCAAGTCGTCACCCTCGGGACCCGGCGTGCGAAGTGACTCCGACTGGAGCGCACCGGCAGCCTGCACCAGCACCACATAGGCCCGATCCTTGTCGAGCGCTTCATGCGTAACCCGGTCCGCGATCCCCCCCATCCAGGGGGAGGTAACCAGCCCGACCACGGCCATCCCCACCGTGCCCATCAGCCCCAGTCCCAGCGCCCCGCTTCTAGGGACGCGCTCCGACACGAAGCCGAGCATCGTGGGCCAGAAGTAGCACACACCGATCGCGAAGACCGTCGCCGAAGCAAGCACCGAAGCCATCGATCCCCCGAAGCTGAGCCACAGCAGCCCGGCCCCCGAGATCACCGCCGAAGCCACCAGGATGCCCGTGGGCGACAGACGGTGCACGACTGGCCCCGCCCAGTAGCGCATGACCGCCATGATGCCGTTGACGTACACGAGCACCAGGATGCCGGCCATCCCCCCCGCTTCCAGCACGGCGGGGACCCAGCGGTTCGGCCCGAGCTCGATCGACGCCGTCATGGCCATGCACAGCAGCATGAGCAGCATCAGCGGAGTGGTCAGCGTGGCGCGGAACATCTCTCCCATGGAGACGCCGGAGCGGACGCCTTCGGTCGCCGGGAAGCGCTGGCCGAGCAGCAGCACGCCGTACGCAACGGTTGGGATCAGGATCAGCGCGATCTTGATCTGCCACGACGTGATCCCGGCGCTGTCAAGCCCGAATGCCGCCAGTCCCCCGAGTACGATCCCGCCTGGGAACCACACGTGGAACTGGTTGAGCTTGACCGTCTTGTTGTCCGGGAAGAGCGCCGCGACCAGCGGGTTGCACGCGGCCTCGACCAGTCCGTTGGCCATGGCGATGATCAGGGCGCCGGCGAAGAGAGTCGCGAACCCGCCGCCGAAGATCATGACCAGTGACCCGGCGAGGTGGCCGACGAAGGCCATCCGGACCAGGAACCGCATGCCCAGCGTATCGCACAGCGGCGCGAAGACCACCTGCGACACCGCGAAGCCCCAGAGCGCCGCCCCCCCGATCCACCCCACCTGGGCGTTGTTGAGGGCGAACTCGCCTTTGAGGGCGAACATCACCGCGCCTACGGTCGCGAAGGCCACCGAAGTGGCGATCAACGCGACACAACTCCCCAGAAATAGACGGCCCGCGTTTGCGCCGTGGTCTCCGCCGGATCCAACGTTCGTCGATTCGCTCACCCTTGACTCCCTGGAAGTGTTGTGGTGCAGTGTCCGAAGCCGTCAGGTCCCGGACAGGTAACGATAGCTCGCCTCGATGGACGCGAGGGGTTCGCCGGGCTGGTCGTGCTCGACGAAGAAGTGCAAGAGCCCCGCCGTGTCCGACAAAGCGAAGAGCTCGGCCCAGTCGATCTCTCCCGCGCCAACATCCGCCATGCGTCCGTCGGCGTTGAGGTCCTTCATGTGACCCCCCCTTATTCACGAATGGCCGGGAGGCGAGGCGACGTGAGGCGGCAAGTGCTTTAGATTCAGAGTGTTAGAAGGATCGCGAGCACCTGCCAGCCATCACGTCGGGGGTGAAGATAATGGATGCGCCGTTCAGCTTCAACAGGTCGATCAGGATTGGGTCCGGCCGGGACCGGATCACGGGGGATTCGGGGGCTCTGACGGGGCGCGAGCTGCTGCGGCGCAGCAGGGTGGCGCGGTTTCTGGCGGAGGGGCTGCCGGACAAGCGGGACGGGCGCCGGATCCGGCATTCTCAGAGGCGGCTGGCGCGGACGCTTCTGCTGCTGGCGGGGCAGGGCCGCCGGGACCATGGCGACGCGACGGAGCTGCGCGACGATCCGGCGCTGCGGCTGGCCACCGGCGACCGGGCGGGCACGGCTCCGCTGGGCGAGGGCGGGTGCCTGCCCTCGCAGCCGACGCTGTCGCGGCGGGTGGCGGCGTGGTCGGCGAAGGAGGGCGTCGAGGTGCTGCGCGAGGGGTTGCAGCGGCTGGCGGGGTGGCGGCTGAAGGCGATGGGCGGCCGGCGGCGTCCGAAGACGCTGGTGATCGACATCGACAGCCTGCCGGTCGAGGTCCATGGGGAACAGCCGGGCAGCGCGTGGAACGGCTACTATCACCGGCGCGTGTATCATCCGATCGTGGCGGCGGCGGGGGAGACGGGCGACATCCTGGATCTGCGGCTGCGCGAGGGGCAGGTGCACACGGCGGACGGCGGGCTGGAGTTCGTCCTCGAGGTGCTGGAGCGGGCGGAGCGGCATCTGTGCGGGAAGGCAGCGGTGCGCTTCGACGCGGGATATCCCGGCGAGCCGCTGATGGCGGCGCTGGAGGAGCGGGGCACGCACTACGTGGCCCGGGTGCGCAACAACGCCGTGCTGAAGCGCCTGGCGCTGCCGGCCATGGACGCCGTGGTCTGGGATGCGCTGAACAACGGGGCGCCCGGCGGCGAGCCCCGCACCTGGGTTTGCGAGTCGTCCTACCGGGCCGGGTCGTGGTCCCGTTCCCGCCGGGTCGTGCAGGTCGTCGTCGAGCGGCCGGGCGAACTCATCCCGCGCTGCTTCTGGCTGCTGACCTCGATGCCGTCGGAGGAGATGTCCGGCGAGGACCTCCTGGCGCTGTACCGCAAGCGCGCCCGTGGCGGAGGGCCACCTGGGCGAGCTGATGAGCGTCGTCTCCCCGGCCCTGTCGTCCACGTCGCGCCGCAAGAGCCACTACCGGGGCAAGAAGATCGCGAAGCGCGAGAAGGGTGTGGACCCCTTCGCGTGCAACCAGGTGCGCCTGCTGCTCGCCGGCTTCGGCTACCAGATCATGCACGTCCAGCGCGCCGTGCTGGAGCGCATGACCGGAACCGGCTGGAGCCTGCGGCGTCTCGCGGACCGCGTGCTCCGCACCCCGGCGCGCTTCACCGTATCGGGCCGCCGGATTACGATGACCATCGGAGGCGCGTCGGCGCACTGGCGCATGCTCGCCCGCGGGCTCGCGACCCTGCACGGGCCCTCCGGATAGCGCGGGCGCCGCCAGGCGCCGAACCCTTTCCCGGCCCCGGCGGCCGCAAGGACGCCGAGGTGTCTCCAAGCGCCGGAAACCGGCTCGGTTCGGTCGAACAAACTAACCTTTTCGGACTCGAAACGCCTGTTTTTTGCCCCCGGAACCGCCCCCGACCCGCCATCGGGGTTGTGAGAGGCCTCTCAGCCCCCTACCTTGCCCTCGACTCGCGAATTCATGAATAAGGCAGGGTGACACAGGGTGAAGCGCCCGGGGTTGTCCCGCAGCAGGGCGGCGGAGTCGGCGCCTCCGACCGCCGACCAGTGGAAGTCGATCTCCAGGTCCGTCAGCGCCGGGTCGAGGTGCTCGAGGAGGAGCGAGTAGCCGGTGGTGCCGTCGTCGTCCACCGTCTCGAACTCGAACGCGTGGTTGTGGTAGGCGACTCTCAGGTTGGCCTGGGCGGCCGTCTCGCCGGCCGCGTTCAGCAGGTCGGCGAGCGCACGATAGCCGTCGGTCGTGCGCATCTCGTCGGGCATCCAGGGGAGGACCAGCCATCGCTGGCCGAGGGTGGACGCGGTCTCGATCGCAGCGTCCAGGCCCGCCCCCGCCAGGTCTTCCATCCCGACGTGCGCTGCGGGGGACGAGAGTTGGGCCGCATCGAGCCATCCGCGGACCTCGGCGGGCGTGTGGCCGAAATAGCCGGCGAACTCGACTTCGTCATAGCCGATGGCCGCCACCGCGTCCAGGGTGCCGGCCACGTCCTGGGCCATGAGGGAGCGGACGGTGTAGAGCTGGAGGCCGATCCGGTCGAGGAGTGGTTGGGGTGTGGCGTCGGCGCTGTCGGCGGCTGAATCTCCCGACGCCGGACCGTCCCCACGGGCACACACCGCCAGCCACCCCGCCCCGCACACCACCCCCGCCGCGCGCAGGAAGTCCTTGCGGTCCATCCGGCCGCGGCCCACCGGCCCACCTCTCTCCCCGCTCCGTGCCACGCGACCGCTCTCATCCATCCAGCCGCCACCCTCCGCGCGGCCGGCCCTGTCGATACCTCCGTCTCGCTTGATCATGCGGCAAGATAGGCGACTCGCACCGCTTCCGCACAATCCCTATCCACGGTGCTGGATGAATCCGCCCACCCGCCGGAAGCATTGAGCCCCGGCAACGCCCCACCCCCACCCCATCTCATCGCACCATGAAGCCCCCACCCAGTGGGTCCCCCTCCTCACCCCGGAACCGCGCCTCGCCCGTGTAGTGCGCACGCCCACCCACCAGCACCGTCACCGCCTCCTGCTCCCCCACCCGCGTCTCCTCCACAATGCACCCCGTGAACACCGACCCGGTCACGCTCGAGAACCGCCGCTCGTCCCCCACCCCCACCTGCCCCCGCGCCTTCTGGATGGCCATGCGCGCCGTCACCCCGCTCCCCGTGGGACTGCGGTCCACCTGACGGTCCGCGAAGACACAGACGTTCGCGCTCGGGCGGTCGTCGCCCAGGGTGCCGTCAATGAGGATGGTGCCGTACAGGTAGGCGAGATCCGGGTGCTCGGGGTGATCCAGGTCGAGTTGCGCCTTGGCCGCACAGGTAACGGCCCAGGCCGCGTCGACCAGGGTGCGCGCCGGAGATGTGCGCACATCCAGCCCGAAGCGCGATGCGGGGGCGAAAGCGTAGAAGGCGCCGCCGTACCCGATGTCGACCTCGACCGTGCCCATGCCTTCCACCTCCACCTTCGCGTCCAGGAGGGGGGCGAAGGCGCCCACACTCTCGAAGTGCACCATCCCGGCGCGGCCGTCGTTAACCCGCACATGCGCGGTGACGAGTCCGCACGGGCACTGGATGCGCACGGTGGTGCGGGGCTCGCGGGGCGCCACCACCCCCTCGTCAACCGCCCATCTGGCCATTGCGATGGTCGCATGCCCGCACATCGTCGAGTAGCCCTCGTTGTGGCAGAAGAGCACGGCCAGGTCCGCGTCGGGGTGGTCCGGCTCGACCGGGATCACCCCGTACATGTCCGCGTGGCCGCGCGGCTCGTGCATGAGGAAGCGGCGCAGATGGTCCAGGTGCTCGCGCGCGTGACGACGCTTTTCGAGGATGGTGGCGCCGGGGATGGGGGGGTAGCCGGCCGTGACGATGCGCACCGGTTCGCCGCCCGTGTGCATCTCGCAGGTGCGGATCTCGGGGGGGAAGACATTCCCCGGGCCAATACTCCTGTCCCCACCACCACGAGGCTGCGCGTCCCCCGGGCTCGACGCCCGATCGAATGGACCGCCCTCCTCCCCACCGTCGCGCGGGTACGAGGCGCCAAGCGAGTGTTGTGACCTGCCGTTAGTCATCTGCGATTTACTTAATGTCACGTAAAGTTGACATTTTCACCCGATTCCGCCCGTCACCCGCCGCGCCCCGAAGAAGATACCGAACGCCGCCCCCGCCGCCAGAAGTCCCCAGGCCGTCGGGGGCATCCAGCCGCCGAAACCCGCCGACCGCACCACCAGCAGCACCACAACCCCCGCGGCCGCCGCCGCCAACGCCTCCCCCGCCCCCGGCCGCCGCGAGTGCAGCCCCGCGACCACCGGCACGAAGAGGCTGACCGACAGCAGCGAATAGAAGATCGTCAGCGCCCCCACCACATTCGGGATCACCACCGCCAGCACCACGCCCGCCAGCCCGCCAGCCACCGCCGCCCCCCGCGCCACCTTCAGCACCTGTCCATCCGTCGCTTCCGGCTTCACGAACCGCTTGTAGAGATCCTTGGACAGCGAGGTAGAGAGCATGAATAGGATGGCGTCGGCCGAACTGATCTCGGCCGAGAGCACCGCGGCAAGCCCCAGCAGCCCCACCCACGCGGGCACGCCCTCGGTGAGGATCACCGGAAGCGCCTTCTCCGCGTCCTCCAGCCCGGGGGCCACCGCATGGGCCACCATTCCGAGCAAGGGCGGCAGAATCGCGAAGAGCATGAGCGCGATCCCGCAGGCGCTCACGCCGAGCCGGACCGTCCGCACGTCCCGCGCCCCGAAGATCTTCTGCAGGATCCCCGGCGAGACGATGAAGGCCGGGGCCAGCAGGATCAGGTACATCCACCCCGAATCCCCGTTGCTCATGAAGTCCAGGCGACCCGGGACGGTCCGCGCGGTGTCCAGCACCGCCGCGAGCCCCCCCGCCCCCTCCACCGCCAGCGGCGCCGCGATCAGGAAGCCCACCATCAGCACCACCAGCTGCACGAGGTTCACCCACGCCGAGCTCAGCAGCCCACCCGCGACGAAGTAAACCGTCATCACCACACCCCCCACCACCGCCCCCAGCCAGCGCGGCGCGCCCGCCACCACCTCGAGGATCCACGCCATGGCGATCAGCTGTCCCGCCAGGATCGCGAGCGTGCCCAGCCAGAGCAGCATCGCCATCGCCGCCCGTACCGAGGGCCCGTACCGGTGCTCCAGGTAGTCGCCGACGGTGCTGAGCGAGTGGTCGCGGGCGACGCGCCACATGCGCGGCCCCAGCCACAGCGCGAGGATCAGGGTGCCGATACCGGCGGACCCCACCCACCACCACGCGGCGAGCCCGTTCTCGTACCCGAGCCCCGCCGCCCCCACCGTGGAGCCCGCCCCGATGTTGGCCGCAAGCAGCGTCGCGAAGAGGAGCACGGGACCGAGCGTGCGCCCCGCGACGAAGAAGTCGCTCGTCCCCGAGACGCGCCGTCCTATTGCAAGGCCCACCGCCGTGATGAGGACGACGTAGAGGAGGAGTACCGGCAGCGTGGCGCTCATCGGGCTCCCGGAAGGTCGCGCACGGCGGGGATCCCCGGCAGACCGCTGGCCGCCCGCACCGCGCGCAGGATCGCGTCGGCGACGACCTCGGCGGCGAGACCGCCGACCTGGCTCAGGGTGTAGCCTTCGGCGAGGGTCCCGGTAGCCAGGGAGAAGACCGTGTCGCCGTCGCCGGGCGTGTGGCTGGGGACGATTGCACGGGCCAGCCCGTCGTCGGCCATCAGTGCCATCCTGGCGGCCTCCACCTTGGTGAGCCGCGCGTTGGTGGCGACGACGACGATGGTGGTGTTCTCAAGCTCCGAGGGAGGCGGCACCAGACCCCGCAGGATGCGCCGGGAATCGGCGAAGGTCCCGTCCTCGTTGCGCGCCCCCGCGACGACCTGACCGGTGGCAGGATCGATCACGTCCCCCACCGCGTTGACCACCGCGATGGCGCCCACCACCAGGCCGCTCTCGAGGGTTACCGAGCTGGTGCCCACCCCTCCCTTCATCGCCCGGTCCATCCCCAGCATCTTCCCGACCGTGGCGCCGGCTCCCGCGCCCACGCTTCCCTCCGCGACGGGGCCGGTATCGGCGGCAGCAGCGGCCTGGTAGCCGCAATCGGGGCCGGGGCGCACATCGGTCACGCGCAGGTCAAAAATGATCGCACCCGACACGATCGGAATGACGCCCAAACCGGGAATCGGGTAGCCGCGGCCCTGTTCCTCCAGGTAGCGCACGATCCCGTCCCGCACGGCGAGGCCGAAGGCGCTCCCCCCCGCGATGACTACCGCGTCGGGGCCCTGCACGCTGTTGACCGGATCCAGCAGGTCGGTCTCCACCGTGCCCGGAGCGCCGCCGCTCTGGTCCACCGACCCGATGGTGCCCTCGGGAGCGATCACGACCGTGCACCCCGTCGGATCGTCCGGGTAGGTGAAGTGGCCGACACGGACGCCCTCGACGGCGGTTATGCCTTCCGGGTTGGCGGCTGTTGCGGACTGGGCGGCGGCGGGGTGGGGGGTGAGCGTCAGGGCGCACACGACCGTTGCGATCAGCAGGGAACTCTGCTGCACTGGTCTCCTCCGGTGCTGGTGATCACACCCGGGCTCGGCACAAACCACCCGGAGCAGAAGATAATGCCATCGAGCGGTCGGGGGCGGTATTCCCGGGGGTGTCCAACGCACTGCGGAGGTGTTCCACCGAGCCGGAAGGGCGCGATCGCCCGCGGATTGTCCGGACATGCAACCATTTCCCCCCGAATCGGGTCCAATAAACCAACAGCAACCGCCGCCGCGAACATTCTGGCACGAAAATTGCTGCAGTAGTGGACATCGCCGGGACGCCCCCGGCGGACAAGAACGGGAGAGGGAAATGAGAACCATACGCTTGAGACGACGCGGAAACCGCCGGCTGACGGCAGCGGGGTTGGCCTTGTCCCTGGGATTGATCCTGGGCGCCGACGAAGTCATCGAATCCCGGACGGCGGCCCAGGAGCCGCCCGCGCCGCAGCCTGAAGAGGTGGTCGAGCCCGTCGACCATCGCTCGCTCGAACAGTCCCCCGCCGCGACGCGGAGTGTCCACCAGAAGGGACACCCGCGGATCGGCCGGAGCTTCCAACTGTAGCTTCGCGGACCACTGGCCTGACGCCCCTGATCGTGCATACCCTTTAGTCGATGAGCCGGGGAGCCGCCCCGCATCGACCCCAATGACGCCGGAACCCTTCCCGGCACCCAATGCACGCACTCCTCAAACGCTTCGCAGGACGCTTCGCCCTCACCCTCACGCTCGTGGTGCTTGAGGCGGCGGGGTGGATCCTCTTCCCGCTGGTAATCGGCCGCGCCATCGACAGCGTCCTCGCGGACTCGACCCGCGGCCTCTACGAGTTCGCCGTGCTCGGCATCGTCACGATGGGAATCGCGGTCCTCCGGCGCCTGGTGGACAGCCGGGCCTACGCGCGGATTTACGTCACGCTGGGCGAGGAAATGGCGGAATCGGCCGCCGGGAGCAGCACCTCGACCCGTACGGCGCGGCTCGGGATGCTCAAGGAGATCGTCGAGTTCTTCGAGAACTCCCTGCCGGAGCTGATCAACGCGGGGATCGGCCTGGCCGGCACGGTGGTGATCCTGGCCGCGCTGAACATCCCGGTCTTCCTGGGGTGTCTCGTGGTCGCCGTCGCCACGGTGGTGCTCTACGCACTGACCGGCGGACTGACGATGCGCTACAACCAGGGGCTCAACGACGAGCACGAACGGCAGGTCGACGCCGTCCACAGCGGGGACCCCGCCCGCCTGGCCAAGCACCTCCGCGCCATGATGCGCTGGAACATCCGCCTCTCCGACCTCGAAGCCGCCAACTTCGGCATCAACTGGGTCTTCATGATCGCCCTGCTGGTCTTCGCGGTGAGCGCGGCCACCACGGAGACGACGGAGTACGGCGCGGTCTTCGCGATCGTGATGTACGTCTTCCAGTTCGTCGAATCGATGCTGATGCTGCCGTTCTTCTAC
The DNA here is from genome assembly GCA_951828585.1 of Longimicrobiales bacterium. Taxonomy (GTDB): domain Bacteria; phylum Gemmatimonadota; class Gemmatimonadetes; order Longimicrobiales; family Gaopeijiaceae; genus Bin94. Next base: position 2,638,795 of record OX639991.1, read on the forward strand.
CAGGAGTGGCTGCGGCTGCGGGAGATCTCGGGGCGGCTGGCGGCGACGGAGGGGGAAGACTGAGGGAGCGAGGCCCGCCGCGAGGTGTCAGGACCCGCCCTTCTTAGGCAGCGGCACCGCCTGTCCCTCTGGAATCGGCGACTTGTACGGAACCCCGCCGATCGTCTCGGCGTGCGCCTCCTTCGCCCGCCTCAGCAAGTCCGCATCGAGAATGATCTCCGCCCCCATCAGCGCCAGCGCCTTCGTCGCCACCTGCGCCCCCTTGATCGAGCCCGGCGTCCCATGCGACGCACTCGTCGCCCAGGAATGCCACGGGATATGCTCGGCCGCAGTCGTCACGCTGAACTCGACGGTCGGCGCGATATAGCTCACCTCGGCCACGTCTGAAGAGCCGCCATCGGCCGGAGTCGGCGCGGGCAGGAGGTGGTCGATCGTGTCGCGCAGGCCGGAGGTTTCCAGGTCGAGGAAGGCCTGCATCTCGCGGGCGAACTTCTGGTCGGCCTCGCTGAATTGCGGCGGCCCCACGCGCTCCAGGTTGGCCTGCATGGCCTCCTGCAGCGGGCGCACCAGCGTGTACGGATGGACACCGGTGGTCAGGAAGATCTCGTAGTCGGTGCGCGTCATCTTCGCGGCGCCATCGGCGATGTCCAGGATCCATTCGTAGCTCTTCTCGACGGCCGTCCGAGTGGTGTCGCGCACGTAGTACCACACACGGGCGTACTCGGGCACTACATTCGGCGCGTCGCCCGCGTTCGGGATCACGTAGTGGATGCGGGCGCTCGGTTCGACGTGCTCGCGCATCATGTTGACGCCGTGGTTCATGAGCTCGACGGCGTCCAGCGCGCTGCGGCCGTTCCAGGGGTCGAAGGCGCCGTGGGCGGCCTGGCCGCGGAAGGTGACCTCGAAGTTGTTGAGCGCGCGGGCCCGGTTGTTGCTGACGGCCGTCCTCTGGCTCGGATGCCAGACGATCGATGCGTCGAGGTCGTCGAAGAGGCCGTCGCGAGCCATGTAGACCTTGCCGACCACGGTCTCCTCGGCGGGGGTGCCGTAGAGGCGGACGGTTCCGGCGGTGCCGTGCTCGGCCATCATGCGCTTGACGGCGATCGCGGCACCCACCGAGGCCGCGCCGAAGAGGTTGTGGCCGCAGCCCTGCCCGTGGGGGTGCGCGTCCTTGCGGGGGGCGCGCCCGGGCACAACCGCGTTGCCGATGTTGGGGAGCGCGTCGTATTCGGCGAGGACGCCCAAAATGGGGGCCCCCGATCCCCACGACGCGACGAAGGCGGTGGGCATGCCCGCGACGCCGCGTTCGACCGTGAAGCCTTCGGCCTCGAGGACATCGGCGAGGTAGCCGGCGGACTGATGCTCCTCCAGCGCGATCTCGGCGAAGTCCCAGAGGCGCGACGACATTTCCGTGACGAGGTCCTCCAGGGCGGTGGCGTGGGCGAGGGCGGAGGTCTTGCCTTCCTCGACGGACTGGGGGGAGGCGGGGGCGGGGGGGAGCGTGGCGAGCAGCGTGGCGGCGATTAATCCGGTGAGCCTCATCGGGTGTAGTCCTCTGGTGGTTGTTGAATCGGTTCGAAGATGGATGGCGTAGAAACCATTATCGCGTGACGGGTACGGATCCGCACGAACAACGGCAAGGAAGGGGTGCAATCATGATCACATCACTTCAATCGAGATTTCACTGGGTTCTGGTGTGGGGTACCGCGGCAGGGCTGGCCGGGATTCCCGCGGAAACGGCGGCTCAGTCGGGGCCGGGCCAACCGCGTGGACGGCTCGGCGCGTGGATGGCGGAAGCGCGGGCAAGCTCCTTTCACGCTTCGATCCAGGCTGATGGAATGGCGAACGGGGTGGCGAGCCAATCGGGCCAGGCTGGACCTTGGGCGCCGCTTCGGGTTCCCACCGGGATGCCTGCCGGGCCGGACGCCGCAGCGTCGCCCGGAAAGGTCTTCCTGTATACCCTGGCCGGGGCGGCGATCCCCTTGGCCCCCTTCATGCTCTACTGGTACTTCTGGTTGGAGGAACTGCCGAGCCAGGGTGACGATCCGGGCCTGGCACTGTTGCTGATCTCGTCCGCCAGCCTCCTTACCGTTCCCATGGCGGCGGGAATCGCCGGAGTCGACAGCCTCGGGGGAACTTTGGTCGGGTCCGGGCTCGGATTCATTTTGGGAACCATGGCGACTGAGTTTCTCAGGGATTTTACCCTGGCCCCACCCGTGTTCGCTCTGACGATGGCGGCGGTCACCACGTTCGCGATCACGGTCTGGGAGGGTGGGTGACGGGGTCGGCCGCGATTTGCAGCATCCTGCTCCGGCGGCTCAGCCCGAATCGGCCATGGTGCCACGCCTGCCGGCTCGGTTACTCTCCCACATCCCACGCCGTCTCACCGACCGCAGGATCGGAGAACCCATGCATCGCCCCCTCGCTCCCGCGCCCGTCCGCGCAACCCTCCCCCTCCTTCTCCTGGTCTCCCTCATTCCCCTGGCCTGTTCGAACGAACCCGGCAGCCCGGGCGGGGAACCACCGGCATCCCCCGACGCTCCCCCCTCCTTCCAGGTCGACCCCACCTGGCCCCGCGAACTCCCCAACGACTGGATCCTCGGCTCCATCACCTCGGTCTTCGTCGACGACCGGGATCACGTCTGGATCACGCACCTGCCCGAGACGCTCACGCCCGAGGAGATCGCCGCGGTGCAGGATCCGCCCCTTGGCGAATGTTGCGTGCCCGCGCCCGTCGTCATCGAGATCGACCCCGACGGAAATGTGGTGCAGGGATGGGGCGACCCCGCCACGCAGGATGTCTCGGAGTTCCCGCGCAATTCCCACGGCCTCTTCATCGATCACAACGGCTTCGTGTGGATCGGGACCTACCGCCACCACCGCGTCATGAAGTTCGCCCGCGACGGCGAGCACCTCATGACGCTCGGCCGGTATGACGAAAATGGCGGAAATGGTAATACCGACCTCCTGGGCGGCCCCGCCGGCATCTGGGTCGACCCCGAAACCAACGAGGTCTTCGTCGCCGACGGCTACCGCAACCGGCGCGTCATCGTTTTCGACGGCGAGACCGGCGACTATCTGCGGCACTGGGGAGCCTACGGCGAGCCCCCCGACGACGAAGCCGAGTACGACTACGCCGGTCGCACAGCCGACAGCCCTCCCCCACCCCAGTTCTCCACCGTGCACGGTCTCGTCGGCTCGCGCGACGGACTGATCTACGTCGCGGACCGGCGCGGAAACCGCGTCCAGGTCTTCCAGCGCGACGGCACCTACGTGACCGAGAAGACGATCGCGCCGCTGACCCGCGCGTCCGGTTCGGCCTTCGTGGTGGCACTCTCACCCGACGACGCGCAGCGCTGGCTGTACCTGGCCGACGGGACCAACCACAAGGTGTGGATCCTGCGCAGGTCGGATCTTGAGGTGGTGGGTGAGTTCGGGCGCGGGGGGCGTCAGGCCGGGCAGTTCATCCGGCCTCATGGGATGGATGTGGATTCGCGGGGGAACATCTACGTGGGTGAAGCGTCGACGGGGAGACGGGTGCAGAAGTTTGTGCCGGGGGGTGGGGCGTAGGGAGGACGGACCCGCGCATGAAACTCGGCAGTCCCGGATCAAGTCCCCGCGAGCACTGGGAGCGGCGGGGGCACCGGTCCCGTCAACGACGCCTGTAGCCCAGGTCGACCAGGACCCAGACCGGGTCCGAACGGCCTTCCGAACTGAAGCGGAGGACCCGCGCGGCCTGGAGTATCACGCGATCCAGCGTCCTGTTTCCGGAGGTGGCGTGGATCTTTCGTTCCAGGATTCGGCCGCGCACATCGAAGTAAAGCCAAACCTTCGCGTAGCCATCGATGCCCGCCCGCTCCAGTTCCTCCGGCATTTCGCGCATCAAGGTTCGGAGGAATGCCGTCATATTGAGGACTCTCGGGCCTCGTTCCGTTACGTTGTCGATTCCCGGGGCGGACGGTGTGGCGGATTCGTCGGCGGGGTTTCCGGACGGTGCCGAAGCGCAGCCGGTCGCGAGGAGGGCGCCGAAGATCAGCCGTCGGTGGCGGGTGGCGAGGAGGGTCAAGGTCCGGCCACCCATCAAGTCCCGGAGTGCCGTCGGCTAAAACCGTACTTCATCGTCGTCCATATCTCACCCGGTTCGCACTTGACGAGACCAGGGTGGTATCGGGTTCTGCGCGCGGCTCGAAGCGCCGCCTGGTCGAATCGATCCCACCCGGATCCGATCTCGACCGTCGCTTCCCGGACCCGCCCGCGCTCGTCGACGAGGATCGCCAAGGTGGTTTCGCCCCGGCGGCCGCCGGCGCCAAGGTTTTCCACCATGACCACTGTGTCCGGTAGCGGTGGAACATCGCACAGACGGGGCGCAAACGATATGGACCGGCTGACCCACACCGCGACCGCGTTGCCCCTGTTCCGGGCCGGCTCGAATCGATGGACCCGTGCTACGCGTAGTGCAGCCAGGTCTACGGTTTCGTTTTCCGAACTGAGGCCGACCCTCACGTCCACCACTTTTGCGAGCGAGTCCACAAGCATCTGCACCACGGTTGTGTCCGCGACACCCTGCTCCATCATCCCCGTGGCGCGGTACTCATGTCTCCGGGCCAACAGGATCTCGTCATGGTTGATGATAACCGGGTCTTTCGAGCCGCTGGTCGCCCCGCCGACCAGGTGACCCGAGGCGCATCCGGCCACCAGGACGCCGCCGAAGGCCACCGACCCTGCCAGCCACGAGTTGCCGAAGACACGACAATGTATACTACACATAACAAAATGTAATGTTCTCTTTACATTGTAACCAAGATAAGCGAGGCGATGGGCGCGATACACCGCCGCTCGAACCCCGGGCGGCTGTCCACACGCGTCCAAGGTTGTCTTCATCGTTCCGCGCGACTTTCGTCCGAAAGGCTTCATCCCCCGGCACCACACCCAATATTGCGATTCCGCACCGACCTTGTCACTCTCTGTTTCCCCTACCCACCAATCTCCCACAGGACGACACCGACATGAGCCTGGCGACATTCCTGCCGCGCATTCCTCGACCAGCGATGGGCTCCGCCATCATCTCGCTGACTCTCGCCGCTGCCGCGGTGGCGGGCCACTACCCGCCCCCCCTCACCGCCCAGCAGCTCGACACCCTCGCCTTCAAGGACCTCAGCTATCGCATGGCGGGTCCGTTTCGCGGCGGCCGCTCGTCCGCCGCCACCGGTTTCCTCAACGACCCCGACCGCTGGCTGATGGGCACTACCGGCGGCGGCGTCTGGGAGACCACCGACAACGGGGTTACCTGGGAGAACATCTCCGACGGGTACTTCGGGGGATCGATCGGCGCGGTCAGGGTGGCCGATTCGGACCAGAATGTAATCTACGTCGGGCAGGGTTCGGCGTGCATCCGGGGCAACACCTCGACCGGGCGGGGCGCGTGGAAGTCGATGGACGATGGACGGACCTGGTCGTTCATCGGCCTTCCCGAGACGGGGCAGATTCCGCGCATCGAAGTGCACCCGCACGACCACGACCTGGTCTACGTGGCCGCCCTCGGCCACCCGTTCGGCAAGAACCCGGAGCGGGGGATCTTCCGTTCCCGTGACGGGGGCGACACCTGGGAGCACGTCCTGGCGCTCAACGACTCGACCGGCGCGTCCGATCTGGCCATGGACATGACCAACCCGCGCATTCTGTATGCGGGGATGTGGCGGGGGGAGCGGAAGCCGTGGGCGCTGATCTCGGGCGCGGAGGAGGGCGGTGTCTACAAGACGACCGACGGGGGTGACACGTGGACGAAGCTGGGTGGTGGACTTCCGGAAGGGATCGTCGGCAAGGTGGGGGTGACCGTATCCCCCGCGGATCCCGACCGCGTGTGGGCGATCATCGAGGCCGAGCCGGACGGGGGCGTCTACCGCTCCGACGACGGGGGCGCGACCTGGACCCGCACCAACTCGGACAACAACCTGCGCCAGCGCGCCTGGTACTACACGCACATCCAGGCCGACCCCGTCGACCCGAACACCGTCTACGCGCTCAACACCCGCCTGTACCGCTCGGTCGACGGCGGCACGACCTTCGAGATGATTCCCGTCCCCCACGGCGACGTGCACGACCTCTGGATCCACCCCTCCGATCCCGCGCGCATGGTGGTCGCCGACGACGGCGGCGCGCAGGTCACCGTCAACAGCGGCGAGACCTGGTCCACCTACTACAACCAGCCCACCGCCGAGTTCTACGACGTCATCGTCGACAACGGCTTCCCCTACCGGCTCTACGGCGCCCAGCAGGACAATACGACCATTTCGGTGCCCGCCTGGTCGGATGTGAACACCCTCTATCCCAAGCAGCACTGGCAGAATGTGGGCGGCTGCGAGACAGGGCCGATCGCGCTGCACCCCGATCACCCGCACATCGTCTACGCCGGGTGCTACGGCGGGGTGATGGACCGCTACGACCTGGAGTCGGGACAGCGGCGCAACATCATGCTCTACCCGCAACTCCAGCTGGGGATGGCAACGAAGAATCTTCGGCATCGCTTCCAGTGGGTGTCGCCGATGGTGGTCAGCCGACACGACCCGAATGTGATCTACCACGGGTCGCAGTATGTGAACCGGTCGCGCGACGAAGGCGTGACGTGGGAGACGATCAGCCCGGACCTCACGACGGACGATCCGGCACACCAGGAACAGTCGGGCGGGCCGATCAATGCCGACGTGACCGGGGTGGAGATCTACAACGTGGTCTTCTCGATCGCCGAGTCGCCCTTCGACGCGAACGAGATCTGGGCCGGGAGCGACGACGGGCGGATGCACATTACGCGCGACGGGGGCGCCAACTGGACGGAGGTCACGCCGGACGGGATGCCGGAGCTGGGGACTGTGGACGAGATCGAGCTGTCGGTGCATCGCGCGGGGCGGGCGTACATCGCCGTGCAGCGATACCGGATGGACGACTTCGACCCCTACATCTTCCGCACCGACGACTTCGGCGCGTCCTGGACCCGGGTCACCGACGGCATCCCCTCCGGCCACTCCGTACGCACCGTGCGCGAGGATCCGGTCCGCGACGGCCTTCTCTTCGCAGGCACCGAGTTCGGCGTTTTCGTCTCGTTCGACGCGGGCGATTCGTGGCAGAGCTTCCAGCGCAACCTGCCCGTCACCCCGGTCACGGGGATGCGCGTGGCCCACGACGACCTGATCCTCTCCACGCAGGGACGTTCGTTCTGGATCATGGACGACATTTCGCCGTTGCGTGAACTCGAGGCTGCGGTGGCGGTAGGCACCCACCTCTTCCAGCCGCGCGACGTGCGCCGCCTGACCAATCTTGGCACGCCGGGCCTGGCGGAACTGAATCCGGAACCGCGCGCCCCGGGCGCCCAGATCCACTACTACCTGGGCGAGGAGCCCGATGGCGAGGTACGGATCGAAGTGGTGGATCCGAGCGGGGAGGTGGTTCAGACCTTTTCCTCCGATTCGGCGGCGGCGGAAGAGGCGGACGGCCAGCGGATCACCGGCGACCCCGGGCTGAACCGGATCGCGTGGACCCTTCACTATCCGGGACCGGAGTTGCCGGAGGGGGCGGTCGTGTGGGGTTACTCGGGCGGCGTGAAGGCCCCTCCCGGCACGTACACCGTAAGGATGACCGTGGGCGAAACAATAGCTGAACGCGCCTTCGAACTCCTGCCCGACCCGCGCATCCCCGAAGTCACCGCGGCCAGCTACGAAGAGCAGTTCCGCGTGGCCATCATGGCGCGCGACTCCATCAACTCCATCTCGCGGGCCATCGACGACCTCGCCGCCATCCGTGCCCAAGTCGAGGAGGTCATGGCGCGGGCCCAGGCGGCAGACCAGGCCGACGCGCTTCAGCCGCTGGCCGACACGCTGGCCGAGAAGTCGACCGGTGTCACCGAGGACCTCATGCAGACGAAGAACCGGTCCAACCAGGATCCCATCCGCTTCCCACCCCGGCTGGACAACCAGTGGCTTGAGCTGTACGGACGGGTCACCGGGTCGGATGGCTACATTTCCGGCGGCCCCGAAGGTGCGCCGCAGGCGGGGACGATGGAGCGGCTCGAGCACTTGCTGGAGGAATGGGATGCGGTACGCGGCCGCTATCTCAACCTGCTGGAAAACGAACTGCGCCGCTTCAACGAGGCGGTGGAACGGCTCGGGCTGCCGGCGGTGGTGCTGCCGCGCCGGGGGAAGATCGTGAGTTGAGGCGGAGCATCTCTTCCCCCCCGGTTGACCCGGGTCGGGCATTTTGGGTAGGCTTGGTTTCGTGACTGATTCGATGGAGGAGAGTCATGGGAGCCCGCGCTACCGACCGCATTCAATATCTCTACAACTCGTCCGGACGCTGGATCGCCTTTCGACGGGGCAAGTACGTCTTCGACACCGAAGGGAAGTGGGTCGGATGGCTTCCCTGGGGTGATGGCCAGATCGTTGACGTTGAAGGGCGGTACTTGGGGACTATCTATCCGGAAGACCGGCTCTACCGGGCGTTGGCACACCGCAAGCGGGGTTACCCGGGCTATCCGGGCTAACCGGGACGTCCCGGTTATCCGGGGTACCCCGGCTTTGCGGGTCGCTCGAGACTGCCCCCGGCCACGAAGGATATCCGAGAGCTAGGCCAAGGGTGAGGGACAGCGCATTCGAGGGATACCCGGGTGACCTATCATCCTTGCTGTAGCGGGGCAGTCTCGATTCTCAAGAGTGCCCACGATACTGCGAGCTATCTTGCGGGAGTGCACGGCTATCTCGATATGCAGGCCGAGTCCGCTCCCACAGGCGAACAAGCCGAGTTTACAGCCCGGAACGAGGAGCTGCTTCGAGCGATGCTCACCTTTGCGAGTTCCGGGGTGGACGCGATGATCAAGCAGCTCATCCGGGACGCGCTGCCGGATGTCATCAACCTACGGGACGGCGCGCAGGAGCGGTTCCGACAGTTTGTTGAGAGGATCCTTCTTCGATATTCCTTCGAGAGACCTGATTCCAGAGCCCCTTGTCACGAAAGCGATCTTCTCCGCTCGGAATCAGATCGTTCACGAGATGGACATTGATTTCGCACGCTCGGACCGGAACCGCCGAGCACGAGAATACTCCGACATGGAGGCTCACACCCAGGCGCTGTCCACGGTGGCGCATCGTTTCCTGACAGAAGTGAACGTCCGGCTCGCGAATGACCGTGAGCGATCCGCGTAGCCTTACCGCACGGAACGCCTGCTGGGGCGGGCCCCGTGCAAGCCCGCAGTACGGACTCTTCGCGGACCACCCACCTGGAACGCCAAGGACCCCAATCACGTAGATTAAGACAACGGCGCACGCGCCCCTCGCGTCAAAGGAGTAACCACAACAAGGGAAACGGACCATGGGATTCAAGGACGAATTCAAGCGATATCTCCCCGAGCGGCGAAAACGCTGCGCGGCCATCATCCATTCCGCCTCGGCTGTCGCGGGCGGGGCGGCGGGCGCGGCGGTGATTCCCGGTTCGGACTCGGTTGCCATCGCGCCGGTGCAGGTGGCCATGATCACCGCGCTGGCCGACGAGTTCGACATCCCCTGGACCGACGGAGCCGTTCGCTCAACCCTCTACGCCACCCTCGGCACGATGGTCGGAAAGGGAGGGGCCAACCTGGTGCTCCGTTGGGTCCCGGTCTACGGGAATCTGGTAAGGGCGACCGTGGCCGTGAGCGTCACCCAGGCGCTCGGATGGGCGGTGGTGAAGAAGCTGGAGACGGACGGCAAGCTGGTCTGACACCGGGCGGTTATCGAATTCGTCCTCACGTACTGCCCGCGCTCCTGACGCTTGCGATCGCGTGCAGTGGTGGCGCAAACCCGGTGGTCGAACCCGAGCCCGTCGACCGTTGCCCCGAACCCGGCGACAGCATCGACATCGACGGAATCGAGGGAGCGGGCGCCGATACCGAGCGGTCGCCGACGCGGCGCCTGGTCCTCATGGGGGGCGGCAGCGAAGACGACTCGGCCGCACGGCACTTTGTGGAGGGGGCCAACGGGGGTGACATCGTCATCCTTCGCGCGACAGGGTCGCTGACCAGCTATCCGCAGTATTTCTCGGTTGCGCTGGCCCCGAACCCCGGTCCGGCTACCGTCGTCACCGTGCGCACCACACTGCCCGAGGCTGGCGACGATCCGGCGGTGTTGTGCCGGGTCGACCGCGCCGAAGCGCTATGGCTGGCAGGGGGCAACCAGTGGCACTACCTGGGCCGATGGCCCGACACGCTCCACACTGCTCTGGCGGCCGCGACCATGCGGGGCGTGGCGTTGGGCGGCACCAGCGCGGGCGCCGTCTCGCTCGGCGAGGCCGCCTTCGACGCCCGCTACGGGACGGTCACCTCACCCGAGGCGCTGGCCGATCCCCTGCGGCGGGAGGTGAGCATCGCCATGCCGGCCTTCGCACAACCGGAACTCGCTGCCACGCTGGTCGACAGCCACTTCACCGAGCGCGGGAGGGAGGGGCGGCTCCTCGTGTTCCTGGCGAGGTTCCTGGAGGCGCGTGGGGCGGGACCCGTGGTGGGGGTCGGGTTGGACGAGGGGGTGGCGCTGGTTATCGAAGGGGACGAATACGCGGTGTCTTCCGAGGGGACCGGTGGAGCCTGGCTGTACGAAGTCTCCGGGCCGGCCGAGCTCGCCGCCGGGGTGCCTCTGACACTGCACGGGATCAGGCGCGTCGTGCTTCGCAATGGCACTTCGGGCGCCTGGCCTTTCGACTTTGAGAACGCTGCGGACGTGCGTGTGCTGAGGGTGGAGGAGGGCTTGGTGGTGGTGGGCAATCCCGGGTGATGCCCTGTCAGGTCACACATCCAGTCATGCTAGCCCATGGACAGAATCCCCCTGAATTCGACCGGCAATGCATCCGCGCTGAGTGCTTCGCTTCAACTCTCCACAATGTAATATCGACTTCCCATTATGGAATGTATAGTATACATATTGCTACTCCGAAGCCGGTCGCCGCCCCAGCCACTGTTCCCACCACTCCAGCTGCACCCAGGTCCGATGCACCGTCCGCCAGGGTGTCCATCCGCCGTGGTACGAGTCCGGGTAGCGCACGAACCGGGCGGGGACCTGCTGTTTGCGCAGTGCCACGTACATCTGTTCCGCCTCTTCGATGGGGACCCGGTGGTCGGATTCGCCGTGGACGAACATGGTCGGCGTGGTGACCCCTTTCGCGTGAATGATGGGATCGGCCAGCAACGGTCCGTTCACGTCGCAGACCCGGTCTCCCCAGCGCCCCCGACCGCTGCAGCCCACATGTTGAATTGAAGTGTTCCTACTTCGTTGGACACTCCGAGGGCAAAGCTATGGACTCCGACTGGTTATGAGAGCCCTCGGGAGCTTTCGCTTGGTGCTGTCTTGAGAGGGATGTTACAGCCCGCTGTCTTCTTCGGCAAGGAGAAGGACGGATGCCAGGATCACCGGCCCCGGCCGTCCATCGAGAACGACACGCCGCACCCAACACCCGGTCGGCGAACGCCTCGTCCCTCCGCCGGAACCGATGCCAACTGTGCGCTACCCTCCGAGGCATCAGGCACCTTCTCTCCTCCTCCGCTGGTTCTGGAAGGCCACCCAGGACTATGCAGGAAAACTGGGGCACTATTCTTCTTACGATCACAACGACCTCAGAATCCGTCAATTTCGAGTGCCACGATCGCGAATTCGCCAAGCGCCCCGGTGTGGAGCGTCCATACCCTGCGCCCTCTCGCTTCCATCAATCGTTGTTCGTCCGGGAGGCGGATCGAGCCAAGAAACCGCCCGGACGGCAAGAATACGTCGTACATCGCTCCCGGTGCCCCGTGTCCGCCGAATGCACCAGGCGCCGGGCGGTCTCGCTGAGCCCATATCCGCCCGTCCAGGTCGACAACTATTCGGGAGATGATCGCCGGGTTCGGCGGCTCACCGAGTTTTCGGAGAGTGTCCTGCCACCCGCCCGGCATTTCTGCATCCGTCCCCTCCCCGCGCTCGGCAGGCGACAGCGGGAGCGCGTCCGCGGTGTGGCAGAACCGAACGAGGCTCGTGCCATCCCGATCGAAAACCTCCAGTTTGTAACGTCCGTCCGGGTCTGAGACGACCCAGATCTCCGCACCGACCCCCAGCAACGAACGCGGCCATGCGGCCAGCGTCACACCCGCAAATCCTCTGGCACGGGACCACATGATCGTATCGTTCCCGGGTCTGTCGGGAGACCAACGGACGAAGGATCGATCCTCCCAGCCATCCACAATCGGGCCGGGGAATTCCAGCCAAACCGTGCGGTCCGGCTGCAACGCCACGAACCTGACTTGGCCAGCTGCGAACACCGGCGACAAAAACGCCGGATCAACCGGTGTGACGCTGGCCGAACGGGAAACAAGGTCCAGTGTCACCATCTGGAATGCATTCACGTCCAGAATTACCAGGGTGTTGGCATCTACCCAAGTCACTGCTACCGGTGCCTGGACCTCGCCCGGGCCCTCGCCGCGTGTCGTGACCGCCCCCCGCCACTCTCCATCGGGGCCGAGCAGGATGACCTCGGCCGACCCCCAGTCTGCGATGGCGACCGATCCGTCAGGACTTACGGAGACGTCGGCCGGCCGGACCAATACCTCGGTTTCATTGAGGCCTCCGGCTCGCCACAGTTCACGCCAGGAGAGCTCTGCAGGCCAACCGCCGATATTCGTGTTCGTTACAACCTGACCATTGGGGCCGGTGGCTTCACAAGGAGCGGATCCGGGCAAGTCACAACCGGCGATCAAGGCGATCACAAGTACGGTCACACCCTGTCTTGCTTCGATGCATCTGCTGATGCTCTCCAGCTTGGTGGTCGCGGCGGGGCGGCTCACAATCCACGTACCGACAAAATTAGCACCCTCTCGACACCTAAGCCATCCCGATATGCGCCAACGACCCAATCCGTCGCACTTCGGTAGGGTCGAAAGCCAGTCCCGATGTCGAACTGGTATAGCGCCTCGCAGTCACGAGTCACACGAAGTGCCCGTGCGACAGGCTTTTCATCCAACATGCCCTCCCATACTACCAGTACGCCACTGTCTGGACCGGTTGTTAGTGAGCTCATTAGGGGCCGATATGGCGGGAAGGGCAAATGCTCGCGACGACGCCGGACCTGGTTTGCCCTGTCGGTCTGATCGTCGGGCAGATCGACTGCGTCGTAAAAGTCGCTCGCCTCCCGATCCGAAGTGCCGACCGGGTCAATACAAAGCTCAAGCGCACACCGTACAGAACCGTCGGCATCGAGTGCTACAACCAAACCCAACCGGGACCATGCGAACCAAAGCCCCTCGTCTACGCCCACTCCCCAAAGCGGTCGCGACGCCAACGGGAGATCACGAATAGTCTCCGTGCGTTGGTCGGCAAAGACCTCCAGCCCCGGCACTTCCCTGAGGTCTACCCACTCAGCACGATGCTCCGTATTCAACCTCTGCAGTGTGTTCCGTCCGACCACCTGAGCCCGTGATCGCTCTCCAAGAGCTTCCGGAAGACTCTCTTGAAACCTATCGTATCCGAGTTGGAAGAGGTTTCCACTACTAGTGACCCGTACTTCGTATCGCTGACCAAAAAGAGGTGGCTGCGGTACCTGTCGCGCTGACCTGAACTCCCCGTGAAAGCCGAATGTGGCGCTCCACCACGCCGCAACATCCACGACCTGCACCCCCCCACCTTCTGAGAGCACTTCGAGGGATGTCGGCGCAACGCCAACAAGACCGTCCTCACCGAATGATTCAAGGTGCGCCACGATAGGCGGCCGGTCTATGCTAGCGGCCTCAACAAGGATAAGGCGCATACTGTCCTGATCAAGGATGGCGAGCAGGTCATCGCCGTCGAACGCTATGTCCGCTATGCAAACCGTAGAGAACAACTGATCGGCCGATCGACTTTGTGAATCGAACCGTACGAGTGTAGTCGCTTCCGCAACGTTCGCTGGATCTACTACTCTTACCCCAGTGAGATTCCATTCGGCCTCAAGGTCCACATTCACACTCACCCACTCGGGGCGGTATTCGGGGCGATCGCAAGCGCATACGGATCTGGAGGAGTCTCCCCAGAGCGACGGACTGACGACCGAGGCGCGCAAGGAAATGAGGGAGCAGAAGCGGAAGAACAGGCAGCTTCGGATGGAGCGGGGCATCATCGTAACAGAGTCAGCGGCCTGGTTCGCGAGGGGGAGAGGATCAATCCCCGGCGGGGGTATGCGTTCTTCAAGGCGAACCGAACCAGCTTTCCGCTGGCAGCCATGTGCCGCGTACTGGGTCTCTCCCCCAGCGGGTACTGCCGCTGGCTCAAGCTGTGGGTGGCCGATGTCACGGAGGTGGACACGAGGGCGGGATGGCTGTACCTCGCCGCGCGCAACGCGTGGAGTCGACGCATTAACGCGGTGTGCGAGAGCTTTCGTCGCGACGCTCAAGTGCGCACTCCTAGGCCGGCAGCAGGTCACTGGACGGCGGTCGAGGCCCTGCGTGAAGTCTTCAGCTTCATACGAGGGGATTCTACAACGCCTGTCGGATCCACTGGGCGCTCGGCTCCAAGTCGTGCGGAGAACTAACCTCCCGTGAAAGCGGAGTAGGTTCATCCCAACACGTACCCTTGAGTAGGTGAAACCGGTGAGGGAACCGTCTAGATTCAGCAGGAATCCCCGCACGTGTAACACCACCCCCCACAGCAGAAGCAGTTGACGCGCTCTTTATTTATGCACTGTCCCGAACAATCGAAAGTGCCGCAGTCACGGTCGACCCTACACGGGACCACCGACTGCTGCTGTCCGGACACTGCCGCACTCTGGAGCCCGAAGGCGGCGACGTTGAAAGCTACCAAAAGCCCGAGCAACAACCACAGACGACCGACAGGTGACTGACCGTTTTGCATTGCTTCCTCCCAATAAGGTTGGCGTGTTGTCTCGGCACGGTTACCGGAGACCGTTTCAAGGTAAACTCCTAACGAGGTAGACTCAACTCTCTCCCTCCATTCACGAAATAGCCGGGAGGCGGTAAGTGCTGTAGTTTCAATGCGTTACAGGAATAGCGAGCACCTGCCAGCCATCAGGTCAAGGGGTAGGAAGATGGATGCACCGTTCAGCTTCAACACTCAGGTCGATCAGGATCGGGTCCGGCCGAAACCGGATCACGGGGGATTTCGGGGGCTCTGACGGGGAGCGAGCTCCTGAAGCGCAGCAGGGTGGTGCTGCTCCTGGCGAAGGGACTGCCGGACAGGCGGGACGGGCGCCAGATCCGGCATTTTCAGAGGCGGCTGGCGCGGACGCTGCTGCTGCTGGCGGGGCAGGGGCGCCGGGACCACAGCGACGCCACGGAGCTGCGCGACGATCCGGCGTTGCGGCTGGCCACCGGCGACCGGGCGGGCACGGCCCCGCTGGGCAAGGGCGGGCGCCTGCCATCGCAGCCGACGCTGTCGCGGCGGGTGGCGGCGTGGTCGGCGAAGGAGGGTGCCCGAGGTGCTGCGCGAGGGGCTGCAGCGCCTGGCGTGGTGGGGATGGAAGGCGATGGGAGGCCGACGGCGGGTGCGCACGGCGGACGGCGGGCTTGGAGTTCGTGCTGGAGGTGCTGGAGCCTGGGTCCGCGAGTCCTCCTACCGGGCCGGGTCGTGGTCCCGTTCCCGCAGGGTCGTGCAGGTCGTCGCCGAGCGGCCGGGCGAACTCATCCCGCGCACCTTCTGGCTGCTGACTTCGATCAAGGCCGCCCTCTCGGCCCAAGGGACTGTCGCCCTCCACGTAGGAAGGTCGCGCGCGTCTCCGGCAGGAGGGCAAGGTCCGGCGCCCGAATCGCCCAATACCCGGCAATCTTCTCCGACACCGGAACCCGTTCTCGGCCACATGGATCGTCGGCTTGAAGACCTCCACCCACGGAAGCCGTCCGGAATCGTGAGCGGGTCGTCCTCGCCGAGCACGGTGTTCCAC
This sequence comes from Longimicrobiales bacterium, assembly GCA_951828585.1. GTDB lineage: Bacteria > Gemmatimonadota > Gemmatimonadetes > Longimicrobiales > Gaopeijiaceae > Bin94. The sequence goes on from OX639991.1 coordinate 2,654,701, forward strand.
TCCGCGTTCATGGTGTGCACCGTGCCGGAGCCGGCGTCGTAGTACACCAGCGACATGATGCCGAAGTAGCTGATCGGGGCCCCGGCGGTGAGCGCTACCTGGGTGAGCGCCGCCGTGAGAACCGCGTCGATCGCGCCGCCTCCCTGCTTGAGCGACTCCAGCCCGGCCCGGGCGGCCAGCCCGTTGTAGGCCACCGTGACCGCGCCCCTTTTCCCCATGGCTACGCCCGCCTCGGTGCGTTCCACCAGCTGCGCGGCCATGAAGCGGTCGTAGTCGTCGGCCCAGTTTTCGGGGGACAGGTCGGGCGCGCTGGAGCACGCCTGCGGTGCGAGCACGGCCAGCGACAGAACGAGGGCAGGCAGCCGGCGCATCCGTCGGAAAAATCCCCCCGGAATCCGATTCATTCCCGGGCCGGCTGCGCGGATCGTGATTTTTTTCACAATGTAATGTTTACTTTCCATTATGGATGGTATAGTATACATCTTTGCTACTCCGAAGCCGGCCGCCGCCCCAGCCACTGTTCCCACCACTCCAGCTGCACCCATGTCCGATGCACCGTCCGCCAGGGTGTCCATCCGCCGTGGTACGAGTCCGGGTAGCGCACGAACCGGGCGGGGACCTGCTGTTTGCGCAGTGCCACGTACATCTGTTCCGCCTCTTCGATGGGGACGCGGTGGTCGGATTCGCCGTGGACGAACATGGTCGGCGTGGTGACCCCCTTCGCGTGAATGATGGGAGACGAGCGCATCAGGTTCTCCAGTCCCCGCTCCTCCCAGGGCGGTCCGTAGAACTCGCTCTCCTTGGTGCGCGGGATGTCGGCCACCCCGTAGTCGCTGACCCAGTTCGATATGGACGCGCCCGCGATGGCGGCAGCGAAACGGTCGGTTTTGGTGATGACCACGTTGGTCATGTAGCCACCGTAGGAGTAGCCGGTCACGCCCATCCGGTCCGTGTCGATGTCGTAGTTGGCAACCGCGTGATCGACCCCGGCCATGACGTCTTCGTAGTCCTTGAATCCCCACCCGCCCCACGTCCCCCAACGGAAGTCCTCGCCGTAACCCGTCGAGGCGCGCGGGTTCGTGTAAAGCACCATGTAACCCTGCGCCGCGAGCAACTGGCGATCAAAGGAGAAGTCATTGCCGTAGGCACCGTGAGGGCCGCCGTGAATCACGAGGATCATGGGGAAGCCACCCTCGCGCCCACCCCCATCCCCGTCGTACCCTCGCGCGGGCAAAATCCACCCCTCCACCTCGGTGCCGTCCTCGCTGCGGAACAGCAGCCGGTCGGGCGAAGCAAGGGCCAGATCGGCCAGCAGCGGCCCGTTCACGTCGCTCACGCGGGTCTCCCCCTCGCCCCCGACCGCTGCGGCCCAAATGTCGCCCGGCTGCACGGGATCGGTGGCCCGGTACGCGACCCGCGAGTAGTCGGCCGAGAAGGAGAAGCTGCCCAGCCGGCGGTCCCCCGTAGTGACCTGTTCGACATTTCCGCCCCCGGCCGGAACCCGAAACAGATGACTGTTGCCGGCGATCCCTCCGGAGAAGTACACGTGCCGGCCATCCGGCGCCCACGAGTGCCCACCGGGAATCAGGTCCCAGTCGGCCGTGACGTTGAGGGTGCGCTCACCGGTCCCCGCGTCGAAGACGAACAGCTCCGACGACGCTCCCCGGTCCCGCCCCTCGCGAATGATCACATCCAGCCCCTCGTTGCCCCGCACCACGATCCGGCCGCCATCCGGAGACCACGACGGCGACGAGTAGTTGTATTCGTCGTCGGTAAGGCGGGTCACGCTGCCCTCCAGGTCCACCGTCCACAGGTCGCTTCGCCCGTAGCTGTGCTCGTCGCGCTGATGGCTGTCTGCGGTGAAGGCGAGCCGGCCCCCATCCGGACTCCACGCCACGCCCCCGGCGTTGACCCCCAGCTCGGTGAGCTGCCGCGGCTCGCCCCCCGCCGCCGGAATCAGATGGATCTCGCGCGGCGGCGTCGCACGCGGATCGCGTGGATCCGGCAAGTAGCCGCGGCGGTCGAAGCGGTAGTTCATCCAGTCGTAGTCGCGGCCATCGAAACGCTCGACCGTGCGGCGCTCGAAGTCCGACCCGTATGTGCGCGGCGGGGCCGGGGGCGGCCGAACCGGCGCGGTGAACGCGATCCAGGCCCCATCCGGACTGAACACCGGCGAACCACCCAGCCCCTCGATCTGAAACGCCTCGCCGGCGGGCCGGTCCATGCGAAGGAACCAGGTCCCGCCGCTCGTGCGCCCATCCGGGCCCGGCCGTCTGGAGCTGAACACGAGGAGGCGACCGTCCGGAGTCCACTGCGGCGACGAAGCGCTGAAGCTGGGGCTGGTCAGACGAACCGGCTCACCCGTCCCGTCCGCGGCGGCCAGCCAGATCTCGCTGTGGCGACGGTTCTCCTCCTCCATAACCCAGCTGACCACGTAGGCGACCTGTGACCCGTCGGGTGACAGAGCCGGGCTGCCGGCGCTTTTCAGCCGGTAGTAGTCCTCCAGTTCCAGGGGACGGCGCTCCTGGGCGTTGGCGGGGACCGTCAATGTCGCCGCGGCAACGACCATGACGAGACACGCAATCGACACCCACATCCCCCACACCACCCGCGCCCTCCCATTCCGCCGACAAGGCAACTTCCGCGAACGCAATATCATGACTCCTCCGGTGCTGATGGTTCATCGCCAATGTGCGGCCCCGGCACCCGAGCGTTCAATCCCCTACCCGATCCCCACCTCGATCCCGCGCCAATGGCCCTGGCGAAAGCGGACGATGCCCAGCACGCAGCGAGTCATGTGGCCGAGAAGAATCGCCAGCCAGATGTGCCACGCCTCGAGCCCGACGGTCTCCTGCAGAAACCAGCACACGGCGAGGGGCAGCGCGAGCTGCGAGATGAGCGAGATGTACATCGCGCCGCGCGTGTCGCCCGTCCCCTGCAGGGCCCCGTTATGTGCCAGCGCCACGGCGACAAAGACACCGGATACGCTGAGAAAGGCGAGCAATTCCGCCCCCAGCACCGCAACGGCCGGATCTTCCATGCCGAAGGCTCCCAGCAACAGATCGGGGACCGACAGAAAGAGAATGCCGACCCCGACCGCAACCGCGACCCCGATGCCCGAAGCCACACGCGTCCCCTTGACCGACCGCTCGGGCCTGCCGGCACCCAGGTTCTGGCCCGCGAACGCCGCCGTCGCCCCCATGATCCCCACTGACGTCCACGTGACCAGCGAGAAGAGCTGGGTGTAACCGACCGAGTAAGCGGCCTGTGCCTCCGCGCTGTTGGCCAGAGACCCGATGAAGCGCAGCAGAATCACGCCCCCGATGTTCATCGCCACACCCTGGATCCCCGTCGGCAACCCGAAGCGGAAGAGTTGGCGGATCACGGCCGGATCGGGCCGCCAGTCCAGCCCCCGGTGGATGTGGACCACCCAGCGCCCGGTCAGCAGAAACCAGGCCGCGGCGATGGTGATGATTCCGGCCGAAATGACCGTCCCCATGGCCGCACCCGTCGTGCCGAAGGCGGGGATCGGACCCAGTCCCCGGATCAGGATCACGCTGATCGCCACGTTCAGGACGGTCATCGCGATGCCCAGCCGGAGCGGCGTACGCGCGTCGCCGGCCGAGCGCAGCGCCCCGCCCAGCATGAAGAAGACCATCATGCCGAAGTTGAAGATGAACATGGTGCGGATGTACGGGAGCGCCTCCGCCTGCACCGCCGGGGCCGCATTGACGAGGTTCAGGAGCGACGGGGCGAGGAAATAGCCCAGCGGGGCGAGGATGCCCACGCAGAGGATCCCGGCCGTGAGGAACGCCTGGTAGACGACCCTGTTTACGGTCTCCGCCTCGTTCCTGCCCGCGAAACGGGCCACCAGCACCCCCATCCCGGTGAAGAGCGAGCCGATGAACACCTGAACCACCAGGTAGATTTGCCAGGAGACCCCGATCGCCGCGTTCCCGGCATAGCCCACGAAATGCCCCACCATGGCGTGATCCACGAGGCCCTGCATTCCCCCGATCACATTCTGCAGCATCGTCGGCCACGCCAGCATCCACACGGCGCGGCCGATGGGGCCCTCGACGATGGAGCGGTCGAAGGTGCGGCCGGTCGGCTCGGTCACGGGGGTTGGCGGTCCGCGGACGGAGCCGGGAGGATTTTCTCCGTGGACGGTTCGGCCCGGGCAGGCGACGGATTCGCTATCGGTTCCTCACCAGGCGTGAACCAGCGAAAGCCCCGACAACCCCGAGCACGGGATTCAGCCACGTCAGCCACTCCGGCTGCTGTCCGGAGTTCATCGCCTCCATCAAGCTCACCTCCGGCGGCCGGACGCCTTCGGTCGCGGGAACGCCTGCCAACGCCAAGGCAACACCCAGCACGACCACGAGCACCATGAGCATCAGGAGTCCGCGGTCGTCGGCGGCCACCCAGGTGCAGACCAACCCACCGAACACCCCGGCCAGCAGGCCGACGACGATCGAGCCAAGCAACCACCCCCCCCGAGACGTCCCAGCTCCCGGGCTCGAAGGCGCCGTCCACTCCGAGGACCATCCAGAGGCCCGCGAACAGGAGGAAGACCGCCCCGGCCATCACGACCCACCCAAGCACCGCCCCACCCACGTTGCGAACGTGTACCACTATTCCCCCTTCGCGTGTCGAATTGTATTCAGGACCGGAAGGAGGGTAAGGCGGAACGGACTTGTCCGGCAAGCGCCCATGCCACCGGCCCCGGCAACACCGCTCCCGGCCTTCGGCAAAAGCCCCTACCTTACCGGACCCACAACACATGACCGCGAACACGATTCCGAAAAGAGGAGACGAGATGGACCGAGCAGCCGAAGGCACCGATCACAGCACACCGAAGGTCGAACTGTCCTACCCGATCGCGGCGAGCGCCGACACCGTGTGGAACATCCTCACGGACCCCGCGCGCTTCTCCGCCTGGATGCAGGGCGAGGTGACCTTCGACACGCGCCCCGGAAGCCCGTTTCGCGCCGCCTTCCCCAACTACGGCATCGTCATGGCCGGCGAGATCCGGGCCGTCGACCCGGACGCCCGCCGCATCGAGCTCACCTGGGGCGTCGAATCGGGACCGCAGGCGGGGGAATACCCGGCCGGATCGTCGCTGCTGGCCTTCGAGGTGCACCCGGAAGGAGCTTCGTCCCGCCTGGAGCTCCGCCACACCGGCCTCCCCTCCGCACGCGCCGCGCAAGAGCAGGAAGGCGGGTGGCGCTTCCAGCTCAGCCGCCTCGACCTGACGGCCAACCGCACCGACCTGGCCGCCGGCCTCGAGCGCACCCTGCCCGAGTGGATCACAGCCTGGAACGAGCAGGATGAGGAAACGCGCATGGCCGCGCTCCGCCGCTGCTGCGCCGACGACGTCACCTTCCGCGACGACTGGACCGGGCTCAGCGGCGTCGGCCTCCTCGGCATGCACATCGCCAACTGCCACCAGTACATGCCCGGCTACACCCTGGAACACACCGGCGACATCCGCATCTGCCGGGGCGAAGCGCTCGTCGGATGGCGCACCACCGGCCCGGGCGGGCCCGGCCAAGGCTTCAACCACATCCAGGCCGACCCGGACGGGACAATTCGCCGCGTGACGGGGTTTCAGCAGGGATGAAGTATACTTTACATTACATAAAGTAATGTTGAGTTTACATTCTGCTTGAGCGCGGCCGCTACCCCAGCGTGCCTACCCCCGCCGCCTCGGCGCCGCCGGCAGAGCCTCGACCACCTTCACCATGCGAGCCTGCTGGTCCGCATCGGGGAGACCACCCCTCGCCGCCCCGATGTTGTCCAGCATGTGGCGGGCCTGGCTCGTGGCCGGGGTCACGCAGGTCACGGCCGGATGCGCCGCCGCGAACTTCAGGAAGAACTGCGCCCAGCTCGTGGCGCCGAACTCGGCGGCCCACTCCGGCACCTCCTGGCCCGAAGCCCGCGTAAACAGATTCCGCCCGAACGGCACGTACACCAGCACGCCAATCCCCTGGTCCATCGCGATCGGGAAGATCTCGTCCGCGGCGCTCGTGTTGTTCGCCGCGTAGTCGATGCCGATGAAGTCGAGCGGGTAGTCGACCATGGCCTGGGCCAGCGCCTCGTACTGCCGCTTGCTCGTGCTCGTGATGCCCAGATAGCGGATCCGCCCCTCGGCCTTCAGCTCCTGCAGGATCCCCACCTGCGTGGGCGGGTCTCCCAGGTTGTGCACCTGGATTAGATCGATGACGTCCAGTCCGAAGTACCCGAACGACCGCTCGATCTGGGCACGCGCCGCCGCCGGATCGGCCGACCCACCACCACGCCCCGCCACATTGACCTTGGTGGCCCAGAAGATCTGGTCGGTGAACCCCTCCTCGGTCGCAATTTCGCCCGCAACCTCCTCGGAGTCACCGTAGGAGGGCGCCGTGTCAAACACCTTGGCACCGTGCTCGGTGAAGGTCTTGAGTACGTCACGCAGCCCGCTCACGTCGTCGCTGCCCGCCATCCGGCGGAATGTCGCCGAGCTGCCCAGGCCGATGATCGGCAGCTGCTCGCCGCTGGACGGAACCGCCCGTGTGATCAGATCCTGCGTGCGAAGTGCCCGCAGCATCCGGGGATTGAGAGAGAGTGCCGCGCCCGCCGCGGCGCTGGTCCGAAGCCAATCGCGTCGTGTCAACATCTTTTCGGGTCCTCCTGGAGTTGGGAAACCGCCGGGCCATCCACGGCCCGGCCAATGGTCAAGGTGCAAGGGACACATGCGGTCCCGCAATTGTTAAGGACAGCCGAAGCAGCCCATGTGTTGGTCCGGCCGAGGACCCGCCCGGAGGTTGTGGGACGATCGCGACTGGCGACACTTGCCGGGGACACAAACGCCCCGCCAGAAGCCTACCTCACGATCGTGACCGACCCCGTCTCCACCGACCGCTGCCGGTAGTCCGTCCCGGCGGCCTGCTCCAGAGTCCCCCGGTAGTCTCGCGGCGAGCCCACGTCCTCGGCCCAGAACCGGAACACCGTACCGCTTTCCGGGATCTCACCGGCCACAAATGCCCTCACGCCACCCGTCCCCGGCGCGTGGTAGATCGTCAGCCCCTCGGCCGCCTGGATCGAATCCGCGGGCGGGCCCGAAAGCAACAGCACCACCGCACCGATGTCCTCTTCGTCGTAGCGCACCTGGACCCTCAGAAAACCGGGCGTCCCCCGCACGTTGACACTCGCCTGCTGGGTCGCCGAGAGACCGTCCGGATCCCGCGCGGTGGCCGTCAACGTGCCCTGGCCCCTCACGCGCCCCACGATGGACAGAATCGACCCCGACACCGACGAAATGAAAACACTCCCGGATGTGGCCGAATACGTCAGCTGGTCGCCGTCGTCGTCGGCGAAGTACTGCGACAGGTCCACCCGGGCCGTGTCGGTGGCGCCCAGGTCCTGCGCCGGAATCGCCCCAACCGCACGCGGCGCCCGGTTCGCCGGCGGCTCGGTCTCGCCGCAGGAGTGGGCCACCACCACGACCGCGACAGCCAGCAACGCCAACACGATCCGCTTCATGACGCCCCCTCCGGTCTCGCTGCCACCACCCCGGGATCGCTCCCGGATCCGGATGCACACCCGGAGCCGCTCCCCCCCGCGGCGCAGTGATCCAGCCATTTCAACACGTCTCCGGCGTTGAAGGTGCCGTCGCGATTCCCGAACCAGTCGAGCAGAAGCACCTGCGCGGGAACCAGCCGGTCCTCTCCCAGCAGGTGATACGCGGCGTCGTCCACCGCAATCGGCGCCACGATCTCGACACGGTCAACAATGACGCCCACCAGGTCGGGGCGACCTTGCACCCGGACCGTGATCGTGTCCTCGTACACTCCCGGACCGAGCCCCGCGGTCTCCCGCCTCCACACGACGCCCTCGCCATATCCCCCTTCCTCCCGCTCGATCACCAGCCACCCGCCCCCGGCAACCTCGGCACTCCAGTCCGCGTCCTCCGCCCCGAACCCGAAGAGGCCCGAATGGATGGAGTCGCTGGGCGCAAGCGACCACCCGTCAATGCCGTAGCCCGTGCTCTCCCGCATATCCTCGATGCCCAGGGGCGGCTGCACGGCAAAGGTGTCCACGAACATCGCCGGGCTGCCGGTGGCGCGCTCGGCCTCGACGAAGATGGTGTCGACGTAGAGACCCACCCCGAGTCCGCCCGGGTCCACCGTCCAGGTGGCGGCCCCGGGACCCGCGCCCGATGTCGTCTCCATCTCCAGCCAGCTCCCCCCGGTGTGCGTCGCCCACCACCTGGTGTCGGGTCTGGGACCGGTAAAGCGGACCAGGACCGAATCGGCCACGGGCTCCGTGCTCCCGACGAGAACCTTCACGGGCGGCCCCGCCGGCCCCAGCACCAGGTGGCTCGGCAGGAAGAAATGCACCGCAACGGGAATCAAGACGGGATCGAAGCCCGTACCCGTCACGGTGATGAACGCCTCGTTGTCCCCTTCCTCCATTTCCTCGGTCAGGAAACGGTACTGAAAGCGCCCACGCCCCCGCCCGACTCCCCCTGTCACCTCAATCCACTCCACATCGGCCGTGGCCTCCCACGTGGCTGAATGGTCGTCCTTCCCGGTCGGCGCCACGATCGCCTCGGCGGCGGCAACGGAGTCGGTCGTCAGGATCGTGTCCACAACCGCCCCGGGGCGCACGCGTACGGAAAGCGGCACGTCGATCGGAATCTCGAACATGCCGCGCCCGTGGGTGGCCGCGACCAGCCGGCTCGTCCCCGGCTGGGCCGCCAGATCGAACACCGCAACCGTCGGCAGATCTTCGTCCAGACGCTCCCAGGTCCCGCCGCCGGTGGCCGAATGGAACACTCCCAGGTCGGTGCCGATGAAGACGCCCTCCAGGTCGGCCGGATCGTAGAGAATCGCGTTGACCGGGTGGTCGGGCAGGTTCCCGGTGCGGTCCTCCCAGGTGAGGCCCCCGTCCACCGTGTGGAAGACGTGCCCGGTCAGGAATCCCCCCGCTACGGCGTAGGCCTGCTCCGGGTCGTCCGGGTGCACCGCCACATCGCCGATGAACCGGTCGGGCAGACCCGATCCCGATTGCTGCCAGGTAACCCCTCCGTCGCGGGTCACGATAACCTGTCCGTACAGCACGCCCGCATACACGGTATTCTCATCGGAGGGCGTGAGTCCGATCGAGCTGATGACCTCGCGGTCGCTCGGGGTCCGGTAAATGCGTTCCCAGCGGTCCGCCGAATTGTCGGTGCGATACAAGCTCCGCACGCCGAAGTACAGCCGCTTCGAGTCCATCGGGTCCATGACGAGGGGCGGTATGAAGAGTCCCCGCTCGCTGGGGTCGATTCCCCTGATCACCAGGGACCCGTTCTTTCTCGGGCCGCTGTATCCCGCGTTCGCGATCCATTGCGTCTCGGCGTACCACGTTGAGGGGTTCTCGACATCGAAGGCCGTGTAGCCCCCGTCCCCACCCATGACCTTCTCCCAGGTCGTGGTTCCCGGGGCGGATTGTTGCGTCCCCTGGTCCTGGGTACCCCCGAGGGTGATTCCGGCGATGGACGGATGCAGGCCGATGCCCCGGTAGTACTGGGCCACGGCAAGGTTGGTGGCAAGCGAAGTCCAGCTGGTTCCGCCGTCGATTGTACGATACACGCCGCCGTCGTTCGCCAGGTACAGGGCGTTTGTCCCTCGCAGCGTGTCGAAGACCAGGAGGTGTTCGTCGACGTAGATGCCGTTGTGATGGGTGGCGAAATTCTGTCCGCCGTCGATCGACCGGTACAGTTGCAGACTGCCGAAGTAGACCGTCTGCGGGTTCGCCGGGTGCACGGCGATCGTCATGTCGTACCAGCACTGGTACCAGCAGCTGGCGCCCGTGGCCGGCAGCTCCTGCCAGGTCGCCGCGCCGTTGACGGTCCGGTACATCGTGAGCCCCGACCCTTGCGACTCTCCGGTCTGGAAGCTCGCGTAGAGCGTCTGCGGCGAGGAGGGTGCGATCGCGAGGTTGATTCGCCTGGCGATGCCGGTGTTCATGCCCGTCGAGGTGTGCGTCCAGGACGCGCCGGTGTCGGTCGACTTGTAGACGCCCCGGCCGTAGACGGCGGCGTACAGGACGGAGGCGTTCCCGGGGTCCGGCACCAGATCGGTCGCGATGCCTTCGAGGACCAGGTTCCAGTTCATGCCGCTGTCCGTTGAGCGGAAGAGCCCGTAGGTGGAGGCCGCCAGAACCGTGGTCGAGCTCGTGGACCCGGCGGAAGCGCGGTCGATGACCACCCGTGCTATACGCGCACCCCCACTCCCTTCACTCCTTCTGCTCAGGAAGGCCTGGACTCCCAGCTGTTCCCAGGTCTCGCCGGCGTCGAAGGTGCGCAGCACCCCGCACCCGTAATAGCTGTCCCCGGAGAAGTGCTGCTCGCCGGTGCCCGCGTAGATGATTTCGGGATTCACCGGATCGATCGCGATGGACCCCATGGCCAGCGAACACTCCTGGTCCGTCAGCGGCCGCCAGTTCGCGCCGGCGTCGTCCGATCTCCAGACTCCGCCCTGCGCGCCGCCCGCGTACAGGATGTTCATGTCGGTGGGGTGGATGGCGATTGCCGAGACCCGTCCCGCCGTGGCGACGCCGTTGGTCAGTACCCGGTCGGGTCCGAGCGCGCGCCAGCGGGTGTCGACCAGCGCCATGGGCATCGTCCCGCCCGGCGGCATGGCCCGCTTTTGGCGGAGCGCGTCCTGGAGCAGGATGGCCAGATTGCGTTCCCCGCCCGAATAGAGCCGGATCCGGTCGTACTCCATGCGCTCCCGGATCTGCTCGTTCTCCTGGGCGGTGGCGGCGGAAGGGGCGCCCGCGGCGGCGAGCGCGAGGGACGCCAGGGTCAGGAGACGGGACGGACTGCGCGCACGAGTGATCCTCATGTGCACGGTCGAATCTGGAAACTGCATTCCGTCTCCCTCGTCGAACGGATGCGCGGCGCGTGATACGTGATCTCCCGTAACCGCTTCAAAATGTCCCGTGATACCAGCGCGTCGCCACAGAGCTGCTCGTTGGCGCGAGTCCGATGTCACCAGGCTGAATAGGGTATGTCCACGCCCCTTGAGGGGCAAGTCGGCTTCGGAACCGAGTCGGTCGCAGGGTTGGAGAGGTAGTGGGTTGGAGCTTGGTGGCCCGACCAGGAGGACGCACGGACCGTTCGACGCCGACCAAGACGACTCCCCCATGCGGAGAATGTGATGTCCACTTTACCAAAAGTAATGTCTGGTTGACATCTGAAGGAACAGCGACAGACCCGAACCTCGTACTCGACCCGTCATCGTCCCATCGAACCATCCCTCCGTCCCGCGCCAGACGCTATTGTGTAGCCAATCATCCAGACGAGCCCGCACCGCCCACCAAGGCACTTTCGTTCCCGGCCTCCCGGCAGCCGAAGCCGCCGGGGGAGCTTAGAAGTTGTCCGTTCCGCCCGTTCCGCCCCCGCGAAACCGGGCAGGGGACGCTTTACATCACCACCCAGCGGTCTTCTGCCGGACCCCGGCGAATGACTGGCCACGAGGCCATGCGGCGGGTGATTCGGGGGCCGTCTTCCGGTCGCGGCCCGGCTCCGGATCGAGCGGGACGGACTTCGGGCGCGGCTGAACGGGGGATGAGCCCCCCTTCTTGCGCGGCGGCCTGCTTGTGTCCTACGCTTTTCCCGTTCATTCCTCTTTCGAGGGGGGCAGCTTGGAAGCGGGAGCCCATGTCGGGTTACCCGCCGAATACAAGAGCCCCCAGTCAAACGGGGCCGTGGCCGGGTCGCTCCCGGCAAAGGTTCCTCAAGGGCGAATAGGCGGGAGCGTTTTTCCCGTTGGTTTTCCCGCTTTCGAGGGGCTCCCTTCTGGGGGAATGGACAAAGTGGCCCGGCACCCCCACGGGTGGGGGTCGTATATTTCCCCAGAAGCGGGGAAGCCCGAACACGTGGCGGGCCGACACTACGACGGCCTGCCCACAACTCCGGACGGAGAGTAGGACCCATGAAAACCACCACCACCACACTTACCATTCTGCTGTTGCTGGCCGGATGCGAAATGGCGTCCGTGACTCATGAGGAGTCCGGTCGTGGCGGGAACTGGCCGGGCTTCGCGGAACAGGCGGCGCTCGCCGCCGCCACCGGCGGAGTGCCGTTGCGCACCGGATTCATCTGGACGGGCGACGCGGCGTTGGCCGTGATTCTGACCGAACACGGGACGCCCACGAGCGTTGCGGATATCAGGCGTATGGGTCCGGTGGAGCGTGCCCGCGCGGAAGTCGCGGTGGCGGAGATCAAATTGTCCAGGGTGCAGGAGCGGTTGGCGCACCTGACGGGACCAAACCCCGAACCGGTATCCACAATGACGCTGGCCGAGGACATCGCCCAAAACCAGGTGGTGCTCGCGCATAGGGAACAGCAGGTCCGAGAAATGCGGGATCAGCTGGACTTTACCATCCGCTACTACCCCCATGTTGGGGTTGGGGCAACCCCCCCCCGTTGGGGCAGACTTCCCCCCGGAGCCTGGGGCTTGCCCCGGCAAAGCGAACATTCAAAGGACGAGCTTCACCGAGATTGGGCCGACTTACGTGTTTCCCTGCTGTAGTGGGGGTACGAGAATGACGACCCAATCAAAATCCCATCACTCGAACGAGACTCCGGCAAACCACGAGGTGTCGGGCACTTTGGTCGCGCTTGAGAATGGGAGGGGTGGAAGAGTTTTGCATTTGGAACCGCCCGGATTTCCGCAGTACGACCTCAGCTGTTCACGGTTCTTCAGTCCTGACGCTATCGTGCATGGAGAGGCCACGCTTCTAGATGCTCCACCGTACGTTCCATGGTGTTGGAAAGGCACGGGATGGCACCACGCATGGACTGACGGAGGCGACGACGCGACTGCTTCCGAGTCCCCCGAGTCACTTGTGAATTGCCGAGATTTTCCAGACCCCGACAAAAACTGACTGCGCGGGAAGGGCCATTCGAGGCACCAGCCCGGCAAGGTTGGGGTCGGCACCCACGGGAAGCTATGCCACGATGACGGCGGGGGAGCGCAACGCGGGTGGCGGTCGCGAGACATGGTGGGCGAGCCCGGAAGACCTGATCGCGCTACCGGCGCGGGTCCCCGTGTTGGAAGTGCTAGGCCCACGGATCATCCTTCCGTAGGGTGGCGACCGGCCCTTTCCGGGCGCTGGCCTGCCGTCCGTAGTGGGCGGGCATGTCGGGGGCGGTCCATCCCCCGGCCTGTTGCATGGCTACGAGGCTGGCCCCACGGCGCGCGGTTCCATGGCCCGGCGCGGTTCCTTCACGCGGCCCCAACGGTCCATGGACGGGAACAACGGCGCGTCCCCGGCGTCCACGTCCCCGGCGGCGCGCCATGCGTCCAGTCTCCGGACGGTGGAGGCCCGGAGGTAGCCCGTTCGGCTCTTGCCCGTCTTGGCCTGCCAGACTTCCACGGTGGCGCTTCCGTCCGTTGCGGCGGACACGTCCCGGACGCGAAGGGCGGCGACTTCGGAGACACGGGCGCATAGGTCGGAAGTCACGGCGACCAACGCGGCGTCCCGAAGTCCCTTCGGCGTCCCTTCCTTGGCGGCGCGGCGGCTGATCCGGTCCGCGTCCCGCCACGTGACGGCCCCGGCCTGTCCCCGGCCCCGGCGGCGGCGGTCGGCGTCCCTGCGGGCGTCCGCGATTGCGTCCCGGCCCATGGTGGAGGCCCCGGCGATTCCGGCGGCGCTGGCGAACCAACGGACGGCCCCAACGTCCACGCTGGCGGTGGCCACGGACTTCCCGGCGCTGAACAGGTGTTCGGCGTAGGCGTCCACGGCGGCGGCAAGGGACGGTTGCCCGTTGCCCGGCCCGTCCATCCTGGATCGTCGCTTCCTGGCTGACGACGAAGCGGCGCATGCGCAGGATCTGGTCGGCGAGCTTGCGGATCCGGTCGTCGGTCATTCGTCGTCCTCCGGCAGCGGTTCGAGGTCGAAGAGCTTTCGGTCGTGCGGCCTGGTGAGGAACCCCTCCAGGCCTTGCAGGAGCCGGGCGCTGGCCTCCGGATCGTCCGCCTCCTCCTTCCGGACCCAGGCCCCGGCGAGGATGTTGCGCCGGGTCTCGCGCTTGCGCTCCTTGCTGGCGACCTTGTACCGGGCTCGGCGGCCGGATGGCTCTTCGTTTCTCGGGAAACTCCGGGAAATTTGGGCGACGTTCGACGACGGCAGGGTCCGTCGAAGGCCGAGTGCACCGGACAGCCCCAAGGACGACAGTGTTGATGTCTTCGCAGCCCGTCTGCACCCGGACCGGTTGGCTGGGTTCCTGTTTGCTGCCGCCCAAGTCGCTACGGGCATGGACTGGACGGACAAGTCGCTGCTTGCCCATCTGGGAGCCTTCACGGACAGATGGTTTGCTAACGGCAGCCCGGCTACGCAGTTCATCCCTTACATGATTGTTCCGTTTGCTCTCGACGACCGGAAATTCCGTGATTATGTGATTCGCCTGGGCAACGTGCTGCACCGCCTTCGAGTTCCCCGTCGGGTTTCGGAAGCGCAGCTGTTGGTGGATGCGGGCGTCGAAATCGAGGCGTATGACAGGCTACAGGAAGTGGTGGACTGGGTCGTCGACTACCGCAACCGCGCTCGGGAGGCGGCATGAGGCATCGATCCCACTCAATCTGCCCGCGATATCCCGCGACAGGGTTCCAGGATCAGGTGGAATCCTCTCGAAACATTTCGCGCCTGGAGATTACGAGCTCCGGCATCCGGGAGTGGTGGGCGTTCTTCATGGTGACCGTAACCGCCGCGAAGCCGTGCCGCTGGACGAGGGCGACGATCTGGGGTGCCAGCTCATATGTCAACAGAAAGTTGGCGTTCGAGTCCGCCAGGACCTCGAAGATGCGGGAGTGGTCGACCTTGTGATGGGAATAGAGGAGCTGGCCCGCACGCTTTCCCCCCGCCGTGTAGGGAGGATCGACGAAGACGGCGACACCCTCGGCGTGGACCATCGACTCAAGGAGCTTGAGGCCGTCCCCCTCCACGAACGTGATCAGCGCCTCGTGCTTCTTGATGTTCAATAGTCGGTCGACGATGGTCTGCCTGTACCAGCGCGACGCGACGCCTTTCCCGTTCTCTCCCGCCCTGATGAGCGAGGCGCCCTGCGCCAATATGCCGCCGCGCCGTGTTCGATTGAGGACGAGTGTCCGGAACCCTCGATCAACCAGGCTGGCTGAGGACTGAAGCTCTAGTGCCCTCACGTTCTCTCGGGAGGGATCAAAGTCGCGGATGCACTTGCACAGGTCGTCCGTGTGCCGCAGGGCGGCGTGCCAGAACGCCGCCACGTCCCGGTCGAGCTCGGCGAGGACGGCGCGCTCGCACAGCTTCTCCATTGTGGCCGTCAGCGACACGATGCCCCCGCCGCAGAACGGCTCGAACAGCACGCGGGGCTTGGTGTCGAGGCCAAGCCAGGCCCGGACGTGAGGTATCAGCCATGTCTTCCCACCGGGGTAGCGGGGCGGAGACCGATGGGGAACCGAGGCGACGTTCGCCGCTGGTATGGCGGACAGCGGGAAGTCTTCCGGCACCGCGTGGTCCCGTCGCTCCCCCGTGCGTGTTGCATCACCGCCTCGCCCTTCCAGCTTCTGCCGGGTCGGCTGCCTCCCGCTCGCGCCCGGTCGTGGCTCGGCTGCGCTACGGACCGTCGATGGCACGTTCTGCCTCCCTTTCCCCGTTCGACGTCACGATGTGAACAGCCTCTCGCATGTCGGGTCTAAGGCAAGCGAGGGCGCACTCCCCCAACCTACCCCGGAAACAGATTCGCGTCCATTCCCGGCACCAGCTTCAGCGCATTGGCGTAGTAGATCTTCCTGAGCACTTCGTCGGGGAGATCCAGGCCGTACATCTGCCAGAAGGCGTGGTAGTTGCGGTAGTAGTCGAAGTAGTCGTCCGCGGTTTCGAAGACCCGGAAATAGGTGTGGAACTCTTCCTTGTTGTAGGCGTCCTTCCCCATCAGCACGCGGTCCTGGTACTCGACGAGCCACTGCCTGGCGAAGCGGGGCTGGCGTCCCAGTTCGTACACCACCGCGCCCAGCCCGACGTACATGTTCGGGATCTCGTCCAGGAGCTCGCCGAGGCGTCCCAGATCGTGGCCGAGCCAGCCGAGGTGCGCGGCGATGAAGTTGGTGTTGGGGTGGTTGCGGAAGAGGTTGTGCTGCTCGCCGATGATCTCCTCGAAGGAGGGGAAGCGGTCGGGGGGACGGATCCGCCGGGGGCGCAGCCTCAGCTCCAGCCAGCGCTCGTTGAACCGGTCGTGGGGCTGCCAGAACTCGGCCGGGTCCGCGGTGTGGATGAGCACGGGAATCCCCAGCTCACCCGCCTTGTCCCAGAGGGGTGCCATGCGGGGGTCGTCGACGGCGATACGGTTGCCGTCGGTGTCCCGATCCGTCATGCCGAGGCCCTTGAAGATCTTGAGGCCCGCGGCACCGTTCTTCACGTCCTGTTCCAGCTGCGCGGCCGCCCTCTCGCCCCAGCCGGGCTCGCCCACGCCCTGGAATCTGGTGTTGGCGAAGAAGATGAAGCGGCCCGGGTGGCGCCCGGCCATATTCTCGAGCCCGGTCACCAGCCCAGCCCCGCTGCCACCCGACAGGTTGACCATGACCGCCATGTTGAGCTCGTCCATCTCGGCAACCAGGCGGTCCACGTCGGCGGCGGACATGCGCGCGGCTCGCTGGTGGCCGTGGATGTCGACAAAGGGGAACTTCGCCCGGGTCAACAGGTTTTCAGGAACGACCAGGGTGTTGCGCGGCTCGTAGTCGACGATGGTGACGTCCTGGGCGGCGAGCGGGGCGGCGGCGGCCAGGGCCAGGGCGAATGCCCCGCGGCTGATCGCGCCGCGGATGGTCGGCGTGTGCGCTAGCGCAGGCGCTGCCGGGTGGCCTGCCGGCTGGTGGGGACGGCAATCTGCAGTGCTCCGAATCATCGTTCTCTTCTCCTCTTGGATATCTGTCGCCGGCCCACGGCCCGTCGAATGACCTCCCGCAGGCGAGCGGGGTTCATTCAGGGAGGTCCCGGGCGCGGCGTATGCTCATGATCAGGTATTGCTTGCGGGCGGCGAACGCGGAGGGATCCAGCACCGCCGCACTCCGCACGGCGGCGTCCCGGGCGCGGTCGGCCACGTTCTCGACAACGTAATGCAGGCCGGGCGTTTTCGCGCGCAATTTGTCGCGGGCGAAGTCCAGGGCCGGGAGGCCGATGCGGTCGGCCAGGAGGCGGGCGAAGCCGAGGGTGGGGAGAACGTGCGCGGTGATATCCTCCTCGCTGACGACTCGAAAACCGTGCTCGCGCAGCCGCGCGCGAAAGTCGCCGAGGCGCCATCCGGAACGGTTGCGGGCACCGCTCTGACCGTCCCCGCCCTTCTCCGCGCCAACTTCGCGCCGGAAGTAGTCCGCGACGATCCACTGCCCGTTACTACCCAGAATCTGTCCCAGAACGGCAAAAACACCCTCCGGTTGCATGTACTGGAGGGACTCGGAGTGGATGATCGTGCCAAAATGTACCCTGAATCTGTCAGGGAATCTGTCAGCGACCAAATCCTCGAACCGGCAGTGCAGGACGGGAATGCCGGGGTAGGCACCGCGAATGTGATCGATCTGGAAGCGGTCCGGGGTGAGTCCGGTGACCTCGCAGCCGGCGGACCGGAGGAGGCCGAGCATGCCGCCCATGCCGGAACCGGCGTCGAGGACCGGCCGGTCCGGGAGGTCGATGAGCTCGATCAACTTCTCCGCATAGCGCAGCTGGGCGCGGCGTAGGTCGTCGAAGCTGACCGTTTCCGGCGGCACTTCCGGGTCGTCGAAGTAGCCGTAGTGGAGGAAGTCGCCCGGAAGCATGCGGTTGTAGAGCCGGAGCTGGGCGTTTTCATGCACGGTCGGGACGCGGCGGTGCATCCTTCGGCGCCGGATCCAGCGGACTACATGGTGCGGAAGGAGGGCGCGTCCGAGGATCTGCCCGAGGATCCACAGCCCGCCGAGCCGGGGGGGGCGGTCAGCCGGCGTCGCCACCCCGCGCCCGCCCCCGCCGCCTCGGATCGGCCACCCCCTCGAGCCCCCCGTCCGGAAGGCGCCGCACCGCCTGGATCGAGCCCATGTTCGCATCGCGCGGACTGACCGGGAAGAGCGCGTGACCCTGCCCCTCCAGCACCCCGATGATCCCGTCGCCGAAGTCCCCCTCGATCTCGGCGGCGGTGATGCCCGGATGCGGATGGCCGAAGCGCGGCGCCGCCACCACCCGTTTCCCGTCCATTTCGTACTCCACGAAGTTGGCCGCCCCCTGCAGCAGGCACTCCATGAGCGAGCGGCTGGGTGTGGCCATGACCAGCGCGGGACGCCCGTCGCGGAAGAGCCAGAGCTGGGTCGAGAACCCCGCGGGCAGGTTGGCGTACTTGCGCAGGTAGATGGCGCGGTTCATGACCACGCCGTCCACGTTGATCCCGGTCCCGAAGGGCTCCGAGGAGCTGGAGTGGGTGCCCGCGGCCACATTGCCCTCGGCGTCGGCGATCACGTTGCCGCATGTGGCGGCGGCGAACCCGGCGAACGGGCGCGGCGGACGCTGCTGGATGTCCCCCCACACCCGGAGAGCGTTTTCGGGCGATGTGAAGTCGGCTTCCCGGTCGGCGGTGAGTTCGCCGCCCCGGTGCCAGAGCTCCTGTGCCACCCGGATCTGGGTGTGCAGAGCCTCGGCGCTCTCGGTGGGAGGGCCCATTCCGCGCAGATCGGCCGCTTCGAAGACCTGCAGGCCGAGCTGGAAGAGGAGACCGCTGGAGGGGGCGATCTCGTAGCCCCGGTAGGGCGCGCCACCCGTCTCCCCGGACTTCCAGGTGGGCGACACGAAGCCGCCCATGGCCGCCAGGTCCTCCAGGGTGATCCCGCCCCCCCGGCGCGTGACCTCCTCGACGAGCTTCCGCGCGAAGGGGCCCGTGTAGAAGTAGTCGCCGCCTTCATCGCGCAACCGGGTCATGGTGGCCGCGAGCTCGGGGAGGTGCACCGTTTCGCCCACACCCAGGAGATAGCCGTCGCGGAACCAGTTGTCGCGCCCCGGCCCGGCGAAGCGCCCCACCATCTTGCGCGCCTGGTGCAGGTACCCCCACAGCGTGTGATCGATGACAAACCCGTTCTCGGCAAAGGCGATGGCGGGCTCCCACAGGTCCTGCCAGGGGAGACGCCCGTACGCGGCGTGGGCGGTCTCGAGCCCGCGCACGTAGCCGGGAACCATCGCGGCGAAGCCGGTCCAGGAGCGGGCCTCCTCGTAGGGCTCGGTCGGGGGTGCGCCGCTGGGGAAGGCGAAGCCGGCCCCCGCCGTGGACAACTCGCCCGCAGCGGCGTCGAAGAAGGTGAGGCCGAACCCGCCGCCCAGCGTGGTCATTGACGGTTCCGCGACGCACTGGACCAGGGCGGCCGCGATGTAGGCGTCGGCCGCCGTGCCCCCGCGTTCCAGTGCCCAGAGGGCGGCCTCGGTGGCGTACGGGTGGTCGGTCGAGGCCATGGCGGTTTGGGACACCGCGCGGATGTGGTCCTCGATGGGACGGGCCGGCTTGAGGTCGACGCGGCCCACGGAAGCCCAGTCGCGTTCGCCGGGGGTGGCGAGGGGGGGTGCGGCGTCGACGGCGGAGTCCGCGGCGTCGACGCCCTCACCGGACGAAACCGCGGTGCCGGCAGGATCGCCCGAAGGGGGCTCGTCGCCATCGGCGCAGCCCGCGCTGCCGACGACGCCCGCTGCGATGGACGTTTGGAGGAAGAGTCGACGATCCATGGAGGCAGCCGCGGGTGTGGGATGAAGGGGTCAGCCGAGTGCAAGGCAGTGCGAAAGAGCACTCCCCACCGCCTGGCGATCCCGTGGCGACAGGGTGCCGAGCTTTCGCAGGACCCGGTCGTCGTCCAAGGTGAACAGCTTGAAGCGGACCATGCAAGGAACGTTGAGGCCGGCTTCCCGCCAGGCCTGGATGATCACGTCGCTGGGCCACTCGCCGGAGGTGGAGGTGATCATGGCCAGAATCGCGTGTCGGTGGCCCCGGTTGAATTCGGTCGATGACACGACCAGGGCCGGACGCCGCCTTGCCGCCTTGCGGTCGGTAAAGGGAAAGGGAACGACGACGATGTCGAACGGCTCAAAGGTCACGCCATGCGTCCTCGTCCTCGGGCGATGTCCATTCGCTCATCACCCCGGAGATCCCCTCCAGGTACGAATCGCGGGCGATCTCGATCTTGCGCAGGACGACGTGGTTACCGCGCTGTTCGAATGCGATCAGGTCCCCCTCGCGAAGACCGGTCGCCTCCCGTATCGGCTTGGGGATCGTGGTCTGCCCTCTGGCCGTGACCTTCGAGAATTCCATCAGCCGTGCCTGGTCTTCGAGTTTCTGAAATTCGTACTTTCATATAATGCAGTAACCGCACCGCGATGGCAAGCCCGGACAGCGGACCCCCAACCCTTCCCCCACCCCAAACGCATCCTTACAATTCCTTTGATTCACCATTTTCACACCCTCTCGGAGACACAGCATGAAGACCGTCCGTTCCCTCGCCTTCCTCACCCTCATCCTCGCCTTCACCAGCCCGCTCGACGCCCAGCAGGGGAGGCCGGCGAGCCCCCGCGGCGAGGCCTCGACCCAGATCGGCGGATCGTACCAGGACGGCAGCTACACCGGCGGCTCGTGGATCATTGTCGACTATGGCCGCCCGATCACTCGCGGACGCGACGTCTTCGGTTCCGGCAGCGAGTACGGCGCGATGATCACGACCGGTGAGGTCTGGCGGCTGGGCGCCAACCAGTCGACGCGTTTCACGACCGAGGCCGACCTGATGTTCGGGGACCAGCGGCTGCCGGCGGGCGAGTACACCGTCTTTGCCGCGCTCGCCGAGAACGAGTGGACGCTGATCTTCTCGAACTGGGGCGCGAAGGACGGTTTTCGCGAGGACAACCCGGACGCGCTGTGGGGCTCCTACGGCTACACGGCGGACCGCGACGTCCTGCGGACCACGATGAGCGTGACCACCAGCGACGTGTCCAGCGACCAGATGGTCATCCTCTTCACCGACATGACCTCCGACGGGGGCAACTTCACGGTCTGGTGGGACGACCAGATGGCGAGCGCCGCGTTCTCGCTGGCGAGGTAAAGACCAGCTCCTCCCCACGTATGTTCGGCCTGTGGAAACCCTGGATCCAACGCAGCGAGGGATCATGAATCCGACCGAGCTCTTGAGAACGCCGACGAGGACTCCACCTCGACGGCCCCCGTTCCGCGGATGCGCGGCCCGTCATCCGTTTCTGTTCATCGTGGCGGTCGCGGCGGTTTTCGCCTGCGGAGGCGACACCGTGCCGGATCCTCCGGTGGACCCCGACGACGACCCGTGCGACGGAAGCATCCAGGTGCCGGACGGCTTCTGCGCCCTGGTCTACCACACGGGCGTGGGCGCGGCGCGGCAGCTCGTGGTCGCCGAGAACGGCGATGTTTTCGTCGCGCTTCGCAGCCGCGGCAACCAGAGCGGCGGCGTCATCGCGTTGCGCGACCTCGACGGCGACGGCACGTCCGACCAGACCCAGAGGTGGGGTGAAGTGTCCGGATCCGGCATCGCCCTCGGGGACGGCGTCCTGTACCTGGCGACCGACAACGGCGTGCTTCGCTACTCCCTGCCGGCCGGTTCCCTGACGCCCTCCGGCCCCCCCGAGACCATCGTCGGGGGACTTCCGAGCGCACGGAATCACCCCACCAAGAGCATCGCGCTGCACCCTGACGGCAGCATCTTCGTGGGCATCGGATCGCCGTCCAACGCCTGCCAGGTCATCCCCCGCAGCGCCGGCCAGCCCGGCCACGACCCGTGTCCGGAACTCAACACCCGGGCGGGAATCTGGCGTTTCGCAGGCGACCGGCTGGGGCAGGAGTTGAGCGACGGCGAGCTCTTCTCGACCGGCGTGCGCAACGGCGCCGCGCTGGCGTTTCATCCCGGAAGCGGCGAGCTGTACGCCGTCATCCACGGACGCGACCAGCTCCGCGAACTGTGGTCCTCGCTCTATACGGCCGCGGAAGGCTCCGAGAAGCCCTCCGAAGAGTTCGTGCACGTCCGCCAGGACACCGATTTCGGCTGGCCGTACTGCTATCACGATCCCGCCAACAACACCAAGGTGCTGGCGCCCGAGTACGGCGGCGATGGCGAGGAAGTCGGCCGTTGCGCGGACATGGACATGCCCGCGATCGGTCTGCCCGCGCACTGGGCGCCGAACGCCATGGCCTTCTCGACGGGCGACAGCTTCCCCCAGCCCTATCGCAACGGCGCCTTCGTGGCCTTCCACGGGTCCTGGAACCGTACGCCGTTCCAGGAGGGCTACAACGTGGTGTGGATTCCGTTCGAGGGTAACGAACCCACCGGCGACTGGGAGGTCTTCGCGGACGGATTCGCGGGCGGTCGGATCGGCTCGTCGAACCAGGCCGACAACCGGCCCACGGGCGTCGCGGCAGGGCCGGACGGTTCGGTCTACGTGAGCGACTCGCTCAGGGGGAAGATCTGGAAGATCGTGGTTGAGTAGGGCAGCAGTCCGTGGAGACAACCCGCTTCCTTAGTGCTATAGCTGCTCGGTATTCCCTGCCCACCAGATGGGGACCGCGATATGTGGCAACAGTTTGCCCTTGAACTGCTGGTGCTTACCGAGACGGGCAACCTCAAGAAGGCCCGGGAGCTACTGGCGGAGATGGAAAATGACCCGAGAAACAGCTGGTTTCCGTGCGCCAAATACACAATCACCGTTGGAAGGTGTCGGCAGGGACGATACCGCCGAAGGGCTCGTGTTCGGCTCCCTCGCCTCGCGGACCCCGGTGCGCCTCGTCAATGTTGGCGGCTGCGATGTAGCAGGCCGTCCCGGCCATTGCCCGTGTCCACGACTGTTCCACGCCGTGAAGGGATCGCGGCCCGAAGCCAGTTGTGACGTCTGGACTCCGCGTTGCCGCGAATGTGGTTCAGAGTCTGCCGAAAACCGTTGTCCGATTGCACGGACGCGATCCGCTTTCGCGACGAAGCCCCTGAACGTCTTGGACCGTCGGGTGGGCGGTACACGGGGTGCTTGACACGGCGGAGCGCGTAAGCCGAAGCTCTCAGTCTCAGTACTTCCAGACCTTCCAATCCTCCCTTCGGTACTTCGGCTCATAATCACATGCGAGTGGATGCTGCGACAAGATGTATCGGATCAACTCAAATGCTTCCAAGCTATCCCCCATGAGTTCCCGCTGCTTGGTCAGATAGCTCTGATCGAACTCGTCCGAGTCAATCGCGTGCGCTGGCCTTTGTCGCACCTCTCGGATCCGCTTAAAGGCCAATCCGATCTCCCGCAGGGGACTGGGGTCGTCCATCGGACACACCGTCACCAGCCACTCCTCGAGTAGCTTGATGGTTCCCTTGTTCCTCACCTGGATCCGGCCATCCCCCAGATCCGTCTCTGTCGTGAGTTCGAAGTCCTTTCGAAAAAAATCGCGGTTCAGGTTGTCCGCCATCATCTTATCCAGTAGTAGCACGAAATCGTGATACTCCTGTCGCGTCGGTCGCAGGAGAAAGCCGAACCGGCGAGGACGGTCATCATCTTCGAACTCCGTTCTGAATAGCGTCGGATACCCAATCGTCCGGCAGATTGAGTTGATCTCGACCAACTCTCGGAGGAACGCCTGAAAGACTGAGATTCCTTCTGGAAACTCACCACCTATCGACACACGCCAGTAATCTGGATGACACTTGTATTCGTCCCCAAGCTGATGAGCTTTCCAGATCGTTTGGTGCTCAGGGGTGAGATTCGCCAAATACCACACGAACACTGCCACCGCTCGGTTGAGGTCCTGGTCAAAGGAAAACCCAAACGTCTGCAGGAAGATTTGATTCGACTCTGACATCTTCCTCTCGTCTGCCGACTGCGTGGCGATCTGTCCGCTCACATCGCTCGTTGTGTAGTGGAAGCGAGGATCGTTGCGGTATCGCTCCAAGACCGGCAGGTCGAACGACAGCAGGGTCATCTGCGGTGTACCCAAAGCGAGGCTTAGTGTGAATGGTTGCCCTGCGTAGGAGTCTTGATCGACGACTTTAAGGAGACGATTGGGAGTGGGATAGACACAGGCGCTTTGGGCCCCATGCGTGGAGAGTTTGCTGAGCTGCGCTTCCGTGGACTCCGGCTCGAACGCCTTTATGTGACGATTTGGATGTCTCTTGCCAAACGTCAGGCTAACCCGATTCTCTTGAACCATCTGCGTGAGGACGCGATCGAGGTCATTGGAGTCACCGTCCAACAGATTCATCAGGTCCGATGCTGGCATCCCATTGAACCTGTTAGAAGCTAGGTAGAACTCCACGATTGCATCCTCGCATCGTCGGATCGGGTCGTAGGATATCATGTCCTCCTCGCGCGCGTCCGAGATTCTTCGTCTCTTCGGGTTCTCATCTCATTCCTCTGATGGTCGGAGACGGCTCATGGATGACTGCCGGCGGTCTCCGGTCCAATCGAATTGGACATTCAGCGACCGAAGCATCGTGAACGTGTTGTCGCGCCGCACACCGAACTGAGCGCATAGATCAGGCAGCTTGATTTCCTTCTTGGATTCCGGCGCGCTCTGCTCGTTGGTCACGACGGTCGCGCCGTGGACCCGCGCGTAAGCGACCAGCCAGCCGTCCGCACCCGTCGCGAACTTCGCCTTCGCGTGGTCGAAATACCTCCCTTGGCGCTGGACCCACATCATGATGTCCGTATAGGCATCCGCCACGTCGGCGGTGTCCACGGGGAGGAAGAAGCCCGCTGGGACTTCGCCGCTAACCCACTGCACGAGATCCTCCGTCTTGCGACCCGCGAGGAGTTCGCCGCGGATCCGGTCGATGCTGTAGACCCGGCCTGCCCGGTGGTGGTGAAGCAGACTCTTCCAGAAGCCGGGGCAGATGTCGAACGGGTAGTACAGGTTCTTCGCCGTGATGAACACATCCGAATCCACGAGGTAGGCCCGATCTAACCTCATCGGAGGTCCATCCCCAGCCGCCGGGCGTACTTCTGGAAGGTTCCTCCACGCAGCCCGGTCAGGTCATAGGCTTCCTTGAACCCGATACGGCCCTCCATGGCCGCGTGCAGGACTTGGGTCGCGAACAGTTCGCCGACGCGGGTGTTCTGGTTGTTGAAGAAATCGCCTCCGGTAGCCTTCGTGCCCCTCTTACGTTCCCGCTTCACATAGCGCTCGTAGAAGTCGAAGAAGGTGCTGCGGTCGATGAGAGTCAGGTCCAGAGCGCGGCGGGCGGCAACCACCGGGCTCACCTTGAATGCCCGAGCCAGCGAATCGAAGGAATTCGGCAACCGCCTGACTTCCATCCAACGCGCTCTGACCTCCCGGGCGGGCGCGAGCAGTTCGGCCGCCGCTCGGTTGCACCAGTCCTCCACCTCGGTACCTCCGGGAAGCAGCGTATCGAAACCGGAAACTCCCTCCGTGCCAAGCCAGATGTGCGCCAGTTCGTGGGCGAGCGTGAACATCTGTGCCGACTTCGCGTCGGCGCCGTTCACGAAGATCAGCGGCGCGTAGGGATCCGTGAGCGCGAAGCCGCGGAACTCCTGGACCTTCAGTCGGCGATGGGTGTTGTTCCCCACCACGCCGTTGATAACCGCCATTACGCCGAGGTGCTCGATCATGCAACGCAACTCTCCCACGGCGTCCTGCCATGTTCGGACTCCACCCGCCCATCCTTCGTCCAAGTTGAGCGCTCGCCGCATCTCGCGCCCGGCCGCATCCGGCTCGACGCCTAGTCGGGCGCTTCCAACGAAGGGCTGTGGTTCCGCCTCGTTCTCGACGAGGGACTCCCGGAGCCATGCCTGACGGCGCTGCATGGTGTACAGCGTGTCCAACAGGTCCGGGCTCGGCTTGGCCGTAGCGCTGCCCGACACGGTCCGGTAGTCAGGCACCGGGAGCCGTTCGTCGGGAGGCTCTGGGAGAAACAGATAGCCGAGCGGTGTATGGGTGACCTTGGCCAGCCTTTCCAGTTGCTTCAGGGTCGGTTGCCGCTCGCTGCGGACCCAAGCCCAAAGCTGCGGGACGCGCTCAGCAACGTGGGCCACGTCGTGGCCCGCACGTTCGCAGGCCCAGCGAAGCATCTCGGGGGGCACCGGGACGCGGATCATGCGCTAACCGCGCCATCCGGCATCACGCAGGGCGGGCGTGATGAACTTGGTACGGATGTCCTGTTCCGTTAGCCTCCGCTTGTCCATCCGGCTTAGCGGCCCCCCGCCTCGGTGCGCTTCCGCGCCGCCGTTCCGGCATGTGTCGTTCTCATGTCGTGCGCCGTCAGCCGCTCGTACTCCTCGACCGAGAGCACCACAACGACCGGACGCCCGTACTTGGCGACCGTTACAGGCGCGGCCCGGGCGAGGTCGATCAGTCGCCCGAAACCGTATTTCGCGTCCTTGGCGCTCAGCGTCCGCATGCAATCCCTCCGGTTGGTAGCAATCACCACTAAGTCTTGGCCAATTTGGCCGACCCACGCAAGCCGGATGGCACCCCCCAACGGGGTTCATCGGAGTCTCGACGCGGAGCCCGCACTGGAATCCCGGCAGCCCCGGGAGTTCCGCACGTGCATGACGGTGGCCCATTGGAGCATCTGGACGGGATGGAGGTCCCCCCCTCACCGCCCAAACAACCCCCCCAACCCCCCCGCCCCGCACACGCCGCGCTCCGTCACCATCCCCGTCACCAGCCGTCTGGGCGTCACATCGAACGCATAGTTCGCGGCCCGCGTCCCTTCCGGCACGATCCGCACCCACCGTTCCACCCCGTCCCCATCCACCCCCCACACCCGCGTCACCTCGTCCGCGTCACGCTCCTCGATCGGGATCTCGGCACCGTCCTCGATCGACCAGTCGACGCTCGTGGACGGGACGGCAACGTAGAACGGCACGCCGTTGTCCCGCGCGGCCAGCGCGAGCGGGTACGTCCCCACCTTGTTGGCGACATCGCCGGCCGCGGTCGTGCGGTACGTCCCCACGATCACCACATCGACCTTGCCGCGGCTGAGCAGGTACCCGGCCGCGCTGTCCGACACCAGCGTGTGCGGCACCCCGTGCTGCCCAAGTTCCCACGCGGTGAGGCCCGCGCCCTGAAACCGGGGCCTCGTCTCGCGGACCCACACGTGTATGGGCAGTCCCTGGTTGTGGGCGAGGTAGACGGGGGCGGTCGCGGTCCCCCAGTCGACCGTGGCCAGCCAGCCCGCGTTGCAGTGCGTCATGACGTTGAGTGCGGGGCCGCCGCCACCAATCTCCCGACCCGGCCCGCCGCGCGATCTCCTGGAAAATCTCCAGCCCGAATTCGCCGATATTGCGATTGGTGCGGACATCGTCCTCGCACAGTTGGGCGGCGAAGTCGTGGGCCGCGGCCGCGCGCTCGGCGGGTGGCAGGCCACGCAGCAACACGCCCGCCGCGTCGAGCGCCCAACGGAGGTTAACGGCTGTGGGGCGGGTGGCCGCGAGTTGGGCGGTGGCCCGGTCGAGCGCCCCGTCCGAAGGATCCACCCGCATGGCGAGCGCGACGCCGTACGCCGCCGTCGCCCCGATCAGCGGCGCCCCCCGCACCACCATGTCGCGGATCGCGCGCGCCGCGTCGGCGGCGGTCTCAAGGCGGATCGTTTCGAACCGATGCGGCAGCACGGTCTGATCGATCACCCGAACCGCGGTGCCGTCGCCTTCGGTGAAGATGGCTCGGTAGGGGACTCCTCCTACCTTCATGGCGTGGCTTCTTCGAGGTTATTCTGCATCAACCGGCTTCCACCAATCAGCAACGCCGTGGACGATTATCTCGACTTCTGGTTCATCGCTCTCGGTCACCCCTCCCGATCATACACCAGGACCATCGGGGCGACCCTTTCGCCCATGAATCGTATGGTGCGGGTCATCTCCAGCCGACCCTCGACGATTTCCAGCACCACGCGGACCCGCCCGTCCGAACCCACCATATGCTCCACCCCGAGTCGGGGGCCATCCCAGAAGGCCCGGGTGCGCACGCGGTGTTCTCCCCCGGTTTGCGAGACCCATCCCCCATTCAGCGGCAACGTGATGCTCTCTCCGGGTGTGGGGACGTAGGCCAGCTCCTCTCCCTGCACGCCGAGGGCCAGTGCTTCCGGGCGGCGGCGCAACAGCTCGAGGGTCGCCTGACGGACGGCGATGAGTCTCTGCCCTTCCTCGGCCTGCCTGCGCAAGTCATCCAGCTGATCCGACCGGACCACCCTCGACTCCGTCCGCCTCTCCGGTCTGGGAATGGTCACCTGCGGCGAGCTGCCCAACTCGTCCAGCACCCAGGAGCCGGCGTACTCCGCCAGTAGCGCGTCCGTTTCCGCCCGGGTCATGACGGCCTGGCCGCCTCCACCCGAGGCGCACGCGGCACCGGCAACCGCAACCGTGACAAGCGCCAGCCTGCCGCCGTATCCACCCGCGCCGCCCACCCTCTCCTTTCCGCTCATGAGCCCGGCTGCTCCCGGTCATACCACAGCACAAGCGGCGCAACCGTCTCGCCGAAGACCCGCATTGTGCGGGTCATCCTCAGTCGTCCATTGACGATCTCCAGGACCGCGTGGACCTGCCCCTCCGAACTCACCATGTGCTCGATCCCGAGCCCGGGGCCATCCAGGAAGATCCGGGTGCGGACCGCCTCCCCTCCCCCGGGTTCCGCTATCGATCCTCCGTCGACGGGCACGGAGATTCTCCGGCCGGGCGAAGGGTCGTAGACCAGCCGCACCCCGTCCACGCGCAGTTCAAGCGTGCTCGGGCGACGGCGCAGCACCACGAGGGTATTGTACCGAACCGCAGCTGCCCTCTGCTCGGCTTCGAATTCTCTTTGAACACGATCCACATCCTGGGACGACGTCACTACGGTCGCGGTCTCGCGGGGCGGTTGGGGAGCGCTTATCTGCGGCGAACTGCCGGATTCGTCCAGCACCCACCGGCCGGCATACTCCCCCAGTAGCGCCTCGGCCTCCGCCGCCGTCATCGCGGGCCCGCCTCCACCCGAAGCGCACGCGGCCGCCAGGACCACGGTCCCGGCCAGCACAGCCACCCCAGCGCCCGTTCCGCCACGCGCCAGTGCCCTTGTGAACGTTTTCACAATCTCCTCCTTTCCCTACCCCGGTCTCAGGTCACCGGCTTCTTCTCCTCTGTCAACAGGTGCAGCTCCAGCCACGCCGTCCAGCGTCCCCACAGGTCGAGAATCGACTCGAGCGTCGCGGGCCCGTGACCCTCGAACGGGTACATGTACATCGCCGCGTCCTTGCCCAGGCCGTTCAGCGCATGGAAGAGGCGGGGCGCGTGATCCGGGGCCGTGCCGACGTTCTGGTCGTGCATGCCGTGGTACATGAGCAACGCACCGGTCATGTTGTTGGCCCACATGAAGGGCGACATGCTCAGGTAGACTTCGCGCGCGTCCCAGAAGTAGCGGCGCTCGCTCTGGAATCCGAGCGGGGTCAGGGTGCGGTTGTAGTTGCCGTCGCCCGCGATCCCGGCCTTGAAGAAGGGCGTGTGCACCATGGCGTTGACGGTGCCGAAGGCGCCGTACGAATGCCCCCCCAGGCCCAGCCGGCGGCGGTCGATGATGCCGCGCTCGTCCAGCTCGTCGATCACGGCGGCGAGGTTGTTGCGCAGGTCGTGTTCGTAGTTGTTGTTCATGCGGCCCGACTCGCCCACGATCGGGGCGTCGGGTTCGACCACGACGTAGCCCAGCCGGATCAGGTACTCCATGGAGCGTGAGCCGAAGTTGGGGAAGGAGTTCTTGTTGAATGTGCGGCCGCGCTCGTCGTACGACTCCTGATCCTCGTACTCGCGCGGGTAGAACCAGAACATCGCGGGGCGCCGCTCGCCCTCCACGAAGTCGTGCGGCATGGTGACGTTGACCAGGAAGCGGAAGCCGTCGGGGCGCTCCACGGTGAAGCGCTCGCGCGGCGCGTTGGTGATGTCGGGCGTGTAGTCGACGTTGTTGGTCAACTGGGTGCGGGTGCCGCCCTCGACCAGGTACGACTGCCCGATCTCGGTGGGCGTCTCGCGCCGGACCACTAGCCGGCCCGCGCCAGCGTCCAGCACCGTTGTGATCCGCTCCGACTGCCCCTCGTTCGAGCTCTCGTAGACACGCTCCTTGTCGCCGGTGTGGATGACGACCCGGTCGAGGAAGCTCTGCGGCGACTCCTCGAGCGGGTCCTCGAAGTACCGCATCCCCTGGAGGAAGACGGAGGCCTCGTCGCCCTCGCCGCTGATCTCCACGAAATGTCCACCGCCGCCGCCGCCACCGCCGAACCCGAAGAAACGACCGCCGCCGCCACCACCACCGGCCATCACCAGCGACCCGGGGTTCTCGTAGAACTCGCTCGAGTCCCACTCGCTGATCGTGTAGGTCGAGTCGGGGTTGTCCAGGTGGACCGCGTATTCGGTGACCTTGCCGCGCCCCCCTCCACCGCCGAAACCACCGAACCCGCCACCCCCACCAGGCCGCTGCGCGAGAAAGACCCAGCGGTAGTCCTCCGAGTAGCGGTGGTTCGACATGCGCTGGTTGCTCTCGTAGACGACCGTCTCCTCGCCTTCCACGAATGGCGGCGCCCACAGCATGATCCGGTCCTTCCGGCGCGACGGGCGCTCTTCTTCTTCCTCCCCCTCCTCTTCCTCGACGTCCTCCTCGCCTTCCTCCTCCTCCGGCTCGGGCTCCATCTGCAGGAAGGTCAGCCCGGCGCCGTCCTCGCGCCAAAAGACGCTTCGCCGGTCGGGTTCCTCCTCGTCGCCCGCAACGCCCGGCGCGGACGGCGCTCCGCGGATGCCGGTGTTCAGCTCGTTTTCGGAAAGCTCCACGAGTGCGTTGCCCTCGCGGTCCCAGATCTCCTCGACGCGCCCGAAGCTGCTGACGGGCACGACGTAGCTGAACGGTCTGCGCGTGGTCGTCACGCGGGCATGTTGGCCGTCCGGGGCGAAGTCGTAGCCGCGGATCATGGCGGGCTCGCCGATCTCGGTTACGCGCCGGTTGTCCACCGCGATGGTCGCCAGTTGGCCGGTTCCGTGCCACTCCAGCAGCGCCTCGTCGTGCGGGGTGGCCATCAGGCTTGAGTAGGTGCGAAGGATGTTTCGGCCGTCCTCTGTCTGCTTGACGCGGGGTCCGGCCGGCACGGGCGATGCCATGGGGCGGCCGGCCCGGTTCTCCGGAACCAGCACGGTCGCGATCTCTTCACCGTTCGAGGTCCACTCGAAGCTCATGACCATGGTCGCCAGCACGGGCCGGCGCGTGATCTGCCGCGAATTGCCGCTCTCCGGATCGGCCACATGGATGTGCGTGGCGTCGTCGGTGTGGACATAGAAGGCGACGCGAGATCCGTCCGGGGACCAGCGCGATCCCGAAACGCGAGCACCCCGCGGCACCTCGATGTCGGTGACCGACCCGTCGGTGGCCGAGATCACCTGCAGACCGGCCGAATTGCGGATTGACAGGTTGCGATGCCGGTTCGACTGCGGCTCCAGAAACTGGCCGCCGAGTTCGTCGAAGGGGCGCGCGAACCGGTCCATGGTGATCGGTCCGTCGCTGACTTCACGCAGGAACCAGCGCCCGTCCGGGCTGAGGCGGCTGAGCGTAACGTTCATGTGCCGGGGTGCGAGAACGGCTTCGTAGATTTCGGCCGGGGGCTCGACCCAATCCTCCGAAGCGAGGAGGATCTCGGCGGGACTCGGGGGCGGATCCTGCTGGTCGGTGTTGGCGTCGGCGTCCTGGCCGTGCAGCGCCGGGGCGGGCGCCGCAATGGCGAAAAGGACCACGAAGGCGAGCGGCGTGGCGAAACGAAGACGGGACATCTTCTGACTCCTTGGGTGACTGCGACGATCACAATGCGAAGGGACGGTAATATTGGGACGTAAGACACAAACCCGACAGGGGGGACGCGACCGCTCTCGCGTCGTCCCCCCTGCCGGGTCCTTGTGGTCGCGGCCAGTCGCCGCGGTCCGGAATCAGAACACCCAGCGTCCCCTCATGGCGAGTCCGTGCCGGACCGGACCGCTGGCGCTCTCGGTTCTCGTCCCCTCGAAGCGAAGGTCGAGGACCCGCGTGACCGAGTAGCGCATGCCGGTCCCGAAGGCCCTGGCGCCGCCGTCGGCGAGGTAGAAGCGGCCGTAGGGCGTTCCGCTGAATTCGCCCAGACCGTACTCGACCCGCGTGTTCACCCGGCCTCTCTGCAGGGCATTGCCCATGTCGGGCCGGTTGCTGACGCCCTGCTCATACAGCTCCTGGACGCCGCTTGCCGACTGGCCCCACGCCGGGGCGATCTTCAGCGACAATCCGCGGGCCACGGCCTGCGGCTCGATCTGGATCAGCCCTCTGAAACCCCACTCCTTGTAGTCTTCGGGACTCGTGGCCAGCAATCTCCCGTGCCCTTCCACGGTCAGCGCCTTGGTCGCGCTCACGAAGCGGAGCCCGCCGCCGAGTTCGATGCCGGCACCCTCCGTGCCGTCCCCGTCGCCGTAGCGCAGGCCGCCCTCCACGACGAAGTTGATTTGCTGTCCTCCCGTGAGCCGCTGAACCTGCCACCACTCAAGAGCCAGCCGCAGCCGCTGCATATCCAGCGTGAGGGTGTCCATCCCTTCGCTGCCGTCGACCTCCACCTGCGACGTCCAGCCCTCGGCGCGCAACCGGAGCGCGGAGGCGCCGCTCGAATGCATGATGCGGCTGCCGCCAACCGCCCCCGCCCTCGAGCGGGTATCGCTCGCGCGCTGGCCTCCGGGTTCGTCGTCGACCGTCACTTCACCCCAGCCGAAGCTCCCCGCCGCCCACACGGCCACACCCTTGCGGCCGGGCAGCCACGCCACGTAGGGGTTCAGGCTGGTCATCCGGGCTTCGTACGTCCCTTCCACCTCCCGTTCACCGGTCACGTCGGTGAAGTCGTAGTTCCCGGCACTCCGGCTGCCGGCGATCCCGGCCAGGATATCGCGGTGGACACGCGCGTCGGCGCCGATGTGGATGCTGAGCATGTCGCCGTCCCACTCGACGCCTTCACCGTCCGGCTCGCCCATGCTGGTGTATTCCGCGCTGCCCCAGGTAGTGAATCCAAAGGGAGTGGCGATGTCCTCCTGTTGTCCGTCGCCACCCAGAGGCAGGGTAAACGACTTCCCGTCGAAGAGTCGGCCCATGTCCAGGCCGGCGGCGGAACCGCGCAGCCCCATGTTGCCGGCCCGCGACAGGAGACCCGCCGCGCCCAGCTGGCTCTGCAGGGGATTGCGCGACGCCACGGCTTCGATCCGTCCGGAGATCGCCGCCATGGTACTGGTGGTCGCCGCCGCCGCGAAGTGCGGCAATATGGCCTCGTTGACGCGTCCGGCGCGTTCCACCGGATCATCGGTGGAGGCGCTCGCGGTATTCGACGGCAGTCCGGCGCCCACAACGTTGATCGCGGACACGCGGTAGTGGCGCGTGCTGCCGGGCTTCAACCCGATGTGGGCGTAACTCGTAAGCGTGGTGCCCGTCGAGCGCTGGAGGTCGGTCCAGCTGACCCCGTCCTCCGAGACCTCGATGCGGTAGCTACCGATCGGTGCACCGCCGTCGTACGCCGGTGCCGACCAGTTGAGGTCGATGCGCGTCGGTTCGGTGGCGGTCGCCACCAGGTTCGTCGGCCGGTCCGGAACGACCGCGTCCGTGGTCGCGTTGGCCACATTCGACGCTTCTCCCGTCCCGATCGCGTTGATCGCCGAGACGCGGTAGTGTCGCGTGGTCGCCGGATTGAGGCCCGTGTGCGAGTACTCGGTTTCGGTCGATCCCGTGTTGGCAACCAGGTCCGCCCAGGTGGACCCCTCGTTCTCCGAGACCTCGATGCGGTAGCCGGTGATCGCGGAGCCGCCATCGAAGTTCGGCGCTCCCCAGTCGAGGTCGATCTGTGAATGGTCGTGGGCGTCCGCGGTCAACCGCTGGGGCGCGTCGGGCAGGGTGGCGTCGGTGGTCGCGTGCGCGGACTCCGACGGATCGCCCGCTCCTATCCGGTTGATCGCGGAGACGCGGTAGTGCCTCGTGGTGGCGGGTGCGAGCCCGGTATGCGCGTAAGTGGGGGAGGTGGACTGGGTGTTGGCTTCCAGATCCGTCCAGGTGACGCCGCGGTTGACGGACACTTCGATCCGGTAGCCCGTGACGCCCGCGCCACCGTCGTAGTCCGGCGCCGTCCAGGCCAGGTCGATTCGTGATGTCCCGTCGGCCGTGGCTGCCAGGTCCGTCGGCGCGGCGGGGGTCGTCGCATCGGTGGTCGCGCTGGCGACATTCGACGGGTCGCCCGTCCCCGCCGCGTTGGTCGCCGAAACCCGGTAGTGCCGCGTGGTGGCCGGATCCAGATCCATGTGCGTGTACCTGGTCGGGGTGGACGGGACGTTGGCTTCGAGCACCTCCCACCGCGACCCGCCGTCCTCCGAAACCTCGATCTGGTATCCCGAGATCGCAACGCCTCCTGTGTAGGACGGTGCCATCCATTCGAGTTCGATCTGCGAGGTGCCGCGCGCCATGGCCTGCAGGTCGGTCGGCGCATCCGGCAGGTCCGGATCGGTCGTGGCGTCGGCCACGTTCGACGGGAGGCTTCTGCCCACCACGTTGAGCGCGGAGACGCGGTAGTCTCGCCGCGTGGCCGCAGGCAGGCCCATGTGCGAGTACGCAGTCGACGTGGATCCCGTGTTTTCCTCCAGCGTCCTCCAGGGGGGCCCTCTGGTAGTCGATACCTCGATTCGGTAGCCGGTGACCGGAGAACCGCCGTCATAGGTCGGGGCCGCCCAGGAGAGGTCGATCTGGAACGGTCCGTCCGCAATCGCCTCGAGGTCCGTGGGCAAAGCGGGAACGGTGGCATCGGTGGTGGCGTGGGCAATGTCCGAGGCCGCGCCGGCTCCGGCCACGTTGATGGCATAGACCCGGTAGTGCCTCGTGGTACCGGGTGCGAGACCCGGATGCACATGGAAGGTGGCCACGGAGTTCGTGTTGGCGACCCGAACCGCCCAGTTCGCTCCGCCGTCCGAAGAGACTTCGATTCGGTAACCGGTAACCCGGGAACCTCCGTCGTAGCCGGGCGGACTCCACGTGAGGTTGATTTGCGACTGTGCGTTCTGTGCGTCGGCGGTTGCAGTCAGGTTGGTCGGTGCATCCGGTACGCGCGGGTCGGTGGTGGCACGGTCCACATTCGAAGCCGCGCCCGGTCCCACCCCGTTGATCGCCTTCACCCGGTAGTGCAGCGTGGTGTCCGGGGTGAGACCCGTGTGACTGTACTCCGTGTCGGAGGAGCCCGTGTTGGCAGCCAGCACCGACCAGCCCGAGGTGCCCGTGTTCGAGACTTCGATCCGGTACCCGGTAATCGCCGAGCCGCTGTCGCTGGCGGGCGGGGACCATGACAGATCGATGCTCGTCATGCCTGTCGCCGTGGCGGCCAGTCCCTGCGGTGGGCCGGGGACGTTGGGTGCGGTGGTGGCGCTGTCCGTATTGGATGCCTCACCTGGTCCCACCGAGTTGATGGCACTCACTCGGTAGTGACGGGTCGTGCCCGCCCAGAGGTTGGTGTCGGCGTCCCGGGTCCTGGTGCTTCTCGTATTGGCTATCAGGTCCACCCAGTTCGACCCCTCGTTCTCCGAGAACTCGATGCGGTAGCCGGTGATCCGGGAGCCGCCATCGAAGCCGGGCGGATCCCATTCCAGATCGATGCGCGTCCGGCCGCTCGCGGTGGCCGTCAGGTTGGTCGGAGCGTCGGGGACCCTGGC
This sequence comes from Longimicrobiales bacterium, assembly GCA_951828585.1. Lineage (GTDB taxonomy): Bacteria > Gemmatimonadota > Gemmatimonadetes > Longimicrobiales > Gaopeijiaceae > Bin94. Next base: position 2,690,407 of record OX639991.1, read on the forward strand.
GGCGGTGGTGGTAAAGGCGACGTTGGATGCCGAACTCGTACCGCTGGCGTTGATCGCAAAGACCCGATAGTGCCAGGTGGTCCCCGCGGTGAGGTCTTCGTGCATGTAGCTGGTGGCCGACGAATTCGAGTTCGCAACGTGCACTACCCAGGCGGCACCCCCGTTCGACGAGATATCGATCCGGTACCCCGTGATCGGGGATCCCCCGTTCGAGGTAGGCGCGTCCCACGCCAGGTCGATCCGCGTCTGCCCGTTGGGGGAGGCGGTCAGGTTTCTCGGTCTGTCCGGGACATCCTGTGTCGTCGCACTGGCTTCTCGGGACGGGGAACCGACGCCGATCGCGTTGATCGCGGAAACCCGGTAGTGGCGGGTATCGCCGGCACTGAGGCCGGTGTGGGGATAGGTCGTGGAAGTCGAACCGGTATTGGCCACCAGGTCGGTCCAGGTGGCCCCTCTGGTCGACGAAACCTCGATCCGGTAGCCGGTGATCGCAGAGCCGCCATCGTCGCTCGGTGCAATCCACGCAAGGTTGATCTGGTTCTCTCCCTGCGCGGTGGCGCTCAGCCCGGTCGGCCGGCCGGGCACGTCTCCGTCGGTGGTGGCGTTCGCCGTGTTGGACACTGGGCCGGTGCCCTGGGCGTTGATCGCGGAGACCCGGTAGTGACGGGTGGTCGCGGGATCCAGCCCGGTGTCAGGGTATGTGGTGCTGGTATTGTCGGTGTCGGCCACCAGATCGTCCCAGTTGGCCCCGGCGTCGTCCGAATACTCGATTTTGTACCCGGTTATCGCGGAATTGCCATCGTCGGCGGGCGCCGTCCAGGAGAGGTCGATTCGGTCCATTCCCTGCGCGGTTGCGGACAGGCCGGTGGGCGCGCCGGGGACTGAGGTGGTGAGCGTGGTGGTCGCGCTGGCGACATTGGAGGGATCGCTATGGCCGGTGTTGTTTATGGCGCGGACACGGTAGTGACGGGTGGTGTTGGCCCCCAGCCCCGTGTGTTTGTAGGAGGTGTTGGTGTTGCCCGTGTTGGTGACCAGGTCGTTCCAGCTGCTCTCGCTATCGGTGGAGAATTCGATCCTGTAACCGGTGATCGCGCTGGTTCCGGTATTGGTCGGCGCGTCCCAATCCAGGTCGATGGCCGTGTTGCCGTCGGGTTCGGCCGTGAGCTCGGTCGGGGCGCCAGGGACTTCGCCCTCGCGTTTGGTGGTGCCCGTGGCGGTGTTGGACGCTGGACCCATCCCCTGATCATTGATCGCGAAGACCTGGTATTGGAGCGTGGTGTCGGGCGTGAGGCTGCCGTGGGTGTACTTGATGTCCGTTTTCTCCGTATCGGCCTCCAGCAGGGTCCAGGCGCTGTTCTGGTTCCTCCTTACCTCGATTCGGTAGCCGGTAATGGGGGAGCCACCATCAGCGGGCTTGGTCCACGTCAGTTCGATCTCGGTAGTGCTCGTCCCCTCGGCGTTGAGGTCGTCGACGGCGCCGGGCACGTCCAGGGTTCTTTGGTTGTCGACTTCCAGGTCTGTGAAGGCCGGGAGGTAGTTGCCCTTCTCGTCGCGAAGTGGGGCAGTTCCGGGGGTATAGGTGAGCTTGACGTTGTCGCCCGCGTGGATGGTATTTGACGAGCTGAGCGTCAGGGTTACCACGTTGTCTTCGACATCCACTGTGTTGGTGGCTTGATTGTCGATCCCTGTGGTGCCGTCAGGCCTCTTGGTCGTTACTTTGAAGCTGCCCCCGGTCGCCTGGTACTGCTCGTCAAATTCCTCATGGTAGCGCAGGACGATGGTCTGCAGGTTGGCCGTCGCCTGTTCCAGCTCCGGCACCTTGTTGTCGACCGCGAAGGTGAAGGTCGTCTCGTCGTTTCCGTCCCCGTCATTGTCCACGGCGTCGGCCAGGACCGTCACGATGATATTGCCCTCCAGGCCCGAGTGGGTCTCGATGTTGAGAGTAAAGACGGAGTCCGCGTGGAGAGTCGCCAACTGCCCGGTCTTTTCGGCTCCCGCGATCCGGATGTCGCCGCTGGTGAACCCCGTGACTAGGACCGAGAACTCGAACTTGAGCGTGAAAGCCGAGTCCGGCCTTTCCGGACAATTCTCGCAACGCGTCGTGGTGATCGTCACCGTCGGCTTCTCGACCCCCCTCTCGGGCCCGTCCTCCCCCGCGGACGCCCCCCGCCCCCCCCCATCACCACCCGGAAACACCTCGGCCCGGGCCGCGCTCGAGGGCAGAACGACCGCACACGCCAAGATCAGACTCGCCAAAGCAAGGGAAACGAGATTTCGCACCGGAAGCTCCTGTCTTTAGGGGTTGGGAAGGCTGCCGAACCGACCAGGAAAGGGCCTCACAGCGTTGAATCCCCTCCGCCCGCCCGGTCGGCGACCTCACAGAAGGAAGTTACCAACAAACCGCAAAATGTGTACTCCTGTCCGCCGCACACCACAACATCTGGCGTTCAATCCCTCATCCAACGCCGGAACCTGCCCCCGACAGGTCCCCATTCGGCCGTCAGTTGCCGAAGAGCGCCCCCGCCCCCACCCCCGACAACCACATCGACCGGCTCGAGTGCCCCACATCCGGCACGATCATCTCCCGGTGGGCGTGCCCGGCGTACAGCTCGTCCATGAAGCGGACCAGAGTGCGGCCGCGGTGGTAGCGGTGCGGTCCCTGCAGGTCCGCGCCGCAACTCACGTCGAGTGACGCGGCGGTCGTGTCGGCGTCCCCGAGCAGGATGCGGACGTCGTGGCGGGCCAGCTGGGCGCGGATGGAGTCGGCTGCCAGACGGTCGGCGTAGTTGTTGCGGTCCCGGAGCCCGTAGTGCCACTCGTCGTAGTCCTCGCACCCCGTCTCGGGGACCGTGAATCCACCTTCGGCGTCCTCCCGTTCGGGCCCCAGGTACAGGTAGGTGGACGGGTTGGTCACCACGTACCGGAAGGCCACGCCCGATTCCGTCGCCTTGTGCTCGGTGGTCGCCGCGTAACGGTGCACGACCTGCCCGCCCGCCGAGTGGCCGGCCACCACGATCTCCTGCATGGCTGGAAAGCGCGACGTGTTCAGGAACGCGTCCACGATCCGGTCCAGCGCCGCGTACGAACTCACCCGCGGCGACGGTCCCTCGGGCCGGGACAGGTTCCCCCGCTTCCACCCCGCGCTCGACCAGAAGGGCTCGTCCGCTTCGGGGTCGTCCTCGTCGGTCTGGAAGTGCGGGGCGACGATCGCGGTGACCGCCGACACGCCCGCCTCGGCGGCGGCCAGCACCCCGGTCTCGAAGTACGTGTCGGCGTCTCGTGTGTTGCCGTGGATGACGATGAGACCGCGCGTCACGCCCGCGTGTCCCTCGGAGAGCAGATGGGTGCTGTACACCGGAAGGTAGCGGGCAGTAACGATCTCCACCCGCTCGGCGCACGTCGCGTTGGGGAAGGTGCAGGGGACGGGCCGCTCGGGCTCGACCGGGTCGGGATCGGGCGTCATGGTGGATCCGCCGCAGGCCGCGAGGGCAACGAGGAGGGCCGGCACAACCCGTAGCCGGGCGGCGGACGCGGTGCGGTTCTTCATCGCTCTACTCCGGTATTGTCCCATGAAACCCAGATCCATGACGGTGACGCCGGCCTCCGGCTCGATGGTGAAGGTCACGAACGAGCTCCCGCAGGCCTGGCCGTCCCCGCCGTCAAAGTAGAGGCGGAACACGTCGTCGTTCCAGTCGGCGGACCAGATCATGTCGGGGTGGCGCCGCCATGGACAGGATGCGCACCGCGATGGGGACCTTGTAGGTGCGAAGGGCGCGCGACCGGGGGCGGAGGCGATTCATGTCAACTCCAGTTTCCATAATGAAAAGCGGGGATTACAACCTAGCCGGATTGTGGTTGTGGGCCATGAACCTGAGACGACGGGCGGGAGGGACGCCAGCGGGCCCGCCGGGTGGCCGGAAACGGCCAGGAAAGATTCGAACGGCGAAGTGAGCCGGCTGGGAATCGAACCCAGGACCTACGGATTAAAAGTCCGTTGCTCTGCCAACTGAGCTACCGGCTCGCCGGAATAATAACCACGCCCGCCATTCAGCGGGACACTTCCGGAGTCGGGCCGGTGCCGGAGGGCGGACGCTCCGGCTGGCGGTCGGCGGAGGAATCCGCGCGGGCACCGAGGTCCTCGAGCGGCAGCTCCAGCTGCAGCAGCCCGAAGGTGGTGCGGTGGTGCGGGGTCAGACCGACTTCCCGCACCGCGCGCCGATGGCCCCGGGTGGCGTAGCCCATGTTGCGCTCCCACCCGTACTTCGGGTAGCGGGGGGCCAGGCGCGTCATGAGGCGGTCGCGGCAGACCTTGGCCACGATCGACGCGCAGGCGATCGAGTGGACGAGCGCGTCGCCGCCCACCACCGCCTCGTGCTCCCAGGCCAGTCCGCGCACCGGCAGCCCGTCGACCACGACGTGATCCGGGTGAACGGGCAGCCGCGCGAGGGCCCGGGTCATGGCACGGGTGGTGGCCTGGAGGATGTTGTGGCGGTCGATCTCCCGCACCGACGCCGCCCCGAGCGCGACGGCGGCGGCCCGCGCGTGGATCTCGCGCGCGATGTCGGAACGTCTTTGCGGGGTCAGGGCCTTGGAGTCGGTGGCCCCGTCGATGAATACCCCTTCGGCGAGGATGACGGCGGCCGCTACCACCGGTCCCGCGATGGGGCCCCGGCCGACTTCGTCCACTCCCGCCACATTGGCGAGCTTCCTTCGCCAGAACCCGCGCTCGTACTCGAGGATGTGGTCGGGCCCGGGTGTGGAGGGCACCTGCCGCCGGTGTCAGCGGTACGTGGACAAGTCCGCGCTAGTGCGGCCGGAACGTCCGCTTTTCCTTGATGCGGGCTGCCTTGCCGCGCAGTCCCCTCAGGTAGTAGAGCTTGGCCCTGCGCACCCGTCCGCGCCGCACGATCTCGACGCCCCCGACCGTGGGGGCGTGGACCGGGAAGACGCGTTCCACTCCGATGCCGCCGGAGATCTTGCGGACGGTGAAGGTCTCGCCCATCCCCGAACCGCGCCGCACGAGGCAGACGCCCTCGAAGACCTGGATCCGTTCCTTCTGTCCTTCGCGGACCCGGTAGAGGACCTTGATGGTGTCGCCCGGTGCGAAGTCGGGCAGGTCGTCCCGCGCCTGTTCCATATCCAGCTGGTGGAGGATGTCCGCCATGGCCGGGCTCCTCTTCGTGTTTCGTTACCGTTTCGCCTCTGTAGCGCTAACAGTCCGTGGAAAACCTCCGGAGCATGCGACTGGCGATTCATCCACGGACTGCTGGCCAGCAAAGATAGATTCGTCGCGGATTTTTTGGAAGGGCCTGTCTGGGACAGCCTGTCTGGGACAGCCGGTCTGGGCCAGCAACGATTCGGGCAACGATTCGGGCGGCCGATGTGTCCAAGAAGAACACACCCTCGCAACGCTCGGCACGGAGGCGGCACAATGAGAAGGAACGGCACGGATTTCATGGCTATCGGGGCGATTCTGGCAGGCGCGACGATCGGAGTGGGCGGTACCGCGGCCCTGCTGGGAAGTTCGCTCGACGACCGGATGGAAGCGGCGTTTGAGTGCGAGTCCCTCTTCTTGTCCGGCGTTTCCGGCACTCCAACGCGGGTGACGTGGAGCTACTCGGTGGACCGTTACGGGGAGGTCAGGAAGCGGCGGTGCCCGAGAGTCAGAACGACTACCGTCCACGTGCGCCGGCCGGTCAGGACGGTGGACCTGGAGCTCCAGGCGGAGCTGGAGGCGATGGCTGCCGCGCTGGCCGCGGCGCGGACTCGCGAGCAGGTCGTCCAGGCACTGGAGAGCGGGCAGGAGGCGGCGGCGGCCGACGAGTCTTCCGGAAATCGCTAGCGCAAGCGGCGCCGACACCCCACAACGAGTCCCCCTCCCATCCCGCCTGTGCTTTCGGCGGGATGCCGTCCTGCTCCGTCAGGACTTTCCACGCCGCCCCCGGGTAAGTCCTTCCGACGCCTCTTCCCGCCATGCCTCGATACGGCGGTGGTCGCCGCTGCGCAGGACGTCCGGTACGCGGTGGCCCCGGTACTCCGCGGGACGCGTGTACGACGGCGCCGAGATCACATCCCCGTCGTAGAAGGAGTCGGAGGACGCGGACTCGTGGTCGCCGAGAGCGCCGGGCAGGAGCCGCACCACGGCATCGGTCACGGCAAGCGCCGCCACCTCGCCGCCCGACACCACGAAGTCCCCGATCGACAGCTCTTCGGTGGCCAGGTGGTCGGCGACCCGCTGGTCGACGTCCTTGTAGTGACCGCACAGGAGCGTGACTTCGGATTCGAGCGACAGGCGCACCGCGTCGTCGTGACGGAATCGCCTGCCGCGCGCTGACATCAGGACGATCGGGCCGCGCGGCGCGAGATCGTCGACGGCCTCGAAGAAGGGCCCCGGCTTCATCACCATGCCGGCACCGCCGCCGTAGGGTTCGTCGTCGACGGTGCGGTGGACGTCGTGCGTGTAGTCGCGCAGGTCGATCACGCGATAGGTGGACAGACCCGCCTTCGCGGCCCGGCCGGGGATGCTGGCCTCCAGCGGCGCACCGAAGAATCCGGGGAAGATGGTCACGATGTTGATGCGGATCATGACAGCAGGCCCTCCGGCGGGTCGACGACGACTCGGCGGCGCTCCCGGTCGAACTCCACCATCACCTGGGGGCTCAGCGGCAGCAGCAGGTCGCCGTCGGGGCCCGTCACTTCGAGCAGATGGGCGGGGCGAACGGGGTAGACTTCCTTCACGGTGCCGAGCACGGACCCGTCCCCGGTGACCACGGTGGCGCCCAAGAGTTCGTGGTAGAAGATCTCGTCATCGGCCAGCTCGTCGATGGTGTCGAAGGGGCGCAGCAGGTAGAGCCCGCGCAGCCGCTCCGCAGCCGTTCGGTCCTCGATGCCCGCGAACCTGGCCAGGAAGCCCTTCCGGTAGGGACGGATGGACTCGATGGTCAGTTTGGGCAGGGTGGGCGAAGGGTTCTCGCCGTCTTCGTCGGCGGGGAGGTGCACGGCCCCGGGGATGAAGTGGCTCCCGGGATAGTCCGTCAGCGGCCAGATGTACAGTTCACCCTTCGTACCGTGGGCCTTGCTGAGGTGACCCACCACGAGGAAGGGGGGATGGCCGCCCCCGGTCAAGATTCAGGCCGTGTCGGAGTCGGCAGCGGCCTCGGCTTCGGCAGGTTCCCCGTCTTCGGAGGCGGCGGAGGTCTCCTCGGCTTCGGCTTCTTCCGCCCCGGCGCTGGCGGCGGTGGCTTCCGTCTCGGCGCGAGCGGACGCGGCGGCGTCTTCGTCGTCGGTCGCGGGAGCGGACTCGGCGGCGTCTCCGTCGTCGGTCGCGGGAGCGGACTCGGCGGCGTCTCCGTCGTCGGTCGCGGGAGCGGAGGCGGCGGCGTCTTTGTCGTCGGTCGCGGCTTCGGCGGCCGCCCCGTTTTCGGCTGCGGCATCCGCACACGCGTCGTCATCGGCACGCGCGCCGGCCAGCGCCACGGTGTCGTCTCCTCCTGCACGCGCCCTCGATACCAGGCTCCCGACCGTCGGGGACACGATGGCGCCCTGGCCCACCCAGTAGTCCACGCGCTCCAGGTCGACCTTCAGCGTGGCCGGGTGGGAGACGGGCTGGTAGTAGCCGAGGTTCTCGACGAAGCGGCCGTCGCGAGGGGCACGGGTGTCGGTGACGACGATGCGGTAGTGGGGCTGCTTCTTCTTCCCCATCCGCCGGAGGCGAATCTTTACGGACATTGGCTCTGTTCGGTTCAGGTCTGTACGCGGGGCATGAACCCCTTCATCGAATTCAACATTTTTTCCATTTCGGTGAACCGCTTCATGAGGCGGTTGACCTCGGAGACGGGCCGGCCGCTTCCGCGGGCGATCCGTTTCCTGCGCGACCCGTTCAGGATCTCGGGACGACGGCGTTCCTCGGGCGTCATCGAGAGGATGATCGCCTCGATGTGCTTGATCTTCTTCGGGTCCACCTCGCCGACGGGCATCGTCCGGGACACCCCGGGAACCATCTTCATCAACTGGTCCAGGGGTCCCATCTTCTGCACCTGCCGCATGGCCACCAGGAAGTCCTCCAGGGTGAAGCGGCCGCGGCCCAGCACCTTTTCCTGCAGGGCTTCGGCCTCGCTCGCGTCGACCACGGCCTGGGCGCGCTCGACCAGTCCGACGACATCTCCTTTCTGGAGGATCCGTCCGGCGATGCGCTGCGGGTCGACCGCCTCGAGCGCGTTCATGCCTTCGCCGGTCCCGACGAACTTGAGCGGCTTCCCCGTCACGCCGTGAATGGAGAGCGCCGCGCCGCCGCGGGCGTCGCCGTCCATCTTGGCCATGACGAAGCCGGTCAGGTCCAGGACCCGGTCGAATCCCTGCGCGATCCGGACCGCCTCCTGGCCGGTCATGGCGTCGGCCACGAGAAGGATCTCGCGCGGCTTGAGCACTTCCTTGAGCCGTGCCAGCTCGTCCATGAGCGGCTCGTCGATCTGGAGTCTTCCAGCCGTGTCGACGACGAGGACATCCGCCTTCGTGCTGCGTGCGTGGCGGTGCGCCTCGGCGGCTACCGCAACCGGGTCGGTGGCACCGTCTTCGTGGTGAACCGGCACCCCGACCTGCTTGCCCAGCACCCGCAATTGGTCGACCGCCGCGGGGCGGTAGAGGTCGCAGGCGGCTACGAGAACGGACCGCCGCTGCCGGCTGAGCCGCTTTGCAAGCTTGCCCGCGGTAGAGGTCTTCCCGGACCCCTGCAGTCCCACCAGCATGATGACGGTGGGGGGTGCCGGCGACCACTGAAGCTGGTTCACGCCTTCGCCGCCAATGAGACGAGCCAGCTCGTCGTGCACGATCTTGACGATCTGCTGGCCGGGCGACACGGACTTGAGCACCCGTTCGCCCATCGCCTTCTCCTGAACCCGGTTCAGGAATTCCCGTGTGACCTTGAAATTGACGTCGGCCTCCAGGAGGGCTCGTCGCACCTCCCGCAGGCCTTCCCGGATCATGGGTTCGGTGAGGAGCCCGCGTTGGCGGAAGCGCCCCAGAACCCCGTCCAGTTTCCTGCTCAGGTCTTCAAACATCGGTGTCCGCAATGGAAGCGGTACAGCCTTTAAACATAGCTGGAATGGGGATGGGATTCAATGTGAGTGAAGGGAGGCCGGGAAAGCGAGGGTTAGGAGCAACTCAGTTGACGGGTCTACGCAGATCAACCGCGCGACCGCTTGCCCAGAAAGAAGCCGACGGCGAGAAAACCACCGGCCGCAAGTGCGTGAGTGACCAACTGGAACGCGATCTTTCGCTGGTCCTCACCCCCCCAGAACAACATGAACAACACCAGACCCAGGAGGACGATGCCGACACCTGCGCCATCCATGTCAGCTTCATCACATGGGTGAGCCGCCGATTTCGATAGGCGTCGTCGCGGTGCAGTCGGTCCGTATGGTAGCGGTACTGTCGCTCATCGGCTGCGTCCAGCTTCGCGAATCCCTCCCGCATCGCGTCAACCGCGCGGTCCCGGCTGGCGATCCGCTCGCGCTCGACTGCAAGCATCTCGCCCCAAAGCTCGAGCTGTCCATCGGGGTCCACGTGTTTGGTCACCTTCCCGCTCGAATCGTCGCTCACCGGTAGGCCACCGTCTTCTTGTAGGCCGACTTGCCGCCAATGCGCGAGTCGGGCGTGACCCCCGATTCGGCCATGTCCGCGAACGCCTCCATCGCCAAGCGGAGTGATACGGTATAGACCCGAAAACCGCCGTAGGGAGACTCGTCCACGCGGGTCACGGCATCGGGGGCCACCGGCGAAGCCTTGCGTCGGCCAGCCTCTTCGAAGGCTTCCTCCCACGTAGCGCAATGAGCATCCGGGATCAGCCGCGGCAGAATGTCCAAGCGTAGCATTCCCAGCCTCCTGACGGTTGGTGAACTTGTCGGGCCAAGGTAGTCTGACCGCGAAGCGGCGTCCAACGACGAACGATACGACCCAGCATTCCAGCCGTTTCACCCAGCGCCCAGCAACCCTGCTTCAATACCATACACCATCCAGAGGGACAGTTCCATGTTGGTACGGGACTGCTTGGCACCGCGGCCCCCCCTCAATGCACCGCTCACCTCCCGCGGATCACCTGGCTGCGCCTCGTGCCCACCGAGACCATCACGATGGGCGCACCCACCAGCTCCTCGATGCGGTGCAGGTAGGCGCGGGCGCTCGCCGGAAGGTCGCTCATGGTGCGGGCTTCGGTGGTCGGGGACTGCCAGCCGGGGAGGGTCTCGTAGACGGGCTCGGCGTGCTCCAGCTCGTGGACGCAGGCAGGGAAGAGCAAGTGCGTGTCCCCGTCGATGCGGTAGCCGGTGGCGATCTTCAGTTCGGGAAGGGTGTCGAGTACGTCCAGCTTGGTGACGGCGATCCCGGTCAGGCCATTCACGCGCGCCGAGTAGCTGGCCAGCACGGCGTCGAACCAGCCGCAGCGGCGGGGGCGTCCGGTCGTGGCCCCGAATTCGGCGCCCAGTTCGCGGATGCGCTCGTCCATGCCGGGGTCGAAGGCGCTCGGGAGCGGGCCGTTGCCCACGCGGGTGGTGTAGGCCTTGAACACGCCGGTCACCGAGTCGATCGCGGTGGGACCGATGCCGACGCCCACCGCCGCGCCCCCCGCCGTGGTGTTGGACGAGGTTACGAATGGGTAGGTGCCGTGATCGACGTCGAGGGCGGTTCCCTGGGCGCCCTCGAGGAGGACGCGCTTGCCTTCGCCCAGCGACCGAGCGATCTCGTCGCCGACATCGGTGGCCACCGAGGGGAGGCGGTGGGCCAGGGCGAGGGAGTCCTCGACGGTCCCGGCCGTGTCGGGGTCGGCTCCCAGCTGACGCAGCCGGTCGCGCGCCCAATCGATCCCCCACCCCACCCTGTCCGCCCCCCGCGCGCGGTCCAGCAGGTCCGCGATGCGCACCCCCCGCCGCCCCGTCTTGGCCTCGTACGCCGGCCCGATTCCGCGCCCCGTCGTGCCGATCTTGCGGCGCGCGGCCGCCTCGGCTGCCCCATCCAGCGCCTTGTGGTACGGGAAGACGACGTGCGCACGCGTGCTGACCCCGATCCGGCCGCCGTGATCCACCCCCCGCTCGGCCAGCCCGTCGAGTTCGCCGAAGAACTGGTCCACGTCGAGCACCACCCCGTTGCCCAGAAGACACCGCTTCCCGGGATGAAGTACGCCGGACGGGACCTGGTGCAGCACGATGTGGTGCTCGCCCACGTGCACTGTGTGCCCGGCGTTGGCCCCGCCCTGGTAGCGCGCGACGACATCCATGTCGGCTGCGAGCACATCGACGACCTTGCCCTTGCCCTCGTCTCCCCACTGGCACCCGACGATGACGGTGCACGCCCCGGGCGCGTCCCTTCTGACCATTGTGCCGCCCGTCACGCGTGTGCCAGCGCGCCTGTTGCGAGGAGGCCCGCCCGCGTGAGGTGTTCGGCAAGCTCGCCGCGCCGGCTCTCGGGGAGGGGTTTAAGGGGGGGACGGGGCGCGCCGCCGCAGTAGCCCAGGAGGTCGAGCGCGCGCTTCACCCCGGCCACGCCCATGCCGCCCACGACGGCGTTGTGTAGCGGGCCGACCCGTTGCTGGATCCGGCCGGCGGCGGCCGTGTCGCCGGCCGCGAAGCGTGCGTGGATGCGGGCGCAGTCACGGGGCACCAGGTTGGCCACACCGAGAATGCCCCCGGCCGCGCCGATCTCCAGCGCCGAGTAGAGGAGGCTGCCGCTTCCAACAAGGACCTGGAAGCCGTGCGTGGTCTGAGTTACCAGCTCGCCCACGGTCTCGAGTTTCCCGCGCGAGTCCTTGATCCCGATGATGTTCTCGTGGGTCGACAGCTCGGCGACCAGGCCGGCCGGGAAGTCGAGGGTGCTGAACCGCGTCGGCACCTGGTAGACGATGACGGGAACCGGGGCCGTGTCGGCCACGGCCAGGTAGTGGTCGCGGACGACGGCGGGGGTCATCGCGCCCTTGTAGAAGGCGGGCGGCTGAACGAGGACGGCGTGGAAGCCGCGGTCGGCGGCCATGCGGGTCAGGCGCAGGGTGGTGCGCAGGGATTCGGCGCCCGTGCCGGCCACGAGGACGGTGTGACCGGGCACCGATCTGGCGACGACGTCCCAGCACCGGTCGCGTTCCCGCTCGTCGAGGAAGACGGCCTCGCCGGTCGAGCCGCCGATGACGAGGCCGCGAATGCCGGTCGGCGTCCACTTCTCCACGTTGCGCCTGAGCGCCACCAGGTCGACCTCGCCGGTGACGGGGTCGAAGGGGGTGGTGGTGGGGATCATCACTCCGCTGATGTCGATCTTTCTTCTCCTTGGTCCGTAGGCCGGCCACGGCCCGCCGCGCGCGGCCCGGGGGCGGGAAAGTCTGCTCTTCAGTCAGGCTGGGGGAGCAAAGGTCCCCATCTTCTCGCGGGCGAGCGCGAGGGTTTCGCCCGCCACGGCACGGGCCCTTTCCCCCATTTCCATGATCCGTCCTTCCAGGTCGGTCTCGCGCCGGAGGATGTCGGCGCGGCGGTCCCGCATCTCGCTGGTCAGGGCCACGAGCGCGTCGGCGGTGAGGCCCTTGAGATCAACGTAGCGCAATGTACCCGCGAAGTAATCCTCGCGCATTCGTTTGGCGTCATCCCGGTGGCCGCAGGCGGCCAGAAGGGTGAGCAGGTTTTCGATGCCTGGACTGGCCTGGCGATCTCCCGCACCCCCCACCGGCGCCGCGCCCGAGTCGGTCACCGCGGAGCGGATCTTGCGGCGGATCGAGTCCTCCTCCTCGAAAAGGCCGATGTAGTGCTTGGGACCCAGGCTCTTGCTCATCTTGCGGGTCGGGTCGGCGGTGGACAGGACCTTGGTGATGGGCGTGTGCAGCGTCTCGGGCTCGGGGAAGAGGTAGCCGAAACGGGAGTTGAACCGCTTGGCGATTCCGCGGCTAAGCTCGAGGTGCTGGGACTGGTCCTGGCCCACGGGCACGCAGTCGGCGCGGTACGCCAGGATGTCGGCCGCCTGCAGGACGGGGTAGAAGAGGAGGCCGGCCGAGATGAAGGCGCCGTCGTCCTCGGCGAGTCCGTCCTTGAGGAGGCCGGACTTCTCCTTGAACTGGGTCATGCGGGAGAGGTCGCCCAGCGAGGTGAGCGTCGCGAGCATCCAGCACAGTTCGGTCTGCTCGGGAACGGTCGACTGGATGTAGACGATCGTCCGGTCCGGGTCGATGCCCGCCGCCAGCAGGCTGACGAACATCTCGGTGGACGCGTGCCGCAGTTCGGCCGCGTCGTAGGGCGCGGTCATGGCGTGCAGGTCCACGACGCAGTAGACGCAGTCGCACTCGTCCTGCAGCCGGACCCAGTTCTGCACGGCGCCGAAGTAGTTCCCGATGGTCATGACGGCGGTGGGCTGGATGCCCGAGTAGACTCGTTTGCGGGGGGGCATGGGGGGTGTGGGGTGGTGTGGGGGTTGGAGCAGGGTTGTTGCGGAAACCCCGGCGATTCGAGACCGGAGCTTCATCTTCGACTGCTAAGTTAGCGGAGCGTGGCCGCCAATTGGACCTTTCCGTTGGCGGCCCACGATGGTTACAGGCCCCCACGACAACCGGAGTTCCCAGGATGCCCAAACAGGTTGATCGCCTGCTGGCAACCGCGAAGGAAGCCGCGAACGCCGCGGAGCGGATCCACCGTGACGCCGCGCAGCACGGCGGCGGACGGTGGATCGACGAGAAGACCGCGCACAGGATTCGGGTGAGCGGCACCGAGAGGCTGGATCGTTACCTGGTCGGGACGGGCTTCCCCTTCAAGGCGCACGAGTTGCTGGCTGAATACCTGCGGCAGTTTGAGCGGGTGCTCCGGCGCACCGCGGGGATCCGGCGGACGGGCGGCGCGGCGATTGACCTGGCCTATGTGGCGAACGGCATCCTGGAAGGGTTCTGGGAATCGCGCCTGGCACCCTGGGACTACGCTGCCGGGGTGCTGTTGGTGGCCGAGGCGGGGGGGGGTGGCGGAGCGGGTGGAGGGGGGTGGTATGGGGGTGGAGGCGGGGTCGGTGCTGGCGGCGAATTCGGCGGAGGGGTTGCGGCGATTGCGGGGGGTGACAGTGTCGTGTTGCAGGAACCACCGCGGCCAGCGCCACGATGGCCCATTCCTTCGTCGTCCACTCGCGTTTTTTCATGTCCAGGGCTCTCGGTTGAATCCAATGGCCGAAAGGTCAAAAATCGGACGCTCCCGCTCGCGTGGCAGCAGCGGCCGCTGGACTTGTTCAAGCATACGCGCTCTGTGCGGTCAGCATGAATCTTACGCGTCCTCAAACTCTCGCGCCAATTCGTCCACAAGGGACTCGGCGTGACATCAGCAGGCCTCCAAGTCGTCACTGCTTGCTCCCCCTCATCGGCCCCGCCCCACCAGCGCGTTGAACACCAGTTTGAAGGTCCCGTGCGTCTGCGCCCGGTGTTGTGCCCGGAAGCCGATCATCACGATCGTCCCCTCGCCGTGCTCGACCGACACCATCGCGGCCTTGTTGGCGATGGCCTCCTCACCGAGCAGCCAGCCGCTCTGCAGGATGTCGCGGTCGATGTAGGTGACCACACGCCGCACATCGTTGCTGCGCGCCCCCGGGATCGTCTCGTAGACCTGTCCGCCCGCGAGGTAGGCCGCCAGCGCGTCTTCCGGCATGCCGTAGGCGAAGGGGCTCGAGGTGTCGACCTTCACCTTCAGCGTGGAGCCCGGGGCCCAGAACTCGTTCCCCCACATGCCGGCGACGGCGTTGCGGACGGGGACGTCGAATTCGTCGAGGACCAGGTCGCCCGCTTGTGCGAAAGTCACCAGAGTGCCGCCGTTCTTCACGAAGGCCTCGAGGGCCTCGGCGCCGGCCTGGCCGAACCCGCTGCGGTAGTCGGGCGGCGTGCCCGATGGATCCGGGCCGCGGCCACCCACCGGCGATCCCGCCGGCCCCAGCATCATCTGCTTCGAGTCGTTGGGGAGGATGATCACGTCCCATCGCTCATGCAGATCACCCGCCAGGATCTCGTCGTCGAAGAGGCTGGTGTAGGCGAAACCGAAATCCTCCAGCAGCCAGCGCGTCCAGCCCTCGTCCATGTTGCCGCCGTAGTAGCGCTGGTACATGCCGATGCGCTGTTGGGTGATGGGGTGGCTGACTGCTGACGCATCTTCGGTGAGCGCGGTGAGGTGGACACCCACCGCCGCCGCAACCTCGCTGAGCGTGCCCGAATCGGTGCCCGCATCCACGACGAAGTCCCCCCTCCCCACCCCCACCCCGTACCCGGTCACCCTCCTCACACCAGCCCCCGCCTCGAAGAGCCCGTTGACCGCCTTGAACGCGTCGTTCAGCGACCCGTCGATCCGATACCCGTGCGGCGCCTCCGCAGCCACCGTCCCCACCACACCGAGCATCCCCCTGACCTCAGTCAGCGGCGCCTCCACCGCCGTCCCCACCGGGTCCACCCTCACCCCCATGAATTCCGCGATCACGTCGCCCGACATGTCGTAGGGCCGGATCGGGTCGCCGTCGGCGGTGCGGGTGTAGCTGTTGTCCGGGTAGTTGGTCTGGCCCAGCAGCCAGCGGATGACGCCCCGCTTGGGCTGTGCCAGCGACACCACGTAGCTGCCCGCGCCGTACACCCGGCCCTCGTGAGTGAATCTCTCCGCCGAGTGCTCGACCGTGATGCCCTGCAGGAGCAGCTTGTTCACCATCTTGGTCATGGTGGGCGGGTCGTGCTGCGCGGCGGGGATCACGTACGCCTTCACGTCCCCCTCCATGCCGCGCTGGATCTGCCGGCTCGACTTGTTGTACGCGTTCCTGAGCACCGTCTCGCGGTTCTTCGCGGCGATCTCGAGCGGCGAGAAGGTCGCCGCGATCTGCCGCTCCACAATGTCGCGCACATGCCACCAACCGCCCGGCCACGGGTTCGGGAACGTCGTCTGGGCCTCGTATTCGGGGAGCTGGCGGGAGCCGCGCAGCTGGTCCGGATGCACGTAGAGCGGGGTCGCGAGCTGGGCGCTGGCCGACTCGGTCAGCATCCCCGCGATGTTGTGGAAGGGCGTAATCCAGTGGAAGCCGAAATGCCCCCACCCCGAGTAGATTGCCGCGTTCACGGTGCCTTCGAATCCCATTTCCTCCATGCGGTACGCCATGTGCGCCCCGTACCACGACATCTCGCGCCACACCAGCGGGTCGGCCTCGGGCCGGATCGGCTCCGCGTACGGGGGCAGGTAGATGCGAGCCGTGTACGCGCCCATCTGGTGGTGGTCGATGAACGCCTGCGGGATCCACTCCCGGAACATGATCTCGGCCCCGTAGCGCGACTCGACGGTGTTCTGCATGAAGGCGTCGCGGTTGTTGTCGTGGCCGATGTAGTGGTGGTACAGCTCGGGCGGGCGGGCGCCCTCGTACTCGGTGCCGACCCAGCGGTCGTACCACTCGTTGACGATGCCGACACCGTCGGGGTTGAAGGCGGGGATGAGGATGGAGACGGTGTTGTCGAGGATCTCGTGGATCTCGGCGTCGTCGCGGGTGGCGAAGAGGTAGACGATCTCGGCGGGTGACTGGCTGCCCGCGACCTCGGTGGAGTGCAGCGCGTACGACTGGACGAAGATGACCCTGCCGTTCGCGATCGCGTCGTCGACTTCGGCGCGGGTGTGTCCGCGGGGGTCCTGCAAGACCGCGTTCAGGCGCTTGAGTTCGTCGAGGCGGGCGAGGTTGGCGGGGGACGAGACGAAGATCGACAGGAACGGCTCGCCCAGGGTGGACGGGCCCATGTGCACGACCTGGACGCGATCGCTGTTCGCGCCGATGAGTTCGTAGTACTCGACCAGCTTGTCCCAGTGCGCGAGCTGGCGGTCCGCGCCCATCTGGTGGCCGAAGAAGTCTTCGGGGGTGGGGATGGGGGTGGCGGGCTGCTGGGCGGTGGTGGGGGCCGGGAGGGCGAGGGCGAGGGCCACGAGAGCGATGGCGACTCCGGGGGCGGTGCGGCGATTGCGACGGTTCATGGGGTCCTGTCCGTGGGTGGGTCGGGGGGATCGGATTGGAACGATGGTCCAACAATATTGGGTGCGCACCATGGATCGGGCGCAAGTTGCGAGTCCGGTCACCCGCACCGGCGTTGGTTGTCGCAGGGGGCCGTGGCGATGTTGGGGATTGGGAATCCACGCTGGCCAGGAATCCGAGCAAGCAGCATGAACGACAACATTCAAATGCACCCGGAACCCGGCGCGGAATCGACGGGTGGTGCCGCGGCGGACCGCTGGCTGAAGCAGGCCCAAGACAATCTCGAGTTCGCTCGGTTAGGGCTGCGCGAGGGGTTCTTTGCGCAGGTGTGTTTCTTCGCCCAACAGAGCGCCGAGAAGGCGGTCAAGGCCATCGGCCACCTTCTGGGCGAGCGAACGGTGTTGGGACATTCGGTCGCGGTGCTGGTCGATCGGAACGCAGAGCGCGTTCCGAACCTGGTGGACCTGCGGGACGAGGCGGGGATTCTGGATCAGTACTACATCCCTACCCGCTACCCCAACGGCCTCCCCGGCGGCTTTCCTTTCATGGCGTTCAGCGAGGACCAGGCGGCCAACGCCATAGCGGCCGCCGAGCACTTCCTGCGGCTGGCCGACGAACGCTTTCGCGCGGCCGGGGGCTGATCCGGCGACCTGGCCCGGCGCGCCTCCACCTACCGCCCCGCCACCCCCCTCCCCACCGTCACCGCCGCCGGATCACTCACGATGAACACCCTGAATCCCTGCCCTATCCGCTCCTCGATGTCGTCCACGCCCGCCGTGATCCCGCACGGCACCCCGTGGCGCTGGCACGCGGCCAATACCGTCTGGATGGCGCCTTCCACCGCCTCCATGTCCCCCTCGTAGGCCCCGCGGAGGTCGCCCGGCCCGGGAAACACGATGCTCACCCCCTCGGTCCCGACGATCTCGTCGGCACGTTCCACCCCCACCCGGTCCTCGATGATCAGGATGTTCACCAGATCGCCGTCCGGGTTCCCAGGCCACAGGCGGTCACCCATCACCGAAACCGCCACCACCGCCTCCGCCGCCGACTCCACATGCGGAAAGACGATCGACGCCACGCCCGCCTCGAGCGCTTCGGCCACGTTGGCCTCCGCCGCCGCCACCCCGTCACGGATGGCCGGCACGCGCAGCACCAGCGGATGGGGCGGATCCGGCGCCGACCCCTCGGCTACCCCCGACATGTAAACTTTAGTTGTCATTATGTCAAATGGACCTGACTCCAAGGAGTAGAAGACGAAGTCCAGTTCGCGGTTTCGGCCCATTTCGGCACCCTGTTCGGCGGTCCTGCGGCCGGAGAAGACCCCGAAGAGGACCTGGCCGTCGGCGAGGAGCCGTACGAGCGGGGCGGTGGACTGGGTGGCGGGCTCGGCTGGATTGGCGGCTGGGACGTCGGACCCAAACCCGGCGGGCTGATCGGGGGCCGAGCATGCGAGAATCGCCAGGCCGATCGCGAGGACTACCCGCGGTAGACAACGGGCACCTATGATCGAAGCGATGGGAACGGCGGTCAGGTTGGGGGACGACTTGCGGTGTCGGGATGAGCGCATGATGTCGGCGGGGCCTTTTGGGATATTGGCTGCGGAAGCGTCTGCCCGCCTACCATTGGCGGACCTGACCGAAGATGCCTAATTTGCACGGCCCCCTTCTCGCAAACCACCCCGATCGCCCATCCAAGGAGCTTGACCCCATGGCCAACCCCAGACTTCTCATCCTGACGGCCGCGGCCGCCGTCTTCCTCGCGGGCCCAGCGGCCGAGACCGCCACCGCCCAGAGCGCCGCCCACCGCCACATCGGCCATGTCGCCGACATGTTTAACGGCACACCGGACAACGTCGGTCTGCTCACCGCCGCCCAGGCCGAGGCCGAGGTCGCGGCGGCGCACGCCGGATACGCCGCCGGATCCGAGGATCTGGGCGGGATTCAGCGGCACACCACGCACGTCCTGCACGCCCTCGACGCTTCGACCTCCGAGCGGGGCCCCGGAAAGGGCTACGGTCTGATCCGGGCGGCCTCGGGCTGCGCCCAGCACATCGGAATGGCTGGCGAGTCGGATGACGCGTCCGGTGCCGTGAAGAACCATTCGACGCACGTGAAGACCAGCTGCCAGAACGTGGTTACGTGGGCCGAGAGCATCGCCGAGAAGGCTGCGGCGGTGGCAGCCGCGACCGACATGGCGGCGGCCAAGGCACTCGCCGACGAGATCGCGGCAATGACCCAGGCGATCCTGTCCGGGACCGACGCCGACGGCAACGGACGCATCTCCTGGGGTGAGGGCGAAGGCGGCCTGGAGCAGGCGGCCACGCACCTGCGGCTCATGAAGGAAGCCGAGGGGCTCGGCTGACCGGCCCGGATCACGCACATGAAAAGAACCAGATCCTTCCGGTTCGCCGGCCCGCTGGCCACCACCGCGGTCGGCCTGGCCATCCTGGCCGCAGTGGCCGGATCCACACCGGATGCGGCCACTCGACCTTTGTCCGACTCGTATCCGCACCTTCAGCAGCCCGACACCGTCAGCTTCGCCAAGGACATCCTCCCGATCTTCCAGAAGCGCTGCGCCAAGTGTCACGGCGCCGAGGACGAGAACGGCGAGGTGCGAACCGAAGTCAGCCTGAATCTCATCGAATACGAGAGGGTGATGGTGGGTTCCGAGTTCGGCACCGTGATTGAGGCCGGTGACCCCGACGGCAGCTTCCTGCTGGACATGATCGTCGCGGGGGACATGCCCGAAGAGGGCGACAAGGTCCCCGAAGAAGAGATCGCGCTGATCCGGACGTGGATCGAGCAGGGGGCGCTGAACAACTGAGAAGGCCGCTGGCGGACGCCCGGTCTGTCGAGGCTACTCTCTACCTCTACCCGCTCGCGCGAGGTGACCCCCTCTCGTCCCAAGTCCAACCCGCTGCCCCCCTCGCGGATGGACGGTGTGCTACCCCCTACCCCGCCGCCTCAGCCAGGCCACCACCACCAGCAGCAGGGCCGCAAACACGATCAGAAACGTTGCCACCGCCAGGATCGCGGGGCTGATCTGCTCCCGGATTCCGGCCCACATCTGGCGCGGAATGGTGCGCTGTTCCACCCCCGCCATAAAGAGCACCACCACCACCTCGTCGAACGAGGTCGCGAAGGCGAAGAGCGCCCCCGAGACCACCCCGGGCGCGATCAGGGGGAGCTGCACCTTGCGGAATGCGTACAGCGGCGGGGCGCCCAGGGAGGCGGCCGCGCGGGTCAGGTTGCGGTCGAAGCCCGACAGGGTGGCCGTAACGGTGATGACCACGAAGGGGATGCCCAGCGCGGTGTGCGCCAGAATCAGCCCGAGATGGGTCTGTCCGAGCCCGATGCTCGAGTAGAAGAAGAACATCCCGGCCGCCGAGATGATGACCGGGGTGATCATGGGTGAAATCAGCAGGCCTATGACGAGACGGCGGGCGGGCATGGCGGCGCTCGCAAGCCCCAGCGCCGCCAGCGTCCCGAGGGTGGTGGCGAGCGCGGTGGCCGAGACGCCGATGACCAGGCTGTTCACCAGGCTCCGCGTCCACACCTCGTTCTCGATGATCTCGCGGTACCACCTGAGCGAGTACGCGTCGGGGTCCAGTCGCAGCATCCCCTCGGTAAAGGTGAAATACGGCTCGGCGTTGAAGCTGAGCGGCACGATCACCACGATCGGCGCCACCAGGAACACGAAGACGAGTGCGCAGAAACCCACGTAGGCGAAGCGGCCGAGCGTGTCGCCACGAAGCAGCCGGCCCGGTGAGGGCGGTGCGGTAGCCGCGCCGGTGGCCGCGCTCATCTTGGCTCCGTCATCCCGGGCTCAGACGCTCGATGCCGGCCAGCCGCCCCCGTTGCCCCACTCATCGTCGCCCCCTCATCCCAGACTCAGCCGCTCGATGCCGACCAGCCGGTCGTAGAGCAGGTAGAGCGCCAGCACGCCCGCCAGCAGAATCCCGCCCAGCGCTCCCGCGAGACCCCAGTTGAGCGAGGTCTGCATATGGTACGCCACCATGTTGGAGATGAGCTGGCCGCTGCTGCCGCCGACCAGCGCCGGGGTGATGTAGTAGCCGATCGCCAGAATGAAGACGAGGAGCGAGCCCGCGCCCACCCCGGGAAGCGTCTGCGGCCAGTACACGCGGAAGAACGCCTGCGCGGGTTTGGCCCCCAACGAGGCGGCCGCGTTCATGTACTGGCCCGGGATCGCGCGCATGACCGAATAGAGCGGCAGCACCATGAACGGCAGCAGCACATGCGTCATGGCGATGATCGTGCCGGTCATGTTGTAGATCATCGCGAGGCGGCCGTCGTCGCCGATCAGCCCCATGCCGACGAGGAGGTCGTTGATCACGCCCTGCGTCTGCAGCAGCACGATCCAGGCGGTGGTGCGCACCAGCAGCGAGGTCCAGAAGGGGACCAGCACCAGCGCCAGCAAAAGGTTCGCGCGCCGCGGGGGCGCGTGGGCGATCAGGTGCGCGACCGGATAGCCGAGAAGCAGGCACAGCATGGTGATCACCGCGCTCACCACCAGCGTCCGCCAGAGCAGCGGCAGGTAGATGCGCCGCTCCTCGGGCTGCCGTGCGACCGAGCCGTCGGGGAGCCGCTGCATGTCCACGGCGTTGAGGTAGTGGCGGGAGGTGAAGCGCTGGCCGGTGGCGCGGATGGAGTGCCATGTCGCCGGATCCGTCCACGCTTCGTCGATCTCCTCCATGACGCCGCGCCAAGGACCCTCGGTCACCTCGCGAAGAGAACGCGCACTCCGCGTGAAGACGCTCCGAAGCCCGCTCTGCACCCGGTTGACGCGCCCCGCGACCTGTCCCAGCGTACGCTCCTCGCGGGCCTGCACCAGTTCGCGCGCGAGTGCCTCGTAGGCGGCCTCGTCCGGGAGTCCCTCGCCGTCCCACCCGGCCAGCAAAGCCAGCGTGCCGGGCAGGACGTCCGCCACCACCGGGTCGTGCACGCTCCTGACCAGCATCGTCGCCAGCGGCGCGATGAAGGTGATGAGGATGAAGACGAGCAGAGGCAGAACCAGTCCCAGCGCCCGGAACCGCTCGCGTCCCATCCCGATCATCGCGTCAGCGCGCCAGCCAGGCGCTGAAGCGCTCATTCAGCTCGTCCTGGTTGTCCACCCACCACTCCCAGTCGTAGCGCAGCGCGCGCCTGGCGTTATCGGGAGTGGCCGGCATGTGCGGCGCCATCTCGACGCCGGCCGCGACGTGGGTCGTGACCAGCGGCGTGCCGGACCGGCGGGCGGGGGAATAGGAGATGCGGCGCCCGATCCGTGCCTGCGACTCGGCGCTCGTGGCGAACGCGAGGTAGCGCATCGCGTCGTCCAGCCTTGGCGTCCCCGCGACGATTCCGAGCACGCTGACATCCAGCAACTGTCCGTCCCAGACGATCTCGAACGGCTGGTTCTCCAAGACCTGCGCGTTGAAGATGCGGCCGTTGTAGGCAGTGCTCATGGCGACCTCTCCGTCGGCCAGCATCTGCGGAGGCTGCGCGCCCGCCTCCCACCAGATCACCCGGTCCTTGATCGCGTCCAGCTTGCGGAAGGCGCGGTTGAGGCCCTCGGGCGTGTCCAGGGTCGCGTAGACCTGGTCGAGCGGCACCCCGTCGGCGATCAGCGCGAACTCGAGGTTGACCTGCGGGACCCGGCGCATGCCGCGCCGGCCGGGGAACTTCTCCAGGTCGAAGAAGTCGGCCATGGTCGCGGGCTTCTCGCCGGAGATGTTGTCGGCGTTGTAGGCGTACACGGTGGACCAGAAGAGCTGCCCGATCCCGCACTCGGTCAGGCCCTCCGCCACGAAGTCCTCGGCGGCGGGAGTTCCGTCGGCACCGGGGGGCAGAAAGCTGACGTCGATGGGCTCCAGCAGGCCTTCGTCGCATCCGCGCACAGCGTCGGCGATCTCCAGGTCGACCACGTCCCAATGGATGTTGCCCACGCTGACCTGGGCCCGGATCTGCGCCAGGCCGCCGTTGTAGTCCTCCACGTTCACGCGGATCCCGGTGGACCCGGTGAAGGGGATGTTCACCCCCTCGTTGACCGCGCGGCCGTACGAGCCGCCCCAGGAGACGGCGGTGATGGTCTGGGCGTCCAGGTTGTGCGGCGGGCTGGGCGCGACAATGGCCGGAAGGGCCAGAACGGGGATGAGCGCGGCGTGCGGCAGTCTCTTGGTGGTCATGTTCCTGTCAACGCTCCATTGGTTTGCAATTTGTAAACTTTGATTGTCTTAATGTAAACTACACTTTACAGCGATTCAGCCTTCTCCTCAAAGTCCAGGGCGCGGCAGTCGGTCACCGTCCAGCCGACGCGCACGGTGTCGCCGACAAGTATCCCGCCGTGTCCCACGATGTTGGGAATCTTGGCAATGAAGTCGCTGCGCCCGCAGGCGTCCATGCGCACGCGCAGATGGTCGCCCAGGAAGGCGAGGTCCCTGATCGTCGCGCCCACCTGGTTGCCGTACACGCCGGGCTCGGGGTTGACGGAGATCCGCTCGGGACGGATCGAGAGGGTGACCCTGTCGCCCCGCTCGAAATCGGCGGTCCGAAGCGCGCGTATCCGCTCCCGGCCGGTCTCCACGTCGCAGAGGTCGCCGTCGACGGTGACCACCCGTCCGTGCAAGCGGTTGTTCTCGCCGATGAAGCGTGCCACGAAGGCGCGTTCCGGCTCCTCGTAGAGTGCCTCGGGCGGGGCGATCTGTTCGACGACGCCCTTCTTGAGCACCGCGATCCGGTCGGACATGACCATCGCCTCCTGCTGGTCGTGCGTGACGTACACGACCGTGACCGCGAGCTCTTGGTGGATGCGGCGGATCTCGTACTGCATCTCCTCGCGCAGGCTGCGGTCGAGCGCGCCGAGCGGCTCGTCCATCAACACCAGGTCAGGCTCGAAGACCAGCGCCCGCGCGATCGCCACGCGCTGCTGCTGCCCGCCGGACAGCTGTCCCGGCCTCCGGTCCTCCAGACCTTCCAGTCGGACCAGGCGCAGCGCCCGCTCCACCCGCTCCTGCCACTCCTCCGCCTTCAGCCCCCGCACTTCCAGCGGGAACGCGAGGTTGCGGCCGACAGTCATGTGGGGAAAGAGCGCGTAGTTCTGGAAGACCATCCCGATCCCGCGCTTGCGGGGGGGCAGGTCCTCGACCGAGCGGCCATCGATGCGGATCGTTCCCGCCGTGGGGCTCTGGAAGCCCGCCAGCATCATCAGGATCGTGGTCTTGCCCGATCCGGAAGGCCCCAGCAGGGTGACGAACTCGCCCGTGCGGATGGTCAGGTTGAAGTCCTCGACGACCAGGGTGCGGCCGTCGTAGCTCTTGTCGACCCCTTCGAACTGGACGCGCGCGTCGCTGTCAGCCGCCGCGGTCGTCGCGGCCTCCGGAAGGCCCTCAGTCATCGTGAGATCGCGGCGGCCATAGCGCGGATGCGGGCGGCGGAACCGGCGAAGGTGGACACGGTGGCGTTCGAGTTCCTGGTGTTGACCGAAGCGCGGGGAGGTGCGAAGGTGAGGGTTGGTGGAGGCTGGGATTGTGGGGGTGGGGGAGCGGGCGGCGCAAGGGCCGGGCTGCAGAAAGCCGTCGGCCCCGGGAAGCGATCCGAGCTCTTCGTTCGCTGCTTTTCGTACAGCTCGTCGTACGCTTGCTTTTCGCAACGCTGCTCCTTGCGCCCCCGCACAAGGCTCCTTAATCTTTTTCCGCGACTCCGAGAGACGGAGCTGGTGAATAAGAGAGGCCAGATTAGCTTGGCACGAGGCTGATTCCATTTCAATTCAGGCGTGAGGAGCGAGTTACTCACATGCAAATGCACAGGCTCTTGTGAGCACGAGATGATCAGACGCCGAGAAGACGCCGGACGCCGAGAGGACCCTGCAAGCCCCCATGTTGCCTTGCGGCGTGCCCTGCCGGCCCTGGTGCCGATCCTGGTAGTCGCCGCGTGGGTGACGGCGTGCGCTGACGATCCGGCGAGTCCGCCGGAGGCAGCTGCGGCGGGAGCTCTCGCCTACGCGGTACAGTCGGACCGGGATGCGCTCGTGGCACTGTACCATGCGACCGACGGCCCGAACTGGACG
This sequence comes from Longimicrobiales bacterium, assembly GCA_951828585.1. Taxonomy (GTDB): domain Bacteria; phylum Gemmatimonadota; class Gemmatimonadetes; order Longimicrobiales; family Gaopeijiaceae; genus Bin94. Next base: position 2,715,442 of record OX639991.1, read on the forward strand.
GACAACACGAACTGGCTGAGCGACGCGTCGCTGGACGAATGGTACGGAGTCGAGGCGAATTCTGCCGGCCGGGTCGTTGCGTTGAACCTCTCCGGGCGGTGGGATGACGATGCGCGTGAGTGGGTGCCGCACGGCCTCACGGGACCGATTCCCGCGGAACTCGTAGGCTTGTCGAGTCTGGTATCCCTTGATCTTTCCGTCAACCAGCTGACGGGCGCGATTTCCCCGGAACTCGGCAACCTGTCGAATCTGCAGGTCCTCAACCTGCGCAACAACGAGCTGGCGGGCGCGATTCCCCCCGAACTCGGGAGCCTGTCGAATCTGCGGGTCCTCAACCTGGTCGTCAACAAGCTGGCGGGCGCGATTCCCCCCGAACTCGGGAGCCTGTCGAATCTGCGGCATCTCTACCTGTCCTCCAACCAGCTGACGGGCGCGATTCCCCCGGAATTAGGCAACCTGTCGAATCTGCGGGACCTCAACCTGCACTTTAACCAGTTGGCGGGCGCGGTTCCCCCGGAACTCGGCAACCTGTCGAATCTGTGGGTCCTCAACCTGCGCAACAACGAGCTGGCGGGCGCGATTCCCCCGGAACTCGGCAACCTGTCGAATCTGTGGGTCCTCAACCTGATCGTCAACGAGCTGACGGGCGCGATTCCCCCCGAACTCGGCAGCCTGTCGAATCTCGTGTCGCTCTGGCTTGACGACAACGGGCTCCTACGGGGCTCAATGCCTGTCTGGCTGCTCGATCTGGAGAACCTGGCACACTTCGGATACTCCGGCACCCGCATCTGCGTGCCGGACAACGCGGAGATTGCGGCTTGGCTCGAAGGCTTGCAGACCCACCGGGGCTCGGGCGTGCAGTGCGTGGCGAGCGACCGCGCGGCCCTCGAGGCGCTATACCACGCGACCGGCGGGCCGAACTGGGCCGACAACGCGAACTGGCTGTCCGATGCGCCGCTGGGGGAGTGGTACGGAGTGGAGACGGATTCGGCCGGCCAGGTCGCCGGATTGAACCTCGCCGGGCGGCGGGATGCCGCAACGGGCGAGTGGGTGCGTCATGGGCTGAACGGGCCGGTTCCGGCAGCGCTCGCCAATCTGTCGAGCGTGGAGTCCCTCGATCTTTCCGTCAACCAGCTAGCGGGTGCGATTCCCCCGGAGCTGGGCAGCTTGTCGGACCTGCGCGATCTCAGCCTGTCCGACAACCAGCTGGAGGGTGCGATCCCCCCGGAGCTGGGCAGCTTGTCGGACCTGCGCGATCTCAGCCTGTCCGACAACCAGCTGGAGGGCAGCATACCGGCAGAGATCGGCGGTTTGTCGAGTCTGGAATCGCTCTGGCTTGAGGACAACGAGCGGCTATGGGGGACTCTGCCTCTGTCGCTGCTCGGTCTGGAGAACCTGGCGCACTTCGGGTATTCCGGCACCCGCCTTTGCGCGCCGGACGACCCGGAGATGGCGCGCTGGCTCGAAGGTTTGCAGACCCACCGGGGCTCGGGCGTAGACTGCGTCGCGAGCGACCGCGCGGTCCTCGAGGCGCTGTACCACGCGACCGACGGCCCGGACTGGGTCGATGCCGACAACTGGCTGACCGAAGCGCCGCTGGCGGAGTGGTACGGAGTGGAGACGGATTCGACAGGCAGGGTGGTCGCACTGGATCTCTCCGGGCGGCTGGACGACGCAACCGGGGAGTGGCTGCCGCATGGCCTGAGCGGGCCGGTTCCGGTCGAACTCGGCATTCTATCGAGTCTCGAGTCCCTTGATCTGTCCATCAACCAGCTGACCGGTGCGATTCCCCCGGAGCTCGGCGGCCTGGCGCATCTTCGAGCGCTCGGTCTGGCCGGCAACCAGTTGACGGGGGTGATTCCTGAGGAACTCGGCATTCTGGCGGATCTGGAATCGCTCTGGCTTGAAGACAACGAGCGGCTGCTGGGCTCGCTGCCTCGGTGGCTGCTCGCTCTTCACAACCTGGCGCACTTCGGATACTCCGGCACAGGCCTCTGCGTGCCGGACGACGCTGGGATTGTGGCGTGGCTGGGCGGCCTGGAGACCCACAGAGGCTCGGGCGTTGACTGCGTGGCGAACGACCGCGCGGCGCTCGTGGCGCTGTACAATGCGACCGATGGTCCGCGTTGGGTTGACAGCGAGAACTGGCTGAGCGACGCGCCGCTGGGGGAGTGGTATGGGGTGGAGACCGATGCCACTGGCCGCGTTGCAGGCCTGGATCTCCAAGGCCGGTGGGACGAGGAAGCGCGAGAATGGATCCCGCATGGCCTGACCGGCCCGATCCCGCCCGAACTCGGCGGGCTGTCGGATTTGGCGTACCTCAACCTGCGCAACAACGAGCTGGCGGGCGCGATTCCCTCGGAACTCGGGAGCCTGTCGAATCTGCGGGTCCTCAACCTGATCTCCAACGAGCTGGCGGGCGCGATTCCCCCGGAACTCGGGAGCCTGTCGAATCTGCGCGACCTCCACCTGTCCTCCAACCAGCTGACGGGCGCGATTCCCCCGGAACTCGGCAACCTGGCGGATTTGCGGTACCTCAACCTGTCCTCCAACCAGCTGGCGGGCGCGATTCCCCCGGAACTCGGCAACCTGTCGAATCTGCGGTATCTCTACCTGCGCACCAACCAGCTGACGGGCGCGATCCCCCCGGAACTCGGCAGCCTGTCGAATCTGCGGTATCTCTACCTGCGCACCAACCAGCTGACGGGCGCGATCCCCCCGGAACTCGGCAGCCTGTCGAATCTGCGGTATCTCCACCTGTCGTCCAACAAGCTGACGGGCGGGATTCCCCCCGAACTCGGGAGCCTGTCGAACCTCGAAAGCCTGTCGCTCGGCTGGAACGAACTCACTGGCCCGATGCCCCGGAGTCTCTTGCAACTCGTCAACTTGACGGAGCTCGAGTTCAGATGGAACGATGGTCTCTGTGCCCCGGGCACCGCCAATTTCGGCACGTGGCTGGAGGAGATCGAAGAGGCCGAAGGGCCATTCTGCAACAACGCCGACAGGGAGGCACTGGAGCTGCTCTTCGAGACCGCTGGCGGCAGCGGCTGGACCAGGTCGGACAGGTGGCGCGATACTCAGGCGCTGGCGGAATGGCACGGAGTGACGGCGGACACCCTCGGCCGGGTATCCGCCCTTGACCTCGGTGGCAACGGGCTCGCGGGGAAGGTGCCGCCCTGGAGCCGGGGGGCACTGGCCCAATTGACCGAGCTGAGGATCGGCGAGAACGCCGACCTTGCCGGCCGGTTGCCGCTGTCGCTGGCCGACCTGTCCCTTCGGGTTCTTCACTATGCGGATACGGGCGTGTGCGCTCCGGCAGATGAGGCCTTCGCCAGATGGCTCAACTCCATTGCGTCGCACGAGGGGACCGGGTTGGATTGCGCGCCCCTGTCGGACCGCGAAATCCTGGAGATTGTGTACGCAGCTGCTGGCGGCCCGGATTGGACGAACAGCGCTAACTGGCTTACCGACCGGCCGCTTGCACGATGGTATGGAGTCGAGGTGGACAGCCGCGGACGGGTGACCGGCCTCGAGATAACCTACAATCGTCTCGCCGGGTCGATCCCGCCCGAAATCGGAAGACTGACTGAGTTGCAGGACCTGGTTCTCGGGGGGTTTTCCGGCGGGCTGACGGGCACGATCCCGCCCCAAATCGGCAACCTTGCCAATCTGCGGTCCTTGTACCTCTTCCAGACAGGTCTCAAGGGCAAGATCCCCGGCCAACTCGGCGAGCTTGCCAACCTGCAGCGGCTAATTCTCGCCGGTAACGACCTGACAGGCTCGATTCCACCCGAACTCGGCAACCTGGGCAACTTGTGGGATCTCCAACTCGATGAGAACAAACTCACGGGCGCGATCCCGGGTGAGCTCGCCGGCTTGGCCAAACTGCAGCGGCTATATCTCGCCGGTAACGAGCTGACAGGCTCGATTCCGGCCCGACTAGGCGATCTTGTCCACCTGGCGGAGCTGGACCTGGGCCGGAACAGGTTGACAGGCTCGTTACCAACGGAAATTGCCAGCCTGGCCAACCTCAGAGGCCTCTATCTCGGCCACAACGACTTGGCGGGCACCGTACCGCGGGAGTTCGGCAGGTTGACCCGCCTGCGAGTACTTGCCTTGTCGGGCAACACCATCATGTCCGGAGCCCTTCCGTCGAGCCTGACCAGTCTCCGGTCGCTGGAGACCCTCGCGGCCGGCGGGACGCAGCTCTGCGCGCCCTCGGACCCGCGCTTCCTGGAATGGCTGGATCAACTCCCAACCCAGAGGGTGGTGCGTTGCGGAACGGTGCCTGCGGTGGCCTATCTCGTCCAGTCCGTGCAGTCCCGGGACTTTCCGGTGCCGCTAGTCGCCGGCAAGGAAGCACTTCTGCGCGTCTTCGTCACGGCCGCCCGGGACAACGATGAGCGTCTGCCCCCGGTCCGGGCCTCGTTCCACGTCAACGGCGCGCTCGCCCACGTTGCCGACCTACCGGGCAAGCCCGGCCCGATACCAACCGACGTGGACGAGGGGTCATTGGCGGGATCCGCCAACGGAGTGATTCCGGGAGAGGTGGTGCAACCGGGGCTCGAGATGGTGATCGAGGTCGACCCGGATGAAACTCTGGATCCCTCGCTGGGCGTCGCGAGGCGGATTCCGGAGACCGGCCGCTTGGCGGTTGACGTGCGCGCCATGCCCATCCTGGACCTCACGGTGATTCCGTTTCTGTGGACCACCAGTCCCGACTCGGCCATCCTGGACCACACGGCGGGGATGGCGGCCGATCCGGATGGTCACGAGCTGCTCGCGGAGACGCGCGTTCTGCTTCCCGTCGGCGGCCTGCAAGTAACGGCCCACGACCCGGTGCTCACGTCGAGCAACAATGTGTTCCAGCTGTTGTCTGAAACGGCTGCGATCCGGGCTCTCGAGGGAGGAGGAGGCCACTGGAAGGGCATGATGTCAGGACCCATCACCGGGGCCGGGGGCGTGGCTTACCGCCCGGGCCGGGTCAGCTTCTCAGCTCCTTCTGTCAGCATCATCGCACACGAGCTGGGCCATAACATGAACCTCCAACACGCACCGTGCGGAGGTGCCGGGGGCCCGGATCCGGCCTTTCCGTATAGGGACGGATCGATCGGCGCCTGGGGCTTCGACCTTGACCGCGGGAGGCTGGTGCGCCCAAGCAGACCGGACCTGATGTCCTATTGCGGCGGGTGGGTCAGCGACTACCACTTTTCCAAGGGGCTGCGGTTCCGCCTTGCAGACGAAGGAGATGACAGCCCGGCCACGGTGTCCGAGCCCGCGGCCTCGCTCTTGCTGTGGGGCGGCGTCGACTCCACGGGCACGCCGTTCCTCGAGCCTGCCTTCGTGGTGGACGCGCCGTCGACGCTGCCAGCGTCCGCCGCGGAATACGCGGTCACCGGAAGAGACAGCGGAGGCGGCCAGCTCTTCTACCTCTCGTTCGCCATGCCCGAGCAGGCTGATGGCAACGGGAGCTCCTCCTTTGTACTTGTCGTGCCCGTTCGCCCGGAGTGGGCCGGAGAGCTGACCTCCATCTCGCTCGCGGGCCCGGGTGGATCAGTCACGCTGGACGCGGAGAGTGAACAGCCCATGGCCATCCTGCGCAACCCGCGAACCGGGCAGGTGCGGGGCATCCTGCGTGATCTGCCGCCGCAGGCCCAAGCCGCCATGGACGTGGCCGGGCGCGCCGCCGGACCGGGGCTGGAGGTATTCTTCAGCCGGGGGATTCCGGGCGCGGAGGCGTGGAGGCGGTAGCCGGCCTCGGCGTTTTCGTCGTCGCGCAGTTTGTCATTCCGGCAGGCGGTTTATCTATGGACTCCCCGGCATCGTCAGCAACGCCGCGTACAGATCGATCGCATACCACAGATTCGCGATCCGCAGGTTCTCGTCGGGGGCGTGCTGGTTGTTGTCGTGATTGGCCACCGGAACCACGATGGCCGGCTTCCCCGCGACATCCGTGAACAGGTAGAGCGGTAGCGTCCCTCCCATCCCCGGCGCGAGCACCAGCGATCCCGGCCCGAAGGCGCGAACAGACGCACGCGACGCAGCCCCGATCACCTGCTGTACATACGGGTCCGCCATGCTCGTGCGCGCCGCCGGGTAGCCCCCGCCCCCCGTCACCTTGGCGATGCGGGGATGCCGCAGCCGCGCCTCCATGCCGGGATCCTCGGACACGACATGGAATCCCTGCCCCACGATGTGATCCACGATGAGCTGGCGCAGATGGTCGGGCTCGCAGGAGGTCGCGGATGTAGAGCGCGTTGCGCGTGATGTCCTCGGTGTCGCTCGCCCGGTTGGGGTAGGTGAGCAGCTCCGCGAAGTCGCGCACGATCTCCGCCTCGTGGGCGCGGCGGTATTCCCCGGCGATGTCCGCGCCCTCCTGGCCGATGGCACCCATATCACCCATATCAGCGGACCCATACGATATGGGTTCGTCCCCTCGCGGATCGTCCGCACAGGCGGCCAGGGGCAGAAAGAGGGCGAACCAGGTGGCTGCGCGAACGCATCCGGCCAGGGCCAGGCGGGGCCGAGACGCGGCCAGGTCCACGCCGTCCGCCACCGGAACCGGTCGCGGCGGGTTCGGCGGCGGCACCGGAGGCCTCGGAGGCGGGGGAGGAACCGGCGGTTTCGGGCGCGGCTGGGGGGTAATCGTCATGGGTATCGCGTCAGTTCCTGTGCCGGCTCGACATCTCCTCTTTCAGGTCGGCCACCGTCACCACGCGCACGTCCCCCTCCGCGTCCCGCAGGGTGATCGTCTCATTGAAGATGTTCACGCTCACCACGCGTTCGCGCCCCCGGCCGGTCCTCAGGCTGCGCCCCTCGCGCGGGAACCGGCGGCGCGCCTCCACGTAGCTGTCGTGCTCGTACATCAGGCAGCACATCAGGCGCCCGCAGCACCCCGAGATCTGCGCCGGGTTCAGCGACAGCGACTGGTCCTTGGCCAGCTGCAGGCTGACGGGCTTCAGTTCGGGAAGCCACGTCGAACAGCAGAGTTCGCGCCCGCACCGCCCCACTCCCCCCAGCAGCGCGGCTTCGTCGCGCACGCCGATCTGCTTGAGCTCGATGCGGGTGCGGAAGGACCGCGCCAGGTCGCGCACCAGCGCCCGGAAGTCCACCCGCTTCTCGGCGGTGAAGTAGATGATCAGCTTCTTGCGATCGAACTGCCACTCCGTCTCGGTGACCTTCATCTTGAGTCCGTGGCGGGCCACGTGACCGCGCGCTTCCAACCGAGCGCGCCGCTCGTCGTCGACCTTGTAGCGGGCGCGGGTGACTTCGTCGGGTTCGGCGCGGCGCAGCACCCGCGCGGTGGGCGTCGGCGTGGAGCATCCCCCGGAAGAAGAGCACTTCCGCTCGGCGATGCTGCCCAGCGCGGTGATCTGGCCGAAGTCCTCGCCGCGGTCGGCCTGCACGATGACGCGGTCGCCCGGGGTCAGGTCGAGGCCTCCGGTGTTGAAGTAGCCCCTTCGCGTGCCCTTGAATCGCACCTCGGCGAAAGCGGACATCTATCTGCCCGTGCCCGGCTCGGTCCAGGTGCCGAGGGCTTCGTACTTGGCCCAGCGCTCGGTGAGCAGGCGGTCGGTGTCCCTGGCGCCGAGCTCGTTGAGGTGGCGGGTGATGGCCTGCGCGACCGCCGCCATGGTGGACGGCGGGTCGGCGTGCGCGCCGCCCGGGGGTTCGGCGATGACTTCGTCGGCGACACCCAGGGCCAGCAGGTCGGACGAGGTGAGGCGAAGGGCGTTGGCCGCCTTCTCCCGCTGTTCGGCCGAGCGCCAGAGGATCGCCGCGCACCCCTCGGGCGAGATGACCGAGTAGATGGAGTGCTCGAGAAGCAGGATCCGGTCGGTGACCCCCAGGGCCAGCGCCCCGCCGGAACCACCCTCGCCGATCACCACGCAGACGGTCGGCGTACGCAGCCGGGCCATCTCCCGCAGATTCGTGGCGATCGCCTCGGCCTGTCCCCGCTCCTCGGCGCCGAACCCGGGATACGCTCCCGGCGTGTCGATCAAGGTGACGACGGGCCGCCCGAACTTCTCGGCCATCTTCATGAGGCGCAGCGCCTTGCGGTATCCCTCAGGGTGAGGCATGCCGAAGTTGCGGCGCAGGTTCTCCTTCATGTCCCGGCCCTTCTGGTGCCCGATCACCATGACGGATCTGCCTTCGAGCCGGGCCCACCCACCGACGATGGCCTCGTCGTTGCGGTAGCGCCGGTCGCCCTTCAGCTCGAACCAGTCGGTAAAGATGCCGTCGATGTAGTCGAGGGTATAGGGACGTTTTGGATGGCGGGCGACCTGCACCTGCTCCATGGCAGTGAGGTTGCGGTAGGTCTCGTCGCGAAGGACGTCGAGCTTCGCGGTGAGGACCCGCACCTCGTCCCGCACATCCAGACCGCGCCTGGCCGCCATGTCGCGCAGCCGGGCGATCTGTCCCTCTATCTCGACGATGTCCCGCTCGAAAGCGAAGTGCGTTGAGGAAGACATCCGAGTATGCTCCTTGTTGGATTTGCTGGGGGATAAGGTAGGTGAAGGGGTTGGGATTGCGAAAGCGGGGGGGGCGACATGGTGACGGTTTGGTGAACGCGGGGGAGATGGTGGACGTATTCCTTAAGGTGCTCGAGTGTTTTCGGGTGTTTGGCGGAGGTCGTGCAGGGTCGCCGATCGGGCGCTGAGTAGCGAGAAGAACAATTCAACGGAGGACTGACCGTGAAGAAGACAGGACTTGTGGTGGCGGTGGTGGCCGGAGTCGCGGGCCAGTTGGCCGCGCAGGACCGGCCGCTGAGCGCGGACTTCGAGGAGGTGTACAGGGTGGGGGGTGTGAATGCGCCGGAATGGGCGTTCTTCGAGGGCTTTGCACCGACGGGCTTCGACGGCGCGGGCAACCTGTATGTGCTGGACACCCAGGCCGGCCAGGTGGTGATGATCGACCCGGATGGGGGGCTGGTCCGCACGGTGGGCCGCAAGGGGGAAGGGCCCGGAGAGTTCAACCGCCCCGGACGAATCTGGGTCTGGCGCGACGGCAGCTTCGTCGTGCAGGACCTCGGACACGGCGCCTACCAGATTTTCGGCGCAACCGGAGAACTCGAGCGGTTTGTCAGGATGGGTGAAGGAGGGCCCATGGCAATGATCAGCGGGATGAGAATCATGGTGCGGCCGGATCCCGCGGGTGGCGCCCTGATCGCCCAGGGAATGCCGTCGTTCATGGGAGCGATGTCCGGTATTTTCGAACAGATCGCCAAATTGACCGGCGAAAGCGCGGAGCTTCCCGAACCGGGCGTCGACGACCGCGGGCTCGAAAGACTCGATCTCACGGGAGATGTCGTGTCCACAACCCCCATGCTGCAGGCGTGGAGAGTTGCACGCGAGGACGCCCAGGAGCAATTGGACATCGAGGACCTGCAGGATATGTCATCGCTGGTTGGGACGATGGACGACATCCGGTATTACGAGCCGCCCTTCCTTTGGGACGTGCTCCAGGACGGCTCGATCGCCTACTATGACTCAACCGCCTACGCGATCAAGATTATCGGGCCCGACGGGGCGGTTGTCGACGTGCTGCGGCGCCCGTTCTCCCCCGTGCCGGTCACCGACGTCATCCGCCAGGAAACAATCGACTGGGCCATGCGGCAATTCGAGGAAGCCGGTGAAAACCGGGAGACGGCCGCACTCTTCGACCCGGACAATCCCCTGGTGGGGGGAATGAGCGAGGCCCTCCGGAAGCAGGCAGCAGAGCGTGACTTCTACCTCGAAGTCCCTGTTGTCACGGCGTTGAGGGCCACCTGGGACGGCGCCGTGTGGATTAAGCGGATTGGAGAGCAGCCGTGGGACGACAAGGGGCCTGTCGATGTCTTCGGCGCGAACCGCGAGTACGTGGGAACCTTTGCGGCCGAGGACATCGAGATGCCGGTCGACTTCGGTCCCGACGGTCTGGTCGTGTACTGGGAGTTCGACGAGCTCGATGTGCCGACGATCGTGGTGAAGAGGCTGCCGGAGGAGGTGCGGTAGGGGTCGCGCGGGGCCCCGTACCGGAGATCCCTCCCCCTGGTGAAGCGGTAGTGCAGTCGATACGTAGGGACGGGGAGCGCAGGGGGCGCTCGCGGGGAAGCGAAACCAAACGTCAGCAATGGGAAGGTCAAACCATGAGAAAATCGATCGCTTGCCTGATCGGTGCCGGGTTGGGGACAGCGCTTGCGGCCACGAGCCAGATATCGGCCCAGGACCGCCCGCTTTCCGGCGACCTGGCCGAGGTCTACCGCGCAGGCGGAATGAACGCGGCGGAGTGGGCCTTTTTCCAGGACTCCGCGCAGGCGGCGTTCGACGCGGCCGGCAACCTGTTCGTCCTGGACAGGGCGGCCGGGCATGTCGTGGTGATCGACCCGCAGGGGCGGCTGGTGCGTACCTTCGGACGCATGGGACAGGGACCGGGCGAGTTCACCATGATGATGGATCTTGTCGTCTGGCGGGACGGGCGCTCGGGCGTGTCCGACCTGGGCCACGCCGCGATCCAGGTCTTCACCCCGGAGGGAGGACTCGAACGGTTGGTGAAGATGGCCAGTGGCCAGGGCCCCGCAGCCATATTGACCGGAGCCAGAACCGGGTTGAAGGCCGACCCGCTGGGCAACGCGCTGATCGCCCCGGGACCGGCCGCGGCCCAGGGACGAATAGTGCAGATGATCGGCGGGGCCCTGGGGGAAGACATGGAAGTCCCGGACGCGGAGGTTGACGAGCGCGGACTCGAAAGGCTCGGCCTCGATGGAGATGTCGTTTCCGCAACTCCGATCCTGCAGGGATGGAGGGTGCCACGGGGAGAAGCCTCCGAATTGGGCGTGGACGACCTCGCGGATCTCGCGGACTTGGTCGCCAGGCATCTGGAGCCCGGTTTCCACTGGGATCCGCTACCCGGCGGCGGCATCGCCTACTCCGACTCGTCGACCTACGCCGTCAAGATCGCCGGTCCCGAGGGTGAGGTGATCGACGTGCTGAGGCGGCCGTTGTCTCCCGAAGCGGTGACAGAGCGTATCCGCGAGGGCACCATCGACTATAGATTACGCAAAACCAAGGAGGAATTCGAGAAGCTGTCCCGGAATCCGGAGTTGGCCGGACTATTGGAGGGAGCCGCGTCCATCACGCCGGACATGATGGAGACCATGCGGGAGCAGGTCGAGAAGCAGGGTTTCTACCACGAAGTCCCGGTCGTCCGCGGCGTGCGCGCCACCTGGGACGGCACCCTGTGGATCCAGCGGCGTGGCGAGGAAGCGTGGGACGACGAGGGTCCGATCGATGTGTTCGGCGTGGATCGCGAGTACGTGGGAACCCTCGCAGCGGATGCCCCCGGGATGCCTGCGGCCTTCGGACCGGACGGCCTGGTCGCCTACTGGGAATTCGACGAGATGGACATGCCGACGATCATCGTGAAAAGGTTGCCGGTGGAGGTGCGGTAGGGGGGAAGCTGTCACCACGGAAAAACGAGGATGAAGACAGTGAAGATGGTGGACGGATTGACGAGATTGCACGGTTACCCGCGCGCTCCGGTAGGGCCGCCGATCCGGTTCACCATGCTCGCCTGCGCGGGGCTGATTGCCTGGGCCCTGACCGGGAGCGAGGCCAACGCACAGGACCGGCCGTTGGTCGCCGATTTGGAAGAGGTCTACCGCGCGGGCGGACTGAGCGCGCCCGAATGGGCACAGTTCGTCAACCCCACGCGGATGGGATTCGACGCCGCCGGCAACCTCTACGTCCTCGACCCTGCAACATCTCGGGTGGTGGTGGTCGGCCCCAGCGGTGACCTGGTGAGGACCGTCGGGCGCGAGGGGGAGGGGCCGGGAGAATTCCAGATCCCGAGCGATCTGGTGGTCTGGCGCGATGGGCGCTTTGGTGTGGTCGACATGGGGCACGCTGCGTACCAGCTCTTCGGCCCGGATGGCAGTGATCTGGGACGTTTTGCCCGATGGCACCATCGCCCATGTCGACTCGACCGCCTATGAGATCACACTGGTGGGCTCTGACGGGCGGACGAGAGGAGTCATGCAACGCCCGCTGTCTCCGGAGCGGGTTATCGCGAGAATCCGCACGGCATTGATCATGCACGAACGCGAGGAAATGGAAGAAGAGCTCAAGAAACAGAGCGAGAGAATGGGTGACCAATTCGCCGCGCTGTTCACCGACGAGGTGTTGGACGAGCTACGGGCAGAGCTCGAGAACCAGGAGTTCTACCCCGAAGTCCCCGTCCTGCGCGGGCTGCGCGCCACCTGGGACGGCTCTCTCTGGGTTCAGCGGCGCGGTAAGGATCCGTGGGACGCCAAAGGCCCCATCGATGTCCTCGGACCGGACGGGGAGTACCGTGGCACCTTCGCGCCGGGCGAACCCGGCATGCCCCTGGCCTTCGGACCCGACGGCCAGGTCGCGTTCGTGGAGCACGACAAGATGGATGTGGCTACGATAGTTGTGAAGAGGCTGCCGGTGGAGGTTCGGTGGGGATCTCGCCACACCGGGACACCCGGCAGGAGAAACAAAGGGGGATTCGAGCCATGCGGACCGCGCTGATGCTCGTCGTGTGGGTCGGCCTGGGCGCAACCGACTCCGAGGCCACCGCCCAGGACCGCCCCCTGGCCGGCGAATTCGAAGAAGTCTACCGAGTGGGCGGGCTGAATGCGCCCACCTGGGCCCAATTCAGCGACCGCTGGTTCGGCCGGGCCTTGCCCATGGGCTTCGACGCGGCGGGCAATCTCCATGTCCTGGACCCGGAAGCGTCGCAGCTTGTGGTCATCGGCAGCCGGGGTGACCTGGTGCGCATAGTCGGACGCAAGGGAGAGGGACCCGGCGAGTTCATCCGGGCGATCGAATTGGGTGTCTGGCGCGACGGACGTTTCGTGGTGATGGACGTGGGGCACCAGGCTTTCCAGATCTTTGGCCCGGACGGCGGACTCGATGATTTCGTCAAGACGGGCCGGGAACCGATCATGACAAGGTTTCTTGCGACCAGGGCCGATCCACGGGAAGATGCCATGATCGTCCAGGGGCCGCCGCCAAACCCGGCACGATGGGCCATCGCGGAGTCCCTGACGGGGGCGAAGCCGGAAGACAGGGCCGACGACCGCGGGCTGGAACAGCTGAATCTGCGCGGAGACGTCATGACCGTCGAGCCTGTGCTGCGGGCGTGGCGCATACCGCGGGATGAAGACGAATGGCCCGGACCCGAGGACCTGAAGGATGCGAGTCCCTCGGATCTCGCCCGGATGGCGTCGGAAATCGAGGGCATGAGGAGGTTCCTCGATCCGGAACTGCTCTGGGATATCCTGCCCGACGGCACCATCGCCTACTCCGACTCCTCGGCGTACGCCATCAAGCTTGCCCGGGCAGGCGGCCCGGTGATCGATGTCCTCAGGCGCCCGCTCCCTGCCGAACCCGTAACTCCGCGCATACGCTCCGCGGTGATCGCGGAGCAAGTCCGGATCGAGCAGGAGTATATTGCGGAACACGCCTCCTTGGCGGGGGACACGCCGCTTCGCGAAATGTTCAACGAGAGTCGCCGACAAATCGAGAGCGGGAAGTTCTTCGCAGAGGTCCCCGTCGTGCGGGGCGTGCGCGCCACCTGGGACGGCGGACTGTGGATTCAGCGACGCGGTGAAGAACCGTGGGACAACGAGGGCCCCATCGATGTATTTGGCGCCGATCGCCAGTACGTAGGGACCCTTCCGGCGGGCTCCGTGGAGATGCCCGCCACGTTCGGGCCCGATGGTCTTGTCGTCTTCTGGGAATTGGACGAGTTGGACGTGCCGACGATTGTGGTCAGGAGGCTGTCGGAGGAGGTACGGTAGGGCGGACGCGAACGCCGGTCGGTCAGCTCCAGTTCAGCATGGACCCGTCACCGTTCGGGGGCTGTCCTCAACCCCGCAGCCGCCGCCCGAGAGCGGTCAGCCGATACCGCTGATTCGCCGCGCTCGGAGCACCGGGGCGGGTCATCTCGATGTAGCCGCCGCGGAGGGCCGGAAGCAGATAGCGCTGGCGTAGCGACTTGCGGTCTCGCAGCCCGAGCGCGGCCTGGATCTGCCGCCGCGACATTGCGCCCTGAAGCACGGACAGGAGGCGGCCGACCTGAGGGGTTACCTGGGGGGTTACCTGGGGGGTCTGGAGCGCGGCCAGGATGGCGTCCAGCATGAATTCGACGAACTTCGTGCTCTCGCCCTGGGCCGAGCTCTCCCGGATGGCGCGGTAGTAGTCACCCTGGCTCGCGTGAATCAGGCTTTCCACCGGGACGGCCGCAAAGAGTGGGTTCCAGCGGGTCAGAATCAGTGTCTGCCACAACCGTCCCATCCGCCCGTTGCCGTCTTCAAAGGGGTGGATGAACTCGAATTCGTAGTGGAAGACCGAACTCGCGACCAGCGGATGCTCTTCGGTGCCGCCCAGCCACTCGAGAAGGCCGGCCATCAAGCCCGGAACCCGGCGCGCGGGAGGGCCGATGTGCTGTACTTCATCATCGCCCATCACAACGACTCGCGATGTCCGGTAGCGTCCGGGAGCGTCGAGGAGGGCCCGCATGAGGATCTCGTGAGCCCGCAGCAGGTGGGATTCGTTCGTGGGGTCCCATTCCTGATAGCGGTCGTACGCTTCGATGGCGTTGCGCGCCTCCTGGATGTCCCGAAGCGGCCCAACCACGGGCTCGCCGTCCAGGATCGTGCTGATCTGGTTCTCGGACAGCCGGTTTCCTTCGATCGCGAGGGATCCGCGAATGCTGCGTATGCGATTGATGCGCCGCAGCCGCAGATCCTGCGCGACGGCCTCGGCCTCGGCCCGGCCGATGGCTTCGCCGATCTCCTCGGCGCGCGCGAGGATGCGCGAAGTGATTGAGTACGGGGGTCTCTGCGAGGTCATTTCCAGATGGTGGAGCGGGACCGGAAAGCCATCAGACATTACGAAATGTAATGTTTGCTTTACCAACAGTCAACTGTCGATTACACTATGGGCCCGGGAGCGGGAGGTGAGCGGCGGAGTGGCGCTGGTCGTAGTTTGTCATGGTGTGGTGAAGCCCTCCAACCGACAAGAATTGCCGTGTACACGACCTGTATGTTCTGCAAGAAGCCCCTCGGCGCCAACGAGGTGGTGGAGAGCTTCCCGGTGGGGCGCCGCCTCGCGTTCGACGCCGCCAGGGGCCGACTCTGGGTCGTGTGCACGAAATGCCGGCGGTGGAACCTGACGCCCCTCGAAGAACGCTGGGAGGCGGTGGAAGACTGCGAGCGCCTGTTCCGCGAAACACGGATGAGCGCGTCCACCGAGAACATCGGGATCGCGCGCCACAAGGAGGGGCTGGACCTGGTCCGCATCGGAGAGCCGCCGCGCGGGGAGTTTGCGGCCTGGCGCTACGGGGGTCAGTTCAGGAGGCGGTATCGCAACTATGGACTCAGTATCGTGGGTACGGTGGGGTTCACCATCGGCCTCAACTCGCTGCCGATCGCCATACCCGCCGGGCTCGCTCTGACCGCTTTGTGGGGCACCATCGCCTGGAGTCGCCTGCGAACCATAGCCAAGGTCCGGGTGGGTAGCGATGGTTCCGACGCTGGCCCAGTCGCACCCCAGGATGTCGCGAAGTTCAGGATCAGCGCCGTTCGTTCGATCCGGCTTCTCCCCGCCGACCGCGGATCAGGCTTCGGAATTGAGGTGCGCAAGGGCAGGCGCAAGGCGCGGTTCCTGGGACAGGACGCCCGCCGCGTCGCCAGTGCGCTCGTTCCCAGGCTGAACGAGCGAGGCGGTTCACGGCGCACGGTCCGGCACGCCGTGCAGGAGATCGAGTCGGCCGGTCACCCCGACCGCTTTCTGCACGAGGTGGGCAAGCGGGACCACCACGGTAGGACCGGCGGCGGCCCGTATCTGAGCTACCTGCCTGTGCCTACCAGGCTCGCCCTCGAAATGGCGCTCCACGAGGAACAGGAGCGCCGGGCCCTGGAGGGCGAACTATGGATGCTGGAACAGGCGTGGAAGGAGGCGGAGGAGATCGCGGCCATCTCGGACAATCTTCTCCTTCCCGCTGGAACGGATGCCTTCTTCGACCGGCACGGAGAGGACGGCTGACCCACCTTGTACCGGACCTGCATGTTCTGCAAGCAGCCCCTCGGCACCAACGAGGTCGTGGAAGCCTTTCCCGTAGGCCGACGCCTCGCCTTCGACGCCGCCAAGGGCCGCCTCTGGGTGGTGTGCCGAAAATGCGAGCGCTGGAACCTGACCCCGCTCGAGGAGCGCTGGGAGGCGGTGGAGACCTGTGAAAGGCTCTTTCGCGGCACGCGCGTCCGAACATCATCCGAGAACATCGGGCTAGCGCGGCATGCGGAGGGGTTGGAGCTGGTGCGAATCGGCGAGCCGCTGCGCCCGGAGTTCGCCGCGTGGCGTTACGGGGACCAGTTCGGGCGGAGGCGGCGGCGCAAGATTGTGTATTCGACCGGTCTGGGGGCGGTGGCTGTTGGCGGCTGGGCTCTGGTGGGCTCGGTCGGGGGCCTCGTAGGCGCGGGAGGGGCCAGTGGTATCCTGATGTACGCCGACATGTGGATCCGCCATCGTCGGTCGATACGCTTCCGGCCGTCCGATGGCCGGCTGCGTCGCATGAACCGGAAACTTGCCCTGGGCACTCGCATCAGACCTGCCGAAGACGATGTCGGCTTTGAGCTGAAGACTGGCACGAGCGTCCTCAATCCCCGCAAGCAGGAGTGGTTCACAGGTGACGATGCCCGGCGAGCGATGAACGCAATCCTGCCGAGCATCAACCAGGAGGGCGGCGATCCGAAAACCGTGCAGGCAGCCGTCACGAGAATCGGATCGCACGCAAGTCCGCGCCAGTTTGTAGACACATTGGTGGGGCTGCGGGCCTACACCCGCAAGGGCATCCCCGGCCACGTCTCCAGGATGCCAAAGCCCACCCGCCTCGCCCTGGAGATGGCACTGCACGAAGAGGACGAACGCCGAGCGCTGGAAGGCGAGTTGTGGCGGTTGGAGCAGGCCTGGCGCGAGGCCGAGGAGATCGCCGCGATCGCGGACGATCTGCTGTTGCCGCAACGTGCCACGCAATTCATGGCCCGCAGCAGCAAGCCGAAGATCCGCGACGGTGAAGATTGTCCAGTCCGTGACTAGAGCCCAGGTTGAGGTTCAGCCATGTATACCACCTGTATGTTCTGCAACGAGTCCCTCCGGACCAACGAGGTCGTGGAAGCTTTTCCCGTCGGCCGGCGCATCGCCTTCGACGCCGCCAAGGGTCGGCTGTGGGTGGTGTGCCGGAAATGCGAGCGCTGGAACCTGACCCCGCTCGAGGAGCGCTGGGAGGCGGTGGAGACCTGTGAGAAGCTCTTTCGCGGCACGCGCATCCGCACGTCGTCCGAGAACATCGGGCTGGCGCGGCCTGCGGAGGGGTTGGAGCTGGTGCGAATCGGTGAGCCGCTGCGCCCGGAGTTCGCCGCGTGGCGTTACGGGGACCAGTTTGGGAGGAGGCGGAGGAGGACAATTCTCAACTGGACCGCGGCTGGCCTGGGATTGGCTGGCGGCGTGGCCCTGGCAGGCGCAAGCGGGGGGGTCCTGGGCACGGCCTTTGCCGCCTACGGCGTGAACTCCGTGAACATGTGGAACATCTTCCGCCCCACGGTCTATTTCCGCCCTGAAGACGGGCGACTCCGGTGGATGAACCGTCGCGGGTGCTATGCAACCCGAATACGCCCGTCCGACGACGAGAACCCATTCCGCGTGCAAGCGAAGGCAAAGCGTTTCCTCTGGGGCGGAAAGGAATGGTTCGAGGGAGAGGATGCCTTGAGGGTACTCCGGGCAACGCTTCCCAAACTCAACGCCTTCGGCGGCACGGGCCGCGCGGTGCAGTCGGCCGTATCGGAGATCGATCACCACCGGCATGCCCGGGGATTCCTGGAGCGGGTCGCCCGGCGTGGTGAGGAACACCGGTACCGGGGGACCCCCGGTTACATCGTGAAGCTGCCGAAGCCCACGCAGCTCGCCCTGGAGATGGCGCTCCACGAAGAGGATGAGCGCCGCGCACTGGAGGGCGAACTCTGGCGGCTGGAACAGGCTTGGCGGGAGGCCGAGGAGATTGCGGGGATCGCGGACGATCTGTTGTTGCCGAAGGGGACATCCGGTTTTCTGGACCGCCATTCGGAGTCCGACGATGATTCTCCGAATCCGCCTGAGGCACCCGACCGCGACTCTTGAGGGGTGAGGCCCGAGATCCGCTGAGAGCAGGCTGGAGACGCCGACAATACAGCGTCCGCCCGCCAAGCCCACCGTGCCACCGACCGAAATAGTAAATCCAACATTACATTTTGTAAACTTCTCTTTACTATTTCAGATACACCCTGACGATCCCCACCACAGGCGTCAGCCGCTGCCCCTCATACGGCGCCTCATGTATCGCCCGCACCACATCCATCCCCGCTACCACCCTGCCAAACGCCGCGAACCCCTGTCCGTCCGCGTTCCTCATTCCGCCGTGGTCGAGCGACGGCTGGTCGCCGATGCAGATGAAGAAGCTGTGCGTGGCCGTGTCGGGACCCGCTCGCGCCATCGAGATCGTGCCGTCGCGGTGCGTGATGCCGGTCTCGCTGGTGCGTTCCAGCTCGATCGGGGGGAAGGAAGGGGCCGACGCATTGCGATTGCGGCCGGCCTGGATAACCGCGATCCGGATCGTGTCGCTGGGCTGGTTGTCCGCGTGCACGGTGCGATGGAAGGAGCCGCCGTCGTAGTGGCCGCCGTCGACGTAGCGGAGGAAGTTGGCGGCGGTGATGGGCGCCCGGTCCACGTCGACTTCCAGTTCGAAGGTGCCCAGATCCGTTTCGACGACGACCCGCACGGAATCGCTCGTCACGGGTACGATGAGCGGGAGGCCGAGGGCCCCGATCGGGAGCAGGGACAGGAGGGCGGTCATCGCCCGTGGGGTCGCCGTCCGTTGGAATCGGCGCGGCGGTCTCGGCCGCGCCCGGGATCTTCGCACTCTGTCCCCCCTCTCTGCTTGACCTGTGACACTCACGCTGCCTGGATCGCGCGCCACCAGGCCACCGTTCGGAACAAGTGAAAACCTACCGGGTCTCAATAGGTAGGGGCCACCATTACGCGACGCCGGACTTTGCTCTCGCAGCGTACCGGGAGTAAAGTGTACCGGAACGTCCGTCTACCGAAAGGATCCGCCGTGCGACGCCTTGCCATTCTCCTTCTCGCCGCCGCGCCCCTCCTGCCAGGATCCGCGGGTGGCCAGACCACCCTTTCGCTTCATGGCGGCCCCAACCGGACGATGCTTGCCGAGATCCACGTGGATACCCTCCTCTTGACGCCCCGGAAGCCGGTTTACGGAATGGATATCGGTCTCGGGGTCACCTTTCAGTTGAGTCCACCAGACGACATCTACGGTTTCGGGGTCCAGCTGAACGCGACATATGCCCAGAGGGGAGCCGCCCACACGGTACTCGGTCAACGGTCGCTCATCCGCATGCACTACCTGCTTTTCAACGCATTGTACGACATGGCGTTTCCGTTCGGCTGGGAGCGACTGACCACACACTTTACGGCCGGTCCCACCCTGGGAGGGCTAATCGGCTGTCAACGCGAATTCGGGGGCGTGGACGGTGAGAGTGACTATGCCAGACCCTGCCCCGACGGCGACTACCGCCTACTGGAATTCGGACTGATCCTCGGGGCGCGCCTGGAGCTGGGGTTATCCGACAACTTCGGGATCTCTTCCGGCCTGCAGTACCATTGGGGAGGGAGAGACATTGAGAGACGCGGTGACTCCGGAATGTTGAACCGTGCCATCTCGCTGCGAGGTGGGCTGCTCTACACCATCCGCTGAGGCGGGATAGGCTCCTCGCCGGACCAACATGGCGGAGTCCCCCCCTTTGCTGACCGTATCCGCACACGCTTACGTTTTCGGACCATCCCCGGGCGACACACGCCCGCACCCAGCCTTCCAACGCAGCGTGAACCATGAGTGAAACAGGAAAGTCAGGTACGGAACCAGCCGCCGCGGGTAGCCGGCGGAAGTTCGTCAAGTCCGTCGCGGCCGGCTCGGCGCTCGCCGCGGGGTTCCCTTCCCTGTTGAGAGGCGCGGCCCCGGACGCCGTCCGGCGGACGCTGACCCGCGAGTCACGCAGCCGGCAGGTCTCGCCCTCCGATCGCATCGGCCTCGCCGTGATCGGCGCGGGGGGCATGGGAATGGCCGATGTGTCCACCGCGCTTCGCATTCCCGGCGTCGAACTCGTGGCCGCGTGCGACATCTTCGACGGTCGGCTCGACGCGGCACGGGAGCGTTACGGCGAGGACCTGTTCACCACGCGCGACTATCGCGAAGTGATCGCCCGGGACGACATCGACGCGGTCATCGTGGGCACCCCCGACCACTGGCACCAGCCGATCTCGGTGGACGCGCTGAGGGCCGGGAAGGCCGTGTACTGCGAGAAGCCGATGGTGCACGATATCGCCGAAGGGCACGACCTGATTCGCGCGGAGGAGGAATCGGGCAAGGTCTTCCAGGTGGGCAGCCAGGGGATGAGTTCGCTCGGCAACGAGAAGGCGAAGGAGCTGTACGAGGCCGGCGCCATCGGTGAACTCAACTACGCGGAGGGGTTCTGGGCGCGGAATGATCCGATCGGGGCGTGGCAATATCCGATTCCGGCGGGGGCGTCGGAGGAGACGGTGGACTGGAAGCAGTTCCTGGGGCCCGCGCCCGACCGCGACTACGATCCGCTGCGCGTATTCCGCTGGCGCAACTATCGGGACTACGGGACGGGGGTGGCGGGGGACTTGTTCGTGCACCTCTTCTCGAGCCTGCACTTCGTGGTGAGTTCGCGGGGGCCGACACGGATCCAGGCGGCGGGCGGGCTGCGCTACTGGAAGGACGGGCGCGAGGTGCCGGATGTGTTACTCGGCGTCTTCGACTACCCGGAGACCGAGGCGCACCCGGGGTTCAATCTGTCGCTACGGGTCAACTTCGTGGACGGGACTTCGGGCAGCACCTATCTGCGCCTGGTTGGGAGCGAGGGCGCGATGGACGTGACGTGGACCGAGGTGATTCTGCGGAAGAACGTGGCGGTGGACCCGATGGACGCGTTTTCGCAGGAGAAGATGGCGGAGGCGGCGGCGGACGAGGGGGGATTGCCGGCGCGGGTTCGCATGCTGCCTCCGGCCGAGGCGCGGTATGAGGTGGAGCGAGGGTACCGGGGGGCGCACGTCGATCACTTCTTCAACTTTCTCGAGGCGGTGCGGGGCGGGCCGCCGGTGCTGGAGGACGCGGCGTTCGGGCTGAGGGCGGCTGCTCCGGCGCTGGCCTGCAATCTGAGCTACTTCGAGGACCGGATCGTGCGGTGGGATCCGGACGCGATGAGGCTGGTCTGAATGCGTAGTGCGGGCGGTGGGTCGAGCGGCCTGCCATTGGAGGACCGCGTTCGAGCATCTCCCGGGGGATTGACCCGCCGCTCTTTCTGCAAGGGGGCGCTGGGGATGGCGGGACTTGTCCCGGCCGTTTCCGTCCTGCCGAAACGCAACAAGGCGTCCGGCCTCGGGGACCGCGGAGTCGCCGCTGCCGGTACCGCACGGCGCAACCAGGGGGTCGTGATCGTCGGCGCCGGAGTGGCCGGCCTGGCCGCGGCCAGGGAACTGCGCGCAAACGGATTCGACGACGTGGTCATACTGGAGGCACGCGACCGGATCGGCGGGCGGGTCTGGACGGAAACCATCGGCGACGGCTTTCCGATCGATCTCGGAGCATCCTGGATCCAGGGTGTCGACGGGAACCCGATCAGCGCCATCGCCAGGGAGAACAACATTGCGACGCACCGGACCGACTGGGGCAACGGGGTGTTCCACTACCACGGTGTCGGCGAGCCGGCGTCTTCCGCTCCGCCGGGGCTCCGGGACTTCTGGAGGCTGGCGGAGGAGCATCCCGAAAGGAACTTCCAGTCCGTCTACGAAGAAATGCTGACGAGCGGGACCTTCAGCGAGGCCGACAGGCGCTACCTGGAGTACCTGCTCACCACCGAGGTCGAGAATGAATACGCCGCCGATCTGACTGACCTTTCGTATGCAAGCGTCGATGGCGGGAGTGGCTTTCGTGGAGGGGATGTCGTCTTCCCGGGCGGCTACGGGCAGATCGTCGACGTGCTGGCGCGCGGAGTGACGATCGAGCGCGGGCAGGCCGTGGCGGAGATCGACCATTCCGGGCCGGCCATCGTCGTGACGACGTCCGCCGGTGCGACCTTCGAGGCCGCGAGAGTCATCGTCACGGTTCCGCTCGGCGTGTTGAAGGAGGACTTCATCTCGTTTCGTCCGTCGTTGCCGAGCCGGAAGAGGAGCGCGATCGCCAACCTCGAGATGGGCGTGCTCAACAAGACGTACCTGTTGTTCGACGACGTTTTCTGGGACAGGGACGTCGAGCGCCTTCAGTACGTCAGTGCGGACAACGGGCAATGGGCAGAGACCATCAGCCTGTATCCGTACACGGGGCAGCCGATCCTCGCGATGCTCAACGCCGGCACCTTCGGCACCCGACTCGAGCGGCTCTCCGACCGCGAGGTCGTGGGGCGGGCCGTTGCGGCTCTCACGAACATGTATGGGGACGTGCCCGCGCCGAGCGACGTGCGCGTCACGCGTTGGCGCTCGGATCCGTGGACGCACGGCTCCTACTCGTATGTGCCGGCCGGATCTTCCTTTGCGGAGTACGCCGCACTGGGCGAGCCGGTCGGCGACAAGGTATTCTTCGCGGGCGAGGCGACTCGCGACGACCATCCGGCGACCGTACACGGCGCGTTTCTGTCGGGCGTTCGGGCGGCCCGGCAGATCGCCGCGATCGCCGAAATCCCGGAAAGATGAGGCTTGTCCGATGCGAATTACACACTCGTTACACACTATACACACTATACACACCGATCCCGCCCGGCACTCCGGCGAGGCGGCGCGCTCCCGTCCGCGGAGCCTGCGGCGTCGATTCCCCTGGGTGCTGGCCGCGATCGTGGCCGCGGCTTGCTCCGATGCTTCCGAGGGAGGCCCGCCCGCGGCAGGCGGCGACCCGGAGACCCCATCCCCCAACACCCTCACCGAAGCCGAACGCGACGCCGGCTGGCGCCTCCTCTTCGACGGCGAGACGACCGACGGCTGGCGCGGCTATAACCGCGAGGAGTTCCCCGACACCGGCTGGGCCGTGGTGGACGGCATGCTGGTGGTCGGCGCAACCTCGACGGATCCGGACGTCGCGGTGGGCGGCGACATCGTCACCACCGAGTCCTTCACCGACTTCGACCTGAAGTTCGAGTTCATGCTCTCGGAGGTCGCCAACAGCGGCGTCCTCTACCGGGTGATCGAGGAGGAGGGCGCCGCGATCTGGCACAACGCGCCCGAGTACCAGGTCCTCGACGACCCCGCCTACATCGAGATGGGCACGATGGACATGAACACGCACCTCACCGGCGACAACTACGATCTCCACGCCTCGGGCGAGAAGACGCTGCACCCGCCCGGCGAATGGAACGAGGGGCGGATCCGCATTCTGGGCAACGTGGTGGAGCACTGGCTCAACGGGGTCAAGACGGTCGAGTACGAGCTCGGGTCATACGACTGGAGGCTGCTGGTGCGGGACAGCAAGTTCGCCCCCTTCCCCCGCTACGGCACGGCCGCCTCCGGCCCGATCGGCCTCCAGGACCACGGGCGCAACGTCTGGTACCGCAACATCAAGGTCCTGCCGCTGGAGCCCGTCTCGATCTTCAACGGCGAGGACCTGGACGGCTGGGTCGTGCACGGAACCGAGCGATGGCACGTCGAGGACGGGGAGCTCGTGTGCGAGAGCGGTCCCGACGCCGAATACGGCTATCTCACCACCGAGCGGACCTACCGCGATTTCGACCTGTGGGTCGATTTCAACCAGGAGGCCGACGGCAACAGCGGGGTGTTCTTCCGTTCGAGCGTGGAGGGAACGATGGTGACGGGGTGGCAAGCCGAGGTGGCGCCGCCCGGGATGGCGACCGGCGGGATCTACGAGTCGTACGGGCGGGGCTGGCTGGTGCAGCCCAGTCCAGAGCGGGACCATCTGCTGCGCATGGGCGACTGGAACACGATGCGGGTCCGGGCTGTGGGGGACCGGGTGAGGACATGGCTGAACGGGACACTCATGGTGGCCATCGAGGACGCGACGATCGGTGCGGCCGAGGGGTCCATCGCGCTCCAGATCCACGACGGGGGCGGGATCAGGGTGCGGTGGCGGAATCTGCGGGTGGTGGATAACGTTCCACAACGCGGATCCTCTCGCCGCGAATCGGCCCGAAGGGCGGAAAAGACGGCCCCGAGAGGCCCGTGGAGCCGCCGGAAGGGGTCGGCGACAGACGGCTCGGAGCATTTGGCACGCCGAATCCGGGGGCACACGGCCCGAATCCGGATCATCGGGGCAAAAAGGGGGTGAAAACCCACCTGTGAAGCGCGCTTTGACGGATAATCCGGCCTACCTCACCCCTCGGAACAATGGCAGGATGACCGGAATTACGGCACATCCGTCCGCCTGTTCACACAACGATCGCGTCTGGGAAACACTTGACGTTTGTCCTGTTGGCGCCAACAGGTGTTGGTGACCGCGAGTACCAAGAAATGGTAGCTCAATCGATGGCAGCGATGTTGCAATATGCCAACGAATCAGGATTCTATTTCTCAACCATTGGTGTTTCCGACGATTGGTCCGTTGAGCGTGGCTTGCGTATTCTCGAAGAATTCGGGACGTTTGACGAAGTCATCGTCGGACGGAACTGGTTCAATACCGGCGTGGAGCGCTATATCACCGAGGCAGGCGCACTGGCAGCTTTTCCCCAGATTGTGGTGTTGCTGCAAGAACGGTGGTTGGATAGGGAGCCGTGGGTGTACGGTCAGGCTGAGGAGTTGATTCGTGTTGTAGGTTCTGGGGAGTTGGCAGAGTGGTCGCGCGGTCAGTTTGCGGTCTCGGTGCCCTCGTCGTGAACCCCCCTTATTCACGAATGGCCGGGAGGCGAGGCGACGTGAGGCGGCAAGTGCTTTAGATTCAGAGTGTTAGAAGGATCGCGAGCACCTGCCAGCCATCACGTCGGGGGTGAAGATAATGGATGCGCCGTTCAGCTTCAACAGGTCGATCAGGATTGGGTCCGGCCGGGACCGGATCACGGGGGATTCGGGGGCTCTGACGGGGCGCGAGCTGCTGCGGCGCAGCAGGGTGGCGCGGTTTCTGGCGGAGGGGCTGCCGGACAAGCGGGACGGGCGCCGGATCCGGCATTCTCAGAGGCGGCTGGCGCGGACGCTTCTGCTGCTGGCGGGGCAGGGCCGCCGGGACCATGGCGACGCGACGGAGCTGCGCGACGATCCGGCGCTGCGGCTGGCCACCGGCGACCGGGCGGGCACGGCTCCGCTGGGCGAGGGCGGGTGCCTGCCCTCGCAGCCGACGCTGTCGCGGCGGGTGGCGGCGTGGTCGGCGAAGGAGGGCGTCGAGGTGCTGCGCGAGGGGTTGCAGCGGCTGGCGGGGTGGCGGCTGAAGGCGATGGGCGGCCGGCGGCGTCCGAAGACGCTGGTGATCGACATTGACAGCCTGCCGGTCGAGGTCCACGGGGAACAACCGGGCAGCGCGTGGAACGGCTACTACCGGCGGCGCGTGTATCATCCGATCGTGGCGTCGGCGGGGGAGACGGGCGACATCCTGGACCTGCGGCTGCGCGAAGGGCAGGTGCACACGGCGGACGGCGGGCTGGAGTTCGTGCTCGAGGTGCTGGAGCGGGCGAGCGGCATCTGTGCGGCAACGCCGCCGTGCGCTTCGACGCGGGATATCCCGGCGAGCCGCTGATGGCGGCGCTGGAGGAGCGGGGCACGCACTACGTGGCCCGGGTGCGCAACAACGCCGTGCTGAAGCGCCTGGCGCTGCCGGCCATGGACGCCGTGGTCTGGGATGCGCTGAACAACGGGGCGCCCGGCGGCGAGCCCCGCACCTGGGTTTGCGAGTCGTCCTACCGGGCCGGGTCGTGGTCCCGTTCCCGCCGGGTCGTGCAGGTCGTCGTCGAGCGGCCGGGCGAACTCATCCCGCGCTGCTTCTGGCTGCTGACCTCGATGCCGTCGGAGGAGATGTCCGGCGAGGACCTCCTGGCGCTGTACCGCAAGCGCGGCAAGGCGGAGGGCCACCTGGGCGAGCTGATGAGCGTCGTCTCCCCGGCCCTGTCGTCCACGTCGCGCCGCAAGAGCCACTACCGGGGCAAGAAGATCGCGAAGCGCGAGAAGGGTGTGGACCCCTTCGCGTGCAACCAGGTGCGCCTGCTGCTCGCCGGCTTCGGCTACCAGATCATGCACGTCCAGCGCGCCGTGCTGGAGCGCATGACCGGAACCGGCTGGAGCCTGCGGCGTCTCGCGGACCGCGTGCTCCGCACCCCGGCGCGCTTCACCGTATCGGGCCGCCGGATTACGATGACCATCGGAGGCGCGTCGGCGCACTGGCGCATGCTCGCCCGCGGGCTCGCGACCCTGCACGGGCCCTCCGGATAGCGCGGGCGCCGCCAGGCGCCGAACCCTTTCCCGGCCCCGGCGGCCGCAAGGACGCCGAGGTGTCTCCAAGCGCCGGAAACCGGCTCGGTTCGGTCGAACAAACTAACCTTTTCGGACTCGAAACGCCTGTTTTTGGCCCCCGGAACCGCCCCCGACCCGCCATCGGGGTTGTGAGAGGCCTCTCAGCCCCCTACCTTGCCCTCGACTCGCGAATTCATGAATAAGGCAGGGTGAAGGGAGGAGCGAGGCTTGGTTATGGTTGAAGAGAGTGGCGGTTTCCGGTTTGTTGTCATGATCGTGACAGGGAGGTTTAGGGTATGAGATTCACTGCTAGAGGGCTGGATCGAATTGCAACATTAGTTGCTATATCATTGTTGGTGATGGGGGTGATCGTACTCTTTCTTCCTGGTGGACTGGGACGGCGAGCGCTCTCGGATTGGTCACAAGAACGTGACCGTCGTCGCATAGTTGAAGAGGAGTGGGATCAGATTGCTGGTGGCAATACGCTCGGAGGTGATCTCAACCTGCCTTATTCATGAATTCGCGAGTCGAGGGCAAGGTAGGGGGCTGAGAGGCCTCTCACAACCCCGATGGCGGGTCGGGGGCGGTTCCGGGGGCAAAAAACGGGCGTTTCGAGTCCGAAAAGGTTAGTTTGTTCGACCGAACCGAGCCGGTTTCCGGCGCTTGGAGACACCTCGGCGTCCTTGCGGCCGCCGGGGCCGGGAAAGGGTTCGGCGCCTGGCGGCGCCCGCGCTATCCGGAGGGCCCGTGCAGGGTCGCGAGCCCGCGGGCGAGCATGCGCCAGTGCGCCGACGCGCCTCCGATGGTCATCGTAATCCGGCGGCCCGATACGGTGAAGCGCGCCGGGGTGCGGAGCACGCGGTCCGCGAGACGCCGCAGGCTCCAGCCGGTTCCGGTCATGCGCTCCAGCACGGCGCGCTGGACGTGCATGATCTGGTAGCCGAAGCCGGCGAGCAGCAGGCGCACCTGGTTGCACGCGAAGGGGTCCACACCCTTCTCGCGCTTCGCGATCTTCTTGCCCCGGTAGTGGCTCTTGCGGCGCGACGTGGACGACAGGTCCGTATTCCGCCGATGCCGATCACCGATTCCGCCATGCCGATCACCGATTCCGGGGCATGCCGATCACCTTGGAGGAGAGCGGAGGTCCATAGGGGCGCTGGGGTCGGGTTACGGGTTTGAAGTTTAGGGGTTGGAGGGGGTAGTCGTCGAGTGTGAAGGGACCGTTGGCAGTGTGTTGCTGGGACGGCCGGCGGGCCGGTTTTTCCGGAGGGGTGTAGGTAGGGCGAAGGTCTTCGGACGGCCTCTACGGCGCTCTGGAGAGCGGTTTTGCGAGGGAACCGGGCCATTTGTCCCGGATTGGGGGGTGCGGACGGATCCGGGCCGGCCGCAACGGAACGCCCGGACGGCCGCACGGCCCGCTCAGAGCTGTCTTTCCGTCTTTTCACCCCCGATCGCAGGGAGAGACGCGCTTCCAGAGGCATGCTTGAGCCCGGTCTCTCGGCGGATCAGGCGTCGCCGGGGACGGCGTCGGCTTCCTTCGTCGAGTCGTAGAGCCTTCTCATCGATCCGCCCTTGAGGGCGATGCGGTGCGCGTTGTTGAGCAGTCTGTCGAGGATGGCGTCGCCGAAGGTGGGATCGCCGACGACCTCGTGCCAGTGCTCGACGGGGACCTGGCTGGCCAGCAGCGTGCCGCGGCGGGCGTAGCGGTCGTCGAGGACCTCGAGGAGGTCGTGCCGTCCCTGTCCCGAGAGCGAAGCGAGCCCCCAGTCGTCGAGGACGAGGAGCCACGTCCGGGCGAGCCTCTGGATGACCTTGGGATACGACCCGTCGCCGCGGGCGAGGGTGAGTTCGTCAAGCAGGCGGGAGACGCGGTAGTAGCGCGTCGAGATTCCGGCGCGGCAGGCCTGGTGGCCCAGCGCGCACGCCAAGTAGGATTTTCCCGAGCCCGTGGCACCGCTGACGAGCACGGTTTGGCCGTCCCGGATCCACTGCCCGGAGGCGAGGCGGAGCACGAGGGATTTGTCCAGTCCGCGAGGGGCCTTGAAGTTGATGTCTTCGATGGTCGCGTCGAGGTGGAGCTTGGCGTGGCCTTTCAGTCGCTGGTAGCGGCGCTGCTTCCGTTCGGTCTTCTCGCGTTCGAGGAGCAGGGAGAGGCGGTCCTCGAAGGACAGTTCGGCGATGTCGGGCATGGCGGCCTGTTCCTGGAAGGCCTCGGCCATGCCGGAGAGCCGGAGTTCGTGAAGCAGGTCGAGGGTGGGTTGGCGAAGCATGATGGTCAGGACTCCTTTCCATTCTGGGGAGTGTAGTACCCGGGCCCGCGGATGTTGGCGTGGTGGCCGGGGAGGGAGAGCGTGTACTGCTGGTCGTCGGCCTGGTCGAGGCCGGTCGCGAGGATGGACTTGACGGACTTGTAGCTCAGCGTGCCGATGTCCAGCGCGTGGCGGCAGGCGGCCTCCAGGCGCTCGGCGCCGTAGGCCCGCAGCAGTGCCTTGAGCCCGAGGCAGCTGCGGTAGCCCTGTTCGGGGTGGGGCCGGCTGTCGAGGAGTTGTTCGACGAACGCGGCCGTGTGCGATCCGGTCCTCTGTCCCCAGGCGATCAGTCGGGACGGCGTCCAACCCGCATGGGCGCGGTGCGAGGCGGGCATGTGCGACGGTTCGGTCGCGTATCCGCCCTTCCTGTGGACCCGTAGGTGCGCGGCCACCCGGCGGTACTTGTGGAAGATCTCGACGGTCTGGGCCGTGAGCCGAACGTCGACCTCGCAGCGGCCCAGCGGGTGGGGGACGCTGTAGAGCGCGTGCTCGACCTGGATGTGGTAGTCGATGTTGACCCGCGCCTTGCGCCACTCCGCGTATTCGTAGCGCTCGGCCGGAAGCGGCTTGAGCGCCGGCCGGTCGAGATCCTCGAACCAGCTGCGGCGGCTCCCATCGGTCTTGTCGAACGGCCGCTCGTTCAGCGCGGCCAGCAGCGGCGCGATGGCGTCGCGGAGTTCGCCGAGCGAGAAGAACGTATGGTTGCGCAGCGGCGCCATGACCCAGCGCTCGACGTGTTGGACTGCGGTTTCCGCCTTGGCTTTGTCCCGAGGTGCCCGGGGCCGCGCCGGCAGCACTGCGGTTCCGTAGTGGGTGGCCAGTTCCTGGTACGTCGGGTTCAAGTCCGGCTCGTAGCGGCTGGCCTTGTGGACCGCGGCCTTCTCGTTGTCCGGGATCACGAGTTCGGGCACCCCGCCCCAAAATTCGAACATCCGGACATGCGACATCGTCCAGTCCGGCAGGGACCGGCTCCGGGTCACGTCCACGAAGGTGTAGTTCGACGCGCCGAGGACACCGACGAAGACCATGACGTCCCGCGCCTCGCCGGTCTTCCGGTCCACGACTTCGAACTTCGGGCCCGCGTAGTCCACGAACGCCTTTTCGCCCGCCCGGTACACCTGCCGCATGACCACGTCGATCCGTCCCCGCCACGCCCTGTAGCGCTCGCAGAACCAGCTGTACCCGTAGCCGTTCGGATGCGCCGCCCGGTACTCCAGCCACAACAGCTGCAGCGTCACGCCCTTGTGGCGTTGAAGCTCCCGGTGAACCTGCTCCCAGTTCGGCTCCGGCCGGGGAACCCGCGACGGTGGCAGGGGCGGGAACAGCGCCGCCTCAAGCGCGGCGTCGTCCAGCCCCTCCGGCAACGGCCAGGAGAAGCCCCCGGCGCTTGCCCGCCGCACGTAATCGCTCACCGTGCTGTTGGCGATGCCGAGCGATCTGGCGATCTCCCGGTGGCTGCGCCCGGCCTCGTACTTCAGACGCAGCACTTCTCGAATCTTCCGCATGGACAACCTCTTCTGTGACACCCTCTTTCTCCTCGTCTCAAGGAACCTCTGGCGAGGATGGAAGAGGGTGTCGCTACAGCAGGTTCTCCAGCGCTCCTACTCGCTCACTCCAAGGTGATCGGCATGCTCTGGAATCACTGATCGGCATACTCTGGAATCGGTGATCGGCATGAAATGGAATCACTGATCGGCATGGGCCGGAATCAGCAGACAGGGCCGGGGAGACGACGCTCATCAGCTCGCCCAGGTGGCCCTCCGCCTTGCCGCGCTTGCGGTACAGCGCCAGGAGGTCCTCGCCGGACATCTCCTCCGACGGCATCGAGGTCAGCAGCCAGAAGCAGCGCGGGATGAGTTCGCCCGGCCGCTCGACGACGACCTGCACGACCCGGCGGGAACGGGACCACGACCCGGCCCGGTAGGACGACTCGCAAACCCAGGTGCGGGGCTCGCCGCCGGGCGCCCCGTTGTTCAGCGCATCCCAGACCACGGCGTCCATGGCCGGCAGCGCCAGGCGCTTCAGCACGGCGTTGTTGCGCACCCGGGCCACGTAGTGCGTGCCCCGCTCCTCCAGCGCCGCCATCAGCGGCTCGCCGGGATATCCCGCGTCGAAGCGCACCGCTGCCTTCCCGCACAGATGCCGCTCCGCCCGCTCCAGCACCTCGAGGACGAACTCCAGCCCGCCGTCCGCCGTGTGCACCTGCCCCTCGCGCAGCCGCAGATCCAGGATGTCGCCCGTCTCCCCCGCCGCCGCCACGATCGGATGATACACGCGCCGGTGATAGTAGCCGTTCCACGCGCTGCCCGGCTGTTCCCCATGGACCTCGACCGGCAGGCTGTCGATGTCGATCACCAGCGTCTTCGGACGCCGCCGGCCGCCCATCGCCTTCAGCCGCCACCCCGCCAGCCGCTGCAACCCCTCGCGCAGCACCTCGACGCCCTCCTTCGCCGACCACGCCGCCACCCGCCGCGACAGCGTCGGCTGCGAGGGCAGGCACCCGCCCTCGCCCAGCGGAGCCGTGCCCGCCCGGTCGCCGGTGGCCAGCCGCAGCGCCGGATCGTCGCGCAGCTCCGTCGCGTCGCCATGGTCCCGGCGGCCCTGCCCCGCCAGCAGCAGAAGCGTCCGCGCCAGCCGCCTCTGAGAATGCCGGATCCGGCGCCCGTCCCGCTTGTCCGGCAGCCCCTCCGCCAGAAACCGCGCCACCCTGCTGCGCCGCAGCAGCTCGCGCCCCGTCAGAGCCCCCGAATCCCCCGTGATCCGGTCCCGGCCGGACCCAATCCTGATCGACCTGTTGAAGCTGAACGGCGCATCCATTATCTTCACCCCCGACGTGATGGCTGGCAGGTGCTCGCGATCCTTCTAACACTCTGAATCTAAAGCACTTGCCGCCTCACGTCGCCTCGCCTCCCGGCCATTCGTGAATAAGGGGGGCTCAACGAAGTGACCGCTGTAATGTTTGTGGACTACACTTGTGCATTTTGTCGTGTCGCCCATGACACTATCATGGAGTTCATCCGTCGTTACCCCTCTGGGGCAGTAGGGATTCGGCAACGCCCAAGGACGGGAAGCGAAGTGTCACGTTTGGCGTCGATGGTAGCCACTTGTTCTTCGGAGCAAAATGGATTCGCGATGGTTCACAGCTATTTGCTTCAGGATGAAGGGTCGCTGGTGGTTCCTGAACTCGGCTTGGACTGGGAGAGGCTTACCAGCGTCTTAGGGTTAAGCGAGCAAGCGATGCGAAGGTGTATGGGGTCTGGCTCGACAGAGACGCATGTGGCAGAGGATAGAGACTTGGCGCTGCGCTTGGCCATTCGTGGGACTCCCGCCTTTCTCACTCCCGATGGGGGTGTCCACTTGGGCGTGCCTACCGTACAGCAAATGGCCGAGTGGGCCGGTTTGCTAGGGACACCGCGTGGATCCGCAGACGCAACACCCGGGACAGGATGAAATAGTCGATGAATCCCGCTGAGCCTAGTACTCAGGCTACGCCACAGCTAAGCTAGTGTCATGTCACAAATCAAACGTGGGATAGAGGCGCTTGAGCCTGACATGTGCGTCGTCCGTGGTGCACTGCCAGTCGACCTTGGCTCGGATTTGGTCCCTGGCCGCCTGTCAGGCGGCGAACTTCGGCGCGTAGGGTGTCGATGGAATGGATGCGGGGGTTGAGGCACTGGCGGATCATGACGTTGACTCGACCTCGGCGACATTCAGCCAGCTCCCGTGCTTGGGGGTATGGACGAACTCGAAGCGGTTCCAGAGCGTTTTGGCCTCGGCGGGTTCGAAGGCCTCGTAGAGCGCGCCGGGGCGGTGCGTGTTGAGGTTGTCCATCACCAGCGTGATTCGGGTGGCGCCGGGGTACTGCACGGCAGTGTCTCGCAGGAAGCGGGCCCAGTCGGTCTTGGTCTCTGCGCTCGGTCACCTTGGTCAGACGCCTGCCGGCCAGCGGTTCGGTGGCCATGAACACGTTGCAGGTGCCGAGGCGTCGGGTTACTCGTAGTCCTCGCGGGCCGCCCGTCCCGGTGCCGGAGGGACGGGCGTGCGCGTTTCGCCGATCTGCTGGCGCGGCGTCTCGTCCATGCACACCACCGGGAAGTTCGCATCGTACGGACGCCGGTAGATGGTCGAGCACCCGCTCCATCCCCGCCGCGAAGTCGGCATTGCGCTGCGGCGGGATCACCCAGCCGACGCGCCGCCACGGTTTGATGGCGTTTTTTTTGAACCCGCCGCACCGTCTCGTGCGAGACCCTGTCGATATAGCCGAGTTCCACCGCACGATCCGCCAACGTTGCGAGCGTCGTCAGCGCTCCCCAACGCCAGTCATGTGTCAATTTCGGGGGCGGTGAGGTACATAAGCGAGCGCAGTCACGATGTCGTCCCGACCGGTCAAGTCCTCTGACTTGTCCCCCCTAGGATCGCGTAGATCTCGCCTTCCTTCTTCGGCACGACGGGTTCTCTCGGTACGCTCCTGCCTGCTTCACTCCCTGAAGGCGCGGATGTCGTCGAGGGTCCGATCCGTTCGGTGCATGAGTGTCACGATCAGGCTCCCATGATCTGCTCGCACCCCCGCTCATGCTTCCCGTTGGAAACCCGCTCCCCGCTCATGATCATTTTTCGGCTCTTCCCCTGTCGTGGTGGGCGGGCAAGGGGGAGGGTCGAATTATGGGGCGGGTTGGCGGGCTTTCGCAACAGCGGCGGTGGGATGAGCGTGGGTGGAGAGAGTGGAACAGCGAGGATGTAGTAGACGACGGGAGGGGCGATCCCCTTCGGCGAAGGCTGACGTGCCGCCGACCGGCCGGGGTGACCCTCTCGACCACTCCTCGCACAACGACTTGGTTGGGCGCGGAAGCCACCGGCGCTGGTGCTGAACGGGGAGGAGAGTAGCGGGTTGCCTTTCGGGATCGCGAGACTCGGAGGAAATTGCGTGGTCAGGCCGCGGAGCGCTCGCTCCCGGCAGGTGTCCACAACGAGACGGAAGGGAACTCGCAGACATGGCCGGAAGAGACTGGCTGGACGCCGTTCTGGGCCTGGGTCCGGAGTGGAAGGTCACGAGGGTGGAGCCGACCCGGGACCCCAAGGAACTTCGGGTGGAGTTGCAACGGACCGGAGGGAGCCCGTTGAGGTGTCCTCACTGCGGCGAGGCGTGCCCGGGCTACGATACGCGCCGCCGCGAGTGGCGGAACCTGGATGCCTGGGGCTACAAGACCTTTCCGGTCTGCAATGTCCCGCGGGTCCAGTGCCCGGAGCACGGGGTGGTCACGATTCAGGTGCCGTGGGCGGAGGGGAGCACGAGGTACACGATGGAGTTCGAGGCGGAGGTGATCCGGTGGCTCAAGGTGGCGAGCGTACAGGCGGTCGCCAGCCGGATGCGGCTGAGCTGGAACGCGGTGGACGGAATCATGCAACGTGCAGTGGCGCGGGGACTTGCGCGCCGCAAGACGAAGGCGGTTCGGCGCCTTTCGGTGGACGAGACCTCGTTCCGCCGCCGGCACCAGTACGTGACCGTGGTGTCGAATCCGGAGACGGGCCACGTCGTGCATGTCGCCCCGGGACGGGGCAAGGACGTGCTCCTGGCGTTCTACGAGGGCATGGGAGAGAAGTACCGGGAGGCTGTCGAGAGCGTCAGCATGGACATGTGGGGGCCCTACATCTCGGCGACTCTGGCGATGATCCCGGATGCCGTGATGAAGATCGCGTTCGACCGGTTCCACGTGGCCAAGCACCTCGGCGACGCGGTGGACAAGGTCCGGCGGGCGGAGCACCGGGCGCTGGTGAAGGAGGGCAACGGGATCCTCGTGGGCACCAAGTGGCAGTGGCTGAAGGGCCCCAGACGGAAGACGCACGCCGAAAAGCTGGCGTTCGCGAGGCTCCGTGCGGGCACCCGCCGGACCGCCCAGGCCTGGGAGCTGAAGGAAGCGGCCGCGAACCTCTGGAACTACCGGAGCAGAACCTGGGCGCTGGCCGGATGGCACCGGTGGCTGGAGTGGGCATCGGACTGCGATCTGGAGCCGGTCCTGAAAACCGCCCGGATGATCCGGGAGCATCTGTGGGGAATCGTCAATGCGATCATCCTCCGCGCCACCAACGGACCGGCGGAAGGCATCAACAGCCGGATCAAGACAGTCAAGGTCCGCAGCCGCGGCTTTCGCAACCGGGAACGCTTCGCGAACGCCATCCTCTTCCACCTCGGCGGCCTCGACCTCTACCCCGATGGCCTACCCGCATGACCTGCTACCCACCAGAAAGGGGGAAGAACCAGAATCTGAATGGATGTGGCTCCAGCCTCCGTGCGAAGCGTGGCCTGAACCGCAATCTTTCCCCCAAAGACCACAACGTCGTTTGCACGGACGGGCATGCGCACTGTAGCCACGCTGGTCTCGGCCGAAGGGGCGAGCGTGTGCAGGTGTGTCGGACTAATCGCGTATAGAGTATCTTGGCTGCCAACTTCAATCAACAGAGGACGCGAGCCCGAAAACTCACGCGGCCCCTCTCCGATTCGCCCGTATGATGACCTGTACCTCCCGTCCGGGCCATACACGGCGACGACCGCACCCCCCACGACCGGGCCCACGACGTAGTTCCCCTTACTATCGCGTGCGAGTGAGCCTGCCTTATTCATGAATTCGCGAGTCGAGGGCAAGGTAGGGGGCTGAGAGGCCTCTCACAACCCCGATGGCGGGTCGGGGGCGGTTCCGGGGGCAAAAAACGGGCGTTTCGAGTCCGAAAAGGTTAGTTTGTTCGACCGAACCGAGCCGGTTTCCGGCGCTTGGAGACACCTCGGCGTCCTTGCGGCCGCCGGGGCCGGGAAAGGGTTCGGCGCCTGGCGGCGCCCGCGCTATCCGGAGGGCCCGTGCAGGGTCGCGAGCCCGCGGGCGAGCATGCGCCAGTGCGCCGACGCGCCTCCGATGGTCATCGTAATCCGGCGGCCCGATACGGTGAAGCGCGCCGGGGTGCGGAGCACGCGGTCCGCGAGACGCCGCAGGCTCCAGCCGGTTCCGGTCATGCGCTCCAGCACGGCGCGCTGGACGTGCATGATCTGGTAGCCGAAGCCGGCGAGCAGCAGGCGCACCTGGTTGCACGCGAAGGGGTCCACACCCTTCTCGCGCTTCGCGATCTTCTTGCCCCGGTAGTGGCTCTTGCGGCGCGACGTGGACGACAGGGCCGGGGAGACGACGCTCATCAGCTCGCCCAGGTGGCCCTCCGCCTTGCCGCGCTTGCGGTACAGCGCCAGGAGGTCCTCGCCGGACATCTCCTCCGACGGCATCGAGGTCAGCAGCCAGAAGCAGCGCGGGATGAGTTCGCCCGGCCGCTCGACGACGACCTGCACGACCCGGCGGGAACGGGACCACGACCCGGCCCGGTAGGACGACTCGCAAACCCAGGTGCGGGGCTCGCCGCCGGGCGCCCCGTTGTTCAGCGCATCCCAGACCACGGCGTCCATGGCCGGCAGCGCCAGGCGCTTCAGCACGGCGTTGTTGCGCACCCGGGCCACGTAGTGCGTGCCCCGCTCCTCCAGCGCCGCCATCAGCGGCTCGCCGGGATATCCCGCGTCGAAGCGCACCGCTGCCTTCCCGCACAGATGCCGCTCCGCCCGCTCCAGCACCTCGAGGACGAACTCCAGCCCGCCGTCCGCCGTGTGCACCTGCCCCTCGCGCAGCCGCAGATCCAGGATGTCGCCCGTCTCCCCCGCCGCCGCCACGATCGGATGATACACGCGCCGGTGATAGTAGCCGTTCCACGCGCTGCCCGGCTGTTCCCCATGGACCTCGACCGGCAGGCTGTCGATGTCGATCACCAGCGTCTTCGGACGCCGCCGGCCGCCCATCGCCTTCAGCCGCCACCCCGCCAGCCGCTGCAACCCCTCGCGCAGCACCTCGACGCCCTCCTTCGCCGACCACGCCGCCACCCGCCGCGACAGCGTCGGCTGCGAGGGCAGGCACCCGCCCTCGCCCAGCGGAGCCGTGCCCGCCCGGTCGCCGGTGGCCAGCCGCAGCGCCGGATCGTCGCGCAGCTCCGTCGCGTCGCCATGGTCCCGGCGGCCCTGCCCCGCCAGCAGCAGAAGCGTCCGCGCCAGCCGCCTCTGAGAATGCCGGATCCGGCGCCCGTCCCGCTTGTCCGGCAGCCCCTCCGCCAGAAACCGCGCCACCCTGCTGCGCCGCAGCAGCTCGCGCCCCGTCAGAGCCCCCGAATCCCCCGTGATCCGGTCCCGGCCGGACCCAATCCTGATCGACCTGTTGAAGCTGAACGGCGCATCCATTATCTTCACCCCCGACGTGATGGCTGGCAGGTGCTCGCGATCCTTCTAACACTCTGAATCTAAAGCACTTGCCGCCTCACGTCGCCTCGCCTCCCGGCCATTCGTGAATAAGGGGGGGTGAGATACCTGGTAAGGTCGTAAATGAAAAGCGTCCTGTGCGTGCACTAAGTGTTATGGGCGTTCCTACCTCAATCCTGCAATTGGAGCAAGTGACACGGTCGTCGATTTCCACAGATTCCTGCGCATCCCCTAACAGCGGTGCCAAGGCCACCAAGCCGGCCGCCCCCACTACGCTCAGGGTCAGCAAACGAGAAGACGCCACCGCCTGCCGGACGAATCTAGGTCGCACGCGCGTACTGACACGAAGAGTCATTCGCCTTCGCCACCCGGGGCCTTGTGGTAACTGAGCAGAGGCTGAGGCGGGCCATGAGGAAAACCCCATGACGAGCAGAAAAACTGCCGCTAGCGATCTGAGAAAATGGTGAACAGAAGTCATGGGTTCTCCTCCATCCTTTTTGGTGACCCCAAGGAGGCTACCGAACCGACCTCAGTGCCGGAGCTTTCGGAAATGATCATTGGGTATTGGGCCAACTCCTAACTGGTTCTTCCCCTTTTCTGGTGGGTAGCAGGTCATGTGCGCAGGCCATCGGGGTAGAGGTCGAGGCCGCCGAGGTGGAAGAGGATGGCGTTCGCGAAGCGTTCCCGGTTGCGAAAGCCGCGGCTGCGGACCTTGACTGTCTTGATCCGGCTGTTGATGCCTTCCGCCGGTCCGTTGGTGGCGCGGAGGATGATCGCATTGACGATTCCCCACAGATGCTCCCGGATCATCCGGGCGGTCTTCAGGACCGGCTCCAGATCGCAGTCCGATGCCCACTCCAGCCACCGGTGCCATCCGGCCAGCGCCCAGGTTCTGCTCCGGTAGTTCCAGAGGTTCGCGGCCGCTTCCTTCAGCTCCCAGGCCTGGGCGGTCCGGCGGGTGCCCGCACGGAGCCTCGCGAACGCCAGCTCTTCGGCGTGCGTCTTCCGTCTGGGGCCCTTCAGCCACTGCCACTTGGTGCCCACGAGGATCCCGTTGCCCTCCTTCACCAGCGCCCGGTGCTCCGCCCGCCGGACCTTGTCCACCGCGTCGCCGAGGTGCTTGGCCACGTGGAACCGGTCGAACGCGATCTTCATCACGGCGTCCGGGATCATCGCCAGAGTCGCCGAGATGTAGGGCCCCCACATGTCCATGCTGACGCTCTCGACGGCCTCCCGGTACTTCTCTCCCATGCCCTCGTAGAACGCCAGGAGCACGTCCTTGCCCCGTCCCGGGGCGACATGCACGACGTGGCCCGTCTCCGGATTCGACACCACGGTCACGTACTGGTGCCGGCGGCGGAACGAGGTCTCGTCCACCGAAAGGCGCCGAACCGCCTTCGTCTTGCGGCGCGCAAGTCCCCGCGCCACTGCACGTTGCATGATTCCGTCCACCGCGTTCCAGCTCAGCCGCATCCGGCTGGCGACCGCCTGTACGCTCGCCACCTTGAGCCACCGGATCACCTCCGCCTCGAACTCCATCGTGTACCTCGTGCTCCCCTCCGCCCACGGCACCTGAATCGTGACCACCCCGTGCTCCGGGCACTCGACCCGCGGGACATTGCAGACCGGAAAGGTCTTGTAGCCCCAGGCATCTAGGTTCCGCCACTCGCGGCGGCGCGTATCGTAGCCCGGGCACGCCTCGCCGCAGTGAGGACACCTCAACGGGTGGTTGGGCGCGGAAGCCACCGGCGCTGGTGCTGAACGGGGAGGAGAGTAGCGGGTTGCCTTTCGGGATCGTCGTTGTGCGAGGAGTGGTCGAGAGGGTCACCCCGGCCGGTCGGCGGCACGTCAGCCTTCGCCGAAGGGGATCGCCCCTCCCGTCGTCTACTACATCCTCGCTGTTCCACTCTCTCCACCCACGCTCATCCCACCGCCGCTGTTGCGAAAGCCCGCCAACCCGCCCCATAATTCGACCCTCCCCCTTGCCCGCCCACCACGACAGGGGAAGAACCTCCTAACTATGAGGTGTTCGGTGCTGATTTGCAAGGTCGGGGTGAGAGTCACGGATGGCGCGTGACGAGCTGCATCCCCCCCAGATGGTGTCCTAAAGGTGACGTGGCAATGTGACTTACGAAGGTTGGAGAAGACTTTGGGATCGCCAATCCTGCGATCGTGGGAACACCTGCGCTACCGCTGCTCAGTAGAGCAAAAGGGGCGCACGGAGGGTGTTTTCGTAGCAGAGGGGCGGAGAGGTCGACGGGTTGAAGAGGCCCTGGGTTCGAAGCGGTGGCGCGGGCCAGGCGGGTGCCGGGAGGCGAGTGGCCGGGTTGGGAAAGGGCCACAGAAAACACCCCGGGGGGGTATAGACTACTACAGTTTCAGTATCGCACCAAGATTCACACTCCCGCAACGGGACCTCGACGGCGGGTTCGGCGACGCCGACCGACTTGCGCGTGGGACGGTGGCCCGTTTGTCCGCCATTATTGCCCTGAAATGGCGGACAACTACACCGATGCACCTCCCAGCGACCCGCCGGATCTCCGGACCGAGCGCTGGCTGCTCCGGACGGGGGTGTGTACCCGACGTATCTGAAAACGTTCTGAGGCGGAAAGCTCTGACTTTGACCGACGTTCCCGGACGGTCCACCGGGACAACAAGAACGGATCCGGCAATGTCCATGCCGATCAGGGAATGCCTGACCCGAACCGTGCCGAAGTAGGCGACTCCCTCATGCACGTCGACCTCAACGTTCTCGTCGGACACCAGCGCCTTGCCAAACAACGAACCAGCGATGCGCCCGGTAGGTATGAAGGCAGCCGGAGCCTTCGATTCCGACAACAGTTCCCCCGTCGGGAGAAACCAGAGAAGGCGACCGCGCTCCATGTCCACGACGACGATCCCTCCGTCCGGTGCCCGATCGATCGAGGTGGGACCAATGAACTCGCCGGGGCCGTCTCCCTCTCTTCCGAAATAGTCGACCGTTCGGTCGTCCCGGTCCGCGCAGTAGATGCGAATCTCGTAGGAATCGATAACGCATGCGATCCCTTCCGGAGTGACTGCGATTCCGTTGCTCTCGCTGAGTGGCGCTGTTGATTCGGCTGAGGGTTCCAGGGCGACGAATGTCTCTTCGGGGTCGTCCTCCGGCCCGCACGCCGCCGCAAGCGGCATCGCGGCGCAGGCGGCGAGTGCCATGCCGCGGCGTGGGATCGGCGAGCGACCCCGTTGTCCGCCACTATTGCCTCGAAATGGCGGACAAACCATGCCGATGCGCCCCCGAGGCAATGCGGCTACCCCGAACCGGGCTCCAGTATGGCGTCGATCCTGGCGATGACATCCTCAAGGTGGGCCCCCGTCACGCGGTCGGCGACCCCACGGTTCACCCGCCCCGACACCGCGTCCCGCAAGTCGCGCAGCTGCTGGCGCACCAGAGGCCGAATATCCGAGGTACTCACATCCTGCGTAACCGGCCCGAACGCGAAGGTCGGCGGCTCCTCCGTCATCAGCGACTCCATGCGTTCCAGGTAGGCCCGCTGGAGGGCGCGCCGGTACGGACCGATCTCCGACACCCGAGCCAGGTCTTCCCACACCGTCCCCCGCACATCGTCCAGGAACTCGGCGAGCGGATACGCGTTGTCCGGCTGTGTAACTTCCAGCTCCGCCAGCGCCGACATCCGCGACGTGGACAGCAGCTGGTTCAGCACCGAGCCCTGCAGCCGCGAAATGTTCGCCACACTCGCCACACTCGGGCCGATCTTCTCCAGAATCGCGGGATCGTTGAGCCATGTCGGTGCCGTAAAGGCTTCACGCGCAAGCCACTCCATGGCCCGCTTCTGCTCGGCCCGCGGCAACCCGTCGAACACCGGTCCGTCCTGGTCGGCAGTCTTCAGATCCGCATGCACACCGCCCACCAGCGTCACGATATGGCGCACGTACCGCGACCACTGGCTGACCGCCTCGCCGTAGATCTCGGCCAGGTCGGAGTAGTCCTCCCCCGGCTTCGTGGTCCACGCCACCAGGTTGGGCACGATCCGGCGCAGGTTGTTCATCCCATAGGTATTGGCGCGCACAAGGTCGTCGCCCATGTCCTCCGTCTGCGCGCGCGGATCGGTCACCCCGAGTCCGCCCGGCAGAAACTTGTACATGCGGTCGTGCGCGCGGTCGACGATCCACTGGTTCAGCGTGGGGACTTCGTCCTCGGGCGTTTCGGCGTCGGGGATCACCCGGTACCCCCAGTTCACCGAATAGTGGTCATAGACCCCGATCCGCCGCAGGAAGTCCTTCGGCTCCAGCCCGTCCTCGGGCTGCGCGATGTAGTTCTGGCGCGCGTAGTCCATGATCGTCGGCGCGACGCCCATCCTGCTCGCAAAGCTCTGCGAGCGCAGCGAATCGACGGGGTACGACGAGCTGGCCACCATGTTGTGCGGCAGTCCGATCGCGTGCCCGACCTCGTGGGTGATGACCTGCTCCATCGCCTCTTCCATCAGCTCGTCGGTGAGCGGGAGCTGGCGGGCGTCGGGGTTGGCGGCGCCGGTCTGCACCATCATCCAGTTGCGGTATGAACGCATGTGGTTGTGGAACCAGACGATGTCGGATTCGATGATCTCGCCGGTGCGCGGATCCGAGGTGCTCGGCCCGACCGCGTTGCGCACCTCGCTCGCCGACCAGCGCGCCACCGAGTAGCGCACGTCCTCGGGGTCCCAGTCGGGGTCTTCCTCCTTCGACGGGGCCTCGAGCGCGACGATCGCGTTGCTGAACCCGGCGGTCTCGAAGGCTGCCTGCCAGTTCTCGATGCCGCGCCTGACCGCGTCCACGTAGCGTTCCGGGGTGGCCGGGTCGACGTAGTAGGTGATCGGATTGACCGGGTCGACCATTTCACCGCGCGCATACGCCTCCGGATCGGAGGGCGCCATGCGCCAACGGCGGATGAAGGTCTCGGTGGCGGCCTTCTGTTCGTCCAGCCCGTAGTTGATGCGGCTCACGGTGAAGTAGCCGACGCGCGGGTCGGAGTAGCGGGGACGCATGGGTTCGGCGGGGAGGAGGACGAGCGACTGGTTCATCTCCAGGGACACTGTGTTGGTCAGTGCGTCGTTGGGAGGCGATCCGGCGTCCCAGGTCAGCGTGTGGCGCACGTTCACATTCAGCGGATAGCTCCGCATGCGGCTGATGAAGCTGCGGTCGGCGTCGAGGCGCCGCACTCCGTAGTCGCGGCGCTGGAAGGAGCTGAGGCCGGAGATGGAGGGCGTGTCGCCGCCGAAGAAGTCGGTGACGTCGATGACCGAGCTTGTCGAATCGGGGCCGCGCGCCTCGATCTCCCACGACTCGAGGATCGGCGCGAAGTAGTTCGCCTCGACCGACGCCGCGATGGCCAGCGTGTCGTCGGCGACGGCCGTGCCGTAGTGCTTGCGCAGCATGATGCGGTCGCCGCGCCGCTCGAAGCGCAGCATCTGGCGGTTGACGGCCGATCCCGCGGGGGTGAAGCCGCCCATCCCGTCCATCTTGCCCGCGATACGGCTGATGAGAAGCACATCGCGCCCCAGCAGCGAGTCGGGGATCTCGAAGAGGTAGTCCTCGTCCTTCTTGTGGACGGTGAAGAGGCCTTCGTCGGACTCGGCGTCCTCGATGACGTCTTCGTAGGTCTTCTCCTCATCGCTGCCCGCGCCCGGGCGTTCGGGGCCGCCGGCCTCCTGGGACCCCGGGCTGGGGGTGGCGGGTGCGGCGTTGGTGGTCGCGCGCCCGCCGCATGCCGCGGCCAGGGCGATCGAGAGGACGGCGGTCCAGGTGCGCAAGTCGTTCATCTTCGGTTCTCGGGCTCCTTCGTG
Source organism: Longimicrobiales bacterium (assembly GCA_951828585.1). Taxonomy (GTDB): domain Bacteria; phylum Gemmatimonadota; class Gemmatimonadetes; order Longimicrobiales; family Gaopeijiaceae; genus Bin94. Next base: position 2,758,355 of record OX639991.1, read on the forward strand.
GGGCTTAGGGGGATTTGCTGTTTAGTATACTTCGTATCCCCACAGACTTCCGAAAGACCCTGACAATGCCAAGACTGCTCGCACTCGGCTTCGCCGCCTCACTGTTGTCGCTCGCTGGGTTGGGCCAATCGCCCGCGGACAGCCCCGCCGCCACCCACATCTCCGCCGCCGACATCCTCGCCACGATCGAGAACGCCCCGGCGGGCCGCGTGAGCGACCAGCAGATCCGTCACATCGACGCGGGCGGGCACAATGTGGGAGTGGGCGTCGTGCAGCGGCCTCCCACCACATCGCTCGGCGCGATTCAGCACCACAACCAGACCGAGGTGTACTACGTGGTGTCGGGGCGGGGGACGATGGTGACGGGTGGGGAACTTACAAACGGGCGTGAGCTCAATCCGGATGGGGCGGTTGTGCGCACGCTGACCGGGCCGAGTGCGGTGGGGGGGATCGAAGGGGGCGCGAGCCGGGAGGTGGGGCCGGGTGACAGGCTGATCGTCCCGGCGGGGTCGCCGCACGGCTTCAGCGAGATTAAGGAGACAATCACCTACATCGTGGTGCGGGTGGATCCGGACCAGTTGGTGGAGTTGAAGTAGGGCGTCCTACTCGTTCGGCCGTTTCGCCGGAACCGTCCGCATCGCGGGAACGAACTCGACCTGCTCGGCGTCCGAGTTTGCGAGTTCGCGAGTGCGCATCTCCATCAGCATGTCGCCCACCTTGGCGATCAGGTGTCCCCCCCGGCCCCCCACGCTGCGAATCACCCCCTCCTCGTCGAGCACATAGATCGTCGGCCAGGTCGTCACACCCCATTCCGTGGCGATCGGCCCGCTCGTGTTCGCCTCGGCGTGGCCGTCCCACCACGTGCGGTACGCCGGCGCCTTGCCGCTGGCCTTCGCCGCGCGGATCGTCTCCACATCGCGGTCGCTGTTGATCCCCAGCAGAACGACCGGCTGCCCCTCGTACTGCTCAACGATGAAGTGGTGGAAGGGGTACTCGCCAACGCACGGCCCGCACCACTCTCCGGAGAAGATCAGGACCACGATGTTGCCCCGGTAGTCCTCCAGTTCGAACTCCACCCCTTCGGTGTCCTTCCCGACGATGTTCGGTGCCACCCGGCCGGGGCTGAAGGAAGCGACCCTGAACCTGTGCTCCGCCAGCGCCCCGGCCAGCTCGGGATGATTCGCCTCGACCTCGTCGAAGTAGGCGTCCACGCGCGCGAACTGCTCCTCGCTGATCCGGCCTCTCCTGAGCCGGCTCGCGAAGAGCGAGAAGTGGTGGTCGGACTCGGCCTCGAAGTCGGCCCGGGTCTCGGGCAGCGCGAGCATGGCGTCGAGTGAAGCCAGGATGCCGTCGATCTGGGTGTCCGAGAACGGCTCGCCATCGGCACTGAACCAGGATCGGTAGCTGTAGTTCGAGACCTTCGACGAGAACGCGGGGACCCTCTCCGACGGACCGGCATAGCGTTCGAGCGCCGCCATGTTCGATTCGAACACCTCGGCGCGGTCCGGGTACTCTTCGGCGAAACTCGCCACATATGCCGTTACCGCCTTCCGCTGCTCCAGGGTGATCCAGGGAATGGCGAAGCGGCGGATGAAGTTCCAGATGTGGAGCGGGGCCTCGCGGTCGAAACGGGCGAGGGTCTCCCGCGCCGTCAGGGCCTCATCCAGCGCGGTCATCAGTGCGTCGAAGCGCTCGTCGTCCATCGGTTCCCCACCGGTGTCGTAGTCCCCGATGGGTGGGAACCAGGCCTGGGTGGCGGCGATGGGGACGTTGATCGGCGGGTGGTCTCCGTTGGCCGACGTGCCGCCGCGCGCGTCGGCGATGACGAAGCCCAATGCGAAACAAACGATTGCCCCAGCGACAATGGCCAGAAGCTTCTTCACGACATGTCTCCGTTGCGTGCTGTGTAGATGGTGTCGACCCGCGGATCCGCGCCGGGCGCTGTGGACTTGCACCGCCGAAGACTTCAACATGGAGCGGAAGCGGGGGATTGGCCAGTGGAATATGGGCGATCCGCCCGTCGCGCTATGTCGATCCGCCCGCCCGCGTCTCCTCCAGCAGCTGGTCGACCGCCTCGCTCATCCTTTCCGCCCGCCTGTCCAGAAAACGGATCACGCCCTCTGCGTCCAGGATGAAGGTGCTCGGCCACTTCCAGACGTCCCAGGCGTTGGAGATCGGCCCGTTGGTGCCGCCGTCCCACCAGGTGCGGTAGTGCAACTGCTCCCGTTCCTTCGCTTCCCGGGCCGTCTCGAGCTCGTCGTCGCTGTTGACCCCGAGCAGGACCACGTTCTCGCCCTTGTAGCGCTCCAGCATCTCGCGCTGGTGGGGGTACTCTTCACGGCAGGGGCCGCACCACTCGCCGGAGAAGATCAGCACGACGATGTTGCCGCGATAGTCCTCGAGGGTGAACCTGACCCCGTCGGTGTCCGTGCCGACGATGTTCTGGGCGACCTGGCCCGGCGTCAGGACGAGGAGGCGCCGCTGCTCGTCGATCATTCTTGCGTGGCGGGAATGATCCGCCTTGAGGCCTTCCAGGTGTTTGCCTACGCGTTGACTCTGTTCCGCGGTGACGAGTCCCTTCCCCAGCGCCCAGCGGAACCCCTGCAGGTAGCGTTGGCCCTGTCGCCTGAAGCTCTTGACGGTTTCGGGGAGCGCCAACACCGAATCGAGGGTCGCGAGCAACTGGCCGACCTGTTCGTCCTCGAAGAACGTACCTTCCGGGTGACCGGTTACGGTGCCGCGGAAGTCCTCGTGCGCGATGTCCCAGCTGCCTGCGCCGCAGGCGGTCGCCAGGGAGATGGAGAGCAGGGTGAGCCATCTGGCGGGGCCGGCGCCTCGCCGCTCCCGGTGCTCGCGGGGGCCTGCCGACGGAGTGCTGGCGGGATTGCTCGTGTTCATTGTGGACCTGCCTTCCAGAAGGGCATCGCGATGAAGGGTCCTGCTGTCATACTTGACGACATTGGGTGATGGGTGGTTTCCCCGCAACGGCGGGGTGCTCCGCTCGCGAGCGCTTACCATCTGTCGCGAGCTTGCGTAACCCCGCCCGCCCGGCCACGATGGGCGGCAGGAGGAAGATATGGACGACTACGAACACACCGATGGCCACGATCACGGCCATGGCGGCCACCACCACCACCACGACCACGATCATCAGGACGTCCCCGCCGACATCGCCCTGCGCGTAAAGGCGCTTGAGTCCGTGCTGGTCGAAAAGGGGATGGTTGACCCGGCGGAGCTCGACGAGATCGTCGACAGGTTCGAGAACCGGGTGGGCCCGCGTAACGGGGCGCGGGTGGTGGCGCGCGCGTGGGTCGATGCCGAGTACCGCGAGCGCCTGCTGGCCGACGGCAGCGGCGCCATCGGGGAACTGGGCTACCTGGGCGGCCAGGGCGAGCACATGAAGGTCGTCGCGAACACGGATCGGGTGCACAACGTCATCGTCTGCACGCTCTGTTCATGCTATCCGTGGCCGACGCTGGGTCTGCCGCCGTCCTGGTACAAGTCGTCCGCGTACCGGGCACGTGCCGTGATCGAGCCCCGCGAGGTGCTGCGCGAGTTCGGTCTGGACGTGCCGGGGGACGTGGAGGTTCGGGTCTGGGACAGCACCGCCGAGATCCGCTACCTGGTGCTTCCCGAACGGCCGGCGGGCACGGAGGACCTGACGGAAGAGGAGCTGGCGGAACTGGTCACGCGCGACTCGATGATCGGCGTGGCAACGGTCCCCGCGCCGCCGTCCCCGGGAGGCGGATCGTGAACGGTATACACGACATGGGCGGGATGGACGGCTTCGGGCCCGTGGAGCGCGAGGAGAACGAACCGGTCTTTCATCATCGCTGGGAGGGCCGGGTCTACGCGCTGACCCGGGCGGTCAAGCGCTGGGGCGTCGGCCGCAACTGGCCGGGATTCCGGTTCGTCCTCGAGAACATTCCGCCCGCCGACTACCTGAGAATGTCGTACTACGAACGCTGGTTCCACATGATGGTCAGCCGGCTGGCCGGAAGCGGACTGGTGAGTGGAACCGAGCTGGAGACCGGACGCTCGGATCCGGGAGCTCAGGCACCTGAAATCCTGCCGTCCGCCGATACTGGATCGCTCGGCTTCGGCCTCCTTGACCGGGAGGTTCCCGCCCGTTTTCGCCCGAACGACACGGTGCGCGCCCGCAATCTGCACGCGTTCGGGCACACGCGTCAGCCGCGTTACGTGCGGGGAAGGGTGGGGACGGTCGTGGAGGACTTCGGCGTGTATGCGCTGCAGGACAGCGACGCGGGGGGAACGCAGCCGTGCGACCGTCCCCAGCACGTCTACTCGGTTCGCTTCGAGGCGCGGGAGCTGTGGGGGGAACGGGCGGCTGCAGGGGACGCCGTCTACGTCGACCTGTGGGAAGAGTACCTGGAGGCGGTGTGACCTCGCCCCGGCTCGACCCAGGCCGTCTCGCCGCGCTGCCACTGCTGCCGCGTGACGAGGAAGGCCCGGTCTTCGACGAGCCGTGGCAGGCGCAGGCCTTCGCCCTGGCCGTGAAGTTGTCCGAGCAGGGCCACTTCACCTGGAAGACCTGGGCGCAAACACTCGCGGAAGAACTTGCGGCGGCGTCGGCGCGGGGCGAACCGGACGACGGATCGCGCTACTACCATCACTGGGTGGCGGCGCTGGAACGGCTGGTGGTTGAGCGCGGCCTGAGCGGGGACGCCGCTCTGAACGAACGCAAGCTCGCATGGGCCGACGCATATCGCCACACGCCGCACGGGCAGCCCGTCGAACTGCGGGAAGGGTCACCCTGAAGACCGTCCTCATCACCGGTTGCTCTTCCGGAATCGGCCTCGACGCGGCCAGGACCCTGCACCGTCGTGGGTGGCATGTCTTCGCCACCTGTCGGCGGGAGGAGGACTGCGAGCGCCTGCGCGGCGAAGGGCTCGATAGTTTCCCCCTCGACTACGGCGACACGTCCTCGGTCGAAGCCGCGGTGGCGGAAGCGCTGTCACGCTGCGACGACGCCCTCGACGCCGTGTTCAACAACGGCGCCCTGGCGATCCCCGCCGCGGTGGAGGATCTCGGCCGCGACGCCCTGGACGCCATCTTCCACGTCAACCTCTTCGGCCCGCACGAGGTCGTGCGACGGGTGCTTCCCGCCATGCGCGCGCGGGGCCGTGGCCGGATCGTCAATTGCTCCTCGGTGCTGGGCTTCGCCGCCATCCCCTTCAGCGGCGCCTACACCGCGACCAAGCACGCCATGGAGGGGCTGACCGACACCCTGCGCCTCGAACTGCGCGGCACGGGCATCAAGGTGTCTCTGATCCTGCCGGGCCCCATCCACGGCACGCCCCTCCACGAGAAGGCTCTCGCCCACATCGATCGGTGGATCGACGACGAAAACAGCGTCTGGCGCGAGTTCTACCAGACGAAGATGAAACCGCGCATGGCCAGTGCGAATCCCTCCCGGGCTCCGTTCAGCCTCGGCCCCGAGGCGGTCACCGCCAAGCTCGTCCACGCACTCGAGAGCCCGAGGCCCCGGGTGCGCTACTACGTCACCCGTATGGCCTATGTAGCCCGGTTCCTACGCACCTTCGCCCCGCCAAGGCTGCGCGACGCGATCGCAGCACGGTTCTGACCTATTCAATCGCGAGCACCCTGACACTTGTCATGCGCGTGCTCGTTTGCTGTACACGTGGATCCGAAAATCCTCCTGCAGGGCCAACATCGCCTCTTGCACGCCCCGCACTTCACCTCGAAGCTCAGCGAGTTCTTCGCCTACGCTGACGAGTCCGTCCCTTCCTGAACCCCCCTTATTCACGAATGGCCGGGAGGCGAGGCGACGTGAGGCGGCAAGTGCTTTAGATTCAGAGTGTTAGAAGGATCGCGAGCACCTGCCAGCCATCACGTCGGGGGTGAAGATAATGGATGCGCCGTTCAGCTTCAACAGGTCGATCAGGATTGGGTCCGGCCGGGACCGGATCACGGGGGATTCGGGGGCTCTGACGGGGCGCGAGCTGCTGCGGCGCAGCAGGGTGGTGCGGTTTCTGGCGGAGGGGCTGCCGGACAAGCGGGACGGGCGCCGGATCCGGCATTCTCAGAGGCGGCTGGCGCGGACGCTTCTGCTGCTGGCGGGGCAGGGCCGCCGGGACCATGGCGACGCGACGGAGCTGCGCGACGATCCGGCGCTGCGGCTGGCCACCGGCGACCGGGCGGGCACGGCTCCGCTGGGCGAGGGCGGGTGCCTGCCCTCGCAGCCGACGCTGTCGCGGCGGGTGGCGGCGTGGTCGGCGAAGGAGGGCGTCGAGGTGCTGCGCGAGGGGTTGCAGCGGCTGGCGGGGTGGCGGCTGAAGGCGATGGGCGGCCGGCGGCGTCCGAAGACGCTGGTGATCGACATCGACAGCCTGCCGGTCGAGGTCCATGGGGAACAGCCGGGCAGCGCGTGGAACGGCTACTATCACCGGCGCGTGTATCATCCGATCGTGGCGGCGGCGGGGGAGACGGGCGACATCCTGGATCTGCGGCTGCGCGAGGGGCAGGTGCACACGGCGGACGGCGGGCTGGAGTTCGTCCTCGAGGTGCTGGAGCGGGCGGAGCGGCATCTGTGCGGGAAGGCAGCGGTGCGCTTCGACGCGGGATATCCCGGCGAGCCGCTGATGGCGGCGCTGGAGGAGCGGGGCACGCACTACGTGGCCCGGGTGCGCAACAACGCCGTGCTGAAGCGCCTGGCGCTGCCGGCCATGGACGCCGTGGTCTGGGATGCGCTGAACAACGGGGCGCCCGGCGGCGAGCCCCGCACCTGGGTTTGCGAGTCGTCCTACCGGGCCGGGTCGTGGTCCCGTTCCCGCCGGGTCGTGCAGGTCGTCGTCGAGCGGCCGGGCGAACTCATCCCGCGCTGCTTCTGGCTGCTGACCTCGATGCCGTCGGAGGAGATGTCCGGCGAGGACCTCCTGGCGCTGTACCGCAAGCGCGGCAAGGCGGAGGGCCACCTGGGCGAGCTGATGAGCGTCGTCTCCCCGGCCCTGTCGTCCACGTCGCGCCGCAAGAGCCACTACCGGGGCAAGAAGATCGCGAAGCGCGAGAAGGGTGTGGACCCCTTCGCGTGCAACCAGGTGCGCCTGCTGCTCGCCGGCTTCGGCTACCAGATCATGCACGTCCAGCGCGCCGTGCTGGAGCGCATGACCGGAACCGGCTGGAGCCTGCGGCGTCTCGCGGACCGCGTGCTCCGCACCCCGGCGCGCTTCACCGTATCGGGCCGCCGGATTACGATGACCATCGGAGGCGCGTCGGCGCACTGGCGCATGCTCGCCCGCGGGCTCGCGACCCTGCACGGGCCCTCCGGATAGCGCGGGCGCCGCCAGGCGCCGAACCCTTTCCCGGCCCCGGCGGCCGCAAGGACGCCGAGGTGTCTCCAAGCGCCGGAAACCGGCTCGGTTCGGTCGAACAAACTAACCTTTTCGGACTCGAAACGCCCGTTTTTTGCCCCCGGAACCGCCCCCGACCCGCCATCGGGGTTGTGAGAGGCCTCTCAGCCCCCTACCTTGCCCTCGACTCGCGAATTCATGAATAAGGCAGGCTGAAACGATATCCGCCCCCAGGTCGGTCCGCACCTTGGCCATTTCCGCGCGGAGTCCGTCACGGAGCTTGGCCATGTCGGCACGGAGTTCGTCGCGGAACTCGGCGATCTCGCGCTGCAGCCTGAGCATGATACGCCATCCCAGCGTCGCCACCGCCGTCGCCGTTGCCACCAGTGTCGCCATCAGGCCGACCGTCTGCCACCAATCCATCGCGTCCTCCCTCCGGGTCGTTCCGGGTGTCTGCAAGATACGCATGCCCCGATGAGGATCACAACTTTCGGGGCCGAGACAAGGTATCGCGGCTCCCCGTGGGCGCCTACATGGCAGGATGGGCCAAATCCACCGCCCGCCCCTCCCGCAACAAGGCGTCCACCGCCTCGATCAACTGCTCCAGGCGCGGGTTCACATGCCGGATGACGCCTTGCCCGTCCAGGATGTAGGTGGTCGGCCACGCCCACACCACCCAGGAAGTTGCGATCGGGCCCCGGGTGGACTCGTCCCACCAGGTTCGGTAGTCGAGCGCCTCCCGCTCCTTGGCCTCCTTCACGGTCTCGAGGTTGCGGTCGCTGTTGACCCCCAGCAGAACGACCTTCTCGTCCTTGTAGCGTTTCAGCATCCGGCGCTGGTACGGGTACGCCGCCCGGCAGGGCGCACACCACTCACCCGTGAAGAACAACACCACGATGTTGCCCCGGTAGTCCGCGAGCCGGAACTCGACCCCTTCGATGTCCGTGCCCACAATGTCGTGCGCGACCTTCCCCGGCGTCAGGTTCTCGACCAGGTGACGATGTTCCGTGATCAGCTTGCGTGCTTCAGGATGTCTTGCCAGAAGCTCGTCCATGTAGGCCACGATGCGCCCCGTCTGCTCCGGCGAGAGAAGCTTGCTGCGAAGCGAGTCGTTGAATGCCCGCAACTGCTTGCGTCCCTTGTCGAAGATGTCGTAGGCGTTCTCCGGAATGGTCATCAGGGAATCGAGTCGGGCGAGCCACTCGTCGACTTCCGTGTCTTCCGGCCGGGTCGGGACGACGAGGGGGTCGGTCGCGTCGTCGGTGGAGGCGAGCTGGACAGCGGGGACCGGGGCAGCGGATGCCGGGTCGCCCTCGACGCGATTCACTCCCTGGCAGGCACCGGCCAGCGTGATCGCCAGTGGACAGATCCACTTCGCCAGAGTGTTCATATCGACTCTCCCTGAAAGGGGCGACCTCAGTACGCGATCGCGTAGGCCTCGCGGCGCGGATCCGATGCGGCGGTCAGCGTCCCATCGCGGTCGCGCAGGATCATCTGCGCCCCGCCAAAGGTCGCCGTCCACCCGTGCACGACCTCGACATCATGACCCATTTCACCGAGCCGCGCCAACACGGCAGGCGTGGCGCGGTCCTCGAAAGCTACCCTGAGCCCTCCGTAGCTTCGGAACCGGGGCGCCTCGATGGCGGCTTGCGGCGTCATCCCGAAGTGCACCATGTTGTTGACGATCTGAAGCAGACTCTGCGGCTGGCTGTCGCCGCCCGGGGTGCCCAGGGTGAAGGCGAAGGACCCGTCGCCGCGCAACGCCATCATGGGAGTCAGCGTGTGGTAGGGCCGCTTGCCGGGAGCAATGACGTTGGGGTGCCCCGCTTCCAGGTTGAAGAGCGCACCGCGGTTGTGCAGCACGACCCCGGTCTCCGGCTCGAGCAGCCCCGAACCGAAGCCGGCGAACAGGCTCTGGATCCAACTGACCGCGTTGCCCCAGCGGTCGACGGCGGTGAGGTAGACGGTGTCGCCGGAGTCGTCTCTGGACGGGTCGCCGGTGTTTCGCGCGCTCGAGGTTTCCCCCACGCCGGGATCACGAGACTCGACCGCCGTCCCCGGATCCACCTGCGCGGCGCGCCCCTCCAGATACTTAGCGTCAAGCAGGTCCCCCAGCGGGATGTCCGTAAACTCGGGGTCCGCCGCCCAAAGGTCGCGGTCCGCGAAGGCGAGCTTCTTCATCTCGATGAGGGTGTGTAGGTAGTCGGCGCTGCCCTGGCCCATCGCGCGCAGGTCGAAGGCCTTCGCCATCTCGAAGAGCTGCAGCTGCGCGATGCCCTGGGTGTTGGGCGGCAGGACGAGCATGGTGAAGTCCGCGTAGTCGCCCCGCAGCGGCTCCACCCAGGTGGTCGTGTGCGACGCCAGATCGGGTGCACGCAGGTACCCGCCCGCGGCTTCGAGGAATGCGGTCAGCGTTTTTGCGACAAATCCGCTATAGAAGCCTGCCTTCCCCTCGGCGGCGATGCGCTCTAGGGTGGCCGCCAGCGCGGGGTTGCGAAGCAGCGTGCCGACTGCGGGGGGTTCGCCACCGGGCATGTAGAGCGCGCGGGCATGATCGTTCAGCGCGCCTGACTGGACCGTGAAGTCACTGGCGAGCCGGGTGGAGACGGGGAAGCCGTCGCGGGCGTACCCGATTGCGGGGGCCAGTAGTTCCGCGCGGGGAAGAGTGCCGAAGCGGTCCAATGCGTCGACCCAGGCCGCGACCGCGCCGGGGACCGAAACCGAAAGCGGGCCGTTCCCTGGCATTTCATCGAGCCCCTGTTCGGCGAAGAGGGTGGGAGTGGCGAGCACCCCGGCGCGGCCGCTGCCGTTCATGGCGTGCACCTGGCCGGTCACGGCTTCGTAGTAGAGGGCGAAGGCGTCCCCCCCAACGCCGTTCATGTGGGGGCGGACGACGGCCAGCATGCCGGCCATGGCGATCGCCGCGTCCATGGCGTTGCCGCCTCGGCGCAGGACCTCGTAGCCGGCGGCTGCGGCCAGAGGGTGCCCGGCCGAGACGGCGCCGCTCACGCCGCGCACCTCGGGGCGGTTGGTGTTGGGGAAGGTCATTTCGCCTGCTCCTTCGATGGTGCCGTTGCCCTGGCCTGGTCCATCGGCGCTTCCGCACGCCGTCGCCAGGAGCAGGAATCCTGCAAGGACGCCCTTGCCGAGCGTACGTCGCCACGCACCGATCATTGTCTCCGGCATCGCGTCCTTCTCCTGGACTGTTCGTCCGTGGTGAACCCCGTCGCGGCGCAGATACAGGGAGGGGAGACCTCTCGCAGGGGCCGCCAAAGGGTTCGTCGTGGTGGTCGGGTTTGGCACGTTGGCATCTCCTCGGTGTTCGCGCCACCCCGCGACAGGTCCGGAGTAAGCGGTTGGCTGCGCGCACGCGTCAAATGCATGGGTCCCTGGGCAACCGCCCCACGACAGAAATCCCCATTGGAGCGCTCCTGCCTTCTTGAAACGATCGGGTGCGCCCGCGCGTAGAAAGCGATAGGTCCCCGGACAACCGTCCCACGAAAGGAATCCCCGAATGAACCGCTCCTGCCTCCTGGCTCTTACCGTCGTCTTACCCCTCACCCACTCATGCAACAGTGGCCCCGGCGCCACCGACCCGGCTGTGGACGCACCCCTGACCGCCACGACCGAGGACATCTACACGGTGGGCGCAAGCGCCGGAGAGGAATGGGAAACGTTCGGCCGGATCGGCGCGGTTGCCTTCAACGCCGACGGCGAACTCTTGGTCTTCGACGCACAGAGCTACCGGGTCATCGTGGTTGGTTCCGACGGCGGCCTCCTCCGCACCTTCGGACGGCAGGGCGAGGGGCCCGGCGAATTGCAGGCGCCGCTTGCCTTCAACGTCCTCCGCGACGGGCGCGCGGCCATCTTCGACTTCGGCCGCCCGGGCGCCTTTGAAGTCTTCGACGCGGCGGGCGAATTCGAGACAAGCGTCACGGTCGACATCATGCAGGGGGTGCCCGGAAGCCTTCTCCTGCCCTTGCCCGATGGACGCCTGGTGTCCGCCGGCGGGCCCCGCTTCAGCTCTCCCTCTTCCGGCGACGAGTCATCGGAAGAGGAGGACTATCGGCGCGATATCCATGTCTTTTCACTGTCCGGGAATGACCCCGAAGTCCTGTACAGGGCATGGGACCTTCCCCCCACCGAGACCGACGTGACGGTCGAGAACGAGGCGGGGCGGACGGAAATGACCATCAACCGCATGCGCGCCTTCGAACCCGGGCTGCACCTGGCCGTCCGCGCCGATGGCCAACTCGCGGTTGCGGACTCCACGGCCTACGAGGTGAAGCTGGTCGACGCGGCGGGAAACGTGACCGGGACCTTCGGCAGGCCCATCGCGCCCGTGGTGGTGACCGAGGCGATCCGGGAGGCCACGAGGGCGTACCGCATCGAACAGCTCAGCATCTCGTCGCAGATCGGACTATTGGGACAGCAGATGTCCAGCGCCGAGGCGGCCCAGTTCCGCGAGATGCTGGCGGAGCAGGTCGAAACCATGATCTTCGCGGACGAGATTCCGGTGATCGCGGGAATGGCCGTGGACTGGGAGGGCCGGATCTGGATTGCGCGTTCGCCGTCGGAGGTGGGTGGAGAAGGGCTTACCGATGTTCTGAATGCGGATGGGGATTACCTGGGGACGCTGTCGGCCGGTGGGCTCGCGATCCCCGACGCATTCGGCCCGGACGGGCTCATGGCCTACATCGAGGCCGACGAAATGGGCGTTCAGAGGGTGCGGGTCATCAGGCTGGCGGCGCTCGAGGGTGAAGTTTCGTGAGGCCCCGACTTGCAGCTCGGGCGTCCTGCTTGCCCTTGTTGCTGGCCTCACAGGTGCAGGAGGCGAATCCACGCCGCCTTGCACGAGGTCGCCTGAGTGGGATTTCGCAGTGGGCGACGTAACCGAGGTCAGGGATCGGAAGCCGCCCTGTCGCATCGAGTTTCGCGAGACCGGCGTGCGCCTCCGGGCCGTGGCCGATGGATCGAGACCGGGATGGACTGTTGGCAGGCGATCGAGGGCATTACCTCCGCATGGCGGATTCCGCTGGAGCCCTGATGGCACCGCGACGACTTACACGGATCTCTAACGATCTAACGGCTAAGAAGGGATAGAGGGCATACGTACGCAGGGACCGGACGTGTCAGCTTCGCGTTCTTCGCGGACCTGGAGAAGCGAAGGATGCTTTACGCCACCCCGGGGCGGAAGGGGGATGTGCTGGGAGAGTTCCGAGCCGATCTCGTGGCCCACGGGGGAAGCGGGAATGGCGTCGAGGAGCTGTGCATGGACATGTCCGCAGCGTACAAGGTGGTCCAGTAACCATCCGCAAACACTCGTCCGGAATTCCTCCGATGGCTCCACTCGCGGATCACCCAGGGACGCTCCCCTTCAAAAACTCCCTTCAACCCACACCCAGTGTCCAGGGCTGGTAACTTTGGTGTAGCAGGTTAGGGAATTCGGACCGGCGGGACATGAGTAGTAATCTGCGCCATTCGGGCCACCGGATTGCTTGGGGCCGCTACAAGTCCCCAAGCCTATACATGTCGTCTGGAAGGTCGGAGGGACCCAAAGCCAGTATCCGAATGTGTTGTTGTTGTTGCCGCCGCCGCCGCCGCCGCTGCTGGGCGGGGGAGGCGGGGTCTCGTAGCAGTCGTCGTACCAATCCTTGGCTGTTTTCTTTACCCAGGCCTCGCTCCTATTCGGGTAGGAGTGGTGGGTAACCTCATGCCCAAGATAGTCGGGCCGAAGGTCTTTTCGCCACCCGATCAAGTAATGATTCGGGTCGTGAAAGCCTCCTAGCCAATTGGACGTATTCCTGTTGGCCAGGGAGTCGAAGGTGATCTTGTACGTATCACCCTTCCATGCTCTCTCGAACAGATCCACGAAGAACTTCGGGTCTTGCTGCAACTGCCCTTCACCGCAGCGCCATACACGAATCCCCTCATGGCATGGGCCCACGAGCTTGTAAGCATGATGTCACACCCGTATGAGTCGTAGCCGCTATTGCCCAGCGCGGTCGTGAGTGCCGGGCAGTTGAGGAGCGGGTTCTCGCTAATCTGCAGTGGCGGGATTTCCATTATCCAGCGGGTGCCCACGGTACCCGCTGCCAAGGCGAGCGCAAGAACAGGGCCGACAACACTCAGGGCCTTCAACGGTCTATCCGAAAGGTGTTGGATGAATGGGTAGTACCAGCAGGGGCTACGCGCACGCTATACGCAAGCCAGCCCAGCACGCCGGGGGCACCGCGGGCGGTGGCGGCCACCCGATCATAGGCGGCCAAAGCCTCATCGCGGGTGACGCGCCGGACCAGCACGGCACTGCCTGGCTCCAATGGTTCCTCCGGGAACGTACCTAATACCTCATCGTAAAGATCTTCGTTAAACGGAACCTGCCGGTTACGAAATGTGCGAAGGTCGACTATAACGCCGCCGGTACCGGTTGGGTCCGTCGGCAAGCCTGGCCAAGGAGGGTCCAGGAATGGGGCGGGCTGGTGTCTCACGCTGTAAACCACCAATAGTAGACCGTCAGCGTCCGCACCCGGGAGCCTGCAAATGGGATCGCCATAGAAGTCTCTCTTGTCAAGGTTACAGATCCTCGGATCGTCGCGAACTACCTTCCACCCTCTCGCGACGGCGACTTCCTCGACCGCCGGGGACCAATTGGGGTCTTCCGGCCGTTGTGACCTGAACTCCACGAATACGCTTTCGCCCAACCCGAATGTCCGGTCGCCCTGGTGGACCGTGGTCCGGCGCTCCAGGTCCACGATGTGGTCCAGGGCGGCAATGACCGCCGCATCGTTTTCTGCAAGCCCCGGCAGAACCAGGAGGGGGGGGCATCCGATTCGCACGCCGAGATGGCGGTGCCGAGCGCCAAGGTGACGGTTGCCAATGATTTGGTGGTGGGTTGCATCATCTAGATTGCTCCATGTGCGGCGGGTGAAGTGCCTCTCATCTTCATATTCACCTGAGCTTTCGAAACCGCATTCAACCCGCTTATTCGGCAACTCCGGCTTTTCGGAGCCGAAAGACAACGAAGGCGAATCACACCGGAAAACGCAACCCCTGCGAGGCCGCCAGGTCCGGCGGCTGCGTCTGGGCCGATCGCGGTATGGGCACCGTAAGTCGGTGCAGGAGAACGCGTGGTGGGAACGGCGCAAGCGCTGGGATCCGCCGCACCTGCGACTCCACGAGGCTCTACCTTTTCCGGGCGAGCACCCCCGTGCCCCCAACGGAGCCCCGGAGCCCCCCTCCGGGCCGGCGGAAGGCACCGCCCGGCCGGGCGCGCAGCACGCTCAGGCCGAGCCCGGTGTGCCGTCCTTCGTGGCCGGGCACCGGCCCGGGCAGCGTCTCATGGTCGGTCGGGCCGGAATCGCGGCGGGCCGCCCGCGCGAACGACCATCCGCGCGGGCCCGTGTCCCTCGATCTTCCCGCGCCCCCTCGCCCCCATTCAGGCAGGCGAAACGCGAAGGGGGCACCGGACCCGGGGGACGGCAACCGCTCCCGAGTCCCGGTGATCCGCTCGTCGCCGGTCGCGACCCTGACCGGGCTTGTGGCGTTTCGCAATCCCATGCCACCCGTTTCACCCGGGAAAGACCCCGATGGACCGTGGCGAGATTGCCGTAACAGGTGACGCTCACGCCACTTACGGTTCGCACGCCAATCCTGGCTGAGAGGGCTCGTGAATAACGCGGGTTTCAAGGTAGCGAATCAGCATCGTACGGGCGGGCTAGGTGGATTTTCTCGACTCCTTGACAGGTGGCACGGTGTGGCCCGATTCCCGCCGCTCAGCGTTGCCGGACCATCCTCTACACGCACTTCCTCCAGAAGGGGGACCATGCGACGGCCCCCCCTTGCCTATAGCATGCACCCGAACGTCGTGGGGTCCGGCACGTGGATCCAGCCGAGGGTCAGTCTGGCGCACGCACCGTCGCTCGAGCATACTTCCATCCCCACACACCCTCACTCCAGCATCTTGAACACCCCGTCCTGCGCGTCCCGGTAGAACTCGATATACATCTTCGTCCACAAGTCGTCGTCGAGGTTCGTCAGCTCCCGCCGCGCCGCCACCCGCATCGGCAGCACGGCCACATGCCTGTCCACGGCCAGCACTTGTCGTTGCCCCGCCTATTACGAACTGACAAGGACACCAAAGGCCAAAGGGCTCCAGTCCGGCCGGCCCAGGGGGGTGGGAGCCCGAGTGCCTCGAGCCGAGGACCCTGGCTGGTCAATGAGGAGCGGCTGATTCCCCTACGGCGGATCAAGCGGCCCCATCGCCGGCCCCACCAGCGACGACCCCCACCGCCGCGCCCGCCGCAACGCCACGCTTGCAACAACCGCCATCACCGCGGCCAGCACGTTGAACAGGATGTCGACCGGGTCGAAGACGCGGCCGGGAATCAGCTTCTGGATCCCCTCGTCGATCACGCCCACGAGCGACGCGGCCACGATCGCGAGCAAAGCGGGCGCGGGCACCCGTCGGCCCTGGCCCCTTCGTTCCGTCAGCGCCTCATGGATGAAGACTGCCACCACGCCGTACTCCACCAGGTGCGAGCGCTCCGTCGGGGCCGACATGCGCACGATGATCAGGAGGTAGGCGGCCGCGACTCCCAGCGCGACCGCGATCTCGGCGCCGCCGGGCCGCGCCTTCAACCCCTGCGTGATGACGGTCAGCAGAACCAGGATGCAGCCGAGCAGGAAGAGCCATACGGAGAAGAAGTCGTTGCCCAGCTGTTCGGTCAGCGTGCGTGCGAGACCAAGGGTGGAGTAGATGGCCGCCACGACGACCGCGGTCCAGACCCAGAGTCGGCGCTCCCGCCTGGAAGAGAAGAAGGACATGGGGTGAATCTAGCAGTATCCCGCGGAAAAACCTCTCCCGGCATTCGAGCGGCGATGCATCCGCGCTGGACCGCTTCGCTTCACCTGTTCACAATGTAAAGTCGGCATTACATTATGTCATGTCCAGTATACATTATGCCTTTCGGAGATCCCACGTCGCCGTCATCTTGCTTTCGGCAGCGTGCGGCGTTTCCGACCGGAGCGAGGCAATCGGTCCGGGCCGCGTGGACAGCGCGGGGGTGGAGATCGTCCGGAACATGGATGAGCTGTGGCCTCGCGGGGAACTCGTTCAGCCCGCCAGGCGCGTCTTCGGTTCCGAAGAAGAAGGCCCGGAACTCTTCGGTAGAGGCGTCACCGCTCGACTTCATCGGAATGGATCGCTGTGGATCGCGGATTCGCAGGCCCAGGAGATCCGGGTATTCGACCCCGGCTCCGGGGCGCATCTGTTTACGATCGGTGGGAGGGGCGACGGCCCGGGTGAGTTCCGGCGGAGTGCGTTCCTCGGGTTCGATGGCGACGGAAGTGCCTACGTGTATGACTCTGAGCACCGGCGACTATCGGTGTTCTCCGAGAGCGGGGAGTTCCTGAACAGCAAACTGATGCCGTCGTCCCTCGGCATCTCGCCGCGGCCACTTCATGTGACCCCGGCGGGAACCCTTCTTGGCCAAATCCCGAGAGAAATAAGGCGCATACCGGTGGACGGCTCGACTGTGAGGGATACGGTCAGAATCTGGACCATGCCGCTGGACGGTACGGCCCCCACTTTGGTGTGGAAGGCCCCGAGCGCACTGTGGTACTTCCGGGATGGAGTGCAGGTCGTCGTTCCGTACACCGGGGTCCTTCCAGCACCTTACGTCGGCGGTTCACTCTGGGGGCTCCGGGACGACCGGGTCTACGTGACCGATGCCGCCGGGGAGGCGTCGTATACGGTGTACGGCCCGGCAGGTCTCGAGCGCAGGGTCGAAATCGATCGGGCGCCCCGCCGGATCGATGACTTCTCCGCGTCGAAGTTCGTTGAGCGTTTGCGGGGCATCCCCCTTCCCGAGTCCCGGGTGCGATTCTACGAAAGACACTTGTCCGACATGCCGATTCCCGAGGCACAACGACGGCCCTGGGATGCCCTGGTGGTTACGGATGAAGGCGGCGCGTGGCTCCTGCGAACGGGCGACGCCGAAGCGGTGATGGTCGGCGCCCCACCGAATGATCGAACCTGGGACGTATTCGACGCCGAGGGCATCCTCGTCGGCGATATCCGACTGCCCGCCAACGTCGGGCCGGTTCAGGTGAGCGGACAGTCCGTGCTGACGATCGTGGGTGACGAAATGGGTCGTAGCACGGTCGCGATCCATGACGTGCGCTGGACTGGGTAACACCTCTCCTACCGATTGGACAGCCAGCATCGCACTGGACAGCCAGCATCGCAGACAGCCAGCATCGCACTGTCAAACCGGAATAGAAATGTCCGGGGGTAGAGCGAAATAGAAATGTCCCCCCCTGGGTGGGTGTTTGCCACTCCCGGCCAGCCTGAGCGGGTTGGGGGTGGGGTGGGTAGTGGGACCCCCCGATCGGAGGGACGGGCATGCCCGGCCCGGAGATCGGGGGGTTGCCGGCGGTCGCGTTGGTCTGGGTCACACCCTGCCTTGCCCGGACGGTGTGGGTCCACGAGGCGGTGATCATACCGATCCCGCATCCGATTTCCGGCGAGGTCCCCGGCCATCAGCGCCGCTCGCGAGTCCGGCATCCGGCAGATCGGCAGGCCGTCCGTTGCGCGCAGCCTCTTGTTCCGCGAGGCGCTTGTCCCGCCGTGCCATGGCCATCCGGGCACCCCCGTGGATTTGCTTTCGCCATGGATGGTCCGGTGGGGGCTTCGGCGGCTTGGACCCCGGCTTGCGGGGCTTCGCGGGCTGAGTCTTCGTCGGTGTTGCCGGGGGACGGGCCCGACCCAGGGACTCGACGGCCAGGTAGCGTTGGCCGATCCGGAAGTGGATGTCCCCGCAAAGTCGGCGCTCAACGACGACCTCGTCACCGGGCCGAACACCTCGGGCCTCCCGCTCCGGGATCTGCCAGTACCGGTTCTTGAAGCGGATGATGAAGTCACGGGCCACCTTCCGGGTCTCCGTCTCGGCAAACAGGGCCTCCAGATCTATGCCGGGCGGCAAGGGCCGGTGCGCGTCGAGGGCACTCTGGGGCGCGACCACGAAGCGCTCGTTCCAGAACGGAACCCAGGAATCGGCCAGGAAGCGGTTCGCTGCGTCAAGGGTGGAGATCCCTGCCACCCGCATTTCCTTGATCAGGCGGTCCTGCGCCGTACCGAAGGTCCGCTCGACTCGTCCCTTCGCCTGGGGAGAGCCTGCCAGGATCACCTCGACCCCCAACTCGCCCAGCGCCCGGGAGATGATCGTATCGGTCCGCTCCTCCTTCTTCGCCAGCCACTGCCCGAAGTGTCCGGCGTGGTCCGTGTAGACAGCCAGGGGGCGGCCGTGGCGCTGCAGGTATCCGATGATCGCCCGGCGGTTCTCCGCACCGTCGTCGCGCTCGACGAAGCGGGCCATCATCAGCCGGCTCGTCGCATCGTCATGGATCGAGATCAGCACCTGGTCGCCCGCAGCCCGGTCCTCCAGCCACGCATGCACCGAGCTGTCCCACTGTTCCAGCTCGCCCAACGCCGCCCGCCGCGGACGCCGGCTGCGGTGCTTGGCCCGCCTGCGCTGCCGCTTCCACAGGCCGGCCTCCATCATCCAGCCCCGCAGCGTGTCCGGGCTCACCCGCAGCGCGAAGCTTCTCTCCAGGTGCTCCGCAAGCAGCGTAGGCCCGAAGTCTCGGTACAGCGGTTCCCTCGCGACTTCCAGCGCCCGCTCTCGAAACCCCCGCGGCAACGCCCTGTTCGACCGCCGCCCGCGCAGTCCGTGCACTACGGCCGCATCGCCCTCAGCCTCGAACTTCCGGCGCAACCTGCGAAAATGCCGTCGCGTCACCCCGATCCGCACCGCTCCCGCAGCCGCGCTAAGCACTCCCTCCTTCACCTGTCTCAACACCGAGATGCGATCCCTCTCCTTCAGACTCAAGTCCATTTGCTCCTCTCCCGGATCCGGTTCCGTCGTTGACCGAACATGATCCGAAAGAGGACATTTCTACTTCGCTAAGGGAGGACATTGCTAAATCGGCGCGACACAGCCCGTCTCAGCACGGTTGCCGGGACGAACCCTCCACTCCTACCTTGAAGCCAGACCCGCAACCGCCCGGATCGCCCACTCGGTTGCAACAGCGCCAGGAGGATGAAGATGCCCAGTCTCTTTACCACAATGTTCCTCGTGTCCGCCGTCGCGTCACCCGCGGGCGGATTCGCGCTTCCCGGCGACGAGCTCAAGTGCCAGGCCAGGGGCGGAGCCGGTGACATGCCGGACGCGATCGTACTCCTCGACCACAAGGTGCTCGAGGGTGACCGGGAGGACGCACGAATCCAGATCACCGAGTTGAATGACGACATCGCCAGTTTGCAGATCGTCTGCTGGCGCTGGGTCGAAGCGCAATACGGTATCAAGGTGCGTCTGGGGGCTACGTACGTCCTCACGAAGGGATGGATCGAACAGACCCGCAAAGACCGGATCGCCGCCCTGGAAGCGCTCGTCTCCGCCCAGGACCGGCATCGGGAGCTGACCGGACAGTACGCCGCCCGGGTCGAAGACCTGCCGGATTTCGGCGCCCTGTCCGACTACGGCTTGCCGGACCACCTGCAAATCGACCTGAGCATGACCGGCAGCGGCTGGAAGGCGCGGCTGGAGCCGGTGGAGGGGTGGGCGACCGATGCTCACGCCAACCTCGGCCCGGTATACCGTTGCTTCGCCTATGCGGGTGAGGCGCCCGAGGGATGGGAGATGTTGCGCGACGGACAGCCGGGGCCCGCGGAGCGGAAGCCCGAGTGTTTTGAGCCGGGGACCCTGGCCCGGGCCATGAAGCGCTAGTTGAGCCGAGGCCGCCGCTTGTCCGCCACTTTGAGCCCTTAGTGGCCGACAAAACCCACGATCAGGACACGCCCATGACCTTCGGCGTGAGCAGCATGGCGGCTCCCCTCCGCCTCGTGGCGATGCGCCGTCCGGGCCCGGCCACCTTCGAAGCCGACCCGGAACTCTGGCACTACACGCGTCGGCCGGACGCCAAGCCGCTGGCTCATCAATACGACCTCTTCGCGCGCCACATCGAGCATGGGGGCGCCGAAATCGAGTGGATTCCCGGCGCGGACGACGGCCTGGCGGACTCGATCTTCGTCTTCGACCCCTCCTTCATGACGCCGCACGGTGCGATCGTCCTGCGCCCGTCGAAGGCGCTGCGGGTCCCGGAAGTGGCGCTCCACGAAGCCCTCTACGAGCGGCTTGACATCCCCGTGATCGGGACCATCGAGGAGCCGGGGACCGCCGAGGGCGGCGATCTGGTCTGGCTCGACGAGACGACACTCCTCGCGGGGCGCGGTTTCCGGACCAATCAGGCCGGCATCGATCAACTCCGGGAAATTCTTGGGCCGCTTGGCGTCGAGATTCATGTATTCGACCTTCCGATGTGGCGGGGAAGCGCGGCCTGCCTGCACCTGCTGTCATTGATGAGCCCGCTGGACCGGGACCTGGCGCTGGTCCATCCGCCGCTCCTGCCCGTGGCGCTGTACCGGATGTTGCGGGAGCGGGGGATCGAGTGCCTTGAGGCGAACGAGAAGGAATTCGTGGCATCGGGAGGACTGAGTGTGAACGTGCTGGCGCTGGGGCCGCGCAAGTGTCTGACGCTGGCCGGTTTTCCGCGGACGCTGCGGACCATGAAGGAGGCCAAATGCGAGGTGACCTGCTTCATGGCGGATGCGCTGTGCCTGCCGTGCGAGGGTGGGCCGACGTGTCTGACCTTGCCGGTGTGGCGGGGGTGAGCCCCATCTCCCCCGGCCATGTAGTACCCTTCATCCACAACGCCGACTCGCGTCCGGTCACTGTCTACTGCAACATGGGGTCAACAAGTCATGGCCTGGGAATTCATCGCACGCATCTCCATTGTCTTTGTCCTCACCGCTGGCGGGGTGATTCTGCTGCAACCGGTCATGGTGCGTCTCGGAGCCCTGCTCGACGCGCTGGCGCTCCAGAAGTCCAGGGCACCTGACGAGGAGAATCGCCGCCTCCGCAACAGGGTCGACACGATGAACGAGAGGCTGACCCAACACGACGATGATCGGTGCTAGTCGATCAACAGCAGGGTCGAGCCGGTCAAGCGGTGCCGCCGAACGCGGCTTCTTCGAGCCGAGCCATCCCGGTCGGGTCATCGAGCATGATCGCGTCTACGCCGGGAACGCGATCGGATACGATTCGTGCGAGCATTCGGTCCGCCGTGACGAGAACCGAGTCCGTCAGCCGGGCACAGGCGATATAGAGGCTGTCGTAGACCGGGTGGCCGGTGTGCATCGCGATCGCCACTGCGTCCCGCAGCAACATGTCGCTGGTTTGAAGGTGGATTACCCTGGGCAGGGTGACGAACCCTTCCACGAAGGAGTGGGGCGAGCCGATTTCCCCCCGGTGAGCCTTCTTCCAGATCGCGTTGGCGCCCTCGGCCAGCAGCAGGTCCGGCGAGTAGCGTCTGATTCCGGGGCCCAGGAGAATTCGGGCCTGGTCATGGTGATTCTCCGCGATGAACCATTTGACCGCCACGCTCGCATCGACGGTGACCTTCACCGATTGCGGTCCTCACGGATCAGCCTGGTGCTATCCGTCTGTCCGGTACCGACCGTGGTGGCGGCCAGAGCGTCCGCGCGTGCGAGGAATTCGGCGGTCCGCAGGTAGTCCGACGCTTCCCGGGTGAGCACGTAGCGAACCTCGCCCTCCAGAGAGCGTTCATTCTTCTTCGCCCGTGCCTTGAGCAGGTCGATGACTGTGTCGTCCAGTTTGCGTATCGTGACGCTTCCCATGAACAGGCTCCCCGGGTCTGGGGTGGTCTTTGGATGATTGCAACATGCTATCATCATGCATGCATATTGTCAACCCCGACGGTTGACCGCCCGATGTGCCTACCCCTCGTCCCCCTCCTCACGCGGCCCGAACTTCACCAGCAACCCCCCGACCACCGAGGTCAGAAACCAGGTGACGAACGCCATCCCGAAGACGTCACTCGCCCACATCACGTCGGCGGCCCAGGCGCCCACCGCGCTGCCGAACCAGACGGCGAGGTTCTGGAGCTGGAAGTCGAGTTGGGCGCCCCGCTTCATGCTGTTGAGGGCGCGCGTGACGAGGTAGAAGACGGTTCCCCCGAAGCCCAGCCACGCCAAGCCGAACGGCATCCCGCCAGCCGGGTAGAGATCGGTGAACGAGACGAGGAATCCCAGGGCCGTGCCCACGGCGCCGCCCGCGAAGATCCAGCCGGGGGCTGGAAGCCTCGACGGTTTGGCGGGAACGGCGGCCGGCTCGAGGGCCGCCAATTCGGTGGCGGGTTCCTCGTCGGCCGTGATCTCCTTGATGGCCTTGTCGGTCGCCGCCGGATCGATCCCCGCCTCGGCCGCGATGCGGCGCAGTTCCTCGACGCTCAGGGTGTCGCCGCTGGCGTCGATCTCCGCCGCGCGCTGCAGGATCAGAGAGACCTGCGAAGCGGTTATCTTGGCCGGCACGTCGGTCATCGGTCACACCCTCCGGATAGCAGGTCGCGTCCAGCGCGGTTCACCACGGTCCCCCGCCGGAAACTTGGCTGAACGACCCGCCGGGTCAACAGCCCTTCACCCCGCCACCGCCTCGAGCAGCCGGGGGAACCTCAGCACGGCCGGACGCCTTCCCTTCGCGGGAACGGCCTCCTCGAGCACACCCTTGTCGCGCAGCCGCGAGAGCATTCTGCGCGCAGTCCGCGACGGGATCCTCCCTGCGGCCGCGAATTCGCTGGCCCGGAACACGGGTTGCGCGAAGAGACGGTCCAGCGCCGCCTCGACGTACCGGGCCCGGGTGCGGCGCGCCACATGTGATTCCGCTTCGGCGCGCAGTTCCAGAATCGTGCGGATGGTCGCCGCGCTCTCCCGCGCCTGCGCCCGGATCGCATCGAGAAGGTAGAGGCACCACCCCGTCCAGTCGTCATCGCGGGAGACGCCGAGCAGGGCGTCGTAGTAGAAGACGCGACGCGGCGCGATCTGGCGGCTGATGCAGAAGACGGGAGTGCCGATCAGGCCGTACTGCCGCATCAGTAGTGGGATCAGCATGCGGCCGAGCCGGCCGTTGCCGTCCAGGAACGGATGCACCGCCTCGAACTCGGCGTGTTGCACCGCGACCTGGACCAGGCGGTCGGGGGAGTCGGCGTGGACATAGCGTTCCCACGCGCTCATGCCGCCGGGCACCTTCCCGGCCGGGGCGGGCACGAAGGTGGCGGTCTCGGAGGTCGATCCCGGCCCGCCGATCCAGACGGGCGTGTGACGGAAATCACCGGGAGACTTGTCGCGGCCCCGCTCTCCGGCGAGCAGCCGGCCGTGCGCTTCGCGGACCACGCGCAGGGACAGCGGCTTCTCGGGGAGCATCTCCGCCGCCCGCCGCTCCGCCGCCAGGTAGTTGAGGACTTCGTCGGCGTCTTCCTGCGAGTAGGGGTTGGCGGGTTCCAGCCCGGCGTCGGTCTCGAGGACCTCGGTGACGGTTGTGAAGATGTTCTCGATGCGCGAAGAAGAGACGGCTTCCTGGACGCGCAGGGCGGCCAGCGTGGCGTGCGCGTTGGGCACGGTGCGGAGCAGGCTGTCGTACCTGGCGACGGCGGCGGCGGTTGGGCCGATGAGCGGTATCAGCCTGCGCCAGTCGAGGCGGTCCTCCGGGGGGAAGCTGTCGGGCTGGTAGTGGACGGGGGGCATAGGGTGGGGGGTTTTGTCGTGTCGGGGGGGATCTGGGCTCAATTCGGGCTCGACAAGCTGGTTTGTCCGCCACTAAATGGCAACAGTGGCCGACAAAATTGGTTGTCCGCCACAAAGAGGCAATAGTGGCCGACAAAATCCTTCGGCACCCCGCTGATCAGGCGATCAGCGACAACCCATCAAGACTCGTCGTCCCGTGGCCCGAAGTTGATGATCATCCCACCCACCATCGCGGCCACCAGCCATATGAGCGTCACCACAAAGAGCCCGTCGTCCGCCAGGAGCGGATAGGAGAAGGCGGCCCCCACCGCGGTCCCGAACCAGAGCACGACGTTTTCCATCTGAAAGTTGAGCTGCGACCCCCGCTTCATGCTCTTGATGGCGCGTCGGAGGAGATACGCGGCGGCACCTGCGAGACCAGCCAGGCCCAGGAAATTCGGGATCCCCAGCGGCAACAGGATATTGCCCAGGCTGATGACAGCCCCCAGGGCGACCCCCAGCGCACCCCCCGCCACGATTCGTGCGGGAGATGGGGGGACAGGCGCGGCCGCGCGGAGGGGCGGCGAACCTGCCGCCGCCAACTCCAAGCCGAATTCCTGGCCGGCGAAAAGCTCCTGGAGCGCGTGGTCGGTCGCTTCCGGGTTGATACCGGCCTCGGCGGCAATGAGGCGCAGTTCCTCGACGGTCACCCTGTCGCCCGCTGCGTCGATCTCGGCCGCTCTCTGAAGGACCATCGAGATCTGCGACTCGGAAATGCTGGTCGGCAAAGCGGTCATGGGTGAACCTCCTGGAATCTGATGGCGACCTCGACTGCAAGCTAGCTAGTCCGGGACGTGCGATTTGGTCAACGCGTTTCGGATCCCAAGTTTCGGATCCCAAGGGTTCGGATCCCACGGGTTTCAGTCCTGCCGACGCCTACCCCGCCCCCCGCAGCCTCCTCGACGCCCACTCCAGCATCAGCAATCCCATCAGCACCCCGAACAGCAGAGGCAGCAGCCGCGGATCATCCAAGACCCCCGCGAGTTCGAGTTCGCGGGGCGCCGGGGTCCCGATCCTGTCGACCAGTGTCGCGAGCGGTGTCGGCTCCACTTGGCCGGTGATGCGGCGGTCGAAGCGGGGCGCGTAGGCCACGCCGCTCGCCAGCGCCGACCACCACAGACGGTGGGCCTCGACGGCGTCCTCGGCCAGGCCGGCCATCCGCCAGCGCCAAGTGCCCAGGTAGCCGATCTGGATGACCCGCCCCTCTCCCACCCGCCAGCCTGCGACGGCCACGTCGTCCTCGCGGGTCTCCAGCACCATGGCGCCGTCCTTGAGGTTGTAGAGGTCTCCCAGCGCGAGGGACTGGCGCGGATCTTCGGCGGTCTCGGGCCGGAAATCCGTCGGGCGGCTCGGGATGCCCCAGCGGGCGGGCAGCAATGGGGCCAGCGAGGGCACCGAGGACGCTTCTCCCAGGACGATGAGCCCGCCGCCCTGCCTCCTCACGTACCGCGGCAACTGGTCGGCGTAGCGCTTAATCACCGAGTCGACCGCCACCACGAAGGAATAGCGGGCCGTGTCGAGCCGGACCTGCCCGGCACCCTGTTCGACGTCCCCGGAGGGAGCCACGGCGAAGCGGGCGTCGACCTGCCAGCCGCGCTCCTCGAGGGCCGCGGCGATGAACTTGCCTTCCCATCCAGCCATTGCCACGACCAGCGCCGACCTGATCGAGACGGAGTCCTGCAGGTCGTTGCTGGCGAGGCCGTTTCCGTCGATGCTCGCGTGCAGTAGGCCTTCCAGACGGGGGAGGACGAAGACGGTGCCGAATCCCTGGGCGGTCGTGCTGTCCAGGGCGCCGAGTTCGTCGCGCAGCTCGACTTGCGCTCCCGGCTGCGTGGCAACCCACACCCTGGACGGCTTCCGCGGATCGGCCACCGGCTCCACGCTGACGGCGCTCGGCGCGGGGGTCCGGCCGTCCCAGCTGGCCTCGGTTCCCGCACCGGGGAAGGCCGCGATCCAGTCGCGAATGTGCGGTGCGGGGATCGAATCGAGCGCCGCGTGGATCCGGCGCGGGGACTCGCTGGTGCTCCAGCGCGCTAGGGCCTCCTCGACGGCGGCGCCGTCCGCGCGCAACGAGGGGCGTTCGCGTAGCGAGTAGATCGCGTGGCCGATGAGCAGGACGATCAGCGCCAGCGCGGCGGCGCGGGTCGCGCGCTCGAAGAGGAGGCGAAGGCGGTGGCGCAGGCGCATGGTCGCCTCGATGTCGCGGTCGGGGGACGGGCGGGGTGGGGTGGTGCCGGGCGCGCCGGGGTCTTCCCGCGAGGGGGGGCGGGGCGGGGGGTCAGCTGGTGAGGGCATAGACGACCAGGTTGACGCCGAAGCGGGTGGGATCGACGGCGATGAATCGCTTGGTGTCGGGGCCGAAGGACCACTCCGACGTGTAGTCCTTGCTGCTGTAGAGGAGTGAGATGCGTTCGCCGCGGAAGACGCCGTACAGGTGCCGGTGCAGGAGGTTGTCACCCCAGCCGTTCAGCTCGTGGGAGGTCGCGGGCGGCCCGCGGTCGAATTCGAAGAACTTGGTGTAGAGTTCGTGATCGTTGGGGATCTCCTGGAGCGCGTCCGGCCCGAAGGTTCTGGCGATCTCCTCGTGGGCGGTCTTGTGGAACTCGCCGTCGATGTCGTGGTTGTGATCATCCACGACGATGAAGCCGCCCCGGTCGACGTACTCGAGCAGGTTTGCGCGTTCCTGTTCGGTGAAGGCGAGCGGAAAGTGGCCGGTGAACCACACGAAGGGGTGCTCGAAGATCTGCCGGCTCCCGAGCGACACGATGGAGCCGCGCGGGGCCACGGGTAGCACGGTGTAGCGGGCGATGGTGTCGATGAGGTTGGCCACCATGCCGAGGCCGCTCTCCCAGTCGCCCACCTCGTATTGGACCGAGGTCCAGCGGAACTCCTCGGCGGGGAGGGGGAGGTTGAGGGGTGTGTGCCGGGGGTCCGCGCCGTGGGGGACGCGGGTGGCCGATCGGGATGAAGCTTGCGGACTCCGGGGGTTGCAGGCCCAGGGATGGGTCACCCGTTCGAGTGTCCTGGCGACCAGGGGGTCGGTCGCGTGCCCAGCCCGGAGACCGGCCGCCGGTCCCATCACCGTTTCTCCCATAGCGCGCTCCACGATGTGAGTCGTCTCCTGATGATCGTCCGGCCCTCGAGCGCGCGGCGCACCTCGGCGAGCGACGCGGTCGCATCCTCGTCTGCGCGGATGGCCGCCACGGCTTCACCCAACACCGAGGCCAGCCCGGGGAACTCGCGCAGCGCTTCCACCTGCATGCGCATGAGCGTGTTCATGGCGCTGTCGGGGGCCGCTTCCAGCAGGCGCACGGACTCCACGTAGTTGGCCATCAACTCACGCCGTTTCTCGCCGGACATCTCCCGTCGGACACGCGGCGCGGCATAGCCGGTGTCCTTCCCCTGCATGCGGACCCGCCCAAGGTTGACGAGAAGTTCAGGCGGTTGCCCCCGGAAATAGTACCGTTCGGTCAGAGCGAATTCCTGCAGCAACTTGAGCGCGGCCCACATGGGCGGCAGCGCCTCGCCGGTTTCGGCGATGTAGAGCGCGCGCACGCCCTCCCAGAGCGCTTCGTGAGCCTCCGCCAGGAGCGGATTGGGGTCGAAGACGCCTTCCATGGTCCACTCCCGCTGCATCAACTCGACGGTGCGGATGACGCGCCGGAGCTGGATCCCGATCGACTGCGCCGAATCGACGAAGAGGTCGCGCGACATGGTGCGCCTCTCGGCGTGGATCTCCTCGGTGAGCTGGATGAGGTAGCGAAGGCTCAGGAAGAGGCTGTCGTTGGGCGGGGGCGCGCCTTCAATGGCAAGCGAGTCGTACTCCGACGAGGTGGCGAGGCGCAGGACGCGTGTCTCCGAGGTGGCGTAGCTTGGGCCCGACAGCGTGTTGTTGTCGAAGGTGACGGCGCGAAGGGAGAGCATGTCGCCCTCCTCGAGCGAAAAATACGCCAGGGGCAGTGTGAGCGAGAACTCCCCGCTGCGGGCATTGTCGAGGTCGCGGCGCTCGAGGGTGTCGCGGCGGAAGGTGATGTGTCCCTCCTCTTGTCCCATCGTTACGATCGACTCGAAGAAGGCTCCGCCGAGACCGATGTCGTCGCTCATCCGGGCGTGGAGTTCGATGTCACCTTCGATGGTGCGTACGGTTGTGTCCCGCATGGGGAGCAGAAGCTCGACGGAGGGCGTCGCGTCCCGCCGGGGATCGATCACCACCAGCCGCTGGTATTGACGGTCCCTGAGTTCGAGGGCCACGGCGGAGTCGGGCAGGGTGAAGGCGGATTGCCAGCCGTCGTCGCCCTCCGGGGCCGCTTCGAGGGGGGTCTCGCCGAGGAGGATCTCGATCCCGTCGGGGATGCCCTCGCCGTGCAGGTCGACGGTGCTGCCGGCCAGGCCGGCGATGGTTGCGGGATCGTCGAACTCCTCGCGCCGCAGTCCGCTTCGCCGGGCGTAGGCGGGTGGAGTGACCGAACCTCGGAGCACGTCCAGGCGGCTGGGCATTTCAGTGACTTCGGTTGTGTCGTCCGCCGCCGTTCCGACGACGGCGGTGCGCCAGTTCTGCGGGACGGCCGAGTAGGAGACGCCGGTGACAAGGAGCAGGATGGCGGCCGGGAGGAGCGATCGCAGCGCGGCGCGCCTGACGAAGGCTCCGGGATCGACCCGGGCGATGATGGGGGCCAGGCGTTCGCCGAAGCGGTCGGCGTAGCGTGGGTCGATGGCCGTGACGAGGGCGTAGCGAAGCTCCGGGGCGCGCTCCTCGACCCAAAGCGCGACGCGTTGCAGGGACCAGACGAAGCGGCGGCGCCAGAGGAGGAGGACGAGGGTGGCGAGACCTGCTGCGATGGCGGCCGGCAGGATCACCGGGCGGATGCCGGGGGGGAAGGGGAGGGCGAGGGAGAGGAGCATCGCGGCCACGAGGACCCCGAAGGTGACGCCGGCGCCCAGGAAGAGAGCGGTGAGGGTTGTGAGGAGACCCAAGCCGCGCTTGGTGCGCTGGACTTGCTGGAGGGGCGTCATGCTGCTCTCCTCTTCCGCTGGACTTGCTGCGGGCGGGCTGTCATGCAGCGCTCCTCTTCCGCTGGATCTGCTGTTGGAGGGCCATCAGGCTGCTTTCCTCTTGCGCTCACGACCGGCTGACCCGCCTCGATTGCCACGCCGTGAGCGGCCGCTCGCGGGTCCCTTGTCGGATCCCTTTGCCAGCCGTCGCCTTGCCCAGTGCTCGGCGAGCGCGACAAGAAGGGCCAGCGCGAGGATCCATGGAACGGCAGGGGTCACTCGTTTTACCTGGCGCCCGATTTCGGATGCGGGCGCGAGCGGGCCGTCTCCCGCGAAGGCGGTCAGGAATTCGTCGGAGAGGGGGGTCGGATCGCCGGGTTCGCCGCACGGGGCGTCGAGGCCGGCCAGGAAGCGCTGAAAGGCGGGGCGGAGGATCGCGTCGCCCTCGGTGGGGAGGGGGATCGCGATGGAGCGGACGCAGCCGTCGGCGGTGGCTGTTTCGAAGGCGGCGGGCTCGCCATCCATCCAGCGGGCGTAGACTCGGGTGTTTTGGGGGGGGGTGGTGGGAGATGGGCTGCTGGCGGAGAGTGCGGCGGGTGTCGCGGTCGCGGGTCGCCAGCGGCGCTCGAAGGGGTAGACCATGACGGCTTCGTTCGCCCGCACGCCGGCGATGGTGTCCGGGGTCTCGCGTTGGGTCCAGAGCTCGGACGCGGCGGAATCGGCCCACTCGACTCGTGCGCGTGCGACCTGCCTGGGCGATTCGGTGGCGATTTCCGTCGGTACGGGGTCGGTGACCGCCGTCCGCACTCCTGTCGGCAAACCGTCCGCGGCGCCCACCCCCCCCACCCTCACCACCTCGATGCGGCCCGGCCACAGCGCCCGGATCCGCTCCGTCGCGGCGTCCCGCTCCTCACGCGCAAACGGCGAAATCACGACCAGCTCCAGCGAGTCGGCCCCGTCGCGCAGCCTCGACGCGGTGCGGAGCGCGGCGATCAGCGCACTCGAGAGTGACCCCTTTGCGGCCCGGGTCCGCCGCGATCCCTCGCTGGGGGCTCCCCGTGGCCCGGTCCCCTCCCCGGCCAGCCGCCCCTCCGGTGAGTCGAGAGTCCCCTCCCCGGCGAGCACCCCCGTTGAGTCCACAGGCTGTCCGGCGGGGCCGTCTCCCGAAACCGTCCCCCCCTCCACCACCGCCTCCAGCGAATCCATCGCCCCCCCCACCTCGCGCGCCTCGCGGTCGAAGAACACCACCGCCGCCGCGCCCTCCACATACCCCCGCGCACTGTCCGCCAGCTCGTGCGGACTCCCCACCGCCCGCGACACGTCCACCACGGCAATACGCGCGACCGGAGCCGAGAGGGGGTGGAGGACGGGGCGGGCCAGCGCGGCCCCGAGCAGCAGGATCAGCAGTACCCGCAGCACCAGGAGCCAGGGGTCGCTGAAGCGCATGGTGATGGTGGTCGCTTGCACCGGAACCTTCGGGATGAACCGCACGGTGGGGAGCAGGTCGGTGTCGGGCTCCCGGGTGGACAGGAAGTGCAGCGCCACGACCCCGGCCGCGATGGCGCCCGCGGCGATGAGGTAGACGGGAGCGAGGAAGATCACGCGCGGCTGCCGGTCTCGGGGGGACGCACGATTCGCTGCACCGACTGGGCCGCTCCCTGGCCGGTTACCACCTCGGTGTACGAGGCGCCGGCCATGCGCCAGTCCCGGGCCAGCCGTTCGCGCCAGGCGCCGAAGTTCTCCAGGTAGCGCAGCCGCGAGAGATCGGTCAGGGGGCGTTTGAGCTGCGCCTCTTCGGGATCGACGACGAGGGCGGGGCGGGTGGGGGGGGAGATTTCGGTAGTGTGTATAGTGTGTATAGCGTGCACTTCGCGTCCCGCGGCGGACCTCTGAGTGGCCAGGGTGAGGAGCTCATCGGCGTCGCCCAGGAAGTCGCTCACCACGGCAATGCGGGCGCGGGGATTCCGCCGGGCCACGGCGTCGAAGACGGGAGCCAGGCGTGGTGTGCCGGCCGGGTCGACGGTGGCCAGGAGGGCGAGGATCTGGTGGACGATGCCGCGCCGGGTTCGTGCCGGGAGATAGTGGCCGCCGGGCTGATCGGTGGCGACGGCGATGCCCACGGGGTCGCGGCCGGAGTGGGCTGCCGAGGCCAGGCCGATGGCGATGTGGCGGGCGAAGTGCCACTTCTCGAGGGTCGCCGCCGGGAAGGCCATGGAAGCCGATGCGTCCAAGACGACCATGGTGGGCAGGACGGTCTGCTCGGTGGAGAGACGGATGTAGGCGCGGTCCCGCCGGGCGAGCAGCTTCCAGTCGATCTTGCTGACCTCGTCGCCCTGCCGATAGGCGCGATAGTCCTCGAACTCGGCCGAGATGCCCCGCATCCAGGACCGGTGGTCCCCGGCGAGACCGGCCGGCGCCTTGTGGCGGGCGGGCCAGCGCAACGAACGGACCGCGTCGAGGAGCGCTCCGTCGGCCGGGTTCATGGCCGCGCTAATCGCCCGAGGAGCACGCTCGAACACCAGGAGAGGCTTTCCACGGGCGTGCTATACCGAAATGCGGCTCTTCGGCGGGGGCACCGCCTCGAGGAGGTGGTCGATGATGCCCTCGATGGTGATTCCTTCGGCCTCGGCGGCGAAGTTGGCAAGCACCCGGTGGCGCATGGCGGGGTGCAGCACGCGCTGGATGTCCTCGGGGGACACGTTGAGCCGCCCCTGCAGGAGTGCGTGTGCCTTGGCCCCCAGGATCAGCGCCTGTCCGGCACGCGGGCCCGCCCCCCAGCGCACGTACTGCCTCACCAGCTCCGGCGCTTCCGGTTCGGCCGGCCGGGTGGCGCGGGCCAGCGCCGCCGCGTATTCGAGCGCGGGCTCCGGCGCGGCCACCTCGCGTATGAGGTGGTTGAGCGCCAGCAGCCCAGGTCCGTCCAGTACCGGCTCGATGTCGGCGTCACCCACCGCCGTGGTCGCCCTTAGGATCCCCACCTCCTCTCCCTGCGACGGATACCCCACCCGGATGTCGAAGAGGAAGCGGTCCAGCTGCGCTTCCGGCAGCGGGTATGTCCCCTCCTGCTCGATCGGGTTCTGGGTGGCCAGGACGAAGAACGGCCGGGGCAGGTCCATCGTCTCGCCCCCGGCCGAGACGTGGCGCTCCTGCATGGCCTCGAGCATCGCCGCCTGCGTGCGGGGGGGAGCGCGGTTGATCTCGTCGGCCAGGATGATGTTGGCAAAGATCGGGCCGGGCACGAAGCGGAAGTTGCGGTGTCCGGTGGCCGTGTCCTCTTCCATGACCTCGGTCCCGGTGATGTCGCTGGGGACCAGGTCGGGCGTGAACTGAATCCGCCGGAAGTCCAGCGACATGGCTCGCGAAATCGTCTGGATCAGGAGGGTCTTGGCCAGCCCCGGAACACCCACGAGGAGAGCGTGTCCACCGGCCAGGATCGCGAGCAGGACCTCCTCGATCACCTGCTCCTGCCCGACGATGACCTTCCCCACCTCTCCCTTGAGCCGGGTCACCCTGGACAGCAGCTCGTCCCTGGACGGGGCGGCCGGTCTCGCCGCCGCCCCGTCCCCCGATGGTTCCGTTGTCGTTCCCGGACCTGGGATCACCGCGGCCTCAGACCGCATCGGCGATTGCCGTGAAGTTGAAGTCTCGGGACCGGACCGGCGGGAGCACGAAGCTGCCGCCCGCGGTCAGCACCGGCTCCCCGATCGCCTCGAGGTTGTTCAGGAAGAACATGTGGGAGTCCACGTAGCGCATGTTCGCGATCGGCCGGGTGATCTTCCCGCGCTCAACCAGCCACGTCCCGTCGCGGGTCACGCCGGTGAAGACCAGGCGCCGGAAGTCGGCGAACTGCGTGGTCAGGCGCGTCACGTAGATACCCCGGTCGCACGTCGCGATCATTTCGTCGAGAGTGGACAGCTGGGTTCCCGCTTCGGGCTGCAGCCGCACCGCGACCGGATTCGCCAGGGGATAGTCCTGGCCGCGCTCCTGCGCGACGCCGTCACCGTAGCTCAGCGCCCGGAGAATGCCGTCCCGTACCCAGTAGGTCTGGTCGAAGGGAACGCCCACCGGGTTGAAGGGACAGAAGGGTCCGTCCGGGTCCATGGGATCCGACACGAACGAGAGCCGGTCGTCGAAGACCTGCTGCCCGATCTTGGTTTCTCCGTTCGGGGCCGCCCAGACCGAAAATCCCGACTGCGCGGAGGGCAGATCCATGTGGTAGCGCATCATGAAGAAGATCATCTGCGCGTACGCGTCCGGCTCCAGGATCACGGTGTAGCGCGCCGGTTCGATGGCCTGCGGCTCGCGGGAGCGGTCCGCCTTGTCGGTGGCCCGGTTCGCGATCGCCGACCCGTTCAGATCGTTGAAGTCGTAAATCGCCTTGCCGGCCCACCCCGACCCCGTGTTGTCGTTCGTGCGGGCCGTGAGCGCCAGCGAGCCGTTCGTGCTGCGGCAGTAACCGACCAGCCCGGCGGAGTTCGCCACGAGCATGGACGCGACGCTGAGGTCGACCGTGCCCGCCGAAACGTACCCGTCGGTCCCCTCGATCGCGCTGACCGCCTTCTGGATGCGGTCCTCGATGTCCACCGCGCGGCTCGCCTCCGACCACAGGCCGGGAGGAACCGGGTAGGTGCGGGGCTGGACGAGGCGGCTCGTCCCGTGTTCGCCGGGACCGTCGCGCGTGGCCTCCTCGGCCCAGCGCACGGCCTCCATGAGCCCGTCGTCGTCGAAGCGCTGGGTGACGCCGTTGGCCGTCTTGCCGTTCATCATCGTGGTGACCGTCACCTGGCCGAGCGACGCGTCGAGCTGCGTGGTGATCTCGTTGCGCGAGAAACGCGAGTTCTGCGCGTTGCTCAGCTGCACGTTGACGATCGTGTCCGCGCTCGGGTCCGCGAAGTCGAGCACCTTCCGCGCGATCGCCATGGCCTCGTCCCTCGAGAGGATCTTGGCCGTGCTCGCCGCGGCTGCCGGGGTCCTGTTGTTTCGCCTGCTCATGACCGCCTCCCGTAGGTGAAGACGTTGATTTCTCTGAACCGGGCCGCCGGCGCCCCCACCGTGCGCCCGATGTTCTGGAACGGATCGCCCTTGCCGGTGCCCCCGCCCTGGTAGCTGAAGGTGCTCGGTCCCCCGATCATGTCCATGGACCGCCAGAAGTCGGGGGTCCGGGCCAGGAACGCGGGACGATTGAGCGGTTCGCCGAGCTTGCCGTCGCGGATCTCGTGGGCCATGCCGCTCGCCGAGAACTGCAGGTTGAGCATGGGCGGATCCACGTAGCCGAAGCCGCCGCGGTGCATGTAGATGCCGTCCTCGGTCTCGGCGATCATCTCCTCGACGGTGACGTCCTCTTCGCCGGGGTCCATGATGGCGATGCTCGGCGCCACCACCTGAATAAGCGCCGATGCCTGTGACCCGGCCGTGCCCCGGGACTCCACCGGCATCCCGTTGCGCCTGTACCACCACTCCAGCTGCGGCGCGAACTCGCGCGTCGTGAAGTAGTCGACCAGCACCCCTTCCCGGATTAGCTGGTAGTCCGCGGGCGCGACCCCCTCGACGTCCCACTTGTACATGCCGCCGGCCCGGGGCGCCGACCCCGTGGCCCGCACGTTCAGCTTCGGATTGTTGTAGGAGAACTGCCCGAGCACCTCCTCGGGCGGCGCGAGGTAGCTGGTCCCGCCCGCGTGCATCTCGTAGCCGAGCACCCGGTCGAACTCGAGCGCGTTGACGATCGAGGAGTTGAAGACCGAAGACACCGCCGACGAGTCGAGGACCAGGTCGTAGCGCCCGACGTCGGGCTCCTTCGCGTTCATCGCCATGATCGCGTCGTCCACCGCCTGCTCGGCGTCCGCCGCGAAGGGGACCCCGTCGA
Organism: Longimicrobiales bacterium; assembly: GCA_951828585.1. Classification (GTDB taxonomy): domain Bacteria; phylum Gemmatimonadota; class Gemmatimonadetes; order Longimicrobiales; family Gaopeijiaceae; genus Bin94. Next base: position 2,793,237 of record OX639991.1, read on the forward strand.
TCGCCTCCCAGCCGTAGCCGCCCGTCCTGAACGATTCCGGGCTGCTGGAACCGAAGGTCATGCGGTCGTCCGACATCACCTGGGCGAGGTAGTTGTTGCCGAAGCCATGGAAGCGCTGGGCGATGTACGACCCCTCGCTCGACGCGAACACGACATCGCTCTTGCCGAAGAGGAAGTCGGAGAATGAGGTGACCCCGGGCATCCCGCGCGCCTCTCCGACCTTCATGATTGCCTCGTTCGCCTCGATCTGAAGCTCAAGCTGGTCCTGGATCGTGTAGTTCCACGGGTCGGCGTCGATCGGAGTCTCCCACTGGCCGTCCTCCACCACGGGAGCCGAAGCGAGCTCCAGGGTGCGCGTCTTCCCCCAGGGGTTCAGCGACGACTGGCGCACCGCGAGCTGCGCCACCCGGGCAGCTTCTTCCTCGGTGACGATCGTGGACGACGCGAAGCCCCACGCCCCGCCCACGCGCACGCGCACGCCAAAATGGAGCGACCCGGAGGTCAGCTGGGTGAGCACCTGGCGGTCCTGCACGATGGTTCTGCGGGTCGCCCCGCTGGCCACGCGCACGTCCGCGTAACTCGCCCCCGCGCCCTTTGCCGCATCGAGCGCGGTTGCCGCGATCGCGCGCACGTCGGGGTCCTGGAGCAGCGGGCGGAACGGGCGGTACTTGCGGGCCGCCGCGCAAGGGTCGGCCAGCAACGTCGAATCGAGGCCGACCAGCCCGGCCGCCGCGAAAGCCGAACCCGTTCGTACGAAATCCCTTCGGGACCAGGTCATGTCACAGTTTTCCCTTTCTGGAGTGACGCCAAGGACGCAACACAGTAGGTCGGCGGAGAGGCCGAGGCAACGAACGCACGATCACCATGAGTAGGTGAAGACGTTGACCTCCCGGAACCGCGCCGCCGGCGCCCCCACTGTGCGCCCGATCTGCTGGAACGGATCCCCCTTGACCGTTCCGCCTCCCTGGTAGCTGAAGGTGCCCGCGCCCCCGATCATGTCCATCGAGCGCCAGAAATCGGGGGTCCGCGCCATGAAATTGGGTTGGTTGAGCGGCTCGCCGAGCTTGCCGTCCCGGATCTCGTGGGCCATCCCGCCCGCCGTGAACGACATGTTGAGCATGGGGGGATCGACCGAGGCGAAGCCGCCGCGGTGGATGTAGATGCCGTCCTCGGTCTCGGCGATCATCTCCTCGATGGTCACGTCCTCCTCGCCCGGATCCATGATCGCGATGCTCGGCGCCACGAGCTGGATCAGGACGGATCCTGCCGACCCGGCCGCGCCCCGGGACTCCATTGGCATCCCGTTGCGCCGGTACCACCACTCCAGCTGCGGCGCGAACTCGCGCGTCGTGAAGTAGTCGACCAGCACCCCCTCACGGATGAGCTGGTAATCCGCAGGCGCCACCCCCTCGACGTCCCACTTGTACATGCCCCCGGCCCGGGGTGCCGACCCCGTGGCCCGCACGTTGAGCATCGGGTTGTTGTAGGAGTACTGCCCGAGCACCTCCTCCGGCGGCGCGAGGTAGCTGGTGCCGCCCGCGTGCATCTCGTACCCGAGCACCCGGTCGAACTCGAGCGCGTTCACGATCGAGGCATTGAAGGCCGCCGACACCGCCGACGAGTCGAGAACCAGATCGTAGCGCCCCACATCGGGGTCCTTCGCGTTCATCATCATGATGGCGTCCGCCACCGCCTGCTCCGCGTCCGCCGCGAAGGGGATGCCGTCGATCGCCTCCCAGCCGTAGCCCCCCGTCCTGAAGGACTCCGGGCTGCTTGAACCGTACCTCTCGCGGTCGGGCGACATCGCGTCAGCGGAATAGACGTTCCCGAAGTTGTGGAAGCGCTGGGCGACGTACGAACCCTCGCTCGACGCGAAGACGACATCGGCCTTGGAGAACTCGAACCAGGAGTAGGCCCGGACTCCGACCTGTCCCTCGGACTCGCCGACCTTGATGATCGCTTCGTTCGCCTCGATCTGAAGCTCGAGCTGGTCCTGAATGGTGTAGGTCCAGGGGTCCTGGTCGATCGGCGTCTCCCACTGGCCGTCGGCCACCACCGGAGCCGGTGCCAGATCCAGCGTGCGCGTCTTTCCCCACGGGTTGAGCGACGACTGGCGCACGGCGAGCTGCGCGACGCGGGCGGCTTCTTCTTCGGTGACAATCGTGGACGACGCGAAGCCCCACGCCCCGTCCACCAGGACGCGCACCCCGAAGTTGAGCTGTCCCTGCATCGCCTGGGTTGCCACCCGCCGGTCCAGCACGATGGTGGTGCGGGTGGTCCCGCTGGCGACGCGCACGTCCGCGTAGCGTGCCCCCGCGCCATTCGCCGCCTCGAGCGCGGCCGCCGCAATCGCGCGTACGTCGGGGTCGTCGAGGAGGGGCCGGAAGGGGCGGTAGCGGTGCGCGGCAAGGGCAGGATCGGCCAGCAGCCGCGAGTCGAAGCCGACCACGCCGGCCGCCGCGAAGGCCGAGCCGGTGCGCAGGAAGTCTCTGCGGGACCACGTCATATCGAATCTCCTCGCCGTTGGGAATCACTGCAACGGGTCACACCGAGACCGATAGTAGGGCGTGATGGGCGGATGTCGCAACGGAAAGGCTGGAATTGGGTGGCATGCCGGGCCACGGCCGGCTGGTGCGGTGACCTTGTCCGCCACTCTTGGGGTCTTGTGGAGGACAAAGTCACCGCCGGGGGCTATCTCCCCAACCCGGGAATCAAGACATCGCGTACCCACGCGTAGCCGGGCGCCACCTCCAGCGCCCGGTCGTAGGCCGCGCGCGCCTCGTCCGTCTTCCCGAGCGCCGCATGCGTCTGCCCGAGCCACGCATGAGCCTCGGCGTGTCCCCACGCGGGGAGCGGCGTCTCCGGCTCGTCGTCCGCGAACAACTCGATCGCGGCCTGGAGGTGGCCGAGCGCAGCCTTGTGGCCGCCACCCCACATCTCGGGCGTATGGAAAGCCGAGATTCCCTCCAGCAGTCGGACGCGCGGGTTCCGCGGTCCAAGCGCCCTGGCGCGGCCCATTTCGATTCCCGATTGCATTCCCAGAGTCATGGCATCCGCTTCGCTGACCATCTGCATCCCCAGCGCGGACGACAGCAGCGCGTGCGACTCGGCGATGGGTTCGATCTCGATCGATCGTTCGAGGAAGGACTGCGCTTCGGCGAGCATGGCGAGCGCGCCGTCCATGTCCGTCTCCATCGTGGGGCCCGCAAGACGGTAGAGGGCATAGCCCAGGTAGTGGCTCACGAGCGCATGGTCGGGAAAGGCGGTCACGGCGCGGCGGGCCAGGGTGATCATCTGGCCCATAGCCTCGCCGTCGCCGGTGATCTGTGCTTTGTGGAGTCCCGTGCGCAGGCGTTCCGCGATGGCGGCGGAATCCAGGTCCTGGGCGGTGAGGGTGGGCGGTGTGGCTGTGATGAGCGTGGTGGCCAGCACGGCGGAGGCCGCCGCGAGTCTTTGCAGAAAGGACATTTGTGTCTCCCTGGAGGTTGGGATCAGAAGGGCAGGTTGGTCGTCACCCCGAAGTAGATGGTGCGGGGGAACGGGGTCTTGAGGGGGATGCGCTCGGAGTAGTCGGCGCTGTACCGGTAGCCCCGTACGTTTGACCGGTCGAGCGAATTCATGATGGAGACGAAGAAGACGGTCAGGTTGTCGGCCCAGAGGCTCCGCAGCACGGTGGCGGACAGGTCGAGCCGGGTGTAGGTGGGCAGCCGCTCGCTCATGGGCGTCCCGTAGATGGGTTGCCACAGGTCTCGTTCCGGGTCGAAGGCCGCGCTGTGGACGGGCGTGAAGGGGACGCCGGTTGCGGCGCGGTAGGCGACGCCGGTCTCCAGCCAGCCCCCGAAACCGCGGTTCAGAACGACATTGAAGGTGTGCGTCACGTCGAAGGGCGACGGGGCGAGTTCTCCGCTGTCCGGGTCCGTGCGCTCGGAGCGGATGAAGCTGTAGGCCATTCTTCCGTCGAGACCCAGGAGGGCGAATTCCTCCTTGACGAAGAGGTCGACGCCGGTGGCCGCACCGGTTCCGCCCGCGCGGGCAATGCCGTCGCGGTTCCGCGCCGCGAGCGAACCGTAGCCCTTGCGGTACGCCTCGATGCGAATGAGGCGCGCACCGTCCTCCCAGGTCGCGCCGCCGATGAGATGGCGGGCGGACATGGCGGGGAGCGCGGGGTCTCCCAGTGTGGGTTCGAAGAGGAGGGGGTCGGGGACCTGGTGGAAGATGCCCCACGCGGCGGTCAGGGTCAGGTGTTCGGCCGCGCGCCAGGAGGAGGACAGCCTGGGGTCGACGGTGACGCGTCCGGTGAAGGTGGAGCGGTCGGCGCGCAGGCCGGCCAGGAGCCGAAGTGCGTTCGAAGGCTGCAGCTCGATTTCGCCGAAGGATCCCAGGCGCGTGCCGGACTCGTCGCCGGAGAAGACGGTGGTGGACGCGCCGGGCGCGTTGTCGTGCGAACGCGTGGGGATGGATCCCGTGAGGTCGGCGGTGCGGTGCTCCACCTCGGTTCCCGCGGCGAGCGAGGCGCCGCGTCCCAGCGGCACGTCGACCCTGGCCCGCGCCTGGGTGAGCCGGTCTTCGCGCTCCAGCCGGAACGCGCCGAAGTCCTCGTCTTTGCGCGAGCCGCTCGTCGCCAGCCCCCACGACAAGCTCGGCCCGCCGAAGTCCTCAAGCCCCGCGAGGGAGAAGAGGTCGGCGCGCCCGTCGGAGCGGTAGATGCCCGAATGCCCGGGGTCGTCGATCCGGACTCCTACCTGATCGGTCTGAAAGAGTCCGAACGCCTTGAGGCTGCCACCGTCGCGGTACATCCATTGCCCGCCGCCGCTTAGATCGCTGGAGCGGGGGACTGCGTCGAACTCGTCCCTCCTGCCCGTCATGCGCATCAGCAGCCCGGTGTCGGTGCGCGTTGCGGTCAGGCGCAGCCCCGCCGACTCCGACAGGTCCAGGTGCAGGCCCGCCGACAGGCCCCCGATCGCGGCGGTTACACCGAGTTCGCTCTCGGCCGGCTTGTCGACGCTCTCGAGGTCCGCGATCGCGGAGAGCGCGTCCCCGTACTCGGCGCCGAATCCTCCCGCCGAAAACTGGATGCCCCGGAGCTGGAAGGGATCGAAGCGGCCGAAGGAGATGGTGCGGTCGGTGTCGAGGCGAAAGGGCGAGAGAACCGTCGCGCCGTCGAGCAGCACCCGCGTCTCGGAGAGGTCGCCGCCGCGCACGAACAGCCCCGCCCCCTCGCCCACGCTCTGCAGTCCCGGGAAGGTCTGAATCGCGCGGAAGGGGTCCGCTGCAGCCCCCGGAGTGTACACGACTTCCAGTTCATCGAGGGCGACATCGGGAAGATTGCCGAGCCGGTAGGTGCCGGACTCGACCGTGATGGCCTCCAGGGTGACGGGGGCCGGCTGCATTGCGATCGAGACGGGGCCGGTGAGGGGTAGGGCGAGGATGCGGCGGACTTCGAGGTAGCCGGTGTGTTGAACCACCAACGTCGCGGAGCCGCGTGCCGTGGAGGTGAAACGGAACACGCCGGCCGAGTCCGTGGGGGCGCCCTCGAGGGTCTCCAGGAGGAAGGCGTCCACGCCGGGGAGTGGGCGGCCTGCGAGGTCCCGGACACTTCCGGTGACGGTGGAAGGCTCCTGGCCGGCGAGACTCGGGGGCGAAGGGGATGCCGCCACCACCACCAGGCACACGGTCGCGACCCGAATCACCACCTCACCCCGCCGCCTTTCCCTCGAGATCTTCCGGTTCGGCATTCAGCAACCGTTCCAGGTTGTCCACATACCCCTGGAACGCCTGCCGCCCGGTGTCGGTAATCCGGTACCGCGTGTGCGGCTTCCGGTCCACGAAGTGCTTGGTCACCTGCACATAGCCGCCGTCCTCGAGCTTGCGCAGATGGGCGCCGAGGTTGCCGTCGGTGGCCTTGACCTGCTCGCGCAGGTAGGTGAATTCGGCGTCGTCGACGCTCACGAGAATGGCCAGTACCGAAAGCCTGATCCGCGAGTGGACGAGTGGGTCGAACTGGCGGTAGTCGTAGGTCTTCATGCGACGAGGTGGAGCCGGAAGGACGTGCCCCGGCGGGCCCTGAGCGCCACCCCGGGCACCACCATGAACAGGACCAGCCCGCCGGCGATCACCAGGTTCGAAACCGGAGAGGGCCAAACCAGCAGCGCGCCTCCGAGGATCCACCACGCGGCCGCGAGCAGCCAGTAGCTCGCGTGGTTGGGGAGCACGGCCGAAGCAAAGAACGCGGTCCCGATGACGACGGCCTCGACCCCCGGCGCGACCTGGTGCGGCAGAGAGTCGGAACCCTGGCCGAGGAACCCGACCAGTGACAGCGAGAGCCCGCACCCGAGCCAGATCGAGGCCAGAATCCTGTTCACCAGCGAGTTCACCGGAGCCCGCTTCCGGTTGCGGTTTCCCAGCAGAGCCGAGCCGGCGAAGCCGATTCCGACCGTCACGGCCCAAATCACGGTGATCGAGACGGGCATTTCGCCCTGGCGGACGAGGTGCGTGAGCGTTTGGGCGGCCGCCAGCAGGGAACCCCAGAGGATGAGGTGGCCGCTGCCGTCCGACGCGGTTTCCCGTGCACCCTCCATCAGGCGGCGGATGAAGGCGAGGTCGTCCTCCGGGCGGGGGGCTGGGGTGGGGTCGGGCATGGCGTGTCCCTTGTTGCCGGGTTCGTGGAGTGCGGTTGCAGAGTACTCTATATTTCAGAGTGACCACGAGCGACACCAATGTCAAGGCTTGGTCAACGGAACGCCTCAGCGGAGGGGAGCCTCTTCTCGGCCCCAAGTGTGGGTCTTGTCGGCCACTATTGCCATTTAGTGGCGGACAAACCCGCCGCCTCGACCGTTGTCGGCCACTATGGCTCCGAAGTGGCGGACAAGCCCGCCAAATCAACCGTTGTCGGCCACTATCGCCCCGAAGTGGGCGGTCAAACGCTGCCTCAGCGCGATTCCAACGTCCGAGCCACCCGAAAGCCGTGACGGCCCCCGGCCCGTGGATCGTCGCCACGATATCCAAACCCCATGTTCCCCCCGCTACGGGTCGCCGCGCGCACGGTCCATGTGAAGTAGGGCCAACCGCCCCCACGCCAGGTGGCTCGCCTGCACTCCCCGTCGGGCCAGCCCGGCGGGGCATCCAGACGCGGCGATCCGTCGGCCGGATGACCCCTGTAGCTCTCGTGCCAACAATCGGCGACCACCTCGGACACATTCGAGAGCATGTCGTGCAGACCCCACGGGTTCGGTGGAAACGAGCCCACCGGCGCGGTGGAGCGATCGTCCCACCGGCTGCCGCATCCATTGCAGACCGCCCTGCCGGTGCCGAGCTCGTCGCCCCACCAGCGGGCGGTGGTCGTGCCGGCGCGTGCCGCGTACTCCCACTCGGCGCTGGACGGCAGCCGGTACGGCTGCCCGGTGGTCTTGCCGAGCCACGCCAGGTATCCCTCGGCGTCCAGACGGGAAACATGAATGACGGGCCGGTCACCCCGTCCGAATCCCCGGTCGGTGGGTCTGTAGCTGCAGCCGCCTTCGTCGACGCAATGATCCCATTCGTCGAAGGTGACTTCGTACTTTCCCAGCGCGAACGGGTAGGCGATCTCGACCTCGACTTGCGGTCGTTCCATGTCCCGCGTGCGCTGCGGCCGATTCGGATCCCTGTCATGCCCCGTTCGCTGCTCTTCCCCCTCGGCCCTTCCCATCAGGTAGCGTCCGGGGGGAAGTTCCACCACGAGTGGACAGGCCGGGCAATCCCGGAACTCGCGGAGGCCCGCCGGGTTCGGAGCGGGCTCCCGGGCCGCGCCGAGGTCTTCGGTCGGGTCTTCCGCCGCGGCCCTTGCAGTTTCTCCCTCCCCTCGCGGCCGCGGAGCTTCCCGCCCGGCAACGACCTGGTCTCCAACCGCGCCCGGCAACCCGTCCCCCTGCACGTCGTAGATCGACGCCAGCACCTGTCCCGTGGACAAGTCCAGGCGCATCCCGACGAATCTCGACCCGGAGAGGAACGCGACCGGAAGTACGTCCGCAGTCAGCGTCCCCAGGTATTCGCCCTCGGCGTCAAGGATGTCGACCGTCTCGGGAGCCAGTCCGCTGCCCCGGCGGGCCACCCACAACCGGCCCCCGGGATCCACCGCCAGCCCTATCACCGGCGCCAGCTCCCCCTCGTGACCCACCGCGTCGACCAGTTCCTCCGCCGAGATGCCGCACTGCCGCATGAACGCTCCATACGGCCCGGGCCCGAGACCGGCCGCCATCACGGCCATCTCGCGCGAAACCGCGAGCGGCCCGACCGGGCGGCGGAAACTGCCCATCGCTGCGCCATCCGACCAGACATCGATGCGGTAGTCGGGACCGTTCAGGTAGTAAAGGGTGCTGCCCGCACGAGCCCACACCACCTCCGGCGCGAAGACCCTGGGCGCGGGCATCGTCGCGCACGGCAACTCCACCATGACCATCTCGTACGCGACTTCGTGGATGACGTGGTTTGCGTCGGCCGTTCGCACTTCCAACCGCTGCGCGACCCCCATCCCGGCGCTGCCTGAGGAGGTAACGGAAGCGAAGTAGCCGGGGCCGATGGCGAACCCGGGTCCCCAATAGTCCGTCGGTGCGCGCTCCTCGCCCAGGAATTCACCGCCGGCCGACCACCGGCTCAGGACGGCGCGCCGCGCGTCCAGCACCACCAGCACTTCGGCCGGACCGGGCAGTCCGTGACAGGACTCACTGTCGCAACTCTCCACCGCGAGCGCGCTGGGAAGCTGGAATTCACCCGGACCTTCTCCGGCCCGTCCCAACTCCCCGAGGAATCCGCCCGCGGCATCGAAGACGGCGACCCGCCTCCCCGCCCCGTCCGCCACGAACACGCGCTGCGCGGCCGGGTGCGCCACGATCCCCCACGGACGCGGTGAGAGCGCGTTGTCGGGTGACTCCAGGTCGGCCACGTGCACGATCCGCCCGCCAAATGGATGGTCCCCCGCCTGGTTCTCGACGATGGCGATGGTGGCGGAGTCGCGGCGGATGGCGGCAGCGGGGTCAACGGCCGGATCCCTGTCGCAGGACGGGGCTGTGAGGAGCGCGGGAATCAGGATGGCCGCCTTGCCCGGCAGTCCGCGGACTCGGCCGCGCGAGCACCGAGGGCGAGGGGCCGGGCTGGGAAAGCGCTTTCCGCGGGCTGCCAGGGATCCGGGCACCCTGCCCGCGAACCGCATTCCAGGCAGCGCGCCGAACGAAACGCACGCGTGGGGGACTGCCGGCATCAGGGATTCGCGGGGTCGTTGGAAAAGGGCAATCCGCATGGCGTGGAGCTGACTGAAGGGCGGGTCATCGCACGGGGCCGCAAATGCCGCCTCCGAGACTTATAAAGATATAATATATATCAAGACTCTATATATCAAGTCGGCAGCGAAGCTGCGCAGTTCGTCGGCACTCATCGAGCCTACGGCACCACCCCACCCACCCCCGCCTCCGCCACGACCAGCAGCAGCGCCCTCTGTATCGCGAGATGCCCGTCCACGTTCACCCAGTACTCCCCGGGCGAATGCGCACCGAACCCGACCCCGCCCCGCCCGATCGTCACGGCCGGGATCCCAAGGGCGATGGGTATGTTCGAGTCCGTCGACGAACGGCGCAGCTGGCCCTTCACGCCGAAGTGCGCGGTCGCCGCCAGGGCGCGCTGCAGGAGCGGCGCGTTAGGGTCGCCTTCACCCGAGGGCCGGTCTCCGATCTTGAGCTTCTCGACCGTCAACGGAGGGCCAGCACGCCGCAGATTGTTCTCCTCCTCCAGCGCCCGGTCCATGGCCGCCAGGAACACCTCCTCGATGCGGGCCAGGCTCTCGGGGCTCACCGAGCGCATGTCCACCTCCATCCAGCTTTCGGCGGGAATCGAGTTGACCGAGGTGCCGCCGCCGATCCGCCCCACGTTGTAGCTGGTGCGGGGACCGCTACGAGTCAGCGTGTCGGCGGCGTCCTGAAAGTGGCGTACCGCGCGGCTCATCGCGTGGGCCGGGTTGGCGAGCCCGAAGGCGCCCCAGGAGTGCCCGCCCGGACCCTTGAAGGTGACCCGGTAGCGGACCGAGCCCAGGCCCATCGCCACCAGCCCCGCCAGCCCCCCGCCGTCCACCTCGATCCACGCGTCCGGGCCCGCCTCCGGGTCGCGATAGATGTGCTTCATGCCGCGCAGATCCCCCAGCCCCTCCTCGCCCACGACCCCCACGAAGACGATATCGTCGTCGGACTCGATCCCGGCCTCTTCCAGCGCGCGCAGTACCGCGAGCACGACCACCAGCCCACGCGTATCGTCCCCGATCCCGGGCGCGAAGAGCGTGTCGCCGCGCTGGCGCACGGTCACGTCGGTGCCTTCGGGGAAGACGGTGTCCAGATGGCCGCCCAGCGCCACGGTGCGCCCGCCCCGTCGGCCCCGCCTCAGCCCGAACACGTTGCCTTCCGCGTCGGTCCACACGGAATCGGCGCCGCACTCGGCGAGCAGTTCGGCGAAACGGCGGCCGCGCGCCTCTTCCATGAAGGGCGGCGCGGGGATTTCGTTGAGTTCGACGAGGCGTTCCAGCGCCCACTCGTCCAATCCCTCGATCACCTGGAAGGAGTTGCGGACCAGGGGATTCGCGGCCAGGTCTCTCACCTCGCCGGTGTAGTCGGGGGAAACGGCGGCCTGGGCGCTGATGTTGGTTTGGGACATGATCGCGAGGAGTAGGGCAAGCAGTCCGGGGATGGAAGGTAACGGTCGGGCGGCGTACGAACGGTTGGACATCCGTGGTTCACGGCCATACCGTACACGGGTTCGTGAGGGCGTATTCAGCGCTTCGATTGGCAGGAGGAGAATCCGGATGAAAGGGAATCGGCGGCGACGGGCACGTTTTCCTCTGTACAGTATCGCGCTCGCCGGGGTTCTGGCAGGTCCGGCACTCCCCGCCCAAGCGCAACGGGATCCCGCCCCCAGGCGCGGGTTCTTCCTCCGGGTTGCCCTTCCCACGGGCAGTCTAGGCGCGACGATGCAGAAGACCGTCGACAACACGGACCCCAACACCCTCGTCCCCGAACCGAGGCGCGGAAAGGTGTATCACGACGAGGCGCGGGGGAGTGCGCTCAGCGTGGGAATCGGCGTGGCGGCGGGGTATCGCGTGCCGATCTCCCAGGGCACCTGGTTCCTGGAGGGCGATTTCGGCTTCGCCCTGCATCGCGGCAGGACGAACGCGCAATTCGCCGGAGTCGGCACTTCGGTGGATCGACGCCAGCTCGGGGAGAGCTGGCCGGACAGCTGGACCTACTCGAAGCGGGTCTCGTACGGGGCCACGGTGAGGTTGGGTGCCAGTCCGGAGGGGCTCCGCGACCGGGGGGGCGGCGTCTACGTCCTCGCGGGTGTACACTTCGCCGACATGCGGTTTGACAACCACTACCGCGGCTGTTTTTCACCCGACCCTTGCCAGGAATACGGAGGGGGCAACGAGATTCGCGACTGGGATTCGCTCATCTGGGTTTCCGGACTCGGGATCGAGCGGCGGTTGAGCGAGCGGGTGTCCTTCCGCGCCGAGGCAAGGTATTCCAGATACAACCTGGAGGATTGGATCACGCCTCTTGATGACGTGGGCGTCACGGTCATGTCAAGCATGGAGACGAGCGAACTGGGGCTGTCCATGGGGCTGGTCCGCTGGTTCTGAACCGGCGGCCCGAGGAGAATTCAGCGTTTCAGCCCTCTCCGCCAGCCGGGCCGCCCGTCACTCCCGCCATCGGTTCGTCGCGGCTTACCACGCGCGTGGCGGGTCCGGCGATCAGTGGGTCGGGGCCGGTCACCACCTCGGCGTCCTTGTCCGGGTACTCCAGCCGGGAGAGGAATGACTGCATGGCGGCGATCCGCGCCCGCCTCTTGTGGTCCGACTTGATGACGGTCCAGGGCGCGTCGGCGGTGTCCGTGTAAAACAGCATCGCCTCCTTGGCCTGCGTGTAGTCGGGCCATTTGTCGAGCGAAGCAATGTCGATCGGGGACACCTTCCACTGCTTGAGCGGGTCCGTGTTGCGCGCGTCGAAGCGGTGCATCTGCTCCTCCTGGGACACCGAGAACCAGAACTTGAAGAGCAGGATGCCGCTGTTGACCAGCATGCGTTCCAGCTCGGGGCACTGGCGCAGGAACTCGAGGTACTCCTGCCCGGTGCAGAAGCCCATGACCCGTTCGACCCCGGCCCGGTTGTACCAGGAGCGGTCGAAGAGGACCATTTCACCGGCCGTGGGCAGGTGCTGGACGTAGCGCTGGAAGTACCACTGCCCGCGTTCGACATCGCTGGGTTTGTCCAGGGCCACGACGCGCGCGCCGCGGGGGTTCACGTGTTCCATGAATCGCTTGATCGTGCCGCCCTTGCCCGCCGCGTCCCGGCCCTCGAAGAGAATGACGACTTTCATCCCCGAGCCCTTGACCCAGCGCTGCACCTTGAGCAGTTCGACCTGCAGTCCGGCCTTCTTCCGCTCGTATTCGCGCCGCTTCATCTTCGTCGTGTAGGGATAGACTCCCTCCTTGAAGACCCGCTTGATGGTCTCGGGGCCGAGATCGCTGTTGGGGCTGGGAGTGTCGCCGGTCATTTGCGGTCTCCGATGCGCTGAGTCAACGTCCATTTCAACTTAGTTGCGGGGTGGGCGGGCGAAAGGTGGGGGCCGGGCCGGGTGGTCAGCCGAGTGACCGCGGAATGATGTAGTCGAGCAGTTTCCCCCCTTCCCCCACCTCGTTCCAGTCGTCGCCGTCCAGTTCGATGACCGCGACCGCGCCGGTGGGGAAGGAGCGGATGATGCGGTCGCGCAGCTGCCGATCCCCCCTGCGGGCCAGGTGGGCCGCGAGTGCGTGGGTAGAGGGATTGTGGCCCAGGACCATCAGCGTTTCGACAGCGGAGGGCACGGAGGCGACGGTTTCGAGCACTCCGCGGGGCGGAGCGAGATACAGTTCGGAGAAATACTCGACGTGGGGATCACCGCCGAAGCGGCGCGCCATGAGCTCCCAGGTCTCACGGGTGCGGCACGAGGAGCTGGAGTAGACGGCGTCCGGGGCGAAGCCGCGCTCGGCGAGGGCGGCGGCGACGAGGGGCGCGGCGCGGCGGCCCCGCCCGTTCAGGGGCCGGTCGTGGTCCGCGAGGGTCGGGTCGCCCCAGCTCGACTTCGCGTGCCGCGCGAGTAGCAGACGGCGCATGTGGCCTCCGGTCCTGATCGTGGTGCTCTGGTCGCCCGTGAAGCGAATCGCATAGCCTATGACTACACGCGGTCCGAGGCAATGTTCACCCCTTCAGGAGCCGGGCAACGCGATCCTGTAGCGAACCACCCGCTGTACATCCAGATTGCCCCGTTCGACCGCCCAGACGAAGGAACGGCCGAAGACGGGAGGAGCCGAGAGGCTGAATCCTTCGGGCGGGACCACGGCCCCGAGGTAGGTTCCGTCGGCTTCGAACACATCGTAGCGGAGCGGCTCGACCCAGGTGAACGGAGAGGATTCGGGATTGGCCGGATCGTGATCCTCGTTTGCGACCTGTTGCGCCTCCGTCCACAGACTCACCCAGATTCGGCCATCGCTTCCGGCGCTCAAGCCCCGGAAGGGCGGCTTGTGATCCGGAATGGCGGCACCGTCCCAGTTCCAGTCTGCATCGACCTCGCGCATCGTGTTCACAATCCTCTGTTCATGGCGGTCGCGCTCATCGTCCGCCACCGCCACCGGTGTGTGGTTCCTCTCGATGCGCAGCACGCCACTGTCCCGCTCGAGGTTGATCCGGTATGCCGTGGAGAGTGCCGACATGAAGTGGCCGGTAGGGTGGACCGTCCGGTACCAACCCGGGCTGAACGGTACGGTCGCGCCGACGGACATCCACCGATCCCCGCTCTCGCCAGCGGTGCTCATACCGTATTTGTCGTCGTCGAAGTCGGCGGGGGCCTCGGGGGCCGAGATCGTGTCGATCGGTGTGCCGTCGGAGTCCATGACGATGAAGCGCCTCTCGATCTCGGAGATGTCCACATAGATTCGGCCCTGGTCATCGCGGTACAGCGGGGTACTCCAGAAACGCTCACTCGGCAGGTACCTCCACTCCTCGTTCTCCCCTGTCTCCAGCCCGAACAGCTGCACACGCCCGTTCGCCGGATCCCTCACGAGCAGGCGGCCGTTGGAGATGGCAAGCCCGATGGGCACCTTGAATTCACCCGGCCCCTCGCCGTACCTGCCCAGCGTCTTGACGTAGGTGCCCTCTGAATCGAAGACGCGAACGTGCCGGGCCTGTCTATCCAGCACGTACACGTTGTGGTCGTCGTCGACGGCGATCGCGCTTACCGAACCGAAGAGGTACTCCTCCGCGCCGTCGAGCTCGCCGATCGAGACTTCCGGCACGAGCGTGGCGTCTCCGCCCCAGACGCTTCCGCTCACGGTCCTGACCACGGTCGTGTCGCCGATGGTCTCGGTCTCGACGACGGTCTCGGTCGTGTTCTGCGAGTCGGAGATGGGCCCGCAGGCGAGGGGGAGGGAGGCTACTGCCAAAGGGACGGCTATCCTGCGGATCGGTGTTGTCATGAGGGGGAGCCTTGGGTGGGGGTGGGAACCTCCCGGGGAAGATACGCATCGGGTGGTGAAAAATCAACAGGTGGTGTTCGCGGTTCATTGCTACACGTGTCTCGATGGAGCGCCCTGCCAGCCAGCCGTCACCGGCCGAACGGCAGGTCTCCGATGTCATACCAGTCGAGCGCCCGGTCCGGAATCCCGTCGGCATCGTCCGGCCCGACCTGCCTTTCAACCAGGACGACCAGGGTGGACCCGAGGAGGTCGAAGGCCCTCAGCCGGTCCCTGACCCTCACCGACCCGGCCAACGCGTCATTGGCGTACACGTCCAGGTAGGACCATTCGTGCGTGTCGCGCCGCGTGGCGACCCAGTAGCGGTTGGCGGCGTCGAACAACTGGTGTTCCGTGCCCAGAGTGTAGCGCTTGGGCCTGGTTCGATAGTCTTCCAGCATCTTGTCGACCAATGAGCGGTATGTGCCGTCCGGACTGATTTGGCGAACCCTGGCCATTATTTCGGGGTTCGATAATTGCCCGCGTCGAGCCCTCATCCTTTCTTCTTCCCTTGCCACGTCCCGTTCGTCCGGGAGTTCCGTCGGCGCACGCAGCACGGTGGCGTCGCCGGTGTTGTCGACAAAGATCAGATGACCTTCGCAGCCCACGAAGACCCATCCCTCAGTCCGGTCGGGGATGCCCCAGGCGCCTTCCCCACAGGCGACATCCCAGGGCCCGGTCGGCGACGCTTCCTCCCGCACGACCTCCTCGGAGGCGATGTTCACGTCGTACCGGGTCATGAGCGAATCGGGGATCCAGCCCCGCCACACCACACCCGTGAGGACTGTGCCGAACGACCGGTCGGGATGCAGATATGGCGTTCGCACCTCCGATAAGTGAGCACCCGATGGCTCGAAGACCGTGAAGCGGCCCAGCCTTCGGTCATAGACTCCAACCGCGCCCTCCTCGCCGCGCACGAGGTCGAGGTTGTCGGGGCTGTCGGAGCTGCCAAACTCGCCGGGACCCTCCCCCACTCGGCCGAAGACTCCCACAACGGCGCCCTCCGTGTCCACGCAGCGTACCTTGGTCTCGTAGGAATCGACCACGCAGGCCGTGCGTTCGTCCGCAAGCAGCGCGACCTGGTGGCTCTCGCTCAGTGGGACGGTCACCGTACCGATCACCTCGGGCGTGAAGATTGCGCCGTTGGTCGTGTCATCCTGACCGCAGACGCCCGCGAAGGCCAGGAGTGCCGCCACGGAGAGGATCCGAAGTGGCCTGACGGGGTTGAAGCAGCGTCGCGAGGGCGCGGTTGTGTACGGCATTGGTGAGCTCCCAGGTCGAACGGATGCGATTGGTTACCGAGGGCCGAGTATTGCGGCTGATCGGCACGACGTCAAATGTAGTCCGGATGCAACGGCCACCTGTCTACAAGCGTCCGACGAGTTCCGCACACCGCCGGCGCCGGAAGACATCGTAGCCGTCGCCGACGCAGTGATCGAATGCGAGACCGCCGAGGATTTCCTCCGGCGGGTAGGGGAGGCGTGACTTCGACGGTCCGCTTGGCCTCCTACCGGCCGAAATCCACCCCCGCCCGAATCGTGAAGCCCCGGTTCCTGACCGACTCGTCGCTATCGTCAATGAGGTTCAGGATGCCGAATCCGTAGAGAGCCTCGACAACCACGTCGCGACCGCCCACGTCGAAGCACACCCCGGCACCTCCCGAGACCCCGAAGTCGAAGGTCTTGTAGGGGTCGTCCTCCAGTCCCTCCCCACAATCCGCAGTCACATTGACGCCCTCGGCGGAAAACGTTGTTGAACATGCTACCCTGAGACCCAGTGTGGGCCCGACGAGCAAGTAGGGTGCCGTGCCAATCGGAATCTTCCCGAACGCGCCGATGTCGATGTACGCGAGGTTGACCGAGGCTTCAAAGCTCTCCCCGGAGTCCAAGCCTACCGGGATGTCCGCAGTCAGTGTTGCCCCCCGTTGCGCATATGCCGCGGACAGGAGAAGTCCGGGCCCCCCGCTCCCCAGGGACGCGGTGACGCCGAGATGGAAGCCGGTCAGATAGGACACCTCGAACTCTTCCTCCTCCTCCGATGCGGCGAGGGTGCTGAGCGTCATGCCCCCCCTGACGCCGAACGATGTCTGGGCGGCGAGGGGGGTGGCGATGGTCAGTGCGGCCAGAACTGCCAAGTACTTCTTCATCCTGTCCTCCCGTGGTCGGATCGATGGGATGCGACGTGTACCCTCGATACGATTGCTAGGGAATAAAGTTCCCGGATCTGCCGGAAACTGTTGGGACCGAAACACCTGTGTCCGCCCCGGCCCACACCTCCGCCAGCACGGCGTAGGCCTCACGCGCCGCGACCTCGTCGCCAAGCGCCGTGGCGGTGACAGCCAGTCCCAGCAGCGACTGGGTGCGGTTCGGGGTGCGGGCGAGCTGGTTCTCCCAGGCGGTCCGCGCCTCCGCGTGGCGGTCAAGTGCGGCCAACTCTGCCGCGAGGAGTTCATGCGGCGGCATGAGCGTCGCGGGTGGGCCAAACTCATACGGCAGGGCCTCTTCGCGCGTGGCCGCCTCCTCCAGCAGCGTGATCCCGGCCTCCACATCGCCGTCGGCCAGCGCGATCAACCCGTCCAGTTCGAGAAGCAGGATACCGCGCCGGGGGTCTCCCTCGTCATCCGGTTTTCCGTGGCGGGATCTCAGCTGCGCAGCGCCCTCCGCATCACCCGTCCGCAACGCGGCCAGCGCGTCCACGAAGTCGTAGGGCAGCGCCAGGTTCGGGAATGCATCCAGGTCGGCCGCAAACGCATCCCCCACCCCCCAGTCCCCCCCGTCGATCACCGCGCGGGCCCGCATGTTCACGAAATACCCGGCCTCGCCGCGCGTCGGCCCGTCCGCCATGCGTTCCCGGCACGCCTCCATCCCCGCGGCCGCGTCCTTCAGCCGCCCCTGCTGCAGATACCCATAGTGCAGCCACGACGTGTAGTGCCCGCACACGTTCGGCCGCCGCCCCTTCCCCTCCAGCCCCGCGTTCTGCACGTCCCGAGCGCGCACGTTCGCGGTGACCACATCGTCCCAAAGGCCCATTGCCACGAAGATGTGCGAGGTCATGTGCTGCGCGTGAGAGGCGTCCGGCGCGATCTCGGAGTAGGCGCGCGCGGCGGGGAGCCCGAGCGGCGCGTGGACGGGATCGTCGAAGGCATGGATGATGTAGTGCGCGGCGCCAGGGTGCATCGGGTTGGCCTCGAAGACGGGCTGCGCCACGGCGGCGGCCTTCATGTAGATGGCGAAGTCGCGGCCGTCGTGCGCGGTGCCGAGGAGTGAGAGGGCGTAGAGGGCGGCGGCGTCGTGGTCGTCGGGGTATTTTTCGGAGAGGCGCCGCATGGCGTCGCGGTAGCGGAAGTCGCGGAACTGCTTGGGGCCGTCGCCGTAGAGGACTTCGACGGTTTCGAACCAGTCGCGTTCGCGTTCGGTCGGGATTCGTGCGAGGCGTTCGGAGGTGGTGGAGGCGTACTGCTCCAGGATGGCGAGCGCCGCGTCGCGGTCCTGCTGCATCCAGATCGGGTGGTTGTGGGTCTGCGCCTCGCCCCAATACGCCATTGCGAAGCCCGGGTCGATCTCGCGAGCCTTCCGGAACCGGGTTGCCGCGTCCTCGTACTCGAAGTTGTGGAGCAACAGGAGACCGGCTTCGAAGTGCGGCTGCGCTTCGGCGGCACCCGAAGTCGGAAAGTCCACCGATCCGAGGTTCTGGGCCGCGCCCGGTGCGGGGGTAAGCGTGAGAAGCGCTCCCACGGTCGTGAGCGCCGCCACCGAAGACGTCGAGATCCACCTTTGCTTTTTCATCCCTCTCCATCCTTCTTTTTCAGTTGGTCCACCGATGGTCACCTCCCCCAATGTTCCCTTTGCGCGGACGCCCGCGCCAGCCCGGAAACCGGCGTGGTCCCGTTGGCCGTTCGCCCGGCCCTGTGTAGAATTCGGGTTCGCGGGTGCACCGGACCTACCGGACCCCGCCCAAAGGCGACTCGCATCGATCGCGCTTCCCCAACCCCACGAAAGGCGACACCTCACAATGTCCGACACACCCCTGGGCCGATTCTCCTGGCACGAACTCATGACCACGGACCTGGACGCGGCCCGCGACTTCTACACGAAGATCACCGGCTGGGGCACCAGCATGTGGGACGGCGGCGAAAAGCCGTACGAGATGTGGATGAACGGAGAAATGCCGGTCGGCGGCCTCATGGATCTGCCTTCGCCGGACGTTCCTCCGTGCTGGCTGGCCTACATCTCGACGCCCGACATCGACGGGACGCTGGCGAAGGTGAAGGAACACGGCGGTGCTGTTCACGGCGAGATGGCCGTGCCCGAGGTGGGCCGTTTCGCGGTGATCGCGGATCCGCAGGGCGGGGTGATCGCGGTCCTCGAACCCGAGGGTGAGACTCCGGGTCACGATGGTGTCGCGGAGCCTGGGCAGTTTTCCTGGCACGAACTCGCGACCACGGACGCCGACGGCGCCTGGGCTTTCTACTCCGCGGTGTTCGGCTGGACGGAGGCGGGGCAGATGGACATGGGAGAGATGGGAGTCTACCGGATGTTCGGCAGGGGTGCGCATCCGCTGGGGGGCATCTTCAACGGTCCGCCGGAGATGCCGGCCGTGGGCTGGCTGCTGTACGTGCGTGTGCCCGATGCGCATGCCGCCGCGAAGACCATCGTCGAGCTCGGGGGGCGGATCCTGAACGGGCCGATGGAGGTGCCTGGAGGCGACGACTTCATAGCGCATTGCATGGACGCGCAGGGGATCGCCTTTGCGGTGCACGGATCGGCGCCTGGTGGCGAGGGCGAGTAGGCATGGCGCGCCGGGCTCGGATGATCGGCGCAGCGCCGGGTGTGTGGTGAAGCGGTAGCTGGGCGGGTAGGGTGAACGTGCCAATATGTAATCTATATCTTACTTAATGTAATGTTTGCTATACATTTTCGCCCCATGACGCCAGAGGACTGGCCGGCCATGGCGGAAATCTACAGGCAGGGGATCGAGTCCGGGGACGCCACCTTCGAGACGGAAGTGCCGGACTGGGAGAGCTGGGCCGCGGCCCGAAGTCCGGATTGCCGGATCGTCGCTGAATCCGATGGCAGGGTTGTCGGTTATGCCGGGCTCAGTCCGGTGTCGAAACGCCCGGTCTACGCGGGAGTCCGCGAAGTCATGATCTACATCGCGGAGTCGGCGCGTGGCCAAGGGGTTGGGGGACGCCTCCTGCGCGAGCTCGTCGACGAAACCGAGGCGCGAGGCATCTGGACGCTGCAGGCCGGGATTTTTCCCGAAAACGAGGCCTCGATCCGGATCTTCCAAAGGGTCGGATTCCGGATCCTCGGGACGCATGAGCGGCTCGGCCGCTTCCACGACGGCCGCTGGCGCGATGTGGTGCTGATGGAGCGGCGGAGTCTGGTCGCGGGGGTGGACTGAAGAGGTTTCCCGCGCCTGTGCCTACGCCACCTCGATCCCGTCATCCAGGAACACGTCCTGGATCAGGTTCAGCAGCTTCACCCCTTCGGACATGGGGCGCTGGAACGCCTTGCGCCCCGAAATCAGCCCCATACCCCCGGCCCGCTTGTTGATCACCGCCGTGCGGGCCGCCTGCGCGAAGTCGTTGTCCCCGCTGGAGCCGCCCGAGTTGATCAGCCCGGCACGCCCCATGTAGCAGTTGGCCACCTGGTAGCGCGTCATCTCGATGGGGTGGGCGCCGGGGACCAGGTCGGAGTAGACCTTGTCGTGCGTGCGCCCGAAGCCGACCGCGCGGTAGCCGCCGTCAAGCTCGGCCTGCTTCTGCTTGATAATGTCGGCCTCGATCGTGACGCCGAGGTGGTTGGCTTGTCCGGTCAGGTCGGCGGCCGCGTGGTAGTTCTTTCCCCCCGTGTTGAAGGCGGACTGCCGCAGGTAGCACCACAACACGGTCACCATGCCCAACTCGTGTGCCATCTGGAACGCCTCCGACGCCTCCTGCAGCTGGCGCATTCCCAGCTCGGAACCGAAATAGACCGTCGCCCCCACCGCCGCCGCCCCCAGATCCCACGCCTGCTGCACGCTCGCGAACATGACCTGGTCGTAGCGGTTGGGGTAGGTCAGCAACTCGTTGTGGTTCAGCTTGACGAGGAAGGGGATCCGGTGCGCGTACCGGCGCGACACCGAGCCCAGCACGCCCAGCGTGGACGCGACCGCGTTGCACCCGCCCTCCACGGCCAGTTCGCAGATGTTGCCCGGGTCGAAATAGACCGGATTCGGCGCGAACGACGCCCCCGCCGAGTGCTCGATCCCCTGGTCGACGGGCAGGATGGAGACGTAGCCGGTGCCGGACAGCCGGCCGTGGCCGAGGATCTGCTGCATGCTGCGCAGCACCTGGGGGTTGCGGTCGGTCCCCGCGACCACCCGGTCGACGAAATCGGGGCCGGGGAGGTGGAGTTGCTCGCGCGGGAAGCCGCGTGCGCGGTAGGTGAGGAGGTCGTCGGCCTCGTGGCCGAGAAGGTCCTGGATTCTGTCGGATGCGGGCATGATTGGCGTGGTGGAGGGTGTTTGGCCGGTATGGAGGTGGGGGTCGGACTCGGTTGCGCATGTTAGTGTGGACCCGAGCGGCACCGGTGTCCAGTGGTGGGGGGCCGTGTCCGGCGTGCGAACTCGGAAGCTGACTCGGAAGTGCTCGCTTCCGAGTCTCCGGAGTCCGAAATTGGAACCCCGTCTGGAACCCGGAAACCACCTTGCCGCCATGGGGTACCCATCCGCATGGAAATTCCCTACGTCAGCCACTCGCTCGTCCTCGTCACGGGCGCCAGCGGATACGTCGGCGGACGCCTCGTCCCGGCCCTGGAGGCGAAGGGCGAACGGGTGCGCTGCCTGGCCCGCACGCCGCGGTATCTGGAAGGCCGGTTCTCCCCCGCGACCGAGATCGTCCACGGCGATGCACTCGACCCGCCGTCGCTCGATGCCGCGCTCAAGGGCGTCGACACCGCCTACTACCTGGTGCATTCCATGGGATCACGGGCGGATTTCCGGGAACGGGACCGCGCTTGCGCGCACAACTTCGCGTGTGCCGCGCGGCGGCAGGGGGTGCGACGGGTCATCTACCTGGGGGGGCTGGGTAGCCACCGCGACCTCTCCGCCCACCTGGCCAGCCGTCAGGAAGTAGGCGACATCCTCGCCTCGTACGGCCCACCCACCGTGGAATTCCGCGCCTCGATCATCATCGGTTCGGGGTCGCTCTCCTTTGAACTGATCCGCGGTCTGGTCAACCGGCTGCCGGTGATGGTCACCCCGCGATGGGTCCGTGCCGAGGCGCAGCCGATCGCCATGGGTGACGTCATCGACTACCTGCTGCACGGTCTTGACCTGGAGGCGGACGGCAACGAGGTCTTCGAAATCGGGGGCCCTCAACGCGTGACCTACGGCGAACTCATGCAGGAGTATGCCCGTCAGATGGGGGTGCGGCGTTTGATGATCCCGGTTCCGTTCCTCAGCCCGCGTCTCTCGAGTCTGTGGCTCGGACTGGTGACGCCGCTCTACGCGCGGGTGGGCAGGAAGCTGATCGACAGCCTGCGCCACGACACGGTCGTCCACGACCGGCGGGCGCTCGACCGCTTCACCGTCCGTCCCCTGGCGGTGCGTGCAGCCATCGCGGGGGTCCTGCTGGAGGAGGACCGCGAGATGGCGCGCACACGCTGGAGCGACGCCGTGTCCGCGAGCGGGAGCCGGCCGCGCTGGGGTGGAAGGCGCTTCGGTTCCCGGCTGATCGACCGGCAGCAGGCGTTGACGGCGGCCGAACCGGAGCGCGCGTTTGCGCCCATCCAGCGCATTGGCGGGGTTGGGGGCTGGTACTTCGCCACCTGGTTGTGGATGCTGCGCGGTGCGCTCGACCTGCTTGCGGGGGGTGTGGGCATGCGCAGGGGTCGGCGTCACCCGGTCGAATTGCGGACGGGCGATCCGCTGGACTTCTGGCGGGTCGAAGCCTTCGAGGAGGGCCGGCTGCTGCTGCTCAGGGCCGAGATGAAGGTGCCCGGCCGGGCCTGGCTGCAGTTCGAGGTGGAACCGGAAGGTGGGGGAAGCCGAATCACGCAGACAGCCGTTTTCGATCCGTCGGGGTTGGGGGGACTGGCGTACTGGTACGGCCTCTATCCGGTGCACTGGCTGATCTTTCGAGGGATGCTCAGGGGGATCGTGAGGGCGGGTGCCGCGGCACCGCCGCCCGCGGGCGTTGTCTGGCCGGCGAATACTCCGCAACTTCCGAGCTGAAGTCGCCACCGAGGCGCCGCGCATTCGTGGAGGCGCCCAAACCCTGACGTAACGTTAGGGTTTGTCGGACCACCGGCTTGGAAGGAGCCAACAATGTCGAACAGGCCGTGGATGGATCCCCGCGAGCACCGAGATCATCGAAACGCCGGGCTGGCATGGTGCGCCCGGATCGTCCGTCATGGGCTCCTTGCCCTGATCGTGGTCGGCACAGTTGCGGCCGCCGCCGTCCCGCTCCGCGCCCAAACCGACGACGACCCGATCGTGCAGCTCGTCGCCGAACCGGCAGAGTTGACCATGCGGGTCGGGGACGAGGTCGAGGTCAGGATCACGGGGGTGACCCGCTCCGGCGCTCAGGTGGACGCCCCGCCGGTGCGGCTGGTGGGCCCGTTCTCGGCGGTGCGGGTGAGGGAGGGGGTCGTCACCGCGCTGGCGGCGGGGGACTACTCGCTGATCGCCACGCTGGTTCAGGATGGCGATCCTCCCGCAGGCGAAACGGTCATGGTCAGGGTGCCGGTCCGCATCGACTGGCCGGCCGTCGCGCGGGTGGTCGTCACTCCTCTCACAAACCACAGTCTGCTTGCAGGAACCACGATCCGTCTCGGGGTCCGGGCCGAGCATGCGGACGGCAGCGAACGCCCCGATCCGCAGGTCGAGTGGCGGAGCGACACGCCCGGCATTGCGACCGTCGACGGCTTCGGCCGCGTCACGGCTTCCGCCCCGGGCACGGCCACCATCACCGCCACCGTCGACGGCGTGACCGGCACGGCCACCCTCTCCGCCGCCCCCTTCACGGCCACCACCCTGACGATCACCGGCGGCGTCTCCCGCGCCCGCACCGGCGACGTCATCGATTTCGGCGCCGAGGTGCGGAACGAGGGCGGCGAACTCCTCCCCCGCGTCCCCGTCGAATGGTCCCACGCCTACGAGGCGGCGCCCGGCACCATGGCCCCTCCCGCCACCGCCCAGGTACACGACGGCCGCTTCGTCGCCGACCTCCCCGGTCTCTACTCGGTCGTGGCCAATGCCGGCCCCCTCGCCGCGCGCACCTCCTTCGAAATCGTCTCCCGCGACGTGGTCCAGCAGCTCGAAATCCACGGACAAGGCCGCGAACAGCGGGTCCGCACCACCGACTTCTGGGTTTTCGAGGGCGTGGACGAGCGCGACTACGCGGTCACCGGGGCCAAGCGCTCCGACGGCTACGGTTTCGTGTGGGACGTGACCGATCCCGCGAACATCTTCAAGACGGATTCTGTTCAGGTGGACGCGCGCTCCGTGAACGACATGAAGGTGTCGCCCGACGGCCGCTACGCGACCATGACGCGCGAAGGGGCCTCCGACCGGCGCAACGGGGTGGTCATCCTCGACCTGGCCGATCCGGCCCACCCCGTGATCGCGTCGGAGGTCACGGAATACGGCCTGACCGGCGGGGTCCACAACGCCTTCCCCACCAACGACCACGTCTTCGCGCTGGCGGGGGGCGACAAGTACGTGATCCTGGACGTGAGCGACATCTACAACCCGCGCTACGTGGGCGAGTACAACCATCCCGACAGCCGGCTCCACGACGTGTGGGTGATGGACGGGCTGGCCTACTCGGCAGAGTGGGCGACCGGGCTGGTGGTGGTGGACGTGGGGGACGGGCGCTGGGGCGGGTCTCCCGAGAACCCGGTGTTCGTGAGCAGCTATCCGCTGCCGACGGGGGGCACGCACGCGGTCTTTCCGTACATCTCGGAGTCGACGGGGAAGCACTACGTCTTCGTGGGGGACGAGATCATGACGCGGCGGGGTCTGGCATGGGAGGGGCCGGGGCGGGGGCGGGGGTCCTACCAGCTGCCGTACGACGCCGAGACCGGTATGCATGGCATCCCGCTGGTGACCCAGGGGTACATCCAGATCATCGACTTTTCCGACCCGGAAGATCCGGAGATGGTGGCCCGGTACGAGGTCCCCGAGTATGGAACGCACAACATCTGGGTGGAGGACGACGTCTTGTACCAGGCCTACTACGAAGGGGGCGTGCGCATGGTGGACGTTTCGGGGGAGCTGATGGGCAACCTGTACACGCAGGGGCGCGAGATCGCGGTCTTCAAGGCTTTCGACCCGGCCGGGTACGTGCCCAATTCGCCGATGGCGTGGAGCGTCATGCCGTTCAAGGGGCGCATTTTCTTCTCCGACACGAATTCCGGGCTGTGGTCGGCGCGGCTGGTGCCGCGGAGCCGGCCGATCAGTTGATGGGGCGCGAAACGGTCGGCCGCTACGGGCGTACACGACTCGCATGACTTCATCGCATCCGATCCCCGTCGGACTGCTGGGTGCCACCGGCATGGTGGGCCAGCAGTTCGTCCTCCAGCTCGAGGGTCACCCCTGGTTCCGGGTCGCGTGGCTCGGCGCGAGCGAGCGGAGCGCGGGCCGGACCTACGCCGAGGCCGCGCGCTGGGTCCAGGACCGTCCCATGCCCGAGGGCGTGGCCGGGATGGTGGTGCAACCCGCGACCGTGTCGGCAGACTGTCCCGAGGTGGTCTTTTCCGCCATGGACGCGTCGGCTGCGGGCGGGATCGAACGGGCCTTTGCTCGCGCGGGGCATTTCGTACTCTCGAACTCGCGCAACCACCGCCTCGACGCGGATGTCCCCCTCGTCATCCCGGAGGTGAACCCGGACCACATGGAGCTGATCAAGCACCAGCGCCGCGAGCGTGGCTGGCCCGGGGCGATCGTCACCAACCCCAACTGCTCGACCATCACCCTGACGATGGCCCTCGCCCCGCTCCGTCCCTTCGGCATCCGGCGCGTGCTCGTGACCACGCTGCAGGCGGTGAGCGGGGCGGGCTACCCGGGTGTGCCCGCGGTGGACATGCTGGGCAACGCGGTACCGTTCATCGGGGGCGAAGAGGACAAGCTGTCGGTGGAGACGTGCAAGCTGCTCGGGGAGCTGCGGGGTGGGGGGGACGGGGTGGAACCGGCGGCCGTGACGGTGAGCGCGCACTGCAACAGGGTCCCGACGGTCGACGGTCACCTGGTGTGCGCTTCGGTGGAGCTGGAAGCGCAGCCGTCGCCGGACGATGCGCGGGAAGCGATGACGGCCTTTCGCGGGCGTCCCCAGGAACTGGTCTTGCCGACCGCGCCGGGGCGGCCGGTTCAGGTCGTGGCGGGCGCCGACCGTCCGCAGCCGCGGCGCGATGTCGGGGCGGGGCGGGGGATGGCGGTCACGGTGGGACGGGTGCGCGAATGTCCGCTGCTGGGCCTCAAGTTCGTCGCCCTCGGGCACAACACGATCCGGGGCGCGGCGGGGGCGTCGGTGCTGAATGCCGAGCTGCTGGTGGCGGGGGGGTGGATGATCGGTGCGCAGTCGCTTCATGGCGCCGAAAACGGCGAGGGACAGCGCTGACTGGGCGATGGCGGCTGACTCTTCTCCCCGGACCCCACTGCGAATCGCGCTGCTGGGCCACGGGCGGATGGGACGCCTGATCGAGCAGCTGGCACCGGAGCACGGCGCGACCGTGGTCCTTCGACTCGACGGGTCCAACAACCAGGACGGCTCCGGGCTCAACCGAGCAGCCCTCCGCAAGACCGATGTGGCCATCGACTTCTCGACCGGCGCTTCGGTCACCTCCGGCAACCTCGAACGCCTGTGCGACCTCGGGATCGACACCGTGGTCGGCACCACCGGGTGGGACGACCGGCGTGCCGCACTCCTGGCACACGCGCGGAGCAGCCGGATCGGCCTCGTCCACGGCGCGAACTTCTCGGTGGGCGTCAACGCCTTCTACCGCATCGCGGCGGCCGCCGCCCGCACCCTGGCCCGGTGCGGCGGCTACGACCTCGCCGCCTTCGAGTCGCACCACCGGGGCAAGCGCGACGCCCCCTCGGGAACGGCGCTGCGCATCATCGACGAGGTCCGCGCCGCGGGCTGGAGCGGCGAGATCGACGTCACCAGCCAACGGACGGGTTACGTTCCCGGCACCCACGAGCTCCAGTGGGACTCGGCCGCCGACACCGTGCGGCTCAGCCACACGGCCCGGTCCCGAGCCGGATTCGCACGCGGGGCACTCGCCGCCGCACACTGGATCCACGGCCGTTCCGGCGTGTACGATTTCGCGGAGTGCTGGGAGCGGGTGGTGGCGGGGGACGGCCCATCAAGCGAAGGCAGCCGATGAAGACCACAAACGACACGGCGGCGCGGGAGAGACCCTTGCTCCACGGATGTGGAACCGCCCTGGTCACACCCTTCCTTCCTGACGGCGCTATCGACGAGGAACGCGTTGGCGCCCTGGTGCACCGGCAGGTGGCAGCGGGGATCCACTTCCTGGTGCCGGGTGGGTCTACAGGCGAAGGCGTCACCCTGAATGGCTCGGAAAAGGTCCGGGTCACGGAGCTGACCGTGGAGGCGGCGGGTGGCGCGGTCCCGGTCATCGCCGGCTGCGGCGGCAACGACACCGCCGAGGTGGTTGCCCTGGCCAGGTCGCTGGAGGGCACCGGCGCCGCCGGCCTCCTCGTTGTCACCCCGTACTACAACAAGCCCACCCCGGACGGTCTCTTCCTCCACTACACGGCGGTGGCGGAGGCCACGAGCCTTCCCATCGTCGTCTACAACGTCCCCAGCCGGACCGGCATCAACGTCACCGCCGAAACCCTCGCGCGGCTGGCCACGATTCCCGGCGTGGCGGCCGTCAAGGAGGCTGCGGGCGACATCATGCAGATGGCGCGGGTGGTCCAGGCGGTCCCCGCGGACTTCGCGGTCCTCTCGGGTGACGACGGCGCGACGCTGCCCTCAATGGCCCTGGGGGCGCACGGGCTGATCTCGGTGGTCTCCAACCAGATCCCGGGGCCGATGGCCGAACTCTGCGACCGGTGCCTGGCGGGGGACTTTGCCGGCGCCCGCCGGGTGCACCGCCGCTGGCTGCCGCTCATGGACGCCAACTTCTTCGAGACCAACCCGGGACCCGTAAAGTTCTCGATGGCCGAAATGGGCCTGCTGGAGGACCGCTGCCGTCTTCCGCTGGCCGCGGTCGGCGCCGAAAACCGGCGGCGTATGCGTGAAGTGATGGAGTCGGCAGGACTGTAATGAGAACTTTACAAAATGTCATGTTCGGTTTACATGGGAGAAGCCCTTTTTGATCGCCGACCGCATCGACGAGGCCTTCGCCCGCCCCACCCCCCTGGAGAGCGACCACGACCTCTTCGCCGAGTTCCGCGACCTCCTGGGCGCCGGCCGGGTCCGCGCCGCCCAACCCGACCGCGCCGCCCCGCACGGCTGGCGCGTCAACGTATGGGTCAAGCGCGGCATCCTGTTGGGATTCCGGCTCGGCACCCTGGCCCGGTTCGATCTCGGCGACGGCCTCTTCCACTTCACCGACAAGTCGACCTTTCCACCCAGGACCACGTCCCCCGGGGGCGGCACGCGCGTGGTCCCGGGCGGATCGGCGGTGCGCGAGGGGGCGTTCCTGGGTCGCGGCGTGACCTGCATGCCCCCCATGTACGTCAACGTCGGCGCGTGGGTGGGCGATGGCACCATGATCGACTCGCATGCGCTGGTGGGCAGCTGCGCGCAGGTCGGCCGCCGCTGCCACATCAGCGCGGGGGCGCAGATCGGCGGGGTGCTCGAACCGGTCGGCGCGCTTCCCGTGATCGTCGAGGACGACGTGCTGGTGGGGGGCAATTGCGGCGTCTACGAGGGCGCGATCGTGAAGCTGGGGGCGGTGCTGGGGGCGGGGGTAATCCTGACGCGTACGACCCCGGTCTATGATATCGCGCGGGGCGAGGTGATCCGCGCCGAGGGCAAGAGTCCCCTGGTCATTCCCGAGGGCGCGGTGGTGGTTCCCGGGTCGAGGCCCATCGGAAGCGGGCGCGGCCGCGAGTGGAATCTCTCGCTGCAGGCCCCGGTGATCGTGAAGTACCGCGACGACCGCACCGACGAGCGCATCCGGCTGGAAGAGCTGTTGCGCTGAGACCTCTCCGCCTCCACTCATCTTGTCCGCCGCGTGCGCCATCAGTAAAATGGCGCAACTCCCATCAACTGCACACGATCCGCGCGAACTGCCGTCGCTGGTCCGTCATCCTTCAGCCCCGCGGCGCGTCCCGGATCCCAGAGCGAGAGTCCTCCCATCCATCTCTTCGAAAACACGGGTCATCTCCTGGCCCAGGAAGACGGCTCCGGCGCCGTCAACCTGTTGTGGCTCGCCATCGGCATCGGCGCCGTCGTGGTGCTCCTCTACGTTCTCGTCACCGTCTTCTTCGGGTGGGGCAAGTGGAAGTCGAGCCGCCAGAACATCGACATGGAGCTGGAAGTCGGCGTACGCCCAAGGCTCGACGCTTTTCTCCGTGAGTTCGCCGCCAAGATGAAGTGGAATGACGACTCGACGGAACGTCTCTCCTCCGCGGCGGAGGAGGCCTTCATGAGCCTGGTCCGGCAGGACGAGGGTGTCACGGACACCGGCCACCGGCAGCTGCGCGTGGTCATCCGGCGTGACGGCGACGCGGCCGAGATGGAGTTCATGGCCGCGCCCCAGGGGACCAACCTCGAGGAACAGATGGGGCTCATCAGGGACCGGGACACGCCGGTGAGCGGCCGCGACCTGTCGCTACGCCTGCTGCGCCACTACGCCTCGTCGGTGAGCCACCGGCAATACCATGCGATCGACCTGCTGACCGTGCGGGTCAAGGGGTCAAGGTAGGGGACGCGGTTCGTAGGCCTGGGTAAGTGGCTGTCGCGGCGCGGGAACGTCGAGATGTCGCTTGATGCGGGGGTGCAGCGGGTTCTCGAGGAGTTCCTTGAGGAGTTCGCGGCGCGCATGAAGTGGGACGAGGAGGCGACCCGGCGGCTGTGTGCGGTCGGCGAGGAGACCTTGATGAGTCTGGTGGAGCATGAGGGGGACGCCGGTTCGGGTACGCGAAGGCTCCGGGTGGGGGCGCGCAACGATGGGAAGGACACGGTGATCGATTTCCTGGCGGCGCCGAAGGGGACGAATCTGGAGGAGGAGATGGCGGTGGCCCGGGAGGGTGGTGTACCGGCCGATGCGCGGGAGATGTCGCTTCGGTTGCTGGCGCACTATGCGGTCTCGGTGCAGCTCGGCAGTACCGGGCGAATGATCTGGTGACGGTGCAGGTGGAGGAGACTACCCCCCCAACGACCGCGACATGAACTCCACCGCCCTCTGGATCGCCTCCTGAAGCGACAGAAAATCATGCCCGCCCCCCTCGTAAATATACGCCTCGAAGTCCGGCGGCCCCCGCCCCAGCGCCTCCATCACCGCGATCAGCGATTCCGCCTGCGACACCGACACGGTCTGGTCGATGGTGCCGTGGTGCAGCTGAACCGCGGGCAGTCCGGCCGCGTATAGAACCGACGACCGGCGCACCAGCTCCAGCCGCGCTTCGTCACGCGGAACCTCACCCCGGATGAACGGTTGCACGACCGTGGAATCCAGATGAGCGACCCCCGGCAGTCGGCGGGGCAGGCGCAGCGCCGCCTCGCGCACGATCTCCCGCAACCACTCGTCGAAGAAGTCGGTCGGGCCGAAGAAGGCGACCAACCGTTCGATGCGCTCATCCCGCGCCCCCGCGAGCAGCGCGACCCCCGCGCCGCGGCTTCCCCCGATGATGCTGTAGACGCCCGGCTTCGCCGCGGGTGTCGTCTCGAAGGCCACGTTCACGAGCGCCATCGCGTCGTCGACGTCGTAGTCCCAATGACTGGACATGCCCTCCGAGACCCACGCCAGGCTGTCGTGCCTCAGTGGTTCGCTGCGAAACGACGGTAACACGTACACGAAGCTGTCGCGCAGTTCGCCCAGCGCGAGACTGACGAACTGCAGGTCGGCCACCGACACGCCCCCGTCGCCTCCATGCAGGAACGTCAGCATGTGCAGGCTCTCTTCGGATGCTCCCGCGGGCACCACGATCGCGCCGTAGTGGCGGTGGCCGGTTACCACGTGCGAAACGATTCTCAGATTGGCGGGCGCGCCCACCAGCAGAATCTCCTCGGAGAGTTCGACCTGCACCCCAGCGACCGAAACATCGCGTCCGGCCCAGTCCGCGCTGATGGCGTCGATCTCCGCCTGGGTGGCCGGCTCGAAGAGGGTGTCCAGTTCGGCCTCGAGGTCGAGCGCGACCGCCACGACGCTGGCGATGGCCTCGCCTGCCGCGACGTTCAGAGTCTGGTCGCCGGGGTCGGAGCCGAGGGTCCAGAAGGCGGTGGCGCGGCCATCGTCGCCGGTGGTGGCCGAAGCGGAGTCGACCTGGCCGTGACCCGTACCAGGCGTGAAGCTGATCTCGGTGCCGGAAAGGGTCCGGCCCGCCTGGTCGAGTACCTGCACGATCACGGAGTCCTCGAGCGGGAGACCCTGAACGGCCCGCTGGCCGTCTCCCGCGATCACTTCGATGGTGGTGGGCGCGGGCTCGATGACCACGGGGTCGGGCTCGTCGCAGGTGGTCAGAACGGCGACGGCCAGGAGTGGGGCAAGGACGAAGTGGTGGCGCGGTGGGTGCATCGGCAGGTGCTTCCTGTAAGCGGGGTGGTATTCGGAAGCTACGGCGGATCGATTGAGCCGTCGATACCAGCCCCGCCCCCGCCGGGCCCCCACCGCGAAGTACCCTCAGCGAGGCACGATTCTCCGTACCATCCGTCCGTCCGTGTCGACGATCTCCAGCGTCGAGTGTCGTATGTCGCAATCCAGACTGATGGTGGCGCCCGGCAGCCCGTCGGGGACCGCATCGGCGTCGGCTTCGCCAAGCTCGTAGTCGTCCGCCAGCGTCGCGTCGACCGTATAGCCCAGGTCGGCCAGCGACTCGATCGTGATCGCACTGAAGGGATCACTCCGGCCGACCTGCTGGGCAGGAGTCATCAACTCGAGACCGAAGACCGATTCCCGCCAGTGCGTGTCGGACGATCCGTAGCCCATCGAGTTCTCGACGGCACCTTGGCGCCCGTGTAGTCGGCGCCCCCCCGCCGAGTCGAACGCTTCGATGGCATGCGCGCCCGCGACCTGGGTGTCGGCGCCGGGAGAGAAGAGCGAGGCGAGGGCCAGGAGACCGGTGTGTTGCCAGATGGATCCGATACCCAGCGAGTGTCCCAATTCGTGCAGGACCACATCCACCACATCGGTGTCCGAAAGGTCGTCCATGTCCATCCTGTCCAAATTGATGGCCGCGACCAGCGGTAGGAACGAGAGATCGCGGACCATGCACACCGTCGTTGCCGCGACGGTGCCGCCCGGGCCATCGATGTCACGCACGGACACCAGCACCAGGAAATCGTCCAGGACTTCAAACTGCGTTTGGTATAGGAGTCCGCCGCAGCGGATCGACTGGGCCGCGCCTACGTGCACGTCGGGCAGGTCGTTACCACGGACCGGTATCCACCCTGCACGAAGCCGAGGAGACGGTCGCGGACGAACGCATGTTCGAGTGGCGCGGCCGCGGGGTTTTCGCCATGAACCGCCTGGACCTCGGCCAGGACCTTTCTCTTACGACCGCCGTTCGCGTGGACGGACGCTCGGCCTTCGGCGACGATGTGGGTCCGCAGATGTACCCGAAAGCCGCCATGGGCTACAACGTGCCGCCTTCGGTTCTGCCCGCTCCGATCTCGAACCTCAAGGTGCGTGGCGCCCTCGGCATGGCCGGGAAGCTCCCCCCCAAGGTGAGAGAGTCGGGTCACTTCCGCCCGGGTACAAGATGGACCCCGAGAACAAACGCGAGCTCGAGACCGGGCTCGATCTCGGGCTCTTGAACGACAGGATCGGAGTCGAGTTCACCTACTACGACGCGCGAGTGCTCAACGCACTGTTCCTTGTCTTGAGGCAAAGCCCCGAGGGCTCGATCGGCAGACTCGACAACTGCTGCGAAATCATGAACCGCGGCGTCGAAGCAGTCGTGCGGGCGTGGCTGATTGACACGCCCGGCTTCCGCTGGAATTCGAGCCTGACGTACGAGTGGAACCGGAACCGGATCACCGACCTGGGTGACACCGCCGCCGACGACTCCTTGCCCCTCTACGAACAGAGAGGGGACGGGACCTGGGAGCACGTCGGGTGGCGGCGTGCCGCACAGCTGAACGGCTGGTTTGTAGGCGAATCCCTTGGGAACGTGTGGCAAAACGGGATCGCGGGGTACGATCGGGATACCAACAGACACATCCGAACCGAACATTACTTCAGACATGGCCCGATTCAGCCCGTTCACATGGGCTCGATCTTCAACAGCTTCCAGATCGGCGACAACCTGCGAGTGGCGTTCCAGCTGCGGGGCGAGATGGGCGCGATGATGGCAAATGTTGAAAGGGCCCAGGGTGTGCGTGAGGGCGCCTACGACGAGTATCTCGTGCATCTGGCTTCGGACGGGTCCACGACCTACATGAGCGACTCGGTGGCCGACTACCATCGGACGGCTTACCCGATCGATAAGCGCGACCACATCCGGCTGCAGGAGGTGTCGGTGTCGTATACCGTTCCGGAGGGCATCGCAGGGCGTATCGGACTGAAGCGGACGACCGTCACCCTCTCGGGGTACAATTTGCACTGGTGGGACGACTGCAACTGCAACGACCCGAGCCAGAAGTCTCACGCCAGCGACTTCACAGCCATGCCGTTCATGGGGCTGCCGCAGCCGAGACGGTTTCTTCTGTCGGTCAGGACGCGGTTCTGAGATCAGGATGGTGGTGAAGGTGGCTGCCGCGTAGTACGGGCCGCGGGTGGGAGGTGCTCTCCTGCCCGCGGCCCGGCAGTCAACGGAGTCTTTTGCAAATTGTCAATCACGGTTTACAATATGTCAACCGTAGTTGACACTGGTGATCAACTTTCGGGCGCTTCTCCCACTTCGATTCGGAACCGCACCAGCCGCGGCACGCCCAACTCATCCCGCGAGGCCGCCCACACGAGGTCACCGTCGAACACCGGCGTCGGCCGGCTGGCGTACCCGTCCGGCGGGTCGACGGTTCCGAGATAGGTGCCATCGGCCTCGAAGACATCGTAGCGAAGCTCCGACCGCCAGCGCACCGGCGAGTCCCCGGGCCGCTCGGGGTCGTAGTTCGGGTTGTCCACGGGCGATGCTTCCGTTTCCAGCGTCACCCAGATCCGTCCGTTGCGTCCGGCGGTCAGATCTTCGAAGAAGGGCTTGTGGTCGGGGATCGACGGGCCCTGCCAGCGCCAACCCGGAATCTGGGCGCGATATTGTTCGGTGATCGCGTCGCGGTAGTAGCTGCTCTCGCCCTCCGGTACCCTCGGCGGCTCCGCGTTCCGCTCGATCCGCAGCACGCCGTCGTCACGGGCCAGGTCGATGCGGTAGTCGGCCGAGAAGGCGGCGATGAGGTGGCCGCCGGGGGCGACCGCCCAGTGCCCGAACGGCGAGAAGGGGACCGCGAAGCTCATTCCTTCCCATTCGACCATGGGCTCGCCGTAGTCGCCCCAGGGGACGGGAAGCGTGTCCAGATGCGTCCCGTCCGGCCCGAGCACGATGATCCGATCGGGGTCGCGGCCGTCCGGGGGAGTCCACCCGCCCGGATCGGTCTGGAAAGTCCGACCGTGGGCGTCGGTGTAGAGCGGCGTGTTCGTATAGGACATGGTTCCGGACGTGCTGTAGGGCCATTGATCCACATCGTCGGGGCCCGGACCGAAGACCTTGATCTGCTTGATGCCGGCGTCCCGGACCACCAGCCGTCCGTCCGGGAGCAGGGCGATGGCCTCGGCGCGGGTGAACTCGGTCGGCCCTTCGCCGGGACCTCCGAGCGTCCGGACGTACGTCCCATCGGAGTCGAAGACGCGGACGTGCTGCGCCTGTCCGTCCAGGACGTACACCGAGCGGTCGTCGTCCACCGCGATCGACGAGATGCTGCCGAAGAGGTATTCCTCCGGTCCCTCCAATTCGCCGATCGACGCTTCGGGCACCAGGGTCGCCACGCCGCCCCACACGCTCCCCGACAGGGTGCGGACCACGATGGTGTCGCCGATCGTGTCGATGGCGACATCGGCGTTGGTGTCTGACGGGTTGGCGTCGCCGCAGGCGGCCACCGTGAGGGTGAGTGCGGAGCCCAGGGTCAGGAAGGCGATTGCCGGGGTGAAGGCGGTACGTGGCATGGAAAGGTCCTCCCTCGGGGGATTGGGGCAGACTGAAGCTAAACTACCGGCATATCTTCCTACCGCTGCCTGCTTGCCATCGTTCCCGCGGCGGAAAGCTGCAAAACCGCGTGCAGATAGTCGTCCGTTGCCGTCAACTCGTCGGCCGTCCCCCGCTGCGCGACACGATCACCTTCCCCGGCACCGCCATCACGATCCGCCCCCCCTCCACCACGAACTCCCCGTTCACCAGCACGTGATCGATCCCGGTCGAGTGCTGGTGCGGCTGCTCGAAGGTGGCCTGGTCGGTGATCATTTCCAGGTCGAAGACCACCAGGTCCGCCCAGTATCCTTCGCGGATTTCGCCTCGGTCGGCGAGGCCCATGATGCGCGCCGGCAGCGATGTCTGGGCCCGAATCGCCGACTCTAGCGAGAGAGCGCCGACGGTCAGCGCGTAATGCCGGATCTTGCGCGGGAAGGTGCCGTAGAAGCGCGGGTGCACGGGCCCGTCGCCCGGCCACGCGATCCCCCCGTCCGACGCGGTGGCCACCCAGGGCTGTCCCGCGTAGTTCTCCACGTCGTCCTCGGACATCGAGAAGCCCCGGTAGCGCCCGCCGCCCCGGCGATTGCGGTCACCCTCAAGCTGCAGCGCGATAGCGGTCTCGATCGGGTCCTCCCCGCGCTCGGCCGCGATTTCACCCAGGTTCTTCCCGACGTACTCCTCGTTCGGGTGCTCGAAGACGACGATCCGGTTCACGCCGCCCCGCCGCCCGATCTCGTGGGTGATGTCGGTCCGGATCAGGGCCGCCGTCTCGGGGTCGCGGAGCCTCATTTCGAGCATGTCGGCGGGCGGGCGGGCTTCGGCGGCGCTGGCCGCATCCTCGTCATCCGTCGCCCAGCGCGGGATCAGGACGGTGCGGCCGTCGGTGCCGCTGGTCGGGTACGGATACTGGTCCGCCCACACGCGCACCCCTTCGTCGCGGGCCTGCTGGATCATCTCGATCGCCGACGCGCTCTGACCCCAATAGCCCACCCCCTTCGCCTTGATGTGCGACGCCACCACGCGCACCCCCGTGCGGCGCCCGATCTCGATGGTCTCGGCGACGGCGTCCTGCAGGGTGGGTGGCGTCCCCTCGTGCTGACTGGGCAGATACCACATCGGGTCCGCGCCCTCGGCCCGCTCGTGCGAGATGTACACCCCGTCGTACGGGGCGAGTTCGGCGACCAGCGCGACCACCTCGTCGGTCGTGCTCCAGCGTCCCGGCACGTATTCGAGTCCCGCCGAAATGCCGACCGCGCCCTCCTCCAGCGCCTGTCGCACGAGCGCCGCCATGCGCGCGGTCTCGTTGGGTGTCGCGGGTCGCCGGAAGTCGTCGCCCATCGCCATGCCGCGCACCGTCCCATGACCCACCATCATCATTACGTTGGGTCCCACGCCCTGGCGCTCCAGCGTCGCGCGCTGCTCGGCGATGGGCCACGCGGACCGCCCGTCCTGGTTGACGACCACGGTGGTGGCCCCCTGCGACACGATATTGGGCGCTGCCTTGCGGTGGGTGGAATCGTTGCGGATGGTTGCTCGGCCGCCGCTGCCCCCGTCGTCGGCGTGCGAATGGATGTCGATGAAGCCGGGAGAGACGTAGCGGCCCGTCGCGTCGATCACTCTGTCGGCGGTGGCCCCGGCGAGCAGGCCCAGCGCGGCGATGCGCCCGTCGCGTACCCCGATGTCGGCGCGGAACCAGGGGTTGCCGGTGCCGTCGAAGATTCGGCCGCCGCGGATGAGGAGGTCGTAGTGCTCGGGTTGCTGGGCGGTGAGGGGGGGAGTGGCGGGAGCGAGGGAAACCAGGAAGAGGGCGAGGGCGAGGAGGCCGTGCGGGAATCGCAGAGACAAGGGGGAGTTGCGCATGGGGGAGGCGGTTGGGTTGGGGGGACGGGGGATGGTGATTCTACACGGGGGTGCGGAACGATGCCAACCCGGAGTCCGCCTCTCCACCCTTACCGATTCCAGTCCGCCGGATCGGGGATGCCGCGGCTGAAGAGCACCTCGAAGCCCGTCTCCGCCCCCACACGCTCCGCGGCTGTCCGTCCTGCGGGGCCGGAGGGCAGGTCGCGCATGATCTGCCGGATCTGCCCCGTCTCGGGATTGCGCAGAATCGCCATCGGCCGGTCGCTGTTTCGATCCAGGGTGAAGGACCCGCCCGGGCCGGCGAGGGTGATGCTCGCGAGCGCGTCGGCCCACTCCTCCCGCACGGAAAGGGCGAAGACGAAGGACGAGCTGCCATCGCCGTCGGCGATTACGGGCATCGGGAATCGCAGCGTGAACAACTCCAAGCCGTTCGTGTCGCGACCGGTGATCTGGTGTGGGCCATCGGAGTGGGGAAGGGAGGCCGGCGCATCGAGCACGAACGCGGGGTCCAGGTGGGGAACGCCCTCGGCGTCGACGCCGCCCCAGAGGAAGAGGACGCGTTCCTGGTGGGCCGGGGTGGTCATGGCGCTCGTCTCGTCGCTCAATCGGTAGCGGGCCGCGTTGCTGAAGAAGTAGTCGCTGACCCAGGCAGGGTCGCAATAGCTCATGAGGTCGCTTGTGTTCGGGTCGACCAGGGTGTCGGCGCGTGGATCGAGACCCCAGGCGCCCGTGTTGCCGTCGGGGTAGGGATAAGCCGGGTCGGGACCCCCCGCACCACCGCAGGGCGCGTGCGGGAGATTGAAGTTGTGCCCGAACTCATGTGCGATGACCTCCGCGTCCGGAACCGAGAACGCAAACCGCCCACCGAGTGCTCCGAATCCCCGGCCTATCACTTCGCCCGACATTGTACCCAGATAGTGGCCGTTAGCGCCTTCCGATGCGCGAATCATCGCCGTTAGACTGATCAGCGAGTTCCCGTCGTTGTGCTCCGTGACCACCGGGTCGAGCACCGTCACCTTGATTTCCGCCACCGGCAACATGGTGCGCGTGTCCCAGAACAGCGTGTCGTCGCCCGTCATTCCGCTGGTGAGATCGAGGATGGACGAGTCGGGATTGGACGCCCAGAGGAACGGCACGACCGTTACGTCAAGAGTCGGCATTTCCAGCACTTCGATCTTCAGCCGCCCCTCCGCGGGCACGCGCCTGGTCACGCCCAGCGCCGGATCGAGCGTCTCTTCCGGGTCGATGTCGACGACCAGTTCAAGACCCGGCTGGACCACCGAACCGGGGACCTCTGCGTTCACGGACAGGTCCAGCCGGCCTTCTTCCACCTGCTGGGGAACTGCCGCCGATCCCGCCGGGATGTCCACGACATGCCCTTCGCCGCTGCTTCCCGGGTAGAAGGTGACGCGGGCCGGTGGGAGCGGCTCCTGCGTATAGCGGTCGGATGTGGGGAAGATCCGCAATAGCGCCGCCTCTCCCGCCACCAGCGGTACCGGATAGCTTCGCGACTGGACAGCCTGCATCAGGTACGCGCGTTCTTCGGTGTGGCCGCAGGGCCGGACACGCCGCTTGGCGACGCCTTCCAGCCAGCGGGTGAAGACGGGGTCGGTCGGGGCGCAGAGTTCCGTCCGGTCCGCGACCAGTGCCTCGAGTAAGCGAAGTGCCGTCAGCGACTGGGGCAGGGATCCCCTGAAGCGATTCCGGAACAGATAGAGTTGCCGCAGTTCTGCAAGGCGCCCCAGTTCGGGGGGAACGGCATCCGTGAACCCGTTGCCCTGGAGAGCGAGGGTCCTCAGTTGGGCGAGGTCGCCGATCTCGGCGGGGATCGGTCCGCCGAACATGTTGTTTGCCAGGTCGAGATTGGTCAGACTCGACAGGTTGCCCAGCTCGGGCGGTATCCGGCCGAACATGAAGGTGTTGTCCGCCAGAATCAATTCCTCGAGGCTGCCGAGGTCGGCCAGTTCACGCGGAATTCTTCCCCTGATACTCGCGTTTTCCAGGTTCAGAATCCTCAGATTGGTCAAGTTGCCGAATTCCGGAGGAATGGTATCGTCCAGGGGGATCCTGCGGAGATCAAGCACCCTCAGCTTGGTGAGTTGGCCGAGTTCGGGAGGGATGGGTCCCCGCAGTCGGGTGTTGTAAGCCAGATGCAGTTCGGTCAGGTTGGAGAGTCCCCCCAGCGCGCTGGGGAGGGGACCTTCCAGATCGATTGTACTGAGATTAAGCCTGGCCAGCCTTGAATGTCGGAGCAACTGCACCGGCAACACCTCCAGTCGATTCCACGAGAGGTTCAGCGAGGTCAGACGGGAGAGGTCGGCAATTGCGGCGGGGATTCGTCCCTCCATCCCGTTGAAAGGAAGGTTCAACTCGGTAACCAGCCCTTCCTCGTCGGTTTCGACGCCAAACCACTCGCCGATCGGTGCGTGCGACAGCCAGCCGGTGCTCGCAATCCACTCCGCCCCGCCCGCCGCCTGATAGAGGGCGACGAGCTTGAAGCGATCAACCGACGGCTGGGTCCGGACCACGAGGTTGAACTGCTGGGTGGCGGACTGTCCATCCGGGTCGCTGGCCGTCACCGTAACTGTCGTGGTTCCCAGCGCCAACCCGGTGATTCGGAGGGAGATGCCCGTCACCGAAATCGTGGCAATGTGGCTGTCCTGGACGGTTGCCGAGAAGGTCAGCGAATCCCCGTCGGGATCCGTGAAGTACGGGGAGACATCGAATACGGACGTCGCACCGATGACCCGCACCTGCTCCGGGATCTCACCGTTGGCCTCCGGCGGCCGGTTGTCGGGAGCAGAGGTGCTTTCGTCGTTGCAGGCGAGGTTGAGCGCGGTCAGGATGACCGCTGACGCCCAGGCGGTCATGTGGCAGTATGGTCGCAACTTCATCGCTCGTCCTTCGACTCCCCCTGTAACGAATCCAGCAATCCCAACACTACCCCAGCAACGCCGGCAACACCACCCCCGCCGCCCCCCGCAGCGCCACCGTGGCCGCGCCCGTCAGCTCGGTCGCTTCCGTATTCACCTCTATGACGCCGCCGCCTCGTTCGAGCGTTGCCAGCGGGATCCCCGCGGCCGGGTAGACCACCGCGCTCGTCCCGATCACGAGGCAGAGATCCGCGCGCACAGCCAGCGACTGGGCCCGGGCCAGCAGTTCACTGTCGAGCATCTCGCCGAAGAGCACCACATCGGGCCGGCGCATCCCGCCGCACGCCGCGCACCGGGGCAGGGAGTCGCCCAACGGCTCGGCCTCGGCGCGGAGCCCGCACCGGTTGCACCGGTCGCGCGCGATCGCGCCGTGGATCTCGATGGGCAGCGCGGCGTCGGGCGGACCGTCCCCCGCCTCTTCGAGCGCGGCGCGGGTGTGGAGCCCGTCCACATTCTGCGTCACGATCCCCGCCGTGCCACGCTTCAGGAAAAACCGGGCCAGCGCACGATGCCCGTCATTCGGCTCGCATTCGGCGACAAATCCGCGCCGCCACTCATACCACTCCCACACCGTCGTCGGGTCGCGTTCGAAAGCCCCGATGGTGGCAAGTTCCTCGGGCCGGTAGTTGCGCCACAGTCCCCCCGCGTCGCGAAAGGTCGGCACGCCCGACTCCGCGGAGATCCCCGCCCCGGTGAGAGCCACCACTCGCAACGCACCGGCGACGAGTTCGCGGGCCCATTCCAGTTCAGATCCCGTCAATTGGGCCTCCTCGGGTGGACACCTCTGGCAGTCCGTGGACAAGCCCGCGCGAGAGCCGAAGGGAATCTGGCCACGGGTGGCTAGTAGTCCGGCCGGTTCCGCCGCACGATCTCCGCCAACTCACCGTCCCCGGCCGACTTCCCCCGGTCGGCCAGCGCGATGACTTCCCGGTACACGCGGTCGAGTTCGGACCGGCTCAATTCGTAGCCCAGTTCCTCGCACCGCTGTCTCACCGCGTGGCGCCCGGAGTGCTTCCCCAGAACCAGCGTCGACTCCACACCCACGTCTTCGGGCCTCATGATCTCGTAGGTGCGGCGGTCCCGGAGCATGCCATGCTGGTGAATGCCCGCCTCGTGCGCGAAGGCGTTGCGGCCCACGATGGCCTTGTTGGCCTGGACGGGCTCGCCGGTCAGCTCGGTGAGGAGGCGGCTGGTGCGGAAGAGCCGGGTCGTGTCGATCCTCGTTTCAAACGGCAGCAGATCGTGCCTGACCCGCGTCGCCATCACGATCTCCTCGAGCGAAGCGTTGCCCGCGCGCTCGCCGATCCCGTTGATGGTGCACTCCAGCTGCCGTACGCCGGCCAGCACGGCGGCCAGCGAATTGGCGACCGCCAGCCCGAGGTCGTCGTGGCAGTGCGCGCTGAAGACGACATTGTCGGCGTCGCTGACCTTGGCCATCACCGTCCTGAAGAACGCCGCGATCTCGCTTGGAACCGAGTACCCCACGGTGTCGGGCAGGTTGATGGTGGTCGCTCCCGCCGCGATTGCCGTATCCACGACCTGACACAGGAAGTCCATGTCGGTGCGGATCGCGTCCTCGGCCGAGAACTCGACATCGTCGGTGTAATTGCGCGCTTGCGCGACGCACGATGCGACCGCCCGCAGGCACTCTCTGCGGCTGATCCGCAGCTTGTGTTCGAGGTGCAGGTCCGATGTGGCGATGAAGGTGTGGATCCTCGGCCGGGCCGCGTGCCGCACCAGTTCGCCAACAAGTTCGATGTCACCCGGGATGCAGCGGCCCAGCGCGGCGATCACCGGCTCCCGAACCTCCTGCGCGATCAGCTTGACCGCGCGTGCATCGTCCTCCGACGCGACCGGAAAACCGACTTCCATGATGTCGACTCCAAGCGTCTCGAGCTGGCGGGCAAGTCGCAGCTTCTGCTCGGTATTGAGCGAGAAACCCGGGGCTTGTTCGCCATCGCGAAGCGTAGTGTCGAAGATGTACAGTCGGTCTGTGGACATCAGTTATTCCGGGAGGGGTCGGAAGGGGGGGAGCAGCTGGAGGAATTCGCTGCTAGAAACCTGTAGGGTACGGAAGTCGGGACGCCACCTGCTGCACGTTTTCGAATCGGTGGAGCAGCAGGCCCGTCGCATCCCATTGGCCGGTGAGGAAGGCGTCGCGGATTGCGGAGGGAAGGTGAAGCTTGACGGTGCGGCCGTTCGCGGTGAGGGACAGGGCGCGGACGCTCACGGCCATCGGCGTGGCGGGCTCGGCCTCGGTCGTGGCCATCAGTGCCTCGATGTCGCGCCGCGCCGCCGCGAGGCAGGGCAGCCCGATCGTGGTGGCGTTGGCCAGGAAGATATCCGAGAAGGACTGGCCCGCGCACACCCCGATTCCCCACCGCATGAGCGCCTGGGGCGCGTGCTCGCGCGAGGAGCCGGAGCCGAAGTTCTGGTTGACCAGGAGGATGGATGCGCCGGCGTAGGCCGGATTGGCGAAGGGGTGTCCGGGCATCGACCGGCGGTCGTCCGCAAAGACGTGCTCCCCGAGCCCGCTGAAGGTGATCGCCTTCAGGAAGCGGGCCGGAATAATACGGTCGGTGTCGATGTTGTCGCCCCGCAGCGGAATCGCGGTGCCCTCGACGCGATCGATCGGCCTCACTCCGCTCACAGCATCGTCCTCACGTCGGTGACCTCTCCGGTGACGGCGGCGGCGGCGACCATCGCCGGGCTCATCAACAGGGTGCGCCCGGTGGGACTCCCCTGGCGACCCTTGAAGTTGCGGTTCGACGACGACGCACACACCTCACGGCCGTTCAGACGGTCCGGGTTCATGGCCAGGCACATCGAACACCCCGCCCCCCGCCACTCGAACCCGGCCGAGCGGAACACCTCGTCCAGCCCTTCCGCCTCGGCCGCCTGCCTCACCTTCACCGACCCGGGCACCACCAGCGCCCTCACATGCCGCGCCACCCGGGACCCCCGCACCACCCGCGCCGCCTCGCGCAGGTCCGAGAGCCGCCCGTTGGTGCACGACCCCACGAAGGCCACGTCCACCCGGGTTCCGCGCAGTGGCGAACCGGCCGCGAAACCCATGAAATCGAGCGCTTCCCCGATCGCGGCGGCCTCCTCGGATGAGACGGAGGCGCCCGGATCCGGTATCGGCTCCGACACACCCACCGACTGGCCTGGGTTGATCCCCCACGTCACGCGCGGCTCGATGGCGCCGCCGTCGATCTCCACGACATCGTCGTAGGCCGCATCCGGGTCCGAGGCCATCGCCCGCCACCATTGCTTCGCCCGCTCGAAGGAGCCGCCAGCGGGCGCGAACGGCCGCCCCCGCAGATACGCGAAGGTGGTCTCGTCGGGGTTGACGTAGCCGATCCGCGCGCCGCCCTCGATGGACATGTTGCAGATCGTCATGCGCTCGTCCATGGTCATGCGCGCGACCGCCTCGCCGCCGTACTCGTAGGCATGGCCGACCCCTCCCCGCACACCAAGCCGCGCGATGATCTCGAGGATCACGTCCTTCGCGTAGACGCCCGGCCCCAGTTCACCCGACACCGAGATCCTGCGGACCTTGAGCGGCGCGATCGCCAGGCACTGCGACGCGAGCACGTCGCGCACCTGCGAGGTGCCGATTCCGAAGGCCACCGCCCCGAAGGCGCCGTGCGTGGACGTGTGGCTGTCCCCGCATGCTATGGTCATGCCCGGCTGGGTGAGGCCCAGTTCGGGCCCGATCACGTGCACGATCCCCTGCCGGTCGCTGTCCAGTCCGGCGATCCGGATCCCGAACTCGTCGCAGTTGCGTTCCAGCGCGGCCATCATCCGTTCGGCGAGGTCGTCGGCGAAGGGGCGGCGCTGGTCCAGCGTCGGGACGATGTGGTCGACGGTGGCGAAGGTGCGTTCCGGGAAGGCCACACCCACGCCGCGACGGCGCAGCATGTCGAAGGCCTGGGGCGAAGTCACCTCGTGGATCAGGTGCAAGCCGATGAAGAGCTGCGTCTGTCCGGAGGGCAGCGTGCGGACGGTGTGAAGGTCCCAGACCTTCTGCAGGAGCGTCTGTCCCAAGGGATCGATTCTCCCGGGCCTCAGTTCCCCGACACTACGTACTTCGTCAGCCCGCCACCCGCGGCGCGGAGCGAGATCGGACCTTCCGCGGCGTAGACGTTGCCGTCCCCGTCCACAGCGACGCCCTCGCCGGCGTATCCAAAGGGCCGCTCCTCGGAGACGGCGTGCGGCGGGATGAACGCGGTCACCCGGTCCTCCGACACGTGCCCGATGCGAATCCCCGTCATCCACCCGTCGTGGGTGCGCGAGTTCGACTCCGAGTCGATCGCGTAGAGGTTGTCTTGCGCATCGATGAAGAGCCCGCTGATCCGGCTGAACTGGTAGTACGAGTCCAGGTAATTGCCGTCCTGGTCGAAGATCTGAATGCGGTGGTTCCCCCGGTCGGCCACGAACAGGCGCCCCTGGGAATCGAAGGCCATGCCGTGCGGCGTGCGGAAGTCGCCCGGCCCGTCCCCGATCCGCCCCCACTCCATGATGTACTCGCCGTCGGCCGAAAACTTGATGATCCGTCCGGTCGACCCCTCGGCAGGGTTGGGGTTCTGTCCGCTGTGCCCGTCCGCAACGAAGATGTCGCCGTTCGGCGCCGTGATCACGTCGCACGGCTCGTTGAGCACACCCGGTGCGCTTCCCCGCACTCCGGGCTGGCCCAAAGTCAGCAGCACTTCACCCTCCGGGCTGAACTTGATAACCTGGTGACCTTTTGTGCCAGTCGAGTTACCCATCGAGTCGGTGATCCACACGTTGCCGTCCGCGTCGACGTGGATGCCGTGCGGCAGGACAAAGAGTCCCGCGCCGAAGCTGGCCAGGATCTCGCCGGTCTCGCGGTGGAACTTGAACACGGGATCGACCAGGTTCTCGTCGCATCCGCCCGCCAGCCCCACGCCGCCGCAGCGGTCGTAGGCCCAGATTTGGCCGTCAATCGGATCGATGTCGACGCCGGCGGTGGAACCCCATTCGCGCCCGTCGGG
Source organism: Longimicrobiales bacterium (assembly GCA_951828585.1). Taxonomy (GTDB): domain Bacteria; phylum Gemmatimonadota; class Gemmatimonadetes; order Longimicrobiales; family Gaopeijiaceae; genus Bin94. The sequence continues at coordinate 2,837,902 of OX639991.1, forward strand.
CAGGTCGACCCAGTCCGTCACGACCTCGGTTGCCGGGTTGGGCAGGGCGCCATCGGCTGCCGCGTCCGCAATGGCGGCGGGATCGGTGGGTGCTTCTTCCGCGACCTGCGCTTCCTCGCCACCGGGCGCGCAGGCCACGGTCCACAGCAGGCCGTGGCAAACCAGGGCCCATGAAACGATTTGCTTCTTCATGTCGTCGTTCCTGTCATATTGACTGACGGCGTCCCTTACGGACTCCCGCGACTGTCATGCTCGCCCGGACGGGACCGCGAGTCAAGGCGGGGGACAAGCGCTGTCGGCTTGCCGCTCCCGCCGTCGCAGACCAAGGTGTCAGGGCCACGCAGGCACTCCCGCTGAAAGGTGCTCCCCATGATGAGTCCAGCCTCCGGTCAGAATCCGCTTCGCCGTCCCATCTTCGCCCTCGTCCTCGCCATCGGAATAACCGCCTGCGGCGATCAGCCGGCGCCACGCGCCCCGACCCTGGCCATCGACAGCGCCGGCGTGGAAATCGTCACCAGCGATCCGCTGAACTCGGATGCGTTCTGCTCGCTCAGCGAGGAGCCGACCCTGTCGATTGGCGTGCGGGAGGGAGAAGAGCCCTACATGTTCTACTGGATCCGCGGCGCCAACCGGCTCTCCGACGGATCGATCGCGATGATGAACAACGGGAGCGGCAAGATCCGCATCTTCGATGCCGGCGGCACGCACCTGCGCTCGATGGGCGGGAAGGGCGAAGGACCCGGCGAGTTCCGCATCGGCCGCTACATCTGGGTGCTCCCGGGGGACACGCTGTGGGTGGGAGACTACCGGCCGTGGCGCTATCACGTGTATGCGTCGACCGGGGAGTTCATCCGCACGGTGAAGATGGACCCGGAGTACTTCAATGCCTCCCTGGCTGGCGGAGTGCTCGACAACGGCATCTCCGTCAACGCCAGGGACGACGCCTGGGAGATGCTGGCCCGGGACTTCCGGCAGCCCATGCCCTGGTTCGTGGAGGCGCACGACGCCGACGGGACCGTGATCGGGGAGCTGGCCAAGCTGGATGCCGAACGCGAGGGCACCTGGGACGGCGCCGGAGCAATCCTGTGGACGCTCTTCGATCCGGTTCCTTCGGTGCACGCCCTTGGAACCACCATCGCGATCGCGAGCGCGAGGGAGCCCGAAGTGCGCCTGCTGGATGAGGAACTGAGCCTGCGCCGCATCGTCCGGTGGACCGATCCGGACCGGGAGGTCACCGGGGCACATGTGCAGGCCTACCGCGATGAGCGCATCGAGAGGAGGGGTGGTCGCGGAAGCGAGAACTGGCCTCCGGCCGATGATGCCATGATCAGTGACCAGCGGCCGGTCGCCGATGTCTTTCCCACGGTCAGTACCGTCAGAGTCGGTCGCGACGGCCGTCTCTGGGTGTACCCGTATCGCAAGCCGGGCGCGGCGGGGGGGTGGTGGGTGTTCGGTACCGACGGCCACTTCCTTTGCCACCTGCCGCCCTCCATCGGGTCGTTCACGACCTACGAATTCGGTGCCGACTACGTGTTGGGCGTGCACTCCGACGACCTCGGAGTCGAACGGGTCGTGATGCACGAGTTGCGTTTGCCGGATCCGGGCCTGGGCGAAGGGTCTCCGTCGCCACCCTGAGCGGAAGGCAGCTCACTGGCCGATCCGCCCACCACACCTTACCCTATGCTCGCGTAGAGTTTGCGGTATCGTTGACCACACCCGGAAGGACCCTGGCGATGACCAGGATGCAGTTGTTTGCCGGAGTGTTTCTAGCAACGATTTTGTCGGTCCCGTTTTCCAACCCCGCCGCCGCCCAACAGGCCACGATCACCGGAATCGTTACCGACGTGGAAACCGGCACGCCCGTCGCGGACGCCGCCATACAGGTGCTGGGACAGCAAGCCACGTCCGCGGCCACCAGTCCATCCGGCGAGTTCCGCGTTTGTGTCCGGGCCGACACCCATTCCATCGTCGTGACCCGGATCGGCTACGAGACGGCGCTTCAACCCGGAGGCGCTGGGTCCGGCGGGGGCGAGCTGTTCCCGCTCGACCAGGGGCCCCACGGATCTTCCCGAACTGGTCCCCACGGTCTTCAAGTCCATCGAGGCGGGCTACAAGGGGCTGATTTCCAGCCGAATGCGCGGTTGGAACTCACAGTGTACAACGCACTGAACAACCTGCACCGGGAGTTCGTGGGCGCGCCGGAGCTGGGCCGGCTGGGGCTGGTGCGGGTGAAGTACGACTTCTGAATCTGGCGGGGGATGGCAGTTCGCACCGGTGCCGGGCGTCCTGCTCCCTTGTTGCGGGAAGCTGGTCGGGAGTAGCCTGTTATCTCGGATTGTTCAGGGACATCCCGCATCGAGGGCCCCGCCATTGTCCAAAGCTGATCGGTTTTCACCCACCGCGGTTCGGATGTGGCGAGCCATCCCGCCGGCGCTGGCGCTTGCCCTCGCAACTCCGACCCTGGCCACGCCTCAGGAGGCTCCACCAGCGGCGGGCACCAGAATCCACCGATCGATTCCGCCGCCGGGCGCTAGGACCCACCTTGTGGTGCCCGGAGAACGATTCCGGGCCGGCCCGTTCCAGCGTTGGCTCTACGGGGACAACTACCGGGACCTCTGGAATACGCCCATCGAGGTTGCGGTTCTCGACCTCGACAGCGTCGGAGGCGGTTTGACGCCACTTCGAACCGGGGGCGACGGACAGTCCATCTCTCTTCACTTCACCGGCGCGGACGGCGACCGCTACGCGGTTCGCTCTCTCGACAAGGACACCACCAAGAGCGCCTTCGTGGGCGGACCCGGCCGGGTCGGTCTGCGCCAGGGGGAAGGCCCCGTGCGCGGTCTGCACAGGAACCGTTTCGCGGGCGACGCGTCGCTGTATGCCAATGTCGAACTGAGATTGGCGGTGGCGGAAGTCAAGCTATTGGTGCCTGGAGAACTCGGCCTGTTCGGAGCCGCTGATATGGGCCGGGTGTTCCATCCCGGTGATCCGGACGACGCCGACGAATGGCACAACGGCAATGGAGGCGGGCTCTGGCTGTCGTTCCTGGAACGCAGTACAACCCTGAACGTTGCCGTGATGAAGGGCCGCGACCTGACAGGTGTCTATTTTCGGGCCGGCCACATGTTCTAGCGAATCAGGAGATTAACCGTGCTGAAAAACATCATCGTCCGTCTCGTTATCTACTATCTGTCGTGGCTCGCGTTCCTCGCCGGGGCATTTCACTTCTTTCCGCGCGCGCTTTCCTACGTCTCCGAGGAACGGGACCGCTTCCTGATGGGAACGCTGTACAGCACCGCGACCGAGGTGACCGACATGCTCGACAACATCCAGCTGGGTATCGACCGGCTCGGCAATCAGGAAGGCGTGAGCCAGTTGGCCGATCCGGCACTCGCGGTTCCCGTCGTGCTCGCGCTGGTCCTCGCCTTCGGCGTGACTCTGCCCGTCACCTGGGTATATCGGTGGACCCGTCCGAGAAAGAAATACAGCCAGTCGTTCATTCACGCGCTGCTCGTGACACCGATCGGCATCGCGCTCGTCGTGTTTCTGGTCAAGGGCAGCCTCCCGCTGGCCTTCGGCCTCGCCGGAATCGTCGCCGCCGTTCGCTTTCGAGCCACGATCAAGGAACCCATGGACGCCGTCTACATGTTGATGGCCATCGGGATCGGACTGGCGACCGGCACCCAGCTTACCACGGTGGCCTACCTCGCGTCGCTGATCTTCGTGACGATCACGCTGGCCGTGTGGAAGAGCAACTATGGAGCCGAGCCGGCCGTATTGTCCGGGTGGAGAATCGTTTCGCCTGAGGCGCGGGCGCAGGCTGCGACGGAGGGAGACTGAGGATGCATGGCGAATGGCGATGGAGGTAGGACTCCGGAGGCGTTTGGGTTCAGGGTTGCTTGTCGGCGGCATCGCCCTTCTGCCGTGGTTGACCGCAGTTGATTCCGGAAGCACTCCGCCAGACGAGAGCGATATGGCGCCAATACGGCAGAGCGCGGCGTCTCTGGAGGACTACGAATTGCGGGCCGAGAGCGCGACCCATTGGAAGCTCCCACGGCGACTCCGGGAGATCTCCGGTCTGGCAACAACCAGGGACCACCCGTTGCTGGCGCACAACGACGAGGTCGGGATCGTTTTCGAGATCGACTATCGGGACGGGTCGATTGTGAAGGAATTCCAGCTGACGGACGGGCGGGATCCGGTCGCCGACGACTTCGAGGGCATTGCGGTAGCTGACGGCCGAGTTTACCTGGTCACCAGTGCGGGCAGGCTCTACGAGTTCCAGGAGGGGGCCGACGGGGAGTCCGTACCATGCCGGGTGTATGCCACCGGTGTCGGCCGTGTTTGCGAAATCGAGGGCCTGGCGTACGACCCGGACGGGCGGGAACTCCTGCTGATGTGCAAGGAAGCGCGCGGCGAGGTCCTTAGGGGCCGGTTGGCCATGTACCGCTGGTCCATCGACGAAATGCGGCTGAGCGCCGATTCGCCGACCGTTGTTTCTGTCGGTGACTTCGCCCGGCGGATCGGGTCAAACCGGTACCGTCCATCGGGTATCGAGCGACACCCGGTGTCCGGGAACTACTTCGTGGTCGCGGCCGGCCAGGGCGCCATCGCGGAGGTGACGCCGGCTGGCGAGGTTCTGGCCGCAAAGCGGTTTACCGCCGGGTGGCATCGTCAGATCGAGGGGATTGCCTTCGCCGCGGACGGGGCCTTGATCGTTGCCGACGAGGGAGGCAGCGGAAGGGCCATCCTGACGGTCTATCCGAAGCGGGCGAGGGGCAGCTAGCGGCACTGTGCCCGGTATGTTCCCGACCCCCGTGCGGATGACCCCGATCTCGAAAGCGTTCCGGTGGATTGGCTGCGCTGTCGGAGTTCCCGGGGCCGTCCTGGTTGTCGCCATCATGGCTGGCGCGTGCGGTACCGGCATCCGGATCCTGGCCGGCCCTCCGGGCGGCGCGGCCTTCGGCTCGCAGATCCAGGATACGACCCGAGCAGCCCGGTTCATCTTCGTCGGAGACACCGGCACCGGAGATGACCGCGCCCGGGAGGTCGCGTCGCAGATCCGCCGCCAGGCCGAGGCCGTGCCCGTTTCTCACGTCTTCATGTTGGGGGACAACGTCTACGAACACGACCACGCGGGATCCATCGGCGTCAAGTTCCTCGATGTCTACCGAGACGTCTTTTCCCTTGGAGTGAGGATTCACGCGGCGCTTGGCAACCACGACGTGGAGCACTGCAGCGACTCGGGACTGAGGCCCGTTCCCCGGGATGAGTCCGCGTATGAATCGTCGCCCGGGTGCGGGGTGGAATCCCACCTGGCGACACCCGAATTCGGCTACCTCGACGGCCTCCGCTACTATTCGATCGAGATTCCGGCAAAGAACCCCGATTGGCCCCGAAACGGGCGCGGCGGCCAGGAACCTGCGCAGTCGGAGCAACCGCCCCTCGTAGAGGTGTTCGTGCTCGACTCCAACACGCTCGGCAGCGAGCAGACGAAGCTCGCGCAGGGAACGGACCAGCATCAACTCCGTTGACTGGCCGAGGCTCTGCAACGTTCCAACGCGCGCTGGAAGGTCGTCGCGATGCACCATCCGGTCTACGCACCAAAGCGATGTCAGTGGTTTCGTCTCGGATGCCGCCGCGAGGACGAGGCGTTGACCGCCGAACTCGAGCCGATCTTGCGCGAGAACGGGGTGGACGTCGTCTTCCAGGCCCATCAGCACCTGTACGCGCGGCTCCGGCCCCGGCACGGCATCCGGTATTTCGTGACGGGCGCGGGAGGGAAGGAGCCGGATTCCTTTCATGAAGATGAACGCACCTTCCCGCGCGAAGACCGGGGTTCCTTCAATCACTTCGTGTATGTGCGCGCGACCGAGGATCAGTTCGGCTACTGCGTCATTGACGCGAACGGGAATCTGCGGGACGGCGTGTACTTTACTCCAGCCCAGCCAGCCGCAGACGGTACATCCGGTACTTCGGGACGATGTCCTCCTCGTCGTAGACGGCCAGCCAGCCGGGGGCGAAGAACTGCGCACGCGGTGCCGGTACCACGTCAACAACCTGCGACGCGATCACCTTGCCCGCTTCCATATCCACGACTTCGATCACCCACTCGGTCGCTCCGGGTCCATAGTCCCAGGAACCCACGTGCTCCGGCAAACCGGTGCTCTCCACGTGGTCCCGCCAGCCCGGCGTGGGACGTTGGATGTACACCCACAGCCGCCCGGCTTCGTCGACGTGCATCCAGTCTACGGCGGTCATGGGCGGGAGGTGGGGCCGGGGAGGATGCAGAAGATTGTCGTCCGGCCACCAGTCGGCGTCACGCACGAAGGTCTCGAGGAGCTCTCCCGTTGCCGGATCCCAGCGCGCGATCCGGTACCTGTAGGACCCGGCGACTACCAGGGACCCGTCAGGCGCAATATCGAGCCGGCGCGTGCGCCAGTCGGTCGTGGGATTCTCGTCCATCGAAAGCCGAGGCTGTCCGTCCTCTCCAAGGATGTGGAGGGTACCCGTGGGCAAGGGAAAATTCATCACCACGGAGCCGTCGGCTAACATGGCCATGTCCCACCCGTCGCAGGTCGAGCATCCCACCGGCATCGTGCCCACCACCTCGAAGTCGCGGTCCAGCACGGTCATGCGCCTTCTTCTTCTGTCGAATACATGGAGCATGTCGTCGTGCTCCCTGACGAACCACACATGCCCGTATTCCCCCGGCCCCTCGCCCGCCCGGCCCACGCGCCGAAACTCCGAGCCGTCCGCCGAGAAGACGGTGAATTCGTACATGACGTCGTCGAACGCGATCACGAAACGGCCGTCGGAAAGCCGTTCGATGTCGAGGGCGAGCCCGATCACCGATTCGCCGTCGGTGCCGAGCACGACATCGGGGGTCAGCTCGATCGTGCAGGACGCGCAGAGGTCCTCGGTGAGGACGGTGGTCTCCTGGGCGCGGACGGACGAGAGAAGGGTAAGCAGTGCCAAAGTGGCGAGAAGGGTGATTCTCCCCGTGGTATTCATCGGTTCTCCCGGTTTGGTGCGGCAGAGCAGGACGGCCCACCTCGGCGAACGGGGTCGATTCCTATTAGACTACGTCCCCCAGCGAAGCCTGTCACCGCTGTCGTCGCACGGCTCCCACCGGATTCCCACACCAGATCCATGCCACGCGAAGACCACGATCCTTCCGCCGCCACCGCTGCCGCCCCAGCCCGCGCAGAGCCTCCCCCGGCCCATCCCCCCCACCTCGAGCCGGACACCGGCCACTCCACGCCTGGCGACCACACCCCCCCCCGCCCCCCCGCCCCCATCCGCCACGCGGAGCGCCTCGACCCGGCCATCTTCGACTTTCCCGTCGAGAAGATGCGCGGCGGCTACTATTCCGACAAATACTTCGTGCGCGCCCGCGATCTGCTGCTCTCGCGGGGCCGCGGCCCCACCGTCACCATGCAGGCCTTCCAGAAGCGCGACGCCGTCGTGGCCGGCACCGACGAGGCCATCGCGATGTTCAAGCTGTGCCTCACCGATGGCTACGATTTCGGCGACCTCGAGGTTCGCTCCCTGCGCGACGGCGACCGGGCCGGCCCGTGGGAAACGGTCATGCTCATCACGGGCCCGTACCCGGCCTTCGTGCACCTGGAGACGCTCTGCGCGGGAGTGCTGGGGCGCCGCACCCGTATCGCGACCAACACGCGCGCGGTCGTCGAGGCCGCGTGGCCCAAGCCGATCATGTTCTTCCCGGCGCGCCACGATCACTGGAGGGTGCAGACGGGGGACGGCTGGGCGGCGCACGTGGCGGGCGCGATCGGGGTGTCCACCGACGCACAGGCCTCCTGGTGGGGCTCGTCGGGGATCGGCACCGTACCGCACGGGCTGATCGCGGCCTTCGGGGGTGACACGGTGGCCGCGACGGCGGCGCTGGCGGACTTCCTGGCCGAGGAGGTGCGGATCGTGTCGCTGGTCGACTTCGACAACGACAGCGTGACGACGTCGCTCGCAGTGGCCCGATCGCTCGGAGAACGGTTGTGGGGCGTCCGCCTCGACACGTCCGGCACCATGGTCGACCGTTCCCTGCAGGGCGAGATGGGCGATTTCGACCCGCGGGGCGTGAACTCGCGGCTGGTGCGCAAGGTGAGGGACGCGCTGGACGGGGAGGGGTTCGGGCATGTGCGGATCGTGGCGTCGGGTGGGTTCGGCGCCGCCAAGATCCGCGCCTTCGAGGAGGCGGGCGTGCCCGTGGATCTGTACGGCGTGGGCTCGTCGCTCATGGGCGGGTCCTACGACTACACGGCCGACGTGGTGCTCCTGGAGGGTGAACCGTTGGCCAAGGCCGGCCGCTGGCACCGGCCCAACGACAGACTGGAGCGCGTGGAATGAGCGACGGGGCGAGCGGAGGACGCGCGGGCGGCCCGGCCCGCATCGGCTGGATCGTCGATGTGCAGGAAGACTTCATGAACCCGGACGGCCGGCTATACGTCCGCGACCTCTTCGACGACTCCGACCCGGGCGCGGCCCAGGTGGTCCCCGCGCTGGAGGCCGGCGTGAAGTGGATGCGCGAGCACTGCGACATCATCGTCTACACGGGCGACTGGCATGGCCTGGAAGACGCCGAAATCGACCCGGTCGCGCCGGATCCGGCCCGCGACACCTATCCCCCGCATTGCATGGGGCGGTCGCCGGACCCGGAGGAACGCGCCGGGGCGGAAGTGATCGAGGCGATCCGCCCGGAGGACCCGTTGGTGCTGGCCCACGACGCGGTCGATGAGGAGGCCGTCCTCGTGGCCCGCCTGGCCGTGCGGCAGCGCTGCCCCGTCTTCGTCCGGAAGACGCGCTTCAACGTCTTCGAGGGCAACCCCGTGTGCGAGACCTTCGTGCGGTCGCTGGGCGATGCGCTGGGCCGCGCGCTCGAGTTCGTGGTGATAGGGGTGGCGCGCGACGTGTGCATGACCCAGGCCGTCGATGGACTGCAGGCGCGCGGCTACGCGGTCACGGCCGTGCGGGATGCGACGTGGGGGCTCGGGCTCGAACCGGAAGCCGAGACGCTGGCGCGCTGGGCGGGGCGGGGGAGGGTCGTGACGCTGGCCGAGCTGGACTGCTGACAGCCCGCGGACAACCCCCCCCCGGCATTCGAGCGGCGGTGCATCCGTGCTGGACCGCTTCGCTCCGCGTTGCTCCTCGGGCGAATAGCGCTGCCATTCCCCTCTCGTCGCGCCTTGCCAGCCCGGCGCCTCGCCGCTCTCGGTGCTCGGGCGGCTTCATCCACGGACTGGGCAGCCCGCGGACAACCCCCCCCCGGCATTCGAGCGGCGGTGCATCCGTGCTGGACCGCTTCGCTCTGCGTTGCTCCTCGGGCGAATAGCGCTGCTATTCCCCTCTCGTCGCGCCTTGCCAGCCCGGCGCCTCGCCGCTCTCGGTGCTCGGGCGGCTTCATCCACGGACTGGGCAGCCCGCGGACAACCCCCCCCGGCATTCGAGCGGCGGTGCATCCGTGCTGGACCGCTTCGCTCTGCGTTGCTCCTCGGGCGAATAGCGCTGCTATTCCCCTCTCGTCGCGCCTTGCCAGCCCGGCAGAGGACCTGAGGTCTGAATCACGGCAGGAAGTCGTCTAAAGTCAACCGGGACTGCACGATCTGCCATTCTTGCCGTTGGACCATATCTGATGTTGTCGTGCCAGATTGGCGAGAATACCGCGGCAAATAGCGAGAATCCGAACTCTCCCGACCGGGTGGACGCCGTCCTCATTCCGATGGATCGTCCACTGATTCAGCAAAGAATGTCGTCCAGCGGTGTGGGAGATGGCGAGTACCATTCTAATAACACCATTCTGGACGTCCACCGTCTCTTGAAGTCCTTGGATGCCACTGTGATTCCCACGCCGCCCTGCATCTGGATGTTCCGCTGCTGCATGGCCGCCATCGTGTGGACGGCCCTGCAAGACCAGAGGGACAGGCGGGTACGCGGGCCAAGCGGTTCATGAGTACGTGCCGTGGCGGCCCGCCACGGCACCCGGAGGCTGGCGTGCAACGAATGCGAGATTGCTCTGAGGACCGGCCAATCCATTTGCCCCCGACAGGGGACGAATCCGAGCTTGCGTGATTCGGTCCCGGACCTTAAGGTGAGATTCGTCGGTTCGGTTTGCCGGTGTGAACCGGGTCGCCAGGAATCGAGCCCCTGCGGTGGGGCTCGGCACTCACGACTTGACCTCGGAAAGGGGAATATCATGTACAGGCTGCTTACACTCATGGGACTCGCTGCCATTGCGATCTTGGCAGTCCCACAGAACTCTGCTGCCCAGGAGTGCGACTTCTGCTGGTATAGCAACAATCAGCACCGGTTTACCGGCCAAGTCTGCACGGGGATCGGGGGCTGCAAGAACTGCCTCTACAACCCCCCTCGTGGAGACGTTCCACATAACGGTTGCCACGCGGCTTGGGTTGGCGGCTACTGCTGGACGCACGCGCTGCTCTGCGACTGGGGGGGAATGGTCAGTCTCCCGGAGGACGAGGAGGTCCTCACAGTTGTCGCCAACAGGGATGTGGACGGAGCGACGGAACTAATCCGGTCGGGCGGAGTCCACCTCAGCCTGGAACGCCGCGCGCTCCAGGTGCTGGGCTGCACGGGAGCCGTGCTAAGCCACATTCCTATAGGCGACGACTTCTACACAGATCTGAGCGTGGCGCTGCAGCAGGTGGAGGACGCTTCGGTGGATCCCTCGGGGTGAAGGTGAGGGTTACTGGTCCTCTCCGGCCCGAAGGGTTGCGATCGCCGATCCGGGCAGTCGGTTTTCTGGTAGGCATTGCGGTCGTCTCGACGGCAAACGCCCTGTCGGCAACCCCGCTTACGGGACAGGCGATTACCCGCCTGTCGCCGTGCACCACTTGCGAGTTGAGGCTCTCGCGCGTTGCGTCTCTGGGATCTGCGGCGGAGCCGGACAGTCCGGCCGACGAGTTTCACAACGACGTGGTACACGACGCACGCGGCCGCTACTTCTTAAGGGCAGGATGGCCCGTGACTCGGATCCTGGTATACGATTCCGGCGGCAACCTCGAATCGGTATGGGGTCGAGGGGGCGATGGTCCCGGTGAATACAAGCTCATCGGACAACTCCTTATGCTGGATGAAGACTCGCTGGGGGTGCTGGATCGGGTGAGTCTACGCTTGACCGTATTGGACGCCGATGGCTCCGTGGCCCGGACTCAGCAGTTGCCGCTCCACCCGTATCCGGAGCAGATCGCTCGGCTCAACGACGGAACGCTCGTCGTGGCCGGGGGCGAGCACACCGCGGCCGCAACCGGATACGTGATGCATTTGGTCCGGCCTGACGGATCGGCCAGCCCCTTCGTACCGGCCGGTATGGTCCTCCGCAGCAGGCCGTCAGCCTCCAAGCGGCGCTTGGCTGCCGCAGGGAAGACCGTCTGGGCAGCGCGCCCCGACCGCTATGAATTGACGCAATACGGGGCGGACGAGACACCCCTGAGGGTCTTGAAGCGCGAAGCCGGCTGGTTCCCCGATCGTGAGGTCGAGGGCATAGTGGACTTTGCCAAGGACGGTGCAGCACCGTTTTTGGTGGACTTGCGCGTCGACGAAGAGGGCTTCATTTGGACGATGGTAACTCTCGCCGACGCCGATTGGGCCCCGGCAGGGGACGTTGGGTCGATCTCGCGGGAACGGCGGTACGACTCGATCGTCGAGGTCATTGATCCTGATCGCGGGGTGGTTGTACGGAGCCAGCGGTTTCCATGGTATGGCCACGGGTTCACCAACGACGGCCTGGTTGTTTCTCAGAGAGAGGACGCCGTTGGCGTGCTGGTCTTGGATATCTGGCGGCCGGAGCGCTGATCGGTCGTCGTGCCGGCCGATCCGGCGGGGGATGAGGTCCTCCACGGACCCGCCAGCCGGGAACTTGGTCGTGACCGCCAAGGACGTGAGGTCCTGCCCGCACTGGGAGATCCTAGCCGACTGGGTGACGGCCGTCGAGGGGAGGGACCAGGTCTTTCCGCCCCCCCGCCCCGCGAAAAAAAGCCTCCACCAAGCCCGGAAGACCGCTCTCGAGCGATTGTGGGCGTTCTGGGGGCAATTGGGTGGAATCCGATGCCGCGGGCTCGCCCGTAACACCCGAACTCGACCCAGAGGGGTTGGAGTCCGGCCCAATTGCCGACCACCTGTAGGAACACCGGCTTGCCCGCTGACGGTCCGGGCTGGCGACGCTTTTCGCCTTGGAGGCCGTGCTTTCCCCGATTCGGCTACGCGCAGAGTTGTGGCGACCCCGCCGGGAAAAGGGGGATGCGTCACTCCGGCGCTCGTGGGAAGGTGGCCGCGCTTCGACTTACAGCCGCACTGAAGTGTGAAAACGACACGGGGGTCGATTCACACTTTCGCCTTCCGGCGATACACACCTGCCGCCCCGCTTATCCTGCGGTGCGGCAACGTCTTGCGGCCCGACTGCTCGGTTCCCTGTGGCACAACGAGCGGCACTGGCCGTGGCGGGAGCGACCCCCCTCGCCAAGGGCTCGGTACGGGTTCGGGGCGAGGTGGAAATTCACACCTCGCCCCTGCCCTCCAAGGGTCGCTCCCGCACCAACGATCCCTGCGGGAAGGCCATCTGAAACGCGCCGTGTGACGGCGGCGGATCAACCAATCCCCCTCCTGCTGGCACCGTTGCCCGAACGGGCTTGCGCCGGTTCCTCCTGCCCCGTTTGAGAACGCCGAGTCGCTGGCCCCCCGGCCACCCACGGCGACCTTGGCCCCGACACCGCGCCCCTCACTTGCCAGTACGTGGCGCCCTCCGTCCGGGTTTCGCCCCCTGTCATGGAGACCAACCGGGGCTTCGAGGCGGCGAGGCCCACCCGCTTGCCGACTGTCCCTTGCCGAGACGGCGGGCTATCGGGGCGAGAGGCCGACAGCGACACCGTGGGCGAGGTGATCGCGCCACCAAGTCGCGATGCAGCCACTTCGAGGACCCCGACGGGGACGCGCTGGCCTTCCTGCAAAGGACTGATGGACTCGGGGCGACCCCCGGGGAGGTTGGGATGCCGTGCACATCCCAACCCTCCCAGATGCCACACCGGGCATCGAAAAAGGGGGGTCGCTCCGGTCACGGCTTCCGGTTCCCGTGCGGCACAGCCGCCCCGGAGGCCGTGATGCAACCACAATCCTGACAACGACATACGCAGTCGCCGACATGCACGTCCGAACCGGGGTTTCGCGCACACCGGGGTCCGTTTCACATGTGCGGCCCTCGCACGGCACCGGACGCCCGTCCCGAGTCCGACCAACCGTCTCCCCAAACGTTCGTGCGCGCCAAGCTCCTGCCGATCCCCGACAATGCGCCTGAACCGTTCGGATCGGGACGAGCCGGACCTGTTGGACGACCTGCCACTGGTCAAACACCCGCTCGCAGGCGACCTTTCGTTCGCGCAGATCGTGCAGTCCATCGTCGAAAGGAATCGAATGATGGCACGCACGAAACGAAGTCGGCGCTCGTACGGCGCCGGCGAGTGGGGCCGCAACCGGGTGAGGGTGTTTCCCGACCCGAAGACCGGCCTCTTCCAGATTGAGTGGCGAGAGAACGGCAGAAGGCTCACCCGGTCGCTGCAACACCGCGATTGGAGGCGCGCGAAGCGGCAGGCGGATCAGTTCGCCGCCGGGTTCATCGACGCGCCCAACGGCAAGGCCGAAGCCAAGCCCGAGCCGCTCACACTGGAGAGGCTCTTTGACATCTACGGTGAGGAGGTGACGCCCGCCAAGGGCGCGCATACGCGGGGGCACGACCGGGCCGCCATACTCATGTTCCTCCGGTTCTTCGGACGGAACCGCGACCCGGCCACCCTGTCTCAAAGGGATTGGGACCGCTTCATCCGGGAGCGGCGCGCGGGCAGGATCGGACCGAGCGGAAGGCCCGTATCCGACCGGACGGTCGAATACGACCTGAAGTTGCTGATCGCCGTGCTGAACTGGGCCGCGAAGTCGCGAGACGAGCGGGGCCGGTTGTTGCTCGACCGGAATCCGCTGAGGGGTCTCAGGACGCCCACGGAGAAGAACCCGACCCGGGTGGTGCTCGCCGAGGAGGAGTACCGGGCGCTCCTGAAGGTGTCGCGCACGGTGGACTGGCGGTTCCACGTTGCGCTCGTGCTCGCACACGAGACGGGGCACCGCATCGGTGCCATCCGCCAGCTTAGGTGGACGGACATCGACTTCGAGGGCGGGACCATCCTCTGGCGCGCCGAGCACGACAAGTCCGGCTACGAGCACATCACGCCCGTCACCGACGAGGCTCTCGACGCGTTGAAGGAGGCGCGGGCGATGAACCCCGAAAGCGGGGAGGCTCCGGTGCTGCCCGCGCCCATGAATCCGAGGGCGGCTGTGGGTGCCGCCCGGTTGCACGCTTGGTGGAGCAAGGCCCAGATTCTTGCAGGACTGGAGCCGAAGCCCGGAAGGGGCTGGCACTCGCTGCGGCGGAAGTTCGCCAGCGACCTGATGGACCAGCCGCTGAAGGTGCTCTGCCAGCTCGGCGGCTGGAAGACGGCCAAGACGGTGCTTCGGTGCTATCAGAGGGCCGACGAGGGACAGCTTCGGAAGGCTCTGGAAGACCGCCGCCGGGCTCGGGGCTGAGAACCGAGAATGGCGGGAGTCATTCAGCGGGAATCCGGGCTGCCGAACACGCAAATGCAATCACCGCAAGAAGATGCGAATCTACACGGAAATGCCAGCCCGGCGCCTCGCCGCTCTCGGTGCTCGGGCGGCTTCATCCACGGACTGGGCAGTCCGCGGACAACCCCCCCCGGCATTCGAGCGGCGGTGCATCCGTGCTGGATCGCTTCGCTCTGCGTTGCTCCTCAGGCGAATGGCGCTGCTATTCTCCTCTCGTCGCGCCTTGCCAGCCCGGCGCCTCGCCGCTCTCGGTGCTCGGGCGGCTTCATCCACGGACTGGGCAGCCCGCGGACAACCCCCCCCGGCATTCGAGCGGCGGTGCATCCGTGCTGGACCGCTTCGCTCTGCGTTGCTCCTCGGGCGAATAGCGCTGCTATTCCCCTCTCGTCGCGCCTTGCCAGCCCGGCGCCTCGCCGCTCTCGGTGCTCGGGCGGCTTCATCCACGGACTGCTAGCAGAAAGTGCTGTCAGACTGACTCGTGCAGCGGGAGTCAGTCCCGCTGCCACCGCTCCAGCAACCCCACCGCCCGCCTGTTCCGCAGCCGCGTTCCCTCGAACTCCCGCGCGTGGGCCCACGCGATCATCGACTCGAAGGTGCACGTTTCGCGGCGTTTGGGCGGGGCTTTCTGCTCGTAGCTGCCGTCCGCCGCCATCTCCCAGGCGCAGCGGCTGTCCGAAAGCTGGATATCGAGCACCTGCCGCAGCTCGGCTCGCAGCGCCGCGTCTTCCACCGGCACCAGCGCTTCCACACGCGCGCCCAGGTTCCGCCCCATGCAGTCCGCGGACCCGATGTAGTACTCCTCGTCGCCGCCGTTGCGGAAGTAGTAGATGCGCGAGTGCTGCAGGAAGCGCCCCACGATGCTGATCACGCGGATGTTCTCCGACAGCCCGGGAATGCCCGGCCGTATCCGGCAGCTGTCCCGCACGATCAGGTCCACCGAGACCCCTTTCGCCGATGCGGTGTAAAGCGCCCGGGTCACCTCCGGATCCTCCAGCGCGTTCATCTGGAACTGAAGCTTCCCGGGAGAATCATCGGAGTGCAGCTTGATCTCGCGCTCGATGCGCCCCAGGATGCCGCCGCGCAGGTGCTTCGGCGCCACCAGCAGCTTCCAGTACTTGCGCTTGGGGCGGTAGCCGGTGGTCAGGTAGTTGAAGAGTTCGGTCAGGTCGGCCCCGATCGAGGGGTCGGAGGTCAGTATGCCGTGGTCGCAATAGAGACGGGCGGTCCCCACATGGTAGTTGCCGGTGCCAACGTGGGCGTACCGGCGCAGCCCGTCGTGATCTTGGCGCACCACCAGAATGAGCTTGCAGTGCGTCTTGAGCCCCAGTACGCCGTAGGTGACGTGAATGCCGTGCGCCGACAGGGCGTTCGCCCACTGGATATTGGCGGCTTCGTCGAAGCGTGCCTGCAATTCGATCACGACCGCCACCTGCTTGCCCTGCCGGGCCGCGGACACCAGGTGGTCGATGATGCTGCTGTGCGGGGCCATGCGGTAGAAGGTCATCTTGATGGCGCGCACCTTGGGGTCGCGCGAGGCCTCGCGCAGGAATCGGAGCACCGAGGTGTCGAAGGCCTGGTAGGGATGATGCAGCAGAACCGGTCCCTCTTCCCGTATGACGTGGAAGATGGGGCGGTTGGTCAGAAGATCCGGGTGTTCGGCGGGGTGGTGCGGTGCGTCCTTGAGGCTCGGCCGGGGCAGATCATGCAGAGCCAGCAGATCGGCCCAGCCCAGCAGCCCGTCGCCCTCGAAGATGTCACTCTCCTTCAGCCCGAGTTCGTTGGCGAGCATAGTGCGCCGGCCGGGATCGAACCCCTCTTCGACCTGCAGGCGTACGATGGGGGCCAGGTGTCGCTTCCTGAGTCCCGCCTCGATGAGTTCGAGGAGATCATCGGCCATGTCCTCGTCCACGTCGTAGATCGCGTTGCGGGTGACGCGGAAGATCTCGCAGGCCACGATTTGCATGCCGGGGAAGAGCAGGTCGAGGTTGTTGGCCATGACGCTCTCGAGCGGCACCCAGTCCCCCGATTCGGCGACCTGGACGAAACGCGGTATGCCTGCTCCCACGGGAACCTTTACGCGCGCCTGCGAAGTGTGCTCGTCGCCCTTGTAGCGCAGGGTCACGAGCAGGTTGAGCGACAGGTTCGAGATGAAGGGGAAGGGATGGGCGGGGTCGGTCGCCTGGGGCGTGACCAGAGGGTAGATGTTGCGCACGTAGTGCTTGCGCAGCCACTTGCGGTGCACTGAGCTCAGTTCCTCCCACGACGTGACGCGGATGCCTCCGGCAGCCAGCGCGGCCAGGATCTCGGCCCCGGTCTCCCGTTGCCGTGCCTCGAGCTTGCGCACCACGGTGTAGCACTGCTCGATCTGTTCGCCGGGAGTGCGCCCGTCCACGGTGCGCTCGGTGATCCCCGCCTCGACCTGCTGCTTGAGGCCGCCGATCCGCTTCATGAAGAACTCGTCCAGGTTCGACCCGACGATCGACAGGAACTTCAGACGCTCCAGCAGCGGGGTGCGCGCGTCCTGGGCCTCGTGCAGTACGCGAAAGTTGAAGTTGAGCCAGGTCAGCTCTCGGTTCAGGTAGTACTCGGGGCTGGCAAGGTCGTGCTCGTCGTGCGCCTCCGGGACGGGAGTGGGGTCGGGGGGCGTGCGAAACGACGACGGCGCGGCGGGACCCGAGGAACGCGTCGAGTCGTCTCGTGTAGCAAAGTCGGGGTTGTCAGGTCCCTCCGCAGCGGCGCCCGCAGCCTCACGCTGTGTTCTGGTCTCGGACATGGCGTAAACATATGGTCCCACGGCGGGCGAGACCAGCGCCGGGGCTGCCCCGTTTCGGTTGACGGACGGAGCGGCGGTGGCCAACTTGCTTCCGTGGGCCCGGAGTTCCCCCACAATCAGGAAAGAATGGTCAGACATGTCGATCACGAGAAAACACACCGTCTTCGTCGCCCTGTTGGCGGTCGCCTGTTCGTCCGCTCCCGTTCAGTACTACGGGGTGGCGCCTCCAGGCCTGGAGACCGCGTACAAGTGCGCGGTGGCCCAGCTCAACATCATGGGCTACACGATCGAGGAGGCGACCGAGGGCATTGTCGTCAGGGGCCGCAAGCAGACCTCCGGGCTCGGCTTGCAGCTTTTCACGGGCAACACGCACCACGACGTGCTGACCGCCACAGCCTACGACAACCCCCAAACCGGTGAGACCAACCTCAGGGTGACGGTCACGCGGATTGCGGACCAGGACGCTTCCGCGGGCTTTACCGCCAACGATGGACCGGAGGAGGGGGAAGACGTGCTGGCTCCGTCCGATACCGGCAAGGCCGACGCCCAGGCGCTCCTGCAGAACTGCGGGGTGGGCAACGTGATGGGCCCGCCCCCCGAGCAGGAGGAGTTCGCGCAGGAGGGCGTGACGACGCAGGGCGGCATCCTGTCGCGCGTTGACCGCGGGCTCGCGGGCGACCGCTAGCTGCTTCCGACCTTGGCGCGACCCGTTTCGCCGAAGACGCGGCCGCGCCTGTATCAAGTCCGGCGCACCCTGACGGCGGCTGCGCCCGCCGCCTTTCTTGCCGTGGCTCACGGCAGGCCACGCGGGTTCTGGGCATCCGGCAGTCGCTGGGTGGCTCATGCGGGGGCGGTCGCCGAGGTCGCGGTTGACGACGGAGGTGCAGAGTCCGGGCCGCCCGATCGGCGCAGCCGGTTCGCGGTTGTCAAGGATCACTCGGCGCGGTTGTTCGCAAGGATCGGCGGAAGAGGCGGCGCCCGTCTCTTCGGAGGGTTTGCCTTCGCGGCACGGCCCTGCGACGATCCGGTGTGGTCCGCCTTTCCCCCGGCCCGTTTCCAGTTGCCCGAGGCCGAGCTGGAACACGATCCACGAGCGGGGACATGTTCATTGCTGGTTCGCGGCGAGGATCGCACCGAAGCCGAGAAATCGTGGGCCCACTGGGCCGACAGGCTGGCGCGAAGCGGTGCTGCCGGACGACTCGGGCCACCCCGCAGCAGCGGGTCCGGCGTGCTGGCGGCAAGGAAGCTCCGGGCCGCCGAACGGGCAGCCTGGAGCCGGATGGTGTGGCGGACCCTGCGCCGGATCCAGGCAGGCGAGGCAGAGAAGGTAGTGCTGGCCCGCACCGTGGACGTGACGCCAGCTAGGCCGGTATCGCCGCTCGACCTGGTCCTCGCGCTCTGGCAGGAGAGCCACGGGAGTCATGCGTTTCTCTTCGAACCCGCGCCCGGGGAGGCGGTGGTGGGGGCGGCGCCGGAGACGATCGCTACGGTGGTGAACGGGGTGGTGCGCGCGACGGCGGTGGCCGGAAGCGTCGGGGTGGGCGCCGATTCGGTCGAGACCGCGCAGCTGGCGCGCCGTCTCTTCAACAGCGACAAGGACCGGGCCGAACACGACTTCGTGGTGCAGGACGTGGTAGCCAGGTTGTCGGCGCTCGGATGCACCGTGGAGCGGGACGTGGAGCCGCACGTGCTCACGCTGGCCCGCATCCAGCACCTCGAGACCAAGATCGCGGCCGGAATCCCGGAAGGAGTCACCCTGCTCGACATCCTCGCATCGCTCCACCCGACTCCGGCGGTGTGCGGGATGCCGCGCACCGTCGCCCTCTCGATCCTGACCGGGAGCGAAGTCTTCGACCGAGGCTGGTATGCCGGACCGGTGGGCTGGCTGGGATCAGATGGAAAGGGGATCTTCGTGCCGGCGCTGCGTT
The DNA here is from genome assembly GCA_951828585.1 of Longimicrobiales bacterium. Classification (GTDB taxonomy): domain Bacteria; phylum Gemmatimonadota; class Gemmatimonadetes; order Longimicrobiales; family Gaopeijiaceae; genus Bin94. The sequence continues at coordinate 2,857,243 of OX639991.1, forward strand.
CGGCGGTGTCGTCTGGCGGACGATGGCGCCTCTTCGCGGGGGCGGGGATCGTGCCTGGATCGGATCCGGCGCTGGAGTGGGAGGAGACGGAGCTCAAGTTCGATCCGATGCTCAGGGCGATGGCGCGCGCTGAATTCTCCGCGCACGCGGCGACAGGTTCGGGGTGACGGCCAGGCAGCCCGTGGACAGAATCCCCCCGGCATTCGAACGGCGATGCATCCGGGCTGGAGGCTTCGCTTCACCTATTCGCAATGTAAAGACAATATTACATTATGTCATGTCCAGTGTACATTCTTGCACTCAAACGCTGCGCTCTACGTTGCTCCTCGGGCGAATAGCGGTGCTATTCACCTCTCGTCGCGCCTTGCCAGCCCGGCGCCTCGCCGCTCTCGGTGCTCGGGCGGCTCTATCCACGGACTGCTAGTTGACCAGCGGCGAATTCAACCTCGAGTGGGCCCGCGCCATCCTCGCTGCCCTGGCGGAGTGCGGCGTCGAAGAGGTGGAGATCGCCCCCGGCTCGCGCTCCGCGCCCCTGGTGCTGGCCGCGCAGACGTTGCCCGCGATAAACGTCCGGGTTCACCTCGACGAGCGCTGCGCCGGGTTCTTCGCGGTGGGCTACGGACGCAGCCATCTCGGCCCGGCAGCGATCGTCACGACCTCGGGCACCGCGGTGGCCAACCTGCTGCCGGCGGTGGTCGAGGCGGACCTGTCGGACGTGCCAATGATCGTGGTCAGCGCCGATCGGCCGCCGGCAATGCGCGGTGCCGACGCCAACCAGACGATCGTGCAACCGGGTATTTTCGGGGAGTGCGTACGCTTCGAGGCCGACCTTCCGCTCCCGTCGGTGCAGGGACTCAGGGCGGCGGGACCCCGTTCGGTGATCGAAGTCGTCCGGCGCGCTGCCCGGCAGGCGATGGGACCGCCGGGCGGACCCGTCCACCTCAACGTGCCCTTCGACAAGCCGCTGCAGCCGGAGTCCCGGGAGGAACTGAAACCGGGCGGCACCGGCGCCGATGTGCCCCCGAATCTGACCGCGGTCGCCGAGGCGATCGAACGGGGTGACGCTGACGCGCCGGGAAGCTGGGAGGGCGGCCGGCGTGCACGGGGGCGCGACCAGGATACGCTGCTCGCCTTCCGCCTGGAGACCGCGCGCCGGCCGCTCCTGGTTGCGGGTCCGGTCACCGATCCCGGTCTGGATGGGCCGGCGGTGGTTCGTTTCGCCATCCACACGGGAGTACCGGTGCTCGCCGATCCCCTCTCCGGCGCCCGCTTCGAGCGCGGCCTCGGCGACCCCGGCACGGCGCCGGTCCTGGGTGCGTACGATCACTACCTGCGCGACCCCGAACTCCTTCGCCGACTGCGCCCCGACCTGATCGTGCGCATCGGCCGCACCCCCACCTCGGAGGTGCTGGAAGCGGCCCTGGCAACCTGGCACCAGGCCACCCAGGTCGTGATCGACGACGGAGCCCACCGCAAGGACCACCAGGGCCTGGCCCAACACTACCTTCACGCTTCGGCCGGCAGAGTGCTCGCGCGGCTGGCCGATGGCGCCGACGGCGACCCACCCCCCCGCCCCCCCTGGGCGCGCACCTGGATGGAAATCGAAGCGGCCGCCTGGTCCGCCATCGAGGACGACCACGCCGACGCGGATCACGAGGGTGCCTACGCGGCCGCCACGCTGCGCGCCCTCCCGCCCGGCGCGACCCTCTTCGCATCCTCCTCCATGCCGGTCCGGGATGTCGATGCGTACGGTCGCCCGGCCCCCCGGGACGTCCAGGTGCTCGGCAACCGGGGCGCGAGCGGGATCGACGGCATCGTCTCGTCGGTGATGGGGTGCGCGGGGGGCGGTGCCGGCCCGGTGGTGGGCCTGATCGGCGACATCGCCCTCTACCACGACATGAACGGCCTCCTGGCCGCGCGCGACAAGGAGCTCAACGTCGTCTTCGTCTTGGTGGACAACGACGGCGGCGGCATCTTTCACATGCTCCCCATCCGCGACTTCGAGCCGGCGTTCACGCCGTACTTCGCGACACCGCACGGGCTCGACTTCCGGCACGCGGCGAGGCTGCACCGACTGCGCTTCACCGACGCGGCCACTCCGGATGAATTGGAAACGGCCGTCGCGGCCGCCGTCCGGCGCGCCGGCACGGAGATCATCCGGGTCCGCACCGACCGCGAGCGGAACCGGGTGAGCCACGAACGCACCCGCGCGCGGGTCGCCCGCCGCGTGCACGAACTCATGAACCGGGAAGAGACATGACCGCCACCGCCTGGGAATCCGTCAAGCCGTACGAGGACATCACCTACAAGAAGTGTGACGGGGTCGCCCGCATCGCCATCAACCGTCCCGAAGTGCGCAACGCCTTCCGTCCCGAAACCCTCTTCGAGCTCCTCGACGCCTTCAACGACGCCAACGAGGACCCGTCGGTCGGTGTGGTGCTGCTCACCGGCGAAGGCCCTTCGAAGGACGGCAAGCACGCCTTCTGCTCGGGAGGCGACCAGCGCGTGCGCGGCGACGCCGGCTACGTGGGGGGTGACGGCGTGCCGCGCCTCAATGTCCTTGTTCTTCAGCGCCTCATCCGCACCATGCCCAAGCCGGTCATCGCCCTTGTGGCCGGCTACGCCATCGGCGGGGGCCATGTGCTGCACGTCGTCTGCGACCTCACCATCGCTGCCGACAACGCCGTCTTCGGCCAGACCGGTCCCAAGGTGGGCAGCTTCGACGGCGGCTTCGGTTCGTCCTACCTGGCCCGGATCGTGGGGCAGAAAAAGGCGCGCGAGATCTGGTACCTGTGTCGCCAGTACAACGCTGCCGAGGCGGTCGAGATGGGACTCGTCAACAAGGTGGTGCCGGTGGACGAGCTCGAGGACGAGGGGTTCCGGTGGGCACAGCGGATACTGGAGCACAGCCCGCTGGCGATCCGGCTGCTGAAGTCGGCCATGAACGCCGATGTGGACGGGCAGGCTGGGCTGCAGGAGCTGGCGGGCAACGCCACGCTGCTCTTCTACATGACCGAGCAGGGCCAGGAGGGGCGCGACGCCTACCTGCAGAAGCGGAAGCCGGACTTCCGGAAGTATCCGTGGCTGCCGTGGTGACCCCCACCAAGGCGTGGATCCTCGCGACCCGGCCGCGCACCCTTTCCGCCGCCGCGGCGCCCGTCGTCGCCGGCACGGGCTTCGCGGCGGCTGACGGTGTGTTCGCACAAGGCCCGGCCCTGGCCGCCCTGCTCGGCGCCCTCTTCATCCAGGTCGCCACCAACCTGGCGAACGACTACTACGACTTCGTGAAGGGCGGCGACACCGCGGAGCGGCTCGGTCCGGTGCGGGTGACCCAGGCGGGCATCCTCCCACCCGAGGCGGTGTTGCGCGGCATGCTGATCACCTTGGGACTGGCTACCCTCACCGGAGTCTACCTGGCTTCTGTGGCCGGCTGGCCCGTCATCGCGATCGGGCTGGTCTCGATGCTCATGGGAGTCTGCTACACGGGCGGTCCCTACCCGCTCTCCTACCACGGCCTCGGAGATGTCTTCGTCTTCGTCTTCTTCGGTCTGGTCGCCACGGCCACCACCTACTACGTGCAGGCCCAGGCATGGTCCCCGGGGGCGATCGTGGCCGGGGTGGGGCTCGGCGCCTTCAGCACGGCCATGCTGGTGGTGAACAACCTGCGCGACCGCGAAACCGACGGTGCCGCGGGCAAGCGCACCCTGGCCGTGCGGTTCGGGGACGGCTTCTCGGTCATGCAGTACTTCGCCTGCCTCACGGTGGCGGCCGTCGTGCCCGTTGCCGGGGTTGTCATGATGGACTGGTCCCCGTGGACTCTTCTTGCGCTGGCCGGCTGGCTGCCGTGCATGCCGGCGGCATTCCGCGTCATGGCGGTGGCGAAGGCTCCCGGGACCGTGGACCGGCGCACCCTCAATCCGGCGTTGGGGATGACCGCGCGGGGCTTGGCGCTCTACGGTGCCGGTCTGGGCGTCGGAGCGCTCCTCGGCGCAATGGGCGCCTTCGGCTGACCGTTGGCCGAAGATCCCGGTCTGACTCGCCCGGCCGCGGGGGCCGGCCACTCCAGGCGACGGCCGGTCGGCGCGGATCCCTCCGCAGCCCCCCGTCCACCCAGCCCCGCCGCCGACCTCGCCCGGCGGGCGGCCGAGACGCCATCGGCCACCGCCCTCGCATGGGACGGCGGCCACATGACCTATCGGCAACTGGACACGCAAGCCGCGACGCTGGCGGACCGCCTCGGCGCGCTCGGCGCGACCCCCGGTGCTTCCGCGACCCTGTGCGTCACCCCCGGTCCCGACGCCATCGCCGTCCTTCTTGCCCTGTGGAAGGCGGGGTGCATCGCGGCCCCGCTGCATGAGCGTCTGACACCGTCGGAGGTCGATCATGCGTGTCAAATGGTAAACGCCAGTTTACATATTGACAACCAGACATTACACAATACGCTGGGGAAGATGCGGGGCGAAGTCCCCAGCCCCCACTCCCCCCTCCCCGACGTCATCGCCTACATCCTCACTTCCGGCTCCTCCGGCCCCCCCAAGGCGCTCGGCTTCACCCACGAGACCTTCGCCGCCTCAGCCTCCGCCGTCGCACACCGCCTGGCATTGCGCCCCGGCGACCGCTGGGGCCTGTGCCTGTCCCCAGGTCACATCGGCGGGCTCTCGCTCATCGTGCGGGCTGTGATGACGGGGTCGTCGGTACGCCTCTGGCCGTCCTTTGATGCCGGCCCCGTCGCTCGCGCGATCCTGTCAGGGCAGGTGACCCACCTCGCCGTGGTTCCGGTCATGCTGCGGCGCATCCTCGCCAGTCTCGCCGGCGAACGCATTCCCGAAACCCTGCGCTGCGTCCTGGTCGGCGGCGCGGCCGGCCCCCGTGCGCTCCTGGACCAGGCATGGGCCGCGGGACTTCCTCTCGCCACCACCTGGGGCATGACCGAGACCGCGTCCCAAGTCGCCACCGCACCCCCCGCGCTGGCCCGGCAACACCCCGGTACGGCCGGACGCCCCCTGCCCGGCGTCGAAGTCCGCCCCGGCCCCGGCGGTACGCTCCAGGTCCGTGGCCCGACCCTCGCCTCCGCCGTGATCCGCAGCCCCGACACCACCCCCGAACCGCTCCCCACCGACCGCAACGGCTGGTTCGCCACCCGCGACCTCGGACGCGTCGACGCCGACGGCCTCGTCTGGATCGAGGGGCGCGCCGACGCGATCATTGTGAGTGGGGGTCTCAACGTGAGTCCCGCCGAAGTCGAGCGGGTGATCGAGTCGCTGCCGGGAGTGCGCGAGGCAGTGGTCCTGGGTCTCCCCGACGAGGAATGGGGCCAGGTCGTCGCCGCGGTGGTCGAAGCCGACCCGGCAGCCGTCACCGCCGCCGACGTGGACCGCCACTGCCGGCAGCACCTGGTGCGCGGCCGCTGCCCGACGCGCACCGCGGTGGTGGACGAGCTGCCCCGCACCTGGACGGGCAAGGTGATGTGGTCGCGGGTGCGCGAGCACTTCGGACCAGCGCAACAGCCAAGGAAGACGAAATGATCGAGGAACTGCGCTGGCGGGGCCTCCTCGCCGACGCGAGCGAACACGCCGCGGCGGCCTTCGCGGCCGGCCAGGTGACCGGGTACATCGGTTTCGACCCGACGGCCTCGTCGCTGCATGTGGGGTCGCTGGTGCCCATCATGGGGCTCGTGCACCTGCAGCGCGCCGGCCATCGTCCCATCGCGCTGGTGGGCGGTGGCACCGGGCTCATCGGCGACCCGTCGGGGAAGGCCTCGGAGCGCTCGCTCCTCGACCGCGCGCAGGCCGAGGAAAACGCCACGGGGATCCACCGGCAGCTGTCGTCGTTCCTGGACTTCGAGTCGCGCACGGCGCCGGCCCGCATGGCGAACAACCTCGACTGGCTGGACGGGCTGGGGCTGGTGGACTTCCTGCGCGACGTCGGCAAGCACTTCTCGGTCAACGCGATGCTGCGCAAGGAGTCGGTGCGCCGCCGCCTGGCCGACGAGGAGTCCGGCATCTCCTTCACCGAATTCAGCTACCAGCTGCTGCAGGCCTACGACTTCCGCGAACTCAACCGCCGTTACGGCTGCACCCTGCAGATGGGCGGCTCCGACCAGTGGGGCAACATCACCGCGGGGATCGACCTGGTGCGGCGCATGGGCGGACCCCGGTGCCACGCGGTGGTCTTCCCTCTCGTCGAGTCGGCGAGCGGGGTCAAGTTCGGCAAGACGGAAGAGGGGACGGTGTGGCTGGACCCGGAACGAACATCCCCCTATCGCTTCTACCAGTTCTGGGTGAACACGGGCGACGGCGATGTGGTCCGGTATCTCAAACTGTTCACGTTGCTCGACAGGGCTGCGGTGGACGAACTTGCGGAGGCGGTGGCGGAGCGGCCGTACCGGCGCGAGGCCCAGAAGCGGCTGGCGGCCGAGATGACCCGCACCGTGCACGGCGGCTACGGGCTGGAGCGTGCCGAACGGGCCTCGCGGGTGCTCTTCGGGGGTAGCCTAGAGGGGCTCGGGGCGGCGGACATCGCCGAGATCTTTGCGGATGTGCCGTCGACCGTGCTGGCCCGGTCGGTGCTTGAGGGGGAGGGGGTGGAGCTGGCCGTGCTGATGTGCGACCACGGGATGACCGCGTCCCGCAGCGAGGCGCGGCGGCTGATGACGGGTGGGGGGGTGTATCTCAACGGTGAGAGGGTGGTCGAACGGGGGGCGGTGGTGGGGATGGATGATCCGATCGAGGGGCGATTCCTGGTCGTGCGCGCGGGGAAGAAGCGGTATTTCGTGGTCGAGGTGAAGTAGGGGGAATCAACCTGCCCGCGGATACGCCCCCAGCACCTTGAACATCGTCGCGCGGGCCCGAATCCCCTCCAGGGCCGCGTGGACGACCGTATCCGTGGGGTGGCCCTCCAGGTCGATCAGGAAGATGTAGCGCCCCAGGCTGCGCCGGTCGGGACGCGACTCGATCCTGATCATGTTGATACCGCGGGCCGCCAGCTCGCCCAGCGCACCGTGCAGAATCCCCGCCGCATCCTCGCTGAAATCGAAGCAGATCGAGGTCTTGTCGCGGCCGGTCGGGGCGGCGTCGCGGTCGGCGAGGACCACGAACCGGGTCTTGTTGCTGGCCACGTCCTCGATGTCGCGGTCGGCCACCGTCGCGCCAAAGAGCTCCGCGGCGCGCAGACTCGAGATGGCGGCCGCGGGACGGTCGCTCTCCTGCATGTCCCGCACCGCGCCCGCCGTGCTGAGCGAGGCCACCGGTTCCGCGTCTCGCAGATGGCGGTCGAGGTAGCCGCGGCACTGCGCCAGCGCCTGGGGATGCGAATACACGACCCGTACGTCGCCGGGGTCCACGCCGCGTTGAAGCACCAGACAATGGTGGATCGGCAGCACGATCTCCCTCCTGATCTTCAGCGGCGTGTGGTGGATGAGGAGATCGGCCGTGTGGGTCACGACGCCTTCAAGGCTGTTCTCGACCGGCACCACGGCCTCGTCCGCCGCTCCCTCCTCGACGGCCCGCACCGCGGCCGGGATGCTGGTGAAGGGCACCAGACGGGCGGGATCGTCGGGTTGCGCGGTGTCTTGGCCCGCACGCAGCGGGCTCGGCTGGTCCGCAAAGCGGGCGTGTTGAAGCGCGGCCTCTTCGCTGTAGGTCCCCTTGGGCCCGAGGTAGGCGAGCTTCATGATAGTCAACCACAGTTTACATTTTGACAAGTAAGATTCACATTCCACCTCCCCCCGCCACTCCGCCCAGTCGCGCGCCGTGCGCCCCTCCGGGTCCGTGGCCGACACGTCCACCCCCCGCCCCACGAGCAACTCGACCATTTCAAGTTGCCCGTGCACCGCCGCCATGTGGAGCGGCGAACCGAAGGTCCCACACTCCAGGTCGAAGCCCAGGTCCGCCATGAGCGTTACCGCGTCCAGCCGGTTGGCGCCAGCGGCATCCTCGACGAGCCCTGGATGGCGGGCCTGGATGATTGCGCACCGCCCAATCCAGCTGGTAGTCGAGCACCCGCCCCTTGCCGGATCGCCAGTTGATTCGGTGCCGGCGATTCAATCCGTACTCGAGCAGGATCTCCAGGCAACGGTTGCACGAGCCGAACATGCGGTTGTAGAGCGCCTGTCCGTCGTTGGGGTTGGCGCCCGCGTTAAGGAGCAGCCGGGCCAGCGCCTCCCACGCCGGGTGCGCAGGCTGGTTGACCGGACCCTGCTCCCCTTCGCCGAATGCACCGGTCAGGGCGGTGAACCGATAGTCGCCCCCCCACAGGTAGAAGGCGTTGGGGTTGGCGCCGCGCTTGATGAGGAGCCTCGCCGTTTCCAGCGTGGAACCACCGGGCGCCTGGACGCGCGAATAGGTCGCATACAGCAGGGGTTCCCAGTCGAAGAACCCGCCGCGCGCGTCGACCAGCCCGGGATCCTCGTCAAGCATCGTTGCCACCGTTCCAGTGTCGCCCACGCAGGCCGCCGACCAGATGTCCCGCACGCCGAGCGCAGGGTCCCGCTCGAGCATCTCTCGGGCGCGCTGGCGGAAGACGGGGCGATCGTGCCGGTAGTTGAGGCAGGCGAGGTGATGGACGTTGGCGTCGGCGCCCGGGATCCCCGACGCCGGCCTACCCTTTCGCGACAACCGGATCCACCCGCACGCTCACGATGTCCGTGTCATGGTACTTCTGGTGCCGCACCGAGGTGGCCAGGTGGCTGAGCAACCGCAGCGAAAACTCGTGTTCGCTCGGGTCTTCGGCCACGTGCCCGCCGATCACGGCCATGCGGTCTTCGATATTGCCCTCGCCGCTGGTGGACAGAAGCTCAAGCTCGGCTCCGCCCGCGTCGGTCCGTGCGGTCAGCCGCAGCCGCCGGTGTCCGGGCGACTCGTCCCCTTCCGCCTCTTCGGCCAGCAGCAGCAGCGTCTCCTCAGCCGCGTGCGCAAGCCGGCCCGCCAGCTCGTCCCCAAGCCTCCTGCGGTTCGCAAAACCCTCCAGGAAGCGCTGAATCTCCGGGAGCGACTCCACCTGCAGCATGGTCTGCATGCGCATCCGGCGGGGCCCGGTCAGCTCCATGAACGCGGTAAGCGCCAGCGCGGTCAGTCCCCCCGAGGTCATCCCGTTGGCGAGCATCTGCTCCAGGAAGGGTGGCAGCCCCGCCGTCGGGATCTGGCCGCTCTGAAAGCCGGCTCCGACCCAGAAGGAGAAGCCGATAACCGTGGCCTTGCGGTAGTCCATGCCGTCCTGCAGGGCGATCCGGGCTCCCAGCACAAAGAGTACCGCGATGATCACCATCGCGTAGGCGCCGATCACCGGGTCGGGGATGATGAGGAGCAGTTGCGTCACCTTCGGCAGGAAGGCCAGCACGCAGAAGATCGCCCCGATGCAGATCCCCACCCGGCGCGCGGCGATCCCCGTGATCTCGACGACCGAGACGCTGCTGGAATAGGTGGTGTTCGGCACCGTGGCGAAGATTCCAGAGAGCAGGTTGCCCAGACCGTCGGCGGCCACCGCCCCCTGCACGGAGCGATAGTCCGTGGCCCGCGGCTTGCGCCACGACACGCGCTGAATCCCCACCGCGTCGCCGATTGTCTCGATCGCGCCCACCAGCGTCACAAAGGTGTAGGCGGGCAGGATCGCCCAGAAGGCGGGACCGAAATCGAAGCCGAAACCTGGCCACCCCGCCACGGGCACCCCGACCCACCCCGCATCTCCCACGGGCCCGCCGTCGATCAGGCCGAAAAACGACCCCGCAACGCACCCGGCCACGATCCCGATCAGCGGTCCCCAGAGCCGCGCCGCACCCGTGAACCTGAGCATCACCACCAGCGTCACCACGAGCGTCGTGAGCACCGTCACCGGGGCGGCGACGGGCGCGCTGCCCTCCGGCACGTTGTCCAGAAAGTCGAAGAGGAAGGGCATCACGTTGACCGCGATCAGCATGATCACGGTCCCGGCCACCGTCGGAGTGAGGATGCGCCGAAGCAGCGACAAACGTCCCGCGAGAAGGAACTGGAAGAGCGACGAAATGATCACGAGCGTGGCCAGCAGCGCCGGACCCCCCTGCTGAATCGCGGCCACCGACACCGCCATGAAAGCCCCCGAGGTCCCCATCGTAAGCACGTACCCCGATCCCAACCACCCGAACCGCCTGACCTGCACGATGGTCGCCAGTCCGCACACCAGGAGCGTCGCGAAGGCTCCCCAGGCCAGGTAGGTCTCGCTGGTTCCAGCGCTGCGGAAGACGATCGCGACCGTCAGAACGACGCCCCCGAGCGCGAGAATGCTGTACTGCAGCGCGAGTCCCGACGCGATCGGCCAGGGCGGCTTTTCGTCGGGTTCGAAGCGGACGCCGGGGCCGGCTACGGTTGGGGGGGATGCCATTCGGGTTCTCCTCGGGCGAGGGCCGCCACCCTGTGTGGATCAGGGTGCGGGTGGTTGGGGGGGCGGTTGTGACGTGGTGAAAACCTGCCGGGGGAGATAATCGGGATGGTGAGTGTGAACCGCAAGGCAGGGAAGGCGTTAGCCGTCTGAAAGCGCCCGGGCAGAGCCCTCGGCTACCGCGTCGGTGCGTAGCCCGGCCCCTCCGGCCGCTTCTCCCCGGCCGTCACCGCAAGCGCCAGCCGGTTCTCGCGGGGCGGAAAACTGCACACCGAAAACGGCGTGAAGGCGCACGGCGGATTGTAAGCGCGGTTGAAATCGATCACCGTCCAGCCATCGTCGTCCGGGAAGGGTACATGCATGTAGCGGCCCAGCGGATAGGTGTCCGCACCGGCGGTCGAGTCGCGCAGCATGACCAGGTAGTCGCGGCTCCTTTCGGTGGCGAAGGCGATCAGGCGGTGCTCGCGGCCGTTGGCGCGGAAGACCAGTTCGCCCGGCGCGATGTTCTCGACCGTGCCGCCCTTCACGTCGGCCATGGGGATGCCGCGGGGTTCCGGGTAGGGATCGAACCGCGCCGACAGCCGCCATTCGTTGCTGATGGGGTAGTAGGGTGGCAGCTGGAAGGCGGCGGCCCGCGGGGAGTCGCGGTCCCAGGCGCGCAGCCAGAGGCGGTCGGTGCCCCGTTCCGCGTGGATGCGCAGACCGAGGGAGCCCAGGTCGAGGATGGTCGTGCTGTCGCTGCTGTCGTCTCGCAGGTCGATTGGGCCGGTTACCGGGTCACCGTCGCGCACGGCGATCGCACCGCCGGATTCGGGCACGAGACGTACCTGCCCGCGGGTAAGGTGGAGCGTGCCCGCGACCGCAGGGGAGTCCTCGGCGGGAAGCGCGATGGCGAGGGAGGAATCGGAGCCGAAGCGGTTCGGCCCGTCCGCGAGTTCCCACAGGCCGATCCAGCTCACGACGCCGCCCTCGGGGTTGGCTAGGCTGTTGCGGCGGCCCGTGCGCCACTCTTCGTGTTCCGCGGCGAGGGTCTCAGGGGGGATGGGTGGGGGATGAAAGGCGGGGGCGTCGGTGCAGGAGGTGGTGGTGGAGACGGCAAAGGCGAGGGCGAGGACGGGGGAGGGTGGGGGGCGAAGCGAAAGAATCATCGTATTGCCGTCGGGTTCATGGAGATTCGGAAAACGGAACAGCGAAGATGTAATCCAGACATGACAAGATGACAAGTGTAGTTGACATCATACGAACTGGTTCGGGACTTCCGCGGGGCCCGGGAAGCATGCAGGTAGTTGCTGGTCGCGGTTTTCCGCCGTCGGCTTCGTTGGCATCCTTATTCGGTGTCCTCAAGGTCTGCCGCACATCTCCCATTCACAACCCCGTCCCGAGAACCGAACCGCCCATGAACATCGACCAGCTGAACCACTACAAGACCAAACTCGCCTTCGAAACGGATTCGTGGGACCTCTACGAGGCCATGACCCGCAACGAGCCCGTCGTCGTGATCGACGGACGCAGCGCCGAAGCGTACGCCCGCGGGTGCAATGCTTCGACCAGGACTGCGCTCAAGCTGCTCACCCTGGGGTTCCAGGTCCGTGAGCTGATGGGGGGACTCGACTGGTGGAAGCGGGACGGCTACGCGACCGAGGGAGAGGCCTGCCAGGTGGGCACCGAAGTCAACTGCGGGTGTTGAGCCGGCAGCCCCCCTACGACTCCACCACGTACGTGGCCAGGATCTTGTCGTGCCACCCCTGGTTCTCCTTGTCGATGAGGATCCAGACGTAACCCAGTGAGAAGATCAGGCCTGAGATCCATTTGCCGATCCACTCGCGGCCCAGCATGGTCCAGAACCCGGCATCGGCGCCGTTCTCCTTGATGATGCGCATGTGAAGCAGGTGCTTGCCCGGCGTGGTCCCCCTGGTGAAGAGCATGAGGGCCATGATGCAGTAGGCCGCAAGAACGCCCCAGGCGATCAACCCGCCCACACCGCCGCCGGTCGGCTCGCCGCCGCCGAGTGCGCCGTCGATGAATACACTCATGAACATGAACCAGAACACGCCAAGGGGGATCACGGCGTCGAGCACGTAGGCCCCGAGTCGCTTGCCGGGTGTGGCCAGGCGCCCGAGTGCAGGGTTGGTTGATGTTCTTGCGGCAGAGTGCGCACCACTGGGTCCCGGCAACGCGGTCCGCGCCGCACGCGGGACAGGAAGTCACGTAGTCCATTGAGTCATCTTCTCCTTTGTGGATTCAGGCCATCCGGTTGAATCGCGGTTTGCCGCTGGCTCGGCTCAGCCTCCCCACGCTCCGCGCACAGCCCCCGATACGACGAAAGGGCCGAGATTGTTCACAGCCCCCCCACGCACCGCTCCAGGTCATCCAGTAGCCGGACCAGCGGTGCCTTGGCAGCCTCCCCGACCTCGCTCAACGTCCCCGGATCTGCCGAACGGCTTCGGCCCCACGCTCCTCCCACCCCTGGGCCGTGACAGATTCGCGGACAGATTCCGTATAGAATCTGTCACAGAGACGGATCCTGGGTAGGCAGAGCCTGCCGAAGAGCCCGAAAAAATCGAGCTCGCGGCCAGATTCCTAGTAGAATCTGTCACCGACGCGGTGTCCCTAGTTGTAGATCACGCTCACCAGACCACAGTCCACCAGGCCGGTATCCTCCTCGGCGTCCCGCGACTCCATCGTCGCCGTCCACCGTACGGCGGTCCCGAACATGCCCGTGCCGTCGCCGAACACCGAGGGCACCGGAACCTCGCCATCAACGTTGATCTGGCCGGGACGGATCCAGTTGGCCCAGTTCTCGTCGATCGCCGCGACGGCCAGGCGGACCGTCACCCCCCAGGGCAGGCCGGTCTCCAGCCTGCGGGCCGCTTTGCGCGCGTTGAACGGGACATCGACTTCGATCAGCTTGCGCGGAAACCCCATTTCGGACTGGTAGGAGGGGGCGGGCATCCAGGCGGCGGTGAGATACAGCGGACCGGGCTCGTCCCAGAGGTTGTCCCTGAAGCGATAGTCGTGTTGGCGTGAAGAGGCCGGGAATCGTTCCTCGAGGGTCAACGTCCGGTCCGACTGGTCGGTCACGCGGACCGAGGCTCCCGGAACCCGGCCGTCCACGGAGTCGCGAACGAGGAGCGCCAGGATGTCGGTGCTCTGGACCGTCGAGTCCGCCGGGTCGACGGTCAGAACCACGGTCACGCTCGCGGCCACCAGCGCCTCCTTTTCGACTTCCGTCCAGTCCAGTGCGCAGGCGGCGAACAGCGGCAGCAGCGCCGGGATTGCCCAGCGGAACCCACGAGATGATGTGCGCATCAGAACGACACCTCCACTCCGAGCGTGGGAAGGATCGGCACGAGCGACACTCCCCGGCGCCGGCCGCGGGGTTGCCCGAAGTAGTCGGTGTACTCGTAGAACACCACGTTCTTGCGGTTGTACACGTTGAGCACGCTGAGCCAGGGAGTCACAAGGCCCCAGCGCTTGCGAATCACCTTGCGCAGGCTGATGTCGAGCCGATGATGAACCGGGAACCGTTCGCCGTTCCTCGGTCCCAGCCACACCACGGCCTCCCGGCCTCCCGGCCGCAGATCGATCATCCTCCGGGGATTGACGGAGTACGACGCGTGACGGGTGTGCGGAAGCCCGGTGGCCGAGACTCCAGCGCAGCCCGCCGTCCACGTTCCAGGGCAGCCGGCGCTGAACGACCAGGTCCAGCGCGGTTCCGTCGCAGCAGGAACTCCGCTCCGAAGGATCTTCCCGTGCCCGCCTTGAAGTCGTCCGACCGAACGCCGGGGTCGTCGGCCCAGTTTCTCGCGGCGAGACCCTCGTAGCCGCGATGGTATCCCGCCGCCGAGGCGAACCACTCGTCGTCCGCGCCGAAGAAGCCTTCCAGTCCCCCCTGGAACTGGCGCGAGACCACCGGCGACACCTCGTTGCCCGCGAGCACCCACGAATCCAGGGCGATCGGCAGGGATTCGTCCCGCACCGACTGCAGGAACTGGACGTAGCGTCCGGCGTCCAGCCGCACCGCCCAGCGCCCCGTCCCCCAGGAAGCGCTTGAGGGCGATGCGGGGTGAGGTGCTGGTCCCGCTGTCGAACCAATGGTCCAGCCGAAGGCCGCCCTCCATGAGCCATTGCGGGTTGGGAGACCAGTTGAACTGCGAATAGGCAAATGCTCCCAGGCCGGTCGAATGGCCGTTTCTCACCAACGACTCGACCTCGCCTCTGCTGACGTCCGAATGTTCCAGACCCTCGAAGGCCAGGCCCGATTTCCAACGGAGCGACGAGGCGGGCCTGCGCTCCATGTCCGCGCCCAGCGAGAGCCGGTAGATCGCGGTCTCCAGCATCGGCGATCCGAACTCGGACAGGTTGAAGTCGCCCTCGAAGCGCGAGTACGACCCGTGGATGTCGAGCGAGCCTCCGTTGGAGCCGGGACGGGTCCACGAGAAGCCGAGGGCCCTGTTTCCTCAACGCCAGGAGGGGGATTGCGACCTCGGTGCGAACTCGGCCCCTGATGGTCGCGTCGAAGCGGGGCACCTCGGGTGGGGCCCGGGGGACGACGATCACCTGGGTGCCAAGCTCCACGTATCCCAGCTCGGTGCCCTCCAGCATGTGGTCGAGGGCGCGGGCGATGTTCAGCGTGGTGCAGGCGCAGGCGACGAGGTGGCCGGGGGGCAGAAGGGTGGGGCTGAAGGCGATCTGGACGCTCGATCGCTCGGAGAGCCGGGCGAGTGCGTCGGCCAGGGGCAGCTGCTCGACGGTGAGGCGGGCGGGGGTGGCGAGGAGGGAGCCGGGTTCGGGTTCGATGCCGGTCCGGCCGCGGAGCAGGGCGACCTCCTGCAGCTGCTGCGCGGCGAGGGGGGCCGCGAAGAGGGGGGTGACGAGGACGAGGGCGGTTGCCGCGAGCGCTGCCCGGCGGGCTCTCCGGCCCCTCACGATTCCGCCCCCGTGTCGCGGGCGTCGATCCGCACCGTGGTTTCGCCGATGGTGCATTGCGCGTCGATCACGCTGCACACGACGGTCATGACCTCTTCGAGGGACTTCCCGTTGAACCACATCGTCAGAGTCCTTTCCCTCAGAGCGGGATCGCTGATCTCGACCTCTCTGCCGTAGCGCGTTCCGACCTCCCGCATCGCCACCGCCAGAGGCGTGTCCTGGAAGATCAGGAAATCGCCGAGCCAGTTCGCCACCTCTTCGATCGGGGGAGCGTCCTCAACGAGTTGGGGGCTTCCGCGCACCAGGCGGGTTGCCTGTCCCGCACCGACCTCGACTTCCTGGTCCCCCCGGCCGGCCAGCGCGACCCGCCCCTCCACGACCACGACGGCCAGCTCGTCGGCCTGTGCGGCCAGGTGGAAGCGCGTCCCGAGCACCCGTGCCGATCCGGCGGCGGTGGTGACGACGAACTGCCGGGACTCGTCCGTCGTGACGGAGAAGAACGCCTCGCCTTCGAGAGTGACCTGCCGCGTGGGCACATCCGCCGAGTGGGTTGCGTAGATGGTCAGCCGGCTTTCGGGACCCAGCCGGACGACGCTGCCGTCGTCGAGCCGGACCATGGCGGTTTCGTCCGTGGCCGTGAGGAAGTCACGGGCGGCGACGGCACCGTCCGGGGTGGGGCCGGCGCCGTTCGAGACGTTCCAGAGGGTGAAGCCGACAATCGCCGCCGCCGCTGTGATCCATGTTCCGGGATGGCGGAGCCATGTACGAGCGGGTCTCCGGGGTGCCGCCAACTGCGCCCGCCGGGCCTCGGCCCGCCAGATCAGTTGCTCGACGGGAGGCGGGCTGTCCGGATCGATCGCCTGATCGACCGGCTCCCCGGCCCGGATCAGCCGGCGCAACTCGGCGAGCACACCCTCCGCGTCCGCGGAACGGCTGCGCCAGGCTTCGACCGATCGACTCTCTTCGTCCGTCGTCCGGTCGCGCAGATAGCGTAGTAGCAGTTCGTCCATCGACTCCTCACAATTCCGTCTGGGTCGTCACGTCGCAATCAGGGGTGTTGACCAGAGAGCGCACGAGCCCCGCCAGGACTACCATCTCATCCCTCCAGCGCTCCCGAATCGGTGACCGCCTTGCGCACGGCGCGAAGCGCGGAACTCATCTGGTTCGCCACAGTCTGCACGGACACGTTCATCACGGTAGAGGCGTCCGCGTGCGAGAGACCCCGCATGAAAAAAAGCTCGAAAACTTCGCGGCGACGGTCGGGAAGCGCGGCGACGGCGTCCTCGAACACTTCGGTCAGCAGCTTTTCGTCGAGGACTTCGTCAGGCGTCGCCGGACGCGCGGGGGGCGAGTGTTCCTGGCGTACGAGCCAGCGCCGCCGTACCCCCTGCCTGCGCTTCTGTCGATCACCAGGCTGCGCACGATTCGGTACAGGTAGGCGCGGCCCGATCCCCTGGGCTCCCATCCCCGCCTGCGGTCCCAGACCTATCGCTCGGGGACGCTCAGCACAACGTGGGATTCTGACAGATTCCGGTATGAATCTGTCCGACCCACTCCTGTCCGACCCACTCCCCTTGCCCGCGTTGCCGTTCGGCCTAACATCAGCGTCAGCGTATCCGTCAACCCGATCCGGGAGCGATCCGTCTCATGAAGATCTCGACTTTGTACGGCCGACTCCACTGCGCGACGGCGTCCCGCGGCCGCCGGACGCGGGCAGCCGCGCAGGCGCCCCGCGCACGCTACGCCGGCTGGTCGCGTGGCCTTCGCTCCGCGCTCTTGGCCTCGGCTCTCCTCCTCCTTCCGACCCCCAGCATTGCCCAGACCCCCGAGCTCGTCTTCCTCTCGAACATCACCGCCACCTCACGCGACGCCGTCCCCCTCACGACCGTCGAGGAGCAGACCGCGGCCGCGCTGGACGCCCTCGGCGAGCAGCTGCGCGCGCACGGGCTCGGCTACGACGATGTCGTCGCGATGAACGTCTTCTTGCGGGACTCGCGCCACTTCCAGGCGATGAACGGGGTCTACCGGGGATACTTCGCCACCGACCCGCCGACGCGCGCGACCGTCGAGGCCGACCTGACCGACCGGGACGCCCTCGTGCAGATCTCGGCGGTGGCCACGCCGGACGAGACGGAGGTGGTGTTGCCGCCGGGCCTGCAGTCGCCGGCGCTGCCGTATTCGTGGGGCATCCGCGCGGGCGACGTGCTCTTCATCGCGGGAGCCACCAGCCGCGATCCGGAGACCTATCAGCCCGTGCGGGGCGACGTGCAGACCCAGACGCGGCGCGTCTTCGGCAACATCGGCATGGTGCTGGAAGCGGCCGGGATGGACTACGGCGACCTGGTCGCCTGCAAGGTCTTCCTGGACGACGTGCGGCTCTGGGGCGACATGAACACGGCGTACCGGGAGTTCGTGACGGCCGAGGACCCGCCGGCGCGGGCCGCGGTGCGCGGGGGACTGATGAACCCCGACTTCCTGGTCGAGATCCAGTGCGTGGCCGAACGGTCGGAGGAGCGGCGGGTGGTGCTGCGCGAGGGGCAGCGGCGAGGGCGGTCGCCGCTGTCGCCGGCGATCGCGACGGGTGAGCGGGTCTGGCTGTCGGGGATGCTGGCGCGCGGGGAGGATGCCGAGGCGGAGGCGCGCAACACGCTGGCCAGCCTGGGGGGGACGCTTGAGGCGGCGGGACTGGGGTTCGGCGATGTGGTCGACGTGTGGGTGTACCTGACCGACGTGCGGGATGCGGACACCGTGCTGGAAGTGCTGGCCGAAATGGTGCCCGAGGGGGTGGCGACGACGGTGGTGGGTCTGCCGCTGGTGGGACGTTTGGGTGTCGAGATCCAGATGACGGCGGTGGTGCGCTGAGGGTGGGTTCGGCCCGGTCGTTGGCTGGACGGGGCAGGGGGGTCGACCGCCCCGGATCCGGGTTGCCCTTCACCACCGATGCCGCTAACGTGGCGCGCTGAAGCGAGGGGGCCACCGGAAGTTCGGTCTGAAGCCGACGCGGCCCCGCCACTGTAGGAGGCCCGGATCCCCGGCGGATCCGGCGCGAGTCGCTCCTGGCGGCCCACGGGCTGCCAGCCACTGGGGTTTGTCCCCGGGAAGGCGAGCGATTTCGCCTCGAGCCAGGAGACGCGGCTCCCTCGTCCCTCAACACCATCCTTCGAGGGAGGGGACCTGGTGTACATCGCGCTGGACCGTCCGGAGCCCGGCCCCGTCATCGTGCGGCGCGTCGCGCGGGAACATTGACGGGCTCCCCGCGGCGGATCGCACTCCTCGGGCTAGCGGTTCTCATCGCCGCCGCTGTCAGCATCTCCTTCGGTGCCTCGGGCCTGGGCCCCGGCGACCTGTGGCGGACCCTTGCGGGCGATGCCGACCCCTCCACGCGCACCATCCTGCTGCAGCTGCGGCTGCCGCGCGCCGTTCTTGCGGCGCTCGTGGGCGGGGCGCTGGGTCTGAGCGGCTGCACCTTTCAGGCGCTTCTGCGCAACCCGCTCGCGGAACCATACGTGCTGGGCATCTCCGGGGGCGCGGCGGTCGGCGCGGTGGGCGTGATGGTTACGGGCCTCGGTGCGCTCATTCCGTGGATGCTGCCGCTCGGCGCCTTCCTGGGAGCGGTGGCGGCGATGGCGCTGGTGCTGGAGGTCGCGCGGCGGGCCTCGCCGGGTGGAGTGGACACACGCGTCTTGATCCTCTCTGGGGTGATCGCGGGGGCCTTCTTCAACGCGGTGATCCTGCTCCTGCTCACGCTTGCCGACCTCGAGTCCTTCCGTTCGGCGATCTTCTGGTTGATGGGCAACCTGTCTCGCGCGGATTGGGGTTCGATTGGGTGGCTCGTGGCATTGGTGACGCCCGCGGCGGTCGTCGTCCTCTCGCTGGCCCGCGCCTTCAATCTTCTGTCGCGCGGGGAAGAGGTCGCCTACTACCTGGGCGCGTCGGTGCAGCGGGTTAAGTTGACCGCGTATCTGGCCGCGTCGCTGATGGTGGGCGCGGCGGTCGCGGTGGTCGGCGTGATCGGGTTCGTGGGGCTGATTTTGCCGCATGCGGTGCGGCTGGCCTGGGGGAACGACCATCGCCTGCTTCTGCCTGCGTCGTTCATGGCGGGGGCGGCGTTTCTTCTGTTGGCGGACACGGTGGCGCGGCTGGTGGTGGCGCCGGCCGAGCTGCCGACGGGGGTGGTGACAGCGGTGTTTGGGGTGCCGTTTTTCGTGGTGCTGCTGATGCGCGGGGGGCGGCGGTGAAGGGGGTGGTGCTGCGGGGACGGGGTCTTGCCTTTACGCACCCACGAGCGGAGGAGGCGGCGGTGCGGGGGGTCTCGCTGGAGATCGGGCCGGGACGGCTACTCGCGGTGGTTGGCCCGAACGGGGCGGGGAAGACGACGCTGCTTCGGCTCCTGTCCGGCGCGCTTGTGCCGCAGGCGGGCGAGGTCAGCCTCGACGACCGGCCGCTGGGGGAACTCGGGGACCGGGAGCGGGCGCGGGCGATTGCCGTGGTGCCGCAGTCGGAAGCGTCCCCATTTCCGGTGACGGTGCGGGAGATGGTGGGGATGGGGAGGTATGCGCGCCTGGGTCCGTGGGAGCGGGCCGGGAGTCGCGACCGTGCCATCGTTGACCGGGTGCTGGAGCGGTGCGGGGTCGCGTGGCTCGCGGGGCGAGAGATCGGTGAGCTCTCCGGGGGCGAGGGACAGCGCGTCAGGATCGCCCGGGCGCTCGCGCAGGAGGCCCCGGTCCTCCTCCTCGACGAACCCACCGCGGGACTGGACCTGCGCTACCGGATGGAGCTCTTCCACCTGCTGCGGGAACTGCGCGCCGACGGGCTCGCGGTGCTCGTGATCACCCACGATCTCAACCTCGCGGCCCGTTTCGCCGACGAGCTGTTGCTGCTTCAGGAGGGCGTGACGCGGGCTCGGGGTGCGCCGGGTGAGGTGTTGTCGCGGGAAATCCTCGAGGAGGTGTACGAGTGGCCGCTCAGGTTGGTGCCGCACCCGGGGCCTGGGAGCGACGTCGGCGCGCCGCAGACGGTGCCGTTGCGGAGGGACGAGCGGTAGGACACAATGCTGGCACACTTCTCCAACCGCTGAACCCATGCCGACTTCCATCCTCCCAAGCCGATCGGCCGTGGCAGCCTCCCTGGCCGCCCTTGCATTTGCCGCCTGTGACGCCCCCGCCCCCATCCCCGTCGTCGAGGCCACCATCGCGGGTGTGCAGCAGGCCATCTTCTCGGGCCGGACCACCTGCCGCCTGGTCGTCCAGGCCCACCTGGACCGCATCGCGGCCTACGAGGACCGCATCAACGCAATCACGGTGGTCAACCCGGCCGCCCTTGATCGCGCCGACGAACTCGACGACGCCCTTGCCGCCGGCGAGGAGCCCGGTCCCCTCTTCTGTGTGCCCATGCTCGTCAAGGACAACTTCGACACCCACGACATGGTCACGACCGGTGGCTCGGCGGCGCTCGCGGCCAGCGTCCCGCCCGACGACGCCTTCATGGTGCGCCGCATTCGCGAAGCGGGAGCGGTGGTGGTGGCGAAGACCAACATGGCCGAGTGGGCCTTCAGTCCCCGCCAGTCGGTGAGTTCGTCCTTCGACACGACGCGCAATGCGTACGCGCTGGACCGGGTGCCTGCGGGGTCGAGCGGGGGCACGGCGTCGGGGGTGGCGGCGGCCTTCGGCCTGATCGGTCTGGGCAGCGACACCGGCAACTCCATTCGGGGCCCGTCGTCGCGGTTGGCGCTGGTGGGGATTCGTTCGACGATCGGGCTTACCAGCCGGGACGGGGTGATCCCCCTCTTCTTCGACCGTGACATCGCGGGGCCGATGGGGCGGACGGTGGAGGATGTGGCGCGGGTCTTTGACGTGGTGGCGGGCTACGACCCGGCGGATCCGTACACCGAGGCCGGACGCGGCCGCAGGGAGGACGACTACACGAGCTTCCTCGTTGCGGACGGGCTGGAGGGGGCGCGAATCGGGGTGTTGCGCGCGCTGGTGGACACCGAGGATGCCGATTCGGGTGTGGTCGCCGTCTTCGAGGAGGCGCTGCGGGACCTGGAACGGCTGGGCGCCGAGGTGGTCGATCCGTTCGACTTCGACGTGGGTGCGCAGCTTCAGCGCGAGAACATGTACTGCTCCCGCTTCCGCTACGACATGCACGTGTATCTGACGTCGCTTGGGGACGTGGCCCCCTTCACCGATGTGCTGGCCGTGCTCGAGACGGGACAGCATTCCGACTACGTGGCGCGGTCGCTCCAGTCCTTCGCGGACTCGCCGCTCGACTTGCACCCGTCCGAGTGGGATCCGCCGTGTCCGGACTATCTTCAGAACGAGGGGCGCCAGGGGTATCTGGGTGACCTGGTGGCCGCGATGGACGCCGCCGGGGTCGACGCGTTGGTCTACCCCACCTGGCTGAGCCCGCCCGCGCACATCGACCGGGCCCGCGAAGAATACAGCGGTGACAACTCCCAGCGCGTGGCGCCCGCCACCGGGATGCCCGCGATCACGGTGCCGATGGGGTTCACGGAAGGGGTCCACCCGGCCGGGCTGCAGATCCTGGCGCGGCCCTGGGCCGAGGGGCTGCTCTTTCGGTATGCGTACGCCTACGAACAGGGGACGGGGCACCGGCGGCCGCCGGAGGGGTTCCCGGAGCTGGGGAGGTAGGAGTACCGGGATGTGGAGCCGAATCAATGTGTGGCTTGTCGTGGCCACCTGCGGCATGGGGATACCCACCGCCGGTGTCGGACAGGAGCGGGTTCGCGTGACGCTGCCGGGGGAGGCTGTCGTCGGGGTCGGCACGCGCACGATGCCGAATGGCAATACTGGCTTCGTCCTCGGTGCGAAACTGCAGTTCTGACGGGGACGAAGCGCCCCCCGTACCGAACCCGGCGCAATTCGGCAAACTCAGTTGAATGTAAATTTTACATGACATTATGTCATGTGTAGTTTACATCCGACCTATCCTCCCGGGGGCCACCTCGGCAGCGCGCGTCCCGTCGTCCAGGGCACACCTGCGGCCTCGAGCCGCGCCTCCAGCGCCGGCAGGCCCGTCTCGACGATCGCCCGCAGATCCGGATAGATCGTCTCGAAGGCCTCCCGCGCCACACGGTACTGCTCCCGGTGCGTCCCGGTGGGTCCGTGCATCCCGCTCCAGTGCCCGCGCACAATCTGGTTCACGCGTCTCGAGATCCCTGGCAGGTCAGGTTCGCTGCGTGAGGTGCGTGTGGATGAGCCGTTCAATGCCTCGGAGAGGTCCATCAGGCGCAACTCCAGCGCTCGCGCTTCGGTCATGAGTTCCTCCGGTGCGGCAGGCCACCTCCCCAGCGCCTGCTTGATGGCGCCGACGCTTGCCTGGGCCTCCGCCGCCACGCGCTGCGAGCCCGTCACCGCGCGAAGCAACTCTCCCGTCTCGCGCTGGAACGCCAGCACGGCCGCCCGATCCTGCGCGGCAATCGCGGGTTCATTGATCGGCGCGATCCGGAACGACACCGGCCCTGCCAGCTCCGTCACAACCCCGTCCACCCTCTGTGCCAGCGACACCGTGTAGCTTCCCGGCATCGCCATCGGCCCGTTCCCGCCACCGAACCCGCCAAAGCCCCCGAAACCACCACCACCACCACCCCCCGTCACCGGATTGTACCCCGGATACCGATAGTTCCACACGGCCCGATGCACGCCCCGCGAAGCCGCCCCCCGCACCACGTTCACCACCTCGCCCCCCTCGTCCCGCACCGTGAGGAACACCTGCGGCGCCTCCTCCCGGTCCTCCTCGCGCAGTGCCTCCCACGACGGATACGGCGTGTCCTCGCCTGCGCGCTGCGCCCTCCTCTCGGCCGCCCGTCGAGCCGCCTCCCGCGTCTGCAGCGACTCCCCAACCCAGTAGGTGAAGGTCACGCCCAGCGGCGGGTTGTCGGCCGTGTAGAAGTCACTCCCGTTGGCGCCGCCGGGATTCCAGGGCACAAACATGTCCCCATCCGCCACCTCGAAGATATGACCGCCCGACGCCAGAATCGCCTCCGACCTGCGTGCCAGCTCGCGCAGCGGCGTGTAGTCGTCCACCACGTAGAAGCTTCGCCCGAACGTCGCCGCCACCAGGTCCCCCTCGCGCGTCTGGATCTCCAGGTCACGCACAGCGATCGTCGGAAGTCCGCTCGAGAAATCCATCCACGACTCCCCGCCGTCGACCGACACGAAGGCCCCGAACTCCGCCCCCAGGAAGAGCAGCCCCGCCTCCACCGGATCCTGCACGACCGAGAACGACGGACTGTTGTCCGGCAGTCCACCGGTGATCATGGTCCAGCTCCGCCCCCGGTCCTCGGAACGCAGCACGTACGGCCGGAAGTCGTTCCGCTTGAAATTGTTCACCACCACGAACACGCCGTCGGGGTCGTGCACCGAAGCCTCCACGTCGTGCACGAAGCTCGTGTCCGGCACCCCCGGCAGGCTCTCGACCATCCGCCACGTCTCGCCCCCGTCCTCGGTCACCTGCACAAGCCCGTCGTCGGTTCCCACGTAGATCAGCCCCTCGACGAAGGGCGACTCCGAGATCGACACGATGTGCCCGAACGACGAGGTCGACCGGTTCTTGGCCACCGCGTCCACGCTCCACACCCGCCCCATCACCTCGAGCTGGTTGCGGTCCAGATTCCGCGACAGATCACCCGAGACCGCGCGCCAGCTGGACCCCTGGTCGTCGCTCCGGAAGAGAATCTGCGAGCCGAAATACAGCCGGTGGTTGTCGTGCGGCGACATGATCAGCCCGGCGTCCCAGTACCAGCGCAGCGGCGGCCCGTCCGGATCCGCCTGCGGCTGAATGTCGAGCCGCTCCCTGCTGCCCCGGTCGAAGCGCGAAATCACCCCGTACTGCAGCTGCGAGTAGATGATGTCGGGGTTCTCGGGGTCGACCACCGGATCGAAGCCGTCGCCCCCCAGCGTCACGTACCAGTCGGAGTTGCGGATCCCGCCGCCCAGCGTCTGGGACGGCCCGCCCAGCGTGTTGTTGTCCTGGGTGCCTCCGTAGACGTAGTAGAAGGGTTCGTCGTTCGAGGTGGTGACCTTGTAGAACTGGGTCAGGGGAAGGTTGGAGAAGTGACGCCAGCTGCCGCCGAAGTCGAAGGTCTCGTAGAGCCCGCCGTCGTTTCCGACGATGAGGTGCTCGGTGTCGTCAGGGTCGAACCACATTGCGTGGAAGTCGACATGCACCCCCTGTGTGGGGAGCCGGCCCCAGGTGTTGCCGCCGTCGGTGGACATCTCCATGAAGGTGTCGAGCGAGTAGATGCGGTCGAAACGGTGCGGGTCGGCGTAGAGCTCGTGGTAGTACATGGCCGCGCCCGACTGGTAGTTCGAGGTGCGGCTCCAGCTCTCGCCCATGTTCACGGAGCGGAAGGTGCCGCCCTGGCCCATCGACGACTCGACGATCGCGTAGAGCACGTCCGGGTCGATCGGGGAGATCGCCATCCCGATCCTGCCCTTGTCGCCGCCGGGCAGCCCGCGGTTGATCGCCCGCCAGGTGTTGCCGCCATCGGTGGATTTGTGGATCCCGGAGCCGGGGCCGCCGTCGATCATCGTCCACTGGTGGCGCCGCCGCTGCCAGGACGACGCGTACATGACATCGTGGTTGCGCGGGTCGAAATAGACCTCGTTGACGCCCGTGTGCTCGTCGATCTCGAGGACGAGGTCCCAGGTGGCGCCGCCGTCGGTGGTGCGGTACAGCCCGCGCTCCCCGCCCGCGGCCCAGAGCGGGCCCTGCGCGGCCACGTAAACCGTGCGCGAATCGTCGGGGTGGACCGCGATCATCCCGATGTGGCGGGAGGTCTCCAGTCCCATGTTCTTGAACGAGAGCCCTCCGTCAACGGACTTGTAGATGCCGTCGCCGTAGCCGACCGAGCGCTGGCCGTTGTTCTCGCCGGTGCCGACCCACAGGGTGAGGTGGTCGTTCGGGTCGAGCGCGATCGCGCCGATCGAGTAGGAGCCGTAGTTGTCGAAGATCGGCGTCCAGGTGGTGCCCGCGTTGGTCGTCTTCCACACGTTGCCGGACGAGGCCGCCACGTACCAGGTGCTGTGGTCCGTGGGGTCTACGGCGATGTCCGCGATGCGTCCGGAGGCGACCGCCGGGCCGATGCTCCGCCAGCGCAGGGACGAGAGGAGGCCGGAGGTGAGTTCCGGGGGGCCCTCGTCGTCGTCCTGGGCGTGAAGGGGGGTGGGGGAGGGGATGAGAAGCGCGGCCAGGGCGAAGAGCGCGAAGGGGTTGGGCAGGCGAAGGGCGTGCATGGTGGTTCCTGATGGGGTGGTGACGGTCCTGGGGACGTTGGAGTTTACGGTTGACCGTGGGGTGGTGGCGAATTAGCTAGATAGTTAGCTAACTCGTCGTATTCTGACCGACCAAAGGGAGGATCAGGTACATCGAGCTGCCGGGCATGCGCACCGACCTCTCGAACCCGCCGTCCGATCCGAAGACCTGGAACGCTCTGTGACCCGGGTCGAAAACCACGCGCGCCCGTCGCGGAGCACGGTAAACCCGACCGCCATATTGCTGCTCGCGGAAAACTCCCCCGGCCCGTCCCCGATCCCCCCGAACTCCCGAACGAATTCGCCCTCCGGGTTCACCACCACGATCCGTCCGCCCTGGTCGTCCATCACGTACAGGTCGCCGGACTCGCCAAACCCGACCGCGCTGATCCTGCCAAACATTTCCCACTCGTCACCCGCCAGCGACCCGACGCGATAGACCTCCTCGAACTCGACCTCGAGGACACGGTCCTCGGCGGGAAGCTCGATCACCTCCTGCGCGGCCAGCGGGACGGCGCCGGCGCTGAACACCGATGTGAACACGACGACCCTGGCCGCCGACATCCGGTTACTCATTCTCATTCGTCCTCCGTAGCTATAGTTAGCCCGCTACCGCAACCGCGCCGGCAACCGCCTCACCACCACCGTCTGCACATCCAGTTCGTCCATCTCCACCAACGCGATCAACCCATCGGGCCCGAACGCCGCCGGCATGGCGATCGCGGCCGCCGGATAAGTGCCCAGGTAGCGGCCATCAGGGGTGAGAATGTCGATGTCTCCGACACCGGCCAGCTCGTTGCTGCGGCGCTGGACCCATATGTTTCCGCTCCAGCTGGTCTTCAGGTTTCGCACCACCGGGATCTCGTGGTAGAACACCATCGATTCAGCCCGTCGGCGGTTTCGGTCGGACATCTCCTTCGCGATATCGGCATAGTCCCCGCCAAGGCGGACAAGGTCACTCTCGAAAGCCCGCTCGAGTTCGAACCGCCACTCGATGAAGAGGGCCTTGTCTCTTTCGGTTACCGGGTCGGGCCGGATCGGTCGGGTCAGTGTCCGTACCGGGTTTCCGGAGCTCGAAACGATCTTGATCGCATAGGCGGACGAGTCCGAATAGGCGATGCCCCCGTCCGGCAGCGCGCCGCTGACCAGCTGCGGGGCGAATCCCGCGGGTTCGCCCGGAGGATTCCAGGCGTCGACCACGGTGTCGACCGTTGCCAGGAAGCCGTCGAGGCCGAAGCGTTCGATTGCGCGAAAGGTCCGGCTGCTGCCGGTACGTGTGCGTACGTCCGCCGGCGCGGTCATCGATGGCCGGAGGACCGGGCCTGTGGCGAGCACGGCGTCGGTGCCGGGGAGTCCCTGCAGGCCCATGAACGTGGTCCTGGACCCGGCCTCGATGCGGACCGTTCGCTCGTACTCGCCGTTGGCCCCGAACACGACAAAAGCACCCCGGTTCCAGGTGTAGATCACGGCGCGCCCGTCCGGCAGGACCGCCATCCGCAGCATCGCTCCGAAATCGGGTGCGAACTCTCCGGGGCCTTCGCCCGGGCGGCCGAACTGCCGTACCCGTCCGCCCGTCGGGTCCACGACCGATATACTCAGCGCCTGGGTGTCGAAGATGTAAAGATTGCCGGCCGCGTCAAAGGCCACATCGCCGATTTCGCCAAAGGTGTCCCAACTGCCATCCATCTTGGACCCCACGCTGTACCCAGGCAGGAAGGCACCCACCATGAAGCTGTCCTGGGCCGGCAGCTCGATCACTTCCTGCGCGGACAGGGGGCCGGCCGGCGCGAAGACCAGCAGGAACCCCGGCAGCCCGCGGGCTTTCACCCTCCACCTCATGAGCGACTCCCTGAGAGTTTGGCTTTTCCCGCCCGTGCCCGGCCATGAAATCACCGGGATCCCGTACCTCCCCATATTCGACACGTCTCCAGCCGTAGATGGTTGTCGCCGAAACCGAAAACGGACCGTGCTACCTCACGTTACGCGGCAATCTCCTTACCACTACCGTCTGCACTCTCAACTCGTTCCGCTCGATGAAGGCGGCCAAGCCGTCGGGGCCGAAGGCGGCCGGCATCGCCGTGGCGCCGGTTGCGAAGGTGCCCAGGTAGCGGCCGTCCGGGGTGACTTACAACCGCGCCCCGGTCACGGGTCAGCCTTTTTCGCCCCGATCGGCGCCCCCACCAGCTCGTCCGGTATCCCGAAGGCGTCCACCAGCTCCACCGCCCTCGGCGCCAGCTCCCGGCAGTACCGATTCACCTCATTTCGAACCGCCTCGCTCTTGGACGCCTCAAGATAGCCCTTCTCCAGATACCACGCGCGGTGGTCCTCCAGCGTGGCCAGGCCGTACAGCGTCACCACCTGCTCCACCAGCGCCCTCGCCTCCCCTTCCTGCATGGCGTCCAGGGCGTCGTGGGCAGCCTCCAGCACGATCCGGTCCACATGCGCCCGCGATAGCGCAATCAGGTGATCCTGGCAGGCGTTCACCGCATCGAAGCTGTCCAGGCCCTGGTCCAGGCGGGCCTTCAGGCGGCGGGCCGCCGAGCGCAGCAGCCGTTCCTCCCGGTACAGCATGGCGGCGTGCTGGAAGTCGCGGTCGGCCAGGTGGCCGGGGTCGGTCCGGCGGGTCACGACCGGGTTCATGTCGGCCAAGCGGGTGCCAGCCAGCTCGGCCAGGTAGCGGGCCATGCCCCACATCGACAGGTCGCCCATTTCGCGGCGGTAGCGCGACAGGAGACCCTTGGCGGCCAACTGCAACAGAACGGGGTTGGCGCCCTCGAAGGTGGCGAAGACATCGGTATCGGCCTTGAGGCGGCCGAACTCGTTCTCCGCCAGGTAGCCCTGTCCACCACAGGCTTCACGGCAGGCCTGCAGCGTGTCGAGCGCGTGGTGCGACGCGGCGGCCTTGAGCGCGGCTGCCCGGACCTCGAGCTCGCGGCGGTCCGGTTCCGGGTTCGCGTAGCGGCGGATCAGGTCGCGCACGGCGAAGGCCATCGCGTAGGTGCGGGCGACCCGCGGCAGGAGCTCCCGCTGCAGGGCCAGGTAGTCCAGGACGGGGACTTCGGGCCCGGCCGCGGGGCCGAACTGGCGCCGCCCGGAGGTGTATCGCACCGCGATCGCGAGGGCCTTCTTCGCCACGGCCTGCGAAGCCGCCGCGATGCTGATCCGGCCCGCGATGAGCGTGCCCAGCATGGTGAAGAAGCGGCGGCCCGGACTCGGAATCGGGCTGTGGTACTCCCCCTCCGGGCTGACCTGGGCGAAGCGGTCCAGCAACGCGTCGCGGGGAACGCGCGCGCCGTCGAACGAGATGCGCCCGTTGTCGACCCCGTTCAGCCCTTCCTTCGCCCCGCAATCCTCAATATTCACGCCGGGCAGGATCCGGCCGCGGTCGTCCCGGATGGGGACGAGGAAGGCGTGGACGCCGTGGTCGTCGAGAGGGGTGGTCGCGGCGTCGGGGGGATGGCTGTGCGGTTCCCGCGTGGGATCCTCGCCGCCGCTCGGAACGCGCAGCCGGGCGAAGACGGTGGCCATGCGCCCGTGCAGCGCGGCGTTGCCGATGTAGTCCTTGCGCGCGTCGCTGTCCGGGGTGGCGATCACGAACTCGGCGGCCGCGGGGTCGTAGGTGGCGGTCGTGCGCAGGTCGCGGACGTTGGAGCCGTGGCCGGTCTCGGTCATCGCGTAGCACCCGGGGAGTTCCAGCGCGGCGATCCGGGACAGGTAGCGGCGATGGTGCTTCTCCGTCCCCAACTGCGCGATGCTGCCGCCGAAAAGCCCGAACTGCACCCCGTACTTGACCAGCACGCTCAGGTCGCCCAGCGCGAGCTCCTCGAAGACCGCCACCGCCCCACACGGGTCGCCCTCTCCGCCGAATTCGCGCGGGTAGGCCACCGCCCCCAGCCCCGCCCCGGCCAACACCTTGACCGCCTCCAGGGTGCGCTCCCGGTACTCGGCACGCGAAATCTCATCCGGGATGCGCAGTTCGGGACGGACGAGCGCAGCCCGGGCACGTGCGCGCAGGTCGGGATGGTCGCCGTGGATGAGCGGCGCCACCTCCTCGGCCAGACCCCGCGCGCGCGGCCCCGCGGCCACCGCCTCGCGCCCCTCCCCGGTGATGTCCCGCAGGGCCTCCGCGCCCGCCACACCCAGCTCCAACTCCACCCGGCCCAGCGTCGCGATGGCCTCGTCGCGCCACGACGCCGCGTCCCCTCCGGCCCGCGCCGGGTCGGCCTCGACGACTGCCAGACCGGCCCGAGTGAGGGTCATTGTTCCGTTTCGGGCGGCCGCGCGGATGGCGGCGGTGGCCGCGCCGAAGACCGCCGGAGACGGGGGATTGCAGGGGTCCAGCCAGTCGCGCACATGGGCCCGGCCCTCGGGGGTCATCCAGGCCGCGCCGTCGAGCGCGCGGCTGACCGCATCGAGTTCCTCGTCCTCCATGAGGCCGTCGGCCCACACCGCGCAGAGAACGGGCAGGAAGGCGAGGAAGGTGGGCTCGTGGGAGAGGGCGGGGATGGGTGTGGGGGACATTCGGCGATCGTGCTCTCGGTGGTCGCGGGGATTCATCCACGGACGGGTGTCATGTCACGACACTAAAAGATACGCCGTTTCGGAGGGCGTAGTTCCAGGGGCGATAAAGTCAACTGTGATGTACATTATGTAAACTACACATGACTACTGAGCTTCGGGAACGCCCGCCGCTGCTGCCCGCACCCCTTGAAATCCCCCGCCCGCCAAGGCAGAATCGTTTCTTCCCCCTCCCACCCCTCACCCGACACCCGCCGATGAGCCGACCACTAGTAGGCGTGATCATGGGATCCCGCAGCGACTGGGCCACGATGCAGCACGCGTGCGACACGCTCGACGGGCTCGGAGTCCCGTACGAAGCGCGCGTCGTGTCCGCGCACCGCACGCCGGACCTGCTCTTCGAGTACGCCTCGGCGGCCGAGGAACGCGGCATCCGCGTGATCATCGCCGGAGCCGGCGGAGCCGCGCACCTGCCCGGGATGGTCGCCTCGAAGACGGTTCTTCCGGTCATCGGCGTGCCGGTACAGTCGCGTGCGCTCAAGGGGATGGACTCGCTTTTGTCGATCGTGCAGATGCCCGGGGGCGTTCCCGTGGGGACGATGGCCATCGGCGACGCGGGGGCCACCAACGCCGGACTGCTGGCGGGGCGGATTCTTGGTGGGGAACACCCGGCCATCCGGGAAGCGGTGCGAGCCTGGGCCCGCGCACGCACCGAAGCGGTTCTGGCCGACCCCGACCCGCGCGAACCCCCGCCCGTCACGGGAAGGTGAAGCTGAACTGTCCGCGGGTGGCCTGCGTCCCGCCGGCCGGCGCCCGACGCCGGTGAAGGTCGCCGTCCTCGGTGGTGGCCAACTCGGCCGCATGCTGGCCCTGGAAGGGATTCCGCTGGGCCATCGCTTCACCTTTCTCGAGCCGTCGCCCGATCCACCCGCAGCTACTGTCGGCACGGTGATCCCCGCCGCCTACGACGACCCGGGAGCGTTGGCGCGGATCGCCAGGGAAGCCGACGTGGTTACCTACGAGTTCGAGAATGTCCCGGCCGCGAGCGCCGCCTACCTCGCCGAGCGTCTTCCGGTTCTACCTCCACCCCGAGCACTGGGCGCGACACAGGACCGCCTCGCCGAGAAACAAATGTTCAAAAGCCTCGGCATCCCCACCGCCCCCTTCCACTCCCTCGACACTCCCGGCGACCTCGCCACCGCCCTCGCCACCGCCCGCCTCCCCGCCGTCATCAAGACCCGCCGTTTCGGCTACGACGGCAAGGGCCAGATCGTGGCGCGATCACCCGCCGAAGCTGCCACGGCCCTCGACACCCTCGGCCCGGGCCTGATCGCCGAGCAATTCATCCACTTCGAACGCGAACTGAGCATCCTCGCGGTACGTAGCCGCGACGGACGGCGCGTCTCCTACCCGCTCACCGAGAACCACCACCGCGGCGGTATCCTACGCGCCAGCTACGCGCCCGCCCCCGGAATTACGCCCGCGCTGCAAGCCCGCGCCGCCGACTTCGCCGCACGCATCATGGACCAACTCGACTACGTGGGGGTGCTCGCCATCGAACTCTTCCTGAAGAACGACCGCCTCCTCGCCAACGAAATGGCCCCGCGGGTGCACAACTCGGGGCACTGGACGCTGGACGGCGCGGACACCAGCCAGTTCGAAAACCACATCCGCGCGGTTACCGGTCTTCCTCTGTCGGCTCCCCGGGTGCCCGGCCCCGCCGCCATGCTGAACATCATCGGCGAGCTGCCGGACCCCTCCGCCGTCACCGCCGTTCCGGGCGCCCACCTCCACCTCTACGACAAGGTGCCGCAGCCCGGGCGCAAACTCGGCCACGTGAACATCACCGGCTCCGACGAGGCTACGATTCGCGCAAGCGCCGAGCAGATCTGGGCCCTGCTGCCCGGCGAGCCTCCCGTCCTCCCGGCGGGTCGCCGACCCGGTTAGCTTTCCTTCTCTTCGCCAACCGCCGGCCGCGCGGCTTCCGCGGTTTCCTCACCAGCCGCCACCGAGCGGTCAGCTCATCCTGCCCTGTCATTCAACGACGCACCGGCCCATGCTAGACGAAATCAAGACCAGGATCTCGGAAGAGGTCGAAACCCTCACCCACGAGCTCAACGTGGTGTTGCCCGAGCGCATCAGCAAGGCGGTCGAACTGGGAGACCTGCGCGAGAATTCCGAGTACAAGAGCGCACTCGAGCGCCAGCAGTTCGTGCAGGCGCGGATCGGGCACCTGGCGGGGCGCATGGCCGAGATCTCGAAGATCGACGTCACGGACATGCCCGCCGACCGCGTCGGTTTCGGCTCGCGGATCGAGGTGCGGGACCTGGCGCTGGGGGAGGTCGTCACCTTCACGATCGTGGCGGGTGACTTCATCGACTTCGAGAAGGGCCACATCTCCCTGGATTCTCCGCTCGGACAAGGATTCCTGGGCGTGCGCGAGGGGGACGAGGTCACCATCCGGCTGCCCGCGGGCGAACGCCGTTTCGAGGTGGTCGAGGTGACCACGCTGCCGCAGCAGCTGGCGGGGAGCGGGTAGCGGCCTCGCCAGCCCGGCGCCTCGCCACCCTGGGTGCTCGCGCCGGACTATCCCGGCCCGCTAGAACCCCTGCGGCCTCGGCACGCGCGCAACGATCACGCGCACCCCGAATCCGCTCAGCACACGGAAGACGGCCGCGGCCCCCTCGCTCACGGCCTCGAAGTCGTACGCGCGGATCCCGCTGCCGCCGACCTGGCCCAGGAAGCTCCTGGACCCCGCCAGGTCCACCGCCGACACCGCGTCGCTGTCGTCACCGCCGACGATCGTGACCGGCCACGGATAGCGCCCCGGCGGGTCCGGGGTCGAGAAGATTTCGGTAGCGGTGGGGAAATCGTACAAGCGGAACCGCCATACCGCGTCGTCGGGGACAAGGCTCTCCGCGCCGGCGACCGTCATCGCGGTCGCGTGCGCGGCGAGCAGGTCGGCGATGCGCTCGCCAGTCACCCCGGTGATCCCGTCGATGCCGGGCGCCGTGAGCGAGTCGTTCAGCGTCGTCACGAATGCCTCGTCGGCAACCGGCGCGTCCCCGGCCGCGACCATCGCACGGTCGCGCAGAAGCCGGTGGAAGTGCCAGCCGCTGCCGTACACGTTGCCGCCTCCCAAGGGCTCGAAGGTGACCGCGTTGGGGTTCGGCGAGAATGCCCGCACGACGCGGGCCATGATCTGGAAGGTGCCGTACACCTCATCCCGGGTGTTGCGCAGCCCGTCGCGCATCATGTCGCCGGTGACGCGGGTGTTGACCGTCGGCCCGCCCGCGCGTTCCCAGGCGAGCCGCGAACTCATCTCCTTGGCGATCTCCGCCCGGCCCTCCTCGACCCATGTGGGGTTGAAGGTCCTCCCGCCGGAGGGGCGGCCCCGGATGTTGTAGTTTCGCACCCGCTTGTACAGCGAACTCACATGCGCCGCTTCGTGGACCATTCCCGCGAAGGCCCACTCGGAGTTCTGCAGCTGGAAGGCGCCCGCGCTGATGTGGATGAGCTCCATCTCGTTCGAGGACGCACACTCGGTGGTCGTGAAGACCATGTCCCCCGACCACACGAAGGCCCGCACTCCGGTCAGCGTGGGGTCGATCAGCACGGTGATCCTGCCGTCGTTGTTCACGTCGCTCACGCCGCCGAAATACCCCTCGATCACCTCCGCACCGTGATCCGCGTAGAAGTCGAGGATCCTGTTGGCGTTCTCAACGGAGACGGGAGAGGTCGTCCCCACCTCTTCGTACACCACGAGGTAGTCGTTCTCGGCGATGATGTCCGCGACCACCGTTCTGGCCACGGTGCAGTTGTTGCCGGCGCCGCGCGCATAGAGGCGGAAGGTGTGGGGCGAGGCGCTCCGGGCACGGATGCCGCGCCGCGCCGCCTGCGCCTCGATCCCCCGGTCCAGCATGGCCCCCAGGCGGCCTTCGCCGGCGAGCCGGCGGAACAGCTCCATTTCCGCCTGGCGGATCCGGCCGTGGAGGGCTTCGTTGGCGGCCTGAATCTCCAGGGCCCGGGTCCAGTCCACCTCCTGCGCCGGCACCCGGTCCGCCGGACCAGGCGCGCGGTCCGCGACGACGGGGCGCAACCCGGCGGCCTCACCCGGCGATGTCCCCTCCACGACCAGCTGCACGCTGAAGAAACGCTCCGCCGCGGCGTCCTGCCCGGCGAAGGCGACCCGGTAGTAGGCCGACGCTTCGGGGGCCCGCACGAAGAGCCCACACGGTCCCAGCTGCCGGGGCTCGAAGGAGCGCGCATCGCCGACCGCCAGTCCCAGGGGGCCGTCGCACACGAACATTCCAAGGTCCGCGCCGGCCTCCTCGCCGCCCGAGTCGACGACCCGCACGGTGAACTCGAAGTCGCCGGACTCGGCCGGGGTGCCCTGAATGATTCCGTTGGCCGACAGCTCAAGGCCCGACGGTAACGCGCCGCCATCGCCCAGACTCCAGACGTAGCCCTCGTTGGTGCCTCCTCGTGCTTCGAGGACATAGTCGTACGCCAACGTGGCCCGGCCCCAGTCCAGGGAGTCGACCAGGATCGTCACGGGCCGCCGGACGGCGGTCACCGCGAACTCGGCCGTCATTCCGGCTGCGGTGGCGGACAGCGTCTGCACCGGGTCGGTGCCCAGCGTCCACACGGTTTCGGCAATGCCGTCGGCTCCGGTGACGTCGGAGACCTCCGATATGGCGCCTCCCCCCGAGGTCACCGCGAACGAAACGGTGATGTCCCCCGCCGGGTGCCCGTTGGCATCCAGCACCCGTGCCGCCGGCGACACCGGAAGCGGCTCCCCGAAGAAGCCCTCCTCTCCGTCGCCGCGCGCCGCCTCGATCCCGGCGGGCACCTGTTCGACACTCGCCGACGCCTGACCGGTGGCTCCTCCCGCCCGCGCGCTGATCGTGGTGCTCCCGTTTCCCGCCGACGTGACCAGTCCCGACCCGAGTTCCACCCGGGCAACCGTCGGGTCAAGACTCGACCACTGGACTCTCGCGTTGGACATCGCGCTGCCGTGCTGGTCGAACACACGTGCCGAGAGCTGCTCGGTGTCGCCGGCGGATGCAAAGGAGACCTCCGACGGGGTCACCGTGATCGTGGTGGGGACCGGGGGGTCGACCGGGGTGTCTCCCCCCCCGCACGCAAGCAGTCCGGCGGTCAAGAGAAGGAGGTGTCGTGAAGTAGCCATCGCAAAGAGTCCTGTCCGAATCAGTTTTCGTCCATGATTGCCCGGGAAACGAAGGGTCTCAGGATCCGGTCCACCGGCGCGGCGCCGAAGGGCTGCAGCTGCGTCCACGCAAAGGCGACGATCTCCTCCGCCGGGTCGATCCAGAAATAGGTGTTCGCCACCCCGGACCACCAGTATGTTCCGTCCTCCTGACCCGCCGGCACCGCGAATCCCAGCCCGAAACCCATGCCGGGGAACCCCATTACGGGAAGCAGGTCCTCGGCGAGGTGGTTGCGGGTCATGAGCTGAACCGTCTCGGACTCGAGGACCCGCACGCCGTCCACTTCGCCGCCGCCCATCAGCATGAGGCAGAAGCGCAGGTAGTCGCTGGCCGTCGAGACGAGGCCGCCGCCGCCCGACAGCCAGGAGGGTGTCCGGGTGTAGGAGCCTTCGGTCGGGGAATCGCCCATTGTCAGCCCGTCGGGGCCGCGCGCGTACATGCCCGTGAAGCGATCCTGCCTGTCGGCG
Organism: Longimicrobiales bacterium; assembly: GCA_951828585.1. Lineage (GTDB taxonomy): Bacteria > Gemmatimonadota > Gemmatimonadetes > Longimicrobiales > Gaopeijiaceae > Bin94. The sequence goes on from OX639991.1 coordinate 2,893,012, forward strand.
GGGACCTGGAACCCCGTGTCGTGCATGCCCAGGGGGCCGAAGATGCGTTCCTGGAAGAAATGGTCAAGGGTCTGGCCCGACACCACCTCGACGACATGGCCCAGAAGGTCGGTGGAGAGACTGTAGTTCCAGCGGTCGCCGGGGTCGTCGACCATGGGCAGCGAGGCGAGGATCTCCACGCGCCTTTCCAGGTCGAACCCACCCACCGCGGCCGGTCCGTTCAGGTCGGCGTTGTACATGGAATCGACGGCGCTGGTGCCGAAGTAGCCGTAGGAGAGCCCCGAAGTGTGCGTCAGGAGGTGCCGTATCAGCATGGGGCGGTCGGGGGTGCGGTGGCGGCCGTTGTCCTGGTAGACCCTGACGTCGGCGAAGGCGGGGATCACGCTGCTCACCTCGTCGTCCAGCGAAAGCCTGCCCTCCTCGACGAGCATCATGACGGCGGCGCTCGTCACCGGCTTGGTCATCGAGTAGATGCGGAAGATGTCGTCGGGCTCGAGGGGATCCTCGTCCTGCACCCGCCATCCCCGCGCGTCCCAGTGCACGATCTCGCCGCGCCGCGCCACCATCGTCATGATCCCGGCCGTCACGCCCCGGTCGATCGTCTGCTGCATGGCCGGCCCGATACTGTCGAGGACATTGCCATCGAGGCCGACCTCCTCGGGCGCCGCGGTAACGAGGACCTCCTGAACCTCCTGGCCGGCTGCCCCGCCCCCCGCGTCCAGCGCGAAGGTCGACACCCGCGGCGCGCCCCCGCCGACGGTCAGCCCGGCGGCCACGGAAATGTACTGGCGTCCGTCCACCTCGTATGCGACCGGCGAGCCCGCACCCCGTCCCACCTCCGCCGACCACAGTTCCTGCCCCGTGCGGGCGTCGAGGGCGGCCATCCGGGTTCCCGCGGCCCAGAAGACCAGACTGCCGCCGGTGGTCAGGGTGCCGCCGTGGCCACCGGCAGCGGGTACCCGCCAGGCCTCACGGTTCTCGGCCGGATCCCAGGCCAGCAGCACGTTGGCCGGCCCCTTCAGCTGCGGGCGTTCGGGACGGTTGGCGTCGCTTCCGCGTGTGGTACCGGTATTCCAGCGACCGGCCTGGTAGTCGTATTCGCCGACCCTCTCCCAGTAGTAGTAGTTGTTCGTCGCCGGGAGATAGACCAGGCCGGTCCCCGGGCTGTAGGACATCGGATGCCAGTTGTGGGCGCCCCGTGGCCCGGGGGCCAGGTACACGCCCTTTCCGGTCATCCCGTAGCGCGCCTCGGGTGTCTCGACCGGGCGGCCCGACTTCAGGTCGACCGCGGTCGCCCAGGTGAGGTCGTCGGCGAAGGGCTCGGCGGAAATTAGCTCGCCGGTGATCCGGTCGACCACGTAAAAGAACCCGTTCTTGGGAGCCTGGACGATGACCTGCCGCTTGCGGCCGCCGATCTCCAGGTCGAGCAGTATGAGCGGCTGGGTGGCGGTAAAGTCCCAGTCGTCGCCGGGCGTGGTCTGGTAGTACCACACCATCGAGCCGTCCTCGGGGTCTAGCGCCATGATGGATGACAGGTAGAGGTTGTCGCCGCCGTCGGGGCTGCGGTGGTCGCGGTTCCAGGGGGACCCGTTGCCGGTGCCGATGTAGAGCAGTCCCGCCTCTTCGTCGACCGCCATGGCGTCCCATACCGTCCCGCCCCCGCCCGCCGTCCACCACTCGCCGGTCCAGGTATCGGCGGCCGCGCGCATGGCCTCGTCCTCGAAGCCGTCGGCGGGGTTGCCGGGCACCGTGTAGGTGCGCCAGAGCTGCCTCCCGGTCTCGGCGTCGTAGGCGGTCACGTAGCCGCGCACGCCGTACTCCGCGCCGCCGTTGCCGATCACGACCGCGTCGTGCACGATGCGGGGCGCCCCGGTGATCGAGTAGTCGGTGCCCGCGGGGGTCGTCTGCACCGTCCAGCGCACCGAGCCGTCCGCGCGGTCCAACGCGACCAGACGGCCGTCCAGGAGACCCGCGTAGATCAGGTCGCCGTGCATTGCAACGCCCCGGTTGACGTCGCCGCAGCAGGTGCGCGGGCCGCCCTGTTCCTCGTGGGGGATGGCCGGGTCCCAGCGCCAGATCTCCTCGCCGGTGGCCGCGTCGAGCGCGAAGACGAAGGAGAAGGCGGCGGTGCCGTAGAGGACGCCGTCGACGACCAGGGGGGTGGTCTCCAGGCGGGCGCCGGTCTTGGGGATCTCCCAGCTCCACGCGAGGCCGAGCCGGTCGACGTTTTCAGCGTTGATCTCGTCCAGGGGGCTGTGGCGGGTTTCGGCGGCGTCGCGGCCGTGGTGGGGCCAGTGGGCGTCGGCGTTGGCGTGGCGTGCGGCGGCCGGGGCGGTCTGGGGCGCGGTGGTGGCCGGGAGGGTGGCCATGGCCGCCAGGGTGAGGAACGAAGCCGCCGTTACGAGGTGGCGGTTGACGCTATGCGCGAGTCTCATGCAGGGTGGTCCGGTCGAGGGTTGTGGGGTGGTGGGGGGTGGTCGCCCCTGCCGACAAGATGGCCGCGCACAGGCTTTTTCGCGACCGTGCCGAGCGTGGACGGGGTCGCTGGCTTAGCTTGTGACCGATTCGGGGGCGCACCGGCCCGGTCCGGCGGACCCCCTGCGATGGTCTGCGGAGTCACTCGAACGAGAGAGATGAGAGCCACGACGGGAATGAGCTGGCGAGCGACGGAAGAACCCCTGCCAGGGGATGGGCGGTTCGCCGCGCGGCCTGGTCCGGCAGCCCGTGGGGGATGTGCCGGTCGGGCACGTCGCCGCCCCCGTTGTTCCCTCGGACTTACCCACGGGCTCCATGCGGTTCCACGCTGGGCGTTCCTGCTGGCCCTCCCCGCCTGCGCCCCCGACGCCTCCGAATCCCTCCCCTTCGACGCCGTGGCCGATGGTCGCCAGCTCATGGTCTCGGTGATCGAGCCCGCCGCCGAGGTGTACTGGGACGCGGTGGGCGTGATCATGGACCTGGAGGGCACGCATGAGATCGAGCCGCGGAGCGACGAGGAGTGGGAGGCGGTCGAGAACGCGGCCTGGGTGCTCGCCGAATCGGGCAACCTGCTGCTGATGGAGGACCGCGCGCAGGGCAGGGAACACTGGATCGCGATGTCACGTGCGATGATTGAGGTGGGGCGGCGCGCGGTGGACGCGGCCGTGGCGAAGGACCCCCAGGCCGTCTTCGACGTAGGGGCCGAGGTGTACTTCGTGTGTGTGGGGTGTCACGCGGCGTACGCGGCGGAGACCATCCGCCCGAGCGACGTGGCCGACTCCGCCGCCGAGGCCAACGCCAACCGGCCCCCGGGCCACCCGTGATCGAGCGGTTCCTGGGGTGGCTGGGCGAAACGCCGTGGAGCGTCGCGCTCCTCGAGTCGCTCTACGCGTGGCCGCTCGTGGAATCCACCCACGTCCTCACCCTCGGCCTCTTTGTCGGCGCCACGATCGTGATGGACCTGCGGCTCACCGGCCTCGCCTTCCGCGACGTCCCCGTGCAGGCCTTCACGGGGCGACTCCTGCCCTGGACTCACGCGGGCTTCATCGTCATGACCGTCACGGGTCTGCTCCTTTTGTACTCCCAGCCGCTCCGCTACTACCACAACGTCTTCTTCCGCGTGAAGGTGCTCGTGATGGTCGTGGCCGGCATCAACGCCTTCGTCTTCCATCGGGGCGCGCACCGCCACGCGACCACATGGGGCGCCGATGCCATACCGCCGCGCGCCGCGCGCATCGCCGGAACCGTGTCGCTGGCCGCCTGGGCCCTGGTCGTCGTGACCGGCCGCCTCATCGCCTATAACTGGTTCGACTGCGACATCCAGCCCCAGCCCGGATGGGTCAACTGGTTGGCCGGCTGCGAAGCCGTCACGGAATAGGAACGCCCCATGCTCGAACCGTTCTTCCGCTGGTGCGAATCGACGCTGATCGGCCAGGCCGTCGCCAACTCGGTGTGGGCCTTCCCCATCCTGGAAGCGGTGCACCTGCTGGGCCTCTGCCTCCTGGGCGGCGCGCTGCTCGTCGTCGACCTGCGCATGCTCGGCGTCGGCCTAACCGGCCAGTCAGTCTCGCGGCTGGCACGCCACGCCCGTCCCTGGCTCGTCGCGGCCCTGGTGGTCATGGTCGCGACCGGCATCCCCCTCTTCCTCTCGGAGTCGATCAAGGCCTACTACAACACCTCGTTCTGGGTGAAGATGGCGACCCTGCCGGTCGCGCTGGGCTTCACCTTCGGCGTGCGCGAACGGGTGGCCCGCAACGAGGGAATGGAGCCCGGTCCGCGCTGCAAAGTGATCGGCGCCGTGTCGCTGGCGCTATGGTTCACCGTGGCGGCCGCGGGGCGCTGGATCGGGTTTTCGTGAGGATTCCTGGTCAATCTGGCCAGAAAAGCTAGCCAGATTTTGGGTCCGTCCGGCCAAGTTGGCTAGAAAAGCTGGCCAGAATCAAGGCTGATGCCAGCAGAATCTGCTAGCACCGCCCCTTTTCCTTCCGCGCCTTCAACAACTCCTCCTCATACGGCGCCCCCGTCCCCGACGACCCCAGAAAGATCTTCGACCCATCCGTAAACGTCACGTCACGCCCGTTGGCCCGCTTCAGCGAGTGGTCCTTGGCCTGGTAGCCGTCCACGATGATCTCGGTGCCCGGCTCCAGGCAGTCCCTCCTCAACCCCCGCCGCAACAACACGTTCGGCGTCCCCCCCTCCACCGCCCACACCTCCTTCGCGCCCTCCTCCTTCTCGATCTCCAAGTGGATCCAGGTATGCGGGTTCACCCACTCCAGCTTGACGACCTTGCCCTGGAGCCGAATCGGCATGTTGCGATCGAATTCCGCCCCAAAGGCGTGGTGCGCGACCACGGGCACGGCGACCACCGCCAGCAGCGCGATGCCCCCAAACAGCAGGGTGAGATGCTTCCTGCGCATGATCATTTGTTCCTCCGTTCTTCCGCCCGGGCGCCCCGGAGCACGTTCTCCAGTGCGTAGTTGCCCTCGTGGCAGGCGTATTCGTAGACGAGCCCGCCGAGCCGGTTGAAGGGCACCTCGCCGCGCCAGGCCTCCGCCCACCTGAGCGGGTCTTCGACGGTGAATTCGTAGTGGATCCTGTCCTCGCTGGCCCGGGTGAAGCGTTCGATCACCCGCATCTCCTCCGACGGCGGGATCCCCTGCAGCGACTGGCGTGAATGAATATTGGTCGTCTCGACCACCAACGTGTCCCCCTCCCAGCGCCCCCACGAGTCCCCCATCCAGGGGCGGATGTGCTTCGGCAGGCGCTTCGGCTCACCCATCCGGATGACCCGCACGTCGTGCACCATCTCGGTCATGATCATGATGTGATCGGGGGTTTGCACGATCGTGTAGTTGTTGTTGTAGAAGTAGTTCGGCAACATCGGCGGCCCCCCGTTGGACCCGAACGACATAATGCACCGCTCCGCCAGCGGCCGGTTCTCCGGGTTGTCGAAGGCCCCGACCTCACCCCGGTTGCGCCGCCGCTCCGCGAACCACTCCCGGGCCTGTTCGCTCAGGGGTGGCAGCTGCCCGTTCTCCGGGGCGACGACGAGTGAGGTGCGCGGTTCGCCGTTGAAGATCGCGACACGGTCGCCGGAGTCGATGTAGAAGCTGTTGTAGCCGCCGGTCCCGCCCGATGCGGCGTCGAAGCGGGCATCGCCCGTGAACTGTCCGCCCACCGGAGGCGGTCCCCGGTCGGGGTCGCTGTCGGCGGCGGCGGCCTCCTGGGCGCTCATCACCCCGCTCTCGATCGCCCTGACCTGCTCCCAGGTGAAGACGGGGCCCATGTCTTCCCCCCAACGTTGGATGGGCGTAATCGTCGCGTTCGACCAGTTGCCCTGGAGGTCGGGGTGACCCGCGGGGGTGCGCGGCACGACCCAGTCGGGATCGGCCTTCTTCTCCTGGGCGCAGGCAGGATGGGCCAGCCAGGGGCCTCCCACGAATACGGCCATGGCCAGGACACGCATAAGCGATCCCGCCCGCCGCGGGGCTCCGCGCTTCGGGCGCCCTGCCGAGGGGGGTCGCGGCCCGGCCGGCCTTCTACCGGATCGGATTCTTGCGCAGGTGTCCATACATCAGCTCCTCGACGAATTCGACGCACTTGAACTGTCCCAGCCGTGCGTTGGGGTCGATGTTGCGGTAAAGCGGCATCCGGATCGTCCACGGACGCGAAAAGGTCGCGGGATCGTCGATCTCGGCTTCGTACATGATGTGATCGGGGCTGGTCATCGTGTAGCGCTCGGTGACATGAAGCCCCGCGCTGTGATGGTTGCCGGCACGGTCGAACCAGGTCTGCCCGTTGAAGCCGTTCACCTCCACCACGAAGGTGTCGCCCTCCCAGCGGCCTACCGACTGTCCCATCCACGCATCGACCTGCGGCGGACCGGGGTCCTTCAGGTAGATCTCGCGCATGGCGCTCGCGTACTCGTACGCCATGAAGACCTTCGTTTCGCTCTGGAAGATCCGGAAGGGGAAGGGCATGTACGTCGCGCGCGGCACCCCCGGCAGATAGCACTTGATCTCGGGGTCGCGCTGCAGCCAGTGCTCCCGGTTCTCGTCACGCAACTCGAGCGCCTCGGGCAGGTAGGGGATCTCACCCCCCTCGACCACGCCATAGCCAGGTGGGACGGACCCGACCGCCCCCAGCGCGAGCACCTCGTTGGCCGGCACGGGAATAACCGGCCCCGGCTGCATGGCCAGCGCAGCCCGGGCCGCGTGCGGCTCGATGTCCCAGTGGGCGTTGCCGAGCGCCTGCCATAGCCCGTTCATGTCGGGTTTGCCGGAGTCGGTGCGGGGGATGTCTCCGCTCTGGGCGGTCGCGCAGAAGGGAAGGGCCGTGGCGAGGAGCGAGAGGACCAGGGTACGGGCGGCGTGGATGGCCACCCCGTTGACGATGGAGACCGCGCGTCGCCGCGACACGCCCGCGGAATCGGCGGGAGCAGCCTGTCCGGCCCACCCCGAAGCGCTGTTCATGAATGCAGTACTCATGCGTGACAATCTGTTGAAGCCCTGCGCCGGAGGCCAGCCGAAACCCGTCAATTCCCCGTCCCCCCTGAATCCCCGACCCCGAACGCCAGCAGCAGGTTGCCCGGCATCTGGCCGAACATCCCGTACCCGCTGTTCACGAAGAGCATGCCCCCGGCGATGACAGGTCCCGGCCCGTCGATGGCGCCCCCCCTGCCCGGCACGCCCCCCACCGTCTCGACCGGCCGGGTCGTGTCGAATTCCCAGATCACCGTCCCGTCCATGGTGGAATGGGCCCGGATCACGCCGTCCAGCCCCCCTGCGAACACGACACCGTCGATCACCGTCGCACCGGCCGAGATGGAGGAGTAGCAACCCCTCTTACCCTCGCAGGCCTCCGCGGGCGGCGCCGCCTTCCACACCTCTTCCCCGGTCATGAGGTCGAGCGCGTACAGCCCCGGCGACAGCGCCTTTTCGGGATGAACGTCGACGACCACGGCGTCCCGGTCGGCGACGGGCGCGTACGCGTAGCTTCCGTCGGTGGCCATCCCCCAGTGAATCCCCCCCAGCGCGCTCCCCTTGCCCACTACCGCAGACCACAGAAGAGCCCCGCCGTCGTCGGGGTCAAGCGCCCAAACCACGCCCGACTTCTGCCCCGCGACCAGGATCTCCTTCCCGTCCGGGCGCGTGACCAGCATCGGCGCCATCCCAAAGTCCAGGTCGGGTCCCGCGGGTTCCGGGCAATTCTCGCGATAGGCCGCCTGCGTGCACGCCATGTTGAAGGCGTCGTCCGCCGTCCCCTGGAAGGACCACGCCAACTCCCCCGTCTCCAGGTCCAGCGCGAGGATGGCGTCGCTGGTTTCGGTCGTGGGGTGGGTGAGGTTCTCCCCGGTCCCGGCATAGACCAGCCCGCGCGCGGGGTCCACGGTGGGACTGGACCAGACCGCGGCGCCGGACGGGCCCCAGTTCGTCGTCCCGATCCCGTTCTTCCCCGTCTCTTCCGCGTACCCGGGGATCACCCGGTGGTACCACAGCACCTCGCCCGTGGCTGCGTCCAGCGCCGCGACCGCCCCCGAAGAGGTGCAGCACTCGTAGCGGGGATCCCCCGACACGGCGACTTCGAGCGAGGACACGGGGACAAAGAGCCGGCCGTCGTGCAGCGCCGGACTGCCCGTCCCGTACGCCGCCGAATGCCATCCGACCCGGTGCTTCCACAGTAGCGACCCGCTCGCCAGGTCCAACGCGTAGGCGTTCGTCCGCGAATCCACGAACCAGGCGGTGGACCGGCCCTCGGGCCCCTCGCCCACCACAATGGCGCCACGGATCACCGCGTCGGCCTCGAAGCTCCAGCGCACGCACCCGGTGGCCAGGTCCAGCGCGACCACCTCGCCGAAAGGCCCAGCCACCAGTGCCGCGTCTCCGGCCACAGCGGGCGAGGTGCGCATGTTGCTGCCGTCCGGGAAGGCGAAGGCCCACTTCAGTTGCAGATTCGGCACGTCGGAGGCGTCGAACCCGGCGCGCTCGGGGGGCTGGTAGCCGGTGCCCGCGAGGTTCCCGGCGAAGCCCATCCAGGAAACGGCCGCCGGGTCGAGGCCCATCCAGGAGGGGTCGGCACAGAGGGCGGCCTCCGGGATCGCCTCGGCCACGTAGCTCCGCCTGGTGAGATATTCGGCCACCTGGATCCGCTGCTCCGCGGTCATGCTGGAACCCTCCACGCGCATGACCCCGTCTTCCAGAACCCCGACGATGGCGCGTGGGGAAAGCTGCGCGAGCAGGCTGGTTCCCGCAGCCCGCCCCGTGCCCGCCGGCGTGTGACAGCTGGCACACCTCTCGGCGAACAGCTTTTCCGCTTCCTGGGCGGGGGAAGGGGCGCATGCGACGAGAGATGCGACGGCCACGGCGGCTGTCGTAACAACGACACGGCGAGGACTCATGGGGCGGATTCCCGCGGGATGTGGGGTGTCGGGGCCAAACGATAAGCCCCCGGAGGCTCTGGACGCTACACAGAACCTCCGGGGGCTTCTGAAACCGGCCGCAACCCGGCGCGAAGACCGCTTACGGCGCGAACGATTCGATCGTGTTTCGGCTTAGTGGCCGAAGCGGCGATCGCTTGCCCTTGCCGGGTTGGGCTGGGTACTGGGGCTAGACAAGTGATCACCTCCTTGTTCAAGGGTTTGACATCGGGCGGGACACCAGGTCCTGCGCGAAACCGGGGCTGCCACCATGGCGGCACCGGGCTTGGCTTTGTGGGCCAACCTGAATGTATACTGGCGAGTGCCGGATAATCAACCTCACCGGGCCGCTCGGCCCCACTCCCCCCCGGGAGGGACTCCGTGAACCGACTCATGAAGCGCCTGCCGATCGGTGCCACCCTCGCCACCGCCGTTCTCGCGGGCTGCACCGGCAGCGCACCGCCGCCAGCCGATCTCGTGCTCGTCGGCGGCCGCGTGATCACCCTCGACGCGGAGAGCCGGGTGGCCGAGGCGGTTGCGGTGCGGGGCAAGAGGGTGGTGGCGGTCGGTACGGCGGCCGAAATCGAGGCCATGGCGGGGCCCGAAACGCGCCGCGTCGATCTGGCGGGCCGCGCGGTCACCCCCGGGCTGATGGACGCGCACGTGCACTTCGCGAGCGGCGGCGCGAACCGTCTCTACAACCTCGACATGAGCTACCCGAACGTCGAGAACATCGCCGATGTGCAGGCCATGGTGGCCGAACAGGCCGGCCGCGTGGCCGGGGACGAATGGGTGCGGGGCGGCGGCTGGGACGAGGGCAAGCTGGAGGAGCTGCGCTACATCTTCGCCGCCGATCTGGACGCGGTCGACGAGGACCGGCCCGTCTGGCTCATGCACACCATGGGACACTACGGCGTGGCCAACTCGATCGCGCTCGAGATGGCGGACATCATGGCGGACACCCCCGACCCCCCCGGCGGCACCATCGACCGGGACGCTGACGGCGCCCCCACCGGCGTCCTCAAGGAATCCGCCATGGGCCTCGTCACCCGTCTCATCCCCCGTCTCGGCCCCGGCGAGCGGCGCGAAGGCATCCGCGCGCTGGCCGACGACTTCAACGCCGAATGCATGACCGGCGCCAAGGATCCGGGGATCGTTCAGGCCACCTGGGACGCGTACGCCGACGTCCTCGCCGACGGCGACCTCACCGTGCGCGTCTTCGCGCTGTGGAGCGAGCTCGACGGCACCATCGAAGAGGTGCGCGACTACGCCGAGGGCCTCGCGGCCTTCACCCGTCCCTACGAATCCACCGGCGACGACCGCCTCATCGCGGGCGGCGTCAAGCTCTACATCGACGGCAGCGGCGGCGCCCGCACGGCCTGGCTCTACGACGACTGGAACCGCGAATTCACCGGCACCGACACCGGCAACCGCGGCTATCCCACCATGGATCCCGACGAACTCCGCCGCCGCTTCCGCGCGTACCACGACGCCGGCCTCCACGTCAGCATCCACTCCATCGGCGACCGCGCCATCGACTGGACGGTCGAGAGCTTCCAGGAGGCCCTGGCGGCAACGCCCACCAAGGGCCTCCGCCACGGCATCATCCACTCGAACATCCCCACCGACCGCGCCCTGGACGCCATGGCCGAACTCCAGCGCGACTGGCAGGCCGGCTACCCGGAGCCCTCCCCGACCTTCACCTGGTGGATCGGCGACACCTACGCCGGCAACTTCGGCCCCGAGCGCACCCTGCGCCTCAACCCGTTCCGCTCGTACCGGGAGCGCGGCATGATCTGGGCGAGCGGCTCGGACTTCTACGTGACTCCCTATCCGGCGCGGTACGGCGTGTGGGCCTCGGTCGCGCGCCGGCCGTTGCTGGGAGTCTACGGGGACGAGCCCTACGGCACCGCTCAGTCGGTGGATGTAGAGACCGCGCTGCGCTCATTCACCGTGTGGGCGGCCCACCAGATGTTTCTGGAGGACAGGGTGGGGACGATCGAGCCCGGCAAGTACGCAGATCTGGCCGTCTGGGACCGCGACCCGCTCACCGTGCCGACCGACGACCTGCGCGACTTGGCCTGCGAGATGACGGTCTTCAACGGCGAGGTGGTGTTCGAGCGGGAGGGGTAGGGGTGATGCCCTGACAGTCCGTGGCCAACTCCGCGCGAGCACCGAGCGGTGAGGTACCGCGCTGCAGGGGGCTTCACTCCGCGCCGCGTCAGGGGGGCGAAGACAAGGCCGCCTCCCGGGACCACAGCAGAATGAGGCCGCACGGACTCTGGCCGAACCGGCCGGGCACCCGCCCCTTCTGGTAGACCTCGGCCATTTCCAGGTACTCTGCCGGAATGTCGTTGAGGCTCAACCCCCCGACACTGGTCCCGACATTCCTTCCGTCCAGCAACACCGGTATCGGACAGCCACCGTACGTCGTGAGGATGACAATGGGCCCCCGGAAGCTCACCATGACCCCGGGCAGTCTGCGGAAGGCGTCCGCCAGGTTCGGTTTGCCTTCCTCGATGAGTGTCTCCCGGGTAAGGAGCGAGTCCGGCCAGCCCCGCTCCACCCTCCAATTCACGCCCATTCTTTCCAGGAAGCTGGACCCTGCCTCCACCTCGATGGGATCGAGGACCAGGGCGTTGATGGCCATCGCAACCTCGACGACCGTCGTGCCTTCTTCGTTCAGCGTCACCGGCTCGGTGTGCGTCTCGTAGCCGAACCCTTCCACGCTGACCTTCACGACCGGCCCTTCCAGGCCTCCGAACTCGGCCGACCCCTGCCCGTCCGACAACCGGCCCCTCTCGCCGTTGACCGAAACGGACGCCCCCTGGATCAGGCGCCCCGATCCGAATTCCGAAACCCGTACCACCAGCCTCCCGGCAATGCTGGTGACCACGTCGCCCAGTTCGCGCATCACAACCTGCAGGTCTCCTTCGCCCACCACCCGGAATGCCCCATGCAGCGTTGTGTATCCCCCCTTGTTCGCCGTGAGCGTGTAGCGTCCCGCCGGGATCTCCAGGGAGACCGTTCCGTTCATCCCGGTGACGTACGGCTCGGGGTGGTCCGGCAGTTCGATCAGCGCGCCCAGCAGGGGCGCGTTGCCTTCCACGTCGCGGAGGTGCAGGGTCACGCGGAACGCAGTCGTGTCCGGGCCGGGCTCGCGGGTAGCCGGCGCGGGGGCATACAGCTCGGGTTCCGCTGCCGTATCCGGGGCCGGACGGTCAACTGCGCTTTCCATTTTGACAACCACAGTTGACATTTGATCTTCCGCAGTCGGAAGGACCAGGCTCTCAACGACGGCGAGAACCCCCAGCGGCACGAAGAACGTTTCCCTCAACACCGGATCCTCCTCCGCCGGCCCGCTCACGCTCACCCGCAGGCGCGAACCTGCCGGAACGTCGCAGAGCATGAAGAGCCCCCGCCAGTCGGTGGTGGTCCTGGCGGTGGCGAAGGCGCCGTCCCTGCCCATCGTCCACATACGGTCCCCGGTGCCTTCCGGCCCGACTGGAGCGGCGATGGACGGCGCCGAGTACCCCGACGCCCGCAGCCATCGCACATCCACCCTCATCTCCGTCTTTGGCGTGCCGTCCACCGTGGTGATGCGGCCCAGAAACGCGACCGTCCCCCCGGGCCGTGGCGCTCCCCCGCACGAAGCGGCCAGCGCATCGGTCACGGACGGCGCGCGCAACCGGACGTGCGTGACCTCTCCCAATCTGCCTTCGGCAACCACTTCAGCCGGCGATGCCATGCCCCGGTTGGAAAGAAGCGGCCGCTCGACGCGGAGCACATGCCGGCCCTCGGGCAGTCCGGGCAGCAGGAAGGAACCGTCCTCTTCGGCGATCGCCTGGCGGCGCGTTCCCGCCAGTACCACGACGACGGGCTCCAGTGGGGGCCCGGTCCCCAACGAGTCGGTGACCACCCCCGAGATGCTGGCCGACTCGGCGTGCAGGACGGTTCTGCCGCGCGCATCCGTGATCGCCCAGGTGACCCCGCCCTCTTCCGAATAACCGGTGCGCCGGACACGGCCGCGGCGAGCCTCTTCGAGGTTCGGCATCCTGATCCGCCACTCGCGAACGATCCAGGCGCCGTCCGGAAGCCGGGTGAAGGCGACCTCCCCGCCCGGCTCACCGATCTCGCGCGAGCGGATGAGGTTGAGATAGACGAACTCCAGCCGTTCGAGCTCCGAAGTCGCCGCATTCACCCACAGAACACCACCGATGTCGGGCACCTCGCGACCCTCGAGCGGCCGGAAGATGAGACCGATCCTGCCCTCCTCCCCCTCGCGCAGCCCGAAACAGTGCGAATCGAGGAAGGGGTCCGAGAGAAGCGCCCCCGCATCCGGGGCGAAGTAGACCGTGTTGTTGTCCGCGGTCGCCTGGACGAATCCCCGGCTCGCGAGGTACCCAATCGGGAAGGAACGGAAGGCCGCCGCCAGATTCTCCGAGATCGTGGTGTCCTCCTCGATGGTCTCCTCGGCGTCGCGGTCCAGCTGTCGCTCGTAGCGCAGGAGCGTGTAGCTGTAGAGCGACGCTTCGCGCGTGTACTCCTCCGCCGCCAGCGCCTTGCGCACCTCTTCCCAAACACGCGCGGTCGCCCGCCCTTCCTCCGGTCTGACCTCGCAGCGCCGCCCGCCCGACACGTCCAGCCCCGCGAGGGGGATCGCCTGCACCGGGACCTGGATCGTGAGCAGTTCGCCGTCGGGCTCCGGTTCGAAGGGGTCCGTGGTCCAGTTGGCGTATCCGATTCGCTCTACCGTGATGTAGTGGGGACCGGGGTCGACGGCACGCACCAGGAACCTGCCGGCCCCGTTGCTGAGGACGCGCGTCACCTGGGTGCTCGTGCTGTCGTAGAGGATGACCATGGCGCCCGGTACCGGCGTGCCCGTGCCTTCCTCGACGACGACCCCGACGACCGGCTGTGCGGCGGTCCGGAGGGGGACGAGGGCGGTGAGGAGCAGGAGAAGGCGGGCGATGCGCATGGATGTAGGATCGCTGGAGAGGGGGCGGTGGCACCAGAGGTGCAGCGGACTGTTCCCCGGCGGACCGCGGACGACGCTACAGGCTCGTCGCCGTATCCGGTTCGCCACCGCCGTGGCCACTCCTTGATTGTAAACCCGGACGTACAAACCGTTCCCGGGGGTTGGTCCGCCGTCACAGGGACTTCGTCTAACTGAGCTCCGGTGGGAGCCGCTCTACGACGACGGTGTTGACCCCGAGCTCGTCGCTTTCCACGAACACAGTCACGGCCGGCTGGACATGGCGGTCCGATTCGGCGACAACGTCTACCTGTTCGAGTTCATCAAGCCGCCCTGTACGCCCTCACAAACGCCACCCCGCTCACGATCACCGCCACCCCGATCCACACCACCCCCCACGCCGTCGTCGACAGCGGCGTGATTTCCGCCAGCATGGCCGCGTCCGACTGCAAGTGCGGCCGGTCCAGCACGTCGCTCTTGATGTCCAGAATCGCGTAAAGACAGCTGGTCAGCCCCAGCGCAGTCAGCACCACCTTGCTCGCCCCCGCCCCCAGCTTCCGCCCCGCGAGCACCAGAACAGTCCCGAAGCCCAGCCCGAAAAGCAGCCCGAAACCATTCCTCACATACAGCGCCGTGAGCAGCACCACCAAGCCTCCGACCACGGTGAGCAACACATGGTTCGAAACTCGTCGCGTGCCGGCGAGCGCCAGCAGCGCCACGCCCCACAGCAAGCTGCCCAGGTAACCCGCCGAAAGCGTCAGGAAGGCGTTGCCCCCGCCGCAGTGGCAGGCGCCGCCCTGTTGGGGGTCCAGAACGATCTTGTCGATCGTCCCCCCCGTGGCCAGGGACGCGATCCCGTGGCTGATCTCGTGGAGCATGACCACGAAGATCTTGAGCGGATAGATGGCGGGCGTGTCCCAGAGGAGCCACACGGTGGCGAAGTATATGGCGAAACCGGCGAGGAAGGTCAGCTTCCGGCGCGCGGTGGGGGAATCCTGGGGAGTGGTCATGGCTCGTATTCCCGGCTGTGGAGACTCTGCAGTCCTTTTACGTGTGGGGGCGATGAACGGTTCCGGTTCCGGTCCCTTGCGCTTTCGGAGCCTCCCACCCAACGCGTCCGTCCTAACGGTTGGGCGCTCGGCCCCGGAGCCGGGGTTGCCCGCGACCCTGGTTGACCCACTCCGGTCCCGCGGACCATTGGCTCGCCCGCTTCCCTTTGAGTAGGTTGTGGCTTGGTCGTTCGAAAGTCCAGACGGGAGGATTCCAGTGAAGATAAGAATGGTGGTACTGCTGGCAGCGGTGGCGTGGGCGGCGTGCGCGGTCCCCGATTTCAAACCGCTGGAGCCCGGCGACAACGTCCCCGCCTTCAACGCATCGACGCTGGACGGGGAGGAGTTCAACAGCGCCGACCTGGCCGGCTCCCCCTACATGCTCAACATCTGGGCCACCTGGTGCGCGCCCTGCCGGCACGAGATGCCCGAACTGCAGGAGCTCCATGAGACCTTCTCCGGACAGGGATTCCAGGTCGTGGGCGTCAGCGTGGACGACCGCGGGTCGCGCGAGACAATCCGGGAGTTTCTCGCCGAGGTCGGGGTGACCTTCCCCATCTACCACGATCCGTCCTGGGAGATCCAGGACTTGTACGGCCTGCTAGGCCTGCCCGGGTCGTTCCTGATGGACGCGGAGGGGCGCCTTGTGCGGAGGTGGACGGGATCCTTCAAACCGATGGCCCAGGACGTGCAGGAAGACGTGCGGAAGCTGGTTGGCCCGGCAGCACCGGACCAGCTGTAACAGGAGCTGGTGAACCCCTGCGTCGCACCGACAGAGCTGGCACCGGACTGCGAAAGGCGCGACAAGGGTGACCTGTGACATCTGAACAGCCTTCCGCGGACACACCCGGCACCGAGGGCGGCGGACAGGTCGTAGTCGCGGGACTCAGCCGCGACCTGGGGCTGGTCTCGGCACTGGCGATCGGGACCGGCACCATGATCGCGGCCGGCATCTTCACGCTGTCGGGGCTCGCGGTCGGGTACGTGGGCAGCGCGGCGATCGTCTCCTTCCTGCTGGCGGCCGTCGTAGCGGCCTTCACCGCGCTCACCTACTGCGAGTTCACCTCGATCTACCCGTTCTCGGGCGAGGGCTACCTCTACGCGCGCAAGACCTTCCCCCCGCTGCTGGCGTACCTGGTGGGCTGGTGCATCCTGCTGGGCTACGCGTCCTCCTGCGCCTTCTACATCGCCAGCCTGTCCAGCTACTTCAACGAATTCATCTGGCACGTACCCCTGGCGGCCCTGCCGGGGCTCGTCTTCCTGGCCGCCCTCACGCTCCTCAACATGAAGGGCACCAAGGAGAGCGGCGCCTTCCAGATCGTTGTCACGGTCGCCAAGATCGTGCTTCTCATCTGGTTCATCGCTGGGGGACTGGGCAGCTTCGACACGGCCGCCATCACCGAACGCTTCAGCCGGGACCTCCCCCTGATCGCGTCCACCGCGGCGCTGGTCTTCATCACCTTCTTCGGGTTCTCGGCGATCGCGGCCTCGGCGGGCGAGGTCATCAACCCCACGAAGATCATCCCGCGCGCAATCTTCATCTCGATGATCGTGGTGACCGTGCTCTACGCGGCGGTGGTTCTGGTCGTGGTCGTGGCCGACCTGAACGAGTACACCGAGTCGGCGATGGGGGTCGCCGCGCGCGCCTTCCTGGGACCGGTCGGGGGCGCGGTGATCGTGGGCGGCGCGATCTTCTCGATGATCTCCGCCTCCAACGCCTCGATCCTCGCCGGGTCGCGCGTCGCGCTATCGATGAGCCACCGGCGCCACCTGCCCCGTTTCTTCGGCCATATCGGCGCACGCTCGCATACGCCATTCGTGGCGGTGCTGGCTGCGGGCGCCTCGATCGGCCTCTTCGCCCTCATACTGCCGCTCGAGGACCTCGCCCACTTCGCGAATCTCGTCCTCCTCTTGGCGCTGTGCTTCGTGAACGCGGCGCTGATCGTCCACCGCCGCCGCTTCCCCGACATCGAGCGTCCGTTCCGGGTCCCGCTGGTGCCGCTCGTGCCCGCGCTGGGAATCCTGGCCAACATCTACCTGATCCTGCAGATCCCGATTCAGGGGCACCTCCAGCCGGTGCTACTCGCCATGCTCGCGCTCCTGGTGGGGCTGTTCTGGTACGCCGCCTGGCGCGGCACCCGCTTCGAAGTGCCCGACCCGGCGGGGCCCAGCTCCCGCATCGTCGCGCTGCATGCTTCTCCGCGCACCGCGCCCTTCCGCATCCTGCTCCCGGTCTACAATCCCCACACGGCCGAGCCCCTGGTGCGGATCGCCGCCACCCTGGCCGGGCACCGCGACGGCGAAATCACCCTGCTGCGCGTAGTCCAGGTCCCCGATCAGCTGCCGCCCGAACTCGCGCGCAAGGCGATCGAGGCCGAGGACGGCATGCTGGAGCGCCTGCAGAAGCTGGAGGGCGAGCTTGGCGTCCCGATTACGACCGAGGTGCGTGTGGGACGGAACGTGGCTCGCGCGGTCCTGGAGGCGGCGCGCGAGGACCGCTCCCACCTGATCGTGCTCGGGTGGAAGGGCTTCACGACCACCGCGCGGAAGATCCTCGGCGAGGTCACTGACGACGTGGTGCGCCTCGCGCGCGCCGACATCATGCTGGTCAAGTTCGGGCCCGAGCGGGTGGCGCCGCGGCGCATCCTGCTTCCCACGGCGGGGAGTGTGCACGCGCGCAAGGCGGGGGGTTACGCGCTGGGCATCACCGAGGGGAGTGGGGGCTCGCTCACGCTGGGCGGGGTGGTGCCGCCGGACGCGCGGGAGCGGAAACGGGCGGACAAGGAGCGGTGGCTGGCCGAAGAACGGGCCGAGATGCCGGAGGGGGCGGCGGTGGAGACGCGGATCCTGGACGGGGCGGGGGTGGTCGAATCGATCGTGGCGGCGGCCGACGAATTCGACGCGGTCGTGGTGGGGGCCTCGGGCGACAGCTTCTCGAGCCGCATCGTCTTCGGGACGATCCCCGAACGGGTGGCGCGCGAGGCGCCGGGCACGGTGATGGTGCTCAAGAGCCACGACCGGGTGAGGGCGTTCATGGGGAGGGTGGCGGCGGATTGAAAGAAATGTCAATCATGCTTTACATTAAGACAAGTCAGCATGACATATTGACCAAAGTCAATTGAACCTGGGAGGAAACCCGAAACGTTGCCAACCCCCCCATTGTCCCGCGACGAAGTCCTTGATCGGGCGACGGAGCTGCGTCCGTGGCACGTCATCGTGGTGGGCGGGGGGTGCACCGGGATCGCCACCGCCCTGGACGCGGCGGCCCGCGGATACCGCACCCTGCTGATCGAGCGCGGCGACTTCACTGGGGGGACCTCGAGCCGCAGCACCAAGCTGGTCCACGGCGGGGTGCGCTACCTCAGGCAGGGCCAGGTGCAGATGGTGTACCGGGCGCTTGGAGAGCGGCGGCGGCTTTGGCGCAACGCGCCGCACCTGGTGCACCGGCTGGCGTTGATCGTGCCGGCGTACCGGTGGTGGGAGCAGCTGTGGTACGGCGCGGGGCTCAAGGTCTACGATGCGCTGGCGGGCAGGCGGGGGCTGGGGCGTTCGCGGCTATTGTCGCGGCGGAAGTGTCTGAACCGGTTGTCCACCCTGGAGGAACGCGGGTTGTGGGGTGGCGTGCTCTTCCACGACGGCCAGTTCGACGACACCCGGCTGGGCTGGGCGCTGGTCCGCACCGCCGCCAACCTGAACTGCGTGGCCCTCAACTACGTGGAGGTGACGGGGCTGGTCGAATCGCGGGGCGCGATCAAGGGCGTGAGGGTGCGTGACCGTGTCGGCGGCGGCGAGTGGGTCGCCCGCGGGGCGGTGGTGGTCAACGCCACCGGTCCCTTTGCGGACGCCCTGCGCACGATGGACGAACCCGGCCCGGGTCCGGGCGTCGTGCTCAGCCGGGGCGCGCACATCGTGGTGAGCAGTACCTACCTTCCCGGCGCGGCCGCGCTGCTGGTCCCCTCCACCGACGATGGTCGGGTGCTTTTCGCCATCCCCTGGCACGGCCACGTGGTGATCGGGACGACCGACGTGCCGGTCGCGAACCCGTCTCCAGAGCCTGTTCCCAGCGACGCGGAGGTGGACTACCTGCTCGACCACGCCGGCCGCTACCTGTCGCGGCCGATCGGCCGCGGGGACATCCTGTCGGCGTGGGCGGGGTTGCGCGCGCTGGTGCCGGCGGGGAGCGGGGAGAATACGGCCGCCCTCTCTCGCGACCACAGCGTCAGCGTCTCGCGGCGCGGACTCGTCACCGTGGCCGGGGGGAAATGGACCACTTGCCGCAGGGTCGGCCAGGACACCGTGGACATGGCAGCCGATGCGGGCGGGCTGTCGCCGGCCCCATCGGTCACCGCCAACCTGAGGCTGTACGGCTACACCACACGCCGCGACCTGCTCGCCCCGTGGCGCGTCTACGGTGCCCAGGCCGACGACGTTGCCGGGATTGAGGACGAGGACCCCAGCCTGGGCCGCCTCATGCACCCCGGCCTGCCGTACCGTCTGAGCCAGGCCACGTGGGCCGCCCGCCACGAGATGGCAGTGCGTGTGGAGGACGTGCTGGCCCGGCGGACCCGGGCGCTCTTCCTGAACGCGAAGGCGGCGGTCGCGGCGGCACCCGAGGTGGCGCGCGTCATGGCGGCGGAGTTGGGGCGCGGCGACGACTGGGTCAAGGCGGAGGTGCGGTCGTTCGGCGGGCTGGCGGAGAGGTATGTAGTGGGGTGAATGGCGCGGATTGCGAGATTGGGAGTTGGGGAACGGGCGCGCGGGGTTTGACGACGGGCTGCGAGCGTCCGGGATGATGGACCGCTGATCCGCTTGGATTGGTTCAGTTCCCGTGAGGGCGTATCTTTGGACCTGGGCTCCCCCGTGGGGACGAAACGGAGAGGTTCATGGACCAGACGGCGTGGGTGGGAGTTGGCGGCGTAGCGACGATCGTTCTCAGTCTCGTTGCCCTGTGGCGGCTGCTGAAGAACGAAATCGCAAAGGAGGTGGGTGCGTTGCGACGGGAGTTCACGACGCTCCGTAAGAACAACTTTGCGCACCTGGAGAGGAAGGTTGCGGACCTGGACGCCCGGATGGACCGGATGGGCGACCAGATGAACCGGATGGACGAACGGATCAAGGAAGTCAGGACGGAGGTTCGGGACACGCGCAGGGAGCTGAAGGCCGACATCCTTGCGACGGAGGGGCGGCTTATGGAGGCGATCAAGGGCTTGAGTCTGTCGGCGGGGTAGGGAGAAGAGCGCACCGATGCACGTATCACCCGCCAGACCCCAACCCGACGAATACGCCGACTTCTACGGCACCTACATCGACGCCGTCGGCGGTCCCCTGCTGGAGACGCTGGAGCGCGACTCCGGCGAGTGGCGGACCCTCCTGGCTTCCGTGCCCACCGGCCGGGAAGGCCACCGCTACGCGCCCGGGAAGTGGTCCATCCGCGAGGTCGTGGGACACGTCATCGACGGCGAGCGAATGTTCAGCATGCGCGCGATGGCCTTCGCCCGCGGGGACCGGTCGCACTTCCCCTCCTTCGACGAGAACGCCTACGCGGCCGCTTCCGGGGCTGACCGCCGCGCGCTGGCCGACCTGGCCGAGGAGCTGTCGGCGGTGCGAAGGTCCACGCTGCTGTTGCTGAAGAGCTTCGAAGAGGAGACCTGGGACCGGCGGGGCACAGCGAGCGGGTACGAGTTCACGGTGAGGAGCCTGGCCTGGATCATGGCGGGGCACTCGCGGCATCATCGGGGGGTGCTGGCGGAGTTGTACCTGGCGTCATGAATGTCCGCATCATCTCGCGCGCGGAGATCCTGTCGCTGATCACCATGAGCGACGCCATCGACGCCATGGCGCGGGCTTTCGGGCAGCTGTCGGCGGGGTCGGCCGAGATGCCGGTCCGGGGGGCGCTGACGACCGGCGGCGGTATCTCTCTCTTCATGCCGGCGCGGCTGGGTGGGGCGGGGGAGCGTGGCGCGAAGGTGGTGTCGGTTTTCGGGGACAACGGCGCGCGGGGGCTGCCGAGGATCAACGGTGTCATCCTCATGCTCGACGATGAAACCGGCCTCCCCACCGCCCTGATGGACGCGGGAGAGCTCACCGCCATTCGCACCGCCGCTGCCGCCGGCCTCGCGGCCAGGCTGCTGAGCCGGCCGGATTCGAGGGTGCTGGCCATCTTCGGCGCGGGGGTGCAGGCGCCGCGTCAGATCGAGGCCATGCGCGCGGTGCGGCCGATCGAGGAGGTGCGGGTGGTTTCGCACGGCGGGGATTCCGCGCGGCGGCTGGCGGCGTCGCTGGTGGGAGTCGAGGCGCGGGCGGTCTCCGACCCGGCCGAGGCGGTGGACGGCGCCGACATCATTGTTGCGGTGACCACCTCGGGAATCCCCGTCTTCGATGGCTCCGCGCTTCCCACCGGCACCCACGTGAGCGGCAGCGGCACCTTCATGCCCCACATGCGCGAGGTCGGTAGCGAGGTGGTGGTGCGGGCGCGCGTGGTCGTCGAGGAGCGCGAAGCGGCGATGGAGGAGGCGGGCGACCTGGTCATCCCGATTCGGGAAGGGCTAGTGACCGCCGACGTGATCGACGCCGACCTGGGCGAGATCGTCAACGGGGCAGCGCCCGAGGGGAACGCGGGACGGGAGCTGACCTTCTTCAAGTCGGTCGGCACGGCGGTCCAGGATGTGGCGGTCGGGGCCGAGGTGCTGCGCCGCGCCGAGGCGGAGGGGGTGGGGAGGGTGGTGGGGGTTTAGGCTACCGCAACGAGGCCGCGGCGGCCTTCAGGGCGCGGTCGAAGGTCTCGATGCGGGTGACGCCGCGCCGCTGGCAGCTGGCGAGGTGGCACAGGTCCCGGGCTCCGAGCGCCGGGTGCCGGGTGGCGAGGTCGATACCGAGGATCACGTCGTCGCGCTCCATGGGCCACACGTCCATCCCGGTTCGGTCGACGATCTCCAACGCGGCGGCTAGGGCGCGCGTACGCTCCACGGGCAGATACGCGTGGCCCAGCTCATGAAGGACTTCGGACGATGTCGCAAGGGGTTGCCGGTCGGCCATCGCCGCGGCGAAGAAGCGACGTGCGCGCGGGCGAAGCGGGTGCTCTCTTCCCACCGCATACATCACGACGCTGGTATCGACGAAGACCATGGGTCAGGTCCGCGTTGAGCCCCGGCCCCGGGACGCGCGCATGACGGCGAGGTGCTGCTCCCAGTCCGGCTCGGTGCCGCATTCCATATCGGCGTCACGGTCCGCGAAGAACCGCCACACGTCATCCTCGGTGCGAAAGGGTTCGGCGTCCGCATGTTGATCCAGGCGGTCGGCGGCGGCGGCGCGGAGCCACGCACTCAGGGTCAGGCCTTCGCGCCGGGCGGCGGCGGCGTAGCGGGTGCGGTCAGGCTCCGAGACGACCAGGTGGATTCGCGCCATCGACTTGCTTTTCGGTGATGTGTATGTGATATGCTCAGTCACATATAATATACACACACCGAGCCTACGAATCCATCACAACCCCCCCCGCCTCCGCCACCAGCACCTCGATCATCTCCATGTAGAAGTCCCGGCGCGACCTCTGGTCCTGGGTCGGCGGCGCGACCACCCCTTCGATGTCACCGGCCAGGCGGCCGATCCGGTAGGCCATTTCTCCGAACTCGCGGGCCAGATCGCGCAACTTGGTGGCCCGGGTCCCGGAGTCGTCCTCGGCGATCCCTTCCAGCGCTTCCTCGATCCGTTCCACTTCGGCCGCCACCTGCGCCCGTGCCTCCGCCAACTCAAGCAGCGTGTTCGTCCAGGCCGCGCGCACGCCCGGCGAGACGTTCAGGCGGGGATCGTCGCGTACCTCGAACTCCTGCCACGACTCGGACCCCGCCGCCCCCAGACGCGCGATGTAGGGTCCGGGCACGACCAGAGGCCCCCGGCCGTCTTCGATCTCGTGGCGCAGGTCCCACACGACCCGGAGAAGAGGCCGATTTCGGCGCCCAGGAAGAGGACGGATTCGCTCTGCAGGTCTTCGCGGACGGTGCGCAGGACCCGGTCGGGGGGCAGATCGGAGGTGATGGAGGCCCAGGTCTCGCCGTAATCGTTCGACTTGTACAAGTAGTTAGCGTAGTCGTCGTTGCGGTAGTTGTTCCAGACGGCGTAGACCCGGGCCTCGTCGTAGCGAGAGGGTTCGATGCCGCTGACCCAGGCGCCGGGGGGAAGGCCGGGGAAACCGCTGGGTGCGCAGGAGTCGGTCGCGTCGCGGGCGGATACGTGGGTCCAGCGCTCGCCGCCGTCCCGCGACACATGCTCCCACGTCTCGCCGTGGTCCTCCGAGCGGTAGATGCCGGCGCGGCGCTGGGTGTAGGCGGTCGAGGCGTTGTAGCGATAGCCCTGCTCGACGCTCGCGTAGACGATCCGCGGGTCGCTCCGGTAGATGGAGATGCCGATCCGGCCCAGGACCCCCTCGGGGAGGCCGCGGGTGACGCCGGGTCCGGACAGGCGGTCCCATCTGTCGCCGCCGTCGGTGCTGCGATACAGGCCGCGCTCCTCATTCGGACCCCACAGGTGGCCCATGGCGGCCACAAACACGAGGTCCGGGTTGTCGGGATGGAGCGCGATGCGTCCGATGTGGCGGCTATCGCGCAGCCCCATGTTCGTCCAGGTGGCGCCGCCATCGGTGCTCTTGTACACGCCGTCGCCCCACGAGGAACTATGCCGGTTGGCGCGCTCGCCGGTGCCGACCCACACGATCGAGGTGTCGCGCTGGTGGAGCGCGATCGCGCCGACCGAGTGGGTTCCCTCGTGCTCGAAGACGGGGACCAGGGTGATACCGTTGTCCGTCGTCTTGAAGACGCCGCCGGTCGCGGAGGCGACATAGAAGGTGACCGGATCGGACTCGGCGACGGCCAGGTCCACAATGCGGCCGCTCATTGTGGCCGGGCCGATGTTGCGGGGACGGAGGCCGTCGAGCTGGGCCGTGGTGACCTGGGCGGTGAGGGGCGTGGGGGTCGAGGCCGCGATGAGGGCGGTGACGAGCCAGGCGAGGGGCCGGGTGGGGCGGAGGTCATGGTGCATCGGACAGGAGGTCGGCAAGGGAAGACTGGGAGTCGTGACGGCCCTGAAGTTCGGGTCCGGCGGGGAGGGGATCAACCTCGCCGGAGGACCGGGCATCCTCCAGCATCCACGGACTGCCAAGCCTCAGTTCCGGGCTGACTCCCGCTGCGAAGGCATCGAGGCGACGACCACCCGTTGCGTCTCCTCGTCCCAGAAGTAGTAGATGCAGAGGCAGCGGCGTGGGTCGTGCCGGTCGGCACCGCATTGGAGGTGCCATTTGACGGGATGGCGCTGGCCTCCCCACTTGCAAACAAGGCAATCCGCGTCGCAGGGGAGGTTGTAGACCCTTTCGTCAATCTCGTGAATGCATCCGTGCAGGCTTGGATCGCCGCTGCGGAGGCACTCATCCCGATAGTCGTGGGCGAGCCAGTGTATGCACCTTGCGGCCAGAGCCACATCCTCGAACTCGGCGCCTCTCAGTTCCCGACGCACTTCGTCAGCCAGCGACACACACTCTCCCAGATTCTCGTCGCACCACGATGCGAATTGCTCCCATGCGGTCGGGAAAGGGGTCACGGCATCGGGGTTTCCACCCAACGTCCGAACCAGCTCGGTCAACTGGACAACCTGTCTCCGGGCTTCGTCGCGTTCGCGCTCGGCCTGGTCGGCCCGCCGTAGTGCCTCGTTGTACCGGTGCGCCTGGATTCCGGCTCCTTCGGTTGCAGTTTGCATCCTCCGTCCGACCGGCTCGGCCTGATTACCGATGGCGGCGTCAGTCTCCGATGTTGCAGGGACGGGTTCGCGAACGCTGGCCTGGGCGGCCCCGAACTGCCAGTTAGGGGCATCGTTGGGCATCTGAACTCTGTCTCCCTCGGATGTCGAGGCGTCCTGCGTGCGCGGCGGCTCGCCGGAACTGCTCCGCAGGGAGTCGCGGAGTCGCGCGACCAACCGGGCCGGAACACGCCCCGCCGCCGCTTCTTCCCGGGCCAGGTCATCATAGCCGATGGAGAGGTGGCCATCGGGGCCGGCTCGTATCCGCTCCTCGATGGCCATCTTCAGGAACTGACGAGCAGTTTCCTCTGCTCCGCGCTCGTCTTCCATCCTGTTCTTCAGGAACAGCGGATGGTGGGTGCGATCCGCAAGATGATTGAAACCGGCACGGTAGAATCTCCAGGCACCGAGGAAGACCGAGAGGGACTTGGACACCTGGCCGCTGAGGCGGTAGGTCATTTTTGGGGGCAACACCCACACGATCGCGAGGCCGGTCAGTATGCGGGCCAGTGATTCCCACCGTCGCCGCAACAGACCAAGGTCTTCGATGTCGGGTGGCACCGAGACCACCGCAAATGGCATCCTGCGCCCCGGATCAACAAGCATGCGATGGAAACCCAGCATCGTCTCCGGCGCGTCCACGACGATCGGCGTGTGGCTGAGCGTCCGCCCACCAAGCAGCAGAGGTATCCGTTCAGCCATCCCGGCGAGCATGTCGGCGGGGTATTGACTGGCGGGATCGGCGGGCACTACAGACCGGTCGGACACCTTGACGCAGACGAGAGGTGAACGTCCTTCCGGATGTGCCACAACAATTTCAGTGACGGTGGCCAAGCCCTTGCGAGGGGTCCGCTCCAACTGCGCGGCCCAGTAGTCGCCCCGCCCGTCCCGGGTCCGGATGGCCCGGCACACCGCATCGTTGCCGGTATGGGTAAACGACCGATGGGCTTGAGCTTTCCGGGGCAGCGGGGTGCCCATTTGGTCCTGAAGCCAATCGACGGCGGTCCTGCGACATTCATCGGCTGCGGAGGGGTCGGCATGGGGTGCAACCTCGGCCTCGACGCTCAGCTGTGATCCACCGATCGGTGCGGGGTGTTTCGGCAACCTGGTGTCGATGCGCACCAACTGTTCGTCGCCCCTCCGCTCATCAAGTCCACCGTGTTCTTGTCGCATAGTCGCCCCAATACCCATTATTCATAGAATCAACCCCAAAATTCAATGGGAGCGTTCCGGGCGCAAGACTCGGTGTGCACGGTCGGTGTGCACGGTCGGTGTGCGGGATTCATCCGTATTGCAGGGCCATCATCTCCTTCAGCCCCGTGAAGAAACGAACGGACTCGCGTATTCGTGAGGGGGTAGCCCCGGATTCACGGGAGTGGGCGAAGAGGCCCGTGATCGTGGCGGAGACATCGGCCCGCTTCCGGAGGAGACGCTCCAGGGCCAGGGTCTCCGTGAAGGGGATGAGGTGGTCGCGGCGACCGTGCAGGAGACGAACGGGGGGAGGGCGATTGTCACCGAAACTCGCGGGCGGCGGCAGCGCCGGATGGATCCGGTGGGCGGCATCGGCCAGCAGATGGGTCATTTCGCGGGCTGGACCCGGTTTCGGCTCCCGGTCGGCGGGGGGTGCAAAGAGGCGGAAGAGGGGTCGGTGCGTTTCCGGGATCGACCTCGCCAGGTCGTCCTTGGCGACATCGTAGCTCGGATCCCACGACAGGATCCGGCGTTCGCCGGCCAAGGCGGCCAGACGGTGAAGAGCGCGGGATACGCATTCGGCATCTTCGCAGCCCGGGACTCGGTGGAGATAGTTGGCGGCGACGACCCACCGCCCGTACGGATCGGGCCGAAGGTAGTGGGTCCTTCCGCGCCACCTGAACTGTCCCGTCAGGCCGAATCGGAGGGTGTTTGCGAGATGGCAGTAGCTGCCGAAGCCACCCAGTCCCCGCACCAGCCCCTTCTCCGCAAGTTGGGCGCCCACGCGCAGGACCTGGGGAAAGCCGAAGGAGAGTCCCACCAGGACGACGCCCCCGGGCCGAACACGCGGGTCGCCGGACAGATGCCCGGCAGCCCGAGTCAGAGCCGTCTGAGCGGGGAGGGGATCGAGGTCCAGCCGTCGCCAGGAGGGAATGTCCGGCACCAATACCACCGCTCCGGACCGAGCAAGCGCGGCTGCGAAGCGCACGATGGCCGGGTGGTCTGGTCCCGGGAGGGTCACGCCGTGAAGCAGCACCCAGCCGGGGGCCGGAGACCTTTGGGACCTCGGGCCGTACCTTCGGGCGTAGAAAGCCGAGGTGCCGCTGCCGATCACCACCTCCCGGGTGCGGATTCCCGGAACCCCGATCTCCAGGGGACCGCCGGAGGGAGCGGGGGAGCCGTCGCGCTCGGACAGGTGCCGCCCGCTGATCCACCCCCGGATGTACCGGACGGTATCACGGATTGGACTGGACATGGCTACTCTCTTGGCTCTCGAGTCGAGCGAAAGGACGGCCCCTCCTGGGTCCGGCTTCTTGCCAATCTACCGCGACTCGCCATGATCAAGTGCATGGTAGCGAAACCCGGACATCCCAATGGCAGCCTGACGAAGCCGCCGTATCTGGCCGCGGCCCTTGCCGGGGCGGGCGTCTTTCTTCTCTACGTCCTGACCCTGGCCCCCGCGACCTCCTGGTGGGATACCAGCGAATACATCGCCACGGCCCACACGCTGGGCCTGCCCCATCCGCCGGGCAATCCGCTTTTCGTGGCGGTCGGGCGGACCTGGTCCGTTCTGCTGGCGCCCCTGGGGCTCTCGCCTGCCGTTCGGATCAACCTCATGGCGGCCGCGACTTCGGCGGGCGCGTCCTTTTTCTTCTTTCTGGTTGTGCACCGCACCCTGGTGCAGATTCGGGGTGCCGGCCGGGAGGCGCTGATCGGGGCGGCGGCGGCGGTGGCGGTGTCGGCCACGGCCTTCACGGTGTGGAGCCAGAGCAACACCAACGAGAAGGTCTACACGCTCTCTTTGCTGGTCGCGGCCGCGGTGAGCTGGCTGATGCTGCGCTGGTACGACCGCAGGCACGACCCGCGGAGCGTGACGCTGGTGATCCTTGCCATCTACCTGATGGCTGTGGGCGCCACCAATCACCTCATGTCGGTACTTCCGGCGGGGGCGGTGCTCGTCTTCATCTGTCTGACCCGGCCACGGCTGTTGGCGAACTCGAGGTTCCTGTCGTGGGGCGTCGCGGCCGTCGTCGTCGGACTTTCCTTCAACTTCTTCCTGCCGATACGCGCGGCCCAGCGCCCCGTGATCAACGAGGGGGATCCACGGTGCGGCGGGGTGGTGGAGACGGCCGTGGCGATCTACACCAACGGGGCCGCCGGATGTCCGGCGCTGGCCGCGTCACTCAGGCGCGACCAGTACGCGAAACCGCCGGTCACGACCCGCATGGCGCCCTTCTCCCACCAGCTTCTCAACTTCTTCCAGTACTTCGACTGGCAGTGGTCGCGGGGACTGGACCCGGACGAGCCTCCGAGCCGCAGCCGCCTCCCCTTCAGTCTGCTGTTCCTTGCCCTGGGAGGGGTCGGCTTCTTCACCGTCTGGAAGGGCGACAGGAGGACGGGCGCCTACTTCATGGTCTTCGGGGCCACGTTGTCGGTCGCGCTCGTCTTCTACCTCAACTTCCGCTACGGGTACTCGCTTGCGCTGGAAATAAGAGGCGAACGTACCCACGAGGTGCGCGAGCGCGACTACTTCTTCCTGCTCTTCTTCGCGCTGTGGGGGGCGATGGCCGGGCTGGGGGTGGCGCGGTGCTGGCTGTGGCTGGGGGACCGCATGGGGAGCCTTCGCAACGCGTCGCCGGTGTTGGCCGTGGCGGCGATCCCCTTCTTCCTGAACCTGAGCTGGGCCAACCGGGCCGGGGACTGGGCCGCCCGCGACTGGGCTTACGGACTGCTGACCAGCGTCGAGCCGTACGGCGTGATTTTCACCAACGGCGACAACGACACCTTTCCGCTGTGGTATCTGCAGGAGGTGGAGGAGATCCGCCAGGACGTGACCGTGGTGGTGGTCCAGTACCTGTTCACGGAGTGGTACGCCAAACAGCTGCGCGAGCTGACCGAACCGGGACGGCAGCGGCTCTTTGTGCCGGTCGAGGGGTTGCCGTATGGGGGCCGCGAGCCGCCGGAGGGGCCGGTGGTGGCGCTCACGGACGAGGAGATCGACACCGTTGAGGACGGGCCGCTTCGCGACAACCTGGCCGTGCGAATGGGCAACATGACGGTCCGGTACCCGAGGGGGATGGACGTTCGCAGCGGCCATCGGCTCGCGCTTGCGATTATCGATGCCTCGTCCGCCGAGAGGCCCATCTACTTCGCGTCCCGGAACGGAGAGATGCAGGAGATGGGGCTCAGCGCGTGGGGAGTGTCGGAGGGTCTCGCGGTGCGGCTGCACATGCGGGATCTGGAGGGGGAGCAACCCGTGGAATACCGCCAGACGGGTGAGGGTCTGGGACGCGAATGGTTCAACTACCCGCGATCACGGCATCTCGTGGACGAGGTCTACAGCTACCGGGGGTTGCGCGCGCGAGAGATCTGGCAGGACTACTCGACCAAGAGCATCGTCTACGGCTACTACCGGCTGACGGCGCTGCTCGCGGCGCTCACGGAGGTCGACGGTGAGATGGAGACGAGCCTACGCTACCAGGAGATGGCCAGGGAATTCCTGCACGGGTATCTGGGGGGATCGGAGGCGAGGCGGGAGCGCGCGCCGAATATCGCGATCGATTGACTTCGGGGTGATGGGCTGCCGTGTGTTGGTCCCGTGGCTACCTGGTTCCTTCGTACCGGGACTTCCAGAGAGCCGACAGATCCTCGACCAGTTCGAACTCCGAGCTTGGGACTGCGATACCAAGGCGGTTGAACAGGAAAATCCTTCCGGACCACATACCGTCCTGTTCACTCCCCCCGGTGACGCTGAGGAGTACCCAGTCCCTCGGTTCGTCATCCTCCTCCACACTGCTGACCTTGACGATGCCGCCCCTCACCACCAGCCGGCTGTCTTCGACCCGGATCCGATCGGCATTGACTTCGATGGTCTCCGCCCGGAGGTCGGGATCGTATTTGCGATGCACGGGGTGGAACCCTCGCGCCATCAGCTTGTTCGCGAATTCCACGGGAGTCTCGTTTCGGAAGGCGAGGCCCGGCCATGCTTCACGATCGGACGATTCCAATTCCGTTCCGTAAAACTCCACCAACCGCATTTGGCCCCACTCGATGACGGGAGGGTCCTCCCAGTAGATTCCGGCGATTCCAACGTCCCCGCTGCCGTTGTCGGCGCGCTCCACTGATTGAGCCTCCGCCGCCGCTCCGTTCGCGATCTCCGCAACCTGCGTCGGAGCCGGCGCATCGCACGCGATGGCCAGCGCGACCAGCGTCGCACCCGACAGCAACGCGACCTGACTCCTGTTCAACTTCCTCTTTCTCTCGCTCATCGTCTTCAATCTCCGTTCGAGCAGACTTTTCGGTTGACCCATTGCCAGGGCGAGTCCCCAGCGGGTTTGAGACAGCGACCCCGCCTCCAGGAGGACGGCGCCGTAGTCGGCAACGCCGATTCCCGACGCGATGACCCGCTGGTCGCAGTCGATTTCCACGGCGGCGCGCAGCCGTCGGCACATCCACCAGATCGCCGGGCTCCAGGGGAACGCGGCCAGCACGAGACCGGCGTACAGCAGCGCGAGGTGGTCTCGGGCGCGAGCGTGTTCGGCTTCGTGGCGAATGATCGCGGACCGGGCGGCCGGTTGGAGCCCGAGCACCCAGCCCGGAAGCACGATGTCGGGCCTGACAACGCCGACGAGGGCGGGGCCGAAGCGGCGCGACACGCGGACATCGGTGCCGTCGACCTGTTGGCGCGGCCAGCGGCGGCGCGCGCGGGCGACTACCGTCAGAAGGGTGGCCAGCACGGCCAGGACAGCTCCTGATCCCGCCGCCCACGCGAGGTTGGCGGTCCTGGTAGTGTCGCGGCTGGTGGACAGGGGCACTTGCGGAACGATCGTCCAGCGCGCCACCGGAACGGGTAGGGTGATCGTGGGTACTTCGTCCACGGTCATCACCACGGGTGCCGTCGGCCTGCGCACTCCTCCCGCGAGCGGGATCAGGACCGCGAGGGTGAGCGCGACCAGCCAGGCGATGCGGCGGGGTCGTCTAAGGGCCGCGGCCAGCCGCTCGAGGGCCAGCGCGGCGGACGCGATGATGGCTCCGACGAGGGCCGCGTAGGTCATCCAGGTCAGCATTGGTCCGTCCCCCCTTTGCTATTTGGGGCGCCGGGTCGACGGCTTGTCCGAGGACTCCTTCTTCGTGAAGACCAGGATGACCCCACTGGCCCCCTCTTCACCGTATTTCTCCCGCGCGGCCTCGCCCTTGATTACCTCTATGCGGTCGATGCGCTCGGGGCTCAGCGCGGGGTGCAGCTCATTCAGGGCGGAGACACCCCCATCCAGGCGGACGCCATCGATATAGATGACCGGTTCCGCCCCGGTGGTCCCATCCCGACGCGGTCGGATAACCAGTTCCCTCAACTGTCTCGTCGCGTTCGCCGTTCCCGTCACGACGATACTCCTGACGGATGGCACGTCGATGAGCTCGGCTTCGAGTTCCACCTTGATCGCCTGTCCCGTTACCACGAAATCCCCATCAGGTGAGACACTCGCTTCGACTGGACTGAGGATCACGTCGGGCGCGGGCGGCACCACGATGACCTCGGGCACGGGCTCCCCATCCTCCGTGAAGACCTGGATCACCCCGCTTGCCGCTTGGTCGCCGTAGTGCAGCCTGGCCGCCGGTCCCTTCAGTATCTCGATGCGGGAAATATTGGAAGCCCTGCCGAAGTAGCAGCAGCTCCCGCTGGCTTCGGCGGTCGTGTCCGGGTTCTCGAACAACCCCCGCGCCGACTCCGGCAGGTCTTCCGTCATCCGGATCCGGACTCCATCCACGTACAGGAGCGGCGGTGGTTGCGAGCCGAACGCCTTGGCCTGCAGGAACCTCACGACCCAGTCCTCCTGCTGCGCATCGGCACCCTGTTCAGCCTCGTCTGCCATTACCTCCTCGAACGCCTCCCGCACCTCCGTCGGCACCGGCGTATCACACGCCACGACCACCGCCCCCACCGCCACCGCCACAAGCAGCGCCCCGTAGCCCCCACTCAGTTTCTTTCGCTTCTCGCTCATCGTCTTCAATCTCCGTTCAAGTAGACTTTCGGGTTGGCCCATGGCCGGGGCGAATCCCCAGCAGTCACGGGAACGGGACCCCGCGTCCAGGAGGACATCGCCGTAGTCGGCGACATCGATCCCGGACGCCAGGACGCGGTGGTCACAGTCAAGTTCCACGGCGGCGCGGAGCCGCCGGTACATCCACCAGATCGCGGGGCTCCAGGGGAGCGTGGCCGCTACGAGGCCGCCGAAGAGCAGGACGAGGTGGTCCCGCGCGCGTGCGTGCTCGGTCTCGTGCCGGACGATCGCGTCCCGGGCGCCCGGTTCCAGTTCCATCACCCACGAGGGGATGACCACGTCCGGCCGGGTCACTCCCACCAGGGCGGGGCCGAAACGGCGGGACACGTAGACCTCGGCACCGTGCACCCTCGTTCGCTCCCAGCGGCGGCGTCCGCGGGCCACCTGCACCAGCACGCCGGCCAGAACGGCCAGTGAGGCCAGGGAGCCCGCGCCCCAGACGAGCGCTGCGATCCTGCCGGTGGGCATGCCTTGGGGAACCGGCAACGCGGGGATCACGCTCCACAAGTCCTCCACGGCGATGCTGCCGGCAGTTGCCGGTGCCGCTGTTCCGCTCTCCACTGCCACTGGCACCACCTCGGGCCCGCGCCATCCTCCCACCAGCGGAATCACGACCGCCAACGTCAACGCCGCGACCCAGGCAATCCGCCGCGGCTGCCCCATCGCTGCCGCCAGCCGTTCCATCGCCAACCCGCCCACCGCCACGATCCCGGCGATCAGCGCCGCGTACACCATCCAGGCAATCATCCGTCATCCCCCCTGCGCTCCACGCGGTCCAGGATCGAACGCATCCGTGCGATCTCTTCCGCGCTGAACTCCCGGTCCTCAACCAGGGTGGCCAGCAGACGCTCGGCCGAGCCGTGGAAGATCTTGTTCACGATGCGCGTGAGCGCGCGTCCGCCCGCCCGCACCGACTCCACAAGCGGGAAGTAGCGGTAGGCGCGTCCCTCCTGCTCGTGGCCCACGGCGCCTTTCTCCTCCAGGATCTGCAGCATCTTGAGGACGGTGGTGTAGCCGACGTCCTCGCCGAGGGCCTCCCGGACTTCGGTGACGGTGCCGGATCCCTCGCGCCACAGCACGCTCATGATGTCGAGCTCGCGGTCGGTGAAGCCCTTGGGTTCCTGCTTCTCTCGTTTGCGGGTCATCCGTCGTAGCTCCCGTTTCTCATCGTGGTGGTGACTTCCCCGCACGTTTTCACGACGAATCTCGTAATTCCTTGGTACCCACGTTATAGAGCAAGGACCCGAATGTCAACGACAATCTTCGTAAAAGATGCCAGAGCCGGGTCGGTCACTGCGGTCCGTCCTGCGGCACCCGGTCGGCTCGGCGTCGGCCCCGCTCGAAACTCCCAGCCGGGAAAGGTCCCAAGGCGAGAACAATGACAACTATGATTTTCATCATGTCAATTGTGGTTGACACGTCCATCGCTAACCGGCCCCAATCGCGGGGGCCTCCCGGGCCGAGCGTCCGCCGCGTCCGGTCCAAGTCATCACCCTATTCGGAGTCCTCCGCAACCGTCCACGGCTCGCATGCGTCGCAGCTCCTCCTTCGTGAACCCCCGGTCCTCCCCCAGCAGGGCCTCCGACGAGCCGAGGTCTGGCCCGCCCTTGGTGAGAATCAGGATGATGCCGGAAGCCTCTTCGCCGTAGAACAAATGGGCCATACACCGACCCTTGATCACCTCCATCCGGTCGATATCGGTCGGAAGAAGCTCGTAGATTTCCGGTCCGCCCGGGTCGACGCGCACACCGTCGATGTTGACGATCGGCGCAGACGCCACGAACGCGGCACGCTGGAGCACCGGCTGGCGCTCCTCCAGCGTCCGGGCCGCCCGCGACACCAACACCAGGGTGTCGGTCGCCGCCTCGCGCAGCCCCAGGGCCGTCGTTAGCACGTCGCTCTGCTCCGTGATCGCGTCCGGGTCCTTCGTGAAGACGTGGATGACTCCGCCGGCCGCTACGGGTCCGTACAGCTTCGCCGCATCCACTCGCTTCAGGACCTCGACGCGCTCGATCCGGGGGTCCCAAATGGGGTCCTCGAGGAAGCTCCGCACGGGCTCCGGCATGTCTTCGGAACGTTCCAGAACGATGCGGACGCCGTCCAGGTAAACGAGCGGCGCGCCTTCGTACCTCAGGAGGGCCCAGCCTTCGAGGCTGACCACCTCCCTCTCCACATCGGCGCCCCGGCGGCCCTGGTCGACCATCGCCTCCTCGACCACGTCCCTCACCTCCGTCGGCATCGGGGTATCACACGCCCCCACCGCCACCGCCACCAGCAACGCCCCATAGCCGCCGCTCACCTTCCTTCGCTTCTCATTCATCGTCTTCAACCTTCGTTCTCGTAGGCTTTTCGGTCCGACCCATCGCCGGGACGAAACCCGGACCCATTTAGTTCCCGCGGATCACTTCTTCAGGAAGATCAGGATCACCCCGAGAACTTGCCCCCCCAGAGATTGTCCCGGTCGGATTCCGCCGGACTCTCAGCCACGGGCTCCACGATCCCCGCGGGCCGGTCCTTCGTGAAGATCCGGATGGCGCCGTTGGCACCCTCGTCGCCGAAGAGTTCGTGGGACCTCGCACCGCTGATCACTTCGACGCGGTCGACCAGTCCGTCCGTCCTGAGGCCGCTCTCCGACCAGAGCCGGACCGATTCGGGCAGGTCCTCGTAGCGCCCGACACGGACATCGCCCAAGAACACGAGCGGAGCCGGGTCCGAGACGAACCACTTGGCCAGATAGGCGTCGTAGGAGTCCCGGGTCCCGTCGGTCGGTGTGCCTTCCCGGGCCTCCCGGGCCTGAACGTCGATCGCCTCCGCGACTGCGTCGCCCAGTTCCGTCGGCAACGGCACGTCGCACGCCGCCACCAGCGCGCCCGCCGCCACGCAGGCGAGCACGGCCCCGCGGCCCGGACCCAGCTTCTCTTGTTTCTCGCTCATCGCCTTAAGTCTCCTTTCGAGCAGACTCCCGGGTTGCCCCATCGCGGGGGCGAATCCCCACCAGCCACGCGACCGGGTTCCCGCGTTCAGGAGGATGGCGCCGTAGTCGGCGACTCCGATCCCCGACGCCAGGACCCGTTCATCGCAGTCCATTTCCACCGCGGCGCGAAGCCGCCGGCACATCCACCAGATCGCCGGGCTCCACGGGAACACCGCCGCGGCGAGGCAGCCGTAGAGCAGCGCCGGCCGCCACAGGGACCCCGCCGACCAGCGACGAAACGGCCGATGTGGCCTCCTGTACCGCGGGCGCGACAGGGGCGCCAGTGCTCCCCGCCAGGGGGATTGCCACTGCCAGGGTCAACGCCGCGAGCCAGGCGAACCGACGCGGCCACCCTGCCGAGGCTGCCAGTCGCTCGAGCGCAAACCCGGCAGCCGCCATCAGCAGCGCTACCAGAGCCGCGTACAGCATCCAGGCGATCATCTTCGATCCCTCCCGGGTCGCGTCCGGCGGACTCTCATGCGTCCCTCAAGATGTCGAGTTCGCGGTCGGTGAAGCCCCTCGGTTCACGCTTCTCTCGCTGGCCGTTCATCCGTCCTGCTTCTCCCTATGTCGCCGCGCCGGGTAACCCCCGGAGCTTTCACGAAGGATCTCGTAATGCCCTTGATACCCACGTTAGGGACGGGAGATCCGATTGTCAACGACAGTCTTCGTAGCAGGTGTCGGCATCGGAGTGGTCCATTGTGACCGGTCGGAACCCCCAGCGAATCGGACTAGCGGCGCAGAATGACAACTCTGGTTTACAAAATGTCACTCACAGTTGACATTTCTACCGCAAATCAGCCCTGGACAGCGGATTCCCACGGGGTGAATGCCGCGAGATCCACCTCCCCCCTCACCCCCCCTCCCTCCCCGCCGCCACCTCCTCCATCACCTCCCGCACACGCTCCCCGAACCCCCGCGCCCGCTCCATCACCTCCTCTTCGTCCACCGTGAGGATCTCACCGTCCTGCACCACCACCCGCCCATTCACGATCACGGTGGCCACGTCGCTACCGCGCGCCGCGTACACCAGGTGCGAATAGACGCTATACAGCGGCGTCAGCCCGGGCCGCCGCACGTCCACCAGCACGATGTCGGCGCGCTTGCCCGGCTCCAGCGACCCGATCTCGTCGTGCAGGTTGAGCACGCGCGCGCCGCCCATGGTGGCCAGGCGAAACACGGTCTCCGCGGGGAGGGCCGCCGGGTCTCCCAGGATGAACTTCTGGACCTTGGCCGCGGCGTCCATCTCGTCGAACATGTCGAGGTCGTTGTTGCTGGCGGGCCCGTCCGTGCCCAGCCCCACCGGGATCCCCGCCGCCAGCGCCGCGGCCACCGGGGCCGCCCTAGCGACGCCCAGCTTCATGTTGCTTTGCGGGTTGTGCGCGATCCCGGCACCGCCCGCCGCGATGCGCTGAATGTCCTCGTCCGACAGGTAGATCGAGTGGGCGAGCACCGTCCCGGGCCGGAGCGCGCCGATCGATTCCAGGGCCTCGACCACCCCCATGCCGGTCTGTTCGCGTGCGGTGACATCTTCGGACGGGTCCTCGACCGCGTGGATCTGGAAGGGGGCGTCGTACCGTTCGGCGAGACGGAAGGCGGCCTCGACGGCCTCCAATGGCGTGGTGTAGAGCGCGTGGGCGGCGACGGCCGGGACCACGGTGGGATGGTCCTGGTAACGCTCCATGAACTCTGCCGCGTCCGCGAGCGAGGCCTCGGGGGTGGCGAAGTCGGGGGTGGGGAAGCCGATGACGTGCGGTCCGGTGACCGCGCGGATGCCGGCGTCGATGGTGGCCCGGGCCATGTCGTCGCGGAAGTAATACATATCGGCGAAAGTCGTAGTACCGCTCTTCAGCATCTCGACCGACGAGAGGAGGGTGCCCCAGTAGACGAAATCGGGGGCGACGAGCGCGGCCTCGGCGGGGAAGATGTAGTCGTTCAGCCAGGTCATGAGGGGGAGGTCGTCGGCGAGGCCGCGCAGCAGCGACATGGCGGCATGGCCGTGCGTGTTGACCAGACCGGGGATGACGAGGTGGCCGGTGGCGTCGATGACGCGGGCGTTCGCGGGGCGGGGGCCGCCCGCGGCGATGATCGAGGAGATGCGGTCGCCCTCGACGACCACCGCCGCGCCTTCGAGGATCAGGCCGGACTCGTCCATGACGACGACGGTGCCGCCGTCGATGAGGAGGGGGGCGTCATCCTGGGTAGGGGCGGTGTCGTCGCCGCATGCCGCGACCAGCAGGAGGGTCAGGAGCGCGAGCCGGGTGGCGTGCTCCGCCGCGCGGAAACAGGAGCGGTCACAGTGAACTTCGCTGATGGCCATGGGACACCTTCAGAGGCAGCGGGTTTCGTGATCGACGTTGAACTCCGTCAATGGTACCCGTTCGCGGGGCTCTACTTCAATATCGAGGAGCCTCGCAGTCCGTGGACAAATCCGCGCGAATGCCGGGGGGAGCTCGTCTTCCGGCTGCGCGCTGGGGGGATGGACGTCCGTGGAGAGAAGGCGATGAGCCGAGCGGAGTCGCTACCCCGAGTGCTTCGCCGCCAGCGCCTCCAACCCCGCATCGATTTCCACGCGGCCGACCCACCGCCCTCGCACCATCACCCCCACGCGGTCGAAGAGGTTGGCCAGGTCGTCGAGGGGGTTGGACCCCAGGAGCACCAGGTCGGCGCGTTGTCCCGGAGCGATCGTCCCGAAGTTGCCGTCGAGCCCCAGGTGTGAGGCGACGTATTCCCCCACGGCCACCGTCCCGCTCTTCAGGATTTCGTAGTTGGACATCCCCGCGTCGGCCATCACCTGCAGCTCCCGGTGGAGCGCGAATCCGGGCACGTTGAAGAGCTGGGGTGAATCGGTCCCCATGAGGACCCCGGCCCCCGCGTCGGAGAGCGCCTTGAGGACGCGCTTGCGGAGTTGAAAGAAAGCCGCCAGTTCCTCGGGACTGCCCTGGCCCCCTCCCGCCCTCCGGCGCCAGCCTTCTCGCGTTCCCGGGGATACATACCGCATCTCCGGCTGCTGCAACAACTCGTTAGCATCCGGCCGACCACACAGGTTTTCCCAGAGGTACATCGTAGGTACCACGTAGACGTCGTGCTCGATCGTCATGCGGATGGCCTGGTCGAGCTTGGCCTCGTCCAACGCATCCGCCAGCCCCACGGGGCAGGTCTGTCCAGCGCTCACCTGTGCCTGCACATCATCCGACGCGATCGCCTGGATGTACCCGTCCAGGTGGTCGACCGTGGACATGCCGGTCTCGATCGCGTGCACCAGCCCTACATCGGCGGGGACATGGCCGGCCCAGGTGAGGCCCACTTCGCGGGCGACCTCAACCATGTGGTTCCATGTCTCCCGGGAGACCCCCGGGTGGATCTTCTGCAGGTGGTACCCGGCTTCGGCGTGGGCCCGCAGGAGGCGCTCAGCGGCCTCGGGCGTCGGGGCCGAACCTCCGTTGATCGAGGGCGCGCCCACGTAGAAGTTCGGGCCGAGCACCTCGCCGCCTTCGATCTCTTCCGCGAGGGGGATCTGGTAGGCGGAGCCGAGCATGCCCCGGATCGTGGTGATCCCGTTTGCCACA
The DNA here is from genome assembly GCA_951828585.1 of Longimicrobiales bacterium. Classification (GTDB taxonomy): domain Bacteria; phylum Gemmatimonadota; class Gemmatimonadetes; order Longimicrobiales; family Gaopeijiaceae; genus Bin94. The sequence goes on from OX639991.1 coordinate 2,931,499, forward strand.
TAGAGGAACAGGATGTCCTCGACCTCCTCTCGGGGTGGATTGGCCCCGGGCGGCACGTGGGCGTGCATTTCGGCCAACCCCGGCATGAGAAACCGGCCATTGCCGTTGATGACCGCGGCGCCCGGGGGCGCGTCGACATCGTCCGCCGATCCGACAGCGGTGATCACGCCCCCTGAGACGACCACGTACTGGTTGGGCACCACCTCGTCCGAACTCATCGGCAGGATGGTCACGTTCGTGAACACGATCGGACCGGGAGCCTCCTGCGCCTGGGCCCTGCCCGGTGACAGGATGGCCGTCGCGATGATCGCGGCGAATGACACGCGTAGTAACGACTTCATGAGATTCATTCCCTCGGCTGGATGGGTGGGGACATCGGCGAGCGACGCCTGGTCCTGCCATCCATCATACGGGATTCGCCGCCTTGCGACAGAGCCGGGGAGACGCTTGACTACGAGATGCCCCTCGGAGCCATCTTCCTTGCGGAGTGGAGAGCAATGGGACGCAATTGGAGATTGACGCGTGTGGAGATTGACGGCGTGTGGAGATTGACGGCGTGGAGATTGCTGGCGGCGGTCGCCGGGCTGCTTCTGCTTGTCGCGGGAGGTAGCGCCACACCGGGCGGCACGGACTCTGGTCCCCGGCTGGCCGTGGCGTCGCCTCCGGTGGTCGCGGCGGTCGAGGTCGACCGTATTCGGCTTCACCTGGGCAAAGTCGAATTCGCCTTGCGGGCCAGGGAGACAGATGGGTTGAGCGCCGACCAGCGGGCGCGCCGCGTCGTCGCTCTGGACTGGCTGCGCGAGTACCGGCAGCGGGGACTGTTTCCGCACAACCACACGCATCCAGGCGCACGAGTGCCCGTCTTCGTCGATGAGCACGGGACTCATTGCGCGGTCGGCTATCTGCTCAAGCGGTCCGGGGAGGCCGCGCTCGTGAACGATGTGGTCGCAACCGACAACAACATCCGTGTGCGGGAACTCGCGGGCAACGAGCGCTTCGGGAACTGGCTGGAGGATGCCGGGCTGACACTGGAAGAGGCGGCGTGGATTCAGCCTGTGTACGATGGCAGAGATCCCGACACAACGGCGGAAGACGTGGCCCTGATATTCTACCCGGGAATCGCTTCCGGAGGTCTGGCGCTCTATTCGCACCTCACCGAGCCGGGCCCCCGCGGATTGCAGGTGGCCGGCTCGCTCAACGCGGCCTTTGGCGTTTTTCACCTGGGCGTCGCGGCGATAATTGCGGGGAGAGACGGGACCGACGGTGCCGGAAGGATCGCCGTAAGCGGTGTGCTGTCCGCCGTTTCCCTACATGCGGCGATCCGCCGGTTCTTGCGAAGCCGCGACCACCGGGTTGCCCTTCGGGCGGCGGCACGGAATGAGGACCTGAAGGGACCAAGCGCGGGTCACCCACGCTTCCAGGTCTCCTTGCCGGAGCCGGCGTGGATCCACGGCCGGCTGGGACTACAATTCCGGGCGGTCCACTAATCCTCCGAAACCCCGGAGCCGCCATGGGCCCCACCGCCGTTCCCGCTTCCCCCGCATCCAAATCCGAACGCATCGTCGCGATCGACGTGCTGCGCGGCTTCGCCGTGCTCGGCATCCTGATCGTGAACATCCAGGGGTTCGCGCGCGTCGCGTCCGCGTACATGAACCCCGCCTCGGGCCGGGCGCTCGAGGCCGCCGACCTGTGGACCTGGGCCGGGATCTACCTCTTCGCCGACACCAAGTTCATCTCGATCTTCTCGCTCCTCTTCGGCGCGGGGATCGCGATGATGAGCGAACGCATGGCTCGGCGGGGCGTCTCCGGCACGGGGCTCCACTACCGGCGCCAGCTCTGGCTGCTCGTCTTCGGGCTGGTGCACGCCTACCTGATCTGGCACGGCGACATCCTGGTGACCTACGCGCTGTGCGGATTCCTGCTCTATCCGCTGCGGAATCTGGAGCCGCGCAAGCTGCTGTGGATCGGGGGATGCATGGTGGGGTTCGTGGTGCTGCTGTGGGGCGTGGCGCAGCTCTCGATTCCCTACTGGCCGGAGACGGACCGCGTGGCAGCGGCGGCGGAGTGGGCGCCGTCTCGCGAGGACCTCGACGCCGAGATCGCCGCCTTCCGGGGAGGATTCGGGGACCAGGTCGCGGTCCGGGCTCCCATCGCGCTGGCTCTGCAGACTGCTGCCCTGCTGGGTATGCTGCTATGGCGCGCCGGAGGCATGATGCTGGTGGGGATGGCGCTGTACAAGCTGGGCGTGCTGGCGGCCGAGCGCTCCACGGCCTTTTACCGCCGCATGGTGTTCGTCGGGCTCGGTGCCGGGTTGCCTTTGGCGGCCGCCGGCACCGCCTACAAGATCCATGTGGACTTCGCCTGGGATCGCGCGATGTTCCAGGGGGGGCTGTTCAACTACGTGGGCTCCATCGGGGTCTTCCTGGGGTACCTGGGGCTGGTCATGCTGGTGGTGAAGGCCGGCCGGCTCCCCGGACTGCAGAGGCGCCTGGCGGCCACGGGTCGCATGGCGTTCACCAACTACATCACACAGAGCCTGATCTGCGCTTTCGTGTTCTACGGGCACGGTTTAGGGATGTTCGAGCGGGTCGGGGGGCCGGGCCAGGTGGCGATAGTGGCGGGAATCTGGGCGCTGCAACTGATCTGGTCGCCATGGTGGCTGGCACGGTTCCGCTTCGGCCCGCTGGAATGGTTGTGGCGCTCGGCGGCGTATAGGAAACGGCAGCCGATGCGGATTTGAAGCACACATGACCCCCGGGAGACGACCAGCCGTGAACAAGGCCGGACGACCCCTGGCGCCGGAAGAAGTCCTGCGCAGAGATGGTGTCTCGTCAATCTCAAGACCGTCAAACCCCCCGCCCCCCCATCACCCGATGCTGCACCATCGCCAGCGCGGGCACGATCATCATCAACACTCCCGTCGCGAACAGGATCCCGAACCCCAGCGACGCCGCCATCGGGATCAGGAACTGCGCCTGGATGCTGGTCTCGAACACTAGCGGCGCGACGCCCAGGAAGGTCGTGATCGAGGTCAGGAAGATCGGCCGGAAGCGCGCCTTCGCCCCCTCGATGATCGCTTCCCGGCCGGGCATGCCCCGGCGCAGGCGCTCATCGATGAAGTCGATCATGACCAGCGAGTCGTTCACCACCACGCCGCTCAGCCCGATGACGCCGAACAGTGACATGATCGCCATCTGGAGTCCCAGGATAGCGTGGCCTAGCACGGCCCCGATGATCCCGAACGGGATGGCCGCCATGATGATCAGCGGCTTGGTGTAGGAACCGAAGGGGATGGCCAGGAGCGCGTAGATCGCCAGCAGCGCGAGGGCGAAGCCGCTGCCGAGGGCGCCGAAGGACTCGACCTGTTCCTGTTGCTCCCCGCCGAAGGAATAGCTCAGCCCGGGGTTGCGGGCCGCGAGTCCGGGGAGCATCGAACTCTCAAGAAGGCCGGTCACCTCGTCGCCGGTTACGACGGCGGTGTTCACGTCGGCGGTGACGGTGAGGACCCGGTAGCCATCCTTGCGCTGAATGGTGGTGGGGGAGTTGCCGAAGCGCACTGACGCCACCCGGCCTAGCGGGACGTTGCCGCCGCCCGGCGAACGGACCTGGTAGCTCTCCACGTCGGCGATGGCGTTGCGCTCTTCCTCGGGCAGCCGGACGTAGACGCGTATCTCTTCGCGGCCGCGCTGTACGCGCAGGGCTTCGTTCCCGAAGAACGCGGAGCGGACTTGCCGGGCCAGGTTGTCGAGGGTTAGCCCCAAGGTCCGGGCCTCGGGAAGGAGATCGAGCTGGATCTCGCGGAGTCCCTGGTCCTGGTCGGCCTGGATGTCGAAGACGCCGGCGAATCCCTGGAGCCGGGCCATGAGGGAGTCGCCGACCAGGGCCAGTCTTTCGGGTTCCGGGTGGGAGAGTTCGACGTGAACCGGCGCGCCGAAGGTGATGAGTTCCGCCGTGATGCCGAGCGACTTGGCTTCAGGCAGCGTACCCACCTCTGCGCGCCATTCCTGCTGGAAGTCGATTGCGGACACCGTCCGGTCCTCGGGGCTGACGAGCTTGAATTCCACGGCCGCGATACTCGCCTGGGGGCTGGCCGCACCGGTCGCCGCGCCGCCCGGTCCGGACTGCCTCGCCGGCCGGCCGATCGTGACGTTCACACCGGCAAGGAGCGACTCGACATCCTCGCCCGCGCCGGAGGCGAGCCGTTCGAGCGCCCGGTATCCGGTCGTCTCCAGGGTCCGGGCCACGCTGGTGGTGCGCTCGGCCGGCGTGCCTTCGGGCATCTCCAGGCTGGCGATGACGAGGTCACCCTCCACTGACGGCATGAAGTCCACCTTGATGATCCCGGCCGGGATCATCGCGATGCAGACGATGATCATGCCGATTCCCGAGGCGATCACGACCCCGGGACGGCCCGTGGCGAACCGGAGACTCCGGTCGAGCGGCCCCGCAATGAAGCGCTTGAGCCCTGATTCCACGCGGGATTGAATGCGGCTGATGAGGTGCGGTTTGCGCTTGGGTGGGCGGCCTTCGCGCGCGGGAAGATGGGAGAGATGGTTCGGCAGGACGAGCAGGGACTCGAGCAGCGAGAAGAGCAGGACCGACATCACGATGATCGGGATCTCGCCGATGATCCGTCCGATCGAACTCGGGATGAAGAAGAGGGGACAGAATGCCACCACCGTGGTCATGACCGCGAAGATTACGGGTCTGGCGATGCGGCGGGTGCCGCGGATTGAGGCAACAACCCCTTTTGCGCCCTCTTCCCGCTCGGCGTAGATGTTCTCGCCCACCACGATCGCGTCGTCCACCACGATCCCGATGGCGAGGATGAAGGCAAACAGCGACATCAAGTTGATGGACACGCCCAGCACGGACATCACCGCGAAGGTGCCCACGAACGAGACCGCGATTCCCACCGCGACCCAGAAGGCCAGCCGGATCTCCAGGAAGAGCGCCAGCGCGAGCAGCACCAGGGTCAGCCCCAGAAACCCGTTCTTGACCAGCAGTCCCAGACGCGACTGCAGGATGTCGGCGTCGTTGTTCCAGATCTCAAGCCCCACGCCCGCGGGGAGCGAAGGGACCACCTCCTCGTCGAGGTGACGCTCCACCGCGTCGACGATCTCCAGGACCTTCTCGTCGGCGGTTCGGAAGACCTCGACGTAGGCCGCGGGCTGACCCCTATAGCGCCCGATCAAATCCAGGTCGCGGAACCCGTCCCGAACCTCGGCGATGTCACCGAGTCTCACCACCGTCCCGTCCACGCGGCTCAGCACGATGATCTCTTCGAAGTCCTGCTGCGTGTAGTTCTGCCCGGCCGTGCGGATCCGCACCTCCTCGTCGCGGGTGGCGATGCTTCCCGCGGACAGGTCCAGCGAACCGCCCCGCACGGCGATCGCGATGTCCCCCAGGGTCAGGCCCAGCGCCCGCAACTGCCGCAGAGGCACCTCGATCGAGATCTCGTACTCGCGCACGCCCGTCGTCTCCACGTACGAGACCTCCGGCAACGCGGAGAGCGCATCCTCGGTGCGGTAGGCAAGTTCCTTCAGAGTGCGCTCCGACACGTCGCCGTAGAGGACGAGCCGGATCACGCTCTGCCGGTTGGTGACTTCGGAGACCTCGGGGCGCTCGGCCCCGGCGGGGAAGGTCTGGATCCTGTCGACCTGCGCCTTGATGTCATCCAGGGCGCGGTTCAGGTCCTCGCCCATGTTGAGCTCCGCCACGACGGACCCACGGCCCTCCGCGACCGTCGACCGTATGTGCTTCAAACCCTCGACGCCCTCGATCTGCTCCTCGATCTTGAGGATGATCGACTCCTCGATCTCGTCCGGCGTGGCACCGGGATAGGCCACCGAAACCAGGACCCGGTCCATCGAGATCTCGGGAAACACCTCCTGCACCAGACCACGCAGCGCGAAGAGCCCCGCGAACAGGATGAACAACATGAGGAGGTTGGCCGCAACCCCGTTGCGGGCCATGTAGGAGACGGGGCCGCGCGACTCCCTTGCCGGCCTGCCCATGTCGTCCATCAGCCGCCGCTGTCGCCGGTGCGCACGACCATCCCTTCGGTGGCGATCTGGATTCCGGTCAGCACGACCGCCTGTCCGGCCTCGAGGTCGCCCGTCACGTAGACCATCTCGTCGGAACGCTGCAGGACCTCTACGGGGACGATGGTCACAAGGTTGTTGCCGCGCAGGGCCCACAGCTCGTTGCCGGTTCTGAGTGCGGCCCGGGGCACGGTGAAGTAGCGCTCCGGCGCGACGCCGTCGATCCGGACCTCGACGAACTGGCCGACGAGGAGGGGTGGGCCCTCTCCGGAGAAGGGCCTCGGAACCCGCACGACCACGTCGATGGTGCGCGTCTGCTCGTCCAGCGCGGCCTCGGCGCGGTCGACGTATCCCTCCCGCTCGTGGTTCCGCTCGCCGTATTCGGCGCTCACGGCGGCACGAACCCGTCGGTTGCCGTCGCCCGCGCGCAACCCCCAGAGGTCGGGGATCAGCACAGCTTCGGCGTCGGAGAGGGGGACGACGACCTCTACCGCGTCGGACGCGTAGAGGCGCCCCACCCCCTGTCCCGCCGCCACGAACTGGCCCAAATCGACCGACTCATTGCGCACGATGCCGGTGAAGGGCGCCTGCACCTCGGTGCGCGCCAGCGCCAGCTCGGCGTCGGCGAGAGCCGCGCTGTCACGGGCGAGCGCGGCACGGGCCGCGGCGAGCTGGGGTTCCCGCAGGGCCAGTGGATTCGCTGCCCCCGAAGCCGCGTTCGGCTCCCGCTTCCGGAACAGCTCGTACTCTTCGCGGGCAATGCGCGCGTCCTCCTCGGCCTGCAATAGAGCGACCTGCTGCGCGGCCACGTTGGCCAGCGCCTGCTGCACCCGGTTCCGGTAGTCGGCGTCGTCGATGCGGAACAGGGTCTGCCCCTCGCTCACCCGTCCCCCGCCCTGGAAGGACGGGCTGACCCAGGCGACCTTCCCGTTGATCTGCGCAGATACATCGATCTCGGCCCGGGGACGTACCGTGCCGGCGCCGTACACCGGGATCGCCCCCTCGCCGGGGACGGCGGAGGCGGTGGTCACGAACGGCACCCGGGAGGGCGGCTCGCGCAGCGGCGGCTCGGGCCTCAGTTGCACCATGATCACGGCAATCACAACGGACCCGAGGAGGATTCCCGTGGACAGCAGGAAACTCTTGCGGCGACTCATCTACTTGCTCCCTTGGGATTTGGTCTTGGAAGGATCTTCTAGACGGCTCGAATCCTCGGCGGGGACCATCCGGGGCCCTGCGAGCGACTCCGGCTCGGCCGTCCAGTCCCCTCCCAAGGCGCGGTGGACCGCGAGGCGGGCCAATGCCAGGTCGCGGGTTGCGGTCGCCAGCGTCGATTCCACGTTCAGCAGGTTGCGCAGCGCGTCGAGGTAGTCGGTGTACCCTCCGATTCCGGACTCGTAGCGTTCCGACTGTAGCGCGACCGAAGCCTGAGCCTCTTCCCGCTGGGAGGTCAGGAAGGTGTGGCGCCGGCCCTCGTTGGCAAGCGCGGTCAGCGCGGCCTCGACCTCATAGACCGCCGTCACCACGGCGCGGCCGTACGTCGCCGCGAGCTGGTCGAACTGGGCGTGCGCGAGCGCGACGTTGCTGCGCAGACGCCCACCCTGGAAGATGGGCGCGGTCAGGTTGCCCAGCAGGTTGCGGAACCACTGGTCCACCCTGAAGAGTCCGTCGGCCTTGGAGGACTGCACTCCGATCGTGCCGGAGATCGACAGCGAAGGCAGCAACTCCGCGCGGCGGGCACCGATGGTGTAACGTGCCGCGTCCAGACGCAGGCCGGCGGCGCGCACGTCGGGCCGCTGGAAGAGCAGGTCGGCCGGCACGCCCGCGGCGACCGGATCGGCCAGCGAGGCCGGAGCGAGCGATTCCGGCACGATCGCATCCAGCTTGGACCGGTAGCCGCCCAACAGCACCGCGAGACGGCCTTCGGCGTCGTTCAGCCCCGTCTCGAGCTGGGGCAGGCCGGCCTGGGTGTTGCGGAGGTCCTGGCGCACTTGGTACAGCTCGAGCGAGGTGACCAGCCCGCGTTCGTAGCGGGTCTCGGTCAGCTCCTCACGCTCTTCCAGGACCTCGACGAGATTGCGGGAAAGCGCTGTTTGGCGCCGCAACGCGACGATCTCGAAGTACGTGGTGATCGTCGTGGCCAGCACCCCGATGCGCGCGGCGTGATAGTCCGCCTCGGTTGCCAGGTACTGGGCTCCGGCGGCGCGAGCGTCGTTGCGCGCGCGTCCCCAGAAGTCCAGTTCGTAGGCGAAGTCCGCGCCCAGCGAATAGGTGGTGAATTCGAGGCGGTCGGGAAACTCGATACCGCCCGGAATGTCTCCCCCGTCACCGCCGGCCAGCTTGCGGAACTGTTCGCCGAACCCCGCGTTGGCAGGCGTGTTCTGGTCCGTTACCGAGGCGCTGACCTGGACGGAGGGGAAGAGGCCGGCCCGGGCTATGCCCGCCTGGGCGCGTGCCTGCCGCACCCGCGCCACGGCCTCGGCAAGGTCGAAGTTGGCGGTGAGCACGGAGTCGACGACGGTGTTCAGAACCTGGTCGTGGAAGGCCGCCCACCACTCGCGTGCCTGGTAGTCGCCGGGCAGGGCGCCGCCCGCGAAGCTGGCCGAAGCATCGGCGACCGGTTCCGGAATGGAGGGCGGGGGTGCGAAGGAGCATGCGGCGGGATGAAGGAGGGCGGCGATCGTGAGAAGCCCGCGCACTGCCGGGTTGAGTCCGGAAACCCGCCCTCCCAGGTCGGCGGCTCTCCGATATCGGTCCTCGCGGGAATTCGTCCACGGGCCGCCAGCCGCGGGTCTGCACCGCCGTCGGCGGATGGCCGTCCGCATCCCCCCGCCAGCGGCCAGGGTCCGTCTCGCTATCATAAGCCTTCTCGCATTGGTGGCTTGTGTGGATTCTTCCGGGTGGCGTCCGCCCCGCAACGGCCGGAACCGCCGCGCACTGGCAGAACATTCCTTCGCCAACGATTGCCGCGCAAGTGAACTCCGTGGCGATTCAGGGCGGTCGATCAGCCGTCGGGTTGGACTGCTATCCTGTCGAGCGCCCCCTCGAGACTGCGCACGGTGCGGTCCACATTCTCCAGCTTGTCGAGCCCGAAGAGCCCGATCCTGAACGTGCGGAACCCTTTCGGCTCGCCGCACATGAGCGGTACCCCGGCGGCCGTCTGCAGGCCGGCGGCGGCGAAGAGGGTGCCGTTCTGAAGCGCCCGTTCGTCGGTATGGCTGACCACCACGCCGGGCGCCTCGAATCCGGCAGCGGCAACGCTCGGAAACCCCCGCCCGGCCAGCAGTGCCCGCACGCGGCGCCCCAGCTCCCACTGCCTCCGCCCCGCTTCCGCGAACCCGAATGCCTCGGTCTCCACCACCGCCTCGGCCGACATGCGGAGCGCGTCGGTTGGCATGGTCGTGTGGTAGGTGTGACCGCCCGCCTCGTAGCTCCCCATGACCTCCAGCCAGCGGAGCAGGTCGCAGCTGAAGCTGGTGTTCGCGCTCGCGTCCATGCGGTCGAGCGCCTCGGGTCCCAGCATCACGAAACCCGCGCACGGCGATCCGCTCCACCCCTTCTGCGGTGCGCTGATCAGCACATCCACTCCGCACCGCCCCATGTCCACCCAGATCGCCCCGGAAGCCACGCAGTCCAGGACGAAGAGCGCGCCCGCATCGCGCGCGGCCGCCGCCACGGCGCCAAGGTAGTCATCGGGCAGGACAATGCCGGACGAGGTCTCGACGTGGGGGGCGAAGACGACATCGGGGCGCTCGGCGCGGATTGCCGCCGCGACCTCGTCGACGGGGGGCGGGGCGAAGGGCGACTGCGGCCCGTCGCCCACGGGGCGGGCCCTGATCACCGTCGATTCGGAGGGAATCCGGCCGGCGTCGAAGATCTGGGTCCAGCGGTAGCTGAAGAATCCGTTGCGGATGACCAGGCAGCGCTTGCCCGTGCCGAACTGCCGCGCAACCGCCTCCATGGCGTAGGTGCCGCCCCCCGGCACCACGGCCACTCCTGCCGCCCCGTAGGTCCGTTTGAGCGTCTTGGACAGGTACTTCATGACGTCGCGGAAGCGCCGCGACATGTGGTTCAATGACCGGTCGCTGAAGACGACCGAGTATTCAAGAAGTCCGTCGGGATCGATGTCGGGAAGCAACCCGGGCACTGTCTCCTCCTTTGGATGGCTGGGAGCCTGGGGGCAACTGGCCGCCAGGCTCGATTGCACCGGGGGTTCCTACCGCCGGTTCCCCGGGACGTGATAGGTTAGCCAGTCGGCCCGGCCATGAGAATACACCACCCGGCGGGCGAAGTCCTCCCACTGTCGAGGAAGAGAATGAGAACCACCGCCCTCCGTCGCTGCGCCCTTGCCGCCTGCGCCGCCACCCTCTGGGGCTGCGAGCGCCCCGTGGCCCAACTGGGCTACGAGCTGCAGCGCCAGCTCCCCCACGACCCCGAGGCCTACACCCAGGGCCTCCTCGTTCACAACGGGGTCTTCTACGAGAGCACCGGACAGTACGGCAAGTCCGATGTGCGTCAGGTCGACATCACCACCGGCCAGGTGCTCCGCATCCATACTCTCGCCGACGAGCACTTCGGCGAAGGCCTTGCGCTGGTCGGCGACAGGCTGGTGCAGCTGACCTGGAAGGCGGGACTGGCCTTCGTCTACGACGCCGCCACCCTCGCTCCGCTGGACACGCTGGAGTACGAGGGGGAGGGATGGGGGCTCTGCCACGACGGCCAGTCACTCTTCATGTCCGACGGGAGCGGCACCCTGCAGCGCCGCAGTCCGGAGACTTTCGACCTCATCGAGGAGATCCGTGTCACCCGCGACGGCTTCTCGACGCGCAACCTGAACGAACTCGAATGCGTGGGAGACCACATCTACGCGAACGTCTATCTCGAGAACGAAATCGTGCGCATCGACAAGGTGTCAGGGGAGATAAACGGTGTACTGGACGCCTTTTCCCTGTCCGTGTACGGCGGCCGCCCGGCCGATGCGGGAGCCGTGTTCAACGGCATCGCCTACGACCCGGAGGCGGGCACCTTCTACGTCACCGGGAAGCTCTGGTCGAGCATGTTCGCGATCGCGATCGCCGAGGAGTAACCGTTCGACCTCCCCTTGGTAAGGGTTTCTGGACCGCTTGGCGGGGCTGTAGCTTCGGCACTCGCCCTTGAAATGCGCCGTATGACGCCACATCATGGTGGACAGGGATTCGTTGTGAGCAGTCACAGGTTGGTCGGAACTGACAAAAGGAGGATGAGATGACGACGATCGTGAGGAAGGGACTACCGTTGGCGGGCACGGTGCTGGTTCTTGCCTGTGCCGACCTGGTCATGGAGGCGGACCGGATACCCACCTCGATGGAGATCTCCAACCACAGTATCCTCATTCTGGAGAGCGAGACGGCGCAGTTCGAAGTCGTCGTGCGTGACCAGAACGACGAGGTTATGCCGTTGCCTTCATGGGCCCCTCCCACCTGGGAACTGATCGACGACCCTTCCATCGCGGACATTTCGCCGAATGGAACCGTCACACCCAAGAAGGGCGGAGAGAGCCGTCTCACGGCGGAGTTGGCCGGGTTGGGCGCCGCCGCGCGGATTCGCATCAATCCCGACGAGGTGGTCCTCACGGCTCCGCTGATCTACGTGACCCAGGGCGCCCAGACCCGTGAGGGTGACGTCGCGCTCATCGCGGGGCGTCGTGCGCTGGTTCGCGTCTTCATGGTCGGTGACGAAACCAGCTTCTACGGGCCCAGCGTTCGGATCAGAGTGCTGCATGAGGATCAGGAGATCTTCCAACAGGTCTTTCCGGGGATGCGCGACCGGACTCCCAACGAGGTCATCGAGGGTGAGTTGGACGGGTCGGTCAACGGTGTGATTCCGGCCGCGGCGATTCGGCCGGGGGCTCGCATGGTTGTCGAACTCGACCCCGAGGGCGTGGTGCCGCTGGCGGCGGGCTCCCAGACACGCTATCCGACGAGTGGCTCGATGGAACTCCCCACCAGGGAACCGCAGATGTTCCGCCACATCATCGTTCCGTCCATCAACACGGCGTCGAGCAACGAGTCGATTGTCAGCTGGGCCAATTCACTGCACCTCGACCACCCTTATATGAATCTGATCCGGTCCCTGCTGCCGGTCGGTGAGATGGAATTGGAGATCCACGAGCCTTACCGTACGCTCCTCAACACCTTCAGCGATTGGATCTCCTGGCTGAATGACATGGTCACCCTGCAGCGGCGAGAGGGGCGGCGCGGCTACTACTATGGGGCTGCGGCGCAGCCGGCCGGGGGTCTGTTGGGGGTTGCGTACCTCGGTGTTCCAGCGAGTGTGGGGGTGAGTCGGGCCGACATCCACACACATGAAGTGGGCCACAGCATGAGCCTGCGACACGCACCCTGCGGTAACCCTGGCGGGCCCGATCCCGAATACCCCCACCAAGGTGGAGACATCGGAGTTTGGGGATATGACTTCTTCCAGGAGCGCCTGAAGTCTCCCCGCGACTTCAAGGATGTCATGACCTACTGTGATCCCGTCTGGATCAGCGACTACCACTTCACCAAGGCCACCCTTTTCCGCCTCAGCGGGGATGCCGGTGTCGTTCTCGACGCCGAACCGCCATCGGCCGACGACCCGGCGGGCGAGATGCTGGTGGTGCGGGGACTGATTCTGAATGGAGAGGTGACGCTCGAACCCGCGTTTGTCGTGACGGGGCCGCCTTGGCTTCCCGAAGCCGACGGTCCATACCGGGTGGATGGGATCGGCGAGAATGGACAGACCGAGTTCTCGCTCTCGTTCTCGGCGACCCCGATGGAATACGGCGGAGGGGGCTTCGTGTTCCTGGTACCGTACAAGCCTGAATGGGCCGAGACGCTGGACCGGATGGTTCTGACCGGTCCCGAGGGAACGGACACGGTGACCCGCACGGGTTCGCCCCCGATGGCCGTGGTCACGAATCCGGCCACCGGAAACATCCAGGCCATCTTCAGGGACTGGGACGGGGGACCGTTGCCTGGCGAGGGTGTCTCCAGGATCACGATTACTCGCGGGGTTCCGACGGGCGAAGGAAGGTAGGAGGCGAAAGACGGCCGACCGGGGATCCACGCACCCGGTCGGCCGTCGGCTTCCACAGGCGAAGTTGGTCGTGCCCGGCCTCCGGGCCCGGCCGCTTCGCGTGGATTCAGCGCGAACATGTTGGGGGGTCACACATGAAGATGTTTGCACGGAAGGAGTCCCTGATCCTGACGATGGCGGTCTTCCTAGCCTGCGCCGACCTGGCCCTGGAATCGGATCGGATACCGGCGTCGGTCGAAATCTCCCCGCGAGGCGGCTTCTTCACGGAGGGCGAGACCGTGAAGTTGAAAGTCGTGGTGCGCGACCAGAATAACGAGGAGATGCCGGTCCCGAGTTGGGCGCCGACCTGGAAGATCACGGATACAACCATCGTGGAAGTCGCTCGGGATGGCTTGATGAGCACGGTCGGAGGCGGGGAGGTTGTGGTTGGGGTGGAGGTGGCCGGCATGGCAGCGGCCACCCGGTTTCGCGTCAATCCCAACCAGGTCGATCTTACCGCGCCGGTGATCTATCTGAACCAGGCCGCGCAGAACCGGCGCGGCAGTGTGCCGCTGATCCCGAATCGGGCGGCACTCGTCCGGGTCTTCGTGGTCGGAGACCAGACCAGCTACTACCGGCCCAGTGTTCGCGTCACCCTTTTCCGGGACGATTCCGAGGTCTTTCGGCAGGTGATCCCCGCGCAGACCGATTCCACTTCCAATAGGGTCATGGAGGCCGGTCTTAGAGATTCCTACAACGTTGTTATTCCCGGGCACCTGATCCAGCCGGGGGCAGGAATGGTGGTCGAGCTCGACCCGGAGGGCGTGGTGCCTCTGGGTCCGGGTGCCCAGACCCGGTATCCGGCTGCGGGTTCAATGCCGCTCGATCTGGTCGAGCCCCCATTGCTTCGCCAGATCATGGTTCCGACCATCGCGGCGGCCAACTCCAGCAACGCGGCCCTTGATTGGACGGACGGACTGCATCCCGGGAGTGCCCAGGTGCGCATGGCGAGGACAATCCTGTCGGTCGGCACGCTGGAGGTGGAAGTGCGCGAGACGTACCGCACCGGAAACGATCTTCGATCCTTCGAAGGATGGAGCCAATACATCAACGAGGTTCGTGCTCTGTACCTGGCCGAGGGCCAGCGCGGCTACTACTACGGCGTCGTGGGGGTTTCCGGTGGATCGGCGATCGGCGGTCTGGGCTTCATCGGCTTTCCGGTGAGCGTGGGGCTTCCCTACGGCTACATCTACGCTCACGAATTGGGCCACAACATGAATCTGCTCCACACGCCCTGCGGGGGTGCGGGCGGGTTTGATCGTTTCTATCCGCACAGCAACGGATCCATCGGAATCTGGGGATATGATGCCGCGGGGGAGCGGCTGCTCGATCCGGATGTCTACAATGACCTCATGGGCTACTGCGGCAACCGCTGGGTCAGCGACTACCACTTCGAAAAGGCTTTGGCCCACAGGCTGGCTGGGGATGGGGGGGTCATCCTCGATGGGGCTTCGGACGCGTCCGGTGTCCCGGCCAAGGGCGACGTGCTGGTGGTGTGGGGGAGAATCCTGGACGGACGGGTGACCCTCGACCCGGCGTTTGTGCTGAGCGGTCCCGCGGCGCTTCCCGATGAGGGCGGTCCCTATCGCGTCGAGGGGATTGGTCTGGACGAACAGACCGAATTCTCGGTCTCGTTTTCTCCGACTCCGCTGGAGTATGGCGGAGGGGGCTTCGTCTTCCTCGTCCCCTGGGAGCCTGACTGGGCCGAAACGCTGGACCGGATGGTTCTGACCGGACCCGAAGGTATCGACACCGTGACTCGCGGCAGTTCGCCCCCGATCGCCGTGGTCACCGATCCGGCCACCGGGAACATCCGGGCCATTATCAGGGACTGGGACGGGGGGCCGCTGCCTGGCGAAAGCACTTCGAACGTGACGATTACGCGAGGGATTCCGACGGGCGAGAGGCGGTAGCGGCGGCCGGCCTGGCCGGGGAGAGAAACTCTAGGCGCCTGCCTGCGAGTGCCCGGGGGCTCGGTCAACCGCGAGTTCCTACCCGAAGAGCGCCCTCCCATCCTCGTCCTCCACGAACTCCGCGAAGCCCTGCGCGTCCTTCGCGGCCGCCACGATCCGGTCCACGCCGCGCCGGATATCGTCCATGCCGTTCGCGATCGACAACCGCAGAAAGTCCTGCCCCCCGGCCCCGATCCTCCCGAACGACGCCCGGTCCATCGAAGCCACCCCGTAGCGGTGCAGCAGGAACATCTGCAGCATGCCCGCGGGGGTGGTCCTCCGGCCCCGGCCCACCTTGTGAATCCTTTCACAAGCCTCGTACACCCCCAGCCGCTCGCACACCCCCGA
This sequence comes from Longimicrobiales bacterium, assembly GCA_951828585.1. Classification (GTDB taxonomy): domain Bacteria; phylum Gemmatimonadota; class Gemmatimonadetes; order Longimicrobiales; family Gaopeijiaceae; genus Bin94. The sequence goes on from OX639991.1 coordinate 2,946,938, forward strand.
CACATCCGGAAAGACGTAGAACGCGCCCTTCGGCGTCCGGCACCTCATCCCGGGGACCTCGTTCAGCGCGGGCACGATCCAGTTGCGCCGCTTCTCGAAAGCGTCCACCATCCTCCGCACCTCGACTGCCGACGCCGGGTCCTCGTACGCGGCCGCGCCCGCCTCCTGCAGAAAGGGTGGCACGCACGACATGATGTTGATGTTGATCTGCTTGAAGATCGCGGCCTCCTCCTCGGTGGGGAGCACTGCCCAGCCGAGCCGCCACCCGGTCATGGCGAAGCCCTTCGAGTGCCCGCTGGCGATCACCGTCCGCTCGGGCATGCCCGGGTGCGACGCGATGCTCTCGTGCTCCAGGCCGTCAAAGAGGATCTGCTCGTAGATCTCGTCGGAGTAGATGCGCACGTCGGGACGGCAGCGGGCGCGCACCAGTTCGGCGATCCCGGCGAGTTCCTCCCGTGACAGCACGCCGCCGGTCGGGTTCGAGGGGGAGCAGAGGATGATGAGCTTGGTGCGTTCGGTGACGAGCGCGGCCAGGTCGTCGGCGGTGAAGGCGAAGTCCCGGTCGTCGGAGAGAGAAAGCGGCACCGGAACGGCCCCCACGAAGCGCACCCAGGACTCGTAGATGGGGAAGCCGGGGGAGGGGTAGACGACCTCGTCGCCCTCGTCGACGTAGGTCTGCAGGGTGTAGCCGATGGGCGGCTTGGCCCCGGGGGTGACGACGACGCGTTCCGGGGTGACGTCGACGCCGCGGGTGCGGCGGACATGGTCGGCGATGGCCTGGCGGAAGGGAAGGATGCCGGCGGGATCGCAATAGCCGGAGCGGCCGGCGTCGAGGGCCGCACTGGCGACGCGGTTGAGGTGCGGCGCGCTGCGGAAGTCCGGCGCACCCAGATTGAAGCGGATGACGTCCATGCCCCGGTCGACGCAGCGCCGAATGTCGTCGCCGAGCTTGAAGGCGTTCTCGGTGCCCAGGTGGCTCATGCGGCGGGCGATCAGGGGCACGGGGCGATCTCCTGGTGGGTTGCGGGGGCGGGGACGACCCGGGCTGGACCGGGATGGATGGTGAAATGATGTATACTATACATGACTTAATGTAATGTTGGCATGACATCGTGAACAGCGCGCCGTCGCGATCCGGCTGTGCAGAACGTGGCTGGCAGGGACTTGCAACCTATGATCAGGGGCGAAGCCCGAGTCAGCGAAGGCCAGTACCGGTCAATCCCGGAGAAACATCCATGAAGCGACCAAGCACCCGCCGAACCTTTCTCGCCGCGATGGCCGCGGGAGCCGCCGCCGCCCCGTCCGCTCTGTCCGCGGTGCGTGCGCGGCCAAATCCCCCGCCCTTTCTCCCCAAACTCACGGCACGCCCCGACGAATCATACTGGGAACTGGTCCGCGCCCAGTTCGCCTTCCGCGAGGAACGCGTCCCGATGAACGCGGCCAACCTGTGCCCCTCCCCCCGTTCCGTGGCCGCGCGCGTCGAGGAACTCACCCGCGACATCGACCGCGACTGCTCCTTCAACAACCGCGCCAAGTTCCGCGGCCTCACCGAGGGGTCCCGCGCTGCGGTGGCCGCCCAGCTCGGCGTCGGCCCCGACGAGATCGCGCTCGTCCGCAACACCAGCGAGGCCAACAACACCATCAACAACGGCGTCCCGCTCCGCGCCGGCGACGAGGTGGTCATCTGGGACCAGAACCACCCCACCAACAACGTCGCGTGGGAGGTGCGGGCGGCGCGCTTCGGGATCGTGGTGAAGCGCGTGTCGGTGCCGCCCCGGCCGACGACCATCGAGGCGCTCATCGACCCTTTCGCCGCGGCGCTGACCGATCGCACCCGCGTGCTGTCGCTTACGCATGTGTCGAATGTGAGCGGCATACGCCTCCCGGTGCGGGAGCTGTGCGAGGTGGCGCACCGGCGGGGCATCCATGTCCATGTGGACGGCGCGCAGAGCTGGGGGGCGCTGGATGTCGACCTGCGTGAGCTCGGGTGCGATTCCTACGCCGCGTCGGCGCACAAGTGGTTCATGGGACCGAAGGAGGCGGGATTGCTCTACGTGCGCGAGGATCGGATCGGGGGGATCTGGCCGAACATCGTGGCGCCGGGGTGGGGCAGCGATGCCGAGCCCGACGTGAGGGGAGCGCGCAAGTTCGAGTCGCTGGGGCAGCGGGACGACGCGTGTCTGGCGGCGGTGGGGACCGGGGCGGAGTTCCACGAGACGATCGGGGTGGCGGAGGTCGGGGGACGGGTGGGCCAGCTGGCGACGGTGCTCAAGGAGGGGATGGCGGAGCTGGGAATGACGCTGGTGACGCCGATGGATCCGGGTCTTTCCGGGGGTGTGTGCATCATGGAGGTGCCGGGGGATCGGCGTGCGGCGCTCGACGGACTGTATGAGCAGCACGGGATTGCGGGGGCGGGGACGGGGGGGCTGCGGTTGTGCCCGCACGTCTACAACACGATGGCGCATGTGGAGCGGGCGGTGGAGGGGATCGGGGCGTTGCGTGGGGTGATTCTGGGGTGAGGTGGTGGGGCGTGGGCCGATGTCGGGTGCCCGGCCGCGCCCCTCGGCGGTACCTGGACAGATCCCCGCGCGCACCCTTTGCGTCGAGGCGCCTGGAGGTTCAGCCGAAGAGCAGCGTGTCCAGACCGCGCACCAGCCCGGTGACGCCGCCGACCTTGCGCACGGCCAGCAGCGTTCCGGCCACGTAGGGTTCGGGGCTGAGGCCCGCGTCGTGCCGTATGGTGAGACGCTCGCCCGGCAGCCCGAACAGCGCCTCGACGGAGAGGACGTAGCCCGGCAGCCGCACGGAGTGGACCTGCGTCCCCGCGAGGGTGGCGCCGCGGGTGGCGGGCTCGCCAAGGATGCCGTCCACGGAACGGTGCAGCTGGTTGGGTGCGACGGTGGCCAGGTAGTCGGCCAGCTCCCGGGCCGTTCCGCTGGGCGCGTCGGGCTTGTGCGCGTGCGAGAAGTCGACGATCTCGCGGTGGGGAAGGTGACGGGCGGCGATCCCGGCGAGGTGCTTGAGGAGGGCGGCCGTGAGGGAGAAGTTCCCCGCGGCGATCACGCCGGAGTTCGCGGCGCGGGCGGCCGTGTCGAGGTCGCGGTAGTCGGCCGCGCTGAGGCCCGATGTGCCGATGACGACGCGCGCGCCCGCCTCGAGGGCGGCCAGCGCATGTCCCTTCACCGCCGACGGATGGGTGTAGTCGATCCACACATCGGGTTTGGCGGCAAGCGCCCGCGCGTGGTCGGCCGTGATCGCGACCCCGGCGGGCGTGTCCCGTCCCATGGCCGTTCCCACGTCCTGGCCGGCCGCCTCTCGCGCCACGCCGGCCACCAGCCGCAGGTCCTCCGAGCGCAACACGGCCTCAGCGACGGCGCTGCCGGTCCAACCGGTCACGCCCGCGACGGCTACACGATGGTTCATTGGGGGCTGAACCGAGTTTGACTAAGGGGTTGACTAACCCGTTTCCGCCGCCTCGCGCCGCACCGCAATCCCCATCACCTCGAACCTGGCCCCGAAGAGCAGCGTCCCCGACCCGAGGAATGCGCGCGCCGGGAACTCGGTGGTGAAGTACGTCCGGTAGACGCTGTTGAAGGCGCCGTAGTCTCCCACATCGGAGGCGTAGACCTGCACGACGACCAGGTCGTCCATCGTCAGTCCCGCGGTCTCCAGCACCCCCTTGATGTTGTCGAGGACGTTGGTGGCTTCCTGCTCGGCCGTTTCGGGGACCTGGCCCCCTTCCAGTCCGAGCATTCCGGATACGTAGAGCGTGTTGCCGACCCAGACAGCTCCGCTGAAGGGCAGGACTTCGCCGTCGGCGGGTGAGCGCGGATTGACGTACTCGACGACAGGTGGCGCGTCGGTCGCCTCGTCGGCGTCGTCCGTCTCGTAGTTGCACGCGGCGGCGAGCGCGACGAGGGGCAGGATGAGCAGTATGGAACGGTTCATCGAGAAGGTCTCCGAGGGGGGATTCGGGTTGTCCGAAGGGCGCACGGCCCCTATCTTGCGGGTCGGACACGAGGTCTGTCGGCTGCGAGTTTACGCGGGTGCGGCGGGGCGCGGCAAGGGCAGCGTCCCGCGCCGGGCCCGGACCTCCGCCTTGCGCTACGGGCCGCATTGCCCGGGGAAACGGGAGAATGGAAATGAGAGTCGGCATCGGTCTTCACTCGGCAGGGTGGATCCTCCTCGCGGCCGTCGTGGGATGCAACGAACCGGATGCAACTGCCGGGACAGGCGTGCATGTCACCGACTCCGCCGGCATCAGCATCGTCACGAGTCCGCCCGTCGACGCGATCTACGCCCGGTTGGCCGGGGAGCCGGCACTTTCGGTCGGGGAACTGGACGGACCCGAGGAGTACCTCTTCGGCCACATCGCCTCGGTGGCCCGGGACGGAGCGGGCAACCTGGTTGTGGCAGACGGCCGAGCGGGAGAGATCCGCGTGTTCGATGCGCAGGGACGCCACCTGCGGACCTTCGGAGGAATGGGCGAGGGACCCGGTGAGTTCCGGGTGCTGAGTGGAGCGTGGCCGGTCCCGAACGGCATCGTCACGGTGGACCGGGACCAGCAGCGGATCACGCGCTTCGGTGCCGAAGGTTCTCTGATCGCGACCGCCCCGTTCGCCGGCATCGACGAGATGGGGTTGTTCACCACCATGGGCATGGCCGGCTCCGGGATGGTTCTGAACCAGGTCAAGGACATGGGAATGTCGTCGCTCGATGAATCGTCTCTGGACGATGCGGCGGAAGCCCTCGAGGACGATGGTGCTTCGGTCCTGTTCCTCAGGCACGGATTGGACGGCGAGCTGGTCGACACTCTGGCTCGAAGGCCGGGCGAGAAGATGTTGATGAGGACCTCGGGCAGCGGCGACATGATGAGCGTGGACGTGTTGAGGGTTCCGTTTTCCAGCCGCCCCACCGCGGTGGGATCCTCCCAGGGCGCCGCGGTTACCGGAGGCGGCGCGTACGAAGTCGCTCTTTTCGGCGCTGCGGGCGAGCTAAGCCGGATCGCGCGCCTCGACGAAGCCCCGCCCCTGCTCACGGTCGAGCACCTCGAGGCCCATGTCCGGGGCTCGGGCAACCCGTTCCTCCAGGACGACGCGTCGATTCGAGCGATGGTCGAGATGTACCAGGGCATGCCCCTGCCGGATCGGCTGCCCGGCTATGCGGAACTCCTCTTCGCCGACACGGGGGAGGTTTGGGCGCAACGGTTTATTCCGCCCGGTGGTGAAACCGCGCAATGGGATGTCTTTGGCGCCGACGGGGGCCACCTTGGGCGGGTGGAGGTTGCCACCTCGTTCCAAATCCGGGAGGTGAGCCGCGGGCAGGTCGTCGGGATCGCAACGGACGAGCTGGGGGTGGAGCGTGTCGAGGTGCGCGACCTTGGCCAAGCAGCTGGATAGGGTCCGAGGGATCGTGAAGGGCGCATGGCGGGGGGCCCCATGAGGCGCACGGTTGTTGTCGGAGCGGCGATCGTAGTGGCCGCCTGTGGCGAATCACCGGACTACATCCCCTCCGGCGTCGAAATCACCGACTCGGCCGGGATCAGGATCGTGACAAGCCCGCCCGGCGATGCGGTTTACGCCGAGTTGGCGACGGAACCGGCCCTCTCGATCGGCCTTCTCGACGGCCCCGACGAGTTCCTCTTCGGTGACATCGAGTCCGTGGGGCGTGACCCGTCGGGGAACGTGGTCGTGGCCGACGAACAGGCCCTTGAGATCCGCGTCGTCGACCCGACAGGCGGCTATCTGCGGTCGGTGGGGAGGGAAGGGGAGGGGCCGGGAGAATTCCTGGACCTGACCGGTGCCTGGACGCTTGCGGATGGGAGCATTGTGACAGTGGACTACCGTTTGGACCGGATCACCAGGTTCGATGCGGCGGGCGCTCCGGTCGGCACGGCGACGTTTTCCAATCCGGACGACCTGATCGTGCTGCCGGTCGCGCTCGGCGGACCCGGAGCGATACTGAGCAGTGCGACCCCTTCCCGGGGCGCCACGCTCCAGGACATCTGGGAGAGCCTGCTGGAGCACGACCATCAGAGGGTCCTCTTCCTGCGCCACCGTTTCGACGGCACCCTGATCGATACCGTGGCGGAGGGGATCGACCAGGCCCAGGCCAGCTTCTCATCAGGGAGCGGCCTGGACATGGTTGTGCAGAGGATGGCCGTGCCGTTTTCACCCAACCCCACGGCCAGGGGATCGGCGCATGGCGTCGCGTTCACTAGCGGCGCCGCCTACGAAATCAGCGTATTCGACGAAGCCGGCGACCTTAGGCTGATCGCGCGCCTGGACGAATCCCCTACGATCCGTACGGACGAGCATATCGAGACATATGTGAGGAATCCCGGTGGCCGCGAACGCGACGAAGCATGGATCCGGGAGCGGCTCGAGCAATACCGGACCCTTTACCTGCCGGAGTCGCTCCCCGGCTACACGGATGTCCTCTTCACGGATACGGGGGACATCTGGGCGCGGCGCTACCGCATGCGGGGCGATTCAATGGACCGTTGGGACGTGTTCGCCGCCGACGGCATTCATCTCGGCCGCGTCCACATCCCCGCGTCGCTCCGGGTCGAGGAGGTCACCCGCGGCCAGGTCGTAGGCATCGCAACGGATGAATTCGGGTGGAGCGCGTCGAAGTGCGCGACCTTAGCTTCATTGGGCGGTAGCCGGTCCGCGCCACGGAAACGTGCCATTGCCCCGGGCCTCGGCCGAAAACCCCAGTCCTTGTGGAGCCACCCCGCCGGCCCACGCGGATCTCGGCCGCACCATCCTTCACCTCAATCACCAGGAGACCCCGGTGAGCCACAATCTCGAATGGCGGTACCACCGCCCCGGCTGAACCGGTTGCAAACGTACGCAGGAGTTTCTTGCGCAGAACGATATCGAGGCGGCCGAGACGCGAAATGCGACCAGGGATCCCGTCGTCGCGGACGAAGCCCTGACCCTCCTGGAAGGCATGACCGAACTTCGTGTCGCCAAGGGGAAGAAGGTGGTGCGGGTGGACCTGTCGTCCGAGGACCGGCCCCCCGACAGCGAGCTCGTCAAGCTCATGGTCAGCCGGTGGGGGAAGCTCAGGGCACCTACCATGAAAGTCGGCACCACGCTGGTGGTGGGCCACAACCGGGACATGCTCGCGTCGGTGTTCGGGACGTAGCGGCCAGGGCGGTTCATGGAGGTAACGACATGGGCTGAAGCACCTTGGAGAGCGGGGGCGCGCCTTGGGCGGCTCAGCGACCATGCAGGTCGGTTCGAGACTCAAGTTCTGGGCGACATGGTGCGGTCCCTGCCTGGCCGAGTTCCCTCACGTCGTTCAGCCCCCCTCAGCCCCCAACCTCAATCCGGTACCGCACCACCCGCTCGACACCCAGTTCGTCCCGGCCTACCGCCCACACATGGTCACCATCGAAGACCGGCCGTGGCGTGCGGGCAAACCCCTCTGGCGGCACGACGGTCCCCAGGTAGGTTCCGTCAGACTCGAAGACATCGTAGCGGAGCGGCGACCGCCAGACTACAGGGCTCGAGTTCGGATGCTGCGGATCATGGCGCTCGTTCTCCACCGAGGACGATTCCGTCGACAACGTGACCCAGATCCGCGAATACGGGAGTCCTCGTCCGCATCCCTTCCCCCTTTCTTCATGCTTTGGCGATGCGAACGAAGGTGAGAAAGCGCGGGGGCACTGTCAAACGGGCCGGCGTGCCCACTCTTCGGCTTGGCTCACCCCCCGCCCACCTCGATCCGGGACCGCACCACGCGCTCGACGCCCAGCTCGTCCCGGGTCACCGCCCACACCTGCTCGCCGTCGAAGATGGGCTCCGGTCTGGTGACGAAACCGTCCGGCGCCACCAGCACACCCAGGTAGGTCCCATCGGGCTCGAAGGCGTCGTAGCGCACGGGCGACTCCCACGTCACCGGTTCCGACCGGGGGTTGTCCGGGTCGTGGTCCTCGTTGACGACCGGGCGCGCTTCCGCCCACAGCTGCACCCAGAGGCGTCCGTCCCGGCCGGTGACGAGGCCGCGGAACGGTGGTTTGGTCTCGGGGATCGGTGGACCGTTCCAGCTCCAGTCTGGCTGTGTGCGGCGCAGACCCGCGGCGACTTGTTCCCGATGGTAGCCTCGTTCAGGCTCCGATGCGGGGACCGGCTCGTACGCGCGCTCGATTCGCAGCACGTCGTCGTCACGCCCCAGGTCGATCCGGTAGTCGGTGGAAATGCCGGTCACGAAATGGCCGTTGGGGTGAATGGTCCAGTAGTGGCGAGCCGTGAAAGGGACGAAGCGCGTTGCCGTCGACCGGCCCGCAACGGGAAAGGGAAGGCGAACCTCCACGAAAGGGGGCTCGAAGCCGTCGCCGGGGGGGACGATCGAGTCCACCACCACGCCGTCCGAGCCCATGACGAAGACGTACTGCACGAAGTCGCCATCCGGGGTGGTCCCGGCCGCGGGCACCAGGATTCGGCCATTCCGGTCAATGCTCAGCGGCTTGACGGGGACGATGATCGCCCCCGGGGTGTACGGCCATAGCGCCCGGTCACCAGGACCCGGTCCCACGACCTCGACGAGCATGTCCCCCGGCTCGTGCGCGACGATGCGCCCGTCCTGGAGGACTGCGACCGAGGAGGCGTTGTTCAGCTCGCCCGGCCCTTCGCCTCCCCGTGCCACCGTCTCGACATAGGCGCCGTCCGAGTCGAAGACGCGGATTTCCTTCGCCTGGCCGTCCAGGACGTATACCCGTCCCTCGCCGCCCACCGCGATCGAGTAGATGCTGCCGAAGAGGTACTCCTCCGGGCCGTCCAGCTCCCCGATCGACACCTCTGGCACCAGGGTGGCCTCGGCGCCCCACACGCTCCCCGACAGGGTGCGGACGACGGTGGTGTCGCCGATGGTTTCGCTCACGACCTCGGGGCCGGGGCCCGAAGAGCCTGCGTCGGTGCCGCAAGCGGCGAGGGCGGCCGCGACGGCAACGGGGAACGCCGTCATTCGCGTCACTGCTTTTCGTCCCCCACGACGATCCGGTACCGCACCACGCGCTCCATCCCCAACTCGTCACGGGTCACCGCCCACACGTGGTTGCCATTGAAAACCGGGTTCGGGTAAGGCGAGAACCCGTCCGGCGGTATCACGACTCCGAGATACGTCCCCTCGGGCTCGAAGACGTCGTAGCGCAGGGGCTCTCTCCAGACCACCGGGGTCGAAACGGGATTCTCCGGGTCGTGGTTCTCGTTCTCGATGGGGCTTCCCTCGGTCACCGGCCTGACCCAGATGCGTCCATCGCGGCCGGCCAGCAGTCCCCGAAAGAACGGCTTGTGCTCCGGGATCGGCGGGCCGGTCCAGCTCCAGTTCGGATCCGCGTTCCGCATGGTTCGGACAACACTCTCCCGCCGGAAGGCGCGCTCGTCGTCATGTATCGGAGCCGGATCGGTGGTACGCTCGATTCTGAGGACGCCGTCGTCCCGGGCGAGGTCGATCCGGTATTCGGAGGGCAGACTCGTGAGGAAATTGCCGCTGGGGGTGATCGTCCACTGAAACCGGGGGCTGAAGGGCGCGGGGGCGCTCCTGGACCCGCTTCCCCCTTCGTCGCTGGTCGCGGCCGTCAGCATGGGGCGCTCAAACGGGCTCGAAGGTTCGGGGAGCGTGTCGATATGCGTCCCGTCGGGCCCCATGATGATGATGTGCAAAGCAAAACCGTCCCGGGACAAATCGCGCGTGACCACGAACGTGCGGCCTTGCGAGTCGGTGTAGAGTGGTGAGTCCGAACCGTAGTTGCCCGCATTGTACCTCCATTGCTCCGTGTCTCCGGGGCCGGGACCGAAGACCGCGATGCGCTGGTTGCGGGAGTCACGGACCACCAGCCGGCCGTCCGGAAGAACCGCGATGGCCTCGGCGCTGCGGAACTCGCCCGGGCCTTCTCCCCTTCTGCCCAGCGTCTCCATGTATTCCCCGGTGGAGTCGAACACACGAACGTGCTGAGCCTGCCCGTCCAACACATGGACGCTGCGGTCGTCATCCACTGCGACCGACCCGATCCAGCCGAAGAGATACTCCTCCGGGCCCTCGAGTTCGCCGATCGAGACCTCCGGGACCAGAGTGCCTCGGTGTCCCAGACGCTTCCCGACCGGGTCCGCACCACGGTCGTGTCGCCGATGGTCTCGACGACGGTTTCCGGGCCGCCGGTTGAAGAACCCGTGTCGATGCCGCAGGCGGCCAGGACGGCCACTGTGACGGCTGCCAGCAGAGTTGGATGGCCAGCGAGCCGTGTCATTGAACTTCCTCCCATTTGGATCATGCGGGGCTCCGGGTCAGCTCTTCAAATGCTCCGGTGGCCACCATCGAGCCTCCCCCCGCTCCTCTCCCTCTACGGTATTGATGAGCACGACCCCCCACACCTCGTGGCCGGCAAACTCGCCGAAGCGGTCCGGATCGTATGAATAGCGCGAGATCCCTATGATCTCGGGGAGATCGAGCTCCGGCAGTGCGGTCAGGCCGCCGTCGAGAACCGTTCCGTCCAGGAAGACGAGCGGGTCCGCGGACGTCACGTCCTGGGGCATCAAATCGCCAAGACGGATGGCGGGGAACATGTCGCGCCCCTGTTCCGCCACCACCTCGCGGAACAGGTCGCGCACCTGTTCCGCCACCACCTTCCCTGATACCCGCTCCTGCTTCGCCCCCGCACCCCCTTCCAGCGCCTCGGTCACCGCCGGCGCAAGCGCGGTCGGCGGAGACACTTCGCACGCAGCCAACACCGTGCCCACTGCTACGCCCGCAAGGAGCGCCACACCCGTCCTGGTCATCTCTTTCCTTCCGTTACGTGTGCCTGTGGCCATCATGGTTCTCAGCCTTCGTTCGAGCAGAGTTCCCGGGCCGGCCAGCGTGAGCGCAAAGACCTGTCGCCGCGGTCGCATCGCCCCGATCCCGAGCAGCAGGCCGCCATACTCGGCGGCGGGGACCCCGGATCTGATCACCCGCCGGTCGCAGTCGATTTCCACGGCGGTGCGCAGGCGTCGGCACATCCACCAGATCGCGGGACTCCACGGGAAGGCGGCCGCCACCAGGCCGGAATAAAGAAGGGCCACGTGATCTCCCGCTCTGGCGTGCTCCCGCTCATGTCTCACGGCAGTGCTGGAGACCGCCGCGCCCAGCTTCAGCACCCAACGGGGAATCACCACCGCGGGCCGTGCCAGACCGACCAGCGCCGGTCCGAAATCACGGGAGACGTACACCTCCTCGCCGCCGATCCAACGTCTCTTCCAGCAGCGCCGGGCCAATGAGGAGAGAATGACAACGGACCCGAGCAGCGCCAGGGTGGCCAGGGTGGCGAGGCTCCAGACGAACAGCGCGGCGCGGTCGGCCGGCGCGGGGTTGGTGTCGCCCCCCTCTGCGCCAGACTGCTCCCCAGCAGTCGGAGTCCGGGCCTCCGGAAGACTTGCTTCCACCACCACCGTGGCCATCGGTTCGCCCGCATTCCCTCCGCCGGCCACGGTTTCCGGAGGCCTTGCGGTCAGCGGGATCGCCACCGCCAGCGTCAACACTCCCAGCCAGGCCAGGCGCCGCGGCCAGCCCAACGCCGCGCAGATGCGTTCGAGCGCCAGCCCGCCAGCGGCCAGCAACCCTGCCACGACGGCCGCGTATGCCATCCATGTCATCATTCGATCATGCCTCCCGCACCAGGTCCAAGTTAATTCACGAAATCCTTCGTAGCCAACAGTACAACCCGATCGCCCGAATGTCAACGACAATCATCGTAGTCACATTCTCCGCGCTTGGGCAGGAGTTGTGTCGCACCCTCCTCCCACCCCCACGCCCCGGCGTCCCCGGCCCCGCGGCGTTACAGTAGTTGGACAGTACGAACGGCACGCATGGTTCGCTGTCGGGGTACCAGCACACGGGTCCACCCCGATCACGGAACAACCGTTCCCCGCAAGGAGTTCACCATGAGACAAGCCATGCTGGCGCTGGCCCTCGCGCTGCCACTCACCGTCGCCGCCCCTCCCGCCCTGGCTATGCAGGACATCATGGTGGGCGGACGCGCGGGAACGCTGGGGATCGGCCCCGAGGTCGCGGTCGCTCTCAGCGAACAGGTCACGGTCCGAGGCGGCGCGGGCCTCCTCGGCTTCGACATGAACCTGACCGGCCGGTTCGGCCTGGCCGACGAACGGACCGCCAAGCTGACCTTCCCGAAGGCGTTCTACACACTGGGCGCCGACCTCCAACTCACCAGCATGCGCGTGGGCGCGGGCATGCTCTTCAAGTCGAGAGACCCCATCTACCGGGTCACCCTGGACGAGGGCGCATCCATCGACATCGGCGACGGGACGTACACGGAACCCGAGGTCAAGACCCTCACCACGACCCTCTCCTCGGGAGACCGGGCGCCGTACCTCCTCCTGGGGTTCGGATCCCAATCCTCTTCGGGACTTTCCATCACGGCGGATATCGGCGTGGTGCGCCTCAGCGACGCCGTACTCACGGTGGTTGCCACGGGGGACGAGGAACTCCTCAAGTCGACCGAGTTTCTTTACAACCTTGCGCTCGAGGAGGAGGAGACCCGCGACGACTTCGGCAATTTCGTGAACTACTGGCCCATCATTAGCGTCAGCGTGCGCTACGGGCTCTCCGGGGGCGGCGGCGGCCGGTGATGGCGAGCGGCTCCGACTCCGCCCTGACCCCTCGCGAGGCGGCGCGCTACGCCCGTCACCTGGTCCTCCCCGACGTCGGCAGGACGGGGCAGGAGCGACTCAAGGCCGCGCGTGTCCTTCTTGTGGGCGCGGGGGGACTTGGCTCCCCGGCGGCGCTTTACCTCGCGGCCGCCGGCGTGGGCACGCTGGGCATCGTGGACCCGGACACGGTCGACGTCACCAACCTGCAGCGCCAGATCCTGCACGGCACCGCCGGCCTGGGCGCGCTCAAGGTGGATTCAGCACGCGCCCGCCTGCACGACGTCAACCCGCACGTCACGGTCGAGACCGGTGCTGTGCGACTCACGTCGGCCAACGCGCTGGAGATCGTGGCCGCGTATGACTTGGTCGTTGACGGCAGCGACAACTTTCCCACCCGTTACCTGGTCAACGATGCCTGCGTGCTCACCCGCCGGCCGAACGTGTACGGGTCGGTGTATCGCTGGGAGGGCCAGCTCTCGGTGTTCGCGACGGAGGGAGGGCCGTGCTACCGCTGCCTTTTCCGCGAACCTCCGCCGCCGGGGCTGATTCCCAACTGCGCCGAAGCCGGAGTTTTCGGCGCGCTGCCGGGCGTAATCGGTGCCGCCCAGGCGATGGAGACGATCAAGCTGCTCCTGGGCGTGGGCGAGACGCTGGTGGGCCGGCTGCAGATCTTTGACGCGCTCTCCTACCGCTGGAGGGAGCTGGAGATTCGCCGGGATCCCGGCTGCGCGATCTGCGGGGACCAGCCGACGCAGACCGAGCTGATCGACTACGAGGTGTTCTGTGGGGTGGAGGCGGAGCCGGAGGGGGAGGGGATGACGGTCGGGCGCGTGGACCCGGACGAGCTCGACGCGGTGCTGGAAGAGGAGCCGCGCCCGTTCCTGCTGGATGTGCGCGAGGTGATGGAGTGGCACAACGTGAACCTGGCACACCTGGGGGCCGTGCTGGTGCCGATGCGTGAGGTCTCCGCGCGCATGGACGAGATCCCGCGCGACCGTCCAGTGGTGGTGTACTGTCAGACCGGCGTGAGGAGCCTTGATGTGGCGAAGCTGCTGGCCGCGGAGGGGTATGCTGACGTGCGCAACCTGGAGGGCGGGATCGCGGGGGTGGTGGGGTGAATGGAAGGGGGGATGGGGAGGGGTTGCACTTGACCGAATCCCTCGACGACATCGCGCGGCGTTGCTTCGAGGAGGCGGAGGGGGTGAGGCCGGTGAGTGGCAAGTGGGTCGCCTCGTTCATGATGCTGCTGGTCGCAGTGGCTTACCTGACGTCCCTGTTCCCTTCCGGCTACGCCCCGGTGTTCTTGCTCGGGCTCACTGTTCTCTTCCTCGCGGTCGGCTCCCTCTCGCGTTCCCTGCTGGGGCGAAGGCGCACCTCCCGCATCCTCGCCGCCTTCCGCGCCGACGAGGCGACCGCCGTCGGGAAGGTGCACCAATTCGCCGTCCGCGAGTTTCGCAAGCAGGTCGAAACCCACCGTACCCGCACGCTCGGCGCGGACTCCGAATGGGGGACGGCACGCGCGGCGCTTGCCGAGGCCGCCGACGAGGCCCAGCGGTCAGTCGCCTACTGGGAGGCCCGCGCACGACAGGAGCCGGACAACCAGCTGGCGGCGGGTCAATCGCAGACTGCCGCGGACCTGGACGACAAACTCCGCTCCGCCCTGGCCAAGCTGGACGCGCGGGCCGACACGCTGCTGAGGTTCTACAACGACTGCGATGCCAGGTTGGCGCTCATGGACCGCTACAACCAGGACATGGAGGAGACCCGCCGCCTGGAGGAACTGTCCGGAAGAACCGATGTCGCGATCGCCGGCGCCGAAGACACCCTGCTGGCCATCGGAGAGCAGTTCGTCCGCGAGGCCCAGGCGGTTGGCCGCGCGCTGGGCGGACTCGCGCGCGTCCAGATCAAGTCGCTGGCCGGCGACGCCCCGCTCGACAACATCGAGTACCTGGCCGACCGGATCATCGAGAGTTCCGATGCCGAGCGCCGGGCGGTCGAGGACCTGGACCGGGTGTTGCAGGAAGGGTGAATCATGTAAAGTTGACAATTCTCTGGTGTGATGGGTTCCGCGAATCGGAACAAACTCCCCCGACCTTCGAGTAGTAGCGGGCGAAACCTTCGGACCCCGTTTGGAGTAGATCACCCCATGAACACATCAACCCTGCTCCGAGGCCTGCTTCTCCTGGCCCTCTCCGCCGCGGCCCTGACCGCCTCCCGCCCCGCCTCCGCCCAGCTCACGCGCGCCGACTCGGCCGCCGTCCTGCTGGCCACCGCCGAGAACTTCGCGAACCGGGGCGCGTACGACATCGCCGAAGCGCTGTACCGGCACATACTGGAACGCTTCCCGGGAACCGCCGCCGCCGAAACCGCGCGCACCCGGCTCGAAGTCGTCACCGGCCGGCAGTCCCAGGCGGGCGGCGAGGCCGAGCTTAAGGTGTGGTCGTCGCTGTACGGGCTCTGGCAGGGCGTTGCGATACCGCTGGCGGCCAGCGCTGACGATGCGGAGGTGTATGGGCTGGGACTCCTGGTTGGGGGACCGGCGGGATTCCTGCTTGGGCGGGCGATGGCCCGGTCCCGGCCCCGTACGCTGGGCCAGGCGAGGGCCATCACCTGGGGCGGTACCTGGGGCGCCATACAGGGTTGGGGTTGGGCGCTTGCGCTAGACCTGGGCACGGGCGACCGCGACAACTACGACGGCAGCCTATACGGCGAGGATGAGTCCATCGAAGCCGCCCTGACATCGATGATTGTCGGCGGGGCCGCGGGCATCGCCGGCGGCTTGGTCATGGCGCGGCGGGAGATCACGCCCGGTACCGCCACATCGGCCATGCTGGGCAGCCTTTGGGGCACCTGGTTCGGCTTTTCCACGGCGTACCTGGCCGACGTCGAGGGAGACGGACTCACCGCGGCCGCGATGATCGTCGGCAACGCCGGGCTGGTGGCAGGCGCCCTCGCCGGAAGCCGCATGCCGCTCAGCCGCGCCCGCGCCCGCCTGATCAGCGTGGGTGGGGTGGTCGGGGCGTTCGGTGGGCTGGGGATCAACCTCATCGCCCAGCCCGACGGCGACAAGACGATCATGGCGACGATCCTTGCGGGCAGCATCGCCGGCCTCGCCTTGGGCGTGGCCGGGACCCGCAACGACCGGGGCGAAACGGACCCGGGCGAAGACCTCTCAGCGGCCTCCCTGCCCGCCCCCGGCTCGCTCCTCAACTGGTCGCACGGAAACTGGGCGTTCTCGACCCCGCTCCCCACCCCGGCGCTGGAGCCCACCGGCCGAAACGGCGGTCGCGACGGTCTCGTCTGGAAGGTCCCGCTGCTGAAGGTGCGGTTCTAGCAGCCCGCCCCCCCTCAGTACCCCGCCAGCCCCAGAATCCCCTCCAGCACGTCGTCCTTCTGCGGAAGAATCGCCTCTTCAAGCCGCGGCGAGTACGCCACCCAGGTGTCCAGCGCCGCCACCCGCCGCACCGGCCCGTCCAGCCACGGGAACAACTCGTCGGCGATCCGCGCGGCCACCTCCGACCCGATCCCCCACGACAGCGCGTCCTCGTGCGCGACCATCACCTTGTTGGTGCGCCGCACCGAGTCCCCGATCGTCTCCATGTCGAGCGGCGACAGGGAGCGCAAATCGATCACCTCGGTGCTGATGCCGTGCCGCTGCTCGGCCACGCGGGCCGCGTCCATGGAGCGCTTCACCATGGCCCCGCACGTCACCACCGTCAGGTCGCGCCCCGGCCGCACCACCTTTGCCTTGCCCAGCGGGATCATGTAGCCGGGACCGGGGTCGGCGCCCTTGTTGTGCACCTGGCGGTAGAGGTGCTTGTGCTCGAGGAAGATGACCGGGTCGTCGCAGCGGATGGCCGTGCGCAGCAGGCCGTTGGCGTCGAGCGCGCTGGAAGGCAGCACGACCCGCAGCCCCGCCGTATGCGTGAAGAGCGTCGCCCCGGTCTGCGAGTGGTAGATCCCGCCCTTGATGTAGCCGCCGTAGGTCACCCGCACGACCACCGGCGCGGCCCAGGCCCCCGCTGAACGGTACCGCATGGTGGCCAACTCGTTCCTGATCTGCATGAAGCCCGGCCAGATATAGTCGATGAACTGGATCTCCACCACGGGACGCAGCCCGCGCGCCGCCATCCCCACCGCGCGCCCGATGATGTTGGCCTCGGCGAGCGGGGAGTTGTACACGCGGTTGCTGCCGAACCGCCCCTGCAGTCCGTGGGTCACCTTGAAGACGCCCCCCTTGCCCTTCACCTCCTGCAAGGCATCCTCGCGCGACGCGTCGGCCACGTCCTGTCCGAAGACCACGATCCGGGGGTCGCGCTCCATCTCCTCGCGCAGGCAGCGGTTGAGGAGGTCCACCATCGTGAGCGGCCTGTCGTCGCGGAAGGCGGGGCGGTCCTCGGTGTCGAAGTCGGCGCCGGTGGGGTCCACGGTCTCGGAGTAGAGCCACTTCATGGCGGTGTCGGGGGCCGGCTGGGGGTACTCCAGCGCCTGGTCGCTCGCCGCCGCGACCGCCGCACCCACATCGGCCTCCAGGCGGTCCAGTTCCTCCGCGGTCGCCATCCCCTTGTCGATCAGCAGCCTGCGCGCCTTCCGGATCGGGTCCCTGCGGTCCTGGGCCGCCCGTTCGGCGGGGGACCGGTAGGCGGACTCGTCGTCGGACCCGGAATGCGAGTAGGGACGGGTGGTGTGCGCGTGCAGGAGGGCCGGCCCGCGCCGCTCGCGGCACCAGCGCACCACCTCGCGCGCGGCGCGGTGGCTTTCGAGGAGATCGGTGCCGTCGCACTCCACGATCTTGAGGTCCGGGAATCCGGTCAGCAGGCGCGACACGTTGCCGCCGGCGGTCTGAACCTCGACCGGGACCGAGATGGCGTACCCGTTGTCCTCGATGACGAATAGCACCGGCAGCTTCAGGTTGCACGCCGAGTTCAGCGCCTCCCAGAACTCGCCCTCGGAGGTGGTGCCGTCGCCCGCGGTGCACACCACGATCTCGTCCTCGGCAAAGGACCTGACGTGGCGCTGAAGTTCCGGTGCGACGGTCGCGCGCAGCCCGGCCTCGGCAGTGCCCACGGCGTGGAGGAACTGGGTCCCCGTGGGCGACGAGGCCGACACGATGTTGAAGCGGGCGTCCCCATAGTGGGCGGGCATCTGGCGGCCGCCGCTGGCGGGATCGGCTTCGGCGCCCATTCCCTGCAGGAGCTGCTCCATCGGCGACACCCCCAGGGACAGGGCGAGCGCGCGGTCGCGGTAGTAGAGGTAGAACCAGTCCGACCCGGGACGAAGGAAGTCGGACAGCGCCACCTGAACCGCCTCGTGGCCGGCGCCCGCGATCAGGAAGAAGACCTTGCCCTGCCTGAAGAGCTTGACTTCCCGATCGTCGATGGCGCGCGCCGTGACCATCGTCCTGTACCACGCCAGGAGCTTCTTCCGGCCTGGAAGGTCGGATTCGAGGTCCGTGCCGAGTTCGTCTTCGCGTGTCGCCATGTGCTCCCTGGTTGGAGTGTCCGGCCGGTCAGCTCGGGGGACTATCAGTGTGGGCCCGTGCGAGCGTTGCGTCCAGAGCCGCCGCGCCGGATGCGGGTTCGTAACACGTCGTCCCCAGGCAGACGAAGGCCTGTCCGGCGCGGTCAAGCCGCCCCTCCATGGCGGGCAGGGCGGCGATCGTCGCGTCCGCCGGGTCGCCGCCGCCAATCATCCGGTTGGGGTGTGCGTGTCGATGTGCGATGTCGAGCATACCCGCGAGCTCCGGGGGAAATCCCACCAGCGTAACCTCAAGGCGGGGCATTGCATGCGCGATGGCCGCGCTGAGAAGCCGTCCCACCGCCGACGGATAGCGCTCCATGGTGCCGCGTTCGCGTTCAAAGACGGCATCGGCGATCTCACCATGCCCGGCCGCCCCCGTGAGCGCCGCCAGGCGGACCAGCAGCTCCACCGCGAGCGAGTTCCCCGACGGGGTGGCGTTGTCCATGATGTCGCGGGGGCGCACCAGCAGTGCCTCACCGTCCGCAGGGGCGTCATGGAAGACCCGCTCCGCGGGGGACCAGAAATGGGCGGCGGCCGAGTCCGCGATCCACGACGCCTCGGTGAGCCAGCGCGCGTCCAGTGTGGCCTCGTACAGCGAGAGGCAGGCGTTGCCGAGTGCGCCGTAGTCCTCCAGGAAGCCGTCGATGTGGGCGCGCCCGGCCGCGTAGACGCGCAGCAGGCGGTCGCCGCGCCGCACGGTTTCGAGTAGGAACGCTGCTGCACGGGCCGCCGCCGCCGTATAGTCGGGACGCCCCAGCGCGGGCCCCGCTTCGGCCAGCGCCCGGATGGTGAAGCCGTTCCACGAGGTGAGCACCTTCTCGTCGCGGAAAGGTTCGGGGCGCGTGCTCCGGCGGGCCTTCAGCGCGGCCAGCGACTCGCGCAGCCGCCCTTCCAGCTCCCCCCGCCCGATCCCCTCCTGGCGGGCGACCGCGTCGAGGTCGTGGGGCAGGTGAAGGATGTTCTTTGCCTCGAAGTTCCCCGCCTCGCTCACGTCGTAGACCCGCGACAGCAGGCGGGCGTCCTCGCGGCCGAGTACGCCCTGCACCTCGGCCGGCGTCCATAGGTAGAAGATCCCCTCCTCCCCCTCCGAGTCCGCATCGCGCGCGGAGTAGAACACCCCCTCGGGCGAGGTCAGGTCCTCGAGCACGTAATCCAGCGTCTCCTCCGCGACCGGCCCCAGGTGCCGCGCCCCCAGCAGGTGCGCCCGCGTCAGCGCCCGCGCGAGCAGCGCGTTGTCGTAGAGCATCTTCTCGAAGTGGGGCACCAGCCAGCGCGCGTCGACGGAGTAGCGATGGAAGCCGCCGCCGGCGTGATCGCGGATGCCGCCCGCCGCCATGCGGGACAACGTGTGTACCACCATGGAGACACCGTGCGACTCCGGGCCGCCCGTGCGCAGCAGGAAATCGAGGAAGTCCGGCTGGGGGAACTTGGGCGCGCCGCCGAATCCGCCGTTGGTCGGATCGAAGGTGCGTCCGGCGGCTGAGACGGCGTGGGCGAAGAGTCTGCCGTCGGCGAGGTCGAAGGGGCCGGTGGCTGGCTGCGGCTCCTTGGCGCTACGCTGCAGCATGCTGGCCAACTGGGCACCGGCCTGCGCCACCTCGTCCCGCCGCGAGTGGTAGGCATTGGCCGCGGCCGCCAGAACCTGCCGGAAGGAGGGCATTCCGTGACGGGGCTCGGGCGGGAAGTAGGTGCCGCCGTAGTAGGGCACGCCCGCGGGGGTGAGGAAAGCGGTCAGCGGCCATCCCCCGTGTCCGGTCATCGCCTGCACAGCGCGCATGTAGATCGAGTCCACGTCGGGCCGCTCCTCGCGGTCCACCTTGATGTTCACGAAGGACCGGTTCATCAGGTGCGCGGTCTCGTCGTCCTCGAAGGACTCGTGCTCCATGACGTGGCACCAGTGGCACGCCGAGTAGCCGATCGAGAGGAGGATGGGGCGGTCCTGCTCGCGGGCCAGCGCCAGGGCTTCGTCGCCCCAGGGGTACCAGTCGACCGGGTTGTGCGCGTGCTGCAGCAGGTAGGGACTGGTCTCGGAGGCGAGGCGGTTGGGCATGGGGAGGGGTGAGGTGCAGGGGGAGTTGCGAGAACGGAACGGAAGGATACAGCTTCTCGGATGGCTCTGCACCGACTGGACGCCGAAGTAGTGGACCGCGCTGACCTCAAGGGCGTGTGGAGAAGGAGCGTGTGGAGAAGGAGCAGTTGGTTGACGAGCGCTGGTTGTTGTGATAATATTTCGCAAGAATCGTTATGTGTGAATCTAAATCACGATTTGTGTCGCCCTCTCCAACCCATCGGCTATCTGTGAATGTCCTTCACCAGTCGTGAGAGCTTCTGGCGGCGGCTCCGCTGGTCCCTTCCCGAATCCGGGAGCCTGGCCGGATACGCGGCTCTGGCGGCCCGGTACGACCTCCGGGTCCCCCTGCCTTCGCGCCTGACGGCGATCGCCGAGCGACACCACCCCGCGTCCACGACCGAATGGCGGATGCTCCCGCCGAGTCACGCTCCCGACGACAACCTTCAGGAACAACTCGAGTTCGCGCTCAAGTGGGAGGGCGTGAGCCCGGGTGTGCTCGCGGCTCTCTTCCGGGAGATCGATCCCGGGGATATCGCGCACATTGTTCGCGACAAGCCCACGGGAGCCTACGCCCGGCGGATCTGGTTCCTCTACGAGTGGCTGACGGACATCCGCGTCGATGTTCCGGACGCGGGCAAGGTGACCGCTGTACCGGTCGTCGACCCGAGGCGGCAATACGCGGCCCGCACTGGCCCGCTGTCGAGGCGGCACCGTGTTCGCGACAATCTACCGGGCACCCGCAGGTTCTGCCCACTTGTCCGGCGGACCCCCGAGCTCGACCGCTTCGTGGCCATGAATCTGGACGAACGGGCCCGAGAGGTGATCGGACGGACGCACCCCGACATCGTTCGGCGGGCGGCAGCCTTTCTCCTCCTCGAGGACAGCCGGGCTTCATTCGGTCTGGAGGGAGAGCGGCCTCCGCACAACCGGGCCCTGCGCTGGGGCTGGGCGATCGGCGACGCCGGGCGCGGTGGCCTCGACATCGAGAGACTTCTGCGCCTGCAGGAGGCCCTGATCGGAGACACAAGGTTCACCCGGCTTGGCCTGCGCACCGAAGAAGGGTGGGTAGGGAGACGGGACCGGGCGACACGGGCGCCTATCCCGGAGCATGTGAGTGCGCGCCACGGCGACCTCCCCGAGTTGATGCGGGGCGTCGTGGAGTACGGTGAACGTGCCGCGCGGACCGCCGTGGATCCGGTCGTGACGGCGGCCGCGCTTGCGTTCGGATTCGTTTACATCCATCCGTTCGAAGACGGAAACGGACGCATCCATCGCTGGCTGGTGCACCATGTGCTGGCCCGGGCGGGGTTCAATCCGCCGGGACTGGTCTTCCCGGTCAGCGTCCCGATGCTGGAGCAGGTCGCCGAGTACCGCGACGTTCTCGCCAGCCACTCCGCGCAGGTGTTGCCCCTGGTCGAGTGGCGTCCCACGGAGCGGGGCAACGTGGAGGTGCTGAACAAGACGGCCGACTACTATCGCTACCTCGACGCCACGCGCCACGCGGAGTTCCTCTACCGGTGCGTGGAGAGAACGATCCGCGAGGATCTCCCCCGCGAAGTCGATTACCTTGAGAGATATGACGATTTCTCGGCGCGCGTACAGGAGGAGATCGCGGACATGCCCGATGGGACGATCGATCTCCTGATGCGGTTCCTCGCACAGAACGGGGGCAGACTCTCTAGGGGGGCGCGCCGCGGCGAATTCCGCCTGCTGACGGCACCCGAAGTGGAGCGCGCGGAGGTGTTGTACGCCAAGTGCTTCGCGGACGCGGAGTTCCGCTGAGCGGGCATGTATCGCCCATTCCTGCTCCTGGCGCTCCGGCGCCCCCGGCTGTGGCCCGCGCTGCTGTCCTCCGCGTGGGCCTTCCGCCCCAGGGACTGGTACCGCAGGCCCCCGTTCCTGCCCCTGCCGTCAAGGGCGTACATGCGGTGGCGGCTGGAGACGGCCTACGGCGAACCGGACGCGGTCCCTCCCGCCGACGAGATCGCGCGCTTCGTGACCTGGTCGGCCGACATGCGGCGGCGCATGCGGCCGCGTGGGCGGGTGCCGCTCGTGGTCAAGCTGCTGGCGGTTGCCGGGCTGGTCGCGTTCATGGTTTGGGTAAACCTGCGGGCCGGCGACATGGAGGGGGCTCGGGATGCGGCGGCCGCCGCGGGTTATCCGGGGCTGTTGCTGGCGTCGGTGATCAGCGGGTTCAACGTCGTGTGGCCCGTTCCGGTTGCGACCTTCTACCCCTTCTTCATCGAGTCGGGCCTGGAGCCGGTGCCCACCCTGGCCACGATCGCGGTTGGAATGACGGGGGGCGACCTGCTGGGCTACCTGATCGGTAGTACGACCCGCGACATTTCGTCATACCGCCTGGCGCGCTTCCGGGCCCGCGCCGAGGCGCTGCACGACCGTCACCGCTTCCTGCCGCTCGGCCTCCTCTTCCTCTACGCCGCCTTTGTGCCGCTTCCCAACGAGCTCCTGGTGATTCCGATGGCGTACATGCGGTACTCGATGCCCGCGGTCATGACGGCGGTGCTCTTCGGCAACGCGATCTTCAACACGATGATGGCCATGGGCGTGTCGTTGATCTTCGGGGCGGGCGGGTGAGATGCTGATCGTGGGCCTGACCGGGAACGTGGCGGCGGGGAAGTCGGCCGTCGCGCGGTCGTGGCGCGAGGCCGGGGTGCCGGTGGTGTCGGCGGACCAGCTTGCCCGCACCGCCGTGGAACCCGGCACCGAGCCGCTTGCCCGGATCGAGGAGCTCTTCGGGCCGGGCGTGATCCAGGCCGACGGCGCGCTGGACCGGGCCGCCGTGCGGCGGATCGTCTTCCGCGACCAGGATGCGCTGCGCCACCTGGAGGCGATCGTGCACCCGGCGGTGAGGCGACTCCGGGACGAGTGGACGCGGCGGCAGCGCGACGCGGGCGCCGGGATGGTCGTGTGGGAGATTCCGCTGCTCTTCGAGACGGGGATCGAGGGCGAGGCGGACGTGGTGGTGGTGGTGGACGCGCCGGAGGAGGTGCGGCGGCGGCGGGTCGTGGAGACGCGGGGGATCGACGAGGGGGAGGCGGTGGCGATCATGGAGGCGCAGATGCCCGCGGAGGAGAAGCGGCGGCGGGCCGATGTCGTTATAGAGAACGCGGGTACGCGTGAGGAGTTGGAAGGGCGGGCGGCCGAGGTGCTGCGTTCGCTGAGGGGGCCGGGGTCGTGGCGGTGAACGGTGGGGAGGGGCGGCGCGGGCGCCTGCTGGACCACGTGTTGGAGCAGCTGAACGGCGCCAGGTCGGTGGTCATCACCACGCACGCCAACGCTGACGGGGACGGGGCGGGGTCGGAGGTGGCGCTTGCGGCCTTTCTGCGGGCGCGCGGGGTGGAGGCTTGGATCGTCAACCCCACCCCCTTCCCCGAGAGCTACGCCTTCCTGCTTCCCGATCCCGCGTGGGCGATCTCCGCGAAGGATGGCGTGGCGGCGCACCGCTGCCGCGAGGCTGGCCTGGCGGTGGTGCTGGACACAGCCGAAATGCCGCGCATCGGGCGCGTGAAGGCGCTGATCCGTGAACTGCCGAAGGTCGTGGTCGATCATCATCCGCCCGGCAAACGCCCCATCGAGGGGGTGGTTTTCCGCGACACGACGGCCTGCGCGACGGGTGCGCTGGTCTTCGAACTGATCGAGCGGGCGGGAGGGCCGTGGAGCGAGGTCATCGCCCGGGCGCTCTACATCGCCGTGCTGACCGACACAGGGGGCTTCCGGTTCACGAACACCGACCCGGCGTGCCTGCGGGTCGCGGCGCGGCTAGTGGAGCTGGGGGCCGCTCCGGAAGAGCTCTACCGGGCCGCGTACGGCCGCTTTCACCCGCGCCGTTTCGAGCTGCTGCGCGAGGCGCTCGCCACCCTGACCGTGCACGAGAGCGGCCGTTTGGCGTGGATGACCGTGCCGAAGGAGGCGTATGACCGCCTTGAGGCCACGGTGGAGGATCTGGAGGGGTTCGTCGATGTGCCGCGCGAAGTCGCGGGTGTTGAGGTGGCGGTGCTCTTCCGCACCACGGCGGACGAGCGGATCAAGGTGTCGCTGAGGTCGCTGCCGCCGGTCGACGTGAACGTGATTGCGGTGGAGTTGGGGGGCGGGGGGCATGTGCGGGCGGCGGCGGCGGTGGTGAGGGGGCCGCTGGAAGAGGCGGTCGAGCGCGTGGTGAGGCGGGTGGAGGAGGGGTTGGGGGGGTGTTAACGTGTCCTTCAGGGGCAACCCGGTTGGACACGGGCGGTTGAGAATCGCTCGTTGCCGGCGCACGACGTTGCGAAGAGGAGAATGAACAAGATGAAGCCAGTCAACCGGCACCCGTATTCCCGGCTCACTCCATGCGCCATGGGAGCCCGCGGAGGCATCCCCCTGGCGCCTCGCCGCTCCCGGTGCTCTCGCGGCTTCATCCACGGACTGCTTGCCGTCGCCTTCGCCGCTGCATGCTACAACCCGGTCATCCCGGATACCAACCCCGGCGAAGACATCGAGCGTCTCGCGCTCACCGCCCTCTACTACGCCGCGGGTGGCGATAGCTGGACCCAAAACGACAAGTGGCTCACCGAGGCGCCGTTGCGCGAGTGGGAGAACGTCCATACCAACGACGCCGGCGAGGTGACCATGCTCAGGTTGGACAGTAACGGGCTGATGGGGCGCATTCCCGCCGAACTTGCCAACCTCGAGTACCTCAGCCATCTCTACCTCGAGTTCAACGAGCTCGGCGGCCCGATCCCTCCCGAACTGGGCAGACTGGGCAAGCTGGAGGAACTCTTCCTCAACCACAACCAGCTTGCCGGCGGCATCCCCAAGGAACTCGGCGACCTGGAGAGCCTCGAGCAACTCGTTCTGGATGGGAACGAGCAGCTCGGGGGTTCCATTCCGCGTGAATTGGCGAATCTGGACAATCTCCAAGTCCTGAGTCTCTGGAAGACCGGCATCAGCGGGCAGATTCCCCCCGAACTGGGCAGCCTGCCCAACCTCGAAGTGATCGATCTGAATGCGAACGCCCTGACAGGTCCGATTCCGGCCGAATTCGGCAATCTCCCCGAGCTCAGGCACCTGTTTGCCGAGGAGAATCGGCTGAGCGGCTCCATACCGGCCAGCCTCGGGCATATCCCGACCCTCCGGTGGGTCCGCCTCACGCTGAACCGCCTGGAAGGTCCTGTTCCTCCGGAGATCGCCAACGCCGGGGGACTCGAGGAACTGCTTCTGTCCGGGAATCGCCTTACCGGTCCGATCCCCGCGGAGTTCACCCGGCTGAATGCCCTCTACGCCTTCGCCTGGGAACACAACGATGGCCTCTGCGCCCCGGCGGACAGGGGATTCCAGGATTGGCTCGCCGGGATCGGGCACGCCGTGGGTCCGACCTGCGAGAACTGATCATGCAGAGTGCGCCCGCCGGCCCCGGCCCCGCGTCCGACGCCGATGACGGCCCGGGGGTACCGGAAGCCCTGCCCCGCACGCTGCGGGCATTGGGTCATCGGCTGGGCCCCGCCGCCATCGACTGCCTGTGGATCTTTCCGCCGCTGGTACGGGGCCGGTGCGAGTGGGGCCTGGTGGCGGCCGCATGCTTCGATACCGGCGAAGGACGCAGGCTGGTGACGGCTCGCTACACGGCGCAGCGGACGGGAAAGGGTCTCTATCTGGACACTCAAATGCTCGACGAGGGGGTGGCCCCGGCGGACCGGCTCCCCAGGGTCATGGAGGGGGTCGCCAGACGAGGGCCGGAGCCGCTGGGTGGCCCACGTCTGGTCGAACTGGGCGGGGGTGTGGAGGCTTTCGAGGAGTTGATGGGCGACTTTCCGGGCGATCTCTTCGAGGAAGCGGTCGCCGGCACCCGCGCTCCAGATTGATCCACGACCTGATCCCTCCCACCCATGCCCAACCGCCGCGACCCCACCGCCCCCGCCCGCACCGGCGCACGCACCATCCACGCGCTCCCCGCCGGACTGGAAGCGCTGCCATGGGAGCTCCCCCGCGTCTTCCTGGGACTGGACGGCGTCCCGGCCACCCCCGAGGGCGCCGCCACCTGGATCCTCCCCGTCCCCTACGAGGCGACCACCAGCTGGGGCGCGGGCACGCGCCGGGGACCCCGCGCCGTCATCGACGCCTCGCGCTACATCGAGTTGCACGACCACGAACTCGACCGCGACCCGTCAAGCCAAGGCGTGTACACCTTCCCCGCGCTGGAACTCGCGCGCGGCGACGCGGAGCGTGCCATGGGCGAGCTCGAGGACGCCTTCACGCAGGTCCTCGGCGCGGCCGCGGACCGACGCGTCATCATGCTGGGCGGTGAGCACTCGGTTTCGGCCCCCGCCATCCTCGCCCACGCCCGCCGTCTCCCGGAACGGCTGAGTGTCCTGCAGCTCGACGCCCACCTCGACCTGCGCTCCAGCCTGGACGGCAGCCCCTACTCGCACGCGTGCGCCATGGGCCGCGTGATCGACCGGGTCGACCTGGTCACGGTCGGGGCCCGGGGAATCAGCGGTGAAGAATGGGAGATTGCCGAACAGCGCGACAACGTCACGGTCATCACCGGCGAGGAGGTCGGGCGGGGTGGGGACTGGGCGGAACGGGCCGTTGGGGCGTTGCGAGATCCCGTCTACATCACCTTCGACGTGGACTTCTTCGACCCCGCGCTGATGCCCTCGACGGGGACGCCCGAGCCGGGTGGCGGGGACTGGAAAGCCGCGATGGCACTGTTGAAGCGCGTCTTCGCCGAGCGGACCGTTGTGGGGGCCGACGTGGTCGAGCACGCACCGATACCGGGGCTGCACGCCCCGGACTTCGTGGTGGCGAAGCTGGTCTACAGGATGATAGGGTACTGGAGCGGCGCGCGCGCGCGCCCCTGACTTCGCAGCCGGCAACGCGGCTCCCTTCCCGAGTGTCCACGAGACTGTCGGCACCCACACGTTCCAGGAGGACCCATGATCCGCGCTTCACGCCCCTTCGCCCGCTCCGCCGTCCGCCGCGGGGTGTCCCCGCTCGCCGCCGCAACCCTCGCGCTGGCCGTCCTGGCCAGCCCGCGCCCGGCCACCACCCAGCTCACCAAACAGGTCCCCGACGAGGTCTGGGAGACCTTCCGCTGGCGCTCCGTCGGACCGGTCAACATGGGCGGCCGCATCACCGACGTAGAAGGTCTCCCCAGTCCCTCCAAGACCTTCTACGCGGCGGCGGCCGCGGGAGGGATCTGGAAGACCACCAACAACGGGATCACCTTCCGCTCGATCTTCAACGAGCCGAGGGTTGCGGCCATGGGCGACATCGCGATCGCGCCGAGCGACCCCAGCCAGATCTGGGCGGGCACCGGCGAGGAGGACTCGCGGAACTCGATCTCGGCCGGGGGCGGCATCTACAAGTCGACCGACGGCGGCGACAGCTGGGAGTTCAAGGGGCTGATGGAGACCCAGGTCATCGGGCGCATCGTGGTGCACCCGCTGGATCCCGACATTGTCTTCGTGGCGGCGCTGGGTCACATCTGGGGATCGAACCCGGAACGCGGCCTGTACCGCACCACCGACGGCGGCGACACCTGGGAGCTGGTCAAGTTCATCAGCGACAAGGCGGGATTCGTGGACGTGGCCTTTCGTCCGGGTGACCCGAATACCCTGTTCGCGGCCAGCTGGGAGCGGGTGCGCGGCCCCTGGTTCCTAAACAGCGGTGGGCCGGGGAGTGCGCTCTGGAAGTCGTCCGACGGTGGAAACACCTGGACCGAGGTCACCGGCAACGGCTTCCCGACCGCGATGAAGGGCCGGATCGGGATCTCGATCAGCCAGAGCAGCCCCGACGTGATGTACGCCATGGTCGAGGCCGAGGAGGAGGAAGAGGTCGAGGCCGGCGAGGAAGGCGAGACCGGTGAAGAAGAAGCTGCGGGCGGCGAGGAAAGCGAGGCCGGCCAGGAGAACGATGCCGGCGAGGGCCAACGCGCCACCGGCGGCAACGGCCTCTACCGCTCCGAGGACGGAGGCGACACCTGGGAGAAGGTCAACGACGCCAACACGCGTCCCTTCTACTACTCGCAGGTGCGGGTCGACCCGCAGGACCCGGACCGCGTCTACTTCTCGTCCACGCCGGTCCTGTTCTCCAACGACGGCGGGCGCACGGCCGGGAGCACGACGGTCAACATCCACGTGGACCACCACGCCATGTGGATCGATCCGGTGGACCCGGAACGGATCGTGGTCGGCAACGACGGGGGCGTCGCGATCACGTACGACAAGGGCGGCAACTGGCGCTACCTGAACACGATGGCTCTGGGCCAGTTCTACGACATCTCGTTCAACATGGAGAAGCCGTACCGGGTCTGCGGCGGGCTTCAGGACAACGGCACATGGTGTGGCCCGAGTCGTTTGTCAAGGGGCGACATTTCCAAGTACCACTGGGCCTCGATCAGCGGTGGCGACGGCTTCGTCACGGCCCAGGATACGGAGGACCCGAACCTGGTGTGGGCCGAGTCGCAGGGCGGCAACATGCGAAGGCTCAACATGGCCACGCGAGAGAGCTCCTCGCTCCGAAAGCCGCGCTGGGAAGACGGTTGGCGCCCGCTGCAGGACAGCATCGCGCTGCTGCTGGACGCTGGCACCCCCGAGGACGACCCCCGGATCGCGGCCCTTCGGGAGCAGGCCACCGCGGATTCCGCCAGCCACACCATGCGCTGGAACTGGAATACCCCTTTCTTCCAGTCAATTCACAACAGGGCCAACTTCTACGCTGCTGGCAATAGTGTTGTCAAGAGTGCTGATTTCGGAGACGACCTCAAGATCATCTCCCCCGACCTCTCCTACGCGGACCCCGAAAAGATCGACGTGAGCACGCGCACGACCGGTGGCATCACCGTCGATGCGACCGGCGCCGAGACCCACGCCACGATCACCGCGCTGGCCGAGTCGCCGCTGGTGCAGGGGCTGCTCTACGCGGGAACCGACGACGGACGCGTGTGGATGTCCCCCGACGACGGCGGCGAGTGGACCGAGCTCACCGACCGCTTCAAGGGGGTCCCCGCGGGCACCTACGTGAGCCGCGTGGAGCCGTCCCGCCACGACGCCGGTCGCGTCTACATCTCCTTCGACGGCCACCGCACCAACGACTTCACGCCGTACGTATACGTCTCCGACGACGGCGCCGCCTCCTTCCGCTCGATCGCCGCGGGGCTCCCCACCGGCGCCCCCGACTTCGTGCATGTCGTGCGCGAGGATCCGCGGAACGAGAACCTGCTCTTTGTGGGGACGGATGTGGGCGTGTATGCGTCGCTGGACCGGGGCGCCACGTGGCGGCGCTTCATGGAAAGCCTGCCGGCGGTGCCGGTGCACGATCTTCGGATCCACCCGCGCGACCGCGAACTGATCGCGGGCACGCACGGCCGCTCGATCTGGATCGTAGACATCGCGCCGCTCCAGGATCTTACCGCGCAGGTGCTGGCCGACGGTGCCGGGGCCTTCGAGCCCGCTCCGGCGTTCCAGTTCGGCGAGGAGGCGCGGGGTGGGGAATCGTATGGCCAGGCGTGGTTCTCGCGGCCGACGCCCGGGGCGAACGGGCGGATCAGCTACTACATCGGGGAAGAGGTGGCGGAGGCGGTGGCGGCCGCGGCGGAGGAAGCCGAGGGTGAGGAGACTGAGAGCGAGGAGGAGGCCGGCCGCCGGGCGGGGCCGGGGGGGCGGGGAACTGGCGCGGCCGGGCCGCCAGGCCAACGCGCGCCCCGGGTCGAGATCACCGTTGCCGACGCCGACGGCGAAGTGGTGCAGACGTTGACCGGCCCGGCGGGGGCGGGGCTCCATACCGTGACGTGGAACATGCGTGGTCCGGCCCCGGCGGCCGAGCCGCTGTCTCCGTCCGAGCGGCGTGACAGTATTCAGATCGCGGAGCGCGCGCGCGTGGTGGCCGATTCGCTGATCGAGGCCGGCTGGGAGGAGGAGCCGCTGCGCCGGATGATCGGGGTGTTTACGGGCGAGAGCAGCCCGCAGGCCGTGTTCGGGGGGTTCGGGGGTGGTTTCGGAGGGGGTGGTGGAGGCCAGGGCAGGGATCCCGAGGCGTTCCGGGAACGTCCGGGGGAGAACACGCGCGGGGGAGGTCGCCGTGGTGGTGGCCGGGGCGGCAACTTCGGTCAGTTGCAGGAACTTGCCGAGCTGATCCGGCCCGGGGTGGGGATGGGGGGGTTGTTCGGGGGGCGGCGGGGTGGGGGCGGGCAGGGTGAACTGGTGGAGTCTGGGAGCTATACTGTCACGGTCAAGATCGGAGACCGCGAACTGACCCGGACCCTCGTAGTGGAACGCGTGGGAGAAACGGGAGACTCATGACCGAAACCATCAGCTTTCCCATCGCCTTCCTGGCGGGGGTGCTGTCCTTCCTGTCCCCCTGCGTCATGCCTCTGGTCCCCAGCTACCTGTCCTTCGTGACGGGGATGTCGCTGGAGGACATGCAGGAAGGCATCGAGCGCCGCCGGGTGCTGGTGCACTCGGCCCTCTTCGTGACCGGCTTCACCCTGATCTTCGTGCTGCTGGGCGCGGGCGCGAGCTTCATCGGCAGCTTCTTGCTCTACAACAGCGATTTGATCGCGCGGATTGGGGGCGTGATCATCATCCTCTTCGGGCTGCATCTCATGGGGGTCTTCCAGCTGTTGCCCCTGTTGAGCGAAAAACGCGTCCACCTCGCGGACAAGCCGGCCGGATACGCGGGGACGCTTCTGGTGGGCGTCGCCTTCGGCGCGGGCTGGACCCCGTGCATCGGCCCGGTGCTGGGCGCGATCATGACGATGGCTGCGTCGCAGGAGCACCTCGGCGCCGGGATGCTGTTGCTCTTCGTATACTCGATGGGGCTTGCGGTCCCGTTCATGGTGGCGGCACTTGCGCTCGAGCGCTTCCTGCGCGGGTTCACGCGTTTCCGGCGGTTCCTCCCGGCGGTGCAGAAGTTCGCCGGCGCGCTCCTGATTGCGCTCGGGCTGCTGCTGGTTTCGGGCTCGTTCGTGTTGCTGGCGGCTTGGCTCAACCGCTTCACGCCGGAGTTCCTGCTGGAGCGGCTGTAACAGTCGGCCGGCAACCCTCCCGCCACCGTTTCACACAAGGAGACTGCCGCGAATGGCCCTCGTCCCGTCGACCATGCTTCCGCTGGGTACCCGCGCCCCCGACTTTTCACTCCCGGAGCCCTACACCGGCCGGACCGTGTCGCTCGCCGACTTGGAAGGCGCTCCCGCGTTGCTCGTCGCCTTCATGTGCAACCACTGCCCTTATGTCAAGCACCTCGCCGACCACTTCGCGGCGGTGGCGGGCGGGTTCCAGATGGACGGTGCGGCGGTGGTGGGGATCAACTCCAACGACGTGACCACCCATCCGGACGACAGCCCCGACAACATGAAGGGCGAGGTGGAACGGCGCGGATACACCTTCCCGTACCTCTTCGACGAGACGCAGGAGGTGGCGAAGGCGTATCGCGCGGCGTGCACGCCCGACTTCTTCCTGTTCGACGCGGATCGGCGCCTGGCGTATCGTGGACAGTTCGATTCGACGCGACCGGGGTCGAAGGAGATCGTGACGGGACGGGATTTGCGGTTGGCGATGAGGGCGGTGCTGGTGGGGGAGAGGCCGTCGGAGGATCAGATGCCGAGCATCGGGTGCAATGTGAAGTGGCGTGCGGGTAACGAGCCGGATTGGTAGGGATGAAGGCACCAATGTAAGGTCTGCTTTACATAATGTCCCCGCAGATGACATCGTGCGAAGGGACCAGAGTGAAGGGCCGGGGGAGCGGGGCCGCGATTCAGGAGGCGTTCGGGGGTGGTGATTGCGGTGGGGGGTAGTTGGCCTCCGAAAGCTGCTTCTGGACTTTCCGCAACAGGGTGCGTGCGCTCTTTAGGTCACTTCGTCTGGCACGGAGCGCCACCTCGCTGAGGAAGATGAGCCACAATTCCGTTTCCTGCGGGTTCGCGGGTGGACAGGGGATTTCGAGGTCCTCCTCGAGGTCTGACCGCAGGGTGATTACGTCGTCGTAGGGGAAGTTGTCATCCCGGATATCCCGTTCCACCTGGCGCATCACCCTATCGCGGTTCTCTGCGGTTGTGGTGACCCTCACTTGCTCACGCCGAGGCACGGGAAACGCGGGGGGTCCCGGCGCTTCGACGATATCGGCCAGTGCCCAGGTGCCAAAGTACTCTGCCAGCAGGGCCTCGGCTTCGACCGGCGATACTGCCGGTGCCGAAGCGCAGCCGGCAGCCGCCAGAACTCCGAGTGCCGCGAGGGTCAGTCGGGTGGTCATCGTGAACGGCAGTCTGGGTGGTTGATGGGGCTCCGGCAAGGCGGAAGGTCCGGGCGTCCTGTATGAGCCTTGGGGCCTCGTTCTCCACCACATTGAAGTTTGGGGGAGCGGAATGGCCCCCGGTCGATAGCCACTGGTCAAAGCGGCGGTATGACTCCAGATTGGGGTGGAGGCCGCTGCTGCCACGCGGTTTCCGGCAAGAACCGGGAGGAGAGATGAAGCACCCCGTATCGATCAGTCCCCTCATCCTCCTGTGGGCGGTCCTGGCAACCGGACCGCCCACCCCAGCGGCCGCCCAGCCCCCACCCGACCCCGGCCCCGCCACCTGCCGCGATTGGGGCGCATACAACTTCTTCCGCACAGCCTCGGCGGACACCGTGGCGGCCTGTCTGCGTGCAGGCGCGGATCCCGTCTCCCCCCTGGACGAAAGGGGCGGCACTCCCCTGCACCACGCCGCGCGCGCCGCCCCGGACCCGGCCGTTATGGCGATTATCTTGCAGGCCGGCGCGGAAGTGAACGGGGCGGACTTCGGCGGCCTCACGCCCCTGCATCACGCCGCGCGCTGGAACTCGAATCCAGGCATCATCGCCGCGCTGCTGGAAGCCGGTGCGGATGTGAGCGCGCGCGACTCGCACGACAACACGCCCCTCCACGCCGCGTGGAGCAATCCGGTGGATCTTCCATGGCCCTGGCAGGGTGCCCGGATCAACCCGGCCGCGGTGGAGGAACTTCTGCGCGCCGGCGCCGATCCGCTTGCGCGCAACGACGGCGGCGAGGCTGCCGATCCGACCCACTGCGAGCTTTGGCACACACCGGTGTTCCTCCACGCGGCCGACGCCGCCGACTACGGCTTCTGCGTGGAGGCGGGGGCCGAAATCGGGGCGACGGGCAACGGCGGAATCACCGTACTTCACCTTGCGGCCGCGCACCCGGATCCGGCCGTCACCGGGTTGTTGCTGGTTGCGGGTGCGGAGGTCGGGGTGCGAAATCGTCACGGCACCACGCCACTCCACATCGCGGCGATGCATGAGAACCTGGCTGTTGTGACCCTCCTGCTGGAAGCCGGGGCGGACGCGAATGCTCCCGCCGGAGACGGCACTCCGCTGCACTGGGCAGCCGACTACAACACGGCCGTGGAAGTCGTCGAGGCGCTCCTGGCGGCGGGCGCCGACGTGAATGCGGGTATGGAATACGGCGGCACACCGCTGACTCGGGCGGCGGGCCCAAGGGGTCGGACCCCGGTCACCGATGCCCTCCTGGAGGCGGGCGCGGATGTAGATGTCGAGGCGTCTGACGCGCATGGTCCTCTGCACCAGTCCTTGTATGGGAACGAGGCCGATTCTCCCAGCGATCTTACCCTGCAACTGCTGGCGCTTGGCGCGGACCCCAACGCCAGGGGACGTCGTGGACAAACCCCTCTGCATGAGGCGGCCACGCACGGCCCGGGCGTGATCCGCGCGCTCGTGGAGGCCGGCGCGGATCCGGCGGTACTGGACGACGACGGGAAGTCCCCGCTCCACCCGGCGGCCGACTACGGTCAACCCGCCACCGTCATCGCTCTCGTGGAGGCCGGTGCGGATCCCGACGTGGTGAACGAAGACGGCGAGACTCCGCTGCACCTGGCGATCCTGGCGGGCCGAGCCGAAAACGTGACCGCGCTGGTCGAGGCGGGCGTGAATGTCGAGGTGCCGACCAGCGAAGGCGAGACTCCGCTGCACCTGGCGGCAGCCGAGGCCGACACCGGCATCGTGTCCGCTCTGGTCGACGTCGGGGCGGACGTGAACGCCCGTAACGAGCGGGGCGAGACACCCCTGCACACAGCCTGGACGAGTGACAGGCCCGCGGTCATCCGCATGCTCCTGGAGCGGGGCGCGGACGCGCGGGCGCAGGACAACCGCGGGATGATTCCCGGTCCGGTCTGCGACTGGCACCACCGTGATTTTCACAATCCCTTCTTTCGGGAAGCCACGGTCGAGAGCGTGCGTGGCTGCATAGAGGCCGGCACGCCCCTGGATCGGCCGGACGAGCGCGGCCGGACGCCGCTGAGCTACGTGACCGAGAATTTCCGCGGTGACGTGACCATCGCGATGGCCATGCTCTTTCTGGAGGCCGGGGCTGACGTGCACGAACGGACCGAGGGGGGCGCTACCCCCCTTCATTTGGCGGCGAGCTTGCCCCCCGCCGGGAACGCATTTGTGAGAGCCCTGCTGGAGCGAGGCGCCGACGTGCACGCGCGCACGCCGCGTGGCCAGACACCGCTCCACAGCGCCAGCTACGGGCGGGACGACAACCCCGCCATGATCTCGCTTCTGGTTGGGGCCGGCGCGGACGTCAACGCCCGAACCTAGAGCGGCGAAACCCCGCTCCACCGGGCCGTGAAGCGGGACAATCCCGCAATCGCCGCCCGGCTGCTGGAACTGGGCGCGGACCCGGCCGCACGCAGCGATTCCGGCATGGTGGCTGACCCGGTCAGCTGCCAGCACTGGAATACCCCGGTCTTCTTCGCGATCGCCAGCGCGGAACAGGTCTCCGGTTGCCTGGCGGCCGGCGCGGACATCCACGCCAGGATGGTGGGATACCACCGGGACTTCCGGCGAGGCTCCACCCCCCTGCACGTCGCCTCCGCAACCACCCGCGACGCCGCGGTGATCCCGGTGCTTCTGGAGCGGGTGCGGACGTGAACGCGCGCGACGTGTGGGACTATCAGCCCCTCCACCTGGCCGCCGAGCACGGTACCCCGCGCACGGTCCGGGCGCTGCTCCGGGCCGGCGCCGCGGTGGACGCGCGGGCGCAGGGATACAACATCCACTACGGGTGGAACTGGACGCCGCTCCACATGGCGGCGGGGCACAATCCGGACCCGGAGGTTGCCGCGGCGTTGCTGGCGGCCGGCGCGGATCCGCGCGCCCGCGGCTATGAGGAGGAGACGCCGCTCTACGAGGCGGCAGCCAACGAAAGCCCCGCGGTCGCCACCCTCCTGCTGGAGGCTGGAGCCGATGTCAACGCCCGGGGGTCGACCGGGAGGACGCCGCTGCACCAGGCGGCCGGCAGGAACTCGAACCCCGAGGTGCTGGCCGTCCTGCTGGATGCGGGAGCGGAGCCGCTGGCGCGGGGGGTCTATCCGGATCCCCACTGGCGTCATGGGAATACGACCCCCTTGCACGAAGCGGCCCGGCTTAGCAGCAACCCGGCGATCGTGACGGCGCTCATCGAAGCCGGCACCGATGTCAACACCAGGGTGACCGGGGCCGCGGCTCCGATCTTCATGGAAGGGACCGCCATGATGACGATCCCGGAGAGGAGGGGTGCGACCCCTCTGCACATGGCGGCCCTCGTCAATCGCACCCCGGCCGTCTTCCAGGCACTGGTGCGCGAGGGCGCGGACCTGGAACTGCGCGACAGTTTCGGCCGCACGGCGCTGCATGTTGCGGCGCAAACCAACGCCACCGCGTTCGAAACACTGCTGGAGCTGGGCGCCGATCCCGAGGCCGTGGACGACGAGGGCAGGACTCCCATGGACTACGCAAGGGAGAACGGCGCGCTGCAGGGGCTGGAGGTGGTGATGCGGCTGAGAGGTACGCCCGTCAGGCTGCCGCCGCCAGATCCCTCTTCAGCAGGCGGCGCCTGACGAAGCACTTGACCACCCAAGCTTCACTGATGTCATCTATGCTTTACACAATGTAATGCGTAGTTGACAGTGTGCCAAAGTTATCCTGCGCCCCGGTGTCACTTGTCCTTCGCGACGTTCAACTCGTGGACGATCTCGCCGTCTTCCATAATCGCCAGTCCCAGAAACGGCTCGGCACGCGCCGTCCACCTGTGTCCCGCGGATGCGCTGCCAAGAAGGATCCTGTCCTCCCCGTCCCCCACCACGACGACCATTCCATCTTTGTCCAGGGCCAGTATGAGACCCTCGCCACGATCCGAATCGAGGCTGAGGCCGACGTTCCAGCTGTCGTTCGCATAGATGATGCCGTACCCCGTCCGCTCGAATCCCTGCACGTCGTTGATCACCAGTCCCGTGCTCGGCCCGATGCGCTTGCCGATGTTGGGATCGGGCACCGGGTCGCCCAGAACGACCCTGTCAAAGCCGTCCTCGCTCAGGATCACGATTCCGTTGGCCGCGTGGTCATAGTCCTGGTAGTAGCCCATATACCTGTCCGAAAACCGGGGACCCCATATCTGGCGCACCCGGGCCGTGTCGGTGCGAACCCGGTTGGCGGCCTCGGGAACCGGCGCGCCGATGAGGATTCGCTCGCGTCCGGCGTCGTCCTCGATGACCAGCCCGCGCACTCGCAGCACACCGTCCGGCGGCGTCCCGCTCCTGACGAACAGCACGGCAAGGGCAACGGTCATCAGCGCGGCGTAGACCTGCAGCCAGCGGATCGTGCGTGTCAGTTGTTCGGTATTGGTACTCATGGAATCCTCCTTGAGAGCCGGAGTTCTCCGGTTCTGGGTTCGGGTTTGGATGTCGGTTTCTGACGTGGGACGACAGCCGTTGTGGCCGAATGGTTGCACAGCGTGTGCGCCGACCCCGATCGTGGACGCGGTTGGGTGCCGGGGAAGATGAAGCCCGGTCGCGGCTTGCCCCTCAGGCCGCCCCCGCCAAGTCCTGCTCCAGCAGCTGGCGCCTGAGCAGCGACGCGTAAGTCCCTCCCCGCGCCACCAGGTCGTCGTGCCTTCCCTGCTCGACGATCCGCCCCTCGTCCAGCACCAGGATGAGATCCGCGTCCTTCACCGCGGTGACCCGGTGGGAGATGATGAAGGCAGTGCGGCCCTCGAACTCGTCGCGGAGACCCTGCAGGATGCGTGACTCGGTGGCCGTGTCGACCGCGCTGAGCACGTCGTCGAGGATCAGCACCGGGGGATCGGTCGCGAGGGCGCGCGCCAGGGTCGCCCGCTGCTTCTGCCCGCCCGACAGGTTGATGCCGCGCTCGCCGAGCCGGGTGCGGTAGCCCTCGGGGAAGGCCTCGACTGTGTCGTGGAGGTCGGCGGCCGCCGCGGCGTCCCGAATGCGCTGGTGGAGGGCCGGTTCGGCGGTGGACGGATCGAGGCCCAGCGCGATGTTGCGGCCGAGCCGTGCCGAGAAGAGGAAGGTGTCCTGGGGGGCGAAGCCGATCCGGGCGCGGATGTCGGCGGGGTCGTAGTCGGTGAGCGGGACGCCGCCCAGCAGCACCGAGCCGGAGGTGGGATCGTGGACGCGCGCGATGAGGGAGACGAGTGTGCTCTTGCCGGAGCCGGTGGGGCCCACGATCGCGACGGTGCGGCCGGGTTCGGCGGTGAAGGAGAGATCGTCGAGGACGAGGCGGTCCGGCTCCGGCGGGGAGGCTGTCGTGCCGGCCGTCCCCCTCTCTTCCTCCCCCTCCCCCCTTCCCGGGTAACGGAAACAAACGTTGCGAAACTCGATAGCAGCTGCCCCCGCTGGCGGTGGATGCGGGTCCGCGGGCGGCGCAATGGCGGGATCGGTCGCGAAGATGCGATTGATGCGCCCCATCGACGCGGCGCCGCGCTGGAAGAGGTTGACGACCCACCCGAGCGCGATGATCGGCCACCCGAGCAGCACGAGGTAGTAGGAGAAGGCCACGAAGTCGCCCGTCGTGATCGTGCCGGTCGTGACCTGGCGGCCGCCGTACCAGAGGACGACCACCATGGCCGCGCCGGTCAGCAGCCCCATGACCGGATGGAAGGCGCCCGACACGTATGCGAGGTTCATGTTGCGCTTGAGGTAGCCCCGGTTGAAGCCGTCGAACTCGCGCGACTGCGCGGCCTCCCGTGCATACGCCCGCACGATGCGGACGCCGGTGAGGTTTTCCTGCACCATCGTCGAGAGCGCGCCGAACTGCTCCTGGATGCGCTCGAAGCGGTTGTGGATGGCGCGGCCGAACCATAGCACGATGGGCGGCAGGATCGTCATGGGCGCGAGCGCGGCCAGCGTCAGGCTGGGGCTGATCCAGATCATGACCCCCAGGCCGAGGACGAAGTTGACGATGGTGTTGGCGGAGTACATGACCGCGGGGCCCGCCGCCTGGCGGACGGCGAGGGTGTCGTTGGTGGCGAGGCTCATGAGGTCGCCGGTGCGGGTGCGGTTGTAGAAGCCGGCGTCGAGGCGGAGCAGGTGGCGGAGGAAGTCGTTGCGGAGGTCCACCTCGATGCGGCGGCTGAGGCCGTTCAGGATTTCGCGCATGCCGTAGCGCGCGGCGTTGCCCAGCAGCGAGATGGCGACGACGAGGAGGGCATAGTTGAGGACGGTTCGGCGGATGGCGCCCGGGTCGGCGCCGGCGTTCGCCGTGAGGGCGTCGATGGGAAGCTTGAGGAGGTACGGGTTGGCCAGCGCGAAGCCGTTGGCGAGGATGACCAGCACGAGGCCCCAGAACATCGGCTTGCGATAGGGGCGGAAGTAGGGGAGTACGGTCCGGAGTTCGCGCATGGGGTGGGGTAGCGGGGTCGGCTGGGTGGTTGCGAGGGGGTGGGTGAGCGCGGTGTTTGCGCCGGGACCTGTATATTAGTGCGGTTGGGGTGGGGTCCGGGGCATCCGGGCGTGGCAATCTTCAGGGGGCGCGGCAATGGCGACAACCCACAGACGGTGCCGGGAGCTGGTCCTGCTGGCGGCGGCGCTGGCGTGTGTGGCTGTGTCGGGCGCCTGTGGTGGAGACGGGGAATCGCCGGCGGAGGGGGGCGAGGGTGGTCTGCCCGCCGATGCGGATTCGGCTGGGCAGACGGTTGGAGCTGAAGCCGTCCTCCCCCGCACGGACGAGGACGATCCCGGGGTGGACGAGGGGCTGGAGGGGCTCGGAGTTGTCGAGGGAGGGGATGCGGTCGGATTCGAGGACGAGGAGCTCGTCGAGGACGTCACTCCGGAACCGCTGCGCCCGATTCGCATCCCCGCCGGCACCCGGATCAACGCGGCCCCCGACGAGGACATCTCGACGGCTGCCTATCGGGTCGATGATCCCGTGATCGTCAGGGTCACACATGATGTCCTGGGACAGAATGGAGAGTTCCTGCTCCCCCAGGGGGTGCGGTTGCTGGGGCGCGTGCGTGCCGCGATGGGGTCGGGGGGGCCGGGGGAAGCCGCCGTGCTGGAGATCGACTTCGAAACCCTCTCGACCGACCGCTACGAGCGGCCGATCGAGGGCGCGGTCGTCAACCGGCCGGTGATCCCGGACCCCGTGGCGGACCGGCGCCGCAGCTCCGCGTCCCGCCGGGTGGCGGCAGTGACGGTGGTGCCGGGTCTGATCATGGCCGGGACGATCATCGTGGTCGAGCTGCGCGCGCCGGTGTACGTGCCGCCGTTCGAGCCCGAGCGGGGTCCGCCGTGGTGGGGCGACTCGCTCCCGGATACGACCCCGGCCCGGCCCTCCGACTGACCCCTATTCCCGAAACCCCAGCGCCATCCCGCCGCGCCGCGGATCCGACCACCCCGCCAGCGACCCGTCGGGCATGACCATGATCAGCTGCACGTCGCCCGACATCCCCCCGGTGAAGTAGGCCTCCGCCGGTCCCGGATCGCGCTCCACGACGGTGTGACCGAGGGCTCTCAGCGCCTGCACGGCGGACTCGGGGAGCCCGCCATACTCGAAGAAGACCTGGTCGGGCAGGTGCTGGTGGTGCACGCGGGGGGCGTGAACCGCCTGGACCACGTTCATGCCGTGATCGACGACGTTGAAGAGAGTCTGCAACACGGTGGTGATGATGGTGGCGCCGCCGGGGGTCCCGCTCACCAGGAAGAGCGCGCCGTCGGCGTCCTCGACGATCGTGGGACTCATGGCCGACAGCATGCGCTTGCCCGCCGCGACCGCGTTCCGCTCACCCTGCACGAGGCCGAACTGGTTCGGGGTGCCGGGCTTCGCGGAAAAGTCGTCCATGGTGTTGTTGAGGAAGAACCCCGCCCCCTCCACCACCACCTTCCCGCCGTACCACGAGTTCAGGCTCGTCGTCACCGCCACCGCGTTGCCCGCCGCGTCCACGACGGCGTAGTGCGTCGTGTGGCTCTCGTCGATGACCGCGTCCAGCCCCGGCCTCACCTCGGCCGAGGGGGTCGCGCGCTCCAGCGAGATCGTCGCGGCGCGCTCGGCCGCGTACTCCTCCGAGGTCAGTTCGGCGATCGGCATCTCCACGAAGTCGGGGTCGGCCAGGTATTCGTTTCGGTCCGCATACGCGCGCCGGAAGGACTCGGCCATGAGGTGGATGGTCTCGGGAGTGTTCCACCCCAGCGCGGCCAGGTCCCAGCGCTCTACCATTCCCGCGATGGCGGCCATGGTGACCCCGCCCGACGAGGGTGGCGGCATGGAGTAGGCCGTGTAGCCGCGGTAGCCGAAGGCGACCGGTTCGCGCCAGATGGCCTCGTATTGCGCGAGGTCCTCACGGGTGATGATGCCTCCTCCCCGCACCATCTCCTGCTCGATGAGACGCGCGGTCTCGCCACGGTAGAAATCTTCCGGCCCCTGGTCGCGGAGGCGCGTCAGGACGGCGGCCAGATCGGGCTGCGCGAAGGTGGCCCCGATGGGGGGGACCTCGCTGCCGGGCAGAAAGATGCGGGCGCTGCCGGGGAAGGGGAGGATGCGGTCGCGGGCTGCCGTGAGAGTGGAGACCAGCCTGCCGGTCACCTCGAACCCCTCGGCCAGCCGAATGGACGGCTCCACCAGGTCGGCCCACTCCATGGTGCCGAAGCGGCGGTGGGCCTCCCACAGTCCGGCCACGGTCCCGGGCACGCCCGCCGAAAGGTGCCCCACGATGGACTTGTCGGTGACGTTGCCGTCCTCGTCCAGGTACATGTCGTGGGTGGCCGCGAGCGGCGCCTTCTCGCGGTGGTCCAGCGCGTGGATGCTGCCGTCGGCGAGGCGGACCATCATGAAGCCGCCGCCACCCAGGTTGCCCGCCTCCGGGTTGACCACGGCCAGCGCCAGCCCGGTGGCGATCGCCGCGTCGACCGCGTTGCCTCCCACCGCGAGGATGTCGAGACCGACCCGCGTGGCGAACTCGTCTGTGGTCGAGACCATGCCGCCGCGCGCGGTGACGGGTGGGGTGGCGGGGGGGAAGGGCCATCCGTCGGGGAAGACACCGCCCGACTGGGTGAAGGGGCTGGGAGGGGTGGGGGGCTCGCAGCCGGGCAGGGCGAGGAGGAGGATGGCGGGGGCCGCGCCGCGCAGGGGTAAGGTCCGGCTACGGAATCGGTGGGTCAGGGGCATGGCGGACTCCGAGAATCCAGGTGATGGGTGGTTGCGTCTGGTGGGCGACATGGAAGCCGTCCGGTTGCTGCTCCAACGCCGGAACCAGATACCTCGATGTTGTAGGGTGTATGGCATCGATCACCACATAATCGGTCTCCCGGACGACGCGGAGTACACTGTCAGGCTGGGTACTGAACGGATAGACCAACGCCCTGCGGTCTGCCAGCACGTTGAATAGGCGCGGCTTGCGCACCGTGACCACGGCGTCGGGTGGCGTGTTCGACTTCACCCATTCGGCGGCTTCGAAAAAGCGCCGCCACGCGG
Organism: Longimicrobiales bacterium; assembly: GCA_951828585.1. GTDB lineage: Bacteria > Gemmatimonadota > Gemmatimonadetes > Longimicrobiales > Gaopeijiaceae > Bin94. The sequence continues at coordinate 2,988,916 of OX639991.1, forward strand.
GATGATGGTCGGCGTAGGGATCGCCCGCCGCGTATCGGGTGATCATGTCGAGGTTCGCGGGGACCCGAACGGCTTGCGCCCCCAGAGCGAGGGTGGCCAGCGCGCCCGCGACGAAAATGGGGAAGGAAGGCGGCAGGAATCTCCGCGCGGCACGGGCGAGCACGCCGGCGCCGTCCATCGCGTAAATGAGAATCAGCGGAATGAGCGGGACCAGGTACCTCACATCGTTCACGCTGGCCTGAAAGAGCATGATGGCCGCGCCAATCAGGACGAAATACAACTCCGGCGCCCCCGGCCTCCGGCGCAGGGCATGCGCCAGGCCCAGCAGGACCAGGCAGGAGACCACTACCGCCAGGACGACGACCGGGAGTGCGCCGGCCCAGGTGCTGTCGGAGCCCGCCAGTGCCCGGGGCAACTCGCGGGAGGCGTACAACCAACCGTTCTCGAAGAAGCGCCCCACCATTCCGGAGAGGCCGAGGTGTCCAGCCTCGGGGTTGTACACGTTGCTCAGCAGGAACTCTTCCAGGTAGGGGGTCGCGGCCCCCTCCGCGAGGCGGTTGCGGACAAGCCAGGGGATGGTCAACCCTGCGCCGACCACGCCGTGCACCAGGAACTTCCGCCACTTGCGCCGTGTCAGGTAGGAGAGCGAACCGGCGGCCAGCAACAGCGCCCCGATCGACCGTACGTAGAAGCTGATGACCGCGGCCAACAGGGCCAGCCAGAAGGGTCTGGCCATGCCTTCCTCGTCGCGGTCCCGGTCGAGTTGCCAAAGCGCGAGCAGGGCGAAAAGAAGGAACGGGGCTTCGCTGAGCATCCAGCGGGAGTAGTCGATGACGCCGGGGCTGACCGCAAATGCCAGCGCCATGAAGAACCAGGGCGTCGGCTCGCGCCGGCGCCGGGCATACCGGCAGAAGAGGAACACCGACGCGGCCGTGAAGACGACCGAAAGCAGCTTGAGCACAACGAAGTTCCGCCCGAAGATCGCGACCAGGGGCGCGAGAAGGGCGGGGTAGACGGGCGGGTACTTGGTGTGCGCCTGTGGCGGCCCCGGTTCCCACGACCCCGAGTAGCCATCGCCCGGCGTGAGGAGGCTCTCCGCCAGCAGGACATAGGTCGCGCTGTCGCCGCCCGTATGGATCTTGGGCTCGAAGAGCGCGGCGCATAGCACGAGGTGAAGGGCGACCAGGCCGGCCGTCACCTGTGGCATCCGCTCCTCGATCCACCGGGAGAACGCGGGTGGGGCGGGCGGCGATGGATCCGCGGGGGCCCTCCGGGACTTGCGGGCTGCTCGTGCGCGCTTCCTCTTCACCTTGCCTTTACTCACGATTCGGCCGGTCTCCGCGCGTAGACGATCATCTTGGTGCGCGGATCGAAGTGGAGCTTCTGCTCCGACAGGCGCAGCCACTCCACGAGCCGCTCCAGAGCCGCCCCGGGACGCGGATACGCCAGCTTGGCCCGCCTGGTCAGAAAGCCCATCTGGATGGTGAGGCCGAAGGAATCGATCCGAAGGATCTCGAAACCCGCACGCTGCAGCGCCCGGCGGATGGTTGCACGATTGAAGAAGAACAGGTGCTCGCGAGTTCGCCGAAAGTCCTCCAGCCGCTTGCCGACCAAGCGTGATACCAGTGAATCCGAGTCCATGGTTGACAGCACGAAAACCCCGCCGGGTCTGGTCACGGAATAGGCTTTGGCCAGGGCTCCGAGCGGCTGCGGCAGGTGCTCGATGACGTCCAGCATGGTCACGGCGTCACACGCCTTGCCTTCGTAGTTCATGAAGTCGCCGCAGGACACCGGAAACCCGTGCGTCTTGGTGATCCAATCGGTGGCCGCGCGGTTGTAGTCGATACCCCTGACCTGGAAGCCACGCGCGCTGGCAGCGCTCAGCAGGTATCCGAGTCCGCACCCGATGTCCAGGAAGCTCCGGCCTCGGGTGACGGGAGGATCGAGGAACCCGGTCAGCCGGTCCAGAACGCGATGATTGTCCCGTTCCTTGGTCGGATGCTCCGAGAAACAGTCGAAGTAGCCGTAGATCTTGTCGTCGCCGTCGAAGAAGCGCCGGTTGCGGTAGTAGTCTTCGCCGTAGACTTCGTGGAGCTCCGCCTGGGATGGCGGGGGATGAAGCCACATGAAGGTGCAACTCTTGCAACGGAGGATCTCGTGGGTTCCGAGGTCGTATCTGGTGAAGACCGACTCGCTGCCGCAGAAGTCGCAATCGTGTCCGTTCGAACCAGTAGTCGGCATGCGTGGCCGCTCTCCCTTCGGTTCCCGTGAAGATGGTTAGCTTCCGTGTGGCCCTTCCCCCTTCCCGCAACCCGGCGCCCTCGCCGCTACCCGTGTGGCCGGTGGGTTCGCGATTGGACTGCCAGGTGGTGAAAGATGCTGGATGACAGGCTGACTGAGCAACGGAACACCCGCAGCAAGGGCATCGACCGGCTCTCCTCGCTGGACATCGTCCGGGTGATCAACCGCGAGGACGCCTCGGTTGCGGAGGCGGTGGCGCGGGAGGCCGAAACGATCGCGCGGGTGGTGGACCTGGTGGTGGCTGCGTTTCGGTCGGGAGGACGGCTAATCTACGTCGGTGCGGGCACTTCGGGGCGACTGGGCGTGCTCGACGCGGCCGAGATGCCCCCCACCTACGGGACCGATCCGGCGATGGTACAGGGAGTCATCGCCGGTGGCTTCGGAGCGCTGGTGCGGTCGCGGGAGGGCGCGGAGGACCACCCGGAAGATGGAGCGGCGGCGATGGACGAGAAGGAGGTGGACGCGGCCGACTTCGTGCTTGGGATCGCGACCTCAGGGACCACGCCGTATGTGCACGGGGCGCTGGCCCGCGCCCGCGAACGGGGCGCCCGCACGGGGTTTCTGCTGTGCACTCCCCCTGGCCGGGAGCTCATGCACGCGCACGATGTGGTGATTGCACCGCTGACGGGCCCCGAGGTCGTCACCGGGTCCACGCGCATGAAGGCGGGGACCGCCACCAAGATGGTGCTGAACACGATAACCACTGCCGCGATGGTGCATTTCGGCAAGGTGCACGGGAACCTCATGGTCGACCTGCGGGTAACGTGCCGGAAGCTGCAGGACCGGGGCGAGCGCATCCTGATGGCGACGCTTGGGCTGGGGCGCGAGGAAGCGCGCGGGCTGCTGGGGGACGCCGACGGCCACGTCAAGACCGCGCTGGCCATGCGGCGGCTGGGGGTTGGGGCGGACGAGGCAAGGGCGGCGCTGGAACGCGTCCACGGACTGATCAGCGCGCTTCCTTGCACCGACACCCCCGGCACCCGGACTGGCGGCGAGAGCGACGGCGTCCGATAATCCGGGCAGGCGGCGCGAAGCACATCAATCCGGACCGGCGACCATGAGACCAGCACTCCTCCTTTTCACCCTCCTCCTCCTCACCCCCGCCCGCCTCTCCGCCGCCCAGGCCGTCCCCCCCAACGCGGACTGGCGCCAGATCAGCACCGAGCACTTCGTTATCACCTATCCCGGAGGGCTTCGGGATCTGGGCGCGCGCGCCGCCGCCAGCGCCGAGCGGGCCTACGCGCTCCTCGCGGACCGTTTCGTCGACCCGCCGAAGGGACGGACCCAGCTCCTCCTCTCCGACCACACCGATCTGGCCAACGGCTGGGCCACCCCGTTCCCCTACAACCAGGTCACCATCTTCGTGCGGCCACCCATGGACGGGGCGGCCATCTCGTACTTCGACGAATGGCTGGACATGGTCATCGTCCACGAGCTGGTGCACACCTTCCACCTCGACATGCAGGGGTTCGTCGGCAAGGTGATCCGCACCATCTTCGGCAGGGTGCCGGGGACCTGGCCCGTCTTCCCCTCCGGCGCCGCGCCCACCTGGGTGCTCGAAGGGCTGGCCACCTACTACGAATCGGCGTTCACGGGGGCGGGGCGCGTCAAGGGAACCTGGCAGGAGATGGTGCTCCGTGCCGCCGCGCTGGAGGGCGGTCTCGACAAGCTCGACCAGGCGTCGGGGGACTCGCCGGTGTGGCCGGGCGGCAATCGGGCCTATGTGTACGGCGCCCGCTACTTCGATCACGTGGCCGAGACCTACGGCGAGGAGGCGCTGGGGGACTTCGCCCGCTCGGTGGCCGGGCTCTGGGCGCCGTACTTCATGAACATGGCCGCGCGCGACGCCTTCGGGACCAGCGTGTCCGAGAGCTGGGACGAGTGGAGCCGGCAGACCACCGAGGCGTACCGGGAAATCGCCGCCAACCTGGCCGGGTCGGCCCCCGTCACCGTCGGCGAGAGCGTGGAGACCTCGGGCCGGCAGGCCCAGCAGGCCATGGTGTCGCCCGACGGCGCGACCCTTGTCCTGGCCCGCTCGGACGGCGTCAACGCGACCCAGATCCGCGTGTCGGCGCCGGATGGCGGCGGATCCCGGCGCCTCACCCGTCTCAACGGCGCCAACGGCACCCTGTCATGGGCTTCGGACGGGACGCTGCTCTTCTCGCAGCTCGACTTCACCGACCGCTACCACCTCACGAGCGACCTCTACCGCGCCTCGCTGGACGGATCGGTTCGGCGCGTCACCCGAGGCCGGCGCCTCACCTACGCCGACGTGTCCGGCAACGGCAGACTGGCCATCGCGGTGCAGGAGGGCGGCGGCACCAACACGCTCGTTCTGGTCGAGGTGGGCACGGGTGCGGTGACGGCCCTCACCGACCCCGATCCGAACGTCCACTGGGCCCACCCGCGCTGGTCCCCCGGGGATGACCGGATCGCCGTGACGCGCTGGTCGCGGGGCGCGATGGACATCGTCATCCTCGATCCCGACGGCACCGTGACGACCGAGGTGACGAGCGACCGCGCCATCGACATGACCCCCTTCTGGACCCCGGACGGCTCCACCGTGGTGTGGTCGTCGGACCGGACGGGGATACCGAATCTCTACGCCGCCACCCTGCGCGACGGGGCCGCCCCCGAGATCCGCCAGATCACCAGCATCCTCGGAGGCGCCGCCCACCCCTCCGTGGACCCCCAGGGCCGCTGGATCCACTTCTCCTCCTATCACGCCGACGGGTGGCACATCGAGCGCATCCCCTTCGCTCCGGGGGAGTGGTTCACGCCGCAGCCGGCCAGCGACCGGTTTGCCGAGGCGCCCGTCGCTACCGGCGAACGGGCCGAGTCCGCGGACGCCAGCCGCGGCTACCGGCCCTGGTCCACGCTGCGACCCTACCACTGGAGGCCGCTCTACCGTGCCGCGGAGAAGAGTCTCAGCCAGGATACCACCTGGTACGAAGTCATCAAACCGTTCGTCGGACTGGCGACCGAAGGCCAGGACATGGTCGGACGACACCGCTACACCTTCTCGGGTCGCGTTTCACTCGACGGCGAGCGCTTCACCGGCTCGTTCGGGTACAGCTACTACGGCTTCGGCAACCCGGTGCTGGGGGTCTCCACCGGACAGAGCCACGATGCTTGGTCCCGCTCGGTACCGGTACGCGTTTCCGAAGAGGAGATCCGGGAGTACTTCCTGCTGGAGAGAGAGCGTTGGGCGCGGTTGTCGGCGTCGTTCCTGAGGCGCCGCTACCGCAGCGTCGTGGGATTCTCCCTGAGCGGCAGCCTGGTCCGCGAGCGTTTTACTATCCAGGATCTGCAGGGTAATCCGGGGCCCGAACTCTCGCGACTCTCGCGTCCCGCGCCCCGGACCACGTTCCTGCAGGCGCGAGCGACCCTCTCGGCCTCCAACGTCCAGCGCCGGGCCTTCTCCATCTCCCGCGAGGACGGTGTGAGCGCCTGGCTGAGCGTGCGGGCGCGGCGGGAAACGGGTCTCCAGCGCGCGCAGCGCGGGTTGGTCTACGAAGACCAGGGGTTCAACGAAATCACGGGAGAGCTGGCGGCCTACAAGGGGCTGCGCGCGTGGGGGTTCTCCAACCACGTGCTGGCCCTGCGCGCATCGGGCGGCATCGGTTTCGGGGCTGGCGCGGACCAGTACCATTTCGATGTCGGGGGGGCTGAGGGCATGCCCGAGGGCATAAGCGGTTTGGGCCTCTTCGGGGGGTCCGGAAAGCTCCTCCCGGTTCGAGGCTACTCCGGAAACGCGCGTTTCGGCCGAATCGCCTGGTCCGCCAGTGCCGAGTACCGCTTCCCGGTCGCGCTCATTGACCGCGGCGTGGGCCCGCTACCCCTCTTCTTCGACCGCCTCCACGGCTCCGTGTTCTTCGACGCGGGCAACGCCTGGGGTCCGGTTCTGGCCGAGGACGTCACCGGCTACTACAACCCGCGGCGGTCCATGCTCATGAGCGCCGGGGCCGAGGTGTCGACGGTCGTCGTGCCGATCTACCAGGGTGGTCTCACGGTTCGCTTCGGCGCCGGACTGCCGCTGGAGAGCGGGGCGCGTCCCACATACCACATTCGAGTCGGCAACGCCTTCTAGGGTCAGCCCGTGGAACACACCCTCACGGCACCGGGGAGGTGATTCAGCCGCGCGAAGTCGCCGCTCTCAAATCGTCAATATGTAAAGTAGACATTACAATATGTAAACCGTGATATACATTGTTACCTGGCCGACCCGCGTTATCGGCCTCCCGACCCTTGACCACAAGCGATGGTGGTATTAAAGTACGGACCCCACAACATCTGGTATCCCCCTCCAAATCGTAAGGGAATCCCCGCATGAATCCGCCAGCCAAGGACCCGAGTGTCTTCGACGACCGCCTCCCCCCGGATCTCCCCCCGGCCACGCTCTCGGAGAACGCCCGCATCGTCCTTGCCAGGCGCTACCTCAAGAAGGACGAGGCCGGCGAGCCCACCGAGGATCCGGAGACCATGTTCTGGCGCATCGCGTGGGTCATCGCCGAGGAGGACGGCAAGTACGGGGCCTCCGAGGCGGCCGTCGAGGAGGTCGCGCGGAGCTTCTACGAGCTGATGACCACGGGCCAGTTCGAGCCCAACTCGCCGACCCTCATGAACGCGGGCCGGCCGCTGGGCCAGCTCTCCGCGTGCTTCGTGCTGCCCGTCGAGGACGCGCTCTCCAACGGGGCCAGCGGGATCTACGACACCCTGCGCGCGATGGCCCTCGTGCACCAGTCCGGGGGCGGGACCGGGTTCTCGTTCTCGAAGCTGCGCCCCGAGGGGGACACCGTGCGATCCACCATGGGGGTAGCCTCGGGTCCCGTATCGTTCATGCGCCTTTACGACTCCTCGACGGAGGTGGTGAAGCAGGGCGGCACCCGCCGCGGCGCCAACATGGGCATCCTGCGGGTCGACCACCCCGACATCCGCGAGTTCATCACCTGCAAGAACGACACTTCGCAAGTCACCAACTTCAACATCTCGGTCGCCATTACCGACGACTTCATGCGGGCCCTGCGCAGCGGCGAGGAATACGACCTGATCAGTCCGCGGTCCGGCCAGGTCGTCGGCCGCGAAGAGTCGCACGAGATCTTCGACATGATCGTCGAGGGGGCGTGGAAGACCGGCGAGCCCGGCGTCTTCTTCATCGACCGCGCCAACGAGCACAACCCCGTGCCGCGGCTCGGCTCCTACGAGGCCACCAACCCTTGCGGCGAGCAGCCGCTGCTGGCCTACGACGTCTGCAACCTGGGCAGCATCAACGTGGGGGACTTCGCCCGCGACGGGCACTTCGAGCGCCCCGAGGACGGCATCGACTGGAACGAGTTCCGCCGCGTCGTGCACCTGTCCACCCACTTCCTCGACAACGTCATCGACGCCAACCGCTACCCCCTCGCCGAGATCGACGACCTGGCTAAGAGAATCCGCCGCGTAGGGCTCGGCATCATGGGCTGGGCCGACCTGCTGGCGCGTCTGGGCGTGCGCTACGACTCGGACGAGGGCGTGGCGCTCGGCCGCACCGTCATGGCCTTCATCGAAGAGGAGACCAGGGTCGCGTCCGAGAAGCTGGCCGAGACGCGCGGCGTCTTCCCCGCCTGGGAGGAGTCGATCTGGGGCCCCGACGACACCTGCGCCCGCGACGCCGACGGCAACCGCATCCGCGACCACCGCCGGCTCCGCAACTGCAACCTCACCACCGTTGCCCCCACCGGCACCATCTCGATCATCGCCGGGTGCAGCGGCGGCATCGAGCCGCTCTTCGCGGTGGCCTTCATGCGCAACCAGGCCGGCGTCATGATGCCCGACGTCAACGAGGACTTCGTCGCCCGCGCCAAGGCCGAAGGCTGGCACTCCGACGACCTCATGAAGCGCATCGCCGAAGAGGGCCACATCCACTTCGACGAGGTCCCCCGGGAGGTCCAGAACACCTTCCGCACCGCCCACGACATCACCCCCGAGTGGCACGTGCGCATGCAGGGAGCCTTCCAGGACCACGTCGACTCCGCCATCTCCAAGACCACCAACTTCGCCTTCGAGGCCACCCGCGAGGACGTCCGCAAGATCTACGAGATGGCCTTCGAGCTGGGGTGCAAGGGGGTCACCGTGTACCGCGACGGATCGCGGCCCATGCAAGTGCTGTCGACCGGCAAGACGGGCCAGGAGGAGGGCGACGGCGCCTTCCCCGAACTCGAGGAGCTGAAGGCGCAGTTGGCGGACGCGCGGGCCGAGAAGCACAAACTGGAGGGCGTGCTGGACGAGGTTCGTCTCCAGCTGAAGGAGCACGACCGGGAGGCCGCGGCGTCACGCCACAAGCGTCGGCGGCCCTCGATGCTGAAGGGTAGGACGATGAAAGTGGAGTCCCCGCTAGGCGACCTCTACGTCACCATCAACGAGGACGCCAAGGGCAAGCCCTTCGAGGTCTTCTGCACGGTGGGCAAGGCGGGGGGCGCCGCCATGGCCGACTCGGAGGCGATCGGGCGGCTGATCTCACTGTCGCTGCGCTCGGGGATTCCGATCACGGCGGTGCGGGACCAGCTGCGGGGGATCTCTTGTGACCGGGCAGTGGGCGTGGGGCCGCAGAAGGTGCTGTCGGCGCCGGACGCGATTGCGCAGGCGATCGAGCGGTACCTGGCCGAGAAGGAGGGGGTGCAGGAGATGCTCCCGATCGAGGTGCCGGTGACGGTGAAGGGGGGGTCGGGGGTGGCGGGGCGGGGGGTGGCGGGGCAGGGGGAGTACGTGGTGGATCATACTGCGCAGACGTTGGGGGCTTGTCCGGATTGCGGGGCGGGGCAGTTGGCGTTTGAGGAGGGGTGTAAGAGGTGCTATGTGTGTGGGTTTTCGGAGTGTGGGTGAGGGGGGGGCCGCCTAAGGGCCGAAAAAAGCCAAGTGTGACTTACAGGATACCATCTTGCCATATTGCCATATGCGCAATATGGGCATACGTCTCCCCTCTTCGTCCAGTTCGGGGATGTCGCTGAAGTCGATGTCCTCGTCCTTCACCGCCGCGATCTGCTCGGGCACGAAGGGGCCATCGTAGCGAAGATTGCCGGTGTCCGGATACGACGATCACTCCGCCGTGCCATCCCCGCGTGCCCGTTTGACCAGCTCCCCGGCCGTCTCGCATGTGAACGCGTCGGCGGCGATCGCGGCCAGGCGATCCGAGTCCGAGATGCTCGCAAGCACCGGAACGAAATCCTTCGCGGCCCTCTCACCGAATCTGCGAGCGACGAGTCGGCGGACCAGCTCCCGCTCCCCTTCCAGACGGCCTTCCAGACGGCCCTTCTCGAGCCCCCTCTCGAGCCATTCCTGATTGAGCTCCTCGCCCCACTGCCGTGCCCGCTCGATCAATGTCGTCATCCGTGCCTCCTCCTGGTTCCTGATTCTGAGTTCCAGCGCCCGGCCCTCGGGACCGTGCCGCTGCGCCAGCACTTGCGATATCCACTCCCTGAAGCTGTCCAGCAGCTCCTGCGCCCCCGCGCGCTCCACCCAGTCCCTCAGCGACAGCGCCAGTTCCTCGAGCCGCTTCGGCGACCGGGCCCGCTCCAGCGCCGCGATCATCGAGAGCACGTTCTCCTCCGGCAGCGGCGGGGGACCGAGCCGCTGCTGCTCGATGAGAAGATACGGATGCCGCGGCCGGGATCCAAGGAGCCCGTGGGGCGCGGGGGTCAGGAGGTCGCGGATGTCCCTGGGGGCGGTCCAGCGCCGCCGGCCGCTGTAGACGACGACGGGAAGGACGAGCGGAAAGGCGCGTCCAGGCCCGAGATGGTCGGAGTTGAGGCCCATCCAGATGCCGCCCGCGTAGTTCATCATGCGGAAGGCCATGCGGCGGTCGACGGTGGACTGGAACTCGAAGAGCACCAGCAAGTGGAGCCAGGTCTCGTCGACTGTCCGGATCCTCCAGAGCATGTCGGCGTGCCGTCGGCCGAGGTGCTCGGTGACGAAGCTGGCTGGCATGCGTTCGAGCGTGGCGAAGTCGAGGCGGCGGGCGATGTCGTCGTCGAGTTCGGGATCACGCGCCTTGCCGGCATCGCCGGTGGCGGTGGCGACGGCTAGGGCGCGCAGAGTGTCCTCCACGGTGCGCCTCCGGGCGAAGAGGCTCTTGTAGGCGGCGTCGTGTTTCGGGCCGGCGGGCCGGCTGGGTTCGTCGGGCGTCTCGCGCATCGTTCGGAGGATGGTCCCTTCGGGCTGCGAAGAAGCGAGGACCGGTCCGCGGTGGCCGGACCGGCGCGTCCTTCGGTGGTGCGCCGGAAAGGTGGGCCCGCGCGAGGGGCGGTGGCATGGGTGGATGGGACTGGGGGGGCGGGGGCAAGAAAACGGGCTTGCGTTCGGCCGGCACCTCTTGGTGTTCGCCCGCGAAGAGCCGGATGAGCGGTGGTGTGGGTTGGGATCAGAACCGTCCTGCCGACTCATGGGCCGGCTGCGATGCGGTACAAACGCCGAAGCCGAGTGTCGTCGCTTAGTGCGGGGTGTTCCTGCGGGATTGCGTCGAGGATGTCCTTGAGGGGGCTCCGGGCGTACGGTGGCGGATCGTTGCGTAAGACAAGCGCGAGGAGGTCGAGGACGGCGCTCGGGTGGTTCTGAACGTGCTCACTGCCCTTCAGGCTGCCGAGTGGTGCGCGCGTCTCGATAGGCTTCAGGAATGGTGTGGACCACGACACTGATTGGTCAAACGCGTCACCGGCGGCGATCACCAGGCGCATCATGCTCGCCGAGGAACGAGCCGTGTTGCGGCTAACCTCGTGTGGCCAGTACGTCTCAAGCCAGGGACCGATGGTGTTGTGCCAAGTCTTCGCACGCTCGGCGGAGCTTCCGGTCAGACGGCTTTCCAGGGTCCCCAGTGCTCGGCAAAGTGACTCCTCCGACAGCGAATCCATGACCGAACGAACCTCGGATTCAGCCAGTTCCTTCGGGACGTCAAGACAAATGGCGACGAGGAGGCCGACCAACTTTCGCATCGTCCGTGGGCGGACATCATCACGGGCGAGTACCGCCAGGAGGGCGGGCTTGAGAGCCACGAGAAGAGTTGGTCCGACCTTCGGAGACCAGGCAAACCCGCCCCACAGGTCGAGGGCCTCCGTGGAATCCGCGACGGGGTTCAGGCGGCGAACGAGCGCCCCGCCGGTCCATTCGGGGTCGATTGCAAACAGGAGATTCAGTCTTGCTGCCAGCAGCACGCGCCCAAAGTGCCCGTCGGGGCCCTCGGCGATCGTGTCGAAGTAGGACCGCACCGACGATGGAAGTCCCATCTGGGGTCGGGGAGTGTGCTTCCGCAGCCGGAAGAGAGCTGCTTCGGCTAGCATTCCCGAAACGTGGTTCAACGCTCGTGTCACGGGGTTGTTGACATCGAGTTCGGTCTCCTGCCGCGCTCCTAGCCATGCGTTTTCCCAAAGCGCGCGGAAGTCCGGTTCCCTGTCCGTGTCCCAGGCTTCGCCGAGTACCTGCACGAACCCGGCCGCCGCCGTTCCGACATCGCGAAAAAGACCATCTGGAGCGCCGGACAGCACCCGGGCGACATCGTCTGCAACATCGGGGTCCAGTTTGCCCCCGCGCTGAGCAGAGGCGATGTGCCACATCAGGTGTTTCCAAGGCTTTGGAGGGAATCCTCCTCTCTCGGCGCATCCGCGAAGGGCCTCGAACACTTTCGGGGCACTCAGGTTCACAAGCGCGCCGATGGTGTCCCAATCCAATCGTTGTCCCTCGTCGCCCAAGGCCTCCTCCAGATCGGACGCTGGTCCGTCTAGAAGTTGCGCTGCCGACCCTTGGTCCTCGTGATCCATCACCCGAAATGCCGCTCCCGTGGAGAACACTTCGTAGGCGTTGTCGAAGTCTCCCGCTTGCCGCCCGGACGCGACCCCCTCCGTCAGGCTCCCGGACTCGGGATCGAGCGCGGCCCCGGAGAGGTGCAACTCCAGCAAGAGCCGAGCTTTGGCGCTACGGACTGCATCCGGTCGGCTCCTACCCAGACCGGACCCGCCAATGGTCGGCCCAGCGTGAATTGCAGCCACGATGCCGTCGCGCAACCCGTCGGGCAGGCGTAGCCCAGCCAAGTTCAGGAATCGCAAGAGTTCGTTGCGGAGTTCCGGGTTCCAAAGGCCGAGTTCGCTGCCTCGCAGAAGCAACGCATCCACGATGTCGATTTCGGACTTGTCGTCTTCAGTGAGAGCGTGAAGAGCGAGACGCCGGAAAAGGGATTCGCCCGACGTAGCCCATCGCCGGAGCAGGGCCGAGGCTCGCTCGGGATCGCTGCCCGCCAACGCGAGGTAGCTCTTGCGGGCGAGGTCGATCAGGCGCGTCCAGTCGTCATAGGGATCAAGGGGGTCGCTGTCGGCAGCGATCCACGCGTGGTCTTGTGATGACCGCACTCGGCCAGTCACGGAGTCGGTTGGCACCATTGCGTCTTCCCGCAACAACACGAGGGCATCTGCAAGGTGAGCGGTGATCCGCTCGGCATGACGACATAGGAGTCCGTCGTCCGAGAGCAACGTCTCCCCTGCCGCGAATCCATCGTCGTGATCCAAGCGGACCCGCAGATGTCCGCAGGCTTCGATCGGGGGGACGGGGGTGCTGTCGCGCTCGATCAATCGTCGGACCACTGCGATGTTGCTAGGGCCCGGCCGGAGCACGAGGCGTGGAGTCAGGCAACGCACCAGCGCTTCCTCAAGTCGCCGTTTCTCGTTTCCGATCGGAGCATGCTCATACTGCGGCTCCAGGAACACGAGGCCACACGTATCAGGAATCCGATCATCGAGGAGCACTGTCCAGAGATGCCGAAGCTCGGGCGGTATCGTTTCCGACGGATCGGCAAGGTTCCGCCGGATCTCTCGGCGAAGCTCGGGGTGTACTCTGCCACCCTTGCGGAGCACCCAGCCGAGGACTTGGGGGACGTGGAGATGCCGCGCGATCCAGCAAGCCAACTGATAGGTGACGTTCCCGAGCGGAGGAGGGCTTTGCGAGCGAGTCCCTTCGTCGATCAGCTTTACTGGTGCGCCCTGATCAACTACTCTGCGACTGAACAGGCCGGCCTTCGCGAACACATCGAGCCATCGCTCGATTTTGGGGAAGTCTTGCTCGTCGGTGACCGGCGGCGCTTGCGCAAGCGCCTGTGCCACATCGGACCGCGCCAGCGCCCACGTCACACGCGCCGCCTCCGGATCACCAGGTTCCGGGAGTCTGCGGATGCTCTGCAAGGCAATGCGCTTGCGGGCTTGCGGGTCACTCCGCACGTGGACCCATTTACGGATGGTCTCGCGTAGGAGTTCGTGGTCTTCCCTGTGGTCGTAGAGAATCGGTTCCACGTTCCTCGCGGTCCACCCTGCGCCGACTTTCGCCCTCTCTTCGGGATCACAACCGTCGAAGGCGTAGGCCATACCAAGGTTGTCCCCCTTGGCGCGCTCGGCCGCAACCGCGTCAACGAGGTACTTCATCACCGGATCGGAAAGGCTGTAGCCGACGAACGCGACCGTGAACTCGCGAAACAGCGCCGTCACGAACTTGGCCGCCCACCGCTCGGTGAGGTAGGCGCGGCCAAAGTCGGCGGACGTGAGCACCAGATCGGAGCGATCCCCATCAAGCTGGATTCTGCCATGGAGGTGGACGAGTGTGCGCCAGCGGTGCCGCTTGGGCACGGGCAGGGCGGGGGCATCGTATGTCCGCAACCGTTGATCGTGTCTAACTAAGCAGCTCTGCCGCGGCCTCGCAAAAGCGATTGTCGAAGTTGGTGGTGACCAGCCGGTGGCCTCGTTCCACTTTCGACAGAGCCAGAAGGTCTCGATGCATCTGTAGTGGGCCGACCGGACTTACCGAGAGCTGGGCGACGACCGACTCGTAGAGCTGCTGGGAGCCAAGACGCTCCTGCCGTTCAAGCAGCTCGAATACCTTGTCGTACGCGGGCTGGCTTAGCGCCTCCGCTTCGACGTCGTCGGGCTTGATGCGTTTCGTATCGTAGACCTGGCACAGCAAGCGACGGAAGCCGGGCAGCCTGGAGTTGCCACCCATCGAGACGCCGGCGCCGCAGAAGAAGACGACCCGTTCATCGTCCAGTTGGTTCAGCAGATCGACGGGAACGTCCGGACCCTTCGATACCAGTTCAGGCACGGCACCAACTCCGGCGATGCGAGTCGCCGCCGCTCATGACACCCGAAACACCTTCATCGCCTCATCCCCAAGATGATTGATCACCTTGACCGCAATTCTCCCAGTCCGAGGCTTCGGAAAGCGTCGTGATCGCGCCCTACGGAGCGACGCCCATGCGTCCTCGTCGATCTCAGCCTTGAGAGAGGTTTTGAGGCTCTTGTAGGGATCCCTTGCACCCAGGAAATACGCATGGCGAACGAAGAAGCTCTCCTCGTCGTAGTCGGTGTCGATGAACCAACAGGCGATTCCATCCGCATCGTCGCTTCGAACCTCGCCCTTCGCAGGGTCGAAGACATCGACGCCCTTGATTTCGACCGAGATCTCATCGTCGGGCGCGTCGTGGATCCAGATGTCAGGCTCGCCGAAGACAACGAAGAGATTTCCCGCGTCCGTCTGCTTGAGATCGGTCGCCATGTGCAGGTCGGCATTCATGCGGGCCTTCAGAACTCGCATCCGGCCGAGCTTATCGAAGTCCGAGCACCCGGCATCGTAGCTGAAAGCGCAGGAGACGACGGTGTCGAAACGGAAGTCAGCCGCCTCTCTGGCAGCCGCCGCCAGGTCGGGGCGAGAGACGGTGCCGAACTCGGGGCCGATCATTATCCCCGCGCGCCGCGAGCGGTTTCTATCCTTGTAGTGGCCCTCGGCGCAGATGTAGTCGCCTGGCCACCCGGTGATGGAAGTGAACTCGAGCCTGTCACTCTTCCGGGCCTGCTGGACACCGGCCGTACGGAGATTCTCCAGTATGACCTCGGCGAAGTCCCGCGTGCTGCCGTAGTCGACCGTCGAAGGCTCAGCGACCTTTTCGATCAGCTCCTCGTGTTCGTCAACGGCGAGAAGGCGGTGGGGGGACAGGCTCTCCACGGTGAATGGACCGGCGACGCGGACTGCCTTCTTGTCCTCGTACGGCTTGTCGTAGAGGTATTCGAAGGGTGCGTTGGCGGCGATGGAGGCGTCGATGTCCTTCTGACGGGCGATGCGGGCCTTCCACCAGGCGGCGTGGAGCTCCTTGGCGCTGGTCGGCCATTCGTCGTCGTTGTCACGCGGGATCTGCCATTCCTCCCAGGATTTGCCGAGTGCCGCATTCAGGTCGTTGCGGAGGGGCTCGAGAGTGTCCAGGTACCGCTCCCAGATGATGTCGATCTCGGTGTTGTTGGCGATCTGCTTCAGGGTGATGTGGGGGACTCGCTGGTAGACGAATCCCTGACGGATGCGACCGTAGGTGGGCTCGCTGGGCGGCACCCTGCGCGTGATCTGAGCCGCTTTCTTCTGGCCTTCGGGACTGTCGGCGAGTAGATAGTAGGGGTAGCGGGCACCCATGATGCGGGCGCGGGCGAGCGCCAGAGCAATGCGTGAGGTGTCGATGGTGATCCAGCGGCGGCCCCACTGTTCGGCGACATAGGCGGTGGTACCGGCACCGCAGGTGGGGTCGAGAACGAGATCGCCGGGATCGGTGGTCATGAGGATGCAGCGCTGGATGATCTTGGCGTTGGTTTGCACGACGTAGAGCTTGGGATCGGTAAAGTTCCCTGTTCCAGTGTCGGTCCAGATGTTGCCGTATGCGCCAAGCTCAAAGTCGGTGTGAAACCGCACGTACCGAAGGGAGTTCGCGGCCACATGAATCCGACCTGCCCTTGCCAGCCTTGTCATCCCAGAAGGATAGTGCGCCTTCCAGTGTGAGTTCTTGTCCCACGCGTCGTACACGTTGCCATGATGCGCGAATGGCTGGGGTTCATGCGCCCTGCCCTGCGACAAGAAGTTGTCTGGCTGGTAGGGCCGAGCACCTTTGGGCACGACGGACTCTCCACGCTTTTCGCCTTCCGTGACTCCGCGATACGCAAAGTCTGGCAGCATCAGCCACCGAGCGTTGCCCTGCCCGAGGACGAACTCCTTTCGATAGCGGGCCGGGCGCGTCTTGGCTGCCGGCTTGTCTCTCGCGAACCACAAGACAAAGTCCGACATATTTCCAAGAAAGTCGGTACTAAACCCTGTCGTTGTCTGGACTGTGATGAGCGACACAAAGTTCTCCTCCCCAAACACCTCGTCCATCACCGCCCGCACCCGGTGCACGTTTTCGTCCCCGATCTGCACGAACACGGATCCGCTCTCTGCCAACAAATCCCTCGCCACTGTCAGGCGGTCCCGCAGATACGCCAGATACGAATGCACCCCATCACGCCAAGTGTCCCGAAACGCTTTCACCTGCTCCGGCTCCCGAGTAATGTGCTCCTTCTTCCCGTCCCTGACGTTCCGACTCGTCGTCGACCACTGAAAATTCGAGTTGAACTTGATCCCATACGGAGGATCCATGTAGATGCACTGCACCTTCCCCCGCAGCCCCTCCCGTTCCGCCAGCGACGCCATCACATGCAGGCTGTCCCCGAGAATCATTCGATTCGACCAGTTCGCTTCGTGCTGGTAGAACTCGGTGCGGGCGTCGCCTTCCGGCAGTCCGTTGAAGTCGGCGAACAGGTCGATGGTCTCTTCCGCAGGGTTCTCTTCCCTCGAATAGCGCTTCAGCGAGTCGATCAAAACCTTCGGATGGACCTTCTCCTGGATATCGAGAGGAGGCGCCTGAGCGACCAGGGGCTCGGCGTCCTGCTCGTGCTTCCCGCGCCACACCAGCTGGGGGTCGAGGTCCCGGTTGCGGCGCTCGTAGGCGACCTGAACGGGATGGAGCTCCTCGCTCTTCATCACGGACTGGTATTCGGCCGTGGGAATGTTCTTGCGGGAGTCCTTGTGGGTGATCGCCGCGATCGTTTTCGGCTTCTTGGCTCTAGCCATCTCGCTGGTGGGTTGGGGGTTTCAGTCGTTTCGCAGATGCGCCACTTCGAATCTCAGGGCGAGGCCTTCTAAGCGCTTGTCATGGGTCCACAATCGGGTTTCGGGCCGGTGCACCGTCGAGTAGAGCAGATGAGCGTCGGTGAATCCAATGCCGCGGCCCATCAGGCGCTCGGATTCGATCCAGTCGATGACGGTTTCATGAGAATGGTACTCGATTCGCGGCAGCCCGCGCCACACGCGGAGCTGTTAGGACCGATTCGCGAAACTGCCGCACACGAGCTCGCCGAGAGCCATCGGGTGCATCATGGCGGTCCGTTTCCGGATGTGCATGTCCAGGGTTGGATTGGACCGGCGGAGGTGATCGACCCACACGGACGTGTCCACGAGAATCAACCCCAGATCTCCCAGGGGCGCTTGCGCGGTGGCACCGAGGCGTCTGGATCGGAACCGCCCATGCGAATGAGCTCCTCCGCGGCGACCGCCACGGGGTCCCCGGAGACGAACCGAATGACGTGGTCGAGGTGAATCCGCAGCGCGTCGTCGAAGTCGGACCGCATCTCCAGCACATCCCGAGATTCCGCAAACGCCCACCGCCCGAACGACCCCAGGTTATTCACCCCGGGCACCCAATAGCTGTCCATCGTCTTCTTCTTGTCCTTCGCATCTTCGCCCCGGTACCCCTTGATCTCCACCACCAGGTTCAGCGGATCGTCCGCCCCCCTCCCGTCGTCCACCGCCACGATGAAGTCCGGCACGTAGGTGCGGTTGTCCATCCCCTGCCGGTAGGGGACGGTGAACCCGAGGTTGTGGTTCTTCACGTAGGCCAGCACCTGCGGATGACCCTCCACAACGCGGCAGAACTCGCCCTCCCAGCTGCTGTCGAGGACGGCCCAGTTGACGTGGGAGCGGCGTGGATCGGTCCTGTGGCGGAGCGCTTTGGACGTGTAGAAGTCGACATCGGCGGTGGTCCCGACCGGGTTGTAGGGATTCAGCACGGCCTTCACGATTCCATTCCCGGCCTTGGCCTTGACGATCGCGGCTGCGATCCGGTCGCAGGCCCAGTCGAGCAGTTGCAGGTAGCGGAGCTGCGCCGGGTATGTTCCTCCGTGGCAGGCCAGACAGGTCTCCAGCCACCGGCGCGAGATCCGCTTGAGCTGCCCGAACAGGTGGAGCTTCGGCGCCTCCCCGGCGTCCCGCCACTTGGTGTTGATGAGGCGCTCGGTCAGGTGATACAGGATCTCGTTGGTCCGCATGCCTTCCAGGTGGCGCAGGTTCAGGTCCACGGCCTCGCCGACGATTCCGGAGTTCTGCACCTGCGACGAACCCACGAGTTCCGGGGTCAGCTCCAGCACATCATCCTCGTCGAAATCAGCCTCCAGCCGGTCATTGGGAGGCTCCACGCGATAACCCGTCACCCTCGGGAAGCCGATCTCCAGCTCGTCCCTCTCCGGCCGCACCGCATGCACCCGCACCGTCTTCCTCGGGCGCTTCGGCGGCGCGACCACGGGCTCCGCCGTGAAGTCGAAGGGGATGCCCAGCACATCGGCGTACTCGACGTCAAACAGGTTCTCCTCGTTGAGGTCGTAGGATTGACGCCGGAGCGCGCGCCCGACCGCCTGCTCGCACAGCAGCTGAGTCCCAAACGCCCGGACGCCGAGCACGTGGGTGACGGTGTTCGCGTCCCACCCCTCGGTCAGCATCGACACCGAGACCACGCAACGGATCGAGTCGCCCAGCGTGCCCGGCTTCCCGACGGTGTTCATCACTTCACGAAGCAGCTCCTGGTCGGTGATGTTGTCCCCGTCGCTGCGGTTTCCGGTGCGCTCGACCCGCTCCTGGCGAAAGCGCTCGATTTCGTCGGCGGCGATCTTGCGAAAGTTCCGGTCCAAAGCGTCGCCGGACTCGAGCTGGAGACTGTCGATCAGCAGGGTGCGGGGACGGGCGAGCCGGTTGCCGTGGTCGTCGAAATTGCGAAAAAGGCCCAACCGTCCATTCTGAACTGCCTGAGTCCCGTTCTCGGACGGCCGCTGGAAGCCCGAAACGTACTCGTACACCAGCTTCGAGGACGATGTGTTGTTGCATACGATGATGAAGCACGGCGGCACCGGAATCTCCGCCTCTTCCCAGAGCCGGAATGTCTCCTCGTAGTGCCCGTATAGCGCCTCGAGGGCGGTCTGGAGCGGCACCGGCAACATCAACGGATCGAGCTCGCCCGCCTTGCCCCGTCCCTTCTTCGGCATGTCATCCCGGATGTGCTCCCAGAGCTTCCGGAACATCGGCATGTCCTGGCCGGGGATGTTGTCCGCCACCGGCACCCGCGGCAGCTTGACGATTCCGCACTCGATCGCATCCATGAGCGAAAAGTCGCTCATCGTCCATGGGAAGAGCGTTCCCTCGGCGTAGCCCGAACCCCGGAGGAAGAAGGGCGTGGCGGACAGGTCCATCACGCGACTCACGTCGAGCCTCCGGGCCACCGCTTCCAGGCCGGAGATCCACAGCCGCGCAGCCTCCGTGTTCTGTTTGGCTTCCTTCCTGTCGTCGCCTTTCAGGATGTCCTCGTCGCGCGATCCCGGCTTCTCGCGGTAGCAGTGGTGGGCCTCGTCGTTGAAGACCACGACGCGCTTCAGGCTTATTAGCGCGGGCATCACCCGCTGGAGCATCTGTCCCTCGGTCTCCTGGGTCTGGGGGGCGGTTCCGGTCTGGCCCGTCAACAGCGCCCTGTTCCCCTTCGGGAGCTTCGCGCGCTCTCGCAGCTTGAACGCGTGGTAGTTCGTGATCACGATCCTGGCTTGGTTCAGGTCCCGGAGCATCTCGCTGGGAATCAGCTCGCGTTTCCCGTAGTAGGCGTCCGGGTCGTTGGGATGGAGCACCCGCAGCCGGTCGCGGATTGTGATTCCGGGCGTCACGACAAGGAACCCGCGCGTGAACCGCGGGCTGTTGGGATGCCGCACGGCGTTGATCGTCTGCCAGGCGATCAGCATGGCCATGACCGTCGTCTTCCCAGCACCGGTAGCCATCTTGAGCGCGAGGCGCGAGAGACCCGGATTCGCCGCGTGACTGACCTCCTCCAGGCTCCGTAGCAGGCTCACGATCGCCTTCGCGCGACTCCTCGGAGCCACCTCGGTGAGCCAGATGGCGGTCTCGGCCGCCTCGACCTGGCAGAAGAACGGGCGGATGCCGCTGAAGTTGTGGGACCGCCAGTGCCGAAGCAGCCGCGCGGTGGTCGGCGTCACTCCCCAGTCGTTCGGGTTGGGAATGTCGCGCCACCGGTCCACGTGACGGCGGACAGTGTTGATCTGGGCGGTGAGGTACTGCTCGTCGTCCGTCGACAACTCCTCGTGCCGGTCGATCTGGAGCCGCGCCTGGGCGGAACCGGCGCCATGCTGCTGCGCCGTCGGGAACGGCGTGATGAACTCCGCGGGCCGGCGCCCGTCGAGGATCCGATGAGTTGGTTGTCCCTCGGCGTCGAGCTCCCAGTGCCGACGGGGATACTCGTAGGGATTGTTGAGAATCGGTCGCTCGAAGAAGCGCCTGACCGACGAATTCCCCGCGGATGAGCCGTTGGAGTTGGTAGACATGGTGATGCGTCTCCTCGGCTGTGGGGAAATGGTGAGGTCGGTGAATACGATAACACCCCGGCATGTCAGGGCGACGACTGTTGTCCCTCAGGCGCGCCTAACGAGGTCTACAGTCGTCCATCCCGCGCCGATCATTGGGCAGCCCGGTGAGGCGAGGGGTCATTGGCGGCCCGTCCGAGAAATGTCAAGTATACTTGACAACAGGTCAACTGCAATTTACGTGACGAACCGTTGTACGAACCCCTGGCCCATACCAAGGGCCAAGGGCCAGCCGTCACCTGTTCCCCCGCACCCTCGCCAGGAAGTCGTCCGCCGCCTCGCAATCCACGATGGCCGCCGACACACGGCTGATCAGTTCGCCGTCCGGACTCCGTCCGAGCAACCGCGCCAGCTCCTCGGCGGTCTCACGCCCGAACTTGCGGGCGGCCAGGTGGCGCAGGATTCTGACCTGTCCCACTCCGATCCCTCGCTCGATCCCTCGTTCGATCCCCTGCTGTCTGACGGCGTCCCAGCCGCGCCGAAACTCAGTCTCCACAGTTGCCATCGTCATCGCCTCCTGAAATCGGTCGCTGTCGAATCCCTTCGAACGTAACATCGCCTTCACGCCCCGGGCCACGAACCGGTCGAAGTCCTCGTCGTTGCACTCCTCGAGCACCCGGCGCAGCGCCGGAAACTGCTTCATCATGCCGGTCTCGGAAGCCACGCCGACAATCCCCGGCATCATCTGCGCCTCTCAGCGGGAATGCGTCACTTCACCCGTTCCCCCGCACCGTCGCCAGGAAGTCGTCCGCCGCATCGCAATCCACGATGGCTGCCGCCACACGGCTGATCTGTTCGCCATCCGGAGTCCGCCCGAGCAGCCGCGCCAGCTCCTCGGCGGTCTCACGCCCGAACTTGCGGTCGGCCTGGTGGCGCAGGATCCTGACCTGTCCCACTCCGATCCCTCGCTCGATCCCTCGTTCGATCCCTCGTTCGATCCCTCGTTCGATCCCTCGTTCGATCCCCTGCTGTCTGACGGCGTCCCAGCCGCGCCGAAACTCAGTCTCCACAGTTGCCATCGTCATCGCCTCCTGAAATCGGTCGCTGTCGAATCCCTTCGAACGTAACATCGCCTTCACGCCCTGGGCCACGAACCGGTCGAAGTCCCCGTCGTCGCACTCCTCGACCACCCGGCGCAGCGCCGGCAACTGCTCCATCATGCCGGTCTCGGAAGCCACGCCGGCAATCCCCAGCATCATCTGCGGCAGATCCAGTGGCCCCGGCTGCGGAGCGTCGGGTGGCAGGCGCTCGACCACCCGGTGGGTATCCGGGGCGGAGTCCCGAAACAGGTCGCGCAACCGGGTCGGAGCGTTCCACTGCCTGTCCCCGTGGTGGAGGACGAGGGACTCCACGGCGAGTTGCCGCCCGCCCCGGCCCAGTTCCCTGTCGTGCTCGATCAGCTCCTGGACCGCAAGAACGGTGTAGGCCGTGGTGCGGAGGACCATGTGGCGCTCCGGCCTGCCTTGAAGCTCCAGCAGCAGGATCATGTCCGTCGTCCGGTCGATCGAGCGCGCGCGCCACATCATGTCGGGATAGCGCCGCCGCAGACGTTCGTCGATGAGTTCCGCGGGCAGCCGTTCGAGTGTCGAATAGTCGATCTTCCCGTCCCACTGCGGGACGTGGCGGCGGATCAGGAGCTCGATCATCCGCGGGTGCGAGAACAGTTTCTTGAGGGCGGCGTCGTCCACCGATGGACCGGGGCGGGTTGGAATGGATGGGCCGTGAAAGGGCCCGGTGCCTCCAATCTCCCACCGAATCCGGGGCGCATACATGGTGGAACGGGCCTGTCTTCAGCCCATGGGCCCTGCCATGGTTCCCCTCACTCGCAACGCGCACGCGCAGCTCCGGGCGTTGTTCCAGACCTCGGTCAGCGGCTCGCGCCCTCTCCGGTGCCGGCGCAGTCTCCCATCCTGTGCCGCCCCCCTACCCCCCCGCCGGCTTCCGATAATCCAGCGGCGGATCCCGGTCCCCCACCAGCGACACATACTCGAACCCCGGCCCGACCTTCTCCTCGTACTCCGCCGTCGCCGCCGCCAGCAACTCCGCATCCACAAACAGATCCACCATCGTCATCGCCAGCGTCTTCGCCGCCACGATCATCCCCTTGTTCCCGATCGACATCCCCCCCGCCGCGATCGCCTGCCACGAGTGCGCCGGCGTCCCCGGAACCCACGTCGCCGTCCCGATCCCCACCGTGGGCACCACCCAGCTCACATCGGCCACATCGGTCGACCCGCCCCCCTTGCGCGGCATGTACGGCTGTACCTCGGCCGCGCTCTCAAGCGGCATCGCGTTTGCCAGCGTCCCCTGGATCATCTCGGCAAACGCCGTCTCGGCCTCGTCGTAGACCACCCCGCCAACCCGCTCCAGATTCGCCTGCGCGCGCCGCTGCAGCACGTCGTTGCTCAGCATCGCGTACAGCCCGTGAATGACCTCGTACTCCATGCGCGTCCCCGTCCCCATCGCCGCCCCCTCGGCCGCCTTGACCACCCGTTCGAAGATCGACCGCGCCAGCTCGACCTCCGGGTTGCGCACGTAGTAGTAGACTTCGGCGAAGTCCGGGATCACGTTCGGCGCGTGCCCCCCCGCCGTGATCACGTAGTGGATGCGCGTCTCCTGGGGGACGTGTTCGCGCAGCATGTTGACCATGTTGTTCATGGCCTCGACCCCGTCCAGCGCCGACCGCCCCTGCTCGGGCGCGGCCGCCGCGTGCGCCGAGATCCCGTGGAAGCGAAACTTGGCCGACTTGTTGGCCAGCGAGGTCGAGGGGCTGGCGTTGTTGGTGCCGCTCGGGTGCCAGTGGACGACCGCGTCGACATCGCTGAAGAGGCCGCCCCGCACCATGTAGACCTTGCCCGCGCCGCCCTCCTCGGCAGGTGTACCATAGAGCCGGACCGTGCCGGGTGTGCCCGACGCCGCGAGCCAGTCCTTCACCGCCAGCGCCGCCGCCACCGATCCCGCGCCAAAGAGGTGATGCCCGCAGGCGTGACCCGCGCCCATCTCGGGCCGGGGCGTCCGCTCGGGGCTCCGGTCCTGGGTGATCCCCGGCAGCGCGTCGAACTCGGCCAGGATGCCGATCACCGGCGAGCCGGAGCCCCAGCTGGCGACGAAGGCGGTGGGCATGCCGGCGACGCCGGGCTCGATGTCGAAGCCGGCGTCGGAGAGGTGGGCCTGGAGGAGGGCCGAACTCTCGACCTCCTGGTAGCCGACTTCAGCCAGGTCCCAGATCTGCTGGGCGGTGGTGGCGTAGGCGGCAGCGGTGGCCTCGACGTGGGCGAGGACGGCGTCGTGGGGGGACTGGGCGGAGGTGGGTAGGGGGAGGAGCAGGGCGAAGAGGAGCGTGGTGCGAAGGAAGCGTGTCTTCATGGAGATTCTCTGGACGTGGTGTACGCGGTGGGTGGGGACCCTCTGCGGGGGATGGACTGGAGGGTGAGGATAATCCCAACCGGTCCCGGGGGTCCAGTAGGCCGACTTGCCATACATATGGTCAATATAGTATGGTTTTCCCATACCACGTCTCTCGCGATCGCTCTGAACCGATCCCAGATGAAAACCACGCTCAACCTGAACGACCTGCTCCTGACGAGAGCCAAGCGGTGCGCGGCCCGGTCCGGCGTCACCCTGACCCGTTTCGTCGAAGACGCTCTGCGTGCCAGGCTGGCGGAGGACGACCGGCCGAAACCGCCCTTCGAACTGACGCTCGTAACCGTCCGCGGGCTCGCTCCCCCCAGCGTGGACATCTCGGACCGCGAGGAGCTTCACGACGTCATGGACGGGACATGATCGCAGTCGACACCAACGTCCTGATCTACGCACACCGGACCGAGACCCACCTTCACGCGGCGGCGGTCAGGGAGTTGGTCGTCCTGGCGGAGGGGACGGCGGTCTGGGGGCTGCCGGTGTTCTGCGTCGGCGAGTTCATCCGCGTGGTCACCCACCGGCGGATACTGAACCCGCCATCGACCTTGCGGCAGGCGGTCTCGTTCCTCGAACGGCTCCTCGCATCCCCTTCGTGCCGGATCGTACGACCGGGCCCCGACTTCGTCAGCGTGCTTACCGCCGCCTCCCTCGCGGCCGGGGCGCGCGGCAACCTGGTCTTCGACGCGCAGATCGTCGCCCTGTGCCGGGAGCACGGCATCCCGACCATCCTCACCAACGACCGGGACTTCCACCGGTTCGAGAACCCGCGGGTAAGGTTGTTGGGAGAACTGGCGTGAACGGACCACTTGGCGCCGGGCCGCTTCACTCCCCGAAACGCACCTTGAACCGGATGACTTCCACCCCGTCCCGCTCATCCTGCCCCGCGAGTTCGGCCAGACCCTGGTCCAGGGTGGCAAGCGCTCCGCCGCGGCGCAGCGCCAGCGCCAGCAGGTGCGCATCGGTGACCTGCCGGTAGCCGGCCACGCGCGCGAAAGGCGTCGCGGCAGGTCCGGCGGGCGAGATGTCGTCGGCCCAGAAGACGTGGCCCTCGAGTTGGCGCATCCGTCGCAACAGCGCGATGGCCTCGGCCGGCGTGGACGCACCGGGAATGACGCGGCGGTTGCTCGACACCCTCACGAAGCCAGACTCGGTGAGCGGACAGGTGGCCCACCCGTCCCGCTGGTGCTTTCGGAACCACCGGTGCGCGAGACCGTGATGGACATGATTCGGCCACGCGAGCGCGACGAGAACGTTCACGTCCAGGAGACTGGTCAGACGTCCTCCAGCGCGTCGCGGACCATGTCGGGCGTCAACGGCGGCGCGTCGGGACCCACGGCGAAGACGGGGAAGCCATCGGCGCGAGTCGTGTGCTCGCGGGGCTGGAGGGCAGCTCGCGCCAGCGAGGACACGACGGTGCCCAGGCTCTCTCCGCGCTCCCTGGCGATGCTCCTGACCGCGTGATGGATGTCGGGGTCGAGTGTCAGTGTGGTTCTCATGGTGTGACATCATGACATCAGCGCATCATGATGTCAACGCATCATCGGCTTGCGTTTCGCGTGCCCATCCGCCAGAGGCCGATGGAATCGCGCCCCGGGAAACGCACCAATTGCGGCGCGCGGGAGCGGCGCGTATCTTGCTCGTTATGGCAAACACTGGAAACAGATCGTCGCCGGTGGCGGGGCTTGGCCCGAGACCGAAACGCCAGCGGCCCCCTCACAAAGCATCCAATGGGAAGGACCATTGAGTTGAGCGGCCAAACCGGCATCCTGCTGCTGCCACTGGCGGCCTTGCTGCTCTGGAGCGCATCGGCAGGGCCTTCTTCCGAAGAGGGCAATAGCCCTTTGCCCGCCGAAGGTAACTTGCCATACTATTTTGACACCCCCCAAGGCGCCCAGTCCTCCGGCCTGTCCCCCGGAGATCGTCATGTCTCGCTAGTACCACAGAGGCTGGGTCCCACATTGCACTTGCTGGACAGCATTGTCCTGCAAGAGACCAGACAGTCCTATATCGGGAATCCGATGGTCATGTTTGTTGGCCCGGACAGCTCTCTGTACGTGATCGACTCCTTTGGGCAATCGGTCCTGCGTTTTGACCGGACGGGACAACAGATTCGGAGGTATGGCCGTGCGGGCGAGGGTCCGGGCGAGTTCGTTTCCGCAGGCAGGGCGGGATTTGCGTCTCGAACTGTGTTGGGCGTGACCGACGGGCGGAGTTCGGGCCCTCCGGGGATGGCACCCAACCAGGTCGTCGAGTTCTTCGATACGGAATCGGGCGAACATGTCGGCTCCGTGCGGACTACGAATGTTTCCTTCCTCGCATCGCAAGGCGGCATCATTTGGCTGGCCGGCATCGATGTCGGGACGTGGAGAACACTCACGACCCGTGAGCTGTCGCCTTTGTGGAGGGGGGCGCGTGAAGGGCGCGGCGCAGGAACGGTGGTCTCGATGGACCGGGTGCCGGTGCCAAGCTCCTACCGGGAGAGTTCCCTGGTGCGCGGTTTGGGTGGATTTGTCAGAATGCATGTGGGTGACGAGGATGCGATTGTGGGGTTCGCGGCGGTTCCTTTCCTGTTGCGTGTTACCGCCGCGGGGGAGATACGAGATACGATTCCGTTGCGGGCGAGGCTGCGGGCGTCGGTGAGCAACGAGGCCGAGCTAATGGAGGTCATGGATCCCGCTTCCCGTTCGCGCGAGGAGATCTTCGCCTCCGTTGCTCCGTTACTGGGTATTTCGCGGGACGGGAAGGGACATGTCTTCACGGTCCACCAAGGCACCAAGCTGCTTGGAGAACGTGGACAACGACAAATCGTCGGCAGGCTTTACGCAAGCAGCCTGCTGGACGACGGCAGCGATCAATGTCTGGATACCGAGATTCCCACATCGGACGTGGGCAGGCCGATATCCGCGTTCCGAGGTGAAGAGCTATTTGTGCTTGACCGAAGAATCCTTGACATCGATCTGGGTGAACTGCGTACGGTCGTACGGCGCTTTCGGATAGACCCATCCAGCTGTACGGGCGAGATACGGAAGGCAGACGGTTGACGAGGCATGTAACGCCAGGCACGTTTGTCACACCTCGGGTGATCCTCGTAGTCAGTGCATTGGTCGCGGTTTCCTGCGTGAAGCACTCCGGCGCCGGTCCGAGTCGGGAAGCGGCGACCGAGAGGACGGAATTGCAGAGATACGCGGGTGTTTGGTTGCACAAGGAAACGATCCGTTTCTCCGGTGGAGCACTGTTGCACATCCCGTTCGCGTCCGGAACCGTTCCGCCACCGGAAATGGTGCATGCAGTCGTGACGGAGGCGCAATCCTACGCGACGCGGTTGGTAATCAGCGTTGAGGACTCGCTCTTTACCATGTCGGGCGACGTGCCGGGATGGTCGCTTGCATTGGCCCTGGACGGGAGTGAGCGCTCGTTTGTGCAGGACTCGACGGGCTTCGAGTTCTCGGTCAGTCTGACATGGGTAGGCGGGACGCCCGCTGTCCACCGCTCGTTCGGGGTGCGGCGCGCAATCGTCGATGCTCTTGAGGTCACCGGGGACAGCGTTCTTGTTGTGACGCGCTCAGTCCGCTGGGGACCGGATCATTCGAGGGGCGACCTGCGGTACGTGTACGTTCGCAACGGATCGCCGCCTCCTTTAAAGTTGCGCGTGCGCGAGACCGAGCCGGGTGAGGGAGAGCTCATCGGCGAACTCGCCGGAGGGCCGGTTCGCCGCTAAGTTCGGTTTACGCCCAGTTCTCGGTGAATGGGCCATCCCCCGACGACGGTAGGTCCGGTGCGCGGAGTCGTACTCGTTTCGGTGATCCTGCTCGCAACCGCAGCGCCCGCCGCCGGGCAGACGACCCTCGGCCTGCGGGCCGGGGTGGGAAGTGCGTGGCTGGTTGTTCCCGGCAGCGTCCATTTCGGGCCATGTCTACCGGACGAGCATTGTCCCCCTGCCGCGCCAGAGGCTGTTCGGGGACTCGCCTTTGGTGCCGACCTCGACGTCCCGGTCTCCGACTCCGGCGGTGTTTTCGGGCTTCGCATCGGTGCCGCCTACACTGAGAAGGGGGGTGCGGTGTCCAGACACGCCAGCGGAGAGCCGGGGGCCGGTGCCCTCTCCACGAGCTATCTTCAGTTCTCGGTGCTCCTGCGCGCCCGGGCATTCCGGACATCCGATCGTGTGCCGTCATTGGTCTGCATGGTCGGCCCCTGGGTGGGGAGCCAGCTTTCGTGCGAGAAGGAGGGTGACTTGGCGGCGAACTGCGAGGTGACCGACGCCGGAGTCGCCGTGGGCGCGGGGGTGGAGATCCCGTTGCCCGGCGGTTCGAGAGCGAGTGTCGGATTGGAAGGGATGTACTACCGGGGCCTGAGGGAGCATTCGCAGTGGCTCGAGACGACGAGGTTCGCGGCGATGCAGGTGGGCTTCGCCTACAAGGTCGGCTGAGCGTACCCCACCATGCCCAACCCCCCCCGCCTCCGCGTCGCCGCCATCCAACCCCGCGGCTACCCCTTCGACCCCGCCGCCGCCCTCGACCACCTCTGCGCCGCCACCGCCGACGCCGCGCACCAGGGCGCCCAACTCGTCCTCTTCCCCGAGGCCTTCATCGGTGGCTACCCCTGGGGCCTCGCCTTCGGCACCTCGGTCGGAGGCCGCAAACCCTCGGGCCGCCGCACCTTCGGCCGCTACCACGAAGCCGCCATCCCCGTGCCCGGCCCCGAAACGGAACGAATCGGCCGGGCAGCGGCAGCCGCGAACGCCTACCTGGCCGTCGGCGTGATCGAAAGAGACGCCCGCCGCGCCCCGGGCACCCTCTTCTGTACCCTCCTCTACTTCAACCCGGACGGAACCCTGGCGGGCCTGCACCGCAAGCTCAAGCCCACCGCCGCCGAGCGCCTCATCTGGGGCGAGGGGGACGGGAGCACGCTGCCGGTGCTGGACACGCCCTTCGGGAAGGTCGGGGGCCTGATCTGCTGGGAGAACTACATGCCGCTCGCGCGCATGGCCATGTATGGCAAGGGCGTCGAGATCTACCTGGCGCCCACCGCCGACTCGCGCGGCCGCTGGCAGGCCACGCTCAGGCACATCGCGCTCGAGGGGCGCTGCTTCGTGATCGGGTGCAACCAGTTCGTCACCAAGGAGCACTACCCGGCCGACATCGAGATCCTGGACGAGTTCGAGGACTGGCCGGACGTGCTGTCGCGCGGCGGGACCTCGATCTACAGTCCGCTGGGCGAGACGGTGGCGGAGCCGCTGCTGGGCGAAGAGGGGATGCTGGTCGCGGATCTGGATCTGGGCGACATCGCGCGCGGCAAGTTCGACTTCGATGTGATCGGGCACTATGCGCGGCCGGATGTGTTTCAGTTGCGGGTGAATGAGGAGCCGATGACGGCGGTTGGGGCTTCGGACGGGGGCCGCGAAGGAGAGTGCACCGGCTAGCAGTCCGTGGATAAACTCCGTGTAGCACCGAGAGCGGCGAGGCGCCCGGCTGGCAAGGCGCGACGAAGGGCGAATAGCCCAGCTATTCGTCCGAGGAGCAACGCAGAGCGGAGCCTCAAGGGTCTGGAATGTGTAGTTAACCCCCCCTTATTCACGAATGTGCGGGAAGCGGGGTGACGTGAGGCGGTAAGTGTTTCAGATTCAATGTGTTAGAAGGATCGCGAACACTTACCAGCCATCATGCCGGGGGTGAAGATAATGGATTCGCCGTTCAGCTTGAACAGGTCGGTCAGCACCGGGTGTCGCTCAGGACCGGGTCCCGCCGGGACCGGATCACGGGGGATTCGGGGGCTCTGACGGGGCGGGCGCTGCTGCGGCGCAGCAGGGTGGTGCGGTTTCTGGCGAAGGGGCTGCTGGACGAGCGGGACGGGCGCCGGATCCGGCATTCGCAGAGGCGGCTGGCGCGGACGCTGCTGCTGCTGGCCGGGCAGGGCCGCCGGGACCACAGCGACGCCGCGGAGCTGCGCGACGATCCGGCGCTGCGGCTGGCCACCGGCGACCGGGCGGGCACGGCTCCGCTGGGCGGGGCCGGGCGCCTGCCCTCGCAGCCGACGCTGTCGCGGAGGGTGTCGGCGTGGTCCACGTCGCGCCGCAAGAGCCACTACCGGGGCAAGGAGATCGGGAAGCGCGAGAAGCGGGTGGACCCCTTCGCCTGCAACCAGGTGCGCCTGCTGCTGGCCGGCTTCGGCTACCAGGTCATGCACGTCCAGCGCGCCGTGCCGGAGCGCGTGACCGGCACCGGCCTGGAGCCTGCGGCGCCTTGCCGAGCGTGTGCTCCGCACCCAGGCGCTTCGCCGTCTCGGGCCGCCGGATCACCATGACCACCGGAGGCGCGTCCGCGCCTTGGGACATGCTCGCCTGCGGGCTTGCGACCCTGCACGGGCCCTCCGCATAGGGGAGCCGCACCTTCGCACCGGCCCCGCTCCCGGCCCCGCCGGCCCGCACCGGCGCCGGGTGGCTCCTGGTGCTGGAAACCGGCTCTGTGCGACCGGCGAACAGCGTCTTTCGCACCCGAACCCGGTCGTCTCGTTCCCCCGGAACCTCTTTCCGCGCGGACCCTCCGTCTTGCGGGAAGCCCGCTCCATCCCATATTACCCTTGACACCTTAGCTCATGAATAAGGCGGGATGAAGAATGGCCCGGCTCCTGCCGGGCGGATACGAACGCTCTCACCGGGAAGGAGAAAGGACCCATGAAAACCACCACTACCGCCGCCGTATTGCTCGCGCTCGCGTTCGCCGCCTGCAAGGACAGCCCGGAGGCGGCGACCGCTCCAGATGCGGACAACCCAGAGGCTCCGGAGGTTGCGGAAGCTGACGCCTGGACGGAGGCGTACGCCCGGTTCCTGACGGATTACCCGGAGGCGCTGACTCTGATCGAAGAGGCTGCCGAAACGAATTTTTGGCCCGACGGTACAACGCAGTCGGAGCTAATCAGAAGCTGGGGGGATTCCGAACTCCGGCGGCGCTGGCTCCAGCCTTCGTACCGACATATGCCAAGCAGCCCGTACGGTCGGGGGAAGCTGATATACCCCAACGATCAAGACAAGGCGCTCGTTCGCACTATGGACGGGATTCGGGCTTACGTCGGCGGGCTGGCTAAGGGCAAGGAGCCGTCGCCCGCGCTCCTCGATGCCATGTGGAACTTGGGGCGGTCGTGGCCGTTGGACTTCCCGGAGTTATCCCGATGAGCGACGGAAGAAGGCTTCTGTGGTCGTCTTTTGCGCTCACCGCCTGTCTTGTCGCCGTGGCCGCCGGGCTGCCGGTGGCGCAGATCGGCACGCTTACGGTTTCCGCCGACTCGCTCGCCGTAGTATGGGATCCAAGTACGGTGAAACCTATCCGCGAATCCGTATGGAACGACCTGAACGATTATCTCCGCGACGACCGCTATTGGCTGTCCGCACACCCCACCAATTCGAGTCTTGATTGCGCGGAGGTGAAGCAGAACACGCTGGCGGCCATGGCCGGGAAAGGCTCGGGCGGTGACAACTGGTTCGAGGGAAGAGACACCGTGGGGGGTGGGGGACATGTGGTCGGCGAGCACTACCCGGCGCAGCACGAAACCATCCTCCCGAACTACCTGTCGGACAAGAAAAGGCGGGGAACCGTCGTTCACGAGGCGCAGCACCACGCCGGGTGGGGCGAGAACAGGGCCGAGGCTGCCGTTGCGTGTTTCACGGAGGGCAACGAAGAAGACGACGACGGCGACGACGACAACGGGGGCGGGGGCGGCGGAGACACCGGGGGTTCGAGCGGAACGTGGATATGGGTTCCGACGGAAATGGAGGAAGTGTGCGAATCCCCCGACCTAGGGGACTGGACCTGCGTATGGATGTCGTCTGGAAACCCTCAGAACGGCGGGGGCTACTACGCCTGTACCGGCTGCTGCAGCACGGACATTTGCTGGGACAAAATCGTGGAGCCCGGCCATTGGGTCTGGGCGGAGACGTAAGCGCTCCCTGCCCGGTTTCGCAGGGGCGGAACGGCTGTACGGACAACTTCAAGAGTGGCGACGGCTCCCTTGGCGGCGCTGGCCCGCCGTCCGTAGTGGGCGGGCATGTCGGGCGAGCGCCAGCCGCCAGCCTGCTGCTGGCGACGAGGCTGGTCCCGTCTTCCCGGTCCCCGAGTCACTTCCCAGGCGCGACGTAGGGGACTCTGATCGTGGAGGCGGCGGCGCGCATTGCGTCCTCTCCCCGGCGGTCGTAGAGGCGGGTTGTGTCGGTGCGGGCGTGGCCCATAAGGTCGGCGGTCACGGCGAGGTCGTTTCCGGCGCGCAGTAGCTCGGCGGCGAAACTCCGGCGGAGCACGTGCGGGCCGACCTTGCCGAGTCCGGCGCGTGCGCCCAGCACGGCTACCCGCTTCCCGATGGCCTGGAGGCTCATTGCGCCGTCCAGGACCTTGCCGCCCTTGTTCACGGGGGCTGGAAGAGCGGCCCCGGCTCCCGGCCACGCATACGCCGGCGGCGTGGGCTACCCGTGGCACCGCCGCCCCGATTGCTGATCGCGTGGTTGCTCATTCCGGAAAAAATCGCGTTCGGCGTGCCAATCGGGACGCGGGCGCGGGTGGAGCGGGCGGCGGAGGCCGACGGCATCCCCACCCCGGACTGGCTAAGGCAGGCGGTGCGGGAGCAACTGGAGGCCGCCCGGAACCGGCGCCAATACGGGCGGGACGCGGCGAAGGGCAATGAAGGGCGTGACGGACGAGCGGGCGGAGCGGCTCGCGGGGGGTGGGGGGGTAGGGCGGAACGCGGATGGAACCCAACGCGCGCCGGGGGGGTCCCCCGCCCGCCCGCACCGGCGCCGGGTGTCTCCTGGTGCTGGAAACCGGCTCTGTGCGACCGGCGAACAGCGTCTTTCGCACCCGAACCCGGTCGTCTCGTTCCCCCGGAACCCCCTTCGGCGGACCCTCCGTCCTGCGGGAAGCCGCTTCACCCCCCATATTACCCTCGACACCTCAGTTCATGAATAAGGCAGGTTAACATGACATTTCGTAAACTGTTCTTTACAGTGCAATTCGGGGCGAGCGGAGCGGCCCAGCCGGGATGCATCGTCGCTCGAATGCAGCGGAGTTTATCCACGGACTGCTAGTTTCGTGTCCCAGAAACTCGCGGCAATTCGAGCACCGATGCATGGCGGAGGGGACGACGGTTTGGGGCTTGCCGGTGTTCTGCGTCAAGTGGGGCCAATTGGCTTTCCGAGGATGAAATGGACGAGAGCTTGCATCTTGTGGTCACTCACGCTGGCCGCAGCCTGTTCGGAAGGCCCGGAATCGCCGCCGCCGCCGCCGCCGTCTGCGACCGGTTCCATCGTCACGGACAGCTCGGGCGAGCGCGTGGTCTCGAATGCGGGGTCGATCTGGGATCCCGGAGAAGGGTGGCGGATCCACGTGGTGGTAAGGCCTGTCCATGGATGGGCGCGGTCGAGACGCGGTGACCAGCCCTCCATTCAGGGCCAGGGCACCTCGCCCTTTACCACCTGGGCGCCGAGCTCCAGGTCCCCGACGTTGTCAAAGTTCGGATATAGCTCGAGCAGCGCGGCGACAAGTTCCGCGGAAGTGTCCGCAGTTCCCGCGGCGGCTTCGAAGTCAGCCACATACCGCCGGGTGAATTCCACGGCGGCCGCGGACTCGGAACTCGTCCCCAGGTAGTGCCCGGGAATGATGCGGGCAGGGTTGAGCGCCAGCATTGCGTCCAGGCTGCGAGCCCAATCGGCCCGGGACTCGGGTGTCTTGCTGTCGGCCATCCAGACGTGGAGACCCTCGTAGACCAGGACGCCGCCGACCACGGTTTCCAGCGACGGGATCCACACGAAGGTGTGCGCCGGGTCGTGCCCGTCGAGGCCGACAATCGGCAGCTCCTCGCCATCGACCGTGAGCGCACTGCCTTCCAGCACGGCGGGGACGATCCGCTCCCGGGGTGCGTTCTCACCCAGGATTGGCCCCCAGTATTCGATCTTGGCGTCGATGGTGGCGTTGATCTTCTCGACGGTTGGTGGCGTCGCGACGATCTCCGCTTCCGGGAAGGCGTCGCGCACGACATCCAGGCCGAAGTAGTAATCCGGGTCCCCATGGCTCACGTAGACGGTGGTCAGTGTCTTGCCGGTGCGGCTGATCATGTCGACGATCGCGAGTGCATCGTTACGCTGGAACTGGGCGTCGATCAGGACGGCCTCGGTGGGGCCGGTGATGAGCGTGGAGGTCACGGGGAAGAGACTGTTGGCTCCTGGATTGAAGATCTCGATGGCGAGTTCCGCGGACTCCCTCCTGGAGCAATGTGTCACCACGACCGCCAACACGGCGCTCGCCAGGACGGCCTTTGCCAGGCCCGTGGGGCAAATCCGTTTCGTCTTCATTCCGGTCTCGGGACTCCTTGTCTTCGTTGTGAACGGGATGGAATGCAGCATAGCGCCAGGCGCTCCCGGCGGGCAAGCACAGCGTTGTCCAACGGGAAGTGAGTATCCATGTCGCAAGCCCAGTGGGCGAGTCGCGGCTCCAGAGCGAGCGGGTCTGGAGCAGAGATGCCGCGTAGCCATCAGGCGGTGGCGGGCGGTTCCGGCGTCCACAGGCGATCCTGCTGCACGAGGGCGTTGGCGAGGACGACGAGCTTTCTCATGACGGCCGTGATGGCGACCTTGGGCGGCTTCCCGGCTTTGACGAGTGCCGCGTACTTCCGTCCGAGGGCGGGATTAGCGCGGATGGCGGCCAGTGCAGGCATGTAGAGCATCCGGCGAGCCTTGTCCCTTCCGCCCTGGATGAAGCTGCGCCCCCTCCAGGTACCGGACTCCCGGGTCACCGGAGCCAGCCCGGCGAGACTGGCGGCCTGGGGGCCGGTCATGGTGCCCAGTTCGGGCATGTGAGCGATCAGGCCCGCAGCGGTGACGCCGGAGATGCCCGGGATCGAGGTCAGGATCTCGCAGCGGCGCTTGAGCGTCTCCTCGCTTTGGAGAAGCTTGGCGATCACGGCGTCGATGCGCTTCAGCTGACGCTCGATTTGCGCCAGACGCTCCTTGTTGACCCGCTTGGCCAAGGGGTGGCGCAAGTGATTGCCGCGGTTGAGAGTACGAGTCCGGTCCGCCACCAGCCCATCGCGCACCAACCTCAGTTCGGCGAGGTCGCGCTCGTTCCCGGACGTTGCCTTGGTCGGGCGGAGATCGTCGATCACGGCGGCCATCCGCGCCAACGTGCGCGCGTCGATCGCGTCGGTCTTTGCGCGTCGCCCCTGCGATCGGGCGAAGCAACGGACCTGGTACGGATTGATGGCATAGAGGGGAAGTCCGGCCCTCAGCAGCACCTCCTCGAAGTCGCGATGCCAGGGCCCGGTGGGTTCGTAGGCGATCCGGCCGGCCTCGGGGCCGATCCAGGCGATCAGCTTCCGGAACCCGGCCGTGTCGTTCGAGAACCGGGCGGCCCTCCCCTCGGGCGCGGCGTAGGCGTCGAGCCAGGCTTTCGAGATGTCGATCCCGACGGTATGCTCGGTCATATTCCCTTCTCCTGTGCTTGTCATGCGAGCCATTATGCTCAGGTATCCATTCAGGACGTTGGGAAGGACGGTGGCGACCAAACTCACTTGCGGCCCCTTACGGCCAAGCCTGAAACGATCCGACCACCGCCCCCCTTCGGCGCCCCGCGGGGCGCCGAAGGGCCGGGTTTTCCCTGCCACCCGGGTCTGAGACTAACAGACAAGCATGAGCGGGGGTGCGAGCAGATCATGGGAGCATGATCGTGACACTCGGCACCGAACGGATCCGGACGCTCGACGACATCCGCGCCTTCCCCGGCGGGAGCGAGGCGGCGGACATCACCCCCCACGACCGCGAGGCGGCCTACGCGTTCATTGAGCGGACGCTGGTCCGGTTCCGCTACCACTTCGGGCTGTCGAGGGCGGAGGTGGACGCCAGTTGCGAATGCCCGGAGGACCGGACGCTCCATTTGCTCCCGTGGCCGGATGTTTCGAGCTGCGGGTGAACGAGAGGGCGCAGAGTGCGGTGGGGGGCGGAGTGATGACGGAAGGGTGATCGCGGCTATTATTGTTGGGGCGTTCCCGAGCGAACCCCGTATAACGTGGCGAGGAGGTGTTGAATGGGCAGGAACCCGAAGTGGTGGAAGGATCCGGTGCTGGTGACGGTTCTGGCTGCCGTCGTGACGGGCGCATGGGTGGTGAGCAGCCGAATGAGTTCGATGGAAGCGGGAATGATTGATCGGTTCGGAGCGATGGAGGTGGGAATGATCGATCGCTTCGGAGCCCTTGAGGCGAGGATAGCGGCCCTTGAGGCGAGGGTGGCGGCGCTTGGGGCCAGGATGGATCTGCTGCTGGAAGGCCTCGACATCACGGTGACGCCGCGGAAACAGGCTTTCGGGACCCTCCCTCGCCGCCCCGCGCTCGCGGGGATTCAACTGGAGACCTCCAGAGACTAGATTCCCGTCTCTGTCGCGTCCGCACATCCTCCGCCAATCACAGAGTCGCCGAATCAACGGTTGGCCGAGGAGTCACGATCCAGAGGAACATCCATGAGCACCACCATGACCGCCCCCCCGGCCACCTCCCGCACCGACCGCTACCTCGAAGAGGCCGAACGCTACTCCGCCCACAACTACCACCCCCTTCCCGTAGTCCTCGAGCGCGGCGAAGGCTCGTGGGTGTGGGACGTGGAGGGCAACCGCTACCTGGACATGCTGAGCTCCTACTCGGCCGTCAACCAGGGCCACCGGCACCCCGACATCATCGCCGCGGCCCGCGCCCAGCTCGACCGCCTCACGCTCACTTCGCGCGCCTTCCACAACGACCGGATGGGACCGTTCCTGCGTGAGCTCTGCGAGGCGTCCGGATTCGACGCGGCGCTGCCGATGAACACCGGCGCCGAGGCCGTCGAGACCGCGATCAAGATGGTGCGGAAATGGGGGTACGAGGTGCGGGGCGTCCCCGAGGGGAAGGCCGAGATCATCGTCTGCGAGGACAACTTCCACGGGCGGACGACCACGATCGTGGGCTTCTCGTCCGAGGACCAGTATCGCGAGGGCTTCGGGCCGTTCACGCCGGGTTTCACCCTGATTCCGTACGGGGACATCGGCGCGCTGCGCGCCGCGATCGGGCCGAACACGGTCGGCTTCCTGGTCGAGCCCATCCAGGGCGAGGCGGGGGTGATCGTGCCGCCCGACGGGTACATGCGCGAGGCGGCGGAGGTGTGCCGCGAGAACGGCGTGGCCTTGGTGGCCGACGAGATCCAGACGGGGCTGGGCCGCACCGGCCGCATGTTCTGCTGCGACTGGGAGGGGGTGCGCCCCGACATCCTGATCGTGGGCAAGGCGCTGGGCGGGGGCGTTTATCCGGTCTCGGCCGCGATCGCGGACGCCGAGTTCATGGACGTCTTCCGGCCGGGCGACCACGGGTCGACCTTCGGCGGCAACCCCCTGGGCGCGGCCGTCGGCATGGCCTCGCTGCGCGTGATCATCGACGAGGACCTGCCGCGCCGCTCCGACGAGCTGGGGAGCTGGTTCATGGACCGCCTGCGCGCGATTCCGTCGCCGCACGTGGAGGAGGTGCGGGGGAAGGGGCTGATGATCGGCGTGGTGATCCGGGAGTCGTCGGGGACCGCGCGGCCGTTCTGCGAGGCGCTGCAGGCGCGCGGCATCCTGGCCAAGGAGACGCACCGCCAGGTCGTGCGGTTCGCGCCGCCGTTGACGGTGGAGCGGAAGACGCTGGAGGCCGCGCTGGTGGAGATCGAGGCCGTGCTGATGGGGTGAGAAGGCCCCGGGTCAGCTTCCGGGAGGACCGATGGTCCCCTGCTTGGAGGTGTCGATCTCGGCCACCTCGCCCTCGTCGAAGAGCACGGCCTTGATCTGCCCGTAGAGGAACTCGCGCGACTCGGCTTTGCGCGGATCGAGCCCGTAGTGGTTGATCAGCAGGGTCTGGTGCTGCAGCCAGTCGCGCCAGCAGTCGGCGCAGATTTCGCGCTCGATCCGTTCGCCCAGCGGCGAGCGGAAGGGAGCGCGCGCCAGGGGTGGTCCGGGCGTGCCGGGATGCCGGCGGCAGTCGATGTGGGTCAAGGGTCGCACTCTCTCCCGATGGTCGTCTTCGCATCCTCCGAGCCTGCCGACAACCACCATCGCCGCCGAGCAGCCGCGGGTCAACGGTCAATGACGACGAATCCGGTAGCCCTCCACTCGCTCGACCCCCAGGTCGTCGCGTCTCACGGCAAGGAAGAACTCCCTTCCAATCCAGACGGTCGATACTATCGCGAGGTCCGACGTCCCGGCGGAACTTGCCGGTGGTCCTTCGAGAATGCCCAACCACCTGCCCTCGGGGCTGAAAACGCTCCAGCGGTCGGGCACTCCGGTCTCGCTATCGGACCACTCTCTGACCCACAGGTGCCTGTCGGCGTCGACGAAGAGACCGTGGACCGGCGGGTAGGACTCCCATCGGGGCATCGACAGCATCAAGGGCCGGTACCAATCGAAGGGGGCCTCGTTCAGAGTAACGGCATACCTGGCGTTCTCATCCAAGCGCGCCCGGTGCGCGCGCGCGGTCACCGCTACCGGATCCGTCGTGCGGCGGATCACGCGAACAAGCGTTCCATCAAGGGAATACTGGCGAATCTCGTTCGTGTCTCCGTGGCTGAGGTAGACGTGTACGGGACGGCCTCCCGCGGCGATGCTGGAGGACACTCCGCCGGTGGGAAAAAGGTAGTCGTAAACCTCCAGGAGTTGCTCGGCGACGGGACTCCCGTCAGCGACGGCACTTCCCACCTCTTCCGGCACCGCCCAGCGTTCCGGACCCTTCCACGTCCCGAACGAGATCGTGTTGTGGGCATGATCCAGCCGCACGTACTCCACCGGCGGATACCTGATCAGCGCGTCATGGGCGGGTCGCTCAAGGCCGGTATCGCGGAGATTGACCTCCACCATGAGCGACCCATCCGGCAAGGGGAAGGTATGACCCTCCACGGTGGCCTGGCTCGGCAATCGTTCCAAGGCCAGTCCGAGATCGGTCGTTCTCCGCGCCAGAACGGCGCCGCCCGTGTCAAAGCGCGTGACGGGTCCGAACCACTGATCCCACACCACCAGAGTGTCCGGAGGAGCGTACCACA
This sequence comes from Longimicrobiales bacterium, assembly GCA_951828585.1. Taxonomy (GTDB): domain Bacteria; phylum Gemmatimonadota; class Gemmatimonadetes; order Longimicrobiales; family Gaopeijiaceae; genus Bin94. The sequence continues at coordinate 3,028,237 of OX639991.1, forward strand.
GGTGTACCGGGCGGGAGAACTCGCCGGGACCGCGCCCCAGTCGTCCGATCGTCCTGGACAGTTCTCCCGAAGGCTCGAAGAGAAAGAGCTGGCGATTCTCCGAGGAGAGCACGGCGATTCTCCCGTCCGATAGCCGGGCAAGGCCGCGTACCTCCCAGATGGCACCCGGGGCGCGGTTGTCGGGACGAACATCGCGGAGGTCGTTCGCAACGAGACTCGTCCGGTCCCCTCCCACAACAAACGCGGGCTCCGGATCGAAGCTCCAGAACTGTCCTTGTGGATGCTCGGGAACGTGATTCACGACGATCTCGACTCCTGCCGAGTCCCACACCGTGAAGGCTGCGTCAACGGTACTGTCCGTGGCTGCCGTGTTCGATTCGGGCGGCGGGCGATCGCAGGCGGCGGCCGCCAGGACGGCAAGAAACAAGGCACTGGCGGCGAAGGGGACCGGCGGAGAGGACCCGCTGCGGTAGCCGGGTCCCACGATGTCCCTCAAGGATTCCTCCTTCTGGAAGAATGGGCCCTTCTTGTTCACCAACCTCGCCCTTCAGAGGTGCTCACCTAGCGTTAGCGACTCAATCGAGAGGGCGCAACTGCTCTTGGGGCCACCCGCCCGCCGAGCTTCCGTGGCCGGCGGCGCGGGAAGCCGTTGCTGCTCATGGGACAACGCCGGGAAAGGAATTGGTCGGCGGTGCGATGTCTGATACATTTACTGTACCAACGATCATGGTCGGCTGCGGTCGGCCACCCCCGCGCAGCCGAAACGGGAGATTTCCACGGGAATCGCCCGACCGCGAGGAGAGGGAGCCAACGATGTCGCTACAGGACTCGACCGGGATGGATGGCGCGATGAACGGCGCCGGTTCCCTTCTTTCCAGGGAGCAGCTGGAGCACCTGGAAGAGAGGCTTCTCCAGGAGCGGAAGAAGGCGCTGCGCGCTCTCGGCCGTTTCGACCTGGTTGCCAAGGCGGACCCGGCGGAGGGCGACTCCGATCTCGCCGCCTACACGGATCACATGGCGGACCAGGGAACCGAGGCGATGGAGCGGGAGAAGGCCGCCCTCTTCGCGACCAAGGAGGGCCGCTACCTCTACCGGCTGCAGGAGGCGCTCCGCCGGCTCTACCGCGACCCGGACAACTTCGGTCGCTGCCACGCCACGGGAAAGGCGATCAGCTTCCAGCGGCTGGACGCGCTGCCGCACGCCCGCTACTGCATCGAGTACAAGCGGGAGTTGGAGGCGAAGGGGGGCTAAAGCGCCGCAAGCAGTCGGCGCCCGAGAATCCCCACCTGCCACCCCCGCACGCCGGGCATCGCCTCGAGTTCGGCCAGTGAAGCCGGCATCACAGCCACCACCTCACGCAGCAGATGGTTCGCCATCACCCGGCCCCGGTCGAGCCCCAACTCGGCCGCCACAGTATTCCGCACCGCCGTGAGCCTGTCCAGCGTCGCCTCTTCCTCCGGAGTCGGACGGCCGCGTCCCCCGCGTGAAACGGGGTAGGGCCGCAGGTCGCGACGGGACATCCGGCGCACTCGGCCGAGCGCCTCCAGCAGCGGCCGACCACTCTTCGCCGCCAGCCTGGGCGAGAGCCCCTTCACGTCCGCCAGTTGGCCCACGGAGCCCGGCTGGGCCGCCACGGCCCCGAGCAGCGCGGCGTCCGAGGCCACCCGGAATGGCGCCCGGTCGAGCGAACGGGCGATCCGGTCACGCCACGCGATCGCCTCGCGTAGCGCGGTGACGGTGCGGGCGTCCATTCGCCGGGCGCCCTTGACGCGCGTCACGGGGTCGGGCGGGCTCGCGGGCTCCGTTGACTTGGCCGCGGACGCCACCAGCCAGCGGCACTCGTCGGCGGCCCAGTGCAGCCGTCCCATGCCGCGAAGCGCGTCCTCGAGCACCGCGGTCAGGCGATGAAGGTGACAGGTGTCGCCCGCCGCATAGTCGATCATGTCGCGCGAGAGCGGGCGCCTGGCCCAGTCGGCCTTCTGGTACTTCTTCGCGATTTGAACGCCGAGGTGCTTGTGGAGGAGCGTCTGCAGACCGGTGGCCGACTCCCCGAGGAAGCTGGCGGCCACCTGGGTGTCGGCCAGGCGGGCCACCGCGATGCCCAGGTCGCGGCGAAGGAGCCGCAGGTCGTAGCTGCCCCCGTGCATGAGCACACGCCGCGCGGGGTCCTCCAGGTGCGGCTTGAGATGGGGGGTGAGATCGACGGCCAGCGGGTCCAGAACGAAGGTCTCCGACGCGGTGGAGAGCTGCACCAGGCACAGGCGGTCGGAGTAGCGGTGGTATCCCGCGGCTTCGCAGTCCACGGCGAGGTCGCCGCCGGACGCGAGTGACCGGGCGACCTTCTCCAGGCCGTCGGTGGTGTGGATGTATCGGATGCGATGATTCAAATGGACTCCATGGTTTTTCTCTACCGTTACCCGACCGATCGCTGTCCGTGCGACGGCCGGGAGACCTTTGGGGAATATGGTTCCGAGCCGACAGCTTCGGTAGCTTCACCGTTGCTCCGGCCAACGGCGGGATCGCCCCGCGAGGCGGCCAGCACTCCAGGAGGTGTCCGAAGGCGATGATGAGAACGAAGGTTGTCGCGACGATGGGTCCCGCCGCCTCCACGCCCGAGGTTGTGACCGATATGGTGCGCGCCGGAATGGACATCGCACGGATCAACATGTCCCATGGACACCACGAGCACCACCGGCGCGGAGTCGAACTGGTCCGCGAGGCCTCGCGCCGTGTGGGCCGCCCCGTGGCCATCCTGGCGGACCTCCAGGGACCCAAGCTTCGGATCGGGCGCCTCGACGACCCGGTGCGACTCGAAGATGGGGACATGGTCACAATCGCTCCGGAAGGGGAACACACAAGCGACGAACTGCCCACCTCGTACACCCATCTGGCCGATGAGGTCACCGGGGGAACCCAGCTCCTGCTCGACGACGGGCAGATCGAGCTGGTGTGCGTGAACACCGATGGGAAACGGGCGGTCTTCAAGGTGCTGCGCGGCGGGATCCTGCGGTCCCGCAAGGGGATGAACCTTCCGGGGATCATCGTGAACACCCCGGCGATCGCCGAGAAGGACGAGCGCGACCTGGACTTCGCGCTGGGGATGGACGTGGAGTACATCGGCCTCTCCTTCGTGCGCGACGTAAACGACGTGCTGGGACTGAAGGACCGGATCAAGGGGCGGGCGTGGCTGGTCAGCAAGATCGAGAAGGCGCAGGCGCTGGACGACCTGGACGGGATCCTGTCCTTCAGCGACGCGGTGATGGTGGCGCGGGGCGACCTCGGCGTGGAGCTCCCCTTCGCATCGGTGCCGCTGGCCCAGAAGCGCATCATCCAGGCGGCCAACGGGTACGGCTGCCCTGTCATCACCGCCACCCAGATGCTCGAGTCGATGACGATGTACCCCAGCCCGACGCGGGCGGAGACGTCGGATGTCGCCAACGCGATCCTCGACGGCACCGACGCGGTGATGCTCTCGGGCGAGACGGCGGTGGGGAAGCACCCGGTGCGCACAGTGGAAGTGATGGTGCGGATCGCGGCCGAGATCGAGGACAGCGGCGTCCTGCAGGGGGGACCCCACTACCTGGACCAGATGGGACCGGTGCAGCGGCGGGGCGCCTCGCCTCGCGAACACGCGGTCGCCGCCTCGTCGGTGCGGTCCGCGCAAGACCTCGACGCACCCGCGATCATCGTGATCACCCGCAGCGGCTTTTCGGCGCGCCTCGTGGCTTCGTACCGCGCTCCGATCCCGATCTTTTCCGTATGCACCGAGCCGAAGGTGCACCGGCAGCTGTGCGGCGTGTGGGGGGTTCGCCCCGTGCTGGCCGACGAGGGCGAGATCACCTACCAAAACCTGACCGACTTCGGAAAGCGCGTCGTGCTGGGCTCGGGGATCGGACAGACGGGCGACCCGGTCATCGTCACCTCGGGCCTTCCGTTTCACAGCCCGGGCTCGACCAACACCATGCGCATCGAGCAGTTGTAGTGTGCGGCTGACCTTCCTGGGGACGGGGACATCGATCGGCGTGCCGGTGATCGGCTGCGACTGCGCCAACTGCACCTCCGACGACCCCCGGGACCGCCGAACCCGTCACGGCGCCCTGCTCGGCCTGGAGGGCGGGAATCTCCTCATCGACACACCGCCGGAGCTGCGGCTGCAGCTGCTGGCCGCGGGCGTGAGCCAGGTCGGCGCGGTGTGGTACACGCACCTGCACGCCGACCACGTGCACGGCATCGACGACGTGCGGGTGTTCTCGACCCGGAACCGCGGGCCCGTTCCCGCTTATCTGCCCAAGGAGTTTCTGGGGCAGATGAGGCGCCGCTTTTCATACATCTTCGACCCCCGGCACCGGCCGCCGAAGGGGACGACGAGGCCGCAAATCGCGCTGCAGGGCTATGCCGAGGGTGTGCCTGTGGAGGTGCTGGGCGCCGAAATCACCCCGTTCAGGGTGCCGCACGGGCCGGTCGATGCGTTCGGCCTGCGCGTGGGGCGGCTGGGGTATGTGACCGACGCGAAACGGATTCCCGCGGCGGCGCGTCAAGTCCTCGACGGCGTGGAAGTGCTGGTGCTGAACGCGCTCTGGCGGGGGCGTGTCCACCCGACGCACCTCAACGTGGAGGAGGCGGTGGAGGTGGCGCGCGAGATCGGGGCGCGCCGCACCTTCCTGACGCACCTGACCCATTTTGTGGGCTACCGCGAGCTGGCCGAATCGCTGCCGGGCGGGGTCGCGCCGGCGTACGACGGGCTCAGCGTGGAGGTGTAGGGGGATGGGGGACGGGTCACGTCTTCCCGTGATCGACTTCGGGAACATGGTTGCGGGGGTGCTGGAGGGGATCGGGATGGATCCGGGAAGGCTGCGCGGGGATCTGGCCGCGCGTTTTCTGGACGCCCGCGCGGAGGTTGAGGCGCGGAGGCGCGCAGGCGAGATGGGGTTCTTCGACCTGCCCGGCGACCGCCCTCTCGCGGCCGAGACCCGACACGTGGCCGACACCTGCGCACGGGAATGCGACGCCCTCGTCGTGATCGGCATCGGCGGCTCGGCCCTGGGCGCGGCCGCGCTCCGGGACGCCCTCCTTCCCCCCCTCTGGAACGAACTGGACGACAAAGCCCGCAACCACGCCCCCACCCTCCATATCCTCGACAATCCCGACCCCGACACGGTCTCCGCGCTGCTCGCCTGCCTACACCCGGCGCGTACCCTCTTCAACGTCGTCAGCAAATCGGGCACCACCGCCGAGACGATGGCGCAGTTCCTGGTGGTCTGGCGGTGGCTCGAATCCACTTTGGGGGCCGAGAAGGCCAGAATCCACTTCCTGTTCACCACCTCCCCTGAGCGGGGCACTCTGCACGAACTCGCCACCCGCTACCAAATCCCCACCCTCCCCATCCCCGAGACCGTCGGCGGACGCTTCTCGGTCCTCTCGCCCGTCGGTCTGCTCCCCGCTGCCGCGGCAGGCATCGACATCGAGGCGCTGCTGGCCGGCGCCGCCGCCATGGCCCAGCGCTGCTCCACGCTCGAACTGGCCGCCAACCCCGCCGGAACCCTGGCTACGCTGCTCCACGCCGCCCACACCGAAATGGGGGCGCCCGTCCAGGTGTTCATGCCGTACGCCGACCGTCTCGGCGGCCTGGCCTACTGGGTACAGCAGCTGTGGGCGGAGTCGCTCGGCAAGGCCGTGGACCGCACCGGGCGGCGGGTCGAGACGGGCCCCACCCCGGTGCCCGCCTTCGGAGCAGCGGATCAGCACTCGATCCTGCAGCTCCTCATGGAGGGTCCCCGCGACAAGGTGGTCGTCTTCCTGGGCCGTGAAGCGCCGGGCGAGGATGTGACGATCCCCGCCCCCTTCCCGGACACGCCCGACCTCGCCTATCTGGGCGGCCACACGCTCTTCGGGCTGCTCGACCGCGAACGCCGCGCGACCGCTGAGGCTCTGCGGCGGGAGGGCCGCATGAACATGACCATCATGGTCGACCGGGTGGACGCGCATTCGCTCGGCGCACTCTTCATGCTCTTCCAGATCGCCGTCGTCTACGCGGGGGCGCTCTACGGCGTCGATCCCCTCGACCAGCCGGGCGTGGAGCTGGGCAAGGTGCTCACCCGCGGTCTCATGGGCAGGAGCGGCTACGAAATCCCCTCCATCCCCCCGCCGGACCCCCGTTGGCGCGTGTGAGTCGCCATGTTTAACTTACTGCCGCACCGGCGGCTCAACTGCCCGGCCGATCACCACGAAAACGGTGGCGCGAACTCGTGCCCCGGTGCGTCACGCAACACTCCAAAACGAACAGGGAGGCGAGGATGAGCACGGGGGAAGATCAACATACCGTCATCATAGAAAAGGGCCACGGAACCGAGATCGGGGCTTTCCTTCTCGGGGCGCTGGTCGGAGCCGGAATCGCGCTGCTGTTCGCTCCCGCGAGCGGCGCGGACACCCAGCAGCGGATCCGCGAGCAGGCGAGGAAGCTGAAGGACATGACCGGGGAACGGGTGCGCGGGATCCGTGACGACCTGGGAACCCGGATGGGACCGGCCCGGGGCGTGGTCGAGCAGGGCCGCCAGATCGCGACGGATGCGCGGGCGGAGCTGGAGGACAAGCTGGAGCGCTCCAAGGCGGTGTACCGGGCCGGGATCGACGCGGCTCGCGAGGAGAGCAGGCGGCAGCTCGAGGACGGCGGAGGAAACGGATCCTCGACCGACGGTTCGTAGGAAAGGGACTCTCAACAAAGGAGAATCAGGGCCCGCATGAAGATCTACCTGGACACGGCGAACCTGGCCGAGATCCGCGAGGCGGCCCGCTGGGGCATCCTGAGCGGCGTGACGACCAACCCCAGCCTCATGGCGCGCGAAGAGGGCGCCGGTTTCGAGGACACCATCCGCACAATCGCGGGGCTGGTCGACGGACCCATCAGCGCCGAGACGGTGTCCGAGGACGCCGACGGCATGGTCCGGGAAGGGGTCGAGTACGCGGCCTGGCACTCCAACGTGATCATCAAGGTGCCCGCCACGCCCGCCGGTCTGGAAGCGGTCGCCAGGCTCGGGCGCCGGGGCATCCAGTGCAACGTCACCCTGATCTTCAACACCAACCAGGCGCTCATGGCCGCGCTGGCGGGCGCCTTCGTCGTGTCACCCTTCATCGGACGGCTGGACGACATCTCCCAGGACGGCATGGAGCTGATCCGCGAGATCGCCGCCGTCTTCGAACAGGACCGCGACATCCGCACCCAGATCCTGGCTGCGTCGATCCGTCACCCCCGCCACGTGATCGAGTCGGCGCTGGCCGGGGCGCACATCGCCACCTGCCCCTTCAGCGTCCTCAAGAAGGGGATGCGGCACCCGCTCACCGACAGCGGCAACGCCGCCTTCCTCGCCGACTGGCGGGCCCGGGAAGCCGCAATGGCGCTGGCGGTCGCCGGAGACTGACCGCCCTGGGCGCGCAGCCCCCCGGTGACGCGCGCAAGATCGTCGCCCGTAACCGGAAGGCCCGCCACGAGTACAAGGTCCTGGACAGCGTGGAGGCAGGGCTCGTGCTGGTGGGCACCGAGGTGAAGTCGATCCGCGCGGGAAACGTGGCCTTCCGGGACGCCCACGCCCGCGCCGAATCCGGCGAAATGTGGCTGCACAACCTCCACATCGGGCCCTACGAGGCCGGAAACCGGTGGAACCACGACGAATTGCGGCCGCGCAAGCTGCTCCTGCACCGCGACCAGATCCGCCGCATCACGTCCCGGTCGGAGGAGAAGGGACTCACCATCGTTCCGCTTGACCTGTATTTTCGGAGGGGCCGGGCGAAGGTCACCCTGGGACTCTGCCGCGGCAAGAAGCACCGGGACCGGAGAGAGGAACTGAAGCGCAGAACGATGGACCGCGAGGCGGAGCGAGCCATGAAGGACCGGGGCGGCAGGTGACGGAGGTCTTCGGGACAGAATTCTCGAGTCCGGTGTTGCTGGCCGCCGGAACATGCGGCTTCGGGGAATCGGTTATCGATGTGATGTCGCCCTCAGAAATCGGGGGACTGGTGACCAAGTCGGTGACGGTGGAGCCGCGCTGGGGGAATCCGGCACCGCGCGTGGCCGAGTTCGATGGCGGCATGCTGAACTCGGTCGGGCTGGCCAACCCCGGGCTGGAGGCGGTGCGCGACGGGAAGCTCCCGTGGATGCGTCGCAATCTCGAAGGGCTGCCGGTCTTCGTCTCGGTCGCGGGGACGACCGTGGGCGAATACGCCGCCGTCGTGTCGGGGCTGGACGGGGAAGACGGCTTCGTCGGTTTCGAACTCAACCTGTCCTGCCCCAACGACTCGCATCTGGAGGGCCGTCCCTTCTGTCTGGATCCGGGCGCCCTGCGTCAGGTCCTCGACACGATGCGGCCCCTCACCGAACGGCCCCTGCTCGTCAAGCTCGCGCCCAACGACCCGGACATCGCGGCCACCGCCGTGGTGGTGGCCGAACACGGTGCGGACGGGATCACCGCGATCAACACCGTGCCGGGGTTCCTGACGGGGCGGGGCGGCGGGAACCGGGTGGGGGCGGGGACGGGGGGGACGAGCGGCCCGGCGCTCTTGCCGGTCGGGCTGGCCGCGGTGCGTGAGGTAGCGGGGGCGGTTGAGGTGCCGGTAGTCGGGGTGGGCGGGATCCTTACGGGCCGCGACGCACGGGCGTATCTGCGGGCGGGGGCTTCGCTGGTCCAGGTCGGCACGGGCTCGTTCGCGGATCCTCGGTGCGCGGCCCGGGTGGCGAGGGACCTGGTGGTGCGGGGGGCGGTGCCCTTGGACCGAAGAGCAACGCCGGACGAAGCCGCGCAGTGAGAAAATGTAAACTAAACATGACAAAATGTAATGTTGCGATTACATTGTGAACGATTTCACAAATGGGATGGCAAACCTGAGAACCTCATGAACCAACGGATCATCGTCGCCCTGGATGCGCCCGACGCAGCGACCGCGCTGGCGCTCGTCGACCGCATCGGCCCGGCGTGCGGTTTCTACAAGGTGGGACTCGAACTCTTCGCGGCGGTGGGGCCGGGGGTGGTGGAGGCGCTCGGAGAGAGGGGGAAACGTGTGTTTCTGGACCTCAAGCTGCACGACATCCCCAACCAGGTGGCCGGTGCGGTGGCCCGCGTGGGCGAGCTCGGGGCGAAGTTCCTGACCGTGCACGCCATGGGGGGACGCGACATGCTGGCGGCGGCGGCGGGGGCGGCGCCCGCGTCGCTGACGCTGCTGGGCGTGACCGTGCTGACGTCGCTGGACGGGCCGGGTCTCGAGGAGCTCTTCGGGCGCCGCGTGGACGACGCGGGGGCGGAGGCCGACCGTTTGGCGCGTCTGGTGCGCGAGGGGGGGCTGGGGGGGGTGGTGTGCTCGGCGGCCGAGGCGGCCCGGGTGCGGGAAACCATGGGGCCCAAACCGTGTATCGTCACCCCGGGCATCCGTCTCGCCGGAGACCCGGTCCACGATCAGCGCCGGGTCCGTACGGCGCGCGAGGCCTTCGCCGCGGGAGCCACCCACATCGTCGTCGGCCGTCCCGTCACCCGGGCCAAAGACCCGGCCGCCGCCTTCGCGCGCATTGCCGCCGAGGCCCGGGGCGAGCGCTGACCCGGAAGTGATTCCCGTCCCCTATTCTCCGTCTCCGCCCCGCAGAGCGCGGATCGGACCACGCGAATGCCGGAGAGAGTCTCTGCCCCTCGGTGCGCGGATCGAACCGCGCAAAGACCGGAGGAGGTCTCCACCGCCCAGCAACCCGGACCCCGCATGAACCTCCACGACTCGCTGACGCGCAAGACCCGCCGTTTCGAACCGCTCCGGCCCGGCCGGGTCTCCGTCTACGGCTGCGGCCCCACCGTCTACGATTTCGCGCACATCGGCAACTTCCGCACCTTCGCGGTCTACGATCTTCTCCACCGCTACCTGCGCTGGCGCGGCCACGAGGTCGACTTCGTGGTGAACTTCACCGACGTCGACGACAAGACCATCACGGGGGCGGCAAAGGCGGGGCGACTCCTGGGCGAGCACACGGAGACCTTCGTCCGGGCCTTCCTGGACGACGCCGAAACCCTCGGCTTCCTCCCCTTCTCCAGTCACCCTCGGGCAACCGCCTACCTCCCCGCCATGGTTGCGTTCGTCGAGCGCCTCGTGGAGCAGGGCAGCGCCTACCTCGCCAACGACGGCTCCGTCTACTACGCGGTGCCCTCCTTCGACGACTACGGACGCCTGTCCGGCAAGGGCGGCGATAACGACGCGGGACGCGCCCGGATCGACACGGAGGACTTCGACAAGCGGGATCCCCGCGACTTCGCGCTCTGGAAGCCGGCCCAGCCCGTCGACCGGGAGGTTGGCGCTGTTTGGAACTCGCCGTGGGGTCCGGGACGCCCCGGATGGCACCTGGAGTGCTCGGTCATGTCAACCTCCCTGCTCGGCGACACGATCGACATCCATCTGGGCGGCGAGGACCTCCTCTTCCCCCACCACGAGAACGAAATCGCGCAGTCGGAGGCGGCCACCGGGCACGCCTTCGCCCGCTTCTGGCTCCACGTCAAGCACCTCAAGGTCGATGCCCGCAAGATGTCCAAGTCGCTCGGCAACTTCCACACGGTGCGCGAACTCCTCGACGGGGGCTACGACCCCACCGCGATCCGCTGGACCCTGCTTTCGGCCCACTACCGAAGCGAGCTCAACTTCACCCGCGACGGCCTCGACGACGCCACCGCCTCGGTGCAGCGCCTGTTGGACTTCCGCCGACGGGTCCGCGACGCAACCGAGGCGCCCGGTGACGCGACAGGGTTGGCCGCGCGCGTCGGCGAGCACCTCGCCGCCTTCGGACGGGCGCTGGACGACGACCTCAACGCCCCCCGCGCCCTGGCCGCGCTCTGGACGCTGGTCAGGGAGGTGAACACCGCGCTGGACGGGGCGGGAGGCACGATGGCCCGAGCGGACCGCGAAGCCGTGCTCGACGCCCTGGCGGAGATGGACGCCGTGCTGGGCGTGATCGACCTGGCCGAGTCCGCGCGGAAGGTCGCGGGCGCCGACGAGGAGAGGGTGCAAGCCCTGGTGGAGGCCCGGGAACAGGCCCGCGCCTCCCGGGACTTTGCCGCCGCCGACCGGATCCGCGAAGAACTGGCAGCCGAGGGGATCAGACTGGAGGACACCCCGGACGGAACGCGCTGGACCCGCGTCCGAGCCGGGCCGTAGCACCCCGCGGACTGCCACGGACTCCCAGGGGCAGTCTTTTCCAACGCGGAGATGAGCCTGAACTCGGGGAGCTTCCGCCCGTCCCCCCCAGGCGTCAACTTTCGGGGTTCGCTGACGTAGCTCAGTTGGTAGAGCAGCTGATTTGTAATCAGCAGGTCCGGGGTTCGAGTCCCCGCGTCAGCTTTCCCCCGGGTCCAGCTTCTGAGAGTCCAGCTTCTGATCCAGCTTCTGATTGAGGTTCTGATTGAGTTCTGATTGAGTGAGTGTCTGATGAGTGAGTCTGATTGAGTGAGTGGGATTGAGTGAGTGGGACAAGACTGAGTGGGACAAGACTGAGTGAGTGAGAAGATTGAGTGAGTGAGTGAGTGTCAAACCGGAATAGAAATGTCCGGGGGTAGAGCGAAATAGAAATGTCCCCCCCTGGGTGGGTGTTTGCCACCCCCGGCCAGCCTGAGCGGGTTGGGGGTGGGGTGGGTAGTGGGACCCCCCGATCGGAGGGACGGGCATGCCCGGCCCGGAGATCGGGGGGTTGCCGGCGGTCGCGTTGGTCTGGGTCACACCCTGCCTTGCCCGGACGGTGTGGGTCCACGAGGCGGTGATCATACCGATCCCGCATCCGATTTCCGGCGAGGTCCCCGGCCATCAGCGCCGCTCGCGAGTCCGGCATCCGGCAGATCGGCAGGCCGTCCGTTGCGCGCAGCCTCTTGTTCCGCGAGGCGCTTGTCCCGCCGTGCCATGGCCATCCGGGCACCCCCGTGGATTTGCTTTCGCCATGGATGGTCCGGTGGGGGCTTCGGCGGCTTGGACCCCGGCTTGCGGGGCTTCGCGGGCTGAGTCTTCGTCGGTGTTGCCGGGGGACGGGCCCGACCCAGGGACTCGACGGCCAGGTAGCGTTGGCCGATCCGGAAGTGGATGTCCCCGCAAAGTCGGCGCTCAACGACGACCTCGTCACCGGGCCGAACACCTCGGGCCTCCCGCTCCGGGATCTGCCAGTACCGGTTCTTGAAGCGGATGATGAAGTCACGGGCCACCTTCCGGGTCTCCGTCTCGGCAAACAGGGCCTCCAGATCTATGCCGGGCGGCAAGGGCCGGTGCGCGTCGAGGGCACTCTGGGGCGCGACCACGAAGCGCTCGTTCCAGAACGGAACCCAGGAATCGGCCAGGAAGCGGTTCGCTGCGTCAAGGGTGGAGATCCCTGCCACCCGCATTTCCTTGATCAGGCGGTCCTGCGCCGTACCGAAGGTCCGCTCGACTCGTCCCTTCGCCTGGGGAGAGCCTGCCAGGATCACCTCGACCCCCAACTCGCCCAGCGCCCGGGAGATGATCGTATCGGTCCGCTCCTCCTTCTTCGCCAGCCACTGCCCGAAGTGTCCGGCGTGGTCCGTGTAGACAGCCAGGGGGCGGCCGTGGCGCTGCAGGTATCCGATGATCGCCCGGCGGTTCTCCGCACCGTCGTCGCGCTCGACGAAGCGGGCCATCATCAGCCGGCTCGTCGCATCGTCATGGATCGAGATCAGCACCTGGTCGCCCGCAGCCCGGTCCTCCAGCCACGCATGCACCGAGCTGTCCCACTGTTCCAGCTCGCCCAACGCCGCCCGCCGCGGACGCCGGCTGCGGTGCTTGGCCCGCCTGCGCTGCCGCTTCCACAGGCCGGCCTCCATCATCCAGCCCCGCAGCGTGTCCGGGCTCACCCGCAGCGCGAAGCTTCTCTCCAGGTGCTCCGCAAGCAGCGTAGGCCCGAAGTCTCGGTACAGCGGTTCCCTCGCGACTTCCAGCGCCCGCTCTCGAAACCCCCGCGGCAACGCCCTGTTCGACCGCCGCCCGCGCAGTCCGTGCACTACGGCCGCATCGCCCTCAGCCTCGAACTTCCGGCGCAACCTGCGAAAATGCCGTCGCGTCACCCCGATCCGCACCGCCCCCGCAGCCGCGCTAAGCACTCCCTCCTTCACCTGTCTCAACACCGAGATGCGATCCCTCTCCTTCAGACTCAAGTCCATGTGCTCCTCTCCCGGATCCGGTTCCGTCGTTGACCGAACATGATCCGAAAGAGGACATTTCTACTTCGCTAAGGGAGGACATTTCTAAATCGGCGCGACACCAGGCTGAGTGAGTGAGTGTTGATCCCCCCCGACGGAATAGTTACCTTTCTTTGCTCGTTTCCATCCGAGCCCGAGAGACGCGCGGCCAGCTTGGCGGGCGGGGTGGGAGCGTGTTTTTTGGTGGGGTACCGAAGTGGCCAACCGGGGCAGACTGTAAATCTGCTGGCAAACGCCTACGGAGGTTCGAATCCTCCCCCCACCATGGGCAGGCCAGACGGGGGGACCGACAGCCCCCGGAAGATCGCGGGAGTAGCTCAGTTGGCTAGAGCATCAGCCTTCCAAGCTGAGGGTCGCCGGTTCGAGTCCGGTCTCCCGCTCTGGGTCCGGTCGCGGGACGTGTCCCGGGGCCGAACCAGAAGCGAAGTGCTCTGGTAGCTCAGTGGTAGAGCGCTTCCTTGGTAAGGAAGAGGTCGCGGGTTCAATCCCCGCCCAGAGCTTGGCGGGGCGGGAACAGCCCCGCCGGCAACACCTTGGCAGCAAAGGGAACTCAAAACACGAACCACGGGGACCGCGACGCGGGACCCTGAACCCAGACACGGGGGAAGAATGGCGAAGGAGACCTTCGAGCGAACGAAGCCGCACGTGAACGTGGGAACGATCGGGCACGTCGACCACGGGAAGACGACGCTGACGGCGGCGATCACGATGGCGCAGGCGAAGAAGTTCGGCGGAGACGTGGTGGAGTTCGACGAGATCGACAAGGCGCCGGAGGAGCGGGAGCGGGGGATCACGATCGCGACGGCGCACGTTGAGTACGAGACGGAGAACCGTCACTACGCGCACGTGGACTGTCCGGGGCACGCGGACTACGTGAAGAACATGATCACGGGCGCGGCGCAGATGGACGGTGCGATTCTGGTGGTGAGCGCGGCGGACGGCCCGATGCCGCAGACGCGGGAGCACATTCTGCTGGCGCGCCAGGTGAACGTGCCGCACATCGTGGTGTTCCTGAACAAGGTGGACATGGTGGACGACGAGGAGCTCCTGGAGCTGGTGGAGCTGGAGGTTCGGGAGCTGTTGAGCGAGTTCGACTTCCCGGGAGACGACCTGCCGGTGGTGATGGGGAGCGCGCTGCACGCGCTGGAGGCCGGTGGCGAGGGCGACGCGGGCGAGTGCATCGACGAGCTGATGGAGGCGATCGACACGTACATTCCGGAGCCGGAGCGTGACATCGACAAGCCGTTCCTGATGCCGGTGGAGGACGTGTTCTCGATCACGGGCCGCGGGACGGTGGCGACGGGCCGGGTCGAGCGAGGCGTGATCAACAAGGGAGACACGGTGGAGATCGTGGGGATGGGAGAGGACCGCAAGACGGTGGTGACGGGGGTGGAGATGTTCCGCAAGATCCTGGACCAGGGTCAGGCGGGAGACAACGCGGGGCTGCTGCTCAGGGGTGTGGGGAAGACGGAGATCAGCCGTGGCCAGGTGCTGGCGATTCCGGGATCGATCACGCCGCACACGAAGTTCAAGGCGGAGGTGTACGTGCTGACGAAGGAGGAGGGCGGCCGTCACACGCCGTTCTTCAACGGGTACCGTCCGCAGTTCTACTTCCGGACGACGGACGTGACGGGGGCGGCGATGCTGCCCGACGGGGTGGAGATGGTGATGCCGGGGGACAACGTGCAGATGGAGGTGGAGTTGATCACGCCGATCGCGATGGACGAGGAGTTGCGCTTCGCGATCCGGGAAGGTGGCCGGACCGTGGGCGCCGGCGTCGTCACCTCCATCATCGAATAGCAGCCCGTGGACAAAATCCCCCCGACTGAGAGGGAATCATGTCAAGGATAGCCGGCGCCAGGAACTTCGTTCAGGAGTGCATTACCGAGATGGAGCGGGTCACGTGGCCCGATCGCGAACAGCTCCGCAACGCCACCTGGGTGGTGATCCTTTTCACGATTGCGCTCACCCTGGTCATCGCGCTAATGGATTTGGTTTCCAGCCTGATCCTCGTCGACTTCATCATGGGGGTGTTCGGCAGTTGAGCGACGAGCGCTGGTACGCGGTTCAGACGCAGGCCCGGCACGAGAACCGGGTGCGGGGCCTGATTCAGCAGGAGATCGACAGGAGTCCCGTCTCCGCGCGGGAGATCCGCGAGGTCCTGGTGCCCACGCAGGAGGTGACCGAGATCCGGCGCGGCAAGCGGGTGTCGGTCGTCAAGCCGCTCTACCCGGGGTACGTGCTGGTGCGGATGATCCTCAACGAACGTACCGAGCACGCCATCTCCGCCATGAAGGGAGTTCGTTTCGTAAGTCAGGGCGGAGATCCACAGCCGGTCCGGCAAGAGGACATGAACCGGATCATGGGCATCGAGGTCGAGGAAGAGACCGGCACCCGGGACGAAATCCCCTTCCGTACCGGCCAGGTCGTCGAAGTCATACAGGGACCGTTCACGGATTTCTCGGGAACGGTGCAGGAAGTCTACCCCGAAAAGGGGAAGGTAAAGGTTGAGGTGTCCCTCTTCGGCCGTCCGACTTCGGTGGAGTTGGACTTCACCCAGTTGAGGGGTTTCTAGAATGGCAAGAGCAACGAAGAAGAGAGTCCTCGGGTTCATCAAGCTGCAGATCATCGCCGGACAGGCGAATCCGGCGCCGCCGGTAGGGCCGGCGCTCGGTCAGCACGGCGTGAACATCATGGACTTCTGCAAGCAGTTCAACTCGAGGACCCAGCAGCAGGCGGGGACGCTGATCCCCGTCGAGATCACGGTCTACGCCGACCGCTCATTCTCGTTCATCACCAAGACGCCCCCCGCATCCTTCCTCATCAAGAAGACGCTGGGGCTGGAGAAGGCCTCTTCGGAGCCCCACGTCGACAAGGTAGCCACGCTGTCGGTGGCCCAGGTGAGGGAGATCGCGGAAGCGAAGATGCAGGACCTCAATACGGAGGACATCGTGTCGGCCATGCGGATGATCAAGGGCACGGCACGGGCGATGGGGATCGAAGTGGACGGGGAGCTTACGGCCTGACGGAGGAAAGCGTGCCAAAACGCAGCAAGAAATACGCCGGGGCGCGGGAGTCGTACGACCGGCTCGTTCGGCAGTCCCCGCACGAGGCGCTCGGACAGGTCAAGGAAATGGCCTTCGCGCGCTTTGACGAGAGCATCGATGTCGCCACGCACCTGGGCGTCGACCCCAGAAGGGCCGACCAGGTGGTCCGCGGTACGGTCGTCCTGCCCCACGGGACCGGCAAGTCCCCCAGGGTGCTGGCGATCTGCCAGGGCGACAAGGAGGCCGAGGCCGAGGAGGCCGGCGCGGACTACGTCGGCACCGAGTACGTGGACCGGATCAAGGGTGGCTGGCTGGACTTCGACGTATGCGTGGCCACCCCGGACCTGATGCGCATGGTCGGGCCGCTGGGGCGCATCCTCGGTCCGCGCGGGCTCATGCCCACGCCCAAGGCGGGCACGGTCACCTTCGACGTGGGCCGCGCGGTCGGCGAGATCAAGGCGGGCAAGATCGAGTACCGGGTGGACAAGACCGGCAACCTGCATGCGCCCATCGGCAGGGTGTCGTTCGAGGTGGACCTGCTCACCGAGAACCTCGGCGCGTTCATGGCTTCGGTGCTCAGGGCCAAGCCCGCAGCCGCGAAGGGCACCTACGTCAAGAGCGTCACGGTGTCGAGCACGATGGGGCCCGGAGTGCACGTCGACCCCAACAGCTTCACGCGGAGCGGCTGAATATGACAAGGGAACAGAAAGAGGCGTTCGTCGCCGAGTTCCAGGAGCGCCTCGGTCGGTCCGAGGCCATCTTCCTCACGGACTTCACCGGGTTGAACGTGAAGGCCATGACCAGCCTTCGCAGCCAGTTGAAGAAGGCGGGCGGAGAGTACCTGGTGGTCAAGAACCGCCTGGTGAGGCGTGCACTGGCGGAGACCGAAATCCCCGACATCTCACGGTTCCTGGAGGGGCCGACCGGTGTCGTATTCGGCGACGACGACGTGGTGGCCGCCGCGAGGACGGTCACCGACTTCGCGAAGGAAAACGGAGACAAGCCGGTCTTCAAGGTCGGCGTCCTCGAATCGAGTGTTCTCGATGCCACGCAGATCGATCGCGTCGCCAGCCTGCCGCCGCGGGAGGAGTTGCTGTCGCAGGTGGCGGGTGTGCTGAGCGCACCGATGTCGGCGCTTTTGGGCGCAATGTCGGGCAAGCTTCAGGAGATGGCGGGCCTCGTGGACGCGCTGCGCGAGGAACGCGAGTCGGGATAGTGCGGTAACAGACCCAGACCGCCCGGCGAACCGGGCGAATCCAAGGAGGGATACAGAGAATGGCTGTGAACCAGGAAGAACTTCTCGAGACTATTGGCAACATGACGGTGATTGAACTCTCGGAGTTCGTCGAAGCCTTCAAGACCAGGTTCAACGTGACCGCGGCCGCGGCGCCCGTCATGGCGATGCCCGGAGCGGCCGGGGCCGACGAGGCCGCGGCCGAGGAGCAGGACGAGTTCGATGTGGTGCTCGAATCCTTCGGGTCCAAGAAGATCCAGGTCATCAAGGTCATCCGGCAGATCACGAGCCTGGGCCTCAAGGAGGCCAAGGAGCTGGTCGACAAGGCGCCGAGTCCGGTGAGGGAAGCGGTCAGCAAGAACGAGGCCGAAGACATCAAGAGCAAGCTCGAAGAAGTCGGCGCTACCGTCATCGTCAAGTAGGTGCGCCCCGCCGAAAAACGGCTCCGGTTCCCGAAGGCGGCTGGGACCGGACCGATCGGGGTGTTGGTCCCGGGTTTACGGCCGGCGTGCATCCGCGCGCCAGACCTGCGTGCACCCTCATGCCGCGACTCTTGTTCCCGCCAGCCCGTGAACAAGATCCCCGAGGCATTCGAGCGGCGATGCATCCGCGCTGGTCGCTTCGCCCAATCTGCTTACAATGTCATGAGAAGTTTACAATTTGTCATGTATAGTATACAGTACGCTTCCCCACAGGCTTCGCTCTGCGTTGCTCCTCGGGCGAATAGCTCTGCTATTCTCCTCTCGTCGCGCCTTGCCAGCCCGGCACCTCGCCGCTCTCGGTGCTCGCGCGAACTTATCCACGGACTGCTAACCATCAAGGGGGATTGGTCCATTGGCTAGTCAGAACGGAATCATAGAGGCGGCCCGGCCGGTCGTGAGCTTCGCGAAGCTCCACGCGGCCATGCCCATGCCCAACCTGCTGGACGTCCAGACCCGCTCCTTCGGGAAGCTGGTGGACACGGAAGCGTCCGAGGTCGAGACGTGGGATTTCTGCCTCGATCGGGTTTTTCAGGACATCTTTCCCGTCACGGACGTGAATGGGGATCTGGAACTGGAGTTTGTCTCCTGCGTCCTGGGTGAGCCCAAGTACTCCGTCGAGGAGTGCATCGAGCGCGATATGACCTTCGCGGCGCCGCTGAAGGCGACGCTTCGCCTGGTCATCTATGAGAAGACCGGACGCAAGAAGCAGGTCGACACGATCATCGAGAAGGAGGTCTACCTCGGAGACCTTCCGCTGCTGACCAACCTGGGAACCTTCATCATCAACGGGGCCGAGCGCGTGGTGGTCAGCCAGCTGCACCGCTCTCCCGGCGTGGTGTTCGAAGAGGACATCCACCCCAACGGCACCAGGCTCAACAAGGCGCGGATCATTCCCTTCCGGGGCTCCTGGGTCGAGTTCACCATCGACATTAACGACATCTGCTACGTTCATATCGACAAGAAGAAGAAGTTCCCGGCCACGGCTCTGCTGCGTGCCTTCGGGTACGGAGACGACGCCGAGATCTACCGGCTCTTCTTCGAGGCGCGCTCCACCTCGGTGCCGGGTCCGGACGACGACGCGCGCGAACTCCTGGGACTGGTCATCGCGGAAGAAGTGGTCGATCCCGAAACGGGCGAGATCCTGATCGAGGAGGGGAGCGAGCTCCAGGAGGACGAGGTGCTCCTGCTGCAGCGTGCCGACATCGCCGAAGTCATGGTCTACAAGGCCGCCCGTGAAGGGCAGGGCGGCCGCCCCGGCGAGAGTCCCATCGTTAAGAACACGATCAGGAAGGACCCCACCGGCAGCGAGGAAGAGGCGCTCAACGCGATCTATTCCCTGCTCCGCCCCGGCGAGGCGCCCAACATCGCCACCGCCCGCGCCGCTCTGGAGCGCGTATTCTTCGACCCGCGTCGCTACGACCTGGGCCGGGTGGGCCGCTACAAGATCAACCAGCGCCTGGGACTCGATGTGGCATCGTCCGAATCGGTGCTCACCAAGGAGGACTTCGTCGCCATTCTCCAGTACCTGATCGAGCTCAGCGAGGGCAGGGGAAGGATCGACGATATCGACCACCTCGGAAACCGGCGCGTGCGGACGGTCGGCGAGCTGATCGCCAACCAGTTCTCCGTCGGCCTCTCGCGCATGGCGCGCCTGGTCAAGGAGCGCATGTCGATCAACACCGACTCGAAGAAGATCAACATCGACGACCTGGTGAATGCCCGTACGGTTTCGGCCGTGATCCAGGCGTTCTTCGGGTCGTCACAGCTCAGCCAGTTCATGGACCAGACGAACCCGCTGGCGGAGCTGACCCACAAGCGGCGGCTCTCGGCGCTGGGACCGGGCGGACTGACCCGCGAGCGAGCGGGCTTCGAGGTCCGCGACGTGCACTACTCGCACTACGGTCGCATGTGTCCCATCGAGACGCCGGAGGGACCCAACATCGGCCTGATCACCTCGCTCACCACCTATAGCCGGGTCAACGATCTGGGGTTCGTGGAAACGCCCTACCGCAAGGTCGTCGACGGCAGGGTGACCGGAGAGATCGCCTGGCTGTCCGCGAACGAGGAACAGGAGGCCACGATCGCGCAGGCCAACGCGCCGCTTTCGCCCGACGGCCATTTCCAGAACGAATACGTACTGTCCCGCCGGCGCGGCGACTTCCCGCTCGAACAGCCGGAGCGGATCGACTACATCGACGTGGCGCCCGACCAGCTCGTATCGGTGGCGGCGGCGATGATCCCCTTCCTGGAACACGACGACGCGAACCGGGCCCTGATGGGCTCGAACATGCAGAGGCAGGCGGTGCCGCTGCTGTACACCGACTCGCCCGTGGTGGGAACGGGCCTCGAGGAGAAGGTGGCCAAGGACTCGGGCGCGGTGATCACTGCCCGTCGCGACGGGAAGATCGTGCGCGCCACCGCCGACGAGATCGTGGTGGACACCGGCATTAAGAAGGGTGCGTCCCGGGAGCCCCTGGCCAAGCTGGCCCAGTTCGACCGCTACCGGCTCAAGAAGTTCTGGCGGACCAACCAGGACACGGCCATCAACCAGCGCCCGCTGGTCAGCCCGGGCACAAAGGTGAGCGAGGGTGACATCGTTGCCGACGGTCCGTCGACCGACCGGGGCGAACTGGCCTTGGGACGCAATGTCCGAGTGGCCTTCATGCCGTGGTACGGGTACAACTTCGAGGATGCCATCGTGATTTCGGAGAGGCTGGTCCGCGACGACCTCTTCACGTCGATCCACATCCAGGAACTGGAACTCCACGTGCGCGACACCAAGCGCGGCATGGAGGAGATCACCCGCGAGATCCCGAACGTCGCCGAAGAGAACCTGCTGGACCTCGACGAGCGCGGCATCGTGCGCATCGGCGCCCGCGTGAAGAGCGGCGACATCCTCTGCGGCAAGATCACACCCAAGGGCGAAACCGAGCTGTCCCCCGAGGAGAAGCTCCTGACCGCGATCTTCGGCGAGAAGGCGAAGGACGTGAAGGACTCTTCGCTGCGCATGTCTCCGGGCATGATCGGGACGGTGATCGATGTGAAGATCTTCTCGCGCCGCATTGACGATCCGCTCCTGGAACGGGAGCACGGTGCGCGCATCGGGGAATTGCGCCGCGAGGAGCGCGAGGAGATCCAGCGGATCATCGGAGCCCGCGACGAGGAGCTGCGAACCCTCCTGATCCGCCCCCGCAACCAGACAATCGCCCTGTGCCTCAAGAAGGGCACCGTCGAGCCCTTCCTCGAGGAGGGAACGAAGGTGAACGCGGCGCTGCTCAGGAACGTGCGGCTGGCCGAGGTGGACCTGACCACCCTGAAGGTCCGCAACCAGGCCGTGAACGAGAAGATCCGCCGGCTGATCGACGAAGCCAAGAAGCGCATCGAACGGGTTCGGGAGCGCACCGAAGAACAGATCGACAAGGTGTTCCAGCCCGACGAGCTGCCGCCCGGCGTGGTTCAGCTGGTGAAGGTCTACATCGCCGAGAAACGGAAGATCTCGGTGGGCGACAAGATGGCCGGCCGGCACGGGAACAAGGGGATCATCGCCAGGATCGCGCCCCAGGAGGACATGCCCTACCTGCCCGACGGGTCCTCGGTGGACATCGTCCTCAATCCCCTGGGCGTGCCGTCGCGCATGAACGTCGGGCAGATCCTGGAGACCCATCTGGGTTGGGCCGCGGAGAATCTGGGCTTCGAAGCCAAGACCCCGGTCTTCCAGGGTGCATCCGAGGACGAGATCTCGGTTCTGCTCAAGCTGGCGGGGTTGAAGTGGGCGGTGTCCAGCCTGAACGCCGGCCTGGAGTGGCCGCTCGAGACGCGCCACTACCAGGAGCTGCTCGAGGAAGTGCAGTCACACCCCGACTCGGGCCGGATCGAGAGCGGCGGCAACGGCGCCAACGGTGATGGAGACTCCTCCCCCGCCGGGATCGGGAAGAGCCTCGACGCCTACCTCGGAGAGAATACCGGTCCGGAAGCCCTCGAGGTGTTGCGGAAGATCCGCGACTTCGTGGTTCTGGCAGGTGCCGGTGTCGCCGCAAAACGGGACAGTCAACTCAGGGAGATGTTCCCGGCCATCGGAGCGCTGGCACTCGGGGAGTTGAGCGAGGACGGCCTCGAGGCGGCGGTCCAGGAACTGCTGTCCGCCGGCGAGATCCTGCCCAACGGGAAGGTCTGGCTCCGCGACGGGCGCAGCGGTGAACGGTTCAAGTTCCCGATCACGGTGGGCGTGATCTACATGCTCAAGCTGTCCCACCTGGTCGACGACAAGATCCACGCCCGCAGCATCGGCCCCTACTCCCTGGTGACCCAGCAGCCCCTGGCCGGCAAGGCGCAGTTCGGCGGCCAGCGCTTCGGCGAGATGGAGGTGTGGGCGCTCGAGGCGTACGGAGCCGCGCACACGCTGCAGGAAATCTTGACCGTCAAGTCCGACGACGTGACGGGACGGTCGAAGGTCTACGAGGCGGTGGTGAAGGGGGACAACCTTCCGAAGCCGGGCATTCCCGAGTCCTTCAACGTGCTTGTGAAGGAACTGCAGGCGCTGGGGCTGACCGTGGAACTGGGTGAGGAAGAATGAGGGCGATGCAAGGTAGCGCGCACCTCGTGAACGAACGGAGTCTTCGAGAAATGGTGGTTAGCAGCCCGAGGATAGAATCCCCCCGGCATCCGACCGGCGATGCATCCGGTCTGGGCCGCTTCGCTCCAGCTTTCGACGATGTAATGACTAATTTCCATTATGGAAACTGTAGTATACATAGCGCCTTCGCAGGGCTTCGCTCTGCGTTGCTCCTCGGGCGAATAGCGCTGCTATTCCCCTCTCGTCGCGCCTTGCCAGCCCGGCGCCTCGCCGCTCTCGGTGCTCGGGCGGCTCTATCCACGGACTGCACAACATGATCGACTTTCCCCGCGCCAAGGAACCCCGTCTGACGGACTTCGACTACATCCGCATCCGGATCGCGTCGCCCGAGGACATCCGCGAGTGGTCGCACGGCGAGGTGACCAAGCCGGAGACCATCAACTACCGCTCCTTCAAGCCCGAGCCGATGGGCCTGTTCTGCCAGCGCACCTTCGGTCCGGTGAAGGACTGGGAGTGCTCCTGCGGCAAGTACAAGCGCATCCGCTTTCGCGGCATCGTGTGCGACCGGTGCGGCGTGGAGGTCACGCTGTCGAAGGTGCGCCGCGAGCGCATGGGCCACATCGAGCTGGCCGTTCCCGTCTGCCACATCTGGTTCTTCAAGACCCTTCCGAGCCAGCTCGGATACCTGCTGGGAATGACGCTGAAGGATCTGGAGAAGGTGGTCTACTACGCCGCGTACGTCGTCACGCACCCGGGCGACCAGGACTTGGAATTCCTGGATCTGCTGGACGAGGACGAGTACTACGACCTGCGTGTGAAGGCCCGTGCCGAAGAGGACGAGGACTTCAAGGCAGAGATCGGGGCGGAAGCGGTCAGGACCCTGCTCAAGCGGCTGGACACGCCGGAAGCGCCCGTCGCCGAGCAGAACCGCGACGGCAAGGGACTCGACCGCCTCGCCGCCTGGCTGCGTGAAGAGATTCGGACCGAGACGTCGCAGCACCGCAAGAAGAAGAAGCTGCGGCGGCTGAAGGTGGTGGATGCGATTCGCAACTCGGGGGACCTGCCGGACAAGAGCAACAGGCCCGAATGGATGGTTCTGGACGTCATTCCCGTCATCCCTCCCGACCTGCGGCCGCTAGTTCCCCTGGACGGAGGACGGTTCGCGACGTCCGACCTGAACGACCTCTACCGGCGCGTCATCAACCGCAACAACCGGCTCAAAAAGCTGATCGACATGCGCGCGCCCGAGGTGATTCTGAGGAACGAGAAGCGGATGCTGCAGGAGTCGGTGGACGCGCTCTTCGACAACGGCCGGCGCTCCAAGGCGATCCGCGGCCGGGGCAAGCGGCCGCTCAAGTCGCTCTCCGACATGCTTAAGGGGAAGCAGGGCCGGTTCCGGCAGAACCTGCTCGGCAAGCGCGTGGACTACTCGGGCCGCTCGGTGATCGTGGTCGGACCCGAGCTGAAGCTGCACCAGTGCGGTTTGCCGAAGGCCATGGCGGTTGAGCTGTTCAAGCCCTTCATCATCCATGAGCTGGAGAAGCGGGGCGAAGCCGAGACCGTGAAGCGCGCCAAGAAGATCGTGGAGCAGGACGATCCGAAGGTCTACGAAGTGCTCGAGGACATCATCCGCGACCACCCGGTCCTACTCAACAGGGCCCCGACCCTTCACCGCATCGGGATCCAGGCCTTCGAGCCGGTCCTGGTCGAAGGGAAGGCGATCCGCATCCACCCCCTGGTGTGCGCCGCCTTCAATGCGGACTTCGACGGAGACCAGATGGCGGTTCACCTGCCCCTGTCCTTCGAGGCCCAGCTGGAGGCCCGTGTGCTCATGCTCTCCAGCAACAACGTGCTCCTGCCCTCGAACGGCCGTCCGGTAGCGTCGCCGACCCAGGACATGGTCATCGGTTCGTACTTCCTCACCAAGCCGCCGCTGGAGATCTCCGACCTGGAGCCGCGCGCGAACGATGCCGCGCTGACGCAGCAGGTACGCGAAGAGGCCAACGCGCGACTCGACGAACTCTACGATGATGCCCCTCGCTTCTCGAGCCACGGGCAGGTCGAGATGGCAGAGGCCGTTGGCCGCGTCGAGTTCTCGACCCCCTGCTGGTACTGGGTCCCCGCGCACGGGAACCCGCGCGACCCGGCTTACGAGCCGGCGCGCTGGGTTCGTACCACGGCCGGCCGTGTGCTCTTCAACTCCATCATTCCGGAGCCTATCGGGTTCCTGAACCAGACCTTCGGCAAGAAGCAGCTCGGCGATCTGGTCTTCCAGTGCTTCACCGAGGCCGGGCTCGCGGCCACGACGGAGTTCCTCGATCACCTCAAGGACTTCGGCTTCCGCTACGCGACCATGGGGGGTGTTTCGGTAGGGGTCGACGACCTCGAGGTCCCGCCCGAGAAGTCCGAACTTCTGACGGAGGCGACCAGCGAGGTCGCCCGGTTCCAGAATGCGTACGCCGCCGGGTACATCTCCAACGGCGAGCGCTACAACAAGATCATCGACACCTGGACCCACGCCAACAACGATGTGGCCGACGCGATGGTCCAGCACCTGGAGCGCTCCAAGGGAGGCTTCAACCCAGTCTACATGATGATGACCTCGGGTGCCCGCGGGAACCGGGACCAGATGCGCCAGCTGGCGGGCATGCGCGGCCTGATGGCCAAGCCCCAGAAGAAGCTGACCGGCGGCATCGGCGAGATCATCGAGAGCCCCATCCGCTCCAACTTCCGCGAGGGACTCAGCGTGGTGGAGTACTTCATCTCCACGCACGGCGCGCGCAAGGGACTGGCCGACACCGCCCTGAAGACCGCGGACGCCGGGTACCTGACGCGGCGCCTCGTGGACGTCGCCCAGGACGTGACGATCGCCGAGGACGACTGCGGCACCTTCCAGGGACTGGAGATGAGCGCGCTCAAGGAGGGTGAGGACATTGTCGAGCCTCTGGCCGACCGCATCGCGGGGAATGTGGCGCTGGACAGCGTCTACGACCCCATCGACGGCCTGTTGATCCTCGAGGCCAGCGAGATGATCAGCGAGGAGGCGGCGGAGGCCATCGAGAACGCCGGGATTCAGTCGGTCAAGATCCGCTCCGTCCTCACCTGCGACACCGAGCGGGGGATCTGCCGGATGTGCTACGGGCGCAACCTGGCCACCATGGGTCCCGTCGATACCGGGGAGGCCGTGGGGATCCTGGCCGCGCAGTCGATCGGCGAACCGGGAACGCAGCTGACCCTGCGCACCTTCCACATCGGCGGGACGGCGGCGCGCATTGCCGCCCAGAACCAGCGCAAGTCCAAGATCGCCGGTGTGATCGGCCTGGAGCGGGTCTCACTGGTCGAGGACCGGGAGGGGAACCGGATCATCACCTCGCGGGAGGGGAAGATCGTGATCCAGACCCGCGAAGGGCAGGTGCGCAGCCGGCTCGCGGTTCCCTACGGGGCCGAGATCCACGTCTCGGAGGGAGACTCGATCAAGGCGGGCGATCTGCTCTTCAGCTGGGACCCGTACTCGGAGCCTATCGTCGCCGACGCCGAGGGGTTCCTGCACTTCGAGGACATCGTCGAGGAGCAGACCGTTCGCGAGGAGCTCGACGAGTCGACGGGCCGCCGCCAGATGATGGTCATCGAGGACCGGGACAAGAAGCTCCATCCGGCCATCCAGATCCGAAGCGGCGAGTCCCCCACCAGCGAGGTCCTGAAGGAGTTCATCATTCCGGTGGGGGCCCAGCTTATGTGCGCCCACGGCGATCCGATCCATCCGGGGGACAAGATCGCCAAGATCGGGCGCGAGGTGTACAAGACGCGCGACATCACGGGAGGACTGCCCCGGGTCGCCGAACTCTTCGAGGCCAGGCGCCCCAAGGATCCGGCCATCATCACCGAGATCGACGGCGCGGTGTCCTTCGGCCCGATCAAGCGCGGCAAGCGGCGCGTCATCGTGTCGCCGAAACAGGGACAGCGGCGGGAATATGACGTGCCCGTCGGGAAGCACATGCGTGTTCACCAGGGCGATCAGGTGCGAGCCGGCGACCGCCTCTCCGAGGGACCCATCAATCCCCACGACATCCTGAAGATCAAGGGCCCCCGCGCGGTGCAGGAGTACCTGCTGAACGAGATCCAGGAGGTGTACCGCCTTCAGGGCGTCAAGATCAACGACAAGCACATCGGCGTGATCGTGCGCCAGATGCTGCAGAAAGTCCGCGTCGTCGATCCCGGCGACACCGGCCTGCTGGAAGGCGAACACGTCGATCGAGTGGCCTTCCGCCTGGTGAATGACGAGGTGCGGGTCGAAAACGCCAAGCGCGCGAAGGAGGAGGACAAGCCGCTCCTGAATCCGGCCCGCCAGGAGCCGTTGCTCCTCGGGATCACGAAGGCAAGCCTCACCACCGACTCGTTCATCTCGGCCGCCTCCTTCCAGGAGACCACCCGGGTTCTCACCGACGCGGCCGTGCGCGGTGCCAGGGACGACCTGAGGGGGCTCAAGGAGAACATCATCATCGGCCACCTGATTCCTGCGGGAACGGGGGTCCACCGTTGGCACGAGGTCGAGTTCACGGTCGAACGGGAGTACTACGACGAAGAGATCCTCCCGCTCACGGCTCCGGGCGAAACGTTGCCGGGGCTGGGGGAGTTGCTGGAAGAGGAGGTCTCGGCGGAGTAGCGGGGAACGGAATCCCGTTCAGGCTTGCCGTTGGACAAGACTGTTTTTTTGACATTCCCCGAATCTCCTGCTACCTTTTCCAGGCTGTCCAGGAAACTCCTGGAGGGTCGGCCTCCGGGACGGCTCGGGCGCGTTTGAGCACACCCGCAAGCGCGCCCTTGTTCCGCCCGGAGGCTGGTTTCGACTGACCCCCGATACGGAAAGTCACGAGGAACGAGTTCGGCTCCCATGCCCACTCTGAATCAGCTGGTGCGGAAGGGTCGCGCGCGACTCAAGAAGAAGAACAAGTCGCCCGCGCTCCAGAAGAACCCCCAGAAGCGGGGGGTCTGCACCCGTGTGTACACCACCACCCCCAAGAAGCCCAACTCCGCCCTGCGGAAGGTGGCCCGTGTACGGCTGACCAACGGCTACGAGGTCACCGCGTACATCGGGGGCGAGGGTCACAACCTCCAGGAGCACTCCATCGTGCTGATCCGGGGGGGACGGGTCCGCGACCTGCCGGGTGTCCGTTACCACATCGTCCGCGGAACGCTCGACACCTCGGGCGTGTCGGTCCGCAAGCAGGGACGGTCCAAATACGGAGCCAAGCGGCCCAAGTAGGGCGCACGGACTGGAGCTGACGCGATGAGCCGCCGAACCCGAGCCCTGCGCCGCGAGATTCCAGGCGACCCCCGCTTCGGGTCGCCGATCTGCCAGAAGTTCATCAACGGACTCATGCTGAACGGGAACAAGTCGCTGGCCGAAGGGATCTTCTACGAGGCGATGGATATCGTCGAGTCGAAGGCGGGCCAGCCCTCCATCAATGTCTTCCAAACGGCGCTCACCAACGCGAAGCCGGCTCTCGAGGTCAAGAGCCGGCGCGTCGGCGGCGCCACATACCAGGTCCCCATCGAAGTGAGGTCCGAGCGGCGCCAGGCGCTGGCCATCAAGTGGCTGATCGGATTCTCGCGGACGCGGGGCGAACGGACCATGGCCCAGCGGTTGGCCGGCGAGTTGCTGGCTGCAAGCCGCGGGGAAGGCGCGACCGTTAAGAAGAAGGACGATACGCATCGGATGGCCGAAGCCAACAAAGCCTTTTCGCACTACCGCTGGTAGGCCGTCCGCCCGCAGCCGGCTCCCGCGAGGGCCGGCCGGAGGGAGGGACACTCCGGCGGGATTGCTGTTTGACAGGCGCAGAACGACGAGAGTTGACGAAAATAGACATGCCCAGGCTCACACCACTGCCAAAGCTCCGAAATATCGGCATCATGGCGCACATTGATGCCGGCAAGACGACGACTACCGAGCGCATCCTGTTCTACACGGGCAGGCTTCACCGCATGGGCGAAGTCCATGAGGGGGCGGCCGCCATGGACTGGATGGAGCAGGAGCAGGAGCGCGGCATCACGATCACCTCCGCGGCCACGACGGCGTTCTGGCTCCGCAACGATTCGGAGTATCGAATCAACATCATCGACACGCCCGGCCATGTGGATTTCACGGCCGAGGTCGAGCGATCGCTCCGGGTACTGGACGGTGCGGTCGCTGTTTTTTGCGGGGTAGGCGGCGTGGAGCCGCAATCGGAGACGGTGTGGCGCCAGGCCGACCGCTACGGCGTGCCGCGGATCGCGTTCGTCAACAAGATGGACCGGACCGGCGCCGACTTCGACAATGTCGTCCGGATGATGCGCGAGCGGCTCGGGGCGAACGCCTTCGCGGTGCAATATCCGCTCGGCGAGGCCGACCTCTTTACGGGCGTGATCGACCTGGTGGCCATGCAGGCGTACGTCTGGGACGACGAACTCGGTGCCACCATCACCGAAGTCGGGATCCCCGAAACGCTCAAGGAAAAGGCCGAGTCGCTCCGGCACGAGTTGATCGAGGCCGCGCTGGAGCACCACGACGAGTTCCTGGAGAAATACCTTCTCGGGGAGTTGCTGACCGAGGACGAGACGCGCCAGGCGATCCGCGCGGCCACCGCCTCGGGCGCCTTCTTCCCAGTCTTCTGCGGCTCCGCCTTCAAGAACAAGGGCATACAGCGGCTGCTCGACGGGGTGATCGACTACCTCCCATCGCCCCTCGACGTCCAGGCCATCGAGGGCCGCCCGCCACACACCGACGCTGTCCGGCAGTCTCGCGAGGCTGCCGACGACGCTCCCCTCTCGGCGCTGGCCTTCAAGATCATGACCGACCCCTTCGTGGGCAGGCTGACCTACCTGCGCATCTATTCGGGGTCGCTGCCGAAGGGCACCCGGGTCTACAACGCCACCCGGGCGCGCAAGGAGCGGGCGGGGCGTCTCCTGCAGATGCACGCCAACAAGCGCGAGGAGCGCGAAGCGGTGTACGCGGGCGACATCGCGGCGGTGATCGGTCTCAAGAGCGTCCGCACGGGCGACACGATCTGCGATCCCGGCCACCCCATTATCCTCGAGGCGATGGACTTCCCGGAACCCGTGATCTCCGTCGCGATCGAGCCCCGGACCAAGGCCGACCAGGACAAGCTGGGCACCGGCCTGGCCAAGCTCGCCGAGGAGGATCCCACCTTCCGCGTGCACACCAACGCCGAGACCGGCCAGACGATCATCAGCGGCATGGGCGAGCTTCACCTGGAGATCATCGTCGACCGCCTGCGCCGGGAGTTTTCGGTGGATGCGAATGTCGGCCGTCCCCAGGTCGCCTTCCGCGAGACGATCCGGAAGGCCTCGACCGGGGTGGTGGGACGTTTCGTGCGGCAGACGGGGGGACGGGGCCAGTACGGTCACGTGGTAATCGACATCGAGCCGACCGAATCCGGGTCCGGGTTCGTCTTCGAGGACAGGATCAAGGGCGGGAGGGTCCCGCGCGACTACATTCCGGCGGTGGAGCGCGGCGTGCAGGACGCCCTCCAGTCCGGGGTGGTGGCCGGCTATCCGGTCGTCGATGTCCGGGTCTCGCTCGTGGACGGCTCCTATCACGATGTAGACTCGAGCGAGATGGCCTTCCGGATCGCCGGCTCGCTCGCGCTCAAGGAGGGGCTCAGGAAGTCCGCTCCCTTGATGCTGGAACCGGTCATGGATGTCGAGGTGGTCACGCCTCATGAGTACATGGGCGACCTGATCGGCGACCTGTCGGCCCGCCGCGGCAAGGTGGGCGGTATGACCGACCGCGGAGATGCGCAGGTCATCGGCGCCAGCGTCCCGCTGGGTGAGATGTTCGGATATTCGACGCGGCTTCGGTCCTTGAGCCAGGGACGGGCCGTGTTCACCATGCAGTTCTCGCACTACGACGAAGTCGCCCCGGAGAAGAAATCCGGGAAGCCCCGGCGCAGGAATGCCGGGCAGGGAGTCCTGGCGGGTGTCTGACGGCCCCGTCCCAACACACAGCTAACCCAGACACGGGGGAAGAATGGCGAAGGAGACCTTCGAGCGAACGAAGCCGCACGTGAACGTGGGAACGATCGGGCACGTCGACCACGGGAAGACGACGCTGACGGCGGCGATCACGATGGCGCAGGCGAAGAAGTTCGGCGGAGACGTGGTGGAGTTCGACGAGATCGACAAGGCGCCGGAGGAGCGGGAGCGGGGGATCACGATCGCGACGGCGCACGTTGAGTACGAGACGGAGAACCGTCACTACGCGCACGTGGACTGTCCGGGGCACGCGGACTACGTGAAGAACATGATCACGGGCGCGGCGCAGATGGACGGTGCGATTCTGGTGGTGAGCGCGGCGGACGGCCCGATGCCGCAGACGCGGGAGCACATTCTGCTGGCGCGCCAGGTGAACGTGCCGCACATCGTGGTGTTCCTGAACAAGGTGGACATGGTGGACGACGAGGAGCTCCTGGAGCTGGTGGAGCTGGAGGTTCGGGAGCTGTTGAGCGAGTTCGACTTCCCGGGAGACGACCTGCCGGTGGTGATGGGGAGCGCGCTGCACGCGCTGGAGGCCGGTGGCGAGGGCGACGCGGGCGAGTGCATCGACGAGCTGATGGAGGCGATCGACACGTACATTCCGGAGCCGGAGCGTGACATCGACAAGCCGTTCCTGATGCCGGTGGAGGACGTGTTCTCGATCACGGGCCGCGGGACGGTGGCGACGGGCCGGGTCGAGCGAGGCGTGATCAACAAGGGAGACACGGTGGAGATCGTGGGGATGGGAGAGGACCGCAAGACGGTGGTGACGGGGGTGGAGATGTTCCGCAAGATCCTGGACCAGGGTCAGGCGGGAGACAACGCGGGGCTGCTGCTCAGGGGTGTGGGGAAGACGGAGATCAGCCGTGGCCAGGTGCTGGCGATTCCGGGATCGATCACGCCGCACACGAAGTTCAAGGCGGAGGTGTACGTGCTGACGAAGGAGGAGGGCGGCCGTCACACGCCGTTCTTCAACGGGTACCGTCCGCAGTTCTACTTCCGGACGACGGACGTGACGGGGGCGGCGATGCTGCCCGACGGGGTGGAGATGGTGATGCCGGGGGACAACGTGCAGATGGAGGTGGAGTTGATCACGCCGATCGCGATGGACGAGGAGTTGCGCTTCGCGATCCGGGAAGGTGGCCGGACCGTGGGCGCCGGCGTCGTCACCTCCATCATCGAATAGCAGCCCGTGGACAAAATCCCCCCGGCATTCGAGCGGCGATGCATCCGTGCTGGGCGCTTCGCTCTACGCGTTCGCAAAGTAAAGACAACATTACATTATGTCATGTATGCTATACATATAACCTCCGCAAGGCTTCGCTCTGCGTTGCTCCTTGGGCGAATAGCGCGGCTATTCCCCCTTCGTCACGCCTTGCCAGCCCGGCGCCTCGCCGCTCTCGGTGCTCGGGCGGCCTTATCCACGGACTGAGAGGAATCATGTCACCGACACGCGGCACGGGCCCTCCGCCGGCAAAGACAAAGCAGGGAACGGCGAACAAGGGAATGAGCAACCGGATTCGAATCCGCCTCAAGGCGTTCGACCACTGGGTGGTGGATCAGACGGCCGCCGACATCGTGCGCACCGCTCAGAAGACCGGCGCCACGATCCGCGGACCCATACCGCTGCCCACGCGGCGCCAGCGGTGGACCGTGCTGCGTTCGCCCCACATCGACAAGAAGAGCCGGGAGCAGTTCGAGCTCAGGACGCACAAGCGCCTGATCGACATCGTCGAGAGCCGCCCCCAGACCATCGACGCACTGACTAAGCTCGATCTTCCGGCAGGCGTGGACGTCGAGATCAAGGTGGACTGACGATGCCCGGATTGATTGGCAGGAAGATCGGGATGACACGGGTCTTCACGGACGAGGGCCGGTCGGTTCCCGTAACGGTGGTGGAGGCCGGTCCTTGCACCGTGGTCCAGGTCAAGAGCCAGGACTCCGACGGTTACGAAGCGGTGCAGGTCGGCTACGGCGAGCGGAAGCACAAGCGTTCCGCCAGGGCCGAACTCGGACACGCCGCCAAGGCGGGCCTGGACGCGGCACCCCGTCTCCTGCGCGAATTCGCGTCCGAGCAGGGAGGCGCCTATGAACCCGGCCAGGAGTTGACGGTCGAGCTGTTCGAGGCCGGACAGAGGGTGAAGGTGACCGGGGTCTCCAAGGGCCGCGGATTCCAGGGTGTCGTGAAGCGGCACGGATTCGCCGGAAGGCCTGCTTCGCACGGCCACCCCATGTCCCGCACCCCGGGATCGATGGGTCCGGGTACGGATCCGTCCCGGGTGATCAAAGGAAAGAAGCTTCCCGGCCGCATGGGCGGGAAGAGTCGGACGATCCGCAACGTGCAAGTCGTTCGGATCGACTCGGAGCGGAACCTGCTCTTCATCAGGGGAGGGGTTCCAGGCAGCAGGAACAGCTACGTCCTGATCCGGAAATAAGCAGCCCATGAACAGAATCCCCCCGGCATTCGAGCGGCGGTGCATCCGCGCTGGACCGCTCCGCTCTGCGTTGCTCCTCGGGCGAATAGCGCTGCTATTCCCCTCTCGTCGCGCCTTGCCAGCCCGGCGCCTCGCCGCTCTCGGTGCTCGGGCGGCTTTGTCCACGGACTGGGCAGCCCGAGGACAAATCCCCCAGGCATTCGAGCGGCGGTGCATCCGCGCTGGACCGCTCCGCTCTGCGTTGCTCCTCGGGCGAATAGCGCTGCTATTCCCCTCTCGTCGCGCCTTGCCAGCCCGGCGCCTCGCCGCTCTCGGTGCTCGGGCGGCTTTGTCCACGGACTGCTAGACCAATGTACCAGGCTCACTACTTCAAGACGGACGGTTCCGCGGGGTCGGAGGTGACGCTTCCGAGCTCCCTCTTCAACGGCGTGATCCACGAAGGTGCGCTGCACCAGGCGGTGACCGCCTTCCTGGCGAACCAGCGCCAAGGCAGCGCCTCCAAGAAGAACCGCAGCGCGGTCGCCGGCGGCAGCCGCAAGCCGTGGCGCCAGAAGGGCACCGGACGAGCCCGGCAGGGCACCATCCGCGCGGTCCAGTGGAGAGGTGGGGGCAGGGCGTTCCCCCCCCGGCCCCGCTCCTGGACCCGGCGGCTCCCGAAGCGGATCCGCGCCCTGGCGCGCACCTCGGCCTTCAACAGCCGGGCGGCGGCGGGACGGGTGGCCGTCATCGAGGGCTTCGACTTCGAGGCACCCAGGACACGCGAACTGACGGAACTGCTCGGCAAGCTCGACCAGCCCGGCAAGATCCTCTTCCTGACCCACGGCGTGAACCGCGAACTCTACCTTTCGGGGCGCAACCTTCCCGGAGTGCGGGTCCTGCCCTTCGGCACCGAGTCGCCCTACGACGTGGTGTGGTCCGGGACGCTGGTGATCGAGGAAGCCGCGCTGGAGGGCCTGGGCGACGCCCCCGAGCACGAAGACGAGCGCGCCAGGCGCCGGCCCCTGCAGCGTGAGAACGCGGCCGCGCCCGAAACGAACGGGGAGGAGGCCTGATGCGCGAAGCCTACGACGTGATCGTGGCTCCGGTCGTGACCGAGAAGACCACCGGGCAGATGGAAGCGAGCCTCTACACCTTCATCGTGAACGAGCGTGCCAACAAGCACGAGATCGCACGGGCGGTCGAGGCGCTCTGGGACGTCAGGGTGACGGATGTCCGCACCATGCGGTATCCGGGCAAGGCCAAGCGCGCGCTGCTGGGCCGAATGGTGAAGAACTGGGAGCTGGGCCGCACGTCGTCCTACAAGAAGGCGGTGGTGCAGCTGGTCCAGGGCGACGAAATCGAACTGTACGAGACGGGTTGATCCGATGGCGCTGAAGAAATTCAAACCCGTGACGCCCGGAACCCGCTTCCGGACGATCACCGCCCGGGACGCGGTGACGCGCAAGGGCCCCGAGAAGTCGCTGACCGAGCCGTTGAAGCGCTCGGGCGGGCGCAACCACCATGGCCGGATCACCGTGCGCAGGCGGGGAGGCGGCAACAAGCGCCGCTACCGCAAGGTGGATTTCAAGCGCAACAAGCACGGTGTGCAGGGACGGATCGCCGAGATCGAATACGACCCCAACCGTTCAGCGCTCATTGCGCTGGTCCACTACGAGGACGGCGAGAAGCGCTACATTCTGTACGTGCGGGGAATGGGAGTCGGAGATCTGGTTTCGTCCGGACCCGACGCCGACATCCTTCCGGGCAACGCCCTGCCGCTCGACCGGATTCCCCTCGGCACCACCGTCCACAACGTGGAGATGAAGCCGGGCAAGGGTGGACAGATGGCCCGCAGCGCCGGAGCGGGTGTGCAGATCGTGGCCAAGGAGGGCGACTACGTCACGCTGCGCCTTCCCTCCACCGAGGTCCGCAGAATCCACAAGCGATGCCTGGCCACGGTGGGCCAGATCGGCAACGTGGACCACAGCCTCCAGTCGCTGGGCAAGGCGGGTGCGAGCCGGTGGCGGGGGCGTCGTCCCAAGGTGCGGGGCGTGGCCATGAACCCGGTCGACCATCCCCTGGGTGGGGGTGAGGGGAAGGCGTCCGGAGGCCGTCCGCCGGTGACCCCGTGGGGAAAGCCAGAGGGCACGAAGACCCGCAAGAAGAAGAAGCTGTCGAACAAGTTCATCGTCCGTGGACGCAAGCGCGGCAAGGCGACGCGCTGACCATGGGCCGCACGGAGTCCGGATAGAGCTATGCCGCGAAGCGTCAAGAAGGGGCCGTTCATCGACGAGAAGCTACTCCGCAAGGTGGAGCTCATGAATGCGCGAAGCGAGAGAACGGTCATCAGGACCTGGTCCCGCTCGTCGACCATCTCGCCTGAATTCGTCGGGCACACCATCGCGGTCCACAACGGCAACAAGTTCATCCCCGTGTACATCAGCGAGAACATGGTCGGGCACAAACTCGGCGAGTTCTCCCCCACCCGGCTCTTCCGCGGGCACGGCGGCAAGCTGGCCGACAAGCGGGTGAGGAGGTGATGGAGTTCGCCATGGAAGCGCACGCGATCGCGAAGGAGATCAGGATGAGTCCCCGCAAGGTCCGGCTGGTTGCCGACCAGATCCGGGGACGCTCCGTGAACGAGGCCATGTCCCTGCTTCAGTTTTCGAAAAAGGCGGCCGCCATTCCCATGGGCAAGACGTTGCGGTCCGCCGTGGCCAACGCCCGGGAAAAGGCCGATGTGGAAGGGGATTCCGTGGACATCGACGAGCTCGTGGTCAGCCGCGTATTCGTCGACGCGGGGCGCAGTCTGAAGCGATGGAGGGCGGGCGCGATGGGTCGGGCGAGCCCGCGGCGCCGGAGAACGAGCCACATCACCGTAGTCGTGACAGCGAAGGAGAATTAGCGGATGGGCCAGAAAACCCACCCCCACGGATTCCGGCTCGGAATCGTTACGGACTGGCATTCCAGATGGTACGCGGAGCGGGATCTGCCCAAGCTCCTGAAGGAAGACCAGGTCATACGCACCTACCTCCACCGGCGCCTGCACCACGCTGCGCTGGCCACCGTCGAGATCGCGCGCAAGCCTTCCAAGCTGGTCGTCACGCTGCACACGGCACGCCCCGGCGTGGTGATCGGCAAGCGCGGCGCCGAGGTGGACAAGCTGCGCGACGAGCTGGCCGTGCTCACCAACAGTGAAGTGTCCGTGAACGTCGAGGAAATCAAGCGCCCCGAGATGAACGCGCGCCTGGTCGCCGACAACGTCGCCCACCAGATCCGGCAGCGCATCTCGTACCGGCGTGCCATGAAGCGCGCGGTCCAGTCGGCCATGCGCGCCGGCGCCGAGGGCATCCGCATCCAGTGCGCGGGCCGGCTGGGCGGGGCCGAGATCGCCCGCAGGGAGGGATACAACGAGGGCCGCGTGCCCCTGCACACCCTGCGCGCCCGGATCGACTACGCGCACGTGGATGCCCGCACGACGTACGGAGTGGTCGGCGTGAAGTGCTGGATCTTCAAGGGTGAAGTGATCGAGGACCGCTTCGGCCGCACGTACTCGGCCGGGCCGGGCGCCTGAGGAGGGAGATAGAGAGCTATGCTTGCACCAAAGCGGATACGGCGCAGGAAGACCCACAAGGGGAAGATGCGCGGCAAGGCGTACCGGGGGAACAAGGTCTCCTTCGGCGACTACGGCCTGCAGGCGCTCGAGGCGAGCTGGATCACCAACCGGCAGATCGAGTCGGCCCGTGTGGCGATCACCCGGCATGTGAGGAGGGGCGGGAAGGTGTGGATCCGGATCTTTCCGGACAAGCCCGTCACGAAGAAGCCGGCCGAGACCCGCATGGGAAAGGGGAAGGGCAACCCCGAGGAGTGGGTCGCGGTGGTGAAGCCCGGCCGCATCATGTTCGAGCTGGAGGGCGTTTCGGTCGAGAGAGCCCGGAGGGCCATGCAGCTGGCCTCCTTCAAACTGCCCGTGAAGACCCGTTTCGTCGAGCGGGAGACCCAGCTCTAGGCGAGGAATCAAGGACCATCAGGAGAGCGATACAGTGAAGGCAGAAGAAGTCAGGGAGCTGGAAAACGCGGAGCTGGAGCACCGGCTGGGCGAGCTCAAGCTGGAGCAGTTCCGTCTCCGCTTCCGCAGTGCGGTCATGCAGCTCGAGAACCCCCGTCTGCGGCGGGAGATCAGGCGCGACATCGCCCGCATCAAGACGATTCTGCACGAGCGGCAGGCCGCTCACCCGGGTGGTGAAACATGAGCGACGGAGCAAAGGAGACGGTGGTGACAGCGAGCAGCGATCGCAGGCGGCGCAAGATCCGCACGGGTGTCGTGGTTGGAGACCGGGCCGACAAGACGGTCACCGTCATGGTTGAACGCCGTTTCGCCCACCCCCTCTACGGCAAGCAGGTCAAGCGCACGAAGAAATACCACGCGCACGACGAAGCGAACGAATACCGCATGGGCGACATGGTCTCGATCATGGAGACGCGGCCGCTTTCGAAGACGAAGCGGTGGCGCGTGGTCGAACTGATCGAACGGCCCGACTAACGCCCGGCCGGCAGAAGACGAGAAGATCCGATGATCCAACAGGAATCGATGCTGAAGATCGCCGACAACACGGGCGCCAAGCGGGCGCTCTGCATCCGTGTGCTCGGTGGGTCGAAGCGGCGCTACGCCCGAATCGGCGACCGGATCATAGTCACGATCAAGGACGCTGTCCCCAACGCGCCGGTGAAACGGGGCGAGGTTATGGAGGCGGTGGTCGTGCGCACGGCCAAGGAGATGCGGCGCCGCGACGGCACCTACATCCGCTTCGACGACAACGCGGCCGTGCTCATCAACGCGCAGAAGGAGCCCCGGGGAACGCGCATCTTCGGGCCGGTTGGCCGCGAACTCCGTGAAAAGCGCTATATGAGAATCGTCTCCCTGGCTCCGGAGGTGCTGTGATGGCTCGAAGCACGAGCAGAATCGCTAAGGGCGACCGGGTCCGTGTCATCCGCGGCAACCATCGCGACGCCGAGGGCACCGTGCTGAGGGTGCTCCGCAGGGAGGACCGGGTGGTGATCCAGGGCGTGAACATGCGCAAGCGCCACTCGCGGCCCACCCAGGCCAACCCCGAGGGCGGGATCATCACCTTCGAGGCGCCGATCCACATGTCGAACGTAATGCTCGTCGAGCCCGCCAGCGGGGAGGCGAGCCGGATCCGCATTCGCGTCGAGCCGGACGGGCTCAAGGAGCGGATCGCGGTGAAGAGCGGCAACCCCATACCGAGGAGCCAGCCATGACGCCCCGCAAGTCGGCCAAGCGCAACGGTGGGCCGTCCGGGAGCAGGTCGCCCGTTGCGATCGAACCCCGCCTGCTGACCCACTACAAGGATGTCGGGCGGCCCGCGCTCCAGGAGCAGTTCGGCTTCGCGAACCTCCATCAGATCCCGCAGATCGTCAAGGTGACGCTGAATGTCGGCGTCGGAGAAGCAAGCCGCGACCGGAAGCTCATAGAGTCGGTCGTCGGCGAGTTGGCCGTGATTGCGGGCCAGAAGGCCGTCATCACCCGGGCCCGGCGGTCCATCTCCAACTTCCGCCTCCGCGAGGGCATGCCGGTCGGGGCGACGGTGACGCTGCGTCGGCGCGGGATGTGGGAGTTCCTGGACCGCTTTATCTCGGTTGCGGTGCCGCGGATCCGCGACTTCCGGGGCCTGAACACGCGCTCCTTCGACGGCCGGGGCAACTACACCGTCGGCATCAGGGAGCAGATCATCTTCCCCGAGGTCGACTACGACAAGGTGAGACAGATTCACGGCATGGATGTGACCGTGGTCACGTCGACCGACAAGGACGACCAGGCGTACGCCCTCCTGCGGCAGTTGGGGTTCCCCTTCAGAGGCGAAGTCCCGGTCATCATAGGGGCGCACAACTCATGAAGCTGCGAGAAGACGGCGAGACGCGAGCTAGCTCGAAAGAGGACACGAACCGACCATGATGACCGATCCCATCGCGGACATGCTAACCCGGATACGGAACGCCGGCAGCGCGGGACACCGCTGGGCCGACGTGCCGCTGTCCAAACTGAAGGTCGAGGTGGCGCGGCTCCTCAAGGAGAACGCGTACGTCCACGACTACAAGGTGCTGAACGACGGCAAGCACGGCATCGTCCGCGTCTACCTGAAGTATCATGAAGGTAGACACGTCATCCGCCGCATCCAACGCGTTTCGCGTCCCGGGTGGCGCCGTTACGTCGGGGTCGACGAGGTCCCGCGCATCCGCAACGGACTCGGAATGGCCGTGCTCTCCACCTCGCGGGGCCTCCTTTCGGACCGCGGCGCGCGTGAGGCGCGGGTCGGCGGCGAAATCCTCGCGGTCATCTGGTAGGGGGTCTCCATGTCACGCATTGGCAAGCAACCGGTCGCGATCCCCGCGGGTGTGACCGTCACGCTGGAGGGCCAGCGGTTCGCGGCGAAGGGTCCCAAGGGCGAACTCGAATTGCAGGTGCGCGCTCCCATAGCGGTGGGCTGGGGCGCCGAGGAGGGGAAGACGGTCGTCGTCACCCGTCCCGACGACCAGACGGAGAACCGGGCGCTGCACGGCCTTACCCGTTCGCTGGTGGCCAACATCGTCGAGGGTGTCAGCCAGGGCTTCAGCAAGACCCTCGAGATCGTCGGCGTGGGATACCGGGCCCGGGTCCAGGGCTCCGGGCTCCGGCTCAGCCTGGGTTTCTCGCACACGATCGAGTTTCCGGCGCCGAAAGGGATTAGCTTCGAGGTGCCGAATCAGACGACGATCGTCGTCAGGGGCGCCGACAAGCAGCAGGTGGGCCACACGGCCGCGGTAATCCGCGCGTTTCGTCCCCCGGAGCCATACAAGGGCAAAGGTGTGAGATACAAAGGTGAGTACGTCCGGCGGAAGGCCGGCAAGACGGCCGCATCATGACCAGGATCAAACCCAGCAAACTGAGGAAGAGCCGCCAGCTCCAGCGCCGGCGACGCCACACTCGTATCCGCAAGAGGGTGCACGGCACCTCTGAGCGCCCGCGTCTGGTCGTGTACCGGTCGCTGAGAAACATCGAAGGGCAACTGGTCGACGACGACGGTCGGCGGACGCTCGTCGGTCTCTCGACGCTGGCGGCTGAGCTGAAAGGCGGCGAGCCGGGCGACGGCTACCGCAAGGTGGAAGCGGCCAGGGCGGCCGGAAAGCTGCTCGCGGAGCGGGCACGAGACCAGGGAGTCACCGCCGTCGTCTTCGACCGCGGCGGCTTCCGTTATCATGGACGAGTCAAGGCCTTCGCGGAAGGCGCGCGGGCGGGAGGGTTGGTCTTCTGATGGCCAGGGACAAGCGACGGCCGGAGGGCGCGGAACAGGTAGAAAACGTGATCCACATCAATCGCGTGGCGAAGGTCGTCAAGGGCGGCCGCCGGTTCTCCTTCACCGCGCTGGTCGCGGTGGGCAACCAGTCCGGACGGGTGGGGATCGCGCACGCCAAGGCGAACGAGGTCGCGGAGGCGATCCGCAAGGCTTTCGAGCAAGCGCGCCACAACATGGTCGACATCCCGGTCCTGCGCGGCACCATCCCCCACGAGATCGTCGGGCGCTGGGGTGCGGGGCGGGTGCTCATGCGGCCGGCCGCGCCGGGAACGGGCGTGATCGCCGGCGGCCCGGTGCGCGCGGTCATGGAGGCCGCGGGCATCACCGACGTGCTGACCAAGAGCTTGGGAACCAACAACCCGATCAACGTGGTCCGCGCGACCGTGCAGGGGCTCGAGAATCTGGTTACCGCTTACGATGTGGCGGCCGAGCGGGGGATCAGCGTTGAGGAACTCGGAGTGGGAAGACGTGGCTGACAGGATCAGGATTACCCAGGTACGCAGCGGTGTGGGACGCCAGAAGATCCAGCGTCGCACCCTGAGGGCGCTCGGAATACGGCGTCACCAGCAGTCCGTGGAGCACGACGACACGCCCGCGATCCGGGGAATGATCGCCAAGGTGGACTATCTCGTAGAAGTCACGGAGGTGGACTGAGCAATGATTGAACTGCACAACCTGCGCGCCCCCAAGGGCTCCCGCCGCAACCGGAAAAGGGTTGGCCGCGGTCCCGGATCGGGCAAGGGCAAGACATCCGGCAGGGGCGAGAACGGCCAGAACTCGCGCTCCGGCGGCGGAGTGCCCGCATGGTTCGAGGGCGGGCAGATGCCGCTGCAGCGCCGCATCCCGAAGCGCGGCTTCAAGAATCGCAACCGGGTGGAGTACCAGGTCGTGAATGTGGGCGACCTGCACATCGTGGATGGCGATGCGACGCCCGAATCGCTCAGGGCGGCCGGGCTGATCCGGTCACTCCGGCGTCCGGTCAAGATCCTGGGCACGGGAGAGGTCGAAGGGCCCGTCAACTGCACGGTCCACGGCATGTCCGCAACTGCGCGGCGGAAGATCGAGGCCGCGGG
The DNA here is from genome assembly GCA_951828585.1 of Longimicrobiales bacterium. Lineage (GTDB taxonomy): Bacteria > Gemmatimonadota > Gemmatimonadetes > Longimicrobiales > Gaopeijiaceae > Bin94. The sequence continues at coordinate 3,069,651 of OX639991.1, forward strand.
GGGCTCGGTAACCGTTCTTCCCCTGCTCGGGGGCGACGAATAGTGCGATTGAACGGGGGGGTGTCCGAAGATGGCTAATCCGATCCCGAACCTTTTCCGGGCTCCGGAGCTGAAGAAGAAGATCCTCTTCACGCTTCTCATGATGTTCATCTACCGGATCGGGTCGCACATTACCGTTCCGGGCATCGACGTGGGGGCGCTGCAGGCGTTCACCGCACAGTTCGACAACACGTTCCTCGGCGTCTACGACATGTTCGTGGGCCAGGGGCTCAGCCGGGCGACGATCTTCGCGCTCGGGATCATGCCGTACATTTCGGCCAGCATTATGTTTCAGTTGCTGGCCGCGGTCTTCCCGACGGTCGAGAAGCTGCAGAAGGAGGGTGAGGAAGGGCGCAAGAAGCTCACCCAGTGGACGCGCTACACGACCGTGTTGCTGTGCGTCATCCAGGCCTACGCCTACGCCTCCTTCCTGCAAAACCTGGGGGGCGCGGTCAACAACCCGGGAATGACCTTCGCCTTCACGACCGTGGTGGTTCTCACCGTCGGTGGCGTGTTCATCATGTGGATGGGTGAGCAGATTACGGAGCGCGGCCTCGGAAACGGCATGTCGCTCATGATCTTCTTCTCGATCATCCAGGGATTCCCGGCCGCGGCGGCCCGCACCTGGGAGAGTGTGGCCGCGGGGGAAATCGGCCTCCCCGCGCTCATCGCGCTCCTCGCGGTGATCGTCGGAATCACGGCCGGTGTCGTCGCCATGACGATGGCGGCCCGCAAGATCCCCATTCAGATTCCCAGGAAGGTCGTGGGGCGGGGCCGGATCAGGGAGGGTCAGAAGAGCTTCATCCCGCTGCGCGTGAACTCCGCGGGGGTGATGCCCATCATCTTCGCCCAGTCCTTCATCGTGGTGCCCGGGACGATCGCCGCCTTCAGCTCGATCGGGATCTTCACGGAGCTCTCGGACATCTTCCAGCAGGGAACCTGGCCCTACACGATCACCTATGGGGCGCTCATCATCTTCTTCGCGTATTTCTACACGGCCATCATCTTCAATCCGGTGGACCTGGCGGAGAATCTCAAGAAGCAGGGCGCCTTCATCCCGGGCGTGAAGCCCGGTGCGCGCACCGCAGAGTACATCGACCGAATCCTCACCCGCGTAACCCTCCCGGGCTCCCTCTACCTGGCGATCATTGCGCTGCTGCCCTTCTGGATCCTGGACATCTTCAGCATCCAGACCTTCCTCTTCGGCGGCACCAGCCTCCTGATCGTGGTAGGGGTGGGACTCGACACCGTGCAGCAGGCCCAGCAGGACCTTCTCCTGCGCCGCTATGACGGCTTCATGAAGAAGGGGCGGGTTAAGATGCGCGGACGCGGGCGCTACATGTAGGTTGCCGGTGAGTGGAGCGAATGGTGGGGGCGGGGTCGTCGTCCTGCTCGGGTCTCCGGGGGTTGGCAAGGGCACGCAGGGCGTCCGGCTCGGCCGGGATCTCGGCTGGGCGCATGTCTCGACGGGAGACCTGTTGCGGGCGGCGCTCACGGCGGGCACGCCGCTCGGACTCGAGGCCAGAAAGTACATGGACGTGGGCGAGCTGGTCCCCGACGACGTGATCGTCGACCTCGTGCGAGAGCATCTCGCGGCGATGTCGGCGGACCGGGGGGTCGTTTTCGACGGGTTTCCGCGCACCGTTCCCCAAGCCGAAGCGCTGGATGACGTTCTGGCCGGAGCGGGTCGCGAGGTCGACCGCGTCTGCCTGCTCGAAGCTCCCGAGGAAGTCCTGGTCAAGCGCATATCCGGGAGGCGTTCGTCGCCCGGCGGCCGGGTCTACAACATCTACTTCGATCCTCCGCGGAAGGATGGATTCTGCGACGAAACCGACGAACCACTCATACACCGCGCCGACGATCACCCCGATACCGTGCGCACGAGGCTCGCCGTGTACCAGGAAGCCACCGCCCCGCTCATCGGGTATTACGGCGCGAAGGAGCTTCTGGCCCGGGTGGACGGCGAGGGCGATATCGAACAGGTGTACGCGTCGCTGCGCGCGGCGGTCGGGGAGCCCGCAACGCCCTCTCGCGCGAGCGGCTGATGGTCGGAAAACGGCGTCCCCTGATCCACCTCAAGTCCCCGGACGAGATCGATGCGATGGAACGGTGCGGCCGCATCGTCGCCGCCCTCTTCGCCGAAATCGAACCCCAGGTCCGCCCCGGGGTCTCGACGGGATCACTGGATCGCTTCGTCGACGACTTTGTACGGTCCCATGACGGGGCCGTGCCGGCCTTCAAGGGCCTGTACGGATTCCCGGGGAGCGCCTGTATCAGCATCAACGAAGAGGTGGTGCACGGCATCCCCTCCTCGCGAAGGCTGCGCGCCGGCGATGTCGTGTCCATCGACGTGGGAGTGAAGCAGCGGGGGTGGTGTGCGGATTCGGCCTACACCTTCCCCGTGGGCGAGATCGGGGCGGAAGCGGCCAGCCTCATGGAGGTCACCTACCAGGCGCTGGCCGCGGCAGTGGCGGCGACCCGCCCGGACCACCACGTCGGGGACATCGGCGCGGCGGTGGTCGAGACGGTGCGCCCGAGCGGCTACGCGATCATCCGCGATCTGGTGGGTCACGGGATCGGGCGGGCGATCCACGAAGAGCCCCAGGTCTCGAACATCGGCAGGGCGGGCTTCGGCGTTCCGCTCCAGGCGGGGATGGTCCTCGCGATCGAGCCCATGCTGGCGGTGGGCACCGACGAGATCCGGACGCTGAGCGACCGCTGGACGGTCACCAGCCTCGACGGGTCGCTGTCGGCTCACTTCGAGCACACCGTCGCCGTTACGGAAACGGGGCCGCGGATCCTGACGGGCGGCGGCATCTGGGACGGCGCGGCGATGGTGGCGGGGCGACCCGATCCGGAAGGGACTGGGGCTACCGTCCCTCAACCGTAAGCGTTATCCTTTTAAGCTGTGCTCCGAAGGAAGGGGCTGGATCTTTTTCAGGCAACGACATGAACGAAAGGGGAGCTTCGGCGTGAAGGTGCGAACCAGCGTCAAGCCGATGTGCGAGTATTGCCGCGTCGTCCGCCGCAAGGGCGTCGTGCGGATCATCTGCAGCCGGAACCCCCGGCACAAGCAGCGCCAGGGCTGAGGCGGCAATGGCACGCATCGCGGGGATCGACCTCCCCAGGGCAAAACGGATCGAGGTGGCGCTCACCTACGTGTACGGCGTCGGCCGCACCTCGTCTAGGAAGATCCTCGAGGCGACCGGGATCAGCCCGGACCTCCGCACCCACGAACTGAGTGACGAAGACGCCAGCCGTCTGCGCCGCGAGATCGAACAGAACTACAAGGTCGAGGGTGCCCTCCGTACCGAAGTGTCCATGAACATCAAGCGGCTCATGGACATCGGCTGTTACCGGGGTCTCCGGCACCGCCGGGGTCTCCCGGTGCGGGGTCAGCGGACCCACACGAATGCCCGTACCAAGAAGGGCCCGCGGCGGGCCATCGCGGGCAAGAAGAAAGCACCCAAGAAGTAGCGCCCGGCGAACGGGACTTCTCGCAACGGATCCACGCAACGGGGACTTGTGCCCGAAGGAAGGTGGCGGTTGGCAACGCCCAGATCTGGCAGGACGAAAAAGACGAAGAAGGTGGTCGCGGCCGAGGGCGTCGCTCATATCAAGGCCACCTTCAATAATACGCTCATCACCATCGCCGACCAGGCCGGCAACGTCCTGGTCTGGGCTTCCGCCGGAACGGCGGGCTTCACGGGCTCCAAGAAGTCCACTCCCTTCGCCGCCACCATGGCCGCTGAACAGGCCGGACGCGATGCCGTGGCGATGGGTGTCCGCAAGGTTGTGGTCCGCGTGCAGGGTCCGGGGTCGGGTCGCGAATCCGCCATCCAGGCGCTCGCCGCGGCCGGGCTCACCATCGAGTCGATCCACGATGTGACCCCACTGCCGCACAACGGCTGCCGCCCACCCAAGAAACGCCGCGTCTGAGGGAGCTGGAATCCGCTTATGGCTCGATATACCGGTCCGGTTTGCAAGCGTTGCCGCAGGGAGGGACAGAAGCTCTTCCTGAAGGGCGCGAAGTGCTATACCGAGAAGTGTCCCGTCGAGAGACGGCAGTATCCGCCCGGACACCACGGCCCGGCCTCCGTCCGCCGCCGCAAGCAGTCCGACTATGCCGTGCAGTTGCGGGAGAAGCAGAAGGTCAAGCGCGTCTACGGGCTGCACGAGAAGCAGTTCCGCAACCTCTTCAAGTACGCCGCCGGGCGCCCCGGCGTCACCGGCGAGAACCTCATCATCGCCCTGGAGAGCCGGCTGGACAACGTGTTCTTCCGCATGGGTCTCGCGGTCAGCCGCCGCCAGGCACGCCAGCTGATACGGCACCGGCACGTCGAGGTGAATGGTTCGGTCGTCGATGTGCCGAGCTACCGATTGTCGGCAGGAGACGAAGTCGCTCTACGCGAAGGCTCGCGGGACCTGGAACTGGTCGAGGTCAGCCTCGGGGCGCGAACCCGGCCCCAGTTGCTCGACTGGCTCGCCCTCGACGAGGACAAGCGGGTGGGCAGGGTCATCAGGCAGCCTGTGCGGGGAGACATCCCGCTGGCTGCACAGGAACAGTTGATCGTCGAACTCTACTCCAAGTGATCCACTTGCGGAGACCGTTGGCACAGCCGGCCTCGCGGATCCCGAAGGAAGCAAACAAAAAAGGGGGAATACCGAGCGTGAATCTGGAGATTGATCTTACCGGTCTCGTGCTTCCCGAACGTATCGAGATTGCCGAGGAGTCGGCAGACGGCCGCTCCGCAGATTTCGTCCTCGAACCGTTGGAGCGAGGGTACGGCCACACCCTGGGCAACGCGGTGCGGCGTGTCCTCCTGTCGTCGCTTCAGGGGGCTGCCGTGCGGGCCTTCCGCATCGAGGGGGTGGTGCATGAGCACCAGACCATTTCCTCCGTGGTCGAAGATGTCCACCAGGTGATTCAGAACCTGAAGTCTCTCGTGGTGTCTCTCGACGACGACATCGACGAAGCGGTTCTGGAAGTCCAGGTGAAGAAGAAGGGTCCGGTTACGGCGAGGAGGATCCGGGGCCCTGCGTCGGTGACGATCCACGACCCGAACCATCACCTGCTGACCCTCGCGGATGATCGCGAGGTGCATATCGAGCTCCATGTGAACAAGGGACGGGGCTTCATGCTGGCCGACCAGCAGCCGCTGCCGCCGGGCGCAACGGTGGACCTGGTGCGGATCGACGCGATCTACAACCCGGTCCTGCGCGCCAACTTCACCGTCGAGGAAACGAGGGTGGGACAGCGCACCGACTTCGACCGGCTCACGATCCGGGTCGAGACCGACGGGTCGGTTGCTCCCGCCAGCGCGGTCCGCTATGCCGCCGAACTCGTGCGCTGCCACCTGCGCTACATGCTCTATTTCGCCGAGGGCGGCCTTCCCGAGGCGCAGGTTCGCGAGCTGGCTCCGGTGCCCGAAGAGGCCTTGGCGCTCATGGAAAAACCGATCGACGACGTGACCGAAATCAGCGTGCGTTCCCGCAACGCGCTTCAGCTGAAGTCCATCCACACCCTGGGCGACCTCATCGTGAGGACCGAGGAGGACCTGCTCAGGATCAACAACTTCGGGAAGAAGTCGCTTGCGGAGCTCTACAACATCCTGGACGAGCACGGGCTCCGCTTCGGTATGAAGCTGGAGCAGGGCGAGGACGGACAGCTGTTCTACGTCAAGGAGGGGGCTTCCGCCGACGTGGAGCAATAGGCGGAGAAACCGAGGAAACGAGAACCATGCGTCACCGCAAGAAGGGGAGAAACCTCTCGCGCTCTCCGAGTCACCGGAGGGCTCTGCTCAGGAATATGGCCACGTCGCTCTTCCGTCACGAGCGGATCACCACGACGACGGCTCGGGCCAAGGAGCTGAGACCGTACGCCGAACGCCTGATCACGCTGGCCAGGCGCGGGGATCTGCACGCCCGCCGCCTAGCCGCGCGGCGCATCGCGGACCGGGAAATCCTGGGCAAGCTGTTCGACGACATCGGACCCCGGTACGCGGAACGCCCGGGGGGATATACGCGCATCCTGAAGCTTGGCAACCGACAGGGCGACGCTGCCGACATGGCGCTCATCGAGTTGGTGTGATAGAATCCGGCTCTGTGAGCGAGGCTGTGCGGGCCTCGGAGCGCAAACTCGACAAGGACAGGGGTAAGGCAGAATGGCAACGTTGAAGTCTCGGGCGGGGGCCGCCAAACTCGGTGCACCGCTGATGGCATTGAGCTTCCTGATGGTCGCGGGCTTCGTGTACTGGCTTTCCGTGACGGCCGAGCCTACGGAGGTCGTGGTGGAGGCACCCGACGCCGTGTTGGAGAACGTAGTCTCCTTCGACGCGTTCTCGGCGGGTCCCGCCGGATACCTGGGAGAGATGGTCAGTCTGGAGGACGTCTTCGTCGAAGCCCTCCTCGGCTATCACTCGTTCTGGACGAACCTGACGGACGCCAACGGAACGGCCTATCTCCTGCATCTATCCGACTCCCTGGTTGCCGATTCCCTGGTTTCCGTCTCCACCGGTATGGTCGTCACCGTTACCGGAGCCGTCACCGCGATGAACGATTCGATTCTGGACGCGTGGGACGGTGCGGGCGCGTTCCGGGTCGAGGTGGACAGGACTCTGGCCGAATTCGCCGAGAACTTCATCGAAGTCACCTTGATCGAAATGCCGGAGCCCTCCGAGCCCGGCGAGGCCGATGAATCCGGCTCCGACGAGGGCAACGGAGGCTAGCGGCCCGTGGCGGGAATCACAGCTGCCTCCAACAGCCCGTGGACAGAATCTCCCCGGCATTGTCCACGGACTGCCAAGCCGTCAGTCTGACCCGACACCCGCGTCCTGCAAGGGACGGTGCGCTGCCCCCGCCGCGCGCGGGGCAGAAGGCAGACCGGGTTTTCCCTGGATGTTCACCCCGTGCACCCCGGCCAGCGCCGTGAAGATCCCGTGGATGTAACGACGTGAGGGAGTCGCGACTGTCCAGGATCCGTTCCGGGGACGCCACGCTCGGCGTGATCGGGCTGGGCTACGTCGGGTTGCCGCTCGCTGTCGAGGCCGCCCGGAACGGAATCCGCGTACTCGGCTTCGACGTGGACTCCCGGGTGGTGGACGGCGTCAACGGAGGCCGCAGCCACATCCAGGATCTGCCCGGCGACACGGTGGCCGACCTCGTAAGGAGGACCCTCCTGGCGGCCACTACCGACATGTCGCGCCTGGAGGAAAGCGACGTGGTCGCGATCTGCGTGCCCACACCGCTCTCCAAGACCCGCGATCCGGACATCTCCCACGTCCTGGCCGCCGCGGAGGCGGTGGGTGCCGCTCTCGCCAAGGGGCAGCTCGTGGTGCTGGAGTCGACGACCTACCCGGGCACGACGCGCGAGGTGGTGCTCCCGATTCTGGCTCGGAGTGGTCTGGAGGTCGGAAAGGACTTCTTTCTCTGCTTTTCGCCGGAGCGCGTGGATCCCGGCAACGAAGTCTGGAAGACGGGGAACACGCCGAAGATCATCGGGGGTGTGACACCCGAATGCACGGAAGCCGGGACCGCCTTCTACTCGCGTTTCGTGGACCGCATGGTCCCCGTCTCTTCGGCGGAGGCCGCGGAGCTGACGAAGATCCTCGAGAACGCCTTCCGTGCGGTCAACATCGGCCTGGCCAACGAAATGGCCCTGATCGCCGACCGGCTCGGACTGAACATCTGGGAAGTGATCGCGGCGGCGTCCACCAAGCCTTTCGGCTTCATGAAGTTCACGCCGGGTCCGGGGCTCGGCGGGCACTGCCTTCCCGTGGATCCCCACTACCTGTCCTGGAAGATGCGGAAGATGGACTACCGCACCCGCCTTATCGATATGGCCTCGGAGATCAACGCCGAGATGCCGACTTTCGTGGCGGGCAAGGTCAGGGAGGCGCTCAACGGGGTGGGTAAGCCGGTCAAGGGATCGAGGATCGTGCTCCTCGGCGTGGCCTACAAGAAGGATGTGGGAGACGTGCGGGAATCTCCCGCGATGGACATCCTGGACCACCTGGAGCGTGACGGTGCCGAGGTGCTGTACCACGATCCCTATGTGCCCGCCTGGGGTACAAGGGATGGCCGCACGCTCACATCCGCTCCACTCACCGACGAGCTGTTTAAGGGGATCGACGCGGCGGTGATCGTCACCGACCACAGCTGCTTCGATGTGGCCCGGATCCTGTGCCTCTCGCCAGTGGTGGTCGACGCGCGCAACGCGACGGCATCGATGCCGGCTGCCGACCGCGCCGCCCGCCCGCAGCGATGGATCGTGAAGGGGTGACCACGCGCCGATGAAGATCACTGTACTCGGGAGCGGCTACGTGGGGCTCACGACCGGGGCCTGTCTGGCGGAGACGGGCAACGACGTGGTCTGCGTGGACATTCTGGAAGAGCGGGTCGAGGCCCTCAAACGGGGCGAAATCCCGATCTTCGAGCCTGGGCTGGACGCGCTCGTGTCGCGGAATCTCGCCGAGGGGCGGCTGAGCTTCACGAGCGGCGTGGCGCGGGCCGTGCGCGCGTCCCGCATTGTCTTCATCGCGGTGGGGACTCCGCCGGACGACGACGGATCCGCCGACCTGCAGTATGTGCTGGCCGCGGCGCGCGACATCGGGCGCGCCATGGACAGCGAGCGCATCGTGATCACGAAGAGCACGGTGCCCGTGGGGACCGCGCGGCGGGTACGCGCGGCGATCGAGGCCGAGACGGATCACCCGGTGCACGTCTGCTCCAATCCCGAGTTCCTCAGGGAGGGCGCCGCGGTCACCGACTTCCAGAGGCCCGACCGCGTCGTGCTGGGCGTCGACGACCCGAGGCCGGCCCGAGTATTGCGGGACCTCTATGCGCCCTTCGTCCGAACCGGGAACGAGATTCAGGTGATGGACGTCGCCTCCGCCGAGATCACCAAGTACGCCGCGAACGCCATGCTCGCCACGCGCATCAGCTTCATGAACGCGATCGGGCGGCTGTGCGAACGGACGGGCGCCGACGTGGACCAGGTGCGCCGCGGCATCGGATCGGACCGGCGCATCGGCCCGACGTACCTGTTTCCCGGTGTCGGGTACGGGGGTTCGTGCTTCCCCAAGGACGTCAAGGCCCTGGCCTCGACCCTGAGGGACCTGGAACTGGACGCGTCCATCCTGGATGCCGTGGAGCAGGTCAACGAGCGTCAGAAACGGTTCCTGGTGAAGTTGGCGGTTGAGCGGTTCGGCGAGGACCTGCGGGGGCGGACCTTCGCCGTGTGGGGCCTGGCCTTCAAACCGAACACGGACGACATGCGCGAGGCGCCCAGCCTGGTCACGATTCACTCCCTGCTCGAGCGGGGCGCCAGGGTCGTCGCGCACGATCCGGCGGCAACCGGCGAGGCCCGGCGCATTCTCGGCGACACCATCGAGTACCGCGCGCACAACTACGATGCCCTCGAAGGCGCCGATGCCCTCTTCATCCATACGGAATGGCACCCGTACCGCCACCCCGACTTCGCCCGGATGCGTACGCTGCTCGCACAGGCGGTGATCCTGGACGGCCGCAACCTCTATTCGCCCCGGGCCATGCGCGCGCACGGGTTCGAGTATTATTCGGTCGGCCGCCGTCCGGTGACCCCGGAAGCCGCGTAGAGCCCCATGCGCATTTTTGTTACCGGTGCGGCGGGCTTTCTCGGCTCCCACCTCGTGGACCGCCTTCTGGCTGACGGATGCGAGGTGGTCGGGGTCGACAACTTCGTCACCGGTTCCCGGAACAACCTGGAGCATCTCGAGCGGGAGCCCCGCTTCGACCTGATCGAGCACGACATCTCCAGGCCGTTGTTCGTGGAGCCGAAGGTGGACGGTGTCCTCCACTTTGCGTCTCCCGCCAGTCCCGTCGACTACACCGCGCTTCCGATCCAGACGCTCAAGGCGGGAGGACTCGGGACGCATAACGCCCTGGGCATCGCGCTTCGGTACCGGGCCCGCTTCCTGCTCGCCTCGACCTCCGAGGTCTACGGGGACCCCAAGGTCCACCCACAGACGGAGGACTACTGGGGAAATGTAAACCCCGTGGGGCCCAGAGGTGTATATGACGAAGCGAAGCGGTACGCCGAGGCGATGACCATGGCCTACCACAGGGCACACTCACTGGACACCCGCATTGTCAGAATCTTCAACACCTACGGAGCCCGCATGCGACCGTCGGACGGACGCGTCGTCTCGAACTTCATCGTGCAGGGGCTGCGCGGCGAGGCCATGACGATCTACGGAACCGGCGAGCAGACCCGATCCTTCTGCCATGTGGACGACCAGGTCGAAGGCATCGTCCGGCTCTTCCACTCGGGGCGCGTCGAGCCGACCAACATTGGCAACCCCGACGAATTCACGATCCTCGACCTGGCCATCATTGTCGGGCAGGAGACGGGCAGCCGAACCGCTCCGGTCTTCACTGCGCTGCCCCCCGACGACCCCGCCGTGCGCTGCCCGGACATCTCCGCCGCGCGCCGGGAACTCGGGTGGAGGCCAACCATCGGGTTGCGCGAGGGCGTCAGAAAGACGATCCCTTATTTCAGGGGGATGGTCGACAGGCATGAAGACTGAGCGGGGAATGAAGATCGGGCATAGATCAATACGGTTGCGGGCGTTGCTCGCGGTGATCCTTCCGCTGTACGCCGCCGCATGTGGCGGCGACCGGCCGGAAGAGACCGCACGACTACGCGGGGACCGTGCCTTTGCACGCGGCGACTACGAAGAGGCGCTGGCCGAATACCGCCTCTCGCTGTTGCGCGAGGATCCGGGCACGGAGGGACTCGTGCGCGCGGCGCATGCGTACGTGGTGCTGGGCCGCGTCGACGAAGCCCGGGCCCTGTACGACGAGGCAGTCCGGGAGGACGGCGTCCACACGGATCAGGCAGTCTCCGACTTCGTGGCGCTGGCCAGGCGTGAGCACGAAGAAGGCGACAGCTACGGCGCGGCTTCCGCGATGGAGGCGGCGCTCCACTTCCGCCCGGGCATTCTCGTGGAGGAGCTGGCCTTGCCTTTGGCGCGGCACTATAGCCGGGCGGGCGAGTACGGTCGCGCAGGGGCGTTCTTCCTGCGGGCCCTCGAGCGAAATCGCGACGATCCCGAAGTCGTCCTGGAAACGGCGGAGGCGCACGAAGAGATCGGGGACTGTGAGAGTGCTCTCGTGTACTACGACGAGTTCAGGGAGTTGGCGCCGCGCCGGGAGGCGGAGATCCGGCTGAACCTGGGCAACTGTTCCTTCCGCATTGCCGGCGAACGCAGGGCTCGGGGCGCGGACGAGGAAGCTATCGAGTATCTCGACGCGGTTCTGGAATTGAACGAGCCGAGAGCCCTCATCGCGCAGGCCCACTTCGAAAAGGCCGAGATTCTGGCCGGAATGGGGGACTGTCCGGCCGCGCTGGAGTCCTATCGGGCGGTGGCCAACGCGGGTGCCGCGGGACCCCGGGCCCTGGTCCGGCGGGCCCGCGACCGCATCGATGAGATCAGGTTCGGACAGGTGGAGGACGGACAGTGCTGAACCGTTCGGCGGACGCTGGCGCATCGGCATCCCGCGGAAAGGATGCCCACTCCCTGTACACGCGGGGACTGGTCCTCGTAGGACTTCTCGGTGCCGCCTGCTCTTCGGCCCCTCCGTACTCCGGCTGGACGGAGGATCAACTCTACGAGCACGGTCAGAGAGCCTTTGACGAGGGTGACTGGGGCGAGGCGAGGCGCGCGTTCGAGCGACTCGTTCTCGCCTTCCCGCTCTTTGATCAGGCCGTGGAGGCGCGCTACTACCTGGCGCAGGCCTTCTACGAGGACGAGCAGTATGTGAGCGCCGTCTCCGAGTTCACTCGCATCGTGCAGGTCTACCCGGACCACGAGCGGGCGCGTGACGCGTGGATGGGGCTGTGCCGCTCTCATGCGGCGCTGTCCCCCCACCCGCAAAGGGATCAGCAGTCCACGATCAGCGCGCACAACACCTGCCGGAACGTGGCCAGCGACTTCCAGGGGACCCCGATCGGGGATTCGGCGCTGATGGTAACCCTGGAAATGAGGAACAAACTGGGTGAGAAGGCGTTGGGCATCGGCCAGTACTACTTCCGGAACGATCTGTATGAGTCGGCCGATCTTGTCTTCAGCCAGCTGCTGGACGACTATCCGGACACGGACGCCGCGCCGCGGGCCCTGGCCCTGCTTATCAGGATCTACGAGGAGTGGGGGTGGGACGACCAGCGCGAAGGTGCCCGGACCCGGCTCCTGGAGAGCTATCCGGATTCTCCCGAAGCCAGGGCGCTCGATCAATCCGCCCGCAGCGACACGGTCTCGATCGTCATGAGCCGTGCGCCGCCCCGCCAGCGGTCGCCGCCGGCATGGTCGACAGGCGGCGGGTAGGGATCTTCGGCGGCACCTTCGATCCGCCGCACCGGGGTCACTCGATCGTGGCGGCGGAGGTCATGGAGGCGCTTGAGCTGGATCGTTTGCTGTGGGTGCCCGCCGCAGTCCCTCCCCACAAGCAGGGCCGCCGGGTGACTCCCGCCGAACTGCGGCGACGGATGGTCGCCGCCGCGATCGCGAACCATCCCGGTTTCGAGTTGTGCGACCTGGAGCTGAAGCGGGACGGGGTATCGTATACGGTGGACACCCTGCGTCGGCTCAGGTCGGCGCACCCCGGGTGGTCGCTGTTCCTGATCGTCGGCGCGGATCTGCTGGAAGGGTTCGCCCGCTGGAAGGACCCCGACGCAATCAGTCGCATGGCACAGTTGGTGGCGATCACAAGGGACGCCACGTCGATTCCGCCCGGGGGCGCTGTTCGCGCCGGAGTTCGAATCGTCCCGGTGACGCCGGTCGATATCTCGTCGTCGGAGATCCGGAGGCGGGTTGCCGGCGGAAAGGCCGTTTCCACCATGGTGGCGGCCCACATTATGTCCATTATTGAAAGTGAACGACTGTACCGGACCTCCCGCCCGCACGGGCAGGGGCGGCGAGGACGGTAGGCACGCAGAGGCGGACATCCCCTGCCAGGGGGGTCCGAACGGTAGCATGATCAAGGGAATCATCAAGAAGATCGTCGGTTCCAGGCACGCCCGGGACGTCAAGCGACTCAACCCGCTCGTCGAGGAGATCAACGAGATCTACACGGAGCTGGAAGAGCTCTCCACGGAAGAACTGGCCGGCAAGACGTCCGGCTTCCAGGAGACCATCACCGCGCACACCAGGGAGACCCTGGAAGAGATCGAGTCGTTTCGCGGGCGCAAGCGAGTGGCGACCGATCCCGACGAGCGTGAAGAACTCAGCCTGGAGATCAGCAAGCTCGAGGCGAGAGTGCAGGAGGAACTGGCGGAGATCCTGGAGGAGATCCTGCCCGAGGCTTTCGCGGTCGTGAAGGAGGCGTGCCGCCGCCTGGTGGGCCAGGAGGTGAAGGTCACGGGACACAAGCTCGTGTGGGACATGATCCCGTACGATGTGCAGCTGATCGGTGCCGCGCAGCTCCACCGGGGCCGTGCGGCCGAGATGGCCACGGGTGAAGGGAAGACGCTGGTGGCCACCATGCCCCTCTACCTGAACGCGCTGGCCGGCCGGGGTGCGCACCTGGTCACCGTCAACTCCTACCTGGCCCAGCGCGACGCCGAGTGGATGGGGGCCATCTACAAGCTCCTGGGCCTGACCGTGGACTGCATCGACCTGCACGAGCCCGGGTCGCCCGAACGGCACGCTGCCTATAACGCCGACATCACCTACGGGACCAACAACGAATTCGGCTTCGACTACCTGCGCGACAACATGGTCCATTCACTGGAGCAGCGTGTCCAGCGCGGGCACCACTACGCGATCATCGACGAGGTCGACTCCATCCTGATCGACGAGGCGCGCACTCCGCTCATCATCTCGGGACCGGTCGGTCGCGACACCTCGACGCCCTTCAAGCAGATGGCGCCGACGGTGGGAGCGCTTTTCCGGAAACAGACCCGCATGGTCAACCGGCTGGTGGCCGAGGCGATGAGGGAGCTGGAGTCGGAGGATGGGGACGAGTACATCGCCGGCGAGAAGCTCCTGGCCGCGAAGCGCGGAGGTCCCAAGAACAAGCGCCTGATGAAGCTCTTCGCCGACCAGCCAGGGGTCGTGAGAATCGTGGAGAAGGTCGAAGCGGACTATATGCGCGAGAAGCGCCTCCACGAGGTGGACGAGATGCTGCTCTTCGCCATGGACGAGAAGGGGAGCAACGTGCACCTGTCGGACGCCGGGCTCGACGAGCTGTCGCCCGGTGACCCCCAGGCCTTCGTGGTGCCGGATCTGTCGGAGGTCGTGGGTGAGATCCAGGAAGACGAGACGCTCTCGGTGCAGGAGAAGCGGGACCGGGTGGCCGAGCTGGAGACCCAGTACGCCGACAAGTCGCAGCGGATCCATGTGATCCACCAGCTGCTCAAGGCGTATACCCTCTTCCACAAGGACGAGCGCTATATCATCGGCGAGAACGGCGCCATCGTCATCGTCGACGAGTTCACCGGGCGGCAGATGCCGGGGCGGCGCTGGAGCGACGGGCTGCACCAGGCGGTCGAGGCCAAGGAAGGGGTGGAGATCCGCGGCGAGACGCAGACGCTGGCCACCATCACCATCCAGAACTACTTCCGCATGTACGAGAAGCTCGCCGGGATGACGGGGACGGCGGAGACCGAGGAGACCGAGTTCCACCAGATCTACAACCTGGACGTTTCGGTCATCCCCACCAACCGCCCCATCGCCCGGGACGATCGCGAGGATCTCATCTTCCGCACCAAGCGGGAGAAGTACACCGCCATCATGGACGAGATCGAACGCCTGAACCGGCTCGAGCTGCCGGTGCTGGTGGGGACGACGAACGTCGAGGTGTCGGAGACGCTGTCGCGCATGTTGAGGCGGCGGCGAATCGGGCACAACGTGCTGAACGCCAAGCAGCACAAGCGCGAGTCGGAGGTCGTGGCCGAGGCTGGGCGCCCCGGCGCGGTCACGATCGCCACGAACATGGCGGGACGCGGCACCGACATCAAACTCGGCCCCGGCGTGACCGACGCGCGGACCATCCAATGGGCGAAGGAGCGGGGACTGGAGCTTCCTTCTCTGGCGGCCACCGACCCCACTCGGTACGAGGAGCTGGAAGACAAGCCCGACGATTACGTGATCGAAGTGGGCGGGCTGCAAATCCTGGGGTCGGAGCGGCACGAGGCCCGCAGGATCGACCGGCAGCTGCGCGGGCGGGCGGGCCGGCAGGGCGATCCCGGCGCGTCGCAGTTCTTCCTTTCCCTGGAGGACGATCTGATGCGCCTCTTCGGGGGCATGGAGAGGATCGCCAACGCGATGGACAAGATGGGCGCCGAGGAGGGCGAGGTCATCACGCACGCCCTGGTCACCCGTTCCATCGGCAGAGCCCAGAAGCGGGTCGAGGGCAACAACTTCGAGGCGCGCAAACGGCTGCTGGACTACGACGACGTCATGAATCAGCAGCGCGAGGTCATCTACGACCTGCGCCTCTTCGCGCTGGAGGGAGGCGAAGGCCTCAAGGGTGAGATCTGGGAGATGATCCACCACACGATGGAGGCCGTCTTCGACGACCACATTCCCGAGTCCGAACTGGAGGAGGGCATCGAGGTCGCGGGGCTGAGGCAGCGGATGCTGCTCGACCTGCACACCGTCCTCCCCGCCATTGAGGACGAGGACGATCCGGAGGAAGTGGACCGTGCCGAGGTGCTGCGCGTGGCGGAGGAAATGGTGCGCGAGTCCTACGAACGCAAGATCGAGTCCTTCGGCGAGCACGGCGAGCGCGTCATGAGCTTCGTGCTGCTGTCGACGATCGACGGCAAGTGGAAGGACCATCTGTACGACCTCGACCATCTGAAGGCGTCGATCGGGTTCCGGGGCTGGGGGCAGAAGGACCCGCTGGTCGAATACAAGAAGGAAGCCTTCGAGATGTTCGTGGGCCTCATGGATGATCTGCGCCGGGCCGTGACCCAGCAGTTCTTCCGGGTGCGGCTGGAGCAGCCTCCGGCCATGCGCCTGCAGCAGCAGCGCCGACTCTCCTACTCCGGGCCGGCCGACACGCCGGGCGGCGGTCTGCGGGCTCCGGGCCGGCCGGATCCGCGTGCGGCCGCCGCCCGTCGGTCGGTTGACGAAATGGGGGTCGCGGCGGGTGCGAGAAGAGCGCCGGCTACGGCTGCCGTGGGCGCGGGTCCGATGGGCTCGGGGACCGATGTCAGCCGGCTCGCAACCAACCGGGGGGAGGTGCGGGCCAAAGTGCCCGTGACCGCCGCCAAGGCCCCCGGACGCAATGCTCCGTGTCCGTGCGGGAATGGGCGAAAATACAAGAAGTGCCACGGTCGCCCGGGATCGTAATCCGTGGACAATATGTCAACTATACTTTACATAATGTAATGGTTCATTTACATTACAGACAGCTTGACCGAGGCAATTCAGTGTGGATCCATCGCCGCTCGAATGCCGGGTGGGCTCCTTCCGCGGTTTGCTGAGGGGCTTGGTTACTTTCCGCGTCGACCCGGAAACGGGCGGTTTGCCCGGTGGGCTGCCCAGCCACGCGCACCCTCCCGAGGCCCGGCCCCGGGAGAGGCTCCAGCGCTTCGGCCCCGGCCCCCTCTCGGAGCACGAGCTGCTGGCGCTCGTCATCGGCTCGGGCAGCGGGTCGACTTCGGCGCGCGCGCTCGCCGAGAAGGTACTCGGCCTCTCGGGGGGCAACCTTCACGATCTCGCACAGATGGACCCGGGACGCCTGGTGGAGATTCCGGGGATCGGGGCGGCGGTCGCGTCGAGGATCGTGGCTGCGATCGAGCTTGGCCGAAGGGTGGGGTCGGCGCGTCCGAGCCGCGAGGACCCGATCACCGGTCCCGCCGACGTCCACGACATCTTCGCTCCCACTCTGGGCCACCTCGCCCACGAGGAGTTCCACATTCTCCTGCTCAACTCCCAGAACGTCCCCATCTGCCAGCGCCAGGTCACCCGTGGAATCCTGGACGCGTCGCTGATCCACCCGCGCGAGGTCTTCCGCGACGCGATCGTCCTCAGGGCCGCGGCGCTGATCCTGGTGCACAACCACCCCTCCGGGAATCCGGAACCCTCGGCGGAAGACCTGAAGGTGACCCGCCAGCTGTGCGACGCGGGGGACCGGATCGGCATCCCGGTACTGGACCACATCATCGTGGCGGGGGGGAGTTTTTCTTCGCTGGCGGGGAGAGGGTGTCTGCGGGGGGCGGGGGGCTGACGCGCAAGCCGTTTGGCCGCAAGGGAATAGCCCCAGGTTGCAGGAACGCCTGCACCGCTCTGGGCGGGGATACGGGGTGCAAATGCACCGGGGGTGAAGTTATGATGACCGTGCTCGCAATGAATGGGACGTTGGCGCGTACCAGAACAGTCTGAAGTGCGCGCTCCCCGGCCGCGGTTCGACCCGTGGCGCACCGACGTATCAGTCGCAGAAAGGACACTCATGTTTGACACGCGTTTCCAAGCCCACTCGACTCCAATGCGCGGAGCCTGCCGAGACAATGCGGGCGGCCCTGCAATGGCCGGGCTGGCAGCCTTGGCCGCAACCGCCACGCTTCTTTGCTCTACCGGCGCCGCGGCCCAGGTCCCCATGGACGCCCCCATCCCCCCCGACCCCGCCGTCGTCACCGGCACGCTCGACAACGGGCTCACCTTCTTCATCCACCAGAACGACCAGCCCGAGAACCGGGCCGAACTGCGCCTCGTGGTCAACGCGGGTGCGATCCTGGAAGACGAGGACCAGCTCGGGCTGGCGCACTTCGTGGAGCACATGGCCTTCAACGGCACGGAGAACTTCGAGAAGCAGGCCCTGGTGAACTACCTCGAGTCGATCGGGATGCGCTTCGGGCCCGACATCAACGCCTACACCAGCTTCGACGAGACCGTGTACATGCTGCAGGTTCCGATGGATGACCCGGAGGTGCTCTCGACGGCCTTCCAGATCCTGGTGGACTGGGCGAGTGCCGTCGTCTTCGATCCGGAGGAGGTGGACAAGGAGCGCGGGGTCGTGATCGAAGAGTGGCGCGGGCGGCGCGGGGGACAGGCGCGGATCCAGGACCAGCAGTTTCCGTTCATGCTGCATGGATCGCGCTATGCCGACCGGCTCCCGATCGGTGATCCCGAAATCCTTCGCAACGCACCCGCCGAACGGCTGCGCAGCTTCTACGAGGATTGGTACCGTCCGGACCTGATGGCCGTGATCGCCGTGGGCGACTTCGACCCCGCCGCAATCGAGGCGACGATCCGGGAGCGGTTCGGTGGGCTGCAGAACCCGGCCGATTCGCGTCCCAGGACCGAAGCGGAAGTCCCGATCGACCACGGACCGCTCATCCTGATCGCCACCGACCCGGAGGTGCCGTTCAACCAGGTCCAGGTCATGTACAAGCGGCCTGTCAATTCGCAAGGTACCCTGGGCGACTTCCGCAGTGCCCGCGTGCGGTCGCTGTACGCCGGCATGATCAACCGCAGACTGTCCGAGTTGCAACTGCAGGCCGACCCGCCCTTCCTCGGCGCGGGTGTAGGTCTGAGCGGGGGGTTCTCCCGCAACATGAACGCGGCCCAACTTTCCGCCAACGTGGCGGACAACGGTTTCCGGCGGGGATTCGAAACCGTCCTTACCGAAGCGGAACGGGTCGCGCGGCATGGTTTCACCGAGGGCGAACTGCGGAGACAGAAGATCGCGCTTGCACGCCTCTACGAGAGCAGGCTGGCGGAGGTGGAGAACCGGGAGTCGGGATCGCTCGCAAGCCGTTATATCAACGTGTTCCTGGAAGGGACTCCCTATCCCCCCGTCGAAGTTGAGAAAGCCATGGTGGACGCCCTGCTCCCCGGGATTACCCTGGAGGAGGTCAACGCGGTCGGTCAGGACTGGATGCAGGACGAGGGCCGCGTGATTCTGGTCTCGGGTCCCGAGAAGGAGGGCAACGCGACGCCGACCGAGGAGGAGATGGCCGCCATCTTCGCGGCGGTCGCGGAGAGTGAGATCGCGCCGTACGAGTTTACCGAGGTCGATGCGCCGCTGGTTGCCGAGGTGCCCGGGGGTTCTCCGGTGGTTTCGGAAGAGGTGGTGGACGAGATTGGCGTCACAATCTGGGAGCTTGAGAACGGGGTTCGGGTCGTCCTGAAACCCACCGACTTCAAGGACGACGAGGTCCTCTTCTCGGCGACGAGTCCCGGCGGCACCTCGCTGGCGTCCGACGAGACCTTCATGGACGCGGAGATCGCAACCCAGGCGGTGGGGCAGGGCGGTGTCGGGGAGTTCGACCAGATCGCGCTGCGCAACAAGCTGACCGGCAAGCAGGCCACGGTGTCGCCATCGATCGGGCAGCTCACCGAGGGGATCAACGGCCGGGCGTCTCCGCAGGATCTTGAGACGGCGTTTCAGCTCATCTACCTGTATTTCACGGCTCCCAGAAGGGATGAGGACGCATTTGCGGCCATCAAGGCCCAAGCGGCCGCGATGGCCAACATGAGCGCCATGCCGCAATTCGTGATGCTGGATACCGTGGCGACTACCATGAGCCAGGGGCATCCCAGGGCGGGGGGCAGCATGACCCAGGTCCTGGCGGCCATGCAGAATGCGGATCTTGGTGCCGCACTCGACTTCTACCGGGACCGCTTCGCGGACGCCTCCGACTTCTCCTTCTACTTCGTGGGCGCCTTCGATCTGGACGGAATTCGGCCACTGGTCGAGACCTGGCTCGGCGGACTGCCCAATCTGGGGCGCGTGGAGACCTGGGTGGACCACGGCATCGATCCGCCCACCGGAGTGATTGAAAAGGTTGTGCACAAGGGACTGGAGCCACAGAGCCAGACCCAGATCATCTTCGCCGGCGACGCCGAGTATTCCATTGAGGAATCGACGACGCTCACAGCCATGGCGAGCATTCTCCGCATCGAGTTGCGTGAGCTGCTCCGCGAAGATCTGGGCGGCACCTACGGTGTGGGCGTTTCGGCGTCTCTCTCGTACCGGCCGGACGAGGAGTATCAGATCACCGTTCAATTCGGCTCGGACCCCGAGCGCGCCGAGGAGCTGAGCGCGGTGGTCTTCGAGGAGATCGCCCGCCTGCAGGCCGAAGGGCCGGACCCCGAGACGGTGGCCAAGGTGCGCGAGACCGACCGGCGCTCCAAGGAGACCAACCTGGAAGAGAACGGCTATTGGCACAGCCAGCTCAGAGGCTACGAACAGGCCGGGATGGACATCCGCAGAATCCCGTTGTACGATCGGATCGAGGGCTGGACCGCCGAGCAGGTTAAACAGGCTGCTATCCGCTATCTGCGGCTGGACCAGTACGCCAAGTTCGTGCTGCTGCCGGAGAAGAAGATTCCGTAAGGCCCTGGAGGGAGGCCCCGCTCGAGTCGCAGGAGCGGGGTCTCCCCCAGGATTCTCCCGCCCACCCCGCCCCACCCCCCCCATGCCCCCCGCCGACCTGACCCGGCGCGAACGCATCCCGGTTCGCGTCCTCGACGACCACGACAGCATCGCCGCCGAAGTGGCCGGCCGAATTGCGCAACTCATCCGGGACCGCGCGGCCGAGGGTCGCATCGCCGTGCTCGGCCTCGCCACCGGCTCCACGCCCGTCGGCGTCTACCGCGAACTCATCCGCATGCACCGCGACGAAGGTCTCGACTTCTCCAACGTCGTCACCTTCAACCTCGACGAGTACTTCCCCATGCGGCCCGGCAGCCTCCACAGCTACCACCGCTACATGCGGGAACACCTCTTCGACCACGTCAACATCCCCCCCGCCCACCGCCACATCCCCCGCGGCGACCTCGACGCGGCCGACGTGGAGGCGCACTGCCGCGACTACGAGCGCCGCATCCGCGACGCCGGCGGGATCGATCTCCAGCTCCTGGGAATCGGTCGCAGCGGCCACATCGGCTTCAACGAGCCGGGTTCGGGACGGCAGTCGCGCACCCGCTGCCTCTACCTCGATACCGTCACCCGCGGCGACGCCGCCGGCGATTTCTACGGCGAGGAGAACGTGCCCGCTCAGGCGATCACCATGGGCGTCGCGACCATCCTGGATGCGCGCGAGGTGGTGCTGCTGGCGACCGGCGAGCACAAGGCCGAGATCGTGCGGCGGGCCGTCGAGGGCAAGGTCCACGCCGACGTCGCGGCCACCTTCCTGCAACGGCACCCCGCGGCCACCGTCTACCTCGACCCGGCCGCCGCCGCCGCGCTCACCCGCATCCGCACCCCGTGGCTGGTCGGCGACGTGGAATGGACGCCGCACTGGGAGAACGAAGCGGTCATCTGGCTGAGCCGCCGGACCGGCAAGCCGATCCTGCACCTGGCCACCGACGACTACCGCGAGCACCACCTCGGCTCGCTGGTCTCGCGGCACGGGTCGGCGGAGCCGCTCAACGGACAGGTCTTCAATGCGCTGATCGCCAAGATTCGCGGCAAGAGCCGGCTCCCGCGCGGCCGCAGGATGCTCGTCTTCTCGCCGCACCCGGACGACGACGTGATCTCGATGGGCGGCCTGCTTCGCAAACTCGCCGAGAACTGCAACGACGTGACGGTCGCGTACCAGACCTCGGGCAACATCGCCGTCTTCGACCACGAAGTGCGCCGCTATCTCGACTTCATGAGGCGTGCGGCCGGCGTGATCGACCTGGGGGACCGCGAGGGCCTGGAGGCCGTGTTGAGGTCGGTGGAGGAAGGCCTCGCCCGCAAGCAGCCGGGGGACGTGGACCCCGGGGTCGTACAGCATCTGAAACGCATCATTCGCGAGAGCGAGGCGTGCGCGGGCATCGAGTCGCTGGGGCTGTCCGGCGACCGCGCGCGCTTTCTGAACCTGCCCTTCTACCAGACCGGCAAGGTGCGCAAGAACCCGGTGACCGAGGCCGACGTGGCGATCGTGCACGAACTGCTGGAAGAGGTCCGCCCGTCCATGGTCTTCGCCGCCGGCGACCTCTCGGATCCGCACGGCACCCACCGCATGTGCCTGGAGACGGTGGAGCGGGCGCTGGAGCGCTACAGCGGCGACCCGCCGTGGCTGTGGCTCTACCGGGGCGCCTGGCAGGAGTGGAGCGTGAACGACGCGACCGTGCTGGTGCCGCTCTCGGAGCACGAGATGCGCGGCAAGGTGCAGGCGATCTTCAAACACGAGTCGCAGAAGGATTCCGCGCCTTTTCCGGGGCCGGACGCGCGCGAATTCTGGCAGCGCGTGGTCGACCGCAACCGGGGGACGGCCGACTTCCTGGCGTCGCTGGGCCTGCCAGCCTACCGGGCGATGGAGGCGTACGTCACGTTGCGCGCGGGGCGGCGGGTCGAGGCGCGCGAGATCCCCACGTCGTCGCTTGCCGAGGAGTCGGCCTGAGGCGGTAATCTCCCGGCGGCTCGCGCGGATACAACAACGGGCCAGGAGAGAAAGGAACATCGGGCACGAATCGCCCGGACCCCGGTAACAGCAATAAAGGAGGAATTCATATGTACGAATGTCCGGTATGCGGCGGCGAGGTCGAGATCTCGCCCGACCCCGTCGAGGGAGAGCTGCTCGAGTGCGCCGAGTGCGGCGTCGAGCTGGAGATCATGGCGCTGGATCCGTTGACGCTCGGGGAGGCCCCCGACGCGGAAGAGGACTGGGGTGAATGAGGGTCGGGTTTCTTCATTCGCTGATCAGGAAGGACGAAAAGCTCCTGATTGCGGAGCTGCGCCGGCGCGCCGGGATCGAACTGGTCTTTCTGGACGATCGCCGGCTCGTCTTCGACTTCCATGCGCGCCCCGAGGTGGACGTGGTGCTGGAACGCTCCATCAACCACTCGCGCGCCATGCACGCGCTGCGGCTCTTCGAGGGGGCGGGGACTCCGTGCGTCAACACGTACGAGGTGTCGCGCCGCTGCGGCGACAAGATCCTCACGGCGGCCTCGCTGGCCGAACGGGGAGTGCCGCAGCCCGAGGCGCGGGTCGCCTTCACCCCCGAATCCGCGCTCGACGCGATCGAGGAGCTGGGCTACCCGGTGGTGCTCAAGCCGGCGGTGGGTTCGTGGGGACGGCTGCTCTCGAAGATCAACGACCGCGACGCGGCCGAGACCGTGCTTGAGCACAAGTCCATCCTGGGCAGCTACCACCACTCCATCTTCTTCGTGCAGAAGTACGTCGCGAAGGGGGGGCGCGACATCCGCAGCTTCGTGGTGGGCGACGAGTGCGTGGCCGCCATCTATCGCACATCCGGGCACTGGATCACCAACACCGCCCGAGGCGGCCTCGCCACCAACTGTTCCGTCACCCCCGAGCTCGCCGACCTGTCGCTGCGCGCGGCCGATGCGGTCGGCGGCGGCGTCCTCGCGGTCGACCTCTTCGAGAGCGCCGACGGCCTCCTCGTCAACGAGGTGAACTACACGATGGAGTTTCGCAACAGCACTGACGTGACGGGCGTGAACATTCCGGAGCGGATCGTGTCGTACCTGGCGGAAGTGCGGCCATGAAGCCCGTGTCGTTTCCGGCTGCGCCCCTGATCACGATCTACGGGCCGCGCGTGCCGGGGGACCGGCCATGATCCGCGTCTCCATCGCGGGCGCCTCCGGTTACGTCGGCGGCGAACTCCTGCGCCTCCTGCTCGCCCACCCCGACGCCGAGGTCCGCCAGATCACCTCCGAGCGCCTGGCGGGCAAGTACGCACACCGCGCCCACCCCAACCTCCGCACCGCCACCCGCCTCCGCTTCCACGCCCTCGACGAACTCAACGAGTGCGATGTCCTCTTCCTGTGCCTCCCGCACGGCGAGTCCTCACGCCGCATCGACCGCCTCAGGCGAATCGCCCCCCGCATCATCGACCTCGGCGCCGACTTCCGCCTGAGCGACCCCGCCGAATACGAACGCTTCTACGGCCAGCCCCACCCCCGCCCCGACCTCCTCGACCGTTTCGTCTACGGAATCGCCGAACTGAACCGGGACGCGCTGGCCGGCGCCGACCTGGTAGCCTGCGCGGGCTGCAACGCCACCGCCTCCATCCTCGCGCTCCGTCCCCTCTACCTCGCCGGGGTGGCCGACTCGGCGGTGATCGAGGTCAAGGTAGGGTCGAGCGAGGCCGGCAACCGGTCGACCCCCGGCAGCCATCACCCCGAGCGGAGCGGCGCGATGCGGTCCTACAAGCCCACCGGGCACCGCCACCTGGCCGAGATCCAGGCCGTGCTCGGCGCCCCGGTCCACTTCTCCGCCACCGCTGTCCAGATGGTGCGCGGCGTCCTCGCCACCTGTCACGTCTTCCTCAACCGCGACCTGGACGACAAGGACCTCTGGCGCATCTACCGGAGCGCCTACGCATCCGAACCATTCGTGCGCATCGTGAAGGAGCGCGCCGGGATCCACCGCTACCCGGACCCCAATCTGCTGGCCGGATCCAACTTCTGCGATGTCGGGTTCGAACGCGATCCGCTCGCGCGGCGGGTGGTGGTCATGAGCGCCATCGACAACCTGATGAAGGGCGCGGCGGGGCAGGCGGTGCAGGTCTTCAACGTCATGCACGGGCTGACCGAGACTCGCGGGCTCGGATTCCCCGGCCTGCATCCGGCCTGATCCCATGGGGTGCCGGAGACCTTGTGGCCCTACGCCGCCAGCCAACCGCCGTTCCCCAGACCGCCGGCACTAACCCATGTGCCGCCTCCTCTGCGTCCGGGGCCGCGAGGACTTCCCGATCCACCAACACCTCGCCCCCTTCACCCAGATCGCCCGGGACAGCCGCGAGTACCAGGGCCACGGCTGGGGCTGCGCCTGGCTCGAGGACGGCCGCTGGCGCCTCTACCACGACATCCGGCCCATCTGGGAGGACGACTGGCGGCCCCCGGGCCGCACCACCCTGCTCCTGGCCCACGCCCGCAGCGCCTTCCGCGACGAAGGGATCGGCGTCGAGAACAACATGCCGTTCCACGACGGCGAGCGCGTCTTCATCTTCAACGGCGAGCTTCACGGCGTGCGCATCAAGGAGCGGGGGCGGATCGGGGCCGAGAAGGTCTTCAACTTCGTCAAGCGCTTCGACCGTGGCGACTTCCGGTTCGCGCTGGAACGCGGTCTTGAGGTGATTCAACGACGGACCCGCTACATGCGCGCCATGAACCTGATCGTCGCCGACACGGGGCGGCGCGTTCACCTGGCCACCACCTTTCGGGAAGATCCTCGCTACTTTCAGATGCACACCACGGTGCAGGGTTCCACGCGTGTGATCTGCTCCGAGCCGTATCCGGGACTCTCACACCCGGGGCCAACCTGGACCCCCGTCCCGAACGGCACTCTGACTGCCTTGTGACACCCCGGTTTTCGAAGAAGAAGGCGGACATATGCTGGTAATCAAGATCGGCGGCGGCGACGCGATCAACCTCGACGGAATCGCGTGCGACCTGGCCACCGTCGAGGGACCGAAGGTGATCGTACACGGCGCCAACGCGCTCCGTGACCGGCTGGCCGAGCGGCTGGGCGTCGAGAAGCGGATTCTCACCTCGGTCTCCGGCTACGCGAGCGTGTATTCCGACCCGGAGTTGATCGACGTCATGCTCATGGCGTACGCGGGGCTCAGGAACAAGCGCATCGTGGAGTCGTTTCAGTCGCACGGGGTCAACGCGGTCGGGCTCACCGGACTGGATGGCGCCCTGGTGCGGGGCATGCGCAACAGGGGGATCCGCGTGCGAGAGGGCGGCAAGACGCTCATCAAGCGCGATTTCTCGGGGAAGCCGATCGCGGTGAACCGCAAGCTGCTGGGGTTGCTGCTGGACAACGAGTTCGTGCCCGTGGTAACGGTGCCGATCATCGACGAGCGCAACGTGGCCATCAACTCGGAGAACGACGACATCGTGGCGGTGCTGAGTGCGGCCCTCGAACCGGAGCTGGTGGTGCAGCTCATCGAGGCGGCGGGATTTCTGGAGGACGAGAACGACCCCGGGTCGGTGGTGGCGCACATCCCGCGCGCGGATCTGGCAAGACGCGAAAAGGAGGCGTCCGGACGCATGAAGCGCAAGCTGATGGCGATTCGTCGGCTGGTCGGGTCCGGGTCGACCAGGGTGGTGATCGCGGACGGGCGCAGCGAACATCCCGTGGCGGATGTGCTGGCGGGGAAGGGGACCCTGATCGGATGAGTATGTGAGTATATGAGTATATGAGCAGGTCATATGAGTAGCCGCGAGAGCGGGGACGGGGGACGGGGGCTGGAGCGCGTTGGCGCCGCAGCCGAACCGCGGGCCCGCACGGTGGAGGAGCAGTTCGCGCTCGAGGTCTACCCCAAGCGCGACATCACGATCGTGAAGGGGCGGGGGGCGGAGGTGTGGGACGACCGCGGCCGCCGCTACATCGACTGCGTGGCCGGAATCGGGGTCGCGAGCGTCGGTCACGCCAACCCGGCCGTGGCCAAAGCGCTGGCCGAGCAGGCGCGAACGCTCGTGACCTGTCCCGGAATCTTCTACAACGACGTGCGCGCGCGCCTGCTGGAGAAGCTTGCGGCGATCGCGCCGGGCGACCTCTCGCGCGGCTTCCTGTGCAACTCGGGGGCCGAATCGATCGAAGCGGCGATCAAGTTCGCGCGCCTCACGACCGGCCGCACCGGCATCGTGTCCGCCATGCGCGGCTTCCATGGCCGCACCCTGGGCGCGCTGTCCGCCACACACAAGAACGACTACCGGGACGCCTTCAAACCCCTCGTCCCCGGTTTCTCCTTCGTCCCCTTCAACAACCCGGGCAAGCTCCGCGACGCGGTCGGCGAAGACACCGCCGCCGTTCTGATCGAGCCGGTCCAGGGTGAAGGCGGGATCCGCCCCGCCACCGCCGAGTTCCTCCAGGTGGCACGCGAAGCCTGCGACGAAACGGGGGCGCTGCTGGTCTTCGACGAGATCCAGACGGGGTTCTGCCGTACCGGCCGCATGTTCGCTTGCGAGCACTATGGGGTCGTCCCCGACGTGCTCTGCCTGGCCAAGGCGATCGCCGGTGGCGTGCCGCTGGGGGCCGTTCTGGCCGACGACCGCATCCAGCTGCCGCCCGGCAAGCACGGCACCACCTACGGCGGCAATCCTTTGGCCTGTGCCGCGGCGCTGGCCACGATCGGATTCATGCAGGAGGAAGGGCTCGCCGAACGCGCGGAGGTGCTGGGCGCGCGCTTCCGCGAACGCTTCGAAGCGGCGATGCCGGATCGCGTCCGCGTGTTGCGCCAGGTCGGCCTCATGATCGGCATCGAACTCAAGGAGCGATGCCGTCCCCACATCATGGCGCTGGGCGCGGAGGGGGTGCTCACGCTGCCGGCGGGAACGACGGTGATCCGGGTGCTGCCGCCGCTGGTGATCACGGAGGGGCAGATCGACGAGGTGGTGGAGGTGATGGTGCAGGTGCTGAACCGGGACGTCACCGCGATGCCGGACGCCGTCCAAGCCGATCTGCCGAGTGGGCTCAATCCCGCGCTCCGCCGGGCCCAGGCCCGATCGATTGGAGAAGAGAGGAGTGTTTTCCAACCCGGACATGATCATGAACGAGCCGGGGGGGAGGGGCTGAGGTTGGGGGGTGTGATGGTGAGGGGTGGATGGAGGTTGGGATGGTGGGGTGGGGGAGGGGGCGGCGCAAGGGCCGCCAGCCCCGAGGCGAGCGGAGCGAGCCGAGGGGCGGGCGGGGCCGGTCATGCTGCGGGGTTCAGCGCCTTGGCGATGAGGTGGAAGAGCGCCTTGCGGGCCCGCTGGACCTCCTGGCCCGCCTTGAGGCTGTCCACGGCGTGCGCCGCGGCGTCAATCTGCTCGAAGGTGATGCCGGGCTTCAGAAAGCCGTCGGCCCCGGGCAGCGATCCGAGCTTTTCGTACGGGGTCATGACCAGCTCCTGGGGGTACTTCCTGCGGCGGTGCCCGTTCGCATCCTCGACCTCGACCGCGAAGAGGCAGGTGCGGTGATGGTTGAGAAAGGGCGAGAGATGGTCGCGCAGGAACGCGTCGGCATCCGGTGCCAGAGACTCCGGGATGTGGCTGCGCCCCAGCCACCGGCGTACGACGTTGCCGTTCTTGGACTCGACCAGCGCGTTGTCGTTCGAGCGCCGGGGCCGCGACTTCGTGAACTCTTCGACGTGCAGCTTGTTCAGCATCTCCGCGACCCGGTGGTTGATGTACTCCGACCCGTTGTCGGAATGGAAGGCCAGGACGCGGAAGGGGAACGCGCCGACGAGCTCCTCGAGCACGGGGACCATGAACTGCTCGGTGATCCGCCGAACCGACGCAAGTTGTTGGTACTGCGTCACTTCGTCGACCATGTTGATCACGTAGGCCCCCTTCTCGCCGTCGCGGTCGCCGCTGTGCACGGTGTCGACCCGCACGAAGCCCGGGCGGCCCTCCGGCCGGGGCCTGCGCCGCTGCCCGATCGGCGACGACGAGCCCCGCGTTGCGCGGTACGTGGTCCGGGCACGCCGGTACGCCCGGCGGGCACGCAGGTTGTAGATGTGGCCGTTCGAAATCCCCGCCAGGCGCTCGAAGCGCTTGTCGCCGAAGACATGGTACATGCGCCACAGGATCCTCTTCGTCGCCGGTCCCGAGAGCTGGCCGAAGGCCTCGTCCACCTCCGCCAACAGTATCGCGTCAGCGGTCGTGTAGACCGTGGCGAAGGGACGCGAAGGAGGGCGCAGCCGGTGGTCGCGGATGCGGCCCGTGCGGCGCTGCTGCCTGATCAGCCGCGTCAGCTGGGCGTCCGAGTAGCCGGTGACCTTGGCGGCGTACTTCCTGACCAGGCCCTTCCCGGCCCTCGACAGGCCGAAGTGGTAGCGGAACCGGACCAGCGTCCGCTCAATGAACGCGTATGCCGCCTCACGGTCGTGGGGGGCGATGTCCGCCCCCTCGCTCCCGCCGAGGAAGGCGCGGATGTCGTCGACGGTGCGAATCCGTTCGGTGCTGAGTGTCACGATCATGCTCCCATGATCTGCTCGCACCCCCGCTCATACTCACTTCCCGTTGGAAACCGGCTCCCCGCTCATGATCATTTCTCATTGGACAACGCTAGAGGTAGCAACGGGGTGCGCGTGGATGCATATTGCACCCGAGCAGCCGAACCCGAAATGCGCAGCGCGGCTCCGAGCCATCCTCAAGAAAGGCCAATCACATGAAAACCACTTTCCCGATACCGGTCATGTCGATCATCCTCTCGCTTGCCTTCGTCGGGGTGACGGGCTGCGGAGGCCAGCCCGAAGGGGGTGGGGACTCCCAGGGCGGTGAACAGGGCGAGCAACTTGAAGTCGGCGAAGGTGCCGGCGGCGAGGCCAATGAGCGTGCCGAAGGCGGCGAGAGCGGTGAACATGCCGAGGGCGCTGAAAGCGGGGAGCACGGCGAAGGCGGTGGCGAGGGCGAGCACGGCGAGGGTGGCGAACACGCTGAAGGTGACGAGCACGGTGAAGGGGGTGAGGAGGGAGAGGAGTCGGGCGAATACGTGGACCGCGGCGACGAATGGGACGCGACGCGGCGCGGCATCCGGCTGAGGCTCGCGTTCGATGCCGAACGCGACGCCTTCGTGGGCACCGTGGAGAACACGTCGGATGGAACCGTGTGCGCGGTCCGGGTGGAGGTCCACCTTGCGGGCGGCCCCGAACTCGGCCCCACGGAACGCCAGGATCTTGCCCCGGGAGAGTCGGCCAGCGTGGAGCTTCAGGCGCAAGGCGAGGATTTCGACAGCTGGACGGCCCACCCAGAGACTTCGGCCTGCGGCGCTATTTGAGCGCGGGTCAACCCGCCATACCCGAGGTCCCTTCGGCGAGCTCTTCCAACGCCCCCAGCGCGAAGAGCGGCGCCCAGCTCTGGAAGCGCTGGCCGCACCCTTCACCCGTTTGGGCATCGAAGTTCTCGCGGCACATGCCCGTGCGGCGACGGTCGGCGAGGAACATATGCGCGCCCTTCCAGGCCAGGTCCCCGGCGAGGTCGTCGAAGCCGTAGCGGCGGAGACCCTGCAGGACGAGGTAGTTCATCGGTGGCCAGATCGAGCCGCGCCAGTACTGCTGGTCGGCGAAGGCGGGGTCGTCGCGTGGAATGGTGGGGAGCATGTGGTCGCCCCGGAAGCGGGCGGGGTCGCGCAGGGTATCGATCATGCGACGGGCGCGCCTAGGCGACGGAACGCCCGCGATGAGGGGGAGAAAGTTCGATGCGGCGACCCGCGTGGAGCGGCCGGACGGGAGTTCGTCCAGGTAGAGACCGGCCCGTTCGGACCAGAGGACCCGGTTCATGGTTGTCACGAGGCGGCGGTAGGCGCGTTCCAGGCGCCGGGCGGTGGCGTCGTCGCCGAGGATGCGGGCGATCCGCGACAAACATTCGAGGTCAAGGGCGCGGTAGCTGCACAGGTCGACGGCCGACATGGCGAGGATCTGCCGGTCCGGGTCCCACTCGGCCTCTTCCCAGAGGGGGAGGTCATCCTGGCCCGATTCCCAGGCCGCGCGCTGGTGGCCGCCGACGCCGTGCTCCCAGGGGGGGACGCGGTCGGGGGCGGGAACCAGGTCCGTGTCGGAACCCCAGGCGAGGAGTCCCGGGGTGAGGCCTTCGCGGCGCGGCCGTCCGCCCTTGTCGGCAACCCACCAGTCGCACCAGTCGAGGAGGCCGCGATAGGCGGTCGCCAGGGCGGTGGGGTCGCGGTGGAGGCGGTGCAGCGTCAGGGCCCCGAAGGAGCCGATGGGGGGCTGGGAGCGGTCGGGGGTGCCGCCGTGGCGGCTGCGCCAGTTGGGAACATTACCGTTTGGGTATTGAGATTCGATGCCGGCGAGCAGCGTGGACCAGGCCAGGTCGCCTGACACGGTGGCCAGCAGGAGGGCGTTGAAGAAGGTGTCCCAACCGAAGATGGTCCAGTCGTCGGGGTTGGGGGGTGGGGGTGACGGGGTGGCGGCGTCGGCGTCCGCGGCCGAAGCGGTGCCGTCTCCGGGTGTGTCGGCCGGCCGGCTGTGCGCCGGCGGTTTCGGAAAGATCCAGCGTCGGCCCGCGGGGGTGTAGAGCCTGCCGGTTTCGGGTTGCAGCAGGACCATCCACATCAGGTTGTCGGTGATGCTTTCGACGAGGTCGGAAGGGGCTCCCGCGACGCTCGGCCGCCGCCGCCTCCACTCCGCGCGAGCCTCGTCGATCCACCGTTCCGCCCCGTCGAGTCGGGCGGTCCCCACCCCACCCCACGCTGCCACCATCACCACACGTCCCTCCACCCCTTTCTCCACATCCAGACACCTCGCCACCTCACTCCCCGACGACCTTGCCACCGGACACGACTCCGTCCCCCTGGAGAACGCGGCCGTGATCTCCACGCCGCCCTTCAGGCTGCCCCGCCACGCCCCGCCCCCACCCCCGGTCCCCGCCCCCACATCCCCTCCCCCCACCTCCACCCACCGCCCCTCCCACCCCCACGGCGCATCCCCGATCACCTCCAGACGGCCGGGCGCCTTCACCGTCGCGCGCAGCGCCACCGCGTCCCCACGGCGCGACCACTCCAGGACCAGCGTGCCGGCCGACGGCGCCGAAGACGGCGACGGTTCCGCATCCAGGTCGAACTCAACGCGCGCGTAGGATCCATCGGGCGCATGGGGACCGACACGCGACACCATCCAGTACCAGTCGTCCCGGTCGCGGCGGCGTCCCTCCGGGTCGGTAAAGGCGAGCCGCACCCCGATCCCGTCGTCCGGTCCCGCGGCGAAGACCAGGCCGGCCCAGCGGTTTGCTTCCAGGGCGCCGACGAGCATCAGGGGTGGGTGGAGGCAACAGGCGCGAGTGGCGGTTCAACGACCGCGAGGACCCTCACCCGCGAGTCGATCGAGTTTCACGGCGAGAGCACGCACGAGGGCCTCCAGTTTCTCGAGTCGCGCCTCGATGCCGTCGATTCTGTCGCTGATCGTCTCAATCGCGTCATCCTGCTCCATGTCGCGCAGCAAGTCGAAGATGCCCATCGCTAGTTGTTTCCCGCCGTCAAACGCACCCGTGCCGCAACCCGCCCCGCATCCCCCGAAAACCTCACCCTCACCCCCCCATCCCCCACCCCCACCACCTCCGCCCCACCCCCCACCACCTCCGCGTCCACCACGGTCCCCAACAACCCGAAGCTATACTCCCGTCCCGCATCCCCCTCGACCGTCAGCAGCCACCCCTCCCCCTCGGCCACCAGATCAATCACACGCGGCCCCCCACTCCGCTGCCCGGGCTCGAGATCCATACGCGGCGGCGCCACCGTCAACCCGCCCTCCCAGGTCGCGACCAGCTCCACCACCCCGCCCTCGGCCACCCGCACCCGAAGCGGCGCAGGCCCGGGCCGCATGCGCGCCCCCGCCCCCACCCGCCCCTCCACCTGTTCCGTCCCCCCCACATTCACCCTCAACCCCCCCGCCCCCACCGGCAGATCCGGCACGAAGTCCACCTCGACCGGCGGCCCCTCGCTGCGAATCGCCACCCTCTGCTCCCCGCCCCCCTCCCTCCACTCCTGCACGATCTCCACATCCAGCGTGGTCTCGCCCACCCGCAACCCCCGCACCGCCGCCTCGGGCCAGTCCGGCGGCAGCTGCGGCGCCAGCCGCGCCCGGCCGTTCGGCGCGTCCGGCTCCCACCCGAAGACGCCCCTGAGCAGCGGCGTCACCAGCATCGAGGTGGCGAAGAACTGGTGCGGGACGGTTTGGTCGAGCGGCTGGTAGAATGTCCCCGAAAACAGCTCGCCGTGACGGCCGAGGGTGAAGTCGAAGGTCATCTGCTTGATCGCGTCCATGAGGTGGAACCCCGCCCAGGGGCGGCGGTAGCGGTACTGTCCCCACGACGCGAACCCGGTCACGAAGGGCCACACGGTGCCCATGTTGTACTGGAGCGGGTGGTACAGCGGGCTTTCCGTGGAGAGCATGTGCGCGCCCCAGTCGGAGGACACGCGGTCGCCGGCGATTTGGGCCAGGGTGCCGCGCGCCCGCAACTCGTCGAAGAGGCCGAAGGCGGCGGCCGCGGCCGGCCACACGGTCAGGTTGTCGTTGGTGCCGCCGCCCGCGAGGATGCCGAAGGCGTGGTGGCCGTCGTCCTCGCGCCAGTACGCGTTGTTGAGCGTCGCGCGGGCCGTCGGGGCGATGCGGGTAGCCGCGTCCAGCACCTCGCTGTCCTCCATCCGCTCCGCCATCTCCAGCGTCCCCTCCAGCGCCCCGACCCAGACCCCCGCCAGGTAGATGTCCTGGTGCAGCGCCTCGCCCAGCCCGCCCACCTCCACCGCCCCGAGCCCACCCACCGTGTTCTCGATGATGCCGTCACCATCCGTCTCGGCCGTCAGGCACCACGCCCACGCGCGCCGGTACGCCGGCCACAGCTCGCGCAGCAGGTCGTCGTCGCCGCTGGCCAGCCAGTACTGGTAGACCGCGAACATCCAGTGGGGGGTCGTGTCGGCGTGGTAGTAGGCGTAGGGGTAGGTGTCGAACCAGGGGATGTGCGCGGCGGCCTGCGAGATCTCGTGGGTGATCTTGCCGTCGGCGCGCTGGTACTTCGCCAGGAAGGCGAGCTCCTCGGCGACCAGCTCCCACTGGCCGAGCGCGTCCATGGCGTAGGTGTTGATCATCGCGTCGCCGCCGAAGAACCAGCCGAAGCCGGGGCGCGTGCCGTTGCGGGACAGCCCCCACCCGGCCACGAAGCCGCACCCCAGGTCGGGGTTGCAGACGCGCTGCTCCTCCAGGTTGATCTTGGCCCATTCGAGCGCCAGGTCCAGGGACGGGTCGGGGGTCTCGACGGAGGTGGTGTAGGCGAGCGCGGAGTCGGCCCAGGCGCGGGTGTCGCGGTAGAGGGTCTCGGCGTTCGCGATCAGGCGGGCGTAGCGGGCGAAGACGGTGTCGCGCGGGACGGTTCCCGCCGCCACCGCGATCGGGATGTACTCGCGCTGGGCGCGCTCGGGATCGACCGGCAGGACCATCGTTCGCGGCGCGTCTCCGAGCTGATGCGCCGGGTGCTCAACCGAATTGGTGGCCCACGGCGAGCCGACCACCGCGTTGCGCGTCTGCAGGCTCTCGGAGAGGACGAAGGCGCGCCGTCCCCCGTCCCAGTACGCGTACTGCCCACCCAGAGACCCCGGCCACATGTAGTTGAGGACAGGGTGGAACTCGGCCACGATCTCCATCGAATCGGGGCTGTCGACCTCGAGGAGGACGAGGATCCCGGAAGCGGCGGTGTCCCTGGGCGCGAGGATGTGCTGGCGCACCTGGAAGGCCGCGTGGCTGTAGGTGATGGTGGTGAGTTCGGGGCGCACCTGCACCGTGCGCGCGACGCGGTGACCGGGAATGGGGGCGCCGTAGCGCGGGGTGGAGAAGGAGAGCTGGAAGCCGTTGCCGACCTTGAGCGGGTGGACCCAGAGCTCGGCCTGGCCGGTCTCAAGGCCGAGCCACGCGGCGCGCGGTCCCGTGACGCCGAGGTACTCGCCGGGACGCACTGGGCCGGTGAGCTCGATGGGGGAGGGGGGGATGGGGAAGCGGGGGACGGACAGCGTGGTGAAATCGGCGGAGGGGGGGTCGGGGAGGCGCTGGGGGTGGGCGGGGTGGGGGAGCAGGAGGAGCGCGAGAAGTGCAAATGGCGCCACCTGTAAGAGGAACGAAAGGCGGTGTCGCGTGTGTCTCACAGCAGTTCTCCGAACTCCTCTGGCGTGAGTCCGGCGTCCCGAACAATGCGGCCCATCGTGAAGGCGTTCACGGGACTATTGCGGGGAACGGTCACTTCATGCCCGCGGCGTTTTCAACTGCCACCTCAAGGTATTCCCGAACGGCATCGGCGATGTTCGCGAGGGCTTCGTCTTCCGTCTCACCCTGGGACACACAGCCGGGCAAGCCAGGAACCCATACGGAGAAGCCCTCTTCGGATTGGTGAAGCGCTACGCGGTATCTCACTACCGATCTCCCTTCCAGACTCTGTCATTCATTGACATTGGAACGATGGAACAGGGCGGGTTGGAAGGCAAGAGGTTGCGCCCCAGATGGCTGATACTATTATAATATCATAATGATATCACTGAGGACGAAAGGACGCCAGTCATGCCCGATCTGCTGATCCGGGGCATCCCCGACGAGCTGCATCGAGAGCTCAAGGCGGCGGCGGAACGAGACCACCGCAGCCTGAACGGCGAGATCCTGGCAAGGCTGTCGGCCTCGGTCCGCCCAGCGCAGGTGGATGCAATCGCGCTTCTGGAGAGGATCCAGCGCCGGCACCGGAAGCTCGGTCCGGTCGACCTCGACGAGGGCACGCTGCGCCGCCTGCGGGACGAGGGGCGTACACGATGGACGGGCGGGGAGTGAGCCGCGATGCGCGGGCGATCCGCGTCCACATGAACCAGGGCTGGCCATGATCGTCGTCGACACGAACGTCATGGTGCGGTTCGTGGTCGGGGGACGCGCGGGGGCGGAGGCGGCGAGGCTCTGCCTGCGGGACCCGGAGTGGGCCGCGCCCGCGATTCTGATGAGTGAACTGCGCGGCGTGTTGCTCGGGCTCGTGCGGCGGCGGTCGATCACGTTGGATCAGGCCAGGGCCATGTGCGATGACGCCGCGCTGGTGCTGGGCGGAAGGATCGTCGCCGTCCCGTCCGCACGTGTGATCGACACCGCGCTGGAGTGCGGGTTGTCGGCCCAGGACGCGGAGTTCGTGGTGGCGGCGCGGGAGTTGGGGGTCCGGTTGGCGACGGGGGAGCGGGCGATTCTGACGGGGGCGCGGGATGTGGCGGTCTGGGTGGGCGAGTGAGGCGGGACTAGAACACCGGGCGGATCGAGGGGTATGATCAAGGGTTGGCCCGCGCGGCCATTTGAGTTGACGGCCGAATGCGAGGACCCTTTTCCCCGACACGGAGATGTGCCATGTCCCACCGCTACTGCCAACTCGGCGTGATCGCCGCTCTCCTGGTCGTTCCCTGCGTGAGCGGAACGGCGGCGCTCGCCGCGCAGACCGGCACCGTGACCGGAACCGTCACGGACGCGGCGTCGGGGCAGCCGATCGGCGACGCCTCGGTCAGCCTGGTGGGCACCGTGGTGAGCGCGACGACCGACCTGGCCGGGCGATACCGGCTCGCGGACGTTCCCGCGGGCGAGTACACCGTCAGGGTTCGAGCCGTTGGATACGGTACCCGCGAGGAGGAGGTAACGGTTGCCGCGGGGAGCAGCCAGGTGGCCGACTTCCGGTTGGCCGCTGCCGTCATCGACCTGGGCGAGGTCATCGCCGGGGGGCTCGGAGGTCCGGTCGAGCGCCGGAAGTCCGGAGCCTCGCTGGCGACCCTCGACATCGGCGGGATTGCAGAGACGATGCCGGGTGCCCGCTTCGGCCAGGCGCTGGAAGGACGCATTCCCGGCGTGCGCGCGGTCGGGACCAGCGGCGGGGTCGGGGCGGGGCGGACACTGGTCATCCGCGGGATCGACTCCTTCGCCCACACCAGCCAGCGCCCGGCGGTGTACATCGACGGCGTCCGGGCCGACGCGGACAAGCAGGAGTGGGGCAGTCTGGCGAATGCCGGGTGCTGCCTCTTTTCCGGGGGGGCGGGCGAGGACCGCCTGTCGGATCTGAATCCCGAGGAGATCGACCGCGTGCAGGTGCTCAAGGGGCCGGCGGCGGCGACGCTCTACGGAGCCGAGGCGTCCGCGGGCGTGATCCAGGTGTTCACGAAACGCGGGCAGCGGAACACGCCGCCCACCTTCACCCTGAATGCCGGAGTGGGCTTGAACAGGCTCCGGGCCAACCTTCCCACCACGCTGCGGTCCAACTTTACCGGGCCCGGGGGATTCCGCGCGTGGGATCCGAACGAAACGCTCATCGAGAGCGGCATCGTCAACAGCTACGACCTGAACGCGAGCGGCGGGTGGGAGAGTCTGGCGTATTTCTTCTCCGGCGGGCTCAACTATGAGCAGGGATCGGTGAAGCCCAACGACCAGACCCGGGGGAACCTCCGGTTGAACCTCGATTGGACGGCGGCCGATAAACTGGCGGTCAGCCTGACCAGCGCGTTCGTGCGCAACCGGATCGGATCGCTTCAATCGGGCAACAACTGGCTCGGCGTCTACACGAACGCGCTGCTGAGCGATCCGCGAAATGCCACCGACGAAGAGCCCTACGGCGGCGGCTTGGGTGTGAACGTGCCCGACGCCAAGGCGATCGAGACCACCTCGGACACCGACCGCTGGACCGGGCGAATCCAGATCGACGCCACTCCGCTGCCGCACTTCAGGCAGCAGCTCACCATCGGCCTCGACCGCTCGGTGGAGGAGAAGACCCGCCTTCTGCCGGCGGGTCGCGACTATGTGTTCCTGGGTGACGCGGGCGAATCCAGCCACGGCTTCCGAAAACCCCGGAGACTCACGGTGGACTTCCGCGTGGAGCACGACTACGAGAAGGCGTGGGGACTGGACCTGCTTACCGGTTCACTCGTGGTGGGCACACAGGGGTACTGGGACAAGGGTTCCGTGTCGATGACCACCCGGCGCGCGGAGGGCGTGTGCACGGACGATTGCCCCGATCCCGTTTCCGCCGACAGCACCTGGCATACGATCAGCCGGGGCGTCTTCGCCCTGAACCGCTTCGATGTCACCGACGACTTGTTTGTCACCTTCGCCCTCCGCGCGGACGGGCACTCCGACTTCGGTTCGAGCCACACGGTAGCGGTCTACCCCAAGGTGGACTTCAGCTACAGCCTGCCGCCCTCGCGGCTGCCCGCCGCAGTGTCGGGCATCAGGGTGCGCGGGGCTCTGGGGCGGGCCGGGAAGCCACCGCCCAGACGTCTGAAGTTCGACAGGTGGCTGGGTGCGTACAACGAGGTGGTCGCACGCTTTCCAAACGAGGACATCGAGCCCGAGAACAAGCGGGAATTCGAGACCGGAGTCGATATCGGCCTCTGGAACGACCGTGTCGGACTCGAGTTGACCTATTACGACGCGCGGACCGAAAACGCTCTGCTGGACTTCCTGGTGTCGGACGGCCTGTTCCGGGCGTGGCTGGCCGACCCCTGCTGCCAAATCGTGAACCGCGGGGTGGAGGCGGGTCTGGCCGCGACCGTGATCGACCGGCCCGGCTTCGGCTGGAGCACGAACCTCGCCTACGAGTGGAACCGGAACCGGATCGCCGACCTCGGCCCCACCGCCCGGCCCGACTCCGTGCCCGTCTACGAACAGCGGGACAACGGCACCTGGGAACTGAGCCATTGGCGCCGCACCAGAAGTCTGAACGGCTGGTTCGAGGGTCAGTCCCTGGGGGAGCTCTTCGCGGGCGGAATCGCCGGCTACGATCCCGCGGCCAACCAGCACACGGCAACCGACCACTGGTTCAGTCATGGGGCAGCCCGGCCCACGCACCTGGCCTCGCTCTTCAACAGCTTCCAGATCGGCGACCACCTCCGGTTTTCGTTTCAACTGCGGGGCGAGGCGGGGGCGGTCATGTCCAACTCCGGGCGCTCCCTCGGCATAAGGCAACTCGCCCACGACGAGGTTCTGAGGCACCGGGAATCGGATGGTTCCCTGACGCCCTTCGGCGACTCGGTGGTCAACCGGCACTGGGTGGCGCCCACGATCGACAAACGCGACCATGTCCGCCTTCAGCAGGCAGCGCT
The DNA here is from genome assembly GCA_951828585.1 of Longimicrobiales bacterium. GTDB lineage: Bacteria > Gemmatimonadota > Gemmatimonadetes > Longimicrobiales > Gaopeijiaceae > Bin94. The sequence goes on from OX639991.1 coordinate 3,108,168, forward strand.
CACCTACAGCCTGCCGGAGCGGGTGAGCGGCATGCTGGGCCTGCAGCGCACGACGGTCACCCTTTCGGGGTACAACCTGCACTGGTGGGACGACTGCAACTGTCCGGACCCGAGCCGGGAGTACAACGCCAGCGACTTCAGCACTTCGCCGTTCATGGCGCTGCCGCAGCCAAGGAGGTTCCTGCTGTCGGTGAGGACGCGGTTCTGACGAGCGGTCGAAAACGCGCGGGTAGTGTAGTGCATGTCGTCTGCGTGCCCCGCGCGCGCCTACCTCTCCGAATCGCGCCTCAACCGCCGCACCTGCGGGTGCGGTACATCCATTTCGTCGGTCCAGACCCCGAGGACCTCGTCCACGCCGATGTCCATGAGCCGGAAGTCTTCAGGAATCTCGACGCGACCGAGCCAGGTTCCGTCGGGGCTCAGCACCAGCCACGGCTCCGGTCCGGCCGCCTCGCTCATTCCTCGGAACGGTCGGAGCCAGATCGCGCCCGCCGCGTCCACCAGCAGGTCCGCATAGGCAGGCCGGGTCTCGGGCACCGGCATGCCTTCAACGGCCTCGACAAAAGGCGGAGGAAGAGACTCGATGCCCTGCGGCAGTGGAAAGTTCAGGCGGGCATTCCGTTCGACCTCAACCTGTTGCGGAGTCAGCGTCAGCGGGAAGTCCGGGATTCGCAGAATGCGCATGGTGTCGCCGGCCGGACTCAGCTCCTCAACCTGCATCTGGTCCGAGGCGCCGGAGTAGATCCGGCCCCCGTGCGTGTCCACGAGTGCGGCCTTCCCGAAGAGAGGTTGCCCGTCGAGGACTTCGGTGACATACGTCTCGGCGCCGGGGGTCGATCCGATGCTGTCGACACGGATCCCCTCCAGGTCAAATAGTAGGAGCGCCTCCGGATCCCGGATCAGCCCGAGCCTCTCGGAATAGACCATGAGCACCTGCGCGACCAGGGTGCCGTCACCCAGGTAGTGAAGGTGGCCGCGGGCATAACCCTGGAGCCGGATGGTGCGAATGTGCTCCAGATCGGGCCCGAACAGAACAACGCGGGAAGCGATGTCCCGCGCGAGGATGGAGTCGCCGACCCGTTCGATCTGCTGCAGGTTGGTGAACTCACCGGGGCCCTGGCCGTCCCCGCCCGCCGAGGCCAGGAATCTCCCGTCGGACGAGAACTTCCGGATCTCGTTCGAGCCGCTGTTGGCCACGACCACGGATCCGTCCGAGAGACGCCCGATGCTCCTGACGGAGTAAAAGTTGTGCGGATCGCCGGTGCCGGATTCCGCGAGGTCGAGCAGGGGCTCCGCGTCGACCCGCCAGTGTGCCGAATCGCCCCAGGCGGGGCGGAGGGACTCGACGATTGTGATGCCCGCGCTGTCGCGTCGGATCGCTGACACGGGAGTGTCGTCTGACGGCGTGCAAGCGTGGAGGGATGCCGCCGTGGCCGCGAGCAGGAGGGGCCGGTACTGCGCGTGCACTACACCCCTCCCCGCGTCAACCTGAACACCAGCGGGTGCTGCTGGCCCAGCTCGTCGATCCAGCGGAACCGTAGTAGACCCGGCCGCCGTGCGCCGCGACGAGAGATCTCCTGGGAAAGAGGGGCGTCCCGCTGAAGGACACGTTGTCGGTGTACTCTTCGAACCCCGCGGTCCGGCCGATACTGTCCAGCAAGGCGCCCTCCAGGTTCAGGCGAAGGAGCGCGTTCGGAGTTCGCACGATGCCGGGGGCAGCGGGCGGCGGGACCGACATGATCGCCTCGACGACCAGCGTCCCGTCCCCCAGGGAATGGAGGCTCTGAATGCTGGCATCGTGCACCCGCGCGGTGCGGATGAGGGTCGGATCGGGGACCGGGCCGAAGACTGCGATGTCGCCGTCGTAGTCCAGCGCGAGGATCGAGTCACCGACCAGCTCGATCCGTTGCAGGTTGCCGAATTCCCCCGGTCCCTCCCCCTGGCCACCGACGGTCGCGATATGGTCGCCGAGCGAGGAGAAGAGCCGGATCTCGTGCGTGCCCGCGTTGACGACGGCGATGGTGCCGTCGGGGAGCCTTCTCATGCCCCGGATCCGGAAGAAGGTGTGGGCGTCGGTGGGTCCCAGTGCGTGCAGATCCAGTAGCGGCTCCGGGTCGAGGCGCCACGCGGTCGAGTCGGTCCACACGGGGATGTGGGCTTCGAGGATCTGCACGCCGGCGCTGTCTTGCTCGGTGACGGGGGGACCGTCGTAGGGGTGGTCGCAGGCGGGGAGGAGGGGGAGCGCGAGGAGCGCGACGAGGGCGTGCGGGCGTGCGGGGCGGGGGATGGAATGAGGAGTGTTCATACGGTGAAATATCACCCGTTCAGCGCCTCCAGTACACGTTCGGGAATGAAGGGCATGTGGCGCAGCGGCCGTCCCGTGAGCGCCGCGAAGGCGTTGGCGACTGCACCGGCCGCCACCGGTACGCCCGGTTCGCCGAGTCCCATCGGAGGTTCGTTCGAGGGAATGAAGCGAACCTCGATGTCGGGCATGTCGGACATGCGCAGGATCGAGTAGTCGTGGAAGTTGGACTGTTCGACCCGGCCGTCGCGGAGGGTGAGCCGCTCGAGGAGCGCTGTGCTCAGTCCGTTGACGATGCCGCCTTCGATCTGCGCGCGGGCGTTGCGCGGCTGCACGACGATCCCGCCGTCGGCCGCGCACCAGAAGCGGTGCACGCGAATCCTGCCGCTCTCTTCGTCCAGCGAAATCTCGGCCACCCCGGCCGCCAGCGTGCCGCTCCGTTCCACGAAGGCGACGCCCCGCGCGCGTCCGCTCGGAGGTTGGCCACTCCAGCCGGCCATTTCAGCGACCTCGTCGAGGACCGCGACGGCGCGCGGTGAACCCCTGAGCAGCGTCCGCCGCAACACGACGGGGTCGATGCCTTCGCCGCGGGCGACATCGTCGATGAAGGCCTCGATCGCGAATTTATTGGGCCCGTGCCCGACGGCGCGCCAGTGCTTGGTGCGCACGCCGTGGCTGGCCCCCCGCATCTCGATCCGCTGATTCGGGATGTCGTAGTACTGGATGGAGATCCCCGACGCGAGCAGACCGCGGCCGTCCCCGACCACGGTGTGCGTCCACGCGGAGAGGTTGCCGCTCGCGTCCATCCCGGCGGTCAGCCGCTGCAGCGACATCGGGCGGAAAGCCCCGTACTGGAGGTCGTCCTCGCGGGTCCATATCAGCTTGACCGGACGGCGGGCCGACCTGGACAGCTGCACCGCCTCGAGGATGTAATCCGCCATCGTGCGGCGGCCGAGTCCCCCGCCCAGGTAGCAGGGGTGGAAGGTGACCTGCTCCACGGCCACGCCGAGTTCGCGTGCGACCGCCGCCCGGGCCATGTCGGGCGCCTGCGTCCCGGCCCAGACCTCGGCGCCGTCACCCGCCGCGTTCACCGAGGCGACCGCGCCCAGCGGTTCCATCTGCGCGTGGTAGACGTAGTCGTTGAAGTAGTCGGCCTCGTAGCGCGTGGCCGCGGCCGCGATTGCGTCCGCCACGTCCCCGCGCTCGGAGAGCGGACGTCCCTGGCTGTCTCCGTCCGCGATTTCGGTGTATGCCTCGAGCCCCGCCACGCTGTCGAACCCTTCCGCCCGCGCCCCCCGGGCCCACTCGATCTCCATCGCGTCGCGCGCGGCGAACGCCTCCTCGACCGTCTCGGCGATCACGCCGACGCCGTAGTTCAGCCGGACCGTCCCGACCACGCCCGGCAGCGCCCGCACCTCGGCCTCGTTGAACGACGCCGGATTGGCTTCGTGAACGGGGGCCCGCGCAATCACCCCGTAGAGCATGTCCGGCACCTGCACGTCCAGCGCGTAGACGGCGCTGCCGTCGGTTTTGGCCGGGACGTCGTGGCGCGCCACCGAGTGTCCGATCAGCCGGAAGTCCTCGGGCGACTTCAGCTCCGCTTCGGTGACTTCGGGCAGCTCGGCCGGCACCTCGGCGAAGGCGGCGACCTCGCCGTACGAGATGCGGCGGCCGCTGGCAGCGTGCACGACCACGCCCGGCTCGGTCGCCAGTTCGCCCACCGGCACGCCCCACTCGCGGGAGACGTTGTCGAGCAGCACGCGCCGGATCTGCGCGCCCGCCACCCGCAGGTTCGTGTAGTAGCCGCGCACGGCCATGCTGCCGGCCGTCATCATCGAGCCGCCGCGTCCGCGTCCTCCGCCCCAGCCGCGTCCGTACACCCCGGGTTCGACCGGGGAATGCTCGATCCGGACCCGTTCCCAGTCGGCGTCCATCTCCTCGGCGAGGATGACGGGGAGCGCCGTCATGGATCCCTGGCCCATCTCGGCGGCCGGGCTGTAGATGAGGACCTGGCCGTCGGTCGCGATCCGGACCCAGGCGCCGAAGGGGTGTTCCGACGGGGGGGCGCCCGGGGTCATCAGCGCGTCCAGGGCGTCGGCCGAGCCCGGGCGGTGGGCGGCGAGGCCGGCTGGGCCGAAGACGAGTGCGAAGGACAGGCCGCCGCCGGCCTGCTTGAGGAAGGTTCTTCTGGAAGGGGAGGTCTTGGGGGGTGATTCGGGGGCCTCGCGGGGTGGGGACTGCGTGCGCGCGTTCATCGTGTCCTCCCGGCTGGCGCGGCGCTCACGGCCGAGGCGCGTTCGATGGCGCGGATGATCCGGCCGTAGGTCCCGCAGCGGCAAAGGACGCCGTCCATGTGGCTTACGATCTCGTCGCGCGTCGGCGACGGGTTGGCCGCCAGCAGACTCGCGGCCTGCATGAGCTGGCCCGACTGGCAATATCCGCACTGCGGCACCTCCTCCTCGATCCAGGCTTGCTGGAGTGCGTGGGACCGGTCCGGCGAGAGGCCTTCGATGGTGGTGATCTCCCTCCCCTCGACTCGCGACAGGCGGAGGCGGCAGGAATGCACCGGGTCGCCGTCGAGGTGGACCGTGCAGGCGCCGCACTCCCCGACTCCGCAGCCGAACCGGGTCCCGGTCATGCCGAGTCGTTCGCGCAGGACCCAGAGGAGCATCGAGTTGCGGGGAGCGTCGCTGGTGACGGGGTTTCCGTTGAGGGTGAAGGTGGTGGCCATGAGCGGTTCCCGGGTGTGGGGAGTTTGGTGAGCTGGTTCGAAGCTATAGGGGGGTGGGGGCGGCGACAACGGGGTGGGTGGGGTGGCCGGGGGTGTGGTGTTCCCGCGTGCGTGCGAACCACATGGGAGGGGACGATATGGGTGCTCCGCCGGGGACCCGACCCCGTGGGGGAAGCCCTGGACCTGGCGGATGTGGGGGAGGGCGAGCCGGGACCGATCGATGTCCTCGGCGCGGAGGGCCGCTACCTCGGCACCTTCGCACCGGAGGAAACGCCGCTCCCGCGTGCCTTCGACCCGGGCGGCCTCGTCGCCTTCGTCGAACGGACGAATACGATGTAGCCTCGATCGTCGTGAGACGACTCCCGGAGGCGGTTCGGTAAGTTTCACCGACGTCCTGGCAGCCCGTGGGCAGAATCCCCCCGGCATTCGACCGGCGATGCATCCGCGTTGGGCACTTCGCTTCACCTGCTCACGCTGCAAAGATAACATTACGTTATGTAATGTTTGATAGTTAGTGCGCCGTGGAAAGGCGCGCTTTCCTGGTGGGTGCGAATCCCACCCAGCTATCGCTCCGGCTGGTAGCGGCCAGAGCGGTTCATGGAGGTAACGACATGGGCTGAAGCACTTTGGCGAGAAGGGCCGCCTTGGGCGGCTCAGCGACCATGCAGGCCGGAACGCGAGTGAACGCCGAGCAGGCCTCGTATGTGGACGCCCCCCGGTTGGCAAGCCTGACTTCGGGTCGGGGTGGGCGGTAGTCAGGTCAGGTACAGTCGTATGTGCGGCCTCTTGATGCGGCGCTTCCTGGCCGCGGGCCCGTATGGTGTTCGTGAGATCGGATCCAAATCGAAACGGCGGGCTGTGTGGCCCATCGAGGCCTACTGGTTTTTCCGACCCCGTCTTGTCGACCGTTTTCCCCTACCCCTGTCCGGCGTCCTGCCTGCACTCTCCAGCTGGGACCTCCTCAGCTCGCGCCCATGTGGGTGGTCGAGCCGTCATGCCCCGAAGATCTGGTCTCTGTATCCTCCTCTGGATTTTGGGTCTTAGCTCTTAGCCACCCGTCACTTCACTGATCTGACCCGCAGCCCTGTTGTGCGGCTGTCAACGGCGGCTGTCGCTCTGGGGCCCTGTAGCTCTCCCCTTTGACCGTCACGGCCCAGATGATGCGTGCCATCCGATTGGCCAGGGCCACTGCGACTACCTTCCTGGGCTTCTCGTTCAGCATGCGGGCAAGCCAGGGGTCGGTGACGTTCTTGCGCCGAATGGCACTCGATATCACAGCCGTCGCTCCCAGATAGAGTAGCCTCCGTATGTCGCGCTGACCCATCTTCGTGATTCGCCCCAGCCGCTGGCGGCCACCCGTCGAAGATTCGCGCGGCGTGAGTCCGACCCATGCCGCAAAGTGACGTCCGTTTCGGAAGGACTCCATCGGTGGCGCAAAGGTGTGGACCGCCATCGCCGTGAGTTCTCCCACCCCCGGGATCGTCATCAGGCGCGCGAGCTGCTCATCGTCCCTCACGATCCGACGGATCTCCCGGTCCAGCTCATCGATTTCCACGTTCAGATCCCCGATCCGCTCGATCAGTAGGCGGATGGCGGGGGGTGCCGGCGCCGGGAAGTGCTCCTCACGCGCGACGAATGCCTCCTCCAGCCTTTCGACGTTGTGGATCCCGAGTGGAACGACCAGACCGAACTCTGCCAGATGACCCCGAAGCGCGTTAATCGTCTGGGTGCGCTGCTGCACGAGCAGCCCCCGGCTCCGGAACAACACCGAGCGCGCCTGCTCCTCCTCGGTCCTGACGGTCACGAACCGCATCGTCGGGCGCTGGGCCGCCTCGACGATCGCTCCCGCGTCGTTGGCATCGTTCTTCTGCCTCTTCACGTAGGGCTTCACATACACCGGGGGAATCAGCCGGACCTCGTGGCCGAGCCCCAGGATCATTCGTCCCCAATGGTGAGCGCTCGCGCAGACTTCCATCACGACCCTGCAGGCGGGCTGCCCGCCGAGAAACGTGAGCACCTTCGAGCGCGTGAGCTTCCTGCGCAGCACTGGCTCACCATCCGCTGTTGCCCCGTGCAGCTGAAAGTACCGCTTCGAGATGTCGATGCCGATGACACTGACCACTTTATCCATGGAACCTCCGCCGTTCGTGGACCGGAACGCACCGCGTGTGCATTCTCCTCACCAGGCGTATGTTTGCACCCGGTGTAGGGGGGCGTCCACTCCATCGAAACGGTTATTGCGGAAGTCGACCCTCCTGTCAATAGGGGAAGGCCGTCGGTCGGCCGGGATGCCCGTCGAGGAAAGGGGCCTCAGGTGTGGAGGGATGACGGAGGAGCGAAAGCCTGCGGGAGTGGCTTTGCCTACGAACCCCGCGTGAAGGGGCGGAGAGTTCCGAAGCATCACATGCGTAAGCGAAGGGGCCGGGCCGAATGGAGGCTCGGTGCCGCCGGGGCGTGAACAGGCCCGGCGGCGCGACGGCGAGGGACACCGCGCGGGTGAAGCCGTGCAGCCTCTGGAAGCCGGAGGAACGCAAGCCACCGGCACCGTGAGTGTGACCCCGAACCGGCGTTCCGCGTGCGAGTGGCATGATCCCACTGGAGAGCCGGATGCGGGAATTATGTTGCGGTCCCTATTATGTTGCGGACGGGTCGTATCGTATTGCTGGACATGGGGATGCGCCATATGGCCGCAACATAATATTCTGACGAACGCCCGTTGCCTATGATCCTGCCTCCACCCCTGCAAAGGAGGCACGATCATGTTCGAGGACCTGTTCATCGATCGCGGTGCGATCGCCCGCTATCGCGTCGCGCCGCTGCTGAGAGAGCGGCTGAGTTACCTGCGGCATCGTGCGCAGGAGGGGGCACGGCCGCTCACGCTGCGTAGGATCGCGGCGACTCAGCTCACCCTGATTCGTTTTCTGGATCTGCATGAGGGCGAGCGTGTCAGCGTGCCCCGGGTCGAGGCGGCGGCCGACCGCCGATCGAGTTGCTCGGCACAGCCGATAGAGCGTCAGGCTTTCGTCAGTCGTGCGGTGCAATGGCTGCGTTTTGCGGATCTGCTCGAAGACCCTGCACAGGCTGCTCCGCGGCGGCGGCACGCTCACGTCAGCGAGGTCACGATCTTCAGGGAGTGGATGCGCAAGGAACGCGGATGGTCCGAGGCGACGATCCGCAGCAGCAGCCGCACGACGGATCGTTTCTTCGACTGGCTTGACGAGTGGGGCACGGCCCTGGGCGCGGTCGTTATCTCCGACATCGACCGGGCGGTCGCGCGCTGGCACGCACGCGGCTGCGGTCGGCTCACGATCCGCAACTACGGACAGCGTCTGCGCACCTTCTTCCGGTTCGCCGAACACCAGGGCTGGTGTAGCCCGGGGCTGGCCGACGGGATCATGCCGACGCGGTTCCATCCCGGCGAGACGCTTCCGAAGGGACTCAACCGGGACGAGGCGCGACGCCTGCTCGCAACGTCCGAAGGCAACCGGCCGGTCGACGTGCGTGACCGGGCCATCCTGATGGTGCTGATCGCGTACGGATTGCGCGCCGGTGAGGTCGCCGGCCTGCGGCTCGATGATCTGGACTGGGAAGAGGAGACGCTGCGGGTACGCCGCTCCAAGTCGGGATGCACGCAACACTATCCGCTCTCCCGCGGCGTCGGACAGGCAATCGTGCGTTACCTCACCGAGGTTCGTCCGATGCGCCCGGAGAGGGCGCTGTTCTTCACGCTGATCACTCCGATTCATCCGGTAGACCGGAACGTAGTGTCGGGCATCGTCCGAAGACGCGTGGATAGGCTTGGGATCACTGGCAAGCGTCGCGGTGCCCATGCACTGCGCCACGCCGCAGCGCAGCACCTGCTCGACCGTGGCCTCTCCTTCAAGGAGGTCGGCGACTACCTCGGCCACCGCAGCACCTCGTCCGCCGCCGTGTACGCCAAGCTGCAGCTCAGCACCCTCCGCGAGATCGCCGACATCGATCTGGAGGGGCTGGCATGATGCTCCGGGATGCAGTCAACGACTATATCGCCTGGCGCCGTGCCCACGGCGCGAAGTTCGACAGCGGGGCACGCCTGTTGTACCTGTTCCTTGAGCATGTCGATGGCACCATCGGCTGCGACACCGTCGTCCAGGCCGACGTTCTCGATTTCCTTGCCGGCAGGGGTCCGCTTACCCGGTACCGCGCCAACAAGTACGGTGCCTTGGCCGGCTTCTACCGCTACGCGATCAGCCGCGGCCATCTGACCCGGTCGCCGCTTCCAGCACGCAATAGCGAGCCGAGACGATCGCGCTCGGTACCGCCTTACGTCTATTCCCGCAACGAGTTGCAGCGCCTGTTCGACGCCATCGGTATCAGTCGGCAGGGTTCGCATCAGATCGACGCCGACACTCTGCGGACGCTGCTGTTGCTGCTCTACGGCGCAGGGCTGCGCTTCGGCGAGGCCCGGCACCTGACCCTCGACGATGTCGACCTGCCCGATGCGCTGCTGACCATACGCAACACCAAGTTCTACAAGACCCGCCTCGTTCCCGTCTGCCCGAAGCTTGCCGACGCGCTGGGTGCCTACGCCGCCAAGCGCGCCGAACGCCCCTTTCCCAGGGGCACCGCCTCGACCTTCCTCGCCGATCGCGACGGTACTCCTCTGGCCGAGCGCACGACCCGCACCGCGTTCGCCAAGCTGCTCAAGGTTGCCGGGATCGGGCCTCCCGGCGACGGACGGCGAGCTCCGTGCCTTCACTCCCTGCGCCACGCAGCAGCCGTTCACCGGCTGGAGTCCTGGTACCGGCAGGGTGCCGATGTCCAGCGACTGCTGCCTGCTCTCTCCGTCTGGCTCGGGCACACCAAGCTCGACGGCACCCGGGCCTACCTCTCGATGACGCCCGAGCTGCTGCAGCAGGCTTCGGTCCGCTTCAACGCCTACGTCAACGGAGGAGACAACCATGAGTAGCCCCCGCACCCTCGGTCCCTGGCTCCGCCGCTTCCTCACCGAGCACATCGTCACCGAGCGCAACCTCGCCCGCAACACCCAGAAGAGCTACCGCGACACCTTCCTCCTCCTCCTGCCGTTCGTCGGCACCAGGATCCGCAAACCGGTCGACCGGATCGCGATAGAGGACCTCACGTCCCGGCGCGTGCGCCAGTTCCTCGACCACCTCGAGGAGGACCGTGGCTGCTCCGTGCAGACTCGCAACCAGCGGCTATCGGCGATCCGCGCATTCGCACGCTTCGTCGCCAGTCGCGATCCCGCCCAAATCGAGTGGACCGGCTGTATCCGGGCGATCGCCTCGAAGAAGGCGGCGCCGAAGCCGATCGGGTGGCTCACCAAGACCGAGATGGCCGAACTGCTCGAGGCGCCGAACCGCCGAACGCCCAGAGGCCGGGTCGAACACGCCCTCCTCCTCTTCCTCTACAACACCGGCGCGCGCGTCTCCGAAACGACGCACCTCGTCGTGGACGATCTGCAGATCGGACGACGCGACGGCGCACATGCGCTCGTCAACATCCGTGGCAAGGGCAGAAAAGAGCGGCAGTGTCCGCTGTGGCCGCGGACCGAAGCCGTGCTCGCCGAACTCGCGCAGGGCCAGAGAGCCGCGGACACCGTCTTCCTCAGCCGGCAACGAAGACCGTATACGCGGTTCGGCGTCTATCGGCTCGTCGAGCGCTCCGGGGCCCGCGCACCCTCGCTCGCCGGAAGACGGATCACGCCTCACATGATCCGTCACACGAGCGCCTGCCACCTGCTCCAGGCCGGGATCGATCTGAACACGATCCGTGCCTGGCTCGGACATGCCAGCCTCGACACCACCAACGTCTACGCCGAGATCGACATGGAGATGAAAGCCAAGGCCATGGCACTCTGCGATGCCACGGAGCCCGGACCAGATCGCCCGTGGAAGACAAGCAACGGACTCATGAGTGTCCTGACTGCACTCTGAGAGAAAAATATGGTTCTTCCCCTTTTCTGGTGGGTAGCAGGTCATGTGCGCAGGCCATCGGGGTAGAGGTCGAGGCCGCCGAGGTGGAAGAGGATGGCGTTCGCGAAGCGTTCCCGGTTGCGAAAGCCGCGGCTGCGGACCTTGACTGTCTTGATCCGGCTGTTGATGCCTTCCGCCGGTCCGTTGGTGGCGCGGAGGATGATCGCATTGACGATTCCCCACAGATGCTCCCGGATCATCCGGGCGGTTTTCAGGACCGGCTCCAGATCGCAGTCCGATGCCCACTCCAGCCACCGGTGCCATCCGGCCAGCGCCCAGGTTCTGCTCCGGTAGTTCCAGAGGTTCGCGGCCGCTTCCTTCAGCTCCCAGGCCTGGGCGGTCCGGCGGGTGCCCGCACGGAGCCTCGCGAACGCCAGCTTTTCGGCGTGCGTCTTCCGTCTGGGGCCCTTCAGCCACTGCCACTTGGTGCCCACGAGGATCCCGTTGCCCTCCTTCACCAGCGCCCGGTGCTCCGCCCGCCGGACCTTGTCCACCGCGTCGCCGAGGTGCTTGGCCACGTGGAACCGGTCGAACGCGATCTTCATCACGGCGTCCGGGATCATCGCCAGAGTCGCCGAGATGTAGGGCCCCCACATGTCCATGCTGACGCTCTCGACAGCCTCCCGGTACTTCTCTCCCATGCCCTCGTAGAACGCCAGGAGCACGTCCTTGCCCCGTCCCGGGGCGACATGCACGACGTGGCCCGTCTCCGGATTCGACACCACGGTCACGTACTGGTGCCGGCGGCGGAACGAGGTCTCGTCCACCGAAAGGCGCCGAACCGCCTTCGTCTTGCGGCGCGCAAGTCCCCGCGCCACTGCACGTTGCATGATTCCGTCCACCGCGTTCCAGCTCAGCCGCATCCGGCTGGCGACCGCCTGTACGCTCGCCACCTTGAGCCACCGGATCACCTCCGCCTCGAACTCCATCGTGTACCTCGTGCTCCCCTCCGCCCACGGCACCTGAATCGTGACCACCCCGTGCTCCGGGCACTGGACCCGCGGGACATTGCAGACCAGAAAGGTCTTGTAGCCCCAGGCATCCAGGTTCCGCCACTCGCGGCGGCGCGTATCGTAGCCCGGGCACGCCTCGCCGCAGTGAGGACACCTCAACGGGCTCCCTCCGGTCCGTTGCAACTCCACCCGAAGTTCCTTGGGGTCCCGGGTCGGCTCCACCCTCGTGACCTTCCACTCCGGACCCAGGCCCAGAACGGCGTCCAGCCAGTCTCTTCCGGCCATGTCTGCGAGTTCCCTTCCGTCTCGTTGTGGACACCTGCCGGGAGCGAGCGCTCCGCGGCCTGACCACGCAATTTCCTCCGAGTCTCGCGATCCCGAAAGGCAACCCGCTACTCTCCTCCCCGTTCAGCACCAGCGCCGGTGGCTTCCGCGCCCAACCAAGTCGTTGTGCGAGGAGTGGTCGAGAGGGTCACCCCGGCCGGTCGGCGGCACGTCAGCCTTCGCCGAAGGGGATCGCCCCTCCCGTCGTCTACTACATCCTCGCTGTTCCACTCTCTCCACCCACGCTCATCCCACCGCCGCTGTTGCGAAAGCCCGCCAACCCGCCCCATAATTCGACCCTCCCCCTTGCCCGCCCACCACGACAGGGGAAGAACCAAAAATATTATGTTGCGGCCATATGGCGCATCCCAATGTCCAGCAATACGATACGACCCGTCCGCAACATAATAGGGACCGCAACATAATTCCCGTTATGTTGAATTCCACATAACGGGAAATCCGCACGTCCGGTTCGCACGGGCCACACGGAATGATCCGACCGCGCTTCCTCGCACGTGCTCATTCCGGCCCTTCCCCCGCCGACGCACGGCGTTCCGGCGCGGAGGTCCGCCATTCGATGCGGCCGCACCGCTGCTCCCGGGCACCGGACCCGATCTCGCTAGCCGGCCGCGCGATCATGTGGTAGTAGTAGTTCCCGGCTGCCATCGCCCGCACCTCCGAGACCGGGACGGTGCGCTTGCACTCCTTGCACCAGGGGACGGGCTTCGGGCCGGCGGCCCACCCGTAGCTAATGCCTACCACCTCGCCCCCGCTCATTCCGTCGCTTTTCGCGGCGCCTCCGATAGACGACACTTCCCCCTGGATCCCCATCGGCCAGGCACTCCAGCACGAACTCCGCCTTCATCCCGTAGAACCGGTTCGCCGCCACCGCCTCGTCCACGAGGGACGCGAGCCGGCGAACCGCCTCCTGCACCTTCGTGAGATTTTCGACCATCCAATGCCACCTTCGTTTCAAGTGAGCCAAAGGAAAACCCAAGCCATAGTATCGTCCGCCGTTTTTCCACGCCACAACTCAACCCGCCACGCTCCCTCGTCTTCCGCTAGACTTCCCAGCCCTTTGGTGCTCCATCCGGGCCCATCGCGGGAAGCGTCGGACCCAGTGGGAGGCCGGTGTGGACCTACCCCGCTTTCACGGACGGTTATGTTTTGGTGTTGATGGTGTCTGATAATGGTTTCTTTTTCTCGCTCTTTCAACGGTGGAGAGGGGTAACGAGCGACCCCGACGAAGCGAGCAGGCCGGAGAAGCCCGGAGAGCTTCGGCCGCCCCGGAGCTGCAGGTTCGCTTCAGGCCGCATGGTTGAGTTTCTCGAAGTCCGCCGGCGATTCGTAGCCGAGCGCGGAGTGGAGTCGGCGGGTGTTGTAGAAGCCCTCGATGAATTGGAAGACTTCACGCCGCGCCTTGGCCACCGTCGGAAAACGCCGCCGGTCGATGAGTTCGCACTCGAGCGTGGCGAAAAAGCTCTCACACATAGCGTTGTCGTATGCGTCGCCCACCGAGCCCATCGACTGCGCGATGCCCGCCTCGCGACAATGCTCCCCGAACGCCAGCGACGTGTACTGCGAGCCTTGGTCGGAGTGATGGACGACTCCACCCCTCGGCTGGCGGCGGCGGACCGCCATCTCCAGCGCGGCCCCGACCAGCTCGGCCTTCATGTGGGGTGCCATCGCCCAGCCGACGATCCGCCGGCTCCAGGCATCGAGCACCACGGCGAGGTACAGCCAGCCGGTCCAGGTGGGCACGTACGTGATGTCCGCCACCCACAGTTGGTCGGGACCCTTGGCCGAAAAGTCCCGGTTCACCAGGTCCGGCGCGGGCTCGGCCTTGGCGTCCCTCTTCGTCGTGCCCGTCTTGAATCGCCTCCGCGTCACGCCCTCGATGTCCAGCTCCCTCATCAGGCGTGCCACTCGCTTCCGGCTCACACGCTCGCCGTCGGCCAAGAGCGCCGCGTGGATCCGCGGGCAGCCGTAGGTCTCGTCGCTGTCGCGCCAGATCGCCTTGATCCTGACCTTGAGCTCGGAGTCTCGCCCCGCTCGCGCCGAGGGCGGACGGTTCAGCCAGCCGTAGTACCCGCTGGGGGAGAGACCCAGCACCCGGCACATGGCTGCAAGCGGAAAGGTTGCCCGGTTCGCCTTCATGAACGCATACCCCCGCCAGGGATCGATTCGCTCTCCCTCGCGAACCAGGCCGCGGCTTTTTTTAGGATGTCCCGCTCCATCCTGAGCCGCTTGACTTCCCGCTTCAGCTCCCTCATCTCCTTGCGTGCCTCCGTCGTCAGACCGTCACTGCGCCGGCCCTCGTCCAGGTCCGCCTGCTTGACCCAGTTCCGGATCGTCTGCTGCGAAGGCTCGAACTCGCGTGCGAGAGACCCCGGACTACGCCCGGCTCTCACCAGCTCGACGATACGTTCCTTGTACTCGGGCGGATACCGCCCTCGTCTTCTTCCCGCCATGACTCACCTCCTTGGTTGAACCCAATGGAAAGGTGTCCGTCATAGCGGGGCAACTCCAGTGTCCGACCGGACCATCGAATACGACCCGAGGTTCCTGATCCCGGTCTTTAACTGGGCTGTGAGGTCCCGGGACGAGCAGGGCCGCCCGCTCCTCGACTCAAGGTGCTATGCGAGCTTGGCGGCTGCAATGTCGGCCCAGCCCTTGGCGGGCAGGACAAGCGTCGAGTGGTGACGCGGCGGGCCCGTCGCGTGGTGGGGGATCTTCCATGGGTGAGTCGGTCAGGTGGTTCCGCGCCGCCGCCGAGCAGGGCCATACCGAAGCCCATATGTATGTGGCCCAGGCCTATCTCGAAGGTGACGGCGTAGAGCAGGACTCCGAAGAGGCCGCCAAGTGGTTCAGGGCCGCGGCGCAGGCGGGACACCCGGACGCGCCGGTGCACCTGGGCATGATGTATGCGGACCTGGAAGCCGACATGGACGCCGATCCCGACGCCGAGCGGTTTCTCGAAACCGCGGCTGATACCGGCTACCCGTCTGCCAGGTACCTCCTGGCCGCGCTCCGCGATGAAGAAGACGACGAGTTCGACGACCTCGGGGACCTCGACGACCTCGACGACTTCGGCGACCTCGACAACTTCGGCGACCCCGGCCCGGAGGAAAGCAAGCGGTCGCCGAACCGGATGTCGTACTCGCGTACGACGCATCGTTCGTCGTACGCCTCGAGGACACGCTTGCGGAATTGGCGATCCCGTGGTGCGTACTCCCTGACCTTCCTCCCTCTTCGTGGCATCGGTTCGTCAAGTCCGGGGGAGGGTGCGTCCGCCGCGATTCGCACGGCCTCCAGGATGTCCTGATGGATCGATGGCGGGAAGTGTTCGGAAAGGATCCGGCGGGCAGCGCGGGACACGAGTTCCGGGTGGCGGCACAGCGGCTCGTGAACATCCTGCCGGAACCCGCCGGTGATCCCAAGGCGCTTCGCTTCGCTGACGCGGAGGTCTTCCCCTCGTCCCGTGGACAGTTGTGATTCCTCGGGTGTCTCCCACAAACGATCGTCGTTTCGGAGCCTGCCGAACGGGTAGTAGGCGCGGGGTGGCGCACCTGGTCGTCCGAACTCCCGCCAGAGCTCCTTGAAGCGCTTGTCCGCAGTCTCATAAGCGATGAGCCGGCCCTTCGGTCCCAACCCGACGCGGGCGAGCGCCAGCAGGAGCATCAACGGCTTGTGGGGCGCCCGTCCGCCATGGCTTCGGTCATCCTGACGGCGGCCACGCGTTCGAGGAATTGGTCGGAGGTCACGATGACTTCTGGTTCTCGCGTCTACGTGGTAGGAGACCCGTCCGCCCTACACGGGCTCGCCATGCATTCCACCCTCCTCACCAACTCCTTCTCCCCAGCAACATGTCGACCGCCCAGGCACTGAACACCTCGGGATCGAAGTGCTCGCCGATCCACTCCTTCATGTGCTCGTGGTCCCGCGCGTTCGGATCCTCCAGGACTTCGAGCATCTCGTAGTAGCCCCCGACTCCTCCGCAGTCCTCCGGCGGACACCGCCGCCGGCCGCCGACGCAGGCGGGCAGCCGGACGGTGCGGTCGTAGGGGAGGATCTTCTGCAGCGTGACCCTGTGCTCCCAGTGGTCGCCGAAGTCGTACATGTAGGTGATCCAGTCCTTTTCGCGCTTCAGGAGGTGGTCGATCCGGTATTTCCTCTCGTCGTGGTCCCGGGGCGTCCCCGGCATCGTGAATTCGCTACGCCACGGACCGGGCCTGCTGTAGCGCTGGTCACCCTTGCGGAACATGTGGAGGTGGCAGTTCTCCCACCCCATGACCACCTGGATGAGATGGTGCAGGATGTCGAGGTACATCGACGGCGGCACGAGGACGCGGCGCCAGATTGGTGGCTTCGTTCGCAGCAGGGCGATTCTGAGCTGGTAGGTGACTCGTGGAGGCATGATGGAGGACAGGTGACGGGGGTGCTTGCGGGGTCGGGTTGCAGGAAGGTATTTGGGTCGGGGGCGGGCGTCTAACCAACGACTCGGCTGGCGACCGGGGTTCCGCGTTGCTCTCGCAGCGCCCGGTGAAGGTGGGTTTCGTCGCTGCCCGGCGATCCTCATCCGCCCCACTGGACTTCTCGCCCGCCCTGCAGTAACCCTCAGAAGAATCCGAGAATTGTCAATCACACATTACAAATGTAATCCAGACCTGGCATTCGTCTCCTTCACACCCCCATCTCCCCCAGAAACTGCGACGCCCTCCTCTCATACCCGAAGTACTCCCGCGCCCGCGTCAACGTCAGCGTCTCCCGCGCCCGCGTAATCGCCACGAAGCAGCTCCTCCTCTCCTCCTCCACCTCCTCACTCCCCGGCCCCCTCTGAAGCGCCCGGTACGACGGGAACACCTCCTGGGCCATCCCGACAAGGTAGACGTGCTCGAACTCGAGTCCCTTCGCCCGGTGTATGGTGATGCACTGGACCGCGTTTGGCCCCGGAGTCGGCGCTTTGGACGAGAGGTCGAAATGCGGCAGATAGGCGTGCAGCGTGACCCCGGACCCGTGCTCCCGGATGATGTCGCGGTGCAGCGTTTCCCAGGTCGCGACTTCCTCGGCAGTCAACTCGGCAAGATCATCGCCACCGAGGGACTCCCACCCCTCCTCCAGGAACCAGTCCACGACCCCAGGGAAGTTCAGCCGGTCCACCAGATCGGTACGAATGCGCTGCAGCAGGTCCCTCCCTTCCTCGCCCGCGGCGCCAGCCACATCGACCCAGGCTCGCAGGAAGTCGCCGCCGACCAGCGCGGCAACCGCTCCGACCGCATGGGGGTCCATCAGGACGCCCGTCAAGCGCTCCCACTCCCGGCAGACTCTGCGCAGAACGACCCGGTCGTGCCGGGAATTGGCCAGCCTCAGGGCCTCGACCAGGACGGCGAGAACCGGGGAGTCGAAGTCACTCTTCCGCTGAGGCACGAAGGCCTCTTGTCCCGCATTGCGAAGGCCATCGGCGGCGGAGTGGACGAGGTGGTTCGTTCGAGCAAGGACTACGCAGTCGGCAGGCAGGAGTCCGCGCTCCCGAATATCGCGCGCCACAAACCGCGCTTCCGCGGCATGGGAGCCAAAGACCTCATGGCGCACGACACCCTCGTACGGGAGCCGAGGTTCGCGGACCGAAACCGTCTCCTTGGCTTCGATCAGCCGGGGGTTGTGCGCGATCAGTCTATTGGCATGATCCAGGATCTCGGGTGGACAGCGATAGCTCTCGGGCAGTTGAATGGCCTCCAGTTCGTAGTCCCGGCGCAGGTCGCGGAACCGCTGGGGACTCGCTCCGTTCCACTGGTAGATGATCTGGTCGTCGTCCGCGACAACGAACAGATTGTTGCGCTGACCCGGTGCGATGAGGCGAAGAAGGTCGTATTGAGCCCGGTTCGTGTCCTGGAATTCGTCGACGCAGATGTGCGTCCATCCCAGCCGGACCACCCGGGTAACCGCAGGCTTTTCCCGGAGCAGCCGGTTCGCGAAAAAGAGTAGGCTGCCGTAGTCCAGCCGGTTGGTGCTGATGAGCGCGTCGCAGTAGCGGCGGAAGAGCAGCGGCAACCACTCCGGCGTAGAGGTCAGCGACGAGGACCGGCCCTGGCCGCTGTAGGATTCTGAGAGCAGCCCGTCGATGAGGTGGAGCAGGTTGTACCGGTCTGACGGCAGGTGCAGGCCACGGCCGGGAAGCTCGGCGATCACCTCGTCGAGGATGGCGACGCGGTCTTCATCTTGGGTGAGAAGCTGGAAGTCCGGTCGGATTCCGATGTGGCTTCCATGCTGCCCAAGGATGTCGGCCGCAAACTTGTGAAATGTGCACAGTTGGGCGCGGTCAGTGTGTTCGCCGAGGATGTGGTCCACCCGCTCCCGCATCTCCGCGGCCGCCTTGTTGGTGAAGGTGAGCCCGAGCGCCGCCGCGTTGTCGTCCTTTTCCAGAAGCTGGGCGAGCCGCAGCGCAAGCACGGCGGTCTTGCCGGAACCGGGGCCGGCGAGGACCAGAAGCGGACCCTCCTTCCACTCCACGGCGCGCCGTTGGTTCTCGTTGAGATCCTTGAAGGTGATCACTGCCAACCACCCTTGGAGAGGGAGAGGGCCTTTTCCAGCACGCTACGGAACTCTGGAGTCACGCCAGCCTCTTTTCGCCCCTCCATCTCGATTGCGATTTCTGCGGCCGCTCTGGTCTTCTGTCCCTTCCGGTGACGTCGGTACACCTCGGCGTATCCATTTGTTCTCAGATGCTCTTCCATGTTGGGATAAGGGAAAGCAAACCTCTCAGACTCCTTGGCGCCAGCGAGATTCTCCCTCAACTTGGGCTCGTCCTTCGCCCGGTTGCCGTCATCGACCCCGACGCAGTACCAGGGGATTCCGAGCTGGTTGGCGACCTTGGTGAGCATGCCGACATCGGACTGCCTGAATTCCACCACCCGCACGCCTTCCCGGTGGAGGTTGCCGAGAGCGCGGGCGGCGGCCGGATACACCCAGGTCTCGGTCTCGCCCTCGACCAGGAGCCAGCACCGCGCGAACAGCAGTTCCCCACGGGCGCGGCGAATGTGGTAGTTGAACTTCCGCGTTTCTTCCTGCGACAGAAACCCGGGCGGTACGTGGAATGCCTTGATCCCGTCCCTGGTTCGGGCGAGTCGGCGGATATCGTATATAGCGGTTTCCGCGAGAAGCTCGCCGCTGTGGGTCGAGATCAGTTTCTGGCCGGTAAAGCCACGAACGAGTTCCCAGAGTGCCCGGATTGCTGAAGGATGCAGATGGGCCTCGGGCTCCTCGAGTGCGAGCACCGCGGCGCCTTCCGTCTGGGCTTCCAGAAAGGCCGAAAACAGCATGAGGACAGCGAGGCTCTGCGTTCCTTCACCGTGTCGCCCCAAGGGGATCTTCGCGCCCGTCGTCGTCCCGAGTTGCACCTGTGCTTTCGAGAGCATGTCGAACATCCGGCTGGGTACGGCTTCGATGGAGACGGCTTCGCCCGCAGCCATTGGCACAACGGACTGCACCCGGCGGAGCCCGGCCTGCACTTGCTCGAAGCTGGCGTGCGAGGAAACGACAAGGTCATTCACCTCCTGGAGCTTGGCTTCGATCTCGGCCTTCCTGTCCGGCGAAAGTTGTGAGTCCGTGAGAAAGGGTTTCCAAAATGGTCCCCTGGCGTCGAAGTGCCTCGCGGCGTCACGCAGTGCTCGAAGGTAGAAGTAGCGAATCTCATCCTGCAGAACCGTGAGAGCACGGCGCTCGCGGCGACTGAGCGAGTCCCCCTTGAGATCCAGGAATGACCACTCCTGGACGAATTCCCCGCCTGACCGATCGTAGCGGGAGGTGACCCGCAGACGAACATGGTTGCGTCCCTCTTCGTCGATCTGCAGGACACGCACCCGATTCAGTCGGCCGACCAGTCCGTCGTCCCATTCATCGTCCGCGTGATCCGAGAACGCCACCTCGATCTCGATCGGCTCAGTGGCGGAGGGCTCGGCCTCACTGTCGGTCAGATGATAGTCCAGTGTGTCGAACACATGGCGCCGCCGGGGGCCGAGGTCCCGAAGGCAGAGCTTCAGCGCGTCGAGGACCGAGGTCTTCCCGGTGTTGTTCTCCCCGATCAGCACGGTGACCGGCCCCAACTCCAGGTCGAGGCTTCTGATCCCACGGAAGTTCCGGATCCGAACGGCGGTGATCCTCATGCTTACCGACCATCCCGAAAGACGAGTGAGCGGCCTGGTCGGCTCGGCCCCGAGTCTCGCGCGTGGACCGCGATTGGCGAACGGAGCGGTGCACCCGGTGGGGAATTCAGCGGCCTTTTCATTGCCTTCCTACAAGATCACGGGGAATGTCTCGTCGAGCCTCCAACTGTAACATCGTCGCATCAACACACCGTCAACGGGCTCGATGGTTCTTTGATGTCAAGTAAAGTTGTCAGAATGGAATCCACAATTTACACATCGTGCGCCTTCCCCCCTGGTCACGGATGAAGCACCTCCCTCCGACGCCAAGCGGCGGCAGTTCCGCGGCGCCGTCCGGCACTTTCGGATCACGTCGTCAAGGCTGCGCGTCGGGTGGCATCCGGGCCACGACCCGATAGACGTCTGGAACGGAGTCCCGGAACAGGTCGCCCAGGCTCACCTCACACTCCTCGAGTACGAACCTACATTCACCCCCCACCGCCCCCAACAATCTCCCCTGGCGTCCGCTCCCTCAACCTGAACGGGTTGACCACCCGAACCTCCCCGAACGCATGCCCATGCTGCAAGTCTTCGGTCAACAGCATCGAGCAACCCAGGGATTGGGCCGCCGCGACAATGACGGCATCCCACCGCGACACGGAATGGCCGTCCTGCACATGCCAGGCGCGTTCCAGGATCTTGAGGTCGATCGCCACGGGTTGCCACACGGTGAGGTCCCGAACGATTTCGCGGGCCTCCGGCGGGTCGAAACCGATTCGCGCCTTGCCGGTCAGCATCACGTAGAGCTCCTGGAGGACCTGGAAGCTCAGGCGTCCGGTGCGGGCGCGTGCAAGGTGAGCGATCCACTCGTCGGCCCGAGCCTGCTTGGCCGGATCGCTACGGTCGTGACGGTAGACGAATACCTTCGTGTCAACGAAGACGAGAGCGGTCATACAGTTCTTCCCGGGATGGCCGACGCCCGTCGGGCCAGTCGATCTTGCGAGGCTTTCTGGCCAGATACCGTTTCATGGCGATCTCGTAGTCGTCCTCGCGGTGCCGCTTCCGCTCCAGCAGTTCGCGGATCCACCTGGAGACGCTGCGATCGTCTTCGGCGGCCTTGACCCTCAGCCACCGGGCGACATCCTCCGGCAAGGTGATGGTGATGTTCTTCATGTTCCTTGTCCTTCTCCACAGATGCTTAGTGGCGACACGATTATCGTGAAACACGAAAACAGTGTCAAGCCTCGAGGCCGAGGAACTCCACGTTGTCCCGGCGGCCTCGTGGCCGGTCTGTCTTCCCCCCCCTACCACCGGAACCAGAACCTTCGCCACAACGCCTGCTGCCGCGCCTGAAACACCTCTTTCCGATCCCCCGTCGCATCCACCGGCCGGATCCAGAACCGGCATCCCATCGCCCCGAACGCCTCGGTCCTCGACACGCCCAACGCGTAGAACGGCTGCGTCACGCGCAGAAACTCCGTCGGCGAATACTCCCGCCCCTGCTCGATCGCCGCCGAATGCGTCGCCACCTCGCGATCACCCGCGATCCGGTGCCGGGGCGCGATCTTGAAGATCCGCATGCCCCGGTCGGTCAGCTCGATGCGAAACACGTACTCGGGATTGCCCTCCGCGTCGAGCCAGCAGGGTGGGGGATCGACGCCGCTGCCGCGGGTCAGTTGCTCGAGCTGCGTTTCCCGGTACTCGGCCCTTCCGACGGCATCGTCCCGCTCACGCTCGGCGTCCCATACCCGGCTGCGAAGCGTGTTCTCGCGGAAGCGGCTCTCGTCAAGCCCGGCACGCAGTGAATCGATCAGGGAATCCGGATCCGCCAAGAGCTGCTCCCTGGCACTGCGGAGCGCCTGGTCCAGGGTTCCGATCGTCGTTCGGGCGGTTTCCAGCGAGTCACGCAGCCCCGCCGCCTGGGCCGCCTGCTCGACAATCGCCTCAGCCTCCTCCGCGGTCAGTCCATCGCTGTCGGCCACCCCGTCCGCCAACTGCTCGGCCACCTGCTCCACCTCCGCAAGCCGCTTCGCCAGCGAGTCCTGCAATGCGCTCGCCTCCCGCAAACGCCCCTCGCTCTCGGACGCCGCGTCCCTCAGCGAATCGCGCTCGGCCGCGAGTTGCACAGCCCGGTCCACCGCGTCGCCCGAAACCCCGCTCCCCGCCACCAGCGAGTCCGCCTCCGCCACACGCAGCATCGCCCGATCCCGCTCCCTCTCGGCGTCCTCCGCCCGCGCCTGCGCCGCCGCCACCGTGTCGCGCAACTGCCTCGCGTATTCGTACCAGGCGTCCGCATTGCCCCAGGAGCTCGTTTCGGTGCCCAACATCTCCTGCGTGATGCGCAGATCGACCCTGGCGGTATCGAGCTGTGCCTGGGCCGTGTCACGCTGGAATTGCTCGAAGCGGAGCAGAACCGCGCACGCCAGCAGCAGAATGAACACGACGATGCTGAACGTCTCGGCCAGCGTCAGCCCCAGCGTCAGTCCCTTTCGGTAGTGTTTCTTCTCGGCGGGCAGCATGCGTCCGGACTCCGGGTCAGGACTTGCGCCGGAATCTGGCCAGCCGCGCCAACCCCCGCCGCGTCAACCCCCTCCGCGCTTTCGCCATCGCCCGCCGGATCCGCGTGGTCCGCGACACCGCCGGCTCACCCGGCATTCCCACGCCCGCGGCCTCCCGCAATTCCTCGGTCAACCCGCGAGCCTGTTGCCTGGCGTCTTCCAGCGCACCGGAAAGCTCGGCCGACTGTTCCCCGGCCGCCGTCAGGTCCGCGTTCAGCTCTCGCGCCAGCCCGCGAACCGGCCCAATGCTCACGGTCAGTTCCGGCCCCACCCCACGCAGCTGCTCATTGATCGCGCGGGCCCTGCCGGGGACCGAGGCGAGCCCTTCCCTGGCGGCCTTCACGGACGCCTTCAGTCCGTCAAATTCGGCGTTCATTTCGCCCGCTTGCTCGCCGATTCCACGGATGCCCCGAGTCCCCACATGCAGTTGTTCCACCGCCTCCTGAAAGAGGGGCAGCACCCCGTGGCGGTCCACGGCGTCGGCGATCCCGGCAAGAGCCTGCTTCGCCCGATCCGCGCTTCCCCGCACGCCGGAAAGGGTCTTGCCGAACGCGGACACGGCCGCGTCGGTACTCTCCAAGCCCTGCAAGGTGGCGTTGACGCGTTCCGCGGCAGGCCCCGCAACCTTGTTGATCGTGTCGAAGGTGCCCTCCACCTCGGCGAACTGCGCCTGCACGTCGTTGAAGCGCGTCCCGAGCCGCTCCGCGCGATCCTGCAGCACGGTCATGGCGTGAGCGCTCGCGCTGTAGACCGTCCTCAGCTGCCCCATCTCTTTGGTGAGCAAACGGGTCGCGCCGGCGATTCGGCCCGCGTATTCATCCAGTGCTTCGTAGGTCTCGGCCGTCTTCTTCGTTCTCTGCGCGATGATCTCGGCGATTTCTCCCAGACCGGCGGACGATTCCCCGAACCTGATGGCCATGCTTTCGAGGTCGTCGCGCGCCCGGTCGAGGCTCTCCTTCATCCGCGACACCGTCTCTTCGAGCTCAGACCGCGTGGTGTCCACGATGTCCCCGGGCGACTCGTGCGACATGGTGAACCAGACGCGGCCCGCGAGCCCGACAATGGTCGTCAGCAGCGCGATTCCGAAGTTCCGGATGGCCCCCGTGGTGCCGCTCGTATCGGTGCCGGGCGTTTCCCAATCGAAGGTGATCAGCCCGGCGATCATGGCGGCAAAGGTGAAGAGCAGGCCCAGGTAGTAGATCGACTCGCCCTTGGTATCCCCCGGGACATCGGCTTCGTCCACGAAGCGCCCGACGAAGAACGCATAGCCGATCATGACCGCGGCCACGAGCAACGCGACCAGCCACGGCCCCCCGCCGAAAAGATTCCCGAAGACGATGACCAGAAAGCCAACCCCCAGCACCATCAGCCATGCGTCGCGGTGCTCCCTGAGCACTTCCCGGGATTGTGACGCGGAACGCTCCGCGGACGTAAGACTCATCCCTCCACCATGATCCACCTGGGTCGGGCCAGCGGCGACGCGTCCTGATCCACAAAGTAGTCCTCCCAGAAACCGCGCAGGGTCCCGCCCTGGATGCGCCCGGCCCCGCCCCGTCGCGCCAGCAGGAACACCGACACTTCGACGCCGGAGAGATCCACCCGCAGCGTCCCGTAGTTCGGGTTGCGCGAGAGCGGGCCGAAGTCCACGGGTTCACGGTAGAAGGACAGGTTCCGCGAGTTCTGAATCATGTCGGAGACGATGAGCAGCTGTCGCGGGATGTCGGCGGCGCGGGGCTGGAACGTGCTCACCGCGGCGACCTGTATCCCCTCCACGATCGGCGAGATCGAGTCGCCCTCCACATTCAACAGCGCGGCCAGCGTTTGCTGCAGCGGCGCCAGGAACTCGTCGCGATAGCGGCGCTCCGCGAGCATCGGATTGCCGGTTAGCGATGACACGTTGTCCGGGTGCGCGGGCTTGCATAATCTCAATAGCGCGGATGTGTTCCCTCTGCCCGCCTGCCCGACGGTGAACACGCGTATCTCGGTCGTCACGGGCGCGTCTTCGATGGTTTGCAGGACGCGGGGCGCTCCCGAACCCTCCTGCACATTGGTCAGCGTGTCGGAGGGGTCGACCAGGATCGCGATCTGGGCCGCGTAATCCTCGTCTTCCGGACAGTTGACGGAGTCGAAGGCGCGGTTCTGGCGTTGGCCCCGAAGGAAGAGCACCACCAGAACCAACAACGCCAGCGCCCCGATGACGCCCCCGAGCACGTTCTTGCGCTTCGTCTCCTGCCTGCGTCTCGTCGCCCGCCCGCGGCTTGGTCCGCGCCCACGGCTTGACCCCCGCCCGCGCCTGCGGTCCCGCCTCATGTCGGCACGGCCTTGTCGTGGGGATCCAGCCTTGTGATTTCATTCACAAGCTCACGGCATTCGTCGTGGCAGTCCCTCAGCCTCTGCTCGCGTTCCTCCAGCGCCGCATGCATTTCACGGCTGCGCTGCTCCGCCTCCGCCTCGCTCATCAGGTCCGACTTCCGGGGCGCTTCCGGCAGCTCCCAGCCGACAACCCACGGGCTGTGCCAGATCTGCGGCTCCGGAGTCGAGCGGGCCTCCCTGTTGGCGGTCCGGTAGATGCCGAGCGCTCCGCCGCAACTCTTCTCCAGGTCACGCTCAAAGTCGCACAGATCCGTGTGCCGTGCATGCAGCTTGTTGTAGTCGTTCAGCGCGAGCCTCCGTGCTTCGACCGGATCGCGGAAGTCGTTTCGCAACTTGAGCGCCGCCTCGTTGTGGAGCTCGTTGAGCTGGCTCAGCAGGTCGCGGCGCTCGTCCTGCAGCCTCTCGTCGGTCTTCCGGCGGTGCCGCTCCCGCCGCCCGTATCCGGGGTACGGGTCGTCGGTCTTGAACCAGTCAATGGCGGCCCCGGCGCACATGGCAAGCCCGATCAGGAGAAGCATGTACGAATAGAAACCGTTCAGCCCGAACGGACTGGCGCGGAAGAGACAGAGGGCTTCCTGGTCGGCGTCGGTCTCGTCGGGGCCCCGCCAGCAGGTTTCGGGCAGGGAGTCGGCCTGTGGAGACTGGGCGACCAGGGTCGTATCGGGAGGAACGGGATAGTCCGGCGGCAGAGCTTCCCTGTAGTGGGCCACGAACAGATTCCAGAACACGGCGACCCCCACGACCGCGAGTCCTCCCACCAGCCCGCCGATCCGTCGCCGTGGATCACGGTGGTTGACCTGGCGCGCCATTGCGGCGAGCACCCCACCGAGCACAGCCACATTGACGACGCTGATCAACACCGCGTAGCTCGTGCCGGCCAGCAGCCCGCCCTCGACGTTGGCGCCGAAGAAGAGCCCGTTGACCAAGGTTTCCACGACGATCAGCGCAAGCAGGATTCCCCAGTGCCAGACGCGGCTCGCCGGGTAGTCCGCGTCGGCTGTCCGCCCCTCGTCACGCTTGAAACGATTGACCTCGCCGACCGCGTGCTGGGCCTCCCGCGCCAGCCCCGCCAAGTCGGGCCGCTCCTCCGCCACGGCGTCCTTCATCTCCTTGCAGGTGTTTTCCACAAGGGGATCGGCCCCGCGGTCGCTCGGGGGCGGGTGCAAGCGCTCCTCGAGCGCGGCGCGGTGACGATGGTATTCGTTGCGCCGCTTTGCGTACAGGTCGTCGCAGTAGCCGACAACTTCCATTTCGATGTTGTCGAGGGTCGGCTGGGTGGTGTGTGGCTGACCTTCCTGGCCGCGCTCGCGACCTCGTTCCTTGAGCCTGAATCGCTCCACGAGGGAAGCGGCTGTCGGGGTTTCCTTCATGGATGTCCTTGGGGAATGGGTCGCCGACGCGCGCTATCGAGTCTACAAAGGAATGGGGATTTTCGCGACGCGTGGGACACCGTCCTGGAGGGAATGCTCAAGCGGTTGCCGGTCGTCCCATACCCTTCGAGTTCCCGGCGAAAAGGTTCCAACCCCTGGGCCTTGGCCGGTGACCAAGGCCCGCGCCTTCCCGGAGGACAACAACAGGTCAGTCGGGACGCCGAAGTTGCTCGTGCAGGCGTTCTTCTTCGATCTGATTCTCCAGATCCCGCACCCCGGCCTCCAGCTGCTCGTTGCGCGTGGAACGGCGGCCCAAGTGCCGGACCACCGCCGAGATCGCGCCCAGGACCGCAACCAAGAAAACGACTTCCATGATTCCCAGATTGAACGGCATTCGCTTCTCCTCTCAGTTCAGCTCAGGTTCCCCTACCTCCGGTCCACCTCGAACCGCCGCACCGCCGCCCCCTTGTCTCCGTACAGATCCCCCACCGCTATGTTCAGGTCGTAGACCCCGTCCTCCAGCGTCCCGATATCGATGCCGACCGCCATCGGGTGGGTCCGTCCGACCGCCCGTTCCGACCAGGTCAACACCGGCGCGGGTGTGCGCGGCCGGACCCCGAGCGCGCGCCGGATCCGGGTGATCAGCCCCTCGACCCGTCCCGCGATCGAGATCGAGATCTCCATGGGACTCCCGGGGGCCATCCCGTAGACCTCCCAGAAGACGACCATCTCGTCGCCGCGCTCAATGGTGGTCTTGCCGAGCATGGTCGCCACCGCCTCTTCCCGGTCTTTCGGCAGATCCACGCCGCCAGGCTCGACGAGGAGCAGGTCCGAGAGGGTGACTGTCCCTTCCTCGAGCGGCTGGAGCCCCTGGCGGACCCGTGCGACGGTGCCGCGATCGTCCATCGCCTCGATGCCCATGAGCAGGGGGATGGACGGGACTTCGGTGCTGAAGGACGGGCGTGTCTCGCCCTCGACCGGTCCCAGGATCGTGGGCAGTCCGCCGGGCCCCGGGCTCGCAAAGAACCGGGCGCCGGAGGGGTCGAGGGGGGCGTCGTCCAGCTGGGCGGCGGCGGCGACGACCGCCGAGCTGCCGTCCTTGAAACGCGCGAACTGCGCGGGCAGATCCCAGAAGGGTCCGTAGTCGGTGGGCGTGTAGCCCTCGGTGTGTTCGGTGGCGTTGATCTCGTAGCGGAGCGAATCGAATCCCCAGCTGATCGACGCCACCGGAATGAAGCGGAAGCGGGCCGCTTCCATGCTGGTCCAGCTCTTGAACATGTCGCGCGCGAGCGACCAGGAATCCTCGAACCCGCGCCGCACCACGTGGGTCTCGTGATAGTCCCGGTGCAGGTTGGTGAAGGCCCCCCGGGAACCTTCGATGTCGGTCCTGGTTTCCTGCACCAGGCGGGTGTGCAGCAGCAGTTCGAAGCGGCGGTTGATGTGTTCCGCCCAGCGGTCGTTGCCGGGAATGGAGAGCATCGGATCGGACACCCACCAGAAGGTCTCGGCGAAGTCCATTCGCTGTGCACAGGTCATACCTTCGTAGATGCGCTTGTCGAATTCGTCGAGCAGCTCGTCCACGGCGGTCAGCTTGCAGGCCAGTTTCTCATCGGCGCCCTCCAGTCCGGCCCGGAAGTGAACCTCGGCCTGGTCCTCGCGCCCGGCCCGCTGATGGGCCATGCCGAGCACCAGATCGCACCACCACCGCGCCGCCTCGCAGCTGTGCGCGATGTCCAGGGCGGAGAGGTGGCGCCCGAGTCGCGCGAACGCGTACACCGCCTGCGAGATCGTGTGGGCGTCGCCGGGACGGTTTGTCGCCGCCTTCTTCACGTCCATTAGAAAGTCCTCGACGATGAACTCGGGCCGGCACTCGGGAACCATGCGGCAGCGCCGGTCCTCGTGGTCGCCCCCGAAGCATCGGTCGCCGGTGTCGGGCGAACAGTGGGTCATCGAGAAGGTGCTGTGCAGAGCCCGATTGTAGTAGAAGTCGAGGACATGCCGGATACCGCGTGAGATCGGCCGCTCCCACTCGACCTCCTGCGCAGCCGTGGGGCCGGGCAGGGAGAAGGGCAGCGCCAGCAGGACCAGAATGGACCGCAGCGTCAAGGCCGGGCCACCGTGAAGCTCCGGGTACTGGTCGCCGTCCACCCGTCCAGGAGGGCGACCCCGATGTTGAGCACATAGTCCCCGTTCTCGAGCCCGCCGATGTCCAGCCCGATGGCCATCGGATGTATCGGAGCCGAAGCGGGTTCCGACCACGACACCACGGGCCCTTGGGCGTCTCCCCTGATCCGCAGCGCGCGCAGGACCCGGGTGAAGAACCCGTCCTCCACCCCCTGGATAGAGATGGAGAACTCCATCGGCTGTCCCCTGACTACACCGTACACCTCCCAGTAGATCGCCAGCTCACCTCCGGCTTCGAGGGTTGTCGTCCCCATCATCGTTTCCACGGCTTGATCGCGGTCTTGCGGGAGCGTGAGGCTGTCCGGGATCACCAGAAGCGGGTCGGAGAGCGCAAGACCCTCCGTGGCCAGCGGCGGAAGCCCGACGCGCGCGCGCCCAACGGCTCCGGCCACATCGACGAATTCGAGGCTGGCCACCACCGGCACCGCCGCCACGACCGTCTCGACGACCGGACGCGGCCCGCTCACCCGGGGCTCCAGGCCCACCGGGTAGCTGCCGGGCCCATCGCTCACCAGGAAGACGGCACGGGTCCGGCGGAGCGGCACCAAGTCCAGTCGCGCGGCAACGACCACTGCCACCGAGTCCCGCTCGAGGAACCGCCCGAACTGGCTGGGCACGTGGTAGACGGGGCCGTAGGTGTCGGGGGTGTAGCGCTCGTCCTCCCGGCGCGCCGTGAATTCGTAGCGAAGCTTGCCGATCTCCCCGGTGATCCCCGAGACGGGGGAGAAGCGGTACGTCGCCGCCTGAATACTCGTCCAGCGAGGGGCCGGCAGGCCGATCTTCGACCAGGAATCCTCGTGTCCCCGGCGGACCACCGCGATCTCGTGGTTGCGCGGATGCTCGTTGCCGGTCGTCTCGAGGAGCTGCTCGTGGAGGATCAGCTCGAGCCGGCGCCGGATGTGCCGCGTCCAGCGATCGTTGCCGGGAATGGACCAGAGGGGGTTGGTCAGCCACCAGAACCTGCGCTCGAAATCCCACCGCTCACGACCAGCGAGCTTGCGGTATTGTGTCCTTTCGTCCCCGTCCAGCAGCTCCGCGACCGACGCCAGCCGCGACGAGAGCTGCGGATCCGCCGCGGGCAGCGCCGCGTTGAAGCTGGCCTGGGACTCGAGCGTCCGGCCCGCGCGGTCGTGGACCATGCCCGCGAGCAGGTCGCACCACCAGGCGGCGAAGGCGCACGCGCCGACCCGCGCGGTGGCCTGCTCCAGGCGGCCCAGCCGGGCGTAGGCGTACACCGCCTGCGCGAACGCGAGCGGGTCGTCGGGCGCGCTGTCGGCGGCTTCCGCGAGCCTGGCCAGGAAGCGATCGGTTTCTCCCGGCTGGCGGCACCGGGAGCTGGTGCACTGCTGGTCCTCGTGGTCGCCGCCGTTGTAGCAGATTTCGCCTTTGTCCGCGCGGCAGCTCTGAGTCACGTCGGAGTGCCTGATCGCCGGATCGTAGTAGTTCCTGAGGACCCTTCTCGCGTCGCCCTCCAACCTTCCCCTCCAGTCGATCGCCCCCGCGTCGGCGGTGTCGGCCCGTTGCGCGCGCACCGGTGGCGGAGAGACGAGGGCCAGGACGGCGAGCGCGAAGGCGACGGGGGCGGTGGGGGGCTTCATGGTCATGGTAAACTAATACCTGTGTCAGGGTCTGTCCGGCGATCCGGAGGGCTGCGGGGGCACGTTTTCTACCCCCCGCCACCCTACCGGATCCCCTCCAGCTGGATCCCGCGCACGAAGTATCGCTGCGTAAACAGGAACAACAGCGCGATCGGCAGCACCGCCACGACCCCGGCCGCCATCTGGTACGGCCAGTTGATCTCGTACGTCGAATGGAAGGCCGCGATCCCGACTTCGACCACGCGCATCTCCATGGAGCGGGTGACCAGAAGCGGCCACAGGAAGTTCTTCCACGCGTCGATGAAGGCGAAGAGCGCCAGGGTGGCGACCGCGGGCTTCGCCAGCGGCAGGGCGACGTTCCAGAAGATCCGCAGGGGACCCGCGCCGTCGACCCGCGCGGCGTCCTCCAACTCGCGCGGCACGGTCCGGAAGTACTGCCGCATGAGGAAGATTCCCCACACGGAAACGAGTTCGGTGGAGACGAGGCCCTGGTAGCTGTCGATCCAGCCTAGGGCGTCGATCATGAGGAAGCGGGGGATGAGGACGATCACCACGGGAACCATCATGGTGGCCAGGAAGAGCATGAAGACCCGGTCGCGGCCGGGGAATTCGAGGCGCGCGAAGGCGTAGCCGGCGGTTGTGGCCGTGGCGACCTGCCCCGCGACTACAACGGCCGCGAAGAGCAGCGAGTTGAGGAAGTAGCGCGCGAAGGGCTGGGCGGTCAGTGCGTCGGGATAGTTGGACCAGAGCGCCGTCTCGGGCAGGAGACGACCCGAAGAGAAGACCTCCAGCTGGCCCATGAGACTGGTGGCCGCCATCCAAAGGAAGGGCGCGGCCATGGCCAGACAGGCCGCGGCGAGCAGGAGGGCGCGGGCGCCCTTGCCCAGCCCGGCACTCGGTCCCCCGCCCGCGCGCCTCCGAACGTCACGCATGCGCCCACCGCCTTTCCAGCAGCCGGAAGTGCAGCCACGTCGCCACGAAGACGACCGCGAAGAGGACCCAGCTCATCGCGGCCGCGTTGCCGACGCGCAGGAACTCCCACGCCTCCCGGTAGATGTGGTACACGGCCACGTCCGTCGAGCCCAGCGGCCCCCCCTCGGTCATGACGTAGACCAGCCCGAAGACCTGGAACGACCCGATCACCGAGGTGACCAGCACGAAGAAGAGGGTGTGCCGCAGACCCGGCAGGGTGATGTGGCGAAATCGCTGCAGCGGCCCCGCACCGTCCACCCTGGCCGCGTCGTACCAGTCGCGCGGGATCGCCGCGAGTCCCGCCTGGAAGACCACCATCTGGTAGCCCACCACCATCCACACGCTGATCGCCATCAGGGTGACCAGCGCCGTGTCCGGCGAGGTCAGCCACGCCACCGAACCGAGCCCCACACCTTCCAGCGCTCGGTTGACGAGACCGTACCCGTCGTCGAGCAGCCACTTCCACACCACCGCGATCGCCACCACGCTGGTGATGCCCGGCAGGAAGAGCGCGAGGCGGGCCCACCGCACCGCGCGCCGCGACCTCCGGGTGAGCAGCGCCAGGCCGAGCGCGACGGCCATGGCGAAGGGAACGTGCAGGGTAAAGACCGCGGTGTTGCGGATGGCCGACCACCACTCGCCATCTAACAAGAGCGCACCATAGTTGGCAAGACCCGTGAAGGGGTGCACGGGGTCGACGAGGTGCCACTCGTGTAGCGATATCCAGAGGGAGAAGAGCAGGGGGCCGAAGGTGAAGAGGAGGAGGAGGGCGGCGGCCGGAGAAAGGAAGCCCCAGGCCGTGAGGGTGCGCCGCAGGGCGCGGGGGCGGGCGGAGAGGGGGAGGAGGAAGAGGAGGAGGATGGTGGCGAGTGCCGGGGCGGCGGCCGCGGCGGCCAGGGGGATGGCTGGTGAGCGGGTGTCTTCGTAGCCGAGGAGGACGAGGTGCAGGTGGTTTGCGGGGTTGGCGGCGTCAGGTTCGGTGGCGGTGGGGTCCTGGGGGATGGGTGGAGCGGGGCTGGTGGGCGTGGGGAATGCAGTGCGGGCGACGTGGTAGGTGGCGCCGCCGACGGTGACCGTGTAGGCGGGGGCGGATGGGGGGGCGGCGGCGACGGCCTCGGCGACCTCGCGCGGCAGGGTCCAGAGTTCGTCGGGACTTGCCAGTCCCTCGGTGGTGGCCCAGGGGAGGCCGGCGACGCGGGGGGCGTGGCCGGGGTCGGCGCCGTGGGCGAGTGCGACCTCGATCGCGCGGGTCCCGTGGACGGCGCGCCCGGCGCTGAGGTCCCCGAGTGCGCGATGGGCCCAGCTCGTGGACGCGACAGCCGTGGCGGCCAGGAGAAGGGTGGCCGGCAGCGCGGGCAGGGTGGGGTAGCGGGAGGGTGGGGGAAATCGTCGCCGCGCGAACGCCCAGGCCGACATGAGCGAGAGTCCCAGCAGGGCCAGGGTGGTGGGGATGAGGGGCCACCCCGGTCCCGGTTCTTCCGGCGCGACCGCGATCCAGGCCGCGGGTTCGAGGGTTCCCGCGCGATAGGCATGGGCGCCGGGTCCGGCCTTCTCGTCGGGCCCGATGGTGGCGCGTCCTTCCAGGAAGGCCGTCACTGCCGCGTCGCCGCCGGCGGGCAGCTCCCACAGGGCGGCCGCCATGCGCGCGACATGGGTGGCGTTGTCGTGACGTCCGTGGCTCACCGTACCCGCGGCCACGCCGAGGATCAGCGCGAGGCCGAGTGCGGTGGCGGCAGTGGCAGCGGCGCGAAGGGCTCCCGGACTCGGCCCGCTGCCGCGTCCCCGCCCCGCCCCCCGTCCCCCCCCGTCCCCGCCCCTCACCGCCCCAGCTCCTCGTCCACGCGCCGCGCCACGTCCCCCGCGCTCCCGGCCAGAGCCTCCCCGTTCAGCAGCCGCCGGTCCATGATCTCGACCGCCAGCGCCTCGATCCGGGAGAAGTCCCGCACATGCGCGCCCCACGTCATCCGCGCCCCCCCGGCCAGCGCAATGAACGCCCGCTCCACTCCGGTCTCGTCCGCCGCGGCGATATCGGCCGCCACATCCATGCGCGATGCAATGGCCAGACCGGAGCGCACCCGGATCCGCTGCGCCTCGCGCGAGGCCAGGAACCCGGCCAGGTCGATGGCCCGGCGCAGGTGGGCCGCGTTCGGCGGCACGGCCCACCCCGACGCATAGATCACACTGGTCGCTCGGTCAAGGATTGGATGGTGCGGGATCGGCAGGATCGCGAGGTCCAGCGTGCCGTCGGCCACGAGATCGCGGAAGACACGCAGCGTCCAGTGCCCCGAGAGCAGCAAGGCCTGGCCGCCCGAGGCGAAGCGGGCCTCGCGCGCGGGGTCCCCCTGTTGCACGAACTGCGCGCCCGGCGTGAACCCGTCCTCGGCCAGCCCTGTCAGAAAAGCGTAGGCCTCCAAAGCGGCCGGGCCGTCCATGTACCCCGTCGCTGCATCGCCCCCCGGCGCCAGGATGTCCCCCCCGGCCGACCACACGAACGGCACCCACTGGTACAGGTTGCGCGGGAAGTCGAACCCGAACACGTCGGGCCGCCCGTCGCCGTCCGTGTCCCGCGTGACGGCTTCGGCGGCCGCACGGAATTCGTCCCAGGTCCACCCGGCGAGCGACGGCGTCTCCACGCCCGCCGCCTCCAGCACCGCCCGGTTGGCGTAGATCACCATCGGCGTGAAGTCCTTCGGCAGCGCGAAGATCGCGTCGCCGCGCCGAAACGCGTCCAGCACCTGCGGGAAGACGCTGTCCGCGGCAAACCCCAGGGCCTCCTGGTACGGCGCCAGGTCCGTCGCGAGCCCGCGGTCGACGAAGGTGGGGATGTCGGGCGAGTCGAGCAGGTACACATCGGGGGGATGCCCGGCGGCGATTGAGGTGAGAAGGCGTTCCTCGTAGCCGTTTGGCGCCGACTCGAGGAGGACGCGTACGCCGGGGTGGAGCGCCTCGTAGCGGTCGGCGACCTGTTGCTCGATCTCGAGTTCGTGGCCGCCGGCCCAGAGCGCGACGCGCAGCGTGGTGGCGGGGGGGGAGGGGGTGCAGGTGGTGGTGAAGAGGGTGGTGGCGAGGAGGAGGGTGGGGCGGGATGCCGGAGTGGCTGGACGGCGGAAGGGAGGTGCGGCGAGGTGCGTGCGCGAGGCCGGATGGCGGGCCGGTGCGCCGGCGGCCGCTCGGCTACCGGGATCAGGCATGGTCGCTGGTTGCGGCGGGCGTCGGCGCCGTTCCGGTCCGCCTCCCATCCGGCCCGAAAAGGTGAGTGCGGTCCCAAGCGACCGAAACCTGGACGGGGTCGCCGGCGGTGACGGGGTGGGCGGGGGACGTGCGTGCGATCCAGGCCGCGCCGGCGGGGCCGTCGAGGTGCA
Organism: Longimicrobiales bacterium; assembly: GCA_951828585.1. GTDB lineage: Bacteria > Gemmatimonadota > Gemmatimonadetes > Longimicrobiales > Gaopeijiaceae > Bin94. Next base: position 3,143,011 of record OX639991.1, read on the forward strand.
AACGCTGCTCGGCGCCCAGGGACTCGACGCGCAGGACGGTGGCGGGGAAGGGGGGTGGGTCGGGGGGGGTCCGGGGGGGGGCCGGTGGGAGCGCCGTAGGGTCTGGTGGGATGCGAGTATATGCTGGTGGGTGGGTGGGGGTGCCTGGTGGGGGTTCAGATGTACCGTGTGGGTGGGTGGGGGTGGGCGATGAAGTGGTGGTGATCGTGAGGTCTTCGGGGCGGACGGCGAGGGTGGCGGTGGGGTGGGGGGACTCTCCAGGGAAGACGAACGGACCGCCCGCGAGGCGATCCTGCCGGTCGCGCGCGAGGGGAAGCTGGTTGATGGGAGGCGAGCCCACGAACCCCGCGACGAACAGGTTGCCGGGCCTGCGGTAGATCTCGCGGGGCGTCCCCACCTGCTGAATCCGTCCCCGGTCCATGACCGCTACGCGCTGGCCTAGCGACAGCGCTTCGACCTGGTCGTGGGTGACGAAGATCATGGTCGTGCCGAGGCGGCGGTGCAGCGCGGCGATCTCGTCGCGGGTCCGCAGACGCAGTCCCGCGTCCAGGTTCGAGAGCGGCTCGTCGAAGAGGAAGACACCCGGATCGCGCACCATCGCGCGTCCGAGCGCCACCCGCTGCTGCTGTCCCCCCGACAGCTGCCCGGGGCGGCGGTCGAGCAACTCGCCGAGTCCCAGCACCTCCGCTGCCCGTCCCACCTGCTCCGCCACCTCGTCCCTCCCCACGCCCCGCACCCGAAGCCCGAAGCCCAGGTTCCGCGCCACCGTCATGTGCGGGTAGAGCGCGTAGCTCTGGAAGACCATCGCCACGTCTCGGTCGCCCGGCGCGACATCGTCCACCGCCCGTCCCCCGATCCACACCTCCCCCGCCGTCGCCTCCTCCAGCCCCGCGATCAGGCGCAGCAGCGTACTCTTCCCGCACCCCGACGGCCCCACCAGCACCAGGAGCTCCCCGGCCCTCACCTCGAGATCGACGGCGTCCACGGCGGTCACGTCGCCGAAGCGCTTCTCGACGCCCTTCAGGACGACGTCCCGCGGTGCCTTCGTCACAAGTCGCCCCCCGCCTGCGCTGGCCCGGCATAGGGTGCGCCCGCGCGCGTCGCCGGACGTCTCATATCCCCTCCCCCCAACCCACCCTCAGCGGCTCCCCGCGCGCGCTCTCGTACCGCTCCCCGTCCACCTCCACCGCAACCCGCCCCTCGTCCACCTCGACCGCCACCGTACGCCCCCGCGCCCGCACAGGCCCCAGCGACACGCGCGGCAGCTCATGCGGCAGCGGCCACACCTCGACCCCCACCTCGTCGATGTGCAGCCCCGCGATCCCCCGCGCCAACAGGTCCAGCACCCACGAGTGCTGATAGTCGTCGATGCCCCGGAAGTGGCAGGCGCGGCCGGTGTATGGGTTGTAGTGCTCGAAGCAGTTGGGACGGCCGGGATCGCCATCGGTGAACATCATCCGGACGAAACGGACCAGCATGTCCGCCGCGAGTTCGCCCGCCCTCTGGTTGCCCCGGCGCCGACAGCGCAAGAGCCCTTCGATGACATGGCTCGTCGTCATCGGCCACACCCGTCCGTTCCAGGGACAGTTGCGCCGTTTTCCGCGCCAGATCCCCTCGGCCGAGAAGCGGGGGTCATCCACGCTGGAGGAGGGCAGGGGGAAGGGGGTGCCGAAGGTGCGCGGGTCCTCGAGGTGGTCCATCATGGCGTCGAGGCGGGCGTCGTTGACGAGGTCGGTGAGCATGGGGTAGAAGCCGACGGCGGCCTTGACGTTGGTGCGGACGGGGGTGTTCGCCGGGGGCCGGGTCGCGCCGCCTCTACGGTCGTCCGCCTCGGCCCGGGCGAGGGTGCGGCCGTCCACATCGGTGAATAGTCGCGCCTCGGGGGACCACATGAGATCGTTGATCGCGTTCCCGCTGCGGGTGGCGAGGGTCCGCCACTCGCCTTCATCCCCCGGGCGCCCCAATTCGCGCGCGACGGTTGCGAGCGCCCGGAAGAGCTGGTGCGCGTAAACCGTCACATCGATCCCCTTCAGGCGCAGACGTGGCTGCCACCCTCGCGTGTCGGCTTCCGCGTCCACCGCCATGTAGCGCGACATGTACTCCTGCCCGGTCTCGAAGTGGTTCACGACGGTGAACATGCCGGAACCCTTGGGATCGCGCGACCGGTCGAGCCAGCGGGCGTACCGGGAGAGTCCCTCGTAGCAGCGGGCGAGGGCCTCCGGGTCGGGATGCATGGCGTGCACCGCCAGCAGCGCGTCCCCCCAGTTGGCGTGATAGAAGTCGGTGCGCTCGAGGTGGGTGGGATAGAGGCGGCCGTGCAGCGAGCCGTCGTCCTTCTGGTTGTCGAGGAAGTTGAGGAGCGACCCCCACGCCTCGCGCCCGCCCGTGCGCCAGCGCATCTCCATCATGTGACACTGGGCGCTGTAGGTGATGGGGACGTGGAAGTACTCGGGGCCCTCGGCGATGCACGGGTGGCGGATGTGACCCCACCGGGCGTCGATGCGGTTGAGGCCGAGGCCGTGGATGCGGTAGTCGAAGTAGCGGTCGAGGTGGGGGTCGCCGGAGGAGAAGGAGGGGAAGTCGGCGAAGAAGGTGGGCCAGGTGGTGGGGGGGTTGGGGGCGTCCGCGGACGGCCACACCGGACGTTCGAGCCGGGGATTGAGCTGCATCCGGAGCGCGAGTTCGCTGTCGTCCGTGGGCGCCAGGGGGAAGGCCACGGCAATCCAGATCCATCCGATGTGGTCGCCTGGGGGCGCGCGGGTGATCCCGTCCACCCCGGAGTCGCCGTCGGCACCCCCCTCCGCGAACGGCGTCAGCGGCCAGTCGGGAAACGCCCCGCCCTCCGACGGGAGGACGCGCCGCCAGGCGGCCGCGCGGGATCCGTGCAGCTCCATCTCGACCGCCAACTCTCGGCCCGCCCGGTCGGTCACCGTCCGCAGCCACTTCACACCCCGGTCGGAGACCCGCACCTCCGACACCGAGCCCGCGGGCTGGGCGGTGAACGCGACCAGGTGGCCGGAGGCAGCCTCGGGCGGGCGCGTCCACGAGGATTCGAGGATCCCGCCGGGGAGGACCCGTCTGGTCTCGGTGGCCACGCGGTTGCCTTGCGTTCGCCAGTCCGAAGTGAGGGAACCGGGGCGCCAGTGGCGGGCCATTGCGTGGGTGTGGTGGGGGGAGGCGAGATCGTTCGGGGGCGCGCCGCCGGTACGCTCGAGGGAGGCACCGGCCGAGAGCCGGATCTCCCCGCCCTCGTCGTTCAGCAGCGCGACCGAAAAGCAAGGCCCGACCTCCTGGTGCAGCAGGTGAACCGGGTCCCAGAAGCCCGGCCGGTCCGGCCGATGGGGAAACGGCGGTGCCCAGAGGACCCCATCCAGTCCCCCCAGGTACCATTTGTCCGCACGGGCCAGGGCATCGATGCGGTGCTGGGGGGAGGGGTGTCTCACCGTACTGCTACGGGGCGGACTTCGCGCAGAAGGCCGGCTGGATGACCCGGTGCCACGCAAGGAGGAACGGGTCCGAAACGACATACCGGGCGCGGCGCTGCCTGTCGCTGGCGAAGACCGCCCGACGCCTCTCGATGAGACGGAGATCCCGGACGAGGGTATTCAGGTACAGTCCCAGCGACACTCGGGGCCGCGCGACCTGCAGGTCCGCGTGCGTACAAGGGCCGTGATTCGCCACGGCGCGCAGGACGGCCAGGTAGTTTCGGCGCAACTCCCGCCCCAGGAGGCTTCCATTTCCGTCAGCACGGATCCCAGCAGGATCAGTCCTCCGACCGGTCTTCGGTCCTGCAGGCGGTCGACCCGGGCCTTGAGCAGCGAAGGGAAGCCGCTCAAGGTCCCACGCCGACAGACCTGGAATTCGTCGAGCACCACCGTCACCCCCGCGCGGCACAGCGAACTCACGTCTTCGGCCACTCCGGGCAGGTCGGTGATCGACCGCGGCGACTCCATCAGGTTCGAAAGGCCGGCGGCCTCGACGAGCTCCGGATTCGCCTTCGACCGCGGATTGTTCCGAAGAACCACTGCGATCGTCGCAAGTGTTCCAGAAGGGCGCCGAGCTGCTCGCTTCGCCCGTAGAAAGACCAATCGGTAGCCATGGAAGAGAATGTAAGAGATTCTCCGAAGGTATTCGAGGGTCCTCTCGAATGCTTGATCTATTCGCTGCGATCTTACTTGAGTACCATGGCCTGGCGGCACTCCGCGTGGTTCATATCGTGCGGGCTTTCGCTTCGGCCCGCGCGGCACCCATGGGAGCCGCACCATCATGCTCCGCGAGCCTCACCGAGCTCTTCGCCGCTCTCCCCTCCGACGCGGCGCGGGAGGACTACGGAACCCCCATCGTCCAGGAGAACGCCCTCGGGAAACGGACCGACGCGACCCGTCTCAGCTCCCGCCAGTGCTTGAACGAGATGTACGGCCTCGACCCGAGACTTGCCCTCTTCCGGGTCCTCCGGCACCTGTGGCGCATCGATCCCCCGGGCCAGCCGCTGCTTGCCATGCTCTGTGCGCTCGCCCGCGACCCGCTGCTGTGCTCGACCACCCACCCGGTGCCGTCACTCTCCTGCCCATCGTGCTCGACGCCAAGCGTCTGGGGTTGATTCGAGCCCGGTTGGCGCGCAGTGTGGTCGAGGTCAGCACTCGCCTGTTGGACCCGGGGGTGAGACTATGGTGACGTTGCAGCGGGCGCCTTTTTCCCGGGACGCACCGCCGGCCAAACCACGGGAGGCCTTACTACGTGAACAAGATCAGTAGACTCGCAGCGAACTATCGGCGACACGTGAGCGTGCCGTGGCAGCGGACCATGGCGGGGGCGCAGCGGGTGATGATCGTCGTTTGCGCCAAGGAGCGGGAACGAGCGTTGAGGTATCAACTCGACGAGTTCAAAGAGGCGACGCGAAACGCCGGACATGACTGGATGCTGGCCGACGCAACGCGCTGGTTTGCCGAATGGATGGCGGAGGACGACTACCGGGAGGCATACTTCGTGGACGACTTATCGCACCTTACCGGCAACGAGCAGTTGGCGGCAATTCGGGAAGCCCGGGCGGAGATCGGAGGAGGACGACGGGCCGCAGGTCACCTATGTGAAGATTCGACCCGTCACCCTGTCCGACGATGCTGCCGAGGAGCGTTGGGTGGCGGAACACGAGAGGAAGCTTACCGAGGCGGTCCGGAAGGGGGCGGTGATTGTGAGATGAAGTTGTTCACGGAGCACCAGATGATCTCCTCAGCCACCGTGAGCGAGATCGACGTGGAGGCGTTCGAGTCCTTCATGCGCGCGCAGCGCAAGCAGACGGAGGACGACCCGCAATCGGAGACCGACGATGATCTGTGCGACGCTTCGGTGTGCGCGGAATTGGATGGCGTGCTCAGGCCGACGCTGTACGGGCTGATCGTGTTTGGCAGAGGACCTCAACGGTATCGGCGGGGGAGGGGCTGGCTGTTGATGCGACGCGGCAGGCGCGAGTTCAACGGTACCGAGCCGGAGCTCATCAACGAAGTGGAGGGGGGCTACGTCAGGGTAATGATCCGGACGCGGGCCGGGACCGGGCCGGGTGGTGGACCCGGGCCCGAAACGGTGAGCACCCGATGAGCGGCGGGTCGTACACCCATCTCGCCAGTCCGGCCACCTTCCGGTTCACCAACCTGGGACCGGTGAAGGACGCTTCGCTCCAGCTTGGCCGCCTCACGGTCGTCGCGGGCCGCAACAACACGGGCAAATCGTACATCGCCAATGTCCTGCATGGCTTCCTCATGACCTGGTATGAATGGCCCGGGGCCCCGAAGTGCCTCCTCGGGGCACCCGCCGACTTTCCGAACATCGAGGGGATCGCCGAGACGCTGGCTAACAGAGGAAGGGCGGTGATTCCGCTCGACCCCGATGGGATACAACACCAGAGACGGACACTGCTCGATCAGGCCGGCCGGGCATTCTCCCAGGAGGGGATCCCGTACGCCCTGGGCTCGACGGGCGACGTGTTCGCGGAGTCGAGTCTCTCGGTGGAGATCGAGGATACCGATGCCACCTGGGCTCCGAAACCGATGGGGACATCCTTCAGGCGGACGGCGATCTCGATGACCCACGACGGTGCCAAGCTGGTCGTCTCGTTCAGGGAGAAGGGGCCGGCGGAAACGATCGAGAAGATCGAGCTTGATACCGCCTGGAGCTACTACCACTTTCTTGTGCGCGGCCTGTTTCCCACTTCCTTCGTCCTCTCTTCGGACCGTGCCGGGATCTCTCTGTTCCACCGCGAACTCGACTTCATGAGGAGCGAGGTGATCAGTGTCCTGCACAAGCTGGGGGACGAAGCGAGCCGGCAATCCGTCGCGCCGATCCTGTTCCTTACTGAGATGTCCGACCGCCACTCCCTGTCCGTCAACGACGACGTCGACTTCACGCGACATGTCGCGGAGCTGCGCGGCGAGGCCGCCAGTCTTCCCCACGCCCGGAAACTGGCCACGCAACTCAGGAGCATGGTCGGCGGCTACTTTGCAAGCGCCCGCGATGACATCCGCTTCATGTCCCGGGCGCGCGGCGCGGACCCCGGCTTCAACATCCCGCTGTCCCTCGCGTCGTCCTCGGCCAGGGGGTTGTCCGCTCTCTACTTCTACCTCCGCCACCAGGCCGCCCTCGGCAATCTGCTCGTCATCGACGGGCCGGAGAACCATCTGGACACCCGGAACCAGGTCCGCCTCGCCCGCCTGCTGGCCGGATTTGTGGCGTCGGGCCTGCGGGTGCTGATCACAACCCACAGCGACTATCTGGTGAAGGAGCTCAACAACCTGATCATGCTCAGCAGGGACTTCCACGGGAAGATCGCTCTGGCGAGGAAGCTGGGCTACAAGGCGAGAGAGGAGATCGACCCGGGGCTCGTCCGGGCGTACGTCGCCGGGGACGGTGGTCTCACCGAGTGCGGGATCGGGCCGTTCGGCATCGAGATGCCGGTCCTAGACGAGACCATCGACAGCATCAACCGTGCGGCGATAGAGCTTTCTTCGCGTGCCGAGGGCGCGAAATAAGATCTCAACGAGGCGGGGACGAGAACGACGGGGAGGGTACCCGTGTGGTGATGATCAAACCTTCGGCTTCTCGACGATCGAGGAGATGGAGCTGCTGCAGGAGGCCGGAAGAGCCGAGTCGCCGGTAGTATCATCGTACAATGTCAGATGATACTATGATGAGGACTGCCGCCGCCGAACCCGCAGGCGCGGCACCGAAGCCCCCGCTCTGGACCCCGTCGCGGGAACGCTTGGACGCGTCCAACCTCGCCAGCTTCACGGCCTGGCTCGCTGAGCACGGCCAGGGCCCGGGCCCGGCTGACCCCGCGGCCCCGGTTCTCTCGCGGCCCCCCGACCACCCCACTCCCGACCCCCCCACCCCCCGCTACCGCCCCCTCTGGCCCTGGTCGATCGCGGACCAGGAGGCCTTCTGGGACGGGCTGTGGGAGTGGCGCGGCGTCGTCGGCGAGCGCGGCGGCCGGGTCCTCGTCGACGGCGACCGGATGCCCGGCGCCCGCTACTTCCCGGACGCGCGCCTCAACTTCGCCGAGAACCTCCTGCGCCGCCGCACCGACGACCCCGCCATCATCGCCTGGTCCGAGAACGGCGCGCGCCGGGTGGTGAGCTGGCGCGAGCTGCACGACCTCACGTCGCGCCTCGCCCAGGCCATGCGCGACGCGGGAACCGGCCCCGGCGACCGCGTCGCCGCCCTGCTCCCAAACGTACCCGAGGCCATCGTGATCCTCCTCGCGGCCACCTCGATCGGCGCGGTACTCTCCACCGCATCACCCGACTTCGGCGTCCGCGGCGTGATCGACCGATTTGGCCAGGTCGAGCCACGCCTCCTCTTCGTCACGGACGGCTACGGCTACCGCGGGAAGCGCTACGAGACCTTGGGGCGGGTGCCGGAGATCGTCGCGGGGCTGCCGTCGGTGGAGCGAACCGTGGTGGTGCCGAACCTCGAGCGCGGAACTCACCCGGCCTCGGCGGCGGTCTCGGCCATCGATTCGGCGTCCCCCCTCGACGACTTCATCGCCCCCTACCAGGCGGCTGAAATCCCCTTCGCCCGGCTCCCCTTCGACCACCCCCTCTACATCCTCTTGTCATCGGGCACCACCGGCGTGCCGAAATGCATCGTCCACCGCGCGGGCGGCGTCCTCCTTCAGCACCTCAAGGAGCACCAGCTCCACTGCGACATCCGGGCCGGCGACCGCGTCTTCTACTTCACCACCCTGGGCTGGATGATGTGGAACTGGCTCGTTTCGGCGCTGGCATCCGAGGCGACGATCCTCCTCTACGACGGCTCCCCCGTCCACCCCGGCAACGGCGCCCTCTTCGACTTCGCCGAAGCCACCGGCATGACCCTGCTCGGCACCTCGCTCGTCTACCTGGATGCGCTGCGCAAGTCCGGCTTCCGCCCACGCGAGTCCCACGACCTGTCCTCACTGCGGACCGTCATTTCCACCGGCTCGCCCCTCTCGGCGGAGGGCTTCGAATACGTGTACGAGCACGTCAGGCCGGACGTCCACCTCGCCTCCATTTCCGGCGGCACCGACCTGTGCGCCTGCTTCGTGGGCGGCGTCCCGACCCGGCCCGTTCGCGCCGGCGAGATCCAGGGCCCCGTCCTCGGCATGGCCATGGATGTCTTCGCCGATGACGGCACCCCGCTCGCCGCGGGCAAGGGCGAGCTGGTCTGCACCCGGCCCTTCCCGTCGCTGCCCCTGGGATTCCTGGGCGACGACGACGGTTCACGCTACCGCGCCACCTACTTCGAGCGCTTCCCGGACGTGTGGTGCCACGGCGACCACGCGGAGAAGACGGCGTCGGGCGGCTACATCATCCACGGCCGCTCGGACGCGACGCTGAACGTGCACGGGGTGCGGATCGGGACGGCCGAGGTCTACCGCCCGGTCGAGGCGATGGACGAGGTCGCCGAGGCACTCTCGATCGCGCAACTGTGGGAGGGCAGCGAGCGCATGGTCCTCTTCGTGCGGCTGGTACCCGAAGTGCGGCTGGACGAGGAGCTCGAGGGCCGGATCCGGGCGAAAGGCTGCCCTGCCGACGGAGTTCTGGAATTGTACATATTGTATACATTGTACATACTGTAGGCATCCATGACCGACGGGTCACACCCGAGAAAGGAAGGAAACCTCAATGACCAGAGTTGCCGCCTCCAAACTGCGAACCACGATATCGGACCTCCTCGACCGCGTGGTCCATCATGGCGAGCGGGTTGCGGTCGAGCGGTATGGAAAGCCGGTGGCCGCCCTCGTCAGCCCGGAGGACCTCGAGCTCCTCGAGGCGATCGAGAACCGGATCGATATTGAGGCGGCCCGGAAGGCGCTGAGGGAGCCCGGCAGGCGGCGTTGGGACGAAGTAAGGGCAGAGCTCGCTCTGCAGGACGACCCCGCGGTTTGACCGACATTCCGCGATACACCATCTACCTGAAGCCCGCGGCGGAACGGGCACTCAGGAAGATCGTCGATCGCACGGCCCGCCGGCGCATCGCCCGGGCGATCGACGGACTCGCCATGACCGCACGGCCGCCCCGAGCCGTGAGGATTCAGGGTTCCGACGGGCTGTTGCGCATCCGCGCCGGTGACTACCGGATCATCGACACCGTCGAGGACGCCGCTCGCACGGTGCTCGTCGTCACGATCGGCCACCGCCACGAGGTGTATCGGCGATGAAGAGCGAGGTTTCGGATGCGAGGAACGTGGCTCAACGCGGACTCGATGTCGCGCTCCCCCCCGACCTCCGCGCCCTGCTGGCCCGGAGCATCCAACAGGCCCGTCGCACCGGCGAGGCGGGTGCCCGGCAGGCGCTCCAATCGCTTGCCGTGGACCGTCCCAAGCCCTTCGACTCGATGTCCCTCCGCGACAAGTCGCTCCGCAACCGGCTCCGCATGAGCGGCCGCCAGGTCGGCGACCAACGGGATCGCAAGACCCCCACCCGGCGGATCGACCACCTCGCCCACGAAGTCGTGTACGAGCACTGGCACCGGATGCTCTTCGCCCGGTTTCTCGCCGAGAACGGACTCCTGCGGGACCCCGAACACGGTGTCGACCTGTCGCTTGACGACTGCCGAGAGCTGGCCGAGGACGCGGGCGTGGACCCCAGGGAGTTCGCGGGCCGGTGCGCCGAACACATGCGGCTTCCGGAGATCTTCCGCAGAGACGATCCGGAGCTGGAGCTCTCTCTGCCTCCGGAGACGCGGCAAGAGCTCGCACGGCTCTTGGACGGGCTGCCCGAGGCAGTGTTCACCGCACCGGACTCGCTGGGCTGGACCTACCAGTTCTGGCAGGCCGAGCGAAACGAGGAGGTCAACCGGAGCGGCGTGAAGATCGGAGCCGACGAGCTTCCCGCGGTCACCCAGCTCTTCACCGAGCGCTACATGGTGCTCTTCCTGCTGCACAATACCATCGGCGCGTGGCGCGCGGGCAATCTGCTGGCCGACCGCACGGATCTGGCCGAGAGCGCCGAAAGCGAGGAGCAGCTTCGACGTCTGGCGCGCCTTGAGAAGGGCGGTGGTTACGACGTCTCCTACCTGCGCTTCGTACGAGGCGTCCGCGAGGAGGACGAGGACGGCGCGCGGACGGGCCCCTGGCGTCCAGCCGCCGGATCCTTGCCGGACTGGCCCCGCGACGCTTCGGCCCTCCGCGTGCTCGACCCCTGTTGCGGCAGCGGCCACTTCCTTGTCGAGGCGTTCGGGCTGCTCGTGCCCCTGCCGGAAGCTGCGGGAGAGGTTGTTGAAGGGGCGGACGTGGAATCTGGTGGCGCGGTTGGGACCGGGAGCGTTCGAGACGGTCTCGGGGGAAGTGGTCAATGTCGCACTCGATATCATTTCCGCTGGGCGTCCGGATCCCGGCTGGGAGATGGCGGGGGTGGACGTATCGTCTCCTCGGGGGCAGCGTCCGATCAAGGCGCCGGCATCCCCGGGCAAGCCCGATGATCCCCCTCCTCTCCCCCACCGAACTGCAGACCATCCTCTCCCGGGGCGAGGGCCAGTTCATCGAGTTCAAGTCCGCTTGGGACCACAGCACGACGCCACCCAAACCCCTCCGGCGCCGGGCGCTGCGCGACAAGATCGCCGATGTCGTCGCCGCCTTCGCGAACGCCGACGGGGGCCTGCTGCTGATCGGCGTGGACGACGATGGCACCGCGACTGGCCACGGCTACGCCGGCAAGCATGTGGACGCACTCTTCGCCGTGCCCCGCCGCAGGCTCACGCCCGCCGTAGACTGCCGTACCGAACGGCTCACCCTCGACTGCCACGAGATCCTCGCATTCGATGTCCCCATCGCCCCCGAAGCCGTCATGATCGACGGCGACGGCTCCCCGTACCGGGTCGGATCCCGGATCGTTCGCGAGCCGCAGGAGGTCATCAACCAGCGGAAGCAGGCATATCGCCGCGTCGGCTACGAGCAACGCTTCCGGCCGGAAGCAACCCTGGACGACCTGGACTTGCGGCTCGCCGAGTCCTTCCTGAAAGAGACACCGGTCGGAGGCCGTCCGACCCGGGAGGCACTGGAGTACTACAGCCTCATCGAGAGGGACGCCCGCGACTGGAGGGTGACCAACGCTGCGCTACAGCTCTTCGCCCAGCGCCCCGCGTTGCGCTGGCACCCCCGCGCCGGGCTACGCGTGTTCCGGGTCGCGGGAACAGAGATCGAATACGGTCGCCGCCGTAACGCGACGCAGATCGGACGCGCCGACCCGCCACTCGCCTCGGCCATTCACGAAATCACGGAACTGGCCCGGCACCAGGTCGGAAGGTCCGAGAAACTCGCCGGCCTCCACTTCGAGGACGTCACCGAGTACCCCGGTTTCGCCTGGCAGGAATCGCTGGTCAACGCCATCGCCCACCGCGACTACGAGGTGCAGGGACGGGAGACGGAGATCTGGTTCTTCGAGGACCGTCTGGAGGTGTCCAGTCCCGGTGAGCTGGTCCCGCCCGTCACCGTGAACGCGTTGCGGGAAGGCCGGCGGGTTCATGCGACCCGCAGTCCAAGGTTGGTTCGCGTTCTTGCCGACGCCGAGATCATGCGGGATGAAGGCGAGTCCTGGTTGGCAACACCTCGTAAACTGGTTTCGTGTCACTGACGACCAGAAGAGGATGCTGCTCCTGCGGCCTTTCGGGTTCACGCAGGCCGACTATGAGCGGCTCAACACGATGGCGCCCGAGCAGGCGGCCACGCAGATCCGGGATCTGGTCGCCAGAGAACTCGTGGTTGGCCTACCCACCGCGGAAGCTTCCACGCCGGTATTCACCGTCCCGCCGGACTATGACGAGTTTCGCCTTTTCCTCAACGACCGGATTCGCAAGCTCCGGGAGCATTTCCGGAAGAAGTCCTGGATCAAGAATGCCGACTATCGCGAGCTCTTCAAAGTTGACCGCCGAAAGGCGACCAAGGAGCTCCGCCAACTCGCCGAGGTATACGGGTTGCTTCAGTTGGAAGGGACCCGCCGAGGTGCCCACTATCGTCCCACCGCCGCGCTCGGAGTGAGCATATGAACCGTGCAGGACCACTTGTGACCGCTGGCCCAGTTATGCGTGCCACTCTCCGAGTTATGACCGCCAGCCATGGCAATGTTTGTCACCCATCCCTTTCCCGGCTTCGTCGCGGTCTCGTCGTGAGAGCTGTCCGTGCCCTCGGGCGACTTGCTCAGTACCGTCCGCTTCCCGGGCAGACCCCCGCCAATGAGCATCGTCGAGGGAGGTGTAGGGGGGTCGGGAAAAAGCTCTCTCTGGACTCTCGGCTCCTGCTTGAGCAAGGGCATCAGGAGTCCTTGCTCCGACGCGATCCGTGTTTCCCCCTTTTCCTCCCTGATCGCGACTTCATACCGGAAGATCCGAAAGTCCCTCTCAGAAGGAAGTCGCCGACGCAGCTCCTCCGGCACATCCAACTCGATCGCCAGCTGGAACCCCATGTCGCGCTCCGGTCGTCCCCAGACCAGATCCTGGAAAATTTGCGGTCCGGTTGCCCACCGCCTTTACCAGGCCGTCCCGCACAAGGTCACCCAGAAAGGCGATAGCGTCGAAGAGGGTACTCTTTCCGCTCGCGTTGGGGCCGATCAACACGTGGAATCTGTCGAGTGAGACATCCACATACCGCAGACAACGGTAGTTGAGTGCCTGAATTCGACGGATCATGAGGACCCTCTCGCTTGGGGGAGTGGTTCCGAAGTGGGGAACTCAAGGATTCCCTCTCGGTCCACCGGTGTCAATCAGGCGGCTCCCGGGTGGGCACCCGTGGAGGACTGAGAAGGACCCACCGTACTCTCGGACGGGTACCGAAACCGGTGCACGATCTCGCAGAGAGAATACAGTGTGTAATCTACGCTTTACAAGAAGTAAATCATACATTACATCCAAAAGACCCTGCAGATGGTGGGTCTTCCTTCGTCGGCAAGGGAGGCACCATCCTCGTCACCGGTCACCCAAGGTGAGCACGGTCCCTCGACGATCCCAACCGCTATGAAGCCCCACCCAACCCCCTAGATTACCACATGCCCACCACCGCGACCGCCCAACGCACCGAGACCATCCGGGGCCTCCCCCGCCCCCTGGCCCGCGCCCTCGAGGTGTACGCCAGCCGTCTCGACATCGACGCGATCCGGTCCGCCTACGAACTCGCCGCCGAGGCCCACTCCGAACAACGCCGCGCCTCCGGCGAGCCCTTCATCAACCACGCCGTCGAAGTCGCCACGATCGTCGCCGAGCTCCAGCTCGACACCGCCTCGGTCGTGTCCGCGCTGGTCCACGACGTCCCCGAGGACACCGTCGTTTCCCTGCAGGGGATCCGCGAACTCTTCGGCGACGAGGTGGGCGCGATCGTCGACGGGGTGACCAAGATCGGGCGGGTGCGCTTCCGCTCCAACACCGAGCGCCAGGTCGAGAACTACCGCAAGCTGCTGCTGTCGATGGCGCACGACGCGCGGGTCATCCTGATCAAGCTGGCGGACCGGCTCCACAACATGCGTACGCTCGAGCATCTACCGGCCGCCAAGCAGAATCCGATCGCGCGGGAGACCCGGGAGATCTACGCGCCGCTCGCGCACCGCCTCGGGATGGCCGCGATCAAGTGGGAGCTGGAGGACCTGGCCTTCAAGTTCCTGGACCCCGACGCGTACGCCAATCTGCGCAAGCTGGTGCGGCAGCGGCGGCGGGCCCGCGAACGGCACGTTCTGGAGATGCGGCGGCCCCTCACCGACGCTCTTGCAGGGGCGGGCATCCCCGCCGAGGTCACGGGCCGCCCCAAGCACCTGTGGTCGATCCATCGCAAGATGATTACCCAGGACCGCAGCTACGACGAGATCTACGACCTCATGGCCCTGCGCGTGATCACCGACTCGGTGCAGCGCTGCTACGTGGCGCTGGGCATCATCCACAGCCGCTGGACACCGATTCCGGAGCGCTTCCACGACTACGTGGCGACACCGAAGTCGAACATGTACCAGTCGATCCACACGACAGTGTACGGCCCCGGCGGCCGCCGGTTCGAGGTCCAGATCCGCACCCGGGAGATGCACCGCACCGCCGAGTTCGGGATCGCCGCGCACTGGCGCTACAAGGCCGAGGGGAAGGAGAGCGGGGTCGACGACGCGCTCACCTGGTTCCGACAGGTGCTCGAGTGGCAGAAGGACGCCAGCGAGCCGGAGGAGTTCATGGAATTCCTCCGCATGGACCTCTTCCAGGGCGAGATCTTCGTCTTCACCCCCATGGGGGACGTCAAGCAGCTTCCGGTCGGCGCCACGCCGATCGACTTCGCCTTCTCGGTGCACACCGAGGTGGGTCTCCACTGCGCGGGGGCGAAGGTGAACGGCCGGATCGCGCCGCTCTCCCGCGAGCTCACCAGCGGCGACTCTGTCGAGATCATCACCAACCCGCGCCAGTGGCCCAACCGGGACTGGCTGGGGTTCGTGAAGACTTCGCGCGCGCGCCAGAGGATCCGGCAGTGGATCCGCCGCCAGGAGTTCGACACCGCGCTGAGGCTCGGGCAGAAGCTCTTTGCGCGGGCGCTGCGCAAGGGCCGCCTCGCCAAACCGGACAACGACGAGGCGCAGCGGGTGGCGCGCAAGCTCGGCTTCAAGAGCTTCGACGAGACGCTGGCGGCACTGGCCCGCGGCGACATCGGACCGACGGCGGTCATTAGCGGCTTCTACCCGGACGAGGATCCGGCGCAGGTGGTCCAGCGGTCGCCGTCGGCGCTCGAACGCATCGCCGAGAAGATTCGCAAGTCGAACCGGGGCGTGACCATTCAGGGGATGGACAACCTGATGATTCGCTACTCGCAGTGCTGCGAACCGGTCCCGGGGGACAAGGTGATCGGGTACATCACGCGGGGCAGAGGCATCTCGATCCACCGCACCGACTGCTCGAATGTCCTGAACCTCAAGAAGGATCCCGCGCGCCGGGTCGAGATCGAGTGGCGGGCCGAGCGGGGGGACCGCTTCTTCGTGCACATCCACATGGAGGGGACCGACCGGCGCGGCCTCCTGGGCGACGTGGCCCGCACGATCAGCGAGACCGCCACCGACATCCAGCACGCCGACATGCGCGCCAGCGACGGCGGGATGACCGCGGCGTTCGTGATCGAGGTGCAGGACCTGAGCCACCTCAAGCGCGTCATGCAGGCGGTGCAGAAGGTCAAGGGCGTGCTGTCGGTGGTGCGCCGCGAGAGCTTTCGGGAGAGCGACCTCCTGAAATGATGCGATGCCTGGCAGCCCGTGGACAAGATCCCCCGGCATTCGAGTGGCGATGCATCCGGGCTGGACCGCTGCCCTCTGCGTTGCTCCTCGGGTGAATAGCGCTGCTATTCCCCCTTCGTCGCGCCTTGCCGGCCCGGCGCCTCTTCACTCTCGGTGCTCGGGCGGCCTTGTCCGCGGACTGCGTGATGCGGTGATGTTGCGATGTCGTGATGCGCCGGAGGGACTCCGGACGGGAACCGGCGATGCCTGACTTCGAGATTCGCGCCCCATTTGAGCCGCACGGCGACCAGCCCTCGGCCATCGCCGAACTGGCGGCGGGTGTGAGCGACGGAGCCCGCTTCCAGACGCTGCTCGGCGCAACGGGGACGGGCAAGACCCTCTCCATGGCCCACGTCATCGCGCAGTCGAAGCGGCCCGCGCTCGTCATGTCCCACAACAAGACGCTGGCGGCGCAACTCTACGGCGAGCTCAAGTCGCTGCTGCCGGGCAATGCGGTCGAGTACTTCGTCTCCTACTACGACTACTACCAGCCCGAGGCCTACATCCCCGCCACCGACACCTACATCGAGAAGGATGCCTCCATCAACGAGGACATCGAGCGGCTGCGCCTGCGGACCACCTCGTCGCTGATCGAGCGGCGGGACGTGGTGGTGGTCGCGTCGGTGTCGTGCATCTACGGCCTGGGCAATCCGGTCGATTACCGCGGCCTGATGCTGCACCTCAAGGTCGGCGAGGAGGTTCCGCGGCAGCAGATCCTGCGCGGCCTCGTCGACATCCTCTACAAGCGCAACGACATCGCCTTCGAGCGCGGCACCTTCCGGGTGCGCGGCGACACGGTGGAGGTGTTTCCGGCGTATGAGGAACAGGCGATCCGGATCGAGCTGTGGGGGGACGAGGTGGAACGCATCACCCGCTTTGATCCGCTCACGGGCGGGACGATCGCGGTGCTGGACCGTACGGCGATCTACCCCGCGTCCCACTACGTGACACGCCGCCGCACGATCGAGGAGATGGCGCCGATGATTCGCGAGGAGATGGGGGAGCAGGTCGCGAAGTTCAGGGAGGTAGGGCGGCTGCTGGAGGCGCAGCGGATCGAGACGCGCACCAACTTCGACCTCGAGATGATGCTCGAGATGGGAACCTGCCCGGGGATCGAGAACTACAGCCGCTACACGAGCGGCCGCCGCCCGGGCGAACGCCCCGCCTGCCTGCTGGACTACTTCCCCGAGGACTTCCTGCTCATCGTCGACGAGTCCCATGTCACCATTCCCCAGATCCACGGCATGTACAAGGGTGACCGGTCGCGCAAGCTCACGCTGGTGGACCACGGCTTCCGCCTTCCATCGGCCATCGACAACCGGCCGCTCACATTCGACGAGTGGTACTCGGTCCTCAACCAGGTCCTCTTCGTGTCGGCCACGCCGGGGGACTACGAGCTGGAGACTTGTGGCGGGGTCGTCACGGAGCAGATCATCCGTCCCACCGGGCTCGTGGACCCGCCGATCGACGTGCGTCCGGTGCGCGGCCAGGTGGACGACCTGCTCGCCGAGATCCGGGAGCGGGCCGCCCGCGACGAACGCGTGCTGGTCACGACGCTCACCAAGCGCATGGCCGAGGACCTCGCCGAGTACTTCCAGTCGGTGGGCGTGCGGGTGCGGTACATGCACGCCGACATCGACACGATCGAGCGGATGGAGATCCTGCGCACGCTGCGCCTTGGAAGGATCGACGTGCTGGTGGGGATCAACCTGCTGCGCGAGGGGCTAGACCTGCCCGAGGTGTCGCTGGTGGCGATCCTGGACGCGGACAAGGAGGGCTTCCTGCGCAACGCCCGCTCCCTGATCCAGACGGTGGGGCGCGCCGCCCGCAACGCGAACGGGCGGGCGATCCTGTATGCGGATACCATCACGGGCTCGATGCGGGTCTGCCTCGACGAGACGGAGCGGCGGCGGCGGGTGCAGCTTGCTCACAACGAAGAACACGGCATCATTCCGAAGACGATCCGCAAGAGCGTGGCAGAGATCGAGTTTGCCACCCGGGTCGCGGACGCGCGGGAGAAGCCGCTGGCCAAGGTGGCCGAGCCCGCGCGCGGATACACGGACGAGGTTGATACGGAGGCGTACATGAAGATCATCGAGGAAGAGATGGCGAAGGCGGCCGAAGCACTCGACTTCGAGCGGGCGGCGGCGTTGAGGGACCAGTTGTTCGACTTGAGGGCGGCGGGGTGAGGAGGAGAGGCGTGATGCGGGAGCGGGCGAACAGGAGGGCGGGAGTGGAGGCTGTGGCATGAGGGTGACGGAAGGGGAGTTGGCCGGGTGGGGGCGGCGCGTCGGCGCCGAGGTGGAGGCGCCGGTGTTCATCGGGCTGAGTGGGCCGCTGGGCGCGGGCAAGTCGGTGTTCGCGAGGGCGGTGGCGCGGGGGGCGGGGGTTGAGGGGGTGTTGCCGTCGCCGACCTTCAACATCGTCTTCCGGTATGCGTTGCCGGGTGGCTGTGCGGTGATCCACGCGGATCTGTTTCGGCTGCGCACGGTGGCCGAGTTGGCGGGGATCGGTTGGGAGGACATGGTCGACGAGGAGGGCGCGATCGTGCTGGTGGAGTGGTGCGAGCGCGCGGGGGACGCGTTGCCGCGGACCCGGTGGGAGATCGGGCTGGGGTTCGTGCAGGGTGAGGTGGGGGTGCGGGCTGTGGAGATTGAGCGGTTCGGTGAGCCGGTGGCGCTGCCGCGGCCGCGGGTGGCGGCGGGGTGAGTGGGGCGGGGGACGGGCGTCCGCCCGCGGGCTGGTTCCTCGGAATCGAGACCTCGTGGAGGGTGGGATCGGTAGCGTTGGCCCGGGACGGGGTGGTCGCGGCGCGGCGCTTCCTCACGACCCCTTCCGCTCACGCGTCGGGGCTGATCCCGGCGGTCGGGGAGGTGCTTGAGGAATCGGAGATCAGCGTTGACGAACTCGCGGGCGTGGTGGTCGGGGCCGGTCCGGGATCGTTCACAGGTGTCCGCATCGGCGGCGCTGCGGCGAAGGGACTGGCGACGAGCCTGGAGATACCGCTCTACGCCACGTCGAGTCTGCGGGCCGCGTCCTTCACCTTGGAGGCGTTGGGGCCGGGCGCGGACCTGCCCGGCGAAATGGTCGACGGAGACGGGCCGCCCGGCTGGCGCGTCCAGCTCCCGGCGCTGAGCGGCGACGAGCGCGAACTCCGGCACGTGCTCCTGGACGCCCGGCGTGGCCGGGTGTACGGGGCCGGCTACGATGCGGGGGCCGACGGCCCGGTGGAGGTGGCCGCGCCGCACGCCGGCACGATCCTCGACGTGATGAACGCGCACCCGCCGCTCGACACGGTCTTCATGGGAGACGGCGCCATTGCCCACGGCGCTTTCATCCGGGCCGCCGGCTACACAGCGCAACCCTTCCCCGCCGGAATCCCCATCGCGGACGCCGTCATACAATGCTGCTCCTGGATCCCCGTCGACGCGGCCGTCTGGGAGCCGCACTACGTGAGGGAGTGGCGGCCGGGATGACGGCCCCGGTCGCGCTGCGGCGCGCACAACCCGGCGACCTGGCCGCGATCATGCCCATCGAGGCAGCCAGCTTCCACCGGCCCTGGCGCGAGCAGACCTTCGCCTCCCTGCTGGACCGGCCGGACAAGGACGTACTCGTAGCGACGCTCGACGGGACGGTCGTCGGGTACGCCGTCCTGACCGCCCAGGCCGGCGACGCGGAGCTGGCCAACCTGGCCGTGGATCCCGGTCACCGCCGGCGGGGAATCTCCACGGCCCTGCTGCGGAGGTGTCTGAAAATCCTGCAAGACCGGGGCGAGCGCTGGGTCTTTCTGGCGGTCCGCGCCTCGAACGATGCGGCATTCGGGCTATACCAGGCCTTCGGCTTCGACGAGATCGGCCGTCACGCGGGCTACTACCGGAATCCCACGGAGGACGCCGTCATCTTCGGACTGGAAGTCGACCGCGCACACCCCCGGTAGTCCGTACGCCGGGGGTCAGGGGGCTGCCGGGGCCAGGCTGCCGGTCGCCGGGACTACACGTTTTCGCCGGAGCGGCTACCTTTCGAGTTGAGGCTCAGCCCAACCTGTCAGCCCGTGGACAATATCCCCCGGCATTCGAACGGCGATGCATCCGGGCTGGCCGTTTCGCTTCACCTTGTCCGCGCTGTAAGGCACACATTACATTATGTCATGTCCGCTATACATTTTACCGCTCCAGGGCTTCGCTCTGCGTTGCTCCTCGGGCGATTAGCGCTGCTATTCCCCCTTCGTCGCGCCTTGCCAGCCCGGCGCCTCGCCGCTCTCGGTGCTCGCGGGGCTTTGTCCACGGACTGCTATGGAGAACATGCCCCATAAGAGCAGGAAGATACTGGTCACCGGCGGCGCCGGTTTCATAGGGAGCCATGTCGCCGGAGCCCACGTTGACCGGGGCGACAGGGTCTGGATCGTCGACGACCTCTCGTCCGGCCGGCTCGCCAACGTCCCCGCAGGTGCCGAGTTCCACGAGCTGGACATCGCCGACCCACGGGTGGGCGACCTCATCCGCCGGGTCGGCTTCGAAGTCATCAACCATCACGCCGCGCAGATCGACGTGCGCGTCTCGGTGGCCGACCCGGCCCTGGACGCCCGCGTGAATGTCACGGGTCTCCTCAACATCCTCGAGGCCGCACGAGAGAGCGGGACCGGCCGCATCGTCTTCGTCTCCAGCGGCGGTGTCGTCTACGGCGAACCCCACGACATCCCGACCCCGGAAGATGCACCCAAGCAACCCCTGTCTCCCTACGGAGTCACCAAGCTGGCCGGCGAGCACTACCTGAGCTACTACCGGGAAGTGCACGGTCTGGACTACGTGGCGTTGCGCTACAGCAACGTATACGGCCCCCGCCAGGACCCGCACGGCGAAGCGGGCGTGGTCGCGATCTTCTCGCAGCGCCTCCTGCGCGGCGAACCCCTGACCATCTACGGCGACGGCGAACAGACCCGGGACTACGTCTACGTTGGCGACGTGGTGCGCGCCAACCTGATCGCCGCCCGCATGGACCTTCCCGCAGCTCCGGGACTCGACGCGCGCGCCTACAATGTGGGCACCGGGATCGAGACAACCGTGAACCGGCTCGCCGATGTCCTGGAAGAATCGGTGGGGATCCACACCGGCCGGGTCTTCGAGGGCGCCCGTCCGGGCGAACTCCGCCGCAGCGCCCTGGCAACCGCCAGGTTTCGTGAACGAGGCTGGTCCCCCGCGCCAAGCCTGCGCGAGGGTCTGGCCGCAACCTTCGAACACATCGCCTCCCGCGTGGAGGCCATGACGATCGCATGAACGAACTTCTTCCCCAGTCCCAGCCGATGCGGAACCCCTGGGACATGATCGTTGGTGCCAGCATCCCCACCCAGATCGTGCTCGGAGTGCTGGTTCTCTTTTCGGTCCTCTCCCTCTGGGTAATCATCTCGAAGGTTCGTCACTTCCGGGCCGTGCGGCAGGAAGGGGACCGGTTCCTGGGCCGGATGGAGGAAGCCGGCAACCTGACCGAAGCTTCCGAGGCGCTGATCGGGCTTACCGAGTCCCCGTACACGCGACTCTTCCGCGGCGGCCTCTCCTTCTTCGCCGAGCTCAGTCCCGGGGCGCTCTTCGGTTCGAGCCAGGCGAGCGGGTTGTCGCTGACCCAGCTGGAAGCGCTCCGGATGGTGATGGACAAGGTGGAGGCCGAGGAGATCGACGAGCTTGCGCACGGCCTCAACTGGCTCGCCATCATCGGGTCTGTGTCGCCGCTGCTGGGGCTGATGGGTACGGTCATCGGAATCATGAGAACCTTCCTCGGCATTGCGGCCGAGCGGTCCACCAACATCAGCGCGGTGGCGCCCGGGGTGGCCGAGGCGCTCATCACCACGGTGGCCGGTCTGGCCGTGGCCATTCCATCGGTCATTGCGTACAACCACTTCGTCTCGCGCCTGAACCTGGTGCGGGGGGAGTTCGAGGGCTTTGCGAGCGAGTTCATCGGCACGCTGGCCAAGGAGCGGCACGTGTGAGGCGGCGTGACCGGCAGCGCGTCGGGCTTCCCGTACGCGCGGAGATCAATGTGACCAGCCTGGTCGATGTCGCATTCACCCTGCTGATCATCTTCATCATCACCGCGCCGGTGCTGCAGGGGGGGATCGAGGTGAATGTACCGGAGGGCCCGGTGCGGGTCATCGAGGCGACGGACGAGCAGATCGTCATAAGCGTCAACTCCGAGGGAGTCTGGCATATCGGAGATGCGCCCGTGGCGGACGACCTTTTTGACGCTGCACTCGAACAACTGATCGAGGAGCGCAACGCGGACGTGGTCTATCTGAAGGGCGATTCAGCGGCGGTCTACGGACGGGTGACCCGCGCCGTCGCGGTCATCGCCGACCACGACGTACGGCTGGCCCTCATGATGCGGGAGTTGCAGCGATGACCCCGATCGTGTCCAGCGGCGAAGGCTTTGGCCGGGTCAAGCGAAGGCCTCTCGGGAAAGGCGCCCTGGGCGTGTCGCTAGGGGTCCACCTGACCACGCTCGTGCTCCTCTTCTGGGTGATTCCGGCTCTGGAAGATCCCCCGACACCCTACATCGCCGTGGAAGTCAACCTGGTCGCGATGGCACCCGAACCCCCGGAAGCACTGGTTGTCGAAACACCCGACGATCCCCCCCCCACCCCGGAGGAGGAAGCGCCGCTGCCGGAACCCGATCCCGATCCCGATCCCGAGCCGGACACCACCGAGACGCCGCCCGTCGTCGAGGAAACGCCGCCCGCGGAACCGGAAAGGCCCGCCGAAACGGAGATACCGGACGAAGGCGAGGACGAGATCACGCAACAGGTCGAGGCGTTGAGGCGCGACTATCCGGAGTACTACGGAAACATCAAGAACCAGATCGAGCGCTGCTTCCGCTGGGAGGGCTCCGGCCGGTTCGAGGTGGTCATGACCTTCCGGATTCTCCGTGACGGGAGCATACCGGACTTCGAGGTCGCGCGGTCTTCCGGAAATCTCGAGTTCGACAACGTGGCCGAGGCGGCGATCGAGTGCGCGGGCAAACCGGGCCGCATGGGTACGTTGCCGGAGGAATACCCGTTCGAGTTTCTTCCCGTCAGATACACGATCACATCGAGGGTCGGATCGGAGAATCCAGAGGTCCGGCTGACGGAGGGAGTGGATTGAAGCGATCGAGCAGTAGTCCGCGAATCAACTCCCGCAAGCACCGGGAGCGGTGGAGTGTCGCACACACTTGCCTGCCCGTCCTGCTGACCGTCGCCGCACCCTGCGCGGCTGCTGGCCAGGAGAACGAGACGGCCATCCCGGGCGTTGACCTGCACTCTGTCATCGAGGAGCGCGACGTACCGCCCATCGCCATTCGTCCGTTGGCCGTGCTCGGCGAGGACGCCGGTCTCGCCCGCGAGATCGAAGGGATCATTGCGCGGGACCTGGACTACAGCGACCGCTTCCGCGTCCGCGACTCGCTTCCCGCCGAATTCGCGGGCGAGGGGGTGCAGTATGCGCTCTGGGAGCAGTTCGCCGTGGACTGGCTCGTGACGGGGACCATCGAACCAGGCACCGGCGGTGGCCTCTCCTTCGCGGTGGAACTCCACGACATCGTCTTCGGCAGCCTCAAGGCGAAGGCCACCTTCCCGCTTCCGGCGCGCGACCACCCGGACTTCCGGTTGGCGGTGCACAGCGTGTCGGACGCGGTGGCCGAGTGGGTGACGGGCGAGCGGGGCGTCGCCGCGACCCGGATCGTCTTCAGAATGCAGGCCTTCGGCGAAACGAGCGGCAGGGAGATCTACATCGTCGATTTCGACGGCGAGAACCTGCGGCGGCTGACCTGGGACCGGAGCATCGCCACCTCCCCGGCTTGGTCACCGGACGGAATGAGAATCGCGTACGGCTCGTTCAAGTCGGGGTTTCCGCTACTCTACGAGCTGAATTTGGATGATGGCCAGGACAGGCTGCTGGTGCCGGAGGGGCGGGGCCAGCCCGATATGCCAGCCTATCATCCGGACGGAAACACCATCGTCTTCGCGATCGTCGGAGATGGGCCCGAAGGCCTCTTCACCTACAAGATTCGCGACGGCTGCTGTCTGAAGCGCCTCGACGGCAGCCGCCCCAAGGACGTGTCTCCGAGCTTCTCGCCGGATGGCGAAATGCTGATCCTCACGTCCCCCCGCCTGGGCAGCGCGACGCCTCAGGTATACAAGCAACCCGCGGGAGGCGGTGACGCCGAACTCGTGTCACCGTACCGCTACGGCGAGGGCGGCTACTTCACGGACCCGGACTGGTCGCCCTGCGGCGACAGGATCGCTTTTGCCGGCGGCATCGGGGGCAGAAGGCAGGCCAACCGCTTCCACATCCTGGTGGCGGATGTCGAGGGTGGCGGCAATCGCCTGCTCCAGCTCACCCGTGAAGGGAACAACGAAGACCCTAGCTGGGCCTCGAACTGTCGCCACATCGTCTTCCAGGGGACCCGCAGCTACGGATCCGGGGTGTTCATCGTCGATACCGTCACGGGGCGTACCCGCCTGCTGGTGCCCAACGTAAAGGCGGAGGACCCCGACTGGTCGCCCATTCTGGCCGAGAACGGGGTAGTCAGGTGAGCGGATTGCGGGTCTTGCGGCGCCGTTCGTCGCCGGTGATGGACCGGTCTCGCGGGCCTTGTCGGACGGGCCGCTGGGCAGTCCAGCGGGCGCGCCCGGAACCGTGCCAGCCGTGGTCCCCACACCCTTGCTTGCCCCTTTACCGAGATTGGGAATCCTACCTATATTTTGATTGTGTCGAGTCTGGGCTCCTCAGCCGCTAACACGTACCTCCACTCACCGGGAGAAGGGATGTTCAACCCACGGTTGGTCCTTGCCGCCTTCGCCACTGTTGTTCTCGCCGCCGCCTGCCGTCCGGAGCCGCCTCCGCCGGCTACTCCCGAACCCACGGGCCCCACTCCCGCAGAAATCGAGGCACAGCGGGTTGCTGACTCGATTGCCGCGGCGGAGGCCGCCAAGCGGGAGGACGAGAGGCAAGCCCAGCAAGCCCAGCGCGAGATGGAGCAAAGGGCTCGCGCGGCCCGTGAGACGCTCGGAGAAATGGTCTACTTCGACTACGACGAATCCGTCCTCACATCCGAAACGACCGACAAGCTGCGCGCAAAGCTGGAGGTCCTGCGCGGCTGCCCCAGCGTGCGCCTCCGGATGGAGGGCCATGCCGACGAGCGGGGAACCTCGGAGTACAACATCGCGCTGGGTAGTGAACGAGCCCAGTCGGTCTCCGAGTTCTTCACCGGCTTCGGTCTCGCGGGAGCGCGCTTCGCAACCGTCTCCTATGGTGAGGAAAGGCCGATCTCCCAGGGCTCCAACGAGGCGGCCTGGGCCCGCAACCGGCGCGTCGAGTTCGTCATCACGGCCGGGGGTAACGACCTCGGTCGGTGCCAGGGCTGACGAACCCGGGCGAAAAGCCGTGAAACGCGCCGTCCTCGTCCTGTTGCTCCCGCTCGGGGCCTGCGCGACAAGAGGGGACCTTCAGGACCTCCAGAGCGAGATGCGGGCTCTCTCCGCGCGGCAGGACTCGGCCTTCGCGGAGTTGCAGCGATCGGTCGACGAGACGAACCGCGCGGCGATGGCATCGGTAAAATCCCTGTCGGAGCTGATGTTCAACTTCCGGGGTGACGCCAGCGGAAGCCTGCGCGAGATCCAGAGGCAGCAGGACAGTCTCCGGGAGCTCGTGGGCCAGAACCAGCACATGCTGGATCAGCTGGGCGACGAGATGGATGTCCAGTGGCAGCAGCTGGAGCAGCGGATCGCGCAGGTGGCGGAGCAGGGGGATTCGCTCGAAGGTGGTGAAGCCGAGGTTGCCGATCCAGGCGAACCGCCCGGCACCGCGGCGGAAGAGCAGGCGCTCTTCGATGTAGCGGTCGCGAATGCCGAACGGGACCTGCGAACCTCCGCCCTCCGGGGTTTCACGCGGTTCCTCGAGACCTATCCCCGCAGTGAGCTGGCGCCCGCCGCGTACCTCCACAGGGGTGAGTTGCTGACCATTGAGGACAAGCGTGAGGAGGCGATCGCCGACTACCTGGAAATCCCCAGGATGTTCCCGACCTCGGACCGGATACCGGCGGCCCTGTATCGGGCCGGGGTACTGTGCATCGAGCTGGAGGACTACGACCGCGCCCGCGAATACCTGGAGCGCGTGATCAACACCTATCCAGACGACAGGTTCGCCGAGCAGGCGCGGGAAAAGCTCGACGAGATCCCCTGACAGGGCTCCTGGTCTTCCGAGAGGCCGCCCGCCATGCTCTGTCCCGTCTGTAGCTCCGGCTCGGTGAAGGTGGTGGATTCGCGCACGGCCCGTGCCGGGCGCGCGATACGCCGGCGCCGTGAATGTCTGGACTGCAAGCGGCGCTTCACCACGTACGAGCACGTCGAGAAGCGCCCGCTGCAGGTCGTGAAGCAGGACGGCAGCGCCGAGGACTTTCGGCGCGACAAGCTGGCGGCGAGCGTGGCCGTCGCGTGCGCGAAGAGGCCGGTCTTGCCGGGCGACATCGAGGCGCTGGTGGACACGGTCGAGGACACGGTATCGGGATCGGCCCGCGTGGAGGTGTCTTCGGCCGAGATCGGCGAAGAGGTCATGGAGGGGCTGAAACCGCTCGACCGCGTGGCGTATATCCGCTATGCATCGGTGTACCGGAACTTCCAGGACATCGACGAGTTTCAGGAAGCCGTGGACGCGCTGATCGTCAGGGAGCAGCGCGAGGGACGGCGGCGCTTCCAGGGCGAACTTCCGCTGCCGCTGGGCGACCACGGGAGCAGTGAGGACCGATGAAGAGGCTGCGCGATGGCCTGCTGGCCCGGGCGACGAACAACCCCAAGGCCGAGATGCCCTTCCTGGAGCACCTGGAGGAGATGCGCTGGCGGATCCTGTGGAGCCTGCTCGCGCTGGTCCTGGGGCTGGGGGCGGGCATCTTTCTCGTCCTCTACTTCGATGCGATGCTGATCCTGCTCGCCCCGGGACGGGAGATCCTCGGAGAGGACTGGATGCCGCAGGCACTGGGGCCCAACGAGAACCTCTTCTTTCTGCTGAAGGTCGCGATCTGGATCGGCCTCGTCCTGGCTTCGCCCACCCTGGTATACCATGGGTGGCAGTTTCTGTCTCCCGCGCTGGAGAAACACGAGAAGCGCGCGATCGTCCCCTCCCTCTACCTGGGCCTCGTGCTCTTTATCGCGGGGGTGGCGATGGCGTACTTCATCGTGCTGCCCTTCTATCTGAGGTTCATGGTCGGGATCGGGACCGAATTCATGACGCAGGGCTGGACAGGCAACCTGTATTTCGGCGAAGTCATCAAACTATTGTTGGCCGTGGGGTTCATCTTCGAACTGCCGGTGGTGATTCTGGTACTGAGTGCCCTGGGCATCGTCACGCCCCGGTTCCTCAGATCCAAGAGGCGCCACGCGATCGTGGCGAGCACGATCCTGGCCAGCCTGATTACGCCCGGCGACGCGATCACACTGACACTTTTCATGGTGACTCCAATATTCCTGCTCTACGAATTCAGCATTCTGCTATCGGTGCTGGTGTGGCGGAAACGCGATGCGCGTGACGGCCAGGCAGAGACGGCTGCTGCCCCCTCGGATGCCGTGGCGGCCGATGACACCCGCGCCCCCGAGGACACCGTCGCGGCCCCCACGCCCTACGACCACGGCGACCCCGCGCGGCAGGGAGAGACCGGCGCGCCGGCCACCCCAGAGCCGGCCACCCCCGATGCGGACGCACCCGAGTCCCCGGACACGGACGGAGAGGAGTAGAGTGCCGATGACGAGCCGACTGACCGCGTCCCCGATACGCCCGAGTCTCCGAAGACGGACGACGGGATTCAGCGCGAGCATGGCGGATCGGCTGCGCCTTCGGGCCTTGTCGGCGATCGTGGGACTGATCGCACTCGCACTGGCCGCCGGGCCGCCAGCACCGCTGTCCGCGCAGGAGCTGCCCGATTCGCTCCAGGAGGTCGTCAAGAAGCGCTTGGAACTCCTTACCCGCGCGCTCGGTGACTCCACCGGCCTGCTGCCCGACTCGTTGCGGCCGGAACAGGAAATGGACGAAATGGCCGAAATGGTCGAGGACTCCACGCTCATGGAGCTGCTGAGCCTCGCCGGCTACAACCTCATCCAGTACCAATCCGACGACGCCGTCTTCGAGACCGAGACGAAGGTGCTCACCCTGCTCAGCTCGAGCGAGGGCGGGACGGTCATGAACCGTGACGGCATGCAGTTGTCCGGCGACACGCTCATCTTCGACGACAACACGGGACGCCTGGTCTCCTTCGGCCGCCAGGCCACCTTCACGCCCGAGGACGGCAACCCGGTCCTCACGCGCCAGATCATCTTCGACCTGAACGAGCGCCGGGGCACCGCCCTGGACGCGCAGACCTCGACCGAGGTTCGCGCGGGGAGCTGGAACGTGCGGGGCGACTGCCCCTGGGTCGACGGCGACGTCTCCTACTGCCACCGCATGATGTTTACGAGCTGCGAAGAGGAGGAGCCCCACTACCACTTCCAGGCCGGCGAGATGAAGATGTACCCCGGCGGCACGATGGTCGCGCGCAACGTTACCCTCTACTTCGCGGACGTGGGCGTCTTCTGGCTGCCCTTCATCGCCCAGAGCACCGCGACCGAACGCCGGTCGGGCCTTCTCCCCCTCCAGTTCTCGGTCAACGACATCGTGCGCACCTCGGGGGGGTACGCGCGGCGGATCCAGAACATCGGGTACTATTGGGCGATCAACGACTACGCCGACGCCCAGGTGGCCCTGGACTGGTGGAGCGGAAACTACACGGGCATCAACGGTGCGCTCCGCTATACCTGGCTGCGACAGTTCCTGGACGGCAGCGTGAACTTCCGCCAGTTCTGGCGCGTCGAGGGGGGCTCCGAGCTCGCCGTCAACACCCGGCACAGGTGGGAGCTGTCGGAGCGGACCCGCATGCAGGCCTCGTTCGCCTATGCGTCCAGCAGCGACTTCGTACGCCGCAACTCCTTCGATCCGCGCGAGATCACGCAGTCGATCGACTCGGAAGGCGGGTTTCAACGGCGCTTCGACTGGGGGAACCTGTCGGTGAACGCCGACCGCAGGCAGTTCCTCTCCGACGACCGCGTCGAGATGACCTTCCCCAGGGCCAGCCTCTCCCTCAAGACGATCACTCTGTTCAGTGCTCCTCCCAACCGGGCCCGCTTCTACAACAACATGACGTGGTCGGCCTCCGGGAGTCTGTCGCGGTCGCTGCGCGATCTCCCCGCGCAGAACGCCGATTCCGTTTTCGACTTCAGATCGGCGGACACCGAGGCGTGGCGCGGCGGCCTCTCGACGAGCCTCTCGCTCGGCGCCCTGTCCATCTCGCAAAGCGTCAACCTGAACCGCAACACCACCCGCGACCTTCCGCTGGGCTTCTTCGAGCCCGACACCCCGGTCGGCGTCGGGGTGGGAAGCGTGGGAGACCTGAACCGGCCGTCGTTCTTCCCGCGTGTCGCCGAAGACGCGATGGACTTCACGGCCGAGGAACTCAACTGGTCGACCGGCGTCAACTACCAGGTGACGCTGGTGGGCTCCACTTCCCTCACCCCGAACCTGTCCATTGGGGGCCGGTCGATCCGTTCCGACACCGCCACGGCGGGCGGGGGAGGGTTCATCGCCGCACCGAGGCGTCTTTCCTTCGGCGCGTCGCTCAGGGCGGACGTCTACGGCTTCTACTACGGCGACCGGTTCCGCCACAAGTGGTCCCCGACCTTCGACTACGCCTATTCGCCGGAAACGAATCCGACCGAGCTTCAACGGGCGACCTTCGGAGACCGCGCCATCCAGCCGCGCAACGAGATCCGCTTCGGGCTGACGCAGACCTTCGAGATGAAGATGGAGGAGCCGGCCGCCGATTCCGCTGCAGCCGAGGCCTCCGAGTCAACGGAGCGCGACCGCTCCGAGGGCCCGCGCCGCCTGCCCAGAGCGCAGAAGGTGACCGTCCTGGCGGTGCGTACCAGCGCCCTGGCCTACGACTTCGTCCAGGCCAGCGAACTCGGTCACTTCACCCGCGGCTTTGCCGACAACCTGCGGGTTTCGAATCAGATCAGCTCCGACTACATGCGCGGGCTCTCGCTCTCGGTGGAGCACGACATCTTCGACGACGCGGGGGCGGGGGGCGCGGGCGGGGCACGCGGATTCGCGCCCTTCCTGTCCAGCGCGAACCTCTCCTTCTCGCTAAGCAACGAGTCCACGGTCTTCCGCTGGCTCAGGCGTCTGACGGGCGGGGAAGAGGCGGAGGACACCACCACCGCAACAACTCGGGTCGCGGAGGAGGATGAAGAAGAGTCGGTGGACCCCACCGGTCTGGAGACCGGGGACCTGGGGAAATCATCGGTGGTGCCCCGCTCCGATGATCGCCGCACGACGCGCCGAAGCAACCAGCGGGGCGGAGTGGGCCAGTGGTCGGCGTCGTTCTCCTATTCCCTCGCCCGCAACAGGGGGGTGGAGATAGCCGGCAACCAGATGGTGCAGGCGAATGTGCGGTTTCAGCCCACGGAGCTGTGGTCGGTGGACTGGCGCACATCGTACGACGTGGTGTCGGGTGCCTTCAACGACCACGTGGTTCGCCTCACTCGCCAGATGCATCGCTGGGAAGCCGAGTTCGCCTTTCAGCAGACGGCCACTGGCAACTGGACCTTCCTGTTCGAGGTGGCGCTCACGGACAACCGGGACCTGCACTTCGACTACGAGCAGCGGACCGGGGGGCAGCAGGGCAGGCAGCGGCCAGGGGGAGCACGCCGCTGAGCGGTTCCGCCGTAAGAGGTTCGAGCGGCGATGGGCGATGCCCCGAGTGTCCAGATCCGGACACCCCGTCCCTGGGCGAGGACATGACGAGGCTGGGCCTTCGATGCCAAGTGATGTTCTGGCATAGTCTTACGATCATGGTATGGAAAATGCTGGAAGGAATCGCGGCGGCTGTTCCGTGGGGTTGTCCGGATGGTCCGGCGAGTGTTGAAGGCACGGCCGCCAGTCCTTTCCAATGAACAAAGCGAGGCGAAGAATGCGATATCGGCGATTGCTTCCGGCGGTGCTGGTCATGAGTGTGGGAGGGTGCGAGGTGACGGTGTCGGTGGACGGCTACCCACCCGATCCACCCGAAAACCTGGAGGGGGCCTACTACGACCGCGGCGTGGACCTGTACTGGGAAATGGGGTCCGGGTGGGACGGCGAAGCCTTCCGCGTCTACGGGAGGCGGACCACCGATACCGACTATTTCTTCATCGCGGAGGTGACCAGTTGCGCCGAAGGGGAATGCGTCTACCGCGACATCAACGTGAGCCCCGACCGCACTTACGAGTACTACGTGGCCGCCGCGGATCCGGATACGGGTGAGGAGAGCGCCAGCGACTATTCCGTCGAGGTCTTCGTGCCGTTCCCTGTTCCTCCGCCGGTCCCGGATGGCGTCGAAGCTGTTGCGCTGGACAACGCCGTGTACCTCCGGTGGAGTGAGAACTCGGCCTCGGATGAAGAGTTCGTCGCATGGCGTGTCTACTACTCCGGCGACGACGGCGACCAGTACCTCGGCGACACCGATTCACCGGGATACATCGATCTGCTTGCCGAAAACGGGAGTACGGCTACCTACTATGTGACCTCCCTCGACTACCACGGCCACGAGAGCGACGCGAGCGAGTTCGTCGAGACCACGCCGCGGCCCGACTACACGAGCGAGATCATGTACCCCTATCAGTCGGTTCCGGAGTCCTCCGGTTTTCGCTTTCAGGAGACGGACGCCGTTGAAGCCGTGATGGACGGAGACGATCCCGACCGTCACTTCAGCATCGAGGTCGACTCCGACGGACTGTGGTTCGTCCCCGGCCCGGGAGCCTACATCCATCCCACCCGCCGGGCCACCTCGGCACTGAAGTGCGGACCCGGAGCGGATCCGGACTGCACGTCCTGGGAGCAGGCGCCGACGTCGGGGTACGGCTCCTCGGACGTTCGCCTGGAGGGCGGCTACACCCATATGTTCCATGTTCCCGGCGACGACGGAAAGATGCGGTACGGCTCGGTACGGGCCTCCCACTCCGGTGGCTGCCAGGAGGGCTATATCATCATCTTCGACTGGGCCTATCAGACACAGGCGGGCAATCCCCAGCTGTCGCTCGCGGGCGGATCGGAGGGCCTGTAGAGGCACCTGCGAGGGGCGGCACGGCGCCGCTGGTGGCAGCCGTTCCGAATTTCAGCGAGGGCCGGGATCCGGGATTCGTGGCCGTGGTTGCCGAGGCGTTTGCCCGGACTGGATGCGATGTGCTGCACACCACCCGTGATCCGGATCACAACCGATGCGTGGTTACCGTCATCGGCGGCCCCGACGAGGTGGAAGACGGGGCGGTGGCGGGGGCGGGGATCGCCGTGGAGCGGATCGACATGCGCGGACACCGGGGCGTGCATCCGCGCGTGGGCGCCCTGGACGTGCTTCCGTTCGTCCCACTGCGGGGAATGGAGATGTCTGGGGCGGTGGCGCTGGCTCGGCGCGCGGCCGCCCGGATCGGCCGCCTGGGGATTCCCGTCTACTACTACAGTCGTGCCTCCGAGCCCGTCGGCCGGACCCTGGCCTCCATCCGGCGGGGTGGCTTCGAGGCGCTTGTGCCGGGGGCCGGGGCTGGCCGCGCCCGGGCCGATGTCCCGGGACGTGCCGGCGACGGGACACCTGTGCACCACTTCGCGCACCCCACGGCCGGGGCGG
Source organism: Longimicrobiales bacterium (assembly GCA_951828585.1). Lineage (GTDB taxonomy): Bacteria > Gemmatimonadota > Gemmatimonadetes > Longimicrobiales > Gaopeijiaceae > Bin94. The sequence continues at coordinate 3,175,467 of OX639991.1, forward strand.
CGTGTGTTGGGGCGAGGGAGGTGCTTCTGGCGTGGAACGTGGACGTCGAGGGCGTGTCTCTTGTGGACGCCAGGAGGATTGCGGCAGGTATCCGTGCATCGGGCGGGGGATTCCGGGGACTGCGGGCCATGGCGGTCTTCCTTCCCGAGCAGGGCCGTACACAGGTGTCCATGAGCCTTGAGACGCCGGAGACGACGGACCCGATGGAGGTGTTCGAAGCGATCGAGAAGGATGTGACAACCCGGGGTGGACGCGTGGTTGGCACCGAGGTGATCGGACTGGCGCCCGACGCGGTCACGGACTCGGTGGCGAGGGCCATGGGAATACGGGACTGGTCGCGCGACCGGATCCTGAGTCGCCGGGTCGACGTGCGGGTGACGGCCGGCAGCGCGCGGTAGGGAGGAATCCCCCGCCAGTGGGGGCCGTGCCGACGGCCGTCTCCGGCCCGAATGTGGCCTTTCCGCCTCCAAATGCTAACTTTCCTCTGGCGACCATCCCCCCAACCCCGCACATGACGAAGACAACCACGGCTCCCCGGCCAGCCATCCATGGGCTTCCCGGGATACAGGCGCCGGTAAGAGACCGGCTCGAACTCGTGCTGGAGGAACTGCGCGGGATCGCGGTGTCGGACTTCTCGATGATCGAGGAGGTCAATACGTACCTCCTCAACGTCCCCGGCAAGCTCTTCCGGCCCACCCTCCTGCTCCTGGCCAGCGACGTAGGCGACGAGTCCTCCGAAGAGGCGGTGACCCTAGCCGCCTTGGTGGAGCTGGTCCACATCGCGACACTCGTCCACGACGACGCAGTGGATCACTCGGTGCTGCGGCGCGGGATGCCGACGGTTAACTCGATCTGGACGCACCAGATCGCCATTATCATGGGCGACTATCTGTACAGCCGCGCCGTAACCGAGCTGGCGAGGCTCGGTGATCTGGACGCCATGGGCGTGCTGGCCTCGGCCGCCAACACGATGAGCGTGGGCGAGATGCGACAGCTCCTCTCCTACGATGACATCTCGTTCTCCGAATCCGAGTACTACCGCCTCATCGCGGCCAAGACCGCGTCGCTCATTTCGGCGGCCTGCGAAATGGGGGCGCTGGCCGGCGTTGCCGCTAACCGCGTCGCCTTCCGGCGGTTCGGGCACTTTCTTGGCATGGCCTTCCAGATCGCCGACGACATGCTCGACTATGCGGGCAGCCAGGACGTTACCGGAAAGCCGGCCGGGCTGGACCTGCGCGAGAGGAAGGTCACGCTGCCTCTGGTGGGGGCGCTCCGGGAGATGTCCCCCTTCGAGGTCGACCAGGTTCGACACCTCTTCACGCTCGTCGAGCCGGGCGACGACGAGGTCCGGGGCGCAATCGAGCTGGTCCGTCGAAACGGCGGACTCGAATACGCGAGAACGAAGGCCATGGAATACGCGGATTCGGCGCAGGCGGAGATTGCCCGCCTGACGCCCGGCCCGGCGCTGGACGCCCTCTCCGAGTCCGTCGTCTACGTGGTCGACCGATCCAGGTAGGACGTCATGGAATCGAATTACCGGCGAAACATCACGCGAGGGCTGTGGACCCTGGTGTGCGGATTGTTTCTGGGGGGCCTTCTCACCCTACTGGCGGAGATGCTCCCGGGGAGCGCGGCGCGTTCCTTCCTGACCGCCTCCGTCAGGGCATCGTTCGGTCCTTTCTCCGTCGATCTGGTCGCCGTGGCATTCACGGTGGGGCCGGTGTCCTTCGTGCTGAACGTGCTCACGCTGGTCGGAATCGCCGTCGTGGCGTTCGTGGTCCGGTCCTGGCTGTAGCCGCGCCGGCTACCTGTCGGCGCGGATGCTATCCCGCCGGCCCCGTCCGCCCCGCGGCTTCCCGTTTCGTTGGCGGGAGGTCCGGAAACGGTTAGGTTGTTGATCCAGCCGGTCGCGGGCGGTTTCGAAGAGCGTTTCTCCGGAACCTCCCGGTCAAAAGGAGGTTGCGGATATCATGCCTTTCAATCTCGGTATCTTGGAGATGGTCGTCATCTTCCTCGTCGTGTTGCTCCTCTTCGGGGCCAAGCGGCTCCCCGAGATCGGGACTTCGCTGGGGAAGGGAATCCGGGAATTCAAGTCTTCCGTTCGGGAGATCGAGTCTTCGGTCCGGAAGGAAGCCGAGTTGCAGCCGCCCCGGGACAACGCATCGGCGGCTCAGACCTCCGAGGCGGGCGAAAAGGGTACGCCTCGCCGACTTACCCAGGGCTGATCCGGACCCCCCCCCCCCCCCCCCCCCCACGGGCCGAAAGAGCCTGCAACCGGGTAGCCGGGTAGTCCTGTCGGGCCGGTGGCCCGGCCGGCTCAGAAGATCCCGGGCAACTGAATCTGGTTGGCGTCGTCGGGTGGGTTGAGCACCTCGTCTCGCCGGTCGACGATCTCGGCGTCCGCCCGCAACGCGTCGATCCACTCCACGAGCCGCTGTTGACGGATCGCGCTCAACAACTGCACACGCTGAATGTCGATCTGGCTCACCCAGTCCAGGCTGTCGGCGGCCTCCGAGCCGGTGCGTTCGATGACGAACACGTTCTGGTTTGCCTGAACCGCGTCCGAGACCTCGCCGATCTGCAGCCCGAATGCGGTTCCCACGGCCGCGTTGTACTGTCCCAGACCCGACACGAATTCGGTCCGGGTGAAGGGACCCGCGTCGCGCACCTCGAGCCCCAGTTCCCGCGCGACCGCGGCAAAGGGGCGGCCGCCATGGACCTGTCCGGCCAGATCCCGCGCCTCGTCCATGGCCAACTCGACCTTCTTCAGCGTGCCGATCTCGGCCCGGATGGCGATCTCCGCCTCCTCCGCGGTGAGGTAGTGCGACTCGTCGACCGAGACCAGCTCCAGGGCGTAGAACGCCACCTGGTTCTCGAAAACCGGACTCACCTCGCCGAGCAACGTCTCGGGGTCGAAGGCCCACTCGCCGCCGTCCGCAACGTCCCCGGCCCTCGGCACCAACGTGAAGTTCTCCAGGAATTCGACGGTGTCGGGCTCGAGTCCCAGCTGGATGGCCGCCTCGGTGAGAGCCATGGATTCGCCCAGCTCCTCCAGGGAGTCGGCCGCGGTGTAGAGTTCGATCTCGGAGTCTTCGGAGCGCTCGAAAGGCAGCAGGATGTGACGTGCCTGGGCCGAATCGCGGCCCCAGCGCTGCATGACCTCGACCAGGTGAACGCCATAGCTGGTCCGCACCGGCTCGGCGACCCGGTTGAGGCGCGCCGCGAACACCACGGAATCGAAGGCGGCCACCATCCGGTCCTTTGCGAATACCCCCAGGTCTCCACCTTCGCCCGCGGTCGTCTCGTCCGACGACTCGGCCCGCGCCAACTCGGCGAAATCCGCTCCGTCGAGGATATCCTGCCGGAGCTCTTCGGCCCTTGCCAGCACGGACGCGGTGTCGGCCGCGGTCGGGGTCTTGGTGATGGCCACCGCGATGACGCGCGCTGTGGCGGGGACGAAGTAGTCCTCCCGGTTCTCATCGTAGTAGTCGCGAACCTCGTCCTCCGTGACCTCGAACTGGTCGTCGGATACCCGCACCAGCGGCTCGAAGGCGACGAATCGCACGCTGGCGCTCTCGTTCTGGATCCTGTACGTGTTCCAGAGGTCGTTCTCGGAGATGTAGAGACCCGATCCCACCTGGCGGAGCAGCTTGGCGCGCGGGATGAGCCGCCGGTAGTAGTCCTCGAGCCCTCGCAGTTGTTCGCTGCTGAACGACGAGAGGAGCTGCTGGTACTTGGTGAGGTCGAACTGGCCGTCCGTCTGCAGTTCGGGATCGCTCATCAACTCCGGCGGCGGACTGAAGCGCGCCGCGCTCAAAAGCTCCTCGTCGGTGACGACGATCCCGCGCCGATCCAACTCCTGCTGGATGAGGATGTTGTCGACCATTTCGTTCCAGGCCAGGTCCTCCAACTCCGAGTTCTGGGCTCCGGTGACCGGTTCCTCCTGGCTTGCCGCCGCCTGATTGTAGAGGTTCTGGTAGGCGTTGAAGTAGTCCTCGTACTGGACCGGCGTGCCGTTGACCCGCCCGATCTCGCCGTAGGATCCCGTCGATTGCCCCGTAATGTCCATCCCCCACTCGAAGAACATGAGCCCCCCGAAGGCGATCGCCACGAGGATCATGATCCACTTCGTGCTCTTGCGCAGTTGCTGCATCATCGCTGGTGTATCCTCCTTGTCACGGAAGCTAACAGCCCGCTAACCTACCGCGAACCGCGGTTTCACGGAACAGGGGAGCGTTTGCGGGCGGTACGACGCCGGCTCCCCGGGGATCCGCGAACCGCAGGCAGCCGAATCATCTCTCCGGAAAGGACCGATCGTGAGGATCGCCGTTGTCCACGGCCCCAATCTCAATCTGTTGGGTGTGCGCGAGCCCGACGTCTATGGTACGGCGACGCTGGACGACGTGAACCGGGCGCTGGAGAGCCTCGCCTCCGAACTCGGCGTCGAGGTGGAGTGCTTTCAATCGAACTGCGAGGGCGCGATCCTCGACTTCCTGGCCGATGTGCGCGACCGTGCCGGGGGCGTGCTGATCAATCCGGCCGGGCTGGGCCACACCTCGGTGGCGCTCCTCGACGGACTGCTGGCGATTGCCCGGCCCTTCGTGGAAGTGCACCTGAGCAACCCGGCGGCCCGGGAATCGTTCCGCCGCCGCTCGCTTCTCACACCGGCCGCGGTGGGGGTAGTCGCCGGTTTCGGGGTTGACAGCTATCTTTCGGGGCTTCGTTGCCTGCACAACCATCTGTGCCGGCTCCGGGCACCGGGATCGTAGGCCCGCCTTCGGCTTCGCGCCGGGGTCGCCCCGGGCCGGCCACCGTTCCAAGAGGAGATCGATCACAAGCCGATGGCGAGCACCGCTGACTTCCGCAACGGCATGGTCCTGGAGATCGACGGGGCGCTCTGGACCATTACCTACTTCCAGCACGTCAAGCCCGGCAAGGGCGGCGCATTCGTGCGCACCAAGCTCAAGAACGTCCTTTCGGGCGCAGTTGTGGATCGCACCTACCGCGCCGGCGAACGGGTGACGAGCGTAAGGCTGGAGCGACGTCCCGTCGACTATTCTTACACCGATGGCGACTTGTTCTACTTCATGGACCAGGAGACGTACGACCTGATCCCCATAAGCGCCGACATGCTCGGCAAGGGCCAGCTGAAGTACCTAAAAGAGAACATGGAGTGCGAAGGCCTGGTCCACGACGGCAACGTGATCAGCGTGGAACTGCCGGCGTTCGTCGAGCTGGAAGTCACCGAGACGGACCCCGGCTTCAAGGGTGACACCGCCCAGGGCGCGACCAAACCGGCCGCGATGGAGACCGGCGCGGTCGTGCAGGTGCCCCTCTTCATCGAGACTGGCGACGTGCTGAAGATCGACCGGCGCGAAGACAAATACCTGACCCGGGTAAGCGGATGATCGACATCGAGTTTGTGGAGTCCCTGATCCGGATGCTGGACGAGTCCTCCCTCGACAACTTGGAGATCAGGCGGGGCGGCACGCGCATCCGGCTGTCCAAGTCCGCGGGTGGAAACGCGGTCGCCGCCGCGTCGCCGTCGAACAACGCCGCGGCCGATGCCGGACCGGCCATGCCGGCGGCGCCGGCGGCGGATGAATCGGCACCGTCTCCGTTGGCCGAACCCGCTTCCGCGAACCTGGTGGAGATCATTTCGCCCATGGTGGGGACCTTCTACCGGGCACCCTCGCCCGAAGCGGCTCCGTATATTGAAGTGGGGAGCACGGTGGCGGCCGGCGACGTGCTCTGCGTCATCGAGGCCATGAAGCTCATGAACGAGCTGGAATGCGAAACCTCCGGCCGGATCGTCGAGATCTGCGTCGACAACGCGGAGCCGGTCGACTTCGGACAGGTCCTCTTCCGGGTCGACCCGGCGTAAGTCTGCCGTCTTACCAGACCTGTGTTCTCCAAACTCCTGATCGCGAACCGGGGCGAGATCGCCCTGCGGATCGTGCGCGCCTGCCGGGAACTGGACGTCGCCACGGTGGCCGTGTATTCGGAGGCCGACCAGGAGTCGTTGCACGTCCGTTTCGCCGACGAGGCCGTGTGCATCGGGCCGGCGCAGGCGGCGGACTCCTACCTGAAGGTCTCGCGTATCGTGGCCGCCGCCGAAATCACGGGGGCGGAGGCCGTGCATCCCGGGTACGGGTTCCTGGCCGAGAACGCCGAGTTCGCGGAGATCTGCGACCGCTCGGATCTGGTTTTCGTGGGGCCGACCCCGGACCAGATCCGCGCCATGGGTGACAAGGCGGTGGCGCGGAAGACGATGCACGCGGCCGGGGTGCCGGTGGTGCCCGGTTCGGACGGGATCGTGGACGACGAGGAGGAGGCGCTGGAGCGGGCCCGCGAGATCGGGTTCCCGATCATGATCAAGGCGGCTGCGGGAGGTGGGGGGAAGGGGATGCGCATCGCGGCCGAGGAGGGATCGTTCCGGCGGCACTTCACGGCGGCCCGCACAGAGGCGGGGGCGGCCTTCGGAGAGGCGGGCGTGTACCTGGAGCGGTGTCTTATCCGGCCCCGCCACATCGAGTTCCAGGTCTTCGGCGACCAGCATGGCCGGGTGGTTCAAGTGGGTGAACGGGACTGCTCGATCCAGCGCCGCCACCAGAAGCTCGTCGAGGAGGCGCCATCGCCCGGGCTTTCCCCGGAGCTTCGCGAAGAGATGGGCGAGGCGGCGGTCGCGGCGGCCCGGGCGATCGACTATGTCGGCTCCGGGACGGTGGAGTTCCTGCTCGACGCATCGGGCGAGTTCTACTTCATAGAGATGAACACGCGCATCCAGGTCGAGCACACGGTCACCGAGGTGGTCACCGGTCTGGACCTCGTGAAGGAGCAGATCCGGGTCGCGGCGGGCGAACCGCTGTCGTTTCCGCCGGGCCCGCACGCACCGCGCGGCCACGCCATCGAGTTTCGCATCAACGCCGAGGACCCGTCGCGCGGGTTCGCCCCGGCCCCGGGCACCATCACCACCTTCCACCAGCCCGGCGGCCCGGGTGTGCGCGTCGACACGCATGTCTACTCGGGGTACCGGGTTCCGCCTTATTACGATTCGCTGATCGCCAAGCTGATCGTGTGGGGCAATACGCGGGCGGAGGCGGTGGTGCGGGGCCGCGAGGCGCTGGAGTCCTTCGTCGTCGAAGGCATCCCGACCACGATCGGCTATCTGTCGCGGATCACGCGCGACGACCACTTCCGGGCCGGCACCGTCGACACCGGGTTCGTGGAACGCTTCGCCGGCAACCCGGAGCCTTGAGGCGGCGCACGCGGGTCGAGGTCTACTTCACCCCGGAGGAGGTGCGCGCGGTCGACCTGGCCGGCGCCACGGCGGTGGTCATCGACGTGCTGCGCGCCACCTCGTGCATCGTCGAAGCGATCGCCACCGGGGCCCGGGCCGTGCATCCCGCCGTCTCGGTCGAGGAGGCGGCCTCGGTGCAGGTCACCCTCAACGGCCCGGGCGACCGCGCCCTCCTGTGCGGCGAGCGCGGCGGGCTCCGCATCGACGGCTTCGACCTGGGCAACTCCCCCGCCGAGTTCACGGCGGCGGCGGTGGGCGGGCGGCGCCTGGTGATGACGACCACGAACGGCACGCGGGCGTTTGCGGCCGCCCGTCCCGCCGAGCGCGTCCTCGCGGCCTCCTTCTTCAACCAGACTGCGGTGGCCGAGGCGGTGCGGGAGGACGCCGCGGTCGCGATCGTGTGCGCGGGCAAGGAAGGCCGGTTCTCGCTGGACGACGCGGTGTGCGCGGGTCATATCGTGCGCGCGGTGCTGGAGCGGGCGGCCACCCCGGTGACACTGGCCGACGGCGCGGTGGCGGCTCGCGATCTGGCTGCCGTGCACGAGGTCTCGGCCGACATGCTGGCGGGCACGGCCGCCGGGCAGGCGCTGATCGAGGTGGGGCTCGGCAGCGACCTGGCCCTGTGCGCAAGGGCCGACAGGCACCAGATTATACCCATGATGTACGATCGCGTGATCACGGCCCCGCGAGGGTAGGAGCTCGTGGCAGCCCCGCGCGGCGGACGGAGGGTGGCGAAGCGGGCGGCGCCCCGTAAGCGAGCCGGGCCGAAGAAGCGCCCGCGCGGGCCGAAGAAGTCGGCGGAGCAGCAGATGCGGCAACGGCGCGCGCTGGCCGGCGTCACGGCGGTGCTCACCTTTCTGGTCGCGGCGGCGCTCTTTCCGTTGCAGTGGCTGGGTGCGGGGGCGGTGGAGTTCTTCCCCGAGGGCAACCCGGTGGGAAGCGCGGGTGACGCCGTGAACGCCCGGCTCCTGGCGGCGCTCGGGATCGGGGTGGCCGCGGTTCCGCTGGGGCTCCTGGCCGCGGCAGCCTCGTTGGGCGAGTGGTGGGCGTCCGCCCGTCGGAAGAGCCTCTGGATCGTGTCGGCGGCGTTGTTGGTGCTGCTTCCCGTTTCGGCGTTTCTGGTGGGGGCGGGAGACACCCTGAGCGGTTTTGTCGGGACCTTCCTGGGGACGCCGTTGCGCGGCATGGCCGGCTGGCTGGGCGGTTGGGTGGTCGTGGGCGCGGCGGCGGTGGCCGCTTGGGCGGCTGCCTTCAGCTTCAACCCGCTGGCTGCGCCGGGGAAGGTGGCCGCGAGGGCTCTCCGGGGCGCGGGGCGGGGGGTGCGCACGACTGGGGCGGCTGTGGGGAGGTGGGGTGGCCGGCGCCGGGAGCGGTGGGCGGCGAAGCGGAAGGCCGGGTTGAACCGGGCCGGTGCCGGGCAGTCCCCTGACACGGCCGATCCCTCGACCACCGTCCCCGCGTCCGATTCCGTCACCACGGACACCGACCCGACTCTCTCCCCCCCACCCCCCGTCCCCGACGCCCCCACCACCCCCGACCTCCTCCCCGCGGACCACCTCCCGCCTCCCGACTACCCGCTCCCCGCGCTGGAACTCCTGCGCGCCCCCGAGCGCGGCAACCGTCTTGGCATGGAGCGCGAACTGCACCGCCTCGGCGAAGTCCTCGTCGATACTCTCCGGACCTTCAAGATCAGCGGCGAGATTTCGGGGCGCACCACCGGCCCCGCGGTCACGCGCTACGAGGTCGTCCCGGCTGCGGGTGTCAAGGTCAACCGTATCGCCAACCTGGACGCGGACCTGGCGCTGGCCATGAAGGCTAGGAGCGTCCGCATCGTCGCCCCGATCCCCGGCAAGGGTGCCGTGGGGGTCGAGATCCCGAACCCGCGGCCGGAGATCGTGCGGCTGCGCGAGATCCTCGAGGCGCCGCTCTTCACCCGGTCACGCGGCCTGCTCCCCCTGGGGCTGGGCAAGGACCTGACGGGCAAGCCCTTCGTCGCCGACCTGACCAAGATGCCCCACGCGCTCATCGCCGGGGCCACCGGTTCGGGCAAGTCGGTGTGCCTGAACACCTTCATCACCAGCCTGGTGTACCGGCACGCGCCGGACCGTCTCCGCCTCCTGCTCATCGACCCCAAGATGGTGGAACTCTCGGCCTACGCCGACCTTCCCCATCTGCGCCACCCGGTGGTGACGGATCCCAGGGACGCCGCCGTGATCCTCAAATGGGCGGTCATGGAGATGGAGCGCCGCTACGGGCTGCTGAGCGCCAACGGCGTGCGGTCGGTGCAGGAATTCAACGAGCGCCTGGAGCAGGGGAAGGAGATGAAGCTGGCCACGCCGGACGGTCCCGAGGAGGACGAGGACCGCTGGCGGTACAAGGAGGGGCCGCTTCCGTGGATCGTGGTGGTGGTGGACGAGCTGGCCGATCTGATGATGACGGTGCAGGCGGAGGTGGAAAAACCGCTCACGCAGCTGGCGCAGAAGGCTCGCGCCATCGGCATCCATCTCCTCGTCGCTACCCAGCGCCCCAGCGTTAATGTGATTACTGGACTGATCAAAGCCAACTTCCCGTGCCGCATAGCGTTTCGCGTCGCATCGAAGACCGATTCTCGCACGATTCTGGACCAGAATGGCGCCGATTCGCTGCTCGGTTCGGGGGACATGCTCTTCCTGCCGCCGGGGCAAAGCGAGCCGGTGCGGATGCAGGGCGCCTTCATCTCCACCGACGAGACGGAGGAGCTGATGGGATGGTACCGCGAACAGGCGGACACGCTGGAGGCGCTGAAGGCGCGGGTGAAGAGCGACGAGGGCGACATCCTCGAGGTCGTGAAGGCCATGGAGGGAGAGGACGATTCCGTCGGCGACGGAGCCATCCGGGGCGACTGGGATCCGCTCTTCCGCCAGGCCGCCGAGGCGTGCATCCATCAGAAGGCCGGCTCGACGTCTCTTTTGCAGCGTCGGCTGCGTATTGGATACGGTCGGGCCGCGAGGATCGTGGACCAGCTGCACGATGCGGGGGTGCTCGGCCCACCCGACGGTTCCAAACCCAGGGAGGTGCTGGTCATGATGGCGGAGTTGGACGAGATATGTCCGGTATGACGCGAAGGCGCGCGGTGGCCACGGGCCGGTCCCATTGCCGGTGGAACGCGACGGGGTCCTTGCCGCGGGTTGCTGCGGCAGCCGGGTGCGCCGCACTCCTCTGGGTGCTGCCGGCGCCTCCGGCCGCTGTTGCCCAGGAGGCCCGGGTGGCGTTGCGCGCGATGGAGAACGCAGCGGAGCGCTACCGAGAGGTGAGCGCCATGTGCGCGGACTTCGAACAGGTCGTCGAGGTGCGGCTCGCGCGGCGAAGGATCGAAAGCGAGGGACGCGTCTGCCAGCAGCGCCCCAACCTCTTCTCCATGCGGTTCACCGACCCGCGGGGCGACATGGTCATTTCGGATGGCGAGCATTTCTGGGTTTACTACCCCAGCATCGACGAGGACCAGGTCATGCGCCATCCGGCGGCGGAGACCCCTGGGCGTCACGACTTCTTCCGCGAGTTTCTGGAGGACCCCGCGAGCAAGTATGCGGCCGAGGACGGGGGCACCGAGCAGGTGAACGGCCGCGATTGCCGCGTCGTGTCCCTGACGCCGCGAGCGGGGGCGTCCTATCGGGGCGCTCGCCTCTGGCTGGACACGGAGAACCACCTCATCCGGCGGATCGAGCTGCACGAGCAGAGCGGTAACGTACGGACGGTGACGTTGGGCAACGTGGACCTCTCGTCGGTGCCGGACCCGGATCTCTTCACCTTCGAGGTGCCCGAGGGGGCGCGGGTCAGGGGGGCGCCGCCCTCCGCCATCGAGCCGGCGCCGATGTCCCCAGCGGTCCCGGGTCATCCATGAGACTGCGCACCCGCGAGCTGCCGGTCTTCCCCGTGGAGGCTGGCCCCGTGCGACCGGGTGTGGACCCCGGCGTGCGCGCGGTCGATCCCCGCTCCTTCGACATCGGCCCCGGGGACGGGCCGCGGTTGGGTCTCGTCACCCTGGGGTGCGACAAGAACACCGTCGACTCGGAGCACATGATGGCTGCGCTGGTTGCGTCCGGCGCCCGGGTCACCAGCGACGTGGAGAACGCGGATGTGGTGGTGGTGAACACCTGCGGCTTCATCGACGCGGCGAAGGAGCAGTCCATCGACACGATCCTGAACGCCTGCGCGCTGAAGGAGCGCGGCCGGGTGAAGGCGGTGGCCGCCGTGGGATGCATGGTGCAGCGCTACCGCGACGACCTGGAGAAGGAGATCCCGGAGGTGGACCTCTTCCTCGGGATCGCCGAGATGTCGCGCCTGGTCCCGGAGCTGCGGGCGCGAGGGCACCTCCACGACGGAATCGTGCACAACATGGAGCGCCCGCTGCGGATCCTGGCCACGGAGACGCCCCACGTCTCCTTCCTCAAGATCAGCGAGGGGTGCGACCATCGCTGCGCCTTCTGCGCGATCCCGCACATGCGCGGCCTCCACCGCTCGGCCGATCTCGACGCGCTCGTTGCCGAGGCCCGCGGGCTCGGAGAGCAGGGGGTGCGCGAACTCAACATCGTGTCTCAGGACACCACCTGGTACGGGCGCGACCTGTGGCGCCACGACCGTTCCGCCCCGTTGCTGAAGGACCTCCTGGAGGCGCTGCTGGACGGGACCGGGGTCGACTGGTACCGGCTGCTCTATATGTACCCTTCGGGGATCACGCCGTCGCTGGTCTCGCTGCTTGCCAGGGAACCACGGCTGCTGCCCTACCTGGACATGCCGCTGCAACACGGAAGCGACCGCGTCCTCGCGCGTATGCGGCGCCCCGAGCGCCAGGAGACGGTGCGCGAACGTGTGCGCTGGCTGCGCGACGAAATCGAGGACCTGACGTTGCGCACCACCGTCATCGTGGGGTTCCCGGGCGAGACCGACGAGGACGTGCGCATCATGCTGGACTTTCTGGAGGAGATCCGCTTCGACCGCCTGGGCGCATTCGCCTACTCGACCGAGGAGGGGACGGCCGCGGCCGCCATGCCCGATCAGGTCCCCGACGAGGTGAAGGCCGAGCGCCTGGAGATGGTGATGGAGCGCCAGCGCGACATCTCGTGGCAGTCGAACCGGGAGTGGGTGGGGCGCCGCGCCGAGGTCCTGGTGGACTCGCTGACCCCGGGCGAAAACGGCCACGATGCAGTGGGTCGTACCGGTGGCCAGGCCCCCGAGGTGGACGGCCGGACCTTCCTGACCGGTGCCCCTTCGGCCCGGCCGGGTGATATCGTAGAGGTGGAGATTGTGGACGCCGACGACTATGACCTGACAGGGAGACTTACGGCATGAGCCAGGGAGACCGCAGCAAGGTTCGGATCGGGGTGATCGGAACCGGGGCGATCTGCCAGCTCATGCACCTCCCCATTCTCTCCGAGCGGCGCGACGTGGAGGTGGCCGCCGTCGCCGACCTGGACGACCTGAAGGCCCGCAACGTCGCCCGCCGCTTCGGGGTGGGCCGCGTTCTGGACGACGACGCCCTGGTGGCCGACGACGAGATCCAGGGGGTGGTGATCAGCGCCCCCAGCTTCGTCCACGAGAGCCTGACCAGGGCCTGTCTGGAAGCCGGCAAGCATGTGCTGGTGGAGAGGCCTCTGGCGCTGTCGGCGGGTGGGGTGCGCTGGATCATGAAGGCGGCCCAGGACGCGGGCCGGGGTGTGATTCTGGGGATGGCGCACCGGTATCAGCCGAATGTGCGTGCGCTGCGATCCGCGATCGCCGGCGGGGTGCTGGGCAGACTCAGCTCGATTCAGGTCACCTGGCTCAATCGTGCCGTGCGGCGTCCCCGTGGGGGATGGCGGCGGCGCGCGCTGGAATCCGGGGGCGGAGCGCTGATGGACCTCGGCGTGCCGGCGCTCGACCTGGCGCTCTGGGCGATGGGATATCCGGAGGTGGCGCGGGTGTCGGCAGTGACCCCCGGCGACGGTTTCGATGTCGAGGAGGAGGCGCACGTGTACGCGGTGACCCGGGACGGCGTCGCGCTGTCGCTGGCGGCCAGCTGGCGCCTCCACGCCCCCGACGACCGCCACCAGCTCGAAGCGCTCGGCTCGGAGGGCTCGGCGGTGCTGTTGCCGTTGTCGATCCACCGTGAAGAGGGTGGACGCACCGTCGACGTGACCCCCCGCTACCCCTCCCCGCGCGGCGGCGAGACCCTCTTCACCAACGGGTTCCGGCGCCTTCTGGACCACTTCGTGGCGGTCGTCGCGGGAAGGACCGAAGCTCCGCCCCCCGCCGAGCAGACCGCGCTGATGGATCTCGTCGAGGCCGCCTACGAATCGGCGCGGGAGGGCCGCGAGGTCGAACTGTCGTCCTGATGCGGCGGGGATTGCGGCCACGGGTCCCTGGACACGGGGCACTCCTCGCCGCGGTCTCGGGTGTCGCCCTGGGCGCCACCTTCTCCCCGTTCGGGGGACCGGTCCTGCCCTTCCTGGCCTTCGCCCCGCTGGCGATGGCGCTCCAACGCGGCCAATCCCGCCCCGCGTCCGCGAGCCCCGCCGCGCCGCTCTTGTACGGGTTCCTGGCCGCCGCCACCGCCCACGCGATCGGGCTGTACTGGATGGTGCCCGCCCTGTCGTGGAGGACGCGGCTGGCGGTGCCGGTCTATCTGCTCGTGGTGGCGATGCTGGGGGTGCTGGGGGGCGCGGCGTGTTCCGGCGCGGCGGCGCTCCACCGCGTGAGGAGGTGGCCGCTCCCGGTGGCCCTGGCGGCGTGCTGGACGGGGTTCGAGTGGGCAGCCGCGCATGTGCCGGGCGTGTCGTACGCGTGGCTGAACGCGGGGGGATCGCTGGGGTGGCATCCGGTGGCGGCCGGGGGGGTGGAGCTGCTGGGCGCCCGCTTCCTGACGTTCTGGACGGTGGCGGTGGGGGGGGGTGTGGGGGTGGTCGCGTTGCGGCTTGGGAGGGGTGGGGGTTCCGCGGCGCTGCGTCCGGTTGTCGTGATGCTGGGTGTCGTCGGGATGCCCCTGGTGGCTGGTCAGTTACGCCAGCGAACGTTCCAGGAGGGTGCAGTGGCCGCGACCGTGGCGGCGGTGCAGGCCGGGCACGGCGGGGGCGGCGTCGAGGGGGCCGTAGCGCTGGAACGTTGGCTCGAACCGCTCCGTGAACTCGGGGCGGCGCGTCCCTTCGATGTGGCCGTCTTCCCGGAGCGCTTCCTGGCGGCCCGGCTCAGGCATCCGGACGACGGCGCGGCCACGGCCATGGGGCTGCGGGTCGCGGACTTCGCCGGAACGCTGGGCACGGCCACGCTGGTGGGCGCGCTCGACGCCGAACTCGCGCACAACGGTCGCGACACCGTCTGGTACAACGCCGCCTTCGTCCAACCGGCGGGGGGCTCGCTTTCGCCGGCGTACCGCAAGACCCGCCTTGTACCGGGCCTGGAAGGAACGGGGGTGCCAGGTGGTGCCTTCGGACTCGCCAGCCGGGGGTATGGGCGGGGCCGGGATCAGCGACCGCTCCCTCTGGGCGACGGAGCAGTGGGGGCCATGGTCTGCTACGACTCGGCGTATGGCCCGACGGCGCGGGCCCTGGTGCGCGGCGGCGCAGAGTGGCTGGCCGTGCTGTCCAATGACGACTGGCTGGATCCGGAGCGGCCCTTCCGCACCACGTGGGCGTACTGGCAGCACGCGACACACGCGCGGCTGCGGGCGATGGAGAACCGGGTCTCGGTGATCCAGGTGGCCACCACGGGGCACACCTTTGCCGTGTCGTCCGGCGGCCGGGCATCCGCACCGGCACTGGAGGCCGGGGAAGAGGGCATCGCGGTCCTGTCCGTGCAGCGCCGGGGCGCCTTCACCCTCTACACCCGGCTGGGAGACGTGTTGGGGCTGGCCTGTTTCGTGGTGTTCGCGCTGAGTGTGGTGGTGGACCGGACGGGTAATGTTCAGGGTCGGCATTCCTGACCGGGCCGGGCAGGGTCTGGCAGTCCGTGGATAAAGCCGCCCGAATGCCGGGGGGATTCCGTCCACGGGCTGCTATCTTCAGAGTCGGTTTCGACCCGGCTCGGCCGAGGTCATTCGCCACCCCCCTTCCACCCGATCCAGGGAGACCGTCATCGACCCCCGCCTGGCGCAACGCGTCGCCGAAACCGAGGAGCGCTACCGAGCGGTGGAGCGGGAGCTCTCGAACCTGGATGTGATACGCAACCTGGATCGTCTGCGTGCACTCGGACAGGAACGCGCGGTGCTGGCCGGAGCCGTGAAGGCCGGGCGGGAGGTTCACGCGGTCGAGGCTGAACTCGACGACGCTCGCGAACTCCTTGCCGAATCCACCGACCCCGAAATGACGGAGCTGGCCGAGGAGGAGATCGCCACGCTGGACGAGCGTCTGGCAGACGCGGTGGCGCGGCTGCGCGAGGCGCTGATCCCCCCGGACCCCATGGAGGACCGGCCCGCCGTGGTCGAGATCCGCGCGGGGACGGGCGGGGACGAGGCGGCGCTCTTCGGCGCCGACCTGGTGCGCATGTACCGCAGGCTCGCCGAGCGGTGCGGGTGGACGGTGGAGCTGATGAGCCTCTCGGAGGGGATCCCGGGCGCGGTCAAGGAGGCGATCTTCACCGTGCGCGGGAAGGGCGCGTACGGACAACTTCGCTACGAGTCGGGCGTCCACCGCGTCCAGCGGGTCCCCGAGACCGAGAGCCAGGGGCGCATCCACACCTCGGCCGCCTCGGTCGCCGTGCTTCCGGAGGCCGAAGAGGTGGACATCGAGATCGATCCGGCCGACCTGCGGGTGGATGTCTTTCGGTCCTCGGGCCCCGGCGGGCAGTCCGTCAACACGACCGATTCGGCGGTGCGCATCACCCACCTTCCCACGGAACTGGTGGTCACCTGCCAGGACGAGAAGTCGCAGCACAAGAACAAGGCCAAGGCCATGAAGGTGCTGCGTTCGCGCCTTCTGGACCGGGAGATCACCGCCCGCGAGGCGAAGCGCGCCGCCGAACGGAGGTCGCAGATCGGCAGCGGCGACCGCTCGGCCAAGATCCGCACCTACAACTTCCCGCAGAACCGGGTCACCGACCACCGCATCGGGCTGACGCTCTACCGCCTGGGTGACGTACTGGACGGCGACCTGGAAGAAGTGGTGGCGGCGCTGCGGCTCGCGCGCGACGAGGAGCGGCTTGCGGGGGGCGGGGGGGACTGATGGGGCGGGTTGCACGGGCGGCGGGGTGCGCAAGGAGGACATCCGGCTGATGGCCGCGAGCGTGACCGCGCCGGATCAGCGCGTGTGGACGGTCATGGACGTGATCCGCGCCAGCGGCGAATACCTGGACGGCAAGGGACTGGAACACGGCCGCCTCGAAGCCGAACACCTGCTCGCCCACGTCCTCGGCATGGGGCGCCTTCACCTCTACCTGCACTTCGACCGCCCCCTCACCCTGGCCGAGCGGGGGTGTCTCAAGCCTTTGCTGAGGCGCAGGGCCGCGCGGGAACCGCTGCAGTACATCCTCGGGTCGGCCCCTTTCCGCGACCTCACCCTGGATGTCGACCGCCGGGTTGCCATCCCGCGTCCCGAGACCGAGTACCTGATCGATGTCCTCCAGCGCGTTGCCGGCAGGGACCGGGTGTTCGAGTCGGCGCTGGACGTGGGGACCGGCTCGGGGGCCATCGCGCTGGCGCTGGCCGCGGAGGGGTTGGCCCGCTCGGTAACCGCGACGGACCTGTCGGCTTCCGCCCTGGCCGCGGCAAGGAACAACGCCGCCGCGGCGGGTGTCACGACAATCGACTTCAGGGTGGGGTGCTTGCTGGAACCCGTGGCGGGCCGGACCTTCGACCTGGTGCTGTCCAACCCGCCCTACCTCACCGAGGAGGAATGGCGGAGTGCACAGCCCGAGGTGAGAGAGTGGGAGCCCCGTCTGGCCATGGTAGGTGGTGTGGACGGGCTCGAGGTGACCCACGATCTCGTGGGTGGTGTGGATGACGTTCTGCGCCGCGGGGGCTGGGTGGGTCTGGAGCTGGGAAACTCCCAGGCGGAGACGGTAGTATGCATGCTGGAAGCGGTGCCCGGCCTGGGTTCGGTGGGTGCGCATGACGACCTGACCGGCCGACAGCGCTATGTTCTTGCACGGAAACACTGAGGGATCAGGGGCACGACCGGTTGTCTGACGGGAGCGAAACAATGGCGGAGATTCGGGAGATGGCGGAGTCGCTGGGCCAGGCCCTGGGGCGGACTGTGGAGTACCGTACGCTGGCCCGTGCCATCGAGGGCGCCGACAACGATCGCGAGATTGTGGCTCTGACGAACGAGGTGCAAGGGCTGCAGGAGGTGCTGCGGGCAGCGGCGCAGAAGGGCGAAGAGCTGCCAACGGCCGAGATGAAACAGCTGGAGGCCGCCATGGAGAAGCTGCAGGCCACTTCGGTCTACCAGAGCGTGGTGGCCGCTCAGGCCAACTTCGACCGGATCATGCACCGGGTCGACGCTTCCATCCAGGAAGGCATGCGCAAGGGTGCGGCCTCCCCGATCATCCTTGCCACGTGAACAGCGCCGTGTCGGAGACCCACGCCACCCCCGCACCACCTCCCTCCCTGAAATCGATCTCCAGCCTGCGCGAGCCGGTCCACCGCATCATCGGGCCCGTGACCCGGTGGCTCATCCGGCGGAAAATCCACCCGAACGCGATCACGGTCCTGGGATTCGTCCTGACCGTGGCCGGAGCGGTGATGTTCTCGCAGGACCATGTGCACATCGGGGGAATCCTGATTCTGCTGGGCGGTCTCTGCGACGTCTTTGACGGCAGCGTGGCCAGGGAGTCCGGACTCGCTTCCAAGTTCGGTGCCTTCTTCGACTCGACCCTGGACCGCATCTCCGAAATCGCCATGTACCTCGGGCTCATGACGCTGTACAACGCCTACCAGCTCGAGTTCATAGACATCTGGATGATCTACATCATCACCCTGGCGCTGGGCGGGTCCCTCATGGTGAGCTACACGAGGGCCAAGGCCGAGTCGCTGGGCTTCGACTGTTCCGTGGGACTCATGCAACGCGGTGAGCGCATCCTTCTCCTTGGCCTCGGGTCGGCCATCTTCGGCCTGGCCTGGGACGGTATGGTTCTCAGTTCGATCATCGTGATCGTGGCGCTGCTGACCAACGCCACTGCCATACAGCGCATGTTCTGGGTCTACAAACGCGGCACGGGTGTCCCCATCGACGATGGCGGCGACGCCGCCGGAAAGGCATAGAAGTTCGTGAACGACACTCCCCGCATCACCCCTGCCCAGGGCCCGGTCGGTGTTCTGCTACCCGGGCTCGGAGCCGTGGCGACCACGGTTGTCGCCGGTGTCGAGGCGGTCCGGCAGGGATTTGCCCGGCCCTTCGGCAGCCTCACCCAGATGAATACGGTGCGTCTGGGCAGGCGCACGGACGCGCGCACCCCGCTCATCCGCGAACTGGTCGACCTCGCCGGCCTCGATCAGCTCGTGTTCGGCGCGTGGGACCCCATTCCCGACGACGCCTACGACAGTGCGGTAAACGCCGGAGTGCTGGACCGGACGCAGCACCTGGACCCGATCAGGGGATTCCTACAGTCGGTGAAGCCCATGCCGGCGGTCTTCGACACGGCCTACGTGAAGCGGCTCGACGGGCCCAACCGCAAGACCGGCGCGACCCGGATGGAGCTGGCCGAGGCGGTGCGCGACGACATCCGCCGTTTCAAGGCCGACCACGGCTGCGCCCGCGCGGTGATGATCTGGTGCGGTTCCACCGAGGTGTTCCAGCGTTCGGGTCCCGCCCACGCCACCGTCGAGTCGTTCGAGCGGGCCATGCGCGAGGACGACCCCGCCATCGCGCCGAGCATGATCTACGCGTACGCGGCGATCATGGAGGGTTTGCCCTACGCCAACGGAGCCCCGAACCTCTCGGCGGACGTCCCCGCGCTGGAGGCGCTGGCCCGGGAACGCGGCGTTCCCATCGCCGGCAAGGACTTCAAGACCGGCCAGACGCTCATGAAAACCATCCTCGCCCCTGGGCTGAAGGCACGGATGCTCGGAGTCAGCGGCTGGTTCAGCACCAACATCCTGGGCAACCGCGACGGCGAGGTCCTCGACGACCCCGAGTCCTTCAAGACCAAGGAGGAGTCCAAGCTGGGCGTCCTGGAATACATCCTGCAGCCGAAGATGTACCCCGAACTCTACGGTGACATCTACCACAAGGTGCGGATCAACTACTATCCCCCGCGCGGCGACGACAAGGAGGGGTGGGACAACCTCGACATCTTCGGGTGGCTGGGTTATCCCATGCAGATCAAGGTCGACTTCCTGTGCCGCGACTCAATCCTGGCCGCGCCCATCGTCCTCGACCTGGCGCTCTTCCTGGATCTGGCGGGCCGCGCCGGAATGGGCGGGATCCAGGAGTGGCTGTCCTTCTACTTCAAGAGCCCGCATACCCCCGAGGGACTCTACCCCGAGCACGACCTGTTCATCCAACACAAGAAGCTGAAGAACACATTGCGCTGGCTCGCGGGCGAGGAGCAGATCACCCACCTGGGCCGGGAGTACTACGCATAGCGGGCGCGGCCAATGCCGTGAGCCGGGGCAGGTTCATCGTGGTCGAGGGGGCCGAAGGCGTCGGAAAGTCGACCCAGGTGCGCCGGCTGGCCGCGTTCCTTGAGCGGTCGGGGCTGCCGGTCGTGCGCGGCCGCGAGCCGGGACAGACCAGCGTTGGCGAGGGCATTCGCGAACTCCTGCTGCACGGGAGCCGCTCGCCGCTTCCGCCCCAGACCGAACTCCACCTCATCCTGGCGTCCCGGGCGGCGTACGTGGCCGAGATCGTGGAGCCCGCACTCGCGGCGGGTAAATGGGTGATTTCCGACAGGTTCGACCTGAGCACGTTCGCGTATCAGGGCTACGGCACGGGGATTGACGGCGAACGGATCGCCTCGATGAACCATGACGTTACGTCAGGGTTGACCCCCGATCTGTACCTGGTTCTGGACCTGGCCGTGGAGGAAGCCATGGCCCGGCGGGCGGGCGAAGAGAGGAGCTGGGATCGCTTCGAGTCGGCGGGACTCGCCTTTCTTCGCAGGGTGCGGCGCGGGTATCTTGAGTTGACCGGATCCCGGGAGAACGCGGTTCTGGTGCCCGCGGCTGGAACGCCCGGAGAGGTCGAGGAGCGGGTCCGCGGCGAAATCGTGGGCGCGTTCCCGGAAACATTCCGCGACGGCGCGGTCTAGCAGGACAACGAGGCCGGCGCGTCCAGGTGAACGGCGATGGAGATTCCATGAGCAAAGGGAAGGCAGTGGCGGTGCCCGCGTTGATCGCCGTCGTGGCGGTTGCGAGCGGGGGATGGTTCCTTCAGCGAGACGTCGGCCTGGGCGCCAACCTCTACGTGCAGGCAAGGGTGCTGGAAGAGGTGATGAACCGTATCGAGCGCCACTTCGTGGACGAGATCGACATGGAGGAGCTGTACGACGCCGCCCTCGAGAGTGTGGTTGAGGCGCTGGACGACCCCAACTCCGCACTGTTGCAGGCGCCGGACTGGGAAGACATGCAGATCCGCACGCGGGGCGAGTACGGCGGCGTGGGACTCGAAGTCTTCAAGCAGGACAGTTTCGTCACCATCGTGGCCCCGGTTCCGGGCACGCCGGGGTCGAGGGCGGGACTTCGGCCCGGGGATCGCATCGTCGAGGTCGAGGACCAGTCGGTCGTGGGATGGAGCACCGACGGGGTCGCGGAGATCCTGAGGGGGGAACCCGGGACGAGCGTGCGGATGGGGGTGCGGCGCCATGGGGTGGAGCGGGTGATTCCCTTCGAGCTCACCCGCGCGGTGATCCAGCTGAGCGCGGTGCCCTTCGCGGTGCTGCTGGAGGGGGCGGTGGGATACGTGCCGGTCGAGATCTTCAACGGGACGACAACCTCGGAGGTCAGGGCCAAGGTCGACTCGCTGGTGGGCGAAGGAATGGAGTCGCTCATTCTCGACCTTCGCCGCAACCGGGGCGGACTCCTCCTCGAAGGGGTGGGTCTGTCCGACATGTTCCTGGACGCCGGCTCATCCATCGTCGAAGTGCGCGGACGCGCCTCGCCGATCGAGCACTACCGCGCCGGGGCCGACCAGGAACACTCCGCGATGCCGGTGGTCGTTCTGGTCGGCTACAGGAGCGCGTCGGCTTCCGAAATCGTCGCGGGGGCGCTGCAGGATCATGACAGGGCCCTCCTCATCGGTGCCCCGACCTTCGGCAAGGGGTCCGTGCAATCTCTCTTCCCGGTCACGGGGGGACGTGTGCTCAAACTCACTACGGCGCGGTGGTTCACACCTTCGGGCCGTTCCATCCAGAAGGATCCGGAGGAGCAGCTGGTGACCACCGAAAACGGGGTCATCACCCTGAGGGGAGAAGTGGTCCAGTACCCCGACCTGGTGGACCGGCCCCGCTTTGCCTCGGCAGAGGGACGGGTCCTGCACGGTGGAGGCGGCATCGTTCCGGACCTGTGGGTTCTTCCGGACACCCTCACCGCCGAGGAGGACGAGGCGGTGAGGAAGCTCGTTGCGTTCGAAGGCCAGTACATGCTGGCCAGTCGGAACTGGGCCGTGCGCTATCTTCAGGAACATCCCGCGCTGGAGCCTGGCTTCGTCATCACGGATGCGGATCTCGCCGATTTCCACGGGTTGCTGGCCGAGCGCGAGGTGGAGATGACATTCGAGGAACTGCTCCGGGCACGCCGTATGGTGGAGTACCATCTGGGAAGCGAGGTGGCGCTGCAGGCGTGGGAGGAGCGTGGCCTGTTCGAGCGCAACGCCGCTCTCGACACCGAGCTGCAGAAGGCGCTCGAGCTGCTGCTCGCGGCCCGCAGCCCACAGGACCTCTTCAGGCTGGCCGGTGCTTCGGCCGAAAGTGCGGCGCGTGTGGGGGACGGGGTCGGCGGCCCGGATCGCTCTCCTCGCTGAGCGGTCCCGGCAAAGTGTTCCCGTTCCGCCATGGCGGCGCCCGCCGGGGTCCCCCACCATGCGAACCCGGTGGGCTGATCGTGGCGTCGGAGGCTCGCTGGGGCGGCCGGTAGCCGCGGCGCGCCCATGTCTCGCATGGAACCCGGCAGACCGGCGCTGGAGGTGCGGTTCGCCCGCGGGCACGTCGTCGAGTCGAGACACCGGGTCCACGTTGTAGTCGCTGAGGGGTCCGGAGGGCTCATCGGCAGCTGGGGCGACGGGGCGTGGGTCACGGTACTCCGGTCGGTGGCCAAGCCCTTCCAGGCTCTGCCGCTGGTCGCCGACGGCGCCGCGCAACGCTTTGGCTTTTCGGGGGAGGAGATTGCTCTTTGCTGTGGATCGCACAATTCGGAGGAAGTCCACATGGAAGCGGCGTCCTCCATCCTCGCGAAGGCGGGCGTTCCCGCGGAGCTCCTCGTCTGCGGCGCGCACGCACCGCTCCTTGCGGCTCGCCGCGACGAGCTGTCGGCCGCCGGAACCCCCTGGACGCCCCTCATGTGCAACTGTTCGGGCAAGCACGCCGGCATGCTCGCGCTCGCGGCCTTCCACGACTGGCCGCTGCAGGGCTACCAACGGGCGGACCATCCGCTGCAAACCCGGATGGGCCGCGAAGTGGCGAACTGGACCGGGGTGGCGCCCGCCGAGATGGTTTGGGAGACCGACGGGTGCGGTGTCCCGACCTTCGCGATACCGCTGGCAAGTCTGGCCCTCGGCGTGGCCCGCCTGGCCGTGGCCGCCCGCGACGAAGGCCCGCCGCGACGGATCGTGGAGGCCATGACGCGCCACCCCTTCATGGTGGCGGGTACGGGACGGCTGTGCACCCGGCTCATGGAGGAGGAAGGGGGCCGGGTTTTCGCCAAGGTGGGCGCGGAGGGCGTCTATGTGGCCGGCGATCCGGAACGCGGACTGGGTGTGGCGCTCAAGGTGGAGGACGGGGCCTGGCGCGCCGCCCCGCCTGCGCTGATGGAGGTGCTGGACCGGGCCGGAGTCCTGTCTCCCGAAGCGAAACGCGCCTTGCGGGACTTCGCCGAACCGGTCCTGCGCAATACGCTGAGCGACGAGGTGGGGCGGGTGTCGGTGGGGGAGGCGCGGTGTTCATAGACTCTGTCCGCATCGAGGTGGAGGGCGGACGGGGCGGTTCGGGAGCGGAGGCGTTCCGTCGCGAGAAGGGCGTGCCGCGCGGCGGGCCCGCGGGGGGGGACGGGGGGAAGGGGGGCGACGTGATCCTGGTGGGCGACGCCGGGCTGACCACCCTCAGCGACTACCGGTACAGGCGGCACCATCGGGCGGAGCGCGGCCGGCACGGCGGGGGCTCGAACCGGACGGGCCGCGGCGGCCGCGATCTGGAGTTGCGGGTGCCACCCGGCACGATCGCGGTGGACGACGACAACGGCGAGGTGCTGGGTGAGCTGCTCGCCGCGCCGGAGCGGTTGGTGGTGGCGCGGGGGGGCCGGGGGGGCCGGGGGAACGCCCGCTTCGCGTCGGCGACGCATCAGGCGCCGCGCCGCTGGGAGCCGGGCGAAGAGGGACAGCATCGGCAGGTGCGCCTGGAACTCAAGCTCATCGCCGATATCGGACTGGTCGGGGAGCCCAACGCAGGCAAGTCCACGCTCCTTTCCCGCATCAGCCGGGCGCGCCCGAAGATCGCGGACTACCCCTTCACGACGCTCACGCCGAATCTCGGCGTGGTGGAGTTGCCCGACTTCCGGTCCTTCGTGGTGGCCGACATCCCCGGGATCATCGAGGGAGCCCACGACGGCAAGGGCCTCGGCCACCGCTTTCTGCGCCATATCGAACGGACGCGGGCGCTGGCGATCCTGCTTCCGGTGGACGACGAGGACCCGGCCGCGGTGCTGGCCGGCCTGCGCGACGAGCTGGCGCAGTACTCCGCGCGGCTGGCCGAACTGCCCTTCGCGGTGGTCTTCTCCAAGATGGACCTGCACCCTCCGGAGGCCGGGGAGCCGGCGGTGGAGGCGCCCGCGGCGTGGGGGACCTACCGCCTCAGCGCGGTCACGGGGAAGGGGCTGGACGCCTTCCTCGAGGGCTGCTGGCGTCAGCTGCGGGCGGCGCGGCGGGACGAAGAGAGCGCGGAGGACCCATGGTAGCTCCGGGAGGTTTCGCCGGCCGGAACCGGCGCGTGCGGGGTGTCGCCCCGGAAACCGCGGCGGATGCGGCTGCCGCCCTGACCCTGCGCGCGCTTCCCGGCGTGGGCACCGTGCGGTTCCGCGAACTGGTCGATCGTTTCGGCAGCGCCCGCGCGGCGCTGGGGGCGAATTCCGCGGCCTTCGCCGATGTGGCGGGACAGCGGGCCGGAGAGAGACGCCGGCGCGGGTTGCCTGCCCGCCATGCCCTGAAGATGATCGAGCGGTGTGCCGGCGAGGGCATCGAGCTGCTGGTCTACGGCACCACCGGGTATCCGCCCGCGCTCGGAGACCTGAATGCACCCCCTTCCTTGCTCTACGCGCTGGGAAGGACGGACTTTCTGCAGGAACCCGTCGTCGCGGTCGTCGGGTCGCGGCGGGCGACCGCGTACGGCCGCCGTATCGCGCGGCAGCTGGGAGCGAGCCTGGCCGGACAAGGTCGCTGCGTGGTGTCGGGAATGGCCATGGGCGTTGACGCGGCGGCCCATCGCGGCGCGCTTCCCGGGCCCACGGCCGCGGTGCTGGGCTCGGGGGTGGATGTTGCGTCGCCGCCCCGCAACGCGGCGCTCCACCGCGAGATCCGCCAGAACGGCGTCGTCGTCTCGGAGTACGCCCCCGGGGTGCAGGCGGAGCCCCACCATTTCCCGGTGCGCAACCGCATCATCGCAGCCCTTGCCAGCGATGTCGTGATCGTGGAGGCGTCGCGGCGGAGCGGTGCGCTCATCACGGCAGGGCTCGCCCTCGACCTGGGACGCGAGGTGCACGCCGTGCCTGGCCCCATCGACCGTCCCACCAGCGAGGGCACGAACCGCCTCATCGCGGACGGCGCGGGCGTGGTCGTCGACGCGGGGCTGCACGACACCGTCGAGCATGGTGCGCGGCAACCGGATGAGCCGGAGCTGCGTGAACTCCTTGCCGCCATGCCGGCGGCGCCGGTCACCGTGGAGGAGGTCGCCCTGGCCGCGGACCGCCCGGTGGAGGAGGTGGCGACCTCGTTGACCGTGCTCGAAGTCCGCGGCTACCTGACCCCGACGCGGGACGGGCGGGTCATGAAGACGCCGGGCCGAGCGGGGATGGCGGTTTGGTGATGGCGTCTCCCTCATCGCGCCGGATCACGAACGTGTACGTTCACGCTCCGTTCTGCGCGCGCCGCTGCTGCTACTGCGACTTCGCGGTGGAGGTGGACCGCAGTCCCGCGGGCTCCCGCTGGCTCGCGGTGATCGGCGCGGAGCTGGACACGTTGCGCGCGTCGGGAGAAGCGCCGCTGGCCCCGTCGCTCGACACGCTGTACGTGGGCGGTGGCACCCCCTCGCTCCTGGAGCCTCGCTTCATCGCCGGGCTGGCCGAGGTGATCGAACCGCGCCGGTTGGCGAACCCGGTGCTGGAGTGGACCGTCGAGGCGAATCCCGAATCGTTCAGCCAAGGGGTGGCGGGGGTGTGGGCGGCCGGGGGAGTGAACCGGATCTCGTTCGGTGTGCAGAGCTTCGACCCGGATGCGCTCAGGTGGATGGGACGGCTGCATTCCGCCGCCGACGCCGGAGTGGCCGTGGAACGGGCACGGGCGGCCGGGGTGGCCAACCTGTCGGTCGACCTCATCTTCGGACTGCCGGACAACGTGCCCCGCTCGTGGGAGGAGGACGTGACCCGCGCCCTCGATCTGGAGGTGCCACACATCTCCATGTACGGCCTCACGGTGGAGAAGGGGACGCCGCTGCACCGCGCCGTCGGCCAGGGCCGCGCCCCGATGCCCGCCGACGAACGCTACCGGGAAGAATACCTGTACGCGGCCGAGACGCTGGCGCGGGCGGGGTACCGCCACTACGAGGTTTCGAACTTCGCCCTTCCCGGATTCGCTTCGCGTCACAACCGCGCGTGCTGGGAGGGCGCGCCGTACCTCGGTCTCGGAAACGGCGCACACAGCTATCACGGAGGGCGGCGCTGGTGGAACGAGCGTGACTGGGCCGTGTACACCGAGGGGATCATGAGATCGGGCCGGGCCCGCGCGGGCGACGAGGCGCCGAGCGCGGAGCAGTCCCGGCTGGAGGCCCTGTGGCTGGCCCTGCGCACGGCGGATGGGCTGCAGGAGGAGCAGCTGGGAGCAGTGGCCCGGCCGGTTCTCCGGCGCTGGGAGGCCGCGGGCCGGGCCCTGCGATCCGCCGGACGCACCCATCTCACACCTCGCGGATGGCTCCTTCTGGACGAACTGACCGTCGAACTGGAATCGGCCCTTGAAGACCCTGATACGCGGAGCTGCGGTTCACGCAGTAGTCCGGTTTCTCCGGACGGCTGCGCCGTGCGTGCGCCGCTACCCGTCCACGGGGGTGCTTGACGTGATGGCGTGGAATGGGATTTTCAACGTGTGATGGCTTTGCAAAGGCGTACAAAGGGCAGTCCGCTCACCCGGCGCGAGCGCGGGGTGCTTGAGGCGGTCGTGCGCACCTACGTGGAGACGGCCGAGCCAGCGGGCAGCCGCACGCTGGCCAGGAGGTACAACTTCGGCGTATCGGCGGCCACGATCCGCAACACCATGGCGGACCTCGAGGACGAAGGCTACCTGTCGCATCCCCACACCTCCGCCGGCCGGGTCCCCACCGATTTGGCCTACCGCTTCTTCGTGGACAAGGTCGTGCAGCCCGAGTCGCTGACCGAGGTCGAGAAATCGCTGATCGAACGGGAGCTCACGGCGGGAGACTCGACGCTGGAGCGAATCCTCCGCAGCGCCACGCGCGCGCTGGGAATCCTGGTCAACGAGCTGGGCGTCGGTTCCGTACCCCGGCTCGACGCCGCGTGCCTGGAGAAAATCGACCTGATCCGGGTATCGTCCAGCAAGGTGCTCATGATCGTCACCGTGCGAAGCGGGATGGTGCGCACCGTCTACGTGGACCTGCCGGGCGATGTGCCCGTAGATGTCCTCAACGGGCTGCAGCGCGTACTTAGCGAACGCCTTGCCGGCCTGACCTTCGTGGAGATCCGGCGTTCCTTCGGGGAACGTCTGAGGGATGCCGTGGAGGACCCCGCGGCCCGCGACATCCTGAACATTTTCGTGGAGTCGAGCGACGAGTTCTTCGGGCCTGGCCCGGCGCCGCGGGACCGGGTGGTGCTCGGTCAGACCTCGGCGATCGCCGAACAGCCAGAGTTCGCGAGCAGTGAGCGGCTGAAGGACCTCATCGCGCTGACCGAGCAGAAGGAACTGCTCGCCAGAGTTCTGGGGAAACGAGTCGCGGGGGGTGGCCCGTATGTTACCATAGGTGGGGAACATGCACCGGAACTCGCCGGGTTCACGCTCGTCACCTCCGGGTATCGGCTCGGCGGCCTCCGAGGTGTCGTGGGCGTCATCGGGCCGACGCGGATGCCCTACGAGAAGGTGATCGCGATCGTGGACTACACCTCCTCACTCGTGACAAGAATGCTGGAGCCCTGAACGCATAGATGGCCGACTACTACGAACTGCTCCGGGTCCCTCGCGACGCGGGCCAGGAAGACATTAAGAAGGCGTACCGCAAGGTAGCGCTCGAATTCCATCCGGATCGAAACGACGGGTCCAGCGAGTCCGAGGAACGCTTCAAGGAGGTAACGGAGGCGTACGAAGTCCTGAGGGATCCGGCCAAGCGGGCCCGCTACGACCGCTACGGCAAGGAGGGGCTGCGGGGTCCGGGCGGTGTCGGAGGCGGCTTCGATTTTTCCGACGCGCTGGAGGTCTTCATGCGCGACTTCGGCGGCTTCGGGGGATTCGAGAGCCTGTTCGGTGGACGGCGCGGGGGCAACCGCCCCATGCGTGGCAAGTCGTTGCGTCTGAAGCTCCCTCTCACCCTTCGAGATGTCCGCACGGGCGTATTGAAGAAAGTGCGTGTGGCGGTTCTGGAGTCCTGCGACTCCTGCAGGGGAACCGGCGTGAAGGATGGCGCTCGCCCGCTGCCGTGCGCGACCTGCCAGGGGTCCGGCGAGGAGCGCCGTGTCGAACGCTCCGTATTCGGGCAGTTCGTAAGCGTGGCGCCGTGCCGCAGCTGTCGTGGGGAGGGGACGGTCATTACCGATCACTGCCAGGGCTGCCACGGCGAGGGCCGCGTCCGGGTCGACCGCCGGATCCAGGTGAACGTCCCGGCGGGCGTGTCGTCGGAGAACTACATCACGTTGAGGGGCGAGGGCAACGTGGGTCCCCGCGGCGGCCCCCGCGGCGATATCATCGTGCTGCTCGAAGTGGCCGAGGACGACCGCTTCACGCGGGACGGCATCGACCTGATCGTGGAAACCCCGATCACCTTCAGCCAGGCCGCGCTGGGAGCCGACCTGTCGGTGCCTACAGTGGACGGCGGCACCACCGAGGTCGAGGTCCCGGCGGGCGTACAGAGCGGCGAGGTCATCCGGATCCGGGACGAGGGCCTGCCCGAACTCAACGGCCGCCGCCATGGCGACCTCCTCGTACGCCTTGCGGTGTGGGTGCCGGATCGCCTCGACGCGGAACAGGCGCGGCTCATTCGCAAGCTGCGCGAGGTGGAGGATCCCGCTCCAGGGAAGATCGACCGGGACAGGCGAAGGGGCTTCTGGTACCGGGTGAAGGAAGCGCTGGGGTAGGATCCCCCGGGACCTTCCAGGACAATCAGGGAGCGGTGAGGCGGCGCGCTCCCTCGGCCTTGATCGCCCATCGGCACAGCTCGACCCGGGACGTGGTGTCTACTTCCCTTGCCAGCGTCGACAGGCTTTGCCACAGAGCAAACGCGAGACCGGAAACGTCGGGTGCGTCCTCTGGAGCCATCAAGACGACCCAGCTTTCGACCGGCACGCCGACCCGACCGGCGTCGAGGGGGTCCAGCTCCACTTCCAGGAGCCGCAGGCGCTCGCTCGACTGTTCAACCACCCGTCTGAGACTATTCGGGTGCAGCGCAATCGCGGGACGGTGCCGGAGGAGTTCCGCTCTGAGTTTGCGTGCCGGCAGGACACCCGGTCCGCACCGCCGCAGAATGTCCACCACGCACTCGGTCAAACGCACCATGATCGCTCCGGCTTCCTTCGCTGGTGAGATGTGTGGCACTACTCTACCCGCGCACCGCGGCCTTGGATATGGTTGGATGGGACATTCTCGCTGATGCGTGGGCAGGGCGGGTGACACGACGGTGATCCGCGCCGGACGATCGTTGCCCATATTCGAGTGCGCCGGATATAGTGCGCCGGATCCGGTGATCGCCGGCGCCTCCGCATCCACAGGGACCATGGGCTGCCCGGCGCGTACCGCGGGCAGCCGCTGACGGACGGAGGACAAGATGAAGGCTTCGCTCAAGGACACGTTGCGGTCGGACCTCAACGATTCCAGGCGGGGAAGGGACCGGGAGCTCACCCTGGTGCTGTCCACCGCACTGGCCGAAGTCCGCAACCGGGAGATCGAAACGGGTGCGGACCTGGATGACGAGGGGGTCCGGGGCGTGTTGGCGCGGGCGGTCAAGCAGCGTCTGGATGCCGCCGCCCAGATGAGGGACGGGGGCCGCCCCGAACTCGCAACGAGGGAAGAGGAGCAGGCGAAGATGCTGCGCGCCTACCTCCCCGCGGAACTCGATGCGGAACGGGTGCGCGAGATCGTACGGGAACTCATTGCGGACGGGGCTGGTCAAATGGGTGCGGTCATGTCCGGGCTGATGCCGAAGATTCGCGGACGCTTCGACGGCAAGGCCGCTTCGGCAATCGTCCGGGAGGAGCTGGCCGGCCGGTGAGGGGCAGGTAGAAGGTGTCCAGAAGCGCCCTCCGGGTCCTCGACTTCGGGATGGTGCTGGAGTACGTCGCCGGCTTTGCCGCGACCCGGGGAGGGAGGGAGGCGGTGTTCGCCCTCCGGCCTTCGTCGGAGCCCGACAGAGTGCGTGGCCGGCTTGCGGCGGTGGACGAGATGCGGCGGTTCCTTTCGACTCGTGACGACTGGGTGTTCCCGAGCGTTCCGGAGACCGGAACCGCGATCGGCCGCTTGGGCGTGGACGGGTCGGTCCTGGCGCCGGCGGAGTTGGCCGCGCTGAGCGGCCTGCTGCGGGCCGGCGCCGCGCTGCGGGGTCGGCTTGCCGGCGGGGCCAGAGACCTGCCGACGCTACGGGCGCTCGAGGACCGCCTTCTCGCCGTGCCGCAGCTCGAGACCGCGATCCGCCGCACCGTCGAGCCGGAGGGCGCTGTCCTGGACACCGCGAGCAGGGACCTGGCCCGCATTCGTGGCCAGCTGACCGGCGCCCACAACCGCGTCGTGGCCCACCTGGAGAAGTTGCTGGAGGGGTTGACGGAACCGCACCGGGTCGCGGGGGCATCCGTCACCATTCGCGAGGGGCGCTACGTGATCCCGCTGCGCCGGGAGGGTCGCCGTTCGGTGGGCGGGTATGTTCACGACGAGTCGTCCTCCGGGGCCACCCTCTTCGTGGAACCGCCGTCGGCCATCGAGATGATGAACGGGGTGCGCGCGCTCGAGCGCGCTGAGGCGCGGGAGGTTCAACGGGTGCTGCGCGAACTGAGCGACCGTTGCCGTCCCTTCGCCGAAGCCATGGAGGACTCGCTGGCGGCGCTGACCGAGATGGACTTCCGGGTGGCGCTGTCACGCGCGGCGAACAGCTGGGACGGGAGCCTTCCCGAGATCGGCGACGGGCCGCTCTGCATCCGGGGCGGGCGACACCCGCTGCTGGTGGCCGCGGGGTCCGGGGCGGTTCCCTTCGATCTCGACCTCTGTGCCGACGAGGGGGTGGTGGTCGTGACCGGTCCGAACACCGGCGGCAAGACGGTCTTCCTGCGCTCGGTCGGGCTGGTGTCGGCGCTGGCCCAGTCGGGGGTGATTCCGCCGGCGGGGCCCGGGACCCGGTTGCCGGTCTTCGATTCCTTCCTGGCCGAGTCGGGTGACGGACAGTCCATCGCCGACAGCCTGTCGACCTTCTCCGCCCACCTCCGGGGTCTGGCCGCGATATTGGAAGAGGCGGGTCCCCGTTCTCTCGTACTCATCGACGAACCCGGCGCGGGCACCGATCCGGGGGAAGGCGAGGCCCTGGCGCGCGCCCTGGTGGAGACGCTCGCCGAACGGGGATGCACCGCCGTGGTGACCTCGCACCTGGGCGGGCTCAAGCGTCTCGCCGCGCCCGAGAACCGCATCGTGAACGCCTCGCTGAACTTCGACGGCGAACGCCTCCGGCCCACCTACCGTTTCAGCAAGGGTCGACCCGGTCGCAGCTACGGCCTCGCGATCGCGCGCGGCCTGGGCTTCCCGGACGAGTTGCTGGACCGCGCCGACGCCTACCGCGATACGGCCGATGCCCGCCTGGACGACCTCCTGGAGACCCTTGAGCGCAAGGAACGCCGGGTGTCGCGGATGCTGGCCGAGCTGGAGGCCGAGAGGGAGCGTACGGCTGCCTTGCGCTCGGAGATGGAGACGCGCGAGGAACAGCTGCGCCGGGCCGAGAGGGAGTCCAGCTCGAAGGCCCGGACCGAAGCCCGCCGCATGCTCCTGCGGGCCCGCGCGGAAGTCGACGAGGCGATCACCGGCCTGGAGGAGAGGGTGCGCGAGGGGGACGCGCTTCGCGAAGCCTCCCGCAAGGCGCGCCGAATGGTGGAGGACGCGGCGCGGTCGCTGGAGGAGCCGGCCGCGCCACGACGGCGCGGGAGTACGGCCCCCGAACTGACCCTGAAGGAGGGCGCGAAGGTCCGCATGGTGGACTCGGGCGCCCGCGGAACGGTGGTGGGCCTGGACGGAAGGCGTGTGGTCGTGAATGTGGGGGGGGTGAGGTTGCGGGTGGGGCGGGAGTGGCTGGCGCCGGATGGCGACGGGGAAGATCAAACGCGGCGGGGCGCGGGCAGGGCCGCGCGCGGAAACCGACCGTCACAGTGGACCGCTCTGGATGACGAGGCGACCACCGAGGTCGACCTGCGTGGACAGCGCGCCGACGAGGCGGAGGTTGCCCTCTCCCGCGCCCTGGACGCGGCCACCGTGGCCGACCTGCGGGAACTGAGGGTCATTCACGGCAAGGGGACGGGAGCCCTGCGCGAGCGGGTGGCCATGGTGCTCGGGCGCGACGCCCGCGTGGAGCGCTTCCGCGCCGGCAAGTCCGGCGAAGGCGGCTTCGGGGTGACCGTGGCGAGGATACGGTAGGAATGATTCCGGACGACGTCGTCGAGGAGGTTCGCGCCCGGGCCGACATCGTAGGGGTCATCGGCGAGTTCGTCCAGCTCAAGAAGGCCGGGAAGGAGTTCCGGGGGCTGAGCCCCTTCAAGAAGGAGAAGACGCCTTCCTTCTACGTGATTCCCGCCAAGGCGTTCTTCCACGATTTCTCTTCGGGCGAATCGGGCGATGTCTTCTCGTTCCTGATGAAGCACCAGGGGATGAGCTTCGTCGATGCGGTCAAGTACGTGGGGGCGCGCAGCGGCGTGGATGTGCGCGAGGTCAGGAGGGGGCGGGGCCGGGACGATCCCTGGCGCCCCTACTACGAGGCGTCCGCGCACGCCAACGCCTTCTTCCAGGAACGCCTGTGGGAGTGGGAGGGCGGGGAGGGCGCGAGGAGCTACCTGGATGGCCGCGGGATCGACCGGGAGGCGGGGGAGCGTTTCGGGCTGGGGTTCGCACCCGACGACTGGAGCGCGCTGCGAGAGGCGGCGTCGGTCCACGGTCTGGACGAAGGCATCCTCCTCGAGCTGGGGCTCCTGAAGAAGAGCGAGCAGGGCAGGGACCCCTATGACGCATTCCGCAACCGCATCGTATTCCCGATCGAGTCGGTCACAGGGCGCGTGCTGGCCTTCGGCGGCCGGCTCCTGGGCAAGGAGGGCAAGGGCGCGCCCAAGTACCTCAATTCGCCCGAGAGCCCGATCTTCCACAAGGGCGAGGTCCTTTACGGCCTGAGCTGGGCCCGCAACCACATCCGCCGCGACGCCTCGGTGATGGTGGTCGAGGGCTTCATGGATGTGGTTTCGCTGGCGGCGGTCGGCATCCGCAACGTGGCGGCGCCGCTGGGCACCTCCCTGACCGAATCGCACGCCCGTCTCCTGAAACGCTACACGACCCAGGTGCGGATTCTCTTCGATAGCGATCCCGCCGGACTGCGCGCCACCTTCCGCGCCGCCGACACGCTGCTGGGACAGGGACTGCACGCGTCCGTGGTTACGCTTCCCGACGGCGAGGATCCCGATTCGATCGCACGTGCCGGCGGAGCGGAGGCGGTACGCGGCTTCGTGGCCCAGGCCGTCGACGTGCTGGACCGCAAGATCGCGATCCTGGACGAGCGTGGTTACTTCGACTCGATCGAGAAGACGCGCCGGGCCCTGGATCGGCTGCTGCCGACTTTGCGGGCGGCGCGGAACAAGCAGTTGCGGGACATCTACGTGACGCGAGTGGCCGAGCTCACGGGGGTGCAAAGGAAGACGCTTCTGGGAGAGTTGCAACAACGGCCACTGCACGCCGTCCGACCACGCCCCGCCACCTCGAGGCGGCGACCGTCTCCCCGCGTTCACGGTCTGGGAGCGGAGCGTACGCTGTTGCTCCTGCTCATCAAGGACCGCGACTGGATCGAAAAGGCGGGGGAACGCATCGGCCCGTCCGACTTGGAGGACGGGGCCAACCGTGTAATCTTCGAAGCACTGATCACCGACCCGGAACTCGAAGCGCTTCCGGACGACACCATGGCCCAAGCGGTTCAACGCTACGAGAAGCTCATGGCCGATCCAGAGACGCTTGCGTCCCCGGAACAGGTCTTTGCCGACACGGTGGCGAAGATCGAGGGCAACGGATTCGACCGACGGCTCGAGGCGATCGAGGAGGAGATCCGGCGGGCCGGAACCGAGGAACAGTTCAGGCTGGTCCGGGATAAGGAACGGTTGATGAAGGAGAGGCGGGCCCTGCCCATCGATTGGCGCAGGCCCACCAGGAAGCTGCTGGCATTCGGAAGAACCCAACAGGGGGGAGAAGACAGAAAGTGACGCTCGACAATGGCCCCATCTCCAGCCGGCTGCTGGAGCTCCAGACCATGGACAAAAGAATCCGGGAGACCCGGGACCGAATCGAATCCTACGATCCGTTGCTGGAGGAGGTCGAAGCACCGGCCGTTCGCCTGGCCGAGGATGTCGGCGTGACCGAAAAGCGGGTGCGCGACCTGCGGCTCGAGGAGCGGCGTCTGCGGCTCGCGGCCGAGGAGAAGCAGGCCCGCGTCCACCGGTTGGAGGACAGGCTGAATCTGGTACGAACCGTTCGCGAGGAGGCCGCGGTGCAGGCCGAACTGGGGCTGGTGCGACGAGCCCTGGACCAGGAGGAACAGGAGGTGGTCAACCTCCTGGACCAGATCTCCAGGTTCGAGGAACGCCTCGAAGACCAGCAGTCGGAGATGGAGGAGGCGCGATCCGCCGTGGGCCCCCGCCGGGACGAACTGCTGGCCGAGCGGGAGCTGGCCCGGGCGGAGGTCAACTCGCTGAAGGCGCGGCGAGAGGAGTTCGCGGCCGCCATCGACCCGAGGTATCTGCGTGCTTACGACCATCTGGCGCAGGGAGGACGCCGGGTGGCGGTTACTGCCATGACCGAGGACGGGGCGTGCGGCGCTTGCTTTTCGGTGATTCCCCTCCAATTGCAGAACGAGGTCCGCACCCGGGCGCCGCTGATCCGGTGTGAGGCGTGCGGCGTCATCGTGACCTCGCCGGTGGCGCCTGCCGAGTCCGAGTCCCCGTCGCTACGAAGGGCCGACGCGCCCGCGTGACGCGCAGCCGAATCCCGGCCGGGTGAATTCGGCGACCGCCGCCAACGATGCCGCGTTCGTCGCGCGGCCCGTCTGGAAGCTCCGTCCTCCCCCCGATCCCGGCACGGTCCGCGACCTTGAGCGCAACCTGAAGCTGCCCCCCCCCCTGTGCCGGCTGCTCGCCGTACGGGGACGCGCCTCGCCCGCGCGGGCCAAGGCCTTTCTGCGCCCTCTCCTCACGTCGCTGCACGATCCCGCCCTCCTGCGGGGCGCCGACGCGGCCGCACGCAGAATTGCCCAGGCGATCGAACGGGACGAAATGGTGGTCGTTCACGGCGACTACGACGTGGACGGCATCTCGGGGGCGGTGCTCCTCGCCCATTGGATCCGCGCGCTCGGAGGCAGCGCCGAGCCGATCGTCCCGGACAGATCCCGGCACGGCTACGACCTGTCCCGCCCGGGTGTCGAACGCGCCGCCGCCCGGGACGCGTCCGTACTGGTCACCGTGGATTGCGGCACCACGGCGCTGGAACCGGTGCGTCTTGCCGTTGACGCGGGGATGGACGTCATCGTCACCGATCATCACACGCCCGGCCCGAGCCTTCCGGATGCGCTGGCGATCGTCAACCCCAACCATCCGGAGTGCTCCTACCCCAACAAGGACCTGTGCGGCGCGGGGGTCGCCTTCAAGGTCGGCCAGCTCGTGGCGCGCCGCCTGGGACGGCCCGCCGATGAAGCTTGGGATTACCTCGACCTGGTGGCCATGGCGACGATTGCCGATCTGATGAAGCTGCGGGGAGAGAACCGGATCCTGACGCGCTACGGGCTGCGGGTGCTCTCGCGGACGGAGCGGACGGGTCTGGTGGCGCTGATGAGGATCGCCGACCTGGCCCCGGGGGATCCGGTGGAAGCCGACGCGGTGGCCTTCCGGATCGGCCCGCGGATCAACGCGGCGGGGCGGGTTGGCGACGCGGGGAAGGCGCTCCGGCTGCTTCTCACCGGAGATTCCGGCGAGGCTGGCGGTCTGGCGGAGGTGTTGGAACGCAACAACAGGGAGCGCCGCGAGCTGGAACGCCGGACCGCCGAGGAGGCGCTGGCTGCGCTCAGGGAGGTCTACGACCCGGTGCGGGACCGGGCGGTCGTGGTTGCGGGAGAAGGATGGCACCCGGGGGTGATCGGGATCGTGGCGTCGCGGGTGGTGGAGCGCATCCACCGGCCGACGGTGGTGATCGCCCTGGACGGGGAGGTGGGGCGGGGGAGCGCGCGATCGATTCCGCCATTCGACCTCCACGGCGCCATCTCGGCCTGCGCGGAGCACCTGGAACGTTTCGGGGGCCATCACCAGGCGGCCGGAATGGACATCCGCCGCGACCGGGTCGCCGCCTTCCGCGAAGCGTTCCAGGCGGTGGCACGCCACCGCCTGGGGAGCGCGGAGCCGCGGCCGGTGTTGCACGTGGATGCCGAGATCGGCCTCGCCGAAGTCGACCTCGATCTGAGCCGCTACATGCGCTACGCGGGCCCCTTCGGCCGCGGCAACCCGGAACCCGTGTTCATGGCGCGGCGCGTCCGCTTCGCCCAGCCACCGCGCGTGCTCAAGGGGGCGCACCTCAAGTTCCGCATGATCCAGAACGGCGCCGGGCTGGGGGCGATCGGCTTCCGCCTCGTCGAACGCGTGTCCCTGGAGGGGATTGCCAACCGCCCGGTGGATGTGGCCTTCACGCTCCTGGAGAATACCTTCAGAGGCGTGACCAGGGTCGAGGCGAGGGTTGTGGACATCCGGCCGGCCGAATGACCCCGGTCCGGCGACGATGAACGGGCCGATCGCCGGTCTCCCGACCTCGACCCAAGCCGACGGGCGCGGAGGAGCGTTTGCGAATCATTGCCGGCAGGTGGAAGAGCCGCAGACTGGCTCCGGTGCGTGGCCGGGGCGTGCGTCCCACGACCGACCGCGTGCGCGAGGCCTGGATGTCGATCCTGGGACAGAGGATCGGGGACGCCGACGTCGCCGACCTCTTCGCGGGATCGGGGGCGCTCGGGCTCGAAGCGCTGAGCCGGGGCGCGGCCCACGTCACCTTCGTCGAACGGAGCCGCCGCGCGATCGGAGTGCTGGAGCGCAACATCCGCTCCCTCGACGCGGACGGCGTCACCACCGTGGTTCGCGGTGACGCCCTTGCCCACCTGCACAGGCTCGACCCGAACCGCTTTGATCTCGCCCTGGCCGATCCCCCGTACGGAAGAGGCCACGCCCACCGCCTCGTCACCCTTTACGCGCGCCGGCCCTTCGCACGCGAACTGTGGGTCGAGCACCGCTCGGACGAGGCGCTTCCCGCGGATGTCCCCGTGCGGCAGCGCCGATACGGCGATACCGTGCTGACTGCGATCGCGCTCCCCCCCGTGGCAAACCGGCGCGCAACCGGCCCCCGGAAGGAGATGGACCCATGAAGAAATGTGATTTCCGCCAGTCCGGGCGGGATTCCTCCGAAGAGGAGGCCAGGGCCTCGAAGGCCAGCCGTCCCATCATCGCGGTGTATCCCGGATCCTTCGACCCCGTCACCCTGGGCCACGAGGACATCGTCCGGCGCACGCTGCGCTTCTGCGACCATCTGGTCGTGGGAGTGGCCGAGACCGCCACACAGGCGAAGGGGAGTCTGTTCCCCGTCGCGGAGCGGCTGGAGATGATCCGGGCGGTCTTCGGGAGCGAGCCCCGGGTCGATTGCGTGTCCTTCTCGGGGCTCCTGGTCGACTTTGCCCGCGATGAGGGCGCGCGCTTCATCATCCGGGGGCTCAGGGCAGTGTCGGACTTCGACTACGAGTTCCAGATGGCGCAGATGAACCGCGAACTCTGGGACGAGGTGGAGACGATCTTCCTGACGCCCGATGTGCACTACTCCTTCCTGTCCGCCACGCTGGTCAGGGAGGTGGCGGGTCTGGGAGGCGATGTCAGCACCTTCGTGTCGCCACTTGTGCTGGAACGGTTGCGGCGGCGCTTTTCGTGACGTTCACCGAGCGCCTGGAAGTCCGGGCGCGACGTCTCGGGTGCAGGATCGCCTTCCCGGAGGGGGACGATGCCCGCGTGGCCGAGGCGGTGGGCGCGTTGCGGCGCCGCGAGGTGGTCGACCCGGTGGTGGTGGAGGGGGGGAGCGACGCTCTGCGCCGGGCGGTGGCGATGCTCACCGGGGGGGCCGTGGACGGCGTTGTCGCGGGCGCGGCGCATGCCAGCGCCGATGTGATGCGGGCGGGGCTGAAGGGGGTGGGACTGAGGCCGGGCGTGCGCACGTTGTCGTCGTCGTTCTTCATGGAGGTGGGCGACTTCAGGGGCGGGGGATCCGAGGTGCTGAGCTTTACCGATGCGGGCGTGGTCCCCGATCCCGGCCCGCGTGCCCTCGTCGAGATCGCGGGCGAGGCGGTGCGTCTCCGGCGGCAGGTGGTGGGGGACGAGCCGCGCGTCGCCTTCCTGTCGTATTCGACGCTGGGGAGCGCGGGGGGACGAACGGTCGAACGGGTCCGCCAGGCCGTGGAACGCTTCCGCGAGTCGTTTCCGGAGGTGCCGGCGGACGGCGAACTCCAGGCGGACGCCGCGCTGATTCGCGCGGTCGCCCGGGCCAAGGCGCCGGGATCCCCGTCCGGGGGGAGGGCCAACGTCCTCGTCTTCCCGTCCTTGGACGCGGGCAACATCGCGTACAAGCTGGTGGAGAGGCTGGCCGGGGCGACGGCTCTCGGCCCCATCCTGCAGGGGCTGAGGTTGCCGCTGAACGACCTGTCGCGGGGGGCGTCGGTGTCGGACATCGTGCGTGTGGCGGCGATTACGGCGCTGATGGCTAATGGGGGTCGCCGCCGGACTGCCCGGGACTCGTAAGGACCCCGCTGAGCCGCCTCGCCCCGGACCCTCCATTGCAAGTTCTTGGGGTCGAGACCCGTCAGTATAGGTAGAGGCGGCGATGTCGAGCGGGCTTGGTCCGCTGTCGGCCGCGATACCGTCCAACCGAGGAAAGCGGAGGAATCCGTGAAGGAACGTGCGACTCGCTGGAAGGATGAGTGGAACGATCTCCCGGAAGGAATGCGCCGCTTCGCGACCCGCATCGGGCCGACGGACGAGCACGTCCTGCTGCTCGGCCCGCCCGGTTCCGGGAAAGGGTATCTCGCCCGGATTCTCCATGAACTGAGTCCGAGGGCAGGGGGACCGTTGGTGACACGGAACTGTGGAGTCTTCACCGAGACTCCGGCCGAAGCGCAGCTGTTCGGACATATCAAGGGCGCCTACACCGGCGCGACCGACTCGAAGCCCGGAGTGGTCGCGGCCGCGGCGGGCGGCACCCTCTTTCTGGACGAGTGCGGCGTGCTCACGCATGCGATCCAGGCGATGTTCCTCATCTTTCTGGAGACGGGAGTGTTCAGCCGCCTGGGATCGCAGACCGTTCACAAGGCCGATATCCGTATCATTGCCGCGACGAACCGGGACCTGGGGGCGGCGATCGCGGAGGGAAAGTTCCGTGAGGACCTGGTGGCCCGTATTCCGTTCTACTACGAAGTGCCTCCGCTCCGCGAGCGAAGGCGGGAGATCGCAGGTATCGTAGACTGCCACTTCCGGGCGAACGGCAGGTAGGGAGCATCACCCGGGGTCGGTTGAAAGGCGCGACATGTCTGTCACCGACCCCTTGGGTGCTGTGGGGCGGTGACGCGACGACGCGAGCACGACGGTCGGCTGTGGGTCTGCTCTTGGCCGACGGAAGCGGACTCCATGTACCGGGCCCACGTGTACGACGCGGATGGCGTGTTTCTCCATGAGGCCGAGTGGCCGAGGGGGATCGCGATCTGGCATGGCGGATTGAGCGGCGACGTGGCTGTCGGCGTGCGGAAAGTGGAATTCGATGTGGACCAGGTGGTGCGACTCAGTTTCCTACCCCAGCCCGCCCCAGATCCGCCCAGGCTGGCGGGATGAGCACGGTCTTGTCCGCGGACTGCCGGCCCACGCCTGCGCGAAACCGCCCGCTTCCGTATTTTTCTGTTTCGCCAATCCCCGACCCGCAGTCACCCCAACCCACCTCACCCGAAAGAGCCTCCATGTCCTTCAGAGAACGAACCATTGGGCGCGTCACCGTCTACGACGTCGACGGGCAGCTGATCGTCGGGAACCGCCACGAACTGAAACGCATGGTGCTTGACGCCCTCGAAGCTGGGGGACGCCGCTTCGTGATCGACTTCTCGCGCACCGGCTACATCGACTCGTCGGGGCTGGGTGTCCTCATAAGCCTCTCGAAGGAGGTTCGGGCGCAGGGCGGGGACTTGAGGCTGGCCTCGCTCAACGGCGACCTGCAACGACTCTTCGAGCTGACCAGGCTCGACACCTTCTTCCGGATCTGCGACGGCCTGGAGGAAGCGCTGAAGGAGTAGGGGGCGTGACCAGGAGGACGGGCCCGCCGACTTCCCCGCCGGGTGGCCCGTTGACGGACCCGGCCCGCGAACCCTCGCTCGACGCCCCCGGCACCGTGGTCTTCCACCTCCCCAACGACATCGGCGCCATCGAGGATGCGGTGGACCACGCGGTCGAATGCTGCGCGCCCGCCGGGCTCGACAGGGACCGCCTCCTCTTCCACTTCCGGGTGGGACTCACCGAGGCGATCTCCAACGCGATTCTGTTCGGCAACGTGAACGACCCCGAAGAGCGCGTCAGGATCGAACTGCGGGTACGGCCCGGCGAGGTGCGGGTGTGCGTGAGCGACGAGGGTCGCGGCTTCGATCCCGGTGCGGTCCCCGATCCGCGGCTGCCCGAGAACATCGGCAAGGACAGCGGACGGGGCATCTTCCTGATGCGGGCGCTCATGGACGAAGTGCGCTTCAGCGACGCGGGCAACGAGGTCACCCTCGTCCTGCGGGACGCTCCCGGCACCGCGGCCTCCGTTCCACCGCCGTTCCCGGATGGGTCTGCCGGCGAGACGGCTGCCCCGGCAACGCCCGGAGCGGGGCGGCGAACCCGCGAGGGACGGGCACTCGACAGCCTGTCGCACGAGATGAAGCTCGCCCACGACCTGCAGATGAAGCTTCTTCCCCCGATCCCGCGCGTCCGGGGGGTGGAGGCGGCCGCGCGGGTCGTGCCCGCCGAGTCGGTGGGCGGCGACTTCTACCAGGTGCTGCAGCTGTCGGGCGGCCGGACGGGGGTCATGATCGGCGATGTCTCCGGGCACGGCTTCCCTGCGGCGCTGATCATGGCGCTGGTCATGAGCGCGGCTGCGATCTCCGCGCAGCAGGGCGGGGCCCCCGGGACCGTGCTGGAACACCTGGACCAGGCGATCGGGGACGAGCTGGAGTCCACCGAGATGTACCTCTCGCTCTTCTACTGCGTGCTGTCGCCCGGCGTACCCGAAGTGGCGTACGCGAACGCCGGCCACCCGCACGCCTTCATCGTGGAACCCGGGGGGACCGCGCGGAGACTCCTGGCCACCGACCCGCCGATGGGGATCGGGGGGGCGCCCTTCCGCGAGGCACGGGCGAAGTGGGCGCCGGGTGAGGACATTCTGCTTCTCTTCACCGACGGGCTCTCCGACACGGTGGCCCGGCGTGGGCGAAAGAGCGGCGAAGACCTGGTGCTGAAGACGGTCGCGCGCAATCACCGGGAGCCGGCCGTCGAGATCCTGGACCGCCTCTTCGAGATCTCCGCGCAGTCGGTGCCGCTCATTCCGGCCGACGATCGCACGGCGGTCGTGGTGCGCGCGGAGTGACCGTGCAGCCGCGCCGCCGCCCCAAGCGCTCGCTGGGGCAGAACTTCCTGGTGGATCCGAATCTTCAGCGCAAGATCGCGGGGGCGGTACGGGCGGAGGAGGGCGACCCGGTACTGGAAATCGGACCGGGGCGCGGCGCGCTGACCGCGCACCTGGTCGACCGGGGGGTGCGGCTCACCGCCGTGGAGCTGGACGACGAACTGGCGGCCGAACTGGCGTCCCGCTGCGAGGATGAGCCCCGGGTCAGGGTGGTGCACGGCGATATCCTGTCGCTGGATCCCGCAACCCTGGGCGGTGAATGGGCGCGTACGACGGTGGTGGGCAACATCCCGTACAACATCACCACCCCCATCATCTTCCGCCTGTTGCGGCTGCCATACCCGCGCGACATCGTGCTGACCGTGCAGGCGGAGGTGGCCGGGCGGATCCTCGCCGCGCCCGGGACGCGTACCTACGGCGCCCTCACCGTGGGCGTGGGACTGCACGCGCGCCCGGCGCGGATCTGCAAGGTGCCGCGCTCCGCCTTCCGACCGGTTCCCCGCGTGGACTCCGTGGCTGTCCGCATCACGCCGCGTTCCCCCCCTCGGCTCACGTGCACCGCCGCCACGCGCGTCCGTACCCTGACGAGGGCGGCCTTCATGTGGCGCCGCAAGCAGTTGGGGACCATCCTGGCGCGGCACCCCGACCTGCGCTGCCCGCGCGACCGGATCGAATCCGTGCTGGCGGACCTTGGATTGTCGCCAACGCTTCGCCCCGAGCGGCTGTCGCCGGAGGACTTCATCAAGCTCGCCGCGGCCTTGCTCCCGAAGGACGGCCCGGCACCCTGATCCCGCCTCGGACGGCGCGGACATGGCCCTCCAACGGCCCTTTTCGCTAACTTCAGCTTGTGAACGAATTCACAAGCCGAATCCCGGACGCGACGGTCCGTCGCCTTTCGCTCTACCTCCGGTTTCTGGAGGACTTCGAACGCCTGGGCGTGACCAGCGTGGCCAGCGTGGCGCTCGCCGAGCGCGGGGGAACCACGGCCGCCCAGGTGCGCAAGGATCTCTCCCACCTGGGTTCGTACGGCAAACGCGGCCTGGGGTACTCCGTGGACGAGCTCACCGGGGTCCTCAGGGGCGTGCTCGGACTCGACTGCACCTGGCGCGTTGCGTTGTTGGGCGCGGGACGGATCGGTACCGCCCTCGTCGAATACGAGCCCTTCCGCCGGCGTGGCTTCCACATCACGACCGTGATCGACAACGACCCGTGCAAGGTGGGCACCAGACTCGGCAAGATCCGGATCCGGGGTCAGGATGAGCTTGAAGACGTGCTGCGCGAGGATCGGATCGATCTCGTGATCGTGGCGGTCCCCGCTCCCGTGGCACAGGGAATGGTGGACCGCGTGGTGGCGGCCGGGATCAAGGCCGTGCTCAACTACGCGCCGGTGCAGCTGCGCCTCCCCGCCGATGTCGCGCTGCGCAATGTGAGCATGCTGGTGGAGCTGGAAAGCCTGTCGTACGCGCTGGCCCGCCACCGACAATGACCTCGCGGGGGGGCCGCCTCTCTCTCCTGCAGGGTGCCTGGGAGGTGCTGCAAGGTGGGCCGCTCGCCACCACCGAACTGGCGCGGCGCGTGCTGGGTCTGAACGGCCATCCGGGCGCGGCCTCCGCGGCCGTCTTCGCGCTGCTGGGCGGCGACGACCGCTTCGAGGTAGACGGCGAAGGCGTATGGAGTCTTCGCGGGGGCGCCCGCCGCCCCGGAGCGCTGTTGTCGCGGCTTTCGTACGCGGTCGTGGACGTGGAGACGACGGGTGGCCGCTACGAGGGCGGGCACCGCATGACCGAGGTGGCCGTGGCGGAGGTGCGGGGGGGTGCGGTCCACGACGTTTTCGAGACGCTGGTGCACCCGGGGCGCCGGGTTCCGCGCCGGACCGTTGAACTCACCGGGATAACCGACCGCATGCTCGCCGGGGCGCCCGCCTTCGACGAGGTCGCGGAGAAGGTGTTCCGGCGCATCGCCGGCCGGGTTTTCGTCGCCCACAACGTGAGCTTCGACTGGGGGTGGCTCAGGGCACAGCTCGGCGACGCGCTCGGCGACGTTCCCGAGGTAGAGCGGCTCTGTACGATAAGCCTGGCACGGCGCCTGGTGCCGGAGCTGCGCCGGCGCAACCTGGACGCGCTGTCGGAGTTCTTCGACATCCCCATTCACGGTCGGCACCGCGCCCGCGGCGACGC
This sequence comes from Longimicrobiales bacterium, assembly GCA_951828585.1. Lineage (GTDB taxonomy): Bacteria > Gemmatimonadota > Gemmatimonadetes > Longimicrobiales > Gaopeijiaceae > Bin94. The sequence continues at coordinate 3,219,440 of OX639991.1, forward strand.
GCTCGCCACGGCGCGCGTGCTGCTGCGCCTGCTCGACCGGGCGGAGTCGCTGGGAATCGGGGATCTGCGTTCCCTGAAGCGGTATCGGCCGCCGCGCGGGGCGCGCTACCAACGGGATCTCTTCGTGCAGGGCGGCGGGTTGGGGCGTCGTGGGTAAGACTCTAGTAAGACGCCGGCAGGTGCCGTGAAGGGGGGCCTCTTCGCACGGCGCGGGTTGGGGTGCCGCGAGTAGATTGGTATACTGTTGGGTGCCTTTTTCCCGTACGCAATCCACCCGAAACCCCTGAAAAACTCCCCGTGCCCGACCCTGCCCGCACACCCGTAATCCTCGACGGCGTCCGCACCCCCATCGGACGCTTCCTGGGCGGTCTCAGCCCCCTCTCCGGCCCCGAGTTGGGCGCGGTCGTGGTGCGCGAAGTCGTGTCGCGTGCCGGCATCGATGTCGCCGAGGTCGACGAAGTGATCATGGGCAACGTGGTGTGCGCCGGCGCGGGACAGGCCCCCGCCCGCCAGGCCGCCGTGAACGGGGGCGTGCCGGCGAGCGTGCCCGCGGTGACGGTGAACAAGGTGTGCGGCTCGGGTCTCAAGGCGGTCATGCTGGCGGCCCAGGCGGTCAAGGCGGGCGACGCGCGTCTGGTGGTGGCGGGCGGTTTCGAGTCGATGTCGAATGTGCCGTACTACCTGCGGGGCATGCGGAGCGGGGTGAAGTTCGGGGACCGCACGGTTCAGGACGGGTTGGTCCACGACGGGCTCTGGTGCTCCTTCGGCGACTGCCACATGGGTGGGCACGCCGAGTACACCGCCGCGAAGGCCGGCGTCACGCGCGCAGAGGCCGACGCATTCGCCTACGCATCCCACCGGAAGGCCGTCGCAGCCATCGACGAGGGCCGCTTCGGGCCGGAGATCGTGCCGGTCACGGTCGAGACCCGGCGCGGTGCATCGACGGTGGACACGGACGAAGGTCCCCGCCGGGACACCTCGTTGGAGGCGCTGGGCCGCCTGCGTCCCGCCTTCGCGCGTGACGCTCCCCCGGGGCTCGATGAACTGGTCGTGACCGCCGGCAACGCGCCGGGACTGAACGACGGGGCTTCGGCGCTGGTCGTGGCCAGCCAGGAATACGCCGTGGCGCACGGCCTGGCATTCCGGGCGGTCATCACTGGGTACGCTGCGGGGGGCACCGAGCCGCGTGACCTCTTCTTTGCGCCTGTCCAGGCCGTCCGCAACCTGATGCGGCGGGAAGGGACCCGGATTGGGGACTACGGACTGGTGGAGATGAACGAAGCGTTCGCGGTGCAGGCCATCGCGGACATGCGCGAGCTGAAGATGGATCCCGAGCGCGTGAACGTGCGGGGGGGTGCGGTGGCGCTGGGGCATCCCATCGGGGCGTCGGGCGCGCGGATCCTGGTTACCTTGCTGGGCGCGATGGCCGGGCGGGACGTCGAGACCGGGATGGCCACCCTGTGTCTCGGCGGCGGCAACGCGGTCGCCCTTGCGGTACGCGCGAACTGAACCGAGGATGGCGGAATGATCCACACTCACACAACCACGGACCTCGCCCTCGCCGAGGCGGAGAAACCCGGAGCGGCACCTTTCGCACGCCTGTTGGCGGCGCACCGTCCCGTCGCGCTTCCGGTGGCGGTGCTCGTGTTCGCGGCCCTCACGGCGCTGGGGGCGCATATCGCAGTCCCCCTGGGCTTCACACCGGTTCCCATGACGCTGCAGACGCTTTTCGTTCTCCTCTCGGGCGTGCTGCTCGGACCGGTCGCGGGCGCGGCCTCGCAGCTCCTGTACCTGGGACTGGGTGTGGCCGGTGTCCCCGTCTTCGCGATGGGCGGAGCCGGCCTGCCCTGGCTGTTGAGCCCGACCGGCGGGTATCTGCTGGCCTTCCCGGCGGCGGCTGCGCTCGCGGGCTGGATCGCCGGGCGGGAGAAGCACCGGGTGCGGACGGCGGTCGCGCTCGTCGTGGCGACGGCGGTGATCTTCACCTCCGGGGCAAGCTGGCTGTCGGTGGTGACCGAACTGGGTGCGCGCGAAGTGTTCGCCTCCGGGGTACAGCCGTTCCTGCCGGGGGCGCTGATCAAGGCCGCCATCGTCTACGTCCTGGCCCGGCACCGATTCTCGTGGCGGTCCCCGGAGGGTCCACCAAGCTGAATCCCGCCGTGCGGCTCCTTCCGGAGAGGAGCGAGGTCGTTCCCATCCTGATTCGGCTGGGCGGTTTCGCCGTTCTCCTCGTGGCGCTTCTCGTCGCGCTGTTCGGACTTACGGGGTCGCCCGAAAGCCTGGCCGCGCTGGGATCGCTCCAACTCGTGGCCGCGGTGGTGGCGAGCGCGATTGTGCTGCGCATGGACGGGAGGAGGCCGCTCTCGGCCATCGGGCTGCCGCGGCGGGGGGTGGGGCGGGGACTGCTGTGGGGCACGCTCCTCGGCGTCGCCTTCGTCCTGCCGGCCCTGGCCATCGCGGTCGGCGTGGGGGGGCTGCGGTACGGGCTGGAAGGAGGCACCGTCATCGAGTATGTCGCAACAGGAAGCTGGACCGTGCTGATCCTGCTCCCCGCGGCCGCGGGGGAGGAGATCGCCCTGCGGGGATACCCGCTGCGAGTGGTGCTGGACCGATGGGGCCGCTGGCCCGCCCTCGCGTTCACTTCGGCGACCTTTTCGCTCCTCCACGGAGCCAACCCGAATGTCGGGCGATTGGCGTTCCTGAACATCGCGCTGGCGGGCGTTCTTCTCGGACTGGTCTGCCTCAGGACGGGGGATCTGTGGTGGGCGACCGGCGTACACACCGGGTGGAATCTGGCGACCGGATTCCTGGCCGACCTGCCCGTCAGCGGCATTGAGCTGGTGGACGCTCCGCTGATCGATGTTTCGGGCGCGGGGACGGCGCTGGTTACCGGCGGGGACTTCGGACTGGAAGGGGGACTCGCCGCCACCGCCGCGCTGGTGCTGGCCATCCTGATCGTGGCGCGAACCCCGAATCGTGCCCTCACGTTGGCTGCTGGGACCAGACGAAACCGCAGAGGAGACTGAATGACAATCGAACGAGTGGCTGTCGTGGGCGCCGGCACCATGGGGAACGGCATTGCTCACGTGTGCGCGCTGGCCGGTCTGGAGGTGGTGCTGGTGGATTCCGACCAGGGCGCGCTCGACCGCGGGGTCGCCACCATCGGCAGCAACCTGGAGCGGCAGCGGTCGAAGGGGAGGATCAGCGCGGCGGAGCGGAGCGGGGCCTTGGACCGCATCGAATCCGCAACTGCCCTGCAGCGCGTGAGCCAAGCCGGACTGGTGGTGGAAGCCGTCCCCGAAATCGCGGACCTCAAGTACGAGATCTTCGATCAGCTGGACCGGTTCGCGCCGCACGACGCCATCCTCGCCTCGAACACCTCGTCGATCTCGATCACGGCGATCGCGTCCCGCACGCAGCGTCCCGGGCAGGTCATCGGGATGCACTTCATGAACCCCGTCCCGGTCATGAAGCTGGTCGAGGTCATCCGCGGACTGCGCACCGGCGACGCCACCACGGAGACGGTGATGGCGCTCTCGCGGACCCTCGGCAAGGTCCCCGTGGAGGTGCGTGACTTCCCCGGCTTCGTCTCCAACCGGATCCTGGCTCCGATGATCAACGAGGCCATCTTCACGCTAATGGAGGGGGTGGCGGAGGCGGAGGCCATCGACACGGTCATGAAGCTGGGCATGAACCACCCCATGGGGCCGCTGGCCCTGGCCGATCTGATCGGTCTCGATACCTGCTTGAACATCCTGGAGGTGCTTCACAGGGAGCTGGGCGACGACCGCTACCGCCCCTGTCCGCTGCTGCGCCAATACGTGGCGGCGGGGTGGCTGGGGCGCAAGACGGGGCGAGGCTTCCACGATTACGACGGAGGTCGCTGACCGTGCTCACCGCCGAACAGCGCGAAATCCGCGACCTGGCGCGCGACTTCGTCGAGGGCGAGATCGCGCCGCGTGCGGCCGCGTGGGACCGGGACCGGGCTTTCGCGCCGCAGGTGCTGGCCAATCTCGCTGAACTGGGTTTCCTGGGAATGCTCACGCCCCCGGAGTACGGAGGGCTGGGTTTCGACGCCCCCACCTACCTGGTCGCGCTGGAGGAGATTGCCCGCGGAGATGCCGCCCTCGCCCTGACCGTAGCCATCCAGAACGGGCCCGTCCCCCACATCCTCCTGGCGCACGGCAGCGAGGCGCAGAAGTCCCGATGGCTCCCCGCGCTTGCCTCGGGGGAGAAGATCGCCGGGTTCGCCCTTTCCGAAGCGGAGGCCGGGAGCGACCCGTCGGGGATGAGCACGCGGGCGTGCGCGGAGGAAGGGGAAGGGGTCTGGACGATCTCGGGGTCGAAGAAGTGGGTCACCAACGGTTCCCGGGCCGATATGGTCATCGTCTTCGCGCGGACCGGATCGGCCGGGTCGCGGCCCCCGATCGGGGCATTCCTGGTCGACACGGATGCCCGGGGATACCGGGTGGGAAAGCGGGAGAAGACCATGGGTCTGCGCGCCTCGGAGACGGTTGCGGTGGACCTCGAGGGGGTCCGGGTGGGTACCGAAAGGCTGGTGGGAGATCCGGGGCGGGGACTCGGCTACGCCCTGGGCGCCCTGGACCTGGGACGGCTGGGAATCGGGGCGCAGGCGGTCGGGATTGCGCAGGCCGCGATGGAACACGCCGCCAGGTACGCGCGTGAGCGCCGCCAGTTCGGCCGTCCCATCGCGGACTTCGGGGCCATCCGCAGCAACCTCGCGATCATGGCCACGAGGATCGCCGCCTCCCGGGCGCTGGCCATGGAGGGAGCGGCGGCGTGGGAGGCGCGGGGCTCGGAGGACCGGGAGGGGCTCCCGGTCACGGCGCGCTCGGCGATGGCCAAGCTACTGGCCAGCGAGACGGCCATGTGGGTCACCGAAGAGGCGGTTCGCATCTTCGGCGGTTATGGTTTCATGCGAGAATTCCCGGTCGAGAGACTCATGCGGGACGCCAAGGGCACCGAGATCTACGAAGGGACCAGTGAAATCCTGAGGTTGGTGATCGGCCGCGCGGTCACGCGGTCGCCGTGAGTCCCCCGGGGGGATTCGCACCGGCCGGCCGGACAGGCGCGGGAGCTACGAGAGAAGAGACGGGACGCCCGATGCAACACCTCGAAAGGAAGGACGAGCGGGTCTACCGCGCGGTGCTGGGAGAAGAATCCCGGCAGCGGAACCAGCTCGAGATGATTGCGAGCGAGAACTTCGTTTCCCCCGCGGTGCGGGAAGCCCTCGGCACGGTGTTCACCCACAAGTACGCGGAGGGATTGCCCGGGAGGCGCTACTACGGAGGTTGCGAGTTTGCCGACCAGGTCGAGGAGTTGGCCCGCACCCGGGCCACGGAGCTCTTCGGCGCGGACCACGCGAACGTCCAGCCCCACTCAGGGGCGCAGGCCAACATGGCCGGCTACTTCGCCTTCCTCGAGCCCGGCGACCGCATTCTCGGCATGAATCTGAGCCACGGCGGCCACCTCACTCACGGCTCCCCCGTCAACTTCAGCGGGCGCTTCTTCGACGTTGCCGCGTACGGGGTGCGCGAGTCGGACGGGCGGATCGACTACGACGCGGTGCGCGAGACCGCCCTCCGAACGCGCCCGAAGATGATCGTGACGGGGGCGTCCGCGTATCCCCGCACCATCGACTTCGAGGCCTTCGGCGCAATCGCCAGGGAGGTCGGCGCGGTTCACATGTGCGATCTGGCGCACATTGCGGGACTCGTCGCGGGCGGCCACCACCCCAGTCCCGTCCCCCACGCCGACGTGGTCACCACGACCACCCACAAGACCCTGCGCGGTCCCCGCGGGGGCCTGATCATGTGCCGCGAAGAGCACGCCAAAGCGATCGACCGCATGGTCTTCCCCTTCATCCAGGGAGGCCCCCTCGTCCACGTCATCGCCTCGAAGGCGGTCGCCCTGGGAGAGGCCCTCCTGCCGGGATTCGGGGAGTACGGACGACGGGTTGTGGAGAACGCCCGCGTGCTGGCCGACACGATCATGGAACGTGGCGTGCCTCTCGTGTCCGGGGGAACGGACAATCACCTCATCCTGGTCGATCTCCGGGACCGCGACCTCACGGGAAAGGACGCCGAGCAAGCGCTGGAGCGCGCCGGAATCACCGTCAACAAGAATACGGTCCCCGGCGAGACCCGGTCCCCGTTCGTGACTTCCGGGCTGCGCATCGGCACCCCCGCGATCACCACGCGCGGCATGGCCCCCCCGGAAATCCGCACGGTAGGCGGCTGGATCGCCGACATCCTCGAACGCCCGCGGGACGAAGCGGCCATCCGCGGGATCCGGCGAAAGGTGGGCGAAATGTGCGCCGCCTACCCGCTCTACGACGAACTGGCGCCCTCCACCTGACGGTGTGAAATTGCCTCATGAGCACCTTTGACCACTTCGAAGCTCCGGCCGCCGTTCAGCTGAAGGACGTGCGGTTCCACCGTGATGCGTACGATTTCGTCCTGGATGCGCTCCACGGGGTGATTTCGGGGTTGAGCGAACGGCGCCACATCTCCGGTCAGGAATTGGCGGAAGGAGTGCGCGGACTGGCCATGGAGCGGTTCGGACCGATGGCGCGCACGGTTCTCGGGCACTGGGGCATCCACTCGACGGGTGATCTGGGCGAGATGGTCTTCGACCTGGTCGAGATGGGAATTCTTGTGAAGCACACCGGCGATCGCCCCGAGGATTTCGTGGATGTCTTCGACTTCGAGGAGGTCTTCGACCACGACTATCCGTGGACGGTCTATCCGTGGAGGGTGGCGACCGTATGCCCCTGGACGGTGGTCACAACGGCGGATTGAGGGCTACGAAGGCGGTTTTCGGACGAAAATCTCGCCCATGTCTGGCAAACGGACGGGTTTTCTGGTAGCTTCCGCCCCCAAGCAACTTGCGGGGACCGATGGCGCGAAGCAGGGTCGCGGGACCGCAAACCACCCCTGGAAGCGGCCTTACGCGGGTCGTTGGATCGGCTAATGACGAGGGTTCGATGAACACGGTGGATGACAACAGTTTTGCCAGCTGCAGGAAGTGCAACGACGGTGTCTTGCTTCCCATGTCCGACTATGGACGCGATGGAGCTCCGATCCGTTACAAGGCCTGGGTATGTTCGAACCCGGACTGCGGGTTCAATATCCGTATCGACAACGGCGAGATCACCTTCGGGCGGTCGATCGGACAGAGCTACAAGTAGGCCGTGAACCCGGGCCGCCTGACAGGGCCGTTCGGGAAAACCGAGGTACGAGCGCCGACCGCCGATCAGGCGGCCCTCTTCGATCACACCGCGATCGTAGAGCGTGGAGTCCCCGAGGCGGCTCTCATGGAGAACGCCGGCCAACGGGCGGCGCTCATCATCGAACACCTGTTCCCCGAGGGGCGGGTCGTTGCGCTGGTCGGTTCGGGGAACAACGGGGGCGACGCGCTCGTCTGCCTGAGGGCCTTGTCGGCGTGGGGACGTGATGTCCTTGCCGTAACCGTGGGCGGGCGCCCTCAATCCGACCCTGTCCTGCACGGCTGGGAGCTTTCCCGCACGGGATTCGATCATGAGCGGGCCGGCGCGGCCGAAGAGCTGGCGGGGGTCCTGGCGGGCGCGGGGGTGGTGGTCGACGGATTGCTGGGCACCGGGATCCGGGGAGCGCCGCGCCGACCGCATGCGGCGGCCATCAGGCTGGCGAACGAAGCCGCGGGCGCTGTGGTCGCGCTTGACGCTCCGTCCGGCGTGGACGGCAACACCGGCGAGGTGCCCGGCGAGGCGGTCCGCGCGGACATCACCGTCTCCTTCGGGTGGCCAAAACTCGGGACGCTCCTGTACCCGGGGCGGGAATGGTGCGGAAGGGTCGTGGCCGTCGAGATCGGGTTTCCCCCGCCCGAAGCGGATGACTGGGCGCGTCTGGCCACACCGGGATGGGCGCGTGAGACCCTCCCCCGCCGACCTTCCGTGACGCACAAGTACGACGTGGGCGCCCTGGCCATCGTGGCCGGATCGGCCATGCCGGGTGCGGCGATCCTGTCCACCCGTGCTGCATTCCGTTGCGGGGTGGGACTGGTGCGGGTGTGCGCCTCCGGCCCGGCCGCGGAGGTGCTCGGCGAAGTTCCGGAGGCGCTCTTCGTGGACTCGTCCGACGAGGTCGCGCTGCGGAGTGCCGTGGAACGGAGCGACGCGCTGGCCATCGGGCCGGGACTGGGCACGGGAGCGACGGCGCGGCGCCAGCTGGAGGTTTCGCTGGAGGCGCGCGAATCACGGCCCGCGGTCATCGATGCCGATGCGCTGACCCTTCTGGCGCGGGGTGCACGGGGGGACCTCGGGGAGCGTCTCGGGGCGAATACCGTCGTCACGCCTCACCCCGGCGAGATGGCCGGCCTGACCGGGCGCGCCGTTGCGGACATCCAGCGCGACCGCGTGGCCACGGCCCGGGACTTCGCCGCTTCGAACGGTGTGGTGACGCTGCTCAAGGGCACGCCGTCGCTCGTGGCCGATCCGCAGGGGAGACTGCTGGTGAGCACGCAGGAAGGGGGATCGGACCTGGCGGTGGCGGGGATGGGGGACGTGCTGACCGGCACGATCGGTGCGTTCCTGGCCCAGGGGGTGAGGGCTTCGCACGCCGCGGGCCTTGCCCTTCATGTGACAGGCCGCGCGGCGTCACATGACGGACTGGGGGCCGCGCTCATGCCCTCGGATGTGGTGGAAGCGATCCCCGCGGCCCTGAGCGAGGAGGGCCGCGGCGACGTCGGCCTGCCGTTCCCCTTTATCACATTCGACCAGCGGCGCCCCAGGTAGCCCGTGGACGGAATCCCCCCGGCCCTGGACGAGAACGAGCTGGTTCGCCGCCTGGTCTCCATCGGCTGGAGGGGGAGCCGGGCCGTACGGCTGGGCCCGGGGGACGACGCGGCCTTCCTGCGCGGAGGCCTGGTCATTTCGACCGATATGGCCGTCGAGGGAGTCCATTTCCGCTTCGACTGGATCTCTCCCGAGGAGGCGGGCTTCAGGGCCGGGGCCGCCGCCGTGAGCGACCTGGCGGCCATGGGGGCGGTGCCGGAGGCGCTGCTGGTGTCGTTGGCCGTGCATGGGGACCCGTCGGTCGCCGTGGAGTTGCAGCGGGGTGTACGCGCCGCCGGAGACCGGGTGGGGGTGGCGATCATCGGGGGGGATGTGAGCCGGTCTCCGGGGCCGGCCGTGGTGGATGTGGTGGCCGTGGGGCGGGCGCGGACGGTGGTGACGCGGGGTGGGGGGGAGGTGGGGCAGGGGGTTTGGGTATCGGGGAGTCTGGGTGGGGCGGCCGCAGCGGTGACAGCCTGGTCGGCGGGGACGGAACCGGACCCGCGGGCCCGCAAGCGGTTCGCCGCTCCCCCCGACAGGGTGCCGCTGGGGCTGGCGCTGTCCACCGCAGGGCTGGCATGCGCCATGATCGACATTTCGGACGGACTCGTCGCCGACGCGAGGCGTGTGGCGGGCGCATCCGGGGTGAGGATCCGCGTCGATACCGGCGCCGTACCCGTCGATCCGGGCGCCGGGGACTTGAACCTCGCCCTTGAAGGGGGCGAAGATTATGAACTGATGTTTACGGCCCCGCCCGGGGCCGGATCGCGCATCAGGGCCCTCGGACAGGAGATGGCGGTGGTGCTGACCCGCATAGGCAGGGTGGAGGAAGGGAAGGGGGTTGTGCTCGAGGACGATCGAGGGCGCCACAGCGCCCCCGGACGGGGGGGCTACGACCACTTCGCGGGCGGCACCCCGTGATCCGAACCGTTTGGGCCTACGCCGTGATCGTCGGGGCGACGCTCTACTCCGGCGGACGCGCAGTCTTGTACTACTTCCTGTGGCCGCGCCACTTCCGCCGGCGCGCGGACCGTCTGACCGGAGAATGGACCTCGATCATCCTGCGGGGCGCCGGCACCCGGCTTGTCGTCAAGAACCGCGACCGGCTGGGAAACGGGCGCGGCCAGATCCTGGTTTCAAATCACCAGAGCTGGTTCGACATCTTCGCCCTGGGCACGGCGCTCAGGGAGAAGTTCAGCTTCGTCGGAAAGAAGGAGCTCTCGCGCATCCCCGTCGTCGGCGCCGCCTGGGAGAAGGTCGGCAACATCGCCATCGACCGCTCCGATCAGCAGGCCGCGATCGACTCGCTCAAGAGAGCGGACGAGCTGATGAGGGAGGGAAGGACGATCATCATGTTTCCGGAAGGCACCCGGTCCCCGACCGGAGAGATGGGGCGTTTCAAGAAGGGGGCCTTCGTCATGGCCATCAAGTCGCAGGTGCCCGTGGTGCCGGTCGCGGTCGTCGGTACGCGCGGGATCATGGAGAAGGGCAGCTGGAAGATGTCCCCCGGGACCGCCACCGTTGTCGTGGGGCACCCGATCGAGACCGAGGGCTTCACCCTGAAGGACCGAAACCGTCTTGCCAGGGAGTGCCGGGAGGCGATCCTGGGACTCGCGAACGGGGAAGGGAAGGCCTGATGTCGGCGATCGTGGAGGTGCGCGGGCGCGAAATCCTGGATTCGCGCGGAAATCCGACCGTTGAGGCGGAGGTCACCCTCGAGAGCGGGCACAGTGGCCGCGCGGCCGTCCCGAGCGGGGCGTCCACCGGCGAGTATGAAGCCGTCGAGCTGCGCGACGGCGATCCCGGGCGCTACCTGGGCCGGGGCGTACTCAACGCGGTTCGCAACATCGGGACCGGGATCCGGAGCGCGGTTCTCGACCGTGATGCGAGCGACCAGCGGGGCATCGATCGCACGATGATCGAGCTGGACGGAACGTCGGGGAAGGGCCGTCTGGGCGCCAACGCGATTCTGGCCGTTTCCCTGGCGGTGGCCCGGGCGGCGGCGGCCGAGCAGGATCTCCCCTTGTACCGATACGTCGGCGGGGACGATGCCCGCACCCTGCCCGTTCCCATGATGAACATCGTGAACGGCGGCGCGCACGCGTCGAACAACGTGGACATCCAGGAGTTCATGATCATGCCGGTGAGCGCCGGATCCTTCTCCGAGGGGTTGCGGATGGGGGTGGAGGTGTTCCACGCCCTGAAGAAGGTGCTGACGGAGGCGGGCAAGAGCACGGCCGTAGGCGATGAAGGGGGATTCGCTCCCGACCTGGGCTCCGACATCGAAGCCGCCGAGGTGGTCATGCGGGCGATCGAGGCGGCCGGCTATCGCCCCGGCGAGGACATCCTGCTCTCCGTCGACGCCGCCGCGTCCGAGTTCTTCGCGGACGGTGCGTACACCTTCCACAAATCCTCCGGAGCGTCCCTGGGGACCGAGGAAATGATCGCCTTCTGGGAAGAGATGATCGCGCGCTTTCCTCTTGTCAGCCTCGAGGATCCCCTGGACGAGGATGACTGGTCCGGCTGGGGGACGCTCACCTCGCGGGTGGGCGATCGCTGCCAGATCGTGGGCGACGACCTCTTCGCCACCAACCTGACCCGGCTGGAGCGCGGCATGCGCGAAGGCACCGCCAACGCCGTCCTGGTGAAGGTCAACCAGATCGGCACCCTCACCGAGTCGATCGACGCGGTGCGCGCGGCGCAGGAGGCCGGGTTCGGGACGGTCATCTCCCACCGCTCGGGCGAAACCGAGGACACCTTCATCGCCGACCTCGCGGTCGCCACCGGCGCCGGCCAGATCAAGACGGGCGCGCCCAGCCGCACCGACCGGGTGGCCAAGTACAACCAATTGCTGCGGATCGAGGAACGGCTCGGCGCGCGGGTCGGCTATGCCTCGGAAAGGTGGCGGTCATGAGGGGGTGGAAGGGGCTCGTCTTCCCCGTCCTGGTGGCGGTCGCCTTTTACGTCGCGGTCGCCGGAGGAGAACACTCGCTCATGGATGCCCGGCGGGCCGAAATGCAACTGGAGGGCAAGCGCGCCGAAATGCTGGCCGCCAGGCATGAGATCGATTCCCTGCGCGCATGGGTCGACTCGCTGCGGCATCACGACGACGCACTGGAGCGCCTGGCGCGCGAGCGGTACGGGCTCATCCGCGATGGAGAGTACCTTTACCGGGTGTCCGAGGGAGTGGAGGAGGAAGTGCCGAAGGAGCCGTAGCCGGAGGACGGGGAGCGGCACCTGGACACTTCCCCCGGGAAGGCACCGGAGTTGCTTGGCGTGCTCTCACGGCCTCTCTGGGCCTCGACTGTCGGCTCAGGGGCTGCTCCTCTGGAGCGGCCCTTGCTTTTTTGGGGAGTTGCCGATGAGAACTCGAGTCTACGTCGACGGATTCAACCTGTATTACGGCGCCCTCAAGGACACGCCGTTCAAGTGGCTCGACCCCGTGAAGCTAGCGTACCAACTGCTCCCGGCCGGCTACTGCGTCAGCAAACTGAAGTACTTCACCGCCCGCGTGTCCGGAATCCCCGACGCCGGTGCACCAGCTCGGCAGCAGGCCTACCTGAGCGCTCTCGCAACCCTGCCCGGGGTCGAAGTTCTTTTCGGGAAGTTCCTCTCCAAGACCATTTGGCGTCCCTTGACCAACCTTCCGGTCGCGGGGCGGCGGATCGGTCGTCACCGAAGTCCATACGATGGAGGAGAAGGGATCTGACGTAAACCTGGCCGCACATCTCCTCAACGATGCGTGGAAGAAGTCGTTCGACGCCGCTGTTGTCATCTCGAACGATACCGATCTCGTCACGCCGATTCGAATGGTATCTGTCGAGCAGGGTAAGCCCGTGTTTGTGGTGTGCCCCGGTGGCAAGCGAATGGCTCCGCCATTGGCGGCAGTTGCAACTCATAGACGGCATGTTCGGTCATCCATGCTTCGGGCCGCGCAGTTTCCGAAAAACATCCCAGGCATCTCGGTCTCGAAGCCCGCCACTTGGTGAGAGGGCTGCCATCCTGCCACAACGCCTGACGGCTGCGGAGGCCTCCACCCAGGCCTTCCCAACCCTGCCTCCACTACCCTTCGGGAGGTGGAGGGGAGATTGTCCATCGTTAGTGATAAGGCGATCTTACGGTCGGCGACCAGACTTCGCCGCAGGAGATCATGACATGAGAATTGGTACGACGTTTTCGACCCGCGGCCATGGTGGCGCCGGGATGGCGTTTGCCGGATTGGCGGTGCTCACGGCCGCCTGCGCTTCGGGCGGCGGCGCCCATCCTCTGACCGGAGTGGAGGCCGAAGCTCTATTCGCAGGCCTCACTGGCGCATGGGACGTGGACGAATCAACCGGGACGCAGGCACCCAATTTTCAATTCACAGACCAGCCAGAAGTCCATCGGGACGTGACTGACCTGGGTCAGGCCCGCCAGATGGCGGAGCGTATGGCCGCTGAGGGACTTCAGAGGTTGATGGCGGACTTGGAGGACTTGAGGCCGATCCTGGAGGTATGGCTGGATCGTCCGAACACGCTCATCCTGCGGGTGGACGAGGACGGGGTGGTTTACATGCCGACGCCCGGACGGAAAGTGGAGGTGCCGATGAGTGGCGAATGGATCAGCTGGCAAGACCCGGAAGGGGAGTCCGTCCGCGCGCGGGTGTACTGGGATGGCGACAGGCTTGCTCTCGAACACCGGGCCGGTTCAGGCGGACGGGTGCGGTCGGTTCTGGAAATCGTGGATGACCGGTTGCGGATCAGCCGCACTCTACGGCTCCCGCGCATGTCGGCACCCACGCGCCCGTATGTCCTGATGTACGATCGGGACGAAGGGGGGGAGTAAGGAGAGGGAGACCATGACGTGAGAACGGTGCCGACGTGCTCCAGCCGGGCGCGTGGTGCTGGCGGGGCGGCGGTTACAGGAATGGCGCCTGCGCCCCCGGCGGTGCTTCCCCGCACGGCTCGCCGCTCACGATTCGGAGCGGGTGCATCGACACTTTGTTGGTGCTTCCCCAGAACAAATGAAACGTGCCGTCCTCTCTTTGCTCCTGGTCCTGCTGAAAAACCAGGACGCTGTCGCCCCTCACTCGCACGGGGATCCGAGACATGTCGTTCCGCCCGCCTTTCCGCAGGATCGCGTAGCATCCGGTCTCCGTGTTGATGATCGTGCCGCCGGTAACCCAATCGTTGCTGAGCAGCACGAGGTTGCCCCGGTCATCGAATGACGGATGTAGGTTGCGCGACCACGGCGGGCAAGGCTTTCCGTCCATCCTGCATCCCCGGTCCTCGGTGAACTCGCTCGGAACGGATACCCGGTCCACCTCGCCGCTCGAGTGGTACACGAATACGGAGTCCGGGCCCTCCTCGTGGGTTAGCACGACGAAGGCCCGGTTCTCCGTACAGATGATCCGTGCGAAGATCATCATTTCCGCGCGGGCGCGTAGCTCCGCGCGGGCGCGCCCCTCCTCCATCGAACGGATAACGCCGATTGATTCTCTGGCGACGGCATCCGGTCCTATCGCCTCCAACTCGTACCGGAGTACCCCGTTGGGAATCGGTACGGCAGGTTTGCCCCCAAGATCGCAGACCGCTTGACGCATGGGTGCTCGCGGGGTCCACGACCCAACCGGGTTGGCGTCCGAGTCGTATGTGACGACTCGATGGAATCCGGAGATGTACAGACCACCATCCCTGGTCGGCGCCATTGATGCCTTGCCCTGTGAGAATTCGAACGGACCATCGCCGCGAGGCGTCGAGATCGTTCGCATCCACTCGCCGGTCTCGAGCGAGAAGACCATGATCCCATTCGGCTCCTCGGCATCGTGGACGTAGAGCAGGCTACGGTCCCAGTCGGCGATCAGATTCCCCGTCCTCATGGCTCGCCACTCGTCGTCGATGATCGTCCGTCCGCTCGAGTAGTCGACTTCGAGAATCTGCTGGGCGCTGCCAACGGCGGGGGTAGCCAGAATGGCCAGGAGGAAGGCTCGAATCATGGTCTATACTATTACAGTAATAGTAACACTGGTGACATCGTATCTGCGTACGCCGCAAGGACCATAAGAACACAGGACCCAACCCTCCTCGACCTCCAGCACGTAGCGGCCAACTACCATGATGCCTGTAGAGGTCGCAGTGATTTCCAGCGAAAGCGGGCAAGTGGCGGTACCCACGGCCTCGCCACCCCCTTCAATCGGATCGCTGATCTCGATGGTCAAGGACGGTGGGCAATACCCCATCTCCGTGCACTCCGTGGTCGGCACGACATCGGGTGGTGGGACGGCCGACGTGGCGGTGGGGGCCGCGACCACGAGCGCAAACGCGACGAGAGTAAGTGCGAAGAATCGCTTCATCGGTCTATCTCCTTCTCTGCAAAAGGGTTCCCCTCGCCCCATTTGGGCGAAGCTTGGCCAAGGTAATGCCCCCATCCCCGAATCGCGCAACTCAGCGTTGTCCAATGAGAAATGATCATGAGCGGGGAGCCGGTTTCCAACGGGAAGTGAGTATCCATGTCGCAAGCCGGCGGGGCGAGTCGCAGCTCCAGTGCGAGCGGGTCCGGGGCAGAGGTATGAAGTAGCCATCAGGCGGTGGCGGGCGGTTCCGGCGTCCACAGGCGATCCTGCTGCACGAGGGCGTTGGCGAGGACGACGAGCTTTCTCATGACGGCCGTGATGGCGACCTTGGGCGGCTTCCCGGCTTTGACGAGTGCCGCGTACTTCCGTCCGAGGGCGGGATTAGCGCGGATGGCGGCCAGTGCAGGCATGTAGAGCATCCGGCGAGCCTTGTCCCTTCCGCCCTGGATGAAGCTGCGCCCCCTCCAGGTACCGGACTCCCGGGTCACCGGAGCCAGCCCGGCGAGACTGGCGGCCTGGGGGCCGGTCATGGTGCCCAGTTCGGGCATGTGAGCGATCAGGCCCGCAGCGGTGACGCCGGAGATGCCCGGGATCGAGGTCAGGATCTCGCAGCGGCGCTTGAGCGTCTCCTCGCTTTGGAGAAGCTTGGCGATCACGGCGTCGATGCGCTTCAGCTGACGCTCGATTTGCGCCAGACGCTCCTTGTTGACCCGCTTGGCCAAGGGGTGGCGCAAGTGATTGCCGCGGTTGAGAGTACGAGTCCGGTCCGCCACCAGCCCATCGCGCACCAACCTCAGTTCGGCGAGGTCGCGCTCGTTCCCGGACGTTGCCTTGGTCGGGCGGAGATCGTCGATCACGGCGGCCATCCGCGCCAACGTGCGCGCGTCGATCGCGTCGGTCTTTGCGCGTCGCCCCTGCGATCGGGCGAAGCAACGGACCTGGTACGGATTGATGGCATAGAGGGGAAGTCCGGCCCTCAGCAGCACCTCCTCGAAGTCGCGATGCCAGGGCCCGGTGGGTTCGTAGGCGATCCGGCCGGCCTCGGGGCCGATCCAGGCGATCAGCTTCCGGAACCCGGCCGTGTCGTTCGAGAACCGGGCGGCCCTCCCCTCGGGCGCGGCGTAGGCGTCGAGCCAGGCTTTCGAGATGTCGATCCCGACGGTATGCTCGGTCATATTCCCTTCTCCTGTGCTTGTCATGCGAGCCATTATGCTCAGGTATCCATTCAGGACGTTGGGAAGGACGGTGGCGACCAAACTCACTTGCGGCCCCTTACGGCCAAGCCTGAAACGATCCGACCACCGCCCCCCTTCGGCGCCCCGCGGGGCGCCGAAGGGCCGGGTTTTCCCTGCCACCCGGGTCTGAGACTAACAGACAAGCATGAGCGGGGGTGCGAGCAGATCATGGGAGCATGATCGTGACACTCAGCACCGAACGGATTCGCACCGTCGACGACATCCGCGCCTTCCTCGGCGGGAGCGAGGGGGCGGACATCGCCCCCCACGACCGTGAGGCGGCATACGCGTTCATTGAGCGGACGCTGGTCCGGTTCCGCTACCACTTCGGCCTGTCGAGGGCCGGGAAGGGCCTGGTCAGGAAGTACGCCGCCAAGGTCACCGGCTACTCGGACGCCCAGCTGACGCGGCTGATCAGGCAGCAGCGCCGCACGGGCCGCATCCGCGACCACCGGCTGCGCCCTCCTTCGCGTCCCTTCGCCACGGTCTACACGACCGCTGACGCGATACTGCTGGCGGAGGTGGACGAGGCCTTCGGCCAGCTCTCGGGACCGGCGACGAAGAGGATCCTGTGGCGCATGTACCATGTCTTCGGCGACAAGCGCTTCGAGCGCCTGGCGGGGATTTCGAACGGCCACATCTACAACCTGCGTGCCCGCCGGGCGTACCGGCGTGCCCGGACCACGTACCGCGCGACGCGGGGCTCGTCGTCGCCGATCGGGCAGCGGCGCAGGCCCCGGCCGGAGGGCCGCCCGGGCTTCGTGCGGGTCGACACCGTGCACAGCGGCGACCGCGACGGCGAGAAGGGGGCCTACGTGATCAACATGGTCGACGAAGTGACGCAGTACCAACAACTTGCGTCGGTTCGGCGGATCACCGAGCAGTTCATGGTCCCCGTGCTCGAGGTGCTCGTCGGCGCGTTCCCCTTCCGCGTCCTGGCCTTCCATTCCGACAACGGGTCGGAGTACATCAACCACCGGGTCGCGGAGATGCTGAACAAGCTGCACGTCGAAGAGTTCACGAAGTCGCGGCCCCGGCGCTCGAACGACAACGCGCTGGTCGAGTCCAAGAACGGCAACGTCGTACGCCGGTGGCTGGGGCGCAGCCACATCCCGGAGTCTCTGGCACCGGATGCCGACGCGTTCCTGCGCGACCATCTCTCGCCCTTTCTCAACCATCACCGCACCTGCCTCTTCGCGGTCGAGGTCGAGGATGCGAACGGGCACCGCCGCAGGAAGTACCCCCAGGAGCTGGTCATGACCCCGTACGAAAAGCTCGGATCGCTGCCCGGGGCCGACGGCTTTCTGAAGCCCGGCATCACCTTCGAGCAGATTGACGCCGCGGCGCACGCCGTGGACAGCCTCAAGGCGGGCCAGGAGGTCCAGCGGGCCCGCAAGGCGCTCTTCCACCTCATCGCCAAGGCGCTGAACCCCGCAGCATGACCGGCCCCGCCCGCCCCTCGGCTCGCTCCGCTCGCCTCGGGGCTGGCGGCCCTTGCGCCGCCCCCTCCCCCACCCCACCATCCCAACCTCCATCCACCCCTCACCATCACACCCCCCAACCTCGGCCCCTCCCCCCCGGCTCGTTCATGATCATGTCCGGGTTGGAAAACACTCTCTCTCTCTCACTCACTCGCTCTCTCTGAATCTCAGTATCTCAGTGTGTCCGGCTGGTGGTCGCTTGCCCCTCAACTCAAAGGCTCCGACGAGGCCGGAACGGAAACGCGGGGAAGGCGAGGACAGCCCGGACATCGTCACCCAGTACGACATGAACTGCCCCGAGGACGGCTGGATGCTCAAGATGGACTTCCTGGGCCTCAAGACGTTGACCGTCATCCACGCGCGGTCCGGGCCGGGAAGGAGCGGCTCGGCAAGTTCCACCATCTGGGCACCGGCGCCGTCCACGAATCCGACGCCATGGACGATTTGCCCCTCGACGCCCCCGAGGTCAACCGGATGCCCGCCAGCGGGGGGGACCTCGGGCGTCTTTCAGTTCGAGGGAGTCGAACCTAGGCGCTCGACAAGCTCTGGGCCATGCCCTGCACGGAACAGGCGGGCCAGGTGATCGAAGCCATCATGCGTGCCAGTCTGGGAGGACGGCGAGCGAGGTGGAGCTGGCTCAGGCGGGCGCCACCGATTCGGACTCGGCGGAGGCCGTGATCGCGGCCCAGGCGCAGCAGACCAACACCCCATGGCTCCGCGATGTCCTCACCTGCGAGCCAGCCGCGATGATCGAGCAGTGTCACGGTTCCCGTGTTCGTCATCAACGGCGAGAAAGACCTGCAGGTCCCCTACGAGGAGAACCTTGCGCGAGGCGGCGCTGCAGCGCGGCGGCAACAACCGCTACGAGATCCACTCCTTTCCCGACCTCAACCACCTATTCCAGCACTCGGAGACGGGGGTGCCCAGCGAATACCAGACCATCGAGGAGACCTGGTCGGTCGAGGTGATGGAAGTGATCGCGGGGTGGATTCTGAAGACCGTTGTGGGATAGGGGCGACTCCCGGAAGGTGTGGCCTGGCGATCCCGGTGGCCGAGGACGACCGGGAGGCGGCTCTCGCCGCACGAACCGGGCGCGGTAGGATGGGAATCCGCGCTCAGTCGGTCAGTGAGAGTGAGTGAGAGAAGAGTGTCGCATTCACGCAGTAACCGATAACTTAACCTAAACCCCACGGCGGTCACTGGCGTGCCGGGTTGGTAGCTCGATTCGGTTCTCGACCTGTGGGGCCGCCGGGAAGGTGTGGCTGGAGCTGCACTTGGCGGACGGATAGCGGCCTGCAACCAGACTTCGGCGAAGGATGACATGAGAATTGGTACGACGTGTTCGAGCCGCGTCCGTGGTGGCGCCGGGATGGTCCTTGCCGGATTGGCGGTGCTCGCGGCCGCCTGTGCCTCGCGCGGCGGCGCCCCCACTCCTCTGACCGGGGCGGAAGCCGAAGCGTTCTTTGCGGGACTCAATGGCGTGTGGGAACTGGACGAATCAAGCTTTACGGGTCCGTTCAAGTTTCAACTCCAGAAGGACCAGACAGAAGTCCTCCAATTTGAGACCTTGGAAGAAGCCCGCCAGGTTTCGGAGCGTATGGCCCAGGAGAGCATTCAGAGGACAATAGCGGCTTTGAAGCCCATCATGGAGGTATGGCTGCAGGAGCCGAACACGCTCATCCTGCGGGTGGACGAGGAGAGAATGATCTACGTGCCGACACCCGGACGGAGCATGGAGATCCCGATGAGTGGCGAGTGGATCAGCTGGCAAGACCCGGAAGGGCAATCCGTCCGCGCGCGGGTGTCCTGGGATGGCGACAGGCTTGCTCTCGAGCGCCGGGTGGGCTCGCACGGGCAGGTGCGGTCGGTTCTGGATATCGTGGATGGCCGGCTGCGGATTAGCCGCGCTCTACGGGTCCCGCGCATGTCTACGCCGGCGCCCCGGTTTATCCTGATGTACGACCGGGAACGAGGTGGTGAGTAGGGACACAGGCGCCCTCTTAGTCTTCGTCCCCCTCCCCGGAGACATCCGCCCCTCCCGACTCCCCGCCGGTCGCGACCGCCAAACCCAGCGCCTTCTTCGCGCCCTCCAGAACCTGCTCCGCATCCCCCGACTCCAGCGCCGCCGTCACCTCGTCGGACCCCGCCCCCAGACTCTCGACGGCCGCCGCCGCCAGCGCCTGCGCATCATCCTTGCTGAGCTGACTGGGGAACCCGCCCCCCTTCACCCCCGTCGCCTTCTCCACGAAGGGGGCGAACAGATCGATCGGGATCGGGAACAGCGTGGTGGAGTTGTTCTCCGCGGCCACCTCGACCACGGTCTGCAGGAACCGCAGTTGCAGCGCCACCGGGTGCTGCGAGATGATCTGCGCGGCGTCCGACAGCTTCTGCGAAGCCTGGAACTCGCCCTCGGCCGCGATCACCTTGCCCCGCCTCTCGCGTTCCGCCTCCGCCTGCTTGGCCATCGCGCGCTTCATCTCCTTGGGCAGGTCGATGTCCTTGACCTCGACGGACGTCACCTCGATTCCCCACGGATCGGTCTCCAGGTCGATGATCCGCCGCACGATCTCGTTGATCCGCTCCCGCTGGGCCAGCAGTTCGTCGAGCTCCGACTGTCCAACTACGCTCCGCAGCGTGGTTTGCGCAATCTGGCTGGTAGCGAAGTAGTAGTCCTCCACCTCCACCACCGCCTTGGACGGATCCACGACCCGGAAGTAGACCACGGCGTTCACCGTACAGCTCACGTTGTCCTTGGTGATGGTGTCCTGGGGCGCGATGTCGAGGGCGATGATGCGCAGGTCCATCTTCTTCATGCGCTCGATGCCGTAGGGCACCAGGAAGACGATTCCAGGACCCTTGGCGCGGGTCAGCTTCCCGAGGCGGAAGACCACGCCGCGTTCATACTCCCAAAGGATGCGAAGCGAGCTGAGCAGTCCGAGCACAGCGGCGCCCGTGATGGCGGGGATAAGGAAGAAGCCGAAATCCATGCGATGTCCTCCATGGGGATGAGAGCGGTGTCTCGCAATAGGCGGTCGCCGCGAGTGGTTGACAAGGCCGGTGCTTGCCAAGCCCGCGGAAGCGGTCGACGCCTGCAGTGCAGACGCCTGCAGTGCAGTGCTTGACAAGGATGACGAGGTCTTGGAGCTTTCCTGCTCTTCGCCGGAGTAGCTCAGTTGGTCAGAGCAGCGGAATCATAATCCGCGTGTCGGGGGTTCAAGTCCCTCCTCCGGCATTGGCGCCGCGGGGTTCCGCCACGGACCGGGCAGCCCGCGGCGGAGCCGCCGCACCCTTCGACCGGCGATGCGAGTTCCCGGCTGCCGGCTGAACGACATGCACCCAACGCCTGCGAGGAGGTCGCTCCACCGCCGCGTCGCGGTGGACACTCCCGAGCACGTCCGGCTCGACTATGTGCTCGCCGACATAGGGTCTCGCGCCGCGGCCCTGGCCATCGACCTCGGCGTGCTCGTCGTGGGGATGCTGTTGCTCGGTCTGGCGTCCTTCTACATCGGCCTCCTGGGCAGCTTCTTCGGGTCCGTGAGCGGTACCCTGCTTATCTTTGCCGTCTTCTTCGTCCAGTGGGGGTACTTCCTGCTCTTCGAGGCGCTCTGGGGCGGGCGTACGCCGGGCAAGCGGGCGATCGGGTTGCGGGTGGTTCATGTGGGCGGCGAACCCCTGTCCTTCCAGGGCTCCGTGCTCCGCAATCTCATCCGGATTGTGGACCTGCAGCCAGGCATAAGCGGGATGGCGGGCGCGGTCTGCATCTGGACCAACAAGCGGGCCCAGCGGCTGGGCGACATGGTGGCCGGAACCATGGTGGTGCGCGACGCGGGCGGGGGAGAGCTTCTCGCCACCGATGCGCTGCCGCCGGGACGCGTGGGGCGCCCCCTTCTCTCGGTGGAGCAGTTCGAGTTGCTGGCAGGCTACATGGCCCGGCGCGAGGGATTGGAGCCGCTAGTGAGGCGCCGCGTGACCGAATCGGTCCTGGCGGCCCTCGGTTCGGCGGTCGACCTTGCGCCGCCGGCCACCGATGCCACCCCCGAACAGGCGCTGGCCCGGCTTCACGAGGAGGAGGCGCCCCGCCACGCCGCCCGCCGCGGGGGCGCCAGCCTTCAGGCCGCGACCATGGCCCGCGAACAGCGCGAGGAGTGGGCTGCGTACTCGGGACTGGTGGAAAAGGGCCGAAAGCGGGGTCTGAAGAGCTTTACGGAGGGAGAGGCACGGCGGTTCGGACAGCTCTACCGTGGCATGGCGGCCGACCTGGAGCGCGCCCGCACTTATGGAGCGTCGCCGGGGCTGCTGGGGACGGTGCAGCGCTGGGCCGGGGCGGGGCACAACCTTCTCTACCGCGCCCGGGGCCGGGTCGCGGTCTCGCTGGGGCATTGGGCGTGGGCCGGATTCCCTCGTTCGGTGCGCCGCTTCCACCGCCCGATCCTGTTGTCCGCTCTCCTCTTCTTCGGACCCATGGTGGCCACCTACGCCGCGGTCGACGGCCAGCCGCAACTGGCGCGGTCGCTCATGGGATCCGGAATGTTCACCCGGGCGGAGAACACGGTGAAGGACGACATCGACACGCCGTACCTGGGGCAGGAGATTGGCGCATCCGCGATGCCCCTCTTGTCCTCATCCGTGATCACCAACAACATCGGCGTGACCTTCATGACCTTCGCGGGGGGCTTCCTGGCGGGCGCGGGCACCCTGTACATCCTGGTATTCAACGGCATCGTAATCGGCGCGGCCCTGGGGGCGTACGCCAACGAAGGAGTGTTCGGGGTGATTCTCGCCTTCGTCTTCTCGCACGGCTTCCTGGAACTCGGCGCCATCTGCATCGCGGGGGGCGCGGGATTCGGGTTGGGGTCGGCGCTGCTCATGCCGGGACGGCGCACCCGGGCGGAGGCGCTGCGGGAACGGGGCCGCACCTTCGTCTCCCTCCTGGCGGGCACCTCTCTCATGCTCGTAATCGCGGGACTGATCGAAGGCTTCTACTCGCCTTCCACACTGCCCGCGGTGGCGAAGTTCACCTTCGGCAGCGCGACCGCGGTGCTCATGCTGCTGTATTTCGGGTTCGCCGGCAGGAAGTCCGACGCTCCTACAGCAGCCCCCGCTCCTTGATCTCCACGTACTTGTCCAGCGTGCGGACCAGGGTGTCGCCCGGAGGCGTGTCCACCACCAGAATCCCGGACTGGCGCATCACCTGCAGCGTCGTCGCGCGAGCCTGCACCAGCTCCTCGGCCGCGGCGCGATAGTAGCCGTCCTCCGGCTTCGCCACCGCCTGCGTGGCCGCCCCCTCCAGAGCCGGGTTGCGGATCGCGATCGCCAGCGGAAGGTGCGCGCGCCCGATCCGGCTCAGCGAACTCACCAGCGCCCGCGACACCGACCCGTCGATCACGTCGCAGAATAGGATCACCAGCGAACGCTTGCGGAAGGTCCGGCCGAGCGTGGCGAGCGCCAGCGGGTAGTTGGGTTCGACCAGCCTTGTCTCCACACCCGCAAGCACCTTCGCCAGCGCGGGCGGATCGGCACGGCGAGGCGGCGACACGTGCCGGATCCGGTCGTCGAAGACCACCACCCCGATCCGGTCGCCGAAGTTCTGCGCCCGGCTGGCGAGCATCATGCACGCCCCGAGCGCGTAGTCGATCCGTTCGCGCAGCGGCGACAGCCGTTCCCGCATTTGCCGCCCCGCGTCGATCGCGAGCACGATGTTCTGGCTCCGTTCCGCCTCGTAGTTGCGCACCACGTACTTGCGCCGCTTCGCCGACGCCTTCCAGTCGATGGCGCGGGGATCGTCGCCCTGGGCGTAGTCGCGCAGGCTCTCGAACTCGCGTCCCTCGCCCCACTGGCGGTTGCGGCGCTGCCCGGGGGTGCGCAGCGGGCGCCGGATGGCGTGGGCGCTGCGGTTGCGGAGCAGATCCCGCACTCCCGGCTGAACCTGCAGGGTGTCGGAGACCTCCACGCTGGAACGGCGCCAGGCGAGTGCCCAGGGAGACAGGGTCCGCAGGTGCACGGTCCCGAGCGCGAGGAAGCCCCTGGTGCGCGGCATCACGCGATAGAGGCACTCCAGCGACGTACGCGCCGGAATCTCGACCTGGAGCCCGTCTTCCCACGGGTCCACGCCATCGGCGCCGCCGACGCGCCGCAGGCAGGGGTCGAGGTCGTCCGTCAACTTGACGGTCACGGCGCTCTCGGCGGGGTTCGTGACAGTCAGCGCCACGTCGGTCACGGCCGCCATCGCCGAGATCCTCGGCACCTCGCGTTCAGCCGAGGGCGCCCGCGTACGCCTCCCGTCGACGAACGCCAGCAGCAGGATCACGGCGTCGACCGCCAGCGCCAGCCCCACATCCACCAGCAACAGGAACGAGGCCAGCAGCAGCAGCCAGAGCGTGCGCGAGCTCGGGATCAGCGTGAGCCGCACTACCGCGGAGCCTCCAGCGTCTCCAACAGCGACTGCAGCTCATCATCCGACGAGCGGCCCTCGACCTCCGCCTCGGCGGTCAGCACCACCCGGTGCCTCAAAACCGGGAAGGACAGCGACTTCACGTCGTCGGGAGTCACGAAATCGCGCCCGCTCAGGTACGCCTCTGCGCGCGCGGCCTGGAAGAGCGCGACCCCGGCCCGCGGACTCGCCCCCAGCACGAAGGCGGCATCGTCGCGGGTGGCCCTCACGATGTCGGTCACGTAGCGCCGCACCCGCTCGTCCATGTGCACGCCGTTCACCGCGGCGCGCATCTCCAGCAGCTCCTCGCGGGTGGTGGGGTCGCCCATGGGGTAGGTGACCTCGTCGTCGGCCCTGAACCCGCCCTCGTGCCGGTCGAGGATCTCCCGTTCGGCCTCCTCCGGGGGATAGTCCACCACGATCTTCATGAGAAACCGGTCGACCTGCGCCTCGGGAAGGGGGTAGGTGCCCTCGTACTCGACCGGGTTCTGGGTGGCGAAGACGGTGAAGGGGAGCGGCAGCGGCCGCGTCTTCCCGTCCACCGTCACCTGCCGCTCCTCCATCGCCTCCAAGAGCGCGGCCTGCGTCTTGGGCGGCGCGCGGTTGATCTCGTCGGCCAGCAGCAGATCGGCGAAGACGGGCCCGGCCCGGTAGGTGAACCCGGTGTCGGCGAGGATGTTGACGCCGACCAGGTCCGTCGGCATCAGGTCGGGGGTGAACTGCACCCTGCCGAAGTCGAGCCCCAGCCCCCTGGCCAGCGCCCGTACCGCGAGCGTCTTGGCGGTCCCCGGAACGCCCTCGACCAGGGCGTGCCCGCGGGCGAGCAGGGTGATCATGAGCTGGCGCAGGACGGCCTGCTGGCCGAGGACGACGTTGTCGAGGTCGCCGAGGAGGCGCAGCGCGGCGTCGGGTGGTGTCATGGGTGGTTCTCCTTATGGGGATTCATCCGCGGCTCGCCAGGTATTCGTCGATGCCGGCGGCCATCGCGACGAGGTCGGGTGGATTGGCGCCGAGACCACTGCGGGCCCGGCCAAGCGGAGCGTTCGCGCCCGCGCCCACATCCAGCTTCCGCAGCAGGGCGTCGGCTTCGGCGGTGGTGTGGGGTGGGACATGTCGCGTGGTTCTCGCCAGCCGCGCCACGAGGAGGAGCGCGGCCGTGTTGTCGGCCCCCGCCTTGCGGTAGAGGTCTCCCAGCGCCGAGACGTGTTCCAGCGGGGACCGGCGCTCCAGGTCGGGTGGCGCCACGGCCGGGGAGGGCGCCCCGAAACGCAGCCCGAGGCAGGCGAGGATGAGGAAGCCGACCGCGACCAAGTGTAGCAGCGTTCGCCCACCCGGACTTCCCAGGAAGAAGTCCCTCAAGACCTCGGCCCGGGTTCGACCGCCACGGATCCCCTGGTGGAACTCGTCGAAGAACACCGTGTCGGCCTCGCTCGTGTAGGCCAGCGCCGCGCGAACGGCGAGCACGGCCAGGGGATGGTTGCCCGCACGCTCGTTGGAGATGGGACCGCCCTCGGAGAAGATCACCACGCGTCCCTCCCCGAAGGCGAACTCGGCGGCGACGATCCACTCCCAGTCACTGGTTCCCGGATCCCCGGCGGTCAACAGACGCCTCACATCGTGGACACCGGTCGAATCGGGATAGTCTTCCCCGTCGATGCGCAGGCCGTGGACGAAGGAGCCGGGCGGGCCCAGTCCCGCCGTGAGCGCGTGTTCGCCCCACTCGGGCTCCTCCAGGGTCAGCTCTCGTACCTGGTCCGGCAGCGAGCGCATGCGGAAGCTGACCCCAAGCGAGTCCATGAGCGGCGACTCCCACCTCACGACTCCCTCAGGGCCATAGGAAGGAATGTACAGCAGCGTCCCGCCTTCCCGAAGCCTGTCCAGAAGCCCGCGGATCTCGCGCGGGCTCAGGAAGGCCGGGGGTTCGAGCAACGCGATGGTCCCGCGCACGGGATCCGCGTCCGCGAGCGGTGTCAAGCGAGGGGCCGTCGTGCGTCCCAGCCGCTCGATGCCTCGAGCCAGCGCCGCCGCCCCGTCCGGCGTGGTACGGAAGAAGCTGCGGCGAACGTCCTGGTTCGCCTGGCCCTGTGGGCGATACAGATATCCCACGCCAAGCGCGATGACCACGAGCACGATAATCCAGAAGAGCGGCCGTCCCGCCCATCCTCCGGTCCCGGTTGCGCGGCGGTTCACTGCGGATCGGCCTCCGTTCCCGGTCCCATGGTCGAGCCCGCCGCTGGCCGGGTCCCCGGCGAATCACCCCGATCCCGGCTTTCGCCCGCACCTTCCCCGTCCCCGTCCCCACCCTCCGCCTCCCCCCCCCCCGCCGAACAACCCGCCTCCCGCGCCAGCCTGGCCAGCCCCTCGTAGCCCGCCGCAGTCGGCCTCTCCTGCCCGAAGGAGAAGTCCTGGAAGGAATCGAGGAACCGCGACCCGGCCGCCACCGCGCCGCCGCCCCGCCCCATTTCCAGCGCGTAGTCGCCCGGCGTCTTCGAGTTGTGGAAGGAGAGCGCGCCCTGTCTGTCGAGGGTCAGGAGGAAGCCCTGGTAGAGCGCCGTCGCCGCGGGACGAAGCTCGCCCTGGCCGGCCCGGTCGGTTGCCAGCCTCAACCACTCCCGCGCCGTGACCGGCGTCTCAGTCGCCGCCTCGATCCGGTCGCCGTCGCCGCCCCGCAGCAATCCGGGCGCGTACCGGCGGGTCAGGAGCACCGCGACCAGCGCCACCGCGACCACGACCAGCACCGTCACGATCTCGGCGAGGGGCCCCTGGTCCCCCAGTGTGTCCCGCAGCCAGTACCACAACTGCTGCGCCCTTTGCCAGACCCACGCCAACAACCTCGCCAGGGGGTCTTCCTGGAAGGTGGCGAATTCGGGTCCGGCCAGGATCTCGCGCAGGACCTCGGAAACCTCGCCCGCGTCAGGAAGCTGCTCCGCCCCCGGCTCCTGCCTCACGGGGCGTCCATCGTGCCCGCGAGCGTCTCCAGGTCATAGGCTTCGCTGCGTACCCTGCGGTCGTGGAAGAGCATCATGATGCTTCCGACCATGAAGGGTACGGTCAGGGGTCCGATCAGAAGGGTGGCCGTATTCATCAGCCACTGGGTCTCCGCATCGACCGTCCCCAGTGCTTCCGGCGACGTGAACATGTCCTGCATGCCGAAGAGGACCATTATCGCCACCGTGGGCGCCGTGCGGATGATCATCGCCACGACCATGATCCCGATCACCCGGAGCCAACCGCCCCGGCACAGGCCCAGCGAACGTTGCAGGGCGCCGATCACTCCCCGTCCCTCGATGACCACCGCCGGGAGAATCCCGAAGGTGGCGGCGAGCCAGAACATCGTGAGCGCCGCTCCCACGACGAACAGGCCGAGTCCGCCGATCAGGGTGAGCGCGATGCTCCCGGACAGGACGAAAGAGGCCATGACGGCAAAGGCCACCGCCATCAGCACTCCGGCCACCAATCCGAACAGGACGAAGGCCAGTATGCTCGCGCCGGCTGCGCGCGGAAGATGGCGAAGCGTTTCCCGATACGACCGTCCCACCGACACCGGCCGCTCCTCGATCCGTTCCGCCATGGCCACCGCGACCGCCACCGTTCCCACCCAGGTCATCAGCCATGCGAACACAATCGCGACGAGCGCGACGCCCATCTCTCCCAACATGGCTGCGGGGTCCATTTCGGGGTCGGCGGCCAGCATGGTGGCATCCGCGCCCGTGACGAGCATCAGGATGTAGCCCGGGACGGCCGCCAGGAGCGCGATCAGGTAGTAAAGGCCGAAATCGCCCCGGTAGAGCTGGAGCGCCCCGTCCACGACTTCACCGAAGCCGAGGGGCCTGAGGGGGATGGTCGACATGCCGGGAAGGTAGCCAACAGTCGCATCGCCGCGCCAGATTAGTCTTGTCCAACGGCAAATGAGCTCCCCGAGTTCAGGCTTGTCTCCGGGTTGGAAAACACAGATTGCCCGTCGGCCGTGACGACACACTCTACAACCGCGGGAGAGGAGCCCCATGATCCGTATTACCCGAGTCACCGCATTTTCCCTGGTCCTGGCGGGAGTCGCCGCCGGGTCTGTCCACCATCCGACCCTCGCCCAGGAAACTCCGCCCTGGCCTCCAGTGGGCACCTTCTCGATCGTCGGCTACGACCCGGAGACGGGCGAAGTCGGAGTCGCCGTGCAGTCCCGCGTCTTCTCGGTGGGCAATGGGGTGATCTGGGGCGAAGCCGGGGTCGGTGTGGTGGCCACGCAGGCCATCGTGGACGTGAGCTACGGCCCGCAGGGGCTCCAGCTGCTGCGCGAGGGCTATTCCCCTGCCGACGTGGTGCGCGAGATCCTCGCCCGCGACCCCGATCCCGACCCGGACAGGTGGACCCGGGAGGGACGCCAGTTCTCGATCATGAACGCGCGTGGCGAGGTGGCCACCCACACCGGTCCCCGTGCCAGCGACTGGGCGGGCCACCGCATCGGCGAGTATTGCTCGGCCCAGGGCAACATCCTGGCGGGCCCCGCCGTGGTCGACGACATGGTCGAGGCCTTCGAGTCCACCGACGGGCACCTCTCGCTCAGACTGCAGGCGGCGCTGGAGGCTGGACAGGCGGCTGGGGGCGACACCCGGGGCATGCAGTCGGCGGCCATGCTGATCGTGAAGGAGGGCGGGGGCGTCTGGCTCAACAACGACGTTGTGCTCCGGTTGCATGTGGACGACGATCCCGAGCCCATCGCTGAACTGCGGCGTCTGGTGGAGAAGGCGGCGGCGCAGCGGGAGCGGAGGCGGCGGCGCTGACGTTCGCAAGGGGGCGCTCCTCCGCGTGGACGGAGCCTCAACGCAGCCTGAGCCCCCTCAGCACCACCAGGTTCTCCCTATCCGCGCTCACCCCGTCGTCGCCCTTCGGTGTCTCCAGCACCTTGGGCACCGCCCGGAACCGATCCGAGTTCATGAGACGGCGAAAGGGTTCGATCCCCAGCGTCCCCTTGCCGATGCTCTCGTGACGATCGAGGTGTGAGCCGAAGGCCGACTTCGCATCGTTGAGGTGGAAGAGCTCGATGCGATGAGTTCCGAAGGTGTCGTCGGCACGCAGCCACACGCCGTCGTAGTCGCCGCACAGGTCCATCCCCGCCACCCACGCGTGGCAGGTGTCGAAGCAGACGCCGACGCGGCCCCGGTGCGGTTCGGGGACCAGTTGAATGATCCGCGCCAGTTCCTCGAATGTCCCGCCGACCGAGGTCCCGGCTCCGGCGGTCAGTTCCAGCAGGACCCTTGGCCCGGCCGGCACCGCCTCGAGCGCCTCCGCAACCCCTGCCGCGTTCCGTTCGATTCCGCTCGCGCGGTCCCCGTCCGTGGCGTTGCCGGGGTGGGTCACCACCGCATTCAGACCCAGTATCGCGGCGCGCTCCAGCTCCCTCCCAAAGGAGTCCGCCGAGCGTCGCCACAGGGCGGGCTGGGGACTGGAGAGGTTGATCAGGTACGAGTCGTGGGCCGCCGTGTAGGCGATCTCGCGACCGGCCGCTTCCGCGCGAAACCGGGCGGCCGCGTCCTCGCCCAGGACGGGATCGGCCCACCGGTTGGGCTGTTTGGTGAAGATTTGAAAGACGACCGCATCGATTTCAGCTGCTCGACCCGGGGCGCGTTCCACGCCGCCGGCTACCGATACGTGCGCCCCCAGTTCGTCAACGGTCGACATGGCGTCCCAACTTCCGCTTCCGCAGCCGGCTGGCAAGGGGACTCCGGCCCTCCTGGCAAGGGCTCCCCGGTCCCTCCAGGGTGGTGCGGATCCGATCTTGTACATGATATTGTACATAAATCTGTACATCTTCCTGTACAGAATCCCCGATCCGCCGTCCCTTGCCCACCCCCGCGCCCCGGTTCGACCTTTCCTCTCCCCGGCCGTAAGCGGGGGCACCACGCCAACCCGCCCACTACACGAGGACTCTGCCCGATGCGCCTCTTCCAGACAACCGCGGCAGCCCGCGGACGAATCCACACATCGCTGGCAGCCCGCGGACAGAATCCTCCCGGCAAGACCCACACCCTGCTCGCCCTCGCCCTGGCCGCCGTCCTCGCGGCCTGCGCCACCGCCCCGCCCGCCCCCCCACCCCCCACCGACCGCGACGCTCCCCCTGCGAACGCGGAGCCCCCGGTCCGGACCGTGACCCCCGTCCCGGCCGCGGCCTCCGTCCCCCTCGCCACCCCCACCCCCCCGTCCACCTCCCCTTTCGACACCGTGCAGGCCGGCGCCTTCGACAACGGCAAGATGTGGACCTTCGACGCGCCGCCCACCGGGTACCTGCGGTCCACCTACAACTTCTCGCCCGACGAAGCGTGGTACGCCCGCGCCCGCCTCGGCGCCCTCAGGATCCCCAACTGCTCGGCCTCCCTGGTCTCGCCGCGCGGCCTGGTCCTCACCAACCACCACTGCGCGCGCGACTTCGTCACGCAGGTGTCCACCGACGGCGAGAACCTCCTCGACGACGGCTTCTACGCGGCCACCCTGGCCGACGAACGCCCCCTCGAGGACTTCGAGGCCGACCAGCTCATCGAGATCGTGGACGTGACGGACGAGATCCGCGCGGCGGTCGACGCGGTGAGCGGCGCTCAGCCCCGGAGCGAGCTGCGCGACAGCCTCACCGAGGCCGTGGCCGAGCGCATTCAGGAAGAAAGGGGCGGCGAGGAGGCCGGGATCGAGGTCGAGGTGATCTCGCTGTACAACGGCGGCCTGTATTCGGCGTACATCTTCCGGCGCTACCCGCACGCCAGACTCGTCATGGCTCCAGAGCTGCAGCTCGGCTACTTCGGCGGCGATCCCGACAACTTCACCTATCCCCGCTACTCGCTGGACTTCGCATTCCTGCGCCTCTACGACGAGAACGGCCAGCCGCTTGAGACCGACGACCATTTCCGCTGGAGCGAGACCGGTGCCGCGGCCGGCGACCTCATCTTCATCATCGGGAATCCCGGAAGCACATCGCGCCTCCAGACCCTTGCCGAACTGGAGTTCCGCCGCGACGTGGAGATGCCGGCGCTGCTGGGCTTCCTCGACTCCCGGATCGAGGTCATCCGGAGGTACATGGCGGGACGCGAGGACGAGCCGGGGATCGACGAGGTGCGCAACTCGGTCTTCAGCCTCCTAAACGGGCAGAAGGCGTACACGGGGATGCTGCGGGGGCTGGAGGATCCGTATGTGCTCGCGCGCCGGGCAGCCGCCGAGGCCGACTTCCGCGACGCGCTGCAGGCCGATCCCGCGCTCGCGGAGGCCTACCTGCCACTCTTCGCCCAGATGGCCGAGCTGCAGTCCCGAAAGGCCGCCATGGCCGCCGAGTTCAACGCCTTCGCGGCCTTCGGCAACTCCGACTACGAGTCGTCCCTCATCCTGCGCACCCTGTCCACCTTCCAGTACCTCAACGCGCGGGCGCAGGGTGCCTCGCCGGAGGAACTCGACGGGATCGCCGACGAACTGAGGGGCGTCACCAACCGGCCCCGCGAGCTCGACGAGGCGCTTCTGGCCGCCCGCTACCGGGACATGGTGGACGCATTCGGCGAGGACGACCCCTCGGTGCGCGCGCTCCTGGGCGGCCGAAGCGTGGAAGAGGCTGCCTCCGTGCTTATGACCACCTCGGCCATGGGCGATTCCGCGAACGCCGTTGACGCTGTCGTGGGGGGCATGCTGAACCCCGCTACCGAGCCGGCCTTCGCCTTCGTGCAGTCGCTCCTGGGGCGGTTCGGTCCCTATCAGAACGTCATGTCCAGCGTGATCCCCGAAGAGGAGGCGATCGCCGCCGGCCTGGGCCGGGCGCGCTTCGAGGTCGACGGCACGCGCATTCCGCCGGACGCCACCTTCTCGCTGCGCCTCGCTGACGGCGTGGTCACGGGGTACCCCTACAACGGAACTGTCGCCCCCACGCACACCACCTACTACGGCCTCTACGACCGGCACTACTCCAACCCGGGCGCAGAAGAGTGGGCGCTTCCACAACGCTGGCTGAGCCCCTCGTCCGACTTCGATCTTTCCACGCCCCTCAACTTCGTGAGCACCGCCGACATCATCGGCGGGAACTCGGGTTCGCCGGTGGTCAACCGCGATCTGGAGGTCGTGGGCCTGGTCTTCGACGGCAACATCCAGAGCCTGCCGGGCGACTACATCTACATGCCTGCGCTGAACCGGTCGGTCGCGGTGGACGCGCGCGGGATTATGGAGGCGCTGGAGGACATCTATGGAGCGGAGAGAATCGTTGAGGAGCTCACGGGCGGGCGCACTCGCTGAAGTCCGGGGGGAATCCCTCCGGTGATCATTGGCCGACCCCGCCCGGGCCATCCGTTTCTGGCGGGCGCGCCGGTGCTGGCGGCGCACCGGGGTGGCGCGGGCCTGGCTCCGGAGAACACCATGACCGCGTTCCGGCAGGCCGTCGACGAGTGGGACGCCGACATGCTCGAGATGGATGTGCGGCTGACCGCGGACGGGCAGGTCGTGGTCCTCCACGACGAGACTGTCGACCGCACCACCAATGGCACGGGGCCGATCCGCAACATGACCTGGGACGAGGTGCGGCGGCTCGATGCCGGCTACCGTTTCCGCGATGTGGCGGGGGAGTTTCCGTACCGGGCCCGGGGCGTGCGGATCCCGCTCTTCGACGAGGTGCTGGAAGAGCTGCCGCACATGCGCATGATGGTGGAACCCAAGGCGGCGGAGGCCGCCGGGCCCCTCGTCGAGGCGATCCGGGCGCGGGGAGCCGAGCACCGGGTCCTGATCGGGGCTCTGTTCGAACGCACCCGCGAGAGCGCCCTGGGCTACGGGGGACCGTGGGGGGCGTCGCGCAGTCAGTTGATGCCCTTCTGGCTGCTGCACCGGATCCCCGGGATCGGCCGCCTGTACGTCCCGGCCGTTGATGCCTTCCAGGTGCCGGAGACGTCGGGGCGCTACCGGGTCGTGACGCCGGCGTTCGTGCGGGCCGCGCACCGGGCCAACATCCCCGTGCACGTGTGGACGGTGGACGACCCGGCCGACATGCGCCGGCTTCTGGAGTGGGGCGTCGACGGTATCCAGACCGACCGTCCGGACCTGCTGGCCGATGTGCTGACGGAGGTGGCGGGACGCGCGCCGGCCCCGGCCCGCGCAAAGGATGCAGGCCCATGAGCGGCACGGGGGACGAGACCGGCCTGGCCACCCGTTTTCGCGACCACCTGACAGCGTCCGGTTGCCTGGATGGCGCGAAACAGGCCGTTGTCGCCGTTTCGGGCGGAATCGACTCGATGACGCTCCTTCACCTGCTGCGCTTCGGCCGCGCGGCCCCGTCCCTGGCGCTCCACGCCGCCCACCTGGACCACCGGATGCGCGCGGAGAGCGCCGCCGACGCCGCGTGGCTCGGCGAGGTATGCGCCGCGTGGGGGGTGGCATACCACCTCTGCGCGGCGGCCACCCCGGTTCGCACCGAGGCGGAGGGAAGGGAATTGCGCTACCGGTTCTTCGCGGAGGTGGCCGACGGGACCGGCACCGGCACGGTGATCCTCACCGGCCACACCGCAGACGACCAGGCCGAGACGGTGCTCTTCCGGATCGCGCGGGGGAGCGGGCCGCGCGGTCTGGGCGGAATCCACCCGGGCCGATCTCCGTCGCCCGTGCGCCCGCTGCTTCCCTTCCGGCGTGCCGAGGTGGAGGCGTACGCGGCCGCGCACGGTGTCCCCCACCGCGAAGACCCCACCAACCGGGACCCGCGCTGGACACGCAACCGACTCCGCCACGAGATCCTCCCCGCGCTCGAGGCCGCGGTCCCCGGAGCGGCGGCGTCGCTCGTCGCGCTGGCCGCCACGAGCCGTCTCGAGTCGGCTGCCCTGGACCAGCTCCTCGACGACCGCATCGCGGCGCTGGCTTCCGCGCGGTCCCGGCCGGCGCTGGAACTGCCCTTCGATCGTGAAGCGCTGGCCGCGCTCCCGGAACCGATCCTCACGGTTCTGCTCCGCCGCGTGGCCACACGACTCGGCGGATCCCCCGGACGCGGTGCAACGGCGTCGCTGCTGCGCTTCGTGCGCGAGGCTCCCAGCGGCCGGTGCGTCGAGCTGGCCGGAGGGGTCACGGTCGAGCACCATCTCGGCGTGCTCCGTTTCGGCGGGCCGGCGGACCGGCGCGCCGACACCCGGCCGCCGCCCGATCCGCGGCCGGTGGCCCCACCCGCCGCCGGTCCCCGGCTCACCCGCCCGACTCCCCATGTTCGCGTCGAGCCACCGAGCGGCGAAGGCGCCTTCACGCACGGCGCGTGCAGGGTCACCGTATCCTGGGGCTCGGGCGACAGGTCGGGGTCCCCTTTCGTTGCGCACTTCGCCCCCGGCAGCGTACGGTTCCCCCTCGACGTGCGTCCCTGGGCGCCGGGCGATCGGATGACCTTGCCGTACGGGAAGAAGAAGGTGAAGAAGATCCTTCTGGAGGCGCGGGTTCCGGCGGACCGCCGAGAAGGGTGGCCGGTGGTTGCCGACGCCGACGGGTCCATCGTGTGGGTGCCGGGGTCCGCCCGGCCGTCCCCCGACCCCGGGTCGGCGCCGCAACGGGAATCGCTCCGCCTGGAGGTCAGGATTCGATCATGAACCCTCGAGCAAAGGCTTGAACGACATGGACCACCCCCTGGTGGAGAACGGTCGTCTGCGGCGCATCGTATACTCGGCGGACGACATCCGCCGCCGCGTCGCCGAGCTGGGACGCGAGATCGGAGAAGCCTACAGCGCCGAGGACGATGTCCTGGTCCTCGGCATGCTCAAGGGATCCTTCGTCTTCGTCGCCGACCTGGTGCGGGAGATTCCCATCCCCATTCACGTCGACTTTCTCGTTGCCGGCAGCTACGGCAAGCGGATGACGAGCAGCGGCGAAGTCCGTCTCTTCTACAACCCCCGGACTTCGATTGCCGGACGCAACGTGATCCTCGTCGAGGACATCATCGACAGCGGCAACACGCTTCTCCGCGTTATCCCCCTGTTGCTTCAGGGCGAACCCGCGAGCCTCGAGATCTGTACGCTTCTCCACAAGCGCCTCATACGGCTCCCGAAGGACGCCCGCTGGGTCGGTTTCGAGGCCCCGGAGGAGTTCTTGGTGGGGTACGGGTTGGATTTTGGCGAGGATTTTCGGCACCTTCCTTATATTGGGGCCATGTAATCCCGCCCCAGGAACGAGAAGAAGGCAGGCATGTCCGACCAGAATCCAACGCCCGGCGAACCGCCGAAGAAGCTGAAACGGGTGTCCCGCACGGCATCTTTCTGGCTGTTGCTGGCGCTGACGTCGATGATCGCCTTCCAGTTCATGCGGGGTGGCGAGCGCTCGGTGGGCCGGATCAGCCCGTCGGAGCTGTACCGGCAGCTCGACAACGACAACATCCTCGAAGTCACCTTCTTCGGCGAATCGGAGGTCCGCGGGGAGTTCAAGAGCACGATCGAGATAGACGAGGCGAACGTGAACGAGTTCGTCACCAACATCGTGCCCGGCGCGGCGCCGGACCTGGCCGAGCAGCTCAGGGCACAGGAGGTGGAGGTCGACGCCCGGCCCAAGCCGCCGGGCTGGCTGCCTATGGTCGGGACCTTCCTGCCGTGGCTCCTCATCATCGTCTTCTGGATCTGGATCCTGCGCTCCATGCAGGCGGGCGGGAACCGGGCCTTCCAGTTCGGGCGCTCGAAGGCGAGGCTCATCAGCCCCGACACGCCGCAGGTCACCTTCGCCGACGTGGCCGGCGCGGAGGAGGCCAAGGATGAACTCGAGGAGATCATCGAGTTCCTGAAGGATCCGCCGCGGTTCTCGCGGCTGGGTGGCCGTCTTCCGAAGGGGGTCCTCCTTGTCGGCCCGCCCGGCACCGGCAAGACACTGCTGGCCCGCGCGGTCGCCGGCGAGGCGGCGCGCCCCTTCTTCCAGATGTCCGGCTCCGACTTCGTCGAGATGTTCGTGGGCGTTGGCGCGTCGCGGGTGCGCGACCTCTTCGAGCAGGGGAAGGCGCACGCCCCGTGCATCATCTTCGTGGACGAGATCGACGCCGTGGGGAGGCACCGGGGGGCCGGTCTGGGCGGCGGCCACGACGAGCGTGAGCAGACCCTCAACGCCCTGCTTGTGGAGATGGACGGCTTCGAGGCCAACGAAGGGGTCATCCTGCTGGCCGCGACGAACCGTCCCGACGTGCTCGATCCGGCGCTGCTGCGTCCCGGGCGCTTCGACCGCCAGGTCGTCGTGGACCTCCCCGATGTGAAGGGCAGGGAGGGGATCCTGCGGGTGCACGCAAGAAAGCTCCCGCTGGAGGAAGACGTGGAGCTGTCGCTGGTCGCGCGCGGCACCCCCGGGCTGAGCGGGGCCGACCTCTCCAACATCTGCAACGAGGCCGCGCTCTTCGCCGCCCGCCGGGGGGTGGACCGGGTGGCCATGGAGGACTTCGAGCAGGCCAAGGACAAAGTCATGCTTGGCACCGAGCGGCGGAGCATGGTGCTCACCGACGCCGAGCGGAAGCTGACCGCGTACCACGAGGCGGGACATGTGGTGATCGGGGTGAAGGTCCCCGGCCTCGATCCCGTCCACAAGGTCACCATCGTGCCGCGCGGGCGGGCCATGGGGCTGACCGCCTCTCTGCCTGAGGAGGACCGCCACTCCTACACCCGCGACTGGATGGCCGGGCAGCTCGCGATGCTCTTCGGGGGACGCGTGGCGGAGGAGCTGGTGTTTGGCCCGGAAAAAGTCACGACGGGGGCGGGGAACGACATCGAGCGCGCCACGAGCATGGCCCGGCGCATGGTGACGCGTTTCGGCATGTCGGACCGGATCGGCCTCATGGCCGTGGGCGACTCCGACCAGGAGGTCTTCCTGGGCCGCGAACTGGTTCAGCGACGCGAGGTTTCGGAGTTCACGGCGCAGCAGGTGGACGAGGAGGTCAAGGTGCTCCTTGACGCTGCGCACTCGCGGGCGCGGGAGGTTCTGGAGGCGAACCGCAGCCTTCTGGATGACCTGGCCGAAGCGCTGTTGGAGCGGGAGACGCTCGACGGCGACGAGATCCAGCTCCTCCTGGACGGGAAGTCGCTGCCGCCCATGGCCGAGGAGTTCGAATCCGAGCAGCCGCAACTCCCTCTTCCGGGCGCCGAAGCCACGGTGGCTCCGAAACCGAAGCCGGGGTTGGGGAGCCCCGACCCGCTGCCGTCACCCAGCTGACCGGGACAGTCCGCGGCCGCCTACGCCGGCTCCAGCGGAGGCGTCGCGAGTCCTCCGGCCGCGGACCGGGGCAGCGACGCCTCGAGCATCTCGCGGAGGCGTTCGCCGGTCACGCCGGACTCGATCCTGCCCCGATAGGCGATGGAGATCCGCGAGGTCTCCTCGCTGACCACGATCACGATCGCGTCCGTCTCCTCGCTGAGGCCGATGGCAGCCCGGTGGCGCGTGCCGAGCGTGCGGTCACCGACCGGGTTCTGGGTCAGCGGAAGGATGGCGCCGGCGGCCTGTATGCTGTCCCCCACGATGATCACCGCACCGTCGTGGAGGGGGGAGTTGGTGGCGAATATCGTGCCGAGCAGCTCCGGCGAGAGTACGGCCTCGATGCTCCTTCCGGTCTGTGCGTATTCGCGCAATCCCGTCTCCCGCTGTACCGCCAGGATCGCGCCCACGCCCGATCTGGACAGCTGCTCCGCGCCGTCCACAAGCCGGTCCACGATCCTGGCCTCCCGGCTCGATCCCAGCATGCTCACCAGCCTGCTCTGCCCCAGCCGGGCGAGGGCCGCGCGCATCTCGGGCTGAAAGACCACCAGCGCCGCGATCGCCCCGTATTGGAAGAGCGCCTCGATCAGCCGGCGGATCAGGGAAAGGTCCAGAATGACCGATACGAGGTACAGCCCGGCCAGCAGGAGAACGCCCAGCAGCATCTGCATGGCCCGCGTTTCCCGAATGAGCAACAAGAGCCGGTAAACCAGGAGGAAGACGATGACGATTTCGACGAGGTCGTTCCACCCCGGCCTCAGAAACTGGAGCTGCTGCAGGAAGCCGTTCATGACTCCTGTACGATAACAGGAGCCGGAAGGATGCACCGCGCGGATCCCGCCCAGGTGGCGCCGGTTCGGCGGGAGCCACATATTGGCGTTGACGCTCGCGTTCCGGCCTCCTACATTGCGGTCGGGTTCCGTTTCCATCCACCGCAGTTCATTCACGGAGCAACCGTTGAACAGAAACTATGAGCTTCTGACGCTCTTCGCCGACGGCGGCCTCATGATGTATCCGCTCGTCATCTGCTCGCTGATCGGCCTTGGTGTCATCCTTGCGAAGTTCTGGGCCCTTTGGGTGGCGGGCCGACAGACCACTTCGGTGATCGAACAGGTGGAGGAAGCCGCCTCCGCGGGACGTCTCGACGAGGCGGCCGCGATCGCCGCGTCGACCCCCGGACCCGCTGCCGCCATCCTGGTGGCCGGGCTCCGAAGAATGCGGAGCCTCAGGGTTCAGGAAGGTGAACTGGAGCAGGTCGTATCCACCACCGGCACGATCGAGCTCAGCTTCCTGGAGCGCGGGCTGGTGATCCTGGCCACGATCGCCAACGTCGCCCCGTTGATGGGCTTCCTGGGCACGGTGGCGGGGATGATACTCGCCTTCGATTCGATCGCGGACGCGGGTGACGTGGATCCCACTACGGTAGCCGGGGGGATCAAGGTGGCCCTCCTGACCACGGCGGCGGGGCTCACCATCGCGATCCCCATCAACATCGGGTACAATTTCTTCGTGAGCCGGATCGACAAGCTCATCGTGGATATGGAGGAAAGCACGCAGAAGGTGCTGAACATCGCGTGGGACCTGGAGCGCGAGGGCAAGTTGCGGGTCGTGTCGTGAGTATTCGCAGGGCGGGGGACTGGAGGAACATCCGGCAACCCGTTACGGTATTAGAAACGTAAGAGAAGACCCCGAACCTGGGAGATCCATCAATGGCGGTTCTCGGTAGCAAGAAATCCAAGGTCTCCGACGAGATCCCCTCTTCGTCCATGGCCGACATCGCGTTCCTTCTGCTCATCTTCTTCCTGGTCACCACGACCTTTCCCAAGGACAAGGGGTTGGCGATCGTGTTGCCCGAACAGGCCCAGGAGCAGGAGGTCCCCCAGAAGAACGTGCTGCACGTCATCATCAATCCGACCGGGACGGTGATCATCAAGCGCGGCGAGCAGCAGCAGGAGCAGCAGGTCCGCCCCAACGATGTGGAGGCCATCTGGCGCCAGGGCTTCGCGGAGAACGAGAACCTCATCGCGGCGGTCAAGACCCACCGCGACGCGCCGTACCGCTTCATGGTCGATGTCCTGGACGCTCTCCAAACGGCCGGGGCCAGGAAGATCTCACTGCAACTGCTGGAGGAGTAGCGCAAAATGGGTCTCAAGTCCGGTGGGCTGCAGAGAAAGTCCAAGGCCTCGCAGGAGATTCCGTCGTCTTCAATGGCGGACATCGCCTTCCTCCTTCTCATCTTCTTCATGGTCTCCACGGTCTTCCAGAAGGACAAGAAGCGGGAGATCCTGTGGCCCGAGGCCGAGGCCAGCGAGAAGATCGACGCGAAACAGAAGGAAATCCTCAATATCTGGGTGGAGCCGAACGGGGACGTGTACA
Organism: Longimicrobiales bacterium; assembly: GCA_951828585.1. GTDB lineage: Bacteria > Gemmatimonadota > Gemmatimonadetes > Longimicrobiales > Gaopeijiaceae > Bin94. Next base: position 3,259,314 of record OX639991.1, read on the forward strand.
TCAACGACCTGCTATGGGAGATGGAGGAAGTCAGATCGGTGGTCAGACCGCTGTACGTGGAGACCCAGGCGGCGCTGGTCGTTTCCATCCGTTCCGACCAGAATGTCCCCTACTTCCATGTCGACCTGCTGCAGAAGGAGCTGCAGGCGGCGGGAGCATTGCGCGTGGTGTTCGCGACCGAACTTGAACAGGACCTCATCATGGAGAGACGATGACCGACCAGACCCCCCACGATGTATCGGCGGAGATCAACGCGACCGCCAACGACGACTACAAGCGTTCCTTCTCAACCTGGTTCTGGGGCTCGATGTGCGCGGCCACCGCGATGCACTTCCTGGTGTTCGCGCTGATGCCGGCCATGCAGGCCGACGATGTCGCCGTGAACCAGGACGTCATCGAGATGGTCGATATCCCGGAGCAGATCGACATTCCGCCTCCGCCGGAAGCCATCGCGCGGCCGGCCATGCCGGTCATTACCGATGCGCCGATCGAAGAGGACATCACGATCGCGGACGTCAACTTCGACGCCAACCCCGTCGAGAACCTGCCGCCGCCTCCCGACGAGGTGGAGACCGACATTTCCGCCGCGCCGGTGTGGACGGATGTCGACATCAACCCGGCTCTCAAGAACGAGGACGAGGTGAAGCGTGCATTGGAGCGCGAGTATCCGCCTCTGCTGCGGGATGCGGGCATCGGGGGCACTACCACGATGTGGTTCTTCATTGACGAGACCGGCAAGGTGGTCAAGACCCAGGTGCATACCTCTTCCGGGCACAAGGCTCTCGACGACGTCGCCAAAGAGATCTCGCACCTGTACGAGTTCTCGCCCGCCATCAACCGCGACAAGCCGGTTCCGGTCTGGGTTTCCCTGGGTATTACCTTCAAGACCCGGTAACACTTCTGGCGTCCGGACAGCGCGAAACGCCCCGCCGGCCGCGTGGCCGGCGGGGCGTTCGCTCGTCCGGCTGCCATGCCTCGCGGATGGAGGGAAATGCACGACAAGGACGTTTACGCCCGCACCCTGCGCGATCGCCTCCCGCGCGTGCGGGACGCGATCGCGGCCGCGGCGGAGCGGAGCGGCCGCGACGGGTCGGCGGTGCGCATCGTTGCGGTGACCAAGGGCCACCATTTGGGCGCGGTCCAGGCGGCCGCCGGGGCCGGGTTGCGCGACCTCGGCGAGAACCGGGTAGAGGAGCTCGGCGAAAAGCTGCCCCTGGTGGACACTCCGGGCATCAGGTGGCACATGATCGGTCACGTGCAGCGCCGCAAGGCGGCCCTGGCGGCCCGCCTCGCGACGCTCATTCACAGCGTGGATTCGGTCCGGCTCGCCGAGAAGCTGTCGCGTTTCGGCAAGGCGAACGCACGGCGGGTGCCCGTGCTCGTGCAGATCAACGCCTCCGGCGAGGCCACCAAGGGGGGCTTTCCCGTGGAAGGGGCCCTCGACGCGGTCGGCAGGGTGGCCGAGCTGCCGGGACTGCGCGTCCTGGGCCTCATGACCATGGCCCCCTACACCGACGACGAAGCCGTGCTGAGATCCACATTCGGGAAGGTACGCGCGGTCATGGAGGCCGCGGCGGTTCTGCCGGGGGTCGAAGGGTGTGAACTTTCGATGGGAATGTCCAACGACTACGGCCTGGCCGTCGAGGAGGGAAGCACGATGGTGCGACTGGGTACGACACTGCTGGGACCGCGGCCGTGACGGCGCGCGGCGAGATGGAACGCCTGCGCGAGGCGGTGGCGGCGGTGCGGGGGGCGGGGGGGACGCGTCCCCGGGTCGGGATCGTGCTCGGCACCGGGCTGGGTGGCCTTGCCGACGCGATCGAGGTGGAGGCCGCGCTGGCGTACGAGGACCTGCCCCACTTTCCGGTATCGACCGTCGAGAGCCATGACGGGAAGTTGCTGCTCGGCACGCTGGAAGGTGTGCCGGTGGTGGCCATGCAGGGCCGCTTCCACTGCTACGAGGGGTACACCCTGCGGGAGATCGCCTTCCCGATTCGCGTCATGAAGCTTCTCGGCGCGGAGAACCTGGTCGTGTCGGCGGCGTGCGGGGGCATGAACCCGCTGTGGGGACCGGGCGACCTGGTCCTCCTCGACGACCACATCAACTTCATGGGGGACGGTCCGCTCACCGGGCCCAACCTGGACGAGCTGGGGCCGCGCTTTCCGGACATGTCGGTTCCGTATGACACCGGGCTGCAGGAAGCGGCGGCTGCGGTCGCCATGGCCGAGGGGGTTCCGCTCCGGCGCGGGGTGTACGTGGCCGTGGTGGGGCCCCAGCTCGAGACGCGCGCCGAGTACCGCATGCTGCGGGCCATGGGGGCCGACGTGGTCGGGATGTCCACCGTTCCCGAGGTGATCGCGGCGCGGCACATGGGCATGCGCGTGCTGGCGGTCGCGATCATCACCGATCAGTGTCTGCCCGACGCGCTCGAAGAGGCGGACGTGCCCACGATCATCGCGACGGCGCGGGCGGCCGAGCCGAGGCTGGCCCAGGTGGTGAGAGGGGTGCTTCGCGGGCTGGGCGAGCGTTCTCCGGGGGCCGGGTCCGTCGCCGTCCGGAGCACCGTCGAATCGTCGGCCGCAGCCCGGCCGGACCCCGATCCCGCGTAGGTCCCCCGGCAAGCCCGCCCGTGCGCTACCCCTCCCTCCCCGCCTCGCGCGTCGCGCTGGAGGAGTCGGTCCTCGAGATCTGGCGCGAGGAGGACACCTTCCGCCGCACCCTCGAAATCACCCGCGACGGTGAGCAGTTCGTCTTCTTCGAGGGTCCGCCCACCGCGAACGGCCGCCCCGGACTGCACCACATCATCAGCCGCGCGATCAAGGATCTGGTGTGCCGCTACCAGACCATGCTCGGCAAGCACGTCACCCGCATCGCCGGCTGGGACACGCACGGCCTCCCGGTCGAGATCGAGGCACAGAAACGGCTCGGCATCGAGAACAAGAAGGAGATCGAGGAGCGGGGCATCGCCTGGTTCAACGAGCGCTGCAAGGAGTCGGTCTTCACCTACAAGGACGAGTGGGAGCGCTTTTCGGAGCGGATCGGTTACTGGCTGGACTACTCGCGGCCGTATGTGACCTTCCACGCCGAGTACGTGGAGTCGGTGTGGTGGCTGCTCGGGCAGATGGCGGACCGGGGGCTGCTCTACCGGGGCCACAAGGTGGTTCCGTGGTGCCCGCGGGATCAGACGGTGCTGTCCTCGCACGAGCTCTCGCTGGGGTACATGGATGTGGAGGACCCGTCGCTGTGGGTGACGCTTGAATTGCTGGACGGGTCGGGGCGGCAGCTGCTCGTGTGGACCACGACGCCGTGGACGCTGGTGTCGAATGTGGCGCTGGCGGTTAATCCGGCGATCGAGTACGTGGAGGTGGAGCACGAGGGGCGGGTGTTGATCCTGGCGCGCGGCCGGGCGGTGGCGCTCTTCGGGGAGGATCGGATCGGGGGCCGTGTGGAGGTCTCCGAACTGGTGGACACGAAGTACCGCCGTCCCTTCGACTTGATTCCCGCCGCCGAGGCGCGCGGACGGGCCTGGGAGATCATTCCAAGCGACTTCGTCTCGGACGAGGAGGGGTCGGGGATCGTGCACATGGCCCCCGCGTACGGCGCCGACGACTACCAGGCGGGGAAGGACTTCGGCCTGGCCGTGCTGGAACCGGTCCAGACCGACGGCACCTTCGCGACGCACCTGCCGCTCGTGGGCGGGATGTTCTTCAAGGACGCCGACGCGCCCCTCGTGGAGGATCTGAAGGCGCGCGGCCTTGTCTTCCGCGCCACGCGCGAGGTCCACTCCTATCCCCACTGCTGGCGCTGCGACACCCCGCTCGTGTACATGGCGCGGCACAGCTGGTTCGCGAGCACCTCGTCGCTCAGGCGGGAGCTGCTGGACAACAACGCGCAGGTTGCGTGGCATCCGCCCGAGGTCGGCGCCGGACGGTTCGGCGAATGGCTGAAGGGCAACGTGGACTGGGCGCTGTCGCGCGACCGCTACTGGGGCACGCCGCTTCCCGTGTGGGTGTCCGAGGACGATCCGGACAACGTCGAGTGGATCGGGAGCTTCGCCCAACTGGCCGAGCGGGTGGGGGACCTGGGGGAGGACTTCGACCCGCACCGCCCCTTCATCGACGAGGTGACGTGGCGCTGCCCCGAGACCGGCTCCATCATGCGCCGCGCGCCCGAGGTGATCGACGTGTGGTTCGACTCGGGCGCCATGCCGTGGGCCCAGTGGCACTACCCGTTCGAGAACCGGGAGATGTACGAGCGCCACTTTCCCGCGGACTTCATCTGCGAGGCGGTGGACCAGACGCGCGGCTGGTTCTACTCGCTGCACGCCATCTCGACGATGCTCGGCCTGGGTCCCGTCTTCCGCAACGTGATCGTCAACGACATGATCCTGGACGCGGCGGGACGCAAGATGTCCAAGTCGCGCGGCAACGTGGTGGACCCGTGGGACGCGGTGGCCGACCACGGCGCCGACGGCGTGCGCTGGTACATGATCACGGTCAGCAACCCGTGGCTGCCCACCCGCTTCGACCCCGACGGGGTGAAGGAGAGCGCGGCGCGATTTTTTGATACCTTGCAGAACATTTATCGCTTCTTTGCGCTGTATGGGAATGTGGAGGATTGGGGGGTGGGGAAATCCGGTTCCGCAGCCCACACACCCCTCGACCGCTGGCTGCTGTCGCGGCTCAACACGCTCGTCACACGGGTGCGCGACGAGCTGGACGGCTACAATCCCACCCGCGCCTACCGAGCCGTGGCCGCGTTCGTTGACGGCGAGCTCTCGAACTGGTACGTGCGGCGTGCCCGGCCCCGCTTCTGGGGCAACACCGACCCGGCCGACGCCAACGCCGCCTTCTCCACCCTGCACGAGGCGCTCCGCACCGTCGCCCTACTGATCGCGCCTGTCACTCCTTTTGTTTCGGATTGGCTGCACCGGGCCCTCACCGGCTGCTCCAGCCACACCGAGCCCTTCCCCGAGGCCGATTCCGCGCGCATCGACGAGGAGCTGGAGCTGCACATGACTCATGTGCGCAGCCTCAGCACGCTGGCCCGGGCCGCGCGCGAGGAGGTCAGGATCCGGGTGCGGCAGCCGCTCGGGCGATTGCTGGCGGTGGTGCCGGGCGCGGCGCCCGCCGACGATGTGCTCGCGCTGCTGATCGACGAGATCAACGTGAAGAAGGTGGAGTTCGCGGCCTCGTCCGAGGGGCTGGTGACGCTGTCGGCGCGGCCGGCGTTCCGGGTGCTGGGGCGGCGTTTTGGGAAGCTGACGCCGGAGGCCGCAGTCCGTATTCGCGAACTGGGTGAGGATGAGCTGGGGGTGGTGCGTGGTGGTGGGGTGGCGCGGATCGAGGTGGGGGGCGAGGTGGTGGAGGTCGGTGGGGACGAGATGGAGGTGGTCGAGGAGGCGCGGGGGGGATGGGTGGTGCGGTCGGAGGGGCGCTACACGGTGGCGCTGGATCCGACGCTGGACGAGGCGTTGCGGCGCGAAGGGCTCGCGCGGGAACTGGTCAACCGCATCCAGCGGCTGAGGCGCGACTCGGGGCTCGAGATTACGGACCGGATCCGTCTGGCGGTGGGGGGTTCGGAGGCGGTGTGCGCGGCGGCGCGGGAGCACGAGGCCGCGATCGCGCGGGAGACGCTGGCGGCGGTGGTGGAGGTGGGGACGCGGGCGGGTGAGGAATTGGCCGCGCGCAAGGAGGTGGTGGTGGACGGGGAGTCGGCGGTCCTCGGGCTTGACCGGCAGGCGTGAGCAGGGGGGCGGGGACGGGGGAAGCCCGGGACGCGGGCGTTGACCATCGGTGGATTGTGGGGAGTGGGGTGAGGGGACGGCTGGACACCCATGTGGCGGACCGGACCGGCCTGTCGCGAAGCCGGGTGGCGGCGCTGATCGCCGAGGGGCGTGTGCTTGTGGATGGTCGGCCCGGGAAGAAGTCGGAGGCGGTGGGGGTGGGTCGGGTGGTCGAGGTGTGGGTCCCGCCACCGGCTCCGAGCGAGGCGGTGGCCGAGGACATTCCGTTGGAGATCGTCTTCGAGGATCGCGAAGTGGTGGTCGTCAACAAGCAGGCGGGGCTTGTGGTGCACCCCGCACCGGGACATCCGACTGGGACGCTGGTCAACGCACTGCTGCACCACGTCGGCGACCTGTCGGGGATCGGGGGGACGCTGCGGCCGGGGATCGTACACCGGCTGGACCGCGATACTTCCGGGCTGATGGTGGTGGCCAAGTCCGACCGCGCCCACCAGGGGCTCTCCGAAGCGCTCAAGAGCCGCCGCGTGAAGCGCGTCTACCTGGCGGCGCTGTGGGGGAGATTGCGCGAGGATCGCGTGGTGGTGGACCGGCCGATCGGGCGGCACCCGCGGGACCGCACGCGGATGGCCGTGGTGGCGGGGGGCAGGCCGTCGAGGACGCGTCTGCGGCATTTGGAGGAGTGGCCGGCCGCGTCGCTCTGCGAGGCCACGCTCGATACGGGGCGCACGCACCAGATCCGGGTGCACGCGGCGTCGGTCGGGCATGCGGTGGTGGGGGATGAGGTGTACGGGGCGGGGAGGGAGCGGGGGTTCGGGGGGACGGCGCGCAGGTGGGCGGTGGAGCTGGCCGCACGGACACGGAGGCAGTTTCTGCACGCGCACCGTCTGGAGTTCAGCCATCCCGTAACGGGGGAGGTGCTTGCGTTCAGGGCGCCGCTGCCGGGTGATTTGGCGGCGGTGCGGGGGTGGGCGGTGGGGGAGGGAGGAGAGGATGATATCAATACGATATCATAGTGATATCATGGAGGGCGGGAAGGGCCGGGGGTGGGGTGCGTTGAGGGGGTGGTGGGGGGCGGGGGGCGTCGCGCTCGGGGCCGCGTGGGCCATCGGGCCGATGACTGCGCGGGCCACCCTGACCCTTGCGGCACGGGCCTTCGCGCTCGCGGCGGTCGCGGCCATCGCGCTAGTGGCGGCGGCATCTCCAGAATCCCCCCAGACCCCGCCCAACCCTGCCGCTTGGCAGACCCTGCACGGCACCACGATCACTGCCAGGTACCAGGGGACCGATTCCCTGCGGGCATCACGCGCACTCGCGCTGCTCGAATCGACCCCCCGGCTCCCCGGTCTCTCCGGCCCCGGCCCCCACCTCACGCTGACTATCGCCCCGACCCGGGCCGTCATGGATTCCCTGGTCGGCGGGCGGGTCCCCGAATGGGCGGGGGCCGTCGCGATCTCCGAGCGCATGGAGATGATCATTCCCGGAGGCCGCTTCTGGCCGCGGACGCCCCTGGAAGAGGTGCGTATCCTTCGTCACGAGTGGGCGCACCTGGCGTTGGCGCACGAGATGGGGCCGCTGCGCATTCCCCGCTGGTTCAACGAAGGCTATGCGGAGTGGGCGTCCGGAGGCTGGGCCGGCGGCAACGGATGGAAACTCCGGGTGGCCCTCGCCTTCGGGGATGCCCCTCCACTCGATTCGATCGCGCTCCGTTGGCCTCGCGACCGCGTTCCCGCCGAGGTCGCCTATCTCCTCTCGGCATCGGTCATCCAGTACCTGGTGGAGTCGAGCGGGACGCGGGGTCTGGAGACTTTCCTGGCGGAGTGGAAGCGGCAGCGGTCCTTCGAGGCGGCTCTGCGAGGCGTGTACGGTGCTACCCTCGGCCAACTGGAGACGGACTGGCGCAATTGGGTGAAGCGGCGGTACGGCTGGCTCACGGTGCTGGCCGATACGGCGGTCTTGTGGGCGCTATTGTCCGTTGCGCTGGTGGCGATGTTCTGGGTAAGGCGCCGGTACCGGCGTGAACAGATGGCGCGGCTGAGGGCCGGCGAGCCGCCCGATGCGCCCGAGTTCTGGAGGGCGGACGAGGAAGAGCCGATTGACCCCGGCCCGTCGTCTCGATAGCGTTTGAGCATGGCTAGAAGGAAGAAGAAGGCAGCGCAGGAACCGTCGCTGAAGTTCTCCAAGGTCAACCTCTGGTTCGCCCTGGGGGGACTGGCCACCATAGCGCTCGGCTACTACCTGCTCGGACAGGGTTCGATCACGATGGCGCCGGTGCTTCTGGTCATCGGCTACGTCGTCCTGCTGCCCGCGGCCATCATCCTGCAAAGGTCGTGACCCGGGTTCCCACCACCCGGGCCTGCCCGGCTGGTCCGGCCCGCCGCCGCGTCACCATTCTCACTCATGCGGCCTTCACGCTGTTGGTGATCATCAATCCCGTTGCAGCCGTGGCCCAGGAGGCCTCCTGGTCGTGCCCGGACCCGCCGTCGCTCGTCGGCGACCTTGAAGGCGAACTCGCCCACGTGCGCTACCTGGCCGACGACCTGCTCGAAGGGCGGGCGGTGGCGACCCGGGGCGAGCGGTGCGCGGGTGACTACATCGCGGCGCGGTTCCGTGCGCTGGGCCTCCGTCCGGCGGGTGAAGGGGACGGCTACTTCCAGGCATGGATGGTGCGGACGGGCAGCGCCGCCGGCGACGGGAACTCGTTCTCGGTGGCGGGCGGCGATCCTGCCGGGTTCACCCTTGGCGACGACTGGGTCCCGTACGGGTTCTCGGCCTCGGCCCGGGTCGTGGCGCGAATGACGATGGTCCCGGTGGAGGCCGGCGCGCAGCTTGGCGATGCCTGGCACGCGGAAATTGCCGGCGGGGCCATGGTGATCGAGGGGACGGCGCCCCATCCCCACGCGGCCGCCCCGGACGCGCACCGGGTCGCTTCGAGAGCGGCCGCGATGGGCGCTGCCGCCCTGATCGTGCTGCTGGGCGATTCCGGCCCGCTGCCGTCGCTGGAGGCGGAACGGCGCGCGGCCCTCGCCATCCCCGTGATCGCCGTGCGGGGCGCGGCGGCGGAACGTGTTCGCGCGGCAGCCGCGTCGGGCGCCATGGCCAACATCGCTCCCGCCGTCGAGCCGGTGCGGCGCGAGGCGCGGAACGTGGCGGCCATCCTGCCCGGGACAGACCCACAGGGCCACCAGATCCTCGTCATCGGCGCCCACTACGATCACCTCGGGCTCGGTGGCGCGGGTTCCCTCTCCCCCAACGCCGTAGGCGAGGTCCACAACGGCGCCGACGACAATGCCTCGGGCACGGCGGTCCTCCTTGAGGTGGCCCGGCAACTCGCCGGGGGTCCGCCACTGGCTCAGGCCATCCTTTTCATTGCGTTCACGGGGGAGGAACGGGGACTCTGGGGGTCGGCGCACTACGTCGAGTCTCCCCTGCTGCCGCTCGAAGGGACCGTCGCCATGCTCAACCTGGACATGGTAGGCCGGGTCAGCGACGACCTGCTGACGGTCTTCGGAACGGGCACCGCCGAGGAGTGGACGGACGTTCTCGAGCGTGCCAACGGCCGTACCCGGGCGCCTCTCGACCTCCGATTCAACAGCGACGGATTCGGCGCCTCGGACCACAGTTCCTTCTATGCGCGGGGCATCCCTGTTCTGCATTTCTTCTCCAACACCCACGCCGAGTATCACCGGGTGGAGGACGATTGGGAGCTCGTCAACGCCGAGGGGATGGGGCGGGTGACGGATCTTGTCGCGGCGGTGGTGCGCGAAGTGGTCCCCGGGTCCGGTCTGGCTTCGCTCACGCCCGTCGAGGGGACGGGGAACCCGCATGGCGTCCAGGGGCCGACGGACGGAAGCACGGTGCGGAGCGGTTTTCGGGTGCGGCTCGGCACGATCCCCGACTACTCGCGCGAATCGGGCGGGATGGCGATTACCGGGGTGCGCGAGGGGAGTCCGGCGGCGAAGGCGGGGATCAAGGGCGGCGACATCATCGTGAAGTTCGGGCCCCACGACATCGAGGATGTCTACGGGTACATGTACGCGCTGTGAAGTGGTCCTACTTCGTTGGACAGTCCGAGGGCAAAGCTAAGGTGGACTCCGACTGGTTCTGAGAGCCCTCGGGAGCTTTCGCTTGGTTCTGTCTTGAAAGGGATGTTAGACGCTGAAGTCCTCTCCGGCAAGGAGAAGGACGGATGCCGGGATGAGCCCCGCTCGCCGGGAGGGGGACCCGACCGGCGAGCGGGGCTTGGACACCTGTGGCGCGCGGCGCGCAGGATGGGTGTATCACCCGCTCCCCGCCGCTGCCTCGCGAGGGCGGTCGCCAGCCCCGCAATGATCCGCTGTTCACATCACCCTCGTGCCGTTACGGTAGGTCTCGCCTGGCGTGCGCCCGGCCAGCGCCGAGTGCGGGCGCACCTCGTTGTAGAAGTCGATCCACGTCCCGATGAGCCGACCGGCTTCCGGGCCGTCGCGAAGCTCGTGCAGGTACACGGCCTCGTACTTCAGCGACCGCCACAGCCGTTCGATGAAGATGTTGTCGAGAAAGCGGCCCCGGCCGTCCATCGAGAACGCCACGCCCGCACCCAGCACCCGGTCGGCGAACGCCTCGCTGGTGAACTGCGAGCCCTGGTCCGTATTCAGGATCTCCGGAGTCGTCCGGATGAGCGCGTCGTCCAGAGCCCCGATGCAGAACGAGGCGTCCATCGTGTTGGACAACCGCCAGGAGAGGACGTGCCGGGTGGCCCAGTCCATCACGGCCACAAGGTAGAAAAACCCTTGCGTCACAGGGATATAGGTGATGTCGGCGCACCACACGTGGTCCGCACGGAAGATCTCGAGGCCGCGCAGCAGGTAGGGAAAGATCCGGTGCTCCGGGTTCGCCACGCTCGTGCGCGGCCGCCGGTAGGTCGCCTCCATCCCCATGAGCCGCATGAGCCGCCGGATCCGGTGCCGGCCAGCCGTGACACCCTCGCGGCGGAGATGCCGCATCATCTGCCGGCTCCCGTAGAACGGATAGTCCATGTGGAGCTCGTCCATCCGTCGCATCAGGGCCAGGTTCTGCGCGCTCTCCCCCTTCGGCCGGTAGTAGAGCGACGACCGGCTCACGCCCAGCAGCACGCTCTGCCTCGACAGGCTCAGCGGTCCATCCGGCTCGATCATCCCGAAGCGCTCCGTCCGGCTCAGCGCTTCAACCCGCGCCGAAAAAAATCCCGCTCGACGGTGAGCTCTCCGATCTTCGCGTGCAGGTCGTGGACCTTCGCCTCATGCTCCTTGGCGAGCTTCCGGCTCCCGCCCTTGGCGAACACCTCCGGCACGGCGTCGAGCAGCTGCCGCTTCCAGGCGCTCACCTGGTTCGGATGAAGCTCATGCCGCACGGCGATCGCCTGCACGCTGTCGCGCTCCTGAAGCGCCTCCAGCGCCACCCGGCCCTTGAACTCCGCTGTGAACCTCCGTCTCTTCCTGGCCATCTCGGTGCCTCCTGTTCCATAGTGGAATCCACCTTAACGACCTGTCCGAAAAACCGGGACCACCTCACTGGGCGAGTTCGAGCCGGGCGACGAGGTGGAGATCGTGGTGCTGCGGGGGGACGAGCGGCTGGTGTTCGAGGTGGTGCTGGAGGCGGGTGGGGGCTGAGGGGATGGTGGGTGCCTGGGGTCACAGTGGGTTCGGTTCCCGGTCCGGTTCATAGGCCTTGAGGTTTGCTTTCTTGGTCCAGATGTGAACTCGGTAGTCGCCCATACTTCCGTACTTCCGCTTGAGGTTCAACGCCACCGTAACGACCTCCGATTTCGTTAGGCCAATCCGGAGGTACCCTGGGTCCGAAGCGAATTCACGAAGGAATCCCGGCAGCTCATCAAACCCCCGGGACGGAACGAGGACCCAGGGAATACCCTCTTCCTGACTCGACTCGACATCTGTGACTACCTGATGCGCTAACCCGAAGTTCTGCGGCTGTGAATCGGGCAAGTGATTGCGGCGCAGTGACATAGTGCGATTGGGGGAGTGTACGCTACTGGGTACGGGTCATGGGCGGACGCCGAGGAGACGGAAGGCCTTGGCCTGGAGCGGCGTGGGGCGGGCGAGGATGTCGGCGGTCATGGCGCCGGGGACGGCGGGCCGCACGCGGTTGCGGGTCAGGGTGGCGAGATCGCCGAGCAGGGTCTGGAAGCTGTGGACGGGCAGGCCGTCGGGGGTGCGTTTCCCGCCCGCCTTGGCGCGCGCCGACGGGGAGCGCCGCGCGGGCGCGACGGGTGAGGCGCGGGCGGCCTCGGCGGCGGCCGGGTCGTCGTCGTCGAAGAGCATGGGCGCCAGGGCGCGCCGCATGTGCCACTCGACGTGGTAGGCGAGCATGCAGAGGAAGACGTGGGCGCGGACGCGGTCTTCGAGGCGGTGGTGGACGGGGCGCACCTTGAGATCCACGCCCTTGAGGCTCCGGAAGGCGCGCTCGACCCGGCCGAGGCTCTTGTAGGCCCGCACCGCGTCCTCGGGTCCGATCTCCGTGTCGGGCACGTTGGTGCGGATCACGTAGATGCCGTCCAGCGCGGCCTCCTCGGCGATCTTCTCCTCGTCGCGCTCGTACGAGAAGCCGTCGTCGGTCGCGGCGGTCATGAAGTGCTTGCCGACCTTGTGGGCGCGCAGGGCCCGGTCGGCGCGCACGGCGATGTTCTTCTCGCCCCGCAGCGGACGGTTCTCGCGCTTCGTGGCCCGCGCGACCAGGTCGAGCTTCGCCTCCGTGGCCCGCAGCAGCGCCTCGCGCTTGCGGGCCCGCTCGGCGGCGAGCAGCGGGTTGCGGCAGACGACGAGCCGCTCGCCCGGGTAGAGCTCGGGCGCGGAGATCTCCGCGAGGTCCCGCTCGTCGAAGACCGACAGCTGCAAGTCGCCTCCGGAGACCAGCTTGCGGATCTTCGGGGCCCGGAGCGCGGTGATCCACCGCAGCCCCGCCGGAGAGAGGTCCTCGCGGATGCGGGCGTCGGTCAGCAATCCCCGGTCCCCCACCAGCACGACGCGCGACAGCGAGAAGCGCCGGCGCAGCTTGTCGGCCTGGTCGGCCACGGCGCCGGGATCGGCGGTGTTGCCGCGAAAGACCTCGGCGGCCACCGGACAACCCTCCCGGTCGCAGAGCAGCGCGAAGACGATCTGGAGCTTGCCGCGCTTGCCGTCGCGGGAGTAGCCGCGCTTGGCCAAGGGGCACTTGGAGCCCTCGAAGTACACCGAAGTCAGGTCGCACAGCACGAGCGAGCCGTCCTCGATGCGCTTCGCCGCCAGAGTTCGCTCGATGCGCTTTTGGCGCCGCAGCAGCCAGTCCATCGCCTCGTACAGCTCCTCGGCCGTCGCGTCCGCCGCGCCGGTCTCCTCGCCCAGCGTGTCGGTCCGGGTCTCGGAGCCGAGGCCGCGGGCGGCGGCGAGCTTCGAGCGGGGGTCGAGCACGCGCCCGGCGATCATCGCCAGCGCGAGCGACCGCATCCGCGACGGACGGCGGTCGAGCAGTCTCTCGAGGCCGAGCTTGCGGGCCGTCCCCAGCACGGCGGCGACATGCCCGTGGGGGCGGGAGCGCAGGATCTCGAAGGCGTCGTCCATGGACTTCAGGGCCACGCCTCCCTTGAGCAGGACGCGGAGCCCCCGGACGAGTTCGTCGGGCCACTTCGACAGGTTGGCCAGGGTGCGCTTCCTGACCTTGCCGCCTTCGCGGTAGGATTCGCGCAGGAGCACGGCGGGCGGGGACTTCCGGTTGGGCACGCGTTCGATATACATGGCTTCAATCGTAACAGCTAAACGACATTATGTCAATAGAATAGCACCTCCATTACATGGGTACACATAGCCCAAACCCGAACCCATGTCAAGTCCCTTCCCCACACCGGGTTACGGCCCGAAATCAGCCCCGTTCGGGGCAGAACTTCGGGCTAACTGTTGGCGGCGCCCCCCATCCACCACATCTCCAACGTGATCACAGAGTTGGTAGACGCACCCCAATGGAACGTAGAATCTGTCTTGGACCGCCGCAGTCAGTTTCTCTCGCAAGCGGCTCGAAAACTCGGCGTTCGAGAATCCCGGGAGGGCGTAGAACTCGCAGAGATAGCTGGTTTCAACGACAAAGATTCGGGTCACTCAGCCAGCCCTGCTACCCAACGTCGCATCTTCTCGGTGCGTTTTTTCTCGAAATCAGGGTCAAGGTGCTGGTCAACGACGCGACGCGTCACCAAGTCTCCGAGTCGCCCCCTTTCCAGCAATTCGTCATGGCGTGCGACTTGGGTCAGCGGCAGCAGTCGGCTGCAGTAATCCTCCCTGGACCGGAAAGCCAACATCACATTCTGCTGCTGCTGTTCCGGAGTCAGGGCGTTCAGCACCTCTGGATTGTGAGTCGACAAAAGCACGTTGATTTTCCTCTCCTCACTGCTTCGGGTGATCGCTTGGATCAGCGATGCGACCCGGCTGGGGTGCAACCCATTGTCGAACTCCTCGACCACTACCCGCGAATACCGTTCACCGGTTGCCACGGCAGTAAGCACAGCCAGCGTCCTGAGAGTGCCGTCAGAGAGCATTCGGGCGTCGGAGAGGCGGTCAGGGCGTTCTTCGTGCAACCCGAAAATCACATCGCCCAGTCGGGTCGTAACGAAGTCGAACTTACTGTAGGGCTCGTCCGGCACCTGCCGGATGTGGCCGAACAGCTCATCCAGTTTGGCCTTGCCGTTCTCATTGAGACCGTAGAGCACAGAGGACAGATTCGAGCCGTCCCGCAGCAAGGAGTCGTGTCCGATGCGCTCGTACCGCCGCATCGCGCTTGGTTTGGGATCGAAGACGAATGAAGCGCGCAGGTGATTGCGAACGGCACGTATCAGACGGAGGGAGGTCCGACGCTTCTTGTTCTTTGTAGCGAAATGCTCGTATTGGGAGAGGACGGACCGGGTGGCCGACACCGCAGCCTGAGGTTTCCGTCCACCCTGGGCGAAGTTGTTGTATTCCACCCGGATGTCGGCGGATGTGGGGCTTCCGCTCCCTTCGATCTTGCGAAAGAGCATCGTCTTGTCAAAAAAGAGGGACTCGGCCTTGATACGGGGTTCGGCAAGGGGAGCGACGGTGACGGAATACTCGAATGGCCCGATTTGGCGGGACCATCGAAAACCGGCGGAAAACGCAAGGGTAAAGCTGTCGGTCCCATAACGAGGGCAGCCCTGCAGCCCGCCTCGCACATTCAACGCCCCTTCCCTGTTCAAGTCGGTGATTTCCCGCAGCCGGTTCCCCGCCGCGATCGAGGCCAGCACCTCGATTCCCTCTAGCGCGTTGCTCTTTCCCGATCCGTTGGGCCCGACCAGGATCGTCAAAGGGCGAAGGAGATCGATCTGGGCGCGACGGAAGCTCTTGAAGTCGACGAAATGATGCATGGTTGGTGCCTTTATTGTGGCGGCCGCCGATAGGGAGGGCCGCTCCGAACCGCAATCTAGCCAAAATCCATTCTCGGTGAATCACCAGTGGATCACGCACGCATCGCGGAGTCCGGCGAGGCGACCTCCGGCGACACCCCGCAGCCACCTTGCCAATCCCCCCACACGGCGGCAGTATCAGATAGTGCCACGGCAGTATTCAATAGTGTGTACAGACCCTTTCCCGGAACACCTTCGCGGCCATGACCAGACTTGCTTCCATCCTCGTCCTCGCGGCGGTTCTGGAAGTGACCCTGGCCGCCGGGATCGGCTCCCCGCCACGCGCGAACGTCCCATCGATGCGTGACTTCGCGGCCCTCGCATCCACCGCCGCCAGCCCCGCCGAGGACATTGTCCAGCAGTACTGCGTCCGCTGCCACAACGGGAGGCGCCTGCTCGGCAACCTCACCCTGGAGGAATTCGACGCGGCGGATCCGGTCGCGAACGCGCCCATCGCCGAGAAGATGATCCGCAAGCTGCGGGCCGGGATGATGCCGCCGCCCGGGGTCCCGCGGCCGCCGGATCACGAAGTCACCGTCTTCGTCACGGCCCTCGAGGAGAAGCTCGACGCGGCGGCGGCGCGGAATCCCAACCCGGGAAGCCGCACTTTCCAGCGCCTGAATCGCGCCGAATACGCGCGGGCCATCGAGGATCTGCTGGGTCTCCGGATCGATGCGTCGGCGTACTTGCCGGGAGAGACGGTGAGCGCCGGATTCGATAACATCGCGGATGTGCAGAATCTCTCCGCGACCCTGCTCGAGGCGTACCTGACCGCGGCCTCCGAGGTAAGCCGGCTGGCACTGGGCGACGCCAACGCCACCCCGTCCGAAGCCACCTACGAAGTGTCGCGCTACGCGGAGCAGCGTGAGCATGTGCCCGGCGCGCCCTTCGGCACCCGGGGCGGGATCTCGGTGGTGCACAACTTCGTCGCCGACGGGGAGTACTACTTCCGGCTCGCCTTCCAACACGAGTCGACCGGGAACTTCTTCGGACAGACGGCGCCCTTCGACGAACAGGTCGAAGTCTCGGTGGACGGGGTGCGGGTTGCGCTGATTCCGTTGGACCGGTGGATGCACCGGCAGGATCGGAACGGGGTCGAGGTGGTGACGGATCCGGTTCGGGTCACCTCGGGGCCGCACAGCATCTCGGCGGCGTTTCTGAAGGTTGCGGAGGGTCCGGTCGAGGACCTGACCTCGCCCCACGAGTGGTCGCTCGCCGACAAGAAGATCGGGTATTCGTACGGGATCACCGGGTTGGCGCACCTGCGCGATCTGACGATCGGGGGGCCGTACAATGTGGCCGGGGTGTCACGGACGCCGGCGTGGGAACGGGTGATGAGCTGCCGGCCCGCCACGGTCGCCCAGGAGACGGTGTGTGCGCGCGAGATCATCACGCGGCTCGGGACCCGTGCCTTCCGCCGACCGGTCACCGACGTCGAGGTCGAGGGGCTGATGGGTCTCTACGCGGAGAGCGCCGGGGCGAACGGATTCGAGATCGGGGTGCGGACGGCGCTGCAGGGGATCCTGGCCAGTCCGGACTTCGTGTTCCGGTTCGAGGAGCAGGGGAAGGGCGACGGCGCCGGGATGTACCGGGTCAGCGATGCCGCGCTGGCCTCGCGGCTTTCGTTCTTCCTGTGGGGACGGCTTCCCGATGAGGAGTTGATCGAGGCCGCGTCGGACGGTGGCCTCTCGGACCCGGCGACCCTGGAGCACCAGGTCGACCGCATGCTCGCCGATCCGCGGGCCGAGGCGCTCGGCACCCGCTTCGCCGCCCAGTGGCTGCGCCTCCAGGACCTGGACCAGGTGCACCCCGACGCGCTCCGCTACCCGGACTTCTACCAGCAGCTTGCGCGCGACATGCGCCGTGAGACGGAGACCTTCTTCAACGCGCTGGTCCAGCAGGGCGGCTCGCTGATGGACTTCCTCACCGCCGACTTCTCGTACATGAACGAGCGCCTGGCCCGCCACTACGGGATTCAGGGAGTTGCGGGCGAGCACTTCCGCCGCGTCGAATACGCCAACGAGGCGCGTCGCGGGATCCTCGGACACGGCAGCTTCCTCACCCTCACATCGCACGCCAACCGCACCTCTCCTGTTCTGCGCGGCAAGTGGGTCATGGAGGTCCTCCTGGGCACGCCTCCCCCACCCCCGCCCCCCGACATCCCCGACCTGGACGTCACCGCCGAGGCCACCGACGGCCGTTTCCGCACGGTGCGCGAGCGGCTCGAGGAGCACCGCGACAACCCCCAATGTGTCTCCTGCCACCGCTTCATCGACCCCATCGGGCTCGCGCTCGAGAACTTCGATGTGACCGGCACCTGGCGGGTTCGCGACAGTAACACCCCCGTCGAGACGATCGGCGAACTGTACGACGGCACCCCGATCCACGGTCCCGCCGACCTGCGCGCGGCGCTGCTCCGCCGCCCCGAGTCGCTCGTGCGGACCTTCACCGAGAACCTGATGGCCTACGCGCTGGGGCGCCGGATCGAATACTATGACATGCCGACCGTGCGGCAGATCGCCCGGGAGGCTCGCGCCGAGGACTACCGGCTCACCGCGTTCATCAAGGGCGTGGCGAGGAGTCAGCCGTTCACAATGACAAAGGCCGCCGCTGTCGTGGAGGAACCGATGGGCGGCGGCGGCCCGAAGTGAGGAGCTTGAACGCATGCAATACCTGACCGGAGCGACGATCCCCCGCCGGACCTTCCTGCGGGGCCTCGGGGCCACCGTTTCGCTGCCCTTCCTCGACGCCATGGTCCCGGCCGGGCGCGGGCTCGGCGCGGCGGCCGACGGTCCCACCCGGATGGTCGCCATCGAGATGGTGCACGGCGCCGCGGGCAGCAACGCGTGGGGCAGGACGAAGAACTACTGGTCCCCCGCGCAGACCGGGCGCGACTTCGACCTGTCGCCGAGCGCGCTCAGTCCCCTGGATCCCTTCCGCAAATACCTCACGATCGTCAGCGACACCGACATCGAACCCGCCGAGGCGACGAAGCCCAAGGAGATCGGCGGCGACCACTTCCGTTCCAGCGCGACCTTCCTCACCCAGTCGCATCCGCGCCAGACCGAGGGGTCGGACATCTTCGTCGGGGAGTCGCTCGACCAGATGTTCGCGAAGCGCTTTGGGCAGGAGACGCCGATCCCCTCCATGCAGCTCTGCATCGAGAATGTGGACCAGTCGGGGGGCTGCGCGTACGGGTACGCGTGCGTCTACACCGACACGATCAGCTGGGCCTCGCCCACCGATCCGCTGCCCATGGTGCGGGACCCGCGCGTCGCCTTCGACCAGCTCTTCGGCGCGGGCGGCAGTCCCGGGGAGCGGGCCTCGCGGCGGCAGGTCAACAAGAGCATCCTGGACTTCATCACCGGGAGGGTGTCGCAGTTGAAGCGGCAGCTTGGCCCCGCCGACCTGATCCGCCTGGACCGCTACCTGGAGCACGTGCGGGAACTGGAACGGCGCATCGAGAGGGTGGAGGTGCAGAATCGGAGCGGTGAGGGCCGGGAACTGCCTGAAGCCCCCGCCGGGGTGCCCGATTCCTTCCAGGAACACGTGCAGCTCATGTTCGACCTGCAGGCGCTGGCCTTCGCGTCGGACGTGACCCGCGTCTTCTCCTTCAAGATGGGCCGCGACTCGTCGGCGCGCGTCTTTCCCGGGAGCGGCGTCAACAAGCCCTTCCACCCCGCCTCGCACCACGGCGGCAACGAGAAGAACATCACCGATTTCGCCGAGATCAACCGGTATCACGTCGGCATGCTGCCGTACTTCCTCGAACGGCTCGAGAGCACGATGGAGGGCGACACGCACCTGCTGGACCGCACCATGATCATCTACGGGTCGCCGATGGGGGACCCGAACGTGCACAACCACAAGCGCTGTCCGCTCTTTGTCGCCGGGGGGGCGAACGGCGGGCTGGAGGGCAACCTGCATCTGCGCGCGGATCCGGGGACGCCGATGGCGAATGTCATGCTGAGCCTGGCGCACAGGCTGGGGCTGGATGACATGGAGCGGTTGGGGAATAGCACGGGCGACTTTTCACTGGCGCCATGAAGCCGGGACGGGGCACCCCGCGCGGTCTCTTCGCCAAAGCCTTGAAGGCGGCGCAGGCCCCCTCGCGTGGTGCCGGTCGGCTCCGGATGGGCCTTGTGGGCAGCTTTTTGCTGGCTGGAGTGCTCTCGGGGGCCGGATTTGGGCCCGGTGACAGATTCGCGGACAGATTCCGGGTAGAATCTGTCACGGTTGGGGGTCCATGGACGTGGTTGGCCGACTCCACGGTCGCTGACGCGGCCATGCGCGGCGATGTGGTGGCTGTGCAGGCGCTGCTGGCCGAGGGCGCCGACGTCAACGAGCCCCAGGGCGACGGTATGACCGCGCTCCACTGGGCCGCCCACAACGGAGACGCGTCGTTGGCGCGGGTCCTCCTCGACGCTGAAGCGGACGTTGCCGCCGGAACCCGGATTGGCCACTACACGCCGCTCCACCTGGCTGCGCAGTCCGGGGCGGGGGAAGTGGTGGGGATGTTGCTCGACGCTGAAGCCGACCCGTTGACGCCCACCGAGGGAGCCGGAGCGGCGACTCCGCTCCACTTCGCCGCCGCCTCCGGGAACGTTCGGGCCGTCGAGGCGCTGGTCGCCGCCGGCGCCGAAGTAGACGTCGCCGAGGAGGCATGGGGTCAGACGCCCCTGGTCTTCGCCGCATCGAAGGGTCGAACCGAGGCCGTGCGGGCGCTGCTGACAGCCGGTGCCGACCCCTCCATCCACACCCGGGTGATGGACGTGGCCGCGCGGGCCGTCTCGGACCGGATCGAACGCGCCGAACGCAACCGCCGGATCAGGGCTGGCGAGCGGTGGGGGCCCGACGTGGCGGAACAGGTGCGCCGCGAGCAGGAGGAGGAAACCCGTCGCGCCCGGGCCGAGGAGGCGTCGCGCAAGGAGTCCGAGACCCGGATGATCGAGGAGCCGGAACCCCTCTCCTACGGCGAACTCGTCGGCGGACACGGCGGCCTCACGGCACTGCTCCACGCGGCCCGCGAGGGACACACCGAGACCGCCCTCGCCCTGCTGGCCGGCGGCGCCGACATCGACCAGGCGAGCGCGGGCGACGGCACCAGCCCCATCCTCATGGCCATCATCAACGGCCACTACGACCTGGCCATGCTGCTCCTGGAGCGCGGCGCCGACCCCAACCTGACCAGCCACGCCGGCGCGGCGCCCCTCTTCGCCGCCATCAACACGCACTGGGCGCCCAAGTCGCGCTACCCACAGCAGCACATCTACATGCAACAGGACCACACCTACCTGGAGGTCATGCGGAAGCTGCTCGACGCGGGCGCCGACCCCAACGCGCGCCTCAACCGCCACCTCTGGTTCATGTCGTACAACTTCGACCTCCTGCAGATCGATGTTCGCGGCGCGACGCCCTTCTGGCGCGCGGCGCACGCGCTGGACGTCGAGGCGATGAGACTGCTGGTGGCGTCCGGCGCCGACCCCGCGATCCCGACCGGCAAGGGCCCCTCGCGCAGATCGCGTGCAGGCGGCGACAGGCCCGATCCTTCAGGACTGCCGCCCGTCCCCGTCGGCGGCCCGGCGGTCCATCCGATCCACGCAGCCTCGGGTGTGGGCTACGGGCAGGGCTACGCGGGCAACGCGCACCGCCACGTCCCCGACGGTTGG
Source organism: Longimicrobiales bacterium (assembly GCA_951828585.1). Lineage (GTDB taxonomy): Bacteria > Gemmatimonadota > Gemmatimonadetes > Longimicrobiales > Gaopeijiaceae > Bin94. The sequence continues at coordinate 3,280,145 of OX639991.1, forward strand.
ATCGCTGCCGTCCGCTACCTGGTCGAGGAGCTGGCCGCCGACGTGAACGCGCGCGATCACGAGGGCTACGCCCCGCTGCACCACGCCGCCGCCCGGGGCGACAACGAGTTGATCCGCTACCTGGTGTCGCAGGGGGCGGACGTGATGGTCGTGAGCCGCAGGGGACAGACCACGGTCGATATGGCCAACGGGCCGGTGCAGCGCATCCAGCCGTTCCCCGAGACGATCGTGTTGCTGGAGGGCCTGGGGGCGGTGAACAACCACAGATGCGTGTCCTGCTGACTGTGCCATGCTGAAGCTCGCGACCTCCCTGGCGGCGGTCGGTGTGATCGTTACCGGCCTAGCAGCCCGTGAAGAAAATCCCCCCGGCATTCGAGCGGCGATGCATCCGGGCTGGGCGCTTCGCTTCACCGGTTCACGATGTAAAGACAACGTTACATCTTGTCAACCGCAGTATACATTCGGTGGCGCCAAGGCTTCGCTCTGCGTTGCTCCTCGGGCGAATAGCCCTGCTATTCACCTCTCGTCGCGCCTTGCCAGCCCGGCGCCTCACCGCTCTCGGTGCTCGGGCGGCTTTGTCCACGGACTGCTGGGGGTTTCGCGCGCCGCGGGTCCGGAAGCTTGCGACGTTCCATCGCCCACTGGGCCTCCGGCATCCTGCTTCGAGCACGTGCCCGCGGGGGATCCGCACGCCATCGCCCCGCCCCCCGACAACGAAGTCATCGAGCAGTACTGCCTCCGCTGCCACAACGACCGCCGCCTGCTCGGCAACATGTCGCTGGAGCGCTTCGACGCCGCCGACGCTCCCGCCGACGCGGAACTCGCCGAACGCATGATCCGCAAGCTGCGCGCCGGCCTGATGCCGCCCCCCGGCACCCGCCGCCCAACCGAAGAAGCGCTCACCGCCCTCGCCGTCTCCCTCGAGGGGCAACTGGACGCCGCCGCCGCCGCCAACCCCACCCCCGGCCGCCGCTCCTTCCAGCGCCTCAACCGGGCCGAGTACCGCGCCTCCATCCGCGACCTCCTCGGCCTCGAGATCGACGCGGGCGCATATCTCCCGCTCGACACCAGGAGCGCCAACTTCGACAACATTGCCGACGCGCAGCTCCTCTCGGCCACCCTCACCGACAGCTACCTGCGCGCCGCCGCCGAGATCAGCCGTCTTGCCATCGGCGACCCGCACATCACGCCCAGCGAGTCCACCTACCGGGTGTCGCGCTGGGACTCGCAGACCGAGCGCGCCGAGGGGGCGCCTTACGGCACTCGGGGCGGTGTCTCCGTTCGGCACAACTTCCCGGCGGACGGCTACTACGGCTTCCGCGTCTCCTTCCACCACGAGACCACCGGCGCCCTCTTCGGCAACGGCCGCAACGCGCTTCACACCCGCGACGGCGAGCCCGAAATGCTCGAGATCTCGATCGACGGGGAACCGGTGGTGGTCCTCGAGGTCAACCGCTGGATGCACGCGTCGGATCCGGACGGGGTGAACATCCGTTCCGAGCGTGTCTTCGTGCGGGCGGGGCCGCGGCAGGTGTCGGCGGCGTTCATCCGGCGGTCGGAGGGGCCGCTGCAGGATCTGATCTCGCCGCACGACTGGTCGCTGGCGAGTACCAGCATCGCGGGGTCGTACGGGTTTACGGCGCTGCCGCACCTGATGGATCTGGCGGTGGGGGGGCCGTATGAGGTGGCGGGGGTGTCGGAGACGCCGAGTCGGGTGCGCGTTTTCTCGTGTCGTCTGGGGGAAGGGGAAGATGCCCATGCCTGCGCCCGCGAAATCATCACCCGCCTCGGCACCCAGGCCTATCGCAGACCCCTCACCGACGAGGACCTTGCCGGCCTGCTCGGCCTCTACGACGCGGGCGCGGCGGCCGGCGGCTTCGAGGACGGCGTGCGCACGGCCCTAGAAGGAATCCTCGCCAGCCCGCACTTCGTCTTCCGCTTCGAGGAGCCGGCGGAGGGCGGGGCGGGGGACGGCGCCTACCGCGTTAGCGGCACCGACCTGGCCACGCGCCTGTCCTTCTTCCTCTGGGGTTCCGGACCCGACGCGGCACTGCTCGAGGCCGCCGCGGCCGGTCGCCTCTCCGACCCCACCGGCATCGAAGATCAGGTCCGCAGAATGCTCGCCGACGAACGAGCCCGTGCCCTGTCGACCCGCTTCGCGGCCCAGTGGCTGCGCCTCCAGGACCTGGAGAAGATCCAGCCGGACGTGCGCGTCGCCCCCGACTTCGACGAGTCCCTCAAGCGCGCCATGCTCCGGGAGACCGAGGCCTTCTTCGACAACCTGGTGCGCGCCGACCGTCCCGTCCTCGAACTGCTGACCGCCGACTACACCTTCGTCAACGAGCGCCTGGCGCGGCACTACGGCATCCCGGGCGTGGCGGGGGACCGCTTCCGGCGCGTCGACTACCGCCACGACGAGCGCCGGGGCCTGCTCGGCCACGGCAGCATCCTCACCCTGACCTCGCACGCGGGCCGCACGTCGCCCGTTCTGAGGGGCAAGTGGGTGATGGAGGTACTGATGGGGACGCCACCGCCCCCGCCTCCTCCCGACATCCCCGAAATCGAGGACGACGCGGTCGAGGACGGACGCTTCCTCACCGTGCGCGAGAAGCTGGAGATGCACAGAGACGATCCCCGGTGCATTTCCTGTCACCGCATGATCGACCCCATCGGTCTGGCGCTCGAGAACTTCGACGTGAGCGGCGCATGGCGCATCCGCGACCGCGGCACACCCATCGACGCGGCGAGCGACTTCTACGACGGCACCCCCATCGCATCCCCCTCCGACCTGCGGGCGGCGCTGCTCAAGCGCCCCGAACCGCTGTTGCGCACCTTCACCGAGAACCTTATGGCGTATGCGCTGGGGCGGCGCCTGGAGTACTATGACATGCCGGCCGTGCGGGAGATCGTCCGTGAGGCCGCGGCGCACGACTACCGCGTCTCGGCCTTCATCCTGGGCGTGGCCAAGAGCGACGCCTTCCGCATGAAGGCCGGTCCCGTGCGGATGGACGAGTCTCCGGACCCCGGCGAAGGAGCGAATCCATGAACCTGATCACCGGCAGGCACCTGCCCCGGCGCACCTTCCTGCGCGGTCTGGGCGCCACCGTCGCGCTTCCGTTCCTGGACGCGATGGTGCCGGCGCGGGAGCTGTGGGCCGTCACCCGGTCCCGTACCGCCATGGACAGGACCCGCCTGGTCGCGATCGAAATGGTCCACGGCTCGGCGGGCAGCAACGCCTGGGGCGCGAGCGAGCACCTGTGGTCCCCACCCACCACCGGGCGCGGCTTCGATTTCGGCCCCAGCGTCCTGAGCTCTCTGGAACCCTACCGCGATCAGCTCACCATCATCAGCGACACCGACGTCGAGGGCGCCGAGGCCACGAGACCCAAGGAGATCGGCGGCGATCACTTCCGCTCCAGCGCCACCTTCCTCACCCAGGCGCACCCAAAGCAGACCGAGAGCTCGGACGTCTACGTCGGCACCTCGCTCGACCAGATCTACGCGCAGCGCTTCGGGCAGGAGACGCCGATCCCGTCCATGCAGCTCTGCATCGAGAATGTGGACCAGGCCGGGGGGTGTGCGTACGGGTACGCCTGCGTCTACACCGACACCATCTCGTGGGCGGCCCCGGACCAGCCTTTGCCGATGGTCCGCGATCCGCGCATCGCCTTCGACCAGCTCTTCGGCGCCGGCGGCACCCCGGAGGCCCGCGAGGCCCGCCGCCGGTCCGGGAGCAGCGTGCTGGATTTCATCGTGGGCGAGGTGAACGCGCTCAAGCGGTCGCTGGACAGCGAGGACTCCCGCCGCCTGGACCGCTACCTGACCGACGTGCGCGAGATCGAGCGGCGGATTCAGCGGGTGGTGGCGCGCAACGAGAGCGGGGTGGAGCGGGCGCTTCCGGGCGCGCCGGCCGGGGTGCCCGATTCCTTCGACGAGCACGTCAAGCTCATGTTCGACCTGCAGGCGCTGGCCTTCGAGGCGGACGCCACCCGCGTGTTTTCCTTCAAGATGGGGCGCGATGCGTCGAGCCGGGTGTATCCGGAGAGTGGGGTGGACAAGGGCTTCCATCCGTCGTCGCACCATGGGGGTCGACCCGACAACGTGCTCGAGTTCGCGGAGATCAACCGGTATCACGTCGGTCTGGTTCCCTACTTTCTGGAGAAGTTGGCGAGCATTCAGGAGGGGGACGCGAGCCTGCTCGACAAGACGATGGTGATCTACGGTTCGCCGATGGGGGACTCGAATGTGCACAACCACAAGCGGTGTCCGCTGTTCGTGGTCGGGGGGGCGAATGGACAGCTCGATGGGGACGTGCACCTGAGGGCCGCGCCGGGGACGCCGATGGCGAACGTCATGCTCAGCCTGATGCACAAGCTGGGACTGGATGACGTGGAGAGCTTCGGGGACAGTACCGGGGCGTTTTCGCTGTCGCCATGAAGGGGTTTGGGGGATTTCGGGCTGTTTGGGGCCGTGGCGCGCGTTTTTGGGCAGACGGGCCGGTATCGTCCCGTGTGGACAGATTCGGGATAGAATCTGACTTGGTGGGGGTGTTTTTGCTGGTAGGGCTAGTCTTGTGGCCGGGGAATGACGGGTTTGTGGACAGATTCCGGGTAGAATCTGTCACGGAATCTGTCACGAAGGGTGAAGGGGTCTCCGATGCGGCCACCGAATCTCCCATCGCCGACGCCGCCAGGGGGGACGACATCGAGGCAGTGCGGGCGCTGATCGCGGACGGGGCCGACGTGAACGCGGCCCACGGGGACGGGATGACCGGGCTGCACTGGGCGGCCCTGAACGGAAACGGGGAGATGGCGCGCCTGTTGATTGATGCGGGGGCGACGCTCGAAGCGGCCACCCGGCTCGGCGCACACACGCGCCTGCACGTTGCGGCGAAGGAGGGTCACGGGGGGATCGTCGAGATCCTGGTTGCGGCGGGAGCCGACCCGGCTGCGGCCACCGAAACCGGCGCGACCCCCCTCCACTTCGCCGGCGCCTCCGGCGACGCGCGCGCGGTGACCGTCCTTCTCGACCACGGCGCCGCAGTGGACGCCCGGGAACCGGAGTGGGGACAGACCCCCCTCATGTTCGCGGCGGCGCTCGGCCGCACCGAGGCGGTGGTGGCACTCCTCGCAGCCGGGGCGGACGGCACCGCGACCGGCCGCGTCATGGACCTGGTCGAGCGCGACATCGTCGACCGTGCGTCGCAGCGGCGGCGCAGCCGGGAGGTCGCGGCGCTACGTGAGGGCAGGGAGCCCCCTCCGGATCCCCCACCCCCCCCGCCCGAACCCAACACCCCCGACACCTCACGCGCCGCCCAGGCCCGCGACGCCGCCCGGGAAGCCCTCGAAACCCAGCTTCGCACCGGTGAACCCATCCCCCTCAACTACGCCGGCCTGGTCGGCAAGCACGGCGGCCTCTCCGCCATCCACCTCGCGGCACGGGAAGGCCACAGCGCCACCGTCGGCGCCCTCCTCGACGGCGGCGTCCCCATCGACCTCCCCAGCGCGGCCGACCACACCACGCCGATGCTGATCGCCGCCATCAACGGCTACTTCGATCTCGTGGCCGAACTCCTCGCGCGCGGCGCCGACCCCAACGCGGCCAGCGACGCGGGGGCCACGCCCCTCTACGCGGTCCTCAACGTGCACTGGGCGCCCAAGGCCCGTCACCCGCAACCGCTCGAGCACGAACAGCAGGAGGTCGGCTACCTGGAGCTGATGCGCGCCCTGCTCGACGCCGGCGCGAACGTCAACGCCCGCCTCAGGCACACCCTCTGGTTCACCACCTACAACCGCGACCTGCTCGGCGTCGACCGCGCCGGCGCCACCCCCTTCTGGCGCGCGGCCCACGCCACCGACGTGCCCGCCATGAAGCTCCTGCTGGAATACGGCGCCGACCCCGGTCTCCCCACGATCAAGGTGTCCCAGCGCGGTGGCGGCATGGCCGACCGACCCGACCCGTCAGGACTGCCGCCCGTCCCCATCGGCGGTCCCGCGGTCTACCCCATCCACGCGGCCGCCGGGGTCGGCTACGGCCAGGGCTACGCGGGCAACTCCCATCGCCACGCCCCCGAGGGCTGGATGCCCACCATGAGGTTCCTCGTCGAGGAGCTGGGGTCCGACGTCAACGCCCGCGACATCAACGGCTACACCCCGGTGCACCACGCCGCCGCCCGCGGCGACAACGAGATGATCCTGTACCTGGTGGAGCAGGGCGCGGATGTGACCACGGTGGCGCGCAACGGGCGGACCACGGCGGACATGGCCAACGGGCCGGTGCAGCGGATTCAGCCGTTTCCGGCTACGGTGGCGTTGTTGGAGAGGCTGGGGGCGAAGAACAATCATCGGTGTGTGAGTTGTTGAGAGGGATTCCGGGTAGGCGAGTCGACTGACCTGACGGTTTCCGGAATCAGTCCCATTCCGTCATGTATCCGCCCACCAGCGGGGTGCATCGTTGGATTCACGAAGAGGATCGACGCGATAGCTCGCATTGACGGTGCCAGTGCGGCTTTTCAGGCGGACACAGATGGCCGAGAGACCGAGACACGACGAAGCGTACAAACACCTGTTCACGCACCGGCGAATTGTCGAGGATCTGCTGCGGGGCTACGCGGGAGATTGGACTCGCATGCTCGACTTCTCGACCATGGAGCAGCTGTCTGGTGAATTCGTGCCTCCCGGTCTCATCCGTCGCAGTGCCGACATGCTATGGCGGGTACGCTTCCGCGATCCGCTAATTCCGAGCCTGTTCCTGCAGATCGAGTTTCAGGCGATGCCGGACATCACGATGGGCAAGCGCGCCGACGAATATGCCAACCTCACCATCCTTGCCGCGGACGAGAAAGACCGAGGGCCCAACGGTGAGCCACCGTTCGTGTTCTCCCTGGTGGTCTACAATGGCAGACCCGCATGGAAGGCACCGACTGGCGTTGCGGATCTGGTCGGTCCCGGTTCGGCCCACGCACTCCGCGAACTGCTTGGCTTTCGGGGGCACCGGTGGTACCTTCTGCTTGGAGTGAGGATCGGTAGGGGTCCCGGGATCGTCCCCGGCAACCTGGTTTCCGCCGCGTTCGCGCTGGAACGTGCCGGTTCGCCAACGGAAGCGGCACGGACGGTCGGGGAGCTGGAGGAACTGCTGGACAACGCTGGTGACGAAGACCTGAGAGCGAGGTTTGCCGAGTGGATCGCGTATGTGATGCGACTCCGGGGATTCCCGGGGCTGGAGACGCAACGTTCGAAGAGGGAGGTGATGACCTTGGGTGAAATCCGCACCGCTTTTGCGGACCAGGTAAAGGAGTGGACGGACCGCTGGCATAGGGAAGGATTCGAAGAGGGAATCGAACGAGGACGGGAAGAGGGACGGGAAGAATACCGGGCCCTTGTACGGCAGTTGGCCGAGCGGAAATTCGGTCCTGAGACAGTCTCGGCCCTCGGTCCGCTACTCGACCGGCTATCCGACCCGGATCATGTTGTCAATGTGGTGGGCGCCGTCATTGAATCCCGGACCGGCCACGAGTTCATTGCGCGCCTCCGGACCCTCTGATCACCCCACCCCCGCGTAACGCACCCCCGTAAGCTCCGCCGTCTCCCGCCTCCAGGTGGTCAGATCCCGCACGCTGAACCGGCTCAGGTCATCATGCCCGCACGCCCGCGCAAGGATCTTCATCAGCTCCACCGTGGCGTCGAGGTAGTTGGCGAGCTGTTGCGCTGACGCGTGCACCTGCAGCCGGGCCCGCAGATCCTCCTTCTGCGTGGCGATCCCGACGGGGCAGTTGTTGGTGTGGCAGGCGCGCATGCCCAGGCAGCCGATCGCCTGGATGGCCGAGTTCGCGATGGCCACGCCGTCCGCGCCTAGCGCCATCGCCTTGACGAAGTCGGACTCGGTGCGGAGGCCGCCCGTGATGATGAGGGTGACGTCGCGGCCGGTTCCGCGCGCGTCCAGGTGGCGGCGGGCGCGGGCCAGGGCGGCCATGGTCGGCACGGAGATGTTGTTCTTGAAGATTTCGGGGGCCGCGCCGGTGGCGCCGCCGCGCCCGTCCAGGATGATGTAGTCGACGCCCACGCCGAGTGCGAAGTCGAGGTCGTCCTCGATGTGTTGGGCCGACATCTTGAAGCCGACGGGGATGCCGCCGGTCTGTTCGCGCACTTCGTCGGCGAAGGTGCGGAAGTCGTCCGCGGTCACCAGGTTCGGGAACCGTGACGGGCTGATCGCGGGGGTGCCGGGCTCGAGGCCGCGCACCTGGGCGATCTTGCCGATCACCTTGGTGCCGGGCAGGTGTCCCCCGGTACCGGTCTTCGCTCCCTGTCCCCCTTTGAAGTGGAAGGCCTGGGACAGGCGGGCTTTTTCCATGGACCAACCGAACCTGGCGGACGCCAGTTCGTAGAAGTAGCGCGAGTTGCTCTGCTGCTCCTCCGGCAGCATGCCCCCTTCGCCCGAGCAGATGCCGGTGCCGGCCATCTCGGCTCCCTTGGCGAGCGCCAGCTTGGCCTCTTCGCTCAGGGCGCCGAAACTCATGTCGCTCACGAAGAGGGGGATCTTCAGGCGCAGCGGCCGCTTGGCCCGGGGACCGATGACCAGTTCGGTTGCCACGGGGTCGTCGTCCGCGAGAGGCCGGGTGGCGAGTTGCGCGGTCAGGATCTGCAGGTCGCTCCAACCGGGAAGTTCGGTGAGCGGCACGCCCATGGCGGTCACGACCCCGTGATGCCCGACCTTCTCCAGCCCGTTGCGCGCGAGTTCCTGGATGTAGTGGTTGTGGGGCTCCTCGGGGGTGCCGTGGACGTCGGCGTAGAGACCGAGGTACTCGTCGCGGTTGTAGGCCTGGGGAAACTTGTCGTGCCAGGCCGCTACCTCGGCTTCGTCCACGAAGACGGCGTCGGCGTCGGGGTCGATCCAGGCGCCGAACTTGTGGAGCGCCTCCTCGGGGTTGTAGGAGCTGACGCCGGTGTCGTAGCGGTAGTCCCAGTTGTGGACGCCGCAGATGAGGTCGTCGCCGCGGATATGGCCGTCGGAGAGGAGGGCGCCGCGGTGGAGGCAGCGGCCGAAGAGCACGGAGACCTGGTCGTCGTAACGGATGACGACGAGGTCGACGTTGGCGACGAGGGCGTAGGCGGGGCGGCGGTCTTCGAGCTGGCTCCAGGTGGCGACTTTGGTGGCGGTCGCGGTGGTGGATTGCATGATGATGGAGGGCTGGGGGGCGTGGGGGATGGTGTCACCCTTTGGTAGTACGGGGTGGGGCGATCGTTCCAGGTTCCGAAGCGGGCGAAACCCGCCCAAGGTAACCCCTCAAGGGGGAGGTCGTTCCCAGAAAAGTCAAGTAGGGTTTACATAATGGAAACCGGAGATGACATTGAAGCCCGCTCCGGCCCTTCCGACCGTGGCGCGTCTACACCTCCGCCTGCCGCTCCCGACTCTCCCGGTAGCGGGCGTATAGCGCCGCCATTTTTCACCCCGTTAGCCCGTCGATGTGGTACTTGCGGACCTTGTAGAAGAGCTGGCTCTTGCTGATTCGGAGGAGTCTCGCGGCCGCCGACTTGTTGCCGCCCGTCCGCGCCAGGACCTGACGGATCACGTTTTCCTCCAGGTCGTCGATCGCACGGGCCAAGTCGATTCCGTCCGCGGTGGCGTCGCCGGGTGCGCCGGAAGGGCCCGGCCTGGACCCGTTGACGTTGACCAGAAGGGGAAGATCGCTGGCTTCGAGCACATCACCTTCGGCCAGCACGAGCGCCCGTTCGATCACGTTCTCCAGCTGTCGCACGTTGCCAGGCCAGTCGTAGTCCACGAGCCGCTCCATCGCGGCCGGGGCGACGGCGGTGGCCCGGGAGCGGGTGCGGCTCCTCAATTTCGCGACGAAGTGCTCCGCGAGCAGCGGTATGTCGTCTCTGCGCGCCCTGAGTGGAGGCAGCGTGACGGGCACGACGTGAAGACGGTAGTACAGGTCTTCGCGAAAGCCCTTGGTCGCCAGGAGGTCCGCGGCCGGAGTGTTCGTGGCCGCCACGATTCGCACGTCGACGGATATGGTGTCTTCGCCACCGACGCGTTCCAGTTCGCGTTCCTGAAGGACACGCAGGAGGCGCACCTGGGTAGCGGGGTTGATGGTAGCGATTTCGTCCAGGAAGAGGGTCCCGCCATCGGCCAGCTCGAAACGGCCCCGGTGCCGCTTCGCCGCGCCCGTAAAGGCCCCGCGTTCGTGGCCGAACAGCTCGGAATCGAGCAGCCCCTCCGGCAGAGCACCGCAGTTGACCCGGATGAACGGCCCCGCGTGGCGGGCCGACGCGGCGTGAATCGCCCGGGCGACCAGCTCCTTCCCCGTGCCGGACTCGCCATAGACGATTACGGTCGAGTCGGAGCGCGCAACCCGCTCCACGAATCGCTTGACCCTCCGGATGCCGCTCGAGTGCCCCACCATCTTCCCGCAGGGTGTGCCGCGGCCACCCGGGTCGCTCCGCACGGAGGTCTTCTCAATTCGAAGCGTGAGCTTCTCCTGCAGGTCCTCCTCCCCCTCCTTCCCGGACGGGGTCTTGCGACCGCGGCGGCGCATCAGGAGTTCGAGGCCATCCCGCTCGCCGTCGGGGTCGTCAACGGTGAGAACCCGCCTGGATCCGCTCATGTCATGGCATCCTCCTGCTGGTAGCTGGGGTCGTACCATGAACGGTTGGGGCGGCCTTAACCACATGTCAAGAAGTGAGCATTGCTGAATGAGATTGTTTATCGTCCTCAAACCGTGGATGAATGCACTATTGTGTACATGTGTGCACACCATACGCACGCGCTTTGTATACACGGCTTGATCGTTTATGTGGCGGTGTCACATGGACTTATGGGATTGACGTTTAAGCGGCTGTTTCGGCTCTCGCGACCGATGGACTCAGGTACGGCGGGGCGGTTTTATGGACTTGCACCTGCCGGCCAGGGGTCCTTCGCGACTTAGCCCGTATTTCTCACACCGGCAAGCAGAGGACCGCGGAGGGGGCCGTAAGGCGGGGTTGAAGCCGTCGCGGCGTGGTCAACGGCGTTGAGGTGCGGAAAACAGGGGAGGACAGCCCTGCGACGAGAGAGTTCGTAGCTCCGAACAGGCCAACCGGGGGGCGAAGGACGCTCTGGCGGGTCCCGGGGCGCACGGGTCCCGTGAGGGGTGGGGTGCAGACGGTCGGGAGCGGCGCCTTCCTCGGAGGCTACCCTGGTAATCGCGCGTGGACGCGGGCGAAGGCTGCGGCGGAGGGGTGCGCGGAGTCCATGGCGATCTTGACGCGGCGCACCGACACCATGACGCGGGCGCCGATCCTGAGAAGCTTCAGCCGGAGCGTTCCGGCGGTGGCCCGGGCCAGCCGGGTGCCGTGAAGCGCTTGCCTGAGGACGGCGAAGAGGACCGCTGCGAAGGCGGAGAAGAGGAGCCGGAGCTGGTTGGCGGCGAAACAGGTGGCCGACGTCCGGTCGGAGAAGAGATCCAGTTGCTGCTCCTTGATCGCGTTCTCGGCGTTGCCCCGCTGGCAGTACACGCGCTCGTAGACGGTGCGGGCCGAGAAGGTGTCCGCGGGCAGCGAGGTGACCACGAAGCGCGGGTTCGCCTTGTCCGCCAGATGCTCGGCCTTCGCGATGACGCGGCGCTCGCACGACCAACTCTTCCGGGTCGCGTACGGGAACTCCGTGTACCGGCGGGCCGCCCGCCCCTTCCTCTCAGCTTCCGCCGCGGCGTCGTCGAGCACCCATTCGATCCGCTCGGCAAGCCGCGAGTTCCTGGCCAGGCCGACGACATAGTCCACGTCGTTGTCCCTGCACCACGCCATCAGCTCCTCGCGGGCGTACGCGGAATCGGCCCGGACCATGACCTTCAGCCATGGCCACTGCCGCCGGAGCCGGGCGATGACGCGGCCGAGCGGCCCGGTCACCTCTCCGGCGGGATCGGCGTTGCCCGGCCTGAGCTGTGCGAAGAGCGGGCGTCCGGCGCAGAGGATGTACAGCGGCAGGAGGCAGTAGTGCCCGTAATAGCCGTGGAAGAACCGCCCCTCCTGCCGGCCGTGCACCGGATCGTCGGTCGTGTCGATGTCCAGCACCAGCCGCTCCGGGGGCAGTCCCTGCCAGGAGTCGATGAACAAGTCGGCCAGCACGTCCTGAAGCTTCTCAGGGTCGTGGCCGATCTTGCGGTAGCGGTCGGGCCGGCCCCGGGCGGGCGCGTGTTCGAGACGGCTCAGCGTGCTCTTGCCCGCCAGCGGCGCGCAGCCCTTCCGGCGTCCCTCGAGCTTGCCCGACAGCAGCGCCAGCAGCGGGTCGCGCCGCAACTCGTCGTGGTCGTTGAGGTCCTCGTATCCCAGCGTGATGCCAGTGATCCGCTGCGCCACCAGCGTCCGCACCGAATGCTCCGTGAGACGGGGGTCGCGGTGGTCCGTGAAGCACGCGGCCACCCGGTCGAAGAAGCCGAGCGCCCGGTCGATCTTCCTCAGCAGCAGCGCTCCGGCGTTCGACGTGATCGATCCGCCGTCGAACGCGGCGGTCACCTTGCGGCCCCGGCACCCTTGAAATGCGAACGAATCCGGTTTACACTGTGTCGGCATCGGTCCTCCGTGGGGAATCGGTTCAAGTTCAACGCCTATATGAACTTAACATCCCCCGGAGGCCGGTGCCTACTGGTGGGTGTGAGAAATCCGGGCTAGGAGCTTGCGCCGCAGAAGCGCGGCGGACGTGACGGAAACCTGGGAAGGGCACTGGGGGATCGAAAGACTCGGGGGTGGGGGGATGGGGGATCCGAGCCGCTGACGGGGCGGGAGGGCCGTGCAGTGCCAAATCGGGGCCCAGGAGGCCCGTGGGAGCCTCGGTGGGCGTAGTTGCGGGGCAACGAACGCCGCCTCATGCGGCCTGGAGGGTATGTAGCCGCTTCACGTTGAGGGCCAGACACACGAGGGTCCACTCGGCTTCGACCTTCCGCAGGCCCCGAAAGCTGAATCTTCGAAATCCCATCACCTCCTTGATCCAGCCGACAGGCGCCTCCGCCATCCACTTGCGGCGTGCGTACCGTTTTCGGCCCTCGTCGCTTGCCAGCTTCTCGGCCATGCGGGCCTTGGCGGGATACTCTTCCGGATCGGGGTCGGCGGCCGTCTTGCCCTCACGCGCCAGCGGTACATAGCCGTCGATGTCCCGCTCCTTCAGCGCCTGCAGGTTCGGTTCGCTGCAATAACCCGCGTCCGCCAAGACCTGCTCCGGCGTCTCGCCACATGTCTGCGCCACCGCGTCGACCATCGGGACCAGCTGGCCCTGGTCACTCGCGTTGTCCGTCACCGCCGCAGCCACCACCAGCTGGTTGTCCCCCTCCACCGCGATCTGCGCGTTGTAGCTTTGCTGAAACCCTTCCGAACTCGTCTTCATGATCCGGCTCTCGGGGTCCGTAAAGTTGCTCTGCGCCTTCTCTTCCGGCTCGCCGTACTCCCGCTTGTAGGGCCTGCCTCCCTTCGCGTTGCGCTCCTGTCCCGGCTTGCGGCCCCGCGCGTCGTCCTTCGCCCGCTGCTCGGCCTCAAGCCGCGCCTTCGCCGCCCGGATGGCCGCCAGCCGGTCCTCGCGCCGCTTCAACTCCTCCGGCAACTCGTCGCCCCGAACGTCCTCCCCATAGTGGGCATCCTCCGCCGCGTCGACCGCTTCCGCCTCCTCCAGCAGTCCCGCGATCTCCGCTCGCAGCCGGCGCTCCTCCTTGGCCATCCGGCCATAGCTCATCGCCTTGCGCTTGCTCGCGTTGGCCCGGACCTTCGTCCCGTCCACCGAGACCCTGCCCAACCCCGCCAGGCCCATCGTCCGCGCCAGCCGAACCACCTCGGCGAACACCGCCCCGAAATCATCAAGATGCCGCCGGCGAAACTCGCACAGCGTCCGGTGTTGCGGAAAGTTGCCCGCCGCCAGCATCCGAAACGCGATGTCCTCCACCAGCTTCGTCGCCAGCTTCCGCGACGAAAAAGTGCCCGTCGCGTATCCGTAGACCAGCACCTTCACCATCATCCGCGGATCGTACGGCGAGTTGCGCCGCCCGTCCCCCTCGTACGGCGCGTAGAACGAATCCAGATCCAGCGCGTCCACCAGGTCGCTCACATGATGCGCCAAGTGCCCTTCCGGGACCCACTCACGCAGATCCTGCGGCAGCAGCTGCATCTGGTCCGGCTGGTACGGTCGGAACGTCGTTCCCATTGACCCCCCTCGGCTGGCCATCAACCTTTCACGATGCCTTCGACTCCCCTAAAGATAGCAGTCGTGGTTTTCTGCGGCGCAGACTCCTAGCCCTCCAAATCGACGAGCGGCGCTGAATACTCCCCCGAGAAGCACGCCGCGCAGAACGGCCCCCCCTCCGCCCATCCAGCGACAGATGTCGTCCCCCGCACGATAGCGTCGCCCACCACCGAGACCTCTACCCCGCGGCCAAGACCCCCCGGGACTCCTTGCGATCGCGATGCCTGGTGTACAGCGCGGCCACGATCCCCGTCACGACCGCACCGATCGCGGCAGTGCCGGTTGGCAGTGCGGTTTCGGCATTCCCCCCGGCGATGAAGAATGCGAAGGTACCGATCGCGACCAGGGCGCCCAGGATCGGAAAGTCCCACCAACGTTCCGTTTCTTCCAGCCACCTGGCTTCCCGTTCGATCCGGGCCATTGCGCGCTCGTTGAGGCCGGGGGGGAGTTCGGCTTCGGGATTCAGTGCATAGCGGGCTCCGTGCTGAATCTGCCAGTCCAGCCAGCACGAAGGGCAACTCTTGAGGTGCTCCAACACATCGGGGTCGGCTTGGGGCGAGCTCGCGCGCGTGAGCGCGGTGGGGTCGGGGCAGGTCATGGTCTGTAGTCCTTCATCAGTTGACGGAGTTTCTTGGCTGCGTGGCGGAGGTTGGAATGCACCGTCGCGCGGCTGACCCCCAGGGCCAGGGCCGTCTCCGCGATGTCGCGTCCCTCGACGTGCACGAGGGTGAAGGTCTCCTGTTGCCTGGCGGGCAATTGGGCGAGCGCATCACGCAGGCGAACCATGAACTCCTTGTTTGCCACGAGCTTCGATGGATCCTCCAGTCTCGTGTGGGCCTCGTCGAGCGCGAGCGTGTCGGCGGCAAGCCGTTCCACGGTCGCGGCCCGGGAAGTCCGTGAGCGATGCCAGTCCTTGCAGTGATTGTGTGCAATCCGGTTGATCCACGCCGCCAGCGGCCCCCGGCCCGAATACCGAGCCCGGTGTTTCCACAGGCGAACGCAGATCTCCTGGTACAGTTCCTGACGGTCATGGTGGTTGGGAGTGTACGGGGCGACGATGCTCATGATCAGTGGGCCGAAGTGTTGCAATACGGTCCGAAACGTCCCGGAGGCACCGCGGTGGAAGTCGTCGACGCCAACTCCTGGTGCCAGCTCGTCGTCTCTGTCCACCCCGGCCTCGCGTAATGTGGGTCGGTACGGCAACCGGACCGTGACCGCTTGGGCGGCGACCCGGCTGGAATCCCCCAACGGGTACTGTAACGCTTTGCTGGCTGTGGGAGTCATCCGCGTTTCCTGCGAATCAGGTAACACAGCAGCAGCGCTTCCGTCAACGGAAACGCCAGCGGGATCCAGGCGCTCAGGACCCCGGAGCGCAGAGTGCCGTCCCGCAGAAAGGGCTGGATTGGGGCGGCGAGTCCCACACACGCGAGGAACGCAATGCCTCCGAAGACACCGATGGCGATTCGCGCATTGCGCCGGGATTGTCGGCGGAGGTGTACGGTCACCCGGGTGGCCAGCATGCCGAGCAGCAGGTTTGTCAGGCCGAAGACGGCCAAGGCCACAGGTCGATGAAGCACCCACCGGAGCACATTGGGTGGTCGCCGGTGCCGAGCGTCGACTGACGTGGCGTACTCCTCGGGTGGGTTGGCCTCCACGAAACGGAGGTTTCGCAGGATTCCGGCGGGAGTTTGCGGCCCGAACCGGCTTCGCTCGGCGGTCGCCGGTTCCAGGGTCGTCAGGTATGCGTGGTGAAGCTCCGGTTCCACCCACGCGGTCAGGACGTAGGACAGTGAGCCGAATGCGATTCCGATGGCCAGGGCCATTCGTGCCAAGTGGCGCGAGTGCGCACGCACGCGCCCCAACGCCACGCCCGACGCGAACATCGCGAACGGAAGTATGAAGCCGATCCCGCCAACGACGAACCACATCCACCAGCGCACGGAGTCCATTCCCCCCCGCCACTGCGCAAGGTGCAGCACCAGAAGGGAACCGAGCAGCAGAAGGCACCATGGAGCCATCCCGCTCCAGGCCACTCCGATCCAACCGACCGACCGGTCTCGCCTTTCCGCCCGGATCCTCCTGGGGCTTCCGAGCGTGAACATTATTGCGGCGCGGGTCCCCTGCAGTCGAGGTCGCGTTCGCAATCATGGGTCAGCAAGCAGCAGTCTTCGCAGCAATGGGCGTTCGGCCCCTCGCCCTGGCAGCAGTCGTAGAGCCAATTCGCGGAACGTTCGCCCGCAGGTGCCGCGATCAGAACCGCTGCCATCACCAGATTCACCAGGATGAGTACCATCGACTTCGCGCGCGTTTCCATTCTTCCTCCTTGTTGGGTTCGGTGCGGGCCACCGGTTGAACGGCCCTCGTACCCATAGGGACGGATGCCGACCCCAAATCTTGCAATCACGGCATTCTGAAGGTAACGCCCGGCGGCTGGACGGCCACTCCCTCCTCCGACCTCCGCGATGGACTCCACAGAAACGAATGTGCTCCTGGTTCCACGACGGAGCCCCGGATCCAGATTCCGACCGCCCTGCCCCGCTTTGCAAGATTCGGCACCGAGATCCGTCATGCTCATGTAGGAAGGCGGCATCGAGGACCTGAGCACCGCAAAGTGCTCCCTGATGAGGAGCGAACGAGTGGCTGGCAGCGACGGACGACATCATCGGTCGATCCTGAAGTGGGGAGGCGCCCGCTTCTTGACCCGTATCGTGCGCAGGGAACGAATCGTGGTGGCTATGTTGGCCCTGTTGGCTACGGCCCAGGCAGCAGTCATCGGCAAGCGAATGCTGGACGATCACACTCGACACGATGAGATCAAGGCCGGCGACGATCTGTCGGAGGTGTCGCTTCGGCGGGCCGACAGTAGTCTGGTTGGCCTCGGCGGAGGCCGGACGACGCTCCTGTTGGTCTACGATCCGGAATGCGCCCACTCGGACAGGGTCGCGGCTGGATGGCGGGAGTGGCTAGAGCGTGAGGACTATGGGGCGAATCAGGTCTTCGCCCTTCATGTCGGTGCCCGCTCACTCGCCGAGGCCTATTCGCGCGGGCAGCGGTGGCCGATTGAGGTAGTGTCCGGCGAGAGCAGTGTCGACGGGAGTGGAGAACAGGCCCTCACCAGGCGGACGCCCTGGATTTTCGCAATTGATGAGGACGGCCTCGTGGTGGCGAGCGGTCACGGCCGCAAGCTCCCCCAGGTAGCGCGAGCTTTGATCCCCACGCACTCAGGCTGGACACTTGCCGGTCAGCCGTCGGGGCCGAGGCCACGTCCCCCGGGTGGGTTGGCGCGACGAACCGGAAGCGATCAAACGGCCTTGGAGAGAGTGCGATGAGCAAGGCCGGTGGGCGGAAGTCGGACCGGCCGGATTCGGTAGGGGACTTTCCGGAGGATTTGGTTCGGAGCTGGGTTACGCAATACCGGAACAGGATGTTGCGTGCTGCCCATGGCTACGAAGGGCGGTTTGATGAAGATGTGGTCGGTCTGGCTGGCAATCGGGATGAGTGGAGTCGTCGGCCATCAACGGGTTGGTGTCCTGCTTCCCCCTCACGAGGACCTGACGCCAGGATCATCGCTTGTCCGGAACGATCCGATTCGTCCATCTCTTCGCACGGCGAATATGGCCGCCTGGAATGTGAACTCTTGGCGGGCGGGGCGGCATGCAACACGAGCTCCGACCCTGAAGGTGGCCCAGACTGCAAGGTCGACGTGACCTTGGCCGGTCGAGTCTCGCCGGATGTGGATTCGGAACCGTGGCCCGAAGGAGTTGGTGGGGCGGCGGTGCCCCGACGGTTAACCTCGGCGGTCCATCTCGTCGGTTTTCCGGTGGCCCGGCACGAGTGTTCGAGCGCGATCATTCGACGCCGCTGCTCCTCGGAGCGAATCGCTGAACTGCGTTCGGGCCTTCGGCGTGTCACGATCTGACGCCTTGGTCGGTGCCGCGCTGGCCTGTTTGTCCGCCGCCTCGCCCCTCTCGGGCACCGGGCAACCGGAGCAGTGGACATTGGAGCTCACCGTGACGATTGGCAGTGTGTTCGATGCGGAAACGGGACTCACGGCAGTAGGCGGCGTGATTGTCGAGGGCGACCGGCTGTTCGTGGCGCAACCGTATGAGCAACGCCTCAGGGTGTTCTCCCTCACCGGAGACTTCCTGGACTTCATCGGCCGCGACGGAGAAGGCCCAGGGGAGTTCCGGAGTGTTGATGGCATAGGCCTGCACGAAGGTTTGGTCTGGGTCCTGGCCGCTGTTGATAGAGTTCCCGGATTACCAGCTTCCGGAAAGAAAAGGGGGGGTGAGGCACACCCCCCGGGGTTGGTGGGAGACCCGATGACATCCCACAGCAAAGGAGAAGTCCCATGAGATCACAGACATGGATGGTCATTCCGCTGTTCGCCTTCCTGGCCGGATGCGGTCTGGAGGATGGAGCCAACATGGAGCCCGAACAGCCGGACAGGGAAGGCAACTGGGCCGCCGTCGAGCTGTACGAGACGGCCGGTCCGAACGGTGAGTGGGTGGCGGTGAGCGAAGCCGCGATCAAGGCGGACAGGAATTGGATCCAGCCGGGTGAGGATGATGGATGGGAAAAGGTTCTGTGGACCGATCAGCCGGATGGCTCCCGTGAGCCCTATCGTCCCCTGGTACCCGGGTGGGTTCAGGAATTGCGACTGGAGAATGGGGGAGATTGGCCGGAATGGTTCGGGCCGGCTGAGCGTGCCTTCTACGGCAGTGCTGATGCGGGGGACGTTGCGGCGTTTCGCAGTGGCAGATGCGGCAACCAGGAGGAGCCTGTTCTGTTCATGGAGACCCCCTACTCGGTTGCTCACATCAGCCAGTCCAAGCGGGGCCCCAACCGGGGCAGCGTCGCGTTCACGGTCGGAGCGGCGTAGGAGACGGCGATCAGCGTGCCTCCCGGCACCGAGCGCAACGAAGCTCGCCACCGGCTGGGTATTCACGGCACCTTGTCCGGCTTTGGCCCCGACAAGACCTATCCAGGCCACGGTACGGTGAGCCCGGGCTGCCAAACGGGGTTCCTCAAGTTCGTGTACGGGCAAATCCCAGCTGACCAGATCCATACCAAGACGACACTCTGCGTGGCGACCTCGACCTATCATTTCGCGGACAACGACTATATTCTCTGGTCTTGGGATGACGAAACCTGGACAGGTCTGCAGTGTATCGAAGTCTGCCCGGTCGACATGATGGATGCGGACGGCAATTGCGACCTCCACTACTGAGGAAAGGGATTCTCATGAAAGCTCTCGTCTTCATCGCCCTTTTGGCCTGTGTCTCGGTTGGCGCCTCGGCGTTTTCAGAAACCGGGAGCGATGTCGAAACCGCATGGGCGGATCTCCATGCCTGCCTCAAGCTGAACTCCGCCCAAATCGCCAAGCTCCATACCCACCTCCGGCAGATGGAAGATCATGCCGCCGGGCTGGCGGAGAACCCCGGCGTCTTGCCGGCGGACAGCTTGTCGCGTGAAATGCGGAAACAGAGCAGGGATCTCAGGCAACTCTACGCCGAACAGGATCTCCGGTATGCCCGGACCATGAACGCGATGGAGCGCTTCCGCGATGCTGTCGATGCGGAGATGCCATTTGATGAATCCAAGGTGGGGAGGTGTCCGGAGGGGAGGGGAGTATGATCCCGGGCTCTTTGACGGGTTAGCTTTTTGAGCGCCCCCCCGCTGGCTTTTGGGCCGGAGGGGGGGCGTTAGTCCCGGACGAGATCGCGGTACTCAAGGGGTTCGGTTTCGAGGATCCTGATCAGCGTGTCGCGGAAGATGTGAGGGTTCAGGCGGTTATTGAACCGCCATGTGGACATCGCCGACGATCCACGTGGCCGGTGTGGTGGCGGACCTGCTCGTGTTTCCGGGTCTCCGTCTCGAGGTCGACGTAGGAGCGCAGCTCGTCGGTGTAGATCACTGGACCTGCCCCGCTGTTACGGACGGTTAGTTGTTGGGGTTGATGGTGTCTGATAATGGCTTCTTTTTCTCGCTTTTCCAACGGTGGAGAGGGGTAACGAGCGACCCCGACGAAGCGAGCAGGCCGGAGAAGCCCGGAGAGCTTCGGCCGCCCCCGGCGCTGCAGGTTCGCTTCAGGCCGCATGGTTGAGTTTCTCGAAGTCCGCCGGCGATTCGTAGCCGAGCGCGGAGTGGAGCCGGCGGGTGTTGTAGAAGCCCTCGATGAATTGGAAGACTTCACGCCGCGCCTTGGCCACCGTCGGAAAACGCCGCCGGTCGATGAGTTCGCACTCGAGCGTGGCGAAAAAGCTCTCGCACATCGCGTTGCTGGCGGCGGCGGACCGCCATCTCCAGCGCGGCCCCCACCAGCTCGGCCTTCATGTGGGGTGCCATCGCCCAGCCGACGATCCGCCGGCTCCAGGCATCGAGCACCACGGCGAGGTACAGCCAGCCGGTCCAGGTGGGCACGTACGTGATGTCCGCCACCCACAGCTGGTCGGGACCCTTGGCCGAGAAGTTCCGGTTCACGAGGTCCGGCGCGGGCTTGGCCTTGGCGTCCCTCTTCGTCGTGCCCGTCTTGAATCGTCTCCGCGTCACGCCCTCGATGTCCAGCTCCCTCATCAGGCGTGCCACTCGCTTCCGGCTCACACGCTCGCCGTCGCCCACGAGCGCCGCGTGGATCCGCGGGCAGCCGTAGGTCTCGTCGCTGTCGCGCCAGATCGCCTTGATCCTGACCTTGAGCTCGGAGTCTCGTCCCGCTCGCGCCGAGGGCGGTCGGTTCAGCCAGCCGTAGTACCCGCTGGGGGAGAGACCCAGCACCCGGCACATGGCCGCAAGCGGGAAGGTGGCCCGGTACGCCTTCATGAACGCATACCCCCGCCTGGGATCGATTCGCTCTCCCTCGCGAACCAGGCCGCGGCTTTTTTTAGGATGTCCCGCTCCATCCTGAGCCGCTTGACTTCCCGCTTCAGCTCCCTCATCTCCTTGCGTGCCTCCGTCGTCAGACCGTCACTGCGCCGGCCCTCGTCCAGGTCCGCCTGCTTGACCCAGTTCCGGATCGTCTGCTGCGAAGGCTCGAACTCGCGTGCGAGAGACCCCGGACTACGCCCGGCTCTCACCAGCTCGACGATACGTTCCTTGTACTCGGGCGGATACCGCCCTCGTCTTCTTCCCGCCATGACTCACCTCCTTGGTTGAACCCAATGGAAAGGTGTCCGTCATAGCGGGGCAACTCCACACCTCCGCCTCGGGTCAAGGAGGTTCGGGCAGTGGTCGCGGAGATTCTGGGAACAACGGATCGGAAGGCTGGCGGGTCGTGGCTGCGGGATCCAGAGGCGGTCGCGGCGGCAGCGGCAGAGACCATTACCGGGAAGATCGCGATCATGGTGCGTGAAGCTACGCGGGCGGCGGTGGCGCTCGAAGCGGGCGACATGGCCGAAGAGTTGATAAAGCGGCTCGTACCGGAGGCCGTTCCAGCCGCGCGAAAGGCTGTGGAGGAGGCGTTGGGCACTCGGTCGAAACGGGAAGCGGCGGGACCTCGCGGAAGCGCGTCAACAGCAGCGCGTGAAGTGGCGCGGAAAGCGGTCTAGTGAATGGGGCCGGGGGGCATCCACCCAACCGCCACCGCCATAGCGGCTTCGATGGTACAACCCTCTTGGATTGCGCCGACTTGGACCCTCGACCAACGGTCTCCTTGACCAGCGTGTGGCACCACGGAGGCCCGTTGTGACCGCAGTTGCCACTACAGGAAAGCCACGGTGCCGACGAGTAGAGTCAACAAGACAATGATCGCCGCAGCCCCAAGGCAACCGCCGCCTTGGCTTTGCCCCGATTTCAGCCTGTCAATGGCCTCGCTAGCATGCCGCCTGGTCTTGACGCGGGACGGGTTGCCGCCCAAGTCGCTAATGTAGTCCAGTTGTTTTCGCGCCGGAGGCAAGTCCTCCATCCCCGACCAGCGATCACCGGGTGCCTGCTCTACCGTGGAGGAGCGCGTCCGATTGGAGTATGCCAGCCATGGACGCCGTGGCGACAGCGTCGTTGAGTGGATCGTGAATCTTGTCGGCAAACCGCCCGAGCGACATCCTTCCATGGCGTTTCGCAAGGAGGGGCGGTAGCCCCATGCCTCGCGGAGTGCACGCTGGACGCAGCAGCTCCGCTTCCGCTGGAAGCTCTTGAAGCCATGCCTCTTGAGTTCGGCGTTCAGGATCCGCTTGTCGAAGCTCACATTGAAGCCGACCAGAGGTCGGTCTGCCATGAAGTGCGTGAGTTGCTCCGCGATCTCGACGAAGTTCCCCAAGTCACTAACGTCCGTGTCGCGTATCCCGTGAACCCTCGTCGCGGCTGCCGGGATGGGCACGCCGGGATGGACGACAACCTCCAAGGTCTTGGCGTCGTGTCTCTCTCCCCTTCTGAGATCGACCAGCACAACAGTCAAACGAGACTATCCGATCCTGTTGCGAATCTGTCCCCGTGGCCTCGCAATCGATGACCGCCACCTCGCCGAGCGTTTCAAACGGATGCATCGGGCTCCTTGCTCATCCCATTAGTCCATGTAAGGTCAGACCACCCGATCCGAAGAAGGGGCCTTAGGATGCCATTTTGCAAGGATCATCGCTCCGAACCCTCCGCCGCCACGCTAGGGGCCCCGGGGCTGGGGCGGTCGGGAAGTAATGCGGGTCATGCTCCGGCCACGCTCCCTGATCTCCCGCGCCGCCCGCTTGATGTCGGGTCAGCGGTTCGCGCTTCTCCGCGTCCCGCAAGCCCTTTCGGTAGCCCTCTCTCGCCCTCCGCTCGATCTCCCGGGCGCTGTCGCCGTGCGCCTTGCCCAGCGTGGCCCGCTCGCCCTTGTGGGACCGGTCGAGATCCTTGCGCCAGCCCTCGACCAGGTCCTCCCGGCCCCGGCCCGCCCCGACCAGCCCCCGCAACGAGCGCTCGGTTCGCCAGATCCGGAGTCGGCCGCGTAGGGTGCGGCTCTCCCGGTCCAGCCTCTGCCGCATGTCCTCCTGCCGCTTATGCGGCTCGGCCCATTCCTTGCGCGCCTGGGTTTCGAGGCGCCAGAACCCCAGCCAGCGGCGATCCTCGACCTGCTCCCAAAGCCGCGCCTCGGCGCGCCGCCAGTCTTCCATGTCGACCCGCTCTTCGTCGCCCGGCCCGGTCGCCCGCCGCGTCCGTCCGGGCAGCATGCCTTCGCGGCGGAAGCGCCCCCAGTGAAGCGGCCGGTCCCATATGGGGCGAAGCACCTCCTCGCCCGCCCGGCGCCGCGCGTTGTTCTTGGCCCGCCTCTCGACCCGGATCCGGCCCTGTTCCCGCTCGTAGCCCTCGGCACAGCGCGACAGCCGGAGCTCGCTGTTGCCGAGCTTCGCCGCCTTCCCGGTCTCCGGATCGACCCGGTTGGCGATCACGTGGAAGTGGGGGTGCCGGGTGTCGTCGTGCGCGACGATCAGCGCCTCATGGCCCTCCAGCCCCGGCGTCTGCAAGGTCCCGTCCACCGCCCGGCTCATGTCCCTCCTGTCGGGCGTCTCGTCCTGAGCCCAGCTGAGCGACTAGCTAGCTAGCTAGTGCTAGTGCAGGACCGGCTTCGCCAGCTTGCGCCCCCTTAGCGCCCCGCCTGCCAGCCGCTTGAGGTCGGGGGCCGCCTTCGCGGTCGCAGCCATCAGCCGCGCCGCCCGCTCCGGCCGGATCGTCGCAAGGTTCCGGGTGTCGGTCCACCCGATCCGATCCGAAGTCTCCGGACGGCGGTCGTCCGGCTGCGGGGCGTCGTGCAAGCAGTACGCCGCGACTCCGGCAAACGAGCGCCCCAGTCCGTTGATCTTCGGGATCATCGGTCCAGCGCCTCGCCGGTTAAGGTTAAGAGACCCCCCCCGCGAGTTCGCCCACCCGCTCGACGGCCTCCAGCGTCCCGGCCGGTGCCGAGGCCCCGGAGTTCGGCGCACGGGCGATCTGGTTGAGGTTCACGCCGATCCGCTGAAGTTCGACCCGCTCCCTAGCGCCGAGACGGTGAACGGCCGCCTCGCGGACCGGCTGCCCCAGCTCCCTGCGGCGCATGTAGCTGCCCTTCGTCATGCGGGCCGCTCCGGCCCGCTCGGCAATCTCCGCGGCCTCCGCGGTTGTGACGCGCACGCTGATCGCGCGGCTCCTGCGTTCGGCCTCGGGCTGCCGGGGACGGACCATGTCGGGGGGCCTCCTTGTGGGCGCGGGATGTCGTTGCGGGGGTCCGGGGGTGCGTGACGCCAGCGTTCTGGAGGACGGGTTCGAGGGTGCGGTCAGGTGCTGTCATCTATCCGGCCTGTTCGTGCGGCATGTCATAATCCGCTGGCCTGAATGGAGATACGCGGACCGAGTCCAAATCACACATCTGCAAGCTGGATGCTCTGTGTTTTCGCCCTGGCTTTCCCGATCCCGTCTCGTTGACCGTTTGCCCATACCTGTTTCGTCCGTCCTGTCCACGTCCCCGACAGCTGCTTCCATTGCCGCTCCGTTCAGGCAGCGGCGGCTGCGGTGTGAAGCCGGTAGACCTCCTTCTTCGTCGAGAGTGTCCATACGATGCGTGCCGTCCTGTTGGCGAGGGCCACCAAGACCAGCATCCTGGGCTTGCGCTCCAACATGCTGGCCAGCCACGGATCCGCCGTCTTGCCACGTCGGATCGCGCTCTGGATGACGGCCATCGCCCCCGAGATCAGCAGTCGCCTTAGGTCGCGCTGACCCATCTTCGATATCCTGCCAAGCCTCGGCTTGCCCCCGGTCGTGTGCTGCTTGGGCACGAGGCCGAGCCACGCCGAGAAGTCGCGCCCGCGCCGGGAACTTTCCATCGGTGGCGCGAAGGCTTGGATGGCCAGCGCCGTGACCGGCCCGATTCCCGGGATCGTCATCAGTCGCGCCGCCTCCTCGTCCTCCCGCGCCGCCGCCAGCAGCTCGACGCTCAGTCCATCGATCCTCTCGTCCAGCTCGTGGATCCGTTCGAGCAGCAGCCCACCCAGTTCGACGACGGCCTCCGGCAGGCCGGAGCCTCCATCGTCGAGCGCTCCGGCCAGTCGCTCGATCCGGGCGACGCCCCGAGGAGCCACGACGCCGAACTCGGCCAGGTGACTCCGCAGTGCATTGATGATCTGCGTGCGCTGGCGCACCAGCACGTCGCGGGTCCGAAAGAGCATCGCCCGCGCTTGCTGCCCTTCCGTCTTGACCTCCACGGAGTTCATGGTCGGCCGCTGCGCCGCTTCCGTGATCGCCTCCGCGTCGGCCGCGTCGTTCTTGTGATCTCTTGACGAACGGCTTGACGTAGACCGGCGGAACCAACCGCACCTCGTGGCCGAGCGCCATGATCTCCCGGCCCCAGTAGTGGGCGCTGGCGCACGCTTCCATCGCCACCACACACCGCGGCCGGGCGGCGAGAAACCCCAGAAGCCTCGCCCGGCTCAGCTTCTTGCGGTACGCCACCGATCCGTCGGCCTTCGCGCCGTGGACCTGAATGGTGTTCTTTGCCAGATCGATCCCGATGACGTTAGCCTCCTCCATAGGACGCCTCCTCCCTCAGATGGTCGGTAAGTACGAAGTACCATCTTGGCACATTGTGATGCCGTCGGGAGGGGGCGTCCACTCCATCACATCTGGTTCCCCGGAAACCCGCAAACTGCGGGCCTAGCGAGCGGCGATCAGCCGCTCAGCCCCCGAGGCCGCGACGGCGGCTGCCCCGGAGGCCATGATCACCCCCTCGGCGCGGGAGTCCGACGCACGGAATCCGTGGGTCGCCGGAATCGCCACGACGTACAGTCGGGGGACCGTTTCGGGCGGTGTCAACAACCGCCGAAACGGCGATGTCCGACGGCTTCCAGAGCCGTCCCAAAGGCGAACCGGCCTCCGCCAGCGGCGCCTCCGTCGCCAGCGTCCAACCGGTGCTCGATGTGGTCGGGCCTGAGGTCCAGCGCCTCGTCCGGAGTCGTGCGCGCCATGGCTTGGAATTCGTGAAGGGTCACCCGAATCGCTCGGGATGTCCAGCACCCGAAACGCGCCCTATGGAGTGGCGACCCGGGGCTGGCGAGGGGCTCGGCCCCTTCGAATCCCAACCGACCCGCGCTACGGACTGTCGGGGGACACCGCCTCCCGAACCCGTTGGCGGTGTCCCCGTCCCTGACGTCGGCCTCCCCTGGGCATTACACTATCAGGAGCCACTTGATGAGCGGACGGCAGTCGATCCAAGCCGCCGCAACATGGTCGAGAGCGTCCGGGGTTCGAATCGCCGGGCAGCGATCGTACGCGAATGTTGCACCGACCGGTAGTTCGAGATTCGAAGCCTTGTTGGCGACGACATGCTGGGCCGCTTCCATCCACTCGCGCTGTTTCTTCACCCCTGAGTCCGGGTCTCCCCGGAGGTTCGCAGATTGATGTCCAAATAGTATAGGCGTCCTGGAATGACAGGCCACTGCGGGTGCGCCAATGCCGTTGCTTCAGAATCAAGCGGGGCTCCATCCCCGGGCAATTCGCAGCACGTGCGACACCGTCCAGTCCGGCAGCGACCGGGTCATCGTGACGTCGACAATGGTGTGGTTCGACGCCGCCAGCACCCCGACGAACAACCTTCGCTTCGTGGAGCTGTCCGGTCCGCCGGTCCGTGACTTTGACCGTCGAGCCCGCGTAGTCCACGAAGGCCTTCTCGCCCGCCCGGTAGACTTGGCGTCATACCACGTTGAGGCGCCCGCGCCACTCGCGGTAGCGGTCGCAGAACCGGCTGTACCCATACCCGTCCGGGTGCTCGTCGCGGTACTCCAGCCACAGAAGCTGAAGCGTCACACCCTTGTGGCGCGCCAGCTCCCGGTGCACCCGTGCCCAGTTCGGTTCCGGACGCGGCACCCGCGAGGGCGCCGTCGGCGGATACAGCGCCGTCTCCAGACCCGCGTCGTCCAGATCGTCCGGCAGCGGCCAGGTCACTCCCGCCTCCCGCGCCCGCCGGACGTAGCTGCCGACCGTGCTGTGGGAGATCCAGAGAATGACTCCGATCTCCCGCTGGCTCCGGCCGAGTTCGTGCTTCAGCCGGAGTACATCTCGAATCTTGCGCATGGATAACCTCTTCTGGGCCACCGTTCTCCTCCTCGCTCAGGGATCTCTTGCGAGGCTGGAAGAACAGCTACCAACATCAGGTCATCCAGCACCCCTCCCCACCCGCTCGACTCCTGCGCGTTGGCGTCGCGGGCACGCCCCCCAACGAGGGTGCACCGAAGTGGACGACATGCGTCGGAATCAGCATATCTGTCAACCCCTACCCGAAGTAGGACCGAAGAGGCTTCCAGCGGGAGGTTCTACCGGCGTCGCATCCCGAGGTGGCCGATTTGGAACTCGATCGCGTCACGCACGCAAACCGTTTCGCCGGACATCACCACTTCGTCCCGGTGCTGGGCGGTGTAGCGGCACTCCGCGGTTCCTGCGGCAAGTTCGACGTTGAACTCAATGAGTACGTCTATGAAGTCGGGGTTGAAGCTGATGGAGGAGCCGGTCAGGGGTCCGCTGACCCGTGGGGGGTCTTCCTCCCATTGGATCTCGTAGGTACCGGTAAGGCGGCCGTGGGCGTCCTCAATGGTCATGGTCCAGATGTCGGTGTCAAAGCGCCGACCCTCCCATGTGCCGACAAGGGGGCTTGCCTCGGGTTCGCAGTTCGTGAGGACCAGGAAGGCAGCCAGCAGGGTGAAACGGATGGTGGATCGCATTCTCATCGCCTCCTGTGATTTGGGCGAGTGGGGGGCAACTGCTTGGCAATAGGAACCGTCCGACACCTGCAATGCAATAGCGGTTTGGGGTGCGAGGGGGAACATCGTTCGGGCAACGCATTTCGCGGAAGGAGGACCGAAATGGTGTCGGGAGGGTACCGATAGACACCTGGCTTTGCTCAAGAGAAGGGGACAATACGGCTAACTTGACCAACTATAAGCGGCTTGTGGAGGCCGGTCTGGAAGCGGTGCTCGGGAACCGGCAGGGTCGTCGTGCAAAATACCTTCGCAAGGCGGACGGCGAATTCGAGGCGCGGCTGGTCGCGCTCAGCTGCGGCGATCCGCCCGAGGGACGCGCGCAGTGGTCTCTGCGCCTGTTGGCGGATCGTGCGGTGGAACTCGGCTACATCGACAGCGTCTCGCACGAGACGGTGCGGCGGGTGCTAAGAAAAACGCCATCAAACCGTGGCGGCGCGTCGGCTGGGTGATCCCGCCGCAGCGCAATGCCGACTTCGCGGCGGGGATGGAGCGGGTGCTCGACACATCTACTGGCGTCCGTACGATGCGAACTTCCCGGTGGTGTGCATGGACGAGACGCCGCGCCAGTTGATCGGCGAAACGCGCACGCCCGTCCCTCCGGCACCGGGACGGGCGGCCCGCGAGGACTACGAGTACCGGCGCCTCGGCACCTGCAAGGTGTTCATGGCCACCGAACCACTGGCCGGCTGGCGCCTGACCAAGGTGACCGAGCGCAGAACCAAGACCGACTGGGCCCGCTTCCTGCGCGACATCGCCGCGCAGTACCCCGGCGCCACCCGAATCACGCTGGTGATGCACAACCTCAACACGCACCGCCCCGGCGCGCTTTACGAGGCCTTCGAACCTGCCGAGGCCAAGGCGCTCTGGGACCGCTTCGAGTTCGTCCATACCCCCAAGCACGGCAGCTGGCTGAATGTCGCCGAGGTCGAAGTCAACGTCATGATCCGCCAGTGCCTCAACCGCCGCATCGATTCCATCGACACCCTACGCGCCGAAGTCGCCGCCTGGCAGGCGACTAGGGACCAAATCCGAGCCAAGGTCGATTGGCAGTTCACCACGGACGACGCACGTGTCAGGCTCAAGCGCCTCTATCCGACGTTTGATGTGTGACATGCCGGCTCTGGCACGTCGAACCACACGATCCACTTGGCTTCCGGCGTGTCGGGGTACGCCCATTTCTCCTCGATGGGAGTGTTCCCGCCCGCATAGTGCAGGACCACCTTCGCCCGGTCCGCCTCGTCCTCGGAGTCTGGATGGCTCCACGTGAGCTGTAGGCCAAGCTGCTTCGGCGGCTCAGGCTCCACCCCGCCGCAGGCCGCCAACACCAGCGCCGTGAGCGTGGCCTGAAACCATTTCCGCGCACCCACGGACACCCTACAGCGGCTAGTGAGGCAGGGGTGGTTCTCTGGACAGTTCACGGCGGTTCCCTCTGCGAGTGAGCGGCCCTGTCACGCCTTCTCCTGGCCGGGACGGCGGACGAGCCCGCGCGGGCCGTGTAGATCCGGGTGACCCCGAACCGGCGTTCTCGACTCACTACCGCCTGGACTCGGACCCCTCCAGATCCACCAGCGGCGCCGAATACTCCCCCGAGAAACACGCCGCGCAGAACGGCCCCCCCTCCGCCACCGCCTCCTCCATGCCATCCAGCGACAGATACCCCAAGGAGTCCACCCCCAGATCGGCCGCGATCTCGTCCACGGTCATCCGGGACCCCATGAGCTCTTCCTTCGACGGCATGTCGATCCCGTAGTAGCAGGGGAAGCGCACCGGCGGGCTGGCCACGCGGAAGTGCACCTCGGCCGCCCCCGCCCCCCGGATGAACTTGACCAGACTGGTCGACGTGGTCCCCCGCACGATCGAGTCGTCCACCACCACCACGCGCTGGCCCGCGAGGACCTCGCGCACGGGGTTGTACTTGATGCGGGCGCCGAAGTCCCTGTCGGCCTGCGACGGCCGGATGAAGGTGCGCCCCACGTAGTGGTTGCGGAGCAGCCCCAGTTCGTACGGAATCCCGCTCTGTTCGCTGTAGCCCAGCGCCGCCGAGTTGGCGCTGTCGGGCACCGCGATCACGCAGTCGCCGTCCACCGGGTGCTCCCGCGCCAGTTGCCGCCCGAACGACCGCCGCGCCCTGTCGACGCTCATCCCCCACAGATTCGAGTCGGGACGCGCGAAGTAGACCAGCTCGAAGATGCAGGGCGCGGGGGTCTCCGGGTGCATGCCGTGGAGACTGTCGGCGCGGCCACCCTTGAGGCGCACGAGTTCGCCCGGCTTGATGTCGCGCACGTACCGCGCCCCCATGATGTCCAGGGCGCAGGTCTCGCTGGCGACGACATGTCCCCCGTCCAGCTCCCCGAGAACGAGCGGACGGAATCCGCGCGGGTCGCGCACCGCGTACATGGTCTCGCCGACGGTCACGACGAGCGCGTAGGCGCCTTCGATGAAGCTGAGCGCGTCGCGCAGCTGGGCCTCGATCGACCGGTGCCGGGACCGCGCGACCAGGTGCACGATGACCTCCGAGTCGGACGAGCTCTGGAAGATCGCGCCCTCGGCCACGAGCTGGCGTTTCATGTAGTTCGCGTTGGTCAGGTTGCCGTTGTGCGCGATGGCCAGGTCGCCCTCGGCGTAGCGCACCACGATCGGCTGGGCGTTGACGCGCTGTCCGCCGCCTGCGGTCGAGTACCTGACATGGCCGAGCGATGTCCGTCCGGGCAGCGACGCGATGCGGTCGGCGTCGAAGACATCCGAGACGAGCCCGAGTTCCTTGTGGAGCTTGGTGTGGCCGTTGTTCGCGGTGCAGATGCCCGCCGCTTCCTGGCCCCGGTGCTGCAGGGCGTAGAGTCCCAGGAAGGCGAGTTCGGAGGCCTTGTCGACGTTGCTGATGCCGATGATCCCGCACTCCTCGCGGGGACGGTCGTCGAGAAGGGGGAGATGGATGTCTGTGGGGTGGTTCATCCAGCCTCGCTCATGATGCCTGGTATGGTGCCGAAGTAGCGGTCGCGCAGCGCGCCGAGGGCGAGCCGCAGGGCAGCTGACCGCGTGTTGATTTCGAGGGGCGACTCTTCGCCGGTGACCGTTCCGATCCTCGTGCACGGGACCCCGTGGTCCGATGTCATCCGGCGCACGTTCTCCTCCTCGTCCGGTCCGCAACTGACGATCACCCGCCCGTGGTCCTCGCCGAAGAGGAGTGCGGTGTCGGGAAGTTCGTCTTCGAGCCGAATCGACGCTCCCACGGCGCGGCCGGTCCGCGGGCGACCCAGGCAACTCTCGACCAATGTAGCCGCCAGGCCGCCGCTCGCCACGTCGTGGGCGGACTTGAGCATCCGGCGCCCGGCCATGGCCAGGAGGCACCGCTGCAGCGAGCGCTCGGCGTGCAGGTCCACCGCCGGGGGCTCGCCGGCCACCACGTCGTGGACCGCGTACAGGTACTCCGATCCGCCCAGCTCGCCCCTGTTCGTGCCGAGGAGAAGGATCGCGTCGCCGGGGTCGCGGAAGGCGTGCCGGACCACGTTGCCGACATCGTCGATGACGCCGACCATGCCGATGACGGGGGTGGGGTAGACGGCCTGGCCGTCGGTCTCGTTGTAGAAGGAGACGTTGCCGCCGGTGACGGGGGTCTCCAGGTAGGCGCAGGCGTCGCGCATTCCCATCACCGCCTCGCGGAACTGGTGGCGGATGTGGGGTTTGAGGGGACTGCCGAAGTTGAGGCAGTTGGTGATCGCCATCGGGACGGCGCCGGTGCAGGCCACGTTGCGCGCGGCCTCGGCGACTGCGCCCATTGCGCCCGTGCGGGGGTTCAGGTAGGTGTGGCGGCCGTTGCAGTCGGTGGTGGCGGCAACCCCGCGGTTGGTGCCCGGCACGCGGATGACGCCGGCGTCTCCGCCCGGCCGCTCGATGGAGTTGGCGCGGACCGAAGTGTCGTACTGCTCGTAGACCCATTGCTTGGAGGACGTGTTGGGCGAGCCCACGACGGCCAGGAAGGCGCTCTCCAGGCCGTTTGGAGGCAACATATAGTGTAAGACATCCGTCTTACGCAAGTTTCCTATCTCCGGCGACTCCTCTCCCGGCCGTTCGTAGGTGGGGCAGCCCTCGGTGAGCGGCAGGGCGGGGATGTCCGCCACGGCCACCCCGTCCTCCAGCACCCGGAAGGTCCCGGTCTCGGTGACGTGCCCGATTGTTTCGGCCTCCAGTTCCCACTTCTCCAGGATCTCCCGCACGCCGTCCTCGCGCCCCGCCTCCGCCACCACCAGCATCCGCTCCTGCGACTCCGAGAGCAGGATCTCGTACGGCGTCATCCCCTGCTCGCGGACGGGCACCCGCGCGGTGTCCATTACGACCCCGGTGCCGGACCGCCCCGCCATCTCCGCCCCGCTCGAGGTCAGCCCCGCGGCCCCCATGTCCTGGATCCCCACGATGTGGCCGCTCGCGATCAGCTCCAGCGAGGCCTCGAGGAGCAACTTTTCGGTGAACGGGTCGCCCACCTGCACTTGCGGCCGGCTGGCCTCGTCGTCCCCCTCCGAGAGTTCCTCCGACGCGAAGGTCGCGCCGTGGATCCCGTCGCGTCCGGTCCGGGCCCCCACCGCCATCAGCGTGTTGCCGACGCCCTCCGCAGTGCCCCGGATCAGGTCCTCGCGGCGCATGAGCCCCAGGCACATGGCGTTGACGATCGGGTTGTCCTCGTAGCCGCGATCGAAGTACACCTCGCCGCCGGTCGACGGGATGCCGACGCAGTTGCCGTAATCCCCGATCCCCTTGACCACGCCCGAGAAGAGGTAGCGTACGCGGGGGCTGTCGAGGTCGCCGAAGTGGAGCGAGTTGAGGGTGGCGACCGGGCGCGCTCCCATGGTGAAGACGTCGCGCAGGATGCCGCCGATTCCGGTCGCGGCGCCCTGGTAGGGTTCGACGGCTGAAGGGTGGTTGTGGGACTCGATCTTGAAGGCCAGCGCCCAGCCGCCGCCCACATCGATCACGCCGGCGTTCTCGCCGGGGCCCTGGATGACCCAGGGGGCCTCGGTGGGGAGGAGGCGCAGCAGGCGCTTGGAGTTCTTGTAGCCGCAGTGCTCGGACCACATGGCCGAGAAGACGCCCAGTTCGGTGAAGGTGGGCTCGCGGCCCATGATGCGGAGGATCTGGTCGTACTCGTCGGGGGAGATGCCGTGGTCGTCGACGAGGTCGGGTGTGATGGGGGGGTCGCCGGGGCGGGGGAGGGGCGTGTCGCCATTGGGGGAGGTGACCGGTGGTGCGGCACCATTCCCGGGTCTGCGGCGGTCACTCGACATCAGGCCACCTCCGACCGCGCGGCGGCCGTGACTTCCGTCCCCACCAGCGACTCGAACAGCGGCAGCCCGTCCACCGAGCCCAGCACCTCCTCGATCGCGCGGTCGGGGTGCGGCATCATGCCGAGGACGTTGCCGCGCCGGTTCATGATGCCGGCGACGTGATTCAGCGAACCGTTGGGATTGGCCTCCGGCGTCACATCGCCCCGGGCGTCGCAATAGCGGAACACGACGCGTCCCTCCGCCTCCAGCTCCGCCAGAGTACCCGCGTCGGCGTAGTAGTTGCCGTCCGCGTGCGAGAGCGGCATGCGGATGACCTGGCCCTCGCGGTACTCGCGGGTGTAGGGCGTGCCCGCCCGTTCCACGCGCAGCCAGCAGTCGTGGGACTGGAAGCGGAGCGATCGGTTGCGCAGCAGCGCGCCCGGCAGGAGTCCCGCCTCGCAGAGCACCTGGAAGCCGTTGCAGATGCCGACCACCAGTCCCCCCTCGCGGGCGAAGTCGATGATCGCGTCCATGATCGGGCTGAAGCGGGCGATGGCGCCGGGGCGCAGGTAGTCGCCATGCGCGAACCCGCCGGGCACGATGACCGCCTCCGCGCCGCCGAGCGTGGTCTCGCGATGCCAGACGTATTGCGGCGACCCGCCGGCCAGCTCCACCGAGCGGTGACAGTCCTGGTCGCAGTTGGACCCCGGGAAGGTGACGACGGCGACGTTCATCGGTGCGTCTCCGCAGTCACGCGAAAGTCCTCGGTCACGGGGTTGGCGAGCAGCTTGCGGCACGCCTCCTCCACCCGCTCCGCCGCCTCCTCCGCCGAAGCGGCCGCGACTTCCAGGTAGATCGCCTTGCCGACGCGGACATCCTCGACGGCATCGTAGCCCAGCGACGCGAGCGCGTGGTGGATCGCCTTGCCCTGTGGGTCCAGGAGGCCCGGCCGGGGGGTGACCAGGACCTCGACGGTGAATCGGCTCAAGAAGTGTTCTCCTTCCAGTCGTTCAAGTTGGGTTCGTGGGTGAGTTCGTGGTAGTCCAGATCGCGGGGCTCGACATCGGCGTCGGTCGACTCGGGGGCGTCGAGCAGGGGGTCGCGCTCGGGCAGGCGTTCAAGCAGGCCCAGGAAGACCGACCGGAGCAGTCCCCAGAGCGTGTAGCCGACCAGGACGGGGAAGAAGGCGTAGGCGGGGAAGAGGAGCAGCACCACGATGAGCGCCGCGACCGACGACGTTCTCAGCACCCCCCTGCGGCTGCGCAGGTCGATCCGCGGGAATTTGGCGTACGGGACATGGCTCAACATCAGGATCGAGGTCAGCACCATCGTGATGACCATGATGCGGGGCCAGGGCAGGTCTCCCAGGTACTGCTGGAAGAAGACCGTCTGCGAGAACGGGTGGTGGGTCGCCAGGATCATGCCGGCGGTGGGGGTCGGCAGACCGTGAAAGTGCCGCCTCGCCTCGCCGCCCTGCTCGACGTTGAAGCGCGCCAGCCGCACCACGACCGCCGAAACGTACACGAATCCGATCACCCAGCTCCAGTCCGTTCCCGTGAAGTAGAGCAGGATCATGATGAGCGCCGGCGCGACCCCGAAGGAGATCGCATCGGTGAGCGAATCCAGTTCGGCTCCGAAGGCGGAACCGGTGCGCGTGAAGCGAGCGACCCGGCCGTCGAGCACATCGAGCGTGGCGGCGAAGACGATGAACCAGCCGGCCCAGGCGAAGTCCCCCCGGAGCGCCGCCACGACGGCGTAGAGGCCGAAGAAGAGGTTGCCGAGGGTGAAGGCGGACGGGAGGATGATGACGCCGCGCCGCAGGCGGCCGCGGGAGGCGTTGCGGCGGCGGGGGCGTCTCATTGGGGGCCTCCGGGGTTGGGTGGCAGGCTGCGTCCGCCGGGAATCCTCGCGATCGGCGTCTCGCCACCGCGCACCTTGTCGCCCGGTTCCACGGTCACCGGCCAGTCCGGCGGCAGGAACAGGTCCACGCGCGAGCCGAAGCGGATCAGGCCGATGCGGTCGCCGCGTGAGACGGTGTCGCCCTCGCGTGGATAGGTGGCGATGCGGCGGGCCACGAGGCCGGCGATCTGGCGCACCAGCAGCGGCCCGGCGTCCGTATCGATGCCGAGCGACGCGCGTTCGTTCTCGCGGCTGGCCTCTTCGCGCCAGGCGGCGACGAAGGTGCCCGGCTGGTAGTCGTAGTGCGCGACGCGGCCTCCAAGCGGCGCCCGCTGGACGTGCACGTTGAAGATGTTCAGGAAGATCGTGACGCGGGTGGCGGGGCCGTTCATGAAGTCCTCGTCGGCCGCCGCGGTGACGCCCATGACTTTGCCGTCGGCGGGGGAGACGACCAGCAGGGGATCCTGCGGGATATGGCGCTCGGGGTCGCGGAAGAAGTACGCGGTGAAGAGGGTGAGGGCGAGGAAGAGGGCGGGGGCGGTGGAACGGATGCCCCAGCCGCCGCTTCGGGCCCAGAGGGCGGCGAGTGCGGTGAGGGCCAGGAGGGTGAGGATGAAGGGGAGGCCTTCCCGGGCGACTGGGAGGGTCATGGGGCGGTGCCGCCGGGGTCGAATCGAGGCGGTTCGTAGGCGTCGAGGTCCGTGCCCGTTAGCCGTTGGAATACGTTTCGGTAGCGTTCGGAGGTGGCCGCGACGACGTCGGGGGGGAGGGGTGGGGGCGGGTACTGCTTGTCCCAGTCGGGCAGAGTCTCCAGGTAGTCGCGTACCGGCTGTTTGTCGAGGGACGGTTGGGCGCGGCCGGGCGCGTAGTGTTCCCGAGGCCAGAACCGGGACGAATCTGGAGTAAGCACCTCGTCGATCAGGAGAAGGTCGCCGTCGGGCGTGGTCCCGAACTCGAACTTGGTGTCGGCGAGGATGATGCCCGCCTCGCCGGCCGCGGCGCGTCCCCGTTCGTAGATATCGAGGGAGCGTGCGCGGAGGCGACTGGCCAGGTTGCCGCCCAGAAGGTCCGCCACCTGCTCGAAGGTGATGTTCTCATCGTGGCCCTCCTGGGCCTTCGTCGAGGGTGAGAAGATCGCGGGGACGAGGGGGTCGCTCTCGGCGAGTCCCGGGGGCAGCCGCTCCCCCGCCAGCGTCCCTGATTCACGATACTCCTTCCAGGCGGAGCCGGACAGGTAGCCGCGCACGACGCACTCGACGGGGAGGGGGCGGGTTCGGCGTACCAGGGTTGCGCGGCCTTCCCAGGCCTCCGGGCACGCGGCGAGTCCCGGGACGGCGCGACGGATCTCGTCGGGGCGGACGGAGACGAGGTGGTTGGGGATGTCGGAAAGGTGGGTGCTCAGCCACCAGGTGGTGATCTGGGTGAGGACGCGGCCCTTGTCGGGGACGGGTTCGCGCATGACCACGTCGAAGGCGCTGACGCGGTCGGTGGCGACGAGGAGGAGGTGGGGGGTGGGGAGGGTGGTGGCGTCGGCTTGGGCAGCGCCATCGTCGGGTACCGCGTAGACATCCCTGACCTTGCCGCGGAAGAGGAGGGGGAGGGGGAGCGCGCCATTACCTCGCCGGGGTCGCGGGGTGTGTCGTGTCAGAGTGGGTCTCCCCTGCTCTCCGTGTGGTGGCGGGTGGCCGCGATGAACATCGATCAATATAGCGAAGCCGGGCGCTGGCTCCACACGCCGGGGAGCGTTCAGCGCTATCCACGCACCGGCGTAGGGCGACTTCGTCCGGGACCGAAATGGAGTCCATGACTCTCGTGCAGTCGGCGACTCCTCGAGGAGGCCCGCCATCGCGACCGACGGCATAAATCGAATGTAAAGTACACATTCCGTATTGGAAACTACACAGTTTACTATTGATGGCGATTGGCACGGGTGATAGCCCTGTGTTCACCCCCGGTGGGCCCTTTGCTCCCGGACGATGGCACCATTGTCAACCTGCCTTATTCATGAATTCGCGAGTCGAGGGCAAGGTAGGGGGCTGAGAGGCCTCTCACAACCCCGATGGCGGGTCGGGGGCGGTTCCGGGGGCAAAAAACGGGCGTTTCGAGTCCGAAAAGGTTAGTTTGTTCGACCGAACCGAGCCGGTTTCCGGCGCTTGGAGACACCTCGGCGTCCTTGCGGCCGCCGGGGCCGGGAAAGGGTTCGGCGCCTGGCGGCGCCCGCGCTATCCGGAGGGCCCGTGCAGGGTCGCGAGCCCGCGGGCGAGCATGCGCCAGTGCGCCGACGCGCCTCCGATGGTCATCGTAATCCGGCGGCCCGATACGGTGAAGCGCGCCGGGGTGCGGAGCACGCGGTCCGCGAGACGCCGCAGGCTCCAGCCGGTTCCGGTCATGCGCTCCAGCACGGCGCGCTGGACGTGCATGATCTGGTAGCCGAAGCCGGCGAGCAGCAGGCGCACCTGGTTGCACGCGAAGGGGTCCACACCCTTCTCGCGCTTCGCGATCTTCTTGCCCCGGTAGTGGCTCTTGCGGCGCGACGTGGACGACAGGGCCGGGGAGACGACGCTCATCAGCTCGCCCAGGTGGCCCTCCGCCTTGCCGCGCTTGCGGTACAGCGCCAGGAGGTCCTCGCCGGACATCTCCTCCGACGGCATCGAGGTCAGCAGCCAGAAGCAGCGCGGGATGAGTTCGCCCGGCCGCTCGACGACGACCTGCACGACCCGGCGGGAACGGGACCACGACCCGGCCCGGTAGGACGACTCGCAAACCCAGGTGCGGGGCTCGCCGCCGGGCGCCCCGTTGTTCAGCGCATCCCAGACCACGGCGTCCATGGCCGGCAGCGCCAGGCGCTTCAGCACGGCGTTGTTGCGCACCCGGGCCACGTAGTGCGTGCCCCGCTCCTCCAGCGCCGCCATCAGCGGCTCGCCGGGATATCCCGCGTCGAAGCGCACCGCTGCCTTCCCGCACAGATGCCGCTCCGCCCGCTCCAGCACCTCGAGGACGAACTCCAGCCCGCCGTCCGCCGTGTGCACCTGCCCCTCGCGCAGCCGCAGATCCAGGATGTCGCCCGTCTCCCCCGCCGCCGCCACGATCGGATGATACACGCGCCGGTGATAGTAGCCGTTCCACGCGCTGCCCGGCTGTTCCCCATGGACCTCGACCGGCAGGCTGTCGATGTCGATCACCAGCGTCTTCGGACGCCGCCGGCCGCCCATCGCCTTCAGCCGCCACCCCGCCAGCCGCTGCAACCCCTCGCGCAGCACCTCGACGCCCTCCTTCGCCGACCACGCCGCCACCCGCCGCGACAGCGTCGGCTGCGAGGGCAGGCACCCGCCCTCGCCCAGCGGAGCCGTGCCCGCCCGGTCGCCGGTGGCCAGCCGCAGCGCCGGATCGTCGCGCAGCTCCGTCGCGTCGCCATGGTCCCGGCGGCCCTGCCCCGCCAGCAGCAGAAGCGTCCGCGCCAGCCGCCTCTGAGAATGCCGGATCCGGCGCCCGTCCCGCTTGTCCGGCAGCCCCTCCGCCAGAAACCGCACCACCCTGCTGCGCCGCAGCAGCTCGCGCCCCGTCAGAGCCCCCGAATCCCCCGTGATCCGGTCCCGGCCGGACCCAATCCTGATCGACCTGTTGAAGCTGAACGGCGCATCCATTATCTTCACCCCCGACGTGATGGCTGGCAGGTGCTCGCGATCCTTCTAACACTCTGAATCTAAAGCACTTGCCGCCTCACGTCGCCTCGCCTCCCGGCCATTCGTGAATAAGGGGGGGTCAATCGCCCGGGAGCAAAGCGCCCCTCCTTCACCAGGTGCTCAGTTTGATCCGCACCACCCTGTTTCGGACTGAAGCACGTCCGGTGGTCACGATCTTGCCGCTAAGCCGTATTTCTCACACCGGCAAGCAGAGGACCACGGAGGGGGCCGTAAGGCGGGGTTGAAGCCGTCGCGGCGTGGTCAACGGCGTTGAGGTGCGGAAAACAGGGGAGGACAGCCCTGCGACGAGAGAGTTCGTAGCTCCGAACAGGCCAACCGGGGGGCGAAGGACGCTCTGGCGGGTCCCGGGGCGCACGGGTCCCGTGAGGGGTGGGGTGCAGACGGTCGGGAGCGGCGCCTTCCTCGGAGGCTACCCTGGTAATCGCGCGTGGACGCGGGCGAAGGCTGCGGCGGAGGGGTGCGCGGAGTCCATGGCGATCTTGACGCGGCGCACCGACACCATGACGCGGGCGCCGATCCTGAGAAGCTTCAGCCGGAGCGTTCCGGCGGTGGCCCGGGCCAGCCGGGTGCCGTGAAGCGCTTGCCTGAGGACGGCGAAGAGGACCGCTGCGAAGGCGGAGAAGAGGAGCCGGAGCTGGTTGGCGGCGAAACAGGTGGCCGACGTCCGGTCGGAGAAGAGATCCAGTTGCTGCTCCTTGATCGCGTTCTCGGCGTTGCCCCGCTGGCAGTACACGCGCTCGTAGACGGTGCGGGCCGAGAAGGTGTCCGCGGGCAGCGAGGTGACCACGAAGCGCGGGTTCGCCTTGTCCGCCAGATGCTCGGCCTTCGCGATGACGCGGCGCTCGCACGACCAACTCTTCCGGGTCGCGTACGGGAACTCCGTGTACCGGCGGGCCGCCCGCCCCTTCCTCTCAGCTTCCGCCGCGGCGTCGTCGAGCACCCATTCGATCCGCTCGGCAAGCCGCGAGTTCCTGGCCAGGCCGACGACATAGTCCACGTCGTTGTCCCTGCACCACGCCATCAGCTCCTCGCGGGCGTACGCGGAATCGGCCCGGACCATGACCTTCAGCCATGGCCACTGCCGCCGGAGCCGGGCGATGACGCGGCCGAGCGGCCCGGTCACCTCTCCGGCGGGATCGGCGTTGCCCGGCCTGAGCTGTGCGAAGAGCGGGCGTCCGGCGCAGAGGATGTACAGCGGCAGGAGGCAGTAGTGCCCGTAATAGCCGTGGAAGAACCGCCCCTCCTGCCGGCCGTGCACCGGATCGTCGGTCGTGTCGATGTCCAGCACCAGCCGCTCCGGGGGCAGTCCCTGCCAGGAGTCGATGAACAAGTCGGCCAGCACGTCCTGAAGCTTCTCAGGGTCGTGGCCGATCTTGCGGTAGCGGTCGGGCCGGCCCCGGGCGGGCGCGTGTTCGAGACGGCTCAGCGTGCTCTTGCCCGCCAGCGGCGCGCAGCCCTTCCGGCGTCCCTCGAGCTTGCCCGACAGCAGCGCCAGCAGCGGGTCGCGCCGCAACTCGTCGTGGTCGTTGAGGTCCTCGTATCCCAGCGTGATGCCAGTGATCCGCTGCGCCACCAGCGTCCGCACCGAATGCTCCGTGAGACGGGGGTCGCGGTGGTCCGTGAAGCACGCGGCCACCCGGTCGAAGAAGCCGAGCGCCCGGTCGATCTTCCTCAGCAGCAGCGCTCCGGCGTTCGACGTGATCGATCCGCCGTCGAACGCGGCGGTCACCTTGCGGCCCCGGCACCCTTGAAATGCGAACGAATCCGGTTTACACTGTGTCGGCATCGGTCCTCCGTGGGGAATCGGTTCAAGTTCAACGCCTATATGAACTTAACATCCCCCGGAGGCCGGTGCCTACTGGTGGGTGTGAGAAATCCGGGCTAAGCCCCCCGGGGCCGGTCCAGCCAAGGAAAGTCTCGTTGAACCGTCGGCTGGCGATCACCTGCCCGCGTCGCCAGTCGATCACCTCCACATGGGTGTCGGTCCTTTCCAGGAAGTTGTCTGGGTGCACTTCCTCCCAGTTGTCGCTTGCCCTGAAGATCATGACCCACATCAGCGAGTCGTCGGCGCTAAGCCCCACGAGCTGCGGCTCTGGCGGATCCGTGGGCAGCGGATGGCCATCCAGGTCATCGAGGGCGTCGGGGAAGCTCCTCCTGTCGCTCACCGGGCATCTTGCCAATCGCCATCGCCGTCACCCAATGAGGTGTTCGATCTCATGGGAGCGAGCAGCTCCAAGCCGGCCTTTTGATCTGCGGTCAGCTCAACGGAAACCAGCACTTTCTCCCCACAACCCAAGATTTGAACCGCCTGACGTTTGGGGTGCACGACGACACTCGGGACCGTTTCATGCAACTCTAGCAACGCCGTCACTTTGAGTTCCGGTATCAGTTCGATGGCAGCGTCAATGTCCTCACCGCTCCCTACCTGCTCCAACCCGCAGGAGCCGTGCCAAGGGTAGCACGCAAGGGCAATGCACTCTGGATGCTCACCCATTTCTCGAAACTGATCGTGAGTGCCCTTTCCTGTGTCTTGATAGATCAACTTGTGACCCCTTCTACAGTCCTCCCACTGACACTCGTACTCACAGTCCTGGACATCAAGCAGGTTAGCGACGGTGGAGGCGTTGGGTTCTCGATCTGCGGTGGCGCCAACCAAAACAACCGAGGTGAGCACGGCGGCGATCGCAATGCTCGGTAGTCTGACAGTCTTGTTCATGCGGGTATCCTTGCTAAGGAGGTGAAATGGCCAACCTGAAGGTCGGTTCGTCCCGATTGGTTTCTTTGAGTCAACCTTAGATTAGACTAGACTAGCATCGCAAACTAGCGCTAGCGCCAGTCTGCTCGGTAGATCACGACTTGAGGGACCATCGCATCGTTGAAATGCGGGACGCTGATTCGCACGCGGTCGCCAGCACCGGCGCCGTAGTCGACCAGCATGACCACCCCGGAGTCCCAGGTGTAGCTACCGAGGTGGCGCTGGGCATGTAGATCGAACACGTCGAGACGCGAGTCGGAATACTTGTCGATGTCCTTTTCGTAGAATCCACCCTCCACCCGGGGTACATCCACCCAGCCCTCGTCCGGCTGGTTGGTCAGCATCCACGCGTGGTCGTCGCCGCCAACGGCGAAGGCGCTCATCTTCGATGCTGGCGGCTTCGATGGATCCGGTATCAGCTCAGTGATGGTCTTGAACCATGGGAGTTCGCCTTCGATGGTCCGTAGGTGTTCGCCCTCCGCGGACCACTCTTGAACCCGAGGGCCTCCTGCGTTGGCCCACCAGACTGTGGAACCGCTCACGACACTGCCGAGAATGAACTCGCCCCAAGGTATTCTGGCCGACCACGAATTGGGGTTTCGCGTTCCGAAGTGAACGGGCGGTGTCCGCCCATCGTCAGGGCTCACGTCCACCAGATGAAGCGGGTAGCCAACCAGGTCAGAACTCTGGTCCATTGAGAATATGATCACTCGGTTGGTTCCGACGGACACGAAGTCGCCAGTCTTGAAGCCGTAGACAATCTCACCAAGATGATCCCCGGCCTCGTTAAAGACGACAAACGCTCTGCGACGGTAGTCGTTGACTAGGATTCGGTCGCCAAACACCTGAACACCGTGAACGGATTGGGAGAACTCGCCCGGACCCTCGCCTGACCGGCCAATCGACCGAACAAACCGTCCGTCATGGCCAAAGAGCTTCACGCTGGGAGCGCCACGGTGGTAGAGGAAATAGCCCATCTCGCTCCATACCACTTGTGGAAAGGCGGATTCAACAATCCCTTCGCCATCTGAATCGCCCAACCGCACTTCCTCGGTCAGGCGTAGCTGGCAGCCGAGGCAAACTGTGAAATCTTCCCAGCGTGACGTCTCTTGGCCGAAGGCGTTGGACACCACCCCTAAGACCGCTATGGCAGCGAGGGCCGGGCAAGTCGCTCGGGTCATTGGGCAAGAAACTCCAAATCGGCCCTCTGCTCAGCGGTCAACTCCACCGACGCCAAAACCTTATCGCCACAACCCGTCACTTGAACCGCTTGGCGACCGGCATGGACGATGAGCCTCGGCATCGTTTCGTGCAGTTCGAGAAGCGCCACCATCGAAAGTGTCGGTATCAGCTCAAGAGCTGTTTCGATGTCCTGCGACGCGAACTGATGACCCTCGCAGTCATGCCATGGGCTACAGCCGTTACCGATACATTCCGTCTCCTCGCCGGCAGAAAGGTACTGATCGTGGTAGGCTGACTCCCCGTTTCGAGCATACCAGAGTTTGTGGCCCGTCCTGCAGTCTCCCGACTCGCAGCGATACTCGCAGTGCATCGTACCGAGGAGTTCGGCCACTTTGGCCGCAACATCCGGCTCCGGATCGGCGGTAGCGCCTACCAGAATGGCCGTAGTGAGGAGGGCAGCGTTCGCGATGCTCGCGAATCTGAACATCATCTTCATAACTCGTCTCCGTAAGAAAGGGTGTGTGATCCTGCAGCGGTGTACATTCAGCTCAGTCTAATCGGGGGGCGCCCTGCTTCGTGACATCGTTGGACGAAGCAAAGTGATCGATGGCACGCCTGCGTCCGACTCGCGATACAGAATCACATAGCGGGATCCGCTCGCGAATCCAATGAGTGTCTCGTCTGTGTGGTACCGTGCCACAGTACTTCCTGTTGTTGGATCAACAAGGTCCAGCCAACTGTCAGTCAACGTATTCGGCGGCGCTACGGGCTGATAGTCCGGACCGAGCTTCTGCGGCGTCCATTCAGGATCCGGTGCACTCCACAAGACCCATAACCCATTGGCATCCAACATTGCCGCGCGGTTGTAGGATCGGGGCCACAGCTCTTGGTCGTGTTTGTCGAACTCCGCAGTCGCACGTTGGAACACCTTCGAAACCACCGGATCCGGAACTAGGTCCCAACGTGTAATTCGATTCGGGTACTTGTGAAGCGCCAGTGCGATCTCCGCATTACCGGTAACGGCTGACAGCCGCTCCGAGGTCCAGCTGGAATAAAGTCGGTCGTGGCCACCAGCCGACTTCATATCACCAGACGAACTCAGGACATGAAGGGTATGCCCAACCATCGCTTGGGTGGGCACATCGGCCGCAAACACGACTCGGTTTGCATCGGCGGCAAAACCACCCGTTGTCGTTCCGGGGAATCGGTCAACCCGCACCACGCTGAAATCGTGGTCCAACAAAGTGCGGCCAAGGTGGTCAAAAACATGGATGTACCCAAATCCGGCGGCTAGGTGGGTGATGAACTGGTATTCTCCCGGACCCTCCCCCCCCCGTCCTACCGTTCGAATGAAAGCTCCGGTGGAATCAAAGACGGAGAGTTCGGGAAACTGGGGAGCCACTACAACAATACGGCCGCGGCTGTCCACGGCGACTCTAGAGAGGTGGGTGATCAGATGATGTCCGGGTCCGTCAAG
This sequence comes from Longimicrobiales bacterium, assembly GCA_951828585.1. Classification (GTDB taxonomy): domain Bacteria; phylum Gemmatimonadota; class Gemmatimonadetes; order Longimicrobiales; family Gaopeijiaceae; genus Bin94. The sequence goes on from OX639991.1 coordinate 3,324,307, forward strand.
ACCCCCGATGACCGCCACAGTGTCGAAGGTCACTACGCAGTAACCACACGATACGTCGCCGGACACGGAAACGGTATCCTGTGCCCATGCACTGCGCGTGGCGCAAGCAGCAACTGACAGTAGAAACGATGCAGCTATCCATGGGGTGACCCATGCGATCCGGTGGCCATACATCCAGGGAAGAAAGGTACCAATCGTCGCGGGAAGGCAGGCCAGATCCCTGTCTTCGTTCATTTTTTCGGCGGCTTCGCCGAAAATGGAATCAATCATTGTTCTCAGCGACGAACTCGGCGAGGGCTGAGAATACACCACCACCCATCGGAATGTGAGCGACAATCGTGTGGTTGTCACAGCCGACGACCTGTATGGCGGTCCGAGAGCGAACAACGTGGACACGTGGATTGGTCACCAAAACGGCGAGTGTCTCAGTATCGGTTCGAGCTAGGGCGTCAATGATCCCTTCGATCGTTTCGTTTGCGGCCAAGCCGCCGCCGTCGCAAGGGGTTGCGTGCTGGTCAACGCCGCAATTCCCGGGCAAGGCGCGATGTTGATGCCATCCAGTGGGAGCTCCCTGTTCATGCCCTGGACCGTAGTCTTTGCGTCCGTCGATTGAGGTGGCGAAGTGGTGGGCGTCCATGTCCCAGCAGTTACCGCAGTTCACTTCGACGTGGACGTGCTCGCGGGGCTCAGTCAATCCAGGCGTCCGATGATTTGAGACGCGCTTCCCGAGTGAACCAGCAGGCCCGGGATGCACTTCGGTGTATGGTGGTAGGATCTGCAGATGCTCGTACGCATCGCGTTGGGCAGGATCACAGGGCGACTCGACGGCGGCACTCGGCCGGACCACCTGACAAGTCGGCGGTGTGTGCGTCGCCGAGAAAACGAGGCTCAGAGTGAGGAAGAGCGGTACCATGTGGTTTGACTCCTTCGCCTTAGCGGCGGTCTGGGGACGGTCTCGCGACCATTCCGTCGGCAGGCGGTAGTCCCCCCCGCCAACCGCGCGACGGACATACGGCCATGATTATCGTGATGTGATACATGATCGCATCGATGAAGTCGCCGAAAAAGGGGCAAAAACCCCCCAATTCCCATGGGAAAAACCCACAAAGTCCCCCGAAGGCCACCTTTTCAGCGCCAAGAGCCCAACTTGCCCCTCATACTCTCACATCGGCTGTCCCAATCCCCGCCCTCCCACCATACCGCCCCAACACCTTCGCCACCACCTCACCCAGGAACCCATCCACCTGCTCCACCGCCCTCCCCACCAACCCCTCCGCCCGCGCCATCGCCTCCAACTCCTCGGCACTCACCCCCAGCCCCTCATCCCCCGCGACCCTCTCGAACAACCCGCCCTCTTCACCCTCCGCCATCCGCCGCGCCGCCTCCAGTGCATACCGCCGAATCCGCTCATGCGCCTCCTGCCGGTCCCCCCCCGCCCCCGCCGCCTCCATCATCACCGATTCCATCACCATGAACGGCAGGTGCACCGCCAGATTCGCCGCTACCACCCCCTCATTCACCCGCAACCCTCCCGCCACGTTCGCCGCCAGCACCAGGATCGCGTCTGTCGCCATATACGCATCCGGCACCGCAAGCCGCTTGTTCGCCGAGTCGTCCAGCGTCCGTTCCAGCCATTGCGTCGCCGCCGTGTGCGCGGGATCGGCGGCCAGCGCGATCACGTGGCGGGCCACCGCGCAGATCCGCTCCGAGCGCATGGGGTTGCGCTTGTATGGCATCGCCGATGAGCCGACCTGGTCCTTCTCGAAGGGTTCCTCGAGTTCGCGGAGGTGGGAGAGAAGGCGGATGTCGTGCGCCATCTTGGAGGCGGAGGCGGCCACCCCGGCCAAGGTGGCCAGCAGCGCCTGGTCCACCTTGCGCGGATAGGTCTGTCCGGTAACCGGGTAGCACTCCTCGAACCCGAGACCACGGCAGACCGCCTGCTCCAGTGCGTCTACCTTCCCATGATCACGATTGAACAATTGCAGGAACGACGCCTGCGTGCCCGTCGTCCCCCTCACGCCCCTCAACCTCAGCGTCGCCAGCCGGTGCTCGATCTCCTCCAGGTCGAGAAGGAAGTCCTGGATCCACAGCGTGGCCCGCTTCCCGACGGTCGTGGGCTGGGCCGGCTGGAAGTGCGTGTAGGCCAGCGTCGGCAACGCCCGATGCTCCTCGGCGAAGCGGGCGAGGGCACGCACCGTCGCGACCACCCGGTCCCGCACCAGCGTCATCGCCTCCCGGTGCTGGATCAGGTCGGTGTTGTCGCCGACGAAGGCGCTGGTGGCGCCGAGGTGCAGAATGCCCCGCGCGGCCGGCGCCGCGTCGCCGAAGAGGTGGATGTGAGCCATGACGTCGTGGCGGAAACGGCGCTCGTAGCGGGCGGCCGAGTCGAGGTCGATGTCGTCCAGATGGTCGCGCATCTGGGCGATCGCCTCGTCGGTAATGTCCAGTCCGAGGTCGCGCTGGGCCTCGGCCAGGGCGAGCCAGAGTCGCCGCCACGTTCCGAAGCGAAACGCCGGGGCGAAGATGCGCTCCATCTCGCGGGATACGTACCGCGCCGAGAGGGGGTGCGCGTACCGGTCGGGAGCGTTGGCGGCCACGGGAACTATCTCCAGCTCAGCATTCCCGTGCGCACAAGACGTCCGTTGCGCTCGAATGCGAGGACGAAGGACCGGTTGGCCTGTTGCGTCCGCCGGAGCTCTTCCGCCGCCTCGCGGGCCGACCCCACTCGCCGGTTGTTGACGCCCAGCAGCACGTCGCCGGTGGCCAGCCCCGTCGTCTCGGAAAGCCTGTCCGAGATCTCCACGACCAGCGCGCCCTCCGACGACGCCAGGCCTCGTTCCGCCTGTATGGCTGCCGTCACCGTGACCACCTGCAGGTCCCGCAGTAGTTCGACCCGTTCCGCGGTCACCGAGGGAAGAGGGGCGGCCTGAACCACCACGGGCCTCATCCCCTCCACCGCCAGCTCGATCCGGTCGCCAGCCCGCAGGTCCAGCATCGCGGCCTCGTAGTCGAGCGGCGTGGCCATGCGGATGGGACCGACCCGCAGGAGCTGCGCACCCGGCCGCACGCCGGCCTCGGCCGCCGGCGAACCGGCAGTCACCCGCGCGATTCTCACCCCGCGCGAGCGCCCGAAGTTGTCCGCCTCCACCGCATCCACCTGGAACCCCAGCCAGGCGCGCCTGATCTCGCCATAGTCGGCGAGGTCGCGGGCCACCTTGAGCGCGCGGTCGATGGGAATGGCGAAGCCGAGACCCTCGCTTCCGCCCGAGCGCGACAGGATGGAGGCGTTGATGCCGATGACCTCGCCGAGCGCGTTGACGAGCGGCCCGCCCGAGTTGCCCGGATTGATCGACGCGTCGGTCTGGATCATGCCGAGGTGGAAGCCCTCGTCGTCGTCGCCGGGGACGAGGTGTCGGCCCAGGCCGCTGACCACCCCGGCCGTCACCGAGGGTTCGGGGTTCGAGAGCAGTCCGCCGAAGGGGTTGCCGATCGCTACCGTCCACTCGCCGATCATCAGGTCGGACGCCGTGCCGAGGGGGGCGACGGGGAGGTCCGCGGCGTTCTGCAGGACGAGGACCGCGATGTCGGTGGCGGGGTCGGATCCGGCAAGTTGGGCGTTGAAGTCGCGCCCGTCGGGCAGGGTGACGAGAATCTCTGTCGCTCCGTCTACAACGTGGTGATTGGTGAGGACCGTCCCGAGCGGGTCGATGACGAAGCCGGAGCCGAGCCCCTGGGTTTCGCGGAAGGGCAGGTAGTAGGGGTCGAAAAAGGTGCGGCGCCTGGAACGTTCGCGGCGTCGTACGGCGATGGTGACGACCGCGGGCGCCACGGTGCGGGCGGCGCGCACGATGGCGGTGGTGCGGCTGGCGGTGAGTTGGGAGGTGGGGTCGGGGTCCTGGGTTGGCGGGAGGGTGTTGGGGAGTGACGATCCGCCCGAGAGCGGCATGCCGAAGCTGCTTGCGCTGGTCCGGACGGCCTCGGCGGCGACGGGGGCGTCGGCGGAGCTGGCGCGGTCCGCAGAGTTGCTCGCGTCGGGTGCGCGAGGCGCCCCCTCGCACCCGGTGAGCGACAGGGCCGCCGCCGTGGCGACAGTCAGAAATGTCAAGTGTAGTTTACACATTGGAAACTGTGGTTTACATGTGATGGCGATTGGGTTCATGGCGGATCGTCAGACGCTCGCCGCAGGGCCGTCGACGGGATCCGCGGGGTACTCGACCCGGGTCAGGAAAAGCCCCTGCGGGGGCGCCGGACGCGAAGTCCTCAGTTCGGTGTTTCCGCTCAGCAACAGGGCCATCTCCTCCTCTCTGCGGCGCGCACGCGCAATGTCCACCATGGTTCCTACCAAATATCGCACCATTCGGTGGAGAAAGCGGTTGGCGGTGATCTCGAAGGCCACGCCCAGGTCGTTCCAGGGGCGCCAGCGGGCGTTGGAGACGTGGCAGGCGTACCCCCGTTGCGGCTGGCCGGACTTTGCGAAGGCGCGGAATTCGTGTGTGCCGGTGAGGAGATGTGCGGCCCGGTTGGCGGCGTCGAGGTCGAGGGAGCGGCAGAGGGGCCAGCACCAGCGGCGGTGGAAGGGGGAGGCGGCGAGCGGCGCCGTGCCGATCCGGTACTCGTAGCTGCGCGCCACCGCGTGGTAGCGTGGGTGGAAACCGTTGGGGACCGGTTCGATGTCGCGGACCCAGATCGAGCCGCGAAGGAGCGCGTTGAGCGACCGCGCCAGCTCGGTGGCCGTCCAGCTCGCGGGCATCGTCAGGGTGGCGACCTGTCCCGTGGCGTGCACCCCGCTGTCGGTGCGACCGGAACCGAGGACGGTGCGGTGCTCCCCGGTGAGCCGCAACAGGGCATCCTCGATGGCTCCCTGAACGGTGGCCGCGCCGGGTTGGAGCTGCCATCCGCGAAAGGCGGCGCCGTCGTAGTGGAGGGTGAGCTTGAAGCGGGTTTCGGGGTGGGTCATGTCCCGCAAGCTACGGTGAGTTGCGGGGTGGCGCATTGGGGGTTGTGGGGGCCGTGTGTGCCCGCGGTCAAGTCGACGGCGACGTAGCCGTTTCCAGGAGGCCAGCCTCCAGAGCGACGCCCACCAATTCCGCCCGCGTCCTGATCTCCAGTTTCCTTCGGATGGCCGACCTGTAGTTGTCCACGGATTTGTGAGCGAGGTGGATCCGGGTCCCGATCTCCCGTGCCGTGAAGCCCCGGGCGGTCAGAGCCAGGACTTTGCGTTCGTTCTCGTTCAGCCTGGCCAACCGAGCTTCGAGTCCTGACCCGTTGTTCACGATGCGACGCTGAACCAGCCGGGAGGCACCCCGCGGCAACCGCATCCGGCCGGCGGCGACGAGGTCCACGGCGATCACCAGGTCCTCGGCCGTGCGGTTCTTGCCGATGCACCCGCCGACGCCTGCTTCGATGATCGGACCCAGTGATTCCCGGTCCTCGGTGTCGGTGAGCACGAGCACGTTGGTTTTCTGCCCTCGGGCGATCAGTTTCCGGATCGGCGGCAGGCCGTGCCCGCGGAGCATCCCGGAGTCGATGGCCAGAACATCGGGGCTCAGACGGCGCGATAGCCGCACGGCTTCCTCCACGCAGTCCGTCTCGCCCACGACCGTCATGCGCCCTGTCTCCCGCAGCACCAGTTTCAGCCCCGCGCGAATCATGGCGTGCGTGTCGGCGAGCACGACCGTTGTTCCCATCTCCATCGACCTGTCCTCCACGCTTGGGTGGGCTCCGCTCTACCGCACTCGGAGGCAGCATCTTCGCATTCGCCAATTGCTCATCGCGCCGCACTGGCACAACAGCGAAGAATGAGCGTTTCTACCCTCCTAAATGCCGAGGCCCCCGGACTTGGGGGGTCACTTTCTGCCATCTGGCCATTAGCGGCCTGAAATGACCCCGAAAGAGCCCTGATTCCAGCCCCCCCGCCCTGATTCCAGCCCCTCCGGCTCCCCCGTGCTACCTTTCGGGATCGGCCGCGTCCGACGGCGCCATCACCCCAGCCGCCTGCCTACCCGTTGACCGAGTCCACCCCCACCCTCGTCCCCCTCCTCGCCAAGGCGGTGCGCGGGGGCGATCTCACCTCCGCCGAAGCCCGCGCCGCCTTTGCGCACATTGTCTCCGGCCAGGCCTCACCGATCCAGACCGGCGCCCTCCTGGCCGCCCTCCAGACCAAGGGCCTCGCCCCCTCCGAGGTGGCGGGCGGCGTCGAAGCGCTCCAAGCGGCCATGATCCCCGTCCCGGCCGCAAACCGGTCCACCCTGGTCGACACCTGCGGCACCGGCGGCGGCACTGTCTCCACCTTCAACATCTCGACCGCGGCGGCCATCGTGGCGGCGGCGGGCGGGGTGCGGGTCGCCAAGCACGGCAACCGGTCCTTTACCTCGAAATGCGGCAGCGCAGATGTGCTGGAGTCGCTCGGCGTCGCGATCGAGCTTTCGCCTGAAGGGGCGGCCGAAGTGCTCGCCGAAGCGGGGATCGTCTTCATGTTCGCGCCGCTCCATCACCCGGCGGTGCGGCATGTGGCGCCTGTGCGGGAGGCCTTGGGAATCACGACGATCATGAACCTGCTGGGGCCGCTGGCGAATCCGGCGGGGGCGCGGCGGCAGGTGGTGGGTGTCGCGGATCCCGCGTTCCTGGAACTGGTGGTGCGGGGCCTGGCCGCGTTGGGGCACGAGCGGGCGATGGTGGTGCACGGGGCGCCGGGGATGGACGAGGTCAGCCCGTGCGGGCCGACCCGGGTGGCGGAGTTACGGGAAGGACGGGTGACGGGATACGAGGTGACGCCGGAGGACTTCGGTATTGACGCGGTGGATCCGGAGATGTTGGCCGGAGGGGAGCCGGAGGAGAACGCCGCGGTGGTGCGGGCGGTGGTGGAGGGGGCCGAAGGGGGGCCGGGCCGCTCCGCCGTGTTAGTGAATGCGGCTGCCGCCTTCGTGGTCGCGGATCGTGCCGATTCGCTGGGGGATGGGGTCGCGACGGCCGCGAACGCCATCGACTCCGGGGCGGCCGCCACCGTCCTGGACAACCTGGTGCGGTCCAGCCAGCGGGTTGCGGGCGGCTGATTCCGAGCGTCGCAGGAATCAGTCCCATTTCACCATGTATCTGTCGCGCGAATAGCCCGACTATCCCCGACACGGGGCGCGTCTGCCGACCCACCGGTCATCTGGCCACGCCCGCCGACCATCGCCGTCAGCCAGGGGATCCTCAGTGCCGCGAAAGCACGATGCGGGAGTTGGCGATCCGGTTTCGAGGCCCCGACTACCGGGAGTTGCGCAAGGCGCTGCGCTCGTGGTTGGCAGGGGCGGCGGAGGTGTGGCAGATTCCAGAAGCCGAGTTGGCGCGAATACAGCCGTGGACCGAGGAGGGAAGGATGTACGAGCGAATCAGGGAGATGAGGGAGCAGGTACGTCGCGACGGGGTGGAGGAGGGATTGGAGCGTGGTAGGGCCGAGGAGCGGGCCGCCCTGCTGGGGCGCTTGGCGACCAGAAAGTTCGGAACGGCGGTAGCCGAAGAGCTCTCGCGAATGTTGGAGGGCGTAGGGGATCCTAACCGGATCGCCGAGGTTGCCGATGCCATCATTGATTGCGACAGCGGCAAGGAACTGTTTGCCCGCGTAGGGCAGTCGTAGCTCCTAATACTGCCGAATCAGCCCCACCACCACCCCCTGCACCCGCACGTCGGCCGCGTCCTCGACGATCGGCTCCACGTTCTCGTTGGCGGGCTGCAGGCGGACGCGGTTGCCACTCTCGCGGTAGAGTTTCTTGACCGTGGCGGCCTCGTCGCGGACCAGCGCGATCACCATTTCGCCGTCGTTGGCGGTCTCGCGGGCGTTGACGACGATGTGGTCGCCGTCGCGGATCTGTTCGTCGATCATGGAGTCGCCGGAGACGCGCAGGACGTAGTGATCGGCTGCCTTGCGGATCATCTCGCCGGGAATCGCCAGGGTCTCGTTGTCCTGGACGGCCTCGATGGGCATGCCCGCGGCGACGGTGCCGAGGAGCGGGAGGGGGATGGAAGGCTCGACCTCGGGGGGAAACTCGACGGAGCGGCTCTCGCGGGGCGAGCGGCGGATGTAACCCTTGCGCTCCAGGTTGCTCAGGTGCTCGTGGACGGTTGCCAGCGAGGTGTAGCCGAACGCTTGACAGATTTCCTCGAAGCTCGGCGCGTAGCCGTTCTCGTCAATGAAGCCCTTGAGGTAGTCGAGGATCTGCTTCTGGCGTTTTGTGAGAGGCATCGCGCTTTTCCTTATCTTTGGGCGACCGGGCCCGCACGGAGCGGGATGCGGGACCGTGCCGCGGCTCACCGAACAGGCTCCGAACAAGGTAACCGAAACTTGACCGAAGTGCAAGCTGAAGGGATTCTCGACCGGATCGTGGCGGCGAAGCGGGCCGAGGTGAAGGCGCTCAGGACGAAGCGCCGGGATCTCGCCCGGTTTGCCGACGACGCCCCTCCTCCGCGTCCGGTTTTGGCGCCGTTGCGCGGCAGCGCCCACGTCGGGGTGTTCGCCGAGATGAAGCGGCGGTCGCCGGGGGCGGGGCCGATCGACCCGGGGCTGGACCCGTTGCGACTGTCCGCCGAATACGAGGCGGGGGGAGCGTTCGCAATCAGCGTCCTCACCGACGCGATCTGGTTCGCCGGGTCGCTCGGGGATCTTCGCTCCGTGCGGGAAGCGCGCGCGGTTCCCGTCCTTCGCAAGGACTTCGTGATCGACGACATCCAGGTTACCGAGGCGCGCTCCGCGGGGGCCGACCTGGTGCTCTTGATCGTGCGGATCCTGGAACCGGCGCTGCTCGGCGACCTGCGTGCCATGATCCACGACCTGGGCATGACCGCGCTCGTCGAGGCGCACGATGAGTGGGAGGTGGAGGCCGCGCTGGAAGCCGGTGCGGGGCTGGTCGGCGTCAACAACCGGGATCTCACCGTGTTCCAGACCGATCTCGCGGTCACCGAGCGGCTGGCGCGGTACGTTCCGGGCGACGTGCTGCTGGTATCGGAGAGCGGGATTCGGAATGTGGATGACGTGGCGCGGGTGGCGGCTGCCGGGGCGGATGCGGTGCTGGTGGGCGAGGCGCTGGTGCGAAGCGGGTCGCCGGGGGTGGCGGTGGCGGAGATGGCGGTGGTGGGGCGGGAGGGGCGGGGGTGATGGAGATGGCGGGCGTGGGGCAGGGTCCGGTCGAGCCGGGAGGACGGCTGGCGTGAGTGCCTGGTCGGGCCCGGACGCGCGGGCAAAGGTGTGCGGGGTGAGGACGCCCCGGGACGCTGCCGCGGTGGAAGCCGCCGGAGCCGACTTCATGGGGGTGATCCTGTCGCCGGGCTACTTCCGCAGTGTGGAGCCGGCTGATGCCCTTGCGGTCTACGAGGCCGCGCGGGCGCGCCGGGTGGGGGTGTTCGTGGACGCGCCTGCCGGGGTCGTCGCGAGGACGGCGCGGGATCTGGCGCTGGACGTGGTGCAGCTGGGGGGCGGCGAGACGGTCGCGACGGCGGCGCGGGTGGGGGGGGCGGGGGACTGGGCGGTGTGGAAGACGATTCACGCGAAGCCGGGCGGGTCCATGGCGGAAGCGGCCGCCCCCTACGCAGGCGTCGCCGACGGCATCCTCGTCGACGCCTGGAACCCCTCGCTGCCCGGCGGAACCGGACACACCTTCGCCTGGGACGGGGTGGGCGCGGAGGTGCGCCGCGCCATCGGTTCCGCGAGCTTCATTGCCGCCGGCGGAATGACCCCCGGGAACGCCGGCGCGGCCGTCGCGGCGCTGGGCCCCGACGTGCTGGACGTCAGCTCGGGGGTGGAATCGGTGCCCGGCACCAAGGATCCGGCCCGGACGCGCGCCTTCGTCGAGGCGGTTCGGCGCGCGGGCGCTGGAGGACAACAGTGACAGCCACTCCCGCCGCGACCGGACGCTTCGGCCCCTACGGCGGCCGCTACGTGCCTGAAACCCTCATCCCGGCACTCGACGAACTCGCCACCGCATACGCCGAAGCGACCGCCGACCCCGCGTTCCTCGCCGAAGCGGACGAACTGGCGTCCAACTACGTCGGTCGCCCCACCCCCCTCTACCGCGCCCGCCGCTTCGAGGCCGCGGCCGGGGTCGCCCCCATCTACCTCAAGCGCGAGGACCTCAACCACACCGGCGCCCACAAGATCAACAACACGGTCGGGCAGGCGCTGCTGGCCCGGCGCATGGGGAAGCCGCGCATCATCGCCGAGACGGGCGCGGGACAGCACGGCGTCGCGACCGCCACCGCGTGCGCGCTCTTCGACATGGAGTGCGTCGTGTACATGGGTACGGAGGACGTGCGGCGGCAGTCGCTCAACGTCTACCGCATGGAGCTCCTCGGCGCAGAGGTGCGCCCGGTCGAGTCCGGGACGCGCACCCTCAAGGACGCCACCAACGAGGCGCTGCGCGACTGGGTGACCAACGTGGCCGGTACCCACTACATCATCGGTTCGGTGGTGGGGCCGCACCCGTTCCCGCTCATCGTACGCGACTTCCAGGCGGTGATCGGGCGCGAGGCGCGCCGCCAGATCATCGAGGCCGAGGGGCGGCTCCCGGCGTCGGTGGTCGCGTGCGTCGGCGGCGGTTCGAACGCGATGGGGATGTTCCACGCCTTCGCCGGCGACGAAGAGGTGGAGCTGATCGGGGTGGAGGCGGCGGGGGAGGGGCTCGGGAGCGGGCGTTCGTCGGCGTCGCTGAGCGAGGGGCGTCCCGGGGTGCTGCACGGGTCGCTGAGCTACCTGCTGCAGGACGCCGACGGGCAGATCGCGTCGGCGCACTCGGTGGCGGCGGGGCTCGACTATCCGGGCGTGGGGCCCGAGCACTCGCACCTGCACGATTCGGGGCGGGCGCGGTATGTGAGTGTCGGGGACGGGGCGGCCGAGCGCGCGTTCAGGGCGCTGCCCGCGCTGGAGGGCATCATTCCCGCGCTCGAGACCGCGCACGCGCTGGCCTGGGTGGAGGAAGCGGGGCGGCGGGGTGAGATCGAAGCTCCAGTGGCAATCTGTCTGAGTGGGCGAGGGGACAAGGATGTCGTCCATGTGTCCTCGCTGGGGGAATAGCGCCTTGCCGGCCCGGCGCCTCGACCTCCTCGGTGCCCGCGCGGATTCGTCCACGGATTGCCAGGAAATACCCGAAAATGTCGCATAGTCGAATCGGGTTGCGCTTCGCGAAGCTGGCGGCGGAGGGGAGGGCGGGTTTCATCCCCTACGTCACCGCCGGATACCCCACCCTGGACCATACGCGCGACCTGCTCGCCGGGCTCGCCGAGCTGGGCTCCGACGTGATCGAGCTCGGCATCCCCTTCAGCGACCCGATGGCCGACGGTCCCACGATTCAGCGTTCCAGCCAGGGCGCCCTCGACGCCGGAACCACGGTGGACGATGTCTTCCGAGTCCTCGCGGAGCTGCGCCGGACCAGCGACGTGCCGGTGGTTGTCTTCTCCTACCTGAACCCACTGTACGCGCGCGGAGTCGAGACTTTCGTTCGCGAGGCGGTCGAAGCAGGTGCGGACGGCATCCTGCCCACGGATCTGCCCCTGGGCGCCGATCCGGACCTCGAAATGAGGCTGCTGGAGTCCCCACTGGACTTTGTCCGCCTCATCGCGCCGACCACCTACCCGGACCGGGTGCGCGAAATCGCCCATTCCAGCCAGGGTTTCGTGTACTACATCGCCCGCACGGGAGTGACTGGCGCCCGGGCTGAACTGCGGAGTGACCTGGCCCGGGAGGCCGGTGCCGTGCGCTCAGTCTCGCCGGTCCCCGTAGCGGTGGGATTCGGGGTGTCGACGGCGGAGCACGCTCGCGCGGTGGGCGCGGCCGCGGATGCGGCGGTGGTGGGCAGCGCTCTCGTCAACCGCCTGGACGAAGGCGGGGTGGATGGGGCGCTGGCACTGGCGAGGGAGTTGCGCGGCGCGCTGAACGAGGTGGAGAAATGACCCGTCGGCGAAGAAAGTCTCCAAACGAGGACAAAACAAGCAAGACCATTGCTCAATCAGTAAAGAAAAAGAAGAGCAAGAAACAGGACAGTCGCGCCCGGAAATCACGTCCTGCGCGGTCCCTGGTCGAATGGATCAAGTCGATGGCGCTGGCGGTGGGCATCGTCCTGGTGCTGCGCCTCTTCGTCTTCCAGACCTTCTTCATCGACTCGGGTTCCATGCAGAACACGCTGCTGGTCGGCGATTTCGTCTTCGTCAACCGGCTGGCCATGGGGTCCCCCGTCCCCTTCACCAACCTCCGCATTCCCGGCTACTCCGAACCCCGACGCGGCGAAGTCCTGGTCTTCGATCCCCCGCACGACGACACGCTGACCGTCATCAAGCGCCTCATCGGCATGCCGGGCGACACCCTGGAGATGCGGAGCGGACAGCTCTACCTCAACGGCGAGCCGCGGGACGAGCCCTATGCCGTCAACGACACGACAACCAACGGCTTCGACCCCGACATGCTGTGGCAAAGGGAGATCCTCCTCGGAGGCCCTCGCGACGACTACTGGCCCACTCGCGACACCTGGGGCCCGCTCGTGATCCCCGCAGGCCGGTATTTCATGCTGGGCGATTTCCGCTGGGACAGCCTGGATTCGCGCTACTGGGGGCTTCTGGAGCGGTGGCGGTTTCGGGGCCGGGCCGTCTTCATCTACTATTCCTACGACCGCGGCGCGATGCGGCCGTTTCCCTGGCTGACCGAGGTCAGGGGGAGCCGGATCGGAGACCGGATTCGCTGAGCCGCTCCGCCAAAGAGGGGTCCGGCGCCACGAACACCGTCTGAACCCGGTCCGGAATCACCGCGCCGGGCGCTGCCCCCCGTGGCTTCCGCACCCATTTGCGACGGGTCCAGTCCACCGGGACGGTGCCCGAAGCCCTGGCGCCCGAGTGGTTGGCCGCGAGGACCGCAGCCTCGTTCAGGTCGGCAGCCGGGGGGCGCTCGGGACGCGTCCAGCGCAGGATCACGTGCGCGCCGGCCGCGTGGCGGGCGTGGAGCCAGACGTCCATGGGGCGGGAGTGGTGGAAGGTGAGGTCGTCGTTGTGCCGGGCGCCGCGACCGACGCGGATTTCCAGGCCGCCGGAGCTGGTGTGGGAGCGGTAGGGAAGGGTGGGGGATTCGTGGCCGGATCGTGACCGGGGGGACGGCGGGGGGGTGATAGCGTCGAGCTCTCCGGGGGACAGGTCGCCGTGTTGGTGGCGTTCGCGCAGGGTGGCGATGCGCGCGAGCTCTTCCTCGGTTGCGTTGATGCGGTGGGGAAGCGTGGCCGCGCCCCGTTCGAGGCGGGTGGCCCGGCGGAAGAGCGCGTTGGCGTGCTCCTGTGGCCTCTGCCGCGGATCCATCTGAATGACATGCCGGGCCCCGTCGAAGCCGGTGAGGGTGACTTCCGTCGCGCCGCGCTCGATGAGGTGGAGGGAGGACAGAATGAGCGCGCCTTCCTCGCGCAGCCGGTCGGCTGACGCAGTCTTCTCCAGTTGGGTGCGGAGGCGCTTCAGCTTTCGTTTCAGGCGGCGGGACTCCGCGGTGAGCAGGCGGGCAACCTGTCCGGTGGCGGGCGGCCTCGCCTCTTCGCCCGCGCCCCGAATCGTTGCCATCGCCTCAAGCAGGCTCTCCACCGTCTCGGCCCGGCTGCCACCCAGGCGCCACGGATACGGTTGCAAGCGGGAACCCCGGCGGATCAGATGCGGAGATACTTCCGCGCCGGACGCCATGCGGCGCCACAGCCGGAATCCCTCCTCCCGGCCTGGCGCATCCAGCAGCGCCCCCACATTGAGCCCCGACGTGTGCGCCACATTCGCCAGCAGCGCCGCGCGCGCATCCCCCTCCCCCAACCCCTCCACCAACCCACGCCACCCCACCCCGTCCACCTCGCGCCGCGCCCGCCCCGACGCCCCGCCCGGCGGCACCCACGGCTGCCCGATTCGCAACACCTGTCCCTTCACGCTCCGCAACCGCTTCCGCACGCGGAGGTCCGGCCCATCGGCGTAGACCGCATTCCAGCGGTTGGTCGCGAGTTCCAGGATGAGCGACGGGTTCGGCTTCCTGCCCCGCACCCGCCGGAAGCGCATCACCAGGACGCGCTCGTCCCACAGGGCCTCCACCTCGGCCAGGACGGCCGGCAGCGGCTCGGCGTCCCGCTCCGGCTCCATCGCCGGTTCCACCACCACCACTCCCCGGTTCGCCGACAGGTCCGCCACCAGCGTCGCGTCGCGAAAGTACACGACCACCTCCCGTTCCTCCCGGCGAAACGACACGGCCCGCGCCCGCGCTCCGCGCAGCCGCCCGCGCAGCTCGTCCGCGACCGCGCGGGTAAGACAGGAGTCCCAGATCATGTTGCCGTTGCCTTGCCGTGAGCCATGTGCACCCTCCGGACGCCCGGTGGGTCGCGCAGACAGTAGAAGAATCGTCCCGGGCGGATCTGTCCACGGGCTACCGGCCCCGGCTCCAATCGACACCCACCGGATTGGTTACCTTTCTGTCGCCGGATCAGTGGCCCGACGCGGACCCCCGGCTCCAGTGATTTCACACGCCAACGGTCGGTAGCGGATTCGCGATGCGCCGTTTCTTCAAACCTGCTCTTCTGGTCTCCGTCACAGGGGCGATGCTGCTCCTCCTCGCGTCCGGTCTGGGGCAGTGGATTCCCGACGATACCACGCCCGCCGGCGACGTCATCCTCTCTCCCGGCATATCTCCGGGCACGGCACGCATCACGGTGGAGGTGCGCAACGCCGGCGGAGTCGACGGTATGGCGCGCACGGCGACCGATCATCTCCGCGGTGCGGGCTTCGACGTGGTTGGCATCGGCAACGCCGCCAGCTTCGATCAGGAGGAATCGGTGGTGATCGACCGCGTGGGCAAGCCGGAAACCGCGGCCGATGTGGCGCGCGCGCTGGGTATCGACAGCGTGAGGAGCGAGCCGGATCCAAACCTTTTCGTCGACGTGACCGTACGGCTGGGTTCGGATTGGGCGGCTCCGTGGCGGCCCGCGCCGGCATGGCCGCGGCGGCCGGGAACAGACAGGGGAGACGAACGCTAGCCATGGGCAGAAGGCGAACCGGAAAGAGGAGAGGGGGCTCCGCCGCGAAAGGGCGGAAAGCCCGGGAACGCAAGGCCGGCACGGGGACCGGGAGCACGGGCGGCAACGACAAGAACGCGAAGCGCGGGGGCGACGGGGAACGTTCAAGGGGAGGGGAATGGACGAGGGCCATCATGCTCGCCCTGGTCCTCTTCTTCGTCCTTCGCCTCTTCATCATCCAGACCTTCGTCATCACCTCCGGGTCGATGGAGAACACCCTTCTGGTGGGCGATTTTCTGGTGGTCAACCGGGCCGCGATCGGTTCCCGCGTACCGTTTACCGACATCCGCATCCCCGGGTACTCCGAGCCCCGGCGCGGCGACGTCCTGGTCTTCGACCCCCATCACGAAGAGAACATGACGCTGGTCAAGCGGCTCGTCGGGATGCCGGGCGACACGCTGGAAATGCGCGACAAGGTCCTCTACCTGAACGGCGAGCCCCAGGACGAGCCGTATGTGGTGACGACCCAGGCCCGCGACGCACCCGACCCGATCATGCTCTGGCAGCGTGAACACCTGGTCGGCGGCGCCCGCGACGACTACCGGCCGTCGCGCGACAACTGGGGCCCGATCGCCATCCCGCCCGACTACTACTTCATGCTCGGGGACAACCGCGACTCAAGCCTCGATTCGCGCTATTGGGGGCTGCTCGAGGGATGGCGTTTCGAGGGCCGCGCGGTGGCCATCTACTTCTCTTATAACCGGGGGTCGGCGCGGCCGTTTCCGTGGGTTCGGGAGATTCGCGGGAGCCGGATCGGGGACCGGATCCGGTAGGTTCTGGAACCGGTCATCACGACCGCCGGTAGTAGGAGATGACCGGCGGGACGCTGTCGGGGTGAAGGCAGCCGGGACTCGCCGGTCGGGCGCACGGCGTCGGCCGTGGTTTCGCCACTATGGCCATGGACCCATCATTCACACGGAAGGGGAGGTCATCGTGAAGCGCATCCGCACAATTCCGCTGCTCCTGGTCTTCCTGCTTCTCTCCGCCGTACCACTCTCCGGTCAGTTTGCCGTCGGGTTCACTGTCGGACAGACGAATTCGACGGTTGCATCCAGCCGGCTGGGCGATCTGGAGCAGACGGGGCTCACGGGCTACACAACGGGGTTTTCCGCGACCCTGGACCTCCACCGGCATTTCGGGGTGACGGTCGGCCTGGCGAGGACGCAGAAGGGAGCGAGCTACGTTCTTCCCGGTTGGGCGGTCGACCGGCCGCGGCTCACGGAAGGCACACTCAGCTACCAGCGCACCTACACCGAAATCTCGGTTCTGGCCCGGGCAATGGTGCCCCTGTGGGATCGGAAGGTGTCGGTCTACGCAATGGCGGGGCCTGCCGTCGACCTGTCGAACGGCTGTGAAGTGGAGTTCAAAGCCAGCATTGGACCGAGCTCCTACTCGATCACAGGTTTCCCCGATTGCCGCCTGCCCGACCAACGGCGAGTCATCAGACTCGCGGAACAGTACGACCTGGGAGCCATCGGCGGGATCGGCGGCGATGTCGTGATCCCGTGGGGGATGAGGCTTTCCGCGGAAGTCCTGTACACCCTTGGTTTGAGGTCGGACGGTCTGAACTGCGAGGATGTCGAGAACCGCACGCGGACCCTTCAGTTCGGACTGGCGTAACGCGTTTCGGTGACGGGGATGGCAGCCCGCGGACAAATCCCCGGGCAGTCGAGCGGGGACTATCGGTGGATTCCGTGGCGCCTGGCCCGCAACTGGCCGCACGCTGCATCGATATCGCGCCCCCGGGGCTCCCGGACCGCTGCGGGCACACCCGCCACCTCCAGCCGGTCGCGGAATTCCCGTACCCGTGACGGGTGGCTCGGCTTCCACTCCACGTAGGGGATGGGATTGAAGGGGATGAGGTTCACAAAGGCCTGCACGCGGTGCGCGAGCTCCGCCAGCGGCGCGATCAGGGCCGGATCGTCGTTCACCTCTCGGATCATGGTGTACTCGAAGGTGATGCGGCGGCCGCCCTTGCGGTTGAACGCCTCCAGCGCCTTGATGAGCTGGTCGAGCGGGTAGCGCTTCTCGAGTGGGATCAGCTCGGCCCTGAGCTCGGTGACGGGTGCGTGTAGCGACAGCGCCAGGCGGAACTGCTCGGGCCGTTCGGCGAGCGCGGCGATCCCCGGTATTACCCCAACGGTCGAAACGGTAATACGCCGAGCGCCGATCCCGTACCCCGCGTTGAGGATGGTCAGGGCGGGGAAGACGGCCTTGCGGTTGGCCAGCGGTTCCCCCATGCCCATGAACACCACGTTGGTGACGGGGCCGCGGTCGTGCTCGGCGGCCCAGCGCGCCGAGGCCCGGTACTGGCCGGCGATCTCGGCGGGCGAGAGCTGGCGGCCGAAGCCCGACCAGCCGGTGGCGCAGAAACGGCACTTGAGCGCGCAGCCGGCCTGCGACGAGATGCAGAGGGTGAGGCGGTGCCGCGTGGGAATGAGGACGCTTTCGACGACTTCGCCGCCCTGCAGGGCCCACAGATGCTTGACGGTGCCGTCGGAGGACTCCGAGACGGTGTCGACGGCGGGCTCGTCGAGGCGGAAGGAGTCGCCCAGCACGTCCCGTTCGGGAAGCGGCAGGTTGGTCATGTCGCCGAAGGAGCGGGCGTCGCCGCGGAAGAGCCACTCCTCGATCTGGCGGGCCCGGTAGCCGGGCTGGCCGCGCTGCCGGACGTGTGCCGTCAGCGTCTCGCGCAACTCGGGCGGGGTCATTCCCAGGAGGTTTGGGCGATCGGGGCTCATGGGCGCGGGGTGGCCTTGCAGCGGGGCTGAACAACCCGCGGGACAGAACCTCTCGGTGGTTCGCGCGGATTTGTACACGGACTGTTAAGTTTAGCGCGAGAACACGTCCGGCGCCGCTGTGACCGCCGTCGGCCGGCAACCCCATGGCCTCCCGGAGACGGTCAGTTGCCCACAACCGAAACAACCGCGACCACTATGCGCACCTGCGGTGCCGGTCGCGTCACGCTGGATGCGGCGGGCCGCGAGGTCCATGTCGCGGGATGGGTGCACCGTCGGCGTGACCTGGGCGGACTGGTGTTCATCGACCTGCGCGACCGGTCGGGCATGCTGCAGTTATCGGTGGGCCCGGGCTGGTCCTCGCCGGAAGCGTTGGAGACGGTGCGTGGGCTGGGTCCCGAAGACGTGATCGCGGTAGGCGGAGTCGTCGCCGCACGGCCGGAAACGGCGCGCAACCCTGACATGGCCACGGGCGACGTGGAGGTCCAGGCCACCGAGCTGGAAGTCCTCAACAAGGCCCGCACGCCGGAGATTCCCGTCTACCTTCCCCCCGAGGAGGAGCTGCCTTCGGAGAAGCTGCGGCTGCGCCACCGCGTCCTCGACCTGCGCCGTCGCGACCTGCAGTCCAGGTTGGCGCTGCGCCACCGTCTCATGCTGGCGGTGCGGAATTACTTCGACCGGCAGGGATTCCTCGAGATCGAGACGCCGATCCTGACCAAGCCCACGCCCGAGGGGGCGCGCGACTTCCTGGTTCCCAGCCGGATGCACCGGGGCGAGTTCTTCGCGCTGCCGCAGAGTCCGCAGATCTACAAGCAGCTGCTCATGATTGCCGGCTTCGATCGCTACATGCAGATCGCGCGCTGCTTTCGCGACGAAGATCTGCGCGCGGACCGCCAGCCGGAGTTTACCCAGATCGACGTCGAAGCTTCGTTCGTGGAGCCGGAGGACATCTACGGGTGGTGCGAAGGACTCATGGCAGAGCTGGCGGAGCTGGCCGGGATCGAGGCGCCGACGCCATTCACCCGGCTGACCTACCACGAGGCCATGGGGCGCTTCGGCTGCGACCGGCCCGACCTGCGGTACGAACTCAGAATCCGCGACTTCACCCCGGTGCTCGGGGAGATGGAGTCGAACATTCTGCGCGGCGCGGTGGCCAGCGGGGGAAGGATCCGCGGGTTCGGCCTCGAAGGGGGTGCGCGTCTCTCCCGGAAACAGATCCTCGCGATCGAGGCGGCGGCAAAGGCGGCGGGCGCACCCGGCCTCCTCTGGGCGAAGATCACCGAAGACGGCGCCACCGGTCCCCTGGGCCGGTTCTTCCAGGACGATACCCGCGCAAGGCTCCGTTTCGCCGCGGGCGACCTCCTCGTCGCGGCCGCCGGACCCGATCGCACCACCTCTCCCGCCCTGGACGCCACCCGCGCCGCCGCCATCGAGGCCCTGGCGCTGCCCCGCACCACCGAGCACGCGTGGCTGTGGGTGACCGGCTTCCCCGTCTTCGAAGAGACCGACGACGGTTCGCTGGCCGCCAACCACCACCCCTTCGTGCAACCTCACGCTGCAGATGCGCATCTCCTTGATTCAGAACCGCTTGCGGTGCGTGGTCTCGCGTACGATCTCGTCTACAACGGCACCGAGTTGGGTTCCGGCAGCGTCCGTATCCACGACGCGTCCCTGCAGACCCGCATCCTGTCCATGCTTGGGCTGGAACCGGACGAGATCAGGGCCAAGTTCGGCTTCCTCATCCGGGCGCTCGGTTCGGGAGCTCCGCCGCACGGGGGGATTGCGCTGGGGATGGACCGGCTCGTGGCCTGCTTCTCGGGGGGTGGCAGCCTGCGCGACGTGATCGCGTTTCCCAAGACGACGGCGGCGCGGGCCAGCTTCGAGGGGGCGCCGTCCCCGGTTGTGGCTGCGGAACTGGCAGCACTGGGAGTCTCCGTGGAGGACAAGTAATGACGAGTGCGACCATGGTGGAACACCACCTCAACGCCGAAGGGGCCGACCAGTTCATCCTGGCTGGAGTGGGGGACGCGAACTTCCGCGAGCTGGAGTCGCTCTTCGGCGTGAAGGTCGTGCTGCGCGGCGACAGCGTCCGGCTCGCGGGTGAGCTGGAGTCGGTGTCGGATTCGGCCCGGGTGGTGGAACACATGATCGAGCTGGCCCGGCTGGGGAGGCCGTTTCGCGCCCCCGACGTGGCCCGCTTCGCCGCCAGCCTCGAGACGCGCGAGGGACCGGATATCCGCAGCGACGACGAACGGCTGCGCATCACGGTGCCGGGATCGGGCCGCACCATCGTGCCGCGCTCCGAGGGGCAGCGGAGCTACATGCAGGCCATGGAGGACTCCGACATCGTGATCTCGATCGGGCCGGCGGGGACGGGGAAGACGTATCTGGCCGTGGCCCGCGCGGTGGACGAGCTGTTCCGGAAGCGGGTGCGGCGGATCATTCTGGCCCGGCCGGCGGTCGAGGCGGGCGAGAATCTGGGGTTCCTTCCGGGC
The DNA here is from genome assembly GCA_951828585.1 of Longimicrobiales bacterium. Taxonomy (GTDB): domain Bacteria; phylum Gemmatimonadota; class Gemmatimonadetes; order Longimicrobiales; family Gaopeijiaceae; genus Bin94. The sequence continues at coordinate 3,344,578 of OX639991.1, forward strand.
GACCTGCAGGAAAAGGTCGACCCCTACCTGCGCCCCCTCTACGACGCACTCGAAGACATGATGCCGCCATCGCGGGTGCGGCGCGGGGTCGCCGAGCGCACCATCGAGATCGCGCCGCTGGCGTACATGCGCGGCCGCACCCTCTCCGACGCCTTCGTGATCCTCGACGAGGCACAGAACGCCACCGCGGCCCAGATGAAGATGTTCCTGACGCGTATCGGGGTGAACTCGCGGGTCGTGATCACGGGCGACAAGACGCAGATCGATCTCCCCCGGTCCCAGGTCTCGGGGCTCATCCAGGTGGAGGAGATCCTGATGGAGGTGGACGGGATCGAATTCGTCTACCTGGACGAGCGTGACGTCACCCGTCACCGCCTCGTGAAGCAGATCGTCCGCGCCTACGCCGCCGCGGACGAGCGCCAGGATGGTGGCCGCGACCATGAGGCGCCGTAGCCGCAAGCCCGGTCTGCTCTCGCGGGCCCCGGAGAAGACCTGGCCGGACGGGATGGTCCATCACGGCGCGAGGTGGCTGCTCCTTCTGGCGCTTGCGACGGGACTGGTGGTGATGTATCCCTCGGACCCCGGTGTCGGAATCGGGCGGCACCGCGTGGGGACGGTGGCCGCGCGGGACATCATCGCCCAGGTGGACTTCCAGGTGCCGAAGGATTCGGCGGAGCTGCGGCGTGAGCGGGAAGAGGCCGAGGCCGCGGTCATCCCCACCTTTGTCTTCCAGGAGAACGCGCGCGACTCCTCGCTTTCGGCGCTGGGCGGTTTCTTTGCCCGGGTGGATTCCGCGAGCGCGGCCGACGGTGTCGCGGGGATCAGCTCGGTGATGGCTGCGTCGGCCATCGATGCGACGGCGGAGCAGATCCAGGTTCTTGCCGACCGGCGCCGGGCGGCCACACTGAGCGACCTGGCGTCGTCGGCGATCCGGATGCTCACCCCCGACGGCGTCATGTCGCCGAACGCCGCCTATCAGCTCGCGACCGACTCGATTCGGGTGGTCCGGGGCGGATCGGCCACCGTCGTGGCCCGCACTTCCGTGCTGTCGGGCCGCGAGTTCTACGAAAGCGCCCTCGCCGGAAGGGAACCCGGCGCGGAAACCGGGCTGCTCCGCCTGATTCTTGCGCGCTACCTTGCCCCCAGTCTCGTCCCCGACACGCAACGCACCGAGCGGGATCGATCGCTTGCCCGAAACGCAGTGCCGATCGTGGAAGCCCGGGTACTGGACGGAGAAGCCATCGTGCGGGCGAACCAGCAGGTGGGCGAGGCCGAGCTGCGCAAGCTGGACGCCTACCGCAACCAGCTCCGGGCCGACGGGATCAGCGTGGACAGCTCGAACGTCGCGGGGAATCTGGGCGGTCTGGTCCTGAACACGCTGCTGCTGGCCGTCTTCGGGGTTCTCCTCTTCTTTTTCCGCCCCGAGATCTACCTCTCCTTCCGGGCGGTTGCGGCCATCGCCGGGATCTTCGCCATCTACTTCGCCTCCGGCTTGCTGGTGACGGGGCTGGACGTGCCCTCGGCCGCCATGCCCATCGTCTTCGTGGCCGTGTCGCTTTCCATCCTCTGGGGTGGCCGGCTGGCCCTGCTGGCCACTCTGGTGGTCTGTTCACTCACCGTGGTCCAGGCGCCCTTCGAGGCCGTGCACCTGTTCGTCATTCTGCTGGCGGGCGGGTCGGCGGCGGCGCTGTCGGTTCGTACGTTGCGGAGGCTGGCCCAGACGTGGGTCTTCATCGCCATCACCGCGGGCTCCTTCGCCGCGGTGATCCTGGGGTTCCTGCTGAAGGGGGCAGACTTCACCTTCCTGCCCACCCTGGCCTGGGCACTCGGCAGCACCATCACCGGGACCTTCATGGCGATCGGCTTCATTCCGGTCTTCGAATGGGTCACCGGGATCACGACGGAGCAGACGCTCATCGGCTGGGCGGACGCCAACCGTCCCCTCCTGCGCCGCATGGCCGTCGAGGCGCCGGGCACCTTCGCGCATACCATTCAAGCGGCCAACCTTGCCGAGGCGGGGGCCGGCGCCATCGGTGCCAACGCGCTGCTCTGCCGGGCCGGCGTCTACTACCACGATGTCGGCAAGATCGAGCGTCCGGGGTATTTCATCGAGAACCAGCAGGCCGGCAATCCGCACGAACGTCTCGATCCCCGGGAGTCCGCGGCGATCGTGCGGAGTCATGTAACCGACGGTATCAGACTGGCTCGCCGCGAACGGGTTCCCGAGGTGTTGCTCGACTTTATCCGCGAACACCACGGCGACCAGACCATCGGCTTCTTCCTGCGTCGCGCCCATGAGCAAGCGGAGGCGGAGGGGTTCGAGCCTCCAGACCCGGCCGTCTTCCGGTATCCCGGCCCGCGCCCCCGCAGCCGGGAAACGGCAATCGCCATGCTGGCCGACTCGACCGAGTCCGCCGCGCGGGTGCTGGCGGATCCCACCGAGGAACGCCTCGCGGAGCTGATCGAAGGGATCTTCGAGGGGAAGGCGCGGCAGGGCCAGCTGGACGACTGCGCTCTGACCTTCCGGGACATCACGGTGCTGAAACGGCGGTTCCTGCGCTTTCTGCTCGGCAGCTACCACCGTCGCATCAGCTATCCGGAGACGCGGAATCTCACGGCTGGGAATGGGGGAGAGGGGAAGGGGGACGGGCGTTGATCACGATTCACGTCAACGCGCCGGAGGGGACCCGGGTGCCGCGCGGCCTCATCGACCGGGCGTTGCGCGCCACGCTGCGGCGCGAGGAGGTATCGCGCGCCGAGCTGTCCGTCACCTTCGTTGGCGACCCGGAGATCACCGAGCTGCACAGCCGCCACCGGGGACGCGCCGAAGTGACCGACGTGCTGTCCTTCGCACTGCACCAGGAGGGCGAAGACCCCCTGGGCGACGTGTACGTAGGACATGCGCAGGCCCTGCGGCAGGCGGCCGAGGCCGGAGCTGAAGCCGACCAGGAGCTGGTCCGGCTGGCGGTGCACGGCACCCTTCATGTGCTGGGGTACGACCACCCGGAAGGGCCGGAGCGCGTCCGGTGCGAAATGTACCAGGTGCAGGAAGAGGTGCTGCGCGGACTGGCCTCGAAGCCGGACCCCCGGACGCTGGCCGCGCCGTTGGCAATGGAGGGGACGTGAGCACCGAAACGCCCCCGATCGTGGCCACCCGGGCCGTACTGGAGGAGCTGCTGGAACTCGTCGAACGCGGTCAGCTGACCCGCCTGCCCGCGCTGGTCGGCGAAATGCACCCCTCGGACATCGCCGACCTGCTCGCTTCGGTGCCCTCCGAGGACCAGCGCGTCGAGGTTCTGAAGGCGCTCCCCACCGAGGTGGCGTCCGAGACGCTGGCCGAAATGGAGGAGGACGAGGACCGGGCGGAGCTGCTGGCCGAACTGGGCGTGCGCCGCGGCGCCGAGCTGCTGCAGGAGCTGGCCGACGACGACGCGGCCGACCTGCTGGGCGAACTCGAACCCGGCGACCGCGACCGAATGCTGGCCGCGCTGCCCTCCGAGGAGGCTGGCGACATTCGCGAGCTACTGCGCTACGACGATGAGACGGCCGGCGGCCTGATGACCACCTCGCTGGTTTCGGTCTCCACCACGGCGACCGCCGCCGAGGCCATCGGCGAGATCCGCGAAAAGGGGCGAGAGGTGGAGGAGTTGTACACGGTCTTCGTGGTCGACCAGCGGGAGAGGCTCGAGGGGACCGTGCCGCTGGACGACCTCATCTTGGCCGACCCGGGCGACACGGTGCAGTCGCTGGTGGTTCCCGCGCCGGCCACCGTGTTGCCCGACACGGATCAGGAGGAGGTGGGGCGCGTGATGGGGCGGTATAACCTGGTCAACATCCCGGTGGTGAACGACGAGGGGTCGCTGCTGGGCCGCATCACCTTCGACGACGTAATCGACGTGATCGAGGCCGAGACGACCGAGGACATCCTCAGGCTTGCCGGTGTGTCCGACGAAGAGGAGCTAAAGGGTGGATGGCTCGACTCGGTCCGGTCGAGGTTGCCATGGCTGGTGCTCAACCTGGTGACGGCGGGCGTGGCGGCATCGGTGATTCTTACATACGAGGACGTGATCAGGGAGGTGACCTTTCTGGCCTTCCTGATGCCGGTGATCGCGGCCCTCGGCGGGAACACCGGGACTCAGGCGCTGGCGGTGACCATACGCCGCATCGCCGTGGGGGACGAGCTGCCCGGCGGCCGCTTCCAGGTCGTGGGAAAGGAGGTGCTGGTGGGTCTTCTGAACGGGTTCGTCCTCGGGCTCCTCTTCGCCCTCTTTGCCTATGTGCGCGAGGACAACCCGCTCATTGGGGTGGTGGTGCTGCTGGCCATGTGGGCGAATATCGTGGTCGCGGGTTTCGCCGGCGCGTTGATCCCGACCGTACTCAAGCGGCTCGGGGTCGATCCCGCCGTGGCATCGTCCGTCTTCGTGCACACCCTGACCGACCTGGTAGGGTTCATCATGGTGCTCAGCCTGGCGGCGGGGCTTCTCGGCTAGCGGCCAGGGTGGCGAGCGTCTCAATGCGCAACGCGCGGCTGGCCGGCGTCATCGGAGCGCACGGATGACGCCCCGCGCCTCGGAGGGCGCCGCCGGACGCAAACGGTTGGTGGACGATTTCCGCGCCGGCGGGCGGCCGGCGCTGGCACGGGCCATTTCGATGGTCGAGGGGGGGCGTCCCGGGGTCGGAGCGCTCCTCCGGGAACTGCTGCTGGCGCGCCCGCGGGCCTGCCGGCTGGGGGTGACGGGTCCTCCGGGGGCGGGCAAGTCGAGCCTGATCGCGGCGCTGGCCACGTTGATGCGGGCACGGGGCGAGGAGGTGGCGATCGTCGCCGTCGATCCCACATCCCCCTTCTCCGGGGGGGCGCTCCTCGGAGACCGCATCCGGATGAACGACCTGGCGACCGACCCGGGCGTCTTCATCCGCTCGATGGCGACCCGCGGATCGCTCGGGGGGCTGGCCGCCACGACCCGCGAAGTGATCGACCTGCTGGACGCCTTTGGCTTCCCCAACATCCTCGTCGAGACGGTCGGGGTGGGGCAGACGGAACTCGAGATCGCTTCGACCGCGGATTCCGTGGCGGTGGTGTTGGTGCCCGAGTCGGGCGACGGCATTCAGGCCATGAAGGCGGGACTCATGGAGATCGCGGACCTGTTCGTGGTCAACAAGTCCGACCGGATCGGCGCGGACCGGATGGTGCGGGCCATCCGCCAGGCCCTTCTCCTCAAGACCGGCCACGGCGGCCACGATGTACCGGCCCACCACGGCGTGGACCTTTCGCGCGTCGCGGACGGAACCGGCTCTCCGGCGGATACGGATACCCCAGCCCCCCCACCCCAATGGAACATCCCCGTGCTCAAGACCTCGGCCGGGCGGGGAGAGGGCATCGACGAGTTCCTGGAACATTTTCGTGCCCACCAGCACTACCTCAAGGCTTCGGGTGTGCTGGAGCAGCGCCGCCAGTCCCGAGCCCGTCGCCGGATCCGCGATGTGGTCGAGGGACGTATGCGGCGCCGGGCACGGGAATTCCTGGGGCGGCACCCCGATCATTCACACTGGGTTGCCGAGGTCGCGGCCGGCCGCGCTACGGCGTACGGGGTGGCCGAAGCGGTGATTCCCGCCATATTGAGGAAGGATCCTGAATCCGGGACGTAGCAAGGGCCAAATACATGTCAACGACCGAGAACCGGTTACGCGACCGCTCCGCGCTGCTGGCTGAAATCGATGCCCGCCGGCGCGAGATCGAACGCCTCAACGCGGAACTCGCCGCCTGGGAAGCCACCTGCGAGGCGCTCCCGCGGCGTCTGCCCTACTTCACGACCGTCTCCGGAAACGAAGTCGAGCCGCTCTACACGCCGAACCACGCCACGGGCAACTACCTGGGGAAGCTCGGCGTACCCGGCGGCTTCCCCTTCACCCGCGGCCCGTATGCGACCATGTATCGCACCCGGCTGTGGACCATGCGCCAGTTCGCGGGCTTCGCCACCGCCGAGGAGACGAACCGGCGCTACAAGTACCTGCTGGACAAGGGCCAGACCGGCCTGTCGGTGGCCTTCGACTTCCCCACGCTGATGGGGTACGACGGCGACCATCCGCGGTCGCTCGGCGAAGTAGGCGTCTGCGGGGTGGCGATTTCGTCGCTTGCCGACATGGAGACGCTCTTCCAGGACATCCCCCTGGACCAGGTCTCGGTCTCGATGACCATCAACGGGCCCGCCATCATCCTCTTCTGCTTCTACGTGGCCGCGGCCGAGCGGCAGGGCGTCTCACCCGACAAGCTGCGCGGAACGGCCCAGAACGATATCCTGAAGGAATACCAGGCTCAGCACGCGTGGGTGTTCCCGCCCGAGCCCGCGCTCCGGCTCATCCTGGACATGTTCGAGTGGTGCGGCGGGAACGCCCCGCGGTACAACCCGATCTCGATCTCGGGCTACCACATCCGCGAGGCCGGCGCCACCGCGGGCCAGGAATTGGCCTTCACCCTCGCGAACGGTTTCGATTACGTGCGCCGGGGCATCGAGCGCGGCCTCGACGTGGACACCTTCGCGCCCCGGCTCTCCTTCTTCTTCGATGTGCACAACGATTTCTTCGAAGAGGTGGCCAAGCTGAGGGCCGCGCGGCGGATCTGGGCGCGGCGCATGCGGGACGAGTTCGGGGCCCGCAAGCCGCAGTCGTGGCGGCTTCGCACCCACGCCCAGACCGCGGGCGTGACGCTCACCGCGCAGCAGCCCGAAAACAACATCGTGCGGGTTGCCTACCAGGCGCTCGCCGCCGTGCTGGGCGGCACCCAGTCGCTTCACACCAACTCGATGGACGAGACACTGGCACTACCGACCGAGAAGGCCGTAACGATCGCGCTCAGAACGCAGCAGATACTGGCGTACGAGAGCGGCGTGGCCAACACCATCGATCCGTTGGCGGGTTCATATTTCGTGGAGGCCTTGACCGACCGGCTCGAGGCCGAGGCCGAGAAAATCTTCGCCCGCATTGAAGAGGAGGGGGGGGTTGTGCAGGGAATCGAGAACGGGTGGTTCCAGAGGGAAATCGCCAATTCGGCGGCCACGCAGCAGGCCGAAGTCGAGGCGTGCGTGCGTACCGTCGTCGGCGTGAACGAATTCGTCGAGGGCGCGGACGAGGTGGAGATCGAGACGCTGCGGATCGATTCCGGTGCCGAGGAGCGACAACGCGAGCGTCTGGCCCGACTGCGCGCCGGGCGCGACAACGAGCGGGTTGACGCGGCATTGAGCCGCTTGAAGACCGCGGCGGCCGGACGCGAGAACACCGTGCCGCATATCCTCGAGTGCGCCCGATCGTACTGCACCCTGTACGAGATCCGGGCGGCCATGGAGGAAGTCTTCGGAGCCTACCGGGAGCCGGTCTTCTTCTGACCCCCCGCCGCTGCGTCGCACACTCCCGCCGTATCGACCCGTCCCGACCGAACCATGCGTCCCCGCATACTGATCGCCGACGACCAGCCCGGTGTCGTCGAAGGATAAACCTGGTGCAAGACGCGGTCGACGCCGCACTCGAATCCGGCGGCGGGGTTACCGTGCGCTGGAGGGTCCCCGACGGGCAGACGCTCGAACTGATCGCGGAGGACGGAGGGCTCGGATTGGAGGACCCGTCCAACCTCTTCGTCCCGTTCTTCACCACGAAGCCCGGCGGCTCGGGTATCGGTCTCGCGCTCTGCAGGGAGATCGCCGAAGGCCACGGCGGACGGATCGTTCTGCGCAACCGCAAGCCCACGGAAGCGGTGGCGGTGCTCTCTCTGCCGCTGCCGCCCGGCGGAAGCGCGTAGTCGGCTAACGCTAACGCTAACGTCCCAGGTCGCCCTCGCCGGCGGTGATGATGAACTCGACCCGGCGGTTCTGCGCCCAGGCCTCCTCGGTTTCGCCCTGTACCAGCGGGTTCTGCTCGCCGAAGGACTTCACGGTGAACCGGTCCGCATCGAGTCCCGCTTCGACGAAGAAGGCGACGACCGCATCGCCCCGATTCTGGCCGAGTTCCAGGTTGTAATCCGGTGACCCCCTCTCGTCGGCATGCGCTTCGATACGCAAGTGCACGCCCGGTCGTGCCAGCAGGATCTCGATCTTACTGCGCAGCGGGGCTGCCGCGTCCGCACGAATGGAGAACTCGTCGTAGTCGAAAATGATCTTCTCTTCAAGGGTTCGCCGCTCCTCGGCCGCGCGCAGAGCACGTTCACGTTCCGCGCGCTCACGCTCGGCGGCGAGCCGGCGCTCCTCTTCCGACTGGACACGAGCGATCGAGTCGAGCCGTCGCTTCTCCAGTTCCTCGGGGGTGGGACCGGGAGGCGGGGGCGCTGGTGGGGGCGGTGGTGGGGGCGGCGGTTCGGTCCTGCCTGAGCACAGGTTGGGCTTGAGACCGCAGAGGGCCACCGAGCCCAGGATCCCGAACTTGCGGGAACGGTACGTCGAGTGATCGTCGTACAATACCCCCAGCGCGAAGGCGCCGACGCGAATCCCTCCCACGTCGATCTGCACCCCTGCGTTGACGTCGAACCCGTTGAACTCCGCCATGGCGTGGAGCATGCGGCTTCCACCGAAACCGCGGTGCAACGCGGCTCCCCCGAAGAGACCGCCGGAAGCCGCATCGGCGTAATAACCCCGGTCACTGCCTTCAGAGAACAGGCCTGCTCCCCAACCCGCGGTCAGGGTCATGCCGAGGTCCTCGGGGCGCCCTGCGTTCGCCGTCGCCACCACGTAGGGACTCAGGTTGCCGTTGTACTCCTCGTATGCGGCGAAATCCCTGACCAGCCGATAGTCGGGGTGCCCGAGGCGGCCCGGCTGCACACCGTCCAGGTAGTACGCGTCACCGTAGGAAGGGGACGTCACATATCGGGCCCCTAAGGCCAGGTCGATCCGTTCCACGGAAGCAGGCAGGATGGAGGCGCGGGCGAAGCCCCCGAGCATTCTACCTCCGTGTTCCTCCGAGTCGAAGTGCTGGATAGTCGCACCCACCTCCACCCGGTCGAAGAGCCCGATCGCGATGGCCCCGTCCGACATCCACTTCTCGAACCGGTCCCCCCTGTAGACTTCTCTCCCGTCACGGTCGAGGACGATGATCCGATCGACCGAGATCCCGAAGCCGGAGTAGGTGCCCACAATGGACAAATGGGGCAACACGGACGCGACGGGAACATCCAGGAGCCCCGAACCGTACCGGAGCGAACTCGGCATTCGGAACTCCTGGCCGGTGACCGGCTGGGCCGAAGACAGCAGAAGCAGCGCGGCGGCGGCAGCACGGCCCAACACGAGTCGCGTCACGCTAACGGTCTGGCAGGCTCCCACTACACCAAACGCACAGCGGTCAAGGGGCTGTCACCGGGTCATCGTCTTAGCAGTCCGTATGTGGACGCCCCAGGGTGGGCAAGCCCGGATGCGGGAACCGAGTCGGTGGCAATCTGGTCAGGTACTGTCGTATGTCCGGCCTCTTGATGCGGCTCTCGTTGGCCGCGGGCCCGTATGGTGTTCGTGAGATCGGATCCAAATCGTGGAAGCGGGCTCTCAGGCCCTGGACTGCTAGCTGGTTTTTCCGATCCCGTCTCATCGACCGTTTGCCCTTACTCCGTTCGTGCGTCCTGCCGCCCAATTCTCCCGTCGGCTTTTCTGCTTCGCTACTTTCCTTTCGCTGCCCGCTCAGGCGACAGCGCGGTACGCCTCCTTCCTGGCGGCCAGGGCCCAGACCCTCCGCGCCGTCCTGTTGGCGAGCGCTACCGCAACCAGCTTCCTGGGCTTGCGCGCCAGCATCCCGGCCAGCCACGGATCCGCAGCCTCACCGCCCCGGCTCGCATGCCGAATGACCGCCATGGCTCCCGTGACCAGGAGGCGTCTCAGGTCGCGCTGGCCCATCTTCGATATCCTGCCCAGCCTCGGCTTGCCGCCGGTGGTGTGCTGCCGAGGCACGAGGCCGAGCCAGGCCGAGAAGTCGCGCCCGCACCGGAAGCCCTCCATCGGCGGTGCGAAGGCCTGGATGGCCATCGCGGTGACCGGCCCGATTCCGGGGATCGTCATCAGACGCGCCGTCTCTTCACACTCCCGGGCGCTCACCCGGATCTCGCGGTCGAGCCCATCGATCTTCTCGTCAAGCTCATCGATCCGACCGAGCAGCAGACGGCCCAGCTCGACGACCGCCTCCGGAAGGCCACAGTCGCCGTCCTCGAGCACCCGGGCCAGCTGCCCGATCCGGGACCTGCCCTGCGGAGCCACAACGCCGTACTCGGCCAGGTGGCCCCGAAGCGCGTTGATCGTCTGCGTGCGCTGGCGCACCAGCAGGTCACGGGTGTGAAAGAGCATCCCCCGCGCCTGTTGCGCCTCGGTCTTTACCGCCACGAAGTGCATCGTCGGACGCTGCGCGGCCTCCGTAATCGCCTCCGCGTCGGCCGCGTCGTTCTTGTGGCGCTTGACGAAGGGCTTCACGTAGATCGGAGGAACCAGCCTCACCTCGTGGCCGAGTGCCATGATCTCCCGGCCCCAGTAGTGGGCGCTGGCGCACGCCTCCATCGCCACCGCGCAAGGCGGCTGCGCGGCGAGAAAGCCCAACAGCTTCCCGCGGCTCAGCTTCCTGCGGTACGCCACCGACCCGTCCGCCTTGGCCCCGTGCACCTGGAAGCTCCGCTTTGCCAGATCGATCCCGATGATGCTAACCTCTTCCATGTGGATGCCTCCTCCCTCAGATGGTTCGACATATCGCTCAGTACCATCTTGGCACATTGCGATGCCGTCGGGAGGGGGCGTCCACTCCATCGTGGACAAAGCCGCCCGAGCACCGAGAGCGGCGAGGCAACGGGCTGGCAAGCTGCGACGAGAGGGGAATAGCAGGGCTATTCGCCCGAGGAGCAACGCGGAGCGAAGCCTCGGAGCCGTCGAATGTATACTGTAATTGACAGAATGTAACGTTGTCTTTACATGGTGGAACGGTGAAACGGAGCGGCCTGCCTGAATGCATCGCCGCTCGAATGCCGGGGGGATTCTGTCCACGGGCTGTTAGGGCCGCCGTGCCCAGTTGAAGCCTCGGACGCGAACCAGCACGCCACGACGCACCCGGATCCGGTCGCCAACCTGAGGTCGGACGCCGCTGCCGGCCCCCAGGCTGGAGGTCCTGCCCTGGGCTCCGTCGTCGCCCCTCTCTACGCCGACCGTGTCGGTCGTGACGCTGACCGTGTCGGTCCGCGTGCCGATCGTCCGGGTTTCCTCGCTCACCGTATCCGTGGCGCCGATCAAGCGCGTGGTCAGAACCGTTTCGGTCTCCGTGAAGGTGTACGTCCGGGTGATCGTCGTGGTCGCGATGGTGGTGCGGATCGGCGTGATGGTGGTCTCGGTGCGCTCGGCGTAGCCGGTCACGCTGAAGTCCACCCTGCGGTTGCGCGAAGGGGAGCCGATGGGTGTGGGTCGCGGATCCAGCGGGGCCTCCTCGCCCCGCGAAGCAACCGCGAAGCGGCCCGCGTCCAGGCCGTTCTCGGAAAAGAACTCCAGCACAGCCTCAGCGCGTCGCTGTCCCAGCCGGACGTTGTAGCCCTCGTCTCCACGCTCGTCCGCGTGGCCGTCGATGTTCAGCCGGATACTACGGTCGGCGCGCAGAATGCCCGCCTTTGCCTGCAGAACGGCCGCGGCGTCGTCCGTGATGTCCCACTTGTCGAAGTCGAAAAGGATCATTTCCTCGAGCGTGGCCCGGTCGGAGGCGGGGAAGGGAACGACCGTGATCTCGGTGTCCGCCGTGACGACCGTGTTCCGGACGACGGAGGTGTCGGCCGCAACCGTGGTATCCCCCGTCATCACCGTTTCCTGCTTGTTCGGGAAGGAGAGCGCCGCCTGCACGCCGAACTTCCGCGAACGATAGGTGGAATGGCCATCGGCGTTCACCCCGTGCGAGAACGCGCCCACCATGACGTTGCCCAGGTCCACCTGCAGACCGGCGTTGACCTCGAATCCGTTGTACTCGGCCATCAGGTGCATGAGACGGCCGCCGCCGAGCGCGAAGTGGAGGGCGGAACCCCCGAAGAGCCCGCCGGCGCTGCCCGAGCTGTAGAAGTCCAGGTCGCTGCCCGCCGAGAAGAGCCCCATCCCCCATCCCGCCGTGAGCGTCATGTCCATCGACCCCGAACTGACGGGGGTGGCCGTCGCGACCACGTAGGGGCTCAGGTTGCTGCTGAACTCATCGCCTCCGACAGGGCTCTGCAATACCCGGTAGTCGGGGTGGCCGAGGCGCCCGGGCTGCAGGTCGCGGAAGCCGGCCCCGTAGCTCGGAGACGTCACGTAGCGCGCCCCCGCCGCCAGCGCGAAGCGTTGCATCGAAGCGGGCAGTAGCGAGACCCGGGCAAAGCCGCCGAAAATGTTGCCGCCGTTCTCTTCGTCATCGTAGTGCTGGATGCTGGCCCCGACCTCGACCCGGTTGAACAGCCCGATGGCCAAGGCCCCGTCGGACAGCCACTTGTCAAAGCCCTCCTTGTGTCCGGCCTCCCTGCCCTCTCGGTCAAGCAGAATGATCCGGTCGGTGGAGAGCTTGAACCCCGAATACGAGAGCGTGAGGGCCCCGTGGGCGAGCACGGATGCGACCGGGATGTCGAGGAGGCCTGAACCGTAGCGAAGCGTGCTCGGCATTCTGAGGTTCTGGGCGGTTACGGCCTGGACGGATACCAGCAGCGCCAGCGCCAGTGAGGTGCCGATTCCAACCCGTGTGGGTGTCAGCAAGTCGCGTATCAGCCTTGGGTCGTCCCGCATCCTTTCCTCCGTGTTGCAGGTGGTTGCCAAGTGAGAAGCATAGGGTCGGATTTGACGCTTCGCAATGGGTGTTGACCAGATTTGCGCCATACGGACCATCGGGCCACATATCGAAGGCCGAATTCGGCCAGCGAAGGCCCGGCATCGCCGGAGCGACGGACGGCGTGAGCGCGAGCGCCACGAGCACGCTCACGAGCCTCAGGCCCGCCCGCCCTCTGCCGCGTCTCATCGTCAAAGCGGTCGATCTCTGTGCTGTTGCGGTGAATCAGCCCTGTGCACCGGCCTCCTTTAGTGCCTCAATGTCGATCTTGCCCATTGTAAGCAGTTTTTCCATCACCCGCTTGGGGTCGGCGCTCATGAGCTCCCCCATGTTCGCGGGGATCACCTGCCAGGACACGCCGAAGCGGTCGTCGAGCCAGCCGCAGTATCCCTCTCTCCCGCCATCCGAAAGCGCATCCCAATAGTTGTCGATCTCCTCCTGGGACCCGCAGTGGACCACAAAGGAGATCGCGGGGGTGAACTTGAACATGGGTCCCCCATCGATCCCCTGGAACGAACGCCCGGCCAACTCGAAAGCCACGAACGCGTTTCCCTTTGCCGGACCCGCGCTCACGGTCGAAACGCCAACGATCCGGGAATCGGGGAAGTGCGAAACGTAGAACTCCGCCGCCTCCACGGCGCGGCCCTCGAACCACAGGCAGGTCCCGATCAGGTCAGGCGTCGCCATCGTCGCCTCCTTCCGCAGGCATTTGGATCATGTCCATGTGAAAGATCTCCCGGATGTGTCCGTCGAGGTCCTCGAAATAGCCACCGCGCGTCCCCGATTTCAACCTCCCGGCCACTTCAAGCTGCCCTGCGACACCGCCTTCTTGTCCCCCTCCTCCCCGAAGTGCTCGGCGAACCAGTCGAACATGCGCCGCCAGTGGTCCACGAAGTCGGCTGCCGTACCCGCGCGCCCCGCCCCGTGTCCCCCCGCCGTGTAGTGCACCCACACCACCTCCTTCCCCAGACGCCTCAGCGCATAGTACATCTCGCGCTGGTTCGTCGCCGGCACGTTCCAGTCGCCCTCGCCCGAGAGCATCAGCAGCGGCGTCTCGATGCGATCCGCGAACATCACCGCCGAGTGCTCGATGTACTTGTGCGGCTGCTCCCAGAGCGTCGCCCCGATCCGGTCCTGCCCGACCTCGGCGGCCGCGTAGTTGCGCGTCGTGATCTTCGGCGAGTCGCCCAGGAACGAGATGATGTTCACCTTCCCGGAGACGTTTGCCGCCGCCGCGAACCGGTCGGTCTGCGTGATCAGCAGGTTCGTGGCGTAGCCGCCGTAGCTCTGCCCGTAGACGCCCACCCTGTCCGGGTCGACCAGCCCCCGCTCGATGATCCTGTTGATCGCGTTGGGGACCGCCTTCAGCCACGCCTCGCCGGGGAACCCCTCCTCGAAGCGCACCGACGGCCTGAAACCGAACCAGCCCTGCGCGGTGATCAGGTTCATGTTCTCGTTGAAGCCGTTGTCGAAGAACTGCTCGTAGATCTCGGCCACGAGGGGATACTTGCGTCCGGGCTCGTAGCCGACTGGATAATACAGAATGCCGTGAAGCGTATTACCGTCCACGTCCAGGTACTCGACGAGCTCGCTGCGGGTCAGCGCGACGTCGTCAAGCTGGGGGTTGGATTCGGTCAGCCGCCGGGGTATGGAGAAATCGCCGGAAGCGACATGGATCTCGTTGGGATGGTCGCCGTCGGACAGGGTGTAGACGATGGTGCCGCCGTCGCCGGAGATGTTCCAGGAGCGATAGAGGTTGTCGTCGAGGAACAGGGTCTCGACGTTGCCGGTGGCCGTGTGGAGGCGCTTGAGGCCGCGCTGCCAGCGGTCCCGGCCGGAGTAGCTGAAGTAGAGGTGGCGGCCGTCGTCGCTCCAGCCCTGGACCTGGCGGCGGGGGCGGGTGTCGTCGTCTTCTTCGAGTTCGAGCAGGGTTCGCAGATCGTTGCTGGCGAGGTCGAGGAGGTGCCAGGCGTCCTGCGAGCTGAGGAGGAGCTGGTCGCCGGAGGGGCTCCAGCGCTGGATGGAGAAGCGGATGCGGGTGGAGTCGGCATCGGGGTCGGCGTCCGGCTCGCCGGCGTCGCCGCCCTCCTCCCCGGCCTCGGTGTCCGCTACGTCCCCCCGGTGCCCTTCGGTCACATCGACAGCTTCTTCCTCGTCCAGCCGCCGCACGAAGACGGATCCCCGCTCGCTGTAGGCGAAGGCATCCCGCGCATCGTTCCAGGTCACGCTCATCCGCTGCTCGCCGGTGTCCCTGAGCGACTCGGGTTCGCTACCGTCCGCGAGGCCCAGCCGGAACAGCTCGTACTCCGTCCCGTCCCGCCGCGTGTACGATGTCTTCGTCCGCGTGGCCGTCGAATAGGTGATGTACGACGCGTCCGCCGAGAAGCGCGCCCCCGATGGCGTCACGTCGCTCAGGATCTCGCGCACGCTTCCGTTTTCGGGGGAAACAAGCGCGGTGATCTGCTTCGCGGCCAGGTTCCTCACGCGGTCCCAGGCCAGGAAGTTGTTACGTGAATCCTGCACGATGACCGGCGCATCGGTCAGGGCGACGAAGGCCGCGCGAGCCTCCCCGGCCCACCCGTCGGGGCGCAGCCCCACCAGCACCTCCGCCCCGTCGGGCGACCACACCAGCGGCGACGACGACGCGATCTGCTTCCCGGTCTGTAGCGCCACCACCCTGTCCGACCCAGCCGCCGCGTCGAAGATCCGCAGCCGGTACTCGCTGCCCGCGACGGCGAAGTATGCCAGCCGTTCCCCGTCGGGCGACCAAGCGAAGCCGCGCAACTGCGCCGGTTCCGCGTGCACCCACGCGCGGTCTCCGCTCTGCGTGTCGATCACCATCAGCCGCGTGGTGGTGGGGGAGATGTACGTCGGGTCGCCGTAGCGCTGGTGGTCGATGCCGGTGCGGTCGCGGCGGGTGCGGACGGTCGCGGCGACGCGGCGGCCGTCGTCGGTTACGGCCGCGATGGAAACGCCGCGGACATCGAGGGCGATCTCGGGGGTGAAGAGGCGCTGCTGAGGGTGTGCGGGGTGGGGGGTGAGGGTGGCGGTGAGGGCGAGGGCGGCGATGACGGCTGCGCCGGGATGAAGCGCGGCAAGGTGTCGGGCGGTACGCATGGTCAAGTCGCTTTCGGCATCGGGGAGAGCAGTCCGATGGCAACGTACGTGCGGGCGGGGCACGGGGGAAAGCGGTCCGCACGCACTGGCGTTACCTTCATTCCCAACGAGGTAGGTTCCCGCGGGCATCAACCGAGTGAACGTAAACCGACCCATGCCGAACCGATCAGGAGACTGGTTTGCCCAGGCGGAACATGTTGGACGACTACTATATTCCTGCCAGGTATCCGAACGGGCATGACGAAGGCCCGGCTTTCGAGCACTACGGATCACTACACAGCTCGCAGGCGGTGGAATATGCCCGCAAGGTCCTCGATTACGTTCTTAAGGGACTGGCCGACACCTGACGAGGTGTTGTGTGCACTGGAAGGGTGGGCGACCGCTCAAGCGGCCCTCCGCCCCGAATTGGTCGCGCTCGGCTACTTCGGCTCTCACGCTCGGGGCGACACGGGATTCGGTAGTGATCTCGATGTGGTCGCGATCGTGGAGCGAGCGAGCATTCCCGGCTCGAGCGCAACCGTGACTGGCCCTATGAGCGCCTGCCCGTACCAGCGGACCTGCTGGTGTACACGGTCGAGGAATGGGAGCGCATGAGACGGAGAGGCGGTCGGTTTGCGCGAATGATGGACGAAGAAGCCGTGTGGGTGCTGGGGGAGGCTCCGTAGCTGACGGTCGCGGAGCCGCGGGGCGCCGCCGCCGAAACGCCGTTTGCCGGCACGGTCATCACCATCGCGAGTTTCATTGCCTCCCGCTATGCCGCCGCCTTCTCCACCTTCGGCCACGACCAATCGCGCTCGCGAAGCCACAAGGCGACGGTGACGCAAGCGAACGACGCTATCCACCCGTAATACCCGGCGTCGAGACTGTAAAGGAACATGGGCATCCACATCAAGAGGTTCAGCCCCGTCGCACCGACCATGAGTCGGAGCCACCAGCGTCCGTGCATCTTCCACCGGCCCAGCATGCCCAGCCCGGTGACCAGGATCAGCATGTTCGACAACGCACTGAGCACGCCGAACGGCCCCATCTCTCCGGTCAGCGTCTCCAGGAACACTTCCCAACCAGGCATATGTTCGGGCACTGGGTCGGGCACCGGCGCCGGTGTTCCCATGGAGGGAGGGGGTGGCGGTTGCCTGAAGAGAAAAGGACGGTCAACGGTCGGCATCATGAAGGACGCGGCGAACAGCGCCCATCCCGCCACCAGCAGCACCTTCCATCTCGGCCTGCCCGCCCTGGCGAACTCGCTTGAAAGCGCCTGCGGTTCACCCAGCTCCTGGCCTGCAGCCGCGAATGCCTGGGCTCGCGTCAGCGCCGGGTTCAAATCCTGTTCCAGGTCCATTCGCGCCCGCAGGTGGTCCCCCAACTCGTCCAGCTCGCACGGCGACAGCGACGATTCACGTTCCTGGCGCGCCCGCCACCGTGCCAATGCCTTCTCCAGCTCGAACATCGGACTCTCCCGCCTCATGCCGAGGTCGATACCGCCTTCACCCTGGCCGACTCCCCGTCCCGGTCACGCTTGCGGAGCGCTACCGCCGCGCACATGAACGCCGCTGCCCACACATAAAGGCCGGGCCCCAGCACCACGCCCCTCACGAGGGCATAGAGCCCGAATCCCAACCCGACCGTAGACACGCCGGCCATGAGACGAGCCAGCCACCGGGATAGCGGCGACCGTGGTTTCTGGAGTGCCATGAAGGTGAGAAGCATGAGCGCATTGGGGACCATGAACACCCAGAAGTCCCAGACGAATTCCCAGCCGTGAAAGGTGCCGAGCCAGCCCATGTCGACGACCGGCAGGAAGAACGAACCCCCGAACAGCGTCCACCCCGCCACCATCAGCCGCTTCCACCGTGACTTGCCCGCCTTCGCGAACTCCTTCGACAGGGTTGCCGCCTCACCCAGCTCGCGGCGCGCAATCGCGAATGCCGTTGCCGGTGCCAGCGTCGCGTCCAGATCCAGCTCCAGATCGAAGCGCGCCCGCAGGTGATCCTCCAGTTCATCCAGCTCACACGGCGCCAGAGACGTCTCCCCCTCCTGGCGCTCCCGCCACTGCAGTACCGCCTTCTCCAGATCAAACATGACGACCTCCTCCCCATGACATCTCCAATGCTCCGTGCACCGCCCGCCACCCCGCCCGGTCCCGCGCCAGCTGGCCCTTCCCGCGATCGGTCAGCCGGTAGTACTTCCGACGCCGTCCCTTCTCGGTTAGTTCCCAGCGTCCGGTGATCATCCCGTCGCGCTCCAGCCGGTGAAGGACGGGGTAGAGCATCCCGTCGGACCATTCCACCTCGCCGCCGGAGAGCAGCTTGACCTGCTTGAGGATCTCGTAGCCGTAGTTCTCGCCGCCCGTCAGGATGGAGAGTACCATCGGGCGCGACGAGGCGGCCACGAGTTCCTTGTAGACCGATTTCTTCATCGAATCCCTCCTGCACCTTTCAGTGCCATGTACCTTGTCATGTAAGGTATGGGATGCAACCGGGAAGCGCAAGGTTGCCCGCGCGACCCTCCGTCCCCTACCATCCGGCAGGACCCCGGCGCAGTCCCGGGACACCTCCGCCACATGCCGAAGGGCAGCCCAAAGCGATGACGAAGACCAGAAAGAGCCGAACGATCGACGCGCCCGCCGAGGCGGTCTTCGATGCCGTTGCCGACATCTCCAACTTCTCGAAGGCCGTCCCGCACATCGCGCGGGTCGAGTTCCTGACGGAGCGGAGGGTCGGCGTGGGGACCCGCTTCCGCGAAACGCGCCTGATGCGGGGAAGGGAAGCCACGACGGAGCTGGAGGTCACCGAGTATGTGAAGAACGAGCGCGTCCGTCTGGTTTCGGACGCCGGGGGGACGGTGTGGGACTCGCTTTTCACGGTGACGCCGGAGGGTGACGGCCGGAGCACGCGGCTCGACCTGGTCATGGAGGCGCGGCCCTACCGATTGCTGGCGCGGCTGCAGGTCCCGCTGATGAAGGGTGTGGTTGCCAAGGCGGTTGTGGCGGATATGGATGCGGTGAAGGCCTGGCTGGAGGGTGGGGACTAGCCTGCGGTCGCCCGGCCACGGTCGCGTGGCCACAGCGCAACGGCCACGCACGCGAAGGACAGGACCCACGCCCAGTAGCCGAAGCCCAGATGACGATAGCGCGCGGGACCGTCGTCCACCGTGATCGGCGCTCCGCCCCTGAGGGTGACGACCACTCCGAAGACGATCCCGCCCAAACCCATCGACCCTCACAGCACACCGGGGATCAGTGCCCTGCGCCGGGCCGGATACTCTTCGAACTTCTCCTGGTACCACCGGTGATGGCTGAGCGCCCGCGGCATCAGGTTGGCCACCGCATAGGCGAAGAACGCCAGCCCGGCCAGCGACCAGGTCGCCACCGCCCAGCCGGCCCACTCCAGAAGTTCTCCGAGATAGTTGGGGCAGGAGACGTATCGGAATGCACCGCCCCGGGGGATGGAATAGCCGGATCCGCCGGGCTTCCGCAGCCGCAGGAGGATGTTGTCGGAGTGCACGTTGAGGGCGAATCCGCCCAGGAACACCGTCAGTCCGGCCAGAAACCGCGGGTCCCCCAGCCAGTCCACGCCGTACTCGCCCAGGTGCGAGATGAACCGGGCGTTCACGTACGCGTTGATCAGGTTGAAGACGAACCCGCTCGCCGCGACGAGCACCGGCATCTTCCGGTTCCCGCTGCGTATGCGGAAAGGGTAGATGAAGTTCCGGTTCAGGTAGTGGCACTGCCACATTCCCAGCAGGATGAGCGGAACCGGTTCGGCGGCGGCGTCGCCCAACGCGTAGACGCAAGCGAAGACCAGCGTCGCCGGCAATTCCATGACGATCCAGCCGGCCCGGTTCGGAATCTCGGGCCCCCAGCCGGTTCCCGGATAGTGCCGTCCGTAGGGGGCCCTCAGGCGGAGCAGGCTTGCGAAGGTGACGGCCGCCAGGGCGAAGACAACCCACACGAGCGCGGCGTGTACGGTGGTCTCGGTCATTGCGGTGGTTCCGGTCGGGGTGGCCGGAGTGCCCGAACCCGCGGCTCGGACATCAGAGGGTGATGTCTCCTCCGGGGTCGCGGCGGCGGAGGCGGTCCAGCGCGGCTTCGGCCTCGTTCAGACGGGTCTGGTGCAGCTCGTCGTCCACCTCTGCCCCGTCCCATTGTGGCTCACCATCCGAGTGGGGAACCCGCAGCACGCTGCCTTCCCGGACTCCGGCCGGCAGTCGCGCCAGAGGCACATCCGCGCCGCGTCCGTCGTCGTCGGCCACCAGGACGGCGAGCGGCTTGGCCACGCGGTCGACTACCCATATGCGCGTCTCCCCGCCGGCCCCGGCCCCGCGTCCCTCGCCCGGGCGAGTCAATAGCTGTATGCGAGCACGGTCGCACCCTTCGAGTCGTACAGCGTTGCGGTGTCTCCGTCGTTGTTCCAGACGGCCTGGCGGCGCCCCATGTAGAAGCGTTCACCGTCCGCCTGACCGGATCCGGTGTGAACCACGACCCGGCCTCCGCCCTCGATCGTGGCTCCCGCGGGGAACCGGAAGCAATGGTTCGCGAGGTCGCAGAGGCGCCACCCCCCGATCGCGATCGCCTCGGCGGACGAGTTCTCCAAAGTGGCGTACTCCCCGTTGGGATTCTGGTGATCATTCCCCGGCGCGTCGGCCTGGACCGTGATCCGCAGTTGGGCGTGCGAAGTGAGTGCGGATGCCACGGATCCCGCGGTTGCCGTCGCCGCCACCCGTGCCTCCGTCCCCCTTCTCCATCCCCCGGCCCGGGCCGATGCCACCTGATCCCCCTGCACGACCACGTAGCTGCCGTCCCCGAACCCGCGCACCTGCAAGTGTCCGTGAAGATCGGTGCGAAATGTCTCCCGGGCGGTTGCGGCGTACGCGTCCAGCGCCGCCCGCCGCGGATGCCCGTAGCTGTTGTTGCGTCCCACCGAAATCACAACGACCCGCGGCCGGGCCGCCTGCAGAAAACCCCATGTGAACCCGTTGTCGCTGCCGTGGTGTGCCGCCTTCAGCAGCGTGAGTTCGGGCACGACGCCCAGTCCGACAAGATGCGTGAGTTGGCGCACCTCGGAGTCGCCGCTCAGCAGGGCGGTGAAGTCGCCGAAGCGCAGCACGAGTGGGATCGAACGGTCGTTGTGCCCAGTCGTGCCGCGGGGCAGGAGCGGAAGCACCTCGAGCGTCGCGGAGCCCAGGGAGATCGTTCGCGGCGTGGCTTCCAGGTAGGTGATTTCGGGGCTCGCCTCGAGGGCCGCGATCAGGTCCCGGTAGGTGGCCGTCGTGTGAGGCTCCCCGTTGTCCATGAAGAACCGCACGGGGATCGATTCGATCACGCCGCGCATGCCTCCGATGTGATCCGCGTGGGGGTGGGTCGCGACCATCAGGTCGATCTGTTCCACTCCCATCTCGCGCAGCAGCGGGAGGATGTCGCCGCGGCCGGCGTCGATCAGCGCGGTCTGGCCTTCGGGTGCCTGGAGGAGCACGGCGTCGCCCTGGCCGACATCGAGGAAGGTGACGCGAAGGACGGTGTCGGGTGGGGTGGGGGTGGGGTGGGTGAGGTAGGATTGGGTGAGGGCGGGAGGAGGGAGGAGAGCCGTGGCCGCGTTGGGGGACGCGCAGAGAGTGGCTGCCAAGGCCGTGAAGGCAACGACCGTGAAGAAGGGATGGGCGATCCGCCGGAAAGAGTGTGCCGACTGCCTGACACCGGGCGTTGCCATGGTCGATTGGGACATGCGGGTAGTGTAGGGAAGTCGGAGTGAGGCGACCAGACTGGAAGCGGGTCTGACAAGCCTCTTCGAACAAGTGCGTCTCGGGTTCGCCCGGCGACCTCGTGTTATGAATGGGAAAAGGCACGCAGATGATCTTCCAGTTCGTCCACCTCGCCGGGGGAAAGGAATGACGTGTGCTCCGTTCGTTTCCGCCAATCGCGGATTGCCCGTTCCAGATCGAACAAGGTCTTCACACCCGCTCACCGTCGATCGTGGCCAGCGGTTTGGGCGACGCCCACGCGCCGACCCGCATCCACATTGCAGCCGCAACAAAGGTCAGGGAGGCCGCATAGAGCCAGTAGCCCGTTCCCATTCCCGGACTCCACGGCCCGATCCCGAGGCAGGCAACCCCCACGGCCATGGTGGCGAGGATCCCGCCGAGCCATCGCACCCCCTTCGGACGAGTACTGCGCAGGGTCAAGAGCGTCAGGAACACTGGTGCATTGAGGAGGGTGAACACGGCGAGTCCAGCGACATCCTGGATCGTGATACTCTCCCAGATCAGGTCGGCCGTGGATCTCACAAACCCCCTGCCCTCACCCGCCGGCGGCAGAAAGAACGACACCCCGTACATTGCCCAACCGACCGCCAACAGCCACCGCCACCGCGGCATGCCCGCCTTCGCGAACTCCCTCGACATCGTGGCAGGCTTCCCCAGCCCTTCGCGCGCCATCCCAAATGCCCGCTCCCGAGTCAGCGCTCGATCCATCTCCATCTCGAGATCGACCCGGGCGCGCAGGTGATCTTCCAGTTCGTCCACCTCCCGCGGCGACAGGAACGACGTGCGCTCCACCCGTTGCCGCCAGGCCGAGACCGCCCTGCCCAAATCAAACACGGCCGGTTCCCCACAGCAGTTCCAGGGTGCCGTGAACGGCGCGCCAGCTCGCCTTGTCGCTCGCGAGCTGCCGCTTTCCCCTGGATGTCAGCCGATAGTACTTGCGCCGCCTGCCCGCGTCGGTAAGAACCCAGCGGCCCTTGATGAGGCCCTCCCGCTCGAGCCGGTGCAGCACCGGGTAGAGCATCCCGTCCGACCACTGGACCTGGCCGCCGGACAGTGACCGGACCTGCTTGAGGATCTCGTAGCCGTAGTTCTCGCCGCCGGTCAGGATCGACAGCACCATCGGGCGCGACGAGGCGGCCACGAGGTCCTTGGAAGTCTTTTTCGCTGCCATGACATTCATACCTTGCAGTTAGATATATATGACAGTGAAGGGTACAGCTGGGGTTCCCCGGTGTCAACAGCTTCCGCCACAGCTTCCGCCACAGCACCGTCCGGGCCAGAAGGGCCTCCCGCCAGAGCCACATTGCCCTTAGCCCGGAAGGATACGGACCTCGTGTACGTATGGGCAGCCAACAACAATGAATGAAGTCTTTTCCAACGCGGAGATGAGCCTGAACTCGGGGAGCTCATTTCCCGTTGGACAAGACTAATGATTGACACCCCCTTCCGCCCGGGCGAACTTGCAAGGCTGTCATTTGGCGCCGGAGTTCCCAGATGGGCGCCAGGGGTTCAAGAGGGGGTCAGATACGCACCATGCTCAAATCATTCCGGGGCCGGATCGTCGTCATCGTGCTGGCGGTCGGCCTGTCCGGCTACTACCTGTGGGACCGGAATCTCAAGCTGGGACTCGACCTTCAGGGCGGGATGCATCTCGTCCTCGAGATCGACGACCCGAACGGCACCTTCACAGCGGAGCGCCGCGATTCCCTGACCGAACAGGCGCTGAGAATCCTCCGCACCCGGATCGACGAATTCGGCGTGGAGGAGCCGATCATCCAGAAACGGGGCAGCGACCGCATCATCGTGGAGCTTGCCGGGCTGGAAGATGACGAAAGGGCCAAGGATATCATCAACCGGCAGGCCTTTCTCGAGTGGAAGCTGGTGCTGCCCGTGACCGAGGTCCAGGATGCGCTGTCCCGGCTGGACCGCGCTATCGTGACGGCTCTGGGAGAGGACTCTCTGCGGGCTCTGGGCGCCGAGCCGCAGGTGCAGCAGACCGAGGAGGTTTCGCCGGAGCTGCTCCTCTTCCCCGAAACCGGCGACACGGCCCAGGCCGGCGACAGCGCCGGGACCGAAGCTGGTTCGGAAACGGAGGCCGCCGGCGACTCCGCGTCACGGGACGAGGAGGAGGACGAGAACCTGCTCCGTCCCTTCACCAACCTCCTCCTGACCGGAGGTTACGACGACAAGGGAAGGATGGTCAGCTACAACATCGACCAGGCCAACGTCGAGAAGGCCATGATCTACCTGGCCCTTGACGAGTTCCAGCGCGCGCTCCCGCGCAACGTCAGCCTGCAATGGGCAATGGACGAGCTGCCGCAGGAGGGGCGTTTCTATCGCGAGCTCTACGTGCTACAGGAGGATGCCTACCTGACCGGTGAGCAGCTGGAGGACGCCAGCGCCACCCGGGACCCGCAGTTCAACCAGCCCGAGGTGATCTTCGAACTCAACCGCCGCGGCGGCCGCATCTTCGAGCAGGTCACCACGGCGGCCCAGGACGAGCGAATCGCGATCGTACTGGACGAAGAGGTGGTGAGCGCCCCCGTGGTGGAAGGCCGGATCCGGAACCGGGGGTCCATAACGATGCGGAATGCACCGATGTCGGAAGCGGCGGACCTCGCACTCGTCCTGCGGGCGGGGGCCCTGCCGGCGCCGCTGCGGATCATGGAGGAGCGTACCGTGGGTCCGTCGCTCGGCCAGGACTCGATCGACCAGGGACGGATCGCGGGGATCGTGGGCATCGTTCTGGTCATCGCCATCATGATGTTGTACTACCGCGCGGCGGGCATACTCGCTGTCGTCGCGCTGGGCATCTACCTGCTCCTGGTGCTCGGGGGGCTGTCTGCGATGAACGCGACCCTGACCCTTCCCGGGATCGCCGGACTGATCCTCTCGATCGGGATGGCCGTCGACGCCAACGTGCTCATCTTCGAGCGAATACGGGAGGAGCTCGAGGCACGTCGCGCGCCCCGCACCGCGGTCGAAGAGGGCTTCGGCAACGCCGTGTCCGCCATCGTCGACGCCAACATCACCACCCTCATCACGGGTCTGATCCTCTTCCAGTTCGGCACCGGACCCGTGCGAGGTTTCGCGGTCACGCTCTGTATCGGGATCGTGGCCTCCTTCTTCTCCGCCATGTATGTGACCCGCACCCTCTTCCTGCTGTACCTGTCGGGGAAGCGCGGTTCGGATCCCATCAGCGTCTAGCGGCGCTCAAGAGGACATCCCAGGGACTGTTTCAGCCATGTGGCTCTTTCACAAGTCGAAGTACGAATTCATCAAGCTGCGCCGGAAGGCGTACGTCCTTTCGGGCATCATTCTGGCCCTCGGGGTGACGGGCATAGGGCTCAACCTGGTCCGCACCGGGACCTGGCAGAACTACGGCGTGGACTTCACCGGCGGCGTGCTGGTCCAGGTCCGCTTTCACCAGGAGACCGACGACAGCGAGTTGCGCCAGGCGCTGGGCGGGGTGAACGCTCCCCCGATCACCCGCTTCGGCCAGGACAACGAGTTCGTCGTGCGGGCACCGATCACCGAGGGTGCGGATCTGGATGCGGTGTCCGCCGACATCGCCGCGCAGGTTGCGGCCACCTACGGCAGTGACGCATTTGAAATCGTGCGGCGGGAGTCGGTGGGCGCCAAGGTCGGCGAGGAGCTTCAGGGCCAGGCGGCCATGGCGATCCTGTTCTCCTTCCTCCTGACCCTTCTCTATATCGCCATCCGCTTCGAGATTCGCTTCGGCGTGGCCGCGATCATCGCGACGGCGCACGACGTCCTCATCACGCTCGGCCTTCTCGCACTCTTCAGGGTCGAGATCTCGCTCCCCACCGTGGCCGCCATCCTGACCATCCTGGGCTACTCGCTGAACGACACCATCGTGGTCTTCGACCGGATCCGCGAGAACCTGAACAAGCGCGGCGGACGGCGCGAGGACCCGTACCGGCTGGTCAACCGTTCGATCAACGAGACGCTCCCCCGCACGGTGCTCACCTCGGGCACCACCCTGGCGGTGCTCCTCTCGCTCCTGATCCTCGGCGGCGCGGTGATCCGTCCCTTCACGATGGTCCTTATCCTCGGCGTGCTGATCGGCACCTATTCCTCGATCTTCATCGCCTCTCCGGCGCTGCTCGAGATCCAGAAGCGCTACGGCACGGCGGACCCCCGCGAGAAGGAGAGGAAGCGGGCCGCCCGGAGGGCCGCCGCGGTGTGAGGTTCGCGGACTCCCACTGCCACCTTACCGATCGCGCCTTCCGCGGTGACCGTTCCGCCGTTTTCGCACGGGCGCGGGAGGCAGGAGTTCGCCGCATCGTGACCATCGCCTCGGACGCCGCCGACTCCCGCGCCGCCGTCGCGCTGGCCCGCGCCCACGAGCAGGTGTGGTGCACGGCGGGAATCCATCCGCACTCAGTCAACGGTTCGCCCAACGGAGGCGACCCCGGCACCGTCCGCGAGCTCGCCCGGCACCCGCGTTGCGCCGCCATCGGCGAGACCGGGCTCGACTACTACTACGACAACGCGCCCCGCGACGCGCAGCGCCGGAGCTTCGCCCGCCACATGGAGCTGGCCTCCGAGCTGGACCTTCCCGTGGTCGTGCACTCGCGCGAGGCGGTGGCCGACACGATGGCAGCCATCCGCGAGAGCGCCGGCCGGGTTACCGGCGTGCTCCACTGCTTCACCGGGCCCGCCGAGCTGCTGGCGCTGGCTCTGGACGCCGGGTGGTACGTCTCCTTCACCGGGATCGCCACCTTCAAGAACTTCGACGCCGCCTTGGCCCGCGACGTGCCCCGCGACCGCTACATGATCGAAACCGACGCGCCCTACCTCGCCCCCGTGCCGAAGCGGGGCCGCCGCAACGAACCCGCCTTCGTGCCGCACGTGGCCGACGCCCTTGCCCGTATCCGCGGCGAGGCGCTGGAGAAGGTGGCCGCGGACAGCTGGGCCAACACGGGCCGCTTTTATGGGTTGAACAAGCGTAGCCGCGCGGCAGAATCCCGGCCCGGCGAAGACCTCCAGGAGCGCGGCCCCCGGCCATGAAGACGCAGCCCGACGCCCCCCGTCCGCGCATCCGCGTTCTGCCGGACCACGTCGCCAACCAGATCGCGGCCGGAGAAGTCGTCGAACGGCCCGCCTCGGTCGTAAAGGAGCTGGTCGAGAACGCACTCGACGCGGGGGCCAGCGCGGTGAGGGTGTCGATCGAACAGGGGGGCAAGGGCCGCATCCGTGTCGCCGACGACGGCTGCGGCATGATACGCGAGGACCTCCTGGTGTGCCTGGACCGCCACGCGACCAGCAAGATCCGCCGCGCCGAGGACCTGCGCGACATCCACACCCTCGGCTTCCGGGGCGAGGCGCTTCCTTCGATCGCGGCCGTGTCGCGCATGGTCATCGATACCGCGCCCTCGAACCAGGCCACGGGCAGCCGCCTGCGTGTTCTGGCGGGCCGAATGCAGGGCGTCGACGATGCACCCCGCCGGCCCGGCACCACCGTCGATGTGCGCAACCTGTTCCTCAACACACCCGTGCGGGCCCGCTTCCTGCGCGCAGCTGGCGTCGAGACGCGCGCCGTCTCCGAGGTGCTGCACGCCCTGGCGCTGGCCAACCTGGACACCCGTTTCGTCTTCGAGTCGAATGGTCGGACCGTCTTCGACCTCGCCGCGGGACGGGAGTTGGCGGCGCGCATCGGCGCGATCTGGAAGGATGCCGACGCGGCCGTGCTCATCCCCGTGGCGACCCAGCGGGGCGGCACGCGCCTCTTCGGTGTGGTGCAGCGCCCCGACCGGGCACGGCCCGGGTTCCGCCGCGCCCACCTCTTCGTGAACGGGCGGCCCTTCCGCGACGCGGGCGTCCTGGCGGCGGCCGACCGCGGCTACCGCACCACGGTGCCCGACAACACACGCCCGTGGCTGTTCCTGTTCCTGACCGTGCCGGGCGGGCAGGTGGACGTGAACGTGCACCCCGGGAAGGCCGAGGTGCGCTTTCGGCAGCGCGGCCGGATCGAGGACTTCGTGGAGTCGTCGGTGCGGGAGACGCTGGATGGGATCGAGTCGGCCGCGACGTGGGGGGAGCCGCGGCCGCTGCACGTAGTGCGCGAGGGCGAGGGGGCGGGGCAGGGGGCGAAGGTCGCGGGGGATCCGGGGGCCGCTTCGGACGAAGACGCTGACGACGATATCGCCCAGATCAACATCTTCCGTGCGCGCGCCGCCCAGGCCGAGGACGCCGCGGCGTCCGAAGAGGTCTATATGCCGCGAGCGCCGCGGCCGGCCCTGCTGCAGATCCACAACAGCTTCATCCTGGCCGAAACCCGCGACGGGATCATCATCCTCGACCAGCACGCGGCCCACGAGCGCATCCTCTACGAGGAGATGCTGGCCGGGTTCGAGGGCGCCGGAAGCGAGGGACAGCGGCTCCTCTTCCCCTTCACCATCCGCCTCACCAAGCCGGAACTGGAGATCGTCGAGTCGGTCTCGGAGACCCTCGCCCGGCTCGGCTTCGAACTTGCGCCCTTCGGCCACGAGGCGCTCCTCGTGCAGGCGGTCCCGAGCCCGCACCGCTACTTCGACGCCGAGCAGTGCATTCGCGAGATGGTCCAGGAGCTGCTGCACGGCTCGGACCTCACCCGCTCGGCCAACAACCAGAACGAGCGTGTGGCCATGAGCTTCGCCTGCAAGGGCGCGATCAAGGCCGGCCAGAAGCTGGCCCAGGAGGAGATGCACGAGCTCTTCGACCAGCTCTTCGCCACCGAGCTCCCCTATCACGACATCCACGGCCGCCCCACCGTGGTGCGCCTCGGGCTGGGAGAGCTGCGGAGGAAGTTCGGACGGTCGTGAGCCCGCCCGGTTTCCTGGCCATCGTCGGATGCACCGGCGCGGGCAAGACCGCGCTCTCGCTCCTGGCCGCGCGCGAACTGGACGCCGAAATCATCTCGATGGACTCGCGACAGGTGTACCGCGGCATGGACATCGGCACCGCCAAGGCCACCCCGCGCGAGCGGGCACTCGTGCCCCACCACGGCCTCGACATCCGCGACCCTGGCGAGCGCTACAGCGCCGGCGACTTCGGCCGCGACGCCCGCCGCTGGATCGCGGCCATCCGGTCGCGGGGGCGTGTGCCCCTGATCGTGGGCGGCACCGGATTCTTCCTCCGCGTCCTGACCGACCCGATCTTCCGCGAACCGCCGCTGCACCCCGGGCGGCGCGCGGCTCTGGAGGCGGCGCTGGAGTCTCTGCCGCGGCCGGAACTGGAGCGCTGGGTCCGCGTGCTGGACCCCGACCGGGCGCCGGTCGCGATCGCGGGGGGATGCCAGCGCATGCTCCGAACACTCTCCGTGACCCTTCTGACGGGTCAAAAGCTATCCTGGTGGCATGTCCGTCATCCCACCGAGGGAAAACCGCTCGCGGGCGTGGTGTGCCGCCTGCGCCTGCCCGCCGAGGTGCTCGGGCAGCGCATCGAACGCCGGATACGCGACATGTTGGCGGCCGGGTTCCTCGACGAAGTGGCGGGGCTGCTGCGCGCCGGCTACACCCCGGACGACCCGGGAATGAACGGTGTCGGCTACCGCGAGATGGCCAACCACCTGACCGGCGCAATCACCCTGGACGAGGCGGTCGAGCGTACCTGCGGGGCCACGCGCCGGTACGCGAAACGGCAGCGCACCTGGTTTCGCCACCAGCTGGGCCGCGATGTCGTGAAGGTGGACGGTGAGGCGCCGCTCGAGGACCAGGTCGCCACTGTCGTGGATGCCTGGCGGGAGCGGTGCAGCGTGACAGAGGGAGCGGAGTGGACTGCCGCCCGCGCAGCCGCTGACGCCTCGACCACGCCGGCGCACGCGGAGCCCGCCCACCCATGAAGATCGGCATCACCTGCTACCCGACCTACGGCGGCTCCGGCGCGGTCGCCACCGAATTGGGGATCGGCCTGGCCGATCGCGGGCACGAAGTCCATTTCATCTCCTATGCGCAGCCCTTCCGCCTGTCGGGGTTCCGCAAGCGCGTGTACTTCCACGAGGTGGAGATGGAGCGCTACCCCCTCTTCGAGTATCCGCACTACACGCTGGCGCTCGCCGCGGCCATCCACGACACCGCGGTCCGGGAATCCCTGGACCTGATCCACGTCCACTACGCCATCCCCCACGCCACCTCCGCCTGGATCGCGCGCGAGATGCTCGAGGAGAACGGCGGCCCGCCGCTGGTCACCACCCTGCACGGCACCGACATCACGCTCGTGGGGCTGCACCCCTCCTTCCATCCCATCACGCGCTTCTCGATCATGCGCTCCCAGGGCGTCACCGCGGTCTCGGACTTCCTGAAGGAGGTGACGGTGCGCGATTTCGGCATCCCGGAGGAACGGATCGAGGTCATTCCCAATTTCGTGAATACCGGGCTCTTCCGGCGCGGCCGCGACCCCTGTCACCGGGAGGTCTTCGCCTCCGAAGACGAGAAGATCGTCATGCACGTCTCGAACTTCCGCCCGGTCAAGCGGGTGGTCGACGTGGTCGAGGTCTTCGCGGGGATCCGGCGCGAGACTCCGGCCAAACTGGTCATGGCCGGCGACGGTCCGGACCGCCCCCGGGCAGCCGAGCGGGCGCGCCAACTCGGCGTGGCCCGCGACGTGATCTTCCTGGGCAAACACGCCGCCATCGAGGAGTTGCTCTCCTGCGCCGACCTCTTTCTCATGACGAGCGACCGGGAGTCGTTCGGGCTGGCGGCGCTCGAGGCGCTTTCGTGCGGGGTTCCCGTAGTGGGCTACGGCGTGGGCGGCCTGCCCGAAGTGGTGCCGGACGGCGAGGCGGGGGTGCTGGTCGGGGTCGGGCAGGTCGGTGAAGCCACCGCGGCCGCGAACGACCTGCTGGGCGACCCGCGGCGCTGGGAGCGCTTCAGCGAGGCGGCGCGGGCGGTAGCGGTGGAACGCTTCGGCCGGTCCTGCGTGCTGCCGCGCTACGAATCGTACTACGAGGCCGTGCTGGAGGGGGCATGACCTGGTACGAAGGCGTTCTCCTGGGCTTCCTCCAGGGGGCCACCGAATTTCTGCCGGTCTCCAGCTCGGGCCACCTGGTGATGGGCCAGACCGTCCTGGGACTCGAGGTCCCGGGGATGGCCTTCGAGGTCGCGCTGCACTTCGCGACCCTGCTCTCGGTGCTGGTGGTCTACCGCGCCCGGATCGGGGCGCTCCTGGCGGGAGTGGCGCGCCGTGACCGCGAGCAGCTGCGCTACGTGGGCCTGCTGGTCCTGGCATCGGTGCCGGCCGCGATCGCTGGCATCGGGTTCGGGGATTTCTTCGCGTCGCTCTTCGACAGCGCGGTGGTGACGGGAGTGGCGCTGCTGGTCACCGGCTGTGTGGTGTGGTCGGCGCGCGGGGCGCTGGCCCGGGGTCCTGCCGGGAAAGCCGCGGCGGGGACGGCGATCATGATGGGGCTGGCGCAGGCCGTCGCGATCGTGCCGGGGATCTCCCGTTCGGGGGCGACGGTGGTGGCCGCGCTGTGGCGGGGTGTGGACCCGCGCGAGGCAGCGGCGTTCTCGTTCCTGATGTCGGTGCCGGCGGTGGGGGGCGCGGCGCTCTTGAAGGTGCCGGAACTGGTCTTGGGGCACGGGGGTGGGGTGGCTGGGGGAGTGGGGGTGGACGCGGTCTCGATGGCCGTGCTCGGGGTGGCGGTGGTGGTCGCGTGCGCAACGGGTGTGGCGGCGATCCGGGCGTTTCGCGCCATGCTCGCGAGCCGTTCGCTGCATCGGTTCGGGCCGTACCTGTGGGTGGTGGGCGCGATCTTTCTGTGGTTCGTGAGCGGGCGGTGAGGGGCGGAGGGGGGACGGGGGCGGCCGGTCCCGCCTTGCTGGCCGCGTGGGAGGGACGCTCGGCCGAGGCGTGGGAGGGGAGGCTCTCGGTGCAGACGGTGGAGTTTCACGGGACGGTCTCGTCCACGAACGACCGCGCCAGGGTGCTGGTCGGCGAGGGGTGGCCGGTGCCGGCTGTGGTCGTGGCCGACCGGCAGAGCGCGGGGCGGGGGCGGCGGGGGCGGCGCTGGGTTTCGGACTCGCCGCTCGGGCTGTGGTTTACTGTGGCGTGGGAGGTGGGCGAAGGCGTCGTGGGGGGGTTGCCGCTCAGGGTGGGGCTGGGGGTGGCGCGGGGGGTCGAATCCGTCGCTCCGGGGCTGCGTGTGGAGGTCAAATGGCCGAACGACCTGTTCGTCGATGGGCGAAAGCTGGGAGGCATCCTCTGCGAACGGTGCGGCGACCACGTGCTGGCCGGCGTCGGCCTCAACCTTGACCACGAGCGGGGTGATTTCCCCGCCGCGCTTGCGAGCGCCGCGACCTCGGTCCGGCTCGCGGCCGGCCGGGGCGTCGCGCGCGCCCATGTGCTGGCGGAGGTCATGGACAGGCTCGCCGGGCTTCGAGCGGGCCCGCAATCCGGGATCCCCGCCTCTGAACTGGCGGAGTTGGAGGCGCGCTCCCCCCTTGCCGGGCGAAGTTTGTGGATCGACGGGATTGTGAGACATTCTTCGGGGCACCCGCGCACCGTCGAGGCGCATCCGGTAACCGCCGGAACCGTTCTCGCCGACGGATCGCTGGAGGTGCGGGACGACGCCGGCCGGAGGCTCCGGTTCATCGCCGGGACCGTCCGCCGACAATAGGCAACTTCCAGGAGTTGAGCATGGCTTGTCAGCTAGTCGCCGACGTGGGAAACACCGACACCGTCTTTGGGCTCCTGACCCTTTCGGGGCGCGAGGTCCTCGCCCATTGGCGGGTCAGCACGGGGGGGCAGCGTACGGAGGACGAGTACCAGGTCCTGTTGCGTGCGCTTCTGGATTTGGGTCCGGTGGAGGCCGGCCCCATCCGGCGGGGCGTCATCGGGTCGGTGGTGCCCGGCGGTGACCGCGTACTGCGCCGGGTGCTCTCGTCGATCGTGGAAGGACCGGTCGTTCAGGTGACCGCGAGGTCCGACCTTCCCATCACGGTCGATGTCGAGGAGCCGCTGACGGTGGGCGCGGATCGGATCGTGAACACCCTTGCGGCCCGGGTTCGCTTCGGCTGCGACACCATCGTCGTCGACCTGGGCACCGCGACCACCTTCGACTGCATCACGGCCGGGGGTGTTTTTCTCGGGGGAGTGATCGCCCCGGGGGTCAGCGCGGGACTTGACTGGCTGGCGCGCAGTACCGCCAAGCTGCCGCGCGTGGAGCTGGCGCCGCCCGCCGAAGTCATCGGGCGCCGCACCGAGGCCTGCATCCGTAGTGGCGTGTTTTACTCCGCGCTGGGGGCGGTCGACACGATCGTCGAACGGATCCGGGAGAGCTGGGATTCGGAGAAGGTGCTGGTGGTCGCGACGGGTGGTTTCGCGCCGGTGATCGGGCCGCACGTCTCGTCCGTGGACCGGGTGGAGCCGCATCTGACCCTGGAGGGGCTCGGGATCGCGGGGGCGCATCTGGATCGCTGAGCGCTTCGGGGGTTGACGTCCGAGGCTCTTCTCGCGAGACTCAATTGCTACTGTTAGCACTCGCACACCTTGAGTGCTAACCTGCACGGGTGAAATCGCCCGGAAACCCCAACCGCAACACACACATCCAAGGAGGAGCGCATGTCTGCCGCAGACAGGATCAAGCCCCTGGCGGACCGGGTGGTGGTCAAGGCCCTGGAAGAGGGCGAACAGATGCGGGGAGGCCTGTACATCCCCGACACCGCCAAGGAGAAGCCGCAGGAAGGCGAAATCGTCGCCGTCGGACCCGGCAAGCTGAACGAGGTCGGTGATCGGGGCGAAATGGAAGTCAAGCCTGGCGACCGCGTCTTGTACGGAAAGTACAGCGGTACCGAGGTCACCGTGGATGGGGACGAGTACCTGATTCTCCGCGAATCGGACGTCCTGGCCATCGTCAACTAACACCCACCGGGGGCCGCCCGCCGGGCGCTCACCTAGCAAATAACAGGAGACAAGCGAAATGGCAGCGAAGGAACTGGATTTCGACATGGAGGCACGCGGACGGCTGAAGTCCGGCGTGGACCAGCTCACCCGCGCGGTCAAGGTCACCCTCGGGCCCAAGGGTCGCAACGTGGTCATCGACCGCAAGTTCGGCTCCCCGACGGTCACCAAGGACGGCGTGTCCGTGGCCAAGGAGATCGAGCTGGAGGACCCGGTCGAGAACATGGGTGCCCAGATGGTCAAGGAGGTCGCTACCAAGACGTCCGACGTGGCGGGTGACGGCACCACCACCGCCACCGTGCTCGCTCACGCCATCTACGGCGAGGGGCTCAAGAACGTGACCGCGGGGACCAACCCGATGGGCATCCGCCGCGGCATCGACCGGGGCGTGGACGCGGTCGTGAACGCTCTCGCCGACACGTCCACGGAGACCAAGGGCAAGCGCGAGATCGCCCAGGTCGGCGCCATCTCGGCCAACAACAACATGGAGATCGGCGAGCTGATCGCCGAGGCCATGGAGAAGGTCGGCAAGGACGGCGTCATCACAGTCGAGGAGGCGCGCGGCCTCGAGACCGAGCTGGACACGGTCGAGGGGATGCAGTTTGATCGCGGCTACCTCTCTCCCTACTTCGTCACCGATCCGGAGCGGATGGAGGCGGAGCTGGAGGAGCCCATGATCCTCATCCACGACAAGAAGGTGTCGTCGATGAAGGACCTCCTGCCGATCCTCGAAAAGGTCGCGCAGATGGGCCGCCCCCTGCTGATCATCGCCGAGGACATCGAGGGCGAGGCGCTCGCGACGCTGGTGGTCAACAAGCTGCGCGGCACGCTCAAGGTCGCGGCCGTCAAGGCGCCGGGTTTCGGTGACCGCCGCAAGGCCATGCTGCAGGACATCTCGGTCCTGACCGGTGGCCAGGTGATCTCGGAAGAGGTCGGCTTCAAGCTGGAGAACGCGGTCGCCAGCGATCTCGGGACCGCGAAGCGCGTCGTGATCGACAAGGACAACACCACGATCATCGACGGGGCGGGCGGCGAGAATGAGATCCATGGGCGCATCGAGGAGATCAAGGTCGCGATCGACAAGTCCACCTCGGACTACGACCGCGAGAAGCTGCAGGAGCGCCTGGCCAAGCTGGCCGGCGGCGTGGCCGTCATCAACGTGGGCGCGGCCACCGAGACCGAGATGAAGGAGAAGAAGGCGCTGGTCGAGGACGCCTTGCACGCGACCCGCGCGGCCGTCGAGGAAGGCATCGTTCCGGGCGGCGGCGTGGCGCTGCTGAGGGCGCAGGCCGCGCTGGATGCTCTCGGCTTCGACCGCGAGGACGAGCAGGTGGGTGCTAACATCCTGCGCCGCGCGCTCGAGTCGCCCATCCGGCAGATCGCGGAGAACGCGGGCGCCGAGGCGTCGATCGTGGTCGCGAAGGTTCGCGAGGGCGAGGGCGGCTTCGGCTACAACGCCCAGACCGACTGTTACGAGAACCTGGTGAAGGCCGGCGTGATCGACCCCACCAAGGTCGTGCGCACCGCGCTGCAGAATGCGGCGTCGATCGCCAGTCTGCTGCTCACCACCGAGGCGGTCGTCGTCGAGCGCCCCGAGGACGAGAAGCCGCCCATGCCGGGCGGCGGCGGCGACATGGGCGGGATGTACTAGCGTCGTGTCCCGGAAATTTCTTGGCTATTCGAGCACCGATGCATCCGGCCCTGCGGCGTTGCTCCTCCTCGAAATAGCGTTGCTATTCCTCGTCGTCGCGCCTTGCAGGATCCGGCGCCTCGGCACTCTCGGTAGCTCACGAACTTCTGGGACACAACACTAGCCGCACCGCGAATCCCAGCCGCGCAGGTTCGGCGGGATGGGAGCCGGTTGAACAAAGCGGGGTCCGGGTGCGACGGCGTTCGGGCCCCGTTTCTGTTGATCTGCTCCGGGCACGCGTTTCCAATACTGGTCGAGCGCCGCAGACCGGACGCGTTTGAGCCTCCGCCCTCCAGCGCCTATCGTGCTTCTCGCGCACCCGCGCATTGTTATCGTGCAGCAGCCACCTCCGTGCCCCGAAACGAGGCTCCCATGCGTCTTCTCGCCCTGCTCCCCGTAGCGCTTCTGTCCATTGCGCCGCCCACCGGCGCCCAAACCACCGATCTCCCCCCGGTCGTCAAGGTCCGCAACTACCTGCCCCACATGACCCGTCCCGAAGTGGAGGACCTTCTGACCCACGGTGGAAACCGGGCGACCACGACCTTCATCGTGGATCGGATCAATCAGGAGACACTCGGAATCGCGGTCGACCTGGGGGCGGTTGCTGGTCCCCTGACCGCGGCCAGATCGGTTCCCGCGGCGCCAAACGCACAGGCGCCCCAGCTCGACCGGCATGGCGGCACCGGTGAAACGTCGCGATCGCTGTTCCTTGTCCCGGAACTGGTCGACCTCGAAGTGGCCTATCCCGCGGAGGTGACCATGCCGTCCCACCTGGAGGCCATGCTGGACGAGGTTCTCGCGGGCGATCCGACGGCGCTGGCGGTCTTCCTCGCCGAGGGTCTCAAGGCGGAGGAAACCGGCAAGGGCACCTCGTCGGCGGAGATGTCGAGCACCGGGGTATGGGGTGTTCGCGATCCCGCCGAGGCCCCCGCCGAACGCGGCCGGACAATGACCGAGGCTTTCGTCGGCGCGGCAGTCGCCTTCATTGAGCGCTGGAACCGGCTTCGCCCCCCGAAAACGGGTGACTGAACGCGCACCATTTTTCGGTGCGCGCCCGTTTGGCCCCCGGCAGGCTGGCCCAGCCCCGACCCGACACTTTCACCCGGGCGGCCGAGGAGGCACTTTTTGGGCCGTCGGTCCCCACGATTCCGTATCACGCCACTCCTACCGGAGGAAAGTCCGTGAAGGTCTCCCGATTCGTTCGTCTCTGCTTCCTCGTCTTCCTCGTCTTCCTCGCCGCCACCCCCCTCACCGCCCAGCAGGTCGGCCCCGCGAACGGCACCCTGATCGTCGCCGGCGGCTCCCTCTCCGACCCCGCGGTCTTCGCCCGGTTCGTCGAACTCGCGGGTGGCCCTGCCGCACCCATCGTCATCATTCCGACGGCTGGCGGGGGGGACAGCTACGATCAGTTCTTCGGCGGCCGCCGCCCCTTCGAGCGCGCAGGCGCCCGCGACATTTCCATCCTGCACACCAACGACCCCGAAGTCGCCAACACCGACGCCTTCGTCGCGCCCCTGCTCGAGGCCCGGGGCGTGTGGTTCACCGGCGGGCGCCAGTGGCGGCTGGCCGACGCCTACCTGGACACCAAGGTCCACGACGCGCTCTGGGGGGTGCTGGAACGGGGCGGCGTCATCGGCGGGTCGTCCGCTGGCGCCTCGATCCAGGGCTCGTACCTGGTGCGGGGAGACACCCGTACCAACACCGTCATGATGGGGGACCACGAGGTGGGACTCGGCTTCCTGAAGGGAGTCGGGATTGACCAGCACCTGCTCCGGCGCAACCGCCACTTCGACATGGTCGAGGTGATTCGCGCGAAACCCGAGCTTCTGGGGATCGGCCTTGACGAGAACACCGCGATCATCGTGCGGGGCGATCGCTTCGAAGTCGTCGGCCAGAGCTACGCCGTCATCTACGACCACAACGCCACGCTGGACGGGGGCGGACTGTTCTACTTTCTGGCGCCCGGGGACCGGTATGATATGGCGGCGCGGCAGGCGTTCCGGCCAGCCCGGGACGAGCGACCGCTGGGACGGGTGACGAGCACGCCGTGGCCGCCGGGGGGCTAGCGGCTCGTGGAAACCGCCCGTGCCCCAGGGCCCGTGCGGACTTACCCGCGGACCGCCAGCCGCTACTCATGAGATCCCCGTTGTTGTACCGCGGGGATTCCCCCCGCTTGAGGTACAAACTGGCGTACTCCCACCCCGCCGCCGATACGGGTTAGCTTTCGCGCCATGCAAAACGACACCGTCCACATCACCCTCCCCGACGGCCGCGCCCTGACACTACCCCACGGCGCGACCGCCGCCACCCTCGCCGCACAGATCGGCCCAGGCCTCGCCCGCGCCGCCCTGGCCGCGGTCGTGGACGGCGAGATCGTCGACCTGAACCACCCACTCGCCGACGGCGCTTCCGTACGCCTCCTCACCGACCGCGACCCGGAATCCCTCGGCGTACTCCGCCACTCCGCCGCCCACGTCCTCGCCACCGCGGTGCGCGAACTGGTCCCCGGCGCCGGCATCGGCTTCGGCCCCGCCATCGACGACGGTTTCTACTACGATTTCGACGTTCCCGAGCCCTTCACACCGGACCTGATCGAGGCCATCGAGAAGCTCATGGCCCAAGTCGTGCAGTCCGACTACTCCTTCGAGCG
Source organism: Longimicrobiales bacterium (assembly GCA_951828585.1). Classification (GTDB taxonomy): domain Bacteria; phylum Gemmatimonadota; class Gemmatimonadetes; order Longimicrobiales; family Gaopeijiaceae; genus Bin94. The sequence continues at coordinate 3,382,464 of OX639991.1, forward strand.
CCAGGTCGTCACCCGGGACCAGGCCCGCGAACTCTTCGCCGACGACCCCCTCAAGCTCGAACGCCTGGACGAGTTCGACGAAGACGAAGTCATCACCGTGTACCGCGACGGCCCCTTCCTCGACCTCTGCCGCGGCCCCCACATCCCCAGCACCGGCAGGCTGAAGCACTTCAAGCTGTTGAGTGCTGCGGGCGCCTACTGGCGTGGCGACGAACGCCGCCAGATGCTCCAGCGCATTTACGGCACCGCCTTCTTCCGGGGGAAGGACCTACGCACCCACCTGCACCGCCTGGAAGAGGCGAAGAAGCGCGACCACCGCGTACTCGGCAAGCGTCTCGACCTCTTCTCCATCCAGGAAGAGGTTGGCCCCGGCTTCGTGCTGTGGCACCCGAACGGCGGCCGCGTCCGGCGCATCATCGAGGACTTCCTTCGGGAAACTCTCGTCGAGCACGGCTACGAAATCGTCTACACGCCGCACGTGGCCAGCGAAGAGCTCTACCGCATCTCGGGCCACCTGGACGTCTTCGCCGACGACATGTTCCCCGCCATGGACGACGACGGGACGCGGTTCCGCATGAAGCCGATGAACTGCCCCCACCACTTCATGATCTATCGGTCCCAGGTCCGTTCCTACCGCGACCTGCCGCTCCGCTTCGCCGAGCTGGGGACCTGCTACCGCTACGAACGCTCCGGGACGCTGCACGGCATGCTGCGGGTCCGCTCCTTCACGCAGGACGACGCGCACATCTTCATCCGCGAGGACCAGATCGCCGACGAGTACAACCGGCTCCTGGACCTGGGCGACTACCTGCTCAAGGTGTTCGGCTACGAATACCGCGCCGCCCTCTCCACCCGGCCCGAGAAGCCGATCGGCGACCCGGCGGTGTACGACGCGGCCTCCGACCGGCTGGTCGGCGTGCTGCGCGACCGCGGGCTTGACTACGAGCTCGACGACGGCGGCGGCGCCTTCTACGGCCCCAAGGTCGATATCCTGGTCACCGACGCGCTGGGCCGCGAGTGGCAGGGCGGGACCTTCCAGCTCGACTTTCTGATGCCGGAACGCTTCGGGCTCGAGTATGTGGGCGCCGACAACCAGCGCCACCGGGCCGTCGTGATCCACCGGACGCTGCTCGGCTCCATGGAGCGTTTCATCGGCGGCCTGATCGAGCACTACGGAGGGGCGTTCCCGCTCTGGCTCGCTCCCGTGCAGGTCCGCATTCTGCCGGTCTCGGAACAGTGGGCGCCGTCGGCGAGGGAGCTGGCCGCGCAGTTGCAGGAAGCGGGCATCCGCGTGGAAACGGAGGAGCGCGACACGCTCGGGTACCGGATCCGTGCCGCCGAGACGCAGAAGGTCCCCTACATGGGCATCGTCGGGGAGCGCGAGGCGGAGGCGGGAACGGTCTCGGTGCGGATGCGAGGGGCGGGGCGGAAGCAGCTGACCATGGATCGGGGTGACTTCGTGCGGCGCCTCAGGGAAGAGATCGCGAGCCGCGCGCTGAATGCTCGCAAATAGGCGGTCGCCGGAAGGGCTCGCCCCGGACTTCAGGCTTGTCTGTTAGTCTCAGACCCGGGTGGCAGGGAAAACCCGGCCCTTCGGCGCCCCGCGGGGCGCCGAAGGGGGGCGGTGGTCGGACCGTTTCAGGCTTGGCCGTGAGGGGCCGCAAATGAGTTTGGTCGCCACCGTCCTTCCCAACGTCCTGAATGGATACATGAGCATCAAGGCTCGCATGACAAGCACAGGAGAAAAGGGAAGATGACCCACTCTACCGTCGGGATCGACCTGTCGAAAGCCTGGCTCGACGCCTGCGCCGCGCCCGAGGGGAGGGCCGCCCGGTTCTCGAACGACATGGCCGGGTTCCGGAAGCTGATCGCCTGGATCGGCCCCGAGGCCGGCCGGGTCGCCTACGAACCCACCGGGCCCTGGCATCGCGACTTCGAGGAGGCGCTGCTGAAGGCCGGGCTTCCTCTCTACGCGATCAACCCGTACCAGGTCCGGTGCTTTGCCCGATCGCAGGGACAGCGCGCCAAGACCGACGCGATCGACGCGCGCACGCTGGCGCGGATGGCCGCCGTAATCGACGATCTCCGCCCGGCCAAGGCAGCGTCCGAGGACGAGCGCGACCTCGCCGAACTGAGGTTGGTGCGCGATGCGCTGGTGGCGGACCGGACTCGTACGCTCAACCGCGGCAGCCACTTGCGCCACCCCTTGGCTAAGCGGGTCAACAAGGAGCGTCTGGCGCAAATCGAGCGCCAGCTGAAACGCATCGACGCCGAGATCGCGAAGCTTCTCCAGAGTGACGAGACCCTCAGGCGCCGGTCTGAGATCCTGACCTCGATTCCGGGCATCTCCAGCGTGACGGCGGCGGGACTCATCGTCCACATGCCCGAACTGGGCACCATGACCGGTCCCCAGGCCGCCAGCCTCGCCGGGCTGGCTCCGGTGACCCGGGAGTCCGGTACCTGGAGGGGGCGCAGCTTCATCCAGGGCGGTAGGGACAAGGCTCGCCGGATGCTCTACATGCCTGCGCTGGCCGCCATCCGCGCCAATCCTCCCCTCGGACGGAAGTATGCGGCACTCGTCAACGCCGGGAAGCCACCCAAGGTCGCCATCACGGCCGTCATGAGAAAGCTCGTCGTCCTCGCCAACGCCCTCGTGCAGCAGGATCGCCTGTGGACGCCGGAACCGCCCGCCACCGCCTGATGGCTACTTCATACCTCTGCCCCGGACCCGCTCGCACTGGAGCCGCGACTCGCCCCGCCTGCTTGCGACATGGATACTCATCTCCCGCTGGAAACCGGAATCCCGTTCAGGCTTGTTTGCCGTTGGGCAAGACTAGTTGTTGACTTCCCCGGGAACCTCGCTACCTTTCATAGCTGTTCGCTTCCCGCCGATCCCACCCCAGTTCCCTCCGCGGAACCGTCAGGTGCGGACCCCGGCAGAGCGAACACATTGCTTCTTGAAAACCAGGGTAGAAGGAAGGAAAGTGCCTTAGGTCGCTCCAGCCGACCACGACGGCAGGTGACCCCTCACGGGGCCCGGCCTGCGGTGGACCCGGCGGAGCGTACGTGTTGGAAAGGCGAGACGGTGATGGACCGGTCTGAACGAATCTGCGCCGGGCACGGATGGAAGCATCATGACCATCCACGTCCGGCCGAGGGATGACGGCTGGTCAAGCGAGTAAGTGCGCACGGTGGATGCCTTGGCACAGACCGGCGAAGAAGGACGTGGCAAGCTGCGAAAAGCCTCGGGGAGCTGCAAGCAAGCATGGATCCGGGGGTGTCCGAATGGGGGAACCCGGCGGGAGCAATCCCGTCACCCCGAGAGGGGAGCCAACCCAGGGAACTGAAACATCTAAGTACCTGGAGGAAAAGAAATCAATTGAGATTCCCATAGTAGCGGCGAGCGAAAAGGGAAGAGCCCAAACCCGGGCGGGGTGACCCGGCCGGGGGTTGTGGGGCCGTATCATCAGGCGAACCGAAGCATAGCGGAACGGTACTGGAACGTACGACCGCAGAGGGTGAGAGTCCCGTATGCGAAATGCGAGTAGGTGAGCTGATGCGGACCCCGAGTAGGCCGGGACACGTGGAACCCTGGCTGAATCCGGGAGGACCATCTTCCAAGGCTAAATACGAGTCTGTGACCGATAGTGAAGAGTACCGTGAGGGAAAGGTGAAAAGAACGCCTGACGGCGAGTGAAATAGACCCTGAAACCGTGTGCATACAAGCGGTCGGAGCCTGACCCGGATCTTCGGATTCCCGGGGATGGGTGACGGCGTGCCTTTTGCATTATGATCCGGCGAGTTACTCCTCATGCGCGAGGTTAAGGGCCTCTGGTCCGGAGCCGAAGCGAAAGCGAGTCTGAATAGGGCGTCGAGTGCATGGGGGTAGACCCGAAACCGAAGCGATCTATCCATGGCCAGGGTGAAGCCGGGGTAACACCTGGTGGAGGCCCGAACCGTTGTGGGTTGAAAACTGCTCGGATGAGCTGTGGATAGGGGTGAAAGGCCAATCAAGCTCGGAGATAGCTGGTTCTCCCCGAAATATATTTAGGTATAGCCTCAGGTAATTGTCTGGAGGAGGTAGAGCACTGGATGGGCTAGGGACCTTACCAGGTTACCGAACTCAACCAAACTCCGAATGCCTCACAGATGTATCCTGGGAGTCAGTGTACGGGCGATAATGTCCGTTCGCGAGAGGGAAAGAGCCCAGACCGTCAGCTAAGGCCCCCAAGTTCGTGCTAAGTGAGAAAGGATGTGGATGTGCAAAGACAGCTAGGAGGTTGGCTTAGAAGCAGCAATTCCTTTAAAGAGTGCGTAATAGCTCACTAGTCAAGTGGATCCGCGCCGATAATGGTCGGGACTCAAGCACGACGCCGAAGCTACGGATGACGAAAGTCATGGTAGGGGAGCATTCCCTGGTCAGTGAAGCGGACCCGGAAGGGCATCCGTGGAGAGCAGGGAAGAGAGTATGCCGGAATGAGTACGCGATAAACAGAGTGAGAATCTCTGTCACCGAAAGCCTAAGGGTTCCGGAGCCAGGCTTATCCGCTCCGGGTTAGTCGGTCCCTAAGCCGAGGCCGAAGGGCGTAGGCGATGGGAAACAGGTTAATATTCCTGTACCGTTCAGGTAGCGTTCGACCATGAGGGGGGACGCGGAAGTGACAGGACCGTCGGGTGGTGGAATATCCGATGTAAGGTGGTAGGCGATGAGAGGGGATAAAAGACCTCTTTAGCCGAGCGCCGATGCCGAAGGGAAATTACTCCCTGCAAAGGGTCCGTAACCATGCCGCCGAGAAAAGCCTCGCATGGGAGGTGCCTGGACGACCGTACCGTAAACGGACACACGTAGGCGAGGCGAGTAGCCTAAGGTGCTCGAGTGATCCGCGGAGAAGGAACTCGGCAAAATGTCCCCGTAACTTCGGGAGAAGGGGAGCCTGGAGTAGGTGAACCACGACGCGTGGGGAGCCGAAACAGGCCGCAGAGAATCGGCCCAAGCGACTGTTTATTAAAAACACAGGTGTCTGCAAAGTCGGTTAAGACGACGTATAGGCACTGACGCCTGCCCGGTGCCGGAAGGTAAAAGGAAGGGGTTAGGGGTAACCCGAAGCTCTGAACTGAAGCCCCGGTAAACGGCGGCCGTAACTATAACGGTCCTAAGGTAGCGAAATTCCTTGTCGGGTAAGTTCCGACCTGCACGAATGGCGTAACGACTTGGGCGCTGTCTCCTCCGCGAGCTCGGCGAAATTGGAGTATCGGTGAGGATACCGATTACCCGCGACAGGACAAAAAGACCCCGTGCACCTTTACTGCAATCTGTCATTGGGTCTTGGCTTTGCATGTGTAGGATAGGTGGGAGACTGTGAACCGTTCTCGCCAGGGGACGGGGAGTCATTGGTGAAATACCACCCTTACAATGTTGAGGCTCTAACCCAGGGGAGTGAATCCTCCTCGGGAACAGTGGCAGGTGGGTAGTTTGACTGGGGCGGTCGCCTCCCAAAATGTAACGGAGGCGCGCAAAGGTTCCCTCAGCGCGGTCGGCAATCGCGCGAAGAGTGCAAAGGCATAAGGGAGCTTGACTGCGAGACCGACGGGTCGAGCAGGAACGAAAGTTGGCCTTAGTGATCCGGCGGTTCCGAATGGAAGGGCCGTCGCTCAACGGATAAAAGGTACGCCGGGGATAACAGGCTTATCGCCCCCGAGAGTTCACATCGACGGGGCGGTTTGGCACCTCGATGTCGGCTTATCGCATCCTGGGGCTGAAGAAGGTCCCAAGGGTCGGGCTGTTCGCCCGTTAAAGCGGTACATGAGCTGGGTTTAGAACGTCGTGAGACAGTTCGGTCTGTATCCGTCGTGGGCGTTGGAGTATTGAGGGGAGCTGCTCCTAGTACGAGAGGACCGGAGTGGACTGACCACTCGTGTACCGGCTGTTCCGCCAGGGGCATCGCCGGGTAGCGACGTCGGGAAGGGATAACCGCTGAAAGCATCTAAGTGGGAAGCCCCCCCCAAGATGAGTACTCCCAGGACCCCTCGGGGTCCACGAAGGGCCGTGCGAGACTAGCACGTTGATAGGCGGCAAGTGGAAGCGTGGCGACACGTGTAGCTGAGCCGTACTAATGGCCCGAGAGGCTTGACCAGCCATCCTCATCCGCATTTCCAGCACGAGAATGAGGCACGTTCCTTCCTTCGCCCTGTAGTTCTTGGTTGGTGGCCACAGCGCAGGGGTCACACCCGATCCCATCCCGAACTCGGAAGTTAAGTCCTGCCGCGCGAATGGTACTGCTGGGGCAACCCGGTGGGAGAGTACGTCGCTGCCAGCCATTCTGATGACGCCCCGCCCGGTATCTCGAATGCCGGGCGGGGCGTTTTGTTTTGGAGGAGTGGACGAACGCGGTGGCGTCCCGCTGCGGGCCCGAGCGCGCAGTGGGCGTCGTGCCCTGGAAACGGGCCAACCTGTGGTCCCCGCTTCCGGCGCGCGCAGGGACTTGTACTGGGATTTGCTAAGGCTCGGCGGCGGCCCGCAGGAGTCCGCGTACCATGAGACCGGGATCGGGGGCCGCCATCACCGCGCGTACCACCGCGCAGCCGGCGGCGCCTGCACGGGAGACCCCTCTGGCCCGCGCCGCAGTGATTCCGCCGATCGCGACCACCGGCACTTCGACGGCCTCCACCACCGAGGTCAAGCCTTCCAGTCCCACTGCCTGACCCGCGTCGCTCTTGGTGCTCGTCGAGAAAACGGCACCGCAACCGATGTAGTCGGCGCCGTCGGCGATCGCGGCGCGGGCCACGTCAGGATCGTTGGCCGAGTAGCCGATCAGGAAACCGGGCGGCGCGATCCGGCGGGCGGCGGCCACCGGCAGGTCGGCGGGGCCGAGATGGACGCCATCCGCGTGGACCGCCAGAGCGAGATCAACCCGGTCGTTCACGAAGAAGAGGGCGCCGGCGGCCTCAGTGTCCGCGCGCAAGCGGCGTGCCAGGGGAAGCGCGTCCCGCGGCGGGAGGGCCTTCTCGCGCAGCTGCACGGCCGGGGCTCCGGCGCGGAGCGCGGCCACGACAACTTCGGTGACCTCCCGGGGACGTGCGAGATCTCGGTCGGTGATGACGATCAGGCGAAGACGGGCGGCCAGTTCGGCGCTCGTTTGACTGGCCGTGTTCATGGGTGTCCGAACACTGGAACCCCGACTACCCGCCGTTGGAGGCGGCGCGGATGCTGCGAATCGCGGCGTTGTGCTCCTCGAGCGAGCGGGAGAAGACGTGTTGGTTGCCTCCTCCCGCGACGAAGTACAGGTAGTCGGTGTCGGCAGGGTTCAGGGCCGCATCCAGGGCGTGGGCGCCGGGCGCGCAGATCGGACCGGGGGGAAGCCCCGCGTGGGTATAGGTGTTGTAGGGGTGGTCGGCCACGGAGTCCATGGCGGCGTAGAGCAGACGTGGGCGATAGCCGGGGGGAAGCGCGTAGTGGATGGTCGGGTCGGCCTCCAGGCGCATGCCGATGCGGAGCCGGTTGTGGAAGACGCTGGAGATCGTGCGCATTTCGGCGACATTCCCGGCTTCGGCCTGGATGATTGAGGCGAGCGTGACCGCCTTCCGCTCCGACATGCCCGTCTCCGCCAGGCGTTCGCGGCGCTCGGGCGTCCAGTGGTTGTGATACCGGGCGATCATGGCCGAAACGACCCGCTCCGTGCCCACCCCCCGCGCGAAGCGGTAGGTGTCGGGGAAGAGGTAGCCCTCGAGCCCCGGGCCGGGGACCTCCCAGCGGAGGTGAAGGTCTTCGCCGTCGAGGAAGCTGGCCACGGAGGCGGAGTCGGACCCCGCCGCGTCCGCGATCCGCCTGACCATCCTTCTGATCGTGAGGCCTTCCGGAAACAGTACCGGGAAGGTCGCCACCCGGCCCTCCGCCAACACGGTGTGGACTTCTCCGAAGCGGGCCCCTCGTGGCAGGCGATAGGTTCCCGCCTTCACGGTCCGGTCCAGCCCCCGGACGCGCCCATAGATCCTGAAGAGGAAGGACCGGGTTATGACCTCGCGCTCGGCCAGGGTATCCACGACGGCCTGAAACGAGGTGCCCGGGGGGATTTCAAGCGTGACCTCGCCGGCGGGCGGAGTGGGGGCGCGTCCATGGACGGCGACGACGACGAGCGCGGCGGTGAGAATGCCGAGCCCGGTGCCGACGGCTTGTCTACTGTTCGCCGTCGCCCAGAGTCTCCGGCGCGTCCAGGGAACGGGCGTCGAGCCAGTCCTGGAGGATGATTGCGGCTGCTCCGGCATCGATCCTCGCCTTGTCTTCCTTCTTCTTCCTGGTCAAACCAATGGAACGAATCCTCGCCTCGGCCTCCGCCGACGAGTAGCTCTCGTCGATGAAGTGAACGGGCAGGCCGCTCCGGTCACCCAGTCGCCCGCCAAAATCCCGAACTTCGGCGGTCCATGAATTTTCGCGTCCCTGGGCATCGAGTGGAAGTCCCACGACAAGGCACCCCGCGCGGTGATCGGCGGCGATTTCGAGGATCCGGGCGATAGGGGGGCGCTTGCCGGCGCGCCGGGTGAGGGTAGTCAGGGGCGTGGCAAGGGTGCCAGAGGCGTCGCTCAGGGCGAGGCCGATGCGGCGGGTGCCGTAGTCGACGGCGAGGACGCGGTGGGGGGATGGAGGCATGGTCGATGGATCGAGTGCGGGGTGACGGCCGGCATCCGGCGCTACCTTCATTATGATTCCTGCCGACAGCATGGCAACCGCGTCTTGAAGGTCGCCCATCGCTGATAGCTTTCGATCCGCAGCCCATCCCCGATCCCCCAACCCCACCACCCCATGCAACTCGGCGCCTTCTCCATCAGCCTCGCCGTCAAGGATCTCGACGCTTCCCGGTCGTTCTACGAGAAGCTCGGCTTCACCGTGACCGGCGGCGACGGCGAGAAGTACCTCATCATGATCAACGGGACCACGATCATCGGTCTCTTCCAGGGACTGTTCGACAAGAACATCCTGACCTTCAATCCGGGCCTGGCGCAGGACACTTCACGGGTCGAGGACTTCACCGATGTGAGGGATATCCGCGCGTCGCTGGTCGCCGATGGCTTGGAGATGTCCACCGATACGGATCCTGACGGCACGGGTCCCGCGAGTATCATGCTCGTGGATCCGGACGGGAACCCGGTCCTGGTGGACCAGTTCTTCCCGCGGCCGGGCAGTTAGGATCCTTCGCCGGAGTCCTTCTTCTTTCCCGTTTTCGTCGTGACCAGGATTACCCCGCGTTCCTTGGCCTCCGTACCGAACTCGAGCGCCTTGTCGCCCTTGATCACATCGATCTTGGCGATGTCCTCCGGAGTCAATTCGTCAAGACTGGGCTGCCGTTCTTCCCCTGGATGCAGTCGAAGGGGGGGGTTGACACGCACCCCGTCGATGTACACGACAGGGGACAGGTCAAGCGACGATCCGACGATCGGGACGCTCTTCGTGGCCGCGGGGGTTGTCCGTATCACCTGCACCTGCGTCCTTCCACGATCCGCCCGGGCCTCCTGGACGTGCACCAAATGATACCGCAGAACGGCATGGTCACCTCCGTAGGATAGGCCATGCGGCCCCTGCGCGGCGTCGATGATGAGCCCGGTGGCAACCAGCCCCGCGGCTCCAGCGGCACCGATAATGGCGAGAAGCTTGATGTCGTGGCGTCCGATCCTCATGTCGTCCCTCTTTCGCGGTGGGTTCTGTCCGGGTGGTGGTCCGGCAGGCGCGACGCGCGCGGGCCGACCGGACTACTACTATATCGTATCCGTCGGCGCCGTGCCCGCGCAAACCGGCCTGAGCAGCCCCACATTCGCCGAAAACGCCTCCTCCGACCCCGTCAGCAGCCCCGTCCCCACCAGGAACCGCAGGTCGCGCCGCAGCGTCCGCCGCGACAGTCCCCCGTAGCGCTGGGCGGTCTCGGCGTCGAGAAGCGCCACCTCGTCGATGTCCAACGACCCCTCCACCGGCATCGCCAGCATGAGTTCGGTGCGGCGCTCCAGGACCGAGCGCTTGCGGAGATCGAGGTCCGCCAGGCGGGCCCGCGCGAAGTTGCGCCACGCGACGGCGAAGTTGGCCTCGCCCACGGCGCCGTGGAGACGCTCGAGGCCGTCGCGCAGCCCCTCCACCGCATATGCGATGAACGAGGTCAGCGAGCGGTCGCGCGACGATTGTTCGAGGTGGCGGAAGTACTCGCGCCGGGTCTCGTTGTAGAAGTCGGTGAGGAGGTGCGAGGCGATTGCGGGGGTGCCGGCGGCGGCGAGGATGTACCCTTCGAGCAGCCTCGCGGTGCGCCCGTTGCCGTCGCCGAAGGGGCGGATCCAGAGGACGTACACGTGCGTGACCAGGGCGCGGACGACCGCCTGGCCGAGCTCTCCGTCCGGACCCGAGCGGGGGAACTCGCGGTCGAACCACTCGAAGACGCCGCCGATCAGTTCGGGGACGTCGTCGGCGCGCGGGGCGGTGTAGCGTCCGGTCTGTGCTCCGGTGCGGAAGTGGCCGGGCTCGGCGTCCAGGCGGTCGCCCAGATCCGCGCCGATCAGGCCGTGGATGTGCAGTAGGAGGTCGGGGGTGACGGGGGTGGTGGTTCCGGCGGCGAGTTCGTTGAGGAGGGTGCGCGTGGCGGCCACCACGTTCATGACTTCGGTGGCCTGGGGGTCGCGGCTGGGGGGAAGGCGGCGGCCCGCCATGAGGGCGCCGACTTCGGTTTCGTCCAGGGGGCCGCCTTCGATGGCGGTGGTGGCCACGGCGGCCTTCGCCAGGGCCGCGTCCAGGAAGCGGCGGTGGTCGTCGGGGTGGACGGGCGTGGTGCGGATCGCCGAGACCAGGGCGTCGCACTGGCCGAGCTGGAAGCGCGTGCGGGGAGAGATCCCCCAGTGGCGCCTGTATTGTTGCCGGGTCGGCTGAGATTCCACGTGTCGCAGGCCTTGTTGGGGGGTCCGTGACAGATTCCGTGACAGATTCAAGGTAGTATCTGTCCGCAGTCTTGTCACCGGGGGGGCTCCGTGTGTTGGGTGGAAGCCTGTAAACCGCGTCAGTGACAGATTCTGGGGAGTATCTGTCCGGGAATCTGTCGGTGGCGGCCGGCAGGAGGTGGTTGGGGGGCTCTCGTATCGACTGGCCCGCGAAGACGGGGGGGCGGCCGGCGCCGGCGAGATTGGCGGTTGCGGATGGCGATGTGGCAAGTCGGTGGTTCAGCACATCGGCAGGCACGCGCCCGCCCCCCTTCTAATACGTCCCGCCACGCGTCAGATTAGCGGGTACCCCTCTGGTTCCCCCCACAAATCCGGAGCCCCGCGCGTGTCCGCCTATCAGTACGCCTCCGTCCCCGCCGACGGCGAGAAGATCACCGGCGATACCGGCCAGCCCGTTGTCCCCGACCGGCCGATCGCCCCCTTCATCGAGGGAGACGGGATCGGTCCCGACATCTGGGCGGCCACGCGGCACGTGGTGGACGCGGCCGTGGCGAAGTCCTTCAACGGCGCGCGCGGGATCGCATGGATGGAGGTCTACGCGGGGGAGAAGGCCAGCGAGGTCGTGGGCGAGTGGCTGCCGCGCGAGACTCTCGACGCCCTGACCGAGTTCAAGGTTGCGATCAAGGGGCCGCTGACGACGCCGGTCGGGGGCGGCATCCGTTCGCTCAACGTGACGCTGCGGCAGGTTCTGGATCTGTATTCGTGCATCCGTCCGGTGCGGTGGATCCCCGGCGTGCCCTCGCCGGTGAAGGAGCCGCACAAGGTGGACATGGTCGTCTTCCGCGAGAACACCGAAGATGTCTACGCGGGGATCGAATGGGCGTCGGGCACCCCCGAGGCCGAGAAGGTGCGAGACTTCCTGATGGGCGAGATGGGCGCCTCGATCCGGGAGGCCAGCGGCATCGGGATCAAGCCGATCAGCCCGTTCGGCACGAAGCGCCACGTCGCGGCCGCCATCCGCCATGCGCTGGCGCGCGGGCGCGATTCGGTGACGCTGATGCACAAGGGCAATATCATGAAGTTCACCGAGGGGTCGTTCCGCGACTGGGGATATGAGGTCGCGGCCGAGCAGTTCGCCGATTCCACCGTGCCCGAGTCGCGCCTGTGGGAGGGCGAGGAGGCGAACGGCCGCGTGGTGATCAAGGACCGGATCGCGGACTCGATGTTCCAGCAGGTGCTGCTGCGTCCCGCCGAGTACTCGGTGGTGGCCACGCCGAATCTGAACGGGGACTACCTCTCGGATGCCTGCGCGGCCCAGGTCGGCGGACTGGGAATGGCGCCTGGCGCCAATGTGGGCGACTCGGTGGCCCTCTTCGAGGCGACCCACGGAACCGCGCCCAAGTACGCGGGGCTGAACCGCGTGAACCCCGGGTCGCTGATCCTGTCCGCCGCGATGATGCTCGAGCATCTCGGCTGGGACGAGGCGGCCCGCGCGATCGACCGGGGGCTGGAGGGGGCGGTGGCGGCGGGACGAGTCACCTACGACCTGGAACGGCAGATGGAGGGCGCCACCCGGGTGTCCACCTTCGAGTTCGCGGAGACGATCGTCGAGCACATGTAGCGGTCCGTGGATAGGGCCCGCCCGCAAAGCGTGAGGAAGATGCGACTGGAAGTCAGCACGACAGCGCCGGAGGAGGTCGCGACGCCCCTGATGGTGGTGGGGGTGGCGTCGAACCGGGCGTTCGAGGAGCTGGACGGACTGGACCATGCGGTGGGAGGCGTGTTGTCGCGGGCTGCTGCGGTGGGGGACTTCCGGGGGCGCAAGAGTGACAGGGTGATGGGGTACGGGGTGGCGGGCGGTGACGGGCCGCAGCGGGTGGTGTTTCTGGGCGTGGGGGCTTCGGAGTCGGCCTCCGCAGAGGATCTTCGCAGGGTGGGGGGCAGGGCGGTGCGGGCTGCGGAGCGCCACCGGGTGGAGTCGCTGGCGCTCTATCTGGGGCATCTGGGCGGAAACGTCGAGGAACGGTGGGTGCAGGCTGCCGCCGAGGGACTGGTGCTGGCGTCCTGGCGGTTCGAGGAGCCCGGGGGTGGCCCCGCCGACGATGTCGGCGCGGGGGGGCGGCGCGTTCAGAGGGAGTCGGGGACCCTGGTCGGTGAATCGGCGACCGCGATTGGCGAGTCCGCGGGCGATCAGCGGAAGGTTCAGGTAGCGTCGGCGACTCTGGTCGGCGCGTCCGCGCGGGAGTGGGAAGAGCCGGTTTGCATCGGGCACGCTTTCGCCGAGGGCGAGAACCTTGCCCGCACGCTGCAGGCCAGGCCCGGCAATGTGGCGACGCCCTCGCACCTGGCCGCAGAGGCGGCGCGGATCGCCGAAGAGGCGGAACTCGAGTGCGAGATCCTCGGCCCCGCCGAGATGGAGGCCGAGGGAATGGACGCGCTGCTCTCGGTGGCGCGGGGATCGCAGGAAGAGCCGCGGCTGATCGTGCTGCGCCACCATGGCGGCGAGGACGGGGCCGCGCCGCTGGTGCTGGTGGGCAAGGGGCTCACCTTCGACGCCGGTGGGATCTCGCTCAAGCCCGCGCGGGGGATGGAGAAGATGAAGTACGACATGTCCGGGGGCGCCGCCGTCCTGGGGGCCATGCTGGCGATCGGGCGCCTGGGGGTGCCCGTGAACGTCACGGGGGTCGTGCCCAGCTCCGAGAACCTGCCGAGCGGGACGGCGACGAAGCCGGGTGACGTGATCTCCAGCCGGGCCGGCACGTCGATCGAGGTGATCAACACCGACGCCGAGGGCCGCCTGATCCTGGCCGACGCGCTGCACTACGCGTCGGAGTGGGGTCCCGCCGCGATCGTCGACTGCGCCACCCTTACCGGCGCCTGCGTCGTCGCGCTGGGACGCCACCGCTCGGCGCTGCTGGGCAACGACGAGGAACTGCTGGGCGAGCTGCGTGCGGCGGGCGACCACGCCGGCGAACCCTGCTGGCCGCTCCCGCTCGACGCCGAGTACCGCAGACAACTCAGGAGCGACTTCGCCGATCTCAAGAACGTCGGCGGGCGACCGGCCGGCACGATCACGGCCGCCTGCTTCCTCTCGGAATTCGTCGAAGGCGCACCGTGGGCCCACCTGGACATCGCCGGAACCGCGTACGGCAAGACGCGGAAACCGTACCTGCGAGACGGGCCGGCGGGGATCCCCTGCCGGCTGCTGCTCGAGTGGGTGCGTGCGAGAGCGGGCGTCTGAGCGTGCGGGTCGCCGGGGTCGTGAGGTGGCGGCCGCATGGCTGCCTTTCCGGGCTGCTCGCGGCCACGGCCCTCGTGGTGCTGCTCCCTCTCCAGGCGACCGCCCAGGACCCACCGGACAGCCTGCAGGAGGTTCCGGACTCCCTTCAGGACTCGACGATGGTCGGGGACAGCCTCCCGGCGGATTCAGTTTCCGCCGACAGCGTCGCAGCGGATAGCGTGCCTCCCCCACCGATGTTCCCCACCCTCCCCGACCCCGCGCCCGCCCTTGAAGTCAATGCAGTCCGCGAGTGGGACCGCACCGGGTTGATGGCGGCACGCGGACAGAACCTGTGGGAACTACTGGCGGATATTCCCGGCCTGCTCGGCATTCGGAGCGGGGACTTCGGGTCGGCGGCCACGGTCTTTCCGACCGGCTACTCGGGGGGAGGTCTGCGCCTGTATTACGACGGCATCGAGCATCTCCCGCTGGAGGGGTCGGTGCCGGATCTGACGCGCATCCCCCTCTCGGGGCTGGAGCGGGTGCGCGTGATCCAGCGCCCTGGAGGCGTCGAAGTGCGTCTCTTCCGTCTGGCGCACGCCGACAAGCGCCCCTCGTCGCTGGTCGAGGCGGGCACCGGCGACCAGAACACCAACATGCTGCGGGGGACCGTCTCCCTGCCCAGGATGTTCGGGGGAAAGGGGGCGCTGGCAATCGAACGGCTGGACACCAGGGGACGCGACAACCCCGGCGCGGTCACGGGCGGATGGTTCCGCTACAGCCTCCACAGGGGCGACCGCGCGGGGGTCCGCTACGAGATAAGGCGGATGGGGACGGAGCGGACCGTGATCAACGATGCGCCCGCGTCGGTGAGCAGAACGGACTGGAGCCTGCAGGGAAGATGGGGGCCGGCCGAGGGTCTGCTTGCCGAAGGCTGGGCAGCCGGCGCGTCGGTGTCGACCGGGGACACGACTCAGGTCTTCCCCTTTTCGGCCGAGTCGCGCAGACAGTACGGGGTGGGCCTTTCGGGCAGCCGGGGCCCGGTATGGGGGCGTGCGACGGCGCGCTTCAACCGCGGGGACGGCGTCGCGGACCGTGAGCTCGCGGCCGAGTTTTCGGCCCTTGCCGGCCGGTGGGGCGGCGTGAGCGGGCGCACCTGGAAGGAGACCTGGGATGAACAGGAGGGCTCGGGGTACGACATCCGGGTCTGGGCCACGCCGGTCCCCTACGCGGCCTTCTTCGCGGAGCGCGGAAACGGCAGCCGCTCGGTGCCCTACCTGAATCCGCTGCCGCCCGAGGAGCCCGCCGACACGACCGATACCATGGAGGATCCGGACACCATGGAGGTGGACCCGGGACCCACCAGCCGCTTCACCACCCGCGCCGGCACTCGTCTCGGGGCACGCGCGAGCTGGCGGCTGCACGAGGTTTCGGTGGCACGGCTCGCGGTCGAGGCGGACTCGGTGTGGCCGACGCAGCTCCTCTTCGACCGGGGCGGCGTCGTGCTTCCCCAGCCCCTCAGACAGGGATGGGAGGTGACCGGGAGGATCCCGATTCGCCCGCAGGGGCTCTTTCTGACGGCCGAGGTGCAGCTCTGGGAGGAAGCCGACTCGGCGACGCTCTACTTCCCGGATCACACCTATCGCGCCAGCTTCTCCTTCCACAGGGTCTTCCGCGCCACCGGGAACTTCGAGATGTGGGCGGATCTCGGGGTGCACGGACGCTCCGAAATGTACGTGCCGCAGCCGGACGAGGCCGCGATGGTGCCGGTGGAAGACGACGAGGAGGAGATACGGGTGCCGTCGACGGTGCCGTTCTATCAGAACTGGTACTTCCGCCTGCAGTTGCGCTTCCTGACCCTCAACATCTTCGCCACGGTCGAGAACGTGTCGTTCAGAGACAACAACCAGGACGTGCCGGGGGTGCTGTTGCCCGTCACCCGGGGCGTGTACGGGGTCCGGTGGACATTCTGGAACTGACGGCGGCGTGGGCGCGGCGGGGTCCCACCGGCGGGCGGGAGCCGACATGATTCGCAGCATGACGGGATACGGGGCCGGCGAGAGCGAGCTGCCGGACGGCCGGGTCCTGAGGGCCGAGGTGCGGACCGTCAACCACAGGCACCTGAGCACCAGCGTGCGGTTGCCGCGGGGCTGGGAGGGGCTGGAGCGGGGCGTGTTGGAGCGGGTCCGCGCGGCGTTGTCGCGGGGCAGCGTGTCGCTCGCCGTGCGGTGCGAGAGCCCTGGCCGCGATGAGGACGGCGTGCCGGCGCTGGATCTGGAGCGCGCGCGCAAGTACGTGGACCTGCTGTACGAGGCCGGGTTGGAGTTGAGTCTGGAGGGGCATCTAGACATCGAGGCGCTGACGCGCTTGCCGGGCGTGCTGCGCATGGAAGGTCCGCCGGCCGCGGAGCCCGACGAGGAGGCGCTGGGGGTGTGCGTGGAGGGCGCCCTCCGCGAGGTGGTCGCGATGCGCGAGGCGGAGGGGCGGCGGCTCGAGGTGGAGTTGCGGGCCGGTCTCGGGCGGATTCTGGCGGAGGTGGAGGTGATCGAGGGGGCCGCGCCCGCGCGGCTGCTTCGGGAACGGGGCCGGTTGCGCGAGCGGGTGGCGACGCTCTCCGAGGGGGTCGAGGTGGATGAGGACCGCTTGGCGCGGGAGATCGCCTACCTGGCCGAACGGTGGGACATCGCGGAGGAGATCGTGCGGCTACGGTCGCACGTGACGCTCTTCGAGGAGGGGTTGGGGGGCGGGGGGGCCGGGGGCAAGGCCGGGAAGCGGCTCGGGTTCGTCGTCCAGGAGATGCACCGGGAGGCGAATACCGTGGGCTCGAAGGCCAACGACGCCGCGATCTCGGCGTCCGCGATCGGGATCAAGGAGGAGCTGGAACGGATCAGGGAGCAGCTGGAGAACGTCGAGTGAACGCGCCGCGCCGGCCGCTGGTCCTGGTGGGGCCGTCGGGGGTGGGGAAGACCACGATCGCGGACCGCCTGGTGCGGATGCGTCCGGACCTCTTCGCGCTCTCCGTGTCCGCGACCACGCGCCGGCCAAGGGCGGGTGAGCGGCGCGGTCACGAATATGTCTTCGTGTCGCGCCCCGTCTTCGAGCAGATGATTGCCGACGGGCGGCTGGCCGAATGGGCCGAGGTCCACGGAGAGTATTACGGGACGCCGGCCGGGAACCTGGAGGGCCTGTCCGAAGACGGACCGGTCCCGGTGCTGGACATCGACGTGCAGGGTGCCGGGCAGATCATGAAGCGCGGGACAGGTGCCTTCGTTATCTTCATTCTCCCTCCCGGCCCGGCGGAGTGGATCGATCGCCTGGCCGGACGGGGTACGGAGTCGCCGCGGGCGATCGCGCGCCGCCTCGATACGGCGCTCGACGAGCTGCGCACGGCTCCGTCATTCGAACATTTTGTCGTGAACACGGATCTGGACCGGACGGTACGCCGGGTTCTGGCCGCTGCGGCGGGACAGCCGGAGTGCCTCAAGGGGGCGCCGGAGGTTGCCGCGCTGTGCAGCGGGCTGGAGGCCCGAGCGCGGTCGGTGATCCGGCGCCTCAAGGGCGCCCGCAAGGAGAAAACATGAGGGTCTTCACACCCGGCGAGATCGCCGAGCACAACGAGAGCAAGTACCAGGGGGTGCTGGTGGCCGCCAAGTATGCGCGGGAGCTCAACGTGCTCCCCCACGACACCCAGCTGGCGGACCAGAAGAAGCTCTCGACCCGCGCCCTGGAGGCGATCACCTCGGGGCAGGTCGACTACCGCCTGGTGAAGCGGCGCCGGCCGGAGGTGGAATAGCCGGCCATGTCGTCGGGCGGCCCCGTGCGTGACGCCCGGGAGCCGTGCGCCCCCTGGAAGGGCGGCCGCGTCGTACTGGGCGTCTGCGGTGGGATCGCGGCGTACAAGTCGGTCCAACTCGCCCGCGATCTCACGCTCCTCGGCGCCACGGTCGATGTCGTGCTTACCGGGGCGGCCCGGAACTTCGTCGCGCCACTGTCCTTTGAAGGGGTCACCGGACGAGGAGCCTTGACCGAACTTTTTTCGGTCGAGGGAGCCGCGCTGCACGTCAGTCTGGGCAGGGAGGCGGACTGTGTCTGCATCGCGCCCGCCACCGCCGACTTCATCGCAAGAGCCGCCTCCGGGCGTGCCAGCGATCTTCTCACAACGGCGGTCGTCGCGAGCGGGGCCCCGGTGGTGGTGGCGCCCGCCATGAACGATGCGATGTTCGCGCATCCGCGTACGCAGGCGAACCTGGCCCGCCTCGATGCCGCGCCGCGTTACCACCGGGTGGGGCCCGCCACGGGATATCTGGCGGCGGGCGAGGGAAGCGGGCCGGGCCGGATGACCGAACCTTGCGAGATCGTCGACGCGGTGGGCAGGGTGCTGGGGGGTGGGGGCGAGTTGTCGGGCGCCAGGGTAGTGGTGACCGGTGGCCCGACACGGGAGCCGATCGATGCCGTGCGCTATCTGGGCAACCGTTCTTCCGGGAAGATAGGGGTGGCGCTGGCCCGCGCGGCCTGGCTCCGCGGTGCTGACGTCACGCTGGTCACCGGGCCGACCACGGTTCCTGCACCGGACGGTGTGGAGGTCGTGCGCGTCGAGACCGCCTGCCAGATGCGGGATGCGGTCCTTGCGGTGGCCCGAGAGGCCGACGCGGCCGTCTTTGCGGCGGCGGTTTCCGACTATCGTCCCCGCGAGGTGAAGTCCGGCAAGATCAAGCGCAGGGAGGCCGGGAACTCGCTGACGGTGGGGCTTACGGCCAACCCGGACATCGCGGCCGGGGCGGTCGCGCGGATGAAGGCGGGAAGCGTGTCGGTGGGATTTGCGCTCGAGACTTCCGACCTCGTGGCCCGCGCGGAGGCGAAGCTGGCCGCGAAGGGACTCGATTGGATCGTGGGGAACCGGGCGGGGGAAGACGGCGCCGGATTCGAGACCGACACCAACCGCGTGACCATTCTGGGGCGTGGTGTGGCGCCGCGGGAGCTGCCGTTGATGAGCAAGTTCGGTGTCGCGTGGAAGATCATGGACATCATCGAGGAGCGGCTGGGGGAGGGGGTGGAGGGGTGACCGTATTCGAGCTGCCAGGGTATCCGGAATGAGCGAGCGAGGCACCCGGCTGGCGGCCTACCTGGACCAGCGGCGGCGCCTGGGGGAGCCGGGGATCGTGCCGGGCGGACTGGCGCCGGGCGAATTGCTGGGGCTCCTTGCGACGGAGGCGGAGAGGAAAACTGGGGCGAAGAAGAAGGCCGAGGTGGGTGTAAGGGCGGTGGTGCGGGCCGCGACTCGGTCGCGTGCGGGATCGGAAGCGAAGCCGGTCCCTCCCCAACTTGGCACCGCCGACTACGAGGAACTGCGCGAGATAGCGCTGGCGTGCACGCGCTGCCGTCTCGCGGAGGGCCGCAAGACCGTCGTCTTCTCCGACGGCAACCCGGCCGGCCGCCTCATGGTGGTGGGGGAGGCGCCGGGGGCGGATGAGGATGCCACCGGTATTCCCTTCGTCGGCCAGGCCGGCAAGCTCCTGGACCTCATGCTGGCTTCCGTGGAGCTGTCGAGGCAGGAGTCGGTGTACGTCTGCAACGTGCTCAAGTGCCGTCCCCCGGGGAACCGCAATCCGCGGCCCGACGAGATCGAGGCCTGCGCTCCTCTGCTCAAGCGTCAGATCGAGCTGGTGGCTCCGGAGGTCCTGCTGGCAGTAGGTTTGTTCGCAGCGCAGTGGCTCACCGGATCCACCAAGGCGCTGGGCAAGCTCCGGGGCGAGGTGTACAGTTACCAGGGCGTCCCGCTGGTCGTCACCTACCACCCCGCCGCGCTCCTGCGGAACCCGGGGTGGAGCCGCCTGGCTTGGGAGGATCTTCAGCTTATGTGTCAGATCATGGATAGTAAATGATTACAATACAATATCTTGAAGGGTTGATGCGAAAGCACCTTATGAGGCGTGAGATTCGTGCCGGGCGGGCGGTCCATTGAGCGAGCCCATTCCCATCCAGGTGCCGGTGGAGGGGGCGGAGTACGATCGTCAGCCGCCGTTCTCGCCGGAGGCGGAAGCTTCGGTGCTGGGAGGCATGCTCATCGACGGAAGCGCGGTCGCGATCGTCGTGGAGTTCGTGGACGACACCATGTTCTACCGGGAGGCGCACCGGCGCATCTTCCGGGCCATGGTGCGGCTCTTCGAACGCGGCAGCGTGCTGGACGTGGTCACCGTATCGGAGGCGCTCAAGGAGGGGGCCGAGCTCGAGAACGCGGGAGGGCTGGAGTATCTCGCTTCGCTCCTGGATGCCGTCCCCACCGCCGCCAACATCGAGTACCACGCACGTATCGTTCACGACAAGGCGATGCTGCGCCGGCTCATCGACGCGGCCCAGGCGATCGTGCGCGACGTCTACGAGCCCGGGAGCCGTCCCGTTGACGAGGTGCTTGACCAGGCCGAGCAGATCGTCTTTCGCGTCTCGGAATCGCGTAACCGCGAGGGGTTCGTCTGGATCAAGGAGGTGCTCTGGCCGACCTTCGAGCACATCGAGAAGCTGCAGGAGTCACAGGGGGGCATCTCCGGTGTTGCGACGGGATTCGCGGACCTGGATCGCATGACGACGGGCCTGCAGGCCGGAGATCTGGTGATCGTGGCGGGACGTCCGTCGATGGGGAAGACCTCGTTGGCCCTCAACGTGGCCCAGAACGCCGCGATCGAACACGGGGTGCCGGTTGCCATCTTCAGCCTCGAGATGTCGAAGGAACAGCTGGTGCAGCGTTTCCTTTGCGCCGAGGGACGCGTGGATGCCCTGAAGCTGCGCCGGGGTAGACTGGCGGCGGACGAATACCAGCGTCTTGCCCGCGCGGCCGCCCACCTGAATTCCGCCCCAATCTGGATCGACGACTCCGCGACCGGGAATGTGCTCGAGATGAAGGCCAAATCCCGGCGCCTCAAGGCCGACGCGAACTTGGGGCTGATCGTTGTCGACTACATCCAGCTCATGTCCGGATCCACCCGCACGGACAGCCGCGTGCAGGAGGTCTCCGAGATCTCCAGGGGACTGAAGGCGCTGGCGCGGGAGTTGGAGGTGCCGGTGATCGCACTGAGCCAGCTCAGCCGGGCGCCCGAGCAGCGTCCCGACCGGCGGCCCCAGCTCTCGGACCTGAGGGAGAGCGGGGCGATCGAACAAGACGCCGACCTGGTCATGTTCCTCTACCGGCCGGAGTACTACTACGGACCCACCGACAAGGACGGCAAGTCGCTGGAGGGTGCGGCGGAGCTGCTGGTGGCCAAGCAGAGGAACGGTCCCACGGGCAAGCTCGACCTGTACTTCCACAAGGTCTATACCCGCTTCGACTCGGTCGCGCGGGACCCGGAGCCGTCCGAAGCGGCGGTGTGAGCGGGGAGGGTCCTCGGCAATGTGTACCGCGTGGCCCGCGCTCCGGGAAGCCGGGGTGTGAGCATGAAGGTCGCGGTGCTCGTGCCGGCGGCGGGAGTCGGGCGGCGCATGGGGGGAGTGCGCAAACCCTTCGTCGAGGTGGCGGGACGATCGATCCTGGATTGGGCCCTTTCGCGCTTTCTCGACCGGGACGATGTGGTCGAGGTGGTGGTGGCGCTGGGGGGTGGTGACGCGGGAGGCATCGCGGGCGAGGATCCGCGCATTCGCGTGGTCGAGGGCGGCGACAGCCGTTTCGGTTCGGTGGCAAGCGCCTTCGACCGGGTGGAGTCGCCGGCCACGGTGATCGCGGTGCACGACGGCGCCCGCCCGTTCCCCCCGGCGGCCGTGATCGACGCGTGCATCCGGCTGGCCGCGTCCGGATGGGGGGCGGTGGCGGGGATCGGGGCCGTGGATACCGTCAAGCGGACCGATAACGCGGGAAGAATCGTGGCGACGCCGCCGCGTGACGTCCTCTGGTGCGCGCAGACCCCGCAGGTCTTCCCGCGGGACGTCTTCGCGCGCGCCGTCGCGCACTGTCGCGCTGCCGGGATCGAGCCCACCGACGACGCCGCCATGGTGGAGAAACTGGGCGAAGAAGTCCGGATGGTGCCCTCGTCCGCGACCAACCTGAAGATCACGCGCCCCGAAGACCTCGTCGTGGCCGAGACGTATCTCGCGCAGGGACTTGTGTGACTTCGTACGAGGGGCCGCTGCGTGAGGCGCGCCGGCATCTGGAGGCAGGTGAACTCGTCATTCACCCGACCGAGGCGGTGTACGGACTCGGCGGATTCGTGGAAGACGGCCCGCTGGCGCGGCTGCGCGGCCTGAAGAATCGGCCGGCCGGCGGGTTCGTCGTGCTGATCCCCTCGGCGCGGAACGTCGCGGACCTCCTCGATTCGGAGGGGAGTGCCCTCGCGCGTGCTTTCTGGCCCGGTCCCCTCACCCTGGTTCTCGACGATCCCGGGGACCGCTTTCATCCGGGCGCGAAGGCCCCCGATGGATCCGTCGCGGTGCGTGTTCCCGGACACCCTCTCACCCTGCGGCTGCTGCGCGATACGGGGCGTCCCATGACCTCCACCTCGGCGAACCGGCCGGGGGCGCCTCCGGCCGTGACCGCACGGGGTGCCCGTGAGGCAGCGGTCTCGCTCGGAACGGAGCCGTTCGCGCTCGACGCGGGACCCCTTCCGGGGGGCGCCGCATCCACTCTGGTACGTCTGGGTGAAAGTTGTCCCATTTTGATACGTCAGGGCCCGCTCGACCTGCTAGAATTGAACGAAGTCCTGCGCCTGCCGCTCTCCGTGCCGCCCGGCGGCGGAAGGGGTCGCGAGGGCGGTGAGGGCAACTAGCGGTCCCCGTCGCGAGCACCGGGAGCACGCGCCGGGGTCGGCAAACCGATTCGAGAGGCCTCTTGCACATCCTGTTCGTATGCACGGGCAACACCTGCCGTTCGCCGATGGCCGAGGTGATCGCGGGGCGGACCATCGCCGAACGCGCGATCACGGGAGTGACCGTGGGCTCGGCGGGGGCGGCCGCGCACGACGGGGCGCCCGCCAGCACGGGCGCGCGAAGGGTGGCGGCCGAGGCGGGGTTGGACCTTGAGCCGCACCGGAGCACGATGCTTGCGGAAGCGGTCGTGGCCACCGCCGACCTGGTCCTCTGCATGGACGAATTCCACCTGTGGCGGGCATTGGAGCTCGGGGGTGGCGACAGTTGCCGCCTCCTGACCGAGATGGCGGGTGAGAGCGGCGGAGTCGCGGACCCCTTCGGGGGCTCGGACGATGTCTATCGGGAGACCTTCAACGAGCTGAGGCGGCTGGTCGAGGCGGTGGTGGAACGAGCCGTCGCGGGGGAGCAAGAGGGATGAAGACGGGCCTAAACAGAGTGCGAAGACGGGTAAGACGGTCATCTTACGCCCAAGCGTGCGCGCTGTGACCGCGCGCGGACCGAACCGTCCCGCGATGTACGCGGTCCTGGGCGATCCGGTGGCACAAAGCCTGTCGCCCGCAATCCACAACGCGGTGTTCCGGGCCACGGGCCGGGATGCGTCCTACATCGCCCGCCGGGTGACCGCCGGGGAGTGCGGGACGGTGCTTCGCAGCCTGGCGCTGAACGGGGGGGGAGGCAACGTCACCGTGCCGTACAAGGAGCACGTTCTGCCTTTCCTGGATCGCCGCGCGCATGCCGTCGAGGCGACCGGAGCGTGCAACACCTTCTGGGCCCGGGACGGAGAGGTCTGGGGAGACAACACGGACGTGGAGGGATTCCTGGGGGTGTGGGAGGGGATGGTGGCGGAGCTCGGGGAAGGCCTGAGCGTATTGGTGCTAGGCGCGGGAGGGGCGGCGAGGGCGGTGTTGTTTGCCTTGCCGGGTGCGCCGGAGGTGGCCCGCGTGCGGTTGTGGAACCGAAGTGGAGACAGGGCGCGGAACCTGGTGGGGCGGTTCGGAGATTCGCGCCTCTCGCGGATCGAAGATTGGCGCGGGGAGTCGCCCGATGTGGTGGTCAACGCCACCTCCGTCGGGCTCAACGGGGGCGCTGCCCCCATCGATTTGCGCGGACTGGCCGCCCTTCCGCGAGGTGTGATCGACCTGGTGTACGGAAAGGAGCCAACGCCGCTCTGCCGTCAGGCGGCCGAACTGGACATTCCGGCCCGCGACGGGCGTGAGATGCTGGTGCTGCAGGCGGAGGCGTCCCATGCGCGATGGTTCGGGAGGGCGCCGCCGCGGGGGGTGATGGCAGGAGCACTCGAATGACTGCGGCGGGGCGTTTCGGTACGAGGTGGGGTGGGGTGGTGGCGGGGTGGGTGAACTTCCTGCTCCCGCCGGCGTGCGCCGGCTGCGGCGGGTCGGCCGGCGAGGAGGTTCGGGCCGGCGAAGGGCCGGTGTGCCGCAACTGCCGCCTGAGGCTGCCGCGCGTGCCGCTTCCGGTGTGTACCCGTTGCGGGGCGCCGCTGGGGACCGGCATGGCTCCGTCCTGTCTGGAATGCGAGGACTGGCCCGAACTGCTGGCCAGCGCCTATGCGGCCAGCCTCCTGGAGTCTCCGGCGCGGGAGCTGGTGCACGCGCTCAAGTACCAGGGTTGGCGGGGCGCCGGCGGCTTCATGGGGACGGAGATGGCGCGCCGGGCCGGGGATCAGGTCCTGAAGGCGCACTGCGTCGTCCCGGTTCCCACCTCCCGGCACAACCTTCGCCGCCGCGGCTACAACCAGGCCGAGGTGATTGCCGCCGCCCTGGCCGCAGAGTTGGGCAAGCCGCTCCTGGACTGTCTGGAGCGGCTCACCCAGAAGGGCACCCAAACCGCCTTGAATCCCATGCAGCGGCGGGCTAACGTCAGTGGCGCGTTCGCGGTGGTGGAGGGGTTCGCGGACAGGCTGGCGGGTCGCCGGCTGCTCCTGGTGGACGATGTGATCACCACGGGCGCCACGATCGTGGCAGCGGCCCGGGCCCTCGGCTCCGGCAGTCCGCAGTCCGTCACCGCGTACGCATTTTCACGCACAGTCCCGATTTCCCTCGATTCCACCTGAAGCGGCGCGGACGCGCTGCGGGAGTTCCACCCCACATGTCCATCAGAGTCGCGATCAACGGCTTCGGCCGCATCGGCAGGAACGTCCTGAGATCCGCGAAGGAGTCGGGGAAGAGCAGTCTCGACTTCGTTGCCGTCAACGACCTCACGGACAGCAGGACGCTCGCCCACCTGCTGAAGTATGACTCCGTCCACGGGTCCTACCCGGGTACGGTGGAAGTTTCCGAGGGCGGGCTGGTTGTCGACGGAGACGAAATCCTGGTTCTCTCGGAGCACGACCCGGCCAGACTTCCCTGGAAGGAGCTGGGGGTCGACGTGGTGGTCGAATCCACAGGGATCTTCAGGAGCCGGGAACTGGCCTCGAAGCACCTGGAAGCAGGGGCCCGCAAGGTGGTCATTTCGGCGCCGGCCAAGGACGAGGACATCACCGTGGTGCTGGGGGTCAACCACGAACTCTACGACCCCGAAAATCATCACCTGATCTCGAACGCCAGTTGCACGACGAATTGCCTGGCGCCGGTGGCCAAGGTGCTGTTGGAGGAGTTCGGCATCGTGCGCGGCCTCATGACCACGATCCACGCCTACACGGCGGGACAGGCGGTGCTGGACGGGCCTCACAAGGACCTCCGCCGGGCCCGCGCGGCCGCGGTCAGCATGATTCCCACCACCACGGGAGCGGCCCGGGCGATTTCCCTGGTCCTGCCCGAACTGGAGGGCAAACTGGACGGCATGGCCATCCGGGTGCCGACCCCCGACGTGTCGCTTGTGGACCTGGTCGCGGAACTCGAGGAGGATGTGAGCGAAAAGGAGGTCAACGACGCTCTGCGCGCCGCGGCCTCCACCCATCTGGCGGGCATCCTCAGGGTCGAGGAGGCGCCACTGGTCTCGGTGGACTTCACCGGCGAGTCCGCCAGCTCGGTGGTGGACGCGCCCAGCACCGCGGTCATGGGCCGGCGCCTGGTGAAGGTGCTTGCGTGGTACGACAACGAGTGGGGATATTCATCCAGGGTGGTCGACCTCGTCGAGTACGTGGGCGAACGACTGGGGTGACGGGCCCGGTGCCCGCCGGGGCAGGTTGGCCTTGTAAGCCGCTCACGGCGGCAACGTATTGGGGATAACGATGATGAGCCCTGCAGAGACGAGCACTCAGCGACGGTCCGACCGCCCTCGGCCCCGGTCCCGCGAACGTGAAACGGTCGCCCGGCCGGCGGATCTCCCTCCCGATTTCGAAGCCTGGTTCCGGGACTACCGCGAGTCGGTCTATCGATACGTGCGCTTCCGGGTCCCCACCCGCGAAGTCGCCGAAGACGTCACCTCCGAGGTCTTTCTTAAGGCGTTGCGCGCGCTCGGGCGGTACGACCCCAAGCGATCCGCGCCCCGTACCTGGCTGCTCCGGATCGCACGCAACGCGGTTACCGACTACCTCCGCTCGCTGCGACGCAAAGGTTCCCTTCACATCTCCCTGGACCGGGTACCCGACCTGGTCTCGCGGGGGCCGTCCCAGGAAGAACGGCTTCTCCGGGAGGAACAGTTGCGAAGGCTCTTCAACGCGGCCGCGACCTTGCGGCCCGCCGACCAGGAAATCCTGTCGCTCCGCTACGGGGTCGGGCTGGGCAACACGGAGATCGCCGAGGCGTTGAAGATCACCTCCAACGCGGTAGCGGTGCGAATTCACCGCGCGGTCACCAGGCTGAAGGCGGCCGTCGCCGAAGACGGTGCCGGGGGCGGCCGATGAAGCGCCGTCGTGACGACACCCGAAGTGGCGTGGAATCGCCGAAATCCGGACAGGCGCCTTCGGCCGATCTGGCGGGGCTGGATCGTGACCTCCGAGCCCTGTCGATCGAGGAGCGGTCCTCGTTCGAGCCCGAGTTGCGGGCCGAGCTGGCAGCCGAGTACGCGCGCATGCAGTCCGCCGGCCCGTCACGCTCCAGAGGCGCCCGCAGGGGGTTTCTCGCGGCTGCCGCCGTGGTTGTGCTGATGGTTGGCGCATGGCTGGTCCCGCCGGCCCGGGCTTCCCTTGCGCGGTTGCTCCAATCGTCGCCGGAAGTCGAGCCCGCTTCCGTCGAACCCCTGCCCGAGGTATTGCCGCCGGTACCGACGGCGATGCCGGTGGTTGAGGAGTTGCCCGTACTGGAAGATCTGCGCCTGGACCCTGAACCGGAGCCCCTGCCGCTGCCCCGGATCGATTTCGCGCTGGACAGCGCCCCACCCCCACTCCCCCCGACGCTGCCATCCCTTGTGGACCGCAACCTTGCTCGTCGCATCGTGACCGACGAGTACCCGGTGGGGTTGCAGGAGAGGGGTATCGGAGGCGTGGTGCGCGTGCTGCTCTGGGTGCGTCCCGACGGACTTCCGGAGACGCCCGCGGTGCGGGTTTCGTCCGGCAGACCCGAACTCGATTCGGCTGCGCTGAGGGCGACCCTCTCCTTCCGGTTCCTGGCGGCGACCCGTGCGGGACAGAAAGTCGGGACCTGGGTCGAGTTTTCGATCCGGTTCGAGCCTGATTCGGAGGGGTCCCAACCCGATCCCGTGTATCAGGCCGTTGAGATCTCCCTGGGCAACTAACCCCGCACACTGCGAGGCCGCGCATCCCCCGTAACCTCGACGACCTGGAAGACCGGCTGGTTGAGGGTGCGGTCGTCGCTCTGAGGGCCGATTTCAACGTCCCGCTGAACCACTCCGGCACCGGCGAAGCCCGCGGGGAAAATGGGTTGGCTCAGGTGACGGATGCTTCCCGGATCGAGCGCACCGTGCCCACCATCGACCGACTCGCCGCCACGGGTGCGAAGGTCGTCATCCTCTCGCATCTGGGTCGGCCGGGAGGGCGTCGCGACGGGGCGTTCACACTGGCGCCGGTGGCCCGCTGCCTGGAGGACCGGCTTGCCGCGCCGACCGGATTCGTGCCGCACACGGCGGGCCCGCAGGTCATGGATGCGGTGGTGGCTGCGGAGCCGGGGTCGGTCACGCTGCTCGAGAACACCCGTTTTCTGCCGGGGGAGACGGCCAACGACCTGGCGCTGGCAAATGACTGGGCGACATGGGCGGACCATTTCGTGCTGGACGCCTTCGGGACCGCGCACCGCGCGCACGCTTCCACCGACGGGCTGCCCCGTGCAGTGCGGACGAAGGGGGGGATGGCGGTGGCGGGCGGGCTGGTGGAACGGGAGCTTGCGGCGTTCGCGAAGGCCCTCGAAGAACCGCGCCGCCCCTTCGTGGCGGTGCTTGGAGGTGCCAAGATCTCTGGCAAGATCGACGTCATCGAGGCGCTGCTGCCGCGGGTGGATGCGCTGTTGGTGGGGGGCGCCATGGCCAACACCTTCTTTCGCGCCATGGGAATGGAAACGGGGACATCGCTGGCCGAAGCGGGTAAGACGGGAGTCGCGTCGCGGGTGCTGGAGGCCGCCGCCTCCCGTCTGGTGCTCCCGGTGGACTGTGTCACCGCACCGGCGATCAGGGCCGGAGCCCCCACCCGGATTGTCGATCGCGCGGAAATCCCCGCGGACGAAGCGGTGGGCGATATCGGTCCTGTCACGGTTCGTCTCTTTGGCGAATACCTGGCAGAAGCGGCGACGGTCGTGTGGAACGGGCCGATGGGGGTGTTCGAAATCGATGATTTCGCGCGCGGCACCGTCGGGGTTGCCCGCATGGCGGCCGATGTCGCGGACCGGGGCGCCACGGTGATCGTCGGGGGCGGGGATTCGGCCGCGGCCGCCCGCGCGGCTGGCGTAGCGTCGCGGATCGGTCACATTTCTACGGGTGGCGGCGCGTCGCTCGACATGCTCGCCGGCAAGGAACTGCCCGGAGTGGCGGCGCTTTCGGGCCGGCGCACCTCCGGGGACGCCTGAAAGCCCGGGGACCGGTGTCTCCCGGTGAACTCTGGAGGACATGAAGATGGTCAAGGTGGTGGCCGGCAACTGGAAGATGCATCACGGACCCGACGCGGCCAGGCGGTTCTTTTCCCGCTTCCGCCCCAAAGTGGAAAACGGTTCGGTTAGGCTCGTCTTCTTCCCCCCCGACCTGTCGCTCGAGGCCGCCATCGGGAGCACGCGGGTTCCGGCGGACTTCGGCGTCCAGAACATCCACTGGGAGGCCGCGGGAGCCCGGACCGGAGAGACCTCGGCCGAGATGGCGAGGGAAGCCGGGGCCACTCTGGCGCTGATCGGCCACTCCGAGCGGCGGCACATCTTCGGTGAGACCGATGCCGAAGTGGACCGGAAGGTGGGCGCGGCGGCCCGGGCCGGTCTGGTCCCGGTCGTGTGCGTGGGCGAGCTCCTGGAGGAGCGCAGGGCGGGCCGGCTCGAAGAGGTGCTGCGCAGACAGGTCGGCGCCTTCGCGGGATCGCTTGCGGGCGTCGCCGAGTTCATGGTCGCCTATGAGCCGGTCTGGGCGATCGGGACCGGAGAGACGGCCACGCCTGACGATGCGGCCGAGGCTCACGGTATCGTGCGGGATGCGCTGGGCACGCTGGGGCGGGCTCCCGTGCTTTACGGAGGCAGCGTCAAGCCCGGCAACGCGGCCGCGCTGGTGTCCGCGCCCGATGTGGATGGGGTGCTGGTGGGTGGGGCGAGCCTCGATCCGGATGTCTTCGCGCGGATTGCTGAGGCCTGTGGAGGCGCCGGGAGTTGACACCGGACACCTCCCGGGGCAGCTTCCGGGGCGCAACAGACTCATAGGCAACACGGTGACATGTACGGATTTCTTCTGACTCTTCTGGTTCTCGACGGTCTGGTTCTGGGTGTGGTCATCCTGCTTCAGGCGGGGAAGGGGGGCGGGCTGGCCGCGATGGGTGGCGGGGCCGCCGCGACCGAGGTGCTGGGTGGCCGCCAGGCGACTTCCTTTCTGACGCGCACGACCTGGATCGCCGGGTCCGCGTTCATGGGCCTGTCCCTGATCCTGGCCATCATGTCCTCCCGCGCGACGGGGCCCACATCGGTTCTCCAGGGACTGGACGCGCCAAGCGCGCCGACGCCGTTGCTGGACCAGGACGATGCTTCGCCGATTCTGATACCGGGCGTCGAGGAGGCCCCCCCCGACGCGGAGGAGACGACCGGCGAAGTGGTTCCGCCTCCCCCTGACGGGAACGAGCCCTCCGGCCTTCCCGACAAGTAGGGAATCCGGCCTCTTGACCCCCGAGCCGGCGGGTCACGCGCCCACCACCGATCCGGCTTCCCTTGGGGCGGAGGTTGCCGGCGACCTGCTGTACTTGGGGTTTCAGGCGCGTTTTCTCGCGGAGAGCGTACGGGACCTGGCCCGCTCCGAAGGGCTCCACCCCGGTTTGGCCGGTTTCCGCATGGACCCGCGGTCCACCGTCATTGCACGGGCCATGCGTTGTGCGACGGACGGCAAGGGCGACCTGTGCCACCCGGGTCCCTTGGCTCCCGGGCCCGCGCTGGCCTTCGGCGCCACGCCCCTGGAATTCCTGCGTCACCTCGCGGCGAAGGGGACCAGTCCGGCCTCGGCGCGGGAGGGTGGGCTGAGCTGGACGGACCTGCGGCGGGGGATGATCGGCTGGGGAGGGCCTCTGGGCGGCACCGCGACGCAGGTGCTGGCAGGCGCGGCGCTCGCTTTCGGGCAAAGGGGAGAGGACCGGGCTGCCCTGGTCTTCGAACGCCACTCGGCGCTCCAATCCGGTGGCTGGCACGAGGGGATGAACCTTGCGGGTGCGGTGCGCGCGCCGCTGATCGTGGTGATCGCGGCACCGAAACGCGCAGACCGGGCCGGCCATTCCGATATCGGTGCCGCGGCGGTCAGCTACGGAGTCGTTTTCGCGAGGGTGGGGACGGAGCCGCCCGAGCACCTGTTTCAAACGGTCGCCGCGGCAAGGCGGCGTGGCGTGCGAGGAGAGGGACCGACCCTGATCGAACTACTCCACCTCGGCGACGAAGACCGGTGGGCGCCTCACGACGCTTTCGCGGCGCGTGCGATGGCTGCCGAGGGGCTCTCGGAACATGATCTGGATGCGATCCAGAGGGCCGCCGCCGTGGGTGTGGCGCACGCGGTGGCGCGGCTGGAGAAGGAGCCCGGACCCGCCGCGCGCGATGCCCTGGCCCCAGTATGCACCGACGGCCCGCCGCCACCCCCCTGGACGCGACGGGACCCCCCCGGCCCCGACACCCCCGCCCCGGACGACCTGACGGAACAGTCCCATGCCGAATGAAGCACCCGCGCACGTCGCCCGGACGCGTTCCGGCGAACCGGCCACCTTCCTCGAAGCCATCAGCGAAGCGCTCTGGGAGGAGATGGAGCGGGACGAGCGCGTGTTCCTTATGGGCGAGGACATCGGCGCCTACGGAGGAGCCTTCAAGGTCACCCGGGGGTTTCTGGAGCGCTTCGGCCCCTCCCGCGTCATCGACACGCCCATCTCCGAGGGGGGCTTCACCGGAGCGGCGGCCGGGGCCGCGCACATGGGCCTTCGCCCCGTGGTGGAGATGCAGTTCATGGACTTCATCTCGCCCGCCTACGATGTGCTGACGAACTACATCGCCACATCGCTCTACCGGGGCGCGGGGCCGATGCCGCTGGTGGTGCGCGGACCTGTCGGTGGGGGCAACCGGGGTGGACCGTTCCACTCCCAGAACGTGGAGATGGCCTTCTTCCACACCCCCGGCCTGAAGATCGTCTACCCGTCCAATCCCCGGGACGCGAAGGGGCTGCTGAAGAGCGCGATCCGCGACGACAACCCGGTGATCTTCGAGGAGCACAAGGGACTGTACCGCGCCCCGCACTGCCGCGAGGTGCTCCCGGCCGAGGACTACGTGATCCCGCTGGGCAGCGCGCGCACTGCACTGGAGGGCGAGGACCTCACGATCGTCACCTATGGACTGATGGTGCATCGCAGCCTGGAGGCGGCCGCCGAACTGGCCCGGGACGGGATCCGCGCCGACGTCATCGACCTGAGGACGCTGCTGCCCCTCGATGAGGAGGCGATCGCGGACTCGCTGAAGAAGACCGGCAAGCTTCTGATCGTGCACGAAGACACGCGCACGGGAGGGATCGCTGGCGAGATCGCGATCCGCATGAACGAGCGGTCTTTCGAATGGCTGGACGGGCCGATTCTCCGGGTCACCGCCATCGACTCGCCGGTGCCCTTCAGCGGTGAGTTGGAAGACTATTTCCTTCCCGGTGTCCGCGATGTGGTGACTGCGGCACGTTATCTTGTACAATACTGACGATCTTGTACAATACTGACGGTCGGGGTGATCTGCGACTCTCTTGCCACGCTGCCCGCCCGGCCCCCCAACCCGCGCATGGAGAGTGCCCGTGTCCCGAATCGAAGTGCCGATGCCCCAGATGGGCGAGTCGATCGCCGAGGGCACGGTGTCCAAGTGGCTGAAGGAGGTCGGCGACGCCGTCGAGCGCGACGAGCCGATCCTGGAGATCTCCACCGACAAGGTGGATGCCGAGATTCCGTCGCCGTCGGCGGGAGCCCTGACCGAGATCCTGGTGGCCGAGGGTGAGACCGTCGAGGTCGGCACCGTCGTGGCCTATATCGACCCGAACGGGGCGGGTGGGGCCAAGGCAGCTCCCGCCGCGCCATCCGAACAGGTGCCTTCGGCGGAAACGCCGATCGTCACGCCGCCCCCGCCCGCTCCCGCCACGCCGTCCCCACCCCCCGCCTCCCCCGACCCCGAAGACGTCACCTGCACCGCCACCAGCGAGGAGCGACTCCGCACCCGGTCGACCCCCGTCGTGCGCCGGATCGCCGCGGAAGCCGGCGTGGTTATCTCGCGGGTGACCGGCACCGGCCACCAGGGACGCGTGACCAAGCAGGACATTCTGGCGTACATCGAGAGCGGCCAGGATGCGGCTGCGGCTCCCACCGCCGCCCCGGCCACGCCCGCACCGGCCCCTCCCACCCCCGCCGTGGCTCCGCCCTCTCCGGAACCCACACCCCCCGAACCCCGCCCTGCCCCCGCCCGCCGCCCGGCCGCCGCCCCTTCCGGCGACGACCTCTGGCGGCGCTTTGCACGCGAGGTGGACCACCCGGTCTTCCCGGCACGCGAAGAGGACCGGGTCGAGACCATGGACAAGATGCGCCGCCTCACCGCGGAGCACATGGTGCTGTCCAAGCGGATCCACTCCCACGTGCATTCGATCATCGAGATCGACTTCAGCGCCGTGGACCGGATCAGGCGGCGGAACAAGGCACGGTGGGCCAAGCGTGGCGCGCGGGTCTCCTACACCGCCTTCGTGGCATGGGCATGTTCCCGCATCCTGAGGGACTTCCCGTCGGTCAACGGCGTCCTTTCGGGAAACAACATCATCTACCGGGGTGCGGTCAACCTGGGGATGGCGGTGGACCTCAACCCCGGCCTGATCGTTCCGGTCATTCACGACGCGGACGACCTGAGCCTGGTGGGTACCGCCAGGAAGATCATCGACCTTGCCACCCGCGCGAAGGCCAGGCAGCTGTCGCCCTCGGAGATTCAGGGGGCCACCTTCACCATCACCAACCCCGGCGTTCTTGGCACCGTGGTGGGCATGCCCATTATCCCCAAGGGGACTTCGGCGATCCTGGGAACCGGTTCGATCGAGAAGCGGGTGGTGGTGCTGACCGATTCCGAGTCCGGCCAGGACTCCATGGGCATCCGCAAGCGGTCCTACTTCTCCCTCGGGTACGACCACCGGCTGGTCGATGGGGCCGACTCGGCGCGCTTCCTGTTCGCGCTCAGGGAGCTGCTCCAGGATTTCCCCGAGGACGCCTGACGCCAGACGGTTCCGGAGCGCACACGCGGGAGGAGGTTGTCGTGGCAACGAAGCGGGCCGCGCAGCAAGCGGCGACAGGCCGATCCCGCCCGCCGTCGCGCGCTCCGTGGAAAGACCGCGCCCTCGCGGTACGACACCTGCCCCGGACCGGCTACCCGGAAGCGCTGGAGCTTCAGGCCTCCCTCGTCGAGCGGCGAAGAAGGGGGGAGATCCCCGACACCCTGCTCCTCCTCGAGCACCCCCACGTCATCACGCTGGGGTCCGCCGGAGGCCGCGACCACCTCCTTCTGTCGCCCGGCGAGCTCGCCACCCGGGGCGTCGAGGTCCACGAAGCGGGCCGCGGCGGCGACGTGACCTATCACGGACCGGGACAGCTGGTCGGCTACCCCATTCTGGACCTCAAACCGGACCGCCAGGACCTCCACGCGTACCTGCGCAGCCTGGAAGCGGTGCTCATCGGGGCGCTCCGCACCTTCGGGCTCGAGGGCGAGCGCGACGAGAGCGCGACCGGGGTGTGGGTGCGGGGCGCCAAGGTCGCGGCCATCGGGATCCGCGTGTCGTCGGGGTGGATCACCTCACACGGCCTCGCCGTCAACGCGAATACCGACCTGTCATACTTCGATGGCATCGTGCCGTGCGGTCTGCACGGCCGCCCCGTCACGAGCCTCACCCGCCTGCTGCGGCGCGAAGTCACCCCCGCAACCGTTGCGCCGGCCGTGGTTGCGGCAATGGTGGGCGAGTTCGGCTATGGCTCCACCCGGGACACGTCGGCGAGCTGCTAGCACTTTCTGCTAGCACACTGTCCCCGGGCCCTTGTGCTTGGTCCCCCTATCCCTCCTCCGGCGGCGGCGCGAACTCGAAGTAGTCGAGATAGCGCTCCTTCTCGTCGCGCTGCTCCTCGAGCCAGTCACCGAAGCCTGAAGCCACCGGTTCAGGCGCGGCGGACAGTTCGCGGGCCGCCTGCTGCGCCAGATCGTTCACGTATTCGTTCCTGGGGTCACCCGCGTGCCCGCGTATCCACTCCCAGGCCACCTCGTGGCGCGCCGCGACCCGGTCCAGCCGCCGCCACAGGTCCAGGTTCTCGATGGGGCCGCCCTTGCGCTTCCACCCCTTGCGCTTCCACACGGGCATCCACTCCGAAGCGCCCTTGACCAGGTACTGGGAATCGGAGACGAACCGGACCCGGCAGGGACCCCTCAAAGCCCCGAGGGCCAGGATGGCGCTCGTGATGGCCATGCGATTGTTGGTGGTGGACGGATCGGAGGTCCACAGGTCGCGGCGCTCCCACGCCCCGTCCTTCCAGTGTTCCAGGAGAACGGCCGCCGCCCCGGGGCGGTCGCGGCCCCTGAACTGGTTGCCCAGACACGACTCGTCGGCGTGGACATGGACCATCGGCGCGGTTGTCGCCATGCGCTCCCTCCGGTTCCCACAGGGGTTCGGCGCGACACCGGCAGGGCGCCGCGTCCCTTATCGGGAAGATAGCGAGTCCCGGAGTCGGCCGTTGACGTCCGAACGCCCCCTTCTAGATTGAGCACGATGACCCCGAACAACCCATCCGCCAGCCTCCTCCTGGAGGACGGCCGCCGCTTCGACGGACTTCCCCTCGGCGCCGGTGGCGTCGCACTCGGCGAGGTTGTCTTCAACACCTCGATGACCGGCTACCAGGAGGTGCTCACCGACCCCTCCTACGCGGGCCAGCTGGTCACCATGACCTATCCCCTGATCGGCAACTACGGCACCAACGCCGAAGATGTGGAGTCGCTCCGGCCCCAGGTCGCCGGATTCATCGTGCGGGAGGCGGCGCGCGCGCCCAGTTCCTGGCGGAGCCGGGACACGCTGGAAGGCTACCTGCGGCTTCACGGGGTGGTGGGGATCCGGGACGTGGACACCCGCGCGCTCACCCGTCACATCCGCGACGAGGGCGCCATGCGCGCCGCGATCGCACCGGGTGACGTGCCGGAGGAGGAGCTCCTCGAACGTGTGCTCGCCCACCCGAAGATGGAGGGCCTGGAGCTGGCGTGCGGTGTCTCCACGGATCGTCGCTACGTTGTTCCCGCGGTGGGACGGGAGGAGTACCACGTGGCCGCCTTCGACTTCGGGGTCAAGGCGAGTTCGCCGCGGCTGCTTTCCGAGCGCGGCTGTCGCGTCACCGTGCTGCCGTCGGAAGCGGATACGGCAGACGTGCTCGCGCTGGAACCGGACGGCCTCTTCCTCTCCAACGGCCCGGGCGACCCGGCCGCGGTGGAACGGGTCGCCGAGACGATCCTCGAGGTGGCTGGCAAGGGGATCCCCGTCTTCGGGATCTGCTTGGGACACCAACTCATCGCCAGAGCCTTCGGGGCGGAGACCTTCAAGCTGCCCTTCGGCCACCACGGCGGGAACCACCCGGTCATGAACCACGACCTCAGAACCGTGGAGATCACCTCCCAGAATCACGGCTTTGCGGTGAGGGGCGGGGAAGCGGATGAAGTGCCCGGCGCGCCCGGTCTCAGGGTCACGCACAGCAACCTCTACGACGGCACAGTGGCGGGCATCTCCCACGCGAAGCTCCCCGTCATGGCGGTCCAATACCATCCGGAAGCGGCGCCCGGACCCCACGATAGCCGCTATCTTTTCAACGATTTTGTCGCCTTGATGGCGGCGCGCGTCCGTGACCCCGCCGAAAGGAGTGATGCTTGTCCGACTTGACGCTAGATACTCGATTCTGTTACTTACCGACCGAACACAACAGCCAGCTCGTTCCAGCTAGTGTTGTGTCCCAGAAGTTCGTGTGCTCGAATAGCCAAGAAATTTCCGGGACACGACGCTCGAGGGGCGGAGCAGCCAAC
The DNA here is from genome assembly GCA_951828585.1 of Longimicrobiales bacterium. GTDB lineage: Bacteria > Gemmatimonadota > Gemmatimonadetes > Longimicrobiales > Gaopeijiaceae > Bin94. The sequence goes on from OX639991.1 coordinate 3,419,043, forward strand.
ATGGGCGCCTGGGCGCCGGCTCGGAGGAGGGGCAATGACGAAAGCGGATCTCGTTGAGCAGGTAGCCGAGGCGATCGGCCCGGGTCTCACCAAGAAGGAATGCGCCTTGGTGGTCGATGGATTCCTGAATGCGGTCAAGCAGGCGCTTGCCCAGGGCAACGGAATCGAAATACGTGGCTTCGGCACCTTCAAGGTGCGTCACCGCAAGGCGCGCGTAGCGAGAAATCCCAGAACGGGGGAGCCGGTACAAGTCCCCGCCCGCGTATCACCGGTTTTCAAGCCATCCAAACACCTCCGCTCCCGGGTCGCGCGCCTGGTGGTGTCCGATGGGCGGTCGGCCGGGGCCGACTAGGGCTCCGAATCCCCGCGGTTCCCTCGGTGGAGGTCACGATCCTTCTCTTTGCCGCTCACCGGGAGCGGGTTGGTACCGCGAATGCCGTCGTCTCCTTGCCGGATCGCGCCACCGTAGGCACACTTCTTTCTGAGTTGCGGGCCCGTGGCGGTGGCTGGGCCGACCTTCCGTCCGCCCCCGCCGTCGCGGTCAATCGCAGCTACGCCAACGTCGACAGCAAATTGTCCGACGGAGACGAAGTGGCCCTGATTCCCCCCGTTGCCGGGGGGTGAGATGTCTTAGCGCCGAAAAATGACCTGTAGCCACATAACCACAGACCCCATCGACCCTTCCACCGTTGTGAAACGGGTCGGCGTGCCGGAGGACGGAGCCGTGGCGCTCTTCCTGGGCACCGTCCGCAACTGCAACGAGGGGCGTCCGGTCGGCGGGATGGAATACGAGGGATACGCCGAGATGGCGCGGGAGCAGCTGGCGGCGATCGTGGCCGAAGCCTCGACACGGGCCGGGACTGACCGCATCGTCGCGGTACACCGGTTGGGGGAGCTGGCGGTTGGCGAGGTCAGCGTGGCCATCGCGGTTTCGACGCCCCACAGGGCAGAGGCTTTCGACGCTGCGCGGTACGTGATCGAAGAGATCAAGAAGCGGCTGCCGGTCTGGAAGCGCGAACGGTACCTGGACGGCGAGGCCGAGTGGCTGGAGGGGCAGGCGCCCGTGGCAGCGGTTGGCGGTGCTGCAGGCCGCGGAGGGAACGCCGATGCCGGTCTGGTACCTCCAGGGGCGCTCGGCAGATGAGCTACGCGATGCCCCGGGTCCGACCGTCCTCGAACGGGACGATGGTGGACGGTTTCGGGCGCCGAATCGAGTATCTGCGCATCTCGGTCACGGACAAGTGCAATCTGCGTTGCGTCTACTGTATGCCGGAAGATGGCCTCCCCTGGCTGCGCCGCAGTGAGATCCTTACCTACGAGGAGATTGCCGAGATCGTCAGGGTCATGGCCGATATGGGGCTCAGACGCCTCCGCCTCACCGGAGGAGAGCCGCTGGCGCGGAAGGACCTGCCGCGGCTGGTGGACCTGCTCGCGGCGGTCCCCGGGATCGAGGACATCGCGCTTTCCACGAACGCGGTGTTGCTTGCGCCCGTTGCGAAACGGCTCCGGGATGCCGGCGTCAGCCGGGTGAACATCTCGCTGGACTCGCTGTGTGCCGACCGTGCCGACGCCATCGCGCGCCGTCCGGGGACGCTGGCTCGGGTCATGGAAGGTCTCGACGCGGCGCACGCGGTCGGCTTCGACCCCATCAAGATCAACGTGGTGCTGATGCGCGGGCACAACGACGACGAGGTCCCTGACTTCGCCGAGCTCTCCCGTGATCGTCCGCTCCATGTGCGGTTCATCGAAGTCATGCCGACGGAGTCGAATCTGGAGTTGAGCGCGACCAACTTCCTCTCGTGCGACGAGGCTCTCTCTCGCGTCGCCGTGGTGGACGCCCTTGAACCCGTCCCTGGTCCCGCCGGCAACGGCCCGGCGACGTACTTCAGCTTCCCCGGCGCCCAGGGCACCATCGGGGTCATCACGCCGATGAGCCACAACTTCTGCAGCCGCTGCAACCGCATGCGCCTCACGGCCGACGGACAGCTGCGGCCCTGCCTCTTCGGTACCATCCAGACTCCGCTCCGGGACGCCCTGAGGCATGGAGAGGCACTGGAGCCCCTCATCAACGAAACGCTTCGCATCAAGCCCGAAAAGCACCTGCTGGTGCAGGGCTCCGCGGAGGGTTCGGGTGGCCTGATCGCCCTTTCGCAGACGGGCGGATGAAGAGCACCCGGCCGACAATCGACGCCGGGTTCCCTCGCGAACCGTGTTTCGCCGCTTCCAACTCGATGGAGAAACCGTTACATGGCCAGAAAGATCACCGTAGTGGGCGCGGGGCATGTGGGCGAAGTCTGCGCCCAGCGCCTTGCCGAGAAGGAGTTGTGCCAGGAAGTCGTCCTCATCGACATCATCGATGGGATCCCGCAGGGGAAGGGCCTGGACCAGTGGGAGAGCGCTCCCGTTGAGGGTTTCGACACGCGGGTGACCGGGGCCAACGACTACGGCCCCGCCGAGGGGTCCGACCTCTTTATCGTAACGGCGGGGATTGCGCGCAAACCGGGCATGAGCCGCGACGATCTGCTTCGCACCAACGCCGGAATCGTGCGCTCGGTAGGCGAGCAGATCGCGCGGGTGGCGCCCGACTCGGTCGTGATCGTGGTCTCGAACCCTTTGGACGTGATGGCCTTCGTGGCCAAGGAGACGACAGGCTTTCCGCGTGAGCGGGTGATCGGCATGGCGGGGGTCCTCGACACGGCCCGCTTCCGCTCCTTTATCGCAATGGAGCTGGACGTGAGCGTGGAGGACATCCAGGCGATGGTGCTGGGCGGGCACGGCGACACCATGGTGCCGCTGGTCTCATACACGGCGGTGAGCGGCATTCCCGTATCGCGCCTGATCGCACCTGATCGCCTGGAAGCGCTGATCGAGCGTACCCGCAACGGCGGGGCCGAGATCGTGGGCTACCTCAAGACCGGCAGCGCCTACTACGCGCCCTCGGCGGCGGCAGTGCAGATGGCTGAATCGATCGTCAGGAACAAACGCAGAATTCTGCCCGCCGCGGCCTACCTGGAGGGTGAATACGGTCAGCAGGGGATTTACCTGGGTGTGCCCTGCAAGCTGGGCGAGGGCGGGCTGCAGGAGATCGTCGAGGTGCAGCTGACCGATGACGAGGCCACGGCGCTGGCGAGGAGCGCGGACCATGTACGGGGGACGATGGCGAATCTATAGCAAGCCGGGCGGCCACCGAAGTCCGGGCTTCTCCCCGGCCTTCGCCCTCGCGGTCACCGCCTCATGGGTGGTGGCCTGCGAGAATCCCCAGCCGCCGCTGTCCTGCGCTGTGATCCCCGCGCAGACCATCTTCGCGGGTGAGGCGGTCTCAGTGGAGATGTGCTTCGACGATCCGAACGGTGATGCGCTGGTCCATTTGGCGGCGAGTTCAGATCCCGGTGTGGCCACGGCCAGGGTCGCGGGCACGACAGTCACGGTCAATGGCATGGCGCCGGGGACCGCATACGTGACGGTTACCGCCACCGACGAGGGTGGGCTCGAAGCGGAGGTGCGCTTTCAAGTTGTGGTGCCCAACCGGGTTCCGGCGGCGGTGGGCGTGATCCCGTCGCTCGAACTTGCGGTTGGGGACTCGACCACGGTGGAGCTGTCGGGCTACTTCAATGATCCCGACGGGCCGGGACTGACCTACGGGTCCGCCGTCTCGGACACGGGGGTCGCGGGGGTGTCGGTGGCGAGCAGCGTGTTGACTGTCGCCGCGGGCGCCAAGGGGGTGGCGACGGTTACCGTGACGGCCACGGATCCGGGGGGGCTGACTGCGACGCAGAGCTTTGCCGTGACCGTGCCCAACCGGACGCCCGAGCCGGTTGGCTCGATCCCGGGGGAAACCGTGGCGGTGGGGGAGACAGTAACGCTGGGTTTGGCCCCGTACTTCCACGATCCCGATGAGGACCCGCTCGTGTACTCGGCCGCCGCTCTGGACGCGATTGTGGCCGTTGCCGCGGTCTCCAGCGATGCCGTATCGGTGACCGCGCTCGCCAGGGGTGGGACCACCGTGACAGTGACGGCCACCGACACGGAAGGGGTCACGGCCGCGCAGGTGTTCGGCGTATTGGTTCCCAACCGGGCGCCGCTGGCCGTCGGCACGGTGCCGTCCGACACCGTTGCGGTGGGGGAGACCGGGACTCTGCACCCGTCGGGCTACTTCAGCGATCCCGACGGGGACCCGCTCGCCTATGCGGCCACATCGTCGGACACCTCGGTGATCGGCGTCTCGGTCGACGACGCCGTCACGTTCACCGCGATCACGAAGGGCGAGGCGACCGTAACGATCTCGGCCACCGACACCGAAGGCCTGGCGGCCACGCAGGCGTTCAACGTGACCGTCCCCTGGCCGCCGACGACGGAACTGCGCTACGAACTCAAGCGCACCCTGCCGCACGACCTGGGAGCCTACACGCAGGGACTCCTCATCCACGACGCGATCTTCTTCGAGAGCACGGGGCGGTACGGCAAGTCGGAGGTCCGACAGGTGGAAGTCGCTTCCGGCCGGGTACTGCTCAGCCACCCTCTCTCGGACGAGCACTTCGGCGAGGGTCTGGCGCGGGTCGGCGACCGGCTGATCCAGCTCACCTGGAAGGCCGGGCTGGCTTTCGTCTACGACGCAGCGACAATCGAGCCGCTGGATACCCTCGAATACGAGGGGGAGGGCTGGGGGCTCTGTCACGACGGCGAATCCCTCTTCATGTCCGACGGGAGCGAAACCCTGCAGCGCCGTGACCCGGACACCTTCGACCTCCTCGAAGAGATCCACGTCACGCGCAACGACTCCTCGGTGCGCAACCTTAACGAACTCGAGTGCGTCGGAGACAACATCTACGCCAACATCTTCAGGTCGAACGAGATTGTGCGCATTGACAGGGTGACCGGTGTGGTAACCGGTGCACTGGACGCGGAAGCCCTGGCGCTGGCGAGCGGGCGGCCGGAGCACGGGGGGGCCGTGTTCAACGGGATTGCACACGACGGGCGAACCGGCACCTTCTACGTCACCGGCAAGCTGTGGCCGGTGATGTTCGAGATAGAGCTCAAGGAGAGGTAGGTCTCTGGTTGACGAAGGGGATCGAACCGGGTGTGCCTCCAGGCGCCCGCAGCCGAGGAGGGTCCAGTACGACGTGGGGACTGTTGTGTAAGAGTCCTGGTCATCCTGAGTGCGGGGTGGATTCACGGGCTGCAAGGACAGGGCGTCGTACCGATACTTCGGCGTCTTCCAGATTCTGGCAGTCACTGTTGCCGCCGTGTGGATTGCAGGCTGCGAGAATCCGCGACTTCCGACCCCGGCGTGGCCACGGCCGCGGCTGCCGACAACACCGTCACGGTCGACGCCGTGGCGCCGGGGACGGCATTCGTGACTGTCACCGCCACCGATGCGGGCGGCCTCGCCGGGTTCGGCTACGGCCCCTTGAACATCGCCGGATCCACTTCCGGGTTCAGCACGAAGTCGCTGGTCACCAGCACCTTCCAGATCCTGCCGTCGGCGTTGACGTGCACCCGCCGTCCCGTGAAGACATAGCCGTCCACCTCGCGGATATCTTCCCAGTACGTGCGGCTGATGTTCTCGCGGCCCTCCTCCCGGTAGCCGATCGACACCGGCATCGCGCGCCCCTCCTCGAAGGTGTAGAACCAGGTGTCGCTGTGGTCGCCGACCCCCTCGCTGAAGGTAACGCGCACCAGGTAGCGGTCCTGGTCGTCCAGGCCGTCGTAGTGCAGGAATACGCCGGGGTCTTTGAGCTTGAAGGGCAGCCCCATCCAGTAGAAGACGTCACCCGACACGTAGCGCGCCTCATCGTAGTCCTTGTCGCCCGGGCCGAGGGTCTCGCCGTTCATCACGGCCCACTCGCCGATCCCGTCGAACCCGTGCCGGATGAAGTCATTGCCCTCCCAGCGTTCGATGCGGGCCGCCTCGCCGGTCTCCAGGCGGGCGATGGTGACGTAACGGGGGCGGGCGCGTCGCAGGCGGCCGCTCTCCGGGTCCCACATTTCGGTAGTCAGCGTGTACGATGCGCTCCGCAGCTTCCCGTACGTCTCCATGCCGCCGAGCGCCTCGATCCAGCCGCCGACGAGGGTCCGCGCCATGTCGTTGCCGGGCTCCTGCTCCGGGACCCCAGTGTCTGGAGGGTGGGCCGGTGCCGTCCATGCGGCCGCGACCAGGACGACCGTGACCGCCGTGATACCCAGTCGTTGATGCATCTTCCGTGCTCCTCCATTGAGTGCTGGTCCGTCCGGCTCGATGACACGGGTGGCTCGACCCTTCCGGTTCCACTACCGCGCGACAGTCTTCGTCACCATGATACGATCTCGCGCGCACTTACGCTTGTCCCGGCCGTTCCACCCCGAAGGCCCTGTCACGGGTTCCTACGCCGTCCGCTCCCCTTCGACCCGGATCGCTCGCTGATCGATCCGGTCTCCGCCGAGAACCCCGCAACCCTCTGGGACTGGGATCGGTCGCTGCACCTGGCGAACGGTGCCGCCCTGGAGGCGGCCGGAGCCGACTGCGACTGGCCCGGCGTGGAGTGCCGCGACGGCGAGACTGGTACACCTCGAATCCGCTGGTGGGCATGTACGCCGGCGTGACGCGCCAGACCCCGGACGGACTGCCCGCCGGAGGGCTGGTTCCCCGAGGAGAGGATCAGGGGGCGGATCGTGCACGACCTGATCGGGGGGTCCTCAGCCACCGGTGGACTGGCGTTCGTAGACGGCGACCCGGCACGCCCAATCCCGCCTACAACTTCGGCAGCGTCACCCCCACCTGGCCCTGGTACTTCCCCTTCCGGTCCGCGTAGGCCACCTCGGGCGGCTCGTCTCCCTGAAAGAAGACCAGCTGGGCGATCCCCTCACCCCCGTAGATTCTGGCCGGCAGGGGAGTAGTGTTGGAGATCTCGAGGGTCAGGAAGCCCTCCCAGGTGGGCTCCAGCGGGGTCACGTTGACGATGATCCCGCAGCGCGCGTAGGTGCTCTTGCCCACGCACAGCACGAGCACGTCGCGCGGGACCCGGAAGTGCTCCACCGTGCGAGCCAGCGCGAAGGAGTTGGGCGGGATGATGCACTCGGGGCCCTTCACATCGACGAACGAGCGTTCGTCGAACGCCTTGGGGTCCACGACCAGGTTGTGGACGTTGGTGAAGACCTTGAACTCCAGCGCCACCCGGATGTCGTAGCCGAAGGAAGAGAGTCCATAAGAGATGCTGCCGCTTCTGACCTGGCCGCTCTCGAAGGGCTCGATCATCCCGTGTTCGAGGGCCATCCTGCGGATCCAGCGGTCGCTCTTGACGGGCATGGGGAGTTGGCTTTGGGGTGGAAGGGACGATGGCCGTTCGATGCCGGGAGCGTTGTGGCCAGGCGAGGTCGGTGTGCCGGAAGATAGGGACGGGCGGGCGAAGCGCCAAGCGGAGGCGACAGCCAGACTCCGGATAGCGGACGTCACCGGCGCCATCGCAACGGTTGCAGATCCCGTTCCACGCTCCGGACAGCCACCGTCGGCACCCGTGGACGGCCGGGCAGGAGAGCGTTTCTCCACTCTGCATCCGGCAGATTCGGTGCTCAAACAACAGTGTTTTCCAACCCGGACATGATCATGAACGAGCCGGGGGGGAGGGGCCGAGGTTGGGGGGTGTGATGGTGAGGGGTGGATGGAGGTTGGGATGGTGGGGTGGGGGAGGGGGCGGCGCAAGGGCCGCCAGCCCCGAGGCGAGCGGAGCGAGCCGAGGGGCGGGCGGGGCCGGTCATGCTGCGGGGTTCAGCGCCTTGGCGATGAGGTGGAAGAGCGCCTTGCGGGCCCGCTGGACCTCCTGGCCCGCCTTGAGGCTGTCCACGGCGTGCGCCGCGGCGTCAATCTGCTCGAAGGTGATGCCGGGCTTCAGAAAGCCGTCGGCCCCGGGCAGCGATCCGAGCTTTTCGTACGGGGTCATGACCAGCTCCTGGGGGTACTTCCTGCGGCGGTGCCCGTTCGCATCCTCGACCTCGACCGCGAAGAGGCAGGTGCGGTGATGGTTGAGAAAGGGCGAGAGATGGTCGCGCAGGAACGCGTCGGCATCCGGTGCCAGAGACTCCGGGATGTGGCTGCGCCCCAGCCACCGGCGTACGACGTTGCCGTTCTTGGACTCGACCAGCGCGTTGTCGTTCGAGCGCCGGGGCCGCGACTTCGTGAACTCTTCGACGTGCAGCTTGTTCAGCATCTCCGCGACCCGGTGGTTGATGTACTCCGACCCGTTGTCGGAATGGAAGGCCAGGACGCGGAAGGGGAACGCGCCGACGAGCTCCTCGAGCACGGGGACCATGAACTGCTCGGTGATCCGCCGAACCGACGCAAGTTGTTGGTACTGCGTCACTTCGTCGACCATGTTGATCACGTAGGCCCCCTTCTCGCCGTCGCGGTCGCCGCTGTGCACGGTGTCGACCCGCACGAAGCCCGGGCGGCCCTCCGGCCGGGGCCTGCGCCGCTGCCCGATCGGCGACGACGAGCCCCGCGTCGCGCGGTACGTGGTCCGGGCACGCCGGTACGCCCGGCGGGCACGCAGGTTGTAGATGTGGCCGTTCGAAATCCCCGCCAGGCGCTCGAAGCGCTTGTCGCCGAAGACATGGTACATGCGCCACAGGATCCTCTTCGTCGCCGGTCCCGAGAGCTGGCCGAAGGCCTCGTCCACCTCCGCCAGCAGTATCGCGTCAGCGGTCGTGTAGACCGTGGCGAAGGGACGCGAAGGAGGGCGCAGCCGGTGGTCGCGGATGCGGCCCGTGCGGCGCTGCTGCCTGATCAGCCGCGTCAGCTGGGCGTCCGAGTAGCCGGTGACCTTGGCGGCGTACTTCCTGACCAGGCCCTTCCCGGCCCTCGACAGGCCGAAGTGGTAGCGGAACCGGACCAGCGTCCGCTCAATGAACGCGTACGCCGCCTCACGGTCGTGGGGGGCGATGTCCGCCCCCTCGCTCCCGCCGAGGAAGGCGCGGATGTCGTCGACGGTGCGAATCCGTTCGGTGCTGAGTGTCACGATCATGCTCCCATGATCTGCTCGCACCCCCGCTCATGCTCACTTCCCGTTGGAAACCGGCTCCCCGCTCATGATCATTTCTCATTGGACAACGCTACAACTTGAATCCCCCGGACTCCCCCCGTATCTTACAGCCTTGATTCGAGAGTTCGTGAAAAATTTCACAAACTCGTGGGAGTCGGCGAACCCCCGTTGGCGGGTGCTCCGCGAGAGCGAAGACCGCCAGGGCGGGGAACCCAGCACGGAGGACCTTCAGTCAACATGGCGAAGTCCTACATACCGCTCCTGATCATCCTGGGCGTCACGGTGCTGAACGCCGTCGGGATGGCCGTCGCGTCCCACATCCTCAATCCCCGCCGCCCCACGCCCCAGAAGGCGATGCCCTACGAGTCGGGAATGATTCCGCTCGGCGACACCCGGCACCGCTTCTCGATCAAGTTCTACATGGTGGCGATCAGCTTCATCGTCTTCGACCTGGAGACGATCTTCCTGGTCCCCTGGGCCGTGCGGGTGCGCGAGCTCGGATGGGGGCCGTTCGTGGCGGTGTTCTTCTTCGTGGTGGTCCTCGCCGTGGGACTGGTCTACGAGTGGAAGAAAGGTGGTCTGGAATGGGAATAGACAAACCCGGCATCCTGGGCTCCGGATCGCCCACCTTCCTCACCACCAAGCTCGACTTCGTGGTGAACTGGGCGCGACGCAACTCGCTGTGGCCCATGCCGTTCGGGACCGCTTGCTGCGCCATCGAGATGATGGCCTCCGCGGCGAGCAACTACGACCTGGCGCGGTTCGGCATGGAGCGCATGTCATTCAGCCCGCGCCAGGCCGACGTGCTGATCTGCGCGGGACGGGTGCCGTACAAGCTGGCCCCGGTGCTGCGCCGCATATGGGACCAGATGATGCAGCCCAAGTGGTGCATCTCGATGGGGGCGTGCGCCTCTTCGGGGGGAGTCTTCGACGTGTACTCGATGGTGCAGGGGATCGACACGATCGTCCCGGTCGACGTCTACATCCCCGGGTGTCCGCCCCGTCCCGAGGGGTTGATCTACGGTCTTATGATGGTGCAGGAGAAGATCCGTGGCGAAAGCCTGGCCTACCACGACGAGCTGCGGGCCGAGGATCCGCTTGCGGTGGGAAGGCCGCGGGCCGATGACGAGGAAGTCGCCGACCTGACCGGGCCTTTCGGCAATTCGACCCACCAGAACCGGGTGAGCGGCCTCGTCGATACCGACGCCATCGGCCGGGCCGAGGACCGACTCCCCTGAGGACTTTCGCTCGCCGGCCCCGGGACCTCCGCAAGGACCGCGTCAAGTGACGGGCGATCCGTCGTCCGGCGGCCCCTTTTCCGGCTTCGATCTCGTCGCGGCCGGCCCGGGCGTCTCACGGGATGACTCCGGCGAGGCGGCAGCGCGGGACAGGGTCGCGCCCGGCAACCCTTCGGTGACCGCACTGCGCGATCAGTTCCCCGGTGCGGTGTTCCGCAACGAGATCTGCGCCGGCGACGAGGACGTCGTCTACGTGGACCCGGAGCGGATCACCGAGATGCTCGGCTGGCTGCACAACGACCCGGAGCAGCACTACGACCACTTGGCCGACATCACGGCGGTGGACTACGGCGGCGGGCGTCCCATCGAGGTCGTGTATCAGCTCTGGTCGATCCCGCACCGGGCCGCGCTGCGGGTCAAATGCGAGCTCTCCCTGGATGCGCTTGAGATCGAGAGCATCACGGGGATCTGGGTGGGGGCCGACTGGCTGGAGCGCGAGGTGTACGACCTCTTCGGGATCACCTTCACGGGACACCCCGACCTGCGCCGCATCCTGATGCCCGAGAACTACGCCGAAGGGTACCCTCTGCGGAAGGACTTCCCGCTGCGGGGCCGCTTCTCGCGCGCCGAGCAGACCCGTCGCGCGCTGACGCAGGACCCGGAGGATTACTACGTCCCGGGCGAGATCGCGGAGCGCGTGCCGCAGGTGGTCGAGCCGGCCGCCGGCGAAGAGGGCGATGCGGAGGGAGTCGGCTGATGGCCTCCGGCACGACCGAGTACGCCGTCCGCCGCAACCCCGAGATGGGACCGGACGGGACCCTCGTCCCCAGTCCCACCGAGCCCTTCGACGCCCCCGAGCCCGAACTCGGTTCCGAGACGATGCTCGTCAACGTGGGACCCCAGCACCCGGCCACCCACGGGGTCCTCCGTCTGGTGGTCGAGCTCGACGGCGAGACGGTGGTCAGCGTGGTGCCGCGGCTGGGCTACCTGCATTCGTCCTTCGAGAAGCTCGGCGAATACCGCACCTGGAACCAGATCGTCACCCTCACCGACCGCATGGACTACCTGGCGCCGCTGATCTACAACTGCGCCTACGTGATGGCGGTCGAGAAGCTGATGGGGATCGAGGTCACGGACCGCTGCCGCGTCGCGCGTGTGATCTGCATGGAGCTGGACCGCATCTTCTCCCACCTGCTGTGGCTGGGGACGTGGTCGATCGACGTGGGGGCCTTCACCCCGTTCCTGTACGCCTTCCAGCAGCGCGAGAAGGTCTACACGCTGCACGAGGCGCTCACCGGGGCGCGCATCACGACCTCGGCCACGCGCATCGGCGGCATGATGGCCGACCTTCCCGACGGGTGGACCAAGGGTGTCCGGGAATTCGCCGACAACCTGCCCGCCACGCTGGACGAGATCGACGGCCTTCTGACCTGCAACGCGATCCACATCGGCCGCACCCAGGGCATCGGGGCGATTTCGGCGGAAGAGGCGGTGAACCACGGGCTGACGGGGGCCAACCTGCGCGCAAGCGGCGTCCCCTACGACGTGCGCAAGGACCGTCCCTACTACGACTACGAGAGCTACGACTTCGAGGTCCCGATCGGCTGCCACGGCGACTGCTACGACCGCTACCTGGTGCGCATGGAGGAGATGCGCCAGAGCATCCGCATCCTGCACCAGGCGCTGGACCGGCTCCCCGGCGGGCCCATGGACATCGACGATCCCCGGATCAGTCTGCCGACCAAGACCGACTGCATGTCCGACATGGAGTCCATGATCCACCACTTCAAGCTCATCACCGACGGGATCCCGGCGCCTGCCGAGGACTGCTGGTTCTCTGTGGAGGGGTCGAAGGGGGAGCTGGGGATGTACGTGGTGGGTGACGGCGGGCCGAAGCCGGTGCGGTGGCGCATCCGGCCGCCGTCGTTCGTGAACCTGTCGGCGATCCCGAAGCTGTCCGAGGGACACCTCATGGCCGACCTGATCATGATCAACGCGAGCCTGGATATCGTGCTCGGGGAGATCGACCGGTGAGCGAAGCCCGTTTCCAAAACCCCGGCTGGGCCGGCAACACCGGTGAGTTCGACCTGACCGAGGCGGACGTGCGCGGGAGCGACTTCGCGGGGGAGCCGCCGCTGGACGGGGGACACCCCAGCGTGGCGCCGAGCTTGCCGTTCATGTTGGTGAAGAAGGACCCGGACGCACCCCTTTTCGAGGGACCGTACCTGGAACGCTTCGAGAAGATCCGCGGCCGCTACCCGACCGCGCGCGCCGCGCTGCTGCCCGCTCTGAACCTGGCCCAGGAACTTCGCGGCCACGTGTCGCCCGAGACGATGGACGAGGTGGCCGGGCTGCTCGGGCTCAGCGACGCCTTCGTGCGGGGCGTCGCCACCTTCTACACCATGTACAACAAGCGTCCCGTGGGGCGCTTTCTCATACAGGTCTGCACCAACATCTCCTGCAACCTGTGTGGCGCCGACAAGGTCCTCGCGGCCTTCCTGGAGCACACGGGCACGGAGCTGGGACAGACCTCGAGCGACGGCAACTTCACGGTGGCGGAGGCCGAGTGCCTCGCGGCGTGCGGTTTTCCCACCTGCGTGCAGATCAATTCGCGCTACTTCGAGGACGTGTCTGTGGACGACGTGCCGGCCGTGCTGGAGAGGTTGAAGCGCGAAGTGAACGACGGCTTCTAAGACCCTGTAAGGAATAACCTTGGCCTATCCGTACCGACACGAGAAGGAGACCCGGATCCTGAGTGAGGGGTTCGGGGATCCGGCCGCGCGTACAGTGGCCGGGTGGAAGGCGCTGGGGGGCTACCAGGGCATCGCGCGGGCGCTGGAGATCGGGCGTGAGGCGACGATCGACGAGGTGAAGGCGTCGGGGCTCAGGGGGCGGGGTGGGGCGGGCTTCCCGACCGGGCTCAAGTGGTCGTTCATGCCGAAGGATGCGCGGCGGCCCCACTACCTGCTCTGCAACGCCGACGAGTCGGAGCCGGGCACCTTCAAGGACCGCGAGATCATCCGCTGGACGCCCCACCAGCTCATCGAGGGGTGCCTGGTGGGGTCCTACGCGATCGGCGCCGCCCACTGCTACATCTACCTGCGGGGCGAGTTCTTCGAGAGTACGCTGGTGCTGGCGCGGGCCCTCGAGGAGGCGTATGAAGAGGGACTGGTCGGCAAGGACATCATGGGTTCGGGCGTGGACATCGACATGACGCTCCACGTCGGCGCGGGCGCGTACATCTGCGGTGAGGAGACGGGCCTGATGAGCTCGCTCGAGGGGCGCCGCGGCGAACCCCGGGTCAAGCCGCCCTTCCCGGCGGCGGTGGGTGCCTTCGGGATGCCCTCGACGATCAACAACGTGGAGACGCTGGCCGCGACGCCCCACATCCTTCGCCACGGCGGCGAGTGGTACCGCCAGTGGGGCACGGAGAAAAGCCCGGGGACGAAGCTGTTCTGCGTTTCCGGCCATGTGAACAAGCCCGGCAACTACGAGTTCCCCCTCGGCTTCCCGATGATGGAGCTGATCGAGGACGTTTGCGGCGGGATTCGCGACGGGCGCGCCCTCAAGGCCGTGATCCCGGGGGGCAGTTCGGTGCCGATCATGAGCGCCGAGGACTGCCGGGAGTGCTCGCTCTGCTACGAGGGGGTCGAGGCCGCCGGGTCGATGCTCGGCTGCGCGTCGGTGATCGTGATGGACGACACGACCGACATTGTGAAGCAGGTAAGACGGATGGCTTACTTCTATGCGCACGAGTCGTGCGGACAGTGCACGCCCTGCCGCGAGGGCACCACCTGGGCCACCCGGATCCTGCAGCGCATCGAGGACGGGCGCGGCACCGAGGACGACCTGGACACGCTCATCGAGATCTCCGAGCAGATGACGGGGACCACCATCTGTGTGCTGTCGGATTCGCTGGCCATGCCCATCATCTCGTCGATCGAGAAGTTCCGTGACGACTACCTGGCCCTCATTCGGCGGGGGGAAAGGGTGGGAGCGGCATGATGCACGCGAGGAGTCCCCATGCCGGATAGCGGTCGCAAAGCCAATACGGTCACCCTGACCATCGACGGCCAGGAGGTCACCGTCCCCAAGGGGACTTCGCTGCTCCACGCCGCCGAGACGCTGGGGACCGAGGTGCCGCACTACTGCTACCACCCCGGGCTGACGGCGCCGGCGCAGTGCCGCATCTGCCTGGTCGAGGTGGAAGGGGCGCCCAAGCTGCAGCCGTCGTGCGTGACGATGGCCCAGGACGGGCAGGTCGTCCACACGGAGAGCCCCGCGGCCAAGCGGATGCGGCAGGGGGTCCTCGAGTTCTACCTGGTAAACCACCCGCTCGACTGTCCCATCTGCGACATGTCGGGCGAGTGCAAGCTGCAGGACTACGTCTTCGACGAGGGACGGGAGAAGGGGCGCGGCCGCGAGCCCAAGCGCGTCTTCGGGCGCGACGACTTCGGCGGCGACGTGCTCTACTACGGGGACCGCTGCGTGATGTGCACCCGTTGCGTGCGCTTCATGGACGAGGTGGCGCGGGACTCGCGGCTCACCGTCGTGGATCGGGGGAGCCGCGCGGTGATCGACACCTTCTTCGACCGCGGGCTGGAGGGGGCGTCCTTCGCGGGCAACGTGGTGGACATCTGTCCGGTGGGCGCGCTGGTCTCCAAGGACTTTCTGCACAAGGCGCGCGCCTGGGATCTGGACCACACGCAGTCGGTGTGCCCGAACTGCAGCCAGGGGTGCAACATCGAGCTTCACACCCGGGATAACCTGGTGCAGCGGCTGAGGCCGCGCGAGAACCAGGAGGTCAACGGCCACTGGATGTGCGACTACGGGCGCGCCAACTACGAGTGGATGAACCGGCCGGGGCGACTCGAGGAGCCGGCGGCGGGGCGTGGGGCGAAGCGACGTGCGGTGGACTGGAAGCGGGTGCTGGAGCATCTGTTCGTGCAGTTGCGGGAAGGGTCGGGGGCGGAGGTGAAGGTGGTGGGCTCGGCGTCGGCGTCGAACGAGGCGCTGGCGGGGTTGGCGGCCGTGGGTGGGGCGGCGGGGGATGTGTCCTCTCGTGTCTTCCGCTCGCGGCGGGCCGCCGACGAGGTCCCGCTGCCGGGCTTCCCGTCTCTGGTTCGCCGCCGTGATCTTGCTCCGAATGTGGATGGGGCGGGGCTGTTGGGCTTCGAACGCACGGGGGACGATGGGGGCGGCGGGGGCCTGGAGGACTTGGCCGGGCACGATGGAGTGCTCGTAGTCCTCGGGGACGAGCTCGCGGACCAGGGCGAGGACTTTGGGGCCGGGGCCAGCCTGTACGTGTACCTGGGGACTTTCGACTCGCCGGCGGCGCGCAATGCCGACTTCGTGCTTCCGGTCACGACCTTTGCCGAGGAGGAGGGGTCGTTCGTGAACGCGCAGGGCAGGGTGCAGCGCTACTGGCAGGGCATGCAGGCGCCGGGGTCGGCGCGGCCCGCGTGGCTGGTGCTGGGTGCCCTGGCGGCGGTGTTGGGTGGGGATGGTACGCCGGCGAGTGCGGAAGATGTCTTCGCGGGGCTGGTTGCCGCGCATCCCGCCTTCGCGGGTCTGACGTACGACGCGCTTGGCGACCAGGGTGCCGCCCTGCAGAAGGAGGCCGCCCATGGGTGAGATGCAGGAACTCTCAACCTTCTGGTTCGTGACCATCGGGGCGGTCAAGGTGTTGGCCGTCTTCACGGTGGTGATGGTGGTCGTCGCCTACATGACGCTTGCGGAACGCCGGGTTTCCGCCTTCATCCAGGACCGGCTCGGCCCGAACCGCGTGGGTCCCTTCGGCCTCCTGCAGCCCATCGCCGACGGACTCAAGAACATCATCAAGGAAGAGACGATGCCGGGCACGGCGGCGAAGTTCTACTTCGTGCTGGGACCCGCGCTGGCGATCATGCCGGCGGTGGTGACGATGGCCGTCATCCCGTTCGCGGCGCCGCTGCCCACACCGGTCGGCACCGTGGACATGGTGGTGGCGGATGTCCCCATCGGGATCCTGTACATCCTGGCGCTGTCTTCGCTGGCCGTGTACGGGATCGTGCTGTCGGGGTGGGCGTCGAACAACAAGTACGCGTTTCTGGGGGGTCTGCGCGCCTCGGCCCAGATGATCTCGTACGAGGTGGCGCTGGGGCTGAGCGTCATCGCGGTGCTGCTGCTGGTGGGGAACGTCACGCTTACCGAGACGGTCTGGCAGCAGCAGCAGCTGGGAATGTGGTTCGTCTTCCCGCTGTCGCTGGCCTTCATCTTCTTCCTGATCTCGGCGCTGGCGGAGACCAACCGGCTCCCATTCGACATGCCCGAGGCCGAATCGGAGCTGATCACCGGGTACCACACCGAGTATTCCGCCATGAAGTTCTCGATGTTCTTCATCGCCGAGTACGCGCACGTGGTGACGGCCTCCGCGCTGCTGGCGACGCTCTTCTTCGGCGGGTGGGACATTCCCTTCTGGACCGGCGACGACATGTTCCGCCACGAGTCCGGGTGGATCAAGGGCTTCGACGAGGCGGGCGCGCCCATCGCCGCGACACCAAGCGTGCTGATCACGCTGCTCACCCTGGGGGCGTTCTGTGCCAAGACGGGCTTCTTCCTGCTGCTGTACATCTGGATCCGCTGGACGCTGCCCCGCTTCCGCTACGACCAGGTCATGCACCTGGGGTGGAAGGTCATGCTGCCGGGCGCGCTCGGGTACATCATGCTGGTGGCGGGGACCATGCTGGTTCTGGAGCAGCTGGAAGTGCCCTTCGGGATGCTGTATGGAGGGGTGCTGACCGGGGTGAGCGGGATCACGACCCTCGCGTTCCTCTTTTTCGTGGATCGCGACCGGGTGATCTCGGGGGCGCACAGGAAACGCAACGTCGGCCGCCGCCGCGTCCCGGTGGCGCGTGAAGCCGGTGGCCCGGCCGCGTCGAACTGAACGGGAGCGGAGAACGATGGCGATTTCAGTCAAGGTGATGAGGCGTCCCGAGGCGGGCCGCACATCGTACATGCGGGCCACGCTGAAGGGCATGAGCCTCACCTTCAAGCACATGGTGCGTCCCACCAAGGTCACGCTGGAGTACCCCGAGGAGCAGCCCGACCTGCACCCGCGCTGGCGCGGCACCCACCGCATGGAGGTGCACGCCGACGGCCGCCCGAAGTGCGTGGCCTGTGGGCTCTGCCCCACGGTGTGTCCCGCCAACTGCATCCGGCTGGTGGGCGGCGAGGACGACCAGGGGAACCGCTACCCGATCGTCTACGAGATCGACGAGTTCCGGTGCATCTTCTGCGGCATGTGCCAGGAGGTGTGCCCGGTGGAGGCGATCCACGTGGGCCGTCACTTTGAGAACGCGGAGTACACGCGCGACCGCTTCGTTTACGACCTGGACCGACTGATGGAGCAGGATCACCCCACGACGCTCCTCTGGGATCCCTCGGATCCGCGCTCCGAATGACCGACGTCCTGTTCATCCTGTTCGCGGTGGTTGCCACCGGCGGCGCCATCGGCGTCGTGACCGGGCGGAGTCCCGTCGCGAGCCTGCTGTTCATGGTGGCGACGCTGGCCAGCCTGGCCGGGATCTACGTGCTTTTCGAGGCGCACTTTCTGGCGGCGATCCAGGTGCTGGTATACGCCGGCGCGATCATGGTGCTGTTCCTGTTCGTGATCATGCTGCTGAACCTGGGCCACGACTACCGCGCCGACCTGAAGTACGGGTCGTGGACGCTGTTGTCACTGGTGGTGGTGGGGTTGACGGCGGGGGTGCTGGTGCATGGGCTGATGGGTACGGAGGAGACGGGGTTGCGCGCAGGTGGCGCCGAAGTCGCGGCCGCGATCGATGCGGCGGTGGTGGAGAAGGGGGCGGTGGGGGTGATCGCCGACCCGCTCTTCACCGACTGGGTGGTCGCCTTCGAACTCATGGGACTGCTGCTGCTGGTCGCGATCGTGGCCGCGGTCGTCCTCGCCAAGCCCCGCGACAGAGAGGGAGGGAATTGAAGTGCTGACACCGGCCCTCCTGCTCAGCGCGGTGATCTTCGTGATCGGGACGCTGGGGGTGATCGTGCGGAAGAACGCGATCATCATCTTCCTCTGTATCGAGCTGCAGCTGAACGCGGTGAACCTGGCCTTCGTGGCGCTCTCCCGGTACACGGGCATCGAGGGGCAGCTCTACGTCTTCTTCGTGATGACGGTGGCGGCGGCCGAGGCCGCGGTGGGGCTGGCGATCATCATTTCGATCTTCCGTCACTACGAGACGGTAAACGTGGACAAGTTCAACCTGTTGAAGTGGTGACCGGGGTGAGTGCGGCTTCCCTCGCGAGCGCCGGCATGGCGGTTCAGGCCGCCGCCGAATGGCAGCCGATTCTCCCGGGACTGATCGTCCTGCTCCCGCTGCTCGGGTTCGTACTCAACGGCATCCTCGCGCTGCAGTCCGCCAGACACTCGTCCGCGGCGCTGCGGGAAGGCCGGGACTGGGACCCCTTCGCCGGTGCGAGGCCGCCCGCCACCCACAGGCTGCCGACGTGGATCGGCCCGGGCGTGATGGGCCTCGCCTTCGCCCTGGCGCTGCTCAACTTCCTCGGGATGCCAGCGGACCTGCACGACCCCGTCGTCGTGCCCTACTGGGGCTGGATCGTCACCGGCGACCTGAGCATCGCGGCCGCCATCCAGCTCGACCAGCTCTCCATGGTCATGACCCTGGTGGTGACAGGCGTCGGCTTCCTCATCCACGTCTTCAGCGTCGGCTACATGGGCCGGGACCCGGGATACCCCCGTTACTTCGCCTACCTGAACCTCTTCGTCTTCTTCATGCTGGTGCTGGTGCTGGGCTCGGGCTTCGCCACCATGTTCGTGGGCTGGGAGGGCGTGGGGCTCTGCAGCTACCTGCTGATCGGCTACTGGTTCAGCGACCGCGAGAAGTCGGACGCGGGCAAGAAGGCCTTCATCGTCAACCGGATCGGCGATGTGGGTTTCCTGCTGGCCATGTTCCTCCTCTTCAACGGCTTCGGGACACTCGACTTCATCCCGATCTTCGCCGGGGCCGAAAACCACTTCGCGGCCGGCGGGGTCACGATCACGGCCATCACCCTGCTGCTGCTGCTCGGCGCGGCCGGGAAGAGCGCGCAGCTTCCGCTCCACATCTGGCTCCCCGACGCCATGGCGGGCCCCACCCCCGTCTCCGCCCTCATCCACGCGGCCACCATGGTCACCGCGGGCGTCTACATGGTGGCTCGGTCTTCGGTGCTGTTCGCGCTCGCGCCGACCAGCCAGGCGGTCGTTGCCGGGGTTGGGGTGCTCACTGCCCTCGTCGCGGCCACCATCGCCATGCAGCAGTACGACATCAAGAAGGTGCTGGCCTACTCGACCGTCTCGCAGCTGGGTTTCATGTTCATGGCGGTCGGGGTGGGCGCCTTCACCGCGGGCATCTTCCACCTGGTCACGCACGCCTTCTTCAAGGCGCTGCTCTTCCTGGGCGCGGGCGCGGTCATCCACGCCATGCACGACGCCGCGCACCACGGCGACGGACACCTGGACGAGCAGGACATGCGTAACATGGGAGGGTTGCGCAAGTACATGCCGGTCACATGCGCCGTCATGTGGATCGCTACCCTGGCGATTGCGGGGATCTGGCCCTTCGCCGGGTTCTTCTCCAAGGACGAGATCATCTGGTACACGGCCGCCTGGGCGGGCGCCGAATCGAATCCGTTCGGACAGCTGTACGCGGTGTACTGGGGGCTGGCGCTCCTGACCGCGCTCCTCACCGCCTTCTACATGACCCGCCTTATGGTCATGACCTTCCATGGCGCCAACCGGACCGGCAAGGCCGCGAGCTCCCATCTGCACGAGGCCCCGAACGTGATGACGGTGCCGCTGATCGTGCTCGCGGTGCTGTCGGTGTTCGGGGGGTGGATCAATGTGCCGAATGCGCTGAGCGACTCCTTTGCCGGGCTGTGGGGCAGTCTGCCCATGACTGAATGGCTGCACCACTGGCTCGAGCCGGTGACGCATACGGCGGCCGAGATCCAGGTCGCGGGATTCGGCGAGGCGGCGCATGCCGCGCCGGCGGGGGGCGGGGAGGTGGCGTGGGCGCTGATTTCGACGGTGGCCGCCGCGGTGATCGTGGCCGCGGCCGTGATGTTCGTGGGCCGCCGGAAGTATGTCCCCGCCGCCCAGGATGCAGGTCCGCGGGGGGCGCTGCCCCGGTTCGTCTACAACAAGTGGTACTTCGACGAGCTCTACGATGCCGTCATCGTTCGGCCGGTGCTCGCTCTGTCCCGCTGGTGCTGGAAGGCGATCGACACGGTGGTCATCGACGGGTTCGTGAACTTCACGGGCAACTTCGCCCGCCTGGCCGGATGGGCGACCAGCCTGTTCCAGACCGGCCAGGTGAACATGTACGCATTCGTGCTGACCCTGGGCGTGCTGTTCGTCCTGGGCGCGGCGGTCTTCCTGTGATGACGCCATGACCGGCCTTCTCGCTTCGATCCTGTACGAGGACTGGATCCTCCACGCGCTGATCTGGCTGCCGCTGGTGGGAACGGCGCATGTGCTGCTGACGTCGGCCGAGAGGGCCAAGGACATCGCGTTCCGGTGGTCGGCGCTGGTCTTCGTGCTGAGCCTGGGACTGTGGTGGAGCTTCGATCCGGGCGACGGCGGCTTCACGATGGTGTCCACCGCGCCGTGGATCGAGTCCTGGGGCGTGAGCTATGCGCTGGGGATCGACGGCATCTCCGTCTTCATGGTCCTGCTCACGACCTTCACGAGCGCAATTGCGATCCTGGGGTCGTTCGAGTACGTGAAGAAGCGTCGCAAGGCCTTCTACGCCCTCATGCTGCTGCTGGAGATGGGGGTCGTCGGCTTCTTCCTGGCGACCGACATTTTCCTCTTCTACGTCTTCTTCGAGCTCACGCTGGTGCCCATGTACTTCATCGTGGGCATCTGGGGGGGACAGCGCCGGATCTACGCTGCGATCAAGTTCTTCCTGTACACGGCCGTGGGATCGCTGCTGATGCTGGTGGCCATCCTCTATGTGTACTTCAGCAGCGGGACGGGGTCATTCGGGTACGAAGCGTTCATGAACGCGGGACTGAGCCTGCGCGAGCAGTTATGGCTCTTCGCGGCCTTCGCTCTGGCCTTCGGCATCAAGGTGCCGATCTTCCCCTTCCACACCTGGCTGCCCGACGCCCACGTCGAGGCCCCCACACCCGGATCGGTCATTCTGGCGTCGGTGCTCCTGAAGATGGGGACGTACGGCTTCCTGCGGTTCCTCCTGCCGTTCTTCCCCGAAGCGGCCCGGCACCCGGTGGTGGTCATGGTCATGCTGGTGCTGGGGGTCGTGGGGATCATCTACGCGGCGTGGGTCGCGGCGGTCCAGCCCGACGCCAAGAAGCTCGTCGCGTACACCTCCGTGGCCCACATGGGCTTCGTGGTGATCGGCGTCTTCGCGCTCACGCTGAACGGCCTCCAGGGCGGCATGGTGGTCATGATCAGCCACGGCATTTCGACGGGCGCTCTCTTCCTCCTGCTGGGCATGATGTACGAACGCAGACACAGCCGCCTCATCGAGGACTACGGCGGAATCGGCCGCGTGGCGCCCTGGTTCGCCACCGCCTTCGTGATCACCGCGCTGGCCTCCATCGGGCTGCCCGGCACGAGCGGATTCGTCGGCGAGTTCCTGGCGCTGCTCGGCACCTTCGAGACCCACATGGTGGTGGCCGCGATCGCCGCCACCGGGGTCGTCTTCGCGGCCTACTACATGCTGCCCATGGTGCAGCGGGTCCTCTTCAACAAGCTCGACAAGCCCGAGAACCGGACCTTCGCCGACCTCACCCGGCGCGAGATGGCGATCATGGCCCCCCTGGTCGCGCTGATGATCTGGATCGGCGTCCACCCCACGCCCTTCCTGGAGCGCATGGAGCCGAGCATCGAGGTGGTGCTGGAACGGGTGGAGGGGGCGCCGCGCGCGGCGGTGGAGACGATGGAAGGGGCCACCATGGTCGAGGCCACGGTCAATCCGGTCGAAGATCCCTCCGCCGACCCCGCCATCCTGCCGGCCCCCGCAAACGTGCCGGCCCGGGAGGACTGACTCCATGCTCCTCGACTACTCCTCCAGCTTCCACTACGTGATGGCCCTGCTCCCCGAGCTGGTCCTCACCGTGTGGGGCATGGTGGTGCTGATCGCAGGCGTGTCCCGCAAGCAGCGAGAGGGTCCGGGACAGGAGCTCGGCTGGCTCGCTCTCGCAGGACTCGCGCTGGCGGCGGTGACCAACGGGTGGCTCTATTCGGGCGTGAGCGAAGCGGGCACCGGCGCGATGATCGCCGTCGACCGCTTCCGCCTCTTCGCGAACTGGGTCTTCATCCTGGGCGCGGGCATGGCCATCGTGATCTCGCTGTCGTACGTGGCGCGGCAGAGGCTCCAGGCGGGCGAGTACTACTCACTCATCCTCTTCGCCGTTGTCGGGATGATGTTCATGGGCTCGGCCCGGGACCTGATGATGATCTTCCTGGGGCTGGAGCTCATGTCGATCGGGATCTACGCGCTGGCCGGATTCAACCGGCGCGACCGGCGGTCGGCGGAAGCGGGCCTCAAGTACTTCCTTCTGGGCGCCTTCGCCAGCGGCTTCCTCCTCTTCGGCATCGCGCTGGTGTACGGCGCGGCGGGGAGCACCAACATCACCGCCGTGGCTGCGGCCGTGCAGGATGGAACGACGGTGGCCGGGCTCATGATTCCGGGAGTCGCGCTGCTGGCGACCGGCTTTGCCTTCAAGGTCTCGGCGGTGCCTTTCCACATGTGGGTGCCCGACGTCTACGAGGGCGCCCCCACGCCGGTCACCGCGTTCATGGCCGCGTCGGTCAAGGCGGCGGCGTTCGTGGCGTTCCTGCGCGTCTTCATGGTGGGACTGGACGGGCTCTACGAGCAGTGGGCGAACATCCTGTGGTGGATCGCGGCCGTCACCATGGTGGCGGGGAACGTGATCGCGCTGGTCCAGTCGAGCGTGAAGCGCATGCTGGCGTACTCGTCGATCGCGCACGGGGGCTACCTGCTGGTTGCCATCGTCGCGGCCAACGACACGGCGGCGTCGGGTCTCCTCTTCTACCTGCTCGTGTACACGATCATGACCATCGGCGCCTTCGCGGTGGTGGTCACGGTGGGCAACCAGAGCGAAGCCAACGCGCGCATCGAGGACTACGGCGGGTTAGGGTGGCGGAAGCCGGTCCTGGGCGTGCTCATGACCGTGCTCCTGTTGTCGCTGGCGGGATTCCCGGGCACGGCCGGGTTCATCGCCAAGTATCACCTGCTCCTGGGGGCGGCCGAGTCGCGGCTCTGGTACCTGATCGTCATCCTCGTCCTGAGCACGGTCGTTTCGTACTGGTACTACCTGCGCGTGGCCTGGTACATGTGGATGAAGGAGGCCCCGCCGGGCGCCGATTCCGCCGATCCGGCGATCACCCCCTTCGCCACACGCATCGTGCTGGTGGTGAGCGTCGCGATCATCATCCTGGCGGGGATCTTCCCGGACGCCGTGCTGGAGCTGGCCGCGGGGTCGGCCGAGAGTCTGCGGGGGGTGGCGGGGGGGCGCCAGTAGGAATCACGCCATGAGAGCGATGTGTACTCTGCTGTCGGCCTGCCTCGCCCTGACGACGGCAGCGTGTGATCGAGCCGGGTTCGCGGCCGGGGAGCCCGCCGCGGGACAGTCCGACGGCGCCGTGCGTCCCGATGGCGTGTATCCCGATCTGGTGGCCCTGACGGTTGCCGAACTCGTATCGGCGTTCGAGGCGTATGCCGGACCTCCGGCGTTCACGCGGCCGTTCTTCATCGTCGAGGACGCCCTGCACGGCTTCCCGCCTCCGCCTCCGCTTCCCCCGCTCCCCCCGGGTAGACACCCCTGGAATCTCACGCTCGAGGAGCTTTCTCTCGCTCCTCCCGCACCACCCCGGAAGACCCATCTGGCCCTGCCCGCCCACCTTGACCAGGGGTTGCGGAATGCGGGAGAATGGACGCGCCGACACGAGTATGAAATCGGACACCCTGGGCGGCGGCGCTGGCCGAAGGACGTTGACCCGGGGCAGTTGTACCTGGTGCTGGCGGATGTCCGGGACTGCGATGATCGGAATTGCGAAATGGTGTGGTACCCGGGGGTTCCCGACCGACTCCGCGCAACGGGGATGACGAGTTGGAGGGTGACGGCCGTCGCCGTGCTGGGCGGGTGGACCTTGACGGAGCCCGTTGTCCTGGGAGCCATATCATGAGCCGGTGCCGTCCCGGGGAATCGGGGGCACCATACCCGCGGTGATGGCTGAGCCGACCCGGCGCCTCGTCACTCGCGCTCCTCGCGCCGACCCGTCCACCGCTTCCTGAAGTCGGAGACCGCATGCCGATACCCGAGCACATCTTTCGCGAGTACGACATCCGGGGCGTGGTCGACCGGGATCTGGATCGGCGGGTGGCCGAAGCGGTGGGGCGCGCCTACGGGTCGGAGCTGAGCGCGCGGCTGACGGGCGCGACTCCGCGCGTCGTGGTCGGCGAGGACAATCGCCCGTCGTCGCCGGCGTTGCGGGGCGGGCTCCTGCGCGGCCTGCGAGCGGCCGGGTGCGACGTTGTTTGGCTGGGAGTGGTCCCAACGCCCGTCACCTACTTCGGCGAATACGAATTCGGCGCCGACGGCGCGCTGCAGATAACGGGGTCCCACAACCCGCCCGAGTACAACGGCATCAAGATGACGATGGGGAAGGGGTCGGTGTACGGCGACGCCATCCGGGGTCTGCTGCGGCGGATCCGCGCGGGCGACGTGGCGGTGGGGGACGGGGGACTCGAAGTCATCGATCCGCTGCCCGCGTACGTGGCCGACGTGTCGGCGCGGTTTCGGCTCGCGCGCCCGGTGAGGGCGGTCGTGGACTGCGGTAACGGGACCGGGTCGGTGGTCGCGGTCGAGCTGCTGGAGGCGGTCGGCTTCGAGGTGATTCCGCTCTACTGCGAATCGGACGGGACCTTCCCCAACCATCATCCCGATCCGACCGTGGACGAGTACGTGCGGGACATGATGGCGGAGGTGCGCGGCCGTGGCGCCGAGCTCGGGATCGGTTTCGACGGGGACGCGGACCGCATCGGGGTGGTCGACGACCGGGGGCGGATCGTGCGGGGTGACATTCTGCTGCTGCTCTTCGGTCTCGATCTCCTGCGTCGGCGGGGACCGGGGGCGACGCTGGTCTTCGACGTGAAGTGCTCGCAGGTGCTGGCCGACGAGTTCGAGCGCGCGGGCGGCGTGCCGCTGATGTGGAAGACGGGCCACTCCCTTATCAAGGAGAAGATGAAGGAGACGGGGGCGCCGCTGGCGGGGGAGCTCTCGGGGCACGTCTGCTTCGCCGACGACTACTACGGTTTCGACGACGCCCTCTACGCGGCGTGCCGACTGGGCGAACTGCTCGCGGCCTCCGACCGGCCGCTCTCGGACATGGTGGGGGCGCTCCCGGCGTACGCATCGACCCCGGAGCTGCGGATCGAGGTGGCCGAGGAGGAGAAGTTCGAGATCGTGGAGAGGGCCGTCGAGCACTTCGCCGCGCGGTACGAGGTGGTCGCGGTGGACGGGGTGCGCGTGCTCTTCGGCGACGGGTGGGGACTGATCCGCGCGTCGAACACGCAGCCGGTGATAGTGGCGCGCTACGAGGCCGAGACGCCGGCCCGCCTGGCCGAGATCCGGGCGATCATGGGGGGCTGGTTGCGGGGGCGGGGGGTCGCGGTCTGAAGCGACCGGGCCGGGGGTGACGGCGGCCCGGCCCGCTCCGGTCGCCGGTGGACGGACCGTGAGGGGAACGCCCGAGGCCGCCTTTGCCGACGGTTTGTCCCATTTCGCTATGTAGGCGTCCCGCCACGGGCCCCATCTTCGTGTGTGCGAGCCGCGGTCCGCCGCCCCATCCGGGGGCACGGGCGTTCGAGGCTGCGCGCGACCACACGGCTTCACGGAGGCGACCAACGGATGGCGACCCCGGAGATCAGTCGGAAGCACCAGAGAACAGAAACGAATGGCGGCACCCGTGCGTGGTGCGAAGCCCTTGAGATTCCTGGCCGCGCTTTCGCACTGCTCCTGTCCACCGTGCCAGTCGCCTGCGACGCCGCGGTCGGAGATCCGCCGGGCGCGACCGCGGCCGCGAATTCCGGCAGGGCCGCGACCGGCGGGGCGGTGGCCGCGGACACCGGCCTCGTCGACGCGGCGGCCTTCCTCGAAGCCTTCGAGGTGTCGCGCACGCTCGTGCTGCGGGAAACCGAAGAGGTCATGACGGTGCTGCCGATGGTGGCGGTCGGCGCGTCCGGCGAGTTTCTGCTCGCCGAGCCCCGCGAGGGTCGGGTTCACGTGTACGACACGGCCGGGATGCTCCGGCGCGTGATCGGGCGCGCGGGCGAGGGCCCGGGCGAGTTCCGCGTGCCGATTTCGGCCCGGAGCACGCGGGACGGCGGCGTCGTGGTCGCCGACGCGATGCTGTCGCGCCTGACGTTCTTCCCGCCGGACGACCCAGAGCCGGAGGTCGTGAGGTCTCCGCTGGAGCTCGTGCTGGGCGCTCGGGACCTGGGGGGTGGCAGGTATCTCCTGTCGGGGCGGGCCATGTCCGACGATCCGCCGCGCCTGCTGCACGTCTGGAACCGCGACACCGGCGAGGTCGAACGGAGCTTCATGCCCATGGGAGTCGCCGAGGAATCGCGCGGGTACGCGGCGTCCTATGCGTCGGTCGACGCGGTCCCGGAGGGCGATACCATCTGGGCCGTGTGGGCGCTTTCGGACACGCTGTACAAGTTCGACCGGGACGGCGGGGTGATCGAGAGGTTCCCGCTGGCCACGCCGAGGCCGATGGGCGAGCTGCCGGGGTCCGAAGCCGGCGTGATCACCGATCCGAGGGCCATCCAGGCCGCGGCGGAGACGCTCACCCAGGTCAACGGCGTGTTCGTGGTCGGCGACGGCACCCTGGCCGTGCAGGCCATGCAGGCGCGCGGGTTCGACGCCGTGTGGGATCTGATGATCCTGGACCGTGGCGGCGCTCAGCTCTGGAGCGCGGCCGGGATGCCCCGGCTGTACGCGGTCGTGGGCGACCTCTTCTACTTCGACGATCCGGCTTCGCCGCTGCCCAATCACTGGGTCGTGGCGCGGCGTCGGGGAGAGTGAGATGCGCCCGAGCGCACGCGTACCGGGAGCGGCAAGGCGCCTCGTCGGCGACGGGAACGTAACGTTAACGTTATGTTGCGCGATCCGCGTCTTCGCGGCGGCGGCGTGGGCCGGGCTCGCGACCGCTTGCTGGGCCGCCGCCGATGAGCCGAACGCGCCGGCGAAGACCGGCGTGGGTCGGCCGCTGCCCGATCTCGGGCTGTCCGGAGAGCGGCCGGCGCTGGTCTGGGTGTTCGCCGCCCGGGAGTGCCTCGGGTGCGAGCTGGGCGAAGCCTCCCGGATGGTCAGGATGCTTCAGCGCCGGCTCGGCGAACGCGTCGAGACCGTGGTCGTGGCGGTGGGGGAGGGAGGGAAGGAGGAACGCGGGCTCGTGAGCGACTTCCTCGCGTCGCAGCGGATCTCGGCGAGGTTGGAAACGCGAACGCCGAAGCGGTACCTGCGGGATTTCGGGTCGGCGCCGCTCCCGGTGTTCCATGTCGCGAACCGGGACGGCGTGATCGAGGCGGTCGTGGCGGCCGACTCGGCGGGTGCTTGGCGTTCGGCGGGGGGAAGGAGGGATCTGGTCGGCTTCGTCGAACAGCTGGCCAACGAAGGACCCCGGTCATCGAGGGACGAAACCGGGGCGCGTAGTGCCTTGTAGTCTTTTGCACACCACCAGTAATTGTGACACGAAATGAAAGGAACAGGACCATGAAGAATCGTATTCGGTCGATCGGAATTCGTATCGCGGGCGCCGTGAAGGTCGTAACGCTCGTGGCGGTGATGGCGCTCGCGGTCCCAGCGTTCACAGGCGAGCCGGTCGCGTCCGCCGAGGCCCGGGATCCAGCCAGGTGGGCGATCCGGTTCGGGCCGGTCAAGCTCTGCATCCTGGTCTGCTATCTGCCCGGGTATTGCTGCGAAGTGGAAGAGGTTCCGCTGTAGCCAGCGAGACGGAATGCCCGTGGCTCGACTTCCGTCGCGGGGTGACGGTTTTCGGGCCACGGGGTGTGAATCGGTGTCCCGCAGCCCCGATTCCGGCGGGCCCCGTGGTTCAGGGGTCCGCCGGCGACGGCTTCCGGTGGTGCGGCGCGCGCTTCCGGCGGCGCGGCAGCCACTTCCGGCGGCGCGGGCCGCGAACCGCGAATCCGGGCCGGGTTCAGAAGGTGGCGACCGGCAGGCCTCCCAGCGTCTCGGCCATGAAGGTCTCGTCCGTCCAGTACGGCTCGGCGTAGGCCCGGCGGACCAGCGATCCGTAGGTCGCGTGCACGTGTCGGATCTGCTCCAGCACGGGGCGGTCGCCGCCCGGAAACACTTCCCCGATCCCGCTCTTGCCGCGGAATTGCGTGCCGTAGGCCGCCAGCGCCTCGATCTTGCGGTCCATCTGCGCGGTGATGTCCACGACGAAGGTCGGTTTGACCGGCTCCTCGGTGAAGGCGAGCGCGTAGACCACCTTCTCGGGACGATGCGGCGGCCCGTCCGCGGGACCGGATCATCGTGATCTGGCGCGAGAGCCGCGAGACCTACGGGCTTCTGCGGATCCACGCGGCGCTCCTGGCCGAGGGCGAGCGGGTGGGCCGCAAGCGGGTGGCGCGCCTGATGAGGGAGCTGGACATCGAGGGCGTGACGCGCAGGCGCTTCAAGACGGGCACGACGAAGAGGGAAGCCCGGGCCCGGCCCGCGCCGGACCTGGTGGACCGGGACTTCTCGGCCGGGGGACCCGACCAGCTGTGGGTGGCCGACATCACCTGCGTGCCCACCCGGGCCGGCTGGCTGTACCTCGCCGTGGTGCTCGACGCGTGGAGCCGTCGGATCGTCGGCTGGGCGATGGCGACGCACATGCGGGCGGAGCTGGTCGACGACGCGCTCTGGATGGCGGTCCGCGGCCGCCGGCCCGAGGCGGGAGTGATCCATCACTCCGTCCAGGGAAGCCAGTACACGTCGCTGGGGTTCGGGCAGCGCTGCCGCGAGGCGGGGGTCATCCAGTCGATGGGCTCGGTCGGCGACGCCTACGACAACGCGATGTGCGAGAGCTTCTTCGCGACGCTCGAGTGCGAGCTCATCGACCGGCAGCGGTTCTCCACGGCGGTCGAAGCTCGCCGCGAAGTCTTCAGCTTCATCGAGGGCTTCTACAACACCCGTCGGCTCCACTCCTCGCTCGGCTACGTGTCGCTGGCCAACTTCGAGAAGCTCAACCATGCGGCCTGAAGCCAACCCGCAGCTTCGGAGCGGCCGCTGCTCCCCGGGCTTCTCCCGCTTGCTCGTCGCGTCAGCCTCGCTCGTTGCCCCTCTCCACCGTTGGAAAAGCGAGAAAAGAACCCACGTCACACACCATCAACCCCAACAGCTAACCGTCCGTCAAAGCGGGGCAGGCCCATTGGGACTCCTTCGATGCAGCTTGCGATGGGGCGCCAGGGTGCCAAGCCGGCTGGTCCGAGTGGATCGGCCACTTCGGGGGTGGTTTCTACCGGTCGTTCTGCTCCCGTGTACTCCCGCGATCGCGGCCACACAGAAGGTGGTTCCGATCTCCTCGGAACCGCCGTTGTGCGAGGTCGTACTTGAGGAGGCGCTCAGCCTCGGAGCATTGGACGACCCAGGCACAATCGGATTTCCTGCGACTATCACCCGCGTTGATTCTGGAGACTTCGTGCTTGCGTCCTTGGAGAACGGGGCGGAGATGTTGGTATATGATAGCCAGGGCCGTTACCGGGAGAGCTTCGGGCGGAGCGGGGACGGTCCGGGCGAGTTCGTCGAACCCGGCTTCGGCGTGCTGCGGCCCCTGCCCGGTGGCGGCGTGCTGGTGCTGGATCGGTTCAGTCGGCGGATCACGCGTCTGTCGGCAACTGGGGAGTTCGTGAGCTTGACGGACCTCGGCGGAGGGTACGTGACCAACTTGATACCGCTGGCTTCCGGCGCGGCATACGTGTTGGCTGGCTGGGGGCACACCGAAGAGTCGGAGCGCGCCGAGATCACTCAGGTCATCGATTTGGATGGTAACATGGTCGAGATGATCGCCATCGTACCCACCGACGACGCCATGCGCAGTTTCTTCTTCTCCCCGCTGGCAACGGATGAGGAGGGTAGAGTGTGGCGGGCACTCCCTACGGAGTACGCCGTGGAGGCTTGGGATCCTTTGGATCCAAACGTTGTCGTTCGGTTGGAGGGGCGGCCCGCCTGGTTCACGCCAGGCCCGCCGCCAGAGGGGTACCCGCTCGAAGCTCCGGCGCCGTCGGTCATCAACGGCTTGAGGTACGAGAGCGGACTTCTGTGGATTGCGACGATGGTAGCCGACGACCAGTGGAGAGATGCCGTAGCAGATCGCGTGCCACTTGTACCGCTGGATCCGAGGAAGATGGTGGACGGCGTGGTCGAGGTGATCGACGTCGACACAGGTCGTCTGGTTGCCCGGACCGTGCATGATGAAATGTTGTGGTGGACGGGCGACAAGTCCTTGCTGTACACCATCCGGGATGACGGCCTCGTCCCGCGAGCGGTGCTCTTCGCGCCCTCGCTGGCCGGGGATGCGTGTCCCGGGAGGGCCGGTGTGGGCGATTAGGGTTATTGGGGGACACGCTCGACGCACCCTTGTGACCACTCGTCGAAATCACCTCCAAACGGCGTGGACCGGGATCTGGATTGCATCTTGCGCCGAGCGAAGCTTGAAGCGGCGTTCCAGATCGCGGGCTGCCGTACAACTGCGGTGTCAGGTCCCCGACTCGGTCTCCCCGGTCTGGAGTTGTTCCAGGTGGTTGGCCCACGCCTGCATCATCACTCTGCGCTCGGGCAGCAACGACGTCCGGTGGCACGGCTGGGCTGTTGAAGCCTTCGCCGCGTGGGCCAAGTGGGGGTTGATGAAGTCGGGCCGGAAGCCCAGCACCTCGTCCAGAATCGTCCGTTCCATCGCCCCGAACCCTTGCAGCGTCATCCAGTGCGGCGGAATGTCCAGCGCCCGCGCCACAGGCGCCGTGGCTCATCGCCCGCTCGCGGTGTGGGATAGCGGGCGTTCGGGCACACGACCTACAGGTAGGAACTATATTGCCATTACACGGTGAGTCTTTATGTCCGACAGGTCGATACGAATCGTCCACCACATAGTCTGGGCGGCAACATATTGCTGGCCGCCAGCGGGCTCTTCTTCGATGGTCCTCCGGTGAAGACGCTCGGGTGGAGTGCGAGCTGGAACGCAGAGGGTCAGAAGGTCACGACCGAGAGGCTGCCCAACGTCTCCGCCGCAAGGGTCTCCCCCGTCCAGTACGGCTCGGCGTACGGGCGACGGATCAGCGAGCCGTAGCTTGCATGAACATTTCGGATCTGCGCCAGCACGGGACGGTCGCCGGCCGGGAAGACCTCGCCGATCCCGCTCTGCCCGCGAAACTGCGTGCCATAGGCCGACAGGGCCTCGATCTTGCGGTCCATCTGCGCGGTGATGTCGACTAGGAAGGTCGGCTTGACCGGCTCCTCGGTAAAGGCGAGCGCATAGACCACCTTGGCGGGACGATGCGGCGCCCCCTCCGCAGGGAAGTTGCGAAGACCGGCCAGAAACGAGGCGTCCCGCGCAAGGGCAGCGGCCGCGCGATGGTCGGGATGGCGCCCCCCGGTCCAGTGCGTCACAATGACCCTCGGCCGCAGGGCCCGGATCACGCCCGCAACGACGATTCGCGATTGTCGATCATTACGCAGATCCGTGTCCTTCAGCCCAGCACACCGACGTTCCGCCAGGCCCAGCACCGCCGCCGCCGCCTCGGCTTCCCGGGCCCGCGACTCGATCGTGCCCCGCGATCCCGCCTCGCCAGCCGTCAGGTCGAGCACACCCGTGCGCTCGCCGGCCTCCGCCGACTTGATCAGGGCGCCGCCGCAGAAGATCTCGGCGTCGTCCGGATGGGCCATGGCGGCCAGGACGTCGAGGGGTTCGGTCATTCCTGTCTGAGCGCGTCCACCGGTGGGAGTTTTGACGCCCTGACCGCCGGCAGCATCCCGAATACGATCCCGGTCAGGGCCGCGATACCGAGCGCGGCGAAGACCGACCAGAGCGGGATGCGAGCAGGCAGCGGCGAAATCGACGCGACTCCCTGCGAGGCCCCCCAGCCCACCAGCAGCCCCGCCCCCGCCCCCGCCGCCGTGATCAGCGAAGCCTCGAGAAGGAACTGCCACTTGATCTCCCGGCGGGTGGCCCCCATCGACTTGCGAACCCCGATCTCGCGCGTCCGTTCCGTCACCGAGATCAACATGATCCCGATGACCCCGATCCCTCCCACCAGCATGCCGACCGAGGAGAGACCGACCATGACGACGAGGAACATCCCGGTGAACGAGTTGAACATCTCCATCAACTGCTCGTTGCGGATGATGCGGAAGGTGTTGTCCTCGCGAGGTCCCAGTTCGCGCATCGAGCGCAACGCCGCCACGACCTGGTTCTCGGCCTCCTCCGACCCGGTGGAACTCCTCGGATTGATCTGGATGTTCATGAAGGTAAAGCGGGTGCGGGCCTTGAGGCGCTTGTCCGCCGCGGTGAACGGGATGTGCGCGAAGTTGTCCGCCACCTCGCCCAGCAGGTTGGGCAGCGGCTCGAACACGCCTACGACGGTGAAGAGTTCGTTGGACGCTCTCCGCCCCGCGCTGACGCGGACGCGCTTGCCGACGGGGTCGAGTTCGCCGAAGAGATTCTCGGCCAGCTCCGAGGACACGACCATGACGCTGCGCGCCTGGCCCACCTCGGCGGCGGTGAAGTCCCGGCCGGCCACGAAGTCGCCGCCGTGGAAGGCGGGCCAGCCGTTCGACAGCCCCCGGAAGGGCACGCCCCACGCCCACTGCGATTCGTAGCGCAACGACGCCTCGAAGTCGTATCCCGCGACCGCGTCGCCCACGGCCGGCAGCGATTCGACCCGGCGCACTTCCTCGTCGGTGATCGGCGGGCGGTCCCACCAGGGCGGTCTCCCGGCGCTGATGGATGCGCGCGCGTCGGAGAAGTCGAAGGGCGTCACCACGAAGCTGTGCGGCCCGGAGGACTCGAAGGCCGTCATCACTTCGCCGCGAATCCCCGAAATCAGGGCGGCGATCGTGACGACGACTCCGACTCCGATGCCCACGCCGAGTACGGCCAGAACCGTCCTCAGCGGGTTGGCGCGCAAGGCGTCGAAGGCGACCCGCGAGCCCTCCGCCACGATCCGTGCGAAGGGCGCGTGCCGGAACGGCTCGTGGTGCGATCCTCGGGGAGGAATACCGTTGCTCATTCGTACCTCAGGGCGTCGACGGGATCGAGTCGGGCGGCTCGGGACGCCGGGTAGACTCCCGACAGGACGCCCACGATGAGCCCGAGGGCGATCCCCAGTGCCATCCACTTGGACGCGACGACGGCCGGCAGGGGAGAAATCCCACCGACCACCAGCGTCAGGCCGGCCCCCACGCCCACGCCGATGATAGCGCCGACACCGGACAGCGTGGCGCTCTCGATGAGCACCTGTACGAGGATGTCCGATTGCCGCGCCCCGATCGCCTTGCGGACCCCGATCTCGCGTGTCCGCTCCATGACCGACACCAGCATGATGTTCATTATCACGATTCCTCCGACGACCAGGGAGATCCCGACCAGTCCCGGGAGCGCGATGAAGAGGATGCGGCTGATCGTGTCCCAGAATCCCAGTGAATCCTCGGTCGTCTCGGCGGCGAAGTTGTCGAGTTCATCGGGTCGCAGGCCCCGACGCAACCGCATGATCTCGACCGTCTGCTCCCAGACGGGAATGACTAGCGCCGGATCACGCGTCTTGAGAATGATCTCCTCGATGACACTGCCCCTGCGGATCAGGGTGCGTACCGGAGACTTCGCGGGCGCTATGACCAGGTTGTCCAGCGAGAAGAACAGGAACGACCCCTGCTCCTCGAGGACTCCGACCACGCGGTAGGGGAAGCCCCGGATCCGGATCGTCTCTCCGATCGGGCTCACCGTGCCGAAGAGAACCTCCGCCGTGGACGTCCCGAGCACCGCGACGGGAATGCCCTGCTCGGCTTCCTGGCGGCTGAACGCGCGGCCGATCTCCACGTTCCAGTTGCGGATCTCGAAGATCTCCGCCGAGGCGGCGACTATCTGGACGTTCTCGGCCCTGACGCCCCCCTCCGCCTCCAGCTCGCCGCCCGTGTCGGATTGCGCACCGATGAGCACGGGGTAGGTGACTTCGCGGCGAAGGTGTTCGAGATCGTCGAACGTCAGGTAGGGAGCCCTGGCCCAGGCGCGCCTCTGCTCGGGCGACGTATTCATGTCTTCCCGGGGCTCCCTGCCCAGCCTGACGGTGTTGACGCCCATGATCCTGTCGGTGAGCGTGCCGCGGATGTACTGGTCCATCCCCTCGACGATGCTGACCACGACGACGAGGAACATGACGCCGACGATCACGCCCAGCAGGGTAAAGAAGCTCTTGAGCCTCTGGGTCCGGATCTGGTCCCAGGCGAGGCGAACCCCTTCGAGCAGTCGCACTCAACTACCCGTCGCGTTCGTCGTCCGAGTCCTCGACCGGGCGCACGTCCGCCCCTTCCTCGAGCGTGCGAACCACCTGATACGGCCCGCTCACCACGCTGTCGCCCGCCGAGAGCCCCGCAATCACCTCGAAATATTCCTGCCCCGCGATCCCGACCTCGACGGGCGTGAAGTAGGCGCGTCCCTCGGCGATTACGAACACGCCCTCGATGGGATCGCCGCCGTCGCTCCCCTCCTCCTCCTCTCGGAGCGTAAGCGCGATGATCGGAATGCTGAGCTGGTTCATCCGCGTTTCGGTGACGACCTCGGCGGTCGCGGAGAGGTCGGGGCGCAGTTCGGCCTGCGGATTCTCGAGCGTGACCACTACCTCGAAGTCGATGGTGGGGGTCTGTCCGGTGCCGGCCACCTGCGAGGGCGGCCGGATGGCGCTGTTGCCGATCTCGGTCACCACCCCCGGAAACTCCAGATCCGGAAAGGCGTCGAGGTCGACCGTGGCCCTGTCGCCCAGGTTTATCTCGGGCACATCCGTCTCGTCCACCTCGAGCACCACCTCCATCACCGACAGGTCCGAAACCGTCAGGACCAGGCTTCCCGGGTTGTTCATCGTCCCCACGACCACCGTCTCCCCCTCTTCCACGTTCAGCCGGGTCACCCTTCCCGCCATCGGCGCCACGATGATCGTCTTGGACAGCTGGTCCCGCGCCTCGTCGAGTGCCGCGCGGGCCTGGCTCACGCCGAACTCGGAAGATCGGAAAAGCGATTCCTGCACCTCCAGGTCGGTGCGCGCGTTCTCGAGCTCCTGGCGGCTCACGAGCAGCGAGTCGCGCTCCCACAGCGATTCCTTCCGGTCCGCGTCCCGCTCGGCCCTGAGGAAGTTGGCCTGGGCCTGCGCCACCGCCGCCTGCGACTGCATCAGGTTGGCGCGGCTGCGGTTGACGGCGGCCTCGTAGCGGCTGCGATCGAGACGCAGGAGCTCCTGCCCCTCCTCGACGTCTTCGCCTTCGTCGATCAGCAGCTCCGTGACCCTCGCCGAGATGTCCGAGCTGATGTCGACCTTCCGCCGCGCCCGCACGTTGCCGCTGGCCGTGACCGTGGCGGTGAGGTCGCGCCTCTCGACGACTTCGGCCCGGACTTCGACGCCGTTTGCCCGCCGCTGGGCGATACTGAAGTAGGTGGCGGTGCCCAGGGCCAGAACGCCCAGCACCGCGATCAGGATTTTCATTGCTTGTCTATGGATTCCTCAGCGGAGTGCCGACCACCGCCTCGAGGTCGGCGATCGCATCGTGATAGGTGAAGATCGAGAAGAGCCGCTCCCGGTCCGCCCGCGCCTTGACCGTCTCGGCCTCGACCAGGTCGATGAAGTTGGACAGCCCCTCGCGGTAGCGTTCCTGGGCCAGGCGCAGCTGCACGTCGGCCAAGTCCTGGTTGCGCTCTTCGATCAGCGCGGTTTCGTAGGCCGTGCGCAGGATCGCCAGGCGCGACTCGATATCGGCCCGCAACGCCAGTTCCTGCTCGCGAACCTGGTATCTGTTGTCGTGCAGCAGCGCGCGAGCGCTCTCGACTTCACGCTGCCGGCCCAGGCCCTG
Source organism: Longimicrobiales bacterium (assembly GCA_951828585.1). Classification (GTDB taxonomy): domain Bacteria; phylum Gemmatimonadota; class Gemmatimonadetes; order Longimicrobiales; family Gaopeijiaceae; genus Bin94. The sequence continues at coordinate 3,455,458 of OX639991.1, forward strand.
GAAGATGGGTATGGAGACGGAGAGCGAAGCCGAGGGCGGCTGGGTGGTGAAGTTGAAGGGAAATGCCTTGTTCCCTTCGCGGATCGCCTCCAGCGCCGACTCGGGGGTTGCGAGGAGCGAACAGTTCTGCAGGGGCGGGGGATCCGGCAGGCGGGAGACCAGGTCGTTCAGGAATTCACACTGCGCGATGGCCGCAAGCCCGGCGTTGATGGCCGCCCGCTCCTGTCCGGCTGTGCTGCTCGCCCTTTGCGTGAAGCCGCTGAACCCGGCGGACATCGACACATTCGGCAGATACGACGACCACGCCATCCTGACCCCGTAGCGGGCCGATTCCTCGCCCGCGCGCATTGCCTGCAGATCCGGGTTCTGCACGATCGCCGTCCCGTAGAGCGCGTCCACCGTCCAGGTGGGCTCGGTCACGGCGAAACGCGTCGCAAGCGTCGGCTCGGCGTTCAGGTCGACCCCCAGGTTCTGCTGGAGCCTCACCCTCGCGTTCCGGACCCCGGTGCCGGACTGGAGGAGGGTGATCTCGGCCCGTCCCACGCCGACCTCGGCCTGCTGCACATCGATCGCGCTGCCCGACCCGACCTCCAGGCGCCCCCGCGCGAGGCGCAGGTTGAGCTCGGCCCGGGCCAGCTCCTGTTCGGCCAGCGACAGCCCCTCGATCTGGCGCAGCACCTCCAGGTAGGCCTTCGTCACGTTCAGACGAAGGCTGGCCTCCGCGGTCCGGACCTGGGCACGTGTTGCATCGCGGTTGCGCCGGGCCTGGCCCGGGGCCATCAGCGAGCGGCCGCTCAGCGAGAAGTTGACGCCGGCGTTGTACGAACTGAACAGGAACGACGGCTGGTCCCCGAACCCCAGCTGGTCGGCTGTAATGCTGCCGAATCGCTGCTCTCCCGCGCCCTGCCACGAGACGCTGGAATTGAGCGATGCCGAGGGCAGCAGGGCGCCGTATGCCGAGTTGAGGTTCCAGTCCGCCACCGTAACATCGTTGCGTACCGCCTGCACCCGCGGGTTGTTCCGGAGTGCGATTCCCAGAGCCTCCTGGAGGGTCAGGGAAAGAGGAACGGTCTCCTGACCCGCGGCGGGTACCGGCGCCAGACTCGGCCACACCAGCCCCGCAAGCAGTGCCGCGGCGGTGGTCGTCAGCGATTTTTTCACGGGGGTCTCCTTGCTATGTCGGTCTCCCGGGGGGAGCCTCCAGTACGTGTTGCAACTGCGTTGGCCGCACCGCGCCGCGGTGTTGGTGGCCAATCCACTAATACGCAGACACGCTCGACAGGCTTCACGTTCAACGAAGCCGCACGGCCCGGAAGTCCCGCCGCGTGCTTGCCACCTGCACGAGGCGCCCGCTTCCGTCGAACCATGCCGTCCTCGTATCCCCATCCGACGACAGGCGAATACGCGTGGTTTCGACCCGCTCGCCGACGACCTCGATGGTCTCCAGGCCGATATCCGGTTGCGCCGGCAGTTCTTCCATTTCGACGAGCGGCGCCACGGCGTGGATCCGGGCCTCCGCGCCGTAGGCTTCGACCAGGGCAGCGAGCAGAAAATACTGGTGGGCCACCCCATCGTCCAGGATGACGGTCGTGGCGCGCGCCGGATACTCCCGGGCCTCCTCGCCCCAAGGGGCCACCGTTCGGGTGCGGAGTCGGTTGCCGTCCCGCGCGACCCTCACGTCCAGGGTGTCCGAACCGGATACGGACACCTGGTACACGTTGAGAACCATCGCCGTGCCGAGAAGCCGCAGGATGGTTTTCACAGTCCGGCCGTCCCGCAGCCGCAGGGTGCCCGTGGCCGCGGTGACCTGTGCTTCTCCGGTCCCCTGTCGCTGAATTGTGAATTCCTCGATGCCCACTTCTTCGCCAGCGGCATACAGCACGAAGGCGCCGCGGTCCACCAGCTGGCTGGAAGTCCGGCCCGGTGCCGCCGCGGCCAGCATGGCCACAAGAGCCCAGCCCAACAGGGTCCTGGACGGCCTTGTACCCGGCCGTAACGAAGAGAGGGTGCGATCCATTACCTTGAATCATAATGTCGCCAGCAAGTGCGAGGGGATTGGCGAGCCGGCTCGAACCACGTTGGAGGACCATGCCGCTACCAGACGACCGATGCTCGCACTGTCCCCCATGACGGACCGGAAACTCTTTCGCGCGCTGCCATCCGGATCCGGATTCCTGATCTGGATGGGGTTCCTTTCCCTGATTCTGTGGGCCCGGCTGGAGACCCCGTGGGCACTTGCCGCCGCGGCGGTGTTCGCCTGTGCGTCCGCGGTCAAGGCCCGGGGCAGTCGGCGCCACGTCATCTCGGCCCTCCTCCTGGCGGCCGGCATTGCTGTGGGTCTCTACACGGATGTGGTCGACCGGCGGCTCACGGAAGATTGGCAGTCGTACTGGGACGGTCGGCGCGACGAGGTGGGGGTGGAACTCGAGCGCGTGATGAGCGAGCTGGTCGCCCGGGGAGACTCCTCGGTGGCGAGGGTCGCCAAGGCTGCCGCAACCGCCGGGGAACGCGCCATTCTTCAGGACTCGCTGCAGACGGTGGTGGGCGAGTCGGGGATGGCCGGGGCGGCTGTGTACGGGCTCGATGGCCGCCTGGTGGCGTGGGCGGGAGGGCACCGCGGCCGGGTCCCGGAAGGGGTGCTGGCAGGCGCCAGCCACTACTCCTATTTCGGGACTCCGCTCTTCTCCTACCTGTACTTCACCGCGGAGATCCCCGGTGAACTCGGCGTGGCGGTGGTGGCGAGCCTCATGCGTTCCGACCTTCCGGAGGCTTTCGCGTCCGGTCTGGGCGACTTCGTTTCGCGATTCAGGGAGGAGACGGGCGAAGGAATACGAATTGCACGTTCGGACAGGGTGGTGGGTCCCGGGGTCTTCGATTTCGGCTGGGAGGACGAGCCCCTGCTCAGTTTCACCGTACAGGAGCCCGACCCGCTGACGCGCCGGTCCGACCGCCGGGGCAAGGGCATCCACATCGTCATTGCCCTCGCCGCCCTGGTGTGGTTGCTCGAGTCCTTCGGCGGTCCCAAACGAGACCTGCCGTACTCGGTAGCCGCTCTGTTCGCCGCGGTGGCGCTGCTTCCGCTGGAGAGGCTGCTGACGACGCCGGCCCTGGTCGACCCGGGCTTCTTCCGACTCTTCGGACCCCTACCCCTCCCCCTGGGCCGCGTTCTCCTGCTGTGTGTCGCGGCCGTGCCTCTGGCCGTCCTCGTGGCGCCGCGCTGGAAACGGATGGGGAGCTGGCTCGCTCCCCCGGTTGTGGCGCTGAGCTTCCCCCTGGTCCTGCATTTCATGGGACAGAGCGCCTCTCCGGAACTCCTGGGCACCACCGACGCACGCTGGATCGTCTTCCAGGCGGCGATCACGCTGATCCTGACGCTCATCGCCGGGGTGGCACTGGCGTGTCGTGTCCCCGGGAGCACCCGAAGTACGCCGAGCCTGGTCTTCCTGGGTATCGCCGTCGCCGCCATCCTGAGCGTCGGCGTGGCCGTGGGCGTCAGGGTCGGTCCGCATGTGTCGCTGCCGCTTTCGGCCCTGTGGATGCTCCCCGCCGTTCTTATGGTGCGCGGACTCGACGGGTCGCGGCACCTGTCGTACGTGCGCTGGTTCTGCGCCTTCTGGCTGGCTGGTTCGGCGGCGCTTCCATTCTCGTGGTCCATGCGCACGGAGGCCCGTCTGGAGATCGCGGAGACCCAGATGGCGCGGTTGGGAGTGACTCCCGAGCCATATCCCGATTCACTGCTGGAACGATTTGCCCTTCAAGCGAACTCCCTGGAGCAGACCGGGGCCGGCGATGTCGAGCTGATGTACCAGGCCTGGGTGACCAGCGGCCTTGCGGCGCAGGGATCGCCAATCTTTCTGACCCTCTGGTCCGTGGACAATGTCCCCCTGCAGGAATTGAGGCTGGGCGTCAAGGGGGACCGGTCACCGGTCGTGCACGCAGCGCTTCCGGATCTCCGGGCAAGTGGCACGCGCGAGTACCGCAGCCCAGGCGAAACAGATGTTCATCATCTCTTCGGGGTGCCGCTGGGTGGTGGCCGCTTCCTGACCGGGGTCATACCCCCCCGCAGAACCATTGACGTGCCGACGGGGCTGGGACCGCTCTTCGCCTCCGTCGAGGAAGGAGGTGACGAAGAGTTCCTGACGCTGGTCGGAACCCCCGATGGGGCCGTCCCGGCGGAAGGGAGCCCGGTGGTCTGGGCCCGCAACGACGAAGGATGGAGGGGCAGGGGACTGGCCCGCTTTCCGGACGGTCCCTACTCGGTCTTCTACACGCTCAGCATCCCCAACATGCAGGTCATGCTGGCCCGGGCCACGCTGGTTCTGGTTATCGACCTCGCGGCGTTCGCAGTCCTGTGGCTTCTCGGCGTGGGCATCCTGGGACTGCGGTTCCCGGGGCCCGTCGACTGGAGGGGTCTGTACTACTCCTTCCGCGCCCGCGTCACCTGGACGCTCTTCGGCTTCTTCATCCTGTCCAGCGCGCTCTTCGGCGCATTGGCCTATCGAACCCTGGCCGGGGCGTCGGAGCGTACCGCGACGGCGCTCGCGGAGCGGGTGGTCGATCAGATCGGTGCAGCATATCTGGAGGAGGGGGGCTCGATGGAATCGCTCGCGCGCCGCGTGGATGCCGATCTGCTCGAATACCGCGACGGGGAGCTGGTAGGAGGTTCGGTGGACGAACTCATCGAGCTGGGCCTGTACGAGGGCTGGGTCGACCCGCGCATCTACGACGACCTCGAGACGCGGCAGAGCCTCCGGGCGTCGAAGGTGGAAAACCTGGGCGGCTGGCAGTACGTCATGGCCCACCGACGGCTTCCCGATGGCGACATCGTGGCCTCTCCGGTTCCTTTGCGAGCAGGGGCGGCCGCGCTGCGCAGACGCGATGTCGCGGACCTGCTCGGGTTCGCAATCGTGCTCGGTCCGGTGCTCTCGCTCGGTCTGGCACTCCTGGTGGGACAGGCCCTGACCCGCCCCATTCAGACGCTGCAGGTGGCCTCGGAACGCGTGGGAAGCGGGAACCTGGCCGTGCACCTCCCGGAAGACCGCGTGGACGAGTTCGGATCGGTCTTTGCGGCATTCAACCGCATGGTACTCCGACTCGACAATGCCCGGCGCGAACTGCTGCGCACCACACGCCGCACGGAGGCGATCGTCGAGGAGGTGGCGACCGGAGTGATCGCCGTGGACACCGGTGGAAGGATTACGGTGGCGAATCCCAGGGCCGAACTACTCCTGGAGACGTCGCTGGAGGCGGGAAGTGCCATCCCCGGCACGGGTCCGCACGCCGCGGAGCTCGCCGCCTGGGTGGCCGAGTTTTGCGGAGAAGGAGGAGCCGTGGAGTCGGATGCCGACTTCCAGTGGGGCGAACGGCGGATTCGGGCTCGTGCCAGGCGGATCGCGCATGAAGGGCATCTGGGCGGCGTTGTGGTAAACCTCGAAGACGTCACCGACGAACTCCGCAGCGAGCGAATTCTTGCGTGGGGCGAGATGGCCAATCAGGTGGCGCACGAGGTCAAGAACCCGCTGACGCCCATGAAGCTCTCCGTGCAGCACCTGCGCCGCGCCTGGAGCGACCGAAAGAGCGATTTCGGCCGGATTCTCGAACGGAATGTGGGCGCGATCCTGACGGAGATCGACCGGCTTGCGTCGATTGCGCGCAGCTTCGCGCGGCTGGCTTCGCCCGGTGCCGCCGAGCAGGGGCCGCTCGTGTCCGTGGAACTGGCCGGCGTGCTGCGGGAAGTCGTGGACCTGTACCGGGGGGGAGGCGAGTCGGCCATACGTATCGAGAGTGACCTGTCGGATGCGCTGCCGCTGGTCCTCTGCCGCCCGGACGAGTTGAAGGAGGTGCTCCTGAACCTGCTGGAAAACGCACGCGCGGCCATGCCGGGCGGGGGGGTCGTCAGGATCGGCGCAAGGGAGCCGGACAGCTCGGATTCCATGGTGCTGGTGACGGTGGAGGACGAGGGTACAGGCATTCCGGGGGAGCTGTTGCCGCGCATCTTCGAACCCCGGTTCTCCACGCGCTCGACGGGGAGCGGGCTCGGACTGCCCATCGCCAAGCGGCTGGTGGACTCGTGGGGGGGTGTGATGGAGGTGGAGAGCGTGGTGGACCAAGGGACCCGCGTGAGCGTCCGGCTCCGCATCGGAAGGACTCGATTCCGGACGAAGCTGCCGGCGGGTGACGATCTTGGCGACCGGGATGCGGGCAGGGTAGAATGAACCCGTGCAACAAATGAACTTCGGACGGACCGGCGATCCGGGTCCGCGGGCCAAGGGGCGCTCCGTTGCGGACCCGATGAATCTCGCCGAGTGGTTGCAGGAGCACTCTGCCCTGATCGCGGAGCGATGGGCCGACGGGCTTCTTGCCGCGCGAAACTCGTGGTCGCGGGCCGGCGAGTCCCTGGTGCACCTGTTCTGCCGTGGACTCGTGTCCTTCCTTCCGGGAATGCTGGGTCCCTATCGCACCCAGATTCTGCCGCTCTGGTCGGAGTGCGCGGAACTCTTCGGTTCGGTGGCCGCGCGGCGCGGACTGTCGGCGGGCGAGGTGATCGAGGAGTTCCAGATTCTGCGCGAAGTCATGGTGAGGCTGATGTTCGAGCGGCCTCCCCCCACGGTCCGCGGACTTGAAATGCGCGATGTGCTGCAGCTCAATCGGGCTGTGGACATCGGGGTGACCCAGGCGAGTGTCGGGCATACCGACCTTCTCTTCTTCGACCTGGTTCACGGGTCGGGCGGGCCCGCGCCTCTTGGGCGGGACGACCATGACGAGGTCTGCGAGCAGATCCGGACGCTTCAGGAGGAAGGCAGCCGGACCATGCGGCACATGGCCCGGATCGGGCGCGAGTGACGCGGCAAGACGGCGGATCCGACCCGGAAGACGAGTTGAGCCGCAACCAACCGGTCATCACACCGGCTCCCGGCGGGATGGCGCCCGGTGAGTTTCGGCAGTGGGGTCACCGTTTCGTGGATTGGGTGGGCGACTACCTGGAGGGGATCGGCGACTACCCCGTTCTGGCCAGGACGAAGCCGGGCGAGGTCCGTGACGCGCTCCCCGTGGAGGCTCCCGCGACGGGCGAGCCGTTCGAGGCACTCTTCGAGGACTTCCGGTCGGTGATCGTTCCGGGCATGACCCATTGGAACCATCCGGCCTTCTTCGGCTACTTCGCGATCTCGGGATCGGGACCGGGAATCCTGGGCGAGCTTCTGGCCGCGGCGCTCAACGTGAACGCCATGGTCTGGAAGAGTTCGCCTGCGGCCACCGAGCTGGAAGAGGTGACGCTCGGGTGGTTGCGTGGTTTTGTCGGCCTGCCGTCGACGTTTACGGGGACCATCAACGACACGGCTTCGACCTCCACCTTCGTGGCGCTGGCGGCCGCGCGCGAACGTCACCTGCCCGAGGCGCGGGAGGACGGCATGGCGGGAGCTCCCGCCGGACGCGTCTACACCTCGAGCGAGGCCCACTCGTCGGTGCTGAAGTCGGTCCACGCTCTCGGACTCGGCCACCGGGGCGTGCGCGCCATCGCCACCGGCCGGGACCGCGCGATGGACCCGGCCGCGCTGGCCGAAGCCATCAACCATGACGTAACGTCAGGGTTTCGCCCCCTTGCGATCGTGGCCACCATCGGGACCACCTCCACCACCGCGATCGATCCCGTGGCGCGGATCGCCGAGATCGCGCGGTCACACAACCTGTGGCTCCACATCGATGCTGCCTACGCGGGCGTCGCGGCCGCGCTTCCCGGCGTGCGCCATCACTTCACGGGCTGGGAGCACGCGGACTCGATCGTCATCAACCCGCACAAGTGGCTGTTCACGCCCGTCGACTGCTCGGTCCTGTACGTCCGCGATCCCGCGCAGCTGAGGGCGGCGTTCTCCCTCGTCCCCGCCTATCTCGAGACCCCCGAGACCGATGTCACGCACCTCATGGACCACGGCCTGGCGCTGGGACGCAGGTTCCGCGCGCTCAAGCTCTGGTTCGTGATGCGGTACTTCGGCCAGGAGGGATTGCGTGCCATCTTGGCGGACCATATCGCCCTTGCCCGGCAGCTTGCGGATCTCGTCGACGCTGCCGCCGACTGGGAGCGCCGCCGGCCTTCACCGTTCTCGCTGGTGGTTCTCCGACGGTCGCCCGCGGGAGTGCGCGGCCGGGAGCGCGACGCGCTGAATCTGGCGATCATGGAGCGCGTCAACGAGAGCGGCGCCGCCTTCCTGTCCCCCACGGAAATCGACGGAGAGACCTGGCTGCGCTTCGCCATCGGAAACATCCACACGGCCGCCCGCCACGTGGATGCGACGTGGGAGGCTCTGCGAGAGCCGGCGGACCAGGTCCGGTAGCGCTCCGCTCGTCCTCCCCTACGCCTCCCGCACCTCCTTGACCAGCTCCGACATCTGCTCCCTGGCGTCGCCGAAGAACATCAGCGTGTTCTCCATGTAGAACAGGTCGTTGTCAATGCCGGCGAATCCGGGACTCAGCGAACGCTTCATGACGATCACGGCGCGGGCCTTGTCCACATCCAGGATGGGCATCCCCGCGATCACCGAGTCCGGATCACGGGCCGCGGGATTCACCACGTCGTTCGCACCCACGATCAGCACCACGTCGGTCGTGTCGAACTCGGCGTTGATGTCGTCCAGATCGAGCAGCTTGTCGTAGGAGACGTCGGCTTCGGCGAGGAGGACGTTCATGTGTCCCGGCATCCGCCCCGCGACCGGGTGGACCCCGAAGCGCACGCGGACCCCCCGTTCCTCGAGCAGGTCGCACACCTTCTTGAGTTCATGCTGCGCCTGGGCGACGGCGAGTCCGTACCCGGGCACGACCGCGACCGAGCCCGCATAGGCGAGGACCATGGCGGCCTGCTCGGCGTCGACATCGCGCACCGGGCGCTCGCCCGTCTTGGCCTTGGCCGTCGGTCCGTCGGTCCCGAAGGCCCCGAAGGCCACGTTGCCGAGCGAGCGGTTCATGGCTTTGCACATGAGCTGGGTCAGGATCAGTCCCGCGGCCCCGACCAGCGACCCCGCGATGATCAGCATCATGTTGCCCAGCACGAAGCCGGTCGCTGCCGCCGCCAGCCCCGAATAGGAGTTGAGCAGCGACACCACCACCGGCATGTCGGCGCCGCCGATGGGAATGACCAGCAGCACGCCCAGAATCAGCGCGCCGGCCACCAGGGCCAGGAAGAAGGGCCCGCCGATCTCGATCGCGCTGGATCCGAAGAGGGAGGCCACCGCGTCGCCGATACCGACGTCGGCAAGCCCCGCCCCCACCACCAGCACGCCCAGGAACAGAAGTGCGTTGAGGATCTTCTGCAGCGGGAAGGTGACGGGCCTCCCGGTCACGATCCCCTGCAGCTTGCCGAAGGCGATAAGGCTCCCGGAGAAGGTCACCGCCCCGATGAGGGTACTCAGTACGATGGTGGCCCCGGTACCCACGGCGAGTCCCGGGCCGTTTCCGCCCAGACGGATGAATTCGGCGGCTGCGACCGCCGCCGAAGCGCCGCCTCCGAATCCGTTGAACGCCGCCACCAGTTGCGGCATGGCGGTCATCTCGATCTTGCGGGCCAGCACCCCCCCGATCACCGCGCCCGCGATGACCGCGGCCACCACGGTGGTCCAGTGCAGGATCTGGTTGTCGAGCAGTGTGACCACGATGGCCAGCAGCATGGCCACCGACGCGCGGATGTTCCCGGATCTGGCCGTCGCCGGCGAGGCGAGCTGCTTGATCCCGGAGACGAAGAGAATCGCCGATACCAGGTATGCGATTTGAGCGATGATGGAAGTGTCCACGACGGCCTCAGCGTTTCTTGAACATCTGCAGCATGCGATCGGTCACCATGAAGCCGCCCACGACGTTGATGGTGGCCATGACGATCCCAGCGATGCCGAGGACCCTAACCCAGGTCGAGTCCGCGACCCCCGTGACGACCAGCGCGCCGATGATCGCGATACCCGAGATCGCGTTGGCGCCGGACATGAGGGGCGTGTGAAGGGTGGGGGGGACCTTGGAGATCACCTCCCTCCCCGCGAGGGTGGCCAGCACGAACACGTACAGGCCGATCAGCAGTTCACCCATGGGTTGTCTACTCCGTGGCGGTAGCCAGGTTGTCCCTGACGCGCTCGTTGGTGATTTCGCCGCCGTGGGTCACGCAGGTGGCGGCCGTGATTTCGTCGTCGTAGTCGATCCCGTCCTCGTCGTCGAAGAGGTGGTCGACCAGGCTGGCCAGGTTACGGGCGTACATCTGGCTGGCGTGGAAGGGGAGCTCGGCTGGGAGGTTGGTGGGTCCCATGACGGTAACTCCACCGTGGTCGACGCTCTGTCCCGCGGAGGTCAGTTCGCAGTTTCCACCCGTCTCCGAGGCCAGGTCGACGATCACGCTGCCCGGCCGCATGGACGACACCATCTCTTCCGTGATCAGCACGGGCGCGGGTCTCCCGGGGATCTGGGCCGTGGTGACCACCAGGTCGTGGTCCCGGATGTGCGTGGCGATCAGCTCCAGCTCCGCCTCGTGCTGCTCCTCCGACAGGGCCTTGGCGTAGCCCCCCTCGTCCTCGCTGGCCTCGTCCAGGGTGGCCTCAAGGAACTTCGCCCCCAGGCTCTCGACCTGCTCCTTCACCGCGGGCCGGATGTCGAAGGCCGACACGACCGCGCCCAGCCGCCTGGCCGTCGCGATCGCTTGCAGTCCCGCCACCCCGGCGCCGAGAATCATCGCCTTGGCGGGGCGGACCGTTCCGGCCGCGGTGGTGAGCATGGGCAGGAAACGGGTCATGGTCCCGGCACCGTTGAGCACTGCCTTGTACCCCGCGACCGTGGCCTGCGAGGACAGGACGTCCATCTTCTGCGCGCGCGTAATCCTCGGAATCATCTCCACCGCGAACGCGCTCACCTCCCGCGCCGCCAGCGCCTTGATGATCCCTGGCGGACCCAACGGGTTCAGGTGGCAGACGAGGACACAGCCCCGGGGTAGCGCGGCCACCTCTTCGCGGGTGGGCGGCTGCACCTTCAGCACCACCCCGGCCCCGTCGAGGAGCGCGTCGCGCCCGGCGACGATGGAGGCTTTCGCGTCCACGTAGTCCCGGTCCGGAAAAGAGGCGGCCACACCCGCGCCGGCCTGGACGCTCAGATCCCAGCCTCGTTTGCGGTAATGCCGAACAGCGTCCGGAACGAGTGCAACGCGACGTTCGCCCGGCCGGCTCTCGGCCATGATCGCGATGGTCATCAATGTCATCTCCCGGTCAAAAGCGCGTCCAACTTGCATCGGCGCGACCGGTTCCGCCAGCCCCCGGCGCGGACCCCGGGCAGGCCTTGCGCCGCCGCCCCCCCCACCGATTGGCCGATTTCGACATTCCAGCGCCCACTGGGCGACGGTAAACTGCGGGCCGGCAACTCAATTCTCGCAAAGGTCGCAATGCTCGCAGTCGTGCATTCCTACTGGGTCCACGGGGTGGAGGGACAGCCCGTCACGGTCGAGGTCAAGGTCCAGACGGGGCTTCCCATCTTCACCGTGGTCGGACTTCCGGCCGGCGCCGTGCGCGAAGGCAAGGAGAGGGTCTTCGCCGCGCTGGCGCAGAGCGGAATGGCCCTGCCGCCGCGCCGCATCACCGTCAACCTGGCGCCCGCGGACATGCCCAAGTCCGGGTCGGGCTTCGATCTACCCATCGCGGTCGCGCTGCTCACGGCCTTCGGCCATTTGCCCGCCGCGTCTCTCGGTGACCGCGCCTTTGTGGGAGAGCTGGGTCTCGACGCCTCCGTGCGTCCGATCCGGGGGGTGATTGCCCTGGCCATGAGTTGCCGTGCGCAGGGAATGAAGCGCCTGTTTGTTCCACTGGACAATGCTCGTGAAGCGGCTGCGGTTCCGGGGGTGGAGGTGGTGGGGGTGAAATCGCTGGACCAGATCGTGGGGCTGCTGCGAGGTGACCTGGAGCCCTTGCCCGTGCCCTCTCGCCCCGCCGGCCGGTCTCCGCGGCCTCATCCGGATCTCGGAGACGTCCGTGGGCAACCCCTCGCGAAGCGCGCACTGGTCATTGCCGCCGCGGGAGGCCACAGCCTTCTCATGTCGGGCCCGCCCGGCGCCGGCAAGACCATGCTCGCGCGGCGCCTCCCCGGCCTGCTGCCGCCCTTGGCCGAGGCGGAGTCCCTCGAGGTGACGCGGGTCCACTCGGTCGCCGGCCTCCTCGACGGCGACGACCCCGTCAAGACCGATCGCCCCTTCCGCGCCCCCCACCACACGATCTCCGCCGGCGGACTCATCGGAGGAGGCAATCCGCCGCGGCCGGGTGAAATCAGCCTGGCCCACCTGGGGGTGCTCTTCCTGGACGAACTCCCCGAATTCAACCGAAGCGTTCTCGAGACCCTCCGCCAACCCATGGAGTCGGGCCACGTGCGCATTGCCCGCGTCCGCCACACGGTCACCTTTCCGGCACGGTTCCAGTTGATCGCGGCCATGAACCCGTGCCCGTGCGGGCAGGGAGGAGAGGACTGCGTCTGCGCGGACCGCGACATCGCGCGCTACCGGTCGCGGCTCTCCGGGCCGCTCCTGGACCGGATAGACCTTCAGGTTCACGTCGGACCCGTTACCTGGCACGAGTTGACGGGGGCCGCGCGGGAGTCGGGCGGGGACTCGGCGGCGGCCAGGGACCGCGTGACCGGGGCAAGGCGGCTGCAGTCGCGGCGCTACTCCCGTGACGGGGCGCTGAACGCGCTGGTCCCCGCGCGCAAGGTCATGAGGGTTTGCAGCCTTTCCGCCTCCGGAAGCCGGCTTCTCGAGGACGGAATCGCCCGATACGGGTTGTCCGCCCGCTCGGTGCACCGGACCTTGCGGGTCGCGCGGACCATCTCCGATCTCGCGCGGAGGGAGCATCCGGGCACACGGGAAGTCGCCGAGGCGCTCCGCCTCCGCGTGGGCCTGGGGAGGGGGTCCGGAATGCCCGCGGGTCGGCTCCGGACGGCGCCCGCCGCCCAAGCCACGGGGGTCGCGCCCTTGTTTCCCGGCGCCTCCACCGATTAGGCTGGCCAATGAGATTCCGTCCCCCTTACGACCGTTGGCCGGAGGAGCCCCGTCATGGGACACTACATGGACTACGCCGCCACCTCGGCGGTGCGCCCGCCGGAGGTGGCCGAAGCCGTCGCCAGGTTTCTGCGGGGCGTGGGCTGCTCGCCTGGGCGCGCGGGGCACTCCGGGGCGATGGAGGCGGCGCGCCTCGCCTTCCGTTGTCGCCGCGAACTCACCCGGATCATGGGACTGCCGGGCGATCCCGGACGGGTCGCCTTCATGCAGAACGCCACCCACGCCCTCAACACCGCGCTCTGGGGCCTGCTCGCCCCCGGCGACACCCTGGTCATCTCGCAGTACGACCACAATGCGGTGCTGCGGCCGGCTCACTACCTGTCCGAACACCGTGGGGTGGAACTGCGAATGCTGTCGGGCAGTCCGGACGGCTCGGTCGACCTGGACGAGGCGGAAAGGCTGCTGGACGGCGCGCGCGTACTCGTCGTGAACATTGCATCGAATGTTCTGGGCACGCTCATGCCGTTGCAGCCGCTGGCGCACATGGCGCACGAGGCCGGAGCGGTCGTTGTCGTCGACGCCGCCCAGTCGGCCGGGCACTGGAGCCGCAGTCTGGCCACCGAAGGGGCCGACGTGGTGGCCTTCACCGGTCACAAGGGGCTTCTGGGGCCCCAGGGTACCGGCGGTCTGTGGGTAAGGGAGGGGCTGGAGGTCGATTCGTTGCTGGTAGGAGGTACCGGAGGCGACTCCCGCAACAGGCTCATGCCCCCGGCCATGCCGGACCGACTGGAGGCGGGGACGGGGAATCCTCCCGGCATGGCGGGTCTCCTGGCTGGCTGCCGATTCCTGGAGGGGCAGGGGGTGGACGCCATACATGCGCACGAGATGTCGCTCAAGGCCGAACTCGTCGATGGCCTGTCGTCGGTGCCGGGACTCGACGTGCTCTCGCCCCCCGCGCCGGACGGCGTCCCCGTCGTGACCGTCAGGGCCCGGGAAATGGATGCCGCGTCCCTCGCCGAGCATCTCGACCGGGAACACGGGGTCCAGACGCGCGCCGGGCTCCACTGCGCGCCCGAAGTGCACAGGATCCTGGGCACATCCGAAGAGGGGGCCGTCCGCTTCTCGCTGGGCTGGGCCTCGTCGCGGTGCGATGTGGAGGCCGCGGTGCAGGGCGTCGACGCCGTCCTCCGTCCGGTGGCGGTTCCGGTGGCTTGAAACCACTGAAACCCCTGCGCCTGTTCTTCGCGATCTGGCCGTCGGACGCGGTTCGGAAGAACCTGTGGCGCTCCCTGGCCCCCATGCGCGATGCCCTGCCTTCCGTGCGCTGGGTACCACCGGAGCGCCTGCACATCACGCTGCGTTTCATGGGCGACGTTTCGGCGGGGCTTCTGCCTCGCCTCGTCTCCGCGGCGGAGGCGCTGCACCAGGTGGCTCCGTTTGACATCGAACTGGCCGGGACGGGCACCTTTCCTCGGCGCGGCCCGCCCCGCATATACTGGGTGGGGGCGCGGAGCCGGCCGCTTCCCGGCCTCCGGGCAAGCCTGGACCGGGCGCTTGCCCGCGAGGGTCTGGATCACGAAGGCCGGATCTTTCGGCCCCACCTGACGGTAGGAAGAGCCAACAGAGTTCGCTCTGGAAGGAGTGGTCCCACGCGCGGCGAGGTCGCGTCCATTCCGGATCTGGCATTCACGGTCGCGGCGATTCACCTTGTGCGCAGCGACCTGCGTCCCGGTGGACCCCGCTACACGAATGTCCATCGGGCCATTCTGGGAACGGGGGATCCGCGGACGAGCCCCGCGTCGCCTGCCGAGCGCAACGCGGATTCTCTTTCACGGGCTGCGACAGGAGAATAGTCGAGAAAATGGGCAAGGTGCTCAAGAGATTCGTTACCAGGACCGTCGTGTTGCTGGTGGCAGTCCTGGCGGCATATGTGGGTTGGAAGTGGGGCGGTGCGGTATTCCCGCGGGTGGAGGCCAGGCTGGGTATCGGCCAGGCCGGGGAGAGCGGGGAGCGGGTGTATCCGGTCACGCGAGAGACCGCGGCCCGGGCCGAGGGCAGGATCGACGCATTCCGCGTTTCCGATGACGCGGAATTGCGCCTCGAGTCTTCCGAGGTTTCGTCTCTTCTGCGATTTTCGACTCCGGGAATCGTGCCGGCCGGTGTCCTGGACCCGAGCGTCTCCTTCGACGAGGACAGGATGGAGGTTCGGGCCCGAGTGGTCCCCGCGCTGATCCCCGACCTGCCCCGATTGGGCGGAATTGCGGGCATTCTGCCGGATACGCTCCAGGTCGTCGTAGAGAGTTCACTCGATCTCTTCGGCGATCAGGGATCGATGCTCGTGGTCGAGGGCATCGAGGTGCAGGGATGGCCGGTTCCGGCGCAGACGGTCCCGGAGATTCTGGAGGCGTTGGGCCAGAAACGGCTGCCGGGTACGCCCGCGTCGGCTGTGGTCGTCCCCGCGCTCGGAGGGCTCAGGGGGGCGTACATCGAAGACGGCAAACTGGTTCTGGTTCGAGCTTAGCCCGTGGATGTAATCCCCCCGGCATTCGCCGCCCCTGGTGCCGGACCGGCTTCGCCCACGGACAGTTAGTCACTTGCGGACGGCGGAAGATCCGATCTAATGGCAAGAATCCTGATCATCGACGACGAAGAGTCGGTCGGCGAGGCCCTTCGGCAGGTCTTCGAGTACGAGGGCCACCGGGTGCACCTGTGCAGCAACGGTCCCACCGGACTGATCGACTATCCGGATTTCGGGCCCGATGTGACCTTCCTGGATGTGAAGCTCCCGAAGATGGATGGCATCGAGGTCCTGGAGCGCATCCGGCAGGCCGACGCCGGGGCGGTCGTGGTCATGATTTCGGGGCACGGAACGATTGGGACCGCGGTGAAGGCGACGCGGAACGGGGCTTTCGATTTCCTCGAAAAGCCGCTCGACACGAACCGGCTGCTGGTCACCCTCAGGAACGCCCTCATGGTGCGTGGCCTGTCGGACAGCGTCGAGCGTCTGACCCACGAAATCGAGATCCATCACGGAATCGTCGGCGGTTCACGCGCGATCAAGCAGGTTCTCCAGGACATCGAGAAGGTGGGAGGCACCGACGCGCCCGTGCTGATCACCGGCGAGAACGGAACCGGGAAGGAACTCACCGCCCGGGCGCTGCACCGGCGCTCGACGCGCGCGGAACAGCTGTTCGTCGAGGTGAACTGCGCCGCCATCCCCTCCGAACTGATCGAATCCGAACTCTTCGGCCACGTGAAGGGCTCCTTTACCGGAGCGGTGGCCGACCGGATGGGAAAGTTCGAGCAGGCGCACAAGGGGACGCTCTTCCTGGACGAAGTCGGAGACATGTCACTCGCGGCGCAAGCCAAGGTCCTGCGGGCGCTTCAGGGCGGCGACATCACCCCGGTCGGAGGGGCGCGACCGGTATCCGTGGATGTGAGGGTCATCGCCGCGACCAACAAGGAACTCTACGAGCAGATCGACAGGGGCCAGTTCCGCGAAGACCTCCTCCACCGGCTCAACATGGTCACCATCCGTGTTCCGGCGCTCCGGGAGCGGACGGAGGACATACCCATGCTGGTCAGGCACTTCGCAGAATTGACGCCCGGGACGTACGGGGTGCCGCGCAAGCACTTCAGCGACGGGGCCATGGAGGCTCTCGCACAGCCCGATTGGCCAGGCAACGTCCGTCAGCTCAAGAATGCGGTTGCGCGTCTGATGATCCTCAGCCCGGGAGACGCGGTGGAGCGGCGCGATGTGACCCAGCTCGCGACCACCGGAGCCGCCGAGACCGGCGTCCCGGAAAGCATGATGGCGCTGGAGACCCTGAACGAGTTCAAGGAGGCGGCCGAGAAGGCTTTCATCGCGGAGAAACTGCGCGACTACGACTGGAATGTCTCGGAGGCCGCGAGGAGAATGGGAATGCCGCGCTCGAACCTGTACAAGAAGATCGAACGTCATGGTCTGGAACGGGAGTAGGGACGTGCCGACCTCGCCGATCCCGGTAGACCGTGGGCGTCGTCCACGTCCTGCAAGCGGGGTGTCACAGTCGACTGCCGGTAGCAGGGTGAGAACATGAGTCTATCTCCACGTCCCGATCCCTCTGCCGGATCTCTCGACCAGTACCTCCAGGAGATCAGCCGCTATCCGCTGCTCGACCGGGATGAGGAGGTGCGTCTCGCCCAGGGGATCAAGCGCGGCGAGGAGGAGGCGCTGGACAAGCTGGTGCGTTCCAACCTTCGCTTCGTCGTCACGGTCTCGAAGAAGTACCAGAACCAGGGCGTGCCCCTCCCCGATCTGATCAACGAGGGGAATCTCGGCCTGATCAAGGCCGCCCGGAAGTTCGACGAGACGAGGGGGATCAAGTTCATCAGCTACGCCGTCTGGTGGATCAGGCAGGCGATTCTGCAGGCGCTGGCCGAGCAGAGCAGGATCGTGAGGGTTCCGCTGAACCGGGCGGGGGTGCTTCATCGCATCGTAAAACGCAAGGCCATGCTGGTTCAGGAGCTGGGCCGGGAGCCCACCGCTACCGAGATTGCGGAGGAGGTGGACCTCACGCGCCAGGAGGTGGAGAAGACGCTCGCCATCGCACGCGCCCATATTTCCCTCGATGCGCCCGTTGCCCCGGGCGAGGACGGCCGCCTGCTCGACTACCTGCCGGATCGGGTGTCCCCAAGCCCCGACGAACCGATCATTGAGAAGGCGCTCACCGAGGCCCTTGAAGCCGCCCTCGGGACCCTGCACGCCCGGGAGGCCAAGGTCCTGCGCCTCTACTTCGGTCTCGGTGACGAAGACCCCATCTCCTTGGAAGGCATCGGCTCCAGGTTGGGCGTGACGCGCGAGCGGGTGCGGCAGATCAAGGAGCAGGCTCTCAAGCGTCTGCGCCACGCGTCGAGGGCCAGAGTGCTGAAACCCTTCACCGATTGACGGTCCCCACTTTCCTTGCTCCCGACAACTCGCAGCTGCGCGAGATTTGCTGCGCGAGATGCTGCGCGAGATTTGCTGTTGACCACGGAAGCGCCTTGGCTACCTTTATGGGCTGTCCGGCCTTGCTGGACAGATCGTTACACGAATACAACCACTCTGGCGGAGCACTCATGTTCGCTGTATTCAGGACCGGCGGGAAGCAGTTTCGGGCCGAACCCGGGAGAACTCTTCTGATTCCCTCGCTGGATGTCGAAGCGGGGGAGTTGGTGACCTTCGACGATGTTCTGTTGGCGGGATCGGGGGAGGAGGTCTCGGTGGGGGAGCCCACGTTGGAGGGGGTGAAGGTCACGGCGGAGGTGCTGGCCCACGACCGCACGAAGAAGATCACGGTCTTCAAGCGCAAGCGTCGTAAGGGCTACCGGCGCAAGCAGGGACATCGCCAGAAATTCACCGTCGTGCGTGTCGCCGACATCACGATCTAGGAGGATTCGATGGCTCACAAGAAAGGCGTAGGGTCGTCTAGGAACGGACGCGACAGCAATCCAAATCGTTTGGGCGTAAAGCGTTACGCAGGTGAGAAGGTGTTGGCGGGGAACATTCTGGTGCGTCAGCGGGGTACCCGTTTCCATCCGGGGAACAATGTGGGCCGGGGGCGGGACGATACCCTGTTCGCCAAGGCGAACGGTGTCGTGAAGTTCGAGAATCTGCGCCGGCGCCGGGTCGTTTCGGTCTACGCGGACTAGGAATCGCCGCGCCTTCCAGGTCGGTTGAAGGACCGGATCCGACACCTCAGCCGAAAAAAAAGCTTGCGGTTTCGGAGTTGGTGTATTAACGTAGTTGCCCCGAAGCGGAGGAGGCGGCCCGAAAGGGACGCAGCCGAAACGGAGGGGTCGGGCCTCGGAGAGGACCACGATGGGGGAAACCCCGGAAGGGCAGCCAGCCGAGGGTCGACGCGCCGAGGGGCGCCGGAGACGGCAAACCGAGGCGGGCGCGGAACCGGGTTTCGGCCGGAACCGCGACGGCTGCGGGGTCGCTGGAAGCAGCCGAAGTCCCCGGGAACGGGGGACGGCCCGAAAGGTGGAGACACCGGACGGGAGCAAGAGACGGGAGACCGGTCGCAGCACATGGCGGCGCCGAAACGGAGCCTTCCAACTCGCCAGCGAGACGAAGCCCCCGAGCGGGTGGTGTGCTGCCCGCCGGGGGCTTTCTCTGTTAACCCCTCCCGGGACGTGACGGCTTGCCGGACCGTGCGAGCGGCGGGGATTGCTCCTTCCGGGCCGAAGCCATGATCTGCCAAATCAGGTTCCGCACCAATTCCTCGTCCACGCCGGCACTCCTGGCCAGCGTTGCCGCCTTGCGCACCACGACCGCCTCTCGCTTGGGGTCGGTTACCTGCCGCCCGAGGCGCGCCTTGAGAGCCCCGACTTCCCGCACCAGGTCCTTCCGCCGGGCCAGGACGCGAACCAACTCCTGATCACAGTCCAGAATTTCCTCGCGCAGGCGCTCGAGATCGACGGTGCCGGAGGGCGAACCTCTGCCCGGGGGCGAAGTTACCTGTAACCTATGGTCGTTGTCAGACATGTAGATAACCCTCCACGTGCTCGCCATCCTGGGGCGTTCCACGCAGGCTGACGACCAGAAGAACCGGGATGTGGGCGATCAGCCCCAGAATGCCTTCGTGCATGCCCAGCGGTTTCAGCTCCGGCATCAGGAAGAAGAAGACCGATACGGCCGAACCCACGAGCAACCCGGAGACGACACCGGCGGTCGTGGCCCGTCTCCAGTACAGCGCCGCGAGCATGGCCGGCATGTACTGGCAGATGATCCCGTAGGACGCCAGCAGCAGGTCCACCAGCGAGAAGCCCTCCACCAGCGCGAAGAGATAGGCCAGGGCGCCGACCAGGACCACCAGGATTCGCATCAGCAGCCGCTGTCCCTTGTCCGAGAGCTTCCAGAACGGCTGCACGCCGTCTTCCACGACCACCGACGCCGCGCCGTGGAGCAGTGCGTCGCCCGTGGACATCGACGCGGACAGCGCCCCGGCGCAGAAGAGGCCCACGACCAGCGCGGGCAGTTCCGAACGAAGGACCAGGAAGGGAAGGATGAAATCGGCCTGGTCGGGCGATTCCGGAAAGAGAACGCCCGCGAAGCCGATCAGGAAAACCGGGATCAGGAAGAGCTGGAAGGTGGGGAAGAGGATGACGGTCCGGCGGATGATCTTGTCGTTCCTGGCCGTGTACGCCTTCATGAAGAGGTGGGGCCACATGGTGACTCCGATGGCGCTCGCCAGGATCGCGGTGGAGTACCCTCCCCAGCTCCACGGCTCGCCGCTTCCGGTCAGGCCCGGGAGCGACAGAAGCTCGGGGCGTTCCGCCATGATCTGCTCGAACATCGGACCCACGCCGCCGTAGAGGTGATAGGGTAGATAGATCCCCAGCGCCCACGCGATGACCAGCATGACGACGCCCTGGAAGGTGTTGGTCCAGCCGACCGCTGAAACGCCGCTGGAGAGCACGTACACGAGCACGATCGCATACGCCACCGCCGCGCCCGCCGCCAACGGAATCCGCCCGTCGGTCACCGCTTCGATCACGATGCCCGCCCCTCGCATCTGGATGGTCACGTAGGGGACGAAGGCGGCCAGGGTCAACACGGCCAGCATGGCGGAGAGCCCCCGCGACGGAAAGCGTCCCACCAGCAGCTGCGCCTGGGTCACGAACCCGAAGCGGCGTCCCAGTGCGGCGACCTTGGGGCCCATCGCGTACCACGGAGCCATGCCCAGGACACCGTAGGTGAGGATGTAGAAGGCGGCTGCCCCGCGAGAGTAGGCCCACCCCGGTCCGCCCAGAAAGGCGAAGGCCGAAAAGACGGTGGCCCCGGTGATGAAGTACATGACCAGGAGGCCGAAGTCGCGGTCGCCGGCCACGTACCCCTGGACGCTCCGTGACGCGCGCCGGCCGGCCATGAGCCCGACGCCGAGGGTGACCGCCAGGTAGGCGAAGATGATGACGGTGATCAGCGATGACTTGTCCATTACTCGTCACCCCCGGCAGAAGTGGCGCCGATGTGCCGGGTCCGCGCCGCGTCGAGGCGCCACAGCACCAGCAGACTTCCCACGATCCATGCGGCGGGCCAGGCCATCTGGAAGGGGAGGCCTAGGACGAACGGTTTCGGGGTGTTGACCAGGCTCTGGATCGGCCAGATCACGGCAATGGCGAAGGTCAGGTGGTATGCCCAGGTAATGCGGCGCCAGGTATGGAAGCGCATGGGAGGTACTCTTTGGTCAGGTGGAAGGAAGGGCTGGGATTGTAGGGTGGTGGGGAATCAGTCGCGAGACCAGGTCCTCACCGCTCAATAAATCGCGGCCGGCGCTTCTCCACGAACGCCTTCACGCCCTCCCGCCCGTCCTCGGAGGCGAAGGCCTCCAGAAAGAGCTCCTTCTCCGCGGCGAGACCGTCCGACAGGTGCCGTTCGCAGGCCTCACGCACGGCCTTCTTCACCAGCTTCAGGGTGACCACGCTCCACCGGGTCATCCGGGCGGCGAGTTCACGGGCCCTGGCCAGGTGGCGGCCCTCTTCGGTGAGGAACTCGACCAGCCCGATCCGATACGCCTCGGCGGCGTCGACCAGGTCGCCGCAAAGCCCGATCCGGAGCGTCTGCCCCGGGCCGACCAGACGTGCGAGACGCTGCGTGCCGCCGGCACCCGGGATGAGGCCCAGGCGGACCTCGAACTGGCCGAAGCGGGCGGTGGTGTCGGCGACCCGGATGTCGCACGCCAGCGCCAGCTCGTTGCCGCCGCCAAGACAGAATCCGTGGATGGCGCAGATCACCGGCTTTGGGAACTCGGCGAGGGCGTCGTATACTCGCCGATGGCGATACACCTCTCGCTGCTCCTCGGGCGAGCGCGCCGCGAACTCGCTCACGTCAGCCCCCGCGACGAAAGCCTTGTCGCCCGCGCCATGCAGGACAACGACCTTGACGTCGTCCCGGCCGGCCAGGTCGTCGAAGACTTCGGTGAGTTCACTGCGTACAGCCTCGTTCAGGGCGTTGAGCTTGTCGGGCCGGTTGATGGTGACTTCGGCAATGCGGTCGTTCACGGAAAGAAGGACGTTCCGGGTCGTCATGGTCCATTGTCCCATTCGTAGAATCCCCGGCCCGTCTTCTTCCCGAGCCTTCCCTCTGCCACCATCCGCTCCAGCAGGGCGGGGGGCCGGAACGCCTCCGAGCCCAGTGACGCGTGGAGGTAGCGCGCAATGCCCAGGCGTACGTCCAGACCCACCAGATCGGTAAGGCGGAGCGGCCCCATCGGGTGACGGTAGCCGAGCACCATGGCCTTGTCAATGTCCTCCGGCGAGGCGACCCCGGACTCGACCATACGGATGGCTTCGAGGCCCAGCACGATCCCCAGCCGGGAGGACGCGAACCCGGGGAAGTCGTTCACCAGGATGGGGTCCTTGCCGAGGCCCTCGACGAAGTGGAAACAGCTGTTCAGGGTTCGGATGGTGGTGTGCTCCCCCCTCACGATCTCCACCAGGGCCATGATGTGGACCGGGTTGAAGAAGTGGAGGCCAAGGAAGTGTCCCGGCGACTCCAGCCCGGCCGCCATCTCGGTGATCGACAGCGACGAGGTATTCGTGGCCAGGATCTTCCCCGCCCCGGCCACGGCCTCTACCTCGCCAAAGATCCGCCGTTTCAGCGCCATCACCTCCGGCACGGCCTCGATCACCAGATCCGCGCCTTCCACCGCCTCACCCAGCCTCCTGGTTCCCGCGAGGCGCGCCAGCGCCCCGTCCCGGGCCGACTCCGCCACCTTGCCCAGGCGCACGCCCTTGTCCAGGGTGGCCTCGATCCCGGCGAGGGCGTGCTCCAACTGCGCGGCGTCCACATCGCACAGCACGGCTTCGTGCCCCGCCATCGCCGCCACCTGCGCGATCCCGCGACCCATCGTCCCGGCGCCGATCACGGCCACCTTCCCGATTCCGCGGTAGGCCACCGTTCAGCCCCTCTCGACCACGGCCGCGATCCCCTGACCGACCCCGATGCACATGGTGGCGAGGCCCAGCCCGGCACCGCGGCACCCCATTTCATGCACCAGCGTGGCCAGGATGCGCGCCCCGGAACACCCCACCGGGTGGCCCAGCGCGATCGCGCCGCCGTTGACGTTCACGCGGCCCGGGTCCAGACCCAGTTCACGGATGCAGGGGATCGCCTGCGCGGCGAAGGCCTCGTTGAGCTCGATCAGATCGAGGTCGCGGGCGGCCACCCCGAGCCGTGTCAGGCAGCGCCGCGTCGCCGGAACGGGGCCGATACCCATGCGGTGCGGCTCCACCCCCGCCGCCGCCGCACCCCGAATCACCGCCATCGGTTCGAGGCCGTGGGCGCGCGCCGTCTCTCCCTCGACCACGAGCAGGGCGGCGGCCCCGTCGTTGATCCCCGACGAATTGCCGGCCGTGACGGTCCCGTCCCGCTCGAAGACGGGGCGCAGCCGGGCCAAGGTTTCCGCCGTGGTGCCCGGCCGGGGATGCTCGTCCTGCGTGACCACGACGGGATCGCCGCGCCGCTGCGGAACGGTGACCGGTACGATCTCCGTGTCGAAGCGTCCCGCCTCGACCGCGGCGGCCGCCTTCGCCTGGCTCTCCGCCGCGAAGACGTCCTGCTCCTCCCGCGTCACGCCGAACTCCCGCGCGACCACCTCGGCAGTCTGCCCGAGCCCGATCGTCCATTCGTCGGGAAGCCGCGGGTTGGTGAAGCGCCAGCCGAGTACCGTATCGGCCACCTCGGGCACGCCGCGCGTGTAGCCGCGCTCGGGTTTGAGCATGACGAAAGGGGCGCGGCTCATCGATTCGACGCCACCCGCGATGAACGCGTCGCCTTCGCCCGCGCGGATCGCGTGCAGGGCGCTGGTCACGGCCTGGAGCCCCGATCCGCAGAGTCGGTTCACCGTCTGGCCGGGGACCTCGACGGGCAAACCCGCTCGCAACAGCGCCATGCGCGCCACATTGCGGTTGTCCTCGCCGGCTTGGTTGGTGCAGCCCAAGATCACGTCGTCGAAGCGCTCGGCGGGGAAGGGATTGCGGTCGAGGAGCGCGTGGATGGTCGCCGCCGCCAGGTCGTCGGGCCGGACCGGTGCCAGCGCCCCCCCGTGCCGCCCGATCGGGGTGCGGACCGCGTCGATGATCCAAGCCTCACGCATTGCGTCCCGTTCCCGCGCCAACCCTTCGAGCGCACCGAGGGCGATCGCGGCGTTGAATCATCGGTTCCCCACTACCGGTCCAGCGCCACCCAGACGCTCTTGAGCTGGGTGTACTTCTCCAACGCCGACTGGAAACCCAGATCCCGCCCGAAACCGCTCTCCTTGTAGCCACCGAAGGGGGACGCGGGCGAGTACTGGTTGTAGGTGTTGACCCAGACCGTCCCCGCGTCGATCTCGGCGGCCATTCGGTGGGCTTTGCCGATGTCGCGGGTCCACACGCCGGCCGCGAGCCCGTACAGCGAATCATTCGCCTTGGCGACCGCGTCGTCCACGTCGCCGAAGGGGATGACCGCCGCCACCGGGCCGAAGATCTCCTCGCGGGCGATCTTCATTGAGGGGTCGACCTCGCTGAAGACGGTGGCGTTCACGAAGTTGCCACGGCCGTTCACCTTCACCCGGTCGCCCCCGGCCACCAGGTTCGCGCCGTCGCGCCTACCGCTCTCGATGTACCCCATCACGCGGTCGAGCTGCTCTTCGCTCACGATCGCCCCCAGTCGCGTGGTGGGGGCCATCGGGTCGCCTACCGTCGCCTGCCCGGCGAGTCCCTTCAACCCGTCCACGAACTCGTCGTGCACCGCGCTCTCGACCAGGATGCGGCTCCCCGCCGCGCACACTTCGCCCTTGCCGTAGAACACCCCTATGGACGCTCCCTTCACGGCCACCCCCAGGTCCGCGTCGGCGAAGACGATGTTGGGGGACTTGCCGCCCAGTTCCAGCGAGACCTTCTTGAGCGTCCCCGCCGCCTCGCGCATGATGATCCGTCCCACCTCGGTCGAGCCGGTAAACGAGATCGCGTCCACCCCCGGGTGCCGTACCAGCGCCGCGCCCGCCGTCTCCCCGAACCCCGGCACCACGTTCAGCACGCCCGCCGGGAAGCCCGCCTCCGCGGCCAGCTCCCCCAGGCGAAGCGCGGTCAGCGGCGTCTGCTCGGCGGGCTTGAGGACCACCGTGTTTCCGCAGGCCAGCGCCGGCGCCACCTTCCACGCCGCCATGGACAGCGGGAAGTTCCACGGGATGATCGCGCCCACCACCCCCAACGGCTCGCGCAGCGTGTAGTTGAGGAAAGGTCCCGGCACAGGAACGGTGTCGCCCTGCACCTTGTCGGCCAGCCCGGCGTAGTAGCGCAGCGTCTGCGCCACGCTCGGTACGTCGATCCGGCGGGCCTCGAAGTACGGCTTGCCGTTGTCGCGCGTCTCGAGCAGCCCCAGTTCGTCGGCGTTGGCCTCGACCAGATCGGCCAGCTTCCACAGCAGGAGCGACCGCTTGTGCGGGTTCATGCGCCGCCATCCGCTGTCGGCGAAGGCCGCGCGCGCCGCCTGCACCGCGCGGTCGACATCGGCCGCCCGCGCCTCGGCCACCTCGGCGATCACCTCTTCGGTGGCCGGGTTCACGGTCGAAAAGCGGCCGCCGCCCTCCGCGTCGGTCCACTCGTTCCCGATCCAGAGCCGGGTGCGGATCTCCTCAGTCATCTCTGCCGCCGACATCCGGCGTCAGCTGCCCGAGAAGTCGGGTCTGCGCTTCTCGACGTAGGCGTTCAGCCCTTCGCGCGCGTCGTCGCTGGCGAAGAGCTGCTGCTGCAACTCGCGCTCCAGGGCGAGCGCCGTCTCGAAGGGGATCTCGGCGCCGGTCTGCACCGAGCGCTTGATCAGGCCGACCGCCTTGGAGGCTCGCCCCGGTGGGCAGAAGCCGCGTGCGTAGTCGAGCACCTTGCCCATGAATTCATCGAGGGAGTCCGTCTCCCACACGTCGTTGACGATGCCGAGTTCCTGCGCCTGGTCGAACCCGAAGGTCTTGCCGGTTGCCATCAGCTCGATCGCACGCGACTTGCCCACGAGGCGGGTCATGCGCTGGGTCCCCCCGGTGCCCGGGAGCACGCCCAGGTTGACCTCGGGGAGGCCGCACATGCTGCGACCCGCGCGGGCGATGCGGATGTCGGCCGCCATCGCGATCTCGAGCCCCCCGCCCACGGTGTGCCCGTTGAGGGCCGCGATGGTGAGCTTCGGTGTGTGCTCCAGGCGGTTCAGCGTCTCGTTGGCGTGGAGGCAGAAGCAGTACTTGAAGCCGGTCGTCACCTTGGCGAGCATCCCGATATTTGCGCCGGCGGAGAAGAACTTCTCGCCGTTGCCGGTGAGGACGATCACGTGGATGTCGTCGGCAAAGCGTGCCTGCAGGATGGCGTCGTCCAGCTGGCGCATCATCTCGTGGGTGTAGGTGTTCGCGGGCGGGTCGTCGAGCGTGATGAGGGCGACGCCGCCGCCCGCGTCGGAGTAGCGAACGAGGGTCTTGTCGGACATGAATGTGTGGATCCTGTGGGTGGTTCGATCCCGCGGGCGAGTGGGCCCGCGGATGTACGGAGGAGGCGCGCGGCAGAAGGCACCGCCGCGTTCGGGACCGGTGACAAAGATAACATGTGGCGTGCGTGGAGCCGCACGCGGCCGGCGGGGCGGCCGCCGCGTTACATTACAACGATGCAAATGCTCCAACTCGCGTCGTCGCGAGGGGCCGGCGGATCCGTCCGGCACCGTGTGTGCGCCGCCGCCGTGATCGCCGTGCCGCTGTTGACCGGGTGCAGGGAAAGTCTCACCCAGGTGGAATCCGGGATTGTCGAGGCCGAGACGTGGCCGGCACTGAAGATCGAACAGACCCTGCCGGGCCTCCGGGACCTGATCGCGACCGAGCCGCCCGGTGCCGCCGAGATCACGCTGGTGGATCGGTGGGAGGCCACCTGGGACCACGGTACCGCCGCGGGAGGGGAACTTCGGGACGAGATCTATGGGGGCGCCCGCGCGCTACAGCTGGTTGTCGACCCGGCCGCCGTGCGGGTCGCCACGGAGTCGGTAAGGGGCGCCCTGGGCGAGGTGTTGCAGTTCGGGGGGTCTTTTCCTCCCCATCTGGCCGGGCGGATTGACGATGCCGAGCGTTTCGTCGCGGAAGCCGGGGCGGCGAGCGCCGTGGAAGACTGGACGGCGGCCGGATTGCATGCTTTGCGAGCGGCCGACGCGCTGCGGGAGACGTCGCCGCGCACGACGGCTGTCACGCTGGTGGAAGCGGCCGAAGACGCTCTCGGACCTCTCCCGTCCGAGGTGGATGGTGAACCCGCCGGCCCGGCCCGCGCGCGGCGTCTGGCATTGTGGAGCCGGATCGCCATCCAGCAGGAGCGGTATCCGCTGGCCATCCAGCGGGGGTACTACGCCTGTCTTTTGCTTGGCGTGAGGCTGCCTTGAACCCATCCAGAACCGGTGCCCGGCCGGTGGGCGGGATGGACTTCGCCACCGTAGATTGTTCAGGTCCTGCAGTACGTACTTCATCGAGAGGCTGCCGCAGTCGCCCTGCGACGAGCAGCCGGGTTGCGTCCGAGACGGCGCGACACCCTTGCAAGTGGAGTCCCAACGCGGCAGACAGTGGGGGAAACACCATGAACAGCATCCAATCCGCGGTCGCCACCCGACTTGGCCCGGGTCCCTTCGCGCTTCTGACCTTGTCCATGCTGGCCGCTCCGGTCGCGGGACAGCAGCAGGTCGTTCGCGTACCCGTCACGGGGACGGTTGAAATGGGGCTCGCCCCCTTCATCGAACGGGTGATCGAGGAGGCCGAGGCCGGGGGCGCCGCCGCGGTCGTCCTGGACATCGAGACGCAGGGGGGACGGGTGGACGCGGCGCTGCGCATCACGAGCGCGATCAGCAAGTCCGAGGTGCCGGTCTACGCCTTCGTGAACACATACGCGTTTTCGGCGGGGGCGATGATCGCGCTCTCCACCCGGCGCGTGCTAATGCGCGCGGGCGCGGTGATGGGGGCCGCGACGCCGGTCGACGGGAGCGGGACCAAGGCTTCGGAGAAGATGGTGTCGGCCATGCGGGCCCAGATGCGCGCCATGACCGAGGCCCAGGGTCTCGACCCGGCGGTCGCCGAGGCGATGGTGGATGAAGAGTTGGCCATCGACGGGGTGGTCGAACGGGGCAAGTTGCTGACGCTCACCACGCAGGAAGCCGTCGAACTGGGCTACGCCACCGCGGTGGCCGACTGGGACGGCGTGCTGGCCGCGCTGGAGCTGCCGCCGGCGGACGTGACCGAGGCGAGCGTCAACTGGGCAGAGCGCATCGTGCGCTTCTTCACCAATCCGGTGATTGCGCCCTTCCTCCTGTCGCTCGGTTTTCTGGGACTCCTCGTCGAGGTCAAGACGGCGGGGTTCGGTCTCGCGGGTACGGCAGGGCTGATCTCTCTGGCCCTCTTCTTCGGCGCGCACTTGCTCATCGGACTGGCCGGGGCCGAGGACATCATCCTGGTGGGGGTGGGCGTCGTCCTTGTCCTTGTGGAGATTCTGGTGATTCCGGGCTTCGGGGTCTTCGGGATCGCGGGTATCGCGGCGCTCCTGGGGGGACTCGTGATGGCGCAGGTCGGCAGTCTGCCCAGCAGGGGCGATTTCGTGCAGGCCGGCTCCGTGCTCCTGGCCACGGTGGCGCTGATCACCATGACCGCGTGGTCGCTGCTGCGTTCGCTTCCGGGCAATTGGCGCCTGCGCCGCAGCGGCGTCATTCTCGGCGAGTCCACCGACCGCGATGAGGGCTACACCTCGGCGGAGGTGCGTGCGGAGCTGGTGGGCGAGGTCGGGGTCGCGATCACCGACCTGCGGCCGGCCGGCGTGGGCCTCTTCGAAGACGAGAGAGTGGATGTGGTCTCCGAGAGCGAATGGATCGAGGAAGGCACGCCCATTCGCGTCCTGAGCGCCGAGGGATATCGCCACGTCGTGCGTGCCGTGGACTCCGGGCGGGCGGCAGGCTCCGAGTGAGCTGCGCCACTCCCGGCAAGATGACAATTCAAGCGTAAAGGACGAAACTCCGCATGGACCTCACCCTTCTCACGACCTACGGCCTGGTGTTCGCGGCCTTCCTCGCCGTCCTGATTCTCCTGTGGGCGGTTCCGGTTCGCCTGTGGATCGAGGCAATCTCATCTCGTGCCAGCGTCGGCCTGGGCAGTCTGATCGGAATGCGTCTGCGCAAGGTCAGCCCGCCAGCGGTGGTGCGGCCGCTGATCGCCTCCACCAAGGCCGGGCTACCGCTCGACGTGTCCCATCTGGAGGCGCACTACTTGGCCGGAGGAAACGTCGACCGCGTGGTGCGCGCGCT
This sequence comes from Longimicrobiales bacterium, assembly GCA_951828585.1. Taxonomy (GTDB): domain Bacteria; phylum Gemmatimonadota; class Gemmatimonadetes; order Longimicrobiales; family Gaopeijiaceae; genus Bin94. Next base: position 3,484,758 of record OX639991.1, read on the forward strand.
GATCAGCGCGGACAAGGCTACGATCGAGCTCCCGTTCCAGCAGGCCGCCGCGATCGACCTCGCGGGACGGGACGTTTTCGAGGCGGTGCAGGTGTCGGTGAACCCCAAGGTGGTGCAGACGCCGCGGGTGGCCGCGATGGCCAAGGACGGAATCCAGTTGATCGCGATCGCGCGGGTCACGGTGCGGGCGAACATCAACCGCCTCGTGGGCGGCGCCGGAGAGGAAACCATCCTGGCGCGGGTCGGCGAGGGGATCGTCTCGACGATCGGTTCCGCCGATACCCACAAGAAGGTGCTGGAGAACCCGGACGCGATCTCCAAGACCGTGTTGCAGAAGGGCCTGGACTCGGGTACCGCCTTCGAGATCCTGTCGATCGACATCGCCGACGTGGATGTGGGCAAGAACATCGGCGCCGAGCTGCAGACAGACCAGGCGGAGGCCGACAAGCGCATCGCGCAGGCCCGGGCCGAGGAACGCCGCGCCATGGCGATGGCCGCGGAGCAGGAGATGAAGGCGCGCGTGGAGGAGATGCGCGCCGAGGTGATCGCGGCCGAGGCGCAGATACCGCTCGCGATGGCCGATGCCTTCCGCAGCGGCAACATGGGCATCATGGACTACGCCAGGTACCGCAACGTCGAGTCGGACACCCACATGCGGAGGGCCATCGCGGAGGGTGATCCGGACGAGTCGCCCTCGTCCAACTGAGGCCGGCCCGTGGATATCCGATTCATCGCGATCATCTTCCTCGTCGCGGCGCTCATGGAGATGATCTCCAAGGCGCTGAAGAAGGCCAGGGACGCCGGGATCGAGGACGGCGAGGCGCCACGCAGGCCGGCGGACCCGCTGGCCGGGGTGCTCGAGGAGCTGCGACGGCTGCCGGAGGGCGATGAGAGCGGGCGTGAGGTGTTGCGGGAGGCCGATGACTACGGGATTCGCGACGGGCGGACTCGGGAGCGAGAGGTGGTTCCTCGTGTGCCGGAGTCGCGAGTCGAGCCGGTCGTGCCGGCCAGGTCGGAGCCGGTATTTGCAAGGCCGGGTGCGGATACAGTGGCGCCGCGCTCTCCTCCCGATCGGGTTGCCGAACCCGTGACCCTGCGCGGCCAGATCGAGCGGATGTTCGAGCCGATGACGCCGCCGCCCGCCGCGCCGGTTGTCGTGCCGGAGCCGCTTCCGCGAGCGGCCCCGGTGGTTCAGTATAGGGACAGGTCGGCCAGGCCTGTCGAAGTGCGCTCCCGTGAGGCCCGGCCCCGGGAGGCGCGGGATCTGGTGGAGCGCGCCTGGACCGGAGAGCGGGCCGCGCCCGCCGACGCGCCGAAGCCGGGAGGCGACGGGGAACGCCGCCGCGCGGAGACGCGGCGGGGAGGGGAGGGGGGAGTCCTGGATCTGGGTTCGGTGCGCGGCCTGCGGCGGCTGGTGGTGGCGCGTGAGGTGCTCGGTCCGCCACTGGCGCTACGCGACAAGGACGGTTTCGGGGACCGGTAGGGGCGGAGCCCTCAAGGCGGCTCCGACCGGACGCGCCGCGCGATCCGGTCCACCAACCTTTCCAGCTTTGCGTGTCGCTTGCGCCCCATCGATTTCATCACCTGGCGCATCGCGACGTACAGGCCGGGGATCAGTATGAGGAGCCGGCCGACCTCCTTGTCGCTGTAGCGGCGGGCCTTGTCGGCGCGGCCGTCGGGTGGCACCGCGCCTGCTTCTGGCCGGCGGCTACTCCGCGGCCAGCCTCCGCAGCACCGTGTGCAGGATGCCGCCGTTGCGGTAGTACTCGACCTCGACGTCGGAGTCGAGCCGGACCGTGGCCTTGAAGTCGACCGTCGAACCGTCGCGCCGCGTGGCGCGCACCGCCACCTCCCCACCCGGCTCCAGTCCCCCCGCGATCCCGGTCACGTCGTAGATCTCGAACCCCGTCAGGCCGAGCGCCTCCGCGCCCTCCCCCTCCGCGAACTGCAGCGGCAGCACGCCCATCCCCACCAGGTTCGAACGGTGGATCCTCTCGTAGCTCTCGGCGATCACCGCCTTGACCCCCAGGAGGTACGTGCCCTTCGCCGCCCAGTCCCGGGAACTCCCGGTCCCGTACTCACGCCCCGCGACCACGACCAGAGGCGTTCCGGCGGCGCGATACCGCTCCGAAGCCTCGAAGATCGTCGTCATCTCGCCGCTGGGGACGTGCACCGTGTAGCCGCCTTCCTTGTCCTCGAGCATGAGGTTCCGGAGGCGCACGTTGCCGAAGGTGCCGCGCATCATGACCTCGTGGTTGCCGCGCCGGGACCCGAAGGTGTTGAAGCGGATCGGGGGCACGCCCTGGTCCTGCAGGTAGCGGCCGGCGGGCTCGTCGCGCGGGATGGCGCCCGCGGGTGAGATGTGGTCGGTGGTGGTGGTGTGGCCCACGAGCGCCAGCGCATAAGCGCCGCGCACGTCGGAGAGCGGTGGCGGCTCGGGGCTCATGTCCTGGAAGAAGGGGGGATTGCGGATGTACGTGGATTCGGGGTCCCACTCGTAGAGATTCCCCTCTTCGGGGAGCGGCAGGGCCTGCCAGTGCTCGTCTCCGTCAAAGACGCTTGCGTAGCGTTCGCGGAACATCTCCGGCTTGAGCGAGAAGGCGACGGTGTCGCGGATCTCTTCGGGGGTCGGCCAGATGTCCGCCATGAAGACCGGGCGCCCGTCGGCGGAGCGGCCCAGGGGTTCGTTGTAGAGATCGATGTCGATCCGGCCGGCGAGCGCGAAGGCCACCACCAGCATCGGCGAGGCCAGGTAGTTGGCGCGCACCAGCATGTGGATGCGGGCCTCGTAGTTCCGGTTCCCGGAGAGGATCGAGGCCACGACCAGGCCGTGCTCGGAGACCGCCTCGGCCACCGGACCGGGGAGGGGGCCGCTGTTGCCGATGCAGGTCGTGCAGCCGTAACCCACCAGGTTGAAGCGCAGCTCCTCCAGGTACGTCATGAGCCCCGCGGCCTCGAGGTAGTCGGTGACGACCTGGGAGCCGGGCGCCATGCTCGTCTTCACCCACGGCATGACCTCCATCCCGAGCGCGCGCGCCCTCTTCGCCATGAGGCCCGCGCCGACCATGACCGACGGGTTCGAGGTGTTGGTGCAGCTGGTGATCGCGGCCACCACGATCGTGCCGTCGCCGATCTCCATCGTGCGGCCGTCCATCTCGATCTCGACGGCCCGGCGGCGGGTGGTGGCCACGGCCGTGCCGCCGCCGCTCCCGTTCGCGCCGTTGCCGCCCAGAGAGAAACCGGAGGGGACCAGGGCCGGGAGGTCGCGCGCGAAGGCGGGGCGAACATCGGTGAGGTCGATGCGGTCCTGGGGGCGCTTCGGCCCGGCGACGCTGGGTTCGATGGTGGCGAGGTCCAGTTCCAGCGTGGAGGTGTATTCGGGGTCGGGGGTGTCGTCGGTGCGGAAGAGCCCCTGTTCGCGGCTGATCCGTTCGACCCGCTCGACCATCTCGGCGCTGCGGCCCGTGCCGCGCAGGTACGTCAGTGTCTCGGCATCGACGGGGAAGAAGCCCACCGTCGCCCCGTATTCGGGGGACATGTTGGCCAGGGTGGCCTTGTCGGGCAGGGTCAGCCCGGAGAGCCCGGCGCCGTAGTACTCGACGAAACGTCCCACCACTCCGTGCGCGCGCAGCAACTCGGTCACGCGCAGCACCAGGTCGGTCGCGGTCGCCCCCTCGGGCAGAGCACCGGTCAGCTTCACACCCACCACCTCGGGCAGCAGCATGTAGTACGGCTGCCCCAGCAGCACCGCCTCGGCCTCGATTCCCCCGACCCCCCATCCCACCACGCCCAGTCCGTTGATCATCGTGGTGTGCGAGTCGGTCCCGACCACCGTGTCCGGGTAGGCCAGGAAAGTCCCGCCGTGCTCGCGCCGATGGATCACCGACGCCAGGTACTCCAGGTTCACCTGATGCACGATCCCGGTCCCCGGAGGCACCACGCTGTAGTTCTCGAAGGCCTCCTGGGCCCAGCGCAGCAGGGCGTAGCGCTCGCGGTTGCGCTCATATTCGCGCGCCACGTTCTTCTCGAAGGCGTAGCCGGTGCCGAAGAAGTCGACCTGTACAGAGTGGTCGATGACCAGGTCGGCGGGCACCAGCGGGTTGATGCGGGCGGGGTCGCCCCCCATCTCGCGGATGCCATCGCGCATGGACGCCAGATCCACGATCGCGGGCACGCCGGTAAAGTCCTGAAGCACGACCCGCGTGGGCATGAAGGGGAAGTCCGCGCCGGCGTTGGACGGGCTCCATGAGGCGATGTCCTTGACGTGCTCGGGCGTCACATGGCCGTCGCCAGCGTGGCGCAGCACGTTCTCGAGGAGGACGCGGATGGAGAAGGGGAGGCGGTCGAGCGAGACGAGGCCCTCGTCTTCGAGGCGGCTCAGCCGGTAGAAGGAGGTGGGGCCTTCGGTGAGATTGACGGTGGCGAGGGCACCGTAGGGATCGGTGGGAGGGGAAGGCATGCGGCTACGACTCCGAATTGCGGTCGGAAAGTGGAGGCTGTTGTTCCCCAAGGATAGCGGAGCCTGAGGTGGGCGGACAGCCGTCCCGCCCCTTCACCCGCCTCGCCAACCAGTCTAGAATGGTTGTCCCGACTCCTGGCCGAGGTGGCGGAACCGGTAGACGCGAAGGTCTCAAAAACCTTTGCCCTTGCGGGCGTGAGGGTTCGAGTCCCTCCCTCGGCATTTGTGGGGCCCAGGCGGACCGCGCGGTCGCGGTCCGTGGGCGTCCTGTCCACCGGAACCGGACGCAAGGGGCCCCCGGCCGGAGAGCCTTTCTGCGTGGGTCCCGGCCCGGTTATCTTCCATCCTTGGACATGTGGAGTGCGCCGCGTCGCCGGGGACGCGGGCCACCCTCGTGAAGAACTCTACCGTGGAGGATGAAGGATGAATATCGAGAAACTCGCGGCGGCCGGTCTGCTGGTCGCGGGAGCGCTGCTGGTGATTTCGTTCCGGCCTTCGGGTGCGGACATCGGCGCCGACCCCGAACTCCACGTCTACAAGACGCCCACCTGCGGATGCTGCGGCGGGTGGGTGGATCACATGAAGGAGGCCGGCTTCAAGGTGCGTGTGGAAGATGTGGATCCCGAGGAATTGTGGGGAGGTGTGAAGATCCGCCATGGAGTCCCGCGGGAGCTCTCAACCTGCCACACCACGGTGGTCGGCGACTACGTGATCGAGGGCCACGTGCCCGCCGGCGTGGTTAAGCGATTCCTGGAAGAGGCCCCCGAGGTGAAGGGCATCAGCGTTCCGGGGATGCCGACCGGTTCTCCCGGGATGGAGGGGCCCAACCCGCGGCCGTACGCGGTCATCGCCTTCGACGGCAAGGGCAACCGGACGGTCTACGAAGAGGTTGATCCCCGCACGGACCGCTAGCGGCCGAAGCGACTCTTCAAAGGGGGGTTGGGAGCCGTCCCCGCCTACCCTCCACCCCTTCTCCGGGACCGTCATTCTCCAGAGCCCTTGGAAGAAATCCCCGCGGCATTCGACCGGCGATGCATCCGCGCTGGACGCTCCGCTCCGTGTTGCTTTTCGGGCGAATAGCCCTGCTATTCCCCCTTCAAAGCGCCTTGCCATCACGGCGCCTCACCGCTCTCGGTGCTCGCGTGGATTTATCCACAGGCTCCTAGTAGAATAAGGGCTGGACTTCACTTACCAGCCCCCCTTCACCCGGCACTCCACCGGCCCCGGAGACCCAATGTCCAACGACGACAACAGGAATACCCTCAGCATCACCGACAACCGCACCGGACGGCAGTACGAAGTCAACGTTCTGGACGGCGATGTCATCCGTGCCATGGACCTGCGCCAGATCAAGGTCAACGACGGCGATTTCGGGATGATGGCCTACGACCCCGGCTTTACCAACACGGCCTTCACAACCAGCCGGATCACCGATGTCAAGGGTAGCAAGGGGATCCTGGAGTACCGCGGCTATCCGATCGAGCAGCTCGCGGGGCAGTCGACCTTCCTCGAGGTGTGCTACCTGATCCTGAACGGGGAGCTGCCCACGCGGCAGGAACTCGACGATTTCATGCACCAGGTCACCTACCACACCTACGTACACGAGAACGTCACGACCATCCTTCAGGGATTCCGCTATAACGCGCACTCCATGGGGATGATGATCTCGACGGTAGCGGCGCTGTCCACCTTCTACCCCGAAGCCAAGCAGATCGACGACCCGGCCAACCGGCGCGCGCAGATTGTGCGCCTGCTGGCCAAGATGCCCACGCTGGCGGCGTACACCTACCGGCACCACAAGGGGCTGCCCTATGTGTACCCGGAGAACGGGCTCTCCTACACGGCCAACTTCCTGAACATGCTCTTCCGGATCGGCGGCAGCGAGTACCAGCCGCCCCCGGCTCTGGTGCGCGCGCTGGACATCCTTTTCATCCTGCACGCGGACCACGAGCAGAACTGTTCCACCACCGCGATGCGGGTGATCGGGAGTTCCCGCCCGGACCCGTATTGCGCAATGGCCGGGGCGATGGCCGCGCTCTACGGGCCGCTGCACGGAGGCGCCAACGAGGCCGTGCTGCGCATGCTGGTCGAGATCGGCACGACCGACAACATCCCGGCCTTCATGGAGAGCGTCCGGAGCGGCGAGCGGCGCCTGATGGGGTTCGGCCACCGGGTCTACAAGGCGTACGACCCCAGGGCGACGATCATCAAGAAGGCGGCCGACGATGTCTTCGAGGTGACGGGGCGCAACCCGCTGCTCGACATCGCCCTGGAGCTCGAGAAGATCGCGCTGCAGGAAGAATACTTCGTGAAGCGCAACCTGTACCCGAACGTCGATTTCTACTCGGGGCTGATCTACCAGGCGCTGGGCTTTCCGGTCGAGCTCTTCCCGGTGCTGTTCGCGATCCCGCGCACGGTCGGGTGGCTCGCGCAGTGGGAGGAGATGGTGGTGGACCGGGAGCAGAAGATCGCCCGGCCGCGCCAGGTCTTCAAAGGCCCTGCGCGGAGGGACTACGTGCCGATGGGGGAGCGTGTCTGAGCGGGGCGCGGTTCGTGGAGGGGCCGGCGCCAGGGTCGTCGCACCGCCGTGTCCCCGAACGCGAAGGCGAGTGGAGCCTTCGCGCACCTGAGGGGTAACGGAGACAGGGTCACAATCAAACAAGGGAGCCCGCCATGTCCGGTCTTCAATCGAATCTTCGGAGCCTTTCGAATCGTCAACTCCTTCTCTTCGCGTCGCTTCTGACGGTCGCCCTGGCCGGTTGCATGGGGACCGGGAGGCGGGCGGACAACCCCCTGGAGGAGGGACGGGCGGACGCCGAAGAGGTCGAGCTGCTGGTTCGGAACCAGAACTTCAGCCAGGCGACCATCTACATCTCCCCCGAACACGGCTCGAGGCGGCTGGGCATCGTGAACGGCAAGAGCGACGCCACCTTCAAGTTCCCGTGGCACCTTCCCCACATCCAGCTCCGGGTCAAGTTCCTGGCCGGACGCGAATTCCTCACCGAGACGCTGCCGGTAGGTCCGGACGACCTGCTCGAACTGCTCCTTCCCGCCAGCCAGCAGTAGCGCCGCCCCGGGGAACCTCCCCCCATGCATCCACGGACTGCTTGAGCGGGGCTGTCGGACAACCTCCCGGGTCCCGATATTCGAGTCTCGGTAGCGGAAGCACATCTTTTCCGGGAGGATCCTCATGCGTACCCGCGGCCTCCACCGCATTGGTCCCGTAGTCTTCACACCCGTCGCCGCGCTTCTGGCGGCAATAGCCGGTGCACCCCTGGCAGGGCAGGAAGACGGTCGTGAAGAGACCGCCAACCGCACCTTTAGCGTCGACGACGCACTCGACATGGTGCGCGTCTCGGCGCCGAGGCTCTCGCCGGACGGGTCGCGGATCCTCTTCGTGAGGAACGAGCTCGACTGGGAGAAGAACAAGCGGGTCAGCCGCATCTGGGTGGTCGGCGCCGACGGGCAGAATGCGCGGCCCTTCACGGGCTCGCCCGACGACCGCTCCGCCGAGTGGTCGCCCGATGGCCGCTGGGTGTCGTTCACGCGTCCCGCGGGGGAGGGGGATAGCAAGTTGCGGCAGCTCTTCCTCCTGCCGGTGGACGGGGGCGAGGCCGCCCAGCTCACGAAACACCCGACGGCGGTGGGCAGCTACCGCTGGTCCCCGGACGGGGCGTCGATCTTCTTCCTCGCCAGCGATTCACTACCGGACGACCTGGAGAAGGAACGCAAGAAAGGGGATGACGCGATCTTCATCGACGAGGGGCCGAACGGCCAAACGCGGGGATCGTGGAACGGTGTGTGGCAGGTGGAAGCGGGGATTGCCGATGCGCCGCGCGAGGCGAAGCGGCTCACGGAGGAGGGGCGCATCGTGGGCAACTTCGCGCCCGCGCCGAACGGGAATTTCCTGGCCTACACCTACCGCGGCGAGAACCGCCGCAACGCGGGACACCTGGCCGAGGTGGTGCTTCTGACCATCGCGAGCGGCGAGGAGGTGCGGATCACCGAGAACGACGCCCCGGAGTCGCAGCTCGCGTGGTCGCCCGACGGCCGCGCGATCACCTTCGTGGCGCCGGACCAGGAGACGTGGGAGCTGGACCAGGGCAACCTGTACCACTACTACATTCCCACCGGGGAGACCCGCCAGCTGATGCCCGGCACGGACATCTACATGCGGAGCTACCGCTGGAACCCGGGCGGCCGCTCCATCGACGTCGTCGCCCTGGACCGCACCGTGGCCAACATCTACCGGGTCAACGTGCGGTCGGACGGGATCGTGCAGCTCACGCACGAGACGGGCGTGGTCTCCGGATCGTCCTTCGATGCGCTGCACCGGATGGCCGCGTTCCAGTTCGCCGGCCCCACCGACCCGGGAGACCTGTGGCTGGCCGACCTCGAGGACGGCACGAAGGTGCGGTTGACCGAGGCGAACCCTGGTATGGCCGAGAGGGACCTGGTGGAGCCGGAGGTTGTGCGGTGGACGAGTTCAGACGGGCTGGAGATTGAAGGGCTCCTCTACCAGCCGGCCGACCGGAGTTCGCCGGGGGCGACGATTCTCGAAATCCATGGAGGCCCGGCCGGAGTCTTTACCCGGGGCTTCGACGCCGACGCGCAGATCATGGTGGCGCAGGGATACGCGGTCCTGCAGCCGAACGTACGGGGTTCCTCCGGCTACGGAGACGCACTGCTCAGGGGCAACATGAACGACATCGGGGGCGGGGACTACGAGGACCTCATGACCGGCGTGGACGCGATCATCGAGCGGGGCGTGGCCCACCCGGACTCGCTGGCCGTGAAGGGGTGGAGCTACGGGGGCATCCTGGGCGGGTGGACGATCACCCGCACCGACCGGTTCAAGGCGGCGAGCCTGGGGGCCATGGTCGCCGACTGGCGGAGCGAATTCGGCAGCGGCTTCAACTTCGACGTGGTGCGCTGGTATCTGGGCGGCGACCCCTGGTCGAACCGCGACCACTGGACCGAGCGCTCGGCGTACAGCCACCTGGACCGCGTGAAGACCCCGACCATCCTCTTCCACGGGGCCAACGACCGGACCGACACCATGGAGCAGTCGATGAACTTCTTCGCGGGGCTGCGCCACCTGGGCGTCGAAGCGCGCTTCATTCTCTTCCCGCGGGAAGGGCACGGAATCTCCGAGCCGCGCCACCGCCGCACGCTTATGATGGAGGAGATGCGGTGGCTGCACCGGTACGTGAAGGGCATGACGGACTGGGAGCCGCCGCCGCGGGAGGTGGCGGACGAAAAGAAAGATATCAAAGTGATATCATAACGATACTACAGTGAATGAGGCGATCATGCTTTACCCGGTAGCACCATGAAGTTGCCCTCGCTGGACCAGCTGATTGCGTCGGCGGCATCTGTCCTGCGCCGGTTTCCCGAAGTCGTCGTTTGCGCGGTGGTGGCGGGTTGCGCAGCAGTATCGGCCGTGGGTTTGGAGACGATCGGTTTCTCAGCCAGGCTGGCGTTCACGTCCACGCTGGGACTACCGCTCTTCATCACCCTCACGCTGGTGAGCGAGCGGCGAGGTTGGGCGCCCCGTTTGCGCTGGGTGGCCGCCGCCCTGGGCGCAGCTCTGCTCGTCTTCCTCTACTATCGCCTGCGCCCCTGGGACAATGAAGCCCTGGGCCAGCGGTTCGGTCACCTGCTCCTCACCTTTCACCTGGCGGTAAGCGTAGTGCCTTACCTGGGGTTCACCGCTTCCCACGGGTTCTGGCAGTACAACCGGGTCCTCTTCTTTAGGTTCCTCCTGGCGACGCTCTATTCGCTGGTGCTCTTCGTGGGGCTCGCGCTGGCCCTGGTCGCCGTCGACAACCTGCTCGGCGTCGAGGTCCCCGACCTGCACTATCCGCGCCTCTTCTTCCTGATCGCCTTCTTCTTCCATCCGGTCCACTTCCTGGCCGGCGTTCCGGCCGACTTCGAGGAGCTGGAGCTGAGCCGCTACTACCCCGGGGCGCTCAGGGTGCTTTGCCAGTTCGTCATGCTCCCGCTTGTGGCGGTCTACGTCACGATTCTGACGCTCTACCTGGGCAGGATCGTTGTGACGGGTACCTGGCCGAGCGGTTGGACAGGTTACCTGGTCTCCTGCCTCGCCGTTGCGGGGATCTTCTCGCTGCTGGTGGCCTACCCGGAGCGCATCGGGGGGAAGAAGGAGTGGATCGACCGCTATGCGCTGGCCTTCTGGATCGCGATCGTACCGGCGTCCGTGATGGCGCTGCTTGCGCTGTGGCAGCGCATCGAACAATACGGAATCACGGAGAGACGGTATCTGCTCGGGGTCCTGGCGGTGTGGCTGGGGGCGATGGCGCTGCACCGCGTGATCACACGCAGCCGCGACATCAAGGGCATTCCCATGACGCTCACGATCATCGGCGTGGTCACCTTCGTGGGGCCGTGGTCGGCCTACGCGTTGGCGGAGCGGAGCCAGGCGGGGCGGGTGGAGGAGATTCTGGCCGCGCACGGGGGGCTGGTGGATGGGCGGGTGGGGGCCGAGGCGGTTGAGATTCCGTATGACGAATGGGAGCAGGTCGAGGAGGCGGTGGGCTACCTGATCGACAGTCACGGGACCGGGGCGGTGGAGGGGTGGATCGGGGATGACGAGCTCGTGCTCTCGGACGAGTCCGGCGCACCGCTCGACCGGGACGAGCGCATTGAGCGGGCCGTCGAGGCGCTGCGCGTGCTGCCGGAGCCTCGGGAGCGACCCGTGGAGATCGAGGCTCAGGGCCGGGGGGCACCGCTGCCCGTCGACGGGTTCGATATGGCGATCGTGGCCAACGCAACCGGGTCGGCCAGGGTGGAGGACGAGGACCTCCGCTTCCGGCTCTCGGAAGACGGCACCGAGGTGGTCATGCGCCTGGGCGGCGGGGAGCAGGGGCGCGCCTCGCTTCTTCCCCTGATCGAAATGGCCGAAGCGCGGTCGCGGTTCCTGGACCGGTCGGAGGAGTTGGAAGTTCCCCGGGCCTCGATGACCCTCGAAGTGGATGGCAAGCGGCTCTCGGCGCGGCTGGTGCTCGAGAGCCTGCGGCTGCGGCGTCGCGAAGGCCGCTTGGTGGCCACCGACTTCGACCTCGACGCCGTGCTGTTGCGGTGGGAAGCGGGGGTACCCTGAGCGGGGGCTGCTGGGGGGTGGGCGCGGTGGGTCGGGACGGAGAGGGGCCGTGAGGACGCGGGTCATTCCGCAGCAGGTGATCGCCCGCAAGCGCGACGGACACACTCTGTCCGCGCAGGAGCTGGAAGGGCTCCTAGAGGACTACCTCGACGGGCACGTGGGCGACGATCAGATGGCCGCGTTCCTCATGGCGGTGTACTTCAAGGGGCTCGACGACGAGGAACTGGACGTCCTGGTCGAGGTCATGCTGCACTCGGGCGAGGTGCTGGATAGGGGTGGGGCGGGGGCGCCGCGCGTGGACAAGCACTCGACGGGCGGGGTGGGGGACAAGGTCTCGCTGGTGCTCGCGCCGCTCGCGGCCGAGCTGGGGCTGGTGGTTCCGATGATGTCGGGCAGGGGGCTGGGCCACACGGGTGGCACCCTCGACAAGCTCGAGTCGATCCCCGGATTCGAAACCCGCATTTCGCTGGCCCGCTTCGACCGCATCCTGGGCGACGTCGGGTGCGCCATGATCGGCCAGACAGAGGAGATCGCACCACTCGACCGCAAGCTCTATGCACTGCGCGACGTCACCGGCACGGTGCCTTCGCTGCCACTGATCACGGCGTCGATCATGTCGAAGAAGCTGGCCGAGAGCCTCGACGGACTGGTGCTCGACGTGAAGGTGGGCGAAGGCGCATTCCTGTCACGAATCGAGGATGCGCGCGCCCTGGCTCGCGCGATGGTTGGTGTCGGAGCCGCGCGGGGACTCGTGGTGACCGCGGTGCTGACCGCGATGGACCGGCCCCTGGGCAAGACAATCGGCAACGCGCTGGAGGTCCGCGAAGCGGTGGATTGCCTGGCGGGAGGGGGACCTGGGGACCTGCGCGAAGTGGTGACGGAGCTGGCCGCCGAGATGTCACTGGCGGGTGGCCTGGTCCCCGATCTGGGCGAGGGTCGCGGACGCGCGGCGGAGGTGCTGGCGGGGGGTGGGGCGTTGGCGCGCTTTGAAAGGCTGGTGGCGGCGCAAGGCGGCACGCTGGCGTTGTCCGGAGACGGGTATGGCCTGCCGGCGGCTCCCGTGACCAGGGTTGTCGCCGCCAACAGGACCGGGGTGGTCGCGCGCATCGATCCTCATGCGCTGGGGTACGGGGTCATTCCCATGGGTGGGGGAAGGACGCGCCAGGATCAGGAGATCGACCCGCGGGTCGGGTTTGAACTGCGGGTCAGGGTCGGCGACCGGGTTTCGCGCGGCGATCCGTTGGCCGTCGTCCACGGCGCCTCGAAGGACGACCTGTTCATCGGGGCGCGGGTGATCCACGAGGCGGTCACGGTGGCGGGCGGCTCTGAAACGGCTCCGCTGCGGCTGGTGTTGGAGCGAGTCACGGCCTGATCGTGGGACGGGAGCCGGCAATGCTCCCCGGCGGGACCCGTGTCGGGCCCCAAAATGGCTTTCAGGCCTTCAATATCCTGTAGAGAATCCGTTCGTCGTCGAGCGCCTGGGCGAGTTCGTCGGCACGGTGCACCGGCGTCCGCAGGGCGACGCCGCAACGAGCCCCTCCGTCCGGCGGCGCGGGGACCACCTCGGCGGGAATCGCCTGATCCAGGGCGACATCCTCGGCCCACATGGCGTGGTGCGTAGTCTCGAAGACGAAGGTGCGGGTGGGAGATTCGTCGGTCATGGCTTCCACGGCTGTTGCGGGTTACGGGGTACGGTGGGGCGTGGTGCTTCGGCGCCTGGCGGCGTCGCAGTATTCCGTGGGTTCGGTTCCCGGCAGAAAGAGCTCGTCGTAGGCGTCCCCGGCCGGACACCACCTGGATGCCAGCAGGCCGGTGATGCCGTCGACTCGGAGGGTGATGAGGCCGTCGGGGATCGGCCATGGCTCGGGGATGGGGAGGAGGGGGGCGGACTGTTCGCCGTAGCCGGCACCGTTCGTCCCGTCATCCGCGGCGCCGAGATGGCCGTAGTACACGCGCTTCATGAATTCGCCCCAGACCGGGGAAGCAAGGCCTCCGCCCGAGGCCCGCGGAACAATCGACTCCGGGAGGTCCATGCCGAACCAGACCGCGGCGGCCAGGTTGGGTGTAAACCCGAGGAACCACACGTCGCGGAATTCGTCGGTCGTGCCGGTCTTGCCGGCGGCCGGAACTTCTCCGGGCAGCCCGGCGGTAATCCGGATCCCGTTGTAACCGGTTCCCTGCGACACCACGTCTTCCATGAGCGACACGGTGAGCCGGGCCGTGAGCGAGTCCAGCGCCCGGGTGCGTTCCGGCTGGGGTTCCCAGAGGAATTCCCCATCGGCGCTCTCCACCCTGAGGATCGGGAAGGGGCGCACCCTCGTTCCCAGCGTGGCAAGGGCGGAATACGCCTCCAGCATCTGGAGCGGAATCACCTCGGCCGCCCCGATCGCGCTCGACTCATACGGCTCGACCTCCGTCCGGAGACCGAGTTGGCGGGCGACCTGGGCCACCGATTCCAGGCCGACCGTCATCCCCAGCCTGATCGCAACCGTGTTGATCGACTTGCGAAATGCACGGCGAATGATGATGGGCCCCAGGAACTCCTCTTCGTAGTTGCTGGGCTTCCACAGCGTGCCGTCGGGCTGCTCCAGGACGATCGGTGCGTCCACGATGATTTCGGTAGCCGGAATCCCGCTTTCCAGCGCCGTCGCGTACACGAACGGCTTGAAGGATGACCCGGCCGGCCGCAAGGCGTCGGTGGCCCGGTTGAACTTCGAGTGCACGTAGTCGCGCCCTCCGATCATGGCCCGCACGTGGCCCGTCGCCGGGTCGATCGCGACGAACATCCCCTGCACGTAGGGGATCTCGGTAATGTTGAACGTGTCCTTCTCTTCGGAGAATTCCTGGTAGGTGGGGTGCTGGAATCCGGGCCGCTCCTCGATTCGCGTCCAGCCCGCCTCCATGGCCGCCTGGGCCGCTGCCTGCATCTCCAGATCGAGGGTCGTATAGACCTTCAGGCCGGCGGTGTAGAGCTTGCTCCCGAAACGATCGTCCAGGATCTTCCGCACCCACTCCACGAAATAGGGCGCCTGAACGGTGACATTCCTGGCACGCACGAGTGGCACCGGCTCGGCTTTCCACCGCTCCGCCTCTTCCCCGGTCAGGTATTCCTCCTGTGCCATGAGGTCGAGCACCAGGTTTCTGCGCCCCGTCGCGGCGTCCGGATCGTTGAGGGGACTGTACCGCTCGGGCCGGTTCGCGATCGCTGCCAGGAGGGCGGCCTCGGCGGGGTTCATGTCGATCGCGTTCTTGCCAAAATAGTTGCGAGACGCTGTCTGAAGTCCATACCAGCCATGGGCATACCCGATTTGGTTCATGTATGCCTCGATGATCTGGTCCTTTGAGTAAGCCTCCTCCAGGGCCAGCGCGACCTGCCACTCCTTGAGCTTGCGGAGCACCCGCTTCTCGAAGCCTATGCGGTCGGTGAACATGTTGCGCGCGAGTTGCTGCGTGATGGTGCTGCCCCCCGCACCGGACAGGGAACGCGTCTTGAGCACCCCCAGCCCGGCTCGCGTGATGCCCTTCCAGTCCAGTCCGCCGTGCGAGTAGAAGCGCCGGTCCTCGATGGCGATGAAGGCCTGGGGGACATGGGGCGGAAGGCTGGCGAGCGCGACCGGAGTGCGGCGCTCCAGTCCGATCTCGCTGACCAGGGTGGAATCGCGCGCGTAGATCTTGCTGGTCTGCTGCGGCTCGTAGGTATAGATCTGGGCAATGGAGGGGCAGTCCGCGCACAGGTTCCTCCAGGCACCCACGGCGAGTCCGGTGCCGCCCGCGACCAGGAATACGAGCGCGAACCAGACCCAGCGGGGGATCCGTACCCTTCGCAACTTGCCCAGCGTTGCCCTCAACACCGTCGCGTCGTCTCCCGATTGCGGATTCTCGTCTCGGGGCCGCGTATCTGCAATTGCCAGCGCGCCGCAGCGCGGCCGCGGCCCGGAGCCAGGCGGTCTCCCGCGCGGACTGCGGCGCCCGTTTCAATTTATCACCATTTGCAGACGGCAGAGTGCGGCCCTCCGCCCGGTCGGCTCAGTTCGTGCAGCCGGCCCCGGGACAAGAGGGCGCTCCGCCGCGCGCACCTGGCCTCATCTTGACAACGACCCCGCGGCGGTGCCTGCTTCGTTACTGTGCGAAATCCACGCTACAGCGAAGTGCTCGTCGCTTCCCTCTCCGGCGACTATCCGGTCCGAGTGGGGAGCGGGGTGCGCGCCCTCCTTTCCGAAACCATGGCCGGCGCGGCACCCTCGGGACGTTGCGCCCTGATCACCGACGACAACGTCGACGCGCTCTGGGGCCGCGAGGTCGCGGGGTCGCTGACCGCCGGGGGCATCGATGTGGTGGCAGCCTCCTTCCCGGCCGGAGAAGCGCACAAGACGCGCGAGACCTGGACCGCGCTGACCGATGTGCTGATGGAGTCCGGGCTGGGGCGCGACAGCTGCGTGGTTTCGCTTGGGGGAGGGGTGGTGGGGGACGTGGCCGGTTTCGTTGCGGCGACATTCCTTCGCGGCGTCCCCTTCATCCAGGTGCCCACGACAACCCTTGCCATGATCGACGCGTCGGTGGGGGGGAAGACGGGGGTCGATCACCCCGCCGGCAAGAATCTGGTGGGGGCCTTTCATGCCCCGGTGGCCGTCTTGGCGGATCCGGACTTTCTCGGCACCCTGGAGGCTGGCGTCCGTGCCGAGGGGTTCGCCGAGGCGATCAAGCACGGGGTGATCCTGGACACCGGCTACGCGGATTGGCTCGCGGCGCACGCGGTGTCACTGCTCGCCGACGACCCGGAAAGGGTGGAACGGGCCGTCCGTCGCTCGGTGGAGATCAAGGCCGCCGTCGTGTCCGCGGACGAGTTCGAAGCGGGCCGGCGCCAGATCCTGAACCTGGGGCACACCGTGGGCCACGCCGTCGAACTGAGTTCGGGGTACACGCTGCCCCACGGGCACGCGGTCGCGGTGGGGCTGGTGGCGGAGGCCCGGATCGGCGAGGCTTTGGGCGTGACGGCCCGGGGCACCGCCGAGGAGGTCCGAAGACTGGTGCGGGCCTTCGGTCTGCCCGACTTTGATGCGGGGCTCCTGCGGCCCGGGCACCTGACCGGTCTGATGGCGCGGGACAAAAAGACGCGGTCCGGGGTAGTGCATATCGTGCGCCTGCTTGAAGTTGGGCGCGTAGGTGAAGGGGACGGGACGACCATCCCGGTCCCGGATGAAGATCTTGTCCGTATCATGAAGGGTTGGTCCTGATGGATCCAGAGGGAGGGGTCACGCCCCGGACGATCAACGCGATCCTGGCCTACCGGGCGGCCGGGGACCCCGCCGCGCCGTACCTGCGCACCAACGACGCCGTTCTGTCGTTCGGCGAGGTGGACGACCAGGCCGAGGCGCTGGCCGCATCGCTGGCGAATCTCGGGATCGGCCCGGGGGACAGGATCGCCCTGGTGCTTCCGGCGTGGCCCGAGTTCGCAGTATCCGTCTTCGCCGCCGCCAGGATCGGAGCGCTCGTCGTTCCTGTGGACCCGCGTCTCCGGCTCCCCGAACTCCGGTACGCGCTCAGGCACTCGGGAGCGGCGTGCGCGGTCTCGGCCGAGAACGCCTACGGCATCGATTATCTTCAGATCTTCGAGGATTTTCTGGTCGAACTGCCGGCGCTCCGCCACCTGGTCACGGTGGGCGAAGAGGATCTCTGGTACGACGACCGGATCTTCCAGTGGGAGGATTGTCTGTCGGCCGGGGTGGGCCGCGATTTCGACGCACCGGCAGCGGCGCCCGAAGACCCCTTCGCCATCCTGTACACCTCGGGCACCTCCGGCAAACCGCGCGGAGTCGAGCTCACGCACTCCAATCTCCTGCACGCCGCCGCCGAAACCGCCCGCGCCATCGGCCTTGCTCCCGGCGACGTCGTGGCGGGGGTGAGCGCACTGCACCACGTCTTCGGGCTGAGCCCCGGGTTGCTGGGGACGGCGCTCAGCGGTGCCGCTCTCGTGCTCCGCGACCACGACGATCCCGGCGATACCCTGGCGGCGGCCAGGCGTCACGGCGCCACCGTCCAGTACGGTGTGCCCACCGACTTCACCACCCTGCTGCGACAGGTTGAAGCGGAGGGCGGAACCCCGCCGATGCTGCGCCTCTGCCTGTCGTCCGGCGCCCCGATGAGCGACGATCTCGCACGCCGGATCGAGGCGTCGCTGGGGGTGCCGCTCGTGATCGCCTACTCCCTGACCGAGGCGGCGTCCACCTTGTCGATGTCCCGACCCGACGACCCGGCCCGGAAACGACTCTTCACCGTGGGCCGTCCCGTCGGCGGCACCGAGGTGCGGGTAAGAGAGCGCGACGGCACGACCCTGCCGCGGGAGAGCGTGGGCGAGATCGCGGTTCGGGGTCCCGGCCTGATGCGCGGCTACTACCGCCAGCCGCTCGAAACGGCCGCCGCGACCGACCCGGACGGGTATCTGCGCACCGGTGACCTGGGGATGGTGGACGAGGACGGATACCTGCACGTTGTGGGACGGCGCGAGGACGTGGTCAATCGGGGCGGCTTCAAGGTGCACCCCAGGGAGGTGGAAGACCGGATCATGGCGCATCCGGCCGTGTACAGGGCCGCGGTGGTGGGCGTTCCCGACGAGATTCTCGGGGAGGCGATCTGCGCCTGCGTGGTCCGGGTGGAAGGAGGTGTGGTGACCGAACCGGAGATCCAGGGGTGGAGCGCGGCGACGCTTGCCGGATACAAGATCCCCGATCTTGTTAGCTTCATGGACGAACTTCCCCTTACCGACACTGGCACGGTAAGGCGGCGCGAGTTGGCCCGCCACGTTTCGGCGACGCCCCCGCACGCTCCCGCCGAGCGTAGCCAGGCGACGATTGAAGACTGAACACACATGCAGAATCCCTACACCAAGGCACTCCACACCGACCCTGGCGTTTCCCAGGCGCCCAACGCGGCCCTGCTCATCGATTTCGACAATGTCACGATGGGCATGCGCAGCGACCTGGCCAAGGAGCTGAAGCACCTCCTCGAGTCCGACATCATCAAGGGCAAGGTGACGGTGCAGCGGGCCTACGCCGACTGGCGCCGCTATCCCCAGTATATCGTGCCGCTCTCCGAAGCCTCCATCGACCTCATCTTCGCCCCCGCCTACGGCAGCTCGAAGAAAAACGCCACCGACATCCGCATGGCGATCGACGGGATGGAGCTGGTCTTCATCCGGCCCGAGATTGGCACCTACATTCTGTTGACCGGCGATTCCGACTTCTCGAGCCTGGTGCTCAAGCTCAAGGAGTACGGCAAATACGTCATCGGCATCGGAATCCAGGAATCCAGCTCGGACATCCTCGTCCAGAACTGCGACGAATACTACTCCTATACGGCGCTGACGGGGCTCAGCAAGACCTCCGAACTCGAAACCGGCCTGCCCGACGCCTGGCAGTGTGTCGAGGAAGCCGTTTCCCGCATGGTATCGCGCGGCGACGTCATGCGCTCGGACCGGCTCAAGCAGGTCATCATGGAGCTGTCGCCCGGATTCAATGAGCGCGACCTCGGCTTCAAGAAGTTCTCGAAGTTTCTCATCGAGGCGGCGAACAAGGGGCTCCTGAATATCGAACGGGCCTCGAACGGACAGTACCTGATCGCGCCGCCCTCGCGGGGGGGCAGGGCAGCCGGGCCGCGCACGCGCGGTTCGGAGCCCGCCCCAAACGGGGACGACCAGCGCGGGAGGGCCCGCCGCGGCCCACCGGGTCGCCGGTCGCCCGCGGCCAAGGAGGGCCGAGGTGACGCCGCCGCCCGTCCGGCGCGCGACACGAAGCAAGCGCGGGCACAACCCGCGCGCGACCGCAGACCCGCGCTCGAGCTCCTCAGGAAGGCCCTTCAGGAGGTGGCTGGTAGGAACCAAGGGCCAGCGCGCGATTCGGACGTCAAACGCAAGATGATGGCGATCGACAGGAGCTTCAGCGAGAACGCGCTCGGATTTGGCAAGTTCAGCAAGTTCCTCCAGTTCGCGGCGAGCGAGGGAGTCGTCTCCGTGGACCGCGCCCGCGATGGCAGCTTTCGGGTACGGCTGGAGGAGGCCGCCAGACCGGCCGCGTCACCGGGATTCGACGTCAAGGCTCTGGGGCTGCCCACGACCGCCAGCTCCATCAAGCGATACCTCGCGCACCGCTACAAGGGCGTCGGCGTCAAGACCGCGGAGCGGCTGGTGGAGCAATTCGCCACCGACGTGTTCCAGGTTCTTCACAACGAACCCGAGCGCATCCGCAAGGCGCTTCCCAGGTCGCGCGCGGACAGCGTTCTGACGAGTTGGGCCGCCGACTACGAACGCAAGAAGAACGCGTTGGCGAAGGCGGCTCCCACTCCGGAGGGCCCGCCTTCGCGCCAGAACAGGGGTACGAGGAATCGCCCGGTCGCCAGGGCGACGAGACATCGGGGCCCGGCGCGGGACGACCGCGCGCCCGCGACGCCGGGCAACGCCACGGCCTCGCGCGATTCCACCGGACCGGGGTCCGCCTCGCCGGCCGGCTCCGACGAGTCCCCTGCCGATACCGGAAAGCCGGCGCGGTCCGGCCTCTTCGGCCTGTTCCGCCAGGGCCGTCGCTCCCGTTAGCAGTCCGTGGATAAGGCCGCTCGAATGCCGTGGGGACTCTGTCCACGGGCTGTTGGGTAGCCGTTGCCGGAGACTGCCGCTGGCACGGGAGCGGCAAGGCTGCGCTGGTGTCCGCCCCCCCGCCTGCACGAGTTGGTAGACGGGGGAACCGTCGAGGTCGCGCGGCGCCTTCTGGGCTCCCTCGTCGTCTCCACCGTGGATGGCCGCGAAGCGAGCGGTCGCATTGTGGAAACCGAGGCCTACCTGGGGAGTGACGACCCCGCCTCCCACGCCTTCAACGGACGGACTCCCCGCAATGACGCGATGTTCGGAGCGCGGGGAACCCTCTACGTCTACGTCTCCTACGGCATCCACCACTGCATCAACGTGGTAACGGGGAAGCAGGGAGACCCGGGGGCGGTCCTGATCCGGGCCCTCGAGCCCGCGTCGGGACTCGGTATCATGGCCCAGCGCCGCGGCCGCACCACCGAGCTGTGCAGCGGTCCGGGCCGGCTGGCCCAGGCGCTGGGGATCACGATGCGCCACAACGCCCACCAGCTGTCCGTGCCCCCGATCCGCCTCGTTTCGCGGCCGGCTGGCACCGCCGCGGAGGTGGGGACTTCGGGCCGCATCGGCGTGTCCCGCGCCGCGGACCGCCCGCTCCGCTTCTTCCTGAAGGGGCATCCGGCGGTGAAGCCGCCGAGGTGGTAAGTTGTACGCCATGAACGATCCGACGTGGGTTTCAATACTTCCGCCGCTCCTGGCGATCGGGCTCGCCATCGCTTCGCGCCAGGTCTACCTGTCCCTCGCCGGAGGCCTCTGGCTCGGCTGGTCCATCCTCAACAACTGGAACTTCGGCGCCGGGCTCATGAGGACGGTGGAATCCACCGCCGAGGTTTTCGCGAACACCGGCAACGCGATGGTCATCATGTTCACCCTGGTCATGGGGGCGCTCATCGCGACCGTCAGCGCTTCAGGGGGCGTGTCGGGCTTCGTGGCGGCGCTGGAACGCCGGAAGTGGGTGACCGGCGGGCGCGGCGCACAGCTGCTGGCGTGGGTGCTTGGGGTCGTCATCTTCATCGAGTCGAACCTGACGGTGCTGGTCGCCGGTTCGGTATCGCGTCCTCTCTTCGACCGCTACCGGAAGTCGCGCGAGAAACTGGCCTACCTGATCGACTCGACGAGCGCGCCGATCTGCATCCTGATCCCGCTCAATGCGTGGGGCGCCTACAATCTGAGCCTGCTCAGCGAGTCGGGCGTGCCTGAGGGGGACACGCTGGGCATCTTCGCGCGCTCGATCCTCTTCAACTTCTACTCCTACGCGGCGGTCCTCCTGGCGCTGGCCGTCATCCTCTTCAAGCTGGACTGGGGACCGATGAAGAAGGCCGAGGAGCGGGCCGCCAAGGGCGAGGTGCTCTGGCCCGACGCCACCCCGATGATGGACGAAGGCGTCCTGGAACAGACCGAAGAGCCGCCGATCCCGGCCCGCGCCGCCAACATGATCGTCCCGATCGTGGTGCTGGTCGCGATGATGCCCGTCATGCTCTGGCTGACGCGTACGGAAGGGAGCCCGTTCGGAAACGGTTCCATGGCAGTGCTCTGCGCCTCGCTGGCCGGCCTAGTGTCCGCCTGGATCATGATGCTCGTTCAGAAGGCCTACAAGATCGACGAGCTGGTGCGGATCGCGCTCCGCGGGGCCGGGGGCCTCGTGCCGCTGGCGGTGATCCTGATCCTCGCTCTGGCGCTGGGAGGCATGACCCGGGAACTGGGCACGGGTGTATACGTGGCCGGTATCGCCCGCGACGTGCTGTCTCCGGCGGTCTTCCTGCCGCTGGTCTTCGTGGTGTCGTCGGCAATCGCCTTCTCGATCGGATCGAGCTGGGGCACCTTCGCCATCATGATCCCGATCGTGGTGCCGGCCGCCGCCGCCCTCGGCCTCGACCTGTCGCCCTTCCTCGCGGCGGCGCTGGCGGGCGGCATCTTCGGCGACCACTGCTCTCCGATCAGCGACACGACCATCATCTCGTCGATGGCCGCCGCCACCGACCACGTGGACCACGTCCGCACCCAGTTGCCGTATGCGCTGGCGGCCGGCGCGGTCGCCACCGTCTGTTTCGCCGTCGTGGGCGTCTTCCTGTAGCGGCCCCGGGGAAAGCGAAATGAACATCACCGTGTGCGTGAAACGCGTCCCCGATACGGAAACCCGCATCCGGATCGCCGACGACGGCCGCGAAATCGTGCCCGACGGCGTCAAGTACGTGCTCAGCCCGTACGACGAGTTTGCGGTCGAATGCGCCCTGCAGCTGACCGAGGAGGCGGGCGCGGGCGAGGTGACCCTCTTGAGCTTTGGGCCCGAGGCCACGAAGGAGTCGTTGCGATCGGGGCTGGCTCTGGGCGCGCACCGGGCCGTGCTGCTCAAGGGCGAGCCGACCGTGGACGGATGGGCCACGGCGCGCGTGCTGGCGTCCGAGCTGGCTGGGGGAGACGCGGAGATCATCCTCTTCGGGGTCAAGGCGGTCGACGACGACCAGCAGCAGGTCGGCCCCATGGTGGCGGGACTGCTGGGGCGGCCCTGCGCGACTTCGGTGGCGGAAATCGAGGTGGGGGACGGCGTGGTCACCTGTCGCCGAGCGGTCGAGGGGGGACAGGAGGTGGTCGAGATGGATCTTCCCTCGGTGGCAACGCTGACCAAGGGGAAGTACGAGCCCCGCTACGCCTCGCTGAGGGGGATCATGATGGCGAAGCGAAAGCCGATGATCGAGAAGGACGCACCCGTCGTGCAGCCGGGGCTGGTGGTCGAGGGACTGGAGTATCCGCCGCCGCGCCCCGAGGGACGGATCGTGGGGGAGGGGGGGGAGGCGGTCGGGGAGCTTGTGAGGCTGCTGCGCGAAGAAGCGAAGGTGCTTTAGCAGCCCGTGGACAAAATCCCCCCGGCATTCGAGCGGCGATGCATCCGCGCTGGCCGCTTCGCTTCAGCTGTTCATCATGTAAAGCAGACATTACATTATGTCATGTGTAGTATACATTGTGCCACCTCAAGGCTTCGCTCTGCGTTGCTACTCGGGGGAATAGCGCTGCTATTCCCCCTTCATCGCGCCTTGCCAGCCCGGCACCTCGCCGCTCTCGGTGCTCGTGCGGCTCTATCCACGATGGAGTGGACGCCCCCTCCCGACGGCATCGCAATGTGCCAAGATGGTACTGAGCGATATGTCGAACCATCTGAGGGAGGAGGCATCCACATGGAAGAGGTTAGCATCATCGGGATCGATCTGGCAAAGCGGAGCTTCCAGGTGCACGGGGCCAAGGCGGACGGGTCGGTGGCGTACCGCAGGAAGCTGAGCCGCGGGAAGCTGTTGGGCTTTCTCGCCGCGCAGCCGCCTTGCGCGGTGGCGATGGAGGCGTGCGCCAGCGCCCACTACTGGGGCCGGGAGATCATGGCACTCGGCCACGAGGTGAGGCTGGTTCCTCCGATCTACGTGAAGCCCTTCGTCAAGCGCCACAAGAACGACGCGGCCGACGCGGAGGCGATTACGGAGGCCGCGCAGCGTCCGACGATGCACTTCGTGGCGGTAAAGACCGAGGCGCAACAGGCGCGGGGGATGCTCTTTCACACCCGTGACCTGCTGGTGCGCCAGCGCACGCAGACGATCAACGCGCTTCGGGGCCACCTGGCCGAGTACGGCGTTGTGGCTCCGCAGGGCAGGTCCCGGATCGGGCAGCTGGCCCGGGTGCTCGAGGACGGCGACTGTGGCCTTCCGGAGGCGGTCGTCGAGCTGGGCCGTCTGCTGCTCGGTCGGATCGATGAGCTTGACGAGAAGATCGATGGGCTCGACCGCGAGATCCGGGTGAGCGCCCGGGAGTGTGAAGAGACGGCGCGTCTGATGACGATCCCCGGAATCGGGCCGGTCACCGCGATGGCCATCCAGGCCTTCGCACCGCCGATGGAGGGCTTCCGGTGCGGGCGCGACTTCTCGGCCTGGCTCGGCCTCGTGCCTCGGCAGCACACCACCGGCGGCAAGCCGAGGCTGGGCAGGATATCGAAGATGGGCCAGCGCGACCTGAGACGCCTCCTGGTCACGGGAGCCATGGCGGTCATTCGGCATGCGAGCCGGGGCGGTGAGGCTGCGGATCCGTGGCTGGCCGGGATGCTGGCGCGCAAGCCCAGGAAGCTGGTTGCGGTAGCGCTCGCCAACAGGACGGCGCGGAGGGTCTGGGCCCTGGCCGCCAGGAAGGAGGCGTACCGCGCTGTCGCCTGAGCGGGCAGCGAAAGGAAAGTAGCGAAGCAGAAAAGCCGACGGGAGAATTGGGCGGCAGGACGCACGAACGGAGTAAGGGCAAACGGTCGATGAGACGGGATCGGAAAAACCAGCTAGCAGTCCAGGGCCTGAGAGCCCGCTTCCACGATTTGGATCCGATCTCACGAACACCATACGGGCCCGCGGCCAACGAGAGCCGCATCAAGAGGCCGGACATACGACAGTACCTGACCAGATTGCCACCGACTCGGTTCCCGCATCCGGGCTTGCCCACCCTGGGGCGTCCACATACGGACTGCTAGGGGAATGCGCACGATCTACGAGGGACATCCGACAGGGGGCCCGCGGCCACCGGAGAGGGCCGAATCATGACGGACGTCCTCGCGGTCACCGAATCGAAGCGAGGCGCGGTAGCGGGCGTGTCCCGCGAAGTGATGACGGTCGCCCGCACGCTGGCGGATTCGCTGGGCGGCTCGGCCGATGTGGCCGTGCCGGGAGCTCAAGGGGGTGAGCTGGGAGCATGGGGCGCCGACAACGTCCTCCAGTTCGACGCGGGAGGCAACGCGCCGGGTGGTCAGGACCCCTTCGCGGCCGCGCTCGCCGATCACATCCGCGCAGGCGGGTACGCGGCGGTGGTCTTCGCGGCCAGCGCCACCGGCAGGGACCTCGCCCCCCGGGTCGCGGCCAGGCTGGGCGTGTCCCTGGTCACCGACTGCACCGACGTAGAGGTTGTCGACGGCGGCATCGTGGTCACGCGGCCGGTCTTCGCGGGCAAGGCCCTCGCGCGCGTCCGGGCCCTCTCGACCCCCGCGCTGCTCTCGATCCGGCCGAACGTCTTCGCGGCCCGGGAAGCACCCCGCGCGGCCACGGTGGCGGAGATCGGCGCGGGCGCGGCCGGAAACCAGCCCGGCTACCGCGTGGTGGGCTTCGAAGCCTCGCAGGGCGCGGCCCTGGATGTCTCCGAAGCCACCATCGTGGTGTCGGGCGGCAGGGGCATGAAGGGACCCGAGAACTGGCACCTCCTCGCGGATCTCCGGGACGCGATCGGCGAGATGGCGGCGCTCGGCGCCTCGAGGGCCGTGGTTGACGCCGGCTGGCGCCCGCACGCCGAGCAGGTGGGACAGACCGGCAAGACCGTCACCCCGAAACTGTACTTCGCCATCGCCATCTCGGGGGCGATCCAGCACCTGGCCGGGATGCGCACCTCGGGCGTGATCGTGGCGGTCAACCGCGATGCGGACGCCCCGATCTTCGGCGTGGCAGACTACGGGATCGTCGGAGACGCCTTCGAGGTGGTGCCGAAGCTGGCCGAAGCGATTCGGGAGCTTCGGCAGGGCTGACTCGGCTCACTTCTCCGGTGGCTTCCCCAGGACCTTCACCGGATCCACCTCGCGTCCCCAGCGCCAGAACTCGAAGTGAAGATGCGGCCCCGTTGCGTTGCCCGACTGCCCCGTGCGGCCGATCACCGTCCTCTTGGTGACTTCCTGCCCCTCCCTGACCGCAATCTCCGAGAGGTGGGCGTACACCGAAAGCGCGTCCTTGCCGTGGTCTATCCGGATCACCTTGCCGTAACCGCTCATCGTGCCGGCCGAGCGCACCCGTCCGCTCAGGACCGGGCGCACCGGCGTCCCCAGCTCGGCCGCGAGATCGATCCCGCGGTGCATGTCCCCAAAGATGCCTCCTCCGCGCACACCGAAGGGGGATCGAACCGGGCCCCTGACGGGCCACTGGGGCGTCTGGCAGGCCTGGAGCGCGATCAGGGAGCAGATCAGACCCAGGCGCTTCATCATCTTCCCGGCAGCAGCATGACCGTAATCCGGTCGCCCGCCTCGACGCGCGCTACCCCCTCCGGAATCACCGCCAGGCCGTCGGCGTCCCGCAGAGAGCGAACGAGCCCGCTCCCCTGAGGCCCCGTGAGGGAACAGCGCAATCCCAAGCCTCCGGTGAACGCCCCCGCGTCTCCAGCGGCTTCCGGCACGGTCGCCTCACCCGAAGGCTCCTCCCCCACGTCGCCGGACAGGCTGACGCGGTAGAAGTGGGTCAGGCCGGGCGGAGAGGAGAGAGCGGTGTCGGTGCGGGCCTCGACGGTTGTCCCGCGCGGTCGCAACGACCCCAACCGGGCCCTCAGGTACGGCGCCACGAACACGTGGAAGGTGACGAACGCCGACGCCGGATTGCCCGGGAGCCCGAAGACGGGCAGGGGGATGCCGTCCCGAGGCAGGTGTCCGAAGGAGAGCGGGCTCCCCGGGCGCACCCGGGCCCGCCAGAAATCCAGTTGAAAACCAAGCCGCAGAAGGACCCTCTTCAGCAAGTCCTTGTCGCCCATGGACGCCCCCCCCGTGGTCACCAGCACGTCGACCTCTCCCACCGACTCCAACTTTTCGAGCAGCGCCCCCGGACTGTCCGCGACAACCCCCAGGTCGACCGGTACCGCACCCGCCTCCACCACCCCCGCGGCCATCATGGCCCGGTTGGTGTCGGGAACCCCCCGGCCCGCGGCCACGCGGTCGAAACGGTCCATCCCCACCAGCTCGTCGCCGCTCGACAGCACGCCCACGCGCGGCCGCCGGTACACGGGGACGGGGTCGCACCCGCTGGCCAGGAGCACAGGCAGCGACCCGGAGTGCACGACAGTGCCCGCCGGAACCGTCTCGGCGCCCACGAGCATGTCCTTGCCGGCCGCGCGGATGTGCTTGCCCACGTCGTCGGTGCGGTGAATAACCACGAACCCGGACTCGGCTTCGCCGTCGGTGTGCTCGACCCGGATCACCGAGTCGAAGCCGTCGGGTATGGAGCCGCCCGTCATCACGCGCACGGCCGCTCCCGCCGGAACGCCCGCCAGGGGAATCGCCCCCGGGTACGATTCGCCCGCGACCGGCAGCCGCAACGTCCCGTCCGCCAACCCTTCGAGGTCGCCGCTCCGCACCGCGAAGCCGTCCATGGCGCTGTTTCGCCACGCCGGGAGGGTGGCGCGCGCCCGAATCGTCTCCGCGACGGTACGGCCCAGCGCCCGCGAGGCGGCCACCGAGGTCGCCGACATGGGACGCGCATGGGCCAGGATGCGTGCCAGCGCCTCGTCGCAGGAGAGCCAGTCGGCGTCGAGGTGTTGGGAACCGGCCACGGCCCGCTCGTCCGTCAGAAACGCCAGGCGAGACTCAGCATGAAGCCGTACCCGCCGATCCACTCGCTCTGCTCCGGGGCGTGCAGCGGATCCATCTCGTCGCCGGGGCGCTTTGTGGAGTCGTCAAAGCCGGTGGGGGTGCCGAGCTGCCAGAGTTTCAGGCTCGCATCGGTCCTCACCACGACATTGGATCCGAGAACGAACCGCACGCCGGTTCCGGCATTGGCCGTGAAGGCCATCCCAAACTCGAAGACGTCTTCCGGCAGGAGAACTTCCTCGATTTCGCTCGCGGGCGCGGCGTCGTAGGCCACCCCTGCTCCAACGAAGAGATGGGGAGAGAGCCGGTTCCACGTCCTGCGTCCCGTAAGACTGAATGCAAGCCGCGCGTCGAGCATGAGCATGTGGACATCGGCCTCACCGAGCGACCGGTCCCCCAGCTGCCGGCGCGGGTCGATCACGTCGCGCGTGGTGGGCAGATAGCTGAGCAGTCCCTCGAAGAAGACGGGTCCCCCGGTCTCGATCGCGTACCTCCCCCCGACAAACGTCCCCGACTTGGGCCCCAGATTCAGAGATCCCGTAGCCAGCGAAGTGTAGCCTCCAAAGATCGACCCCGTCTGGCGGTGCTCGATCGGGCGATACGGGGAGGAGATCGTCTGGGCGGCGGCCAACTCTCCGCCGAATGGCAGGAGCAGGACACAGACTGCCGGCAGTCGCCGGCGAAGGCCGGGATGAAGACGGTCCGGCGGGCCGGAGCCGGTAGTCGGAACGTTCCTGGGACGGCTTGGGTTCATTGATCAGTTTCGGGGACGGTGTTTGCGGAAGGCTCCAGTGAATGTAATGTCATTGGTCCGTGTGTACGGTCGTGGGGCCGGAAGGGTCCGGGCGTTGCGGGCGCCGGAATGAATCCCGGCAACGGGTCTCTCGTAAGAAAGAGTTGGGTCCATGAAGCCAAAAGGTTGCCGGAGGCGCCGGTGAAAGAACCCCGAAAGCGATGAGGTGTTCCACCTGCGGTGAGACCCTTTTCGACGGCGAGGACCGCTGTCCCACCTGCGGAGCGGCAGTGGCCCGCCGCCGCACGTCGCTGGTCGAGGACAGGGTGCGGCAGTGTCCCCGCTGCGGCCACCGGGGCGAGCCGATTCCGTACTTTCAGAAGCCGGGACACATGGCGCTGCTGATCGGCCTCAGCATCCCCACCTACGGTATCGGCGGCCTCATCTACTACGCCTCCCGGCGCGCGTACCGCGTGTGTCCGGGTTGCGGATTCGGCTGGGAGCATTCCCGCAAGCCCGAGCGGGACGGCGGCGAGTGGGGATCTCCGGCGCGTGTCCCGGCGCAACGCAAGCCGGCGCCTCCCCCGCCGGACGCACCCCTGCCCCCGAGCGGCATCGGCCGGCGCATCTTCGGCGGCGCGCTGGCCGCCCTGGGCACGATCATGATCACCGTCGGCCTCACCACGCAGGTGTTCGAACCCATCATGGCGGGTTCGCTCTTCGGCATGGCGGGGTCCGCCACCTTCCTCTGGGGCTGGAAGTCGCTGCAGGAGCGCCGCCAGTCGGTCATCCAGTCGCTGAATCGCAAAGTCCTGAGGCTGGCGACCGAGCGCAGCGGCGTTCTGACCGTGACCGACGTGGCCGCCGCTCTGAACCTGACCCTGCCGGCCGCCGAGAAGATCATGATCGGCATGGACGACGGTTTCCGGGTCCGGTCCGAGATCAGCAAGGAGGGGGTCCTCTACTACGAGTTCCCCGAAGTGATGCACCAGAAGAAGCTTCGAGCCGGTGACAGGGAGTAGCGGCGCCGGCCTTCACGCAAACAACAGAGAGGTTTTCCGTGCGACGATTCCGTGACCACGAAGGAAATGCCTGGGTTGCGACGGTGGCGCGCGAAGGGGGCGGCGACTACAAGGGACGCTTCTACTTCGTCGTGGACGGCGAAGGAAACAACGAAGGCCGCCGCGTCTCCCTGACCGACGTGCGCTGGAACTCGTCACGCACGGCGGAGCGCACGCTTTCGACCATGTCGGAGGTGGAGCTGCGTCGCCGTCTGCGCTCGGCAATTGGGCGGGCGAGCAGCGCGGCCGTCGTTTGAACTGGCGCGGGGGACTTTCTCCGCGGGAGATTCCATCGCGGGAGCGCTTCAGGCGCAGGCGGAGCAGACGCCGGTGAGTTCCAGCCGGTAGCCGGTGACCTGGAAGCTGGGGCAGGATTCCAGCTCCGAGACAACCTCCGGAGGCAGGTTCCCCGGCACGTCACGCACCGTTCCGCACTGCTCGCAGCGCGCGTGGTGGTGGGGGTCGGTACGTCCGTCGTAGCGCGAGGAACCGTCCGAATAGGCCAGCTTGAGCGCCATGCCGCAGGCGACCAGGGTCTCCAGGTTCTTGTAGACCGTGGCGAGCGAGATCGCGGGCAATTCTCCGCGGACGCTGGTGAAGACCTCTTCGGCCGTGGGATGGCTGTCCGTGCCGGCCAGGAAGCGGTGCACGGCGCCCCGCTGCTCGGTGAAGCGGTGGCCGCGGGTCTCCAGGGCCTCCCGCAGGCGATCCTGAACGACGGGTTGTGGGGAAGTGGGCAACGTTTGCGCTCCTCTTTCGGGCAACCCGGGGTACGGCGGGCCGCACGCCAACAACTTGCCAACGCGGCGAAACCGTGTCAATCGAGTTGCCGGGCGGCGCCCGCCCGGTTCATACTCGGAAGCCCGCAGGAAACACGTCGGCCCGTTGCCCGCAAGGAGTCCCATGAATGACGCATGACCGAGCCGCACTCGACGCGCTCCTCACCGAGAAGCGCAGGTTCGCCCCGCCGCCGGAATTCGCCGCGGCGGCCGTCGTATCCGACCCGGCCGTGTACGAGAGGGCCGAGGACTTCGAGGCCTTCTGGGCCGGATGGGCGGAGGAGCTGGACTGGTTCCGGAAGTGGGACACGGTGCTCGAATGGAACCCGCCCCACGCGCGCTGGTTCGACGGGGGAAAGCTCAATGTGTGCCACAACTGCATCGACCGGCACCTGGACGGGCCGCGGCGCGACAGGCCGGCCCTGCTCTGGGAGGGGGAGCCGGGAGACAGGCGGACCTTCACCTACGCCGAACTGGCGCAGCAAGTGGGCCGGTTCGCCAATGTGCTGCGGGATCTGGGGGTGAAGAAGGGCGACCGCGTTGCCATCTACCTGCCGATGATTCCCGAGGCGGCCTTCGCCATGCTGGCGTGCGCGAGGATCGGGGCCCCGCACTCCGTGGTGTTCGGCGGTTTCAGCCCGGACTCGCTCGCGGACCGGATCAACGACGCCGACGCCCGGGTGCTGATCACCGCCGACGGGGGACACCGGCGCGGGACGATCGTGCCGCTGAAGGCCAACGCGGACCGCGCGGTGGCGCGCTGTCCCGGCATCGAGCACGTAGTAGTGGTCGCGCGGGGCGGCCTCGACCCCGTCGACATGGTGGCCGGCCGCGACCACTGGTACCACGACCTTGCTGACGGTGTGGATGGCGACTGCCCGGCCGAGGTGATGGACGCCGAGGACATCCTCTACATCCTGTACACCTCGGGAACCACCGGGAAGCCCAAGGGGGTGGTCCACACGACCGGCGGCTACCTGACCCAGGTCCACGCCACCACGAAGACCGTCTTCGACCTGAAGGACGACGACATCTACTGGTGCACGGCGGACGTGGGCTGGGTGACCGGACACAGCTACATCGTCTACGGCCCCCTCGCCGCCGGCGCCACGGTGGTCATGTACGAGGGTGCGCCGGACTGGCCCGACAAGGGCAGGTTCTGGAAGATGTGCCAGGACTACGGGGTCACCGTCTTCTACACGGCGCCCACCGCGATCCGGGCCTTCATGCAGTGGGGTGAGGAGTGGCCGGGGGGGTACGACCTGGGTCGTTTGCGCCTGCTCGGCACGGTGGGCGAGCCCATCAACCCCGAGGCGTGGATGTGGTACCATCGCGTCATCGGGAAGGAGAGCTGCCCGATCGTCGACACCTGGTGGCAGACCGAGACGGGGGGGATCATGATCACCCCGCTTCCCGGCATAACGCGCACGCGTCCCGGCAGCGCGTGCCGCGCCTTTCCGGGGATCGAGACGACGCTTCTCAACGACGCGGGTGAGACGGTCGACGCGGGTTACCTGGCCATCACCCGTCCCTGGCCCTCGATGCTGCGCACGATCTGGGGGGACGACCAGCGCTACCGCGAAACCTACTGGTCGAAGTGGGACGGCGTGTACTTCCCCGGCGACGGCGCCAAGATCGACGAGGACGGCTACCTGTGGATCCTGGGGAGGGTGGACGACGTGCTGAACGTGGCGGGCCACCGTATCGGCACCATGGAGGTGGAGAGCGCGCTGGTGGAGCACCCGGCCGTCGCCGAGGCGGCGGTTGTGGGGAAGACGCACGCGGTGAAGGGGCAGGCGATCGCCGCCTTCGTGACGCTGATGGGGGGGCGGGAAGGGGACGAGGCCCTGACCGCCGAACTGAAGGCGCATGTCGCGAGCGCGATCGGGCCCATTGCCCGTCCCGAGGCGATCCTCTTCGCGGCCGACTTGCCCAAGACGCGGTCGGGCAAGATCATGCGGCGGCTGCTGGGTGACATCGCGGCGGGGAGGGCGCTGGGCGACACCACCACGTTGGCCGATCCGGCGGTGGTGCAGAGTCTTAAGGACAGGTACGAGGCGAAGGAGGGGTAACTGCACGGCAAACCCTAACGTTACGTCAGGGTTTGGGGCTCTCGCCCGTCCTCGCCACCAACCCCGGCCCGGCACCACCGGCGCGCCTCGAACTGGTCGTCTTGATCGGTCCCAAGCCTGAAGGGCGCTCAGATCAATTCTGAGGAGGGGGTAGGCCGGATTGGCCAGCAGGCAGCCTATACCCCTTCTGTTGCGAGGGTGGCGGCGGATCGGTCACGTTTGATTGTCCGCATTTCGCCACGGCGACCCGGACGCCGGGGTATCGTTGGCGAATACAACCCCCGAGAACCGCCGCCTACCGGACAAGGAGAAAAGAATCATGAAGAAGACCATCGCCACTCCTGCCGCCCTGCTGCTGATCGTCGCGTTCGTCTTCGGCGGATGCGAGAGCGCTTCCACGGACCATGACCCGGTCCACCCGCGCGCCGAACAGGCGCAACAGGTCGTGGACGCCTTCGCGACCGCGTACGCCGAATACCGGGGCCTCGAGAAGCAGCCCGTCGGCTTGGCGGTCAACAGCTGGGTGAACATCTCCGATGCCGGGCTGGCCGAAGCCATGGCGACGCTTCCGCTCCCGCATAGCGCCACCCGCGCGGGCTTGACCTCGGCCCCTTGGACGCTGGGGTTCATCAGGAGCCTGAAACCGGGAAGGGTGTTGGGCGCCATTGTGGCCCGCGACCAAGCTCAGGTTGGCAAAGGGTTCGCCGTCGCCCTGGAACCGGATGGAACCGTCAGGCTGCTGGACGGTTACAAACTGTTTGTGAACCCGCGGTATGAGAGAGAGAAAGGGAGCGCGAAATGACCCGGAGATATTCGGTCGTCCCGCGGAGACGGTCCCTGCGCCGATTTGTTCGACGACGCGATGGCGGGGCTGCGTCTTGCGTGCGATACCGGGGGCGTCCAAAGGAGTCCCGAAAATTGCGCCTTGGGAGGCTGGAAGACCGCCAAGACGGTGAGCATGCGACCTCCTGCCGGGCTGGCAAGGCGCGACGACCCTACTCCTCCGCCAGCGGATCCCGCGTCGGCGGCCGCCGCTCCCCCTCCGGCTTCCTCGTCGCCGGCCTGGCCGGCACCCCCACGTGCACCGTGCCCGGCTCGGTGTTGCGCGTGACAATCGCCCCCGCGCCCACCATCGAGTCGGGTGCCAGCGTGGCGCCGGCAAGGACGGTGGCGTGATAAGCGATCCGCACCCCGTCCCCGATCACGGTCTGTGGCCTGCGCACGTCGCGCGCATCGCGGATGTCGTGGCTGTGCGAATAGACGTTCACGAAATCGGAGATCGACGCCCGGTCGCCGATGCGGATTCCCCCCCGGCCGTCGAGCAGGACGTGGCGGTGCACTGCCACGTCGTCCCCCAACCTCCAACCCGTACGCGAAGCTCAGCTTCACGAAGTGGAAGGCCTTGAAGTTCCGGCCGCAGCGCGCAAAGATGCGCCTGGCGAGGATACGGCGGAACTTCACCCCGAGGTGCACGTTCTCGCCCAGGACGCTCTTGTCGAACATCTCCCACAGCCAGATCAGGGGCTTGACGCGGTAGTAGCGTTCGAGGTCGGTCTCGCCGTAGTACTCGGGCTCCAGGGTGACGTTGCGGGGGCCGAGCCAGTCGAGGAGGATGCGGGTGGTCAGGGGGAGGGAGTCGGTCGGGTCCGCGACGCCGCCCGCAGCCGGTCCCCGGGGAAATAGATTTCGCGCGGGACCCGATGGCAGAACTCGTCGCGGTTCGTCCCTGGATCGGCGAGCTCCTCGGCCAGCCGGGCCAGCCAGAGGTCGTACCGATCCACCGTGTTGCCGCCGGGGCGAACGCTGCGCAGGGGGAGAAATCGATATTCGCTCATCATGTCACAAATTAACCCCCGACTTGCATAATCGGTCCCCCTGCGGCTTCTTTTCTCCATGCACGACGTTTTGAGAGCCCGCGTGATGCGGAAGATCGAGAGCCTCCCCGAGGAGCAGGTCTACCAGGTGCTCGACTACATCGAGTTCCTGGAGTCCAGGTACGGCTCCGCGGATCCGAAGAAGCAGGCCGGCGGGTTCCAGCGGCTGGCCGAAGGACTCGAGGACGGCCTCCGGAACCGTTCGCTGGATCCGTCCAGGCTGCGCGAGGCCTTCCAGGTGTTCGCGGCGGCGGACCGCGCGATGAGCGGGGTCGCAAAGGCGGGCCGCCAGCTGTTCGAGGAGATCGCGGGGGGTGCGCGCGAGGAGGTGGAAGCCGGCGAGGAGCCGAATCCGGAAGCGTCGGCCGAAGGTGAAGGCAGCGCGGACGTACAGGAGGAATCGCAGGTCGACGAGTGATGGGGACCCCGTGAGAGGTCGCGCGAAAGCGGGGATTCCCGCCACGGCCTGCTTGCCTTCCGCCCCGTTGACGCGCCTTTCTCCCAACGTCTATTTTTGCTGATGGACAGCGGCAAGGAGGCCCGGCTCCCGTTGCGCGGGACCGTCATCAAGGAAGCCCTCACCTTCGACGATGTCCTTTTGGTCCCCGGTCATTCCCGGGTGCACCCGAAGGACAGCGACATCTCGACCCGGCTCACCCGCCGCATCACGCTCCAGGTCCCCCTCGTCTCGGCCGCCATGGACACCGTCACCGAGGCCCGCATGGCCATCGCGGTGGCGCGCGAGGGCGGCGTCGGGGTCATCCACAAGAACATGTCGATCGAGCGGCAGGCCCAGGAAGTCGACCGGGTCAAGCGGTCCGAGAGCGGCATGATCCTCAACCCGATCACGCTGGGTCCCGAGGCCTCGCTCCGGGATGCGCACCGGCTTATGGCGCGTTTCGCGATCAGCGGCGTGCCGATCGTGCGGGACGGAGGCGTCCTGGTCGGGATCATCACCAACCGCGACCTCCAGTTCGAGAGCGATCTGGACCGCCCCGTGGCGTCGCTGATGACCTCGGAGGGACTGGTTACCGCCTCCGTGGGGACCACCCTCGAGGAGGCTCAGGAGATCCTGCACCGCCACCGCATCGAGAAGCTCCCCGTGGTGAACGCCGACGGAAGGCTGGCGGGGCT
The DNA here is from genome assembly GCA_951828585.1 of Longimicrobiales bacterium. Classification (GTDB taxonomy): domain Bacteria; phylum Gemmatimonadota; class Gemmatimonadetes; order Longimicrobiales; family Gaopeijiaceae; genus Bin94. Next base: position 3,519,970 of record OX639991.1, read on the forward strand.
GATCACCGTCAAGGACATCTTCAAGCGCCGGCAGTTCCCGAACGCGTGCAAGGATGAGCACGGGAGGCTTCGCGTGGGGGCCGCGATCGGGGCCTCGGCGGGCGACATGGACCGCGCCGGGGCGCTGGTGGGGTCGGGGGTGGACTTTTTGGTGATCGATACCGCGCACGGGCACTCGGAGGGTGTGCTGCGGGCGGTGGCTCGCACGCGCGAGGCCTTCCCGGACCAGGATCTGGTGGCGGGGAACGTGGGGACGGCCGAGGGCGCGAAGGCGCTGGTGGAGCATGGGGCCGATGCCGTGAAGGTGGGGGTGGGGCCGGGGTCGATCTGCACCACGCGGGTGGTGACCGGGGTCGGGTTGCCCCAGCTGACCGCCGTAATGGATGCGGTGGACGGGGCGGATGGGAGCGTCCCGATCATCGCCGATGGCGGCGTCCGCTACTCGGGAGACGTGGTCAAGGCGCTGGCGGCCGGGGCGCACTGCGTGATGATGGGTTCGGTGCTGGCGGGGACGGAGGAGTCTCCGGGCGAGGCCTTTCTGCTGGAGGGCCGGCGCTTCAAGACGGTGCGGGGCATGGGGTCGCTCTCGGCGATGGAGGAAGGGTCGGCGGACCGCTACTTCCAGGACGGTCCGGATGCGCGCAAGCTGGTCCCCGAGGGGATCGAGGCGCGGGTGGCCTACAAGGGTCCGGTGTCGGACACCGTCTTCCAGCTGGCCGGAGGATTGCGGAGCGGCATGGGATACTGCGGCGCCGCGTCGCTCAGGGACTTGCGCGCGACGGCCCGGTTCGTGCGGGTTACCGCCGGGGGGCTGCGCGAGTCCCATCCCCACGACGTTACGATCACCCGTGAGGCGCCGAACTACAGCCACTGAGGCGAGACGGAGGGCGGCCGGAAGCGCGCCTGGGCGCGACAGCTGGCGGCTCCCGCGTCTTGCCGGCTCGGCGCCTCGCCGCTCTCGGTGCCATATCCACGTACTGTTGGGGATCGCGCTGGTGGGTCTTCTTGCGGCCTGTGGCCGGCACATCCTGCCCCCGCCTCTCGCCGATGCGCCCCCCGTCAGGTCCGGGAAGCCCGCGACCGAAGTCGTGCGGCCCGACCCCGCCGCCCCTTCGCCCCGACCCGCACCGCCGGACGCCCGGTCCCGGAAGGAACCGACCCCGGCGCCCCGTGCCCTTCCCGACGATCCGATCGTGTCCTCGCCTTGGGCCGAAGAGCAGAAGGTCGAGGAACGCGTCGGCTGGTGGCTGGACTTCTGGCAGACGCGTGCCAGCGACCGCTTCAAGCGTGCGCTGGTGCGCATGGGCCGGTACGAGGACTTCATTGACGCCGAGATCGCCGCGCGGGGCCTGCCGCCGTCGCTGCGCTACCTGCCCGTGATCGAGGCGGGCTACTATCCCCTGGCCGTGTCGCCGGCGGGTGCCGCAGGGCTGTGGCAGTTCATGCCCGCCACGGCGCGCTGGCTGGGGCTCGACATCACGCCGCTGGTCGATCAGAGGTTCGATCCCTACGCGGCCACTCCGCTCGCGCTCGACTTTCTCGCCGAGCTGCAGAAGCAATTCGGATCGTGGTTCCTCACGCTGGCTGCCTACAACGGCGGTCCGGGGCGGCTTGAGCGGGCGATTCGAGAGCACGGAGGGGGCGCTCCCCGGGACGATGACATGTTCCTGCGGATCCGGCACCGCCTCCCCGCCGAGACCCGGGACTTCATCCCCAAGTTCCTTGCGGCCGCACGCGTCGCGAACGACCCGGCGGCGTACGGCCTCGGCGGTCTCGTGAAGGACGCGCCCTGGACCTTTGACGAGGTCATGGTCGAGGGAGCGGCGTCGATCGACGTTGTGGCCATCGCCGCGGGCGCCCCGGAGGAAGAAGTACGGGACCTCAACGGGCAGCTGGTGCTCGGCCTGACTCCGGCGGGGAGTTCCACGCTTGTGCGCGTGCCGAAGGGGTCCGGGAGCGGGTTTGGCGAGCGCCTGGCCGCCATTCCGGTCGGCCAGCGGGTGACCTTCACATCGCACAGGGTCGCCGCCGGCGAGACGCTGTCGCACATCGCGCGCAACTACAGGGTCTCGGTGGCGGAACTGCGCGCCGCCAACCCCGATGTCGAACCCCGGCGGATGCAGATCGGTACGCGGCTGGTGGTTCCGAGGACCGGACCCGCGCTGCGAGCGGTACCCAGCGGCGGGAACGGGGAAAAACGTCTTGCCAACCCGCCGCCCGCGGACAGCGAACGGGTCTACAGAGTCAAGCGCGGGGACACGCTCTGGCTGATCGCGAGGCTCTACGAGGTGGAGCTGGAACGCCTGCTCGCCCACAACGGATTGGAGGCGGGCACGACGATTCGGCCCGGTGACGAGATCAGGATTCCGCCCGGCGGCTGACAGCCCGTGGACAAGATCCCCTCGTCACCTTGGGGGCCGGGGAGTGAAGTGCTAGCAGTTATTGCTAGCAGTATCCCGCCATCCGCCGCCGACCCGTGTCCGCCCACTCATTCCTGCCGCCAGCTTCCGCTCCGTCCCCCCGACTTCTCCACCAGCCGCACCGCCTCGATCGTCATGCCGCGATCGATGGCCTTGAGCATGTCGTAGGCGGCCAGCAGCGCCACTGCCACGGCCGTCAGCGCCTCCATTTCCACGCCGGTCTGTCCGGTGATCGTGGCCGTGGCCGTCACCCTCAGCCCCGGAAGCGCCTCGTCGGGCTCGATGTCGACGCTCACGCTCGCGGCCGGGAGGACGTGGCAGAGGGGGATGAGCTCGCCGGCGCGCTTGCCGCCCATGATTCCGGCGACGCGCGCGACCTGCTCCACGTCGCCCTTGGGGTTGCCGCCCTCAACGAGCATGCGGTAGGCTTCGGCGGAGCAGCGCAGGGCGCCCTCCGCGACGGCGAGCCGGGCGGTGGACGCCTTGGTCGCCACGTCCACCATGGTGGCGTCGCCTTCGGGGTTCAGGTGCGTGAACCGGGCCTCGCCGGGCCGTTTCGGTTTTTCTGCCATCAGGCCGCCGGGGTCAGGGTTTCCTCCAGCTCCAGCAATACTCCGGAGATCAATAGCTGGGGGTTCACGTTGCCGAGCGCCAGCATGCGGGCTTCCTCCACCTGATCGACCGCGGCCGCCACGCGGTCAGGGGTAAGCTTCAAACGGCGGGCCGTCTCCTTGAGGAATTGGAGTTCATCGGCGTTCACGACGCGGTCGTCGTGACCGAGGGCGGCGGCCCCCAGGTCGCGAATCCAGAGCTGCAACGCGGCGAAGAGCCCGAGCAGCCCCCGGGCGCCCCCGGCCCCGAATGTGAGAGAGGCCTTGTAGGAATCGCCCCGCCGCCCCCCCGCCGCCGCTCGCAACAGCTCCAGCGACCGCGCTCTCTCGGTTGCCTGTACGCCCTCGCGGTCGAGGTGACCGAGCGCCGCGCCGATGGAGCCCTGTGACCGGGTCGCGGCCTCTTTGGCGGCTGCGGGATCAGCTCCGCACTCCCCTTCCAGAAAGGCTGCCACCTCGTCGGCCGGCAGCGGCGGCAGGTGCACCGGAAGGGCGCGGGAGCGGATGGTGTCGAGAAGACTCCCGGGCCGGCCCGAGGTGAGGATAAACCGGCTGCTGTCCGGGGGTTCCTCCAGCAGTTTGAGAAGGGCGTTGGCCGCCTCCGGACTTGCCTCCTGGGGAACCAGGTACTCCGCGTCGCCGACAATGAAGAACTGTTGGCTGCCCATCGCGGGGCGCTTATGGGCCCGGCCCCGGATCGAGAGAACCGCGGCCAGGTAGATCCCCTTGACCTCCGTGTCCCCCTCCGGGCGGAGAGGCCGTTGCCGGAAGTCGGCGAGCTTGTTGTGACGCGCCTCTTCGAGGGCCTCCGCCAGCTTCCCCGGGCTCGAGGCGCGCTTGGGGCGGGCCAGGGGGAAGTACCAGTGGATGTCGGGGTGCTCCAGGCGCAGGGCGAGGCGGCAGCTGCCGCAGCGGTCGCAGGGGTGGAGGGGGTCGCCGGTGCAGAGTGCCGTGCGCGCCATCCAGAGGGCGAGTGACTGCTTGCCGCAGCCGGGCATGCCGTGAATGAGGACGGTCGCGGGGAGCGTTCCGCGCGAGAGGGCGCGGTGGAGGGATGCGCGGAGGGCGTCGTGGCCGCGGAAGGCGGGGGGCGGGGTGGGGTGGCGGGTCATGGTATCGGTTGCTCGATCTTCTTCCTGGGGCGGCGGAGGGCGTGGCGAATGTGGGACCGGGCGGTGGCCGGAGCAATCCTCAGCCGCCCCCCAACCCCCCACCAACCCCCCGCCGCCCCGCCAACCCCACCGCCAGCCCCACCGCCGCAATCATCGACGACGGATCGGCCACGCCCCGCCCGGCGATATCGAACGCGGTACCGTGGTCCGGCGAGGTCCGCACGAATGGCAGCCCGATCGTCACATTCACCCCCCGCCCGAAGGCCGCCGTCTTGAACGCGGCCATGCCCACGTCGTGATAGGGCGCCACGACGGCGTCGAACTCGCCGGCGAAAGCCCGTTTGAAGACCGTGTCGGCGGGCACGGGGCCCGTGACGGACCAGCGTGCGCCGGACAGGGTGGCCAGGGCCGGGGCGTAGACATCCCGCTCCTCGGTGCCGAACATGCCGTCGTCCGAGGCGTGGGGATTGAGGGCGCAGAGCGCGATCCGGGGCGCCTCGATCCCCCAGTCGGTGCGCAGTGCGCGTCCGAGCAGCCGGGTCTGAGAGACGAGCAACTCCGCCGTCACCAGATCGGGAACCCGGGCGAGCGGGACGTGGATGGTCGCGAGCAACACCCGCTTCGCCGGTGCTCCGGCCACCCCCTCGTCGCACATCACCATCCCCACGCGCGGCACCCCCGCCAGTGCCATCAGCATCTCCGTATGGCCGGGGTGGTAACCGGCCGCGGCCAGCGCGGGCTTGTGCACGGGAGCGGTCACGACGGCATCGACGTCACCCGCCAGAGCCAGCTCCACCGCGCGCTCGATCGCCATCCCCGCCGCCTCCCCCGCCCCCATCCCCGCCGCCCCGCCCCCCACCGCCTCGAAACGGCACGACCCCACAAAATCCCCACCACACTCCGCCGGCCCGATCACACGCACGAGATCCCCGTGCGCCGTACCACCATCCCCACCCGTCCCCAACGCCTTGGCCACGACCTCGGGCCCGATCCCCCTCGGATCGCCCAGCGTGACGGCCAGGCGTACCGCGCCGGCGGGTGTCGCCAGTTCAGAACCCCTTGATCTCGACGTAGGTCTTAGCGCGAAGACCCTCGACCAGCGATTCCACCCGCTTGTCATCGATGAGCCATGCCCGGATTGACTCCTCCCGGTCCTCGAAGGTGTAGTCGCCGGCCTCGCGGACCTCGACGATCCGGATTATGGCAAAATGGTCCTGCTCCTGGAGGGCGAATTCGACGGGGCCCACGATCTCGCCGACTTCCCGTTGGCTGAGGGCCGCCAGGTACGCTGGCGGGAATTGTTGCGCCACTTCCCTTGTCGCGACGGTGAACGAGTCCGGGGCCTCGGGGTCGTGGTACTCGTCGATCAGGGTCTGGAAATCTTCGGACCCCGCGCGTTCGGCGATCTCCTGCGCCAGCTCGCGGGCTCTGGTGATGTCGGTGTAGTCCGTCACCGGCCGTATCAGGATGTGGCGGGCCTTGCGCTCCGCTCCGCGAATTCGTTCAACCTGGATGACGTGGAACCCGAACTCGGTTTCCACCACTTCGCTGATTGCCCCCTCGGGCAGCGCGAAGGTGGCCGCTTCGAACTCCGTTGCCATTCCCTGGCCCCTGCGGAACCAGGGCAGGTCGCCTCCGGCGGCGGCGGAACCCGGATCCTGCGAGTATGCGCTCGCGAGCTCGGCGAAGTCCTCGCCCTCACGCGCCCGCTGCAGGATTTCCTCGGCACGGGACCTGGCGACCGCCCGCCCCGAATCGGAGGGAAGGACGCGCATCAGAACCTGCTTGAAGGTGACGGTGGCGGGACGCTGCTCCCGACCGGCGCGACCCGCTTCGAAGAAGGCCCGCATTTCGTCTTCGGTGACCTCGACGGCGCCCTGGCCGATGTTGGTCTGGACATAGAGGCGGAAGAGCTGCTGCTGGCGGATCTGCTCCCTGCGCATCTCGCGCAGCGACTGCATGGTCATCCCCTGCGTGGCCAGGGCCCTTTCCAGTTCGGCCCGGTTCGGGAAGCTGGCTTCCAACTGGGCCATCACACTGTTCAGCGTCTCCTCGACCTGCTCTTCTTCCACTTCGAGCAGCGTGTCCCGGGCCGCGGCCTGCAGGATGATCTGCACCCGCACGATCCCGTCGATGATCCCGCGGCGGATACTGTCCCGTTGCGGGGTGCCTTCAGGCGGGAGCACGCCGCCTTGGGCCTCCATTTGGGCTTCCTCCTGGACGATGTCGGAGAGCAGGACCACCGAGTCTCCGACGATCGCCACGACCCGGTCCACCAGGTTGTCCTGACCCCTTGCGTCGCTGGGCGCGAAGGCGCATAGCAGAAGCGCCAGGGGAATGGCCGCGAGCCAAGGGCGGCGTGAGGTCCCCGCGGGACGAACGCCGCAATTGGAACCTTGCCGGACGCTGTGCCGAACTCGGTGCCAGGATGTCTCTTTCATGCTGCTGCTCAGGTCAGTGGGTGACAAAGGACGCTCGGAGGCTTGCTACGGGGATAGGATCTCGGCAATGCGCGCGAGCGTTGCCCCGATGCGGGACTCGCGAATTCGCCAGGAGCCCTGATCCCTGAGGAGAAATGTAACGCCGCCCAGCGGGACGATCTGCTGCTCTCCCGAGATGACCCGGATCAAGGCCGCCTCCACCCGTTCCGCGGCGGTCGCCGGAACCGGCGTCAGGGGGGTGACCACGGTACTGTCCGCGGGACCGGGGCCGCCCTGGCTGTCTTCCGACTCCGCGCCGGTGCCGGGGACGAGACCGATTGCCTCTGCCCAGCCGAGGATCACGGTGCGGGCCTCGTTCGCGACCGAGTCCGTCTCCGCTTCGGTTGGCGCGAGTCCGCGCGAACGCGCTTCCTCGAGGATGAGCTGCTCCTGGCCCAGTTGCCGGAGCGCCCCCTCCAGTTCTTCGTCCGACGCGCCGGCCACATTTTCGGCAAAGCCGTCCGGCGCGTTGCCGAGGATCTCGACGAAGTCTCCCGCCGAGTAGGCGCCACCGTCCCATGTGAGCAGACTCCGGCGCGCGGCTCCCCGTGAAAGGCTCGACGGCGCCGCCGTCGCGAGGGAACGCGCGATCTCCAGGGCGTTTTCGGCCAGGCTCAACCCGTACGCCGAGTCGAGCGCGCTGACGTAGTCGGCCTCCGCCCGGGCGATTCGCTCCTGTAGAATGCGGCGGCGGAACTCCTCGCCCACCTCGTCGAGTCCGGGCACTTCAAGGCCGTCGAGACGCAGGAGGTGATAGCCGAGCACCGTTTCGACCGGGCCGCTGAGCTGGCCGGGCCGGAGACCGAAGACGGCTTCGTCGACCGGCGCCAGCATCTCTCCGCGCTCGAAGGTTCCCATGCTGCCTCCCCGCGATCCGCTTCCCGGGTCGCCGCTGTAGCGCCGGGCCAGGGTGGCGAAGTCGGAGCCTCCGGCCAGTTGAGCGTGGAGTTCCTCGGCAACCACGCGAACGCTGTCGCGCTGCCGCGCGGTTGCGCTGCGGGGGAAGAGCAGGAGGATCTGCGACGACGCTGCCTGCGCGCCGGGCATGTCGGTCGCGAAACGCGCGGTGAGTTCCTCGTCCGTGACGACCGTGTCCACGGGCACCGCCTCGTCCCACAGGCGTCCCAGCATGATCTCGTTGAGGGGCTGCTCGGTTGCGAGCCCGACATCCAGCGACGCCAGTCCGTCGTCCTCCCCGAGCCGGGCGGACAGGAGGGTGTAGTCCACCCACAGTTCGGCGACGACCCGCACCACCTGACTGTCGCCGGGCACGGTGCTGTGATCGGCGATGAGCCGGGCCGCGGCCTCGACCGTCAGGCGGCTCCCGCCGGCCTCGGCCAGGGGTCCCGGTCCACAGGCGGCGAACGAAAGTGCCGCCAGCAGCGGGGCCTGCCGCCAGCAGCCCGCCGCTCGGCCGCCCGGCCTGGAGGGGCGTTGCAACATCGTTTTCGCCTTTCGGTTCCGTGTCTTCCGGGTACAAGTCGTACAAGTCATAATACGTTCGCGGCGTCCGACTGTCCCCCCAGGGCGTCCATCGCCCGTGCCGCGACACCGGCCAGCCTCTCTTCGTCCCCGCACTGCAGGATCAGCGATAGGGGAGCGATTCGGCGCACCTCGATGTTCACGCCCTCGCCCTCGAGCGCATCTTCCAGCGCCGACATGCGGGGCACGACATCGGGACGGAAGCTCACCCGTGCATTACCCCCGCGCACCAGGATACGGTCCACGCCCGCGTCTCGGCCCGCGAGTCCCAGCAGCGCCTTGTCGAGCAGTCGGCGGGCCTCCCGGGGAGGCCGTCCGAACCGGTCGGCGATCTCCGCGGCGAGCTTCTCCACGTCACGCCGGCCCGACACGGCCGACAGCCGGCGGTAAAGGTGGAGTTTCTGGTGCGCGTCCGCCACGAAGGCGTCGGGAAGGTACGCGCCCGCCTCCATGACCACCTCGGGAAGCGGAAACGGCTCCCTGCCGGGCGCTGCGCGCATCCGCTTCACGGCCTCCTCCATCATGCGCATGTAGGTGTCGAGCCCCACCGCGTGCGCGAACCCCGACTGGTCCTCGCCCAGGAGGTTGCCTGCGCCCCGGACCTCCAGGTCGCGCATGGCGATCTGGTAGCCGCTCCCCAGTTCGGTGTAGTGCTCCAACACCCGCAGCCGCTTCTCGGCCTCGGGAGTGATCGCGTCGGGGACGATCAGGTAGCAGTAGGCGCGCCGGTCCCACCGCCCCACCCGCCCCCGGATCTGGTACAGCTGCGAAAGTCCGAAACGGTCGGCGCGGGTCACGATCAGCGTGTTCGCGTTTGCCACGTCCAGCCCGTTCTCGATGATGGAGGAGCAGACGAGCACATCGGTGCGCCCGTCCACGAAGCGCGTCATGGCCCGGTCGAGGGGCGCGGCCCCCATCTGGCCGTGCGCGACGTCGATTTTCGCCTCGGAGAGGAGCCGGCGCACGCGGGCGGCGGCCGTGTCGATCGTCTCGACCCGGTTGTGCAGGAAGAATACCTGGCCGCCACGGTCGAGTTCGCGCTGGCAGGCCTCGGCGATCAGGTGGTCGCTCCACGCGATCACGTGGGTCATGACCGCCATCCGGTCGCGCGGCGGGGTGCGGATGAGCGACAGGTCGCGGATCCCGGTCAGCGACAGGTACAGGGTGCGGGGGATGGGCGTGGCCGAGAGCGTGAGTACATCCACGGTGGTGCGGAGGCGCTTCAGGCGCTCCTTCTGGCGGACGCCCAGGCGCTGCTCCTCGTCGATGACCACCAGGCCCAGGTCGTGGAAGACCACGTCGCCGGAAAGGAGACGGTGCGTACCGACGACGATATCGACCGTGCCGCCCTTCAGCCCCGCCAGAACCTTGCGCTGCGCCGCCGCCGAATCGAAGCGCGACAGCGAAGCCATGGTCACGGGGTAGTCGGCGAGCCGGTCGCCAAAGGTCTTCACGTGCTGGGCCACCAGCACCGTCGTGGGGGCCAGCACCGCCACCTGCTTGCCGTCCTGCACGGCCTTGAAGGCGGCGCGGATCGCGACCTCGGTCTTCCCGTAGCCGGCGTCGCCGCAGACGAGCCGGTCCATGATGCGGGGCGACTCCATGTCCCGCTTGACGTCCTCGACCGCGGTGCGCTGGTCGGGAGTGTCCTCGTACAGGAAGGCGGACTCCATGGCGCGTTGCCAGCGGGTGTCGGGGGGGAAGGGGTGGCCGGGACGGGAGCGGCGCGTGGCGTATAGTTCGAGGAGTTCGGCGGTCATCTGGCAGATGGCCGACTCCGTCTTCCGCTTCAGGGTCTTCCAGCGTTTGCCGCCGATCTTGTGCAGCCGGGCGGGCCGGTCGCCGGGGTGCGCGCCCACCCAGCGCTCCACCTGGTCCAGCCGGTGGACCGGGACGCGCAGGACCTCGCCGCCGTCGTACTCGACCACCAGCGCCTCGATCGATTCCCCGCCGATCACGACCCGCTCCAGTCCCCGGAACCGCCCGATCCCGTGCTCCATGTGCACGATGTGGTCGCCGGGCGAGAGCTGCGCCAGGCTCTCCAGCGCCGCCGCCCCGCGAAAGCGTCGGACGCGGCGCAGCTTGCGGTCGCGCCGGAAGATCTCGTGATCGGTAAGGATGTTGGTCGGGGGCTCGGAGTCTGCAACGCGGAACCCGCTCGCGAGCGAGCCGACCACCAGGTGGCAGCCGGCCGGGGGCTGGCCGCGACGGTCCTCCAGAAGATCCTCGAGGCGCTTCGCCTGTCCGTCGTTGTCGCAGAGGATGCAGGTCTCGGCGCCCGCGGCCGCCGCGTCGGCGAGGAAAGACCGGAGACGGTTCATCTTCCGTTCGAAGGTGGGAGGCCGGCGGACCTGGAAGACAGGGCTCCCGACGTGCTCCTCGACGAAGGTGAGGCGCGGGTACCGGGCCACGCGCTCCGCCAGGGCCCCGGGCTCCAGCAAGAGCGTGCCCGGATGGACCGCGGGGTTGTCGTCGCGGAGAGCTTCCCGGTAGCGGGTCTCGGCCCGCCGCCACAGTTGACGCGCTCCGTCGTCCCAAGGCTCGGTTCCGTCGCGAACCAGAACGGTGTCCAGGGGCAATCGGTCCAGGATGGAGCAGGGGGTACGGTGCGCGCCCGCGACGCTGTCGCCGAACCGCACGGGCAGAATGTCGATTCGTTCCACGGGTGCGGTGGACCGCTGGTCGAGTATGTCGAACAGACGGACGGACTCCACTTCGTCCCCCCAGAACTCGACCCGCGCGGGCCCTGCGGCGCCAAAGGAGAAGAGGTCGACGAGACCGCCGCGCACCGCATAGCGTCCGGTCTCTTCCACCATTGGGGCGCGCTGGAAGCCGCGTTTCTCGAGGGCGGCGATCAGGGTGTCGCGACGCAGATCCTGTCCCGCTGCGACGGTGAAGCGGAGGTCGGCGAGGTCGTTCGGAATGGGGGCCAATTCCTGGAGCGCGCGGCGGGTGGCCACCATGACCCGGGCGCGCCCGGACAGGATGGACTCGACCGCTTCCACGCGCTCGCCATCGATTTCGGCGTGGTCGTCCTCTTCGCCGGGGTCGCGTTCCTCCTCCTGGGGGAAGTGCACGGCCAGCCCGGGGCCGAGGAGCGTATCCAGGTCGGTCAGGTGCTGGCCGGCTTCGGCCGGCGAGGCCGCGGTGACGACCCAGACCCGGTTGGGGAGATGCGCGACGAGGGCTGCGAGGGCCGCAAGCGACAGCGAACCCGCGGCCCCGCCGACGGTCAGGGACTCGCCGGGTCCGGGCAGCGCGGCGTGGAGTGCACGAAAGGCGGGCGTGCCCGCGACGGCGGCGGCGGCGGGGTGGAGTTCGAGAGCCCGCGGCGGCCGGCCGGGGCCCTCACGCCTCTCGCCGGGGTGGGCCACGCCCCTATTCGCCCCGGGTACGTCGGGCTCGGAGCGCGCGGGAGGCCCCGACAACGGTCTCTGCAATCAGTAGCGCGAGGACAAGCACGGCAAGCAGGCGCCACGGCTCGGGTCCGCGGCCCGCTCGAAAGATGTGGCGTGACCACGCGCCGGCGTCATCGACCACCGCGGAGATTCCGGGGATCGAACGGCGAATCTCGGAGAACGATGCCGGTTCCAGGTCGGTCTCCGCGGCTGGCGGGTTCACGGGGACCGTCTGCAGGATGCTGTCCCCCGCGAGCACCCGGTAGAGCCCGGAGGAGGCGGTGGCCAGGAAGGGCTGGTCTCCGTCGACGGCATGCGCGGAGCCGTCGGGGGTGTGGATCGTCGTGGCCGTGGGCGGTGGACTGAAGTTGGTGCCGGCGATGACCTCGCGGGGGACGGTGCCGGATCTGGCGCCGCGCTCGATCGCCCATTCCAGTAACGGGATCATGGCCGCGGAGACCGGGAGGCTGGTCGCCTGCTCGTCGAGCGGGGACGCGAGCAGGATGTACGGGCCGGTAGCGCCACTGCCCGAGAGCAGCCAGGGGTCGCCGTTGGCCAGGGTTGCCGGGGCTCGGGTGTGCGGCGGTGCGGTGGGGTCCGCGGGTGGGTTGCCGTTGTCGGTGACAGGGTCGCGGTTCGGGTCGCCGCCCGCGCGATCCGGGGCTGTCGCAACCAGGGAGAAGTATCGGCGGATCTCCAACTGCGTGAGATCGATCCCGAATTCCCCGGGAGCGACGCGCGCGCCCTCCGGGGCGGAGAGCTCGTAGCGGTACGGGATCCCCGCCTCGGCCAGGCGGCGGTTCAGCGCCGGCAGCCGCGACGGATCGGTGAGGGGGATCACGAAGGCGCTCTGCGTGAGGCCGCGACGATCCAGGCCCTCGCCTCCCACGCTGACGAGCGTCGCCGCCCGAGCCGCGCTCCCGATCGAGATCCGGCCGCTCTCCTCCAATACGGCCAGCGCCTCCGCGAGGAAAAAGGAGGCGGGGCCGAGGAGTGCGACCGGGGTCGGATCCCGCACGTCGAAGGAGAAGTAGCGGCGGTCGTCGGCGGTCAGGGGATCGGGGTCGATCTCGGCGTATCCCTCCACGCGACCGGGTGGAAAGGGGCCGGCAGGAAGCCGCACTGTGGCGCCTACAGGGGCCGTGGCAGCAGCCCGGAGCTGCCCTCCCACGTAGAGGCGGATACCCACCGTATCACCCGGCTCTCCGCCCGCGATCGTGATCGCCGCCTCGGTGCGCCGTCCCGCCAGCGGGGGCAGCCCGTCCCCGAAAAACATCTCCGTAATGCCGCGGTTGCCGCGGTCCTCGGCCGGGGCCCCGAAAACGACCACGGGGAACTCGTCGGACACGGCGGGCGACTCGGCGGCGAAGGCCGTGGCCTGCATGTCCGTGAAGACATGCACCTCCCGATTGGGCAGGTCACTCTGTCCTACCAGGGCGCGGGCGCGAGCCACGGCGCTGCCCAGGTCACCTTGCGTGTGTCCGGGTTCGGTCGCGTCGATCGCGGCCAGCGCCTGTGCGATGCCGCCCGGAACGGCCGGCTCCCAGGGCGTGCCCGCCCGCAGCACCCAGATCACGTCCTCGTGATTGGCGCCCGCCACGCTCTGCCGCGCCACCGCCTTGAGGGTGTCCAGCCGCCGCCGCCCGTCCTCGATGATGGTCGTGCTCAGGGAGTTGTCGACCACAAGCGCGAGCGCGGTCGGCTCGTGGCTGCCCCCCGGTCCCCGGAAATGCATCCGAGCGCCGAGCAGGACGAGCACGACCACGATCGCGGCGCGCAGCAGGAGCAGCAGGAGCTGCTGCGTGCGGATCTGGCGCGCGTGGTCCCGTTCGGTGCGCAGCAGGTACCGGATCGCCGGGAAGGTGAAGGTCTTGCTCTCCTGCCGATAGAAGAGATGCAGAATGATCGGTACCAGGACGGCCAGCCCGGCGAGCAGGAACAGGGGATTGAGAAAGCCCATGAGGTCCCGTCAGGGAAGACGCTGGCGCTTCCACAGGTAGAAGCGCAGCGCCCGCGACAGGGGCTCGTCGGTGCCGATCGTCGAGTAGGCGATTCCCCGGCTCGTCAGCGCAGTGGTCCAGTCCCCGACCGCGTTCTCCACGGCATCGCGGTATTGCCGCCGCATGTCGGCCACCGACACCTGCAGCGAGTCACCCGTTTCGGGGTCGACGAACCGGGTCTCGCCGGTCGTGGGCAGATCGCGCTCGCCCGGGTCGATGAGGTGGAAGACGAGCACCTCGTGCCCGGTATGCTGCAGATAGATCAAGGCCTTGGCCGTGGCCGCGGGGTCGACCAGCAGGTCAGAGATCAGGATCACCAGTCCCTTCCGCTTGAGCCGCATGGCCACGTCCTTGATCGCCGACTCCGAGTCCGTGCGGCCCCCTCCCTGCAACGCGTGCAGGTGCTGCAGGAGCATGCGCCAGTGCACCTTTCCCCCCCGGGCCCGCGTCTGCCTCACAATCCGCTCATGGAAGGCCATCAGCCCGACGATGTCGCCCTGGCGGATGAGGATCAGGGAGACGGCGGCGGCCAGGTGCTTGGCGTACCACAGCTTGGATGGCAGGCGCGACCGCGACGACCACGCCATCGATTCCGAAATGTCGAGCAGCATGTACGCCCGCAGATTCGTCTCCTCCTCGTACTGCTTCACGTAGAATCGGTCCGAACGCGCGTACAGACGCCAGTCCAGGGTTCGGAGATCGTCCCCCGGCTGATAGGCGCGGTTCTCGGCGAACTCGGCCGAGAATCCCCGGTTCGGGGAGCGATGGAGCCCCAGCAGGAACCCGTGCACCACCTGCCGCGCGATGATGTCGATACCGCCCAGCTGTGCCAGCGTGGCGGGGTCGAGGAGGTCGCCGCGGCGGTCGCGGTGTGGGGTGACGGTCTCGTTGGTGGCCATGGTCCCTTGAATGTGGACGCGGGCGGGGGTGTGGGGAAGTGGGGGACGAAGAAGGGTCGGTAGGGGCGACGACAGTTGCGTTGTGGTCTAGCAAATGCTAGCATGCAGGTGTGCGACCCCGATTTCCAACCCTTGGGAGGACGCAATGGCGAAGGTACAGATCAATGTCCGGGTGGACGCGGCTCTGAAAAAAGCGCTGGACCGATACTGCCGGTCCCACGGCGTGATCATGAGTCACTTCGTTCAGGAAGCGCTGCTGGATCGCCTCGAGGAGCTGGAAGACATCGAGGACCTCAAACGAATCCGGCACGAGCCGACACGGCCCCTGGCCGAAGTCCTCACGGACATCGGACTCGATGGCCGCGTATGAGGTCGAAGTCTCCCGTACCGCGGAGAGACAGCTGCGCAAGCTGCCCCGTGCGGACCGGGAGCGTGTCGCGCGGACAATGCTGGCCCTTGCCGACGACCCGTTTCCGAGGGGCACCCGAAAGCTCACCGGATACGACGATGTCTACCGCGTGCGTGTGGGGCGATACAGAATCCTCTACAGCGCCGACGGCGGCAAGCTGGTGATCATCATCCTGAAGATCGGGCACCGGCGGGAGGTCTACCGGAAATAGGGCACCAGCGAAGTCAGCTGGAGGTGTAAGCTACACATTACACAATGTAATATGAAGTTTACAGTTTTCCCCGACCTTCGGCTCCCGCCGGGTTCGCTTCTGGCCACGGCTCACCCTATTGGCAAATGCCGGGCCCAAGGCTACCAGCGACCTTCCCGCGCGGCTAAATCCCCGGCCGGAACGTCACCGAAGCCTTGATCCGCCGCCCCTTGGCGCTGTGCGTGAAGGCGTCGTAGGACTGCTCCCACCTGACCAGCGGAGGAGGGGTGTCCAGAACGTTCAACACCGACAGTCCCACGTCGAGCTGCTCGGATGTGCGCCGGAGCAGACTGACGTCCCAGGTCACGAACCGGTCGATGTCCTCGAACTGGGTGCCCACAAGGGCTTCGTTGGTGTACCCCGAGACCATGTTGAGGTAGTTGACCACGCTGATGTCACCCACGTGGTATCCGGCCGCAAGGCTCGATTTCCATTGGGGCAGGGGAGGGGCGATGGGATTGGCCCAGTTCAGCTTCCCGGTCGCATCGTGCTCCGCGAGAACTTCCGTCCCCTCCACATCGAGCGCCCTGACTGTAAACGCCGTGCCGTAGGTTCCGTCCAGCTCCAGCGAGATCATGGCCTCCCCGCGGGGGATGCGCGTGCTCGCGCGCAGATCGAGGCCCGACATGTGGATCCCCGGCCAGTTGACCAAGCGCACCTCGATGCGTTCCACGGACTGGATATCGCAGGTGCCCGTCCCCGCTCCGTCGGGGCAGGTCACGAATCTCCGCACCGCCTCCCGCGAGGCTCCGCCCGCGGCGTAAAGGCTCGCGATACCCTCGTAGGGCAGGACATCGATGACGTTGTCGAAGTCGTAGTCCCAGTAGTCGACCGAAGCCCGGAAGCGCGGCAGCTGGAAGGTGACGCCCACGTTATAGGTGAAGGCCCGCTCGGGCACCAGGTCCTTGTCGCCATAGGTGTCGATCGCCTTGTAGATCCCGGCCGCGCTCACATACTCCAGCCCGGTGATCACGTCCTCCCTGAGGTCGTCGACAGGGGTTCGGAAGGTGGTCTGGACCGATGCGCGAAGTGCGATCGGCTCCGCCAGCTCGACGCGCAAGGCGACCTTGGGGTCGAAGCTCCTGACCAAACCTCCGGCGAAAATGCTCGCGATACCCTCGTAGGAGCCGTGAAACTCGTAGTTGGCCGCGACCTGCCCGTGTATCCGGTGCCCGAGTTCAAGGTGGGATTCCGCGAAGAAGCGGTGCACGATCTGGGCGTCGTCGTAGTGGAAGAAGCCCCCGGTGAAGTGGAAAGGCCCAAACCGGTCCGGGCAACTGGTGTCGCCCGGGACGGTGTCGCGCCGATTTAGAAATGTCCTCCCTTAGCGAAGTAGAAATGTCCTCTTTCGGATCATGTTCGGTCAACGACGGAACCGGATCCGGGAGAGGAGCAAATGGACTTGAGTCTGAAGGAGAGGGATCGCATCTCGGTGTTGAGACAGGTGAAGGAGGGAGTGCTTAGCGCGGCTGCGGGAGCGGTGCGGATCGGGGTGACGCGACGGCAATTTCGCAGGTTGCGCCGGAAGTTCGAGGCTGAGGGCGATGCGGCCGTAGTGCACGGACTGCGCGGGCGGCGGTCGAACAGGGCGTGGCCGCGGGGGTTTCGAGAGCGGGCGCTGGAAGTCGCGAGGGAACCGCTGTACCGGGACTTCGGGCCTACGCTGCTTGCGGAGCACCTGGAGAGAAGCTTCGCGCTGCGGGTGAGCCCGGACACGCTGCGGGGCTGGATGATGGAGGCCGGCCTGTGGAAGCGGCAGCGCAGGCGGGCCAAGCACCGCAGCCGGCGTCCGCGGCGGGCGGCGTTGGGCGAGCTGGAACAGTGGGACAGCTCGGTGCATGCGTGGCTGGAGGACCGGGCTGCGGGCGACCAGGTGCTGATCTCGATCCATGACGATGCGACGAGCCGGCTGATGATGGCCCGCTTCGTCGAGCGCGACGACGGTGCGGAGAACCGCCGGGCGATCATCGGATACCTGCAGCGCCACGGCCGCCCCCTGGCTGTCTACACGGACCACGCCGGACACTTCGGGCAGTGGCTGGCGAAGAAGGAGGAGCGGACCGATACGATCATCTCCCGGGCGCTGGGCGAGTTGGGGGTCGAGGTGATCCTGGCAGGCTCTCCCCAGGCGAAGGGACGAGTCGAGCGGACCTTCGGTACGGCGCAGGACCGCCTGATCAAGGAAATGCGGGTGGCAGGGATCTCCACCCTTGACGCAGCGAACCGCTTCCTGGCCGATTCCTGGGTTCCGTTCTGGAACGAGCGCTTCGTGGTCGCGCCCCAGAGTGCCCTCGACGCGCACCGGCCCTTGCCGCCCGGCATAGATCTGGAGGCCCTGTTTGCCGAGACGGAGACCCGGAAGGTGGCCCGTGACTTCATCATCCGCTTCAAGAACCGGTACTGGCAGATCCCGGAGCGGGAGGCCCGAGGTGTTCGGCCCGGTGACGAGGTCGTCGTTGAGCGCCGACTTTGCGGGGACATCCACTTCCGGATCGGCCAACGCTACCTGGCCGTCGAGTCCCTGGGTCGGGCCCGTCCTCCGGCAACACCGACGAAGGCTCAGCCCGCGAAGCCCCGCAAGCAGGGGTCCAAGCCGCCGAAGCCCGCACCGGACCATCCATGGCGAAAGCAAATCCACGGGGGTGCCCGGATGGCCATGGCACGGCGGGACAAGCGCCTCGCGGAACAAGAGGCTGCGCGCAACGGACGGCCTGCCGATCTGCCGGATGCCGGACTCGCGAGCGGCGCTGATGGCCGGGGACCTCGCCGGAAATCGGATGCGGGATCGGTATGATCACCGCCTCGTGGACCCACACCGTCCGGGCAAGGCAGGGTGTGACCCAGACCAACGCGACCGCCGGCAACCCCCCGATCTCCGGGCCGGGCATGCCCGTCCCTCCGATCGGGGGGTCCCACTACCCACCCCACCCCCAACCCGCTCAGGCTGGCCGGGAGTGGCAAACACCCACCCAGGGGGGGACATTTCTATTTCGCTCTACCCCCGGACATTTCTATTCCGGTTTGACAGGTGTCGCCCGGGACGGCGCACGGCGTCACACCGAGATCTCCGGCGCGGTTGGGTTCCGCCGCCACGCTCAGCCCGCGGAACTGGTAGCCGACCGCGTACTCCGTCTCCTCCGTCAGGGCGCCCTTCAGGAGCGCGTCCACGGTGATGAGGTTCGCGGTATTGTCCAGATTGACTTCATCGTTGATCCAGTCGATCAGTTCGTCGCTGTTGTCCAGGCCGGCGACATAGTCCGGGTTGCTCTGGTCACGGTAGCGCGAACCCGGCTGTATCGAGTTCTGATGGGCGTTGCTGAACGGGTTGTAGTACATGCAATTGCCCTGCCCGGCCACCTGTCCGTTGAGCGGTCCCAGCGCCATGCCGGAGGGACTCGATCTGTCGACCACCACGCCGACGCCGCAGTTCGGTCCGCCGAAGCCCCTGAAGGCCAGGAACTTGCGGTAGAGGTATTCCCCGGGAAGGTTGGCGTTGCCCGCCGACCGCGAGAAACCGGCGGCCAGCTCGAAGGTCGACTCCCGTCCTCCGAAACCCTGGAAGTCCCGCTCGAAGGATCCGGCGATCCGCTGGGTGCGGGAGTCCCGGCGCAGCTCCCGCGTGGGACCCGAATTCCCAACCATGCGGCCGAAGAAATACCAGTCGTTCTCCAGGCACGCGTCGTTGTTGGCAAACCCGGCGCTTTGCCCGTAGCTGCCGCAGAACGCCTGCCGACCCGGGTGGTCGGGCTGGATCAGTTGGGCTCCGTTGTAGGGAGAGATGGGTGGGTAGGAGGGTGTGGTAACCCAGTTGGGCGTGCTCGCCTCGGCCCACAGGGCCTCCAGATGGTAGCGGGAACCGCCACCGAGGTTGCCATTCAGCTCGGCGAAGGCCCGGATCTGCCGGGAGGCATCGGTGATGTTGTCGAAAGGCCCGTAGTTGAAGCGACAGGTCTCGGCCGGCTCCACGAAGCCCCCGAATCCCTCGCACTGCGGGTCGACGAAGACGCCTCCCCAGCCGCCGTAGTGCGCGTCGGTGAGCGCCGCGACGAACTCCTCCCTCGTCTCGTTCCCCGTCAACCTGGGGAAGAGGAAGGCGCCGGGATTCCCCGTGTACGACCAGCCTCCGCCCCCGCCCACGAATTCGCTCACGGCCCAGTCCCGCTCCTCGGGTGTGAGTTCCTGCGTCTGGAAGACCTCCGCGGAGACGACCGCGTGCGCGTTCTCACCCAGTTCCGACCCCCAGATGGCGCCGATATTCGTTTCCCCCGCCCCCGAGAAGTACTCGTGCGAGCCCGCAACTTCGAGGCCCTCGAAGCCGCTGCGGGTCAGGAAGTTCACGACCCCCGTCACTGCGTCGGAACCGTAGACGGCCGAGGCCCCTTCTTTCACCACCTCGACCCGGTCGAGGGCAATCGACGGGAATGCGTTCACGTCGACGAAGCGGCCTCCGGCGAGACGGATCGGGATGTACACCTGGCGGCGGCCGTTCAGAAGCACGAGGGTGCGCGAGGCCCCGAGTCCCCGCAGGTTGACGGTGGCAACGGTTTCCGACAGCAGGCCTGGCGGCCGGGTGCTGTACCAGCCCTGACGGGCGCCGAGGATCCCCTGGCTCGCCGGAAGGTTGCGGAAGAGGTCGAACGACTGCGGCGATCCCAGCTCGGCCAGGGTCCTGCGGCCCGTAACCGCGACCGCGTAGGGCAGGTGGGTTGGCGATTCCTCGAACGCTGTACCGGTCACCACCAATTCGTGCAGGTGGAAGGCTTCGGGCTCCATCCGGAGTTCAACGGACACGCTCCCACCCGCGGTCACCGTGACGGTTTGGGTGAGATCCGCGTGCCCCAGCATCTCGGCCCGCAGCTCGTGGGTGCCCGCGGGAACGCCCTCCATGACGAAGCGCCCCCCCTCCCGGGACACCACCACCCTGCCCAGCGCCGCCAATTCGATTCGAGCCCCCGCTATCGGCTCGGCCGTTGCGGCGTCCAGGACGGTGCCCGTTATGGTGCCGGTCTCCTGCGCGTCAAGGGCGCTTGGAACGGAACCACACACGGAAAGTACAACGGCCAGAATCAGAACGGAAACTGCACGGAGAAGTCGTCGCATCGAATCACCTTCCTTCAAGATGGCGCACATGGGGGAGCCGGCGTGCGGCAATCCGGTCCGGCCCCCACGAACAATTCAGTAAGGCGCATGCCAATTAACGACGACAAACCAGGGGCGAAGTCAATACAGGCGTTGAGCTTCTGGCACCCCAGCGCGCCCACGCCAGTTTGAGTGGTTCCTTGCCGCGCGCAGTGGTGGTTCGTCCACACAGCGTCGAACGCAGCCGTCCCCGCTCCCCGCGGAGGGGACAATCCCGACCACCGTCCGAATCACGCGCACCGCACCCGATTGACCGCCCAAAATCGGCCCGGTTACCTTCGAGAAACCGGTCCCGTCACCTCGACGGATCACGAAGGCCTCCCTTCCGGCGGCTCCCCGCTCCCCACCACCCCGGGCCACTCCGTGCGGACCGACCTCATACGCAACTTCTGCATCATTGCCCACATCGATCACGGCAAGTCCACGCTGGCCGACCGGCTCCTCGAGGCCACCGCCACCCTGGACCGCCGCCAGATGAGGGACCAGGTGCTCGACTCCAACGAGCTGGAGCGGGAGCGGGGCATCACCATCAAGCTGCACGCGGTGCGCATGGCGTACACCGCCCGGGACGGCCGCAACTTCGACTTCAACCTGATCGACACCCCCGGCCACGTCGATTTCACCTACGAAGTCTCGCGTTCGCTGGCGGCGTGCGAAGGTGCGATCCTCGTCGTTGACGCGACACAGGGCATCCAGGCCCAGACGCTGTCCAACCTCTTCCTGGCCCTCGAGGCGGACCTCGAGATCGTTCCCGTTCTCAATAAGATCGACCTGCCCGGCGCGGAGCCCGAGCGCCGCCGCCACGAGGTCGCCGACCTCATGGGCATCGATCCCGACCAGGTGCTGGAGGTGTCCGCCAAGGAGGGGTCGGGCATTGAAGCCGTCCTGGAGGCGGTGGTTGAGCGCATTCCGCCCCCCTCCGGCGCCGCCGCCGCCCCGCTCCGGGCGCTGATCTTCGACTCGTACTACGACCAGTACCTGGGCGCGGTCCCCACCGTCCGCGTCGTGGACGGCACGCTCAAGGCCGGAATGACGATCACCTTCGGCGCGGTAGGGGCCGGGTACGAGGTGACCGAGGTGGGGCACCTCAGGCTGGGCCGCGTTCCCGCCGAGTCGCTCGGGCCCGGCGAAGTGGGTTACCTGGTGGCCGCGATCAAGGCGGTCGCCGACACACGCGTGGGCGACACCGTCCTCGACGCCACAAACCGGTCGGACGAACTGCTCCCCGGGTACCAGGAGGCCAAGCCCATGGTCTTCGCCGGCCTGTACCCCTCGGACGCGGACGACTACGAGGAGCTCCGGGACTCGCTCCACCGCCTGCAGCTGAACGACGCCTCCCTGCGTTTCGAGCCGGAAACTTCCCGCGCCCTCGGATTCGGTTTTCGCTGCGGCTTCCTGGGCCTGCTCCACCTGGAGATCGTGCAGGAGCGGCTGGACCGCGAGTTCGGCGTGAAGCTGGTCACGACGGTCCCCAACGTGAAGTACCGTGTGACGATGTCGGAGGGCGACACCCTCGCGATCGAGAACCCGGCCGAGCTGCCGGACCGCGCCCTGGTGGACGCGGTGGCCGAGCCGGTGGTCCGCGCCCGCATCATGACGCCCGCCGACTACATCGGGAACGTGCAGAAGCTCTGCCATGAGCGTCGCGGCATCTTCCGGGGGATGACCTACCTGGATCCGCGCCGCGTCGAGATGGACTACGAGCTCCCCCTGGCCGAGATCGTGCTGGATTTCTACGGCCGGCTGAAGGGGGGGACGAGGGGCTACGCGGCGCTGGACTACGAGTTCCAGGAGTATCGCGCCAGCGACCTGGTGAAGCTCGACATCCTGGTGAACCAGGAACCCGTTGACGCCTTCTCGGTCATCCTCCATCGCGACAATGCCTACCAGCACGGGCGGTCGCTCGTCCGCAAGCTCAAGGAGCTGATACCGAGGCAGCAGTTCACGGTGGCTCTCCAGGCGGCCATCGGAGGCCAGGTGATCGCGCGGTCGAACGTGAAAGCCGTGCGCAAGAACGTGACCGCGAAGTGCTACGGTGGCGACATCACCCGGAAGCGCAAGCTGCTGGAGCGCCAGAAGGAAGGGAAGAAGCGGATGAAGCAGGTGGGGTCCGTGGAGATTCCGCAGGAGGCGTTCATGGCCGTGCTGCAGCTCGACGGCGACCGCTCATGAGGCGGGCGGCGCGCGGTGGCGCATTGCGCGGCTGTGGCGCGGATCCCTGCCGGGAGGTGGGGAGGTGACTGAGCAGCCGCGCTGGATCGCCGGGGTGGATATCGGCGGGACCAACCTGCGCGTGGGGCTGGTGCCGTTCGACGGGGGGGTGCCGGTCGCGGTCAGGCAGGAGCGCACCATTCCCGAGCGAGGTCCGGCGCATGTGGTGGCGAGGATCGTCGACATGCTTCGCAGCGCGGTCGGCGAGGTGGGGTGGGGGACGGTGGCGGGGGTCGGGGTGGGGTGTCCGGGGCCGGTGGACCGGGGGGCGGGTGTCGTGCTGGAGACCCCCAACCTGGGGTGGCGGAACGTCCCGCTGCGCGATCTGATCGCGGAAGCGACGGGACTGCCGGTTACCTTGGACAACGATGCCAACTGCGCGGCCTACGGCGAGTGGTGGCAGGGGGCGGGGCGGGGGGCGGAGCGCCTCATCGGGCTCACCCTGGGGACGGGGATTGGCGGAGGGATCGTGCTTGGGGGCGAGATTTACCACGGCGCCTCGGACGCTGCCGGGGAGGTGGGGCACATGTCGGTGGACTTCGATGGGCGACTCTGCGCATGCGGTTCGAGGGGATGCGTGGAGGCGTACGCGTCGGGGCCGGGAATCGCGGCCCGGGCGGTGGAGGGGCTGGGGGGGGCTGCCGGCTCCGGATTGGCCGAGATCGCACGGAACGGCAGCGGCCGCGTTACGGCCAGGCGGGTGTGTGAGGAGGCGGCGGCGGGAGACGCGTACGCCGTGCGAATCCTCGCGGAGACGGGCCGCATTCTGGCGGTGGCGGTGGCCAACCTGATCAACCTGTTCAACCCCGATGTCATCGTCATTGCGGGGGGAGTGACCGCGGCCGGCGACCACCTCTTCGGGCCGCTGCGCGACGAGGTGCGCCGCCGGGCCTTCCCCTCGGCTATCGGCGCCTGCCGCGTGGTCCCGGCCCAACTGCCCGACACGGCCGGGATGATCGGTGCGGCGGGGGTCTTCAAGGGCGTCGTGTACGATGGTGTCTGACCGGTCGGGCTCCGGCCCCAAGCGCCTGGGCGTGCTGGGTACTCTGGTGTGGGACACCATTCACCGCTGCGGCAGCGACCGGCCCGTCGAGGCGTGGGGCGGCATCGCCTACGCCCTCGCGGCCCTGGACGCGGTCCTCCCGCCGGGGTGGACCCTGGTTCCGCTCGTCAAGGTCGGTGGCGACCTGTACGACGACGCCACCGCCTGGCTGTGCTCCTTCACCCGGGTCGGCGACTCCACATACGTCTTGCAGGTGCCGGAAGCCAACAACCGTGTCGAGCTGATGTACGCCACGCCCTCCGACCGCACCGAGTTTCTCACCGGCGGCGTCCCGGGGTGGTCGGCCGCCGAGCTCGACGAGGTGCTGCCCGCCCTCGACGCGCTCTACGTCAACTTCATCGCCGGCTGGGAGCTCGACCTCGCGGCCGCCCGACGTGTCCGCACCACCTTCCACGGTCCCACTTTCGCGGACCTCCACTCCCTGTTCATGGACATCGACGCCGACGGCCGCCGGCGCCCCCGCCCACTCGCCGCCCCCGAACACTGGGCCCGCTGTTTCGAAACCGTTCAGATGAACCGCGACGAATTCGCGCTCTTCGGGGGGGATGACGGGGAACCATGGGCGGCCGCCGTGTGGGCCCTGGCCGGGGGCGCCCGGACGATTGTCGTCACCCACGGAGCCGACGGAGTGGAACTCATGACCGCCACCACCGAGACCGGTCCGCCACGGCGCCACCGTCTCCCCGTCCCGGACGGCCCCGCCCCCGGCGACCCCACCGGTTGCGGCGACATCTGGGGCGCCGCCTTCTTCGCCCACACCCTGGGCGGGGACGACCCCATCGTCGCCGCGACGAAAGCCAACCGCATGGCGCGCAGCAAGCTCCGGTCGAGCGGCGCAGAGGCCTTCCGCACCTCCCTCGCCGTCACCGAGTCTTCCACCTCCTCTCACGCGATGTAAAGAGAACATTACAAAATGTCACGTCTAGTATACATTCTACGCAGGCTATCGACGGTTTCGTGACATGCGCGTGATCGAGATCCCGGCGTCGCTCGACTACCGGAACATCGAGAGGCTGCATGCCCGTATCGAGGTCGGCGACACCGGCCCCGTCCTCTTCGACGCCCGGCGGCTGCGCTGGATCGATCCCAACGGGATGCTCGGCCTGCTCGGCGCGGGAAAGGTGGCCGGGCAGGGTGGAAAGCGTCCGCGAATCTCCCTGCCGACAAATGTCGAAGTCGCCGGCTATCTCGAACGGATGGGGTTTTCCCGAGCCGCAGCCGGGATCTTTCAGCAGCAGCAGCGGCGGGTCCGGCGGCGCCCCGCCCACGCCTCCGACGTCCTCCTCGAGATCACCCCCATCACCACCAACTCGGATGTCCACGAGGTGGTCGACATGGTGCAGGCGCGCGCCGGGGCCATTCTGTCCAATACGCTGCGATATCCGCCGGCCGCGGTGGTCCAGTTCTCGGTCATCCTTTCGGAGGTGTGTCAGAACATCGTCGAGCATGCGGAAGGGCCCGGCTGGGTCGCGGCCCAGTCCTACAACTGGACCCGGCGTCTGGGGCGACATGTGGCGGTGATCGCCGTGTCGGATCTGGGCCGGGGCTTCCGCGCCTCGCTAGCGGACGAACACTCCGACCGCTTCGGCGACCGTTGGGGCGACGTGACCGCCCTCGAAGCCGCGTTCCTGCTCGGACTGACCCGGTTTCCCGACATCGGGCGCGGGCAGGGGATCCAGCAGATCCGCAAGCAGGTGGCTCGATGGAACGGCCTGCTGTCGATCCGCAGCGGAACCGCTCGCATTGCGGATACCCCCGACTGGAGCCGCAATCCCCCCGTGCAAGAGGGCCTCCGGTACTTCCCGGGCGCCCAGATCAACATCATCCTGCCCGAGCGCTCCGGTGACTGATCCCTCGCGGCGGCACGGCGACGGGTTCGCCATCGATGTGGGGGCGCTCCTGAGAAGTCTTCCGGCCTCGCCGAACGCCGACCTGGTGACGCGTCCGACGGGCAGGGCCGTGCGCGAGGCGATCGAAGTCGAACTCGCCGACGCTCCGGGCCAGTTCGCCGTTTCGGTGATCGACTTCACGGGGATCCGCGTCCTGGACTTCAGTTGCGCCGACGAGGTCGTCGCCAGGCTCCTGCTGCGCTACCTGCCGCCCGGGCGTCCCGGCAACGTCTTCTTTCTTTTTCGCGCGGTCGAGGAGGTACACGGCCACGCGGTCGCCGAGGTTCTCGCCAGGCACGGACTGGCCGCCGTATGCGACTTTGGAAAGGGCGCCTTCAAGCTCCTTGGCCCAGCGACACCCGAGGAGCGGGCAGCATGGTCAACGCTCGAGCAGAAGGAGCGGATCGGAGTCGGCGCGTCGGCGTCCCTGCTGGGCTCCCGGGGCGATGCGATGCTGCGGAGGCTGTGCGAACGGAGACTCGCCTACTTCGACCCCTCGGCCGGCACATCGTCGATCAGCGCCCTCGCCCGGCTGCGACGCCCGCAGGGAACGAGACCCAACCGAACCACAAAACGGAGAAGATCATGAACAATGACCCGAGCATGAACGGCAAACGCGGGCTGGCCACGCGCGCGGTGCACTCGGGACAACCCCGGGCGCGGCCCGGAGGCCCCGTCGTGGCCCCCATCGTGCGCAGTTCCACCTTCCACTGGTCCGGCCCCGGCGACGGCATCGATCTGCTCTACAGCCGGTACGGCAACAATCCCAACCAGCGCTCCGTCGCGGCCAAGATCGCCGCGCTCGAGGGCACCGAGGACGCGCTGGCGCTGGCCAGCGGCATGGCCGCGATCTCGATGACCCTGCTCGCGGCCACCCGCACCGGCGACCACATCGTTGCCAGCCGCCACCTCTACGGCGCCACCCACGCGCTGCTCTCGCATGAACTGCCCCGGCGCGGCATCACCACCACCTTCGTGGACCCCGGCGACCCTTCGGCCTGGCGCGCGGCCACGACCCCCACCACCCGGGTCGTCCTCATCGAGTTACCCACCAATCCCACCCTGCGCGTCTTCGACATCGGCCCGGCCCGCGATGCCGCGCGTTCGGCCGGCGCCATCCTCGCCGCCGACATGACCTTCGCCACCCCCGTCAACATCCGCGCCTCCGAGCACGGGGTCGATGCCATCCTCCACTCGGCCACCAAGTACCTGGGTGGCCACTCCGACCTCATCGCGGGGGCGGTTGCGGGCAGCGCCGAACTCGTCCACGGCGTCACGAAGATGATGAAGCTGTACGGCGGGTCCATCGATCCGCAGGCCGCATGGCTGCTCGAACGCGGCATGCGCACCCTCCCGGCCAGGATGGATCGGCACAACCGCACGGCGCTGGCCCTGGCGCAGTGGTTCACCGGGGTGCAGGGGGTGCGCCAGGTGATCCACCCGGGTCTCCCGAGCCATCCCGATCATGATTGCGCCGCCCGCATGCTCGACGGCAACGGCGGCATGCTGTCGATCGTGCTCGAGGGGGGCGGGGAGGCCGCCGACCGTTTCTGCGCCAACCTCGCACTGGCGGCGGCGGCCCCGTCGCTCGGCGGCGTCGAGACGCTGGTCTCTCAGCCGCGGCACACCTCGCACGTGGACCTGTCGTCCGCCGAGCGGGACGCGCTCGGAATCCCGGACGGCTTCGTGCGCATCTCGGTCGGGCTCGAGGACCTCGAGGATCTCAAAGCGGACTTCACGGAGGCGGTCGGCGCGGCATCGGTCGCCCCCGTCCGGGGTTGATCACCCGGTCCAATCTGGCCAGAATTTCTGTCCAGCCTGATTTTCTGGCCAGATTGGCCAAGCCCATCGTTGCGGCGCCTACTCCTCCCCCATGAACGGATATTCCACGCTCGTGGGCGGAACCAGGTTCTCCTTGATCGTCCGGGGCGACAGCCACCGCATGATGTTGTACGCCGAGCCCGCCTTGTCGTTCGTCCCCGAGGCCCGCCCGCCCCCGAAGGGCTGCTGCCCCACCACCGCTCCGGTGGGCTTGTCGTTGATGTAGAAGTTGCCGGCAGCGTTCCGCAGCCTCACCAGCGCCTCGCGCACGCGCGCCCGATCCTGCGAAAACACCGCCCCCGTCAACGCATACGGTGACGTGGAATCGACGATGTCCAGCGTCTCCGACCACCTGTCATCCGGATACACATGGATCGACATGACCGGCCCGAAGATCTCGTCACACATCGTTTCGTGGTCGGGCGTCTTTGCCAGGACCAGCGTGGGGCGGATGAAAAACCCCTCCCTGTCCGAGTACTCGCCCCCGGCGATCACCTCGGCGTCCGGGCTGGCCTTGGCCCGGTCGATATAGCCGGTGATCGAATCGAAGCCCCCGCGGTCGATGACCGCGTTCACGAAATTGCGGAAGTCCATCGGGTCCCCCATGGCCAGCGCATCCGTCTCGGCCACCAGATCGTCGCCGATCTCCCTCCACAGCGATGCGGGAACGTACGCGCGCGACGCCGCGGAACACTTCTGCCCCTGGTACTCGAAGGAACCCCGCACGATCGCAGTGCGGAGCGCGGCCGGATCGGCGCTCGGATTCGCCACAATGAAGTCCTTCCCCCCGGTCTCGCCCACCAGGCGCGGGTACGACCGGTAGCGGGCGATATTCTTCCCCACGGTCGTCCACAACGACTGGAACACCCCCGTTGAACCCGTGAAGTGCAGGCCGGCGAAGTCGCGGTGGTCCATGGCCGCCGCCGTGATGTCGACCGGATTGCCGGGCACGAAGTTGATCACCCCCGGGGGCAACCCGGCCTCTTCCAGGAGCTTGTAGGTGTAGTACCCCGACAGGACCGCGTGCTTGGACGGCTTCCACAGCACACCGCACCCCACCATGGCGGGCGTCCCGGCCAGGTTGGCCCCGATCGCAGTGAAGTTGAAGGGGCTGACCGCGTACACGAAGCCCTCCAGGGGCCGGTACTCGATGCGGTTCCAGACACCCTTCTCCGAAACCGGCTGCTGGTCGAAGATCTGTTCGGCGAAGTGCGCGCCGAAGCGGAAGAAATCGACGATCTCGCAGGCGGAATCGATCTCGGCCTGGAAGGCGGTCTTGCTCTGCCCGAGCATGGTGGCCGCGTTCAGGGTGGAGCGCCAGGTGGTCGAGAGCAGCTCGGCCGCCTTGAGGAACACGGCCGCGCGGTCCTCCCAGGGCCAGGAAGCCCACTCCCGGCGCGCCTCCAGCGTGTTCGCGATCGCCCGGTTGGCCTCTTCGGCGCCTCCTTCGTGCCAAGTCCCCAGTCGCAGCCCGTGATCGTGCGGGGCGAGGATCGGGTGGGTCTTCCCGGTGCGGATCTCCTCACCCCCGATGATGACGGGAATGTCCGCGTCCTGGTCGGCCATCGAATGCAGGGCGGACTTCAGTTCGGCCCGTTCGGGAGTGCAAGGTGCGTAGGAGAAGACGGGCTCGTTGACGACGGCGGGTAGGCGAATGGATCCGGACATTGGCTCTTTCGGGTTCCTGGTTGGCGGGAGCGCCCGTTCGGACCCCGGTGCGGCCGGGCAAGCCGCCCCGCTTGTCGCATCGTCTTCTCGCGCGAGAGCTTGGCACCGGAAAGGTCCGGGTCGGACGCGGACTTCCGGCTGTCAAATCAGTCCGGAATCGCACGCAATTTCACGCGGCCGGCCAAGTTGCGCAACCGGGCGGGCACGGCGCCGCTCCCGGCCGCACGGCGCCCCGGCGGGCCTCTGTTCCCGCCGTTGACCTTCCCGAAGTCGCCGCGGTACCTTCAGCGAATGAGCAACAACGGACTTGCGGACGCGGTGACCCGCGCGCTGGGCGGCGTGGTCAACCCCGTCACCGGCCAGGATGTGATCGACAGCGGCCAGGTCGCCGGCGTGACCGTCGACGAACGGGGCAACGCGCGTTTCGCGTTCTCGCTGCGGCGTGGCGATCCCGGGGCCCTGGTGCGGCAGGCGCGCGCCGCGGCCGAGGCGGTGGACGGGATCAGCGCCGTCAAGGTGGATGTGCGGCTCCCGCAGAGCCCCGCGACCGCGGAGCGGGAGACCGGCAGCCCGGACGAGACGCCCGGGGGGCGCTCTCGTCCAACGGCCCCGGGGTCCAGGTCGCCGCCCTCCCCCCGACCCCTCTCCAGCCAGCCCCCCAAAGGTGGACTGCAGCCGGGGTCCGTCCCCGCGCCGACCCCCAAACCGGGCGTCCTCGCGGGGGTCAGGCGCATCGTCGCGATCAGCTCGGGCAAGGGCGGGGTGGGGAAGTCCATGGTGGCGACCAACCTGGCCGCCCATGCAGCGTCACGGGGCCGGACCGTCGGGCTGATGGACGCCGACATCTACGGTCCCAACATCCCCGTCATGTTCGGCGAGGCGCGGCGCCCGGCGGTAACCGGAGCGAAGGGTTCCGAGATGATCGTGCCGCTCGAGTCGCACGGCGTCCGGCTCATGAGTCTCGGCTTCCTTCTCGAGCGCGAACAGCCCGCGATCATGCGGGGACCCCTTATTGCGGGCGTCCTCAAGCAGTTCATGGAGCAGGTGTCGTGGGGCCGGCTCGATCTGATGATCGTCGACATGCCCCCCGGCACGGGCGACGCACAACTCTCGCTGGTTCAGACGGTCGACCTGGATGGCGCCCTGATGGTCACGACGCCGCAGAAGGTCGCGACCGGCGACGTGCGCCGGGGCGTCAAGATGTTCGAACGGGTCAACACGCGCGTGATGGGGATCGTCGAAAACATGTGCGGCTTCCGGATCCCCGGCACCGGAGAGGTCCTCGACCTGTTCGGGCGCGGCGGCGGAGAAGACCTGGCCCGCGAGCTGTCGGTGCCGTTCCTCGGCCGGATCCCCCTCGACATGGCGGTTCGGGAGGCCGGCGACCAGGGACAGCCGACGGTGCTGTCGGCACCCGGGTCCGACGCGGGGTTGGCACTGGCGAAGGTCGGCGACGAACTGCTGGCTACTCTCGAGGGGCTGCCACCCAGGCAATAGAGACCGGCAAATCCACCTCTTGCGCCCCGTCCCGCCCGAGGGACGCCTGAGCTGATCAGCGGCGGACTATTCCCGCTCCAGCCAGCGACGATCCTTCGCGGAAAGAGCCCCCCGGTTGCCCTTCGCCCAGGCCCACAGCTTGAGGGCCGCCCATCCCAGCAACATGACGGGCGCGACCTTAAACAGGAGAAACCCTGCGATTCCCAGGGTGAGTCCAAGCAGGGCACCCACGACCGAGAGCACGATCCAGACCGCCACGATGCTCACGATGCCCACCGCCAGGAATGTCAACAGGGTTCCGATCATGCTGCCTCCCAAGAAGCCCGGCACCGCGCCGAGCCGGGGATTCCGGGCGTGAAGCGATGCGTCTGGTCACTTGTTTATAATAACGACTCTGTCAGCCCGTGGATCAATCCCCGCGGGCATCGGGAGCGGCGAGCCTCCCGGCCGGGCGAGTCCGGGAAGGGAGTGCAGTCAGCGGATCCACTCCAGATCGACGCTTCCCAGAACAGCCGTGATCTCGATTTCGACCTTGCGCTCGGCGCTTTCCCAGTTCGCCGACTGGTAGACCTTCCCGCGCTTCTCCAGTCCCTCGGTTTCGATGGAGGCCAGGAAGCTGTCCGGTCGCCGCAGCCGGACCCCGAGCGATCTGGGGATCTGAAGCTCCAGAGCGCCCAACCCCATCGACACGACCAGGTATCCGTCCTGCTCCCACTCCCCGTCCAATCGCAGCGTCACCGAGCCCAGTCCCGACTTCACCGTGACCTGCTCCGCGTTCAGGTTGCCCACGCCGTGCACGTGAAGGTCCGCGGCTCCGACGTTGATGGCCGCCGATTCCATGCGCTCCCGATTCGCTTCGCCGACCCGGATCACCGATTCCGACGCTCCCGTGTTGACCACCAGCTTCCGCATGCCCAGTCCGGTCAGATCCAGTTCAGCCTGGCCCGCCCCGAAGTTCAACTCGAGATCCATGGGGAGGCCCGCGGCGAGTTCCAGCTCCAGCGACGCCTCATCGGGCCAGTCGCCGAAGTCGGAGTTGCCGCTCTCACCTGCGGAGAGTCCTACCTCCAGACGCCCGTTCGCATAAAGGGTCTTCGGGACCGACCAGTTCTCATCGAAGTGAAAGAGAGCGTTGTAGAGTTCGCCGTCGTCACCGCGACGCACCGTTAGGACTCCCGCACCGTAGTCCACCTTGACGCGCAGGTTTTCCTCATCGGTGACCTGCCGGGCGGCGGTTACGGTCTTCCAGCGCTGTGCGTCGAGATCGGCCGGGCTCGCCACCGCGGCAACAGCCAGCGTGGCTCCGGCGAGCACGCCCCGTATCGCCGCGCCCGCCGCATCCACCTGTCCCCATCCGTACCGTCCTACCATCGGTCGCCTCCGTTCTCGTCATCGCCGAAGTCATCGTAGGGGACGGCCCAGTCGGTAGGCCGTACGCCTCCCCGGGTCAGAATCACCGCCCCGAAGCCCGTTGCCACCGCCAGCAGGAATCCCATGGTGCCGGCGGCCCCGAGCACATCGCCCACCCACCCGGTCAGCGGGAGGACCTGCAGCCAGGTTCCCACCACCCAGGGGAGGAACATCGTGCCCAGACCCAGCAGCCTGACGTACGAGGGCTGGCCCGGATCCCCGCGGTTGAGCCAGCGGTAACCCCGCCGGAGCACCCACCTGCCCACATGATCGGCTACCCCCACGAGCCCGACGAGCGCTGCCGCCAACACCACGAGGGGGAACAGCGGCACCCACACGATCAGAAGTGGGATCCCGAGCATGGTGGCCACCAGCACGGCGATCCCGATCAGGTAGGCTGGAGCGGCCGCGAATCCACCGGCGAGCCCGACCACCGCACTTCGCGCCGGCTGGTGAGAGATGGCCCGCACAACGACCCCCACCCGCCCTCCCGCCAGCCCCGTGGCAAGCCACGCAAACAGGCCGAGCACGATGAAGGCGATCACGGTGTCGAAGGTGAACCTGGAGGCCCGGCTGACCCTGGATACAAACGCGTTGGTGCGCCGCGAACTCTGTTCCGCTCGAACCAGTTCACGCTGTACCTCGGCCCGGATCCGCGCCGCGTTCTCGAGCTCCTCGCGCCGCAGCCTCTCCGAGATGTCGACGACATCGCCCACAACTCCGCCTGCCGAACCCTGCAGCCGGGAATCCACGAGCCGGACATCGCCGTCGATCCGGCCCGACGCAAGGTTGAGGGTGCCGTCCACGACGATCACGTCACCGCGTACCCGGCCCCGTACATCCAGTTCGCCGTCCACGAGCAGGATGCCGCCTTCGACCTGCGTCCCCGCCCGCACCACGTGGTCCCGACCTACCAGAACCGTCAGCGACTCGGCGTCGATACCGTCCATCGCCTGGACGAACGCCTCCTTGTCTTCGCTTCGGGCCATCGCCTGCAGCAGCCCCTGCGAGTTGTCCTCGTCCCGGGTACGCACATTCGCCTGCACCGTACCCGCGAGTGCACCGGCGAAGTACCCGCTCACCGCCGCGAGGAGGTTTCGCTCGGCCCCGCTTGCGCCGGGATCCGGTTGCCAGCGTGTCAACTCCTCCGCCAAGGGTCCGTTGGACAGGGAAAGGACCCGGCTCAGAAGGTCCCGCCATTCGCGGTCGGCGGCCCCGTCGGGCTCGTAGGATCCCAGGGATTCGCCGTTGACGCTGGCCCGTCCGCCGGAGAAGGTGATCGCGAGGCGCTCGCCATCGGAAAACTCCAGGCGGAGCGAGGCCTCGTCCTGGGACACCTCGATCTGGTTGGAGACGATCGTGCGCTCCTGCCCCCCCGCCGGCATGGCCAGGAAAGCAGCGCACAGGACGGCAGCGACACAGAGCACGGCGATCCGGCGCGAAGGCTTGGCGGCCTCCATGACGGAAACACGTCCGCCACGGGCCGCTGCGGTGGCATGGTGGGGTCTCGGTTGGGAGCCGCGAGCGGCCCTGTCCGGAACGCTACACCGATACATAACGATTCTCCGATCGTGAGAGCTTGACGACATTCCTGTAGAGGATCCATGCAGAGAGAAGCGTGAGCGCGCCGAACAGGATCAGTCCGGCCGCGAGGGTGGGACCACTGAGTGTCCATGTGTCCAGAAGACCGGAAACCCGCCCCATCGCGTAATCGGCGGTGGGGTTTCCGGAGACCGCGTCCGTCAGCTGCGAGGCCGCCCCCCCCACTCTGGTCCGCAGGAAACTGGCCACGTTGGAGGTGGTCAGGAGGGGATTGCTGGAAAGCATGTGAAGAGCCAAGAAGAACACGGCGACCGGACCGACCGCCATGCCGGAGGTCACCGCGAACCGGTCGCGGGGAGTGGGCCAGCGCGCATCGATCCAGGCGGTTGCGCGTTCCCGGTACCGGGCGGCGGCGGGCAGCCCCACGATGCCCGCAAGTCGGCGGCTGCCGGCACGAGCCGATGCCGGCGGGGCAACCTGCTGCTGCCCCCGGACAATCAGGCGGGCCATCACCCGGTCGGCAAAGCCCTCGGACGGCTCAAACCCGGGAAGCGTCCCCATCTCCCCGAAGAGGCGCTCCCAGCCGGCCAGCGCCGCCGCCGCTTCGGGATCCCTGGCTACGAACGCGGCAAGCGCCCGGGCCTGGCGCGTCGTCAGTCCCTCGTCCAGGAAGGCCGCGAACACGTTGGACATGGCCGGGGGCGTGCCGACGAGCTTGCGCCGCAGCCGCACCCACCAGGACTCGGGCGTGTTCAGGAACGCGAGAACGCGCACCCGGAAATCGCTCGACGGGGCATAGGCGGCCATCTCGTCCAGCGTGGCCAACAGGGCGCGGTGGCTGTCGACCTCCCTGGCTTGCGCCGGGTCGTCGGCCAGCTTCGCCTCGTAGGCGTCCCGCTCAACGGCGCTCAGCGTGCCGTCGAGGTACGACAACATCCGCTCTGTCCGTCGATCGGGCGCCGGGTTCTTCCGGTCGGTTCGCATCGACCTGTAGCTCCTCCTTTGGTTACTCGCTCCACTACGATTCGCCATGCGACGCGGTTTCATCCGCGGGCATCGCGGACCGCCGGCGGGAATCTCGACTCAATTTAGCGACCGTGGGGACCGAGCGGTGACCCCCCCCGTGTCCATCGCAACCGCCGCCCATGCCGCCCTCGGTCCCCCGGGCGGCCCAGTTCCCTGACTGCCGGCTTCTACGCGATCTTCACCGTCACGATATCGGTGTCCAGGTACTGCTGGTGACGGACCGAAGAAGCGAAGTGACGCAGAAGCCTGAGCGAGATCTCGTGTTCAACGGGCCCGTCGGCCGGCTGCTCTCCGATGAGCGCCAGGCGGTCCTCGAGGTTGCCCTCGCCGAACGAGGCCACGAACTCCATCTCGGCGCCGTCGCGGCCGGGGCGGATGACCACGCGGAGTCTGCGTGACCCGTCGCCCTCGACACCCTCGATCTGCCGGGCCGAGAGGGCCGCGATGGTTTCTTCGGCCACGAGCCGCAGGCGGTGGACCATCTCTTCGCCCCAGCCCTTCCGCGACGACATGCTGCCGAGCACCTCGTCGATCTTTTCCAGTGCCCCCGCGTTCAGTTCCGTCTCGATGCGCTTTCGGCGCGGAGAGGCCAGCTCGAGGAATCCGGTCATGATCAGCGCTGCGAGGCCACCCGCGGCCATCCCGTTGCCCAGCAGTTCACCCGCCCAACCTTCCAGCCCTTCGGGGAAGAAGATGTTGTGCTGGAACCCTGTCCCGATCCAGAAGGATAAGACCGACGATCGCGGCCTTGCGGAAGTCCATGCCGTCCTGCACGACGATCCTCATGCCCAGCGCGAAGAGGATCGCGATCATCACGAGGAGGTAGGACGCCGCGACGGGCCCCGGAATGGCCAGGAAGAGCGCCAACGCCTTGGGCAGGAGTGTGAGGGCCAGGAAGAAGAGGCCGATGTAGATCCCCACCCGGCGCGAGGCCACGCCCGTGACCTCCACGGTGGCCACGCCCGAAGCGCAGGTGGTATTCGGCACCGTGCCCGCCAGACCCGAAAGAAGGTTTCCGACCCCGTCGGCGGCGACGGCGCCCTGCACGGAGCGGAAGTCGGTGGCACGCGGTTTGCGCCACGAGACCTTCTGGATGCCCACGACATCGCCGACCGTCTCGATGGCCCCCACCAGCGTCACGAACACGAAGGCCGGCAACAGCGCCCAGAACGCCGGTCCCAGTGTGAAATCGAAGCCGGGCCAGCCGCCCTGCGGCAGTCCGAACCAGGCCGCCTCGGCCACCCGCTCCACCTCGTAGAGCCCGAAGTTGGCCGCCACCACGCAACCCGCGACGACGCCGGCGATGGGGGCCCACCGGCGGACCCCGCCGGACCCGCGCAGAATCATGACGGCGGTAACGAGCAGCGTTACGATCGCGCTGACGTAGATGCCGGTTTCGCTCGCCCCTTCGGGCACCTCCTCCAGGAGCTCCGCGAGAACGGGCATGATCGTGACCGCAATGAGCATCATTACCGTGCCGGCCACCGTGGGGGTGATGATTCTGCGCAGCAGCGACAGCCGGGCCGCCAGCAGGAACTGGAAGAGCGAAGACGCAACAAGCAGCGTCATCAGGAGGCCGGGCCCCCCTTCGGTGAGCGCGGTCACGCAAACCGCGATAAACGCTCCGGAGGTGACCATGAGGAGGATGTAGCCCGAACCTATCCTCCCGACGCGCCGGGCCTGCATCATCGTCGTGATTCCGGAGATCGCAAGCGCCGCGAAGGCCGCCCACGCCAGGTAGGCATCGGTTCCGCCCGCGGCACGCACGACAACGACCGGAATCAGGATGATCTCCCCCAATTCGAGCATCATGAGCTGGAGGGCCAGAGCGAGCGCCAGACCGTGAGGGGGGTGTTCGTCAGGCTCGTAGCGGACGTTGGAGGCGTGTGGGTTGTTCAGAGCCATAAGTCCTGTTTCCGGGCCGAAGTGCGTGATCGATGCGCCAATGTGCGACTTGCCCGCTCCGCAAACAACCGGCATGGGCTCGGGGGAGCCGGGATGACGTTCCCGAGGGGTTGCGGCCCAGTGCCCGCGCACCTATGGTTCGCCCGCGTCAACTCCGCCCCCGGCCCTCTCCCCACCACTCCACGCGCATGCCCAGCGGCCCCAAATCCGTCATTGCAGGCCACCGCTCGCCTGCACCTCGAACCGCGCCGGCGCTGACCGACCTGGAACAGCGCATACTGGACTACATGGTGGTCTATCTCCGCACCCACACCTATCAGCCCTCAATCAGGGAGATCGGCCACCACTTCGGGATCAAGAGCACCAAGACGGTGTCGGAACTCCTTCAATCGCTTGCGGACAAAGGAGTTGTCGAGCGAGACCCGTCCCGCTCCCGCGGCATTCGCATTCTGGGTTTGAACCTCAACGCCCGTACCGTGTCGCTGCCATGCTACGGCGACCTCGCCGAGGCCGTTGCCGGACTTCGTGGCGGCCGAACCGAAAAACGCGTGTGCCTGGATCGGCAGTTGGCCAGGCGCAGCGGCGGTTTCACGGTGTATGCGCCCGGTGACAGGCTGGCCGGGGCCGGAATCGGCGAAGGGGACCTCCTGGTGGTCCAGCCGGCGCGGGCCGAGGAGCTGGCCGACGGAGACATCGTCGTGGCCCGGGTTCGGGGAGTCACCGACTACCATCAGCTCGAGAAGCGTGGTGCGCGTGTGCTTCTGCGAGTGGTTGGGGGCGACAGGAGGGCCGTGGACGGTGTGGGGGAGACGGTCATCCTGGGAAGGGTGGCGGGGCTCTACCGTGAAGTGACGCCGCTTTCCTTCACGGGGCCCTTGACCGCGCACTAGGCAGCCCGGCCCCCGTGGCCCCCCCAACCCCCGGCAACCCCGACTTCGCGTGGATGGCGCGCGCCTTGGAGTTGGCCCGCGCGGGGGGTCTGCGTGGCGAGGTGCCCGTCGGCGCGGTGATCGTGAGGGACGGGTCGGTGCTCGCCGAGTCCCACAACCGCACGGTGGAGCGGCACGACCCCACCGCCCACGCCGAACTCGTCGCAATACGTGCCGCCGCGCGTCGCCTCGGGGACTGGCGGCTCACCGACTGCACCCTGTACGTCACCCTGGAACCCTGTGCGCAGTGTGCGGGAGCGATCGTCCTGGCGCGCATTCCCCGCCTCGTCTTCGGCGCCCGCGACCCCAAGGCGGGCATGGCCGGCAGCCTCGACAACCTCGTGCAGGACCCGCGTCTGAATCACCGCGTGGAGCTGATGGACGGGGTGCTGGCCGACGAGTCTTCGCGGCTGTTGCGCAGGTTCTTCCGGGCGCGCCGGGGGAAGGGTGGCCAACCCTAACGTTACGTCAGGGTTACCCTCCCCCCACCGCCTCCTCCCCGTCGATCTCCGCGACGGGCGTGCCGAACATGCGCAGGAACACCGCCAACACGGCAACGCCCGCCAGCAGCGCGACCCAGTGCGGGATCCCCAGCGAGGTCCCCAGACTCCCCAGCACCAAACCCGTGACGCCCACCAGCACCGCATAGGGCAGCTGGGTTCGCACATGGTCGACGTGGTCGCAGGCCGCGGCCGTCGACGAAAGCACCGTCGTGTCGGAGATGGGGGAGCAGTGGTCGCCCCAGATCGCCCCCGCCAGCACCGAACTGGTGGTGGCCAGCAGGATGCCGTAGAGGGAGCCGTCCGCGAAGCCGGTGCCGCCCGCGAGCGACACGGTGAGCGGGATCACGAGGGGAATGAGGATGGCCATGGTGGTCCACGAGGTGCCCGTGGCGAAGGCCATCGCGCCCGCCGTGACGAAGACCACCGCCGGGAGAAGGACGATGGGGAGGTTGCCGCCCAGCAGCTGGGACAGGTAGTCGGCCGTGCCCACATCCGTGGTGACCGCACCCAGCGACCAGGCCAGCGTCAGGATGACCATGGCGATCATCATCGCCTTGACGCCGCCCACCCACGCATCGATGCACTCGTGGACGCTCAACAGCTTCTGCCCCAGGGACATCGCGGCAGCGACCAGACACCCGGCGAGCGAGCCCCACAACAGCGTCGCGAATGGGTCGGCCGCTCCGAATACGTCCTTGAGCGCCGCCTCGGGACCCACCGCGGCCCGGCCGGAGGTGTACAGTCCCCCCAGGACCACCAGCACTACCGTGAGCACCGGGATCGCCGCGTTCCACCACCTGTGCGGCGCCCCTTCCTTCGCCTGCACGAACCCCTCGCTGGTGTCGGTAGCCAGCATGGCTCCCTCGCGGTGGAGTCCGCGGCCCGCCGCCGCCCTGGCCTCGGCCCGGGCCATCGAACCGAAGTCACGGTTCATGGCCGAGGTCAGGAACACGAAGGCAAGGGCCAGCAGGGGATAGAAGAGGTAGGGGATGGTCTGGATGAAGACGGTGTATGGGCTGAGTCCCGCAATGAAGGCGGCCTCCGCGCCGGTGGCTTCACCGGCTGCGGCGCCGAGCCCGTCTCCGATCAGTGAGACCTCGTAGCCGACCCAGGTGGAGATCGGGACCAGGGCGGCCACCGGCGCTGCCGTTGAGTCGACCAGATACGCCAGCTTCTCGCGCGAGACCTTCAGCTTGTCGGTGATCGGGCGCATGGTGTTGCCGACCACCAGCGTGTTCGCGTAGTCGTCGAAGAAGATCGCCAGGCCGGCCAGCATGGTGGCGATCTTCCCCCGGCGCCGGTTTCGGGCCAGCGGCGCCACCGCGCGCACCACCCCCATGGTCCCCCCGTTCTTGCTGATCAGCCCGACCATGCCGCCCAGCAGCAGGCTGAAGACCACGATCTGGGTGTGGCCGCCGTCGGTATCGCCGAGCGCGGGCACGATGTACTCGTCGACGAGCCGCCAGGTGGCCTGCAGCGGGTTGTACCCCGCCACCGCGAGGGCGCCCAGCCAGATCCCCGCCAGCAGCGCGGTGATGACCTCCTTGAAGATCAGCGCCAGCGCGATTGCGAGGAGCGGTGGCAGGATCGAGAACCAAGCGGGGGCGTACGGGGCCGACACCTCGTGCACGGTCTCGCCGATGCGGACCTGGAGGGGGAGTCCGTCGCGCGAACCGACGGAGACGTCACGCATTTCGAGCTCCTCGCCGGGGGCGACCGTGCCCGAGGCAAGGAGCGTCCCGCCGGCGTCGCGAACCTCGACCAGCGCGGACAGCTCGGCACCCCCGCGGACCGTAAGCGAGAACGGAACCGAGGACAGGATTACCTTGGGGCCCTCGACCGCTTCCTGGGCGTGTACGGCTGACGAAACCGCCGCGACGAGGAAGAGGCAGGCGCACAGCGTCCGGGCGACTTGACGGACTCGGCCAACGGCCGGTGCCACTCGAATGCCGGGAGGACTCTTTCCGCGGGATGCGTGACGGAACATGGGGGCTCCAGGTCTGGGGAAGGCGTGGGTGCGGACCGGACGGGCCGGACCGCCGTCCCATGATCATGTTGGCCGGGCGCTGTTGGTGCAATTACCTTTCAGCCGCCCGCAGCGGATCGACGAAGGAGGATCCGCTTCGAGGGAAACGCGGGAGACCCCGGACAGGAGCGCGGATCGAAAAGGTGACCCCGGCAGAGCCCACGGTGCTGATGGACGGCGCGGATGTCCGCCGCGCGATCGACCGCATGGCCCACGAAGTGCTGGAGAAGCTCGGGGGTACACGGCGCCTCGTTCTTATCGGGGTGCAGCGTAGGGGGGTCGACCTGGCCGACATGATCGGCGAGGCGATCAGGGCCGCCGAAAGGCAGGAAGTCCCCACCGGAACGCTCGACATCACCTTCTACCGCGACGACCTCATGGCGCTGGGACCGCGCCCGCTCGTGGGCGAGACCAAGCTGCCTCCCGGCGGCGTGGACGATCGCGCGGTCGTGCTGGTTGACGATGTTCTGTATACCGGCCGCACGGCGCGGGCCGCGCTCAACGAGCTGATGGACTGGGGTCGCCCAGCGCGTATCGTGCTCTGTGTCCTGGTGGACCGGGGGGACCGTGAGCTGCCCATCCAGCCCGACATCGTTGGCCGGGAGTTCCCCGTCCTGGCCAACCAGAGGATCGACGTCCTCGTCCCCAGGCTGGATGGCGATCTGGCCGTGGTGCTCGGCGCCCTGGATCGTTCGTGAGCCTGACGACGCCCCCCCTGGGCAAGGACCTGACCGGGCTCGAGCCCCTCTCGGCCGACCAGATCCGGGTCATCCTCGATACCGCCGAGCCCTTCAAGGAAATCACCGAGCGGCGCGTCAAGAAGGTGCCCGTGCTGAGGGGGAAGACGATCGTCAACCTCTTCTTCGAGGCCTCCACCCGGACGCGCATCTCCTTCGAGTTCGCCGAGAAGCGGCTTTCGGCCGACACGGTGAACATCGGCGCGACGGGGTCCTCCGTCTCGAAGGGCGAGACATTGGTCGACACCGCGCGCAACCTCGAGGCCATGAGCATCGACATGGTGGTGATCCGCCACTGGTCGGCCGGGGCGGCGGCGTTCCTGGCGGCGCGCATCCCGTCGAATGTGATCAACGCCGGCGACGGCGCTCACGAGCACCCCACGCAGGGACTGCTCGACATCCTCACGCTGCGCGACCACTTCGGCGCGTTGGAGGGCCTCCGGGTCTGCATCGTTGGGGACGTGCTGCACTCTCGGGTGGCGCGTTCCAACATCTACGGCCTGGTGAAGCTGGGCGCCGAGGTGGGGGTGTGCGGACCGCGAACGCTGCTGCCCGCCGGGATCGAGGAGTTGGGCGTGACCGTCTTCGGGCACGTGGAGGACGCGGTCGACTGGGCCGATGCCGTCAATGTGCTGCGATTGCAGCTGGAACGCATGCAGGACGGGTTCGTGCCTTCGCTGCGGGAGTACAACCGCGTCTTCGGGATCACCCGCGAACGCCTGGAGCGGGCGCCGCGGCGGCTCCTGATCCTGCACCCGGGACCGATGAACCGGGGCGTGGAGATCGACTCGGATGTGGCCGACGGGCCCCACTCGGTGATTCTGCAACAGGTGACCAACGGGGTGGCCGTGCGGATGGCGGTGCTGTACCTGCTCGCGGGCGGGGCTCCGCACCTGGCCGAGGCCGCGCGGGATTGGACGGGGTCATGAGGCGCGTGGGTTGGTGGACGGTGGGCGTGGGTCCCCGGTGGGTCGGGGCCGACACGCGCGGAGCGCCGGCATGAGCAGGTTGCTGATCCGGGGCGGCCGGGTGATCGACCCGGCCGCGGGCACGGACCTGGAAGGCGATGTGCTGGTCGAGGGGGGGCGGATCGGGGCGGTGGGAGCTGGACTGGAAGCCGATGGCGCCGATGTGGTCGATGGGGCGGGGCTGGTGGTGGCGCCCGGCTTCGTGGACCCGCATGTGCACCTGTGCGAACCGGGGTGGGAGCATCGCGAGACCATTCGCACCGGGTCGCGGGCGGCGGTCGCGGGCGGCTACACGGCCGTCTGCTGCATGCCGGACACGGATCCGGTCGTGGACGATCCGGCCTCGGTGGGCTTCATCGTGGCGGAGGGGCGGCGGGCGGGGGGTGCGCGGGTCTTTCCGGCGGCCGCGGTGTCGAAGGGCCGCAAGGGTGAGCAGTTGACCGAGTTCGGGGAGGTGGTGGACGCGGGGGCGGTCGCGGTCGCGGACGCGGGCCGGCCGGTCGAGTCATCGTCCCTGATGCGCCTCGCGCTCCAGTACGCCCGGTCCTTCGACGTTCCCGTGCTCGCGCACTGCGAGGACGCCGGTCTCGCGCGGGGCGGCGTCATGCACGAGGGCGTGGTCTCCACGCGCCTGGGGTTGCGCGGCAAGCCGGCCGTTGCCGAGGAGATCGGCGTCGCGCGCGACCTGGCACTGGCGGAGGCGACCGGAGGCCGCCTGCATATTCAGCGCGTCTCCACGGCGGCGGCCACCGCTCTAATTCGGCGCGCCCGGGAACGCGGCGTGCGCGTCACGGCCGAGGTGACCCCGCATCATCTGCTCCTCACCCACGATGTTCTCGCGAACTACGGGACCGACTACAAGGTCGACCCGCCCCTGAGGACCTCGTCGGATGTCAAGGCCCTGCGAGAGGCGCTTGCCGACGGCACGATCGACTGCATCGCCACCGACCACGCGCCCCGGCACTACGACGAGAAGGAACAGGCCTTCGACGACGCGCCCTTCGGTGTGGTGGGCCTTGAGACGGCCTTCGCGGTCCTGCACACGCGGCTCGTCCGGGGAGGCGAGCTGACGCTGCCCGCGCTGCTGGAACGCATGTCGACGGGGCCGACGCGGGCGCTAGGGCTGGACGGGGGCGCGCTGGCACCGGGCCGGCAGGCGGATCTGGTGCTGGTCGATCCCGGGGTGGAGTGGACCATCGAGAGCGCGGACTTCGTCTCGAAGGGGCGAAGCACGCCCTTTGAGGGGGAAGGGGTGGTGGGGCGGGTGGTCCGCACCCTGGTGGGGGGCGAGACCGTGTGGAGGCTGGACGAGGGTCCCCTCAGGCGTGGTCCCGGACCATCCGATCCAGCTGGGACTTGATCCGTCCGGCCTTGTTCGGGTGCATGATCCGGCGCGTGGCGGCACGGTCGACCAGCGCCGTGGCGGCACGGCGATGCTCGTCGGCCTCCTGGTGCGACCCGGCTTCGTGCACCCGGCGGATCGCGGTGCGGATGCGCGACCGGGTGACACGGTTCTTGCTGCGCGCTTCGCGGCTCAGCTCCATCCGCTTCTTCGCGCTCTTGATGTTGGGCATCTCGGTTGGACTTTCCCGGAGTATCGGTGTCGTTGCGGCAGTGCCCCGCGCGCCGGCCCGGCTTTGCGCCGGCCCCGGGGGTTGCCGCGGCCCTTCCTCGAACAAGGGCCGGCACGAAAGGTAGAAGGGAGGGTGCGCGGGATCAACAGGCCGCAGGCGCGCTCGATAGGGGCGAACCCGTGCGCGGGTCCGCGCTTTCCGGCAAGGCGAGCGCAGGGTGGCCACGTCCCCACGCTGCCTCAGCCGTCCGTGGAACGACCGTGCCTGTGCTGGTGCGGCTTTATTCACGGACTGCTAGACTTCGTTCATGGAACTCCTGCTCATCGTTCCCGTTCTGCTGTTCTCCGTGGTGGTTCACGAGGTGGCTCACGCCTGGCAGGCACTGCGGGAAGGGGACACCACAGCCCGTGACCTGGGGCGCATCACCCTCAACCCGATCCCGCACCTCGATCCGGTCGGGTCGCTGCTCGTCCCTCTGTTGCTCTACTTCCTGCCGGGTGACTTTCTCTTCGGATGGGCGAAGCCCGTGCCGGTCAATCCACGCAACTATCGCAACTATCGGGCGGGCGACATCCGGGTCTCGCTGGCCGGGATCGTTTCGAACCTGTGCCTGGTGGTTTTGTTTGCCCTGTTACTCGCCGCCCTCACCGCTCTGCAAGGAGTTCCATTCTTCAGCGGAGACATAGGTGTAAATATATTTACAGTGGCGACTTATGGTATTTTTATAAACCTCATTCTAGCTTACTTCAATCTCATCCCGATTCCTCCTCTCGACGGCTCGCACGTGCTCTACCACCTGTTGCCGCCCGCGGTTGGTGCCCGCTACCGGGAGATGGGCCGCTACGGCGTCACGCTGCTCTTCCTGACCGTGGTGGTGTTCCCGGGCGCCTTCACGGCACTGTTGTCGCCGGTGTTCATCTCGTTTTCGTGGATCGTGCGGCTGGTGGCCGGATGACGAGCGACGGCCTCCTGGTGGTCGAGACCGACCGCTTCCACGGACCGCTCGACCTGCTGTTGCACCTGATTCGCACGCAGGACATCGACATCTTCGATATTCCGATCGCGCGGATCACGCGGCAGTTCCTGGAGGCGATCGAAGTGCTGGCCGACACCGACGTGGACGAAGCGGGAGAGTTTCTGGAGATGGCTGCCGTACTCGTGCGCATCAAGGCCGGGATGCTCCTGCCGGCTCCGGCCGGCGGAGAGGATCACGACTTGCGCGCCGAACTCGTACGCCGGCTCCTCGAGTATGAGATGATTCGCGAAGTGGCCACCCGCCTGCGCGCAGCCGAGGACGACCGTGGACGCCGCTTCGGGAAGGGCTATGTGCATCCGCGACCCCGGCCCGGGGCGGCCGAGGCGCCGCTCAAGGTCACCTGGGAGGACCTGCTGGCCGCGGCGCTGAGGGTGGAGGCCCCGGCCCAACGCGACGCGGAGCACAGGATAGCGACGCGGCCCGTGGCCATGCGCGAAAAGATCGGCCTGATCGTGGAAACCGTGCGGAAGGCGCGCCGGATCGAGTTTTCGAGCCTGGTGGCGCCGTGGAGGGAACGGATGCATGGCGTAATGACGCTGCTGGCGGGGCTTGAGCTGGGGCGCCGGCGGGTGGTGGCGCTGAGGCAGACGGAGCACTTCTCGCCGCTCTGGTTCTACAGTGGCCGGAATCTCGGGGA
Organism: Longimicrobiales bacterium; assembly: GCA_951828585.1. Classification (GTDB taxonomy): domain Bacteria; phylum Gemmatimonadota; class Gemmatimonadetes; order Longimicrobiales; family Gaopeijiaceae; genus Bin94. The sequence goes on from OX639991.1 coordinate 3,564,612, forward strand.
CGGGCCGGGGGGCACCGTGTTGGGGGTCGCTCCGGGGTCGGGCGGGGTGGGGGCGGATGGCCAGGTGGGGGGCGAAACGGAAGACGCCGTGGCGGGTGCCGGAGAGGGGGCCGCGTGAACGACGCCCGCATCGTCGAGGCGATCCTCTTCGCTTCCGACGCGCCGCTGTCCCCCGGTGAGATCGCCCGTGCCGACGAGTCGCTCGACGAGGACCGGGTGGAGGCCGCGCTGGCCGTCCTGGAAGCCGAATACGACGACGCCGGACATGCATTCGAACTGCGTGAGGTCTCCGACGGCGTGCAGCTCATGACCCGGCCCGAATTCGCGCCCTACCTGGAGCGCTTCGACACGGTGCCGCGGTCGTCGCGCCTGTCCGGACCGGCTCTCGAGGCCCTGGCAATCGTGGCCTACAGGCAACCCATCAGCCGCATCGAGGTCGAGTACATCCGCGGAGTCAACTCGACCGGCGTCATCCGCACGCTGCTGGATCGCGAATTAATCGCGGGCGTGGGGCGGGGGGAGGGGGTGGGGCGGCCGGTCCTCTACGGGACGACGCCGAAGTTCATGGAACACTTCGGATTCCCCTCCATGGAACACCTGCCGCAGCCGGAGGAATTGCCGGTGATCTTGCGTGAACGCGTGCCGCTGGAGGCCAAACCGGACCCGCAGGACGACGAGGAACAGGTGGACGACACTCCCGCCCTGGACGGCGAAGAGGCGGTGGCGGCCGTTCTGGCGCACGCGAACCAGCGGCCGGAGTCCCCCGAATGAGTCCCGGCGGCCGTACCCCCGTGCGCGTACAAAAGTACATTTCGCAGGCGGGCGTGGCGTCGCGGCGACAGGCCGAGGTGATGCTGGGCGAGGGCCGCATTGCCATCAACGGTGAGCGCGTGACCAGCCCGGGAACGCGGGTCGTCCCCGGCACCGACACCGTGTCGCTCGACGGCCGGGTCGTCCAGCCGGCTCCCCGCCGGTGGATCGTCTTTCACAAGCCGGGCGGTGTGCTTTGCACCCGGACCGATCCCCACGGCGGCGAAACGGTCTACGATCTTCTTCCGGACTGGGCCGGCGGATTGCGCTACGTGGGGCGGCTGGACCGCGACACCTCTGGACTCCTTCTGCTCACCAACGACGGGGACCTCGCGGCCAGGCTTGCCCATCCGAGTGGGCGGATCGAGCGCGAATACCTGGCCGGCGTTGCGGGCAAGGTGACGGCCGCCGCGCTCCGGCGCCTCAAGCGAGGGGTGGAGCTCGATGACGGCCCGGCCCGCCCGAAGCGGGTTCGGCGAATCCAGCTGGGCGAGGACGAATGGGGCGTGACACTGGTTCTCACCGAGGGCCGAAAACGGGAGGTTCGCAGGATGCTCAAGGCAGTGGGTCACCCGGTGCGCACCCTGGTCCGCACGCGGTTTGGTCCGTTCCGGCTGGGCGGGATGAAGCCCGGCAGCTGGCGTCCCGCCCACACTTCCGAACTGAAAGCCGCCCGCGCCGCGGTGAACCCGTCCGGGCAAGGGCGCGGCGGAGGGAGTCTCAACCAGGGAAGGGGCCGCAGGCACAAACGCGGCTCCAAGCGAAGGGGGCGCTGACATGTCGCAAAGGACTCTGGAGGTCGTCCAACACCCGCTCATCGAGCACAAGCTCTCGTTTCTGAGGGACAAGCGCACCGGCAGCATGCAGTTCAGGGCATTGCTGGAAGAGATCACGCTGCTGCTCACCTTCCATGCCACCCGCCACCTGGAAGGCGAGGAAGTGACCTTCGATACGCCGCTCGAGACCATGCGGGCCCGGCGGATCCGCGAGGACCGGCTGGTCGTGGTCCCGATCCTGCGGGCGGGCCTGGGAATGGTCGAAGGAGTGCTGCGGCTGATGCCGGGCGCGCGCGTGGGCCACCTCGGATTCTACCGTAACGAGGAGACCCTGCAGCCTGTGCGCTACTATGGGAAGCTGCCGCTGCGGCCGGAACGCCGCAGCTTCCTGGTGGTCGATCCGATGCTGGGCACAGGGGGCACCGCCGCCGCCGCCGCGAGTGAGCTCAAGGAACGAGGCGCGCGCGACATCCGGCTAATGTGCCTGGTCGCGGCGCCGGAAGGTGCGGCCCGCATGGCCGAGATCCACCCCGATGTCCCCATCTACACGGCGGCTCTCGATCGTCAGCTCAACGATATCGGATACATCCTGCCAGGTCTGGGGGACGCGGGAGACCGGATCTTCGGGACGCACTGAGGTTCGTGAAGGCAACCCGCCGCGAATGCCCGGAGCCTCGCTGATCCGGGGACTCTCCCTCCGCTCCCCCCGAAGCGTTATCGTTACGCGGGCCCATAGCTCAGGCGGTTAGAGCAGCGGACTCATAATCCGACGGTCGGGGGTTCAAGTCCCTCTGGGCCCATGATGACGATGTGCACTTCCAGGGATGCCGATGTGCATCTCCAGGGCGCTCATGCGCTTGACGATTGTGGTCCTGACAGCTTCCTTTCACGCAGCACCACGGCGATCCGCTCCTCACAAGGTGGCTGAGTTTGTTCATTTGCCATTCAGGCAATAGAGACTTGCAGCGCACGGCGATCGCGTGTGTGGCCCTGTTGCAGATGGGGTCCACGGTCGCGCTTACCCACGCCGACGCGCTGCTGGATGGCGAGCGCATGGGAGCGCCGGACCACGTCGAGTCGCCCGAAAACTCCGATTGCTCCGTCCACCACGGCCACCTCTTCTGTCAGGTGGTCAGATCGCTGTCCCAGGCCACAGTCTCGCCCGAGATCACGACCGAGGCCGGTCCCGCGCCTCCCATCCTGGACGCGGAGGCCGATTGTGAATCGGGCGAAGTCAAGCGCGCACCGATCCTGTTCGGAGCGGTAAGCCCCCGGGGTCCGCCCACCACGTAGTCACCGGGGCCTGCCCCCCACCCTTCTTCCGCACCACCTGACCGACCTTGCCGTGCGTCTTGCGTTTCGGTGACCTGCATTGCGTCATATGCTTTCAAGCCCATATCAGACGGCCACTTCGGCCGGCCGGACGATCGTCCTGGCCGTGTCGGCCGGACTCGTCGTCCTCCCCGCGTCCGTCTCCGCCCAGGATCCGGAACACGAGGGCGAGATCGAGGGTGTGGTGCGCGACTCCGTGTCGGGGGAACCCCTGACGGGGTCGCTCGTGTCGGTGGTGGGTTCGGGAACCAGGGCGGTCACGCACGGAGACGGATCCTTCCACCTCACCGGTATCAAGGAGGGGGAGTACGAACTGCGCGTCGACCGGCTGGGATACCGTGGAACGACGATCGGGGTCACGGTGGAGCATGGGTCGGCATACGTGGTCATCGAACTGGTCTCGTCACCGATCGCGCTTCAGGGCATGCTGGTCACCGCCACGCTCTCCGAGCGCCGGGCCGCGGACGCGCTCCGGCCGGTCGGGGTTATGGCGGGCGACGTTCTGCAACGCCAGATGGAGAGCACCGTGGCGGCGACGGTGGAGTCGATGCCGGGGATGGCGGCGACGAGCATGGGTCCGACCGTGACCCAGCCGGTAGTCCGAGGGCTGACCGGTGACCGCGTGCTCATGCTCGAGGACGGGGTCCGGGTAGGCGACGCGTCCAATTCCGGGTCAGACCACAGCACGGCGCTCGATCCCGCCTCCGCGCGGAGAATCGAGGTCGTGCGGGGCCCGGGCGCGCTCCTCTACGGCGGCAACGCGCTGGGCGGGGTCATCAACGTCATCCGTGACGAGATTCCTTCCAATGTTCCCCACCACGTGACAGGGTCGGGGACGTTGCAGACGCAGACCGTGACAGGCTCGCTGGCCGGAAGCGCCACCACCGTGTTCGGCCTGACGGAACATGTGCCGGTGCGCGTGGAGGCGGCCGTGCGGCGAGGTGGTGACCTCAAAACACCCGTCGGCACGCTGCTCAACACCGACGGAGAAACGTTGAGCGGCGGGGCGGGTGCCGCGTTTATCGCGGAATGGGGCCACGTCGGGGCTTCCGTGCGCGGCTACCGGAACTACTACGGCATTCCCGGCGGTTTCGTGGGGGGGCACACCGACGGCGTGCGAATCGAGATGGAGCGTGGCTCGGCCAGGGTTCAGGCCATGGTCGACGATCCGGCCGGAATGTTCCGCCAGATCCGCTTCGACGCCAGTTACACCTGGTACGAGCACCGCGAGATCGAACCGCCGGACATTCTGGGAACGCTCTACACGCGCCAGACCCTGAACGGCGACGTGCTGGCCCGGCATGGGAAATGGGGCCCGTTCACGGCGGGAGCGCTCGGAGCCCGCGTTGCCTGGGGAGACTTCGGCTACGGCGGCGGTCTCTACACGCCGGATACGCGAAGGACCCAGGCGGCCGCCTATTTCCTGGAAGAGATGGATCTGGATCCGTTGCTGATCTCATGGGGTCTCCGGTACGACCTGGTTGGCACGGATCCGTTGGCAGAGGACCCGGACTCGGATATCGGTGAGATTCGGGACCGCACCTTCCACTCCCTCTCCGGATCGGTGGGAGTGCTGTACAGTGCCGGGTCGGGGCTCAGCCTCGGGGCCAGCGCGGCCCGGGCGTACCGGAGTCCCGACATCAATGAACTCTATTCGGAGGGGCCCCACCTGGCGGCCTACTCCTTTGAAGTGGGCAACCCGTCCCTGGAAGGCGAAGTCGGGAGGGGTCTCGACGTATTCCTGCGTTTCGAGTCCGAGCGGCTCAGAATGGAAGCGGCGGGATTCTTCAACGATATCAAGGGATATGTCTACGGCGAGGACACCGGCGAACTGAGCCGGGTGCTCCTTCCCATATATCAGTTCCGAAGCAACCACGCCGTGTTCAGGGGTTTCGAGGCGAGCGCGGACATTCACGCTGGAGGCGGATTGGCGGTGGAGGGGGTGGTTTCGTCGGTCAGGGGGAGCCTGAAGGATTCGGGCGATCCGCTGCCGCTGGTTCCACCCCTCAAAGGGCATGCGGCACTCAAGTACGAGCGCCCGGGATGGTGGGTCCGCGGAGAGGCCGAGATGGCTTCCCGTCAGGACCGTATCGGCGAGTTCGAGACGCAGACCGACGGGTACACCGTCCTCAATGCGTCGGCCGGGGTGCGCCTCACTCTGGCGGGACGTCTGAACGTCTTCACCGTGAGCCTGGACAATGTCACGGACACGGTATACCGCAACCACCTTTCCCGGGTCAAGGAGATCATGCCCGCGGCCGGGAGGGGTCTGAGTGTGACCTATCGAGTCGTGTTCTGAGGAAATCCGGGGCGCGATTCGGAGATTATCAATTGAACGAATCGAAAGAAAAACCAAGGAGAATACACGATGAAGAAGTTGATTCACGGAAAAGCACTGGCCCTGGCAGCGATGGTCCTCGTCCTGGGCGCGTGTTCGGAGACGATGGAGCCGGTGGAGGAACACCCCGAGGCCGAGGGCGTCCAGCTGGTCATGGGCGGAAACGTGATCGCGTCGTACGATGGGGAGACGCAGGTGTGGACCGGCGAGCTCGAGGTCGATGCCGGCGAGGAGACCCCGCGCATCATGGTCGTCTTCGTGGACCACGAAGGAAACCCTGTCGAACTGGAGGAAGACACCTACCTGGAGGTCGACATCGGGGACATCGCAATCGCCGAGTTCGAGCAGGCTACGCCGGGAGAGTTCGGCGGATCCCTGCGCGGCCACATGGGAGGGGAGACGGATGTCAGCTTCAAACTCATGCACGGCTCGGTCGGGAGTGGGCACCCCGATTTCGTCACCCAACCCGTCCGCGCACAGGTGCATGAGCAAGAGGGGTAGAGCTGGACGGAAGGACGGGGAGACGGCCGGGGCATGACCACGCCAACCGGGTGCCCGCAGTGGAGGGAGCGCCGTGGGCGCCCGGATTCCCGCATGTGCACAGCACTTGCGACGGTTCTTACGGCCATCGCCTGTCTTGGCCTCATGTCCGCCGACTGCGGAAACGGCGGTCCCGCGGACACGATTGACCCCGACACGACCACGACGCCACCCGAGGCGCTCTACCGGGATGTGACCGGCACCCATCTGCCGTCCGGTGTGCTGACCGGCCTGAGCATGGATGCCGGGGCAGGGGACGTGGACGGCGACGGGGACCTCGACATCGTGATCGCCAACGAGTTCAATCCCAACATCCTGCTCCTCAACGACGGCAACGGCCGGTTCAGCAACGGCAGCGCCCGCCTGCCGCCTGACATCCGCGATTCGGAGGATGTGGGCCTGGCGGACTTCGATGGGGACGGGGACCTGGACATCGTTGTCGTTAGCGAAGACGATCAGGTTAACGAACTCTACTTCAACGACGGCTCCGGCCGCTTCAGCGACGAGGGCCACCGCCTGCCGGTCCAGGGAACCACGAACGGCGTGGTGGTCGCCGACCTTACGGGGGACGGCTTCCCGGATATCCTGCTCGCGAACAACGGCCAGGACGCGTTTTTGGTCAACGACGGCGAGGGCAACTTCATCGATGAGACCGCCGGGCGGCTGCCGCGTTCGGGGGACGTGACCCAGGATCTGGAGCTGGGGGACGTGGACGGGGACGGCGATCTCGATCTGGTGGTGGGGAACGAGGGGCTCAATGCGCTCTACATCAACGACGGGGAGGGCCGCTTCGGCGATGAGACGGAGGAGCGGATCCCGGCGCTCGATGGTGACGAGGAGACGCGCGAGGCCGACTTCGGCGACATCGACGGAGACGGCGACCTCGACCTCCTCTTTGCCAACGTCTCCGCCTTCGTGAGCGGCGCCGATCCGCGCAACCGCCTCCTCGTCAACGACGGCAGCGGCCATTTCACCGACGAGACCGCATCACGGGCAACCTTCGTCAACATATCGTCCTTCGACGGCGACTTCGCGGATGTCGACGGCGACGGCGACCTGGACATCGTGACCGCGAACGCCGACGTCGACCTCAGTGTGGGGCGGATCGCGCCGAGTCGGTACCGCGTGTACCTGAACGACGGGGAAGGGGTCTTCAGCGAGGCGTCATCCGAGGTCTTCGGCGTCGTGATGGGGACCGGTCTCGACCTCGAATTCGCGGATCTTGACGGGGACGGGCAGGCGGACTTTTACCTGGCCAGCAGGGGGACGGCCGACCGGCTGTTGCTGCGGCGCTGAGGTCGTACGGCCGGGCCCAGCGAGTCATCGGCGGCCATCCCCCGGCCGACTGGTACGCCGTCATCGCCGATCGGCCTGGTCCTTGCGACTATACCTGGTGCCGGCGGGCTCTCGCGGCCGGTCCTCAATTCCCGACCACATCGACCCGCATGTACCAGACGCGCCCGGCGATTCCGTAGGGCGACTCCGACGGATAATCCATGGACCAGAGCTGCGCCACATGGTCGTCCGGCAGGCGGCTCGGGAGCCTGTCCAGGAAGTTGTTGGCGCCGAGACTTAGCCGGATGTGGTCGGCAACGCGGAAGTTAACCTCGGCGTCGGCGATCGTCGCGCCCTCGATCATGGTGGGTTGCTCGAAGATGAAGGGGGTCTCGACCTCGCCGATGCTCCTCATGCTCAGCCGCACCCCCGCACCAGCCGCGAAGCGAAGGTCGGCGCCGGCTCCCAGGCGCTGGTTCGGCTGGGCCGACTCGATCAGCATGGTTTGCGTCATCCCCATGAAGTCCGGGTTCCGGTTGTCGGTGATCTCCGTCCGGTTCCAGTGGTAGCTGGTCCACAGGTCGGCGGCGCCCCAGCCCCCTCCCCGCAGCCGCCAGTTGGCGACGATGTCTAAGCCCACGGTGCGGGTGTCGATGGCGTTGGTCCAGAAGGCAACCGCGTCCACCGGGCGACCCTGGAACCGGGCGTTCGCGCGCAGGCCGTGATCCTGGGTGAGCGACTGGGTGAGGGCGATGGCATCCGAGACCGAAACCATGTACCCGTCAGCCGTCACCTCCAGGCCGGCATCGCTCGAGTAGACGAGCCCGCCGGTCAGGCTCAGCGATGTCTCGTGGCCGAGCGAGCAGGCATCGAAGTCCTCGCAGGCGATCGGATCGCCCTCCGGAAGAAAGCCGGCGCTCACGAGTCCGTCGCTGCCGCCCACGAAGCCAATCGTGTTGAAGCCGCGCTGGGCCAGGCGGGGGGCGCGGAAGCCGGTCGAAACGGCCGCCCTGAACGCGGCATTCGCTCCCATCCTGCGGCGGGCGGCCAACTTGCCGGTCAGCGAGGCGCCGGCATCGCTGTAGTGCTCGAAGCGCACGGCTCCGTTCACCATCGCGGCCTCGGAAGGGCGCAGCTCCATGTCGCCGTACGCACCGAAACTGTTGCGCTGGCGCTCGCTTCCCGCGGCTGAAGTGGTGCTGTAGCCCGGATAGCCCTGCATGCCGCAGCTGGCGAAGGTGGATCCGTCCGCGTTGAGGTGATGCGCGGCGGGGTAGCTCCCGGCATTGTCGCTCGGCCCGCAGGCCCAAGAGGCCCTGTCGCCCGCCTCCATCCAGTAGGAGTCCCGGCGAAACGCGCCCCCGACGGCCAGGAACGCGGGCGTGGATCCGAGTTCGAGGTCGCGCGAGGCGTCGGCATTCAAGGTCCACTGGCGAACGTTGAGTGCTCCGCTGAAGGCGTCCCTGGGCCCCGCGTTGGCAGAGATGGCGGCCCCGTCGGCACCCGGATTGTTGGCCAGGTACTCGGCCGCGTAGGCGGGGTTCGATACAGGCCATCCGAAACCGCCTCGCGCCCGGAATACCCCCCGAATGCGTACAGCTCGCCCGATTCCCCGACGGGGACCGACGCGTTGCCGAAGAACGCCGCCGACTCGTAGTCGGGTTCGCCGTTGCGCTGCAGCAGGATTCTCTTGCCGCCGTCGGCGCAGGGGGCGTAGTCGGGATTCGGGCCGAAGCAGGTGGGCGCCTCACTGGCGCGATTCGCGGCTCCCTGCCGCGCCACCTCGACGGTGAGGTTGAGAAAGCCGCCGGCGAAGGGGACGCCCGCGTTGGCGGATGTGAGCAGCCGTGCGCCGTCGCCGCGGGACGTGCGACCAAGGTAAGACGAGGAACTTACCCCATCGGCATGGTCCTTGAGCACGATATTGATCACGCCCGCGATCGCATCCGAGCCATACTGGGAAGCCGCCCCCTCACGCAGCACCTCGATGCGCTTGATCGCATGCACCGGAATCGCGCGCAGATCCGTACCCGTCGTCCCCTGTCCCACCGCGGCGAGCAACTTCGCAAAGGCAACAGGGTGGCGGCGCTTGCCGTTGACCAGCACCAGCACCTGGTCGCCGTTCATCCCCCTCAGAGTGGCGACGTGGAAGGCCGCCCCGTCACCGGCCGACAGGCGGGCCGAGTTGAAGGACGGCGCGATTCGCCCGAGCACCTCGGCCAGATCGACCTCCCCGAGCCGCGCGATCTCCTCGGCGCCGTAGATGTCCACCGGGACCGGAAGCGTGAGTGGATCCGTGATGCCCGCGCGGGAGCCGACCACGACCTCGATGCCGCCCAGGTCGACGGTATCGGGCGGGTCCTGGGCGAGGGCGGGCACCGTGAGCCATCCGAGAATCACGGGGACCGGCAGCGCGGATCGAAGCAGGCGGGGAGAAGCGGGGATTTGCGCGATGTTCCGAACCATGGTTATCTCCTTGCCTGGTATTGGATCCCAACAATTTCAATTGTGCGCGGCCGGTTCGGGCGTTGCAACCGAAAACGTCCATGTCACAACGACTTGTGGGCGCACAATGGGGCACAACGGCGACGACCCTCAATCGCAGTGGAGCGTAAACCGATGGAGCAAGGAAAGAGAATCGGTTCTTCCCCTTTTCTGGTGGGTAGCAGGTCATGTGCGCAGGCCATCGGGGTAGAGGTCGAGGCCGCCGAGGTGGAAGAGGATGGCGTTCGCGAAGCGTTCCCGGTTGCGAAAGCCGCGGCTGCGGACCTTGACTGTCTTGATCCGGCTGTTGATGCCTTCCGCCGGTCCGTTGGTGGCGCGGAGGATGATCGCATTGACGATTCCCCACAGATGCTCCCGGATCATCCGGGCGGTTTTCAGGACCGGCTCCAGATCGCAGTCCGATGCCCACTCCAGCCACCGGTGCCATCCGGCCAGCGCCCAGGTTCTGCTCCGGTAGTTCCAGAGGTTCGCGGCCGCTTCCTTCAGCTCCCAGGCCTGGGCGGTCCGGCGGGTGCCCGCACGGAGCCTCGCGAACGCCAGCTTTTCGGCGTGCGTCTTCCGTCTGGGGCCCTTCAGCCACTGCCACTTGGTGCCCACGAGGATCCCGTTGCCCTCCTTCACCAGCGCCCGGTGCTCCGCCCGCCGGACCTTGTCCACCGCGTCGCCGAGGTGCTTGGCCACGTGGAACCGGTCGAACGCGATCTTCATCACGGCGTCCGGGATCATCGCCAGAGTCGCCGAGATGTAGGGCCCCCACATGTCCATGCTGACGCTCTCGACAGCCTCCCGGTACTTCTCTCCCATGCCCTCGTAGAACGCCAGGAGCACGTCCTTGCCCCGTCCCGGGGCGACATGCACGACGTGGCCCGTCTCCGGATTCGACACCACGGTCACGTACTGGTGCCGGCGGCGGAACGAGGTCTCGTCCACCGAAAGGCGCCGAACCGCCTTCGTCTTGCGGCGCGCAAGTCCCCGCGCCACTGCACGTTGCATGATTCCGTCCACCGCGTTCCAGCTCAGCCGCATCCGGCTGGCGACCGCCTGTACGCTCGCCACCTTGAGCCACCGGATCACCTCCGCCTCGAACTCCATCGTGTACCTCGTGCTCCCCTCCGCCCACGGCACCTGAATCGTGACCACCCCGTGCTCCGGGCACTGGACCCGCGGGACATTGCAGACCAGAAAGGTCTTGTAGCCCCAGGCATCCAGGTTCCGCCACTCGCGGCGGCGCGTATCGTAGCCCGGGCACGCCTCGCCGCAGTGAGGACACCTCAACGGGCTCCCTCCGGTCCGTTGCAACTCCACCCGAAGTTCCTTGGGGTCCCGGGTCGGCTCCACCCTCGTGACCTTCCACTCCGGACCCAGGCCCAGAACGGCGTCCAGCCAGTCTCTTCCGGCCATGTCTGCGAGTTCCCTTCCGTCTCGTTGTGGACACCTGCCGGGAGCGAGCGCTCCGCGGCCTGACCACGCAATTTCCTCCGAGTCTCGCGATCCCGAAAGGCAACCCGCTACTCTCCTCCCCGTTCAGCACCAGCGCCGGTGGCTTCCGCGCCCAACCAAGTCGTTGTGCGAGGAGTGGTCGAGAGGGTCACCCCGGCCGGTCGGCGGCACGTCAGCCTTCGCCGAAGGGGATCGCCCCTCCCGTCGTCTACTACATCCTCGCTGTTCCACTCTCTCCACCCACGCTCATCCCACCGCCGCTGTTGCGAAAGCCCGCCAACCCGCCCCATAATTCGACCCTCCCCCTTGCCCGCCCACCACGACAGGGGAAGAACCAGAGAATCATGACCGTGAGACGCACGCTGGCCCTGGCCGGCGCCACCTGCCTGGCAGCCCGCGGACAAAACCCTCACGGCATTCGAACGGCGATGCATCCGTGCCGGACCGCTTCGCTCTGCGTTGCTCCTCGGGCGAATAGCCGTGCTATTCCCCTCTCGTCGCGCCTTGCCGGCTCGGCGCCTCGCCGCTCTCGGTGCGCGCGCGGGTTTATCCACGGGCTGCTGGCCCTCCTGTCCACCGCCTGCGCCACCGATTCCGGCGGCGGGAGCGGTGCGGACTTCGCCATCGACTTCGAGCGCTACGAACTCGACAACGGTCTCGAAGTCATCCTGCACGTCGACGACTCGGATCCCCTGGCCGCCGTCGCGATGACCTTCCACGTCGGCTCGGCCCGTGAGGTGGAGGGGCTCACCGGCTTCGCGCACCTCTTCGAGCACCTCTTCTTCCTCGACTCGGAGAACCTGGGCTCGGGTGGACTGGACCGGCTCATGACCCGCGTCGGCAGCTCCACCAACGGCTCGACCAGCCGCGACCGCACCAACTACTTCGAGGTCGTCCCCATCGACGGCCTCGAGAAGGCGATTTGGGCCGAGGCGGACAAGCTCGGCTTCTTCATCAACACCGTGACCGAATCGGTGGTGGCCAAGGAGAAGCAGGTCGTCAAGAACGAGAAGCGGCAGAGCGTGGACAACCGCCCCTACGGCCACAACGAGTACGTGATCGACCAGGCCATGTATCCGCGGGGCCACCCGTACCGTTGGCAGGTCATCGGCTCCCTGGCCGACCTCGACGCGGCCACCCTCGACGACGCCAGGGAGTTCCACGCCGACTGGTACGGCCCCGGCAACGCCACCCTGGTGGTCGCCGGCGACCTCGACGTGGCCAGCACCAAAGCCTGGATTGAGAAGTACTTCGGCGAGATCCCGGCGCGTGACATCCCCACCTCTCCCACCCCCCCCGAGGTGCGGCTCACCGAGTCGCCCCGCCTCTATCACGAGGACAACTTCGGAAACCTTCCCCTCCTCACCCTGTCCTGGCCCACGGTCCCCCGCTACCACCCCGACGCCTACGCCCTGAACGTCCTCTCGAGCCTGCTGACCGACGGCAAGTCCACCCCCCTCTACAAGGTTCTGGTCGAAGAGGAGGAAGTCACCCCGCAGGTGTCGACCTTCCACCGCGCACAGGAACTGGCGGGCCAGTTCAACTTCCAATCGCTGGCGTATGCGGGAACGGACCTCGACGACCTCCTCGCGGCTGTTGAAGCAGGGTTCGCGCGATTCGAGGAGGAAGGCGTCCCCGACTCCGAGCTGCGGCGGATCAAGGCCGGCACCGAGACCGGCTTCTACCGCGGGCTGTCCAGCGCGATCGGCAAGGCCTTCCAGCTGGCCGACTACGCCATCTTCGCGGGCGATCCGGGTTATGCGGGCGAGGACCTCCAGCGCATCCTCGCCGTCTCGGCGGAAGACGTGATGCGCGTGTACGAGACCTACCTGAAGGACCAGCCGCACGTGGCCAGCAGCTTTGTGCCGCGGGGCCAGGCGGAGCTGGCGCTGGAAGGTTCGGAGAAGGCCGAGGTGGTGATCGAGCCGATCGTGCAGGGCGCCGAGGGCGAATTGAACGTCGTGCGCGGCGAGGAGCGCACCCCGGCCGGGTCCTTCGACCGTTCCGTCGAGCCGCCCTTCGGACCGCCCCCCACCTTTCGGGCCCCCGAGGTATGGCGCGAGACCCTCGCCAACGGCCTCTCCGTTCTGGGCGTCGAGGACCGCGAGACCCCCATGGTCCAGTTCGAGCTGGACTTCCGCGGCGGCATGCTCGTTGAAGCGCCGGGTCAAACCGGCGTTGCCAACCTGTTGGCCCAGACCATGATGGAAGGCACGGCAGAGCGCACCCCCGAGGAGCTGGAAGAGGCAATCGATCTGCTGGGCGCGGCGCTGAGCGTGTCGGCCGGAAACACGGGATTCAGCATCTCCGGCAGCGTCATGGCCCGCAACTACGACGAGACCATGGCCCTGGTCGAGGAGATCCTCCTGGAGCCGCGCTTCGACAGCGCCCGCTTCGAGCTCGCGCGCCAGAGGGTGCTCAACCTGATTCAGCGGCTCGACGCGGACCCGTCCTCCGTCGCCTCGCGGGCCTTCAACCGCCTCCTCTACGGCGACCACATCCTCGCGCAGAGCTCCTACGGCACAGTCGACGTCGTGAACGCCCTCACCCTGGACGATCTCCGCGCCTACCACGCCTCCGCGCTCGTGCCGGACGCCGCCGCCTTCCTCGTCGCGGGCGCCGTGTCATCCACCGAAGCGACCGCCCCCCTGGCCAACCTCGCCGCACGCTGGGAGGACCGCCCCGCGCCCGAGATCCCCGCTCCCCCCACCTGGTCCGCCGACCGCGCGGGCCTGTACTTCATCGACGTCCCCGGCGCGGCCCAGTCCGTTCTCAACATCGGCTACCTGGCCCTGTCCCGCACCGACGACGACTACCACCCAGCAACCGTCATGAACTTCCGTCTCGGCGGCGGCGGCTTCGCATCCGACCTCACCCAGGTGCTGCGCGAAGGCAAGGGATACACGTATGGAGTCGGATCGCGCTTCGGCGGCGGCCACTACCCGGGACCATTCAGCATTAGCAGTTCGGTGCGCTCCAACGTCACCCTGGAATCGCTCGAGATCATCAGGGACATGCTGGAGAGCTACGGCCCCACCTTCGACGACGAGGATCTGGAGACCACGCAGGGTTTCCTGCTACGTTCCAATGCCCGCGCCTTCGAGACGCTGGGCGCCAAGCTCGGCGTGGTGCGCGCCGTGAGCGACTACGGCTTCCCGCCGGACTACGTGCTGCAGCAGGAACAGACCGTGCGCGACATGACGGTGGAGCGCGTGGCGGATCTGGCGGCCCGGTACCTGGGCGGCGGCATGATCTGGCTCGTCGTCGGGGATGCGGCCACGCAGATGGGCCGTCTCGAAGCGCTGGGGCTGGGTACGCCCGTCCTGCTGGATCGTTCCGGACGTCCAGTTGGCTGAGCCAAATGTAAATCAGACATTACTTAATGTAAACTCAACATGACACAACTCCGTCCCCTCTCACGCGTGGCGGCAACCATCCTCGCCACCGCGGCGCTCCTCGCCGCGCCGGCGATCTGCCCGGCCACATCCGCCGGCGCCCAGCAGGGCACAGGCAACGGAGGCACCGGGCCCGGCGGCGACGACGCCCCCGGCACCGCCACCGCCGTCCGCACCGGCGCCCCCCCAGTCATCGACGGCGTCCCCGACGACGCGGCCTGGTCCGCCGCCACCCCGCTGGCCGACTTCACCCAGCGCGAACCCTCCGACGGCGACCCCGCCTCGGAGCCCACCGAAGTGCGCATCCTCTTCGACACCGACGCAATCTACGTCGCGGTCTGGGCCTGGGACTCGCAGCCCGGCGCCATCGTCCCCGGCGACGCCATCCGCGACTACGAGGTCAGCGACGCGGACGCGGTCATCATGGTCTTCGACACCTACAACGACCAGCAGAACGGCTTCGTCTTCGGCACGACCCCCGCCGGGATCGAGTACGACGGGCAGGTCGCCTCGCAGGGAGGCGGGGGAGGGTTCTTTCTGGGCGGCGGGATGAATAACACGCGCCGCTTCCAGGCCGGCGCCGGCGGCGGCTTCAACAAGAACTGGGACGGCAGCTGGACCGTTGCCACGACCCGCGACGACAAGGGCTGGTACGCCGAGTTCCGCATCCCCTTCAGCACGCTCCGCTACGGGTCCGAGAACGACACCTGGGGCTTCAACGTGTCACGCCGCATCCGGCGCCTGAACGAGGAGGACTTCTGGTCCGCGGTGCCCCGTGAGTTCGGGCTGTACCGGCTGGACTTCGCGGGACAGCTGGCGGGGGTGGAGCCGCCCTTCCGGCGTGCGGCGACCGTGACCCCGTACGTGCTGGGGTCCACTGTGCGCGACTACACCGACCCCGTGCAGACCGCCTTCGGTCGCGACGGCGAGATCGGCGGCGAGGCCAAGCTGCAGGTCACCCAGGGACTCACCCTGGACATGACTGTCAACACCGATTTCGCGCAGGTCGAGGTCGACGACCAGCAGGTCAACCTGACGCGCTTTTCGCTACTCTTTCCCGAGAAGCGTCCCTTCTTCCTGGAGAACGCGGGTTTCTTCGCCGTGGGTGGCGGCGGCGCGGACCTCTTCTTCAGCCGCCGCATCGGCATCTCGGGCGGGCATCCGGTGCCGATCAAGGGTGGGGGGCGGCTGTCGGGACGCACGGCCGGGCTGAACCTGGGCCTGCTGCACATCCTGACCGGCAACAACGAGGTGGACGGCCCCGAGAACGCCTACTCGGTGGCCCGGGTGGCGAAGGAACTTCCCAACCGTTCCCGTTTCGGCGGTCTTCTCGTCAACCGCGCCAGCAACCTGGACGACGACTACAACCGCACCTACGCGGTGGACGGACAGGTCGGGGTCGGCGACAACTTCACCCTGACGTCCTTCGCCGCGCGCACCGAGACCCCCGGCCTGGAGGGCGCCGACCACGCCTGGAACCTGACCGCCGGGTGGAGCAGTCGCAGCCTGCGCGCCAACGCCACCGTCCGCGAGATCGGCGAGAACTTCAACCCCGAGGTGGGGTTCGTGCCCCGCAACGGCCACCGCTACCTGCAGTTCTTCGTCCTCCAAAACATCCGCCCCACGCGCTTCTTCCGCGAACTCCGCCCGCACATCTCCTACTTCACCTACCGCAGCCTGCGTTCGGGTGTGGAAAGCAATTTCAACGAGTCCTCGCGCGTGCACATCGACAACCACTGGGAGTGGCCGTCCGGGATGGAGCTGCACACCGGCGCCAACTACAACACCGAGGGCCTCTACGAGCCCTTCGCGATCCCCGGCACCGAGGTCGTGGTGCCCGAGGGCAGCTACTCGGGGTGGGAGTCGCAGGTCGTCTTCTTCACCGACCAGTCCCGCCCCGTATCCTTCAACTCGCGCCTGAACTGGGGCGGCTTCCTGTCGGGCAGCAAGCGGACCACCAGCGCCGACATGACATTCCGCGGAGGCACGCGCGCCAGCGCCACGGTCCGCGTCTCCTACAACGACGTAACGCTCCCCGAGGGCGACTTCACCACCATGCTGGCCGGGGTCAACCTGGGCTGGTTCTTCACCCCGCGCGTCTACATCCAGTCGCTCGTCCAGTACTCCGACCAGATCGACACCTGGTCGGCCAACGTGCGTTTCGGGTGGCTGAACACGGCGGGGACGGGGCTCTTCCTGGTGTACAACGAGGTGCAGGGGATCGAGGATCTGACGGGGGCGCTGGGAAGGTCGCTGTATTTGAAGTTCACGCGGCAGGTGAACGTGTTTGGCGGGTAGGCGGGAACCGATGAAGCGGCACCTGACAACGTTCGCCAAGGCGGTGGCCGCATCGATGACGGTCTTCTGCGGTGGGGTTGACGGAGGTGCCGCATCGGCCCAGGAGATCAAGATCGACAGCACCGAGGTCAGGATCGTCTCCTTCGATCCAATCGGTTCCGATGCCACGTGTTCACTGGGCGAAGAACCGACATTCCTTGTCGGTGACGACGAGGGCACCGATGAGCTGTGGTTCTCGCGCGTCCTTGGTGTCGTCAGGCTCTCCGACGGATCCGTGGCGGTTGCGGATGACGTGTCCAGCGAGGTGCGAATCTTCGACGCGGCGGGCAACCACCTCCGGTCAATGGGACGCAGGGGCGAGGGCCCCGGGGAGTTCGATCATCTCTGGTTCATGTGGCGCGTTCCGGGTGACACGCTGTGGGTGGGCGACTACAGACCCTGGCGCTACCACCTCTACGCCCCGACCGGGAAGCATGTCAGAACGGTGACGATGGATCCGCTCTACGAGAACCGGGCCCGTGGCGGCGGAGTCCTTGAGAACGGCATTTCGATCAATGTGCGGCTCGAGACGGCCATGCGGCGAGACTTCAAGACGCCCGATGCCTGGCACGTCGAAGCCCACGGATCGGACGGGAACCTGCTGGGAACACTCATGACCCTCCCCGGGCGGACATTCGGCCGCGTGGGTGGCGAAACATCAAACTTCTATGGCAGCCCCATGTTCGACGCCAGCTCATCTATCGACGTGGTGGGCCGAACGATCGTCATTGCCAACGGTCGGGACCCCGAAGTCAAGGTTTTGGACGAAGAACTGCGGCTGCGCCTGATCGTGCGCTGGGACGACCCCGGGAGGGAAGTGACGAGCGGACACATTCGGTCCACGAGGGAGGCCGCGAGGCGCCGGGCCACGGAAGCCGGGAGATCGCCGCTGGAAAGGGGCTACCTGAACTCGGAGCGGCCCGCAGCGGGGTTCTTTCCCGCGGTCAGCTCGGTCAAGGCAGGTGTGGACGGGACCGTGTGGGTGTGGCGCTATCCCCACCCAGGGGTGCCCGCACGGTCACGGGTGATGGCCTTCGGCCCCGATGGGGACTTCCTGTGTTACCTGTCCACCAGGAAGGACAACTACAGGATCTGGGAGTACGGCGCGGACTACGTGCTCGGGGTCCACACAACCGATCTCGGCGTGGAACACGTGGCCATGTACGACCTGATTCGGCCAGCGGACCCACCACGGTAGTCGACTTCGACATCTGGGAGGTGGGCACCGACTACGTGCTCGGGATCCTCGAGCGCGAGTTCGACGTGCAGCTGGTGGCCAAGTACGACCTGACGCGGCCGGGCGCCCTGCCTGCCTGACCGGCGAACGCGCGATTCTGCCGCGCGGGACGGGATGTGTAGCGAAGGTGCACTCTGCCCGGGGTGAAGTGGTCCTACTTCGTTGGACAGTCCGAGGGCAAAGCTAAGGTGGACTCCGACTGGTTCTGAGAGCCCTCGGGAGCTTTCGCTTGGTTCTGTCTTGAAAGGGATGTTAGACGCTGAAGTCCTCTCCGGCAAGGAGAAGGACGGATGCCGGGATGAGCCCCGCTCGCCGGGAGGGGGACCCGACCGGCGAGCGGGGCTTGGACACCTGTGGCGCGCGGCGCGCAGGATGGGTGTATCACCCGCTCCCCGCGACTGTCTCGCGAGGGTGTCCGCCAGCCCCCGTGGTGATCCGCAGTTCACATCACCCTCGTGCCGTTGCGGTAGGTCTCGCCTGGCGTGCGCCCGGCCAGCGCCGAGTGCGGGCGTACCTCGTTGTAGAAGTCGATCCACGTCCCGATGAGCCGACCGGCTTCCGTGCCGTCGCGAAGCTCGTGCAGGTACACCGCCT
Organism: Longimicrobiales bacterium; assembly: GCA_951828585.1. Lineage (GTDB taxonomy): Bacteria > Gemmatimonadota > Gemmatimonadetes > Longimicrobiales > Gaopeijiaceae > Bin94. The sequence continues at coordinate 3,583,191 of OX639991.1, forward strand.
CGTACTTCAGCGACCGCCACAGTCGTTCGATGAAGATGTTGTCGAGGAAGCGGCCCCGGCCGTCCATCGAGAACGCCACGCCCGCACCCAGCACCCGGTCGGCGAACGCCTCGCTGGTGAACTGCGAGCCCTGGTCCGTATTCAGGATCTCCGGAGTCGTATGGATGAGCGCGTCGTCCAGAGCCCCGATGCAGAACGAGGCGTCCATCGTGTTGGACAACCGCCAGGAGAGGACGTGCCGGGTGGCCCAGTCCATCACGGCCACAAGGTAGAAAAACCCTTGCGTCACAGGGATATAGGTGATGTCGGCGCACCACACGTGGTCCGCACGGAAGATCTCGAGGCCGCGCAGCAGGTAGGGAAAGATCCGGTGCTCCGGGTTCGCCACGCTCGTGCGCGGCCGCCGGTAGGTCGCCTCCATCCCCATGAGCCGCATGAGCCGCCGGATCCGGTGCCGGCCAGCCGTGACACCCTCGCGGCGGAGATGCCGCATCATCTGCCGGCTCCCGTAGAACGGATAGTCCATGTGGAGCTCGTCCATCCGTCGCATCAGGGCCAGGTTCTGCGCGCTCTCCCCCTTCGGCCGGTAGTAGAGCGACGACCGGCTCACGCCCAGCAGCACGCTCTGCCTCGACAGGCTCAGCGGTCCATCCGGCTCGATCATCCCGAAGCGCTCCGTCCGGCTCAGCGCTTCAACCCGCGCCGAAAAAAATCCCGCTCGACGGTGAGCTCTCCGATCTTGGCGTGCAGGTCGTGGACCTTTGCCTCATGCTCCTTGGCGAGCTTCCGGCTCCCGCCTTTGGCAAACACCTCCGGCACGGCGTCGAGCAGCTGCCGCTTCCAGGCGCTCACCTGGTTCGGATGAAGTTCATGCCGCGCGGCGATCGCCTGCACGCTGTCGCGCTCCTGAAGCGCTTCCAGCGCCACCCGGCCCTTGAACTCCGCTGTGAATCGTCGTCTCTTCCTGGCCATCTCGGTGCCTCCTGTTCAATCCTGGAATCCACCTTAACGACCTGTCCAAAAAACCGGGACCACCTCAGGGCTTGGTGCAGTTGTTGGAACGAGAGAGGTGTTGATCTAAATTTAGGAAATACACTAACTTTAGATTTCATTCTAACAACACCTAACGATCGGGTGGACGCCGATGGAAGCTGCAATTGGATTTCGGAACCCATTCCGTCCCGGGGCTGGCCACACGCCCCCGTATCTCGCCGGAAGGAAGGACGAGCGAAAGGAGTTTCTCAAGCGCCTGAAACAGGACGTCGTTCTTTCCAACCTCGTCCTCACCGGACTCCGCGGCGTGGGCAAGACGGTTCTTCTCGACACCTTCAAGCCACTGGCCGTGCGGGAAGGCTGGCTCTGGGTGGGCGCGGACCTTTCAGATAGCACGACGGTCGACGAGGAGCGCCTGGCCACAAGGATCCTCACCGATGTGGCCCTGGCAACGTCCAACTTCGTCTACGACAGAAAGGAGGTTCGCCGTCCCGGTTTCGGCCACCAGGCGGACCTGCTCGACGCCACCCTCAACTACCCAACCCTCCGCGCGGTGTACGAACAGACGGGAGGCCTGGTCGCCGATCGATTGAAGGCCACGCTGACATTCGCTTGGCTGGCTTTGCGCGCATCGCCGAGCCCACCCCGAGGAATCGTCTTCGCCTACGACGAAGCCCAGAACATGGCGGACCATGCCGGGAAGGAGGAATACCCGCTCTCGGTGATGCTCGACGTGTTCCAGTCCATCCAGAGACAGGGTGCTCCGCTTCTCCTGGCCCTGGCCGGTCTGCCCACGCTCTTCTCCAAGCTGGTCGATGCCAGAACCTACTCCGAACGAATGTTCCGCGTGCTTTTTCTCAATCGCCTGGATCCCCCCGACGTTCGAGAGGCGATCGTGAGGCCGATCCAGGAGGATGACTGCCCGATCACATTCACCGAGGAATCCATCCGCCAGATCGAGAAGCACTCAAGCGGATACCCGTACTTCATCCAGTTCATCTGCCATGAGGCCTTCGACGTCTTCGTGTCGCAGATCACCACCGGATCGAGCAACCCGAGCGTCCCGATTGACGCGATCACGGCAAGGTTGGACAGCGATTTTTTTGCGGGCCGGTGGTCGAGGGTGACCGACCGGCAGCGCGATCTCCTGAATGTCGTGTCGAGGCTGGACGACCCCGGATCCGAGTTCAGCGTTCAGGAGATCGTGGAGCTTTCCAGAAAACTGCCGGTGAAGGGGTTCAGCCCCAGCCACGCGAGCCAGATCCTTGCGGCGCTCATCAACTCAGGCGTCGTCTTCAGGAACCGGCACGGCAAGTACTCCTTCGCAGTTCCTCTTCTTGGGGACTTCATCCGGCGGCAGTACACGGACGAACAGTCCGAACTCATTGATGAGGCAGGCTGATGGACTCTCCTGGAAAACCATTCCCGCTCGATGCGCGTAGTTGGATGCGGGATCCGATGCGTATTTCAACCCAGGGACAAATGACATGACACGGTGGAATGGAATCAAGTCGGGTACACCGTCCGTAGCGGTTGCCGCGGCCTTGACGCTGATGCTCGGCATTGGCTGCGACGACCAACCCGCCCCGACCCCGCGGATCGAGATCGACAGTGCCGGGGTCAGGATCGTCACCATCGATCCGCTCGCTTCCGACGCGATGTGCTCCCTGGGCGAGGAATCCACCTTCTACGTTGGCGACAGCGAGGACAGTGATGAGCAGTGGTTCACCCGCGTCCTGGGCGTGGCCCGGCTTTCCGATGGTTCCGTCGCGGTTGCCGACGACCACTCCATGGAGGTCCGCATCTTCGACGAGTCGGGTGCGCATGTCCGCTCCATGGGGCGGGAGGGCGAGGGTCCGGGGGAGTTCAAGCGCCTCTGGCTCCTTTGGCGTCTCCCGGGGGATACCCTGTGGGTGGGGGACTACAGGCCCTGGCGGTACCAGGTGTACACCTCGAGCGGGGAGTGGATCCGGACGGTGACGATGGATCCGGTCTACCCGAACCCGACCCGGGGAGGAGGAGGGGTGCTCGCCAACGGCCTTTCGATCAACGTGCGGCAAGAAAGCGCCGCGACGCGGGACTTCAACACCCCCGACAAGAGCCACGTCGAGGCCCACGCACCGGACGGGAAGCTGCTCGGCATCCTCGCAACCGTGCGGGGCCGCAGCTTTGGCCAGGTGGATGATGTGAAGTGGTCCTACTTCGTTGGACAGTCCGAGGGCAAAGCTAAGGTGGACTCCGACTGGTTCTGAGAGCCCTCGGGAGCTTTCGCTTGGTTCTGTCTTGAAAGGGATGTTAGACGCTGAAGTCCTCTCCGGCAAGGAGAAGGACGGATGCCGGGATGAGCCCCGCTCGCCGGGAGGGGGACCCGACCGGCGAGCGGGGCTTGGACACCTGTGGCGCGCGGCGCGCAGGATGGGTGTATCACCCGCTCCCCGCCGCTGCCTCGCGAGGGCGGTCGCCAGCCCCGCAATGATCCGCTGTTCACATCACCCTCGTGCCGTTACGGTAGGTCTCGCCTGGCGTGCGCCCGGCCAGCGCCGAGTGCGGGCGCACCTCGTTGTAGAAGTCGATCCACGTCCCGATGAGCCGACCGGCTTCCGGGCCGTCGCGAAGCTCGTGCAGGTACACGGCCTCGTACTTCAGCGACCGCCACAGCCGTTCGATGAAGATGTTGTCGAGAAAGCGGCCCCGGCCGTCCATCGAGAACGCCACGCCCGCACCCAGCACCCGGTCGGCGAACGCCTCGCTGGTGAACTGCGAGCCCTGGTCCGTATTCAGGATCTCCGGAGTCGTCCGGATGAGCGCGTCGTCCAGAGCCCCGATGCAGAACGAGGCGTCCATCGTGTTGGACAACCGCCAGGAGAGGACGTGCCGGGTGGCCCAGTCCATCACGGCCACAAGGTAGAAAAACCCTTGCGTCACAGGGATATAGGTGATGTCGGCGCACCACACGTGGTCCGCACGGAAGATCTCGAGGCCGCGCAGCAGGTAGGGAAAGATCCGGTGCTCCGGGTTCGCCACGCTCGTGCGCGGCCGCCGGTAGGTCGCCTCCATCCCCATGAGCCGCATGAGCCGCCGGATCCGGTGCCGGCCAGCCGTGACACCCTCGCGGCGGAGATGCCGCATCATCTGCCGGCTCCCGTAGAACGGATAGTCCATGTGGAGCTCGTCCATCCGTCGCATCAGGGCCAGGTTCTGCGCGCTCTCCCCCTTCGGCCGGTAGTAGAGCGACGACCGGCTCACGCCCAGCAGCACGCTCTGCCTCGACAGGCTCAGCGGTCCATCCGGCTCGATCATCCCGAAGCGCTCCGTCCGGCTCAGCGCTTCAACCCGCGCCGAAAAAAATCCCGCTCGACGGTGAGCTCTCCGATCTTCGCGTGCAGGTCGTGGACCTTCGCCTCATGCTCCTTGGCGAGCTTCCGGCTCCCGCCCTTGGCAAACACCTCCGGCACGGCGTCGAGCAGCTGCCGCTTCCAGGCGCTCACCTGGTTCGGATGAAGCTCATGCCGCACGGCGATCGCCTGCACGCTGTCGCGCTCCTGAAGCGCCTCCAGCGCCACCCGGCCCTTGAACTCCGCTGTGAACCTCCGTCTCTTCCTGGCCATCTCGGTGCCTCCTGTTCCATAGTGGAATCCACCTTAACGACCTGTCCGAAAAACCGGGACCACCTCAGATGGGACGCTCAACTACTACCTCGGTCCCTGGTACGACTCCAGTCCTTCGATCGACGCGGAGGGCCGAACGATCGTGATCGCCAACGGCCGAGATCCCGAGGTCAGGGTTCTGGACGAAGAAATGCGGCTTCGCCTGATCATCCGCTGGGACGACCCCGGCGGGAGAGTGACCTCCGCGGACATTGAGGCGGCCAGGGAAGCCTCAAGGCGCCGGGCCCTGGAGGACGGAGAGATCGGGCGGTTCGAAGAGGCCAACCTCAGCCCGAAACGTCCTGCGGCGGATGTCTTTCCGGCGGTCAGCTCGGTCATGGCGGGCGTGGACGGAACCGTGTGGGTGTGGCGATATCGCAGGCCGGGGGCGGCTGCACGGCCACGGCTGATGGCGTTCGGCCCGGACGGGGAGTTCGTCTGTCACCTGGCGACCGGGAAGAGCGATTTCACGGTCAGGGAGTTCGGGGCCGACTATGTGCTCGGGGTGCACACGACCGAATTCGGCGTGCAGCATGTGGCGATGTACGACTTGGAGCGACCGGGGTCGCCACCGGAGTAGCCAGGGTGCAACTCCAGCAGCAGCACGATCTGCCAGAGAGCGCTCACGACGACCTGCCGTTACGGACGACATCCTGGAAGCGCGCAAAACTCGTGCTTTTCGCAGTAATCGTGGTTGCGTCCAGATTACGGGATATCCTCTCCGCCATCTCCGCCGTATAGAGCCTCCCAGCCAGCAGGTTCCTCAGGTGGAGCTTCGGGTTGTCGATGCGGTCCGGTTGCGACGCGTCCACGTTCCCGAGATTCTTGCCCAAGTGCTCGCGGAGGCCTGACTCGTCCGCGAAGAACCACGCCTCGAGATGCCACTGTGCATACGCGTAGGAGACCTTGAGGTCCAGATCGTCAAGTGACCGTCCGATCCGACGCTGAAGCGGCTCCAGCTGCTCCTCGGGATCCCGACCATCAGCGTCAAGCAAGACCACCAACTTGTGAGGCCGTGGGACACTCCAATAGCAGGCGTTGGCTATCTTGATTGCCACATCGCTCGAAATCGCTCGGTGACGCGGCGGCTTGCGGACTTCAACGGATATTTCCTCGTGTCGCAGGTGACGGAGGAGATTGGGCAGAGCTCGTCGTTCGGTCTCTCCCGACGCCAGGATGACGACGTGTCTGGACACCGCTCAGCCTCCAAAACCCTTGGTCTCGTGCCATTCGCCCAGTCGGAAGCCGGACGCATCAAGGGCCGTGCGGACGAGTTGGGGATCCGATTCCCCAACCACCTTTGTACCGCTCTCAGTACGTCGCACCAACAGGATCGCCTCGGGCAGGTCAAGCACATCCAGCAATTGCGGGGAATGGGTCGTGATGACGATCTGTGCCCCGTGCTCCACCCGCAGGATATGCTCGGTGAACGCCGAAAGCGCACCCGGATGGATGTAGTTCTCCGGTTCCTCAATGCCTATGAGAGTGCGCGTCGTCCCCAATAGCGCCGTCGCGATGGCCAGCATCCGCAGGGTGCCGCTCGATCCCCCGGCTTGATGGATTCGGTACTTCAGCCCCGTTTCATTGAACAATAGAGCCACCCGGCCGCCGTCATCGAAAGTGCGGAAGGTGATCTCTTCGGGAACCCCCAGGATGTCGCGCGTGGCCGAGTGAATGCGCTCGAACCGCATGCGGTCGGTCCTCTTCAGGGTGTGGAGGCGAGCGGCCAGGTTCTGACCGTAACCCGCCAAGGCGGACGAATCGCTTTCCGCCGATGCTCGGCGCAACGCTCCTGGATTGGGATCGAAGAACCCCCAACCCCTTACGAAATCCGCCACGGCGCGAGCAGGGAACGACGCGTCCGCAGCGGCGGCAGCCAATGCGCTCCCTTCTGGGCGCTCTCTGAGTTGCACTTTTCCCTCGCTCCCCGACCACCACCAGCCCGCGCCGTCCTCGGTCCTCTTGAGAAGCTGGTGAGGGGGCTGGCCTTCGCGCAGACGGGACACCTCTTCGCGAACCGTGAAATCGAACTCCCGCCTCACGAGGGCGACCGACCACTCGAACGCTTGATCGTCATCCCGGAAAGTCGTGACGAGACGCACTTCCCGCGCCTCCGACGCCTTGCAGGCCAAATGGACAAATCCGCCGCGGGACGTGACCGCGAATTGGAAGTCCCGCCGGATCGCATCGCGCAGGAAGCGCAGGGCATCCATGACGTTGCTCTTGCCCGACGCGTTGGTGCCGATCAGAACATTGAGCCGACCCAGCGAGACGTCCTCGTTCTGAACACTCAGATAGTTCCGGAGCTTCAGAGACACGACTTGCAAGGTGGGCGATTCCCTCCGGAATGGACCGATTCCGTGGACTGAAAGGTGTCCAGCACCGACGCTGGGCGGTCTACGATCTGGGTGGGCGGTTGGTGGTCAAACATCGTAACGAAGCCCCATCAACCCGGTCAACCGATGAGGGGGCGTACTTCAGGAGCGACCGGCGCGCCACCCGGCATTGGACGCCCACTCATCGCGGGCGTCTACGTACGCTCGGTAGTCTGCCGGAGGTCGCTGTCCCTCGGCGGTCGCCCGGCTCCGAACTTCCTCGATTTGTTCTTCCAGCCGCGGGAGGCCGACGGCGTCTCGGCGTTCTGCAAGCTTCTGCGGATCCTCCACCTCGCCCGTCGAGAGGCTGCCGTCGGCGTCCCAATCGAACTGCGTGCCGTAGCGCTGCGGGCGGCCCTCGAAGAATCGGATCCGGTCCTCCAGCATGGCGGCGTGCGCGGGACTCGCCTTCCCTTCTCGTGCCGCTGTCGTGAGGAGCGGCAGGGCTCCGCGGAGCAGGTCGGGCTCCGAGATCGCGTGCTGGAGTACCAGCCAGGCCGCTTCCGCCCCGTCACCGCCGACCAGATCCGAACCCGGCCATCCGACCGACTCGATGATTCGCCGGAGACGCCGGGCATTGCGTTGGTGCACCCGAGCCATCCGAGGTTCATAGCCCGCGTTGAAGAGCCTGCCGGAGGCTGCAAGTTCGGCCCGCACGGAGTGATCCAACCGGGCCATGTCCAGGAGGTCGCAGCGCAGCGCCCGGGGCCGGCTCGACGCGCTTTCCCTGTCCGATCCGCCGGTCACGGCACCGGCAGGATTGGAGCCCGCATTGCCTTTGGTCATCGTTTCCTCCCAATGCTGGTGTAGTAGCCTAGTGCCTTCACCCGGGACCCGACAACGGTCCCCTGCGCCCGTCGCGCTGACCAACTTTTGACCCCCGCCCTTACATTCCAGGGGCGACCCAGCCACCCGCGCACGCCCCATGTCGCCAGGAGCAACATTCCCACCACCCATGCCCCAGAACATTCACGAAGTCCTCCACCGCGTCTTCGGCTTCCCGGATTTCCTCGGCCAGCAGGAGGCCGTGATCGAGCACACCGTGGCCGGGGGCGACAGCCTGGTCCTCATGCCCACCGGCGGCGGCAAGTCACTCTGCTACCAGATTCCGGCGATCGTGCGCGACGGGGTGGGCGTGGTCGTCTCGCCGCTGATCGCGCTCATGCGGGACCAGGTGGAGGGCCTGCGGCAGACGGGCGTCCGCGCCGCCTGCCTCAACTCGACCCTATCCTACCAGGAGGTGCTCGAGGTCGAGTCGGCGGTGCAGAACGGCCGGCTCGACCTGCTCTACGTCGCCCCGGAGCGCCTGTTCGGCGAACGCACCCTGGAGCTCCTCGCGCGCACCCGCCTCGCTCTCTTCGCCATCGACGAAGCCCACTGCGTCTCTCAATGGGGGCACGACTTCCGCCCCGAGTACCTGCAGCTTTCGGCCCTGCGCGAACACTTCCCCGACATCCCCCGCATCGCGCTTACCGCGACCGCCGACGAACCCACCCGGCGCGAAATCGTGCACCGCCTGGGTCTGACCCGCGCCCCGCAGTTCGTGAGCGGCTTCGACCGTCCCAACATCCGGTACGCGGTCGTCCCGAAGAACCGGGCCCGGCAGCAGTTCCAGCGCTTCCTGGAGGAGCACCACCGCGGCAGCGCCGGCATCGTGTACTGCCTGTCGCGGCGCCGCGTCGACGACACCGCCGAGTGGCTGCGCGGCACCGGCGTGGACGCGCTGCCGTACCACGCGGGCCTGGGCGCGGAGGTGCGCCGCCGCAATCAGGACCGCTTCCAGCGCGAAGACGGCGTCGTGATCGTGGCCACCATCGCCTTCGGCATGGGGATCGACAAGCCGGACGTGCGTTTCGTCGCGCACCTCGACCTGCCGAAGAGCATCGAGGCCTACTACCAGGAGACGGGGCGTGCGGGGCGCGACGGCGAGCCCGCCGACGCCTGGATGGTCTACGGACTGCAGGAGGTGGTCACGCTGCGCCAGATGGTGGAGGGGTCGAGCGCGGGGGACCAGCGCAAGCGTCTGGAGGTCCGCAAGCTCGACGCCATGCTCGGCTACTGCGAACTGACCACCTGTCGGCGCCAGACCCTGCTCGCATACTTCGGCGAGACCCTCCCCGAACGCTGCGGCAACTGCGACAACTGCCTGACCCCGGTGGCCTCCTGGGACGCGACCGAAGCCTCGCAGAAGGCGCTGTCCTGCGTGTACCGAACCGGCCAGCGCTTCGGCGCGGGATACCTGACTGACGTGCTCAGGGGACTCGGGAACGAACGAATCCGGAGTTTCGGCCACGACCAACTCCCGACCCACGGCGTCGGCGCGGACATCGACCCGTACCGCTGGCGCTCGGTCTTTCGCCAGCTGGTGGCGCGCGGTCTGCTCAGCGTGGACATGGAGGGGTACGGCTCACTCAGGCTGACCGAGGCGAGCTGGCCGGTGCTGCGCGGCGAGGAGGAGGTGCTCATGCGCCAGGACGTGCGGCCCGCACGCGCCAAGGCCGGGCGCAAGCCGAAGGAGCCACTCCCACCCCCCGATCCCGCCACCTGGGACGAGTCGCTCTGGGAGGCGCTCCGCACGCGGCGCACCGAGCTGGCCAAGGCCCAGTCCGTGCCGCCATACGTGATCTTCCACGATTCCACGCTGCGCGAGATGGTCCACCACCGTCCCCACACTCTGGAGGAGTTCGCGCGCTTGAGCGGGGTGGGGGAGACGAAGCTGAGCCGCTACGGCGACGAGTTTCTGGAGGTGATCGGGGAGCACCCGGGATAGGGCCATCCCCTTGCGGGAGTCCCGGGGCCAGGGTGAGCGTACCTGGAGACAGGAGGCCGACAGCGATGAAACACCACTTGGGGATGAGGGCGGGTTTGCTCCACCGGACGCGATGCCGGACCATCCTGCTGTCTCTCGGTGCTTGCCTGTCCGCCGAGTCTTTCCTGTCGCCGCCCGTTCTGACTGCTCAGGAGCCCGCTCCGGAGGCGGAGGCGGTCCGCGTGACCATGCAGGTACGCGACGCGGAGAGCAATGTGCCGTTGCTGGGCGCGCTGATCGAGCTGACCGGCCTGTCCAGCCGGTACGTCACCGGGATGGACGGTAGGGTCACCCTCGAAATCCCGGCGGGGCACTACACCTTTACCGCGCACAAGGGCGGATACGCGACGCTGCGGGGTGATTTCGGGGTGATCGGCGCGAGTGAACTCACCGTCGTGATGCATCGATTGGGCGACGTGGACACGAGCATTCCGGAAAGGCTGCTCGTGCGGGTGGCGGAGTTCGGATCGGGGCGCCTGATCGAAGGGGCGGTCGTCTCGTTGCCGGGAGGGAGGGGCGGGCTCACCGATGGGAGCGGATGGGTCGAGTTCAGGGACCTGGACGGGACCGTGGCCGAGGTCACCGTGCAGATGATCGGCTACAGGAAGCGCACCGAGCCGGTGACGCTGCACGAGGGGCGCACAACGGTCGTGGAGTTGGCGATGTCGATCGACGCCGTGGTCCTGTCACCCATCGCGGTGGAGGTGCGCTCGGGGTTCCTGGAGAGGCATGGGGTGTACTGGAGGATGGATCACGGCCATGCGATGCATGTCTTCGACAGCCAGGATCTTATCGACCGCGGTGGCGTTCCCTACCTGGCCGAAGCTTTTCGAAGGATACCGAACCTGCATGTGTTCGGGGAAACGATCTTTGGGCGCCGGGGGTGCACGATTGCAATATACTGGGACGGGGTACCCCAGCAATTCGGTGACCACATTGTAAGGCCCATCCCGGGGGGACTAAACCACCTTGCGCCGGAAGAAATCGAATTGATCGAGGTCTATACGGGCATGCGGACGCCCTCCCGCTTCAGTCGGTGGCCGGGGGACCTAAACCACTGCGGCGCCATCGCCGTCTGGTCGAAGCGTCTCGCGGATCGAAGCCGTTAGCAGCCGGTGCGCTGCCGGCCGTCGATACCGCACCGGGGGACGACACTGTTCGCCCTGGCCCTCGCCTTCCTTCCGTCCGCCCCCGTCCTGACAGCCCAGGACCCCGACCTGCCCAGGGCGACGTTCCGCGTCACCGCCCACCTCCGCGACGCGGATACCGACGCCCCCCTGATGGGCGCGCTGATCGAGTTGTCGGGCCACTCGCGCCGGTACATCACCGCGATGAACGGCCGGGTGTCCTTCGAGGTCCCGGCGGATCGATACACCCTAACCGCGCAGAAGGGCGGGTACGCGACGCTGCGGGTTGACTTCCGGGTGCAGCGCGCGGGCGAGCTGGCCATTCTGATGCACCAACTCGGCGACCTGGACACGAGCATTCCCGAGAGGCTGCTGGTCAAGGTCACGGAATCCGGGTCGGGGCGCGTGATCGAGGGCGCGGCCGTTTCGCTCCCCGGAGGCCAGGCCCGGATGACCGACGCGCGGGGCTGGGTCGAGTTTGCGGGCCTGACCGGGACGGTTGCCGAGGTCACCGTGCAGAGCCTGGGCTACGAGACTCACAGCCAACCCATCTCCCTGCAAGAAGGGCGCACGACGGTCATCGAGGTGGCGATGGCGATCGACGCAGTGGTCCTGCGGCCCATCGAGGTGAAGGCTCAGTCCCCGTTCCTGGAGAGGCAGGGAGTGTACTGGAGAATCGATCGGGGCTGGCCGGACAGGCTCCTGACGCGGGCGGAACTCGTGGAGCGAGCCGATCCGCGTCTGGCGGATGCATTCCGGAACCTCTTTCCCGGGATTCGGCCGGACTACCAGGGGCACCTCACCTTCCTCGTGAACCACCTCGGCTGCCGAATACCGGTCTACATGGATGGGCAGCCCCTGGGGTCGGACGTCAGGGGCTTGAATATTGACGATATCGGGCCGGAGGAACTGGAACTGGCCGAGTTCTACGAGCCGGGCCGGATCCCCGCCCGATTCGGAGGCGTGAGCAAATGCGGCCTCGTCCTGCTCTGGTCCGGCCGCCGGGCCGGGCGCGAAGGCCCTCGATGATCGGGTTGACGTGGGCCGCCTTCCGGCATGCGCCGCAGCCATGCCGCTGGGAGTGAGACTCTACTCCTACCCTGTCGGAGCGCGCGGGGTGCGCTTTTCGGCCTCATCGAGCCCGCCGTCCAACCGGTGAATCCAATCCCGGGGCCCGATCTGCCGAAGTGGCGTGGGCAAGTCGAGGGAAGGAGGCGCTCGGCGCATGTCCGTTCCCACGTTCCCCAACTCGAGGCCCGTTGCTTCAACCCAGTCGAAGAATCCGCGGTTTCCGGTGGTTTCTCCGGCGGGCCACGTCACGAGGGTCACAGAGGTCGCGTCAGCCGACAAGACGGTGCCGGTAAGATCCAGTTGCATCAACTCCGTCGATCCGGCCGTTACGGTCAAGACTCCACCTTCAATGGTCACCGAAACTTCAGTGAGGTCGCCGACATCCGCGATGGCGTCCGATTGTCCGTAGAAGCCGTCGTCGTAGGCCCAGAATGGTCCCGACTCGTCAAATATGAAGAATCGATAATCCGTGTCACCCAGCCCAAAGCTGTTGCCATCCGCCCCGATCTGAATCATGTAAGCTGAAAACCGCTCGTGGTCCGCGCCGACCACCAGCCCCGCCCAGGCATTTGTCGTCGCGTTCCCCAGGGCCGCCGTGACTTCCCATCCAGTGGCAGAAAGCTGGTGGGAGGCAAAGCCCAGAAACCCGGATGCGGTATTCTCCAACCAGAACATTCCGTCCTCGACCCGTGCCGCCGAGTTGTCAGCTAGCGTCCAGTTCCCCAGGCTCTCTTCGGACTCGAAGTCGTCCCGCAGAAGGCGTTGACGTTCCACGATCAACACGCCGAAGGTCTGCGAGAAGCTGAGCCCGCCGGGATCGGTTGCGGTAACCGTGCCCGTTGCTGTCCCCGCATTGACGGCTGTCATGATCAGGGTTTCGTCGGCGACAGTTCCCGTCACGACACTCGGGTCCGAGAATTCGACGCGGTAGGCGAGTTCCTGCGCATCAGGGTCGACGAAGTACTCGGAGAGAAAGATCGCGTGCGAACCGCCTGTGGGAAGACGTACATCGAGCATCGTCCGACCCAGCTCCGGTGGCCGATTGGGGACCACGACTTCGAAGCGCACCTCGCCCGTCAAACTGTCTGGATCGGTGGCGGTGACCGTGATCGTTGCGCTGCCCGGAGAATTGGCCTGGAGCCTCACCCGATCTCCCGAGATGCTCGCGCCCGCCACTTCGCGGCTGGACGACTCGGCCGTCAAACGGACTGCCTCCATTTCCGGGTCCTCGAAGCAGGGCGTGACAACTTCGGTTTCTCCTACGTGGAGTGTCTGCTGCGGTATCGAGCCGCATGCGACCGGAGGCTGCGGATCACCACAGGCGGCGAGCCAGGCGACGGCCGCAAGCGCGAGGGGCCCGTGAAGCCTGCGAGCGCGACATTCCACAGGTGAAACGGCATGGCGGGAGTGGATGGGACGCATTTGCTGCTCCGGCGGGTGGGATCGGTGGGTGGCCACGGGATACGGAGTCTCGCAAGTTCCTAACCCTAAGGCGGCGCGAGTGGAACATAACGTGAACCGAGTCGTTTCCATGGATGATGGGGAATTGAACTGAAGGTTCCCCCGCGGTGCGGTCATCCCTCGGACTCGGACGGAAACGGCGGTGAGAATTGGTTGACGCCCCCTGCCATTACCCCTCCCCATTCACCTCACGAAACGCCTCCGCAAACTCGCCCAGCTTCTTCTCCATCAGCCCCTTCAGCGCCTCCGCCACGCTACCCGCCTCCGCCACCCCCACCTCGCTGGCCCACCAGGTTACCGCCTCGGACAGGGTGATCTGCGTGTCGCGGATCATCTGGGTGGCCTGCTGGATCCGCACCGACACCGAGTAGCCCACCACCCCCGCCACCCCGCCACCGCACTCGAAGGTCACCCTCAGTTCGGGTATGCCCGGACTGGCGAGCATCTCCTCCCGGGTCAGCAGCGGCACCTCGGCCGCCTCCAGCGCGGTCACCGCGTCCGTCCGCATCGACTCGGCCGACACCCCCGCGCCCTCGCAGCCCAGGTTCGTCTCGGCGCGGACGTGCACGCCGGCGAGGCCCTCGAGCGTGTAGCGGTTCCAGGTCGTGTCTTGGGCCGCCCCCGCGACGGGGAGCGACATCGCCACCACCGAGGCCGCCGCGTACCGCGCCGCCGCCCCGGCTGGAACCCACCCCGCCCGTCCGGCCCGCCGCTCCTTCACCGGCCACCCCATCAATCGCTCCCGCACGTCCGGCACTGGTGGTTGTTCTTCGACCCGAGCTTCTCCAGGAGCGCGACCGTGGCAGGGTGCGGCTGGGCGCGCTGTTCGGGACTGTTGGCCAGGTCCGCCGTGGTCTGTCCGCGCCGGCTGATCGCATTCACGTCCGCGCCCCGGCTGACCAGGAACAGAATCGTGGCGTTGTCGCCCCGCGCGGCCGCGTGATGGATGGCGGTGTAGCCGTCCTTGTCGCGCAGGTTGGGGTCGATGCCGAGTTCGTCGACCAGGTAGCGCACCGCGGGCAGCCATCCGTCGGGGACGCTGCGGTGCTGCTGCGCCACCCGTGAGGTGCCGAAGCCGACGCCGGAGGCCGCGTGCAGCGGGTGGATGGCCGGGCCGCCGTCGGGTACGGGGGGCAGCCCCGACGGGTCCTGCCGCTCTTCCTGCTGCTGCTGGGCCGGGACGTTCGCCCCGAAGAAGCGCCGCGACGGCAGCTTGATCGTCCAGATGTTCGGGTCGGCGCCGTATTCCACCAGAAGACGCATGGCCTCGACGTCGACCGCGTAGGCGGCGCGCCAGAAGGGCGTGGCCCCGGTGAAGTCGACGCCCATGCGGCCCGCGTTGTACGCCGCGTACCATATGTGCGTGCTGGTCCGCTGGTTGGGATCGGCGCCCGCCTCCAGGAGCAGCCTCATGAACTCGAGGTAGTGCGTCTCCTGCTGGCGGAAGGCCTGGGGCTGCGGGTACCAGGTCCTGAGCGACCACTCGATGTTGAGGGTGGCGAAGAGCGGGGCCGCGTTGTCGTCGCTGACCTGGTTGGGGTCGGCGCCGCGCTCCAGCAGGTCGCGGGCCAGGTCGTAGTTGCCGTTGATGACCGCGACCAGCATCGGGGGGGACTGGTCGCCGCCGGTGGGCTGGTTGATGTCGGCGCCGGCGTCGGCCAGCAGGGAGGCGGTGGAGCGGTGGCCTTCCCGGGCCGCGTAATGCAGCGCGGTGAACCCGCCCTGTTTGCCGATCTGCTCGATCGAGCTGAGGGCTTTGGGGAGGGGCTCGGCGGGGGGCTCCGGGGCCGAATCGGGTGGGGTGGCAGCCGTATCCGCCGGGGTTGCCGGGGTCGCCGCCGCGGGGGCTGGCCGGGCGGGGGTGGGGGGCTGTGCGGGTGGAATCTGTTGCACCTGCACCTGAGCGCGCGGCTCCTCTTCCTCCTCCTCCTCCGGCTCCTCCGCCGCGGCCTTTACGCGTCCGCGCTGCCGCTGTTCGGCGCGCCAGGCGACGCTGATGGCCGGGTAGTCCTTGAGGGCCGTCTGTAGCGCCGGATCGGCACCGGACTCGAGGAGGGCGCTCAGCGCGGCGTCGGCTCCGCGTACCGCCGCGAACATGAGGGGGGTGCGCTCGGAGAAGGTGTCGCGGGCGTCGACATCGGCGCCGTGGGCGGCCAGCAGGGCCACGACCCCGGCCGCGTCGGCGTCGGCCGCGAAGTGCATGGCGGTGACGCCGGTGGAGGTGAAGACATTCGGATCGGCTCCGGCCTCGAGAATCAGCTGTGCGACATCGGTGCTGCCGGAACGACTGGCCATGTGCAGGGGCGTGTAGCCGCCCAGGCGGGTCGTCGCGCGCGGGGTCGCGCCCGCGTAGAGGAGGATGCGCGCGATCTCGGCGTCGTTGTGGGTGGCGGCCCAGTGGAGCGCGGTCATGCCGTCGCTCTGGGCGGTGTTCACGTCGGCCCCGTCCCTGAGCAGGGTGCGCACCGCTTCCAGGTCACCCCGCTCGGTGGCATCCGCAACCGGGGAATCGGCCGGCCCCACCGCACCGGTGAAGGCCAGCACGAGGATGAGGCTCGCCAGGCCCGCGAACCGGCGGCCGCTCGACCTCCGCCGCTCCGCCGTCCGCTTGCGTCCTCTCAGGACAGATTCCTGCCAGAATCTGTCATTACGCCTGTCCGCTGATCCGAGACGAGTGCTTTGGGTGGTCATTCCAGCCTCCTTTGTGACAGATTCCTGCCAGAATCTGACCGCGAATCTGTCACAGGTTGCCCGTCGGCTCCTAGATTTCGTAGTGCCCCGTGCTGTTCCCGAACTTCTCGATGTCGTCGGCGCCGAGCTTGTGGAGCAGGCTCAGCATGACGTTGGCCATGGGCGTTCCCGGCTGGGCGCGGATGTGCTGCTCGCCCTCCAGGATTCCGCTCGCGCCGCCGACCAGGAAGAGCGGGCAGCGGATGTGGTTGTGCAGGTTGCTGTCGCCCATCGCCGAACCGTACATGACCATGGTCTTGTCGAGGAGCGTCCCGTCGCCCTCGGTCGATTGCTGCAACTTCTCGAGAAAGTACGGCAGCATCGAAATGTGGTACTCGTTGATGCGGCCGAACTGCTGTACGCGCTCGGGTCGGCCGCCGTGGTGCGAGGCCGAGTGGAAGGGCGTTTCGACACCCGACTCGGGGTATACGCGGGGCGACGCATCGCGGCCCAGCTTCAGCGAAAAGACCCGGGTCGTGTCCGACTGGAAGGCGAGCACCTGCAGGTCGAACATCAGCTTGACGTGGTCCTCGAAGGAGTCGGGCACACCCACCGGCGCTTCGGGGATCTGCCGCTCCTCGCCGCTCACGTTCTGGGCCTCGATGCGCTGAATGCGCTGCTCCAGTTCGCGGATGTTCTGCGCGTACTGGTCCAGGCGGTGCACGTCGGCGGGATCCAGTTGGCGCCGCATGGACGACATCTCGCCCATCACCCAGTCCAGGATGCTGCGGTTGGTCACCAGGCGCTCGGCGCGCTGCTCGGCAGTTCCCCCGGCCCCGAAGAGCTGCTCGAAGACGGCCCGCGGGTCGCGGATCATGGGAAGCGGCTCGCTGGGCGAGGCCCAGCTGATGGTGTCGGTGTAGACGCAGGCGTAGCCGTAGGCGCAGCCCCCGGCCTGGTCGACGTTCTCGATGGAGAGCTGCATGGAGGGGATCGGCGTGTCGTTGCCGAAGCGCTGCACGTAAAGCTGGTCGAAGGAGGTGCCGACGCGGACGTCGGAGCCCTCCGTCTGCTTGGGGTGCGCCTGCGTGAGGAACACCGCGCTGGTTCGGAAGTGGTCTCCGCCGATCTCGGCGGGCGAGTAGGCGTCGGCCATGCGGGCGTCGGTGTCGCTGACGATCGTCAGGTACTTCCGGAAGGACTCGAGCGGTTTGAGGCTGCTGGGGGACAGGTCGAAGTTCTTCCCGGTCTCCGCGGGGGACCAGAGGTTCTGGCTGGCGCCCCAGTCATTGCAGCCGGCGGCCCCGTGCACCTGCTCGATGCAGACGAGGCGGGTGCGGTCGGCGGCCTTGCCCGCGGTTGTGGACGCCCACAGGCGGCCCGCGGGGATCATGGCGTCGAGGAGGGGCAGGCTGATGGCGGCCCCGGCTCCCTTGAGCATGGCGCGCCGCGAGATGTGCTTGCCGCTGAGGTATTTCATTCGAATCAGTCCTCTTGGGTTGGGTGACTCGGGGGAATTCTGTTCACGGGCTGCTTTTCATTGGACACCGTCAGTTGCCTTCTCGTTGGGACTCGTGGCCGGGATCCTCCTCGGCCACCGGCGTGCCGACCCGCGCCATGCGGAAGGCGGGGCTGCCGACCACCCCCAGGACGAAGGACGACATGCGGTAGTCGTTCGTGGCCCCGTCGCGGATGATGGCCCGGATGGAGGGCATGTCGTAGTACTCGACGCGGCGGCCGAGGGCGAAGGCCATGAGGTTCTCGGTGAAGGTGCTGAGCACGACATCCGGGATGTCGAGAAGAGCGTTGCGCAGGTCGGCGGGGCTGGTGAGTTCCTTGCCGTTGTACATCATCCCGACCGGGTCGACCGGGTTGCCCTCGTCGCGGATCCGCCAGGACCCCGTCACGTCGAAGTTCTCGAGCGCCAGCCCCAGCGGGTCCATCACGTTGTGGCAGGAGCGGCACTGCGGGTTCTTGCTGTGCTCCTCCAGGCGTTCGCGCACGGTCAGGAAGCGCCCCTCCTCGGCGGCCGCGGTCTCCTCGAAGGCGGGGATGTCGGGGGGCGGGGGAGGGGGCGGCGTGCCGAGCAGCACCTCGAGGACCCACTTGCCGCGCAGCACGGGGGAGGTGCGGTCGGGGTGGGAGGTGAGGGTGAGGATGCTGCCGTGGCCGAGAAGGCCGCGGCGGTGGTCGCTGCGGTAGTCGACCTTCTGGAAGGCGGGCCCGGTGACCCCGGTGATTCCGTAGTGCCGGGCCAGGCGCTCGTTGACGAAGGTGTAGTCGGCCGTGAGCATCTCGAGGACGGAGCGGTCCTCCTTCACCAGGTGGTGGAAGAAGAGCTCGGTCTCGCGGTGCATCGCGTCGGCCAGCGTCTGGTCGAAGTAGGGGTAGGTGAGCGCGTCGGGGTGGATCTTCTCAAGGTCCTGCAGGCGCAGCCACTGGGCGGCGAAGCGGCTGGCGAGGGCCTCGGCGCGCGAGTCGGCCAGGAGGCGGCGCGCCTGCCGCTCGAGTTCGGCGGGGTCGGAGAGGGCGCCGGACCGGGCCAGCTTCAGGAGTTCGTCATCGGGGGGCGCGCCCCAGAGGAAGAACGACAGCCGTGACGCGAGGTCCGGGCCGGCGATCTCGTAGATGCCGTCGGGTCCCGTGTCGGCGGGCGTCCGTTCGACGCGGAAGACGAAGTGGGGGCTGGCCAGGATCGCCTGCAGGGCGGTGCGGATGCCCTTCTCGAAGCCGCCGTCGGCCGCGCCCATCTCGAAGAAGGGGAGGAGGCCGTCGATGTCGCTGTCCGTGGCGGGGCGGCGGTAGGCGCGGGTCGCGACCCGTTCGATGATCCGGCGGGCGCAGGGCAGGGCCTCTTCGGGCAGAGTCGGGCGGCAGGTAAAGACGCTGCGGCGCGCGGGGGTGTCCGAGACGCCGGTCACGTCGAAGGGGCCGAGCACGGTGAGCCGCTGCAGGTGCTGCTGGGTGGTGACGCCGTACCCGATCCCGATCTGTCCGTCGGCGAGGGTGTGGTCGATGGGGCGGATGAGGTCGTCGACCACGCCCTCGAACTGGCGGATGAAGGCGGCCGAAACGCGCTTCTGCCCGGCCGTCACGTAGATCGAGTCGGTGCGGATGTTCAGCCCGGTGGGCTCGGATTCCGACATCCAGCGGTCGATGGTGAGGAGCGCCACCCGCTCGCCGTCGATCGAGACCTCGATCTGCTCGGTTCCGAAGGTGCGCCCGAAGACCTCGCCCTCCACGGCGTTGTACGGCATGATGTGGAAGACGTACTTGCCGTCGGCGGGGAAGTTGTGCAGCACCGAGAGCCCGCCGCGCGTGCCGATCGGGGCGCCCTCCACCTGGTCCTTCTGCGACGCCACCCTGGGAATGCGGTATTCGGTGGAGGAGATCTCCGCCTCGGGGTCGCCCAGCGCCAGCCTGCTGACCTGTCCCGCCGCGCGCAGATACCCCTCCATGACCGTCGCCGAGGGCATCTGCACGTCGGCGATGTTGTCGAAGTTGGCGCTCTTGGTGTCGAGGGGGAGATAGGTCGCCACATCGATATCGAGACCGAGCAGGTCCTTCACCGCGGCGGCGTACTCGGCCCGGTTGAGTCGCTGGAAGGTCCTCCGCCCCGGGTTCGGGTCGCTGGCCGCGATGCGGTCCATGGTCTCTTCGAGCTCCGTGGCCATCTCGGCCAGAACCTCGGGCTCGGGCCGCGGCATCCCCTGGGGCGGCATCATCCCCGCGCGGAGCTTGCGGATCATCTTCTCGATCGTGGGGCGCCGCTGCGCGGCATCGGCGATGTCGAATCCCTCGAGCACGAGGTTCTGGATGCGGCGGCGCTCGTTGTGGCAGCGCACGCAGTACTGCGCGACGATTTCGTTCGGGCCCGGGCTGGCGAAATCCCCCGTCTCGATTGACGTTTGGGGGACCTGCCACGGAACCGCCGGGAGCGGGGCGGGGTATGAGCCCGGGGTTTCCCGCCCGGCGATGCCGATACCGAACGCACCGGCCACGAGGAACACTATGGCGTATCTGCTCATCCTGACGCTTTCATGATGAAGGTACGGGCTAAAGATATGCGACCGGCGCCCTGTTTCGCTACTGTCGCGACCCTCTTCTGCATGCAAATCGGTATTCCGGGGCTGGTGGAGCCGGCGGCGGCCCACGCTGGCGCGGGCCAGGACCACCCTGACGAAGTCGTCCGCCTGACCGCCCGGGTCATCGACGGCCGGAGCGAGGACGGGTTGCTGGGGGCGGTGATCGAGCTGTCCGGGCTGGTCGACCGCTACGTGACGGGCGTGGACGGCCGCGTCGTGATGGAGGTCCCGAAGGGGAGCTACGGGCTCACGGTGCGCAGGGGCCGGTACGAGGTGCTGTCGGGAAATCTGGACGTGCTCAGGCCGGGAGAGTTCACGCTGCCGCTGGATCGGGTCCGGACGATGGACCCGAACGCGACCGCCACCCTGGAGGTCCGGGTCGTGGACCATGTGACCGGGGGTGGAGTCGGGGGGGCGCGGGTATCGGTTCTGGAGGGTCCGAGCGGCATGGCCGACGAATGGGGGTACATCGAGTTCGATGCGCTCGACATGCTGGTTGCCGAGATCTCCGTGGAGATGAGCGGCTATGCGACGCGCACCGCGCCCGTGGCGCTGCATCCGTTTCGCACGGCGGCCGTGCGGGTGGCGATGACGGTCGCGGAGGCCGCGCCGGAACCGATCGAGGTCGTGGTGCGCACCCGCGCCATGGACGTACTCGACTCCAACTACCTGGGGCGCCGGGGGGAGCGGGCGGCTCTGTTTACACGCCGAATGCTCAAGGAACTTGCGGTCGACAAGCTCTCCGACGCGTTGGCGACGCTGGACGGTTTTCGAGTGGAACGCCCCAGATCCGACGAAGCGCGGCTGGTAGCGCCCCGGAATTGCACCCTTGGCGTGCGGGTGGACGGCATACGCAGAAGGTACGATCGGCTGAATATCGACGTTGTCCCGGTCAGCCAGGTGGAGAGGGTGGAGGTCCACGTGCTTCGGCAGCGTGGCTGCGGCGTCGTCCATATCCAGACCCGGCGTTGAGGAGGGCGGTCTATCATGGAGAAACGCCAGCGGTTTGCGCTCGCAGTCTGCCTCTCCGCCGGTTCTCTTGCATCCGCCTCCGGACTCGCGGCCCAGGAGCCTGCCCGGGAGGCCGAGATGGTCCGCATTACCGCCCACGTTCGCGACGCGGACGCCGACGGAGCGCTGCTGGGCGCGTTGATCGAGTTGTCGGGCCAAGCCGGGAGGTACGTCACCGGCATGAACGGGCAGACCTCCTTCGATATCCCCGTGGGCACCTACACCTTTTCCGTGCACAAGGGCGGATACGCGACGGTGCGGGGTGATTTCCGGGCGGTCTACAACGGCGACCTCACCGTCACGATGCATGAACTGGGGGATGTGGACACGAGCATACCCGAGAGGCTGCTGGTACGGGTTGCGGAGTTCGGATCGGGGCGGCTGGTCGAGGGAGTGGCCGTCTCGGTCACCGGGGGACGGGCGCGGATGACGGACGGGCAGGGGTGGCTCGAGTTCACGGACCTGAGCGGGCCGGTCGCCGAGGTCACCGTGAGAGGCTTCGGCTATCAGACCCGGACCGTGCCCATTCCGCTGCTCGAGGGACGCACGACGGTTGTCGAGGTGGCGATGGCGATCGACGCGGTAGTCCTGGCGCCAATCGAAGTGATGGCCGAATCCCGATTCCTGGAAAAGCAGGGCGTGTACTGGAGGATCGACCGGGGCTGGCCGGACAAGCTCCTGACGAGGGAGGAACTGGTGGAGCGGGCGGAGCCGCGCCTGGCGGATGCGTTCCGCGGTCTGTCGGGGGTTCGGGTAGATTACTGGGGGCCCTTCGCGTTCCTCATGACTCACACCGGTTGTCCGATACCGGTGTTCCTCGATGGGCGGGCACTGGGGTCGAATGTGGCAGAGTTGAATTTCGTCGTGGGGCTGAACATTGATGATATTCCGGCGGAAGAGGTGGAGTTGGCCGAGTTTTACGAGCCAGGCCGGGTGCCCGCGCGATTCGTAATGCCGTCGACGGACAACTGCGGCGCCGTCCTGCTCTGGTCCCGCCTGCGGGCCGGGAAGGGGTAGGGGACGAGTGGCGGGATTACGGCGCGGTGATCGCACGCGGGACAGGTGGTCGCGAATGATGACGGACTGCTCAGCTCGGCGGACGGAAGCGGGATGGGGCCGCTACCCGACCGCCCTGCTCGTGTGCGCGGCTTTTGCGTCCCCCGGTCTGTTCATGTCCGATTCCGTTCTGCGTGCCCAGGAGCCCGATCAGGACACAGAGTCGGTCCGCATGACCGTGCGCCTCCTTGAAGCGGAGACCAAAGGGGTACTGAGGGGCGGGTTGATCGAGCTGTCGGGCCTGCCCAGGCGGTACGTCACCGGCACGGACGGGCGGGTCACCTTCGAAGTCCCTCCGGGATACTACACGCTGACCGCGCGCAAGGGCGGGTACGCGACGCTGCGAGGCGACTTCCGGGTGATGCTCTCCGGGGAGCTGACCTTCCTGATGCATGAAGTGGGCGACGTGGACACGAGCATTCCCGGGAGGCTGCTGGTGAGGGTCGCGGAATTCGGCTCGGGCCGTCTGATCGAAGGGGCGTCCGTCTCGCTGCCGCAAGGCCGGGCGCGGATGACGGATGGACAAGGGTGGGTGGAGTTCAGGGATGTAAGCGGGCCGGTCGCCGAGGTCACCGTGGGGGCGCTTGGGTATGAGAAGCGTACCGAGCCCGTCCCGCTGCACGAGGGGCGCACGACGGTGCTGGAGGTGGCGATGTCGGTCGATGCCGTGATCCTCGCGCCCCTCGAGGTGACGGCTCAGTCCCGGTACCTGGAAAAGCAGGGCGTGTACTGGAGGATGGATCGCAATCGGGTGAACAAGGTCTTGACCCGCGAGGAAATGGTGGAGCGGGGCGTCCCTTATCTGTCGGAAGCACTCCGGATTCGTCCGGGGGTCAGGGTGGAGCACCGGGAGGGCGAAGCCGTCCTCCTGGGTCGCGGACGTTGTGAGATGAAGGTGTGGATGGATGGGTGGCCCCTGGCGTTCTGGGGGCTGAACATTGACGATATTGACGCGGAGGACCTGGCATTGGCCGAAGTGTTCTGGGCCGAGCGGACACCCGCGCGTTTCGATGTGGGAGGTTGCGGCGCCGTCGTATTCTGGTCGAAGCGCCGGGCCGGGGAAGGGTAGCGGATGGGCAACAAGGACTACGAAACCGGGTGCACAGGACCCGGGACAGGAGGTGGAAAACGATGACACCCCACACAATGCAGCTCGCTGGAGCGCCCCGTGGGGCTTGGTCCCGGGCCGCTCTGCTTGGCTTCGCGGCTTCCCTGGCCGTGGGTGCATCCGCACCCCACACGGTTCTGCGCGCCCAGGAGCCTACGACGGTCCGCATGACCGTACAGATGCGCGACGCGCAGACCCAGGCGCCGTTGATGGGCGCCCTGATTCGGGTCCCGGGACAGGCCAGGCCGTACATCACCGGAGTGGACGGGCAGGTTTCCTTCGAGGTGCCGGCGGGGACATGGGTCATCACGGCACGCAAGGGTGGATACTTCACGGCGACCGAGGAACTCGAGGTGCGTGGCCCGGATGAGATAACGATGCTGCTGAGACGGCTCGAGGAAGTGGAAGCCGGCCTGCCCGCGACACTGTTGGTCAGGGTTCGCGAGGCGGGGACGGGGCGATCGATCGAGGGGGCGGGGGTCTCGCTGGTCGGTGGCGAGACTCGAATCACCGACAAGCGCGGCAACGTCCAGTTCGCGACGCTGTCGGGGGAAGCGCGGCTCAACGTGGAGATGATCGGCTATGCGAATCGTTCGGAGCCGGTATCGGTCCACTCCGACGGCACGACGGTCGTCGACCTGGCCATGGCGGTGGACGCGGTGGTCCTTGAGCCGATCAAGGTCGAAGTGCGCTCACGCCACCTGCTGGTCAACGGCGTATACCGGAGGATCGACAGCGGTCAGGTGATGCGGCTGCTCACGCGTGAAGATCTCGAGAAGTTCCCCGTGAGTTTCCTGTCGGATGCCTTCTCGAGTGTCCCGGGCGTCCAGGTAGACCGGGCAAGCGTGGGCGATACCAAGCTCATGGGGCCGGCCCGAGGGGACCCCAACGGCTGTGAGTTGAAGGTGTATGTGGACGGAATGCCCACGGATATGAACATCGACTCCTTCTCGCCAGAAATGGTGGAGTTGGCCGAGATCTACTGGGGGCTGCGCACGCCGATCCAGTACCGCGGGGTGAACGCGAGCAACTGCGGTGTGGTGCTGCTGTGGACGCGGCGGGGAGGGGGGTAGGTGATCCGTAATGTACACTATAGATGACATAATGTAATGTCGTCTTTACATTGCAGGCAGCGTGGGCGAGGAGGACCGGGACGGGGGGCCGGAGGGCTCAGCAGGACGGGATGGCGGACCGTCCTGCTGCCGCTGGTGGCTTCCCCGTGCCTCGCGACATTCGTGTCCGGCCCCGTCCTGTGGGCCCAGGAGCCGGATCGGGAGGTGGAGGCGGTCCCCGTGACAGTACAGGTGAGCGACGCGGAGAGCAGTGTGCCGTTGCTGGGCGCGCTGATCGAGTTGACCGGTCAGTCCAGGCGGTACGTCACGGGCATGGACGGGAAGGTCACCTTCGAGCTCCAGCCAGGGCACTACACCTTTACCGTGCACAAGGGCGGGTACGCGACGCTGCGCGGGGACTTCGGGGTTGTCGGTGCGAGCGACCTGGCGGTCGTGATGCACGGATTGGGCGATGTGGACGCGAGCATTCCGGAAAGGCTGCTGGTGCGGGTCGCGGAGTTCGGAACGGGGCGCCTGATCGAAGGGGCGGCCATTTCGCTCCCCGGGGGGCAGGGGGGGCTCACCGACGGGAGCGGCTGGGTCGAGTTCAGGGATGTGGACGGAGCGGTCGCCGAGGTCACCGTGCAGATGCTGGGCTACCGGAAACGCACCGAGCCGGTAACGCTGCACGAGGGGCGCACGACGGTCGTGGAGGTGGCGATGTCGATCGATGCCGTGGTTCTCGCGCCGATCGAGGTAGAGGCGCGCTCGGGATTCCTGGAAGCGCAGGGTGTGTACTGGAGGATGGACCACGGTCGGACGATGCATGTTTTTTGACGGCAAGGATCTCATCGAGCGCGGCGGTCGACCCTACCTTACCGAAGCTTTCAGGAAGATCCCGAACCTGCATGTCTACGGAGGAGGTCTGATCCTGGGGCGCCGGCAGTGCGAGCTTGCGGTGTACTGGGACGGGATGCCCTTGCGATTTGCGACCGTTCCGTGGTGGCAACTTTACGAAATCCCGCCAGAGGAAATCGAACTGGTCGAGGTCTACACCGGCCTGCGGACGCCATTGCGCTTCAGACGCTGGCCGGGGGACATCAACGACTGCGGCGCCATCGCCTTCTGGTCGCGGCGGCGCGCGGATCGGAGCCGTTAGTTTTCGGGGGGTCCAACCGCCACGGCGGGGACGCCGTCACACTCAAACACGCAACACAATGGAGGCAGCCTTGAGCGGGCTCGAAGCGGGAACCAACGCGCCGGATTTCTCCCTCATGCGGGTGCTGGGCGAAGACCCGGTCACCCTGTCGGAACACCGGGGCGAGCCGGTGGTGCTGATGTTCGTGCCGCTGGCGTTCAGCGGCGTTTGCACGAAGGAGTTCTGCCACGTCGCGGAGAATTGGGAGGTGTGGGGCTCGCTGGGGGCGAAGGTCTACGGGATCAGCATCGATTCGCCGTTCGTTAATGTGAAGTGGGCCGAGGAGATGGGAGTGCCGTTCCCGATCCTCTCCGACTTCAACAAGACTGCGGTTGCGGCGTACGGCGTGCTGCGGGAGGAGTTGGCGGGGTTGCGGGGTATCGCCAACCGGTCCGTATTCGTCGTCGATGCGGAGGGCCGGGTCAGCTACGCCTGGGTCAGCGAAGACCCGCACGTGCTGCCCCCCTTCGACGAGGTCGTGGACGCGGTTCGCGCGCTGCGGTAGGGTGCCGTGACGGGGGCTTTCGGCAGGGGGCGGCCGATGGGCCCGGCCGTGCGCATCTGCTTGGGGGTCGCGGCCGCGTAGGTCTGCGCTCCGGCGGCGGGCGTGTCGGCGCAGGAGGGGCCGGCGGCGGCGGTCGCCTTCACCGGGCAGGTCGTCGATACCTATTGGGGAGGCCCGTCGTCGACACCTACGAGGGGACCGCGCTGCGGGCCGCGGCCGACCTGAATGTGGCGCGCTACCTCGACAGCCAGGCGGGATTCGCCTTCGTCCCCTGTTTCGAGGGTGCCGCTTCGTCCGGCGGCACGGTTCGGCAGGCGCCCGACTGCATGCGTACCCCGGGGACCCTGGCGGAGCGTCCCCGGATCTTCATCGACGACGCGCCAGAGCGGGTTGCCGGGCAGGGACGTAAGTCGGCCTTCTTACTCTTCCCGGTCCGGAGTCCCCCGGAGCCGCTTCAACCGCGACCGGCGCTTCTTCTCCTCCCGCCGTTTCCGCTTCTCCCGCCGCGGCACCCTGGTGGGCACGCGCGGCTTTTCGGGCCGGTTCCGCGCTTCCAGCTTCCGACGCAGCCGCTCGAGCGCGTCCTCGCGGTTTCGATGCTGGGACCGGTGCCTGCGCGACGTCACCACGAGTCCCGTGGGCCGGTGCATCAGCCGAACGCCGGACTCGACCTTGTTCTGATGCTGGCCGCCCTTGCCACCGGAACGGAAGGTGTCCACGCGGCACTCGGCCAGCAGATCGGCACCCTCGCGGGGGCCGGATTCCCCCTCGCCGCCGGGATCCGCGGACGGGCCGTGGGGTTTTCGTGACGGCGCCTTGCTCATAGACTGAAGATCACACCTTTGCGGGAGAGCGTTCGGTACCGACGTGATGTTTTTCGACCAACAGGACCAGACTCCGGGTCTTCGCTTCCTCTTCACACTCGCGGTCGGGGTCATTCTGATCCAGGGTCTGCGTTTCGCTGAGCCTGTCGTGCTGCCGGTCGCGCTGGCCGGTTTTCTTGCGGTGATCTGCCTTCCGATCGTGCTGTGGCTGAGGAGCAGGGGACTTCCGGTGGTCGTGGCCGTCCCCCTGACCGTGCTGGCCGTCGCCGGTGTGTTCGGCCTGCTGATTCTGTTGGGAGCCCAGCAGGTGGCCGGGCTCCAGGCACGCTTGGTCGAACAGGGCGAGGCGCTCGTCACCTGGTTGGTCGGGATCGCGAAGAGCTTTCGGTTGCTGGAGGACGAGGAACTCGGTGCTACGGTTTTGGGCCTGCTCGACGTGTCCAGGCTCGCGACCATGGCCACCGCGGCAACCACCTGGGCGCTGTCCCTGGTCTCAAGCACCTTTCTCGTTTTCCTCATCCTCGCCTTCGCCCTCAGCGAGGCCGTGGTCTTTCCGCGCAAACTCGGCGTGATCGCGGGCGACGCGGTCGCCTCCAACGAGCGCCTGACCGCGATCGTCGACGAAGTCCAGGGCTACCTCGTGATCAAGACGCTCGTGAGTCTGGCCACGGGAATGCTGCTGGGTCTGTGGACCTGGGCAATGGGCCTCGAACACTGGCTCCTCCTCGGCCTGATCGCCCTGGTTCTCAACTATATCCCCACGATCGGGTCGGTGATCGCCTCGGTGCCCGCGCTCGCGCTCGCCCTGATCGATGTCGATGCCGCCGGCGAATTCGTGCGCTTCGACGTGCAGCAAACCGTGATCGTGGGCCTCGGATACCTGACCGTCAACATCGTCTTCGGGAACTGGCTCGAGCCGACCCTGATGGGGCGCCGGCTGGGACTGTCGACGTTAGTCGTCGTGCTCTCGCTGGTCTTCTGGGGGTGGCTGTGGGGACCGGTGGGGGCGGTGCTCTCGGTTCCCCTCACCATGGTGGTGAAGATCATGCTGGAAAACACCAGGGACCTGCAGTGGGTGGCGGTGCTGCTGGACAAGGCGCCCCCGGCGGAGGTCCCGGCGGCCGGAGCGAAATCGTCGTGAGCACTGCAAGCCTGGAGGACTTTCCCGGAAGCGCCCGGATCTGGATCTTCGGCACGGATCGTGAACTCGGCACGGCGGAAACCGAAGAGCTGCTCGGCTCCGTAGACGGCTTCCTGCAAGGTTGGGCGGCACACGGCGTCCCGCTGCGGGCGACGCGGTCATGGCGGCACGGACGCTTCCTGATCGTGGCGGTCGATCTGGAGCGCGCGCCGCCCTCGGGGTGTTCCATCGATGCCCTGGTCCATGTGCTGCGGGGCCTCGAGGACCGGTTGGGGGCACGCTTTCCGGGGAACGAGGCGGTATGGTACCGGGACGACACCGGCGCCATCCGGCGGGCATCCCGTCCAGAGTTTCGCCAACTTGCGCAACAGGGCGGGGTTACCCCCCGTTCCGTGGTCTTCAACAACTCCATTACCGTGCTGTCGGAGCTGCGCGCCGGCCGCTGGGAGGGCCCCGCTTCAGATAGCTGGCATGGGGCGCTCCTTGACAGGTAGCGCAAAAGAAGAGGCCGGCGGGGCAACCCCGCCGACCTCTTTACGCGATTGGTACGAAGCGGACGCTTCGTGTGTTGTTACTCTAGTTTCCCACGCGGATCACGTTCTCCGCTGCGGGTCCCTTGGGACCGTTGACCATGTCGAACTCGACCTGGTCGCCCTCTGCCAGGCTCCGGAAGCCCTCACCCTCGATGGCCGAATAGTGAACGAAACAATCTCGCTCGCCGGCCGTCGGGCTGATGAAACCGAAGCCCTTCGCGTCATTGAACCACTTGACGGTTCCCGTGGTCCGCATCCTCTGCTCCTTCAGGTAAGCTGTACTTTGCCCCGTCCTTCGCCACCTGCGAAGGCCGTCCGGCGGCTCGTAGCGATTCCGTACCGTGCCGCCGACTACATGTTTCTGACCCTATGTGAAGGTGCGGGATCAGTCAAGGACCTACCGGCCCGGTCAACGAAGTCGCAGCGGCAGGTGTCTTGAGTTCCGGTCATCGTTTCAGGAAAGGACAAGTTGTTGGTATGGATACGTATATGGATACAAACAGTGACGGAATCTCCACGCGGGGAGGCCACAGCCAGGGACCCCGGCGGGCGCTCCCGGCACCAGTTCCGCGCGTCACCATGTCGTTGGTGGCAGCGCTGGCCTGCGCCTCCTTTCCCACTGGCTCCGCAGGGGCACAGGAAAGCGCCGCCCCTCCGGAGCTCGGCGAAACCCCCGTCCTCCTGAGCGCGTTGGTCCGGGTGGCGCTGGAGCGCAACCGCGATGTCCTGGACGCCGAGTACCAGGTGGCCGTCGCGGGTGAACAGGTGGCCGAAGCTTGGAGCAACGTCTACCCGACTGTGGACCTATCGAGCTCGTTCACCCGCAATGTGGCGCCCCAGGTCAGCTTTCTGCCGGCCCAGATCTTCAACCCCAACGCCAACGAGGGCGATTTCATCCCGGTTCAGTTCGGCGCGGACAACATCTGGAACCTGTCGCTCAACGCGGAGCAGAAGCTCTTCGATCCAAGGGTCTTCGTCGGCGTGGGCGCCGCGGCCAGTTTCGAGCGGGTACAGCGGGAGGCGCTGCGCGGACGGACGCAACAGGCGGTGACCCGCATCCGGATGGCCTTCTACGAGCTGCTGCTCGGGCAGGAGGAGGTGCGCCTGACCGAGAACTCCCTGAAGCGGGTGCGTCAGTCGCTCAATGAGACCCGGGCCATGCAGGAAGCGGGACTGTCTCCGGTCTACGACGTGCTGCGTCTCGAGGTCGAGCTCGCGAACCTGGAGCCCAACCTGCGGCGCGCCCGCAACCGCATGAAGTCGGCCCGCAGGGAGCTTGCGGTGGAGCTCGCGCTCGACCCCGAGGCCCGCTTCGAGGCCGCCGGGTCGCTGGCCCATATCGACCTGGAGAGCTTCGACGCCAACTCCCCGGCCAATCGGGACATTCTGGACTTCAACGGGGTACCGGACATGGATGAGGCAGAGGTCGCGGAGTTTGTGCGCCGGAGTGCCGCCGACAGGTCCGATCTCCGGCAGCTGGAAATGACCCGCGATCTGCGCCACGCCGAGTTGCGGATCGAGCAGGTCGAGTATCTGCCCAAGGTGTTCGCCTTCGGGACCTACGGCCTCGCGGCGCAGCAGAACGGCGCGCCGGACTTCTTCGGGAGCAGCGCCCAGCGCGGTTCGTCCAAGCAGGTGGGGCTCCGGGTGACCATCCCCGTCTTCTCGGGGTTCGGGCGCGACGCGCGGATCGATCAGAAGCGGGCCGCGCTCCGCCAGGCCGAGGCCGAGACGCGCTTGGCGGCGGACCAGGCGGAGGTGCAGTTGCGCAACCTGGTCGACGAGGTGCATGAAGCGCACGCACGCGCAACGGGGCAACGGCTGGCGGTCGCGCATGCGCACCGGGGGTACGAGATCGCGAGCGCGCAGTATAGGGAAGGACTGGGGAGCCAGCTCGAGCTGACGGACGCCGAGGTCGCGCTACGGCAGAGCGAGTTCAACTACGCGCAGGCGGTGTACGACTATCTTGCGGCACGGGCGCGTCTCGACGAGGCAGCCGGACGGGTGCCGATGGTGGGTATTGACTGGGACGGAGCCAGCGAAGAGGGTTCGGAACGATGACGGGGAGACAACCACTGAGCGGAGCGAGTACGATCATGACCGGCGGCGAGGGCGCTTCAGGGCGGACGGAACGGCGGACCGGCGCCTCGTGCCTCCTGTTACCAGCCCTGCTGGCCGGTGGTCTGGCCGGGTGCGGGGGGGCGCAGGGCGAGCCTTCGGAGGAAGCGGGGAATGCGGGCGAGGACTATCGCCGGGTGGTCAACGTCGAGGTGGAGCGTGTGGAGGGGCGGGACTTCACCAGCACCATCCGGCTCACGGGTGTGGCCCTGGCCAAGCGCGACGTGATGGTGTCGGCGGAGGAGGCTGGGGTGGTGCGCCGGGTAGTGCTCGAGAAGGGGAGCCCGGTTCGGGTGGGCAATGCGATTCTCCGTCTGGACGACACGATCCTGAAGGCACAGGTCCTGACCGCGACCGCGCAGGCGGAGTACAACGACAAAGTGTGGCAGAGCCGCAAGAAGCTCTACGAGGAGGACGGGGTCGGTTCGGAGCTGGCCTACCACGAAGCCCAGCACGCCGCGGAGCAGAGCCGGGGGAACCTCGCAGCGCTCGAGGCCCGCCTCGCCCGCACGACCATACGTGCGCCCATTCGCGGCGTCCTGAACGACCGGTTCGTCGAGGTGGGCACCATGGTATCGCCGGGTACGGTGGTGGCCAGGGTCATCCAAGCGGACACGATCAAGATCATGTCCGGGGTCCCCGAACGCTACGCGCTCCATGTGTCCGTGGGAGCCGATGCATCCGTCTCCTTCGACGTGCTCCCGGATGAGGTCTTCGCCGGGTCCATGACCTACGTGGGCTTGGCGGTGGACCTGGACGCGCGCACCTTTCCGATTGAGCTGACGCTTCCCAACCCAGGCGGACGGATCAAGCCGGGTATGGTTGCCGAAGTGTCCGTGACCCAGGGCGAATTGGCCGACGCCATCGTGGTGCCGCGCCAGGCGCTCGTTTCCATGGAGGACAGGCAGGTCGTCTACGTGGTCGAGGAGGCCGGGGGCGAGACCGTGGCGGCCGCGCGCAGGGTGGAGGTGGCGGCGAGCCAGGGCAACGACGTCATCATCGGGTCGGGACTTGTGTCGGGTGACCGGCTGGTTGTCGTGGGACAGCAGGATCTGACCGACGGCGACCGCGTGCGGGTGGTGGCCGGGGAAGGCGGTGCCCGGTGAGCGACAGCCGCCATCGGTCCCCCGAGGGACGAGACCCCGGCTCCTTCAAGGAATTCGTACTGACATCGCTGGCGGTCGAGAACCGGACGTCGGTCGTCGTTCTCTTCTTCTTCATCACGATCGCCGGCCTGGTCTTCTACCGCGCCATCCCGAAGGAGTCGTTCCCCGAGACCGAGATCCCCTCGATCGCGGTCAACACGGTCTATCCGGGCGTGTCGCCGTCCGATATCGAGAGCCTGGTCACGCGGAAGATCGAGGAGGAACTCAACACGATCTCCGGGCTCAAGGAGCTCACGTCGACCTCGGTCGAGGGGTACTCGTCGATCATCGCCGAGTTCGAGACCTCGACCAACATGGACGAGGCTCTGCAGAAGATCAGGGAGAAGGTGGACCTGGCCCGGCCCGAAATCCCCTCGGACGCGGAAGACCCGTTCATCCTCGAGTTTTCGATGAGCGACGCGCCCGTCATGCAGGTCAACATCGCGGGCGGGTACGGACTGGTCAGGCTCAAGGAGCTGGGCGAGGATCTGCAGGAGCGCATCGAGGCGATCCCAGCTGTTCTCCGGGTGGACCTGCGGGGCGGACTGGAACGTGAAGTAAAAGTTGAGGTCAACCTATCCAAGTTGCAGTACTACAACGTTTCTTTTGACGATGTGCTAAGTGCGATCCGGCAGGAGAACGTCAACATCCCGGGCGGGTCGATCGATGTGAACGGGGTGAAGTACCTGGTGCGCGTGGACGGGGAGTTCGACGATCCGTCGGTGGTGGCGGACCTGGTCGTCGAGACGGTTGGGGGCCGCCCGATCTACGTACGCGACGTGGCCAACGTGGAGTTCGGCTTTGCCGAGCAAGTGAGCTACGCTCGCCTGGACGAGGAACCGGTGGTCACGCTGGACGTGGTCAAGCGCTCCGGCGAGAACATCATCGCGACCGCCGCGGCGGTGCGGGCCGAGATCGAGGCCATGCAGCCGCTCTTCCCCCCATCCACCGTCGTCTCCATCACCTCGGACATGTCCGCCGACATCGGCGACATGGTGAGCAGCCTGCAGAACAACATCATCTCGGGGCTGATCCTGATCGTTGGCGTGCTCCTCTTCGTGCTGGGCCTGCGCACCTCGATCTTCGTGGCGATCTCGATCCCAACCTCGATGTTCCTCTCCTTCATCGTGCTCTGGGCCATGGGCGTCTCGATGAACATGGTGGTCCTTTTCTCGCTGATCCTCGCGCTCGGCATGCTCGTCGACAACGCGATCGTGATCGTCGAGAACATCTACCGCTTCATGGAGGAGGGGTGGGACCGCAGGACGGCGGCGAAGAAGGCGACAGGAGAAGTGGCGGTCCCGGTCATCGCGGCCACCGCGACCACCCTGGCCGCTTTCACCCCGCTCCTCTTCTGGCCCGGCATGGCGGGGCAGTTCATGCAGTACCTGCCGCTCACCCTGATCGTCACCCTGTCGAGTTCGCTCTTCGTGGCCCTGGTGATCGTGCCGACGCTGTGCTCGCTCTTCATGGACCCCGAGAGTTCCCGGCCACGGCGGCTTTCGAGGCGTGCGCGGGTGTTGCTCATCTTCCTTGCGGGGCTCGTTCTGCTCCCGGTGGGAATCGCGAATCCGCTCACCCCGCTACTCTTCGTGGTCACCGCGGCGGGACTGTGGCTCCTGCACGCGAAGCTCCTGGATCGCATGGGCAAGGCCTTCATGGCGCGCGGCTTCCCGCGTCTGGTCGGTTGGTACGAGCGGAGGCTGTGCTGGGCGCTGGACCATCGCGCGCTGGTGCTGTCGGGCTCGGTCCTGGCCCTGGTGGGCACCGTCATGATCTACGGTCGGTTTGCGGCCCCGGTCGAGTACTTCCCCGAGGACATCCCGCCCGCGACAGTCTATGTGGCGGTCGAAGCCCCGGTGGGCACCTCGGCGGCGGTCACCGACGGCTACGCGCGCCGGCTGAAGGCGGAACTGGCTGGGATCGCCGGGCTCGAGGACGCGGAGACCGTCGTCTCGACCGTGGGATCGGGAGGCGGCGGCAACCCGATGGACGGCGGTGGACCGTCGGGCCCGGAGGCCGGCCGGATCACGGTCAGCATGGTGGACTACCAGGACCGGCGCTTCGATGTCTTCGGCACGCTGGCCGACATGCAGGAACGGGTGGGGAGGGACCTGGCCGGCGCCGAGGTGCGCGTCGACAAGGTCACCGAGGGGCCGCCGTCGGGGCCGCCGGTGAATATCGAGATCAGCGGCGAGGACCCGGTGCTTCTCGAGGAACTGGCCAACGAGGCCGTCGACCTGATCGAGGGCGCGCCGGTATACGCCCGTCTGGTCGGCCTGGAGAGCGACATGGACGACGCGCGGCCCGAGCTGCGCGTCGAGGTGGACCGCGAAAGGGCCAGCCTGTACGGCCTCTCGACCAACGACGTGGGATTCGTGGTCCGCGGAGCCATCAACGGGCTTGAGGCGGCCAAGTACCGCACCGGCAACGACGAGTACGACATCATCGTGCGCCTGCGCGAAGAGGATCGCAGGGAGCTGACGGACCTCAACCATCTGACCGCCTTCGCCGACGGGATCCAGATCCCGCTGCTGTCGGTGGCCGACTGGACCGTGGGCGAGGGGTACAGCTCGATTCGCCGCAAGGACATGGACCGCGTCGCGACCGTGAGCGCGGAGGTGGCCGCCGGCTTCAACAGCAACGACGTGCTTGGCGAGGTGGAGGCGCTGCTGGCGGACTTCGGCGCGGGTCTTCCTCCGGGGTACGCCATGGCCTTCACCGGCGAGCAGGAGGACCAGCAGGAGGCGCAGGAGTTCCTCATGACCGCCTTCATGATGGCCCTCATGCTGATCGCGCTTATCCTGGTCACCCAGTTCAACTCGGTGGTGAAGCCGGTCATCATCCTGTCGTCGGTGATCATGTCCACGATAGGGGTCCTGATCGGCCTCATGGTCTTCCGGATGCCCTTCGTGATCATCATGACGGGGGTGGGGGTGATCTCGCTGGCGGGGATCGTGGTGAACAACGCGATCGTGCTGATCGACTACATCGACGTGCTCAGGAAGCGGGACGGCATGGACCGTCGCGAGGCGGTGGTGCAGGGGGGGAAGACGCGCTTGCGCCCGGTGCTCCTCACCGCGCTGACCACCGCGCTCGGGCTGGTCCCGCTCGCCGTCGGGCTCAACTTCGACTTCTTCGGGCTCTTCGCCAGCCTGTCCCCGGAGCTGTTCTGGGGCGGGGAGCAGGCGGCCTGGTGGGGTCCGATGGCCGTAGCGGTGATCGTGGGGATCATTTTCGCCACCTTCCTTACGCTTGTTCTGGTGCCCGTGCTCTACAGCGTGGTGAGCGATGTGGCCCGCTTCTTCCGGCGCAGTGAACCGGAGGAGGGGGGCGGCCGGGACTCGCATGCCGGCGGCGATTCCGCCATTCTGGTGCCGCCGCCGATCCCCGAGCCCGAGCGCGAGGGGAAGGTGGCGGCGGTGGCGGGGAGCTGAAGGGGACCACAAACGGAGATTCGAGACCCAGATGAAGCCGCGTCAATTCTACCAATCCGTGCTGCTCCTGACGGCCCTCGTCGTCGCTACCTGTGCTGCTCCCGCCGCCGAGCCACCCGAGATCACCGTTGGGCAAGGCACCCTCGAGTCCGGTGGGGGGATGGTGGTCTCCGCGTATCCGCACGCGAGCCGTGCCGGGGCGGAGGTGCTGAGGGCGGGGGGCAACGCTGTTGATGCGGCCATCGCAACGGGGTTCGCGCTGGCGGTCACGCACCCCGCAGCGGGGAACATCGGCGGCGGCGGCTTCATGGTGATCCGCTTCCCCGACGGTTCCTCTACGGTCATGGACTTTCGGGAGAAGGCCCCACTGAGGGCCCACCCGGAGATGTTCCTGGACGAGGACGGCGAGTACTCCTTCCAGATCCACCACCGGAGCCATCTGGCGGTGGGCGTCCCGGGCACGGTGGCGGGTTTTGCGCAGGCCCACGAGAAGTATGGGTCCGCCGCGTGGGCCGGCCTGGTGGAACCCGCGGTCACCCTGGCGCGCGACGGCTTCGAAGTCAGCGAACGCCTCTCCAACTCGCTGTCCGGCCGGCTGGAAGCCTTCCGCGACTACCCGGCCACCTTCGCCCAGTTCTTCCGTGACGGCGAGCCCTACGCCCCCGGGGACACCTTGGTGCAAGCCGACCTGGCGGCGACCCTGCAACGCGTCCGCGACCAGGGCCGCGACGGCTTCTACGGCGGCGAGACGGCGCGTCTCCTCACCGAGGAGATGGAGCGCGGCGGCGGCTGGATCACCGAGGAGGATCTGGCGCGCTACCAGGCCGTGGAGCGGGAACCGGTGCGTGGCACGTACCGGGGGTATGACATTATCAGCATGGCGCCGCCGTCCTCCGGCGGGACCGCGCTGGTGGAGATGCTGAACGTGCTCGAAGGCTTCGACGTGGCCGCGATGGGCGCGAACAGCCCCGCCCACGCACACCACCTCATCGAGGCCATGCGGCGCGCCTTCCGAGACCGCGCCACGCACCTGGCCGACGCGGACTTCTCCGACGTGCCGGTCGCGCGCCTGACCAGCAAGGAGTACGCGGCCGAGATCCGCGCCACGATCCAGGCCGACGCCGCGAGCGTGTCCAATTCGGACGACGTGACGAGCGAACCCGGCTGGGAGAGCTCCGAGACGACACACTACTCCGTGGTCGACGCCGACGGGATGGCCGTTTCGGTCACCTACACGCTCGAGGGCGGATACGGGTCGTACATCACCGTGCCGGGCGCGGGCTTCCTCCTGAACAACGAGATGGGGGACTTCAACGCTCGTCCCGGTCTCACCAACGAGCGGGGACTGATCGGCACCGAGCCCAACCTGGCGCGCCCCGAGCAGCGCATGCTGTCGTCGATGACGCCCACGATCCTGGCCCGCGACGGAGAACTGGTGGCCGTGATCGGCAGCCCGGGGGGACGCACGATCATCAACACGGTGCTCCAGATCGTGGTGAATGTGGCTGACTTCGGGATGTCGCCCGGGGATGCGGTGGCGTCGAAGCGGCTGCATCACCAGTGGCTGCCGGATGTGGCGCGCCTGGAGGAGGGCTATATGAGCGAGGAGGACGCGGCCACGTTGGCGGCGATGGGGCACGAGATCACGTGGAGCGGTCGCCAGGGGATCGCGCACTGCATCTTCGTGGGGGAGGGCGGGGGGCTGGTGGGGGTGCCGGACCCGCGGGATTCGGACGGCACCGCGGCCGGTTACTGAGGCTGCAGCGCGGGCGGACTTCCGCCGCGGGTTGCGGGACCGTCGTCAGTTCAGGGGGGCCCAAGAGCATTGCTCCCGCCAAGCGGCTCGCGGCCGTCCGTCAATCCGGGCGGCCCGAGAGAATTGCTCCGGCAACCGGCTCGCGGCCTCCGTCAG
The DNA here is from genome assembly GCA_951828585.1 of Longimicrobiales bacterium. Taxonomy (GTDB): domain Bacteria; phylum Gemmatimonadota; class Gemmatimonadetes; order Longimicrobiales; family Gaopeijiaceae; genus Bin94. Next base: position 3,620,469 of record OX639991.1, read on the forward strand.
TCAGGCCGCTCCGAGAGGATCTCTTCCGCCAACCGGCTGGCAGCCCTGGGGTCGGCCTTGCCCCGCGTCCGGCGCATCACCTGTCCCACGAAAAACCCCAGCAGGCCGGTGCGACCGTTCCTATACGCGGCCGCCTTGTCCGGAAACTCCTCGACCAGGCCCTCGAGCATGGCGCGCAGGGTGGCCTCGTCGTCGATTTCCGTGAGGTCGACCGCTGCTCGGGCCTCCTCGAAGGAGCCACCCCGCTCGAGGAGCGCGGTCAGGACGGACCGGCCCTGACGGTGCGACAGCCCGCCCGTGTCCACTGCGCGGACGAGGTCGCCGAGGGCGGCGGGTTCGAGCCGCGCTGGATCGGCGCCGCCGTCACTGCCGAGCAGCCTTGTGAAATCATTCACAAGCCAGGCCGCGATCGATTCCGTCCCCTCGGGATACCGTGCGCAGGCGGCGCCGAAGAACTCCAGCGCGACCGGTGAGCGTACCAAGCTCGCCGCCGCCGCCTCGGTAACGCCCAGCGCCACCAGCTCCCGAAACCGCCGCCTGTCCCTACCTGAGTGGAGCGACTCTTCGGGGGTTGGCTGACGCCTTCCGCCGGTTCCCTCGCCGACGCCGCGTTTCCGGGCAGGGGCGGGGTGAGGACCATCCCGGTCGTCTCCTGTGCCGACGGCCGGGGAGATGCTGTGGCGAGACCCTTCCGCGCCCACCTGCGCCTTGCGAGCCCGCGCCCCCCAGCTGTCCCGCATCGTGACCGTGCGGTTGAACACAAGCCGGTCCCCGCGCGAGTCCACGGGATCGGTGAAGAAATACCCGTGCCGTTCGAACTGGTAGTGCGTGCCGGGAATCGTTCCCTCCACCCCCGGCTCCACCAGCGCGCCCGTCACGATCCTCTCCGAGTCCGGATTCAGCGCCCCGACGATGTCGTCCGGCGGGGGTTCCGGCACCGCGAACATCCGGTCGATGAGCCGCACCTCCGCCCGCACCGCCCGGTCCGCCTTCAGCCAGTGGATGATTCCCCGCACGCGCCGCCCCTCCGGTGTCACGCCGCCCCGGGTCGCGGGGTCGAAGGAACAGCGGAGCTCGCTGACGCGCCCGGCCTCGTCCTTTACCACCTCGTCACAGCGAATTACATACGCGTACTTGAGCCGGACTTCGCCGCCGGGCCGGAGCCGGTGGAACCCTGGGGGCGGTTTCTCCGCGAAGTCCTCCCGGTCGATATGGAGCACCCGCCCGAAGGGAAGATCACGGGTCCCCCAGTCGCCATTACCACCCGGCATGCACGGCGCGGCAAAAGTCTCATCGAGCCCCGCCGGATAGTTGGTCAACACCACCTTCAGCGGATCCAGCACGCAGAAGGCCCGGGACGCCCGCCTGTTCAGATCGTCGCGCACCGCGAATTCGAACTTTCCGAAATCCACGCGCGACTGGGTTCGCGCCACCCCCACCATGTCGCACAGCCTCCGGATCGCCTCCGGGGTGACCCCCCGCCGCCTCAGCCCCGCCAGCGTGGGCATGCGCGGGTCGTCCCAGCCCCGCATGTGCCCGGTCCGCACCAACTCCTTCAGCTTGCGCTTGCTGGTGATCACGTAGTCGAGGACCAGGGGGGCGAACTCGGTCTGCTCGGGGCGGGGGACCGGCGCGTCGACGTGCAGCAGCAGCCAGTCGTAGATCTCGCGGTTGTTCTCGAACTCGAGGGTGCAGAGGGAGTGGGTGACCCGCTCCACCGAGTCGGACAGGCAGTGCGCGAAGTCGTACATGGGGTAAATCGGCCAGTCGTCGCCCTGCCGGTAGTGGTGGGAATGGCGGATGCGGTAGAGCAGGGGGTCGCGCATGATCATGTTGCGGTGGGCCATGTCGATCTTCGCCCTCAACACGTGGCTCCCGTCGGGGAACTCGCCGGCCCGCATGCGCTCGAGGAGATCCCGGTTCTCCTCGGGGGAACGGTCCCGCCACGGGCTATTGACGCCCGGCTCGGTCACGCTGCCGCGCCGCTCCCGAATCTCCTCCTCGGTGGACGAGTCCACGTAGGCCAGCCCCTTGTCGACAAGCACCAGGGCGTAGCGGTACAGCTGATCGAAGTAGTCCGAGGCGTGATACAGGTGCTCGCCCCAGTCGAAGCCGAGCCAGCGGATGTCGCGCTTCATGGCCTCGACGAACTCGGCCTTTTCGGTGTCGGGGTTGGTGTCGTCGAGGCGCAGGTGGCAGACACCGCCCCCATGCTCCTCGGCGAGCCCGAAGTTGAGGCAGATCGACTTGGCGTGGCCGATGTGCAGAAATCCGTTCGGCTCGGGGGGGAAACGGGTGACGACGCGCCCGTCGTACTTGCCCGTCTTCAGGTCCCGCGAAATCATGCTTCTGATGAAGTCCATGTCCGCCCCTCCGGTGCGGCGCAGCAGACCGGGCCCGCCCCGGCCGTCCGCTATCGCTACAACGCTCTCACGGGGCGGGCGGGTGCGTCAACCGGCAACTTCATGCTGACAGCGGGTGGACCAGAATCCCGCTGGCATTCGACCGGCGATGCATCCGGGCTGATCGCCTCGCTCAGGCTACCGGAGGGGAGTAATCCGCGCATGACATTTTGTAAAGCCGGGTTTACAGTGTGGTGAACCCGCTGGCGCTGAAATGGGCTGGCTGGTAGGCTACGAGCCGGTTCCGGCGGCGCCGCGAACCGCTCCGATGCCGCGAACCGCACATGACACCTGGAGCCCGACCCCATGCCCCACAGATCGACCCTCTCCTTCCTGCTCCTCGTCACCCTCCTCGCCGCCGCCAGCAATCACGGCGAGCCCTACGGCATCGCATGGTGATCGAAGGAAAGGGCCACACCCCCGTCTCGGGGCTGCTGACCGAGGCGCGGTCTCCCTCCTGCCTCCTGGTCCTCGGGCACGGGGCCGGCGCGCCCATGACCCATCCGTGGATGGAGGCGCTGGCCGAGGCGCTTGCGGGCGAGGGGATCTCCACGCTGCGCTACAACTTCCAGTACATGGAGGTGGGGCGGAAGCGGCCCGATCACCTCCGCCGTCTGCTCGCGGTGGTGGCTTCGGCTTTGCGCGCGGGGCGCGAGTACGCGAACGGGTTGCCCCTTTTCGCGGGGGGCAAGTCTATGGGGGGGAGAATGAGTTCCACGCTGGTCGCCGAGCGGGCACGGGCGGCGGCGTTGGTTGGTTCGGACGCGATCGGCCGCCCGCAAGCGGACGACGCCGAGGACACGGCGGGTTTGGTCTTCTTTGGCTTCCCCCTCCACGCGCCTGGGCGTCGCGAGAGCGTGCGCGGCGACCACCTCATGCACGTCCCCTGTCCCATGCTCTTCCACCAGGGAACACGCGACCGTCTCGCCGACCTGGAGCTGCTCCGTCCCCTCCTGGAGCGCGTCGGGCCGCACGCCACGCTGCACGTTCTCGATGGCGGCGATCACTCGCTCAAGATGATCAAGCGCTCGGGACGCACCGAGGACAATGTTCTCGCCGAGGTGGCAAGTGTCACACGGCGTTGGGTCGATCGGGTGCTTGCCGTGTCGGGCACCCAGCGGTGAGCCACCCCACCAACCCCCTCCTCGACCGCAACTTTCCCGTCCCCTTCGACCGCATCGGGCCCGGCGACATCGGCCCCGCGGTCGCCGAGACCCTCACGCGGGCCAGCGAGCGCATCGAAGAACTGGGCGCGGGGTCGGGTGGGTCATACGGCGACGTCGTCGGCGAACTCGACGCGCTCACCGAAGAGGTGGAACGCACCTGGTCCCCCGTCTCCCACCTCCACAACGTCGACGCCACCCCCGAGCTGCGCGAAGCCTACGCGGCCGCGCTCCCCGAAATCACCCGCTTCTCGAGCCGCCTCCACCACCACGAGGGACTCTACCGCCGGCTGCGCGACTACGCGGCCTCGCCCGAAGGCGCATCCCTGACCGGCTTGCGCCGCCGCCACCTCGACCGCACGCTCCGCGACTTCCGCCGCGCCGGCGCCGCCCTGAACCCCGCCGACAAGAAGACCTTGGAGGACCTCCGTCTCGAGCTCTCCGAATTGGGCCGCAGCTTCGAGGAGCACCTCCTCGAGGAGACCGCTGCCTACGCCAGGGTGATCACCGACCCGGACAGGGTGGCGGGCCTCCCGGATACCGCCCTCGAACGCGCGGCCCAGATGGCCGCCGACCGGGACGAAGAGGGCTGGCTGATCACCCTCGACATGCCCAGCGTCCAGGCCGTCCTCCAGCACGCCGACGACGGTGCGCTCCGGCGCGAAATCCACGCGGCCTACCTGGACCGCTGCACGACCGGCGACCGTGACAACCGCCCACTGGTTGCCCGCATCCTCGAACTCCGCCGCCAGGTCGCCGAACTGCTCGGCTACCCCGACTTCCCCGACTACCGCCTCGAAACCCTGATGGCCCGTTCGGGCGGGCAGGTCCGCACCTTCCTCGACGAGCTCATCGGCCGCACCCGCCCCTTCCACGACCGCGACACCTCCGAACTGGAGGCCCACGCCCGCAGCTCCGGCCTGAGCACCCTCGAGCCCTGGGACGTGGGCTGGCTCATGGAGAAGCTTCGCAAGGAGCGCTTCGACGTGGACGACGAGATGCTCCGTCCCTGGTTCCCCCTGGACGAGGTGCAGTCGGGGCTCTTCGAGATCGCGGAGCGCCTCTTCGGCCTCTCCGTCGAGCGGGTGGCCAACCCCGCCGTCTGGCACCCCGATGTCGGCTTCTACGAGGTGCGCGACGAAGCGGGCGTCCACCTCGGCTCCTTCTACACCGACTGGTTTCCGCGCGAGACCAAGCGCCAGGGCGCGTGGATGGACAGCCTCGTCTCGGGCGGGCCCACCCGGGACGGCGGCTTCGACCCCCACCTGGCCTTCATCGGCGGCAACTTCACCCCGCCCACCGCCACCCGTCCCGCCCTGCTCACCCACCGCGAGGTCCGCACCCTCTTCCACGAGTTCGGCCACCTCCTCCACCACACCGCCTCCCGTGTCGAGATCCCCGCGCGAGGCGGCGTCAACGTCGCGTGGGACTGGGTCGAAGTCCCCTCGCAGATCATGGAGAACTGGTGCTGGGAACGCGAAGCCCTCGACCTCTTCGCGCGCCACTACGAGACCGCCGAGCCGCTTCCGGACGCCATGCTGGAGCGCCTCCTCGCCGCACGCCGCTTCATGGGCGGCTGGATGCAGATGCGGCAGCTCTCCTTCGCCAACCTCGACCTGGAGCTCCACCGCACCTGGCGCGGCGAAGTCCCCGTCATGGACTACGCGGCCGCGGCGCTCCGCCCCTTCGTACCCTCGGACCGCTTCGTCGAACGGCACATCCTCCCCTCCTTCGCCCATCTCTTCGGGGGCGGCTACGCGTCGGCCTACTACTCGTACATCTGGTCCGAGACGCTGGAGGCGGACGCTTTCTCCCGTTTTGCGGAGGAGGGGGTGCTGAATGCGGCGACGGGGCGGGCGTTTCGCGACTGCGTTCTGTCGCAGGGGGACCGGCGGGACCCGGAGGAGTTGTTCAGGGACTTCATGGGGCGGGGGCCGGATCCGGGGGCGCTGGTGAGGCGGAATCTGGGGGGGTAGGCGTGGTCGGGTTGCGTTAGGTTACCTCCGTTCCGTACCCCCGCTCCGCCGTGAGCTTGAGCGATCCGGAGAGTCCGTGTATCAGACCTGTATGTTCTGCAAGCAACCCCTCGGCGCCAACGAGGTGGTCGAGGCATTCCCGGTCGGCCGGCGGCTGGCCTTCGACGCGGCCAAGGGTCGCCTGTGGGTCGTGTGTCGCACCTGTCAACGCTGGAATCTGACGCCGCTGGAAGAGCGCTGGGAGGCCGTCGAGACGTGCGAGAAGCTGTTTCGCGGGACGCGGGTACGCACCTCGTCCGACAACATCGGGCTGGCACGCCACGCCGAGGGACTCGAGCTCGTGCGGATCGGGAAGCCGCTCAGGCCCGAGTTTGCGGCATGGAGGTACGGCGACCAGTTCGGGCGGCGGCGGAGACGGATGATCGTGTATACGACCGGCACTGTCGCGGGGTCTGCCGGGGGCTGGGCGCTGATGGGCATCACCGGAAGCCTCGTGGGAATCATGGGAATGCAAATCGTGTCCTACGCCCAGCTTTGGCAGACCTACCGTCACTCGGTCCGTTTCCGGCCTTCCGACGGTTGGCTGCGCCGGATGAATCGACTGATTGCCTCCCAGACCCTGATCCGGTCGGACAGCGACGACGCCGGCTTCCTGGTCGGTGCAGGCCAGGGCTTGGTCAAGTCCCGAGAGACGGAGTGGTTCGCAGGGGAAGATGCCCGACGAGCCATCAACGCCATTCTGCCCGCGATCAACCGCGCAGGCGGAAACTTGAAGAAGGTTCACTCGGCGGTTTCGGAGATTGAGTCCCACGGGCATCCGGAACGATTCGTGCACCAGGCCGCGCAGCGCTGGCGGGAGTATCGGCACAAGGGCACCCTCGGCCTCCTGGGTGCCATGCCGCATCACACCCGCCTGGCCTTTGAGATGGCGCTGCACGAGGAGGAGGAGCGCCGCGCGCTGCAGGGCGAGCTGTGGAGGCTGGAACAGGCCTGGCGCGAGGCGGAAGAGATCGCGGGAATTGCCGATGATCTGCTGTTGCCGGAGGGCGCTTCCGGGTTCGTCGATCGCCACCGGCGGTAGGGCCGCTGCAGCTCCTACCCCACCACCCCCCCCAACCGCCCCAGACTGCCCCCCAGATCCGGCCGCATCTCCAACACCTCACGCATCGGATCCCCCCGCGCCGCCATCCTCTCCGGCACCGTCCCGATCGTGTGATCCGCGATCGACAACCCGTCGTCCACCTCATCCCACTCCAGCGGAGCCGACACCGGTGCCCCCGGCAGCGGCCTCACGCACAGCGGCGCCACGATCAACCGCCCGTGCCCGTTCTGCAGAAAGTCCACGTACACCTTCCCCTCTCGCTGGGAGGGCAGCCGCGCGACCGTCGCGATCTCCTCCAGCTCCCGCACCGCCATCAGCGCCAGCAGGTACCCGATGTTGCGCGACTGCTCGTAGGTCACCTGCCGCCCCAGAGGGACCAGCACGTGCAGTCCGGTTGAACCGCTCGTCTTCACGAAGGAGGGCAACCCGATGTCGTCGCACAGCTCCTTCAGAAACCGTGCGATCCTCACCACGTCCGAGAAGGGCGCGTCCTTGGGATCCAGATCGAGTACGCAGAAGTCGGGCCGCGAAATGTCCGACACCCGGCTCTGCCAGATGTGGAGGGGGATGCTCGCGCTGTTGGCGACGTAGAGGAGCGATTCCAGGTCGTCGGCGACGAAATAGTCCAACTCGCGTTCCGACCCCTCGCTGTAGAGACGGATGCGCCGGATCCACGACGGCGCGAAATCGGGGGCGTTCTTCTGGAAGAATGACTTGCCGTGAATGCCGTCGGGGAAGCGGGTCAACACGACCGGGCGGTCGGCGAGGTAGGGGAGGATCCAGGGGGCGATCTGCCGGTAGTAGTCGACCAGGTCCCCCTTCACGTATCCCTCCTCGGGCCAGAAAGGCTTGTCGAGGTTGGTGAAGTGCACGACCCGCTCCGGGGCGGCCTCCACGGGCGGTGCGGGTTCGGCCAGCCGTCTGCCCGCGTCGACGGGAAGACAATCCTCCGGCGGCTTGTCGTCGCGCAGCCGCAGGAACGAGGGGTGCCGCAGGACACCGGCCTCGGTGATCTCCTTGTAGCGCACCTCCGCGACCAGCTCCGGCGACACCCAGTGGTGCTTTCCGCTTCCCGCCGCCTCCACGCCGGTCGGCGGAGCAACCTCCGGAAGACTTCGCAACTCGTCCCCCAACTCCTCGAGCATCCGCCCCGTGAACCCCGTCCCCACCCGTCCCGCGTACACGAACCTGTCATCCTCCCGGAACGCCAGGTGAAGCGCCCCGAACCCCGTCCTCCCGGCATCGGGCTCGGTGAATCCGTGAATGGCGAAGTCGGCAGTGTGTATAATACACACCTTCAGCCACGAGCGGCTCCGGCCTCCCACGTACACCGAATCCGCGCGCTTCGCCACCACCCCCTCCAGCCCCATCCCCACCAGGTGCCGGAACATCTCCTCCCCCTTCTCGGGGATGTGGTCGGAGTAGCGAACGGGCCCCGTCGGCGGCAGCACCTCGCGCAGCAGCGCCTTGCGTTCCAGCAGCGGCAGGCTGCGCAGGTCGTAGCCCTCGAAGGCGAGCAGGTCGAAGGCGTAGTAGGTTGCCGGCAAGGCGACGGCGGCCCGCGCGATGTCCCGCTCGCGCTGCAGCCGGCCCCGTTTCTGGATCATCTGGAAGGAGGGGATCCCGGCGGCATCGTTCACCACCACCTCGCCGTCCAGCACCACCGCGCGATACGGCAGCCTCCCGAGCACCAGCGCCACCTCGGGGAAGACCCGGGTGAGGTCGTTGCCGTTGCGCGAAATCAACTTCGCGTCGCCACCCCCCGCCTCCCCCAGCAGCCGGTACCCGTCGTACTTGATCTCGAAGACCCACCCGGCCCGCGAGAACGGCTCCTCTCGCCGCTCCGCGTGCATCACCTTCACCGTCCGGGCCTTCACCTCGCCCTCAACCGCCCCCGCCTCCACGCACAGCCCCCGGATCCGCGCCCCGAAGTCCCCCCCTTCACCCAGCTCCTCCACCGTCAACCCCGACAGGATCGATGCATCCGGATAGTCCCCCGTCCCCCCCTCCGGATCCATGTACGCGTCGCGCTCCTTGATCAGGAGCCAGTGGTTGTCCCCGCCGCCCTTCGTCTTCACCAGCGTCCAGCGGCCGCGCAGCTTGTACCCCTTCAGGTCGAAGAGCAGCTTGCCCTTCTTCATCCCCTCGCGCGGGTCCTCGACCGCCGTCCACAACCCCCGGTCCCACACAATGGAGGGCCCCGCGCCGTAGTTGTCCTCCGGAATCACCCCCTCGAAGTCGGCGTACTCCAGCGGATGGTCCTCGACGTGGACCGCCAGCCGCTTGTCCGCCTGATTCGGCGACGGCCCCCGCGGCACCGCCCACGACACCAGCACCCCGTCCATCTCCAGCCGCAGATCCCAGTGCAGCGACGAAGCCCGGTGCTTCTGAACCACGAAGAGCCGCCCCCCGCCCGGCCTCGCTCCCCCAAAGGGCTCGGAGGTCGCCGACGCGGAACGCTTTTCGCGATAGCGCGTCAGGCGCTCCGCGGCCCCCGCGCGTCCAGAAGGCCCGCCAGGCACTCCGCGATCCACGGACGCGCCCGCCTCGGCCGCGCCCTCCCGCCCCCCCTCACCCACCGTTGGCCCCCGGAACCATATGTTTGTACGTTACCCTCATGGCTGCACGTCCGATCTCCACGTCGACCGTCTCCTTCGGTCTGGTCTCGCTGCCGGTCAAGCTCTATTCGACCGGACAGTCCTCCGCCAAGGTGCGCTTCAACTGGATCAACCGCGACACCGGAGCGCGCGTCAAGTACCAGTACGTGGACAGCCAGAGCGGGGAACCGGTGGAGCGCGACAACATGGTCAAGGGCTACGAGTTCGCCAAGAACCAATATGTCACCTTCGAGCCCGACGAGCTGAAGGCGATCGAGGCCCAGGCGACCGAGATGATCGAGATCACCGAGTTCGTCCCCGCCGCCGACATCGACCGGATCTACCTGGAGCGCGCCTACTATCTCGGCCCCGCACGGGGGGGCGCGCGCGCCTACCGTCTCCTCTCCGCCGCGCTCACCGAGATGGAACGGGTGGCGATCGCGCGCCATTCGGCCCGCGGCAAGCAGCGGCTGGTCATGATCCGCCCCCTCGGCGACGGCCTCATCCTGGAACAGCTCTTCTACCCGGACGAGGTGCGCTCCTTCGACGAGGTGCCGGTCGAGCAGGGCGAGGTGAGCGACGCGGAGCTCGCGCTGGCCAGGCAGTTCATCGAACAGGCGGCAAGCGACGCCTTCGACCCGTCGCGCTACAGGGACGAGGTGAAGGAGCGCGTGCAGAACCTCATCGACCGCAAGATCGAGGGGGAACAGATCACGATGGCGCCCCAGGAGGAGCCGGAGACGAAGATCATCGACCTGATGGAGGCGCTGAAGGCGAGCCTGGGCGGGGCGGGGGAGAAGAGGGCAGACACCAGGGCGGAGGCGGTCGGCGCGGGGTAGGTCGTTCCCCTCCCGCGGGAGCCCTTCTCGCCCCGGGTCGGCATGGCGGGCAGGAGCCGCCCTACCGTCCGCGCGGCCTCGTCGGCGGATCGTGTTTGGTGTAGAAGCTGGCACCGGGCGGGTAGCCGGGATGCGGGCAGGGACTGTCGATGACCCCCGCCTCGTAAAGCTCGTTCGTCGCGTCGTCGAGCGCGTCGTATTCCTCCTTCGTCGGTTTCCGCCCGTCGGACCTTGGGGGCAGGTCCAACCCCTCGTGGAACGTGAACACCGGTTGGCCGTTCACGACCGCCAGCGTACCGAACGGCGGCGCGAGATCCCCGATGAAGCCACACATCTCGTAGAACCCCGGGACCTTCGGCCGGAAAGCATCCCCAAGTCTGGCCCGCGCCTCGGCGAGGTCGGTACGGACCCGCCAGCGGTTCGCCCGTAGCTTCTCCATGCCGACCTCGATGCCGCGCCGGGGGTCGATCTGGAGCAGGTTCCACAAGCTGCCGGCCCCCGCCTCGTACATTCGGAGAACGGCGTCGAAGTCGTCTAACTCCCACATCACAAGCAGGATTTCGCGTGCGCTCTCGCTTTTGGGGTTGGCGATCGCGATGGCGACCAGCCGTTCGGCGAAGGCGTCCCGTTCGGCTTGTGACAGTGGGGAGCCGATGCCCTCCACCTGCTTCCATTGCCTCCCCCCGAACCCACGAAGAATGGCACCGGCGGCCATTGCCGCCTGTTTCGTCTCCCCGTCCGTGGCCAGCGCGACCAGGACCGAATCAATGGTCCAGGTCCGATGCATGCTCTCGTATCGCCGGACTTCGGCGGGTGTCTGCGCCGCCAGCGCCGCCGGAGCCAGCAGCAGGACCGCCGCCGCCAGTGATGTTGCCAGGTTTCGCATTCTCGAATGCTCCTTTCTGAACGTGTTAAATTGGCCTACTTGTGGACGGCCCAGTCCCAATAGCTGCCGTATCTGTAGAGCCACCACTCCCAACCGGCATAGCTGGCCGGATCGCGGAGTCCGGCCAAGCGGTTCATCTCGTCGTGCGCGTCGGTCGCCCTCTGCTTCGCCGCTGTCACGACCGCGCCTCTCGATTCACCAACCAGCGCGTCCCACGCGGCGTAGATGTCGTGTTCCCGGACCACCTGGTCGAAGTCGTTCAGGTGACCCTGCTCGTGCCGCTCGACCACCGTCACCATACGCTTGTACCCCGCGATGTCCAGACACTCCGTGTTCACCTCGTACTCGTTGGCCGTGGTGACGCCCGATCCGCAGGCCTCCACCAGATCGGGTTCCCCCGCCAACGGATGCTTCGGCCCGTCACTCGTCAGGACCGGCGCGAGCTGGGCGGACACAGCGACGGGCGCGTTCGCGGCCGACACGTAGAATCGACCTTCCCACGGCCCGGTTCCCTCGCCCACCGAGAAGCTGTCGTCCCCGCGGTTGAAGAAGTCGTCGCCGCACAGGTCGGGCATCGCGGCCCCCCATCTCGAACCGGCGGGCTTCCAGTTATCGCTAACACCGGCGCACTCGATGTCGGCCCAGCGCACGTTCATGTCGCTCGTCCACTTCCACCCCCGACCATTCACGTTGATCTCCGCCGTAGCGGGTTCGAAGGCCGTCCCGTTCACCTGGCCCGTCACCCGCATGGTTCCCGACACCACCGCCTTGCCCCCCCACGACGTTCCGCCCGACTGCGTGGCCCCGGTCGCCGGGAACGACCACTGGAGACCGGAGAAAATGGCCGACGACTCATCGGCGGACAGGGTGCAGGTGACGTCGGTCCCCCGTTCAACGCCACCATCGGGATCGTCGCATTCCAGCTTGACTGTGAGCGTGTCGGTTTGCGTGCCACCGCCGCCTCCGCCGGGATCGTCGGGGTTCTCGGGGACGCAATAGACCACCCGCACGCCCACCACGACCCACACGCCGTTCCTTTTTTCGATGGTGAGGATGACGTAGCAGTTTCCCGGAGCAACGCCTCCAGAACCGCTCGTCCCGTCCTCCTCCCATTCCACCATGTAGCCGATGAACGTCGTGTCCTTGAAGACGCTGTCGGCCCGCACCGTCGCGCTGTCGGGGTGCGCCTCCAGCGCGCCTATCAGGGTGTACGCAGCGACTGAATCGGCGGACGCCGAATCGGCGGCCATGTCTCCGGCGAGGGGCGGCCCGGCATCACCGGGGGGGGGGGGGGATGGTGCCGTCCTGGCCGCAGGCCGCGAGCAGCGCGAGCGCCGCCGCAAGTCCCGCGTTCGCAATTCTCTTCATGTCGACCCTCTTATTCATGAGATGAGTCTGTGGAACGAAGGCAATCTGGGGATCGGAGCGGCTTCCCGCAAGACTGACTGCTCAAGCGAGGCGAGAACGAAAGACCGCGACGCTACGAATGGGCAAACGATGGGACTTTGGGGTGGCGGAGCAAGGTGATGCGGGTGGGCGAGGGGCAGGGACGTGGAGAGGGTGCCGACCCGCAGGCTGGAGTCTCCGAGGGCAGAGGCGGGGTGAAGTGAAGGTGAAGCCTGTGCGGCGGCCAAGGCGCGCGGATTCTCCTGGCTTTTTCGGCCAGGTGCGCCCGGAACCGGGTCGTCAGACTCCGAGCCCGTCAGATCCGAGCTGGGCGGTTCGGAGGAGTTCGAAGAACCTCAATGAGCTTTCGAACGGCGTTGTCGAAGCCCTCGCTGCCCAGGTCCACGGGCTTGTTATGTTAGGCCGTCCCCCCCTACCGCTGCCCCTCTCGCATGATCCAGACACGGATCAGCACCGCACCCCACACAAGGCAGACGCCCCCCCATACCAGCTTGGCGTACAGAGGGGGCAGATCCAGACCGGCCTGAATCATCAGCCCGCCGCCCGTCGTCAGCAGCAGGGTGCCGATGAAGAAGGCCGTGTCTTCCCACTGAGAGCTCTTCTTGCTCATCATTCCGTCTTCGGGTCAGGAGGGACTCCGGGTGAAGGGCGGGTCAGTCAGCCCATGGAATGGATCCACCCGGCGTCGGGGCGGTTGCATCCACGGGCCGCGACGCCCGGCGACCGGTGCGAAGTGTACCAGCATACCGGGTGTCTCCGCCACCTTCGGCCACCTGCGGGCGCCTCCTCGATGCCCACGGGGAACGATCCTGTCCGCGGCCCCGGCCACCGCCTGGCCCGGCCCCGTCTCCGCCCCCGCACACTGGAGCCTCCCTGAAGCCGCGGTTAGCTTCCTGATCGAGGGGTGGCGCCCCGCCGCACCGCCCTCTCTTTCGCGCCCGTAGCTCAGCTGGATAGAGCATCGGCCTTCTAAGCCGAGGGTCCCAGGTTCGAGTCCTGGCGGGCGTACTTCTATGCTGGCGGCACCGCCTCCATCAGGATCTCCAGCGCGCGGCGCAGCGCGTCCCGTCCCCCCTCCCCGCCGTAGTGCCCCAGCCGCGCGACCACCATTTCGTGCGACGGGATCACGATCGTGTTCTGTCCGCCGGCACCCGCCATGTAGAACGCACTGGCTGGGACAGGGAACTGCCCGTCCTGGTTCACCCAGAAGAACGCGCCCCCGTAAACCGGCCGCCCGTCCGCCTCCCAGGCCGGCGCCAGGGTTGAGGCGTACGTCGCGTACCCTTCCGGCAGGATCCGCTCGCCTTCCGGCGCCACCCCGTCGGTGAGATAGAGATTGCCGAGCCGCGCCCAGTCGCGCCCGCTGCCGAACTCGTAGCCCTGAAGGAGGAAATTGCCGTACGGATCGGTCTCGGGGATCAGGTTCCGGATCCCCAGCTTGTCGAAGAGGTGGCGCTGCGGGAACTCGTGGTAGTTCTCGCCGAGCACCTCCTCCACCCCCAGCCGCACGAGGTAGTTGGTGATCACGGGGTCGGAGTTGCGATAGCGGCCGACCGTGTTCGGCTCCCACTGCTGGTCCTTGCTCGCCGCCCACGCGAAGGAGTTGACCGTTCCCGTGTAGACGTAGAGGTGATCCGGATAGCCGACCTCGGGGTCGTAGCCGGGGTCGCTGCGGTTGCGGAAGCGGAGCCCCGACGACATCCGCATGATGTCTCCGATGCGGATCGCCTGGCGCGGATCCCCCTCTCCCTGCCACTCCGGCACCGGCGCGGGCTGCCACAGCTCGTACACCCCCTTGTGGATCAGCACGCCCATGAGGGTGCCCGTCAGGCTCTTGCCCATCGACCAGCTTTCGAGCGGCGTATTGTGACCGATCCCTTCGCGGTAGCGCTCCGCGAGCAGCCGGCCCCGGTGGGTCACCACGAAGGCCGCGGTCAGCGCCTCGGGCGGATCGAAGGCTGCCGCCACCGCCTCGGCCACCTTGTCCATGTCCACGTCGGTGGGGAAGGGGGCGTCCGGGAGCACGTCGCCGAGCGGCCACGGGGTCGTTGCGGGGTCGGGCAGGTTCGGGGTGACGGAGACTGCCTCGTAGTAGGGCTCCGACTCACCAATCGGGAGCGCGACGCACCCCTGGTCCCCGTGCACCTTCGCGGACCGCAC